>OZ220747.1:0-3643659 GCA_965117015.1 Acidimicrobiales bacterium
CAACCAGTTCGTGTTGTCGGCCCAGTTGGGTCCATCTGTGGCGTTGTATAAGGCGACCAGCGCTTCTCTGTCCGTCTCTACAGAACCCGCGCTGGCCTCAGGAATAATTTCCGCTATTTCGGCAGTGGGTTCCGGTATGGTCACGGAATCTGTTTCGAAGGCAGATCCCTGTTCGGTCTCGGGTGCAGACTCCGGCAGTGGCGTAGTGGGTGCCGGCGCGGTCTCGAGTTCTGGCGGCGCGGTCTCGTGTTCTGGACAGGAGATGTTGACATCACGCTCCAACTCTGCTTCGAGCTGGCTCTCAAGATCCAGACATGCCTCGGCAAGCTGACCCAATACTTCGTTGCTCTGGCTCTCAAATTCGGGATCGATCGGCGCATCTCCCTCCAGGGAGTCGAGCAGGGCAATGAAGTCGGCGAGTTCTTCCCGGTTCTTGATGTCTGTATCGACAGCCCTCACATGTTCTAAGTAGCTCCGGTTGAATCGAACGGATTCCCTGAGTGTGGCGGTCCAGTTGCCGTGGAGGTCGGACAGATGTTCTGGAGGTCTCAGGCTTGACACCTCGTCGACCCCGTCACCACCAAACCGATGGAGAACTTCCCAGAAGTCTGTCACTGCCGGCAGGAGGGTTCCTGCGAATTCGCTCGCGAACTCTCGATCTTGCTCCGACCAAGAGCCGTCAGTCTCAAGCGAGAATAGGCGATCCAGATCCTCGGGAGATAATCCACCAATGGAGTCCTCATACGCATCTTGGAACGCATCTTCGGCCTCTGCGGCAGAGCGTGCCAGGACTTCCTCTAGGGCGGCCGCGTACTCCTGCGTCGTGAGTTCCGCCCCCCTCTGCGTCTGAACGTCCGCAGCAGGCGTGTCCGCCTGTTGTCCGGTTGCCTCGCCGGAGTCGCCGCCGCAAGCCGACAGCATCGCCGTCGACAGCGCGGCCAGAAACAGCAGCGTCCAACGCAAGACAACGCTGCCCCGGCGCGGGTGGTGCCGAATGCTTGCCGACATGCTCGCTCCCATCATCATCCTCCCCAAGCAGCCGAGTGTGATCGCATGCACATCCAGAGCTTGATCATGAGTATATCCATAGCATATGGACGGCACCGCCTTGTGAGCGGCCGAGCAACGCAGTCCCGCGGCTGACCCCAGGCGACTGATGGCAAGTCGGCCCCTAGAGGACCACTGCCGGCATCGATTTCGAGACGGACGGGGCTAGAGCCGGGCCCGGGCGGCGCGCAGGCGAGCAAGCACGGTGTCCCGGCCCAGCAGGCGCATCGGCTCCCACAGGGGCAGACCGGCGCCACGGCCGGTGAGGGCCACCCGGACGGGGGGCTGGGACCGCACCCGTTGCCCGATGCTCTCGGTGAGCTCGTCGCCTACGCCCATGACGATGGCCTCGAGCCGCTCGGCCGAGGAGAAGTCGTCGTCAGCGAGCCGGGCCTCCACCGCCTTGAGCACGTCGGCGGCCGCCCTGCCCTTGACGATCGACTTGCGCCAGGCCTTCTCGTCGTAGGTGACCTCGGGCCGCAGGATCCAGTCGACCCACCCCGCAACCTCGTCGAGGTGCGCGATCCGTTGCTGGATCTCGCCGGCGAGTGCGCTCACGACGCCTCGGTTGTAGCGCTCGGGGGGCCAGGGGGCATCCGTGCCGGTCAGGAACGGCTCGGCCGCATCCGCGAACTGCTCGGGAGTGAGCGACTTGATATAGGCGGAGTTGATGTGATCGAGCCGGGCCGGGTCGAAGAAGGCAGCGGCCGGCTTGACCGCGTCGAGGTCGAACAGCGCGACGATCTCGTCCAGCGGGCGGATCTCCACCTCGTCGGGTGGCCCCCAGCCGAGCAGGGCCAGGTAGTTGACCATGGCCCCGGGCAGGTAGCCCGATCGGCGGTAGCTGTCGAGGGACACGTCGTCGCGCCGCTTGGACAGCTTCTGCCGCTTGGCGTTGACCAGCAGCGGCAGGTGCGCATAGACCGGCGGGGCGCCGTAGCCGAGCGCCTGCCAGATCAGCTGCACCCGCGGCGTGGTGTTGAGCAGGTCCTCGCCCCGGATCACGTGGCTGATGCCCATGTCGTGGTCATCGACCGCGTTGGCCAGATGGAACGTGGGCGAGCCGTCGCCGCGGCGGATGACGAAGTCCTCCAACGACTCATTC
Source organism: Acidimicrobiales bacterium (assembly GCA_965117015.1). Taxonomy (GTDB): domain Bacteria; phylum Actinomycetota; class Acidimicrobiia; order Acidimicrobiales; family Aldehydirespiratoraceae; genus Aldehydirespirator. Next base: position 2,153 of record OZ220747.1, read on the forward strand.
GGGAAGCTCACCTGCCCCCGCACGGTGTCGTCCACGACGGTGGTGCCGTCGTCGGGGCAGCGAAACCGCACCACCACGCCGGGTCCGTCGGCCACGTCGCGGTCGCGGGACCAGCCGTGGTAGCCGACCGGGAGCCCGGCCGCCTCGCAGCGCTGTTCGATCTCGTCCCGGGTCAGGTCGCAGAAATAGGCGGCGCCGCCGGCCAGCAACTGCTCGATGGCGGCCGCGTGCGCCTCGCCGCGTTCGGACTGGAAGTAGGGCCCCGCGTCCCAGTCGAGGCCCAGCCACTGCAAGGGCTCGATGATGGCGTCCACATACTCCTGGGTCTTCAGCGCGGCGTCGGTGTCCTCCACCCGCAGCACCATCTCGCCGCCATGATGCCGGGCGAACAGCCAGTTGAACAGCGCGGTGCGGGCGCTGCCCACATGCAGGAACCCCGTAGGCGCGGGCGCGAACCGAACCCTGACCGTGCTCACACGGCGAGACTAGCCAAGCACTTCCAAGCTTCTGCGACGCTCGATGGGTTGAACGGAACCTGATTCTGCCCAAGGCCGCTGCTACGGTCACGCAGACCGACTGCCTCTAGGGCCGAAGGAGTTATCCGATGTCCGACATGCCTCCGCCCCCTCCCGACGACTCGGGTTGGTCGCCTGAACCTCCTCCCCCGCCGGCGGGCCCGTCCGACCACGGAGGTGCGCCCGCCGCGGGGCACGCGGATCTGGGAACCGGCGACACCGCCGAGCTCGCAACGGCGGGCCAACGCCTCGGAGCCAGGCTCATCGACATTGTCATCGGCGTCGTCCTCAGTCTCGTCGTCGGCCTCGTCGATCCTCTCCTGCTCCCGATCCTGGTCGGCGCGGCCTACGAGGTCTGCTTCGTCGCCCTCAAGGGGCAGACCCCCGGCAAGATGGCTGTGAGCATCAAGGTCGTCAGGGCCGACAACGGAACCTTGCCCGGCTGGGGACCCGCGGCCGGACGCTGGGTCATTCCGACCATCGGATACATACTGCTGATCATTCCCGGCCTGCTCGTCCACGCCTCCCTGCTGTGGGGCGATCGCCGGCAGGGCTGGCACGACAAGGCGGTGAAGACGCTCGTCGTCAAGGCTTGAGACTGGCGCTGGCGACTTTCCCGGGCGCCGGACCGAGTCGTCTAGAGCCCCAGCGGGGTTCGCCAGTTATCGGTGCGGGCCTCGGCTGCCGCGGCCGGGGTCAGGCGCAGCGTCTCGGTCGGTACCAGGTCGGCCAAGCGCAACTTGACGTGGTAGCCGTGGTGGCCGGCCGCGCCGGCGAAGCGGTCCCGGCGCCAGGCCACCAGCTCAGCGTCGGCCTCGCCCAGAAGGCCGAACAGCTCCAGGGCCACCCGCAGGTCGTGCATCACCGGCGCCCGGCCGAACATCGAGGCCCGGCGCAACGCCACTGCCACGCATACGGCCAGCGCATCGTCCTCGCGCTCGCCGCGCGTCAGCACTAGCTGGCCGGCAAAGCGCTCGGCCAGCTTCAGCGCGTAGCCCTGGTCGGGACCCTGGTTGCCCAGGCCCGGGCCGGCCGAAGGCTCGATGCCGACCACCTCACCGGGCCGGTCGGCCATCCAGGGATCAGCCCGCCGGGGCGGCGATCGGTAGATGGACGGGGCCTGGGCCGTGGCAGGAACGTGGGAAGGAGCAGCCACGAGCGGGCAGCCTAGACCGCGCTTGGGCGAGGAACAGCAGGCCGGGGGGTGGCGTCGGGGCAAGCAATGGCGGCGCTCGCGCCGCCAGGGCGCGCCGGCGACAGGACCCGCCGGCCGGACGACGGGACGCTCAGTCGTCGGCGTGGAGCAGGCCGTAGACCACCGAGTCGGCCAGGGCCTGCCAGGACGCCTCGATGATGTTCTCCGACACGCCGATGGTGGTCCACACCCTGCGGCGGTCGGTGGAGTCGACCAGCACCCGGGTCACCGCCCCGGTCCCCTTCTGGGTGTCGAGCACCCGGACCTTGAAGTCGGTGAGCGAGATGTTCTCCAGCGCCGGGTAGATGTCGCCCAGCGCGGTGCGAACCGCGGTGTCCAGCGCGTTGACGGGACCGTTGCCCTCACCGACGGCCACCCGGCGCTCGCCTCCGACCCACAGCTTGACCGTGGCTTCGGTGTCCACCTCCACCGACACGTCGTTCCAGGCCCGGGCTCCCGTACCGGAGCGGTGGTCCAGCGACACCCTGAACGATTCCAGCCGGAAGAAGTCCTGCTCCCAGCCGCTAGCTCCCCGCATCAGCAGCTCCAACGAGGCGTCGGCCGCCTCGAAGTGGTACCCGGCGTGCTCCAGGCGCTTGAGCGTGTCGATCACCTCGCCCAGCACCCGGCCGTCGATGTCCAGGCCGAGCTCGGCGGCCCTCATCTCCAAGGTTGAGCGTCCGGCCATCTCCGACACCAGCACCCGGGTGCCGTTGCCGACCAGCTCGGGCGACACGTGCTCGTAGGCGTCGGGGCGGCGGCTCAGCGCGCTGGCGTGCAGCCCCGCCTTGTGGGCGAAGGCGCTGGCCCCCACGTAGGGCTGCTGGGGGTTCATCGGCAGGTTGACCAGCTCGGCCACGTGGTGCGACACCGACGTGAGACGGGGCAGCCGGCCCTCGGGCAGCGCCCGCATGCCCATCTTCAGCTCGAGGTTGGCGATGATCGGCACCAGGTCGCAGTTGCCGACCCGCTCCCCGTAGCCGTTGATGGTGCCCTGAACGTGCACCGCCCCGGCCTGTACCGCGGCCAGCGCGTTGGCGATCCCGCAGCCCGTGTCGTTGTGCAGGTGGATGCCGACCTCACAGTCGACGTGGGCCGCCACCGCCGACACGGCCTCGGAGATGTCGTCGGGCAGGGTGCCGCCGTTGGTGTCGCACAGCACCACGGTGGACGCGCCGGCCATGGCCGCGGCCTCCAGCACTCTCAGGCTGAACTCGGGGTTGCGGCGGAAGCCGTCGAAGAAGTGCTCGGCGTCGAACAGCACCCGCTTGCCCGCGCCGACCAGGAATTCCACCGAGTCGGCCACCATGGCCACGCCCTCGTCCAGGGTGGTCTGAAGGGCCTCGGTGACGTGGTAGTCCCAGCACTTGCCGACGATGCACACCGTCGAGGTTCCGGCTCCGGCCAGATGGGCCAGCACCTGGTCGGAGTCGACCTTGCCGCGGGCCCGGCGGGTGGAGCCAAAGGCGACCAGCTCACTGACCTGGAGGTCGAGCTCGGTGCGGGCCCGCTCGAAGAACTCGTCGTCCTTGGGGTTGGCGCCCGGCCAGCCGCCCTCGATGAAGGCGACGCCGAGATAGTCGAGCTGCTCGGCGATGCGCAGCTTGTCGTCGACGGTGAGCGAGATGCCCTCCAGCTGTGTGCCGTCGCGCAGGGTGGTGTCGTAGATCTCTACCGAGGGCCGCGACCCGGCGTCGCTACTCATGGACGTACTCGTTCCACGTCTTGTAGCGGTCGTTGCGTCCCCGCACGACGTCCGCATAGGCCTCGGCGATGGCCAGCGTGCGCGGGCCGGGGCACACCAGGGGCCGGTCGTCCACCGAGTTGACCGCGCCGACCTCGGTGGCGGTTCCGCACACGAAGATCTCCTGGGCGATGTACAGGTCACTGCGGGCCAGATCGCCGATCACCACATCGATGCCGATGTCGCGGGCGATGGAGATCACCGAGTCCTGGGTGATGCCCGGCAGCGCCCCCGACGACAGCGGCGGGGTCACCAGCAGGTCGGGAGTGCCCGCGAAGATGTTCTCGCCGCTGCACTCCGACACCAGCCCGGCCGGGTTGAGCATGATGGCCTCGTCGTAGCCGGCCCTGAGAGCCTCCATCTTGGCCAGCGTCGAGTTGGCGTAGTTGCCGGTCGTCTTGGAGGCGGGCGGCATGATGTTGTGGTCGTGGCGGGCCCACGACGAGATCTTCAGCCGGACGCCCTTGGTGAGGGCTTCATCGCCCAGGTAGGCGCCCCAGGGCCACACCGCGATTGCGATCTCCGTGGTGCAGTCGGCGGTGGACAGCCCGATCTCGCCGTACCCGTAGTAGGCGATGGGGCGCACGTAGCACTCGGGCAGCCCGCTGTCGCGCACCACCAGCTTGCAGGCCTCCACGATCTCGGGCACCGAGTACGGCATAGGCATGTTGAGGATCTTCGCCGAGTTGTACAGCCGCTGGATGTGATCGGTCAGCCGGAACACGGCGGGGCCGTCGTCGGTGGCGTACGTGCGGATTCCCTCGAACACGCCCGTCCCGTAGTGCAGCGAGTGCGACAGCACGTGGATCTTGGCGTCCTGCCATCCAACGAGCTCCCCGTTCATCCAGATGTGCTTGGTGGGTGTGATCGGCATTGGGCGGGTGGCCTTCCTCGAGTGGCGCTTTCTCTGCGGTGTGTCCTGGGTCTCAGACCTGCTGGTCGGCGAGGCGGGCGACGATGGCGTCGCCGATCTCGGCGGTGGTGCCGTCGAGCGACTCGGGCCGGTCGCAGGCCTTGCGGATCCGTTCTGCGGTCCCGGTCTCGCCGAGATGGTCCAACATCATCGCGCCCGACAGCACCGCCGCGACGGGATTGGCCCGGCCGGTGCCCACGATGTCGGGCGCCGAGCCGTGGACCGGCTCGAACATCGACACCTGCCCGGGATGCAGGTTGGCGGTGGGCGCCAGCCCGATGCCGCCCGAGACTGCGCCGCCGAGGTCGGTGAGGATGTCGCCGAAGAGGTTGTCGGTGACGATCACGTCGTAGCGAGCGGGATCCTCCACGAAGTAGATGCACGCTGCATCCACATGGTTGTAGGCCGTCGAGACGTCCGGGTATCGGGCCGAGACCTCGTTGAAGGTGCGCTCCCAGAGGTCGCCGGCGAAGGTCAACACGTTGGTCTTGTGCACCAGCGTCACGTGCTTGCGCCGGGTCATGGCCAGGTCGAACGCGTAGCGAACGGCTCGCTCCACACCGTGACGGGTGTTAACCGACCCCTGGGTGGCGATCTCGTGCGGCGTGCCCCTCCGCAGGAAGCCGCCTTCCCCCGCGTACGTGCCCTCGGTGTTCTCGCGGATCACCACGAAGTCGTGGGCCGGCGCGGTGAAGGGTCGCAGGTTGATGTAGAGGTCCAGCTCGAAGCGCATCTTCAGCAGCAGGCCCCTCTCGATGACGCCGGGGGGCACCTCGGGGGTGCCGACCGCTCCCATGTAGAGCGCGTCGAGTCCTCGCCACTCCTCCACGGTGGCGTCGTCGAGCACGGTTCCGTCCCGCAGGTAGCGGCTGCCGCCGAGGTCGTAGTGCGTGGTGTCAAGATCCACGCCGGCGGCCGCGATCACCTTCAGGCCCTCGGCCACTACCTCGGGGCCAATGCCGTCGCCTCCGATGACTCCCACTCGATGTGCCATGGTTCTGTCGCTAGCTCCCGTCCTGCTGAAGCGCCTGCCAAATTACGAAACCGCCCACCTGGGTGGACGGTTGAAGGCGCGCGCCGGGATGGCGCGCGCTAGGGAATCGCGATGCTGGGCCGGTTCGCCACGGGCACCAGCATACCTCGCCGCCGGTAGATTGATGCGATGCCCGATGCTCATCACCTCTCGCAGGACGCGCACGACCGGCTGAGCGCTGAGCTGCAGGAACTCTCCACCCGAGGCCGTATCGAGATAGCCGACAAGATCGAGGCCGCCCGCAAGCTGGGCGACCTGTCCGAGAACGGCGACTACCACGCAGCCAAGGAGGAGCAGGCCAAACTGGAGGGCCGCATCGTCCATCTCACACGGATCCTCACCAACGCGGAGATCATCGACGTCGGCAATGGCAGCGACAGCGACTTCGGGGTGATGCTGGGGTCGGTGGTGACCGTCCTCTACGACGGCGACGACGAGCCCGAGCGCTTCCTGGTCGGCGTGATCGAGGAACGGCAGGACGACGTCGTCGTGGTGTCGCCGGGATCGCCGATGGGCGAGGCGCTGCTGGGCGCGGCCGAGGGAGACGCGGTCGAGTTCGACTCTCCTGCCGGCCGGCAGAAGGTCACCGTCGTGGAGGTGTCCTAGACCGGTGGGCTCCGATCCGCCCCGCACGCTGCGGTGGGCGCGGATCGCCCTGGTGGTGGGCGCCCTGCTGCTGGGCATGGCCGTGACACTGATGGTTTGGGACGCCGCCACCGACGATCCCCCGCCGGCCGTCATCACCGGCCGCGACGGCTGACAAGTCAGTCATGAGCCGTAATTCCCGCTCTCGTTCGCTCCGCTCACGGGCCTCCGTCCGTCGGCCTCTAGGATCGAAGCCGTGACCGCGCCGCAGACGCTGAGCGAGAAGATCTGGGACCGCCACACGGTGGCCCGCGGTGGCGATGGCGAGCCCGACCTGCTCTACATCGACCTGCACCTGGTGCACGAAGTCACCTCGCCGCAGGCCTTCGACGGGCTGCGGCTGTCGGACCGGGGCGTGCGCCGACCCGACCTGACGGTGGCCACCGAAGACCACAACGTGCCCACCGCCGACGTCGACAAGCCCATCGCCGATGAGGTGAGCCGCACCCAGGTCGAGACGCTGCGACGCAACGCCGACGAGTTCGGCATCACCAACTACCCGATGGGCCACGCCAAGCAGGGCATCGTGCATGTGATCGGGCCCGAGCAGGGTCTGACACAGCCGGGCATGACCATCGTGTGCGGAGACTCTCACACCTCCACCCACGGCGCCTTCGGCTCGATCGCCTTCGGGATCGGCACCAGTGAAGTGGAGCATGTGCTGGCCACCCAGACCCTGCCCCAGATGCGGCCGGGCACCATGGCGGTGACCGTCGAGGGAACCCTGGCCCCCGGCTCGACTGCCAAGGACGTGATCCTGGCCATCATCGGCCGTATCGGAACCACCGGCGGCGTCGGTCGGATCATCGAGTACCGGGGGCCGGTCATCGAGGCGCTGTCGATGGAGGGCCGCATGACGGTGTGCAACATGTCGATCGAGGCGGGCGCCAAGGCCGGACTGATCGCCCCCGACGACACGACCTTCGAGTACCTGCAGGGCCGGGAGCAGGCACCGGTAGGCGACCTGTGGGATCAGGCGGTGGCCGACTGGCGCACCCTCCGGACCGACGATGACGCCTCCTTCGATGTCGAGGTCACCCTCGACGGTGCCGACATCTCCCCCATGGTGACTTGGGGCACCAACCCCGCCCAGTCGGTTCCGCTGGAGAGTGCGGTGCCCTCCCCCGACAGCTTCGAGGAACCGGCCCGGCGCGAAGCCGCGGTTCGGGCGCTCGACTACATGGGTCTCGCTCCGGAGACCCCGATGCGGGACATCGCGGTGGACACCGTGTTCATCGGCTCGTGCACCAACAGCCGCATCGAGGATCTGCGGGCCGCGGCGACGGTGGTGGCCGGCCGGCGGGTGGCCGACGGGGTGCGCACCCTGGTGGTGCCCGGCTCGGGCCAGGTCAAGGCCCAGGCCGAGGCCGAGGGCCTGCCTGATGTCTTCCGGGCGGCCGGCTTCGACTGGCGCGAGCCGGGATGCTCCATGTGCCTGGCCATGAACCCCGACAAGCTGACGGTCGGTGAGCGTGCGGCCAGCACGTCGAACCGCAACTTCGAGGGCCGCCAGGGCCGGGGCGGGCGCACCCATCTGGTGTCGCCCGCGGTGGCCGCGGCCACCGCCATAACCGGTCGCTTCGCTGCTCCCGGAGACCTGCCATGAAGGTGGGCTCCGACGTCAGGGGCGGGTTGCGGCCATGAAGGCAACCCAGGTGGTGACGGGCACCGCGGTGCCGCTGGACCGCAGCGACGTGGACACCGACCAGATCATCCCGTCGGACTGGCTCAAGCGGGTGTCGCGCACCGGCTTCGAGAAGGGCCTGTTCGCGGAATGGCGCGACAGCCGCGACTTCGTTCTCAACGACGAGCGCTATGCGGGGGCGACCATCCTGCTGGCCGGGACCAACTTCGGCACCGGCTCGTCGCGAGAGCACGCAGTGTGGGCCATCCAGCAGTACGGCTTCGACGCGGTGATCAGCCCCCGCTTCGCCGACATATTCCGCAACAACTGCACCAAGAACGGCCTGATCCCGGCCCAGATCCCGGCCGCGGCAGCCAATGAGCTGATGGCCGCCGTTCAGGCCGACCCCGGCTTGGAGATCACCGTGGACGTGGAGCGGCTCACGGTGGAGGCGCCGGCCATCGGGTTCGAGGCCGCCTTCGGCATGGAGGCCTCCACCCAGCAGCGGTTTCTCGAGGGACTCGACGACATCGGGTTGACCCTGCGCCACACCGGAGCCATCGACGACTACGAGCGACGACGCCTCCCCTGGCTGCCCGCGGCCACATAGGAGGCGGTCATGTCCGAGCCCTCCGCGAGAATCGGAGCGAACTCGGGAACCGCGGCACAAGCAGGAACGTCGTATCGCTAGTAATCGAACCCGCGCCGACCGGCGCGCGACGAAAGGCCTCCGCCTCTATGCGCAAGACACTCATCCTCGCCTTCAGCTTCCTGCTCGTAGCCGCTTCCTGCAGCGCCGACAGCCCCAGGGGAGGGCCAGGGATCTCCGGCTCCGCCGATCCCGGCGCGCCGGCTGCCGCCAGCGCCGACCCCGACGACGAGACGGTCATCGAGGTCGGTCCTGATGATGTGGTGCTGACCGCGGGACTGGTGCGGTTCGACGACTGCAGCACGCTGCTGGACCATCTGCGCGCCGAGTACTCGGCCCGGGTGGGGCCGTGGGGTTTCGACCAGGGCGGCTGGTTCGGCCCGGTGTTCCGGCTCGGTGATGACGACGCAGAGATGGCCGTGGCCGAGGAGGCCATGGCCGCCGCCGCGCCCGAGGCTCCGGATGCAGCTATCGCTCCGGTCGAGGGCGTGGACTTCTCGGGCACGAACGTCCAGGAGGCCGGGGTGGACGAGGCCGACATCGTCAAGACCGATGGCCGCAGGATCTTCACGCTGTCGTCGGGCCAGCTGGTGGTGGTCGAGGCGGCCAGTCGGCGCTCGGTCGGCTCGGTCCCGGTGGCCGAGGGCCGGGGACGTGAGCTGTTCATCGACGGCGACAGCCTGCTGCTGATCACCCGCTCTCACAGCGAGTCGGGCGACGGCTCAGAGACCGTGCTCCAGCGCATCGATGTGAGCGGCGAGCCCCGGATCATCGAGACCGTCGGTGTGCAAGGCAACTACATCAGCGCCCGCAGCGTCGGCGGCACCGCCCGGGTGATCCTGCGCTACGACCCCCAGTGGAACTTCCCGTTCGTGTTCCCTCAGAACGAGTCCGCTGAGGACGTGGCCGAGATGGCCAACCGGGCCGCGGTCCTCAACTCGACCCTCGATGACTGGCTGCCCCACTACACGCTCGGATCGGCCGACAGCTCGACGGGATCGCTGATGGTGCCCTGCGACGACGTGCACGCCCCGTCGGTGTTCTCGGGCTTCGGGGTCACCACCGTGATCAGCGTGCCCATCGGCGGCGACTTCGACCCGTCGCAGTCCACCGCGGTGATGGCTCCCGGCGACACCGTCTACGCGTCGACCGGGTCGCTGTATGTGGCCACCACCCGCTGGATCGACCCCGAAGAGTTCGGAGGCGGCGAAGACGAGTGGGACGAGGACGGCTGGCGCGAAGCCTGGAGCCAGCGCCGTACCAGTGTCCACCGCTTCGACATCAGCGGCGACGCGGCCGCCTACGCGTCCTCAGGCGAGGTCCTGGGAGTGATCCGCAACCAGTTCTCGCTGTCGGAGCACGGCGGGTACCTGCGCATCGTGACCACCGTCGGCGATCCGTGGGGTGAGGAGACCGAGAGCCAGGTGCGGGTGCTGAGCACCGACGGCGACGTCCTGGCCGAGGTCGGCAGCGTGGGAGACATCGGCCGGGGCGAGAACGTCCAGTCGGTGCGCTTCGTGGGAGACATCGGCTACGTGGTGACGTTCCGCCAGATCGACCCCTTCTACACCATCGACCTGTCGGACCCGACCAACCCCCGGATCCTGGGCGAGTTGAAGATCCCGGGTTTCTCCAGCTACCTGCACCCCATCAGCGACACGCAGGTGCTGGGGGTGGGCTCCGACGCCGACCCCGAGGGCCGCGTGACCGGGGCCAAGGTGTCGCTGTTCGATGTCAGCGACCTGGCCGCGCCCCGCGAGGTGGCGGTGTGGACCGCCCCGGACGGCTGGAACGACGTCGGCTGGGACCACCGGGCCTTCCTGTGGTGGGCCCCCGAGGAGCTGGCCGTCATCCCGGTCACGGTCTGGAACGAGTGGTCCGGCGCGGTGGTGCTGCGGGTGACGGACGGCACCATCACCGAAGTGGGGCGAGTCGACCACGAGATCGAGGGCGAAGAACCCGGCCGGACCGACTGCCGCAAGCTCACCGCAACCGACCTTCCGTCCACCGAGATGGAGGACTTCAGGACCGAGTTGGAGTATTTCATCTCCGACGACTACAACGCGGTGCTGGCCTGCGAACCGGGTGAGGCGGGCATGACCGGCTTCGAATGCCCCCGTGATCCGTGGATGGACATGCTCACCGAGGAGGCGGAGGGTCTGGGCCTGCTCCGTGGTGAGGAGTCCATCTCGATTTGCTGGCCGAACGACTCGCCCAACGTGATCGTGCGCAGCATCGTGATCAGCGACGAGTTGTGGACTCTGGGCTTCAAGGGCTGGGGCTCGTTCGACGGCCAGACCCCCGCCCGGCTCCATGTCAACGACCTCCAGACCCTGACGAGACTCGCCGCTTTGGAGCTCTAGCAACCGGGAGCATCCGGCAAGCGTGTCGGTAGGCTGCCGATATGCCTCGCTTGCTGACCCGGGCCGTTCGCTTGGTGAAGATCGGCGCGGTCGCTGGCGCCCTGGTGGGCGTGGGCCGCCTGGTCATGCAGCGACGGCGCCGGTCCCAGGTGGACGAGTCGTCATGGCCCACCATCGCCGAGACCGCGGCCCAGAACGGCCAACCGGTGGACGATCAGTCCGGCGACGCCGGCGAGGACCCCGAGGAGACGTCCGCCGCTGACGGTGACGGCTCCAATGCCGAGGACGCCGACAAGGACTGATCCCCAGCCGAATTGGCAGCGGGGAGCGCCGGTTTCGGCCTCGGTGGCTGCCAATTCGGGCTAGAGGCCGGCGATCTCGAGGTCGGGGAGCCGGTCGGCTGGTGTGAAGCCTAAGACCCGGCCGAAGAATGCCAGTTCGGCCTCTAGGGCGGCCACGATGTTGTCGGCGCTTCGGAAGCCGTGCTGCTCACCCTTGAAGAGCAGGTAGGCCACCGGCACGCCCTTGGCCTTGAGGGCCTCGACGATCATCTCGGCCTGGGCGGGGGGCACGATTTCGTCCTCGTCGCCCTGCAGCACGATCATCGGGGCGTCGAAGCCGTCGAGGTGGTGGATCGGGGAACGGGCGACGTAGACGTCCCTGGCCTCCGGGTAGGGGCCGACGAGGCGGTCGAGGTAGCGGGACTCGAACTTGTGGGTGTCGGCGGCCAGAGCCTCCAGGTCGGCGATGCCGTAGCGGCTGGCCCCGGCCGCGAATGTGTCGTGGAGGGCCAGCGCGGCCAGCACGGTGAAGCCGCCCGCGCTCCCGCCCCGGATGATCAGCCGGTGTGGGTCGGCGTCGCCCCGGTCGGCCAGGAACCGGGCCGCGGCCACGCAGTCCTCCACGTCGGCCACGCCCCAGGCGCCGTCCAGGGCCCGCCGGTAGCTGCGCCCGTAGCCGGTGGAGCCACGGTAGTCCACGTCGACCACCGCGATCCCCCGGGAGGTCCAGAACACGACACCCAGCTGGAGCTGGCGGCGGGCAGCGGCCGTGGGCCCTCCGTGGGCCGTGACCAGCAGCGGCGGACGATCACCGGCCGGGCCCGCACAGGCCGGGTTGGCGGGCGGGTAGTACAGGGCGTGGGCTACCGCGGATCCGTCCCCACCGGTCGGGAAGGTGATGGCTTCGGGCTCGATCAGCAGGCCCGCGCCGAGTCCCAGCTCCCGCGCCGTCCGCACCGCGTTGCGCCCGGCGCGGCCGTCGCCGTCGATGCGCACCACCGCGACCTCAGGTTCGTGCCGGTAGCCGGCACCCGCGTACGCCAGCACCGCGGCGCCGTCGGGGGCGTTGCGGGCGATGGTCATCGACGACACCGACGAATCGATCAACCGAAGGGCGCGGCCGTCCACCAGGATCTGGTCGCCTGCGGGCATCCCGGCTACGGCGGCCACCGTTCCCCCGGCCGCGGCCCAGCGCTGCATTCCGAAGACCCAGGGCGGGGTGGCCACATCGAAGTCGCCCGCCACGACCGGCAGCAGGGACCCGCTGTCCAGGCTCACCTCGTAGAGGCCCCACCAGTCGTCGTGGTCGCTGCACACCATCAGCCTCGCTTCCGAGCCGGCGGCGCCGGGATCCCAGCCGGGCTCGCACAGGCTGCGGTCCCCGCCCCCGCCCAGCACTTGCACCTCTGCGCCCAGCTCCGCGTCGCCGAGCTCGTGGACGTGCAGCCGGGTGGCGTCCCACGGCATGTTCGGATGGTCCCACGAGATCCAGGCCAGCATCGATCCGTCGGGCGACACCCTGGGCGTCATAACGAAGTCGGATCCCGACCACAACCGAACTAGCCGCTGCGACCCGTCTGTGGCTACCGCCACCAGTTCGTTGGCCGGCTCGCCGCCGGTGCCGTGGCGCTCCTGAACGCACACGCTCCAGCGGCCGTCCGGTGTTACCCGCCCGTCGGCGTACCGCCACCCTCGCGGCTCGGGCGGCTCAGCGGTCAGCAGCAGGGGCTTGGCGCCCGGTTGATCGATCCTCCGGAGCCGCTGATCGTCGAACTCGACGTAGTAGAGCGACCCGTCGTGCGGCCACCAGGATCCGCCGCCGTACTCGTGCACCCGGGTGCGGACGTTGGCATCCGGTGGTGTGACCTCCTGAGACTCGCCGCCGCGGAGGTCGCGACGCATCACGGCGGTGCGACCACCCTCGTCGGGGCGGTTCTCGGCCCACCACAGCACCCAGGGCCGGACCGGATCGGAGATCACCTCGGAGATCCCGGCAGCTCCCTGCACCAGGCACTCGGCGGTGACCGGTGACGGCCACTCTCCGAAAGGCACGACTGCCGGGTCGGGCATCAGCCTCCGCCCAGCAGGTCGACCATACGGCCCACTCCCTCGCCCAGATCGTCGTCGCCGAGGGCGAACGACAGCCGCAGCCCGCCGCTGGCGCCGAAGGCCTCGCCGGGGACGACCGCCACCTTGGCCCGGTCCAGCAGCAGGTCGGCCAGTTCCAGGGTGGTCGCCGGTTTGGCGCCGCCGTAGTCGCGGCCCAGCAGGCCGGTGGCGTCGGGATAGGCGTAGAAGGCGCCCTCGGGCTCGGGGCAGACCAGCCCCTCGATCCCGCTCAGCAGGCGGTACATGGTCTGGCGCCGGCGGTCGAAGTGGCGGCGCATCTCCACCACCGCGTCGAGGGGACCCGACACCGCGGCCAGCGCCGCGGCCTGGGCCACGTTGCACACGTTGGATGTGCAGTGGCTCTGGAGGTTGCGGGCCGCGGCCATGGCGTCGGACGGTCCGATCATCCAGCCCACCCGCCAACCGGTCATGGCGTAGGTCTTGGCCACCCCGTTGAGCACGATGCAGCGGTCCTGCAGTTCGGGCACCGCCACCGGCATGGAATGGTGCTCGGCGTCACCGTAGGTGAGGTGCTCGTAGATCTCGTCGGTGAGGACCCAGATGCCGTGCTCGGCGGCCCAGCGGCCGATCTGCTCGATCTCCGACCGGGGGTAGACGGCGCCGGTCGGGTTGGACGGCGACACGAAGATCAGCGCCTTTGTCCGCGGAGTACGGGCCGCCTCCAGCTGGTCGACGCTCACCCGGAAGCCGCTGGCGGCGGTGGCCAGGACAGGCACGGTCACGCCGCCGGACAGGGCGATCGGCTCGGGATAGGTCGTCCAGTACGGGGTGGGCAGCAGCACCTCGTCGCCCGCGTCGACCACCGCGGCGATGGCGTTGTACACCGCGTGCTTGCCGCCGTTGGTGATGAGCACGTCGGCCGGGTCGACCTCCAGGCCCGAGTCGCGCCGGGTCTTGACCGCCACCGCCTCACGAAGATCCTCCAGGCCGCCGACGGGGGTGTACTTGTGGTGCTGGGGGTCGCGGCACGCGGCCGCGGCCGCCTCCACGATGTGTTCGGGGGTCGGGAAGTCCGGCTCGCCTGCGCCGAAGCTGATGACCCGCTCGCCGGCGGCCCGCAGAGCCCTGGCCTTGGCCGTGACCGCCAGGGTCGCCGAGGGGGCGATCGCCCCGACCCGCCGTGAGATCCGCTCGCTCGTCATGGCCGCGAGCGTACCGGCGGAGCTTTGACACAATCTGTCGATCTTGCGCGTGCGGATGACGTGGAGCGGGGCTCGCGGGGTGCCAGACTTCGGGTCGATGCCTACACGAGCGCCAACCCGACCCGACACCATCGCCATCCCCGCCGCGATGCTCCCCTCAGACGGCCGCTTCGGCAGCGGGCCCTCGAAGTTCCGTCCCGCGGCCGCTCAGGCGCTGGCCGACAGGGCCATCGACTATCTCGGCACCAGCCACCGCAAGGCTGGAGTGCGCCGGGTGGTAGCCCAACTGAAGGCCGGGATCGCCGATCTGCTGGGCGCGCCCTCCGGCTACGAGGTGGTGATGGGCAACGGCGGCGCCACCGCCTTCTGGGACGCGGCCAGCTTCGGGCTGATCGAGCGACGCAGCCATCACTTGTCGCTGGGCGAGTTCAGCTCCAAGTTCGTTGCGGTGACCGCGTCCGCTCCCCACCTCGACGAGCCGTCGGTGCGGGTCGGGGACTTCGGGACCTGCCCCCCGCTTGAGGCCACCGACGGAGTCGACGCCTACTGCTACCCCCACAACGAGACGTCGACCGGAGTGATGCTGGAGGTCCGCCGCCCCGCCGGCGACGACGAGGCACTGGTGCTGGTGGACGCCACCTCGGCCGCGGGCGGGCTCCGCTTCGACCCCTCGGGCTGCGACGTCTACTACTTCGCGCCGCAGAAGGCCCTGTCCAGCGACGGCGGACTGTGGATCGCCCTGATGTCGCCGGCCGCCATCGAGCGGATCGAGCGCCTGTCGGCCTCCGGCCGCTGGACGCCGGCCTTCCTGGACCTCAAGCTGGCGGTGGACAACTCCCGCAAGGACCAGACCTACAACACTCCTGCGCTGGCCACGGTGTTCCTCACCGTGAGTCAGGTCGACTGGCTAAACGGCAACGGCGGCCTGGAGTGGGCCGCGTCCCGCAGCGACCGCTCGGCCGACATCCTCTACGGCTGGGCCGAGGCCTCCGACATCGCCTCGCCGTTCGTGACCGACACCGCCATCCGCAGCCGGGTGGTGGGAACCATCGACTTCGACGACCGGGTGAGCGCCGACGACATCAGTGCGGCCCTCCGGGCCAACAGCATCGTGGACACCGACGGCTATCGCAAGCTCGGACGCAACCAGCTCCGTATAGGCATGTTCCCCGCGGTAGAGCCCTCAGACGTCGAGGCCCTAACGAACTGCATCGACCACATAGTCGAGCGCCTCACCAGCTAGCGACTCTCCCAGAGCGGTCCACCGGCCAGGCCGGGGGGTGGCGGCGAGTCCGGGCGACCGACAATGGGGCGCAGCCCCGTCGGTCGAACGGGGCTCGACGACAGGACCCGCCGGCCGGGAAGAGCGAACCCCTACGGCGTGATGCCGAGCCGGGCCTTGGGCCAGCAGGGCTGGCTGCGGCGCCGGCCCGATACTTCGAGGGCCGACAGGATGGCATTACGGGTGTCGCGGGGATCGATCACGTCGTCGAAGCTCAACGCCGAAGCAGAGCGGTAGGCCGATTCCTCCTCGGCCCGGCGCAAGTCGCGCTCCGCCTGCTCGTCGGCGCCCACGGCCCGCCCCGCGCCCGCGGCCCCCATGGCCCCCACCGTGGCACCGGGGAAGGCGAAGCTGAGGGTCTGGGAGTCGTGGGGGTTCATGGCCATCACGCAGCTGCCGAAGCCGAAGGCCTTGCGCAGCGTGACATGGATCTTGACCGTGGTGGCGCCGGTCTGGGCGGCGTACATGCGAGCCGACGCCCGAAGCACCCCGGCCCGCTCCGATGCCGTTCCGGCCAGCACGCCGGGGTTGTCGGCCAGGAACAGCAGCGGCAGGTGGAAGGCATCGCACACCGAGATGAAATGAGCCGCCTTGTCGGCTGCAGCCGCGTCGATCGAGCCGGCCAGTTGGGCCGGCTGGTTGGCCACGACCCCCACCGGCTCGCCGCCGACATGGGCCAGAGCGCAGATGATGGACCGGCCGTAGTCGGGCTGGATCGAAAGGCTCTGGCCGCAGTCGACCAGCGACTCAACGACCGCGGCCATGTCGTAGCCGCGACGGCCGTCGCGTGGAACCAAGTCGAGCATGCGATCGATGCGGCGCCGGCCGGTGTCGCCGGTGTCGACGGCCGGCGGGCTCTCCCAAGCCGACGATCCGAAGTACGACAGGTATGAGCGGACCTGGGCCAGCAGGTCGGCATCGTCGGCGGCGGCGTTGTGAACAGTTCCCGCCCCGATGGCTACCGCGGGCCCACCGAGATCGTCCTTGCCGACCCGTTCCCCCAACGACGCCTCCACCACCGGAGGACCGGCGGTGAAGATGGCCGCATCGCCGGTCATGATCGAGAAGTCGCAAAGCAGGGCGGTGATGGCCCCGTGACCCGCCGACGGCCCCATCACCCCGCACACCATGGGCACGATCCCCGACAGAGCCGCCTGGGCCTGCAGGTCGTTGGGCCCGCCCCCACCGGGATCGCCCGGCATGGGGGGCCGGTGCCCGGCTCCCTCCAGCAGCATCACCAGCGGGATGCGCTCGCGGCGAGCGATGTCGGCGATGCGCCACCGCTTGCGGGTGGCGGCCGGGCCGATCGAGCCCCCCATGGTGGTGAAGTCCTCCGCGCCCACCGCCACCGGACGGCCGTCGATGGCCCCTACCCCCGCCACCAGGGCGTCGGCCGGCACAGGGCCGGCCAGGGTGCCGATCTCGGTGAACGATCCCGCGTCGAGCAGCCCGTCAATGCGGCCTCTGGCGTCCAGTCGCCCCTCGGCCCGGCGCTGAGCCACCTTCTCGGCGCCTCCCATGGCCCGAGCCTGTTGCCGGCGGCGCTCTAGGTCCTCAAGCGTCGCGTCCCACCCGGAGTCGTCGCTCACGCCGCCACG
The DNA here is from genome assembly GCA_965117015.1 of Acidimicrobiales bacterium. Classification (GTDB taxonomy): domain Bacteria; phylum Actinomycetota; class Acidimicrobiia; order Acidimicrobiales; family Aldehydirespiratoraceae; genus Aldehydirespirator. The sequence continues at coordinate 19,267 of OZ220747.1, forward strand.
GTACCCAGTTAGGCGGCCGCGAGCCCCGCGGGAACGCGGGGTGGGCAGACCGGGAACGTTCGACCGCTCTGCTCGACCTGCCAGCGGTCTCCGTCTCCGACCACGGGACGCTCGATGGGGGCGCCACCGTGGGCGGCAACCCATGCCGACGCCGATGCCAGTGACACGTCAACAAGCGCTGCCCGGCCGTCGGCGAGCAGGTCGGCCGCGACCGCCGCCGCGGCCAGACCGGCGATGGGATCGGCGATGGCGTCGCCCACGAACATCGGCGGATCACCCGGCACGACCAAGCCTCCCGAGGCGGCGGCGTCGTCGCCGAAGGCGACCCGGTTGACGTGCCGCCCACGGCGCCCGTGGCCGGTGATCGACAGCCAGGCCGTGCCCGCGGCCACTACCTCAGTGGGGCTGATCCCCCACTGCTGCATCACCCGCGGCCGGCTCGCCTCCAGTACCAGGTCGGCGCCGACGATCAACTCCCGCAGCCGGTCGAGGGCCTCGGGTGCGGGCAGGCCCAGGCTCACGGGCTCCTTCTTGTGGTTCAGCAACTCGAAGAACGTGGCCGGGCCTCGCCTGGCACCATCGGGCCGAGCCACCGACTCCACCTTGAGCACCCGGCATCCAGCCGCAGCCAACAACCCGCCAGCCAGCGGACCCGCCCACAGGCTCGTGAGGTCCACCACCACGGGCGCTCGGCCGTCCCTCGGCCGCACCGGCGCCTCACAGTGCACCGACCACGGCTGGTCGGGCGCAGCGGTGGCGCCGGCCACCGCCAACGCCAGACCCAGCAGCGACCCGGTCTCCACCACCCGCTCTGACTCCATCGACGCCAGGCGACGCTCGATCTCGGCCCAGTCGTCCCCTTCCACCGCCGCGCCCACCAGGGCAGGCAGCATGGCTACGTCCGCGGGGCGGGGAAGGTTGAGCGCTACCCAGCCGTCGCGGGCCCGCACCATCTGCGCGTACCCGCCCGCGCTGCGCGATCCGCTTCGCCCGAATCCCGTGAAGGCGGCTCGCTGGGCCGCCAGCGCCACGGGATCCACCCTGACTTCGGTGCCGAGACGCCCAGTGGCCGAGGCCAGCGCGTCACTGAGACCAAGTAGGGGACGCACAATCCCCGCGGGCGACACCGCCGGTGGACCGGAGGCCGGCCCGGTGAGATGCATCGCTCCAGACATGGCCCAAGCCCTGGCGCACTCATCGTCGTCGAGGGTGGCAGGTTCGATTGCGAGCACCTCAGCGAAGGTAGCGTGAGCGGTTGGGCAACTGCCCTCCAACGGTCACAATGGATGTTCAGGCGCGGGAGGACGACATGGTGGAGCTGCGGCCAGGGGCCCGATTCCAGAGCACGGTGTGCGCCACCGAGGTGATCGTGGTGAAGGGCACCGGGCCGGCCGAGCTGACCTGCGGCGGAGCGCCGATGGTGGCGGCCGGATCGGCCGAGCGATCCGGAGAGCCGAGCGCCGACGCATCGGAGGGGACGCTTCTCGGCAAGCGCTACGGCGACCAGGACGAGACCATCGAGGTGCTCTGCACCAAGGCCGGGCCGGGCTCGCTGGCGCTGGGCGATGAGCCGCTGACCGTGAAGGTGACGAAGCCGCTGCCCGCCTCGGACTGAGCGGCCGGGCCGCTCACCCCCCGCCATGAACGTGATGATGCTGCTCGAGATGGCGGCCACCGCCATGGGAGACCGGGTGGCGGTGGGGCCACTCGACGGAGGCCTCACGGGCGACCGCCTGATGGGCGACGCGGCCGCACTCGCCGGGCGCTTGCGGGCATCCGAGGCCGAGCATCTGGTGCTGTGCGACGAGCCGGGCGCGGTGCTGCCCGTCTCCCTGTTCGGAGCGGCATGGGCGGGCGTGCCCTACGTGCCGGTCAACTACCGGCTCGCCGATGACGACCTGCGCCGGCTGGCCGACCGGGCCGCGCCGGCGTTGGCGGTGGTCGACCCCTCCGGCGCGGAACGGCTGGCCGGGGTGGACGGGCTGGAAATCGTCGAGCGGGACGCTCTCCGGGACGATCCCGCCGGCGGTGCCCAACCCGCCGACTTGGGCGACTGGCCCATGGACCCCGACGCCGCGGCCGTGCTGCTGTACACCAGCGGCACCTCCGGCCCGCCCAAGGCCGCGGTGCTGCGCCACCGGCACTTGGTGTCCTATGTGTTCGGCACGGTCGAGTTCGCTTCGGCCGGCCCGGACGAGGCCCACATCATGGCTGTGCCGCCATACCACATCGCCTCGGTAGCCGCGCAGCTGTCACAGGTGTATTCGGGGCGCAGGATCGTGCCCCTGCCTAAGTTCGACCCCGATTCCTGGATCGACCTGGTGCGAGCCCAAGGCGTGACTCACGCCATGCTCGTGCCCACGATGCTGGCCCGCATAGTCGACGCCCTCGACCGGCGGCGCCAGAGCCTCGAAACGGTCCGGTTCGTGTCATACGGAGGGGGCAAGTCGCACCGGGCGGTGGTGGAGAGGGCGCTGGAGCTGTTCCCGGCCGCAGGGTTCTCGCACGCCTACGGCCTCACCGAGACGAGTTCAACCGTGTGTGTGATGGGTCCCGACGACCACCGGCGGTGGGCCGCCTCCGACGATCCTGATGAGAGGGCCAGACTCTCGTCGGCAGGGCGACCGTTGCCGGGAGTGGAGATCTCGGTGCGCCGCGGCGACGGCACCGAGGCGGAAGCCGGTGCAGCCGGAGAGATCTGGGTCAGAGGCGAGCAGGTTGCCGGCGAGTACGCCGAGGACGGTTCGAAACTCGACGACGACGGCTGGTTCTGCACCCGGGACAGCGGGCACACCGACGATGCCGGCTACCTGTGGATCCACGGCCGCAACGACGACATCATCATCCGAGGCGGCGAGAACATGTCGCCCGGCGAGATAGAGGACGTGCTGTTGACCCATCCCGCCGTCGTCGACGCAGCCGCATTCGGGGTGCCCAGCCGCGAGTGGGGTGAGGAGGTGGCGGTGTGCGTCATCACCCGCTCCCCCGCCCCGGCCGTCGACGACCTCCGCGAGCTGGTACGGACCCGGCTGCGATCGAGCCGGGTGCCGGCGCGGGTGGAGTTCGTCGACGAATTGCCCTACAACGACACGGGCAAGCTGCTGCGCCGGGAGCTGAGGCAGCGCTTCGCCCCCGACCCTCCAGAGAGCTGATCCAGCCGTGCACGGTGGCATCTGGCCCCTGGAGGAGATCCGGGCCGCGGTCGTGTCGGTGGACTTCGACCGGCTGGTGCTGGACGGGATCGCGGCTGCGGCCGGAGTTCCCGCGGTGGTCGTGGACGTGGGCGACGATCCCGCCGACGACGTGGGATCGGCTCTGGCTGCACTCCCGATGGTGTCGGTGGCGATGGGGGCCGGCGGCGATTCCTGGGACCTCGCGCTCGACGATCCCGGCCCGGCCCTCGAGGGTTTGAGAGCCAATCCGCAGGCCTCGGTCGTGGCCGCTCAGACTCTGCGCCGCGGCTCCCGGCTCGGGCCAGCCGATGCCCTGCTGGTCGAAAGCCTCGCCTACGCCACTCTCCAGGCTGGGCCCGAACACGCCCGCTGGCTCGCTGGCCGGGGACGCCGGAGCCGGCGCGACCTCGATGAACCCCGCATCGAAGTGACCGACGACGGCGCGACGGTGACGGTGACCCTCAACCGTCCCCGCCTTCTCAACTTGTTCGACGCGGCCATGCGCGACCAGCTGGTGGACGTCCTCAAGGCTCTGCACGCGAGCGGCGACGACCGTCCTCTAGTTCTCACCGGCGCAGGCGGCAACTTCTGCGCGGGAGGCGACCCGGCCGAGTTCGGCACGGTCTCAGACCCAGCGACCGCCCACCTGATTCGCAGCCGGGCCAACGCCGCTCCCTGGCTGGCCGCCATCGCCGACCGGACGACCGCCATGGTCGACGGGGCCTGTGTGGGCGCGGGTGTGGAACTGGCCGCGTTCTGCGCCACGGTCGCCGCCACCGACCGGGCCCGGTTCCGGCTCCCGGAGCTGTCCATGGGCCTGATTCCGGGCGCAGGGGGCACGGTGAGCATCCCGGCCCGCATCGGCCGCCAGAGGACGCTGGAATGGCTGGTCACCGACGCCGAACTCGATGCAGTCACTGCCTTGGACTGGGGGCTGGTGGACGGCATCGCCTGACGGCGGCTCGTCCCCGCGGGCTACTTGTGGACGAAGGTCTGAGCCAGGGGGGCCTGCTCGAAGCCGGAGGGGGCGGTCCCGGTGGTGGCGTAGAGATAGAGCGCGGTCTGGAAGATGGCGTTCAGAGCGGTGAGCACCACCATCACTACCGCCACCCACGCCGCAGCGACGATGATGCCGATCGCCATCAGCAACTGCCAGCCGGACGCTATGAAGAGCCCGGCCACGATGGCCGCCGGGATGATCAGGACGAAGCCGAGGAGGCCGAACCCGACCCGGGCCGCGATGTTCTCGCCCCATGTGCGGCGCAGCAGCGACGCCGACTGCTTGAGACCGGCTATGGCCCCCAGATCGTCGATGACGATGGCGGGCACGGTCAGGAAGGTCACCACGTCCCAGGCCATCTCCAGCAGGCTGGTGACGATCCGCCCCAGCCAGCCGGCCCGATCCCGCAGTGCCTGAAGGACGAGCCCGACGGTGGTGGTGATGATCGCCCACGGGACAAGGCCCGGGATGCGGGCGAACGCCCGGCCGATGGCGCTGCGCACCGTGGGGTCACCCCCGGTGAGCCTCTCGTGAGCCCCGGCGACCAGCGCCCCGTTGAAGAACACGGCCACGACGCCCAGGACCAGAGCGGCCGCGATGTAGACCACGATCATCGCCGGGTTGAACTCCATGGTGGTCTGGCCGTGGGAGGACGTGGTCGACAACGTGAGGAACGTGAGCCCGATCGCGATCGCTATCACGACGGCCGACACCAGAAAGGACAGCACCGGCATCCACAACAGCTCCCGGTCCTTCTTCAGCACACCCCAAGAGAGCTTGGCCAGGCTCCAGGTGTTGGCGAGACGTCCCATCGAATCTCCTTGCGCTCGGTTTCCCCCGGCGATGACCTGCAGAGTATCGGCGCAACCGCCGCCTAACGCGGCTCCCGCGGCAGGCCCAGAACCCGCTCACCGATTATATTGCGTTGTATCTCATTGCTTCCCCCGTAGATTGTGTGAGCCCGCGAGTAGAGGAACGTTCGCTGCCAGCGATCGAGCCGATAATTCAGCCCACCCTCACCGGCGTGGGCGCCCTCGTCCGGGTCGGCCACCATCGACATTGCGCCCCGCACTCTCGTGGCCAGCTCCCCCATCCGCTGGTGCCAGGACGCCCAGTACAGCTTCCCGATCGACTGCTCCGGCCCGGCGAGTTGGTCGTGGGTGAGCGATGTCAGCATCCGCATCTGGTTGTAGCGCAGGATCTCGAGTTCGATGTGGCTCTGCACCAGCTCCGACCGCAGCACATCGCTGCGGATGCGCCCGGACGTCCGCGCCTCCGACACCAGCGAATCGAACTCCTGGCGGAAGCTGATCTGCTGGCCCAGCGTGCTCGCTCCCCGCTCGAAGGCAAGGGTGCCCATGGCCACCTTCCAGCCGTTGCCCTCGCCGCCCACCACCAGATCCGCGTCGGTGACGGCATCGTCGAAGAACGTCTCGTTGAACTCGACCCCGCCGTTGATCTGCACGATGGGCCGGATCTCGATGCCGGGCTGGTCCATGGGAACTAGCAGGTAGCTAAGCCCGGCGTGCCGTTGCGAGCCCGGAGTGCTGCGGGCCAGCACGAAGATCCAGTCGGCGTGCTGGGCCAGCGACGTCCAGACCTTCTGGCCGTTGATCACCCACCGGCCGTTGCTCCTCGTCGCGGTGGTGGCCACGCCGGCCAGGTCGCTGCCCGCGCCCGGCTCCGAGTAGCCCTGGCACCACAGCTCCTCGGCGGCCAGCATCGGGGGCACGAAGCGCTGCTGCTGCTCGGTCGACCCGAAGGCCATCAGGGTCGGGCCGAGCAGCATCACCCCCACGTTCGGAATCCGGCCCGGGGCGCGGGCCTCGGTGTAGGTGTTGAAGAACACGACCTGCTCGGCCAGCGTGCATCCCCGGCCGCCGATCGATTCGGGAAAGTCGAGCCCGAGCCATCCCCCCGAGGCGAGCTCCCGCTCCCAGGCGATCTGGACCTCGACCGGCACGTCATCCTGTCCGGTAAGGCCGTGGCCCCGGTACCGGGCGAATTCGCCGACCAGGTGCTCCTCGAGCCATGTGCGTACCTCGTCGGCGAAACCGGCGAGCCTCGGGTCGGACCGGAGATCCATCAAGCCGGAGCGTACAATCGCCCCGATGGACCAGCCTGAACCTGCGGAACAGCGGCCTCGAGGAGGCCGGAGGGCCGGCGGTGTTGCGGGCTTCATCGCGGGAGTCCTCGGGGCCGCGGTCGCGCTGGGCTTCGGTGAACTGATCGAGGGCATCAGCGAGACCATCCCATCGCTGGTCATCGCGGTGGGCGAGGTGGTCACCGACTACACGCCCGGCGACATCGTGGCCTTCAGCATCGCCAACATCGGTGCCAGCCAGAAGACGGTGCTCACCGTCGGGATAGTCGTCGCGTCGTTGGCCATCTGCGGTCTGCTGGGCCGTCAAGCCTCGCGCCGCGGCCGCCTGGTGACGATCACCGGCTTCGCGCTCTTCGGGCTAGTCGGCGGCTGGGCTGCCGCTCGCAACCCGCTGAGCCCCGCAGTGGCCTCGTGGCTGGTTGCCCTCGCAGCCGCCGTGCTGGGCGCGGTCGTCACTCTCTTCCTGGTGAGCCGGGCGTCGGCCTGGCACCCGAGCACCGCCGGCGCGGACGCGGATGGGGTGGACATCGCAGACGCAGACACGGAGCAGGAATCGGCCGGCACGCGCCGGTCGTTCTTCGGCTTCGCCGCCGGCGCGGGAGTGACCGCCCTCAGCCTGGTCGGGCTGGGTCGGGGCTTGCGGGGACCGTCCGCGGCCGAGAAGGCCAGGGAGACCTACGCGCTGCCGCCGAGGACGACCAACCCGGCCGCCGAAGCGACGAGCGGCGCCACCACGGCTGGCCGCGACGCCATCGATGTACCGGACGGCATAGAAGTCCCGGAAGGCATAGAGATCCCAGAAGGCATAGAGATCCCAGAAGGCATAGAGATCCCGGAAGGCATAGAGATCCCAGAGGGCATAGAGATCCCGGAAGGCATAGAGATCCCGGACGAGGTCGTCGTCGAAGCTCCAGACGAGCCCACGACGACCACCACAACCCAACCGCCCGAAGAACCCACAACGACCACCACGCAGCCGCCCGAAGAGACCACAACCACCACAACCCAGGCGCCCGAAGAACCCGCCACCACGACCACACAGCCGCCTGCCGAGGTCGAAGCGACCACAACCACCACAACCCAGGCGCCCGAAGAACCAGAACCCACAACAACCACCACAACCCAGGCGCCCGAAGAACCAGAACCCACAACGACCACGACCACACAACCCCCCGAGGAGCCCACCACCACGACCACACAGCCGCGGGGCGAGTCGTCGCGATACCCGCAGGTGGCCCACCTCGACACGCTCGACGACGAGGTGCCGGACATCTCGCCCTACGTGACCCCGATCTCCCCCACCAACAGGTTCTACCGAATCGACACTGCGCTGACGGTCCCGCAGGTCGACCCGGAGTCGTGGCGCCTGCGCATCACCGGCCTGGTCGACAACCCCTACGAACTCACGTACCAGGACATCCGCGCCATGCGCCTCGCCGACTACGTGATCACCCTCTCGTGCGTGTCCAATCAGGTGGGGGGCGGGCTCGTCGGGAACGCCATCTGGACGGGCATCCCGCTCTACGAGTTGCTGCAGCGGGCCGGCGTCCAGCCCGGCGCCCAGCAGATCGTGGGACGCTCGGTGGACGACTTCACCGCCGGCTTCCCCACCACCCTGGCCTACGACGGCCGCAACGCCATCCTCGCCATCGGCATGAACAACGAGCCCCTGCCGACCCGGCACGGCTTCCCGGCCCGCATCGTGGTGGCGGGACTGTACGGCTATGTCTCGGCGGTGAAGTGGCTCGAGGAGATCCACCTCACCACCTGGGACGGGTTCGACGGCTACTGGGTGCCGCGGGGCTGGTCCAAGCAGGGTCCGATGAAGACCCAGAGCCGCATCGACCTCCCCAAGGACGGAGCCAGGGTCAGCAGCGGCGAGACCATACCGATAGCCGGCATCGCCTGGGCACCGACCCGCGGCATCGAGCGGGTCGAGGTCAAGGTCGGCAACGAAGACTGGACGCCGTGCCGGCTGGGCGAGGCCGCGGGCAACGAGAGCTGGGTGCAATGGCACCGGGACTGGACTCCCTCCGGCGGAGGCTGGCAGCAGATCCAGGTGCGGGCCACCGACGGCAGCGGCTACACCCAGAGCTCCAAGAACGTGAGGCCGCGCCCCAACGGCGCCGAAGGATGGCACACCATCAGCGTCAGCGTCCGGTAGCGCTCGCCGGGGGCACCCAGTGCTGACGGAAGCCATCCAGCGGGCCGCGAGCGAGTACGGCGACCGCGCAGCTTTCGTCACGCCGGCAGGCAAGCACCTGAGCTTCATCCAACTGGAACACGCCGCGCAGCAGGTCGCGGCCGGGCTGCACGAGCGTGGCCTCGGGGAGGGCTCTGTGATTGCGCTCGTGCTGCCCTCCGACGTCGATTACGTCGCCGTCTATCTCGGAGCGGCCCGCATCGGCGCGGTCACGGCCGGGATCAACCCGCTGCTGACTCCCGTCGAGGCAGCCGGATGCCTCGACCGGCTGGGAGCCGATCTGGTGGTTGTGGACCCGCGTCTGGCCCACCTCGTCGGCTCATCGGCGGTCCCTGAGGTCGTGCGGCTGGAAGGAGGGGGCGACCCGGCCTCCGCCGGTGGACCTCTGCGCTCCGGCTCACCCATGTCGGATCGCGCCCTCGCAGGCCTCGCGGCCGAGCCGGACGACGAGCGACCCGTGTGCATCTGCTTCACGTCGGGCTCGACGGGCACGCCCAAAGCGGCCTGGTTCGCCAACCGTCAGCTGCGGGCGGTGGCCGAGATCGACACGGGGGGCGCGTGGGGTGCCGGACACGGAATCTCGTCGACCCAGTTCGCCCACGTCGCCTTCATGACCAAGCTCCCGTGGATGCTGGCCTGCGGCCGGACCACGCACCTGCTCGAACGCTGGTCGGCCGGGGCAGCCCTGGAGCTCACCGCCCGCTACCGGATGGCTGCGGTGATCGGGGTGGCCCCCCAGATCGCCCTGATGGTCCGGCACCCGTCATCGGAGGCGCTGGACTTCTCGGCCGTCCAGGCGGTGGTGGCCGGCGGCGGCCCGTCGCCCCCTGAGCTGGTGCGATCGGCCCGCGAGCGCTTCGGGGCGCCGTACTCGATCCGGTACTCGTCCACGGAGTCGGGCGGAGTGGGCCTGGCCACCGCGCTCGACGCCGGCGACGACGAGGCGTGCCATTCGGTGGGCCGGCCCCGCCCCGGCGTGCAGGCTCAGATCAGGGACTCCGCCGGGGAGCGACTCGATCCGGGCGAGGCGGGCGAGCTCTGGCTTAGATCGCCCACGGTGATGTCGGGGTACTGGCGCGACCCGGAGTCCAGCTCTGAGACGCTGGTGGACGGCTGGCTGCGCACCGGGGACCTGGCCACCGTGGACGAGAACGGCCTCTACCGCCTCGCGGGGCGGTTGAGCGACATGTTCATCCGGGGTGGCTACAACGTGCACCCGGCGGAGGTCGAGGGCGTGCTGTCCGGGCATCCCGGTGTGCAGGAGGTGGTCGTGGTCCCGCGTCCCGATGCAGTGATGGGCGAGGTCGGCGTGGCCGTGGTGGTGCCCCGAGACGCCGCCGAGCCGCCCACGCTGGAGGACCTGCGAGCCTTCGGGGCCGGCGCGCTGGCTCGCCACAAGCTTCCCGAGCACCTGAGGATCGTCGATGAGCTGCCCCGCAACCCGACCGGGAAGATAGACCGCCGCCGCCTCAGCGGCGGCCCCGAGCCGCAGCTCTAGCCCGCTGCTCCTCGCGGATCCTCTGTTGCTCCACCTCGTCTCGCAAGGCGATGAAGCGCTCCACCCGCCGGGGATCCATCTCACCTAGCTCCACGGCCGCGGTCACCGCACAGTCGGGCTCGGCGCCGTGGGCGCAGTCCGAGAACCGGCAGCTGAGACCGTGCTCCTCGATATCGCTGAACACGCGGCTCAACGCCTCCTGCGCGTCGATCAGGCCAAGGGCCCGCACACCCGGCGTGTCGAGCACCACGCCGCCGTCGTCGGGCAGCAGCACGAGACGGCGGGCCACGGTGGTGTGCCGGCCCCGCCGGTCGGACGAACGGACCTTCGCGGTGGCGGCAACCTCGGCACCGGCCAGGGCGTTCACCAGGGTCGACTTTCCCGACCCGCTGGCACCCACAAGGGCCATGGTTCGACCGGGTCCGAGCCGGGACCGCAGGTCATCCAGGCCCAGGCCGCGGCGCGCGCTCAAAATCAGGACGTCGACGTCGCCGGCTACGGCCCGGACCGTCTCAGCCGCCGCTGCGGCATCCGGGGCCCGATCGGCCTTGGTGAGCAGGATCACGATGGCGGCCCCGCTGTCTCGTGCCATCACCAGCATGCGCTCGAACCGTCCCGGAGGCAGGGGCCGGTCGAGGCCGGCGACGATGCCCACGATGTCGAAGTTGGCCGCCAGCACCTGCTCGGTCTCGCGCTCGGCCGGATCCCGACGAGTCAGCGCGGTGAGCCGGGGCAGCACCCGGCTGATCACCACCATGTCGTGCTGGCTGGTCACCTGCACCCAGTCGCCGGTGACCGGCGCGGTCTCGGCCTGGGCCCGCACGGAATCCGAGCCGGCTCGCACCATGCCCTCCGCCGTCACCACGTCGCACTCGCCCCGATCCACCTGCACCACCCGGGCAACCCGCGCTCCGGGCTCCAGGGCACCGGCTACGCGATCGTCGTAACCCCAGGAGCGCAGGTCGCCGAGGCCGCCTGTCATCGGTGCTTCATCGGCAGTTCATCGCCCCGGGGACCCGATCTCCATCCGTTCACTATGGCCTATTGCGCTCGGTGACGAAAGGCGTACGCTCTCGACGCGCGAAACAATCGAATCGAAGCGGCCAAGGGGAAAGCGGTGACAGACCAAGAAGCCACTGGGGAGCATCCGGGATCCTCACCCGGCGCCGTTCCCTCACTCATGGGCGCACTGGCAGGAACGGCCGGTGCCGCCGTCGGCTTGGGGTTCGGCGAACTGATAGAGGGAGCCTCGGAGTCGATCCCGTCGCTGGTGGTGGCGGTGAGCGAGTTGCTCAGCGACTACACGCCGGGCGACGTGGTGCGCTTCAGCATCGCCAACTTCGGCGCCAGCCAGAAGACGCTGCTCACGGTGGGCATCATCGTCGGGTCCCTGGTCCTCGGCGGGGTGCTGGGCCGCTTCGCGGTGCGAGGGCGCCCGCGTGCGACCCTGATCGGGTTCGCGCTGTTCGGCCTGCTGGGCGGCTGGGCCGCGGCTCGCAATCCGATAAGCCCGGCCGCCTCGTCGTGGGTGGTGGGCCTAGCGGCCGCCGCCCTGGCCGCGGGCACGACACTGCTGCTGACCAGCCGCCTGGCCAAGCAGGCCGCTCCGATGCGTGCGACCCTTCCAGCGGACCAGGATCACCCGGAACCCGCCACAGAAATCGCTGCACCCGCAGCGGAGGTGAAGACGCGCCGGGCCTTCTTCGCGTATGCGGTCGGCGCCGGCGCGGCCGCGCTGGCCATGGTCGGCCTGGGCCGGGCGCTGCGGGGCCAGTCGGCCGCGGAGCAGTTCCTGGAGGCGAACACTCTCAGGGCCACCACCACCACTACCTCGCCGCCCACAACTACCGGGGCAGCGACGGAGTCCCCCACTACTACCACGGTCGCGTCGCAGCCAGCCGGGCCGTCAGTGCAGGAGCAGGTGGCCACGCTCGACACGCTCGACGACGACGTGGCCGGCATCTCGTCGTACGTGACTCCCAACGACAGCTTCTACCGGATCGACACCGCCTTCGGCCAGGTGCCCCAGATCGACCCGGCCAACTGGCGGCTGCGCTTCACCGGCATGGTCGACAACCCCTACGAGCTCACCTTCGACGACATCCAGTCCATGGACCTGTCCGACTACGTCATCACCCTGTCGTGCGTGTCGAACCGGGTGGGAGGCAACCTGGTCGGCAACGCGGTCTGGACCGGGGTCCCGCTGTCCGTGCTGCTGGACCGGGCCGGGGTTCAGGCCGGCGCCGACCAGGTGGTGGGCCGCTCGGTGGACGACTGGACGGCCGGCTTCCCGACCCCGCTCGTTTACGACGGCCGCAACGCCATCCTCGCCATCGGCATGAACGACGAGTTCCTGCCGACCAACCACGGCTTCCCGGCCCGGCTGGTGGTGGCCGGCCTCTACGGGTACGTCTCGGCCGTGAAGTGGATCGACGAGATCCACCTCACCACCTGGGACGGGTTCGACGGCTACTGGGTGCCGAGGGGCTGGTCCAAGGAGGGTCCGATGAAGACGCAGAGCCGCATCGACGTTCCCGACGCCGGCCGCGGCCTCGTCGCCGGCCAGACCACCCCGATCGCCGGCATCGCCTGGGCGCCGACCCGCGGCATCGAGCGGGTCGAGGTCAACATCGACAACGAGGGATGGATGCCCTGCCAGATGGGCGAGGCCCTGGGTGACGAGAGCTGGGTTCAGTGGCACCGCGAGTGGACTCCCAGCGAGGGCCGGCACCGGATCCAGGTGCGGGCCACCGACGGCGACGGGATCACCCAGAGCGGCGAGCCGGTCGATCCCGCCCCCAACGGCGCCGAGGGATGGCACACCATCACCGTCACCGTGGACGCCTGACCGGCAGCTGATGGCCGCCGGCCGGCGCTCAGCGGCCAGCCTGACAGCGAACTTTTTTGCTAGATCGGGAGTCGAATTTGTGTATTGTGCGAGTGTGGGGCGAGGTACGCGGCCATGACCGACCTTCAGGAACGCACTGAACCTGCCGCGCCGACGGTGACGGAGTTCGTCTGCAACGGCTCCACGGTGCGCGTCGGCGACCACCCCCACCTGCTCGCCGCCCTTCGGGAGGAGCTCGGGCTGATCGCGGCCAAGGACGGCTGCTCCCCGTCGGGCCAGTGCGGCTGCTGCACGGTGCTCCTCAACGGCAAGGCCCGGGTGGCTTGCCAGATCCCGCTAGAGAAGGCCCAGGGCGCCGAGATCGTCACCCCCGAAGGCCTCAGCGACGAGGAGCGCCACCGGTACGCGGCCGCCTTCGGGGCAGCCGGAGCGGTTCAGTGCGGCTTCTGCACTCCGGGGATCGTGATGCGGGTCAAGGCGCTGATCGACAACAAGGGCGCCGGCCTCACCCGCGACCAGGCCTCCCGCCATCTCGGCGCCCACCTGTGCCGCTGCACCGGCTATCTGAAGATCCTCGACGCGGTCGACATGCTGGCCACCGGAGCCGACGGGATGGTCGGCACCGACGGGACTGCGGTGGAGGTCGTCCGCGGCGTCGGATCGCGCGCCGCCCGCTACGAGTCCACCGAACTGGCAATGGGCGACAAGCTCTACATCGACGACATGACCGCGCCAGGAATGCTCCACGGCGCGGTGCACCTGGCCGAGCACGCCCGGGCCGACGTGATATCCATCGACACCAGCCGGGCCGAGGCCCAACCCGGCGTGGCGGCCGTGTTCACCGGAGCCGACGTTCCCGGCGACCTGCGTATCGGGCTGATCCACAAGGACTGGCCGGTGTTCATCCCCGAGGGCGGCCGCACATCGTATTTGGGCGACATCATGGCCCTGGTGGTGGCCGACAGCCGCGAGACGGCCCGCCGGGCGGCGGAACTGGTCGATGTCGTCTACGAGCCGCTGCCCCCGATCACCGACCCGGCCGCGGCCGTGGCCGACGGCGCCGAGGACGCGGTCTGGGGACTGGACGGCAACATCCTGTCGGTGTCGACCTACGCCCGGGGCGGCGACGTGGAGGATGAGCTGGCGTCCTCTGCCCACGTCATGCGGGAGACCTTCCAGACCCAGCGAGTGGAGCAGGCCTTCCTGGAGCCCGAGTCGACCCTGGCCGTGCCCAAGGTCGTCGACGGCGAGCGCGGCCTGGACCTCTACTCCGGCGGCCAGGGGGTATGGGACGACCGCGACCAGACCGCGGCCGTGCTCGGGATCGACAGCAGCCGCATCTGGGCCGAGCAGGTCGCCAACGGCGGCGCCTTCGGGGGCAAGGAGGACTGCGCCAACCAGACCCAGACCGCTCTGGCGGCCTGGCTACTGGACCGTCCCGTCAAGACGACGTTCTCGCGCGAGGAGTCGCTGCTGGTCCATCCCAAGCGGCATCCGGTGCGCATCGAGCTGGCCGTGGGCTGCGACGCCGAGGGGCGGCTCACCGCCCTGCGAGCCCGGATGCTGGGCGACTCCGGCCCCTACGCCTCGGTGGGGATGAAGGTGCTGGAGCGGGCGGCCGGCCATGCCTGCGGCCCCTACGTGGTGCCGGTCGTCGACGTCGAGGCGGTGGCGGCCCGCACCAACAACAGCGTTTGCGGCGCCTTCCGGGGCTTCGGCGCCAACCAGGCCCAGTTCGCCATGGAGGGCGCCCTGGACCGCCTGGCCGACGCGGTGGGCATCAGCGGCTGGGAGATCCGCCGGCGCAACGCGGTGTACCCCGGAGCCGTCTGGGGTCCGGGCCAGATCATGGACGGCGGCAGCCTCGGCGCCATGGACTGCCTGGAGGCCATCAAGCCGGCCTACGACGAGGCCGTCGCAGCCGGCAAGGCCGTCGGGCTCGGGCTGGGTCTCAAGAACTCCGGGCTCGGCAACGGTTTCAAGGAGATCAGCAAGGCCGTGGTGCACTTCGTGGCCGACGCCGCCCACCCGGCCGGATCCCCGGCGGGCCCTGACACCGTCGTGGAGGTGCGCCACTGCTGGACCGAGATGGGCCAGGGCGTGCACACCGTGGCCCTGCAGGTGGCGGTGGAGGAACTCGGGGTGCGCCCCGACCAGGTCAAGGTCTACGTCGACACCAGCCGGGAACTGGGCGCCGGCCAGACCACCGGCTCGCGGGGAACCCTGATGGGGGCCGGATCGGTCGCCGACGCCTGCCGGGCGGCCATGGCCGGAGGCTGCCTCACCGGGGTCGACTACGAGGGCGAGTACCGGGTGGATTGGACCAACAAGCTCAGCGACGGCCTGGAGAACCCGGTCATCCACTCCACCTTCGGCTACGCGGCCCAGATGGTGATCGCCGACCCGAAGACCGGCAAGGTCGAGAAGGTGGTGGCCGCCCACGACGTGGGACGGGCCGTCAACCCGCTGCTGTGCGAGGGCCAGATCGAGGGCAGCGTCCACATGGGCCTGGGCTACGCACTGAGCGAGGACTTCCCCTGCGATGAGGACGGCCGGCCCCGCTTCGACACCCTGAGGGGGCTCGACATCATCCGGGCCAAGGACATGCCCCCGGTGGACGTGATCCTCGTCGAGGCCCCCCAGCCCGACTCGCCCTACGGCATCAAGGGCGTGGGCGAGATCGGCCTCGTGCCCACCGCCGGAGCGGTAGCCGAGGCCATGCGCCAGGTGGACGGCCAGTGGCGCAACCGCCTGCCCATCAACACTCATCAGCCTGTAGTGCCCCAACCGTGACCGGCACGGCCCCAGATCCCGGGAACGCCGTCGCGCCCTCGCAGGCGGCCGGAGGCGACAGCCATACCACCCCGGGGATGGTGTGCGCCCACCACCACCTGTACTCCGCCCTGGCTCGGGGCATGCCCGCGCCGCCCCGCACCCCCACCGGATTCCTGGAGATCCTGGAACTGATCTGGTGGCGTCTGGACCAGGCCCTCGACCTCGACATCATCAAGTGGTCGGCGAAGCTCGGCGCGCTGGAAGCCCTGGAGTCGGGCACCACCGCCATAATCGACCACCACGAATCCCCCAACGCCATCGAAGGGTCGCTGGACGTGATCGCCCGAGCCTGCGCCGAAGTAGGAGTGAGGGTGGACTGCGCCTACGGGGTGACCGACCGGCACGGATCGGCGGGCGCCCGAGCAGGCCTCGTCGAGAATGACCGGTTCCTTCGAGCCGGGGGGCGGGGCCATGTGGGCGTCCACGCCGCGTTCACCTGCTCCGACGAGACACTGGAAGCCGCCGCGGGGCTGGCCGCCGACCACGGCACCGGGGTCCACATCCACGTGTCGGAGGGCACCGCCGACCTTGAGGCCGGGTACCGCCTGGAGCAGCTGGCCCGCGACGACTGGCTGGTGGTCCACGCCGTGCACCTCGACCGAGACCTTCCGGGCACGATCGTGCACAACCCCCGCTCGAACATGAACAACCGGGTCGGCTACGCCCGGCCGGCGGGCCGGTCCAACCTGGTGGCCCTGGGAACCGACGGAATCGGTGCGGCCATGCTCGACGAGTTCCGGGTGGCCTACGTGCGTCACCGCGAGGACGACGTCACCGCCACCCCCGAGACGGCATGGAGATGGCTGGAAGCCGGATGGAGACTGTTCCCCGAGGCCCTCGACGACACCGTGGTCTGGTCGTATGACCGCATGGATCCCTGGTCGCTGGCCTTCACCACCGGCGTCCGGCCCCTAGAGGTAGTCGTGGATGGCGAGACCGTGCTGCGCGACGGCAGGCCGACTCGGGTGGACGCCACCGAGATCAGAGCCAAAGCGGCCGAAGCAGCCGCCAGACTGTTCGCCAAGCTCGAAGAGATGCCATAGCCCCAAGAGGTCGCACAGGAGACGCCATGACCCAGTCCGTAGCCCTCTACATCCAGGACGCCCACACCCTCGCCGAGTCGATGGATCTGTCCCGCTACGCGGAGTCCAAGGGCTTCGACGCCGTATGGCAGGCCGACTCCCGCCTGGTGCGCGACGCGGTGGTGCCGATGGCCGCCATCGCGGCGGTCACCGACACGATCAAGGTCGGCAGCGGCGTGGTGGACTGCTGGACCCGCAACCCGGCCCGGCTGGCCTCCACATTCTCCACCCTCGACGACCTGGCCCCGGGCCGGATCCTGCTCGGCATCGGAGCCTGGTGGGAGCCGCTGGCGTCGAAGGTGGGCGTAAGTCGGGTGCGCCCACTGAAGGCGATGCGCGAGATCGTGGAGGCGTGCCGGGGCCTGCTCAACGACCAGACCGTCACCTTCGACGGCGAGTTCGTGCAGTTCGACGGGGTGGAACTCGACTACGTGCAGCAGGAGCGCCGGCCCAAGGACGTACCCATCTACATCGGCGCCACCGGCGCCAAGATGATGGCCCTCACCGGGGAGATCGCCGACGGCGTGGTGTTCAACTACCTGGTGTCGCCCCAGTACAACGCGCAGGCCATGGAGCACCTGGCCGAGGGCGCCGCCCGGGTGGGCCGCACCGTCGACGACCTCGACCGTCCCCAGCTGATCGTGTGCTCGATGGCCACAGGCGACTCCGAGGCCGAGCGGACCGAGGCTCTCGACGGTGGGCGCATGCTCATCACCCAGTACCTGGGCCAGCAGCCCCACATCATGAAGGCCTCGGGCGTGTCGCAGTCGCTGCTCGACGAGGTCGGCTCGGTGCTGACCTGGCCGGCCACGCTCGAGCAGGTGGAAGCGGCCTCGAAGCTGGTGCCCGACGAGGTCGTGCAGCTGCTCTGCGCGGCCGGCACCGCCGACGAGTGCCGGGCCAAGGTGCGCCACTACATCGACAACGGCTGCACCACCCCGATCCTGTACCCGCTCGGACCGGATGCCGAGGGGATGATCGACGCCTTCGCCGACTGGGAGATCTGAGGGCCGCGCCGCAGGTTCTTTCATGACCGATCTGCTCGTCCGCAACGCCCGGCTCGTGGCGACGGTGGACGCGGCACGCACGGAGATCGCCGGCGGCTGGGTGGCCGTCACCGACGGGCTGGTCTCGGGCGTGGGGCCGGCCGGCTCCGAGCCCGCAGGCGCGACCCGCACCGTCGACGCGGCCGACTGCCTGGTCATGCCGGGACTGGTCAACACCCACCACCACCTCTACCAGAACCTGACCCGGGCCTTCCGCCCCGCCCTGGACGGCAACCTGTTCGACTGGCTGCGCACGCTCTACCCGCTGTGGGCCCGCCTCGACGAGGAGGCAGCCCACGTCTCGGCCTGGGTGGGGCTGGCCGAGCTGGCCCTGAGCGGATGCACCACCAGCACCGACCACCTCTACGTCCACCCCTCGGGCGGCGGCGACCTGATCGCGGCGGAGATCGCGGCCGCGGTCGACCTGGGCGTGCGCTTCCACCCCACCCGGGGCTCGATGTCGCTGAGCAAGAAGGACGGCGGCCTGCCCCCCGACTCGACGGTGCAGACCGACGATGTGATCCTGGCTGAATCCGAGCGTCTGGTAGCCGCTCACCACGACCAGTCGCCCGCCGCGATGGTGCGGGTCGCGCTGGCGCCGTGCTCGCCGTTCTCGGTTTCGACCGAGTTGATGACGGCCACCGCGGAACTGGCTGAGCGCCTCGACGTGCGGCTGCACACCCACCTGGCCGAGGACATCGGCGAGGACGGCTTCTGCCTGGAGACGTTCGGCATGCGCCCGGTGGACTACTTCGAGCACTGCGGGTGGGGCACCGACCGGTCCTGGATCGCCCACTGCGTGCAGCCCAACCCCGCCGAGATCTCCCGGCTGGGCCGCTGGGGCACCGGTGTGGCCCACTGCCCGAGCTCCAACATGATCCTCGGCGCGGGAATGGCGCCGGTGCGGGAGCTGCGAGCGGCGGGGGTGCCGGTGGGCTTGGGAGTGGACGGCTCGGCGTCGGCCGACTCGGGCTCGATGTGGACCGAGGCCCGCAACGCCATGTTGATGGCCCGCCTACGCGACGGTCAGGCCGGCCGGGACGGTCTGTTCACCGCCCGCGAGTCCCTGGAGATGGCCACTAGGGGCGGCGCCGCCTGCCTGGGACGATCCGGCGAGATCGGCGAGTTGACGGTAGGCGCCTGCGGCGACATCGCGATCTGGCGCCTCGACGGCATCGCCTTCGCGGGAGCCTGGTCCGACCCGATCGAAGCCTGGCTGCGCTGCGGCCCGGTAGCCGCGCACCACACCATCGTCGCCGGCCGGCTCGTGGTGGAGGACGGTCAGCTGACGGCCTCGGGAACCGAGCAGATGCTGAAGGACCACCGCCGCATCGCGGTAGCAATGCAGTCTTAGCCATACATCCCCGCGCGCGCCGGCGGGAGCTAGTAGGAACTAGCGAACCCGGCGGGAACCACAGGAGGACGGCAGGCATGGGTGACAGCACGGCACGGGAGGAGATGGACTGGGCGCTCTACGGGCGCGGCGTCCGCGAGTTGGCGCACATGGTCGCCGACGACGGGTACCGGCCCGACATGATCCTGGCCATCGCCAGGGGCGGACTGTTCTGCGCCGGGTCGCTGGGCTACGCGCTGTCGGTGAAGAACGTCTACGTGATGAACTGCGAGTACTACACCGGCGTCGGCGAACGCCTGGAGGTCCCCGTAGTACTGCCCCCGCAGCTCGACCTCGTCGACCACCGCCAGTCCAAGATCCTGATCGCCGACGATGTGGCCGACACCGGCCACACCCTCAAGCTGGTGCACGACTACTGCCTCGGCGAGGTCGCCGAGGTCCGCTCGGCGGTGCTCTACGAGAAGTCGCACTCCCTGGTGAAGTGCGACTACGTATGGCGACGCACCGACCGGTGGATCAACTTCCCGTGGTCCACGCTGCCGCCGGTGGTCGACCTGGCCGAAGCCGGCTTCCAAGTGCTCGACGCCTGAGAACGGCAACCCGGAGGCCGGGCTGAGGGCCATGGCAGACCGCATCGATCCGGCTCTGGTCGACAGGACGGCCACACATCTGGCCGGGATCCAGGACGCCTCGCTGCCGACCAGACCGATGACCATCCCCGGAATCGACGGCGCCCTCGGGGCCCGGATCATGTCGACCGACCTGAGAGGCTCAACCACCCGGCTTGTGCGCCTGCGGGCGGGCTGGGGAACGGAGGCACGGGGCGCGTTCACCGCCGAGGTGGAACTCTTCGTGATCCAGGGCTCGCTCGAGGCCGGACCGCACGCCCTAGAGGCCGGGGACTACGTCCACCTCCCGAAGGGGCGGACCGTCCCCCGACTGCGGATCACAGCCGACGGCGCCGCCCTGCTGATGACGTCCGCTCCGGTGCGATACGACCCGACCTTCATGGGTCCGCCGGCCGAGCTGGTGCCTGGTCGGGCCTCCGAGACGGACTGGATCCCGGTACCGGAGATGCCCGGTCGGCACACCAAGCCGCTGGGCCGGGGCCCGGTCGGCGACGTCTGGCTCGGCGGTGCCCGCCAATGGGACCAGGGCGACGGCGGCTGGCACCACCATCCCCACCACGAGGAGTGTTTCATCATCGACGGCGAGGTCGTCCTGCGCGAGCGGTCCACCGAGACCGACGAGATGATCACCGCCGGAGCTGGCACCTACTTCTTCCGACCCGCGGGCGTCCCCCACTGCGGCCCCGGATCGCGCTGCGATGACACCATGCTCGCCTTCCACCGCGCCTTCGGCGACCTGAGCACCGAGTGGGCCGATTCCCGCAGCGACGGGGACGAAGGGGGGAACTGAGGCCGCTAGCCCAGCACGGTCCGCACCGCGGCCACCACGGCTTCGGCGCCAGGGACCACTGCGGCTTCCAGGGGCGGGCTGAACGGGATCGGCGCCGAAGCCGCGCCGACACGGGCCACCGGCGCCTCCAGCTCCCCGAACAGCTCGGAGTGCAGTTGGGCGGCCAACTCGGCGCCGAAGCCGCCGAAACGCCACGCCTCGTGGGCCACCACCGCCCGGCGAGTGCGGGCCACCGACTGCACCACAGTGTCGAAGTCGAGCGGCACCAGCGACCGCAAGTCGATCACCTCGACGTCGATGCCGTCGGAGGCCAGCCGTTCCGCGGCGGCCAGAGCGCTCAGGGCCATGGCCGAGTAGGACACCACCGTCACGTCGGCGCCGGGGCGGACCACCGCCGCCGATCCCAACGGCACCCGGTAGTCGCCGATGGGGACCGGGCCCCGCTGGGCGGTGATCTTCTTGTGCTCCAGGTAGATGACCGGATCGGGATCGTCGATGGCCGTTCGTAGCAGGCCCTTGGCGTCCGCCGGGTTGGAGGGCGCCACCACCTTCAGGCCGGGCAGGTGGGTGAACAGCCCCTCCAGGCTGGAGGAGTGCTGCGACGCCGACGAGCGCAGCACGCCGTCGGAGGCCCGCAGCACCAGCGGGACCGACACCTGGCCACCGAACATGTAGCGGAACTTGGAGGCCTGGTTGACGATCTCGTCCATGGCCCCCAGCGTGAACTCCACGAAGCTCATGGACGCCACCGGGCGCAACCCCGCAGTGGCCGCTCCCACCGCGACGGCCACGATGATCGCCTCCGAGATGGGCATGTCGATGACCCGGCGGGATGCGAACTCGTCGACGAGGCCGCGGAACTGCCCGAAGTTGCCGCCCCAGGAGATGTCCTCTCCCAGCACGACCACGCTTTCGTCGGCCCGCATGGCTCGGCCCATGGCATCGACCGTGGCCTGACCGAAGGTCATGCGTCGGGTCTCGTCCGCCTCACCGCCCGAAGCGCGGTCGGAGGACGCCGCGACCCGGACACCAGTGGCGGCCGGCGTAGGAGTGAACACGTCGTCCAGGGCGCTCTCGGGGTCGGGGAAGGGTTCCGACTCGGCCCGTTCCTCGGCGTCCTGCACCGCTGCGGCGGCCTCCTCCCACACTGCGGTCCGGCCTTCGGAGTCGAGCCAGCCCCGGGAGGCCAGCGTCTCCTCCCAGCGCTGGATCGGGTCGCGGCGGCGGTGCTCGTCCACCTCCTCGGCGTCCCGGTAGACCTCGGCGTCGCCCACGTAGTGACCTCCGAGACGGTAGGTGACCATGTTCAGCAGGGTCGGTCCCTCGCCGTCGCGGGCCCGCTCGACCGCCTCGGCCGCGGCGGCGAACACCGCGGCCACGTCGTTGCCGTCGACGGTCGCCCCCGCCATGCCGTAGGCGGTGGCCCTCACGGCCAGGTCCTCGACCGATGTGGTCCGGCTGCGGGCGGTGAACTGCGCGTACTGGTTGTTCTCGCACACGTACACCACGCCTAGACGGTGCACCGAAGCGAAGTTGAGGGCCTCGTGGAACGTTCCCTTGTTGATCCCGCCGTCGCCGAAGAAGCACACCGCCACACGATCGGTGCCGCGGTGACGGGCCGCCAGCGCGGCACCCGCGGCTATCCCGAACCCACCGCCGACGATGCCGTTGGCGCCCAGCATCCCCAGCGAGAAGTCGGCCACGTGCATCGAGCCTCCCCGGCCCCGGCAGGCGCCCTCAGCCCGCCCGTAGAGCTCTGCCATCAGCGCGACGGGCGACATCCCCTTGGCCAGGGCGTGCCCATGACCCCGGTGGGTGGAGGTGATGTAGTCGTCGGATCCGAGGCGGGAACAGACGCCGGCGGCGATGGCCTCCTCGCCCAGGTAGGTGTGGACGAACCCCGGCAGCTTGCCCGCCTTGAACAGCTCCTCGACGCGGCTCTCGAACACCCTGATCAGCACCATGGTCCGGTGCAGAGCCAAAGCCTCGGACCGCTCCAGAGCAGGCACCGTTTCGGTCACTGCGCCGTGTAGCCGCCGTCGACGGCGAGGATCTGGCCCGTGACCATGGCCGACGCAGGCCCGGCGAGGAACACTGCGGCACCCACCATGTCGACCGGCTCGGCCAGCCGGCCCAGCGGGGTGCGGCTCTCGAAGTAGTCCTTCAGCTCCGGCTCGAGCTCCCACTGGCGCCGCACCAGCGGCGTGGCCACGTGGCCGGGCGAGATGGCGTTGACCCTCACGTTGTGCGGAGCCCACTCCACCGCCAGCGTGCGGGTCATCTGGATCACCCCGCCCTTTGAGGCCTGGTAGCCGACACTGCCCGCGAAGCCGACCTCGCCGACCACCGAGGCGATGTTGACGATGGAGCCGCCGTGCGGCTGAGCGATCATGCGGCGGCCCACGGCGCGGCAAGTGCGGAACGCTCCGGTGAGGTTCACATCGATCACGTCGGCCCAGGTCCCGTCGTCGTAGTCGGCGGCCGGTCCGCGACCGCCGATCCCCGCGCACGTGACCAGCACGTCGATGTGGCCGGCAACCTCTGCTGCCCGGTCGGCCAGGGCTTGCACCGAGGTCTCGTCACGCACATCCACCGTGACCGCCTCGGACCGCTCTGCACCGAGCCGCTGCACCAGCGCCTCGTTGGGCTCCCCGGATGCGTCCGCACACACAACAAAGGCGCCGGCATCGGCCAGCCCCTCGGCGATGGGCGCGCCCAGACCACCGGCCGCGCCAGTCACCACCGCCACCCGGCCCTCCAACGAGAAGGTCTTGCTCATCCTGTCGAAACGGTCGCCAGGACTGTTCCCACCGCCACCTCTTCGTCGCCGGCCGGCACCAGGACATGGAGGCGGCCCGACGCCGGCGCCTCCAACTCGGTCTCGGCCTTGTCGGTGTCGATGACTACCACGGGTTCGCCCGCGGTCACCGGAGAGCCGTCCTCGACCAGCCATTCCACGACCAGCACCTGCTCCACCACTCCCATCTGGGGAATCGTCAACTCGGCGCCGGTGGACCCAGCGGGCGCGGCCCCTTCCTCAGATGTGGCCATGGCGCTCGAGGCCCTCCCACGGGGTGGCCCCGGCTCGCATGTCCGCCCGCACCAGCTCCTCGGACCCCACAATCGATTCGGACTGCAGCAGTACTCGCTCCGCCTCGGATCCGGCCACCACCAGGACGCCGTCGCGGTCGCCGACGACCAGATCGCCGGGCTCCACGGTCACGTCGCCGATGGTGACCGGCACCTGGGAGGCCACCATCTCCCAGCGCCCGATGGCATTGAGCGGCGACAGGTCCCGGTAGAAGACCTGCAGGCCGATGTCGAGAAGGCCGTCGAGGTCGCGCAGGTTGCCTTCGAGCACCACGCCCGCACAGCCGTACTGCTGGGCCGAGTTGCCGGTCAGCTCGCCGAAGTGGCCCACCTCGCTGCCGGGGTTGTACGACACCAGTACCGAGTCGGGCGTCAGCTCCTTGAACATCTCCAGATACGACTTGATGCGGTCCAGGCCCCGGTCCCATCCCACGCCGGGGCGGATGGCCCGGCCCTCCAGGGTGTAGGCGATGCCGGCCATGCGCATCTCGGGCAGCAGAGGCTTCAGCCCGCTGGGCAGCACCCGCTCGGGCAGGTCCAGCTCGTACAGGGCGTCGCACACCACCGACACGCAGATGCGCCGGTAGCGGGCGCAGAGTTCGGACGTAGGAATGGTCATGACCTCTCCCTAGCTCTCGGCCTCGCCGAGGAAGCGCAGCGCGGCCAGGGCGTAGATGCTGGCCGACAGGGCCGCGCCGTCGGCGTCCATGTACTCGTTGGGGCTGTGGGCTCTCGGCAGCATCCCCGGACCGAAGGCGGCCACGGTGGGGATGCCGGCGGTCAGCTGGAAGTAGGGCGCGTCGGTGGCTCCGGGGAAGGCGTCGAGTTCGGGGGAGATTCCCAGGACCTCTCGCCCCGCCTCGACGAGGGCGCCCACCACCGGGTGGTCGGCATCGATCTCGACCGGGGGAACCGTCAGGAACCAGTCCAGCTCCGCTCGCAGGTCCGGGTCGTCGGCCATGGCGTCGTCCAGGAAGCGTCCGACGTCCGCCTTCAGCGACTCCTCGGTCATTCCCGGCAGGGTCCGCACATCGCAGGCGAACTCGGCGTTGCCGGGGTAGACGCCGTAGAACACGCCCGCCTCGGCCATCACCCCGACGTTGACGGTCGGACCGACGGGGCAGAGCGGATGCTCGTCGTAGGTGAGATACGACTTGAGCTCGCGGTCCATGCGGTCGATCAGGCGGGCCATCTTGACGGTGGCGTTGACACACGGAAGGCGGTCCGAGATGGACGAGTGCATCTGCGTTCCGGTGATCGCCACCTTGAACAGGGCCGCACCCCTCGACACCAGGTGGACCGACTGCCACTCGGAGGTGATGCCGCTGGGTTCGCCGATAATCGCGGCGTCGGCCGCCAGATGGCCGTTCTCGGCCAGCCACTTGGATCCGAACTGGGCGCCGGCCTCCTCGTCCGCGGTGAACACCAGCACCAGCTCGCCCGCGAATCCCCCGCCGGCTCCGCCGGCCTCCTGAGCGTGGTGCAAGGCGGCGGCGGCGTACATCATCCCGGCCACCGCCGCCTTCATGTCTCCCGACCCCAGGCCGATGAGATCGCCGTCGCGCAGCACCGGGTCCCAGGGATCGGTCTCCCAGGCGTCCATGTCACCGGCTGGCTTGGTATCGAGATGGCCCGACAGGATCAGCGCCGGCCCCGGTGCCGCGCCCTTCACCCGGGCCAGCACGTTGGGCCGGGTCTCCTCGGCGCCCACCCGGGTGATGTCGTCGATGCCGAGCGCCTGAAGCCTCTCGGTGACCAGGTCGGCCACAGCCCTCTCGTCGCCGGGCGGGTTGGGCGACGGGGTCCGGATCAGGTCGCGGGCCAGTTCCAGCACATCGGTGTCGCGCCCTGTGAGATAGGCGCGGACACGCTCGGCCATCCCGTTCGCTTGTGTCGCGTTCATGGCACCGTGTTCCTTCCTGTTGTCCCTAGTTCTCTTATCGGTGCAGCGCCTTGGCCAGGCGACGGACACCCTCCGTTATCGCCGACTCCTCCGCGGCCAGGGAGATGCGAGCCCAGCCGCGGCCGGCGGGACCGAACACCGAGCCGGGCGCCACGCTCACCGATTCTGATTCCAGCAGCGCCAGAGCGAACTCCAGGTCGTCGACGCCCGCCGCGGATACGTCCAGCAGCATGTAGAGGGTGCCGTCGGACGGCACGGCTCTCACGCCGGCCGTGGCCGCGGCATCCAGCGCGGCATCCCGGCGGCACCGATAGGCGGCCAGCATGTCGCCATAGGGGGCACGCGGTCCCGTTAGGGCAGCCTCGGCCGCCTTCTGGGAGATGGTGCTGGGGCATGACACCAGCGGCTCCTGCAGTTTGCGCAGCAGATCGGCCACCGGCCGCGGCGCGGCCGCGTATCCCACGCGCCATCCGGTCATGGCGTACACCTTGGAGAAGCTGCACACGGTGATCACCCGCCCGTCGGCATCCAGGGGGGCGGCCGCGGTGTGCACGCAGCCGGGCGAGAGCACCATCTCGTCGTACACCTCGTCGCACAGGAGCCAGAGGTCGTGGCGTGCGGCGAACTCCACGAGGTCTCTCATCAGCGGGGCCGGATACACCGCGCCGGTCGGGTTGGCCGGTGTGTTGACGAACAGGATCCTCGTCCGTTCCGTCACCAGCGCCTCGAGCTGCCCCACGTCGGGCAGGAAGCCGTTGTCGGCCGACAGCGGGTAGAACACCGGCCGGCTCCCCAGCAGCCGGATGGTCTCGTCCATGTTGGGGAAGCCCGGAGTCGGCAGCAGCACCTCGTCGCCGGTCTCAAGCAGGGCCAAGTACACCGAGTACAGCGCGTTCATGGCTCCGGGCGTGACCACGATCTCGTCGGTGGAGGCTTCGATGCCGTTGATGTTGCGGAGCTTGTCGACGAGCAGTTCCCGCAAGCTCAGCAGGCCTCCGTTGGGGCCGTAGCCGGTGTGGCCGTCGCGCGCGGCTCTGGCAGCGGCTTCGATGACGTGGGCGGGCGTGGTGAAGCTGGGCTCGCCCACCTCCAACCGGATCACGTCGCCGCCGAGCCGAGCGGCGGCGTCGAAGAGGATCCGGATCTCCGACCGGCGCAGCGAATCGGCCCGGTCGGCGGGAGTCCTCGTCACCGGGAGCGGGCCTCGGCCTCGGCCTCGAGGTCGGGGCGCTGGCCGGGATCGAAGTAGCGCAGCGCCCAGTCCGCTCCCTGCCACGTCACCAGGCGGCCGTCGCGGGGCACGAGCCGCACCAGGTACCGCTCCCAGCTCCACGACATCTTGAGCTGCTCCGGCCCGTCGGGCCCGGTGTAGCGGGCGGCCATCTCCTCAGCCACGGGCACCCACTGCGAGTCCTCACCCACCGCGGGCCCCTCGACGATCTCGGCCGTGCACTGGGCCAGCACCTTGCGGATGCGGGGGTGGGCCAACTCCTCTATGCACACCGCGCAGCGCGGATCGCGTCGCAGGTCCTCGACCCACTCCGAGCGCTTGCGCCCCACCACCAGGAACGCCCCACCGTCCCACTGGTACCAGAGCGGGACCACCATGGGCCAGCCGTCGGCCTTGAGGTGGGCCAGCTTCAGCAGCCAGGTGCTGTCTGCGCTGGCCAGGAAGTCGGCCACCTGCGCGGCGGGGATCCCGCCGGCGCCGGAATCCTCCTCGTAGTACCGCTCCTGCTTGAATTCGCTCATCGTCACACTCCCGAGTCGGTCGAGGCCCGCCACCCGTGCGGGATGGGCCGATACTGACACACCAGAAAGGCGCCATGACAATCGAGAACCTTCCAGGAATCGCGGTGACGGTCGAGCGGAACGTCGGTGCCACCATGCGCGACGGCACAGTGCTGCGAGCCGACGTGTACCGCCCGGCGGACCAGCCCGCGGGCGGCGTCCCGGTGCTGCTGGCGCGCAGCCCCTACGACAAGCGGGTCAACGTCTCCACCTTCGGCAACACCCACCCGGCGTGGTATGCGTCGCACGGCTACATGGTGGTCATCCAGGACACCAGGGGCCGCTACACCTCGGAGGGAGACTTCTACCCCTTCGCGCACGAGATGGACGACGGCTACGACACCGTCGAGTGGGCCGCAACCCTGCCGGGCTCCAACGGCGACGTGGGCATGTTCGGGTTCTCCTATGTGGGAGCCACCCAGCTGCTGGCCGCGGTCACGAGGCCGCCGTCGCTGCGCAGCATCGCGCCCGGGTTCACCGCCTCGCAGTACTACGACGGCTGGACCTACAACGGCGGCGCGCTGGCCGCAGCCTTCGTGTGCTACTGGGCCAACCTGCTGGCCCTGGGGTCGGCGGTGCGGGCCGAGGACCGGGCCGCGGTCGACGCCCTCGGCGCGTCGCTCGGCGCCGCCGAGGGCTGGTTCTGGTCGCTGCCGCTGTCGGAGTTCCCGCCGCTGCAGGGCGGCTACGCGCCCTACTTCTACGACTGGGTGGAGCACTGCACCTACGACGACTACTGGAAGCAGTGGAGCATCGACTCCGACTACAGCCGCATCGAGGTACCGGCCCTGCACTTCGGGGGCTGGTGGGACGTGTTCCTGGGCGGGACGGTGAAGAACTTCACTGGGCTGCGGGCCTCAGCCGGAACGGAGGCGGCCCGGGGGGCCCAGAAGCTGCTGGTGGGCCCGTGGACCCACATGCCGTGGACGCCGGTGAGCCGCTGCGGCGGCGACGGCCCCAGCACCAACGAGGTCGACGACTGGCAGTTGCGCTGGTTCGACCACACGCTCAAGGGCGTCGACACCGGAGTGCTCGACCACCCGGTGACCGTGTTCACGCTCGACGGTGGATGGCGAGATCTCGACGGGTGGCCGCCGTCCGACACCGCCGCCGAGGACTGGTACATCCACTCGGGCGGGCGGGCCAACTCCAAGTTCGGGGACGGCATCCTCGACCGGGTCCCAGCCGCCGCCGAGCCGCCCGACATCTTCGTCTACGACCCTGGTGTGCCCATTCCCAGCATGGGCGGCCATTCGTGCTGCTTCGACACCATCACACCGATGGGCCCCGCCGACCAGCACCAGGCCGAGGTGTCCCGCATGATCCTCGTGTACACGTCCGAGCCCCTGACGGACGACATCGAACTGCTCGGCGACGTGTCGGTGACCGTGCACGCGGCCAGCACCGCCACCGACACCGACTTCACCGCCCGGCTGTGCGTGGTCGATCCGGACGGCCGCAGCGTCAACCTCCAGGAGGGCATCCTGAGGGCTCGCTACCGCCACTCGCTGAGCGACCCTGAGCCATTGGTGCCCGGCGAGGTCTACGAGCTGCGCATCGACCTCGGCCCCGTCGGCGCCCACGTGCCGGCCGGGTCGCGGCTGCGGCTCGACATCTCCAGCTCGGACTTCCCGCAGTGGGACCGCAACCTCAACACCGGCGGCACACCGCTTCAGGACAGCGCTCTAGTGGCAGCCCCAGCCACCCAGACCGTGCTCCACAACGCCGACCACCCGACCCGCATCACCCTGCCCGTCCGCCGACGGTAGGGACAGCCAGGCAGCGTCCCGCTCAGGGGATGAGCACTGCTCGGCCCACGAAGGCGCCGGCGGCGAGGTCTTGCAAGGCTTGGTCGGCGTCGCTCAGCGCGTAGGGAACCACCACAGGTCGGACGTCGCCGCGCAGGGCCAACTGCGTCAGCTCCACGAGTTCCGGGTAGGTGCCCACGTACACCCCCTCGATGCGGGTCTCGTTGGTGACGAGTTGCAGGATCGGCGCCGACAGCGAGCCGCCCACCCCCACCGCGAGGTACGTGCCGCCGAAGCCGAGGCAGGACAGGGCGGAGGAAGCCGACTCGTCGCTTCCGACGAAGTCGATCACGGCGGCGGCCGCCGATCCTGCCGCCGCGGCGAGCTCGGTGGGTGAGCAGGCGTGGTGCGCTCCGCATGACGTCGCGAGATCGCGGGCTTCGGCGCGGGTGTCGACGGCCAGGATGCGGGCCGCCGTGGTCGAGCGCAGGATCTGCACCGCGAGGTGTCCGAGCCCGCCTACGCCCAACACCACGGCGAGACCTCCCGGCTCGAGAGCGGGAGCCGCCTTGCGGCAGGCACGGTAGGCGGCCAGACCGGCGTCGCTGAGGGTGGCCATGGCGGCCAGGTCGGCGTCGGCGGGCAGATGGATCAGCGACCGTTCCGTCACCAGCAGGTACTCGGCGTAACCGCCGTCACAGTCGATGCCGGGTGTGCGCCTCCCGGGCGCAGCCGAATCCATGCCGCGACGCTCGGGCGCGCTGAGGCCGTCGGACACGAACGGGTAGCAGAGCACCGGGTCCCCGACACCGACGCTGGACACCATCGAGCCCACCGCGTGCACCCAACCGCTGTTCTCGTGGCCCAGGACATGGGGGACGCTCACCGGCAGTTCCCCCATCAGTATGTGCAGGTCGCTGCGGCACACCCCGGCGGCCGCGACCCGCACCACGACGTCGAAGGGTCCCTCCGGCTCCGGCATCACCCGGTCCTGCATCGTCAGCAACCGGCCCGACAGGTCGTCCCGCCGGCCGGTCATTACCATGGCCCGCATCGGGCCGAGGCTAGAGGGCGACGCGGGCAGGTGAGAGGACACCATGTGCACGACCGGAGTGCTGAGGATCGGTACCGACGACTACCTGCTGTTCAAGAACAAGGACTTCGGCCGGACGCACTTCGATGACCGGCTCGTCACCGAGCCGAGCGTCTTCGGCGTGCAGGGCGTGACCACCTGGGCCGGCACGGATCCCGACCTCGACCAGTTCTCGGGGTTCTCCATCGGGGCCAACGAGCACGGGCTGCTGTGCTGCGACTCCAACGTGCGCACCCTTGACGGCCACGCCAACTACGACGAGTTGACGGAGATCGCCCTGCGCCAGGGCCGCGACGTCGATTCGGCCGTGGCGGCCGTGCGGGAAGCAGTCGAGTCGAAGCCCTACCTGTGGGCCAACCTGATCATGATCGACGCAGCCGCGGCTGCGGCGGTGGAGGTGCGGGGCGATCGGATCGAGGTAACCGCGCTCGCCGGGCCGGCGGCCCGCTCCAACCATCACATCGCCCTCAAGCCCCACCCCGACGACGACGACACCGTCACCACCCAGAAGCGCCTGGCCTCAGCCCGGCGCCGGCTGGAGCAGGCCGCCGGGATCGACGACATCTTCGCCCTGCAGCGCTCCCACGACGACGGCGACACCGGCATCTGCAATCACCAGGGCTATGAGACGGTGTACGCCTACGTCCTGCGGCACCGGGCGGGATCCACCTCGCTGCACGTGGCCCAGGGCCGTCCCTGCACCGATCCGGAGCGGGCCGAGCTGGCGCTGCCGCTCGGCGAAGCGTGGTCGCCGGCCGCGACGGCACAGTTCCGGGCCGCGTACCCGTCGGCTCAGGCGACGCGCGACGGCTGACCTCTCCTGCCTGAAAGACGGCGCCCGCAACTTGGACGGATCCGCCGAGATGGTATACAGTCGCGCCGCCAGCCGTCGTCCAGTCGGCGGCGGTCGCACGTCCGACAAGACCAAGGGGGGTCCCGACATGGGCAATTCGTGGATACGAGACGAGTACGGGCCGGAGGTCGCCGAACTCGCCGACCAGTACCAGGCCAATCAACTCGACCGCCGGGCGTTCATGAAGCGCCTGGGCATGACCGGCGTAGGAGTCGCGGCCGCAGCCAGCATCCTGGCCGCCTGCGGCGACGACGAGGAGGCCGCGCCCACCACCACCGCGGCCCCGGCCGAGCCGGCCGACAGCGACGAGGCTCCGGCCACCACCGCGGCCCCGGAGGAGCCGGCCGCCACCGGCCCGACCCAGGGCGGCACGCTGCGGGAGGGCTACAACCGGGACGTCTCCAAGCACGACCCGCTCACCACCAACTGGTACGACCCGGCCTTCTTCGCCATCTACGAGGCCATCCTGTCCAACGACCCGTCGGGTGCCGATGTGCCCCAGTTCGCCTCGGGCTTCTCGGTGTCCGACGACGGGCTGACCTACACCTTCGACATTCCCGAGGGCAAGATCTCCCACTCCGGCGGGACGGTCGACGCCGAGGCGGTGGCCGAGTTCTACCGCTCGGTGCAGGCCTACAGCTTCATCGCCGGGCTGGCCGCGCCGGTCGACACCTACGAGGCCGACGGCAACACCGTCATCATGAAGATGAAGAACCCCTGGGTGGGGGCGCTCGGGCCGCACAAGACCGGCTACTGGCGCATCCTCAACATCAACACCTGGAAGGACAGCACCCTCAACGCCGACGGCACGCTGAATCCCGAGTCCACCTACGGGACCGAGTTCGCCGACGGCACCGGACCGTTCACCCACGACGAGTGGGTGCCGGGAAGCCACGTCTCGGTGAAGCGGTGGGCCGACTACCCCGGCTCGAACACGCCGTTCTTCGAGAACAAGGGCCCGGCCCACCTCGACGGCATCCGCTGGACGGTCATCACCGAGGAGGGCCAGCGTGCCACCCAGCTGGAGAACGGCGATATCGACACGCTGATCAACCCGGCCCACATCGACATCTCCAGGCTGGAGAACAACTCCGACCTCACGGTGATCCGCCATCCGGAGTGGTCGGGCTTCCACCTGGCCATGAACCGGGACTATGACGAGTTGTTCGGCGACGTGCTCACCCGCCAGGGCCTGTCGCACTCGCTGGACCGCGAGGGCATGGTCAACGCCATCCTGGCCGGCAACGGCGCGGCCACCTACGGGCCGTTCCCCACCACGGACCGCCAGTACGACCCGGCGGTGGAGCAGTTCAACCAGTTCGACGTCGACCTGGCCAACCAGAAGCTCGACGAGGCCGGCTGGGAGATGGGCGACGACGGCGTGCGAGTGCGCGACGGCCACCGCTTCGAGTTCCGCTACCTCGTCGAGGACGAGTCGGTGCAGAAGAACGTGGCCGCCGCGGTGTCGGCCCAGTTCGCCAAGGTCGGCGTGAGGGCCAACCTCAACGTCGTCGACCGCGGCCTCGCCTTCACCGAGCAGAGCCAGCCCGGACGCGACTCCGTCGAGATGTCGCTGTTCTTCTGGCTGTGGCCCATCCCCCTCGATGTGCTCATCCTGTTCGGCTGGTCGGCCACCATCCCGGTGCCGAACTTCTCTCACGCGGTCGAGCCCCGCATCGACGACGCCATCGCCGCGTGGCAGACATCGGCCACCGAGGCCGAGGCGCAGGCCGCGTCGTCGGAGTTCCAACTGGCCTGGGCCGAGCAGCTGCCCTACCTGCCCATCATGAACCAGAACGCCACCTTCGTGCACAACAACAAGGTGCACGGTTGGCAGCCGTTCGTGTGGAACCTCTACCCGTACTACAACGACACGTGGATCGAGGGCTAGCCGAGGCCGAGCGGAGCCGAGGCCGTGGCCCGAGCGGCCCGTGAGCGAAGCGAACAAGAGCGGGGAACAACACCTGAGCGACCGAGTTGACCGCGCCCTTGATGCGGTGCCGGCCCTAGGTGCAACAGCAGCAGTCGAGACGCGCCGTCTCGACTGGGAGAACCGGCTACTGGAGCTGGAGGAGGCCCAGCACATCGGCCGGCTGCAGCGCAGCCTGCGCCGCATGCGCCACAACCGGCTGCTGCTGCTGGGCTCCGCGCTGGGCGTGGTGGTGCTGGGCGCCGGGATCCTGGGACCGTGGATCACCGGCGGCGACTACGTCACCCAGGACTTCCAGGACATCCACCTTCCGCCGCTGAGCGACGGGCACATCTTCGGCACCGACGCCCTGGGCCGCGACATGGCGGTCAGGGTCTTCGTGGGCATCAGGGTGAGCCTCACCGTGGCCGCCGGGGTGACCCTGCTCGCGCTGGTGGCCGGAATCGTGCTCGGCATGGTGGCCGGCTACCTGCAGGGTTGGACCGACCGCGCCATCGGAGGGGCTGTCGACTTCATCTGGGGCTTCCCGCTGATCCTGCTGGCGGTGCTGTTCGTGGGAGGGATGGGCGGCGGTCTGTTCCCGGTGATCCTGGCCGTCGGGCTGGTCAACACCGCAGCCATCGCCCGCGTGGTGCGGGGCGAGGTGCTGACCCTGTCGCAGCGGGAGTTCGTGGAGGCGGCCCGGGCCGGCGGCTACTCGTCCATGCGCATCATGTGGCGTCACATATTCCCCAACATCCTGGCCCCCGCGTTCGTGCTGGCGTCCTACTACGTGGCCGTGGCCGTGATCGCCGAGGCCGCCCTGTCGTTCATCGGCCTGGGCGCCCAGCCTCCCACCCCGAGCCTGGGGCAGATGGTGGCCGACGGCCGCAACTTCCTGCGGCTCAACCACTGGGAGTCGACCATCCCCGGCATCGCCATCGTGCTGGTGGTGCTGTCGGTGAGCCTGATCGGCGACGGTCTGCGCGACGTGTTCGACCCCCGCCTGCGCCACGAGGCCAAGTCGGTGGACGAGCAATGAACGACCGGGGCACTCGATGAAGCGCATCGCGGCGCGAGGTGATGCCCGATGAAGCGCATCGCGGCCCGCTCCATCTACACGCTCATCGTGTTGTTGCTGTCGTCGATCGCGGTCTTCTACGCCATCCGGCTCTCGGGCGGCGACGCGGTGTCGGCCCGGCTGCCCGCCTCGGCCTCCTACGAGGAGCGCGAGGAGTTCCGGGAGCTGCTGGGCCTGAACGACCCCGTCCACGAGCAGTACTTCCGCTACATGGGCCGCCTGGTGACCTTCGACCTCGGCAAGTCGCTCACCAACAACGCCGACATCTTCGACATGCTCACCCACCATGGCAAGAACAGCCTGATACTGGGCGCGGCCGCCTTCGGGCTGGTGTTCGCCATCGGGGTCCCGTTCGGCATCCTGGCCGCGGTCAGACGGAACAGCTGGGCAGACGGCTCGGTGATGACGTTCTCGGTGGCCGGCATGGCCGTGCCCAACTTCTGGCTGGCCCTGCTGACGGTGTGGTTATTCGCGTCCACGCTGGGATGGCTGCCGTCGGCCGGGTGCTGCAGCTTCAAGCAGTTGATCCTGCCCGCGGTGGTGCTGGCCATGGAAGGGATCGCCCTGACCGTGAGGATGACCCGGTCGGCCATGCTGGAGAACCTCGGCCAGGACTTCGTGAGAACGCTCCGGGCGGGTGGCCTGTCGGAGGCGAGCATCATCGGCAAGCACGTGCTGCGCAACGCCATGGTGCCCATCATCTCGCTGGCCGGGCTGCGTATCGGCCAGATCGTTGGCTACGCCCTGGTGGTGGAGACGATCTTCGGCTGGCCCGGCCTAGGCCAGGTGCTGGTCAACGCGGTGCTGAGGCGCGACTACCCGGTGGCCCAGTTCTTCTCGCTGGTGCTGATCACCATCGTCGTGCTGAGCAACTGGGCGGCCGACGTCGGCTACACCGTGGCCAACCCCAGGCTGCGCAAGTCATGAGCGCCGCTACGAGCACGACCGGAGCGGCGGCCACCAACGGCTCGCCCAAGACGCCGGTCCTGTCGGTCCGCAACCTCCACACCGCGGTGGGCACCCCCGAGGGGTCCTTCGACGTGGTGCGCGACGTGTCGTTCGACATCAACCCCAACGAGGTGCTGTGCCTGGTGGGCGAGAGCGGGTGCGGCAAGACCATCACCGCGCTGTCGATCATGCGGCTGCTGCCCACCCCCCCTGTTCGGATCACCTCCGGTGAGGTCGTCTTCGACGGCGACGACCTCACCCAGCTGCCGGCGCGCCGGATCCGCGACGTCCGCTCCGAACGCATCTCGATGATCTTCCAGGATCCGCTCACCTCGCTCGACCCGGTGTTCACGGTGGGCCAGGTGATGACCGAGGTGATCCGCACCCACCGCGACGCCACCAAGGCCGAAGCCCGCGACATGAGCGTCGACATCCTGAGAGCCGTGGGCCTGCCCGCCCCCACCGAGCGGTTCGACTCGTACCCGCACGAACTGTCGGGCGGGATGCGCCAGCGGGTGATGATCGCCACTGCCCTGGTGCTCGACCCCGAGATCCTCATCGCCGATGAGCCCACCACCGCGCTCGATGTGACCGTGCAGGCCCAGATCCTGGAGCGGCTGCGTCAGGAGCAGCAGGACCGCAGCATGTCGATGCTGCTGATCACCCACGACCTGGCCGTGGTGGCGTCCATTGCCGACCGGGTGGCGGTGATGTACGCGGGCGAGATCGTGGAGGAGGCACCGGTCGACGAGCTGTTCTCCAACCCGCGCCATCCGTACACCCAGGGCCTGCTGCGGGCCCTGCCCCATGCCAGTCGCAAGCGCCGGGAGCTGGTCCCGATCCCGGGGCTCGTCCCGCCCATGCAGATGATGCCCGCGGGCTGCCGCTTCGCTCCCCGCTGCCCCCACGCGCTGGAGCAGTGCTGGACCGACCATCCTCCCCACGAGGTGGAGGCCGGAGTGGGGTTCCGCTGCTTCAACCCCCAGCCCTTCTGACCGCTGGCTGACATGGCACTATCGAAACCGTTTCCGATCGAGGTCGCGTTGGCGGACGGGACAGTGCTGCGGGGGGTCGAGCATCCCGCCGACGGGCCGCCGCTGCTGTTCGTGCACGACCTCGGCGAGGACCTGGATGCCTGGGGTGCGGTGGCGCCCGCAGTGAGGGCGGAGGGCTTCCGGGTGATCTGCCTGGAACTCCGGGGCCACGGCCTCTCCGACGGCAAGCCCGATCCGTCCGCCACTGTCGATGACGTGACCGGCGCGCTGGCCGAGGTACGTGGCGCCTTCGGCCCCTGCGGGCTGGTGGTCCACGGGACCGCGGCCCGGGCCGCCTTCGAGCTGGGCGGCGAGCACGGCGCCCCGGTCCATGCCGTGGTCAGCCCCGCGCCCGGACCGGGCGACGCTGACGACAGCGACGACGGCGTCGGGTCGGTCGCCTCCATGCGGGTGCTGTTCACCGGCGCTCACGATGAGCCCGTGCACGAGCATGTGCGGACGAGCCATTCGAGGATGCGAGGCCAGAACATGTGGATCTCCACGGGCACCGCGCTGCGAGGCCCGACCCTGCTGCAGGAGCACCCCCACCTGGTGGAGCAGCTGGTGATGTTCATGCGCCGGCACCTCACCGCCTACCACCTCGCCTGGATCGCAGAGCAGGCCGAGAACCGGCAAGACTCCGAAGAACAAGACTCGGACGAGTAGCGGACCACCAGAAAGGCAAGAAGCCATGGACGTAGTGGATGGCCACCTACATCTGTTCAAGGCCCTCAGCGACGACTACCCGCGGGCCATCTTCGACATCATGGCGCCGCCCGAGCGCGAAGAGCTTGCGGCCCGCCTGCTGGAGGCGATGGACGCCGCAGGGGTGGACCGGGCCATCTTCTGCGCCCTGTCTCCGCACGACCGCTTCCTGACCGAGGTGCTGGCCGACCATCCGGGCAGGTTCGCGGGCGTCGCCGTGCATGACTTCGAGGACCCCGATCCGCTGGCCACGCTGCAACGCAGGATCGACACCGGGATCGAAGGCGTCCGGTTCTACGGCTTGGAGGGCGAGCCCGGTTCCGACCCCGAGTCGCTGGCGGTGTTCCCGGCTCTGGCCGCCATGCGCGACGCCGGGATGAAGGCCTGGTTCTACGGGCCCGCCGACCAGGTGGCGCTCCTCGACGGCTGCCTGGAGCTACTGCCCGGTCTGAAGGTGGTGCTCAACCATCTGGGGTTCCTGCCCAACATGCACCTGGAGCTGCGAGTGGACGACTACCGGCGGCCCCGGTTCGACATGCCGCTGCCCCCGCCCGGGCTGGAGGTAGTGGAGGCGCTGGCCGCCAAGCACCCAAGCGTTCACGTCCACCTGTCGGGGCACTACGCCTTCAGCGGCGCCCCCTATCCCTACCGGGACCTCCAGGAGACCACCGACCGGATCTACGCCGCCTTCGGCGCGGCGCGCATGGTGATGGCCTCGGACTGGCCCTGGATCCGGGAGGAGCCCGGCTACCCCGAGACCCTCGGCGTGATCGACCATCTCCTCGGCAACATCAGCGCGGATGAGCGGGACATGATCCGGGGCGGTACCGCCATGTCGCTGTTCAACTTCTGACCGAGAGGCCGAGGGCAGCGAGGCCGTGGCCCGAGCGGCCCGTGAGCAAAGCGAACAAGAGCGGGAGACCGCGCCAGCCCACGGCTAGGAGATCAGCTACCCCACTCCTCGATGGCGTCGGCCAGGCGCTGCACGCCCTCCATCAAGAGATCCGGGGCCGTGGCCAGTGAGATGCGCACGAACCGGCCGGAGCCGGGGCCGAAGGTGTCACCCGGCACCACCGCCACCTGCTTCTCGGTCAGCAGCCGGAGCACGAAGTCCTTGCCCGAGCTGCCGCTGCCGCTCACGTCGATCATCAGGTAGAAGGCGCCACGGGGCCGCACATGAGGGACGCCCCGGCCGGTCAGGTACTCGGTGACCATGTCTCGCCGCTGCCGGTAGGCGTCTCGCATCTCGACCACGCATTCCTGCGGACCGGTCACCGCCGCCAGGGCGCCCATCTGCGCGGGGGCGTTGACGCACGACGTGATGGGCTCCTGGGCCCGCACGATCAACGGCGACACGCCCGGCGGCACCACCAGGTAGCCCACCCGCCAGCCGGTCATGGCGTAGGTCTTGGAGAAGCTGAAGAAGGTGATCACCCGACCGTCGGTGTCGAGCGGCGCGGCCGGCGTGTACGGCCCGTCGAAGGAGATCTCGTCGTAGACCTCGTCGGAGAAGACCAGCAGGTCGTGCCGGCGGGCCAGTTCCATCAGCTCGGCCAGGGCGGCGGCGTCGGTGACCGCGCCGGTCGGGTTGCCTGGAGAGTTGAGCAGGATGGCCTGCGTGCGCTCCGTGATCAGCGGCTCGACGTCGGCGGCCTGAGGGACCAGATCGGCCTCGGGCCGCAGCGGGAAATGGACCGGCGTGATCTTCAGCAGCGTCATCATCTGGGCGTAGTTGGGCCAGCTCGGATCGCCCAGCAGCATCTCCGCGCCCGGGTCCACCAGCGAGACCATGGCGCTGTAGATCCCGGCGACGGCGCCGGAGGTGACCACCACCTGATCGGCGGCGGCGTCGATGCCGTTGCGCTCGGTGACCTTGGTGGCCAGGGCCTCGCGCAGCGGGGGGATCCCGGCGTTGGAGGTGTACTTGGTGAATCCGTCGAAGGCGGCCTTGGAGGCGGCCTCGCAGACATGACGGGGGGTGTTGAAGTTGGGCTCGCCCGTCTCCAGGCGGATGGCGCCGTCGATCGAGTTGGCCAGTTCCATGACCTCGCGTATGCCCGAGCGCGGCATTCCCGCGATGGGCTGCGACGGCCTCATTCGCTATACGACCTCTACACGACCTGGCGGGCCTCGGGGAAGTGGCAGGCCACCCAGTGACCGCCGGTCACCTCCTCGAGCGGCGGCTCCTGCACCCGGCACACCTCCTGGTCGCGACCCACATGGCAACGGGTATGGAAGCGGCATCCGGGCGGGGGGTTCAGCGGGCTGGGAACATCCCCCTCGAGCAGGATGCGCAGCCTTCCCCGCTCCAAGTCCGGGTCAGGCACCGGGACGGCCGACAGCAGGGCATGGGTGTAGGGGTGCATCGACTCCGCGAACAGCCGCTCGGCCGAGGTGCGCTCCACGATCTTGCCCAGATACATCACGGCGATGTCGTCGCACACATGGCGCACCACCGCCAGATCGTGGGCGATGAACAGGTAGGTGAGGCCGAGCTCCTGCTGGAGCTCGTCGAGGAGGTTCAGGACCTGGGCCTGGATCGACACGTCGAGCGCCGACACCGGCTCGTCGAGCACCAGGAAGCCGGGATCGAAGGCCAGGGCCCGGGCCACGCCGATGCGCTGGCGCTGCCCGCCGGAGAACTCGTGGGGGTAGCGGTCGATGATGCGGGGATTGAGGCCGACCAGCCGCAGCAGTTCGCCCACCCTGGTGTCCTGCTCGGTGCGGGGCATCGAGGTGTGCACCTTCAGCGGCTCCCGCAGGGCCTGGCCCACCGTCATGCGGGGGTTCAGCGAGGCGAACGGATCCTGGAACACGATCTGCATGTCGCGGCGCAGCCGGCGCAGGTCGGAGCGGCTGCTGGCGATGATGTCGATCCTCTCGGTCGTGCCGCCGTCGATCGGACGCTGCAGGACCACGTCACCCGACGTCGGCTCGATCAGGCGGAGGATGCACCGGGCGGTGGTGGACTTTCCGCAGCCCGACTCCCCCACCAGTCCCAGCGTGCGCCCGAACCCGATGTCGAAGGACACGCCGGCCACCGCCGACACCTCGCCCTTCTCGCCGCCCAGCCAGCCGCCGCCCACCTCGAAGGTCTTGACGAGGTCGCGCACCGAGAGGGCCGCATCACCGCCGGTGCCGTTGGCACCGGCAGCCTCCGAGACGCCGTCGACCGGCTTGGTCGGGTCCATCGGCGCGATGGTACTGTCTGGCCTCGACCAGTGAGAAAAGGAGCGGTCGACTATGAGCAGTTTCCGAGGCGATCTGGGCGGCTTGACAGCCGAGGAGATGGAGCAGTTCCTGGCGGGCAACCCCGTCGCCCGCCTGGCCACCCTGAAGCCCGACGGGTCGCCCTACGTGATGCCGGTGTGGTACCAGTGGGACGGCGAGGCTCTGTACTTCGTGGGCCGGCAGCGGGCCCTGTGGTGCGAGTACATCAAGGCCGACGGCCGGGTGAGCGTGGTCATCGACGCTCCCCACAGCGACCCCGACGAATCGGGCCAGGCGATGGAGATCCCGAAGGTCTACATGGAGGGCACAGCCACCATCGAGGAGGAGCCCAACATCGGGGGCCGCTGGGTTCAGATCGCCGAGCAGATGTCGTACCGGTACCTCGGTCCCAACGGGCCTACCTACCTGGTCTCCACTCTCCAGCAGCCGCGCTGGCTGGTGAAGCTGGTGCCCACCAAAGTCAAGACCTGGAAGGGTGTCGGCTGGGCCCGGCGCTACTGGGTCGACGACAGCGGCGGCCCAAGCTACGAGGAGGCTCACAGCACCTGACCCCGGCCGGCAGCCGCGCCGCGGCGGCCGGACCGCTTCCCGCCGCAAGCCGCTAGGAGGCCCCAAGCGCCCAACCCGCTCGACCTGTTCCGCCTCGACGGACGCTCCGCCCTGGTTACCGGCGGCTCCCGGGGGCTCGGCGCGGTGATGGCCGAGGCGTTGAGCTTCGCCGGCGCGCGGGTGGCCGTGACCAGCCGCAGCCTCGGTGACGCGGAGTTCCGGGCAGCCGAGATCGCCTCGGCCACCGGGGGCCAGACGTTGGGCGTGGAGATGGAGGCCACCGACGCAGACTCGGTCGAGGCGGCGGTGGCCGGAGTGGTAGAGCGCTTGGGCGGTCTCGACATCCTGGTCAACAACGCCGGGATCCTCGTGCGGGGCGCCATCGGTGATCTCGAGCCGGATCAGTTCGAGGAGTCTCTGGCCGTCAACGTGACCGGCCCCTGGCTGATCTGCCGGGCTGCGGCCCCGCACCTGTGGGAATCCCGCTGCGGGCGGGTGATCAACGTGTCGTCGACGTTCGGGCTGGTGGCCGCGCCCGACCGCACCGCCTACACCTCCTCCAAAGGCGCCGTCGTGCAGTTGACGCGGGCGCTGGCCATGGAGTGGGCGCCTCGGGGCGTGAACGTGAACACGATCGCTCCCGGCCCGTTCCTGACCGACATGAACCGGGCGCATGAGCACAGCGAGCACAGTGTCAGGGTGATCGGCCAGGAGGTGGCCCTGCAGCGCTGGGGCGAGTTGCCCGAGATCGCAGGGGCGGTCATATACCTGGCCTCCGACGCTTCGTCGTACGTGACCGGCTCGGTGCTGACGGTGGACGGAGGCTGGACCGCCCACTAGGGACGGAGGAACGACAATGAGCAGGAGATTCGAGGGCCGCAACGTCTTCGTGACCGGAGCCGGCAGCGGCTTCGGGCGCCGTACCGCCGAGCTGTTCGCAGCCGAGGGCGCGGAGAACCTGTACCTGCTCGACTACAGGCAGGAGCGGTTGGACGCGGTCGCGCCGGGGATCGAGGAGTTGGGGGCCACGCCGCACCTACTCAACTTCGATCTCAGCGTCATGGAGAATTGCGCCGAGGCGGTGGCCCAGGCTCTAGCCATCAATCCCAAGCTCGACGTCATGGTGTCCAACGCGGCCGCCTGGGATCTCACCGAGTTCGTTGATGTGAGCGACACGACCTGGCGTCGGATCCTGGCGGTCAACCTCGACGCCTACTTCGTGCTGGGCAACCGGGCGGCCCGGGCAATGAAGGAGACCGGCGGTGGCGTGATCCTGTTCACGGCGTCGATCGCCGCCGTCGGGCACGGACGGGGATGCACGCCCTATTGTGTGGCCAAGGCTGGCGTAGTGGCGCTCACGAAGGCGATCGCGGTGGAGTGCGCCCCGTACAACATCCGGTGCAACTGCGTCTCGCCGGGCCCCGGCGACACCCAGCAGTCGGTTGACATTGTGGGCGAGGAGTTGATGGACAGGTGGCGCGCTGAGGGTTTCCCGGCGGTGCCCGCCAACCGGCTGACGTCTGTCGATGACATCGCAAACGCCTTCCTGTACCTCGCCTCCGACGAAGCCGGCTACGTGTCCGGCATCAACCTCATGGTGGACGGCGCCCTGAGCGCCCAGACCTACGACGTACCCGAAGACTAAAGGAGAGGGTTGTGAGACTTACATCTGACGTTCATCTGGTGGGCGGAGGCACGCTCAGCGGCTTCGGCGTCTCGTCAGACTTCGACGCGCACTGCTATCTCCTCGACGGCGGTGACGAGCAGATTCTCGTCGAGTGCGGGATGGGAACCGAGACCGGGTTCCAGCGCGTCACCGGCAACATCAGGAGTGCCGGCTATGACCCGGCCGCCATCACCACGCTGTTCCTGACCCACTACCACACTGATCACGCAGGGGGCGCATCGGTCTACCGCGATCGGCTCGGACTGGCTGTAGCCACGGGAGCTGCCACCGGGCAGGCGCTCGAGGCGGGCGACCATGAGGCCACGTCCTTCTGCCGGGCTCAGGCGGCCGGGATCTTCCCCGAGGACTATTCCTACGAACCCTGCCCCGTCGAAGATCTGATGCCCGACGGCGCCCAACGATCGGTGGGTCGGCTCACGCTCACGTACCTCGACACGCCGGGCCATTGTGGCGGCCACGGGTCGTTCCTCGTCGAGGGGGGCGAGCGGACCTATCTCTTCTCCGGCGACGCGATCTTCGCGTGGGGAAAGCTGCACCTGCAGGCCATCCCGGACTGCGACCTCCAGGCCTCGCTCGCGACCGTGCTGGCGCTGGCCGAGCTGGAGTTCGATTCACTCCTCCCGGGCCACGGCGCCATCGCCCTCCATGACGGCAAGGCACACATCGGCATGGCCAAGGACGCCATTGATCAGCTCGCCGTGCCGCCAAGGCTGGTCTAAGGGGACGAGCTCCCCAGGATCAACCAGGGCGCGCCGCCGGGGCTCCTGGGATCACGGCGCCTCGATCACGAACCGGTCTGCTGTGAGGCGCTCCAGAAGGTCGGGCCTCGGTGCCGGCGCAATGCCGGCCTCCTGCCCGGCGACCGCGTGCCATCCACCGTCGCTCGACGTCTCGAAGGACACGGCCGGTTCCGCCAGGTCCTCGGCGTAGAAGCGCGATGCGGGAAAGATGTCGGCCGGATAGGTGAAGTTCTCGAGCGTGGCCAGAGCGAGGCAGACGGCCGCGCCAACGCCGCTCTCCAGCATTCCGCCCACCCAGCATCCGACGCCGGCATCCCGGCACAGATCGTGGATCGACTTGGCCACCGTCAGCCCGCCGACGCGGCCCGGCTTCACGTTGACATACCGGCAGCTTCCCAGTTCGACGGCATGCTCGGCGCTCTTGACCGAGACGATGCTCTCGTCGAGGCAGATCGGAGTGTCGATCTGCTCCTGAAGCTTCGCATGATCCACAAGGTCGTCGTGCTGCAACGGCTGCTCGATCATGGCGAGTCCGTATCGATCGACCGCACGGAAGAGATCCAGATCGGACAGCCGGAAGGCCGCGTTGCAGTCGATGTGGGCGGTGAGGTCGGGAAAGGTGGAGCGC
This sequence comes from Acidimicrobiales bacterium, assembly GCA_965117015.1. Classification (GTDB taxonomy): domain Bacteria; phylum Actinomycetota; class Acidimicrobiia; order Acidimicrobiales; family Aldehydirespiratoraceae; genus Aldehydirespirator. The sequence continues at coordinate 62,819 of OZ220747.1, forward strand.
ACCGCCTCCAGCATGTCCAGGTCCCAGCCCGGCCGGAACTTGAGCTTCACACGAGGGCAGCCGGCCCTGACGGCATCATCCACGGCGGCCACGAGCTCGTCGAGCGAGTCCATGACACCGAAATCGGCTCCGACCTCCACCCGATTGCGCCGGCCACCGAGGAGAGTGTGCAGGGGCTTGCCGACGCGGCGTGCTTCGAGCACCCACCAAGCCGCATCAAGTGCTGCCTTGGCGAAATAGTTGCCCTTGAAGTGGGAGAGCCGCTGCTGGAGCAGCCCGCCGGAATCGATCCCGGTGCCGACAACGGCAGGCGCAAGCCAGTCGCGGAGCACCGCGAAGGCGCCCGCGGCGTACTCGGGGCTGTAGTCGGGCGTCCCGAAGGGACACGATTCAGCCCACGCTTCGAGTTCTCCGCTGGTGACCTTTATCAGCAGGCTGTCGATCGCTGAGATCTCGTGTGACGCCGTTCGCCACGGGTACAGCAGCGGCATCGTGACGTGCCGGACCTCGATGCGGTCGATCCTCATTGCCAGATCCCAACTTCGAGCCGGGTGCCCGAACCGAGGCTGATCTGGCGATGACCGCCGACCGGTTGCCACCGGTACCGGGGGAAGGCGCCGAATGACAGGCTCAGGCGCACCCGGTGGCCGGGGCCGAACTGGTGGGCGGCGTGGCCCAACTCGACGCGGGTGCTCGGACCGGTGACGGCCGCGCCGCCGTCCGCCACGTTCCACACCGCCGCATCGGGGGCCATGTCGCTCAGCGTCGCGAACACCATGCCCTCAGGGCACTCCGCGTCCGTCGCCACGGTGAGGGTCACCGGTCCGGCCATGGTCACCTCGGCGGGCAAGGACTCGGACGTGAAGGTGAGCACGTCGCCGCGTGCGTCCCGTGCTGACTGGTCGAAGGGGCCGGGCACAAGGTCGGGTGCCCACGGGAAGACCCGACCCCCGACCGCGGGCGTGGGATCCTCCGCGTCAAGGTCCACCGCGACCGTTGACTCTCCTGCGACTTCGAGTAGCTGCCCGCCCGCGGCGGGGAAGAGAGCCTGCCGGGCCGTCCGGGGGGGCCACGCCGGGAGCGACTCCCAGCGGTCGGCGCCGGTCACGAACACGGTCACCTCGGCCGCCGCGGTGCCGGCGTCACGCAGGTGCCGGTCGAGGAACGCCTGCTGGGCGCCGCCTAGGTCGAACGCGGCCGCCGCGCCGTGGTCGCGAGCCCCCGCGTCGCGGGCCAGGGGCAGCCCGCCGTGCCCCCAGGGACCGGCCACCAGCACGGACTCGGCGAGCGCGGCGGAGAGTTCGAACGTCGACGGCTGGAACACGTCGAACCAGCCGGCCACCACCAGGGCCGGGATCGGCACACCCGCGACGTCGTCACGGACAGGGATGGACGGATCCTCGGCGTACGGGGCGGGGCGGTTCCACTCCCGCCAGGCTGCGGCCAGGGGACTGGCGGCGATGAGCCGGTCGGCCGCCGAGCCCGCAGCCGCGGTCTCGCGGGGCCGGGCCCAGGCATGCAGCGCCCCGGCCGGGTCGGCAAAGCGGGGGTCGGCCGGCAGCAGGCCGCCGAGCACCCACGAGAGGTTGAAGCCGTGATTCGGCTCCCCGCCCTCGCGAATCCATCCGTCGCGGACGTCGCAGGGCGTGAGTCCGGGCATGATCGCCTGCAACGGCTCGGGACGGCGAGCGGCCGCGGCCAGCTGGCAATAGCCGAGATAGCTGATGCCGGCCATGCCAACCCTGCCGTTGCACCAGGGCTGCGCAGCCACCCACTCGAGGGTGTCGACGCCGTCGGACTGCTCATTGACGAACGGCTCGAAGTGGCCACCGGACGCGAACCGGCCCCGCACGTCCTGGATCACCACCGCGTAACCCGCCTCGGCCAGCCCCAACCCGTCGACCTGCAGGCTGCGCGACGCCGGAGTGCGGCGGTTGTAGGGGGTTCGCACCACGACCGCGGGAGCCGGTCCGCCGCCGGTCGGGCGAACCACGTCGGTGGCGAGCCCAGTCCCGTCGCTCATCGGGACGTCGATGCCGAGATCGACACTCACAGAGAGCACCGGACGAGAGCTTAGGCTCGGCCCGATCACAGCCGTGGAAGCGGAAGTCCCCCAGGTCCCTCACCTTGGCACCCTCACCGCATTCGACTTATGCTCAAGACTGGATATTTCTATTTCGCGTTAGGGGGTATGAAAATGCGCGAAAGATTGAAGTCCCAATATTCTGGCAATGGTGATGAGAGCGGGGCGGATCTCACATCGATGTCGGACCGGGCGCGCTTCGGGCGACGCGGCTTTCTGCAGGGGGCGATGGGCCTCGGGCTCTCACTACCCGCGGCAGCGGCTCTACTAGCCGCTTGCAGTGGCGAAGATCCTGAGGCGACCCGGAGGACGCTGAGATTCGTCGGCTGGGATTTCCTGCCGGACACAATTCAAACGCACTTGGACACTTGGTCGGCAGTGTCAGGCGGCACGGTTGAACTTGAAGTGCTGCCTGTAACGGGCTACCCGGCCGCGATCCAGACGAGATTCCGGGGTGGGGACCGACCCGACCTCTTCTACAACTTCACGTACCTCTTGGGTCAATTCCTCGAGAACGGATGGAACCGCACGCTCAACGATCTGCCGGGCGTGGAAGAGCGCATCGATGCGCTCTACCCGGGAGCGCGGTCTCGATTCGTCACGGCCGACGGGCAGATCACCAGCTTGCCCTACTTCTCCGCTGTCTTCATGAACCACTACAACGCGGCGATGGTCGAGCAAGCAGGATTCTCCGGTCCGCCCCAGACGCTGCAGGAGTACTACGACCAATGCGCCAAGATCAAGGCTGACGGAATCTCGGACGCGCCGTACGAGTCATCGTGGCTCAACGAGCGGATCGAGGAGTACCTCATGGCCACTCTCCTAGGAGAGGGAATCACCGCGTTCGATGATGCGGCCCAGCCAGTGTTCGCCGATGATCCCAGGAGTGTCGACGTTCTGGAGTGGTGGCGGGCGATGTACCAGGACGGACTGACGTCGCCGACGATTCTCACCGACGACAATCCGGAACTCATCGGCGGGATGACGCAGGGAACATTCGCGTTCTATGCGGGACACGACTACTGGTTGAAGATCTTCAACGACGTCGGAGGGCCTGCAGCCGCGGACCTGCGTATGGCCCCGATGCCTGGAGCGGGCCAGACGCTCCTTGCCGGCGAGGTCGTCCAGATGGGCCCGGACCTCGAAGGAACCGCCCTGAAGGACGCCTGGGACCTGCTGAAGTTCTACACCGGGGCCGACAACGACGGGAACTTCACCGTTCCGCTGACCTGGGTCGAGGCTGCCGCGCTGGCCGTCCCGTACCCGTCCTTCTTTGAGGATCCCGCCATCCAGGCCGCCTATCCCGACTACTACGACCTCGGCGTGATCACGTCGGAGTACGACAGGGCGGGGACACCGGCGGCAAGGGCGCTGAGCTGGTATCAGGGCTTCCAGGTCAAGGTGGGTGAGCGCGTCAACGACATGCTGGCCGGCGACGCGACACCGGCGGAGACCGTGGCCAACATGGCAGACGACGCGGTAGAGCTGGCGGCGGGTTAGTAGCACTGACCTCACCTAAGGGAACGCTTCAAGCTTCAAAGGCGGCGACGGCGCGCGCCAAGGCGCCACCCCAAGCCGGGTCCCGGTTGAGCGACCGGCAGTTCGGCCTAGTCCTCGCTCTCCCCGCCATCATCTCGCTGGTCCTGGTCGTCGGCATTCCAGGCATACAGACGTTGATCTACAGCTTCCAGCGGGTCCCGCTCTCGGACGATCCCGCCACGTTCGTCGGCACCGACAACTACGGGAAGGTTCTCGGAGACGAGTCCTTCCTCGAATCGCTCGTGGTCACCCTACAGTACACGGCCGGATACGTCGTCCTGGCCACAGTCCTCGGGCTGCTCTTCGCGCTGCTGCTCGACCAGCCGCTGCGAGGGCGGGGCATCGCCCGGGCGCTCCTCATCATCCCGTGGGCCACGCCCGTCATCATCGCGGGGGTGATGTGGAAGTGGCTCATCGACCCGCAGGTGGGCGGACTCAACGCGGTCCTGTTCGAAATCGGCGTGATCGAGGACTACAAGCCGTTCCTGGCCGACCGGGAATGGGCCCTCGTGTTCACGATCCTGGCGGCGGGATGGCACCAGGCGTCGTTCTCGGCCCTCCTGTTCCTGGCTTCCCTCCAGACCCTCCCCAACGAGATAGTCGAAGCGGCGAAGGTCGACGGGGCCACGGCGTGGCAACGGTTCCGCGGGGTCGTCTTCCCCTGGATCCGCCCGATGCTGCTGGTGGTTGTCATCATCAACGTGATCTACGGGGTTCTCCAGTTCGACACGGTCTGGGTGATGACCCAGGGCGGACCCGGTGATGCCACGACCCTGCTGCCGATCCTGCTGTACCGGCAGCTCTTCATATTCTCGGACATAGGAGCAGGATCGGCGCTGGCGGTGATGCTGGGAGTTGTCGCCGTGCTTGTGAGCTCGATCGCACTGATACTGCTCGGACGAGACGACCCGTTGGCCGCGTGAGCGAGAGGCGATGGCGAGCAGGACCGTGAGTCGGCCAGTTCTCAGGAGAAGAGCGGTCACTGCACTGCTGTACGCGGCGCTCGTGCTGTTCGCCGTCTGGGTGTTGTTCCCGTTCTGGTTCCTCGTCAACAGCAGCTTCATGACTCCGGCCGAGGCGGTGGCGGTACCGCCGCACTGGATCCCGGAGGAGCCGACCCTGGGGAACTACAGCGCGATCCTCGCCGGCCAAGTCGCTCCCGGGGGCGCCCAAGTAGGCCTCCGAGTGCTGACGGCGCTGGGAGAGAGTCTCGCCGTAGGCATCCTCACCGTCGTGGCGAATCTCGCCCTAGGTGGCACGGCCGCGTACTCGATGTCACGGTACAAGTACCGGGGCTCCCGGCTGAGCTACTTCGCCGTTCTCTTCGCTCGCCTCGTTCCCCCGATCGCGATCGTGGCCGCCTTCTTCGTCGCCCTCCGCGACCTGGGCCTCATCAACAGCCGCTACGGACTCGTCGTCGTCTACATCTCGTTCACGCTGCCGATCACCATCCTGGTGCTCAAGAACTACTTCGACGGGCTGCCCCGCGAACTGGACGAGGCCGCTCTGGTGGACGGGGCCTCGCGGCTTCAGGCGCTCTGGTATGTGATACGTCCCATCGCCAGGCCCGGCTTCATCGCGGCCGCCTGTCTGGTGTTCCTCGAGAGCTGGGGAGAGTTCTTCTACGCGCTGACGTTGACCAACCAGTTGACGATCCCACCGGTCCTCGCAGGCTTCCGGGGCTTCTTCCAGTTCAACTGGACAACGCTGGCGGCTGCGACTGTACTCGCGGTCGTGCCGCCGGTGCTGCTCGCGCTCGTATTCCAGCGCTACGTCGTGCGGGGGCTGGCCCAAGGCGTCGCCAAGTGATGGCCCAGGGCGTCGTCAACTAATGAAGGTAGGACTCGCCGGCTTCGGTTTCGCCATCCGGCACGCCCAGGTCATAGCGGCCAATCCGTTCGTCACCGAATTCGCCATTGCCGAGCTGAGCGCGGACCGCCGGCACCAGGCGGCACAGGAGCACCCGCAAGCAGCGATCTTCGACGACGCGGTCGAGATGCTCCAGGGCATGGAGCCGGACTGCGTGATCGTCGCCTCGTCGTCGGACAGTCATGCCACGATCACCCGTGCCGCCCTCGAGGCCGGCATCCACGTGTTCTCCGAGAAGCCGCTGGCCCTGTCCTGGGCCGAGGCCCGGGAACTGAAGAACCTCGCAGATCAAGCCGGCCTCATATTCCAAGCGGGCTACATCCTGCGGTACGAGGCCCGCCACCAGCTGCTGCACGACCATGTGAACAGCGGGCGCCTCGGCCGCGTGGTGCTGATCCGTTCCAAGCGGAATTGCTCCCGCACCTGGTTCGAGACGTGGGGCAAGCACAGCCATCCGGTGCTGGAGAGCATGGTCCACGACCTGGATCTGGCGACGTGGCTCACCAAGCAGCGTTGCGTTCGCGTGTCGGCGTGGGGCCAGAAGTTCCTCGGAGGGCCCCCGCCTGAGGCTGTTGTGGCCGTCCTGGAGTTCGACGGCGGCGCTCTGGCTGTGCTGGAGACGTCGTGGCTCATTCCCGACGGCGCGCCGGCCAACATCGTCGGCCCGCTGGGCCGCGAGGATGAGGGCGCGGGCGTTCTCGACGCGCGCTTCGAGGTGCACGGCACGTCGGCTGTCGAGACGCTCTCCCTGTACGACCCGTCGCTCATGCTGATGACCGACGAGCGGACCTACGTGCCCGAGTCCACACTGTTTCCCGCCTCGGCACTGGGAGTGGGCGGAGCGCTGCGCGACGAGCTCTTCGACTTTCTGGCCCATGTCCGGGGCGACCTCCACACGGGTGTCGCTTCGATTGAGGACGCGGTGCATGTCCAAGCCGTCGTGGAAGCGATCGGTCGCGCCGCTGAGTCGGGAACACCGGCGGCCGTCGAGGACTGAAGCCAAGGACAGGAGGACGGATGCCGGTCGGGTTCTGGGTCTTTCCTTGGGACATCGAGGATGAGGGGATCGACCGATTCGCGGCGCGCCTGGAAGAACTAGGCGTCACATCGGCGAGCCCCAGTGTTCTCTATCACTCCGGCCGTGCCATCCTGCCGCGGGCACGGGAACACAAGGTCCGTCTCCTTGGGGGGCCCGGGGCGAACTACCCGTTCGAGAGCCTCGAGGCACCCTTTGCCGGGATGGAGTCGGAGTCCGCACCCAGATCGGGTAAGCGGTTCTGGCCGGGACTGGCGGAGGCCCTCTCAGACCGGGGAATCCGGCTCGACGCATGGGCGATGCCGATGCACGGCTCCGAGCTCGGCCGGAGGCTCCCCCTCGGCGTTGTGCGGAACTGCTTCGGGAACCCCTACAGCTATGCGCTGTGCCCCTCCCATCCGCAGGCTCGCCGATTCGCCGAGTCCCTGGTCGGCGAATTGGCTCGGTCGCGCATCTTCGGCGCCATCAGGCTCGAGTCGATCGGCTACCTCGGCTATCGCCATTTCCACCACCATGAAGCGGAGTACGTCGGCCACGGGCCGCTCGAGGAACTGCTCCTGTCGCTCTGCTTCTGCGATGCATGCATGGCCGGAGCCCGCCGGGAGGGGATCTCGATCTTCGAGCTGCGGGAGTCGGTCAGTCGGGATTTGGAGAGACGGTGGCGCGACGACGTCTGGAGCGTCGGCGTGGAGGACGTGGGAGAAGCACTCGCGGCGAACGATGACCTCCAGGCGCTCATCTCGTACCGGCAAGCGACCGTGGCCTCCCTTGTTGCCTCGCTGGCGGAGCAATGCCGCAGCGAGAGCACGGAGCTCCATTGCTTCTCGGCCATCTTCCCGCCGACGCTCGAACACAGCACGTGGATCGAGGGCACGGACTTCGCAGCCTGGTCACGAGTCCTCGACCGGCTGATCGTCTTCGGCTACACGGCCGGCGGTCCGGGCGCGGCCAAGGTCGATGAGGGCTGGACTCGCTCCGAGCTGGATTACGCAGGCCGCTACTTCGACCGATCGAAGGTCAACGTCGTTCTGAATCTCGCACCGCAATACCTGGCGACGCTCGACGACGCCAAGCGGCGCTTCGGCACCATCAGCCAGATGGGATTCCGCGACTTGAGCATCACCAACTACGGGATGCTCAGCGAGACCCGCCTGGATTGGATTCCCGAGTTGAGGAAGGTCTTGGACGCGCCGGCGTCCTCCACGTAGGGACTTCCCCCTAGGCGAGCCAGGCCTGCCTGCTCAAGGTGCCGCCCCTGGGGATGGGGGGCGGGATGTAGACGTGTTCCTTGGTGACCCAGAACGTCCCGGTGGTCTTCGCGTAGTTCGAGACGTCCGCCCAGGCGACCTCCATCTCGGGCGTCTCCGCGGCCTTCTCGAACGCATCCAGGTCATCCCACCACTGCTCGATGAACGCCTCGGCGTGCAGCTCTCCCTGGACTTTTCTGATCACTTCGGAGACCACGTAGCCGCGCATCGGGCCGATCTTCGCCGAGATGGGCGCGTGGATGTCCCGCCAGTAGTCGAAGAACTCCTGGGTCGAGAAGTCGTCGCGCTTGTATGCGGTGCCGATTACTTTGATCACGGTTGCCTCCGGGCTTGTAGGTCGGGCAGCCATATTGACCCAATCGACGAAGGAACCGCCATTCCAGATAAGCGGGGAGACGACATCGTGCGATGGCCTCCAGCCGATTTGCAATCAACGCCGGACGAACTCCAACATCGAGGACCGGAGGAACGACAATGATGAGCCGACGATTCGAGGGACGCAACGTCTTCGTGACCGGGGCCGGCAGCGGATTCGGGCGCCGCACCGCTGAGCTGTTCGCCGCCGAGGGGGCCAAGAACCTGTACCTGCTCGACTACAAGCAGGAACGGCTGGACGCGGTCGGGCCGGTGATCGAGGAGTTGGGGGCCACGCCGCACCTGATCAACACCGATCTGGGCGTCATGGAGAACTGCGCCGAGGCGGTCGATCGAGCTCTGGCCATCGACCCGAAGCTCGACGTGATGGTGTCCAATGCGGCCGCCTGGACTATCGCCGAGTTCGTCGACATGACCGACACCGAATGGCGCAGAGTGCTGTCGGTCAACCTCGACGCCTACTTCGTGATGGGCAGCCGGGCAGCCCGAGCGATGAAGGAGACCGGGGGCGGGGTGATCCTGTTCACCTCGTCGATCGCCTCGCTGGGACACGGACGCGGGTTCACCCACTACTGCGTGGCCAAGGCAGGCGTGGCCGCGCTAACCAAGGCCATCGCGGTGGAGTGCGCCCCCTACAACATCAGGTGCAACAGCGTGGGCCCGGGCCCCGCCGACACCCAGCAGTCGGTAGACCTCGCCGGCGAGGAGCTGATGGACAAATGGCGCACCGAGGGCTTCCCGGTGGTGCCGGCCAACCGCCTGGCGTCCGTGGACGACGTCGCCCACGCGTTCCTATACCTCGCCTCCGATGAGGCCAGCTACGTGTCGGGCATCAACCTCATAGTGGACGGTGCCCTGACCGCCCAGACCTACGACGTCCCCGAGAGCTAGCCGACCGGCACGAGCCGTGCCGGTGTAGCTCAGGCGACCTGCCAGGTGGGGCGGGAGTGCAGCAGCTTGTGGAGGTCGCCCGGTCCCGCCTTCGACTGCGAGGCGGCTATCTGGGAGGTGACGGCCGAGCCGTACTCGGAGCGCTCGACGGCCCGGAAGACCCCGATGGGGGTGGGAACGTCGTTGGTGTTGGCTAGGCGGCTCAGAGCGAACGCCACCGACGGATCGGGATCGGCCTCGTCGTGCACCACGAGCGCATCCAATCCCACGTCGGCCACGCTCACCACCCGGGCCCGGCCGCCGTCCATCACAACGCCGAGTTCGTCGTCGGCTCCGAAGCGCACCGGCTCGCCGTGGCGCAGATCGATCAGCATCGAGTCGCGGGCGTCGCGCTTGGTAAGGGCCGCGAAGGCGCCGTCGTTGAACACGTTGCAGTTCTGGAAGACCTCCACGAACGCCGCGCCCGGATGGTTGTGGGCCCGCCGGAACATCTCCTGCATGTGGCCCCGGTCCATGTCATGGGTGCGGGCCACGAACGACGCCTCGGCCCCCAGCGCCAGAGAGATCGCGTTGAACGGCTGCTCGACGGAGCCGTGGGGCGTGGACTTGGTGACCTTGCCCCGCTCGCTGGTGGGCGAGTACTGCCCCTTGGTCAGCCCGTAGATCTGGTTGTTGAACAGCAGGATGTTCAGGTTCACGTTGCGGCGCAGGGCGTGGATCAGATGGTTGCCCCCGATCGACATCATGTCGCCGTCGCCGCCCACCACCCAGACGTGCAGATCGCCCCGGGCCATGGCCAGGCCGGTGGCCACCGCCGGGGAGCGCCCGTGGATGGCGTGCAGGCCGTAAGTGTTCATGTAGTACGGGAACCGGGCCGCGCAGCCGATCCCCGACACGAAGACCGTGTCCTCGCGGCGCACGTCCAGCTCGGGCATCAGCAGCTGCACCGCGGTGAGGATCGAGTAGTCGCCGCAGCCGGGGCACCAGCGGACCTCCTGGTCGGTGGTCCAGTCCTTGCGGGTAGTCACGGGCACGTTGGTCATCGTTGCTCTCCCGTCGCCCCGATCGCCTCACCGATCGCCTCCACCAGCTCGGCCGCGGTGAAGGGCTGGCCCGAGACCTTGGTCACCGACTTGGCGTCGACGAGATACTCGGCCCGCAGCATCCGGCAGAGCTGCCCGGTGTTCATCTCGGGCACCACGACCCGCTCGAAGGACCGCAGCAGGTCGCCGAGATTGGCGGGCAGCGGGTTCAGGTGGCGCAGGTGGATGTGGGCCAGGCGGCGGCCGGCCGACTCGATCCGGCGGCGGGCCGAGGTGATGGCGCCCCACGTCGAGCCCCAGCTGACCACCGCGACGGACGCGTCCGGGTCGCCGACGACCTCGGCGGGCGGGATGTGGTGGGCGATCAGAGCGATCCGCTCGGCCCGGAGCCGCACCATGGCCTGGTGGTTGTCGGGCTCGTAGCTGATGTTGCCGCTGCCGTCCTCCTTCTCGATCCCGCCGATGCGGTGCATGAGTCCCGGAGTGCCGGGGATGGCCCAGGGGCGCACCAGCCGCTCGTCGCGGCGGAAGGGCCAGAAGACGGACTCGCCCTCGTCGTTCACGTGGTTGGGCTTGGAGGCGAAGTTGACGGCGATGGAGTCGAGCTGCTCGACATCGGGGATGCGCCAGGGCTCGCTGCTGTTGGCCAGGTAGCCGTCCGAGAGCAGGATCACCGGCGTGCGGTGCTCCACGGCCAGGCGCACCGCCTCGATGGCCGTGAAGAAGCAGTCCGACGGGCTCTGGGCCGCCACTATCGGCAGGGGCGCCTCGCCGTGGCGGCCGTACATGGCCATGAGCAGGTCAGCCGCCTCGGTCTTGGTCGGCAGGCCGGTCGACGGCCCGCCCCGCTGGATGTCGATGACCACCAGCGGCACCTCCAGGCTGACGGCCAGGCCCACGGTCTCGGCCTTGAGGGCCATGCCAGGACCCGAGGTGGTGGTGACGCCGATGTGGCCCCCGTAGGCCGCGCCGAGGGCCGCGCCCACTGCGCCGATCTCGTCCTCGGCCTGAAGGGTGCGGACCCCGAAGTTCTTGTGCCGGGCCAGCTCATGCAGCACGTCGCTGGCCGGTGTGATCGGGTAGGACCCCAGGAACAGCGGTATGCCGGCCTGCTGGGAGGCGGCTATGAGCCCCCACGACAGGGCGGTGTTGCCGTTGATGTTGGTGTAGGTGCCCGGCTCGAGCGCGGCCGGCTGGACCATCAGCCGGCTGGCGCCCAGTTCGGCTGTCTCGCCGAAGGCGTGGCCGGCGGCGAAGGCGGCCTTGTTGGCCGCGATCACCGTGTCGCGCCCCGCGAACTTGCCGTCGATCCAGTCGACGGTGGGCTTGACCGGGCGCGAGTACAGCCACGACACCAGCCCGAGGGCGAAGAAGTTCTTGGACCGCTCGGCGTCGCGGGGCTTGACGCCCAGGTCCTGGCAGGCCCGCTTGGTGAGGTCGGTCATCGGGGCGGTGACCACCGTGTAGCCGTCGAGGCTGCCGTCCTCCAGCGGGTTCGACTCGTATCCGGCCTTGGCCAGGTTGCGCTCGTTGAAGGCGTCCGCGTTGACGATCACGGTCCCGCCCGGCTTCAGCAGATGCAGGTCGGACTGCAGTGCGGCCGGGTTCATGGCCACCAGCACCGTCGGGGCGTCGCCGGGGGTGGTTATGTCGTGGTCGGAGATGTGGACCTGAAACGATGAGACGCCGGCCAGGGTGCCGGCCGGGGCCCGGATCTCAGCCGGGAACTCCGGCAGGGTGGCCAGGTCGTTGCCGAACAGGGCGCTGGCCGAGGTGAACCGGTCGCCGGTGAGCTGCATGCCGTCGCCGGAGTCGCCGGCGAAGCGAAGGACGATGCCATCGGTCGTACGGACCTCCTGGGTCCGTGCCGAAGTCTCGGTCACTGATGCTCCTTTGCATCCGCTGTGCGGGAGCAGGCGGCGCGGCTCGCGTTTGAGACCCACCATCTCCGGCCCGCAGGCGACACGATAGCCGGTATACCGTTTGAGGCCACGGCTTTATCTCCCGTTCATTTGCAGGTGCTGCGCTACCCCGGAATCAGGCCACGGTGACGGAGGCGTCCAGGTACACGTCCTGGATGGCGTTGAGCAGTTCGACGCCTTCGGCCATGGGCCGCTGGAAGGCCTTTCGGCCCGAGATCAGCCCGGTGCCGCCGGCCCGCTTGTTGATGACTGCGGTGGCGACCGCCTCGGCCAGATCGCTGGCGCCAGAGGATGCCCCGCCGCTGTTGATGAGCCCGATCCGGCCCATGTAGCAGTTGGCCACCTGGTAGCGGCACAGGTCGATGGGATGGTCGCTGGTGAGCTGGTCGTAGACGAGGTCGTGGGTCTTGCCGAAGCCGACGGCCCGGTATCCGCCGTTGTTGGTGGGCAGCTTCTGCTTGATGATGTCGGCCTCGATGGTGACGCCCATGTGGTTGGCCTGGCCGGTCAGGTCGGCGGCCGCGTGGTAGTCGGTGCCGTCCACCTTGAAGGCCGAGTTGCGCAGGTAGCACCACAGCACGGTGAACATGCCTAGCTCGTGGGCGGCCGCGAAGGCCTCGGAGACCTCGCCGATCTGGCGCCGGGCATTCTCGGATCCGAAGTAGACGGTGGCGCCCACGCCGGCCGCGCCGAGGTCCCAGGCCTGCTCCACCGAGCCGAACATCACCTGGTCGTACGACTCGGGATGGCTCAGCAACTCGTTGTGGTTGAGCTTGACGATGAACGGTATGCGATGGGCGTAGCGGCGCGACGCCATGCCCAGCACGCCGAACGTGGTGGCCACCGCGTTGCAGCCTCCCTCGATCCCGAGCTCCACGATGTTCATCGGGTCGAAGTAGGCCGGGTTGGGCGCGAACGAGGCCGCGCCTGAGTGCTCGATGCCCTGGTCGACCGGCAGTATCGACACATAGCCGGTGCCGGCCAGCCGGCCGCTGCCGAACAGCGACTGGATGCTGCGCAGCACCTGGGGCGAGCGGTCGCTGGTGGCGAGGACCCGGTCCACGAAGTCGGGGCCGGGAAGGGTCAGCGACTCCCGCTCGAAGGTCTTGCACTCATGATCGAGCAGCGACTCGGCGTCGTCACCGAGCAATGTGTGAATGTCCACGGAAAGCTCCTGATGGGGTGGTCCGAGGCGACCGCCGGTCGGCAAGCCAGGCGACCCGCGCCCGCCTGCCGCCACGGTAGCGCCCCAACCCGTCAGCGAGCGCGGACCCGCTAAGCGGGCGGCGACCACTCGGGCTAGCGTCTCGAACCAAGACAGCATGAACCTCTTCCGGCTACTGCAGGAGCGCGTCGCTGAGGGCCGCCCCGTCACCGCCGGCTTGATCGGAGCCGGTAAGTTCGGCTCGATGTTCCTGGCCCAGGCCAGGACCACTCCGGGCCTCCATGTGACGGCCATCGCCGATCTCGATCCCGACCGGGCCCGCAGCGCCCTGGCCGCCACCGGCTGGCCCGATGAGACCTGCTGGGCTGCGTCGCCGGCTGCCGCGCTGGAGCGGGGCACGATCCACCTGACCGACGATCCCTTCGAGCTGATCGCCGCCGACGGCGTGGAGGTGGTGGTCGACGCGACCGGCAATCCCCCGGCCGGCCTGGCCCACGCCCGCTGCGCGATCGCCAACGGCAAGCACATCGTCATGGTCAATGTCGAAGCCGACGTCCTGGCCGGACCTCTGCTGGCTGAGGAGGCCCGCCGGGCCGGACTGGTCTACTCGATGGCCTACGGCGACCAGCCTGCGCTGATCTGCGAGATGGTCGACTGGGCGCAAGCCGCCGGCCTCGGTGTGGTCGCGGCGGGCAAGGGCACCAAGTACCTGCCGAGCTACCACGATTCCACCCCCGAGACGGTCTGGGACGGCTACGGCATCTCGCCCGACCAGGCCGCCGAAGGCGGCATGAACCCGCAGATGTTCAACTCATTCCTCGACGGCACCAAGTCGGCGATCGAGATGGCCGCGGTGTCCAATGCCACCGGACTGGCGCCGGCGCCGGGCGGGCTCGGATTCCCGCCGGCCGGCACCGACCACCTTGCCGAGGTCCTGCGACCGCGTGCCGAGGGCGGCACGCTGCACCACAAGGGCCAGGTGGAGGTGGTCTCGTCGCTCCACCGGAACGGAGAGCCGGTCGAGCGCGACCTCCGCTGGGGCGTCTACGTGGTCTTCGAGGCGCCCAGCGACTACACGGCCCGCTGCTTCGCCGAGTACGGCCTGGTGACCGACCGCAGCGGCCGCTACAGCGCGACCTACAAGCCGTACCACCTGATCGGCCTGGAGGTCGGCGTGTCGGTGTTGAGCGCGGCCCTGCGGGGCGAACCGACCGGGACGCCCACCGGTTTCCGCGGCGATGCGGTGGCGGTGGCCAAACGCCACCTCACCGCGGGCGAGAGCCTTGACGGCGAGGGGGGCTTCACCATCCGGGGTCTGCTCATGCCGGCCGGCGACAGCCTCGCCGCCGGCGCTCTCCCGATCGGCCTCGCCCACAACGTGCCCCTGGTCAACGACGTGCCCAAGGGCCAAGTCGTCACCTGGGCCGACGTGAAGATCGACGAGACCAGCGACGCGGTGAAGGTCCGCCGCGACATGGAGACGCGCTTCGGCGCGCTCAGCTGAGGGCGCGGACCCGTTGGGACACGTCGGCCAGTAGCGGGTCGTGGGACTCGACCCAGCGGAACAGCTCCCGGGCCCTGGGGGAACGGCCGGCCCTTTCATAAAGGTCGGCGAGGGCATAGGCCCGGCGCAGGTGGTGGTCCCGGGGCCGCGAAGGCAGCTTCCAGCCCTGCTCCAGGACACGGATGGCCGCGGGCAGCTCTCCCCTGTCGGCCTTGGCTCCGGCCAGCACCAGCCGCCCCTCGGTGACCAACTCGGCCGAGGGCGACGCCGCGCCAAGTTCCTTCCAGAGCGCCTCCACGTCAGCCCAGCGGCCCAGGGCGCGGTGGCAGTCGGCCAACACCGGATGCTGCTCGGTGGAGCCGCTCAGCTCGCGGAAGAACTCGAGTTCGGCCATAGCTGCCTTGAAGCGCCCTAGGCGGTACAGCACCAGTCCGTACAGCTCCCGCACATCGGCGACCTCTGGCGCGTCACGAGCCAGCCGGGTGAGCAGCGGGAGGGCCTCCTTTAACCGCTCGGCGCGGAAGGCCTTGGCCGCCGTCTCGAAGCGTCGCACCGCGCTCCTGCCCCGTTCCGGGCCGAGAGCGCGCACCAACTCGACGTGGGGGTCCGCCGCAGGGTGTGGCACAGGCGGCAGCACGACGCGCTGGCGCGCCCGAGGTGACATGGCCGGAGCCTATCGGCGCCCCAAATCGCCAGATGCCCAGCTCGCGAATTGGCAGCAGAATGCACGGCATCCGTGCACAACGCTGCCAATTCGGAGGCCAATCCCGTCCACGGCGCGAATTGGCAGCACAATGCACGCCATCCGTGCACAACGCTGCCAATTCCGCCGGGAACAGCACCTGAGAATGCCAGAAGGCCCCGGACCTTTGGTCGACGGGGCCTTCTGATCGGCGAAATCCGGCGGCGTCCTACTCTCCCAGGGCGTCTCCACCCAAGTACCATCGGCGCTGGCGGGCTTAACTTCCGTGTTCGGAATGGGAACGGGTGTGACCCCGCCGCTATCGCCACCGAAACCTGTTGTCGTACGGGCGACCCCTAGCGGGATCGCCTCTTGACGAACTCCATAGCGAGCACGAGCACCGAGCGCTCGATGCGAAATTGAACCAAGCCCTCGGCCGATTAGTACCGGTCAGCTGAACACGTCACCGTGCTTACACTTCCGGCCTATCAACGTGGTGTTCTGCCACGGGCCTTACCCGGTTACCCGGTGAGAGACCTCATCTTGGAACAGGCTTCCCGCTTAGATGCTTTCAGCGGTTATCCCTTCCGCAGGTCGCCAACCAGCCATGCTCCTGGCGGAACAACTGGCACACGAGAGCTGCGTCCGTCCCGGTCCTCTCGTACTAGGGACAGCTTTCCTCAAGTCTCTTCCGGCTGCAGAGGATAGGGACCGAACTGTCTCACGACGTTCTAAACCCAGCTCGCGTACCGCTTTAATGGGCGAACAGCCCAACCCTTGGGACCTGCTTCAGCCCCAGGATGCGATGAGCCGACATCGAGGTGCCAAACCTTCCCGTCGATATGGACTCTTGGGAAGATGAGCCTGTTATCCCCGGCGTACCTTTTATCCGTTGAGCGACGGCGCTTCCACACGCAACCGCCGGATCACTATGCCCTGCTTTCGCACCTGCTCGACATGTACGTCTCGCAGTCAAGCTCCCTTGTGTCATTGCACTCAACGCCTGATGGCCGACCAGGCTGAGGGAACCTTTGGGCGCCTCCGTTACCCTTTGGGAGGCGACCGCCCCAGTCAAACTACCCATCTGGCACTGTTCCTAATCCGGATTACGGACCTAGGTTAGATTTCCAGCATAGGAAGGGTGGTATTTCAAGGTTGACTCCACAAGAGCTGGCGCCCTTGCTTCCAAGTCTCCCACCTATCCTACACAACCTATACCAAAAACCAATACCAGACTGTAGTAAAGGTGCACGGGGTCTTTCCGTCCTTCTGCAGCTAACGAGCATCTTTACTCGTACTTCAATTTCGCTGGGTCTATGGTTGAGACAGTAGGGAAGTCGTTACGCCATTCGTGCAGGTCGGAACTTACCCGACAAGGAATTTCGCTACCTTAGGACCGTTATAGTTACGGCCGCCGTTTACTGGGGCTTAGGTTCAAAGCTTCGCCCGAAGGCTAACCTTTCCCCGTAACCTTCCAGCACCGGGCAGGCGTCACAGCGTATACATCGCCTTGCGGCTTCGCACGCTGCTGTGTTTTTAGTAAACAGTCGCTTCCCCCTGGTTTGTGCCACTCCTTCGAGCTCGGGCCGCTAAGGGCCGTCACCCTATTGGAGTCGTCCTTCTCCCGAGGTTACGGACGCAATTTGCCGAGTTCCTTAACCATAGTTCACCCAATCACCTTGGTATTCTCTACCTGTCCACCTGAGTTGGTTTGGGGTACGGGCACCGAGTGAGCTCGCTAGCGGCTTTTCTCGACAGCATAGGATCAGTGACTTCACCTATAGCGGTTCGGCTTCACGTCTCAGAGTTCATGAGGCCCGGACTTGCCTGGTCCTCCTCCTACACGCTTACCCCAGGACAACCATCGCCTGGGCTCACCTACCTTACTGTGTCCCCGCATTGCTTGCAGCCACGAGATGGGTCGATTCGACCTATTGCCCCTTCGTGGGGCGCAAGGCATCCTCTTAGCAATCTCGCTTTTGCATGGACGCGCACTTGGTGGTACCGGAATATCAACCGGTTGTGCATCGACTACGCCTATCGGCCTCGCCTTAGCTCCCGACTTACCCTGGGAGGATTAGCCTTCCCCAGGAACCCTTGGACTTCCGGTGGAGGGGTTTCTCACCCCTCTCTCGCTACTCATACCTGCATTCGCACTCGATCACGGTCCACGACGGTTCACACCGGCGCTTCACACCAAGATCGACGCTCCGCTACCATGCCTGTTTACACAGACATCCGCAGTTTCGGCTCTGTACTTAAGCCCCGTTACATTGTCCGCGCAGGGCCACTCGACCAGTGAGCTGTTACGCACTCTTTCAAGGGTGGCTGCTTCTAAGCCAACCTCCTGGCTGTCTGGGCAATCCCACATCGTTTACCACTTAGTACAGAATTAGGGGCCTTAACCGGCGGTCTGGGCTGTTTCCCTTTTGTCCATCGAAGCTCATCCCCCGAGGACTCACTGCCGCACTCTGGAACCGTGGCATTCGGAGTTTGGTTGGGGTCAGTAACCTTGTGGGGCCCCTAGCCCATCCAGTGCTCTACCTCCACGGCTGAACATGCGACGCTGCACCTAAATACATTTCGCGGAGAACCAGCTATCACCGAGTTTGATTGGCCTTTCACCCCTAACCACAGGTCATCCCCTCCGTTTTCAACCGAAGTGGGTTCGCGCCTCCACGGGGTCTTACCCCCGCTTCACACTGCCCATGGCTAGATCACTCGGCTTCGGGTCTACAGCATGCGACTGAACGCCCTGTTCAGACTCGCTTTCGCTCCGGCTTCCCCTCACGGGTTAACCTTGCCACACACCGTAACTCGCAGGCTCATTCTTCAAAAGGCACGCCATCGTGACCTCCGAGGCACAAGGCGACGGAGGCGACACTCTGACTGCTTGTAAACCAACGGTTTCAGGTACTATTTCACTCCCCTCCCGGGGTGCTTTTCACCTTTCCCTCACGGTACTAGTTCACTATCGGTCACTGACTTATACTTAGCCTTACGAGGTGGTCCTCGCAGATTCACGCCGGCTTTCCCGGATCCGGCGCTACTCGGGAGCTCCGATCAGAGGACAGATGAGTTTCGTGTACGGGGCCATTACCCTCTATGGCTCGCCTTTCCAGAGCGATTCCACTACCCACTGTCTTTGTAACTCTGCGGGAGATCTGGCGCTCTCCCAATCGGTTCCCACAACCCCCAGGTGGCAACGCCGCCAGGCTTTCCACCACCTGAGTTTAGGCTCTTCCCGTTTCGCTCGCCGCTACTCAGGGAGTCGCTGTTGCTTTCTTTTCCTCGGGTTACTTAGATGTTTCAGTTCACCCGGTTCCCTCTAGCCGCCCTATGTGTTCAGACGGCAGTGACACTCCATTACGAGTGCCGGGTTTCCCCATTCGGTCATCCGCGGATCAAAGCTTAGTTGGCAGCTCCCCGCGGCTTATCGCAGCCTCTCACGACCTTCATCGGTAGTCAGTGCCAAGGCATTCACCGTTGGCTCTTAGTAGCTTGGGTTTCATTTTCATTGCATCTCGCGAAAGATGCTCGTGCTCGCTATGCAATTCTCAAGAGGCGATCCATGGGCGATGAACTCTGACGAGTTCAGCGCGCCCGTAAGGAGCGGTGCCATGACCGCTTCCTCAAAACGGAAGAGACGAACAACCAGCGAGTGCCTTAACTGGAAGCACTCAACTGAAAGCTGGCTTGAGCAGCCAACCAACCGTTGAGATCATGCTCCTTAGAAAGGAGGTGATCCAGCCGCACCTTCCGGTACGGCTACCTTGTTACGACTTCACCCCAATCGCCAACCCCACCTTCGGCAGCTCCTTCCCCGAGGGGTTAGGCCACTGACTTCGGGTGTTGCCGACTTTCGTGGTGTGACGGGCGGTGTGTACAAGGCCCGGGAACGTATTCACCCCGGCGTTGCTGATCCGGGATTACTAGCGACTCCGACTTCATGGAGTCGAGTTGCAGACTCCAATCCGAACTGAGACCGGCTTTATGGGATTCGCTCAACCTCGCGGTATAGCAGCCCTTTGTACCGGCCATTGTAGCATGTTTGCAGCCCTGGGCATAAGGGGCATGATGACTTGACGTCATCCCCACCTTCCTCCGAGTTGACCCCGGCAGTCTCCTACAAGTCCCCACCTTTACGTGCTGGCAATATAGGACAAGGGTTGCGCTCGTTGCGGGACTTAACCCAACATCTCACGACACGAGCTGACGACAGCCATGCACCACCTGCGCACAGCCCCGAAGGACACCATATCTCTATGGCTTTTCCGTGCATGTCAAACCCAGGTAAGGTTCTTCGCGTTGCCTCGAATTAAGCAACATGCTCCGCCGCTTGTGCGGGCCCCCGTCAATTCCTTTGAGTTTTAGCCTTGCGGCCGTACTCCCCAGGCGGGGCACTTAATGCGTTAGCTACGGCACGGAACCCGTTAAGGAGGCCCCACACCTAGTGCCCAACGTTTACGGCGTGGACTACCAGGGTATCTAATCCTGTTCGCTACCCACGCTTTCGCTCCTCAGCGTCAGTACCGGCCCAGAGCACCGCCTTCGCCACTGGTGTTCCTCCTGATATCTGCGCATTTCACCGCTACACCAGGAATTCCATGCTCCTCTACCGGACTCTAGTCAGCGCAGTATCGAATGGCGTCTCCGGGTTGAGCCCTGAGTTTTCACATCCGACTTACGCAACCGCCTACGAGCTCTTTACGCCCAATAAATCCGGACAACGCTTGCCCCCTACGTGTTACCGCGGCTGCTGGCACGTAGTTGGCCGGGGCTTCTTCTGCAGGTACCGTCATTTTCGTCCCTGCTGAAAGGGGTTTACAACCCGAAGGCATTCATCCCCCACGCGGCGTTGCTGCGTCAGGCTTTCGCCCATTGCGCAATATTCCCCACTGCTGCCTCCCGTAGGAGTCTGGGCCGTGTCTCAGTCCCAGTGTGGCTGATCGTCCTCTCAGACCAGCTACCCGTCGATGCCTTGGTAGGCCGTTACCCCACCAACAAGCTGATAGGCCGCGAGGCCCTCCCGGAGCACCGGAGCGTTTCCTCGGTTGGCCATGCGACCATCCGGGGGCATCCAGTATTAGCCAGAGTTTCCTCTGGTTATCCCGGTCTCCGGGGCAGGTTCCTCACGTGTTACTCACCCGTTCGCCACTCGACAACGGCCCGAAGGCCGCTGCCTCGTTCGACTTGCATGTGTTAAGCACGCCGCCAGCGTTCGTCCTGAGCCAGGATCAAACTCTCCGTCGAGATCTCCGGCACGGCCGAAGCCGGGCCATCGATCGGTTTGCTCGGCTGCTCCCCGCCTAAGGGCGGGTGCGTGAGCAGCCTTGCGGCCAGAGAGCCGGCCTCACCGCTTGGGGCGGAGAGACCTTGGCTCACCCGGCGCCGAAGCGCCGGGCCGGTCCGGCAGGCATGCCGGACCGTGCATTGACGGACATCGCCTCAGGCCACGCAGCCCGAGCCGACGCCCGCACTCGCTATGCGTCCGTCTCTTCCGTTTTCAAGAAGCAATCTCCTGCCGGCGACCGTTGCGATCCCGGCAAGAACCGGCCCGATGGCGCCGAAGGCACTGCAACTCCGACCGCGCTCACAGAGCCCCGCCGGGGTGGCCGGTCACCCTACCGCCCCGGGGCGACTACATCAACCTATTTCGGGGCCTCAATAATCTGCGCGAGCAGGTGCAAGCCCATCGCGTCGGGGCGGGGCGTTTCCCGCTCTTGTTCGCTGCGCTCACGGGCCGCTCGGGCCACGGCCTCGCCCGTATGAACCGGACTCGCTCGCCTACCCGCTCGGCCTCTAATCCACCACCAACAAATGGCGTTGCCGGCGGCCCCGCTGCACCAGCGCGTAGCGGCCGTCCACCAGGTCGACCTGCTCGGACGGTGACCCCACCCGCCGGCCGTTCACACGGATGCCGCCGCCGGTGATCGTGCGGCGGGCGTCGGAGCGTGAGGCGCACACCCCGGCCGCGACCAGGGCGTCTACCACCGGCTCGTCACCGCCGATGACCGAGCCGCCCACCACCGTCTCGGGCACGATGCCTCGCACCGCCTCCAGCCGATCACCAGACAGCGTCGGCTCCCCGAACAGGACCTCGGCCGCCAGACCGGCCTGATCGGTGGCAGCCGAGCCGTGCACCAGGGTGCAGACCTCGTCCGCTAGGGCGCGCTGGGCCCGCCGCTCGTGCGGGGCGGCCGCGTGGGCCGACATGATCTCTCCCACCTCGGCCACCGGCAGCAGCGTGAGTTGCAGCAGCAGTCGCTCGGCGTCGCGGTCGTCGGTGTTGACGAAGTACTGATGCAGCTCGAAGGGCAGGGTGCGCTCCCGGTCGAGCCACACCGTGCCCTCGGCCGTCTTGCCGAACTTATGGCCGTCGGCCCGGGTCATAAGCGGCCAGGTCAGACCGTGGACGGTGGCGCCGCTGCGGCGCCGGACGAGGTCGATGCCGGCGGTGATGTTGCCCCACTGGTCGGAGCCGCCGACCTGGAGCCGGCAGTCGTAGTGCTCGAACTGCCACCAGTAGTCGAATGCCTGCAGCAGCATGTAGCTGAACTCGGTGAACGAGATCCCATGGTCGCTCTCCATGCGGCTGCGCACCGAGTCCTTGGCCACCATCTGGTTGACGGTGATGTGCTTGCCGACGTCCCGCAGGAAATCGAGCAGGCTCACGTCCCGGGTCCAGTCATAGTTGTTCACGAGACGGGCCGCGCTGTCGCCGGAGAAGTCGAAGAGCGACTCGAGCTGGGCCCGGATGCCGGCTGTGTTCGCTTCGAGCGTGGCCGCATCGAGCAGGACCCGTTCGTCGGAGCGGCCGCTGGGGTCGCCGACCATCCCGGTGGCCCCACCCACCAGCGCCAGCGGGCGGTGGCCGGCCTCCTGGAAGCGGCGCAGCACCAGCACGGCCACGAGATGGCCGACATGCAGGCTGTCGGCACTGGGATCGATGCCGCAGTAGAGAGTGACGGGGCCCGACTCGAGCAGATCGGTCAACCCGGCCTCGTCGGTGTTGTCATGGACCAGCCGGCGGGCGCGCAGGTCGTCGAGCAGGTCAACCATCGCCGATCAGCCTACCGACGCGGTCCGGACGGCTGAGCCCGCGCCTGCCCTTAAGAGCATCATGAGTGGTTCGGCCTCCCCGGTGCAGCACACTGGAGGCCGTGAGTCGGCGCCCAGCGACGATCGTTGCCATCGCAGCCCTGCTCTCGGTGCTGGCGGCGGGCTGCTCTTACGAGTTGCGCGACGTGAGCTTCGATGTGGAGGAACTCACGACCGCGCAGTCCTCGCGGGTGTACGACCGCAACGGTGTGCTGATCACCGAGCTGCGGGGCGAGCAGCGCCGCACCGATGTGACCGACATAGCTCTCGTTCCCGAAGTGGTGCGCAACGCGGTCGTCGCCATCGAGGACGAGCGCTTCTACGAGCACGACGGAGCCGACCTCAAGGCGATCCTGCGGGCGGCCCGCAGCAACGTGGCCGCGGGCGGGATCAGCCAGGGCGGCTCCACCATCACCCAGCAGTACGTCGGCAACGTGTTCCTCGACCGCTCCGAGACAACCTTGACCCGAAAGGTCGAGGAGTTCTTCATGGCCCGGCGCTTCGAGCAGTTCTTCACCAAGGACTTCATCCTGCTGCGCTACCTGAACTGGGTGTACTTCGGCAACGGCGCCTACGGCATCGAGGCCGCGGCCAGGCAGTACTTCGGCGCCCCCGCCTGCGAGCTGGCCACTACCGCGGCCGAGCGCGGCAGCGAAGCGTGCCTGAAGGTGACCGAGCTCACCCTGGAGCAGGCCGCGCTGCTGGCCGGACTGATCCAGCGCCCCAGCGCCTTCGATCCCTACCGCAACCCTCAAGACGCCAGGCGCCGCCGCAACCTGGTGCTGGAACGGATGCTGGTCAACGGCTTCATCACCAACGACGAGTACGACCGGGCCTACAACGAGCCGATCGTGCTGATCGAGGACATCCCGATCTTCGAGGAGCGCTACCCGGCTGCTCACTTCGTGGAGGACGTCAAGCAGTGGTTCCTCGACAACGACGCCTTCGGGCCGACCCGCGAGTACCGCACCCAGCTGCTGTTCGAGGGGGGACTGGACATCCACACCACGATCGACCTGGGCCTGCAGGCCAGGGCCGAGGCGACGGTTGAGGCGATACTGCCCGACAACGGCATCAATCCCGACGCGGCCGCGACGGTGCTGGGGGTAGGCGGCGCCGAGGACGGCCACATACTGGCCATGGTCGGCGGCCGCGACTTCTTCGGCGACGACACCGACGCCAAGTTCAACCTGGCCAGCGGCAAGGGCCGGCAGGCCGGGTCGGCCATGAAGCCCATCGCGCTGGCCGAAGCCCTGACCCGCGGCTTCACGGTGACCAAGAGCTACGACGCCCCCGACGAGCTGGAGATCGACCGGCCCGATGTCTGCGGACCGCTGTGGACCATCAGGGGCGGGCTCGGCTCGGAGCCCGAGACGCCGGTGGAGGCCAACCTGATAGCGGCCACCCAACGCTCGATCAACACGGTCTACGCCCAGCTGATGGTGGACATCCGGCCGGCCAACTTCGTGACCATGGCCGAGCGGCTCGGCCTGGAAGCCAGCCGCATCGCACCGGTGTGCGCCGGCGTGCTGGGCACCGAGGATGTCAACACCGTCGAGCTGGCCACGATGTTCTCCACATTCGCCCGCTCGGGCCGGCGGAGCGAACCGGTGCTGGTGACCAGCATCATCAAGTCCGACGGCACCGCGCTGTACCGCCATGTCAGCGACGACAGGCCAGTGCTCGATTCCGCCATCGCCAACCAGATCACCTGGGTGCTTCAGGGATCGATCACTCAGGGCACCGGACACCGGGCGGCCATCGACCGCCCGGCCGCCGGCAAGACGGGCACGGCCCAGAACTACGCCGACGCGACCTTCGTGGGATACACGCCGCAACGGGCTGCGGCGGTGTGGGTCGGCTTCCCCGACGCCCAGATCCCGATGGTTCCACCCACCACCGACATCAGGGTGTCGGGTGGGACGTACCCGGCCCAGATCTGGCGCGAGATCATGATCGCGGCCCACGAGGGAATCCCGGCCGTCAACCTGCCCGCTCCGCCGGTCAGCGCGCCCCCGCCCGCCACCGCGCCGCCGCCGCTCGACTCGGTCGAGATCCCCGACCTGGTGGGCCGGGCCTGGGACCCGGCCCTGGTGGCGGCTGAGTTGACGGAGCTGACCCTGGGAGTGGCCGCGGTCGACGTCGAGACCGATGAGTACGAGGAGGGAACGATCATCGGGCAGGCCCCCGCCGCGATGTCCCTGCAGCGGGGCGGGATCACCGTGACGGTTGAGGTGGCGGTAGCTCCCGACCTGCCGACGCTCGTCGAGATGCCCGGCGTCGTAGGCCTGAGCGAGGCCGAGGCCCGAGGGGTCCTGGCCGCAGCGGGGTTGGGCGTGGCGGTGTTCGTCGAGCCGTTCTTCGACGAGGAGCTGGAACGGTTCGGCGGCGATCCCGGCGTCGTGTGGCAGCAGTCGCCGGCCGCCGGCACCACCGTCGAGACGGGCAGCTCCGCCGAGATCTGGGTGAACACCGAACGATGACCGCCTCCGAGCCGGATACGCCGGCAGCGGCCGGGGCGAACGACGGCGCCGGCGCGACACCGGTCCGCAGACGATGGCGGATGGTGGGCCGGTGGCTGGCCGGCCTGTTCGTAGTGGGCAGCTTCGTGTTCTGGGCGTGGGCCTTCTCGCCGTGGGCCCGCACCGAGAACCCGGCCCGCCTCGACGACCGCGAATTCGCCCAATGGGCCGACCAGCGTTGCGCCCACGCCCAGGCGGCCATTGCGGAGGTGCCCACGGCCCGCCAGGCGGCCTCAAGGGAGGAACGCGCCGACCAGGTGGACCGGGGAACCGATGAAGTCGAGTCGCTCGTGGACGACCTGCGCATGCGAGCCCAGGTATCGCTGGCGACGTCCACTGAACGCGACGGCCCACCGGATGCGGATCTGGTCCGCGACTGGCTGGCCGACTGGGACGTCTACGTCACCGACCGTCGCAGCCACTCGGCAAAGCTGCGTACCGCCGACGACGACACGCCCGACCGGGAGCTGCGCTTCCTGCTCGTCGACATGACCGAGGGCAGCACCTACACCGAGCGGATGGACGGCTTCTCCCGCCTTAACAACATGGACAACTGCCAAGTCCCCGGCGACGTCTAGGGGCCATGCGGATAGGTGAGAGTGCTTCGCGGCGGGGCGGGGTGTCTCCCGCTCTTGTTCGCTGCGCTCACGGGCCGCTCGGGCCACGGCCTCGCCCGTATGAACCGGACTCGCTCGCCTATCCGCTCGGCCTCTTAGAGACCGCGGGAGAGGTCGGCTGTTCCGGCTACGCAGAAGCGCCAGGGGAGGTCGGCGCCGTTGGTGAGGCCGATCCTGGTGGTGACGGCGGGTTCGGGCGGGGGTGGCTGACCGTCGTCCACGATGGTCACGCCCTGATCGCCGCTGACGAGGTTGGCGCCGTCGAGGTAGCCGTCGATGCCCAGCGCCTGGGTGAGCTTGGCCGGGCCGCTGCACAGGTCGCGGTCACGACGAGCAGCCGCGCTCCGCGCTGCGTACATGGCGTCGAGACCCTCCAGCGGCGTGAGCGCCCGCAGCAGCACCGCGGCGGCCACCCCCTCGGTCTCGACCACGACGTTGGCGCACCAGTGCATGCCGTACGTGAAGTACACATAAAGACGGCCCGACGGACCGAACATGGTGGCGTTGCGCTTGGTCATGCCGCGGAAGCCGTGGCTGCCGGGATCGTCACCGCCCCGGTAAGCCTCGACTTCCACGATCCGGCCGGCACGGCCGTCCGGTGCCACCAGCACCTTGTTGAGCAGCTCGGGTGCGACCTCCAGCGCGTGTCGCGCATAGAAGTCGCGGGGAAGAGGCCGAGCGGACGCATCGACGTTCACGACAACCTCAGTTGCAGCAAGCGAGGCCGTGGCCCGAGCGGCCCGTGAGCGCAGCGAACAAGAGCGGGAAGCAGCGCTCGTGGCTCACCCCAAGCGGGCCGCGTCGGTCTCGATCCGTTGCCGGAAGCTCTCCAGCTGGACGGCCACCGCCTCCGGGCCGCCCGCGCCACGCGTGTTGCGCCGCGCCGCCGATGCCCCCGGCTGGAGCAGCGCGGCAGCCTCCGGGCCGAGCCGGTCGTCGGCGGCTGCCAGCTCGGCCAGCGATCCCTCACCGGCCAGCGAGCGCCGCACCAGCTCGCCGACCGCGGCGTGGGCCTCGCGGAACGGTGTCCCCCGCCCCACCATCCACTCGGCCAGGTCGGTGGCCGAGGAGTAGGGCGACGACGCCGCATCCGCCATGCGGTCGATGTCGAAACGGGCCGTCGACAGGAGCCCGTCCAGGGCGGCCAGCGTGAGCAGAGTCGTGTCGACCGCGTCGAACAGGGGCTCCTTGTCCTCCTGGAGGTCCTTGGCGTAGGCCAGGGGCAGTCCCTTGAGGGTGGCCAGCAGACCGGTCAGGTGCCCGATGAGACGGCCGGCCTTGGCCCGGGCCAGCTCGGCCACGTCGGGGTTCTTCTTCTGGGGCATCATCGACGAGCCGGTGCTGTGGGCGTCGTCGAGTTCCACGAAACCGAACTCCGACGACGACCACAGCACCAACTCCTCGCCGATCCGGCTCAGGTGCACCCCGAGGACGGCCAACGCGTAGAGGGCGTCGACCACGAAGTCGCGGTCGGCCACCGCGTCGAGACTGTTGTCGAACACGGACGCGAATCCGAGTTCGGCCGCGGTCCGCTCAGGGTCCAGCGGCAGCGACGACCCGGCCAGCGCGCCCGCCCCCAGCGGTGAGACGTCCGCCCGGCGACGGGCCTCGGCCAGCCGCTCGACATCGCGGGCCAGCGCCCAGCCGTGGGCCAGCAGATGGTGGGCCAGCAGCACCGGCTGAGCCTGCTGCAGGTGGGTGTAGCCGGGCAGCCGCGCCTCGCCCGCATCGGTGGCCAGGCTCAGCAGCGTTCGCTGCACGCCCAGCACTGCCCGGGCGACATCGTCCAGGGCGGAGCGGGTCCACAGCCGCAGGTCGGCGGCCACCTGGTCGTTGCGGCTGCGACCGGTGTGGAGCTTGGCCCCCGCCGGCGTGATCTCGGTGACCCGCCGCTCCACCGCGGTGTGGATGTCCTCGTCGCCAGGCGCGAAGACGAAGCGGCCCTCAGCCATCTCAGCCTCGACGGTGTCGAGCGCGGCGCAGATGGCGTCGCGCTCGACACCGGTGAGCAGCCCGACCGCGGCCAGCATCGTCGCGTGGGCGCGCGACCCCGCGATGTCCTCGCGGAACATGCGCCGGTCGAAAGGCAGGCTGTCGTTGAGGGCCCGGAGCGCCTCGGCGGGGTCGCCGTCGAACCGCCCGTGCCACAGGGTCGCTGAGTCGTCCACGGCTAGCCCCCTCTCTCGGCCTGTTTGAGGGCCAGGTTGCGCAGCCGCAGCGCGTTCAACGCAATGAAGCCGGAGGCGTCGGCCTGGTCGTAGGCCCCCTCGTCCTCCTCGAAGGTCACCACCTTGTAGTCGAACAGCGAGTCGTCGGAGCGCCGTCCGGCGATGTCGACGTTGCCCTTGTAGAGCCGTACCCGGACCTCGCCGTTCACGCTGCCCTGGCTGTAGTCGATTGCGGTCTGCAGCATGCTGCGCTCCGGGCTCCACCAGTAGCCGTTGTAGATCAGCTCCGCGTAGCGGGGCATGATCTCGTCCTTGAGATGGGCCATCTCCCGGTCGAGGGTGATCGACTCGATGGCCCGATGGGCCCGCAACATGATCGTGCCGCCCGGCGTCTCGTAGGCGCCCCGGCTCTTCATGCCCACATAGCGGTTCTCGACGATGTCGATCCGCCCGACGCCGTTGGCGGCGCCGAGCGTGTTGAGGGTGGCCAGCACCTGGCCGGGGGTCATGGGCTGGCCATCGACGGCAACGATGTCGCCGCCCGCGAAGGTGAGGTCCACGTAGGTCGGCTCGTTGGGGGCGTGCTGGGGGCTCACCGACCAGAGCCACATCTCCGCGGGGGGCTCGTACCACGGGTCCTCCAGCGGACCGCCCTCGTATGAGATGTGGAGCATGTTGGCGTCCATCGAGAAGGGCGACTCCTTGCCCCGCTTGCGCTCGATGGGGATGCCGTGGGAGGCCGCGTAGGCCATGAGCGACTCCCGCGAGCCGAGGTCCCACTCCCGCCAGGGCGCGATCACCCGGATGTCGGGCTTGAGCGCGTAGGCGCCGAGCTCGAAGCGGACCTGGTCGTTTCCCTTGCCGGTGGCGCCGTGGCTGATGGCGTCTGCCCCGGTCGCCGTGGCGATCTCGACCAGCCGTTTGGCGATCAAGGGCCGGGCGATGGAAGTGCCCAGCAGGTACTCGCCCTCATAGACGGCGTTGGCCCTGAACATCGGGAACACGAAGTCGCGGGCGAACTCCTCCCGCAGGTCCTCGATGAAGATGTCTTCGGGCGCGACGCCCATGGCCAGGGCCTTGGCCCGGGCCGGCTCGAGCTCGTCGTCCTGGCCTATGTCAGCCGTGAAGGTCACCACGGTGCAGCCGTAGGTCTCCCGCAGCCAGTGCAGAATTATGGAGGTGTCGAGCCCACCCGAGTAGGCCAGCACCACCTTGGAGACTCCGGCGTCGCCGGCGGGCGTCGCATGCGCGGTGGTCATCTCGATGCCTCCAATCCGGCCAGGTCCCGCAGGCGGTCGGCCAGCTCCGAGCCCGGCGTCCCTTCGGTGGCCACCACGATCAGCGAGTCGTCCCCCGCCACCGTTCCCAGCACCTCCTCAAGACCGGCCCGGTCGAGGGCGGACGCCACCACGTGGGCCGAGCCGGGCGGTGTGCGCACCATCGCGAGGTTGCCGGAGGCACCGATGTCGGCCACCCAGTCGCCCATCACCTTCCTGAGATGCTCCTCGGGCGCGATGCGGTCGATGGGATGCTCTGGTATGGCGTACACGGTTCCTCCCGGAACCCGCACCTTCACCGCACCGAGAACGTCGAGATCGCGCGACACCGTCGCCCGGGTCGCGGTCACGCCTGCGGACGCCAGCAGGTCGACCAGTTGCTGCTGGCTGGCCACGGCATGCTCACCGAGCAGCCGGACGATGAGGTGCTGGCGGCTGGTCTTGCTCATGGCTGCGCTCACACTTGTTCCATCAGCCACAGCAGCAGGCCCCTGGCCGCGTGCATCCGGTTGGCCGCCTGCTGCCACACCAGGCTGCTAGGACCGTCGATCACCGTGGAAGCCACCTCCTCGCCCCGGTGGGCGGGCAGGCAGTGAAGGAACACGGCATCGGCCGAGGCCCGGGCCATCAGCCTCCGGTCCACCCTGAAACCGGCGAAGTCCTTGCGGCGCTGCTCGGCCTCCTGCTCCTGGCCCATGGAGGTCCACACGTCGGTGTAGACCACGTCGGCGCCGCTCACCGCCTCGGCCGGCTTCTGCACCTGGACCGGCTCGCAGCCGCGCCGGCGCATCCGCCGCAGGTCGGCCTCGCTGAACTCGTAGCCGGCGGGACTGGCGATACGCACCGACATGCCGGACAGGCCGGCGGCGTACGCCAGCGAGTGGGCCATGTTGTTGGCGTCACCGACGTAAGCCAGGACACGGCCTTCGAGATGGCCGCGAGCAGCCCGGATCGTCAGCAGATCGGCCACAGCCTGGGTGGGGTGGGCGATGTCGCTGAGCAGATTGATGACCGGCGCACCGCTCACGGCCGCCATGCGCTTCACCGTGCGGTGGTCGAACACCCTCGCCCCGATCAC
Source organism: Acidimicrobiales bacterium (assembly GCA_965117015.1). Taxonomy (GTDB): domain Bacteria; phylum Actinomycetota; class Acidimicrobiia; order Acidimicrobiales; family Aldehydirespiratoraceae; genus Aldehydirespirator. Next base: position 92,959 of record OZ220747.1, read on the forward strand.
CGCGCTGTAGCACGCCAGAGTGCGGGTCACGTCCTCCACGCTCTCGCGCTCGTCCAGACCGACCTCGGCCGGGCCGATGTAGGTGGGGTGGCCCCCCAACTGCACCACAGCCATCTCGGTGGCGCTGCGAGTGCGGGCCGAGGGCTTCTCGAACAGCAGCGACGCTCCCTTACCGGCCAGGACCGGCGGAGGGTTCGGGGTGGTCGCCAGGTTCAGGATCCGGACGAGCTCGCTCGGATCCAAGTCATCGATGTCTAGGAAGTGGCGCATCTCAACTCCTTCACTGCGTGTCTTCCAGTACGCCGGCGAGGATGGAACACCCTGCCGCGATCTGCTCTTCGGAGACCACGAACGGCGGGGCGAGCCGCAGGGCCGTCGGGGTCACTCCGTTCACCACCAGCCCCTGCTCGAGGCAGGCCGAGGCGACATCCTTCGCCGAGCGGCCCGCTCTGGCCTCCTCCGACAACTCCGCGGCCAGCAGCAGACCCCGGCCCCGCACACTGTCCACGCCGTCGATCTGGAGCAGCCGGTCCCGCAAGGCGGCACCGAGGCGGGCCGCGACGGCGGGCGCGTCCATGGTCTGCATCTGTGCGAGGACGGCCCGCACCGCGGCCAGGGCCAGCGGCTGGCCCGCGAAGGTCGAGCCGTGGTCGCCGGGAACGAAGGCAGCGGCAACGTCGGGCCGGGCCCAAACCGCTCCGACGGGCACGCCGTTGCCGAGCGCCTTGGCCATGGTCACGATGTCGGGCTGCACGCCGGCGTGCTGGTAGCCGAACCACCGTCCGGTGCGGGCGAGACCGGTCTGGATCTCATCGAGCACCAGCAGGATGCCGCGCTCGTCGCACACCCGCCGTACCGCCTGCAGGAACTCGTCGCCGGCCGGCACCACGCCGCCCTCGCCCTGGACCGACTCGAGCACCACCGCCCCGACGGAGGGGTCGAGCGCCGCCTCCAGCGCGCCGAAGTCGTCGAACGGCACGTGGCGGAAGCCTTCCGGCATCGGCTGGAAGGGCTCATGCTTCTCGGGCTGGCCGGTCGCGGCCAGCGCGGCCAGCGTGCGGCCGTGGAACGACCCGTAGGCGCTCACCACCCCATGGCGACCCCGGCCCTGGTGCTTGCGAGCCAGCTTGAGGGCCGCCTCGACCGCCTCGGCGCCGGAGTTCTGGAAGAGGAGCCGGCCGGGCTCGGTGTCGCCGCCGGCACCGGAGCGGATCAGTCGGTCGAGCGTTTCCACCACCTCGGCGGTCGGCTCGTTGGCGAACAGGTTCGACGTGTGTATGAGCGTCCCCGCCTGGGCCGCGACGGCCTCCGTGACCGCCGGGTGGGCGTGGCCCAGCCCGGTCACAGCCAGCCCGCACAGGAAGTCGAGGTAGTGGCGGCCGCGGTCGTCCCAGAGCTCGGTGCCGTCGCCCCGCACGAAGGTCACCGGCGGGGTGCCGTAGTTGTTCATCAGCGCGGCTCTACTCATGGCTGGTCCTCGGTGTTCTGGGTGATCATCGTGCCGATCCCGGCGTCGGTGAACAGCTCGAGCAGCACGGCATGGGGTATCCGGCCGTCGAGCATGTGGGCCGAGCCGGCGCCCTGGCGCACCGCGTCCACGCAGGCCCGAGCCTTGGGGATCATCCCACCGCTCACCGCGCCCGAGTCGATCATGGCGTCCACCTCACCAACGCTGGCCCGGCTGACCAACGAGGACGGGTCCGCAGGATCGGCGAGCAGACCGGGTACGTCGGTGAGGTACACGACCTTGGCCGCGCCGAGCGCGCCGGCCAGGGCCGCCGCCATGGTGTCGGCGTTGATGTTGTAGGCCTGGCCACCCTCATCCGCGCCGATCGACGACACGACGGGGATGATCTCTCTCGTAACGAGGCGCTCGATGACACTGGGATTGACGGCCGCGACGTCTCCGACGAAGCCCAGCGCGGGATCCCGGGGCACTGCCGTGACGAGGCGCCCGTCCTCGCCGGAGAGCCCGAGGGCTGCTCCCCCGTTCGCATTGATGGCGCTCACGATGTCCCGGCCTACCTTGCCGACCAGCACCATCCGGGCCACTTCGAGGGTCTCGGCGTCGGTGACCCGCAGGCCGTCGCGGAACTCGCTCTCCTTGCCCAGCCTCCGCAGGTGCTCGCCGATCTGGGGGGCTCCGCCGTGGACCACCACGGGGTGCAGCCCGACGGCGCGCACCAGGACGATGTCGCGTGCGAATGAGGCGGCCAGGGCGGGGTCGATCATGGCGTGGCCGCCGTACTTGACGACCACCACCGCGCCCCGGAAGCGCCGGATGTAGGGCAGCGCCTCCACCAGCGCCCGGGCCCTCCGCTCAGGCTCGAAGCCGTGGAGGGCGTCATGCTCGGCCTGGGTGCCGGCTGCGTGAGTCATGTCCTGTACCCCGCGTTGATGTCGATGTAGCCGTGGGTCAGGTCGCAGGTCCAGATCGTGGCCTCCCCGTCGCCTACGCCCACGTCGACCCGGAGCTCGATGGCGTCGCCCAGCAGGTGCTTGGTGGCCATCTCCTCGCTGTAGCCGGGGTGCGGCATGCCACCCCCCGCGCACTGCTCGTCGCCGATCCAGATCGACAGCCGGTCCCGATCGGCCCGCTGGCCGGCCTTGCCCACCGCGGCCACGATGCGGCCCCAGTTGGCGTCGGAGGCGGCCAGGGCGGTCTTCACCAGAGGTGAGTCGGCCACTGCCCGGGCTATGGCTTGCGCGGCGGCATCGTCGGCCGCCCCGGTGACGGTGACGGCCACGAACTTGGTGGCCCCCTCGCCATCCCGCACTATCTGGTGGGCCAGATCCAGCATCACCGCGTCGAGCGCGTCGCGAAAGGCTGTCGCGTTCCGGTCGGCGCCATGACCCGATGTGCCGGTCGCGGCCAGCAGCACGGTGTCGCTGGTGGACGTGTCGGAGTCCACGGTGATGCGGTTGAAGCTCTTCTCCACCGACCCGGCCAGGCACTCCTGGGCGGTCTGGGCGTCCACGGCCATGTCGGTGAACACGAACGCGAGCATGGTCGCCATGTCGGGGGCGATCATGCCGCTGCCCTTGGCGATGCCGGCCACGTGGGCGTTCGCGCCGGCCACTGGTGCCGACGCAGCCTTAGGGAACGTGTCGGTCGTGCCGATGGCGACTGCGGCGGCCTCCCAGGACCGCGGATCCGGTTCGGAGAGGCCGGCAACGAGCGAAGGAAGCGCGGCGTCGATGCGCTCCACGGGCAGGTCCTCGGCGATCACGCCGGTCGACGCGACCAGCACCTCGTGGGGCTGCGCACCCAGCGCTCCGGCCACGGACCGGGCGGTGTGCTCGGCGACGCGATACCCGGCCGCGCCGGTGAACGCGTTGGCGTTGCCCGAGTTGACGATGATGGCCCGTCCGTGACCGCCGCTCGCGGCCAGCGCGTCCCGACACCAGTCCACCGGCGCGGCGGTGCACAGCGACCGGGTGAACGTTCCCGCCACGGTGCTGCCCGGGGGCAGCTCGGCCAGCATCACGTCGTCCCGGCCCCTATAGCGGATCCCGGCCGCGGCCACCGCCAGCCTTACACCCGCGATGGCAGGCATGGCAGGGAAGGTGGCCGGAGCGAGCGGGGAGATCTTGGTCCCGGACACGGCGATCTCTAGGGGTAGATCCCCGCCGAAGCCAGTCCGGCGGTCTCGTCTATGCCCAGCGCGAGGTTGGCGCACTGCACGGCCTGGCCCGACGCTCCCTTCACCAGGTTGTCGAGCGCGGCGATCGCCACCACCCACCCGGTGCGGGCGTCGGCTCTGGCGGTGATGTGGACGCTGTTGGATCCCAGCGTGGCCTTGGTGGAGGGCGACCGGTCGCTCACCACCACGAAGGGCTCGTCGCGATAGGCGTCGCTCAGCAGGCCGAGGACCTCTTCCGTGCTCGTCGCTCCGGTGGGCCTGGCGTAGCAGGTGGCGAGGATGCCCCGGTTCATGGGGGCCAGATGGGGCGTGAACAGCACCTGCACATCGGTGCCGGAGTGGCGGGACACCGCCATCTCGATCTCAGGCGTATGCCGGTGGGTCAGCAGGCCGTAGGCGGTGAAGTCCTCATCCACCGCGCAGAACGTGGTGTTCGCCCTTGGCGGCCGGCCCGCGCCGGACACCCCGCTGGCCGCGTCGACGATGATCCCGTGCGGCTCCACCGCGCCCGCCGCGACGAGCGGGGCCAGCGCCAGCGTGGCCGTGGTCACGTAGCAGCCGGGCGCGGCCACCAGCTCGGCGTGGAGAATGTCGTCGCGGAACAGCTCGGGAAGGCCGAACACGAACTCCTCGAGCAGTTCCGGCGCGGTGTGCTCGGTGCCGTACCACGCCGGGTACAGACCGGGATCGTCGAGCCGGAAGTCTGCAGCCAGGTCGACGACATGCTTCACGTCGTTGCGCAGCTCCGGAACCACCGACTGCGAGGCGCCGTGGGGCAGCGCGCAGAAGGCCAGGTCGCATCCGGAGGCGACGCCCGGCTCGTAGGGCGCGAACTGGGTACCGCCGTAGGCGGGGGCCAGGCTCGGGTACAGGTCGGCGACTGCCCGGCCGGCCATGGAATCGCCGGTGGCCACCACGGCCTCCAGGCCGGGATGGGACGCGCAGATCCGCAGCAGCTCGGCGCCGGTGAAACCCGACGCGCCGATCACAGCGATCTTGTACATCCCACCAAGCTATTCCCTCCCCACGGCTATTGCAACTATGTGCAGGAATAAGATACTAGTTGCACAGGTCAGGATCGAAGGGCGGCGCCGGTACGGCGGGAGGTCTCGTCGATGCAGCGCTGGCGGACCTCGGCCACCTCGGCATCGGTGAGGGTGCGGTCCGGCGCCTGGAACCGCAGCCGGTAGGCCAGGCTGCGGGAGCCCTCAGGCACGCCGGACCCGCGGTACGAGTCGAACAGCTCGACACGGGCCAGCAACGATCCGGCCGAGGCTCGCAGCGCCCGCTCGACCTGGACCGCAGCCACTCCATCGGGCACGACGAAGGCCAGGTCCACATCGCTGGGCGGGTACTTGCTCACAGGGCGGTAACGGCGCCTGGTCCGGGGGCCCTCGAGTACCTGCTGCAGGTCGAGTTGCAGCCATGCCACCCGACCGGACACCCCGCAGGCCTCCAGCACCTCGGGGTCGATCTCCCCCGCCGCGCCGCGCGCCCGGCCGGCCACTACCACCTCAGCGGATCGGGTGGGGTGCATGCCGGGAAGCACGGCGGCGCGTACCTCGACCGCAGGCAGCGCCAGCGCCTCGGCCAACAGGTCGAGCACCGCCACCGCGGCCGGGGCATCGGTGCCCGACAGGGCCACGGCCAGGAACTCCCGCTCGTCGGGGAGAAGCTGACCCTCCGGTGCCGGCAGGTAGACGTGGCCGATCTCGAACAGCCGAACGTCCCCGTTGAAGTGGCGCTGGTTGTACGCCACCGCCCCCAGCTGGCCGGGCAGCAGCGAGGTTCTCAGCACCGACTCGCTGTCGTCGACCGGGTTGGTCAGGGTGATGCCGTCCTCGGGCAGGCCCACCGCAGCCAGTGCACCCGGTGCCACGAACGGCATCGGCTGCGTCTCACAACAACCCGCGCCCACAAGCACGTCACGCACCAGGCGGCGGTCCTTCTGGTAGTCCGACAGCCCGCCGGCCTCGTTGCCGGTGGGAACGGTGCGCGCGATGTTCTCGTATCCGTGAAGCCGGGCCACCTCCTCGGAGATGTCGGTCTCGGTCTCGGTGTCCCAGCGCCACGTGGGGATGGTCACGTCCAGTGTGGCGTCGCCCGCGTCGTCCACCCCGAAACCGATGGACTCAAGGTGGTCCGCCATCTGTTGCGCGCTCAGTCCCGTGCCGAGCAGGCGGTTGATTCTTGCGGTGCGCACTCGCAACGGGCGGCGGTCGGGCAGGTCTCCCCGCTCGTCGATCATCCCTGGGGCCACCTCGGCCCCCTGCTCCACCGCCAGCTGCACGAAGCGGTTCATGCAGCGCTCGACGTTGTAGCCCCAGTCGGCGCCCCGCCGGAAGCGGGTGGCGGCCTCGCTGGAGAGGTTCAGGCGCTTGGCCGTGCGGGAGATGGACGGCGGATCCCACCACGCCATCTCCACCAGCACGTCGGTGGTGCCGGCGTCGATCTCGGTGGACGCCCCGCCCATGACCCCGGCTATGCCGATCACGCCGTCGTCGCCGTCGGCGATCACCCCGTCACCGGCGGCCAGGGTGCGGTGCTGGCCGTCGAGGGTGACGATCGACTCGCCGTCGCCGGCCCGGCGCACCCGGATCCGGGCACCGCTCACACGGCCCAGGTCGAAGGTGTGGCTGGGCTGGCCCAGCTCGAGCATCACGTAGTTGGAGATGTCGACGATGCTGTTGATGGGCCGCTGGCCCAGAGCGGTCAGCCGGTTGGCCATCCACGGCGGCGACGAGCCCCGCGGAGCGTTGCGCAGCACCCGGCCGACGAAGCGGCCGCACAGCGTGGGGTCGACGATCTCCACGTCGACGGTCTCCGAGATGTCGGGACCCGAGGCGGGTGTCGACCAGTCGGGCGGCTCGAAGGCCACGCCCAGGCCGGCCGCGAGGTCGCGGGCCACGCCCATGACCGACAGGGCGTCGGGCCGGTTGGCACCGACTTCGAGGTCCCACAGCACGTCGGGCTCCACGCCGAGGGCCTCGGCCAGCGGAGTTCCCGGCTCCGCACCAGGCGCGACCCGGTCGTTGAGGATCATGATGCCCTCGGCGTCGGCGCCCATGTCGAGCTCGATCTCCGAGCAGCACATGCCCTCGGAGGTCTGGCCCCTCAGCTTCCGGCGGGCGATCTCCAGCCCGTTGGGCATCACTGTCCCCACCCGGGCCAGCGGCACCAGGTCGCCGACCGTCATGTTGAAGGCCCCGCAGCACACCTGCAGGGTCGAGCCGGACCCGTCGTCCACATCGACGAGCTGGATCCGGTCGGCGTCGGGGTGGGGGCGTAGGTCGAGCACCCTGCCCAGCACCACGCCGCCGGGCATCGCACCGGTGACAACCGTCTCCTCCACCGTCAGCCCCAGGGCGCTCAGCACGTCGCTGAGCGCGCCAGGATCGCCGTCGATGCCGGGCGCGAACTCCCTGAGCCAAGAGAGCAGAACCTTCATCGCAGGTCCCAGTGCATGACATGCGCACCCATCAGAACTGGCTAAGGAAGCGAACGTCGTTGTTGACGAACTCGCGGATGTCGTCGATCTCGTGGCGCATCACCGCCAGCCGGTCGATGCCGAAGCCGAAGGCGAAGCCCTGCCACTCCTCGGGGTCGATCCCGCAGTTGCGCAGCACGTTGGGATGGACCATCCCGCAGCCGCCCAGCTCCAGCCAGGAGCCGTCGGGCCGGGAGATGTCGAACTCCGCGGACGGCTCGGTGAACGGGAAGTACGACGGGCGGAGCCGGCTCTTGACCTCGCGCCCGAAGAAGGCTCTGACGAACTCGTCGATGGTGCCGGCGAGGTCGCCCATCGTGATGTTGCGGTCCACGGCCAGACCCTCGATCTGGTTGAAGGCCGGCAGGTGCGTGGCGTCGGCGGTGTCGGCCCGGAAGGTCCGGCCCGGCGCCACGATGTAGATGGGCGGCTTGCGGTTCTCCATGACCCGGATCTGCACCGGCGAGGTGTGGGAGCGCAGCATCACCTCCTCGGGCTCGCCGAGGTTCACGAAAATGGTGTCGAAGCTGCCCCGGGCCGGGTGCCAGTCGGGGATGTTGAGGGCCTCGAAGTTGTACCAGGCGCTCTCCACCTCGGGGCCCTCCGCGACCGTGTAGCCCATCCCCACGAACACGTCCTCGAGGCGATCGCGGGCCTGGGTTACCGGATGGAAGTGCCCCCTGCGCAACGGTGCGGTCTGGGGCAGCCGCTCGGTGAGGTCGAGCCTCTCAGCCGCGTAGCGGTCGGCCCGCCCCGATGCCGTCAGCCGGGCCCGAGCGGCGGCCACCGCGGCCTCGACTCGCCCCCGGGCGTCGTTGAGAAGGCGCCCGGCCTCGGCCCGCGCACCCGGATCGAGCTCGCCCAGCTTGCGCTTGGCCTCGTTGAACTGCGATCGGCGGCCCAGCAACTCCCGCTCGATGCCGGCCACGGCGTCGATGTCGGCCGCGGCGGCGAGGCGCTCCTCGGCGTCGGCGGCCGCCTGCTCGTAGCCCTCCATCATCCACGAAAGGCTAGGGCGCAGTGACGCATGCCCGACGGAATGTCAGAGTCGACGGCGGTACTCGAAGGCGAGGAGGGTGGCCGCCATGGCCACGTTCAGGGATTCGGTGTCGCCCGCCATCGGGATCCGCACCCGGCGGTCCGCCAACTCGCACAGGGAGGCGTCGAGACCGTGCGACTCCGACCCGAGCACCACAGCCACCGGTCCAGCGCCTGCGGCCAACGCTCCGGAGGCATGGGGCTCGCCATGGTAGGGGTCCGCGACCACGATGGCCGCGCCTGCTGCCTTTAGAGCCTCGATGGCAGCGCCAGCATCGGCTGTCTGCACTACCGGTACCCGAAGCACCGACCCCGCCGACGCCCTCACCGCCTTGGGGGCCCACGGATCCGCACCGCCCACGACGACCACGCAGCGGGCCGCGCACGCCTCGGCGGTACGGATGATCGTCCCGGTGTTACCGGGGTCGGACACCCCGGCGAGCACGAGCACGAGATCGTCCGTCGCCAGCGACTCGGGCATCTCGGTCCGGGGTCTGGCGACCAGGGCAAGCATCGGCTGGGGGCTGGCCGCGGGAGCCACCGAGTCGAAGGCCTGCTCGGACAGCACCAGCACCTCGGTGTCCGAGGCCAGCCGGTCCAGCACAGCTTGCACAGCGGGAGTGCCGGCAACTGTCTCCGGAATGGCGAGTATCGATGGCACGATGCCAGCCTTCATGGCCTCCGACACGGTGCGCAGCCCTTCCAGCGCCACCCGGACGTCACTCGGCGCACGCTTGCGGACGGCGCGGCGCAATTCGCCGACGCGCTTGTTGCGCGGCCCAAGCGCGGCGGATGCGCTCAGCTCAGCCGCCCATCAACCAGGCGCCGGCCGAGCGCCCCGGGTGTAGTCAGCTCGCCTGGGCCTGGGCCGCCGAGGCTGCGGAGGCCGCTTCGACCAGCGCGGTGAAGGCGTCGGGGTCGTTGACGGCCAGGTCGGCCAGGATCTTGCGGTCGACCTCGATGCCGGCCGCCTTCAGCCCGGCGATGAAGCGGCTGTAGGAGGTTCCCCGCTGGCGGCAGGCGGCGTTGATCCGCTGGATCCAGAGCCGGCGGAAGTCGTTCTTGCGGGCCCTGCGGTCGCGGAACGCGTAGTTGCCCGAGTGCATGAGCTGCTCGTTGGCTGAACGCCACGACCGGGACTTGTTGCCGTAGTAGCCCTTGGCCCGCGCCAGCAGGGCCCGGCGGCGGCGCCTCGACTGGGCGGGTCGCGTCACTCTGGCCATTGAATCGTCACCTTCTTCTTCGTGTTGCCTGCAGCTGGGCTATATGCCGAGGTCCCGAAGCATCCTCTCATCCGACGAGGACACCTCGGCCGGGGCCCGCAACTGGCGCTTGCGCTTGGGGGACTTCTTCTCCAGGATGTGGTTCTTGTTCGTCCGGCGGCGCCGCAGCTTGCCGGAGCCGGTGCGCCGGAAGCGCTTGGCTGCGCCCCGGTGTGTCTTCATCTTGGGCATGGTTGATCTTCTCTGGTTCGACTGCTCGCCTCGGTGTGAGAGCGAAAGGCCGGTGAGGTTCTACTCCGCGGTGCCGGGCTGAGGCGTCTCGGTGGCAGCCATGGCGGCCTCGGCCTCGAGTCTACGGCGGTGCCGGGCCTGTGCCTGCTTGTCGGGAGCGAGCACCATCACCATGTTGCGGCCGTCCTGGCGGGGCTGGAACTCCACCTTGCCCACATGCTCGACGGTCTCGGCCACATCGTCGAGGATCTTCCTGCCGAGCTCTGGATGCTGGACCTCGCGTCCCCGGAACATGATCGTGACCTTGACCTTGTTGCCCTCGCCCAGGAACTTCTCGACTCGGCGAGTCTTGGTCTCGAAATCGCCCCGGCCGATCTTGGGCCGGTACTTCATCTCCTTGACCATGACGTTGGACGACTTGCGGCGGGACTCCTTCGCCCGCTGGGCCGCCTCGTACTTGAACTTGCCGTAGTCCATGATCCGGCAGACGGGCGGGTTGGCCGCCTCCGCCACCTCGACGAGGTCGCGTCCCGCGGCCCGGGCCAGATTCAGCGCCTCCTGAAGCGTCCTGATGCCGATCTGCTGACCATCCTCCCCCACAAGGCGCACCTCGGGCGCCCGGATCTGGTCATTGATGTTGGGCTCTTCGCCTGGCGGTGCTATCGCCTTTCACTCCTCGTGAGCACGGAACCTCCGTATTCGGGCGGAACGCCCCGGCCGCGGCCGGGGCGCATGTCCGCTGGATTGACCCCGGTAGGGTAGCAGGCGGTCGCGGCATGCGGCCAAGCCATCTGCAAGCCTGAGCCGGAGGTGTTCGGATGAGCACGCTGTGGACCCCCGGAGGCGAGGTACCCGTCGGCGACCGCCGGTCGGATGCCGGTCCTGCCAGCCACGACACTCCGGCAGCCGACGCTGGAACCGCCGCGCACGAGGAGTTCGACCTCGACAGCCTGTCGCCGGAGGAGCGCGAGCAGGCCGAGCAGTACATACGGGAGCTGGCCGAATCCCGCGAGCGGCTCAAGGCGGTGCCCGCGTCTGTAGTGGTCGCCAACCACGCCATGGGCATGTACGAGCTGGCCGCCCTTCACCTCTCGAACCAGCCGCCGAACTTTGCGGAGGGGGCGGTGGCGATCGACGCCCTGGGCGCGCTGCTGGACGGGATGAAGGGCCGCCTCGGCGAAGCGGAGCCCACGCTGCAGGACGCCCTGTCCCAGATCCGCATAGCCTTCGTCCAACTCAAGAACCGCCCCGAAGACCCGGCTACTACGACCGAAACTGACGACGGCGACTCAGACGACGACCCCGCCGCCTGAGCGCGGCGGCTAATCAGCAGTCCGAGCCCTTCGCCTGCTGGCGATCCACGCTCCGACCGCGACGCCGATGGCTGCTCCGATTCCCGCGCCCGATCCCGCCTGCCCGAAGATGGCACCCACACCCGCACCGCCGCCTGCGCCCACGGCGATCGCGGGGCCGACCCCGTACTTCATCCATCCTTGCTTCATGGCGAGACCCCCTTACGGGACGATCTTGGAGATGGGCATCTCCACTATGTCGGTGGCACCCAGGTCGCGCAGGGCGGGGATCAGGATGTTGATCTCGCTGCGGGGTACCACCGTCTCCACCGCGTAGCCCGCACCCTGGAACAATTCGTTGACGGTGGGGGCCTTCATTGCGGGCAGGATCTCGATCACATCGTCGAGCGCGTCGGCGCCGACGTTCAGCTTCACCAGCACTTTGCCCCGGGCCTCCAGTACGCCTTGAAGCAGCGTGTAGATCTGCCTCATGGCATGCCGCTTGCCGGCGTCGGCTGCGGCCGCCGGGTTGGCGATCAGCTCGGTGTAGGAAGTCAGTAGGGTGTCGATGATCCGCAGTCCGGCGGCCCGCAGTGCCCGGCCGGTCTCGGTGATCTCAACCACCGCGTCCACGATGTCGGGCACCTTGGCCTCGGTGGCGCCGTAGCTGAGCGCGATCTGGGCCTCGATGCCGGCGTCGGCGAAGAAACGCCGGGTGAGCGCCGGGTACTCGGTCGACACCCGCACACCCTGCGGGAGGTCGGCGACGCTCTGATAGTGCGAGCCGTCGGCCACGGCCAGCACCACCCGGATCGGCAGCGACGTGGCCTTCGAGTACTGCAACTCCCCAAGCGAGACCACCTCGCTTCCGGTCTCCTCCACCCAGTCCCGGCCGGTGATGCCGATGTCGAACAGACCGTCGGCGATGTAGACCGGGATCTCCTGGGGCCGCAGGATCCTGACATCGTCAATGCGCGGGTCGGCCACCGACGCCTTGTAGGTCACGTCGGAGGACCGCCGGACCGGCAGGTCGGCGGCCTCGAACAGTTCGAGCGTGGACTTCTCGAGCGATCCCTTGGGGAGAACGAGCTTCAGCATCTCCGGTCCTGGGCGGTTGGCGGCGGCGTTTCCGACCGCGCGAGGCTACCGGCGCCCGGTCGCCTCCCTGCCCCGGACGTTTTGGCCGGGGCGCGGCCCGATCACCCGCCGTGCGGGTGCGGGTCGTAGTTGTCGACGAGCAGCCGGACAGCGTGGCCGACCACGTCGATCACCGCCTCTACCGTCTCCACGCAGCCCTTGGAAGAACCCGGCGAGTTGAGGATCAGCGCAGTGCCGATCGTGCCGGCGGTCCCCCTAGAGAGCCGGCCCAGCGGGTTGACCAGGCGCATGGCCTCGGCCAGACCGGGCGCCTCACGGTCAAGCACCGCCTTGGTTCCCTCCGGAGTGGCGTCGCGAGGCCCGAAGCCGGTGCCTCCGGTGGTGACGATTAGGCCGTGGAACCCGTCGGCCAGGCGGCGCAACTCCCCTGCCACCGAGTCGACTCCGTCGGACACCGCGGACCGCTCGACCACCGCCCAGCCGGCCGACGACAGGTACGCCTCGAGCGCCTCGCCGCTGCGGTCCTGCCGGGTGCCCTCGACCACGCCGTCGGACACAGTGAGCACCTTGGCTCGCAGACCGGAATCGCCCCCGTTCATCACGTCCCGACCCTATCCACAGCCCTCGGCCTCCGTCGTCCCGCCGAACTGGCAGCCCAGGGTGCCCAAACGGGACCCCACCGCTGCCAATTCCCGACGCTGCGACCAGCCCGTCGCGAACTGGCAGCCCAGAGTGCCCAAACGGGACCCCACCGCTGCCAATTCATGTGCGGCGCCAGCGGAACAGGGCCATGCCGTCGTGGTCGGCGTCGGGAAGCAGCATGGCGCCGTCACCGTGCGACAGCCATGGCTCCGGCAGGGGCGGCAGTGTCTCCAGGCCGTCACCACGAGAGACGTGCTCAGCTACGGCCGAGGTCTCGGCGGTGGTGAGGGTGCAGACGCTGTAGACGAGTTGCCCGCCGGGACGCAGCAGGGTCGCGGCCGCGTCGAGCAGGGCTCCCTGCAGCTCGGCCAGCCTCCGAACGGCCGACGGCTCGATACGCCAGCGGGCGTCCGGGCGGCGGCGAAGGGTCCCCAGACCGCTGCACGGCGCGTCCACCAGCACCGCGTCGAACCGGCCCGGTCGCAGCGGTGGGTGCCTGCCGTCGGCGACCACCGCGTGCATCGACTCGACCCCGAGAGTTCGCCGGTTGTCATCAAGCAACCCCACGCGGCCCCGGTTCGAGTCGCAGGCAATCACGGTCGCGCCTCGCGCCGCCAGCGCGGTTGCCTTGCCTCCTGGTGCAGCGCACATATCGACCACCAGGTCTCCGGGTTGCGCATCAACGGCGTCGACGACGAGCTGTGAGCTCGGATCCTGCACGTAGCCGTCGTCGCGCCGGTGCACTTGGGCCGGGCTGTTCATCGACTCGAGCGCGGCCAGCGCCGAGGAGCGGCCGAGATCGTCGGCAAGCGTCTCGACAATCCAGTCCGGGTAGCTGAGTCGGGTCGGGTCATCGGGCCAGTCCGGCACATCCGCGTCGGCGACACGGCGTAGCACCGCGTTGACCAGCCCGCGGTATCTACGGGGCACGGCGGACACGGTGGCCGACACCGCCGCGTAGGCCGGCGTGCCCAACTCGACGATCTGGTAGGCGCCCAAGCGCAGCGCGGCCCTAGCCGGGGCCGGTGGCGCGGCCACCAGGAAGGCGTCCAGAACCCAGTCCAGGGCCCGGCGTCGGCGGGTAACGCCGTAGACCAGCTCGGTGGCGAAGGCCCGGTCGCGCTCGTCGAGGTCGGCCTTCTTGAGGGCGGCGGGCAGAGCCACGTTGGCGTAGGCGCCCCCCGCGTCGACGCGAACCAGCACATCGAGCGCCAGCCGGCGGGCGTCGGTGACCGCTGGCCGGCCGCCGGAAGGCTTCCCGGGGCGAGCGGGCCGACTCACCGGAGGCCGAGCGGATGGCCAACCGCCATGGAGGAATCGCACGGGGCGTTGAGCGAGGCCGTGGCCCGAGCGGCCCGTGAGCGGAGCGAACAAGAGCGGGAGTCACCACCTCTCGCCGCGACATGCTCGCCATTCACGCGCGCTCGCCTCACTCGAGTCGCTCGCCGCCGGTGATACGAGCGCCGTTAACCCAGTCGCGAACCGGGGCTGCGGCCCGCCCCTCGGACTGCACGGTCACGAACTCGACCACGCCGCTGCCGGCGGCGACCCTCACGGACGGCCCGTCACCAGATCGCGACAACAGCGAGATCGAGCCGACGGCGCCGGGCTGGCCAGTGCCGGGCGCGACCCGGGCCTCCAACACCTTGAGCCGCCGATCCCGCAGCATTGTCCAGGCACCGCCTACCCGCACCAGGCGCAGGACATGCTCGGCAGGAGCGGTCCAATCGATGCGCAGTTCCGAAGGGCTGATCTTGTCGGCCCATGTCATCTCGCCCGACTGGGGCACCGGATCACCGAACCCCCCGCTCAGAGCGTCGAGAAGCAACTCGATGCCCAACTCGCAGAGCCTGGCCCGCAGCTCGTCGGCCGACTCCTGCGGCTCGATCTGCGTGGATGCCCGCCGGTACACCGCCCCGGCATCGATCTCGGAGGCCACATCCATGAGACACACTCCGGTCTCGGTGTCGCCCGCCAGGATGGCGCGCTCCACCGGTGCCGCCCCCCGCCAGCGGGGCAGCAGCGAGAAGTGCAGGTTGACGGTGCGGCGGCGTTCCAGGACCTCGTCAGGAATGTGCTCGCCGTAGGCGACGACGATGCCCAGATCAGCCTCGACGTGCAAGGCGTCGGAGAGGTCGCAGGTGACGGCCAGCCCCATCTCGGCGGCCGCGGCCGCCACCGGCGAAGGTGTGGGGGCCTGGCGGCGGCCCCGCCGCTTGGGGGGACGGGTGACCACCAGCGCGACGTCGTGGCCGGCGCGGTACAGGGCCTGCAGGGGCGGCACCGCCACTTCCGGCGTGCCGAAATAGACGACGCGCCGCCGCGCCGCGCTCACAGCAGGCGCAGGCCGGTCGAAGTCGCGTCCCCTACCTCCGACGGCCGCATCGCCGTCGTCGAGCCGGACCCGATCCCCAGCTCGCGCAGCGTGCGCAGCGCGGCCTTGCGCGTGTCGGCGTCGAGCCGCTCGATGAGCAGCGTCCCGTCGAGGTGGTCCAACTCGTGCTGGAACAGGCGGGCCTCGATCTCGTCGGCCTCGACGGAGACCTCGTTGCCGTCCAGGTCGTGGCCGACGACGTGGACCTGCTTGGGCCGGACGATCTCCCACGACAGCCCCGGAACCGACAGGCACCCCTCGTCGTAGACCCACTCACCGTCGGATTCGACGATTTGCGGGTTGACGATGGTGCGCGGTCCGTCGCCCAGATCCCACACGAACAGGCGCTTCTGCACCCCGATCTGGGGAGCGGCCAGCCCGACCCCCTCCGCGGCGTACATTGTCTCCACCATCCCCTCGACGATGCGCACCAGCGTGGCGTCCACGTCGGCGACATCGGCGGCGCGGCGGCGCAGGACCGGGTCACCGATGATGCGTATGTCGTAGGGGGCCACCACCGTTTGAGGCTACCGTCGCGCCATGGCCGATCCCGCCGCCCAGCCCGCCAGCGGCCAGTACTTCGAGGCCGAACCGGCCGCCGCCACCGCGCCTCGCACGATTGCTGTGAACGTCGGCGAGATGCAGTTGACGTTCGTGACCGATTCCGGGGTGTTCTCGCCCGACCGGCTGGACGCGGGCACGCGGTTGCTGCTGCTCGAGGCGCCGCCGCTGGGTGCCGGCGACCGGCGGGTGCTGGACCTGGGATGCGGCTGGGGTCCCATCGCCTGCGTCGCCGGGCTGCGCTCCCCCGCGGCCGAGGTGCTGGCGGTGGACGTCAACGAGCGGGCGTTGAGCCTCACAGCCCGAAACGCCAAGCGCAACCGCGTCGGCAATGTGACGGTGGCGCGTCCCGACGAGGTGGACCCGGCGCACCGCTTCGACCGCATCCTCTGCAATCCCCCCATCCGCGTCGGCAAGAACGCCCTTCACGTCTTGCTGACCACCTGGCTCGACCGCCTCGCTACCGGCGGGCGGGCCCACCTCGTCGTGCACCGCCACCTCGGCAGCGACTCCCTGGCCCGGTGGCTCGAACAGCGGGGCCATGAGGTGTCCCGGCTGGTGTCGAGGTCCGGATACCGGCTCCTGGATGTGGGACCCCCTGCGGTGAGCGCGCCGTGAGCCAGCTCGACTCCACCGGCCTCAAGCGGCTGCACCGCGAGTGGCGCAGGCGCGGTCATGAGCGCCTGGCGCTGGTACTGGACCGTGTGCAGAATCCCCTCAACCTGGGAGCCATCGTGCGGACTGCATCCGCCGAGAGGGTGGAGCACCTGTATCTGATCGAGTCTGCTTCGCCGGAAGCGCCGAAGACCGCCAAGACGGCCATGGGCACCGAGCGGTATCTCGCCTGGAGTGCCTTCGACGATCCGGCCTCGGCGATAGACGCGGCCCGAAGCGACGGCTACCGGATCGTGGGCGTGGAGCTCGCCTCGGGGGCCCGGCCCCTGCACGAGCTGGATCTCACCGGCGAGGTCGCGCTGTCCCTCGGCAACGAGAACCACGGCCTGTCGTCGACAGCGCTGGAGAGCTGCGACGAAGTGGGCTTCATCCCTCAACTCGGCCGGGTCGGCTCCCTGAACGTGGCCGCCGCGACGGCAATCGCCGTCTACGAGGCCCGGCGCCAGCAATGGACCCGAGGCCCCAACGAACTTCAATGAGTTAACCACCCTGGATGTGGGTAACTCATTGAAGTTCAGACCCGGAGCGGGTCGACCTCGACTCGCAGCCGCTCCGGCGGCCGCGGCGTGCGGGCCAGCAGATCCAGGAGCGGCTCGTGGCTCGGGGCCCGCAACAGGAAGTGCCCGCCGGCGGGGCCCCTGATGCTGACTGCGGGGTCGCCGGCTACTCGCAGCGCCTCGATGAACGCCGGCGCGCCGGCGCCGGAGACCCTGGCCTGGGCGCCGTAGGGAGGCAGGCCCAGCGCCCGGCGCTGCTCCCGTTCGGCTGTAGCCACGATCGACGGATCGGCCCTGACCGCGGCCTGCACGACCGGATGGTCGGGCTGGCGGGTCTGCACCACCAGCCGGCCCCCATCCCGCCGCCCGCCCACCAGACGGGCGCCCCGAGCCAGCAGCGCCAGCGCCTGCTCCGAGGCCCGCTGGCGGGGGGCCAGAAGCTCCTGGTCGAAGTCCAGGAACACCACCGCGGCCGCCGATGACAGCCGCCACAGCACAGCCTCGGTACCGATCACGATCCGCTCATCACCGAACCGATCCGAGTCCGCGGTCAGCTCCCCCACCGGCTCGCCCGCCAGCGCGGCCAGCTCCTCCCGTGCCCGCGTCACGCCCATCCGCAGGTTGCGCAGCACGGTCGAGCCGCACCCGGCGCACACCACCGGCCGTCGCTCGCTGCCGTCGGCCGCCACCAGTTCGTCGTCGGTGAGCCGCATCGGCACGCGGCCGTCGGAAGTACGTGCCAGCTCACCGCATGCCTTGCAAGCCAGCAGCCGGGCCCGGCCCTTGCGGTTGAGCACGACCGCCACCCGTCCACCGGCCGCAACCAGACGGCCGCGCAGGCCCTCGGCGAACAGCCCGCCCCGGACCGGATCGTCGAGCTTGCGGTCCAGCACCTCGACCACAGGCCAGCCGTCGCGCCCAGCCGACCGATCGACCGTCCACAGTTCTCCAGCCTCCAGAGCCTCCAGCGTCGGGACGGGCGATACCAGCACGGCCGGCGCCCCGACCCTGCGGGCTCGTTCCACGGCCACCTCGCGGGCATGCCATGTTGGCGCCTGCTCGCTCCGGAGGCTCTCGGAGTGCTCGTCGAGCAGGACCACCGCGGCCAGGCGCGGCATGGGCAGCCACACGGCAGTGCGGGTGCCGACCACGGTTGCGCCCGCGGCGGCTACGGCCCAGTCGTCGAAACCCAGAGCGACACGCACCCCCCGACTCCGCAGATCGGCGGCGATGCGGTGGGCGTCCGCCGGTGTGGGCACCACGATGAGCGAGTCGCCCCGGCGGGCCGCGGCCTGAGCGATCGGCTCGCCGCGGTCGCCGGGCGGGCACCGCAGCACGGTCACGGAGCCGGGGCGGTCGAACAAGCCGTCGTACGCCTTGAGCGAACCGTCGCCTGCGACCGCGACCTGCCGACTCCGCCCCTGCCGTCCCCCGTCCTGGCCGCATGGCTGCGACGAACTGCCCCCTCCGTCCTGGCCGCATGGCTGCGACGAACTGACGCCCCCGGCCTGGCCGCATGGCTGCGACGAACTGACGCCCCCGGCCGCGACTGTGCGAGTCCCGGCCGGGCGGGTCACCACGCGGGGCGGGGATGCGGCGCGCAGCAGATGCACCGTGCGTCCAGCCCAGCGCCACGCGGCCCACTCGGCAAGGCTCACGACGTCGGCGGGCGGACCCATGCCGGTGAGCTTGGCCAGCGGCTTAAGTTCCATACCTGGAGGTGGCTCGACGTCCACTCCTGTGACCCAGCCCCGCTCCCGGCGACCGCCCAGGGGGATGCGCACGATCGAGCCCACCGCCAGCCGTCCGGCGCGACCGTCGGCATGCCAGGTATCGGGAACGGCGTAGTAGAGCCGCTTGTCAAGACCCACCACGTCAGGCAGCACCCGAACGACCAACGCAGGAGAGCCGCCGTCCGCCAGCTCCCCAGCACCGTCATCGGGCACCGCCGGCTCTCCGGACGGCTCCCCGAAGGAGAGTTGGCCCTGCGAGCCGGAACTCAGAGGCCGAGCGCCGACTTCAGATCGTCCAGGCGGTCGGTGCTCTCCCAAGTGAACCGCCCGCCTTCGGGTGTGCGGCCAAAATGACCGTAGGCCGCGGTCGACGTGTAGATGGGGTTGAGCAGGCCCAGGTCCCGCACGATGGCGGCGGGGCGCAGGTCGAACACTTCCTGCACGGCTGTGACGATGCGGGCCCGGTCCACGGTCTCGGTGCCGAAGGTGTCCACCATCAGCGACAGCGGCTCAGCCATGCCGATGGCGTAGGCCACCTGCAGCTCGCAGCGCGACGCCGCGCCCGCGGCCACGATGTGCTTGGCCGCCCAGCGGGCGGCATAAGCGGCCGAGCGGTCGACCTTGGAGGGATCCTTGCCCGAGAAGGCGCCGCCGCCGTGGCGGGCCATGCCCCCGTAGGTGTCCACGATGATCTTGCGCCCGGTGAGGCCGGTGTCGCCCTTCGGCCCTCCGGTCTCGAACTTGCCGGTCGGGTTGACCAGCACCTTGTAGTCGTCGTCGGCGAACTGCGGGCACTGCTCGGCGATGACCGGCTCGATTATCTGCTCGGTTACGTCGGGGAGGATCATCCGGTCGCGGTCGATGCCGGTACGGTGCTGGGTGGACACGAGCACGGTGCGCAGCCGCACCGGCCGGCTGCCCTCGTACTCCAGGGTCACCTGAGTCTTGGCGTCGGGGCCCAGGTAAGGGATCGTGCCGGCCCGGCGCACGTCGGCGTGGCGCTCGGCCAGCCGGTGGGCGAGATGGATCGGCAGGGGCATTCCTACGTCGGTCTCGTCGCAGGCGTAGCCGAACATCATCCCCTGGTCGCCGGCGCCCTGCTCGTACGGATCCTCGTCGGCGCGGTCCACGCCCATGGCGATGTCGGGCGACTGGTCGCCGATGGCCACCACCACGCCGCAGGAGTCGCCGTCGAAACCGAAGGTGGCATTGTCGTACCCCGCGGCGCAGATCGTCCGGCGCACGATGCTCGGGATCTCCACGTACGCCTCGGTACGGATCTCGCCGGACACCACGGCCAGACCGGTGGTGAGCAGCGTCTCGCAGGCGACACGGCTGCCGGGGTCGGCGCCGAGCAGAGCGTCGAGGATGGCGTCGGAGATCTGGTC
Organism: Acidimicrobiales bacterium; assembly: GCA_965117015.1. GTDB lineage: Bacteria > Actinomycetota > Acidimicrobiia > Acidimicrobiales > Aldehydirespiratoraceae > Aldehydirespirator. The sequence continues at coordinate 112,842 of OZ220747.1, forward strand.
GGCCATCTTGTCGGGATGGCCCTCGGTCACCGACTCGGAGGTGAACATCCAAGTACTCACGGGGCCTCCGCCATGAGCGCGACCACCTTGTCGAGCACGGACCTCGCCGCCTCGCGTTTGGTGGTCAGGGGGACATGGTGGCGGGCACCGTCAGCGGTGAACATCACGATCTCGTTGGTGTCATGGCCGAAACCGACCTGCTCCTTGGAGACGTCATTGGCCACGATCACATCGAGGTTCTTGCTGCGCAGTTTGTCGAGCGCGTTGGCCTCAAGATCCTCGGTCTCCGCCGCGAAACCGACCAGCACCTGGCCGGGCGGCTTGGACGCGCCCAGCGACGCCAGGATGTCGTGGGTGGGCTCCAGTACCAGCGGGGGCACGCCCCGCCCCTTCTTGATCTTGGTGCCCGCGGGGTTCGCCGGGCGGAAGTCCGCCACCGCGGCAGCCATCACCACCGCGTCGGCACCGGGTGCCTCCAACTCGACGGCGGCCGCCATCTCTGCGGCCGTCTCCACCGCCACCACCCGAGCCGCGGCCGGCGCCCGATCGGGTTCCGTGGTGACGAGCACAACCTCGGCCCCGCGGGACGCGGCCTCATATGCGACTGCCGCGCCCTGCTTGCCCGACGAGCGATTGCCCACGTATCGCACTGCGTCTATCGGCTCGCGGGTACCGCCCGAGGTGACCAGCACTCGCCGGCCGGCCAGATCCTGGGGGGTCAGCACCGCCTCGACCGCGGCCACGATCTCGGCCGGCTCGGCCATTCGGCCCGATCCGATGTCGCCGCCCGCGAGGGGACCCTCCACCGGGCCCACGATGGTTACGCCCCGCTCGGCCAGCACTGCCATGTTCTCCTGCACCGACGGCTGCTCCCACATCTCGGTGTGCATGGCAGGAGCGACGATCACCGGCGCCCGGGTCGCCAGCAGGGTGGCGGTGAGAATGTCGCCGGAACGGCCCGTACGCAGATCCGAGATCAGCCGGGCCGTAGCGGGGCACACGACGACGGCGTCGGCTCGCTGCCCGAGATTGGTGTGAGGGATCGCCGAGGAAGGATCCTTCCACAGCGAAGTGACCGCCGGCTCCGACGCCAGGGCCGAGAATGTCGTCTCCCCCACCATCCGCAGTGCTCCCGCGGTGAGCACGGGAACGACATGGGCCCCGGCACCGACCAGCCTCCGGCACACCTCCGCCGCCTTGTAGGCCGCGATGCCGCCGGTCACGCCGAGCACGATGCGCCGGCCTCGCAGAGGGCTCATGGCGCGCCCGTCAGGCGCCGACGTCGCCGGCAGACTCGAAGGACTTCGCGGCAGCCAGACCAGGCTCCGGGTCGCTGACGTCCAGCAGGTGAGCACCCTCGGCGGAGCCCGCCTGTTCGGCCAGCAGTTCCGAAGCCTCCAAGGCCTCGGCCGCTTCGGCCTCGGGATCGACTTCGACCGCCTCGATCTTGCCGGCGGCGACCTCCTCGAGGGCGATCGACAGCGGCTTGGACGACGTGGAGATCACCTGGGGAGGTACGGACGCTCCGATTCCACCGCCCAGTTGGCCCAGGTAATTGGTGATCTCGCGGCTTCTCATGGCAGCCAGAGTCACGAGCACGAACTTGGACTCTGTTCGGTCGAGAAGATCCTCGATGGCCGGGGTCATCATCGTGTCGTAGCCGTGGGCCATGGCGCGCTCCGCTGGATCAGGCGACTGGGGCGCTTCACGCTACCAGCCGCGACCGCGGTTGCGAACGATCGACCCAGCGGCGCGAGCCCCTGGTTCAGGGTTGCGAGCGGCGCCTCTCGCGGTCGGTGGCGATCAGGTTCTCGATGGCTCGAACAGCCCGGCTCACCTCGTCATTCACCACTATCTCGTAACCCATCTCCACGGCTTCAGCCCGCTCTGAAGCCGTCTTCTCCATTCGTCGGGCGACCGTCGCGGCGTCGTCACCCCGGTTCTCAAGGCGCTTTCGCTGGTGCTCGCGGCTGGGCGCGTCGACGAACACCAGCACGGCGTCGGGCACCAGCTCCCTCACCTGCCGTCCTCCGCGGACATCGATCTCGAGCAGCACGTCCGCTCCCTCGGGAGGGTCGGGAACCGGAGTGCCCTGGAGGTAGTCGAGAAACTCGACCCACTCCAGGAAGCCGCCCCGATCGACGGCGGCCTCGAACGTGGCGCGATCCACGAAGCGATAGGCCTCGGCCGGCTCTGCCGGCCGGCGAGGTCGGGTCGTCCAAGACCTGGACAACCACAGGCGCGGGTCGCGGGCAAGCAGCTGCTCGACGATCGTGCCCTTGCCTACGCCTCCCGGTCCGGAGACGATGACGACAGTTCGGCCCTCGAGGGAGGTCACCCCCGCGAGGCTACCGACCCGCTACTAGTCAGCCGAAGGTGTCGAGTAGTTGGCTCCGCTGCCGGCTGCCGAGCCCGCGCAAGCGGCGGTTCTCGGAAATACCGATCCCCTCCATCGCCCTGCGGGCCTTCACCTTGCCCACGCCGGGCAGGGACTCGATCACAGCCAGAACCTTCATCTTGCCGACGGTGTCGTCGTCCAGCCGGCCGAGGAGGTCCGAGAGGGAGATGTCACCGGCCTTGAGCTGTCCGCGCAGCTCGGCCCGCTCGCGGCGGACCCTGGCCGCCTTGACCAGGGCCTCTCGCCTGACTTCATCGGAAATGGAAAACGGTTGAGCCATGGGCGGTGAGATTAGCCAATGTGACGCGGATTTGCCACCATTTCATCGAATTGGGGCTGATCGGTGTATGCGAATCGGCCGGTCCAAGAGTCTCACTGCTGGAGGCTGCGGTGCAGGCGCTCGGCGGCCTCCAGGGGATCGGCGGCCCTGGTCACCGGCCTGCCGACAACCAGCAAGTCTGCGCCGGCGGCCAGCGCCTGGACCGGTGAGGCCACCCGCCGCTGGTCGTCCACCGAGTCGCCGGCTAGCCGGATGCCGGGAACGGCCCGGAGGAGTTCGGGCCGGACATGGCGGGTTGCGGTCAGGTCTGGGGCGGCGCAGACCACGCCCGCGCAGCCGGCCTCGAATGCCATCTCCATGCGCTGGGCGACCAGGTCGCGGGTGGCGGCGACCTGGGCTTCGCTGGTCAGCACCGTCACGGCCAGCACACCCGCAGGGCGGGTCGCGCCGGCGGCCAGACCCTCGGCTGCGGCCCGCAGCATCTCGACGCCACCGGCGGCATGCACCGTCAGGTACGAGACACCCAACTCTCCGACCACCCGGGCCGCCCGGTTCACGGTGTTGGGGATGTCGTGGAGCTTGAGATCGCAGAACACGTCATATCCGAGGTCGATCATGGCTCCTATAGCCTCAGGGCCCGCCGCGGTGTAGAGCTCCAACCCGATCTTGGCGACCCGGAAATGCCCGGCGAGAGAGCGGGCAAGGCGGGAGGCTGCGACCAGGTCGTCGACGTCGAGCGCCAGAGCGAGGCGGTCGCGGACCGGCCCCACGTGGGAGGCGCCTCCACCGCTCGTGGAGGCAGACATCGCTTCATCCATGGGCTGCTCCGATCAGCTCGTCCATCCGTTGTGCCCCCGCTTGCCGGCACCACTCCCGAAGTTCGGCAAGAACCCGCCAAGGGGCTCGGGGATCGGCGAAGATCGCCGTGCCCACCTGCACCGCCGACGCGCCGGCCTGCAGCATCTCGACGGCGTCGGCGCCGCGGGCTACCCCGCCGACGCCGACGATGGGCACTTCCGGCAAAGCTTCGCACACGTCGTAGACGGCTCGCACCGCCACCGGGTGCAGAGCCGTTCCGCTGACGCCGCCGCGGCGCCCTCCGAGGGCGGGCCGCCGCTTGTCGATGTCGATGACCATCCCGGCCAGCGTGTTGGTGAGGACGACCGCTTCGGCCCCACCGTTCACCGCAGCCTCGGCCACCGCGACCAGCTCGTGCGTGTTGGGGCTCAGCTTGGCCCAGCGCGGCCGACCGCAGCCGGCCGTCGCGGCCAGCGCCGCGGTGGTCGCTTCGACGGAGTGCGCGAACATGCGCATCCCGTCCTCGGTGTTGGGGCACGACACGTTCACCTCGACCGCTACCACCTGCGGCGGAGCCTCGGCCAGCGAATCGGCGGCCCGGCGGTACCCCTCGACGGTGTCGCCCCAGATGCTGGCCACCACATCGGCACCCTCATCGATGAGAGCGGGCAAGTCCTCCTCGAGCCAAGACTCGGTGCCCGGCCCCTGTAGCCCCACGCTGTTGATCATCCCCGCCGCGTTGTCGCGCAGCGGATGCAGCCGGGGCGCCGGATTGCCCGGCCAGGGCGTGTCGCTCAGAGACTTGACCACTACGGCCCCCAGATCGCCGAGCCGGCCGTAGGGAGCCAGCTCAGCTCCATGTCCCGACGCGCCGGAGGCAGTCATCACCGGGGCCCGCAGCACCACGCTGCCGACGCTTGTCGTCAGGTTGGTCACGGCGCGAGCTCGCTCCTAGTCATCTACGCCGCGCCTCGCAGGCTGCGGTGATACTCCTGGAGGCTCCGCACCGTGGGCTGTTGACCACGCAGGTCGCGCAGGCCGTACGCCGCGGCCAACGCGGCGGCTCCGGTGGTCACCAGGGGTAAGCCGGCGCCGCCCGCAGCCGATCGAATGTGGGCCCCGTCGGCTCTGGGGCCGCGGCCGTGGGGCGAGTTGATCACCAGCTGGATCTGTCCCGCCTCGATGAGGTTGACGGCATCGCGACCCTCCTGGTCGCCCAGCTTGGCTACTTCGACGGCCACCGGGACGCCGCCGCGTCGAAGGAACTCGGCCGTTCCTACGGTGGCAACCAGCTGGTAGCCCAGCGCGTGCAGGATCCGAGCCGCCCGGAGGCCCGCCTCCTTGTCGCGGTCGGCCATGGACATGAACACGGTGCCCTCGGCGGGTAGCCGTGTGCCTGCAGCCAGCTGGGCCTTCACGAATGCGAGGCCCGGCGTGGCGTCCAGCGCCATCACCTCGCCTGTGGACCGCATCTCGGGACCAAGTACGGCATCGGCCTCCGGGAACCGGTTGAACGGCAGCACCACCTCCTTGACCGCCACGTAGTCGGAGGCTGCCACATAGCCGGAGGCCGGGGGCAGTTCGTCCGGAGCCTCCGGCAGCATGCCCTCCGCCCTCAGCTCAGCCAGCGTCGCGCCCACCATCAGGCGGGCCGCGACCATCGCCAGCGGGACTCCGGTGGCCTTGGCCACGAACGGCACGGTGCGCGAGGCCCTCGGATTGGCCTCGATCACGAACACGTCGCTGGCCCCGGGCCCGCTCCACCGGGTAGGCATCTGCAACGGACTGTCCCCGTTCCGCTTCACCGCGAACTGCACGTTCAACAGCCCTTTCACATCGAGCTCCTGCGCTATTCGACGGGTGTAGTCGCAGATGACGGCGACCACATCGTCGCCCAGCGTGGTGGGCGGGATCGTGCATGCGGAGTCCCCGGAGTGCACACCGGCCTCCTCGACGTGCTCCATCACTGCGCCGATCTGCACCTCGCCGGTGCAGTCTCGCACCGCGTCGACGTCCACCTCGGTGGCGTCCTCGAGGAACCGGTCCACCAGCACCGGCCGCTCCGACGCCGGCCCCCCTTCCCGGCCCAGCGAACCGAGGTCGGCGAGCTCGTCGATCGCCGCGGCCAGCTCCTGATCGTCGTAGACGATGGCCATGGCCCGGCCGCCCAGCACATAGGAGGGTCTCACCAGCGCCGGGTAGCCGATCCGGGCCGCAACCTGTTGAGCCTCGCCGAGGCTGGTGGCCGTACCACCCGGCGGTTGCGGGATGCCGAGGCGGGAACACAGCGCGTTCCAGCGCTCTCGGTCCTCGGCCAAGTCGATCGAGGCGGGCGAGGTGCCCAGCACCAGGTCGGCGGGCAGATCTCCCGACAACGCCAGCGGCGTCTGGCCCCCGAGCGACACGATCACTCCGACGGGGTCCTCCGCCGCGATCACATTGGCCACGTCTTCAGTGGTGAGGGGCTCGAAGTAGAGCCGGTCGTTGGTGTCGTAGTCGGTGGAGACGGTCTCAGGGTTGCAGTTGACCATGACCGTCTCGTACCCGGCCTCCCTCAGGGCCAGCCCGGCGTGCACGCAGCAGTAGTCGAACTCGATGCCCTGCCCGATGCGGTTGGGTCCCGATCCGCAGATCACGACACGCGGCCTGGAAGCCGGCCGGATCTCATCGGTGTCCTCATAGGTGGAGTAGTGGTACGGCGTGGTCGCGTCGAACTCGGCCGCGCAGGTGTCGACCGTCTTGAAGGTCGGCAACACCCCCGCCCCCTCCCGCAGGGCCCGAACGTCGGCAGGAGCCATACCCCACAGGTGGGCGAGCTGGCCGTCGGAGAACCCGAGCCGCTTGGCCCGGCGCCATCCGGCTCGTGTCATCGCCTCCGGAGGGGTGGCTGCGAGCATCAGGCGCTCCTCGCTGATGCGCGCCATCTGGTCGAGGAACCAGGAGTCCACGCCGGTGGCGGCCGACACCACATCGACCGGCACGCCCCGGCGCAGCAGCGCCTCGAGCTGGAAGATCCGGTCCGGCGTGGGCACAGCCGCGGCCGCCATCAGCTCGGCGTCGCCGAGGCGCTCGGTGGCAGCCTCGGCGGGGTCGGCGTTTAGGCCGAGGCGGCCGTGCTCCAGGGAGCGCAGCCCCTTCTGCAGCGACTCGCAGAAGGTGCGGCCGATGGCCATCACCTCACCCACGGACTGCATGGAGGTGCCCAGCACGCCCTCGGCGACCTGGAACTTCTCGAAGGCCCAGCGGGGGATCTTGGTGACCACGTAGTCCAGGGTCGGCTCGAACGAGGCTGGGGTGACGCCGGTGATGTCGTTGGGGATCTCGTCGAGTGTGTAACCCACTGCCAGCCGGGCCGCGATCTTGGCGATCGGGAAGCCGGTCGCCTTCGACGCCAGCGCGGAGGACCGGCTCACCCGGGGATTCATCTCGATGACGACCTGGCGGCCGGTGGCCGGGTCGACCGCGAACTGCACGTTGGACCCGCCGGTCTCGACCCCCACCCGGCGCAGCACCGCGAAGGCGGCGTTGCGCATCTGCTGGTACTCCGGGTCGCTGAGCGTCTGGGCGGGAGCGACGGTGATCGAGTCGCCGGTGTGCACTCCCATGGGGTCCAGGTTCTCGATGGAGCACACCACCACGCAGTTGTCGGCGCGGTCCCGCATCACCTCGAGCTCGAACTCCTTCCAGCCCACGATCGACTCCTCGATCAGGATCTCGGAGATGGGGCTGGCCTCCAGACCGAAGGCGGCGACGCTCTCGAACTCCTCGGCGGTGTCCGCAATGCCGGCGCCCCGGCCGCCGAGGATGTACGCCGGGCGGACGATCACCGGCAGCCCCACCCGCTGCATCACCTCGCGTGCGGTGTCCATGTCGCGGGCGACCCCGGAACGGGGCACGTCCAACCCGATCTCGATCATGGCCTGCTTGAAGAGCTGGCGGTCCTCCGCGGTGGCGATGGCGGCCGCGTCGGCTCCGATCAGCTCGACGCCGCTGGCCTCCAGCACCCCGTCGGCCACCAGTTCCATGGCCAGGTTCAACCCGGTCTGGCCACCGAGGGTGGGCAGCACGGCGTCGGGGCGTTCCCGATCGATGATGCGGGCCAGCACCGCGGCATCGAGGGGCTCGACGTAGGTGGCGTCGGCCACCTCGGGGTCGGTCATGATCGTGGCCGGGTTGGAGTTGGCCAGGATCACCCGGTAACCCTCGGCCCGCAGCACCCGGCAGGCCTGCGTTCCCGAGTAGTCGAACTCGCAGGCCTGGCCGATGACGATGGGCCCGGAGCCGATTATGAGGATGGACTCGATGTCGTCACGCCGGGGCACGGCGGCGATCCATCATCTTGGCGAAGGTGGCGAAGTGGTGGCGTGCGTCATGCGGACCGGGACCGGCCTCCGGGTGGTACTGCACACCGAAGGCGTCGGCGCCGTCGACGGAGAGTCCCTCCAGGGCGCTGTCGTTGAGGCAGACGTGGGTCTCCGTCACGCCCGGCACCGATCCCGCCTCGACCGCGAAGTTGTGGTTCTGACTGGTGATCTCGATGCGTCCGCTGGCGGTGCACCGAACGGGCACGTTGCCGCCGTGATGGCCGAAGCGCATCTTGAAGGTGCGCCCGCCGAGGGCCAGGGCGAGCAGCTGATGTCCGAGGCAGATCCCGAAGACGGGAACCGTGCCCACAAGACCGCGCAGCGCCTCGATGGCAGGCCCGGCCAGCTCGGGGTCACCCGGCCCGTTGCTGAAGAACACACCGTCGGGTCGGCGAGCAAGCACCTCGTCCGCGGGAGTGTGCGCCGGCACCACGGTCACGGTGGCCAGCTCGCCCAGGCAGCTCAGGATGGTGGACTTGATGCCCAGGTCGTAGGCCACAACCCGGCGCGGACCCGACCCCGCGACGTAGGGCTCGACGGTGGTGACCTCGCCGACGAGATCCACGCCGCTGGTTCCGGGCTCGGCTCGGGCCGCGGCGAGCAGGGTCGCCTCGTCTGCCGTGCCGAAGGCACCGGGCATGGCGCCCGCATCGCGGATGTGGCGGGTGAGGCGGCGGGTGTCGATGCCGGTGATGCCGCCAATGCCGTGGCGGCGCAGGAAGTCGTCCAGACTGCCGGTTGCCCGCCAGTTGCTGTAGCGGCGGGCCAGATCCCGCACTATCACGCCCCGGCAGTGGGGCCGCGCCGCTTCCGAGTCGGCGTCGTTGGTGCCGTAGTTGCCGATGTGGGGATAGGTGAAGGTGATGATCTGGCCCGCGTAGGACGGATCCGAGATCACCTCCTGATACCCGCTCATCACCGTGTTGAAGACGACCTCGCCGGAGGCGACGGCCGCGGGGGCCCCTATCGCCTCACCCTCGAACACTTCCCCGTCGCACAGCACCAGCAGAGCGGGCATGGGCTCCGGTGCGGTCATCGCTGCGGCTCGCCGTCGATCACCACCGGCTCGGCGGCCAGCAGGGTGTGGCGGACCCGTCCCCGAAGCTCCCGTCCCTCGTAGGGGGTGTTGCGGCTCGGGCTGGCCATGGCGGCCCCCGAGACCGTCCAGACCTCCTGCGGGTCGATGACGCACAGGTTGGCGGGCTCGCCGGGCGCGATCGGTCGACCGTGACGGTCGTCGATGCCGGCGACGGCTGCGGGCTGCCAGGCCATCAGGGCCAGCACCCGCTCGATGGGCAGGTCCAGTTCGGTCAGTGCCAGAGCCAGCGCCGTCTCGAGTCCCAGCATTCCCGGGGGGGCCGCGTCGAAGGGCCTCTCCTTGTCGGTGCTGGTATGGGGAGCGTGGTCGGTGGCGATGGCGTCGATGGTGCCATCGGCCAGTCCGGCCCGGACCGCGTCCACGTCGGCGTCGGTGCGCAGCGGTGGGTGGACCTTGAAGACGGTGTCGTAGCCGGCGCAGCAAGCATCGGTGAGGGTGAAGTGGTGGGGAGCGGCCTCGGCCGTCACCGGCAGTCCGGCCTCCTTGGCCGCTCGCACCATGGCCACCGATCCGGCCGTCGACAGGTGTTGGAAGTGCACCCTCGACCCGGTGAGCCGTGACAGGGCGATGTCGCGCATCACCATCAGCTCCTCGCCCTCGGAGGGCTGGCCGCCCAGACCCAGGCGGCTGGACCACTCGCCTTCATGCATGGATCCCCCGGCGGTGAGCTCGTCCACTTCGCAGTGCTGGGCCAGAACCACCCGGTAGCCGCCGCTGAGATGGTCGAGCCCGGCCGCGTACTCGAGGGCGCGTCTCATCACCCGGGCGTCCTGCACGCCCGCGCCGTCGTCGGTGAAGATCCGCACTCCCAGCCGCACCAGCTCGGCCATCGGCACCAGGTCGACGCCCCGGCGACCCACGGTGATGGCCGCCGAGGGGTACACGTCGCAGCACGCCCCGGCGCTGAGGTCCTGCACCTCCCGGACCACCGCCGCGCAGTCGATGGGCGGATCGGTGTTGGGCATCGCGACCATGGCGGTGAATCCGCCCAGGGCGGCGCCGCGGGCGCCGGTCTCGACGGTCTCAGCGTCCTCCCGGCCGGGCTGGCGCAGATGGACGTGCAGGTCGACGAGCCCGGGAGTCACCACGCAGCCGGATGCGTCCAGCGTGCGGTCGCCGTCGGTGCCGGCGGGATCGACCGCGACCACCCGTCCGTCCCCGACCAGCACGTCGGCGCGCCGGCTGCCTCCGGAGTCCACCACGGTCCCGCCCCTTATGGCGACGGTGCCCTGAGCGGGCACGGCGGCCAGCCTGGCGCTCACGCGGCCATCATCCTGGAGCCCTCGGCCAAGTCCATGCCCGAGCCGAGCAGCAGGAACAAGACCGCCATGCGGACCGCCACCCCGTTGGCGACCTGCTCGGTGATCACCGCATTGGGCCGGTCGGCGACGTCCCCGTCGATCTCCACGCCGCGGTTCAAGGGTCCCGGGTGCATGATCAGGGCACCCTCTCTGAGCCGGTCGGCCCGGGCCGCGTCGAGGCCGTACTCGGCCCGGAACTCGCGTAGCGACGGAACGGACGCGCCGGCCTCGCGCTCCAGCTGCATCCTCAGCAGGTAGCAGATGTCGATCTCGCCGAGGACGGAGTCGAAGTCATGGGTGACGGTGACAGGCCAGCCTTCGAGGCTGGACGGCAGCAGAGGTCCGGGCGCGACCAGGGTGACCTCGGCACCCATTGCCGTGAAGGCGAGCACATCGGAGCGGGCCACCCGCGAGTGGAGGATGTCGCCCACGATGGCCACCCGGGCGCCGTCGAGGCTCCCCAGGCGGGTGCGGGCGGTGTACAAATCGAGCAGCGCCTGGGTGGGATGCTCGTGACGGCCGTCGCCGGCATTGATGACCGAGGCGTCGATCCATTCGGCCACCCGGTGGGGCACCCCCGCGCACGAGTGCCGCACCACGATCGCGTCGATGCCCATCGCCCCGATCGTCTGCACTGTGTCCCGCACCGACTCACCCTTGTTGACCGAGGAGGACCCCACGGAGAAGTTCACCGTGTCGGCGGACAGCTGCTTGGCCGCGGCCTCGAACGACAGCCGGGTGCGGGTGCTGTCCTCGTAGAACAGCCACACCACCGTCTTGCCCCGCAGGGCCGGCACTCTGGGGATGCGGCGCTGGCTCACTTCGGCGAACGAGTCGGTGAGGTCGAGCACGCGTTCCAGGTCCGGACGGTCCAGGTCCTCGATCGACAGCAGGTGGCGGCGCGCCGCGTCGGTTGGCATCACTCCAGCTCCGCTCTGTGCATCACACCTATGTCCATCACTCCAGTTCTCCTATGTGAACTCCGTCGGACTGCACGTCCACCATCTCGTCGCGGCTGGTCGGGAGGTTCTTGCCCACGTAGTCGGGACGGATGGGCAGCTCCCGGTGGCCGCGGTCCACCATCACCGCCAGCTGCACCGCGCTGGGCCGACCCCAGGTGTGCAGGGCGTCGAGGGCAGCCCGCACGGTGCGACCGGTGAACAGGACGTCATCGACCAGCACCACGGTCTGCTGGTCGAGGTTGATCGGAATGTGAGTCTCAGCCTGGGGCAGTACGGGTCGCAGGCCGATGTCGTCGCGGTGCAGGGCCACATCGAGGGTGCCGACCGGCACCGCGGAGCCCTCGATCTCGCTCAGGGTGGCCGCGATGCTGCGGGCGATGGGAACACCGCCGGTCTGGAGCCCGATGACGACCAGGCTCTCGGTTCCGTGGTTGCGCTCGATCACCTCGTGGGTCATCCGGCGGATGGCGCGGTCCACGTCGTCGGCGTTCATAACCTGGCTGCGTGACCGGAACGTGCCGCTGGCGTGGGGCACCGTGAAGCGGCGTTCTCTGTCAGCCATGTTGTCCTCCCCGTTCGGGCCTCACGGGACCCGTTTCACGGTCGGACGGCGACGGTATCACCGGCTCCGGTGATCCGCGCGCATGCCGCGAACGTGCTCTGTGACGTGTGGTTTTGTCGCAACACCGGTGCGATCAGGGCGCGTCGGCGAGGTCGCCCGTCAACGGACGCGGTCGGCTAAGCCTGTTGATGTATCGTCACGCCATGCTCCCCCCGATGCGCTCGCTCAGGGCGCTTCTCCTGGCGGCGCTCGTGCCCCTGCTGGCCGCGTGCAGCGGAGCGGACACGGTGACCGGAGGGGACACGGTGACCGGAGCGGACACGGTGACCCAGACGGAAACGGTCATCGGAGCTGACGCGGTGACGATCGCCACCGTCGGCTCATACCATCCCTTCGACTTCATCAACGACGAGGGCGAGTTGGACGGCCTCGAGCCCGAGCTGGGCGACGAACTGTGCCGGCGCGCCGGTCTCGAGTGCGAGTGGGTCGTCAACGAGTGGGCGGACATGATCCCCGATCTCGTGGCCGGAGAGTTCGACGCGATCTTTTCGGGCATGAGCATCACGGCCAAGCGAGAGGAGTTGATCGACTTCACCGAGGCGTACTACCCGCCGACCCCCTCGGTGTATGTGGCCAAAGCCGGCGCCGGCGACGAAGCCGTCGAGGGCACCATCGGCGCGGCGCCGAACACCATCTACTCGGACTACTTCGCCGAGTTGGATAGGCCTGTCGTGCTGCTCGACGGGGACTCAACCAGCCTGAACACCATCAATGCGGTGCTGGCCGGCACGGTGGACGCCGTCCTCGTGGACCACGGCTACGCCGTCGAGTCGCTTGCGGAGCATGAGGGCCGGCTGGAGATCGTCGGCCCATCAGTGTTGCTGGACAGGGGCCTCGGCATCGGCGTCCGCAAGGGCAGCGAGCTGAAACCCAAGCTCGACGAGGCCCTGGCGTCGATGAAGGCCGACGGCAGCGTGAACACCCTCATCCTCAAGTGGGTGGGCCCCGACGCATCAACGTTCGAGTAGCCAAGGCTGCCAGGCGACGGCAAGGAACCTCTCTAGCGAATTACTTCGACATTGAGTCCTTCGGCCTGCAGAGCTTCCTCTAGGCGCGGCGACGGTGCCGACAGGAACACGTCTGCTCCAAGATGAGCGGCAGCCGCGAGGGCCTCACTGCTGAGCGCGTTGAGACGATGACGGCGTCGATGGCGGGCGATCAGGGGGCCCAGGGTCCTGAGGCTGACTAGGCCGATCTCATCGGGCAGCTCCAGCAGCCTGCTGATCGCTTGGTCGCGGAGGTCCGCGGGATGGCCGGCGAAGGGTTGCGACAGCGCTCCTGTTCGCTCGGACGCTCCCAACACAGCCTGACACAGCCTCACATACCAGTAGCCAGTGGTGAAGATCGCTTCGTCGGGCCGCGGCGGTAGGCCGCCCCGAAGAAGCTCGCTGAGGAGCTGGTCGTCGACGATCTGTGTCACTCGGTAGCCAAGTCGGGGTCCTCGAACCCCGTGCGGGCCAGTTCCCAGTCCTCGTCAGCGACAGACTCGAGCAGCTCGCGGCGCAGGCTCTCCACCCGACCCGCGACGAGGATCACGGAGTCGCCCAGGTCGAGGTAGGCGATGTCACCCCCGTCTTGAAGGCCCCAACGGCGACGGGCAGCCGCTGGCAGACTCATCTGCCCCCGCGACGACACCCTGAGATCACCCGTGCTTGACATGCCACCAGCTTACAATGCATCAACATTAATTGCTTTGTAAGAGCTGGGGCTGGAAGCCGACCGTGTCGAGGGCTTCCCGGATTTGCGCTCGCCGATTCTCATCGGGTACCTCGGCGTCCGCTAGCAATCGAGTTGCAAGACCTCGCGTTCTGGGCCGGATGGCCTGCATCATATCATGATTATACTTTAAAATGCCTTTAAAGGCTTGACAGATGTCATACCGGTGTGAGATACTGTCTTCATGCTGATCGAAGCCACCCGCCGGGGCCACACCGCTGCCAAGGAGATGCTGGCGCTGGTGAACGAGGGGTCGGCTTCGTGCGCGGAGATGCGCGAGATGCTGGAGGAGTCCAAGGGCACCGTCGCCATGATTCTGGCCGCCCAGACTTCGGCTGCGGCCAGCATCGCGGCGCGCGAGCGCCACGGTGACGGTGGAACGGAGGTACTCGCCGGCGCGGCGGGGATGTCGCGCCAGGAGGCCCGCAGCCAGGTCAAGACGGCAAAGGTGATCGAGACTGTGCCCGCAGTCCGCGACGCGGTGGAATCGGGGCGGGTGTCGCAGGCCAACGCCCGGCGGCTCGCCGAGGCGGTGGAGAAGACCAGCGCCACCGACGTGGCATCCGACGATGAGCTACTGGCCAAGGCCGAGTCGATGCGCCCCGAGCAGTTCGTGCGCGAGGCCCGTCGCTGGACGGCGGACCACCAAGCGGACGGCGGCGCCTCCGACTACCGAAGGATGCGGGCAAGGCGCTGCGTGCGGATGTGGGACGGCGACGACGGCATGGTGTATCTGCGGGGCGAGTTCGACCCGGTCACCGGCAAGCGCATCGCCAACCGGCTGCGGGCCGAAGCAGGCCAACTCCACGACTCCGACAAGGAGGCCGCCAAAGACGGCGCTGAGCGGCGCACCTTCGACCAGTGCATGGCCGACGCCCTCGACAACCTCACCAACACCACCAGCGCGCTCCAACGCAACGGCAAGCCCCTCGCCGACATCTGTGTGGTCGCCCACGTCGACGACGACACCGGCGAACTCGTGGCCGAGCTCCCCGACGGAGCGCGGCTACCGGCCGCTGTGCTCGAACAGCTCTCCTGCAACGCCAAGCTCACCGGCGTCGTCTATGACCGCACAGGCAAGCCCATCTGGCGCACCCAGTCCCGCCGCACCGTCACCGAATCCCAGTGGCAGCTGCTCATCGCCAAATGGGGCGGCTGCTTCCACTGCGGTGCCAACCCCGCCATCTGCCAGGGCCACCACATCGAACCGGCCTCGCGGGGCGGTCCAACCAAGCTGGACAACCTCGTCCCGGCCTGCTGGATCTGCCACCACCGGATCCACCACGACGGCTGGCAAATCCACAAGCGCCCCGACGGCAACCACACCCTGCACCCACCCGACCGGATCCACCACGGACCAGCGCGCGCACCCGACCGACCACCGCCGCTGTCCAGGCCCGACAACCAGCACGGCCTAGACCCCTCGGCACTTCCGCGAGGCCCCGACCGGTCGCAAGCTCGACCACGCTCCCCCACCGGGGGGCAACCCGAGCCGCTCTTCGCTCTGGCCTGAGACACCACGCGGCCCGCGGGACCGGCGCCGTAGCGGTCGGCTATACAGACGCCCATGACGCCACCGCCACCCAGCCAAGACACACCTCCCGATCCCGGCCTGGCCGAGGCCGTGGCCTATGTCGAGTTGCAGCGGCTGGAGAGCCGGTATGCCGATGTCGTGACCCGGCGGGCGTGGGGCGAGTTGGGCGACATCGTGCGGGACGACTGCCCGATCGTGGTCGACCTGCGCCACACCAAGTTCGAGCTCACCGGCCCGACCGAGTACGGCGAGTTCATAGACGGGGCAATCCAGCGCTTCTCAGTCTTCGAGTTCGTGCTGCTCAACATGGTGTTCGAGATCGACGCCCAACGCGGGGTGGCCGCGGCCCGGGTGTACATGCAGGAGATCCGCCAGAACGTCTCGGACGGGCGCCGCACCGACGCCTACGGCGTGTACCACGACCGCCTCGAACGCAGCGACGACGGCCGCTGGCGGTTCGCCCGGCGGCACTATCGCAGCTTCGCCCGTACTGCGGAGCCCCGCGTCGACACCGACTACGACGTCTTCGACCTGCCGGTGATCCCGCTGGAGGAGATCCTGGGAGGCGACTAGCACCCCTCGGTCCGGGTGCGAGCGAACACGAGCACCTGCGGGCCGTCGGGCTCGCCGGACGGCTGCCGGGGCGCTTGCACTCTCTGGAGGCCGGCCCGGCGGGCCACCGCCACCGACGCAGGGTTGTCGGCGGCGATCTCGGCCATCACCGCCTCCAGCGGCCCCTCCGACAGTGCCCAGTCGACCACTAGACGGACGGCCTCGCCGGCTCTGCCCTGACCCCGCCACTCCTCGGCGATCCACCAGCCGACCAGCGCGGCCCGCCGCACCGGATCGAGCCGGCTCAGCCCGACCTCGCCGATCACGGTCCCCGACGGCGGATCGGTGACAGCCAGATCCACTGAGCGCCCATCGGCCCAGGCCCGCTCGCGCTGGGAGATCCAATTCGCGGCTGAAGCCTCGTCCGCGGGCTCGGGCACGCTCAGCCGGTCCCCGATCACCGGGTCACGCCATGCTGCTACCAGTGCCGGAGCGTCGGCGACGCGCCATGGCCGCAGCCGCGTCGTGGGGCCGGTGAGGTCGGGCACGGGCAGGACCATCGGGGCGGCTGCGCCCCCTGACGCCGCACCGGCAGTCATGCCGGCGAGTCGGATCCCCGCACTTCGTCGGCCACGGCTCGCAGCACGCCGTTGAGGAAGCGAGGAGACTCGGCGCTGCAATACTGCGTGGCCAGGGCCACCGCCTCGGACAGCACGACGCCGGTCGGCACATCGTCCCGGCGGATCAGCTCCCAGGCCGCGATCCGGGCCAGCGTCCGGTCGACCACCGCGAGTCGCTCGAGGCGCCAGCCGACCAGGTGCCGCCGCAACAGATCGTCCACGCTCTCGCGGTCGGCGTCCACCCCAAGGGCCAGTTCCATGGCGTACTCGGACGGCGGCACCGCCCGACGGGCCAACGCCTCGAAGGCGGAACCGCCGGCGATCTCGGCCTCGTAGAGCACCGCGAGAGCGTCCTCGCGAGCCTCCCGGCGGGTTCCGAAGCCGGGCACGGACGTACCGGATCCCGGCACTGCGAGTCCCGCCTACGCCCGGGCGATGTAGGTGCCGGAGCGGGTGTCCACCTTCACCCGCTCCCCCGGCGACACGAACAGCGGCACCTGCACCACCAGGCCCGTCTCCAGCGTGGCCGCCTTGGTGGCGCCCGACACCCGGTCGCCCTGTATGCCCGGCTCGGTCTCAGCGATGGCCAGCTCCACCGCCGCGGGCAGGTCGGTCCCGACTATCTCGGCACCGTGCATCAGCATCACCGCCACCGAGCCCTCCACCAGGAACCGGGCGGCTTCACCCAACACCTCGGGCGGCACGGTGATC
Organism: Acidimicrobiales bacterium; assembly: GCA_965117015.1. Lineage (GTDB taxonomy): Bacteria > Actinomycetota > Acidimicrobiia > Acidimicrobiales > Aldehydirespiratoraceae > Aldehydirespirator. Next base: position 129,799 of record OZ220747.1, read on the forward strand.
TGGTCATAGGACTCGTTGTCCATGAAGACGAGGTTGTCGCCCTCCCGGTACAGCAACTGCATCTCGCGCTTGTCGATGGTGGCCCGCTCCACCTTCTCGCCGGCCCGGAAAGTGCGGTCGACCACCGCCCCGGTGCGCGCGTTCTTGAGGGTGGTGCGCACGAATGCATGGCCCTTGCCCGGTTTGACGTGCTGGAACTCCACGACGCTGAACAGGTTCCCGTCGAGGTCGAGGGTCATGCCGTTCTTCAGGTCGTTGGTCGTTATGGTTGGCAAGGGGTCTTCCTCTTTCTTGGTGATGGTTGGTCGGTGACGGTCCGGGACTCGCGAGATGCGCCGTTCGATGCGTCGTTCTACCGCTCCAGCGGCACGACGGGAGCCTTCGGGTAGAGCGTGAGCGGCCGGCACCCGTCGTCAGTGACCACCAGCAGGTCCTCCACTCTGGCGCCCCCGACCCCGGGAAAGTACACGCCGGGCTCGACGGTCAGCACATTGCCGGACTGGAGCACCGCGGTTGATCCCGACACCACTCTGGGCAACTCGTGTATGTCCAGCCCGACACCGTGTCCCGACCCGTGGACGAAAGCCTCGCCCATGCCGGCCTCATCGATGACCGAACGGCAGGCCCCGTCGATCTCGCTCGCCTCCACCCCCGGGCGAACCGCCTCGACCCCGGCCGACTGGCTGCGGCCCACGACCTCCAGCATGGCCTCGGCCCGCTCGCCGGGATCACCCAGCACGAACGATCGGGTCATGTCGCTGCGGTAGCCGTCCACCTCCGCTCCGACGTCGACGACCACCAGGTCGCCGGCCTGCAACTCCCGGTCGGTTGGTCTGGCATGGGGAAGCGCGCTGTTGGGACCCGAGGCCACGATGGTGTCGTAGGCAGGACCGGACGCACCGGCGGCGCGGATGGCGTCGTCCAGGGTCTGCTGGATCTCCGTCTCGGTCACCCCCGGCCGCAGCATCGGCTCAACTGCGGCCAGGGCTCCGTCGGCGATCCTGGCCGCAGCCTGCATGCGGGCCAGCTCGGCCGGGTCCTTGACGGCACGCAGGCCCTCGACGGCCTCGGTGAGCGGGACCGTGGAGGCATCCACGGCCTCGCTCCAGCGGATCTGCTCGGCCCAGGCGACGCTGTCCTCCAAGCCGAGCCTTGCTACGCCTTCGAGCCGCTCGGCCGCCGCGTGGGCGGCCCGGCGGGCCACCACCACCTCCACCTCATCCGAGCAGCCGGCCTCTGCCAGCTGTGCAGGCGCCTGCTCGGCATAACGAGAGTCGGTCACGAGCAGGGCCTCGCCGGAGCCGAGCACCACGACCGTCCCGTTGGAGCCGGTGAAGCCGGTGAGCCATCTCACATTGGCCGGCTCGACGATCACGGCGGCGTCGACGCCCGAGTCGGACAGCCGGCCGCGGAGCCGGCCGAGACGCCCGTCCACTCGCAACGGCGGCATGCCCGGCGCGGTTGCGGGAACCGGCGAGTCGGCGGATCCCGCCGGGAAGCTCATCGAATAGCCGCCAGCGCTTCCCGGAGTGTCGTCTCGGGCACGCCCACCACGCGCTCTACTCCCCGGTCGGAGTCGAGCACGAACGTGAGGTCGTCGACGGCCTTCTTGTCCCGGCCGAACAATGCCAGCAGTTCGTCGTCGTCGAGCCCAGCCGGCAGCCGGTCCGGCAGTCCGTAGCCGGACACCACCCGGCGGTGGGCGTCCACCCGGGCCTCGTCGATGCGACCGAGCCGGAGGGCCACCTCGGCCGCGTACACGAGACCGACGGCCACCGCCTCGCCGTGGCGCAGGTCGTAGCGTCCTGCCGTCTCGATGGCGTGGGCCAGCGTGTGGCCGTAGTTCAGGATCGCCCGGCGCCCCCCTTCCCGCTCGTCGGCCGCCACCACCTCGGCCTTGATGCGCACCGCGGCGGCGATCCGCTCATCGGTGTCGAGAGCGTCGAGGTCGTCGCCGCCCAGGAAGTGGTACTTGGCCAGCTCGCCCTGGCCGCTGCGCAGCTCCCGCGGCGGCAGGGTGGCCAGCGTCTCGGTGTCGCACAGGACACCGTGAGGATGCCAGAACGCGCCGACGAGGTTCTTGCCCTCGGGCAGGTTGACTCCGGTCTTGCCGCCGATGGCTGCGTCCACCTGGGCCAGCAGGGTGGTGGCCACCGAGACGTAGCGGATGCCACGGTGGTAGACGGCGGCCACGAAGCCGGCCAGGTCGGTCACCACTCCCCCGCCGACGGCCACGATCACATCGGACCGGGTGAAGCCCGCCCGCGACATCTCCCGGCAAAGCCGCTCGACCTCGGCCAGCGACTTGGCCTCCTCGCCGTCGGCGACGGTGAACACCGACTGGTCGAGGCCGCTGTCAACGGTCCAGCCGACTCCGGCCTGGGTGATGACGGCCGCCCGGCGGGCACCGGGCGGCATCACCGAGCCGAGCCGGGCCCGCACCCCCGCGCCCACATGGACGTCGTAGGAGCGGTCGCCCAGAGCGACGGTCACGACATGGGCTTGCGAAGCGGACGGCGACACCCGGAAAGCCTACCGACGCGCCAGTGAGGCACTGGAGGCCGAACTTCTGTCAAGGAATCACCGTATAGGTGGAAAACTGACAGAAGTTCGTCAAATGGAGCCTGCGGCCTGGCGCATCACTTCGACGGGCGCCTCCGCGCCCGTCCACAGCTCGAAGGCGGCCGCGGCCTGGTATGCCAGCATCGACAGGCCGTTGTGAGCCTCGACGCCCCGGCTCCTCAGGGCGGCCAGCCAGGCCGTCTCCAGCGGCTCGTACACCAGGTCCACCGCGACCTGGCCGGGCCGCAGCAACGCCGGATCGCAAGGCACGGACGCCGCGCCTGCACCCATGCCGACCGAGGTCGCGTTCACCACGATGTCCGCGGCTGCGATGTCGTCCATCGAACCAACCCGGCCCGGCTGCCCCGCCTCCCGGGCCGCATTGGCGACATCTGCGGCAGCTTGAGCCTTGGACGGGGTTCGATTGATCACGGCCACATCGGCCGCGCCGGCCGCGGCCAGCCCCCAGGCCACCGCCCGGGCCGCCCCGCCCGCGCCCAGCAGGGCCACCCGGAGGCCGTCCGGGCCGACTCCGGCGTCGGCCCGGAGGGCGGACACGAATCCGGAGGCGTCGGTGTTCACGGCCCGCAGGCGCCCATCGTCCAGCGGCACGATGCAGTTCGCGGCCCCCAGGACCTCGACCTCGTAGTCGCGGGTGTCGGAGGCCTCGGCCACCTCGGACTTGAGGGGCATGGTGACCGACAGTCCAGCGAGCTGCAGCACCCGCATCGCCTCCAGCGCGGCCTCCCCGCCCCCGGCCGGCACCTCGAACGCGGTGAACACCCAGTCGAGGCCGGTCGCCGCGAACGCAGCATTGTGGATGGCGGGCGAGCGCGAGTGGCGCGCCGGGTCGCCGATGACCGCCGCCACCCGCTCCGGTCTTGCGGAGGTCATGCCCGTGCTCCGCTCTGGTTCCCGTATCCGACCCCGCTGGGAGACATGATCGGCAGCCCGCCCATCAGCAGTACCCGATTTCGCGGCAGATCTGCACGTTCTCCAAGTGCTCCTCGTAGGTCGCCGCGAAGCGGTGGGCGCCGCGCACCCCGCCTTCGTCGGTGCGGACGTAGAACATCCAGTCGCCGTCGGCGGGCTGCAGCGCGGCCTCCAGCGACGCCTCGCCCGGCGCCGATATGGGCGTGGGCGGCAGGCCGGTCACCACCCGGGTGTTCCAGGGCGAATCCCGGGTGATGTCGGCGGAGGTGAGGTCGGCGCACGACTTGGCCGCGGCGTAGCAGGCGGTGGCGTCGATGTCGAGGCGCCAGCCCTCAGCCAGCCGGTTGTAGATCACCCGGGCGATCTTGGCCCGGTCCTCGGACACCAGAGCCTCCTCCTCGATGAGGCTGGCCACGATGATCACCTCGTAGGGCGCCAGACCCAGCTCGACAATGTCGGGGTGGAGTCCGGGATCCTGCAGCAGGCGGGCGAAGCGGCGATCGAACTCGTCGGAGAGGCGCAGCAGGAAACCGTGCTCGTCGCCGAGGTCGTCGGCGTTGATGTCGTAGGTGGCCGGGAAGAGCATGCCTTCGAGGCTCCGTACCGGCGCGTCCTCGGGCAGGTAGGACGCCTCCCGCACCAGCGAGACGTAGGCCGCCTCCAGGTCGTCCCACTCGAAGGCGGGATTCTCCTCCAGGAGGCGCAGGGCCATCTCGCTCCAGCGCAATCCCTCGGGGATGCGCACGATCTCGAACACCTCGGGCAACGGCCCGGCATCGAACACGGTGCGCACCGACGCGAAGTCCATGTTCTCATAGAGGATGTAGTCGCCCGCCTCTACGGCCACCACGGTGTCGCATCCCAGGAATCCGGCGATGGTCAGCTCGCCGTCGCAGCGCAGCCAGTAGCGGAAGACGGTGGCGTTGGAGATGACCCCCGCGTTCTGGAGCTCGCCGGCGATCTCGTTCACCGACGCGCCCTGGGGGATGGTCAGCTCGATCGCGTCGCCCGGGAGTCCCTCCGGCGTGATCTGGGTGTCCACCCAGCCGTAGATGCGCCCCCGGGCCCATCCCACCGCCAGCACCAGCACGACGACCAGCACCACCAGCCGGGCGAACCCGCCCCAGAAGGGGCGGTAGCGGACCCAGTTGCGGTCGTCGGCGTCGTAGACGGGATCGACGACGAAATCGTCGTCGAGTTCCTCCTCCACGACGACCATCGAGCCCTGGTCGACCGTTGACCAGCCGCCCCGGGCGGCGACGACGCTCTGCTCGTCGCGGCGGGCTGCTTTGCGCGCCGCCTTGGGACGCTTCCTAGGAGGTTGGGGGGCAGCCTTGGGACGGGGAGCAGCCTTCTTCGAGCGGGCAGCCCTCGGACGGGGGGCAGCCTGCGGACGGGCAGCCTGCGGACGCGGGGCAGCCTTCGAGCGGCCAGCCTGCGGACGGGCTCCGCTATCGGGGCGTCCGGTGATGAAGTTCGACAGCTTCGACGGTCGGCGACGGCTTGCACCGCGGTCAGCCACGGGGCATACCAGCGTCAAGCCAGGACTGGAGGACCACCGCAGCCGCCACCCGGTCGACAACACCGCGCCTCTGGGGTCCCTTCATCTGCTGCTCCATGAGGCTCCGTTCCGCGATGACGGTGGTCAACCGCTCATCGTAGGAAACGACGGGCACCTCCAGGAGCCTCTCGAGACGGTCAATCTCGGCACGGGCGGTTCGAGCGGCCGGCCCCTCGGAGCCGTCGAGGGAGATCGGCAGCCCGACCACCACGATCTCGGCCTCCCACTCGTGCACCTGATCGGCTATGGCCTGCAGATCGCGGTCGGGATCGCCGGTGCGGACGAGCGTCTCGACCGGAGTGGCCACCGTCCCGGCCGAGTCGCACACCGCCACACCGACCCGGCGCTCGCCCAGATCGAGCCCCAGGGCCCGCACTGCGGCTAATTCTGGCCGCGGTCAATTCCAGCCGCGGCGCGCGCCAGTTCGAGGGCCTCGTCCAGACGATCGGCGTCCCTGCCCCCGGCCACACAGAAGTCGGCCGCGGACTTCCCCCCGCCACCGATGGTCTTCTTGGCCTGGCCGATGAGATCGCCGGCGTGGAATCCGCCGCTCTCGGTGGCGGCCGCGGCCAGGGCCGCTCCCCCGGAGTCGAGCGCTGTGCCGAGAACCACGGCCTTCACCCCGTCGATATCGCGTACCGACACCGCCAGGTCGCGCAGGCCGTCCCGGCCCACGTCATCGACACGAGCCACGACTACGCCGTCCACCGCAGCGGCCGCCAGCTGCGGCGCCCGGCCCAGCGCCACCCGGCGCCGCAGCTCGGCCACCTCGGCCTTCAGAGCCTTCGTCTCGCCCTGGCGCTTGGCCACGCCGTCGGCCAGCTCGGCCGCGGGCACTCCCAGCGACCTGGCCACGTCGTCAATGAGCGACTGCTGGCTGCGCAACAACGCGAGCGTGTCATGGCCGGTGATGGCCTCCAACCGGCGCATGTTGGCGCCGATCGACGCTTCAGAAGTGATGTGGAACGCCCCGATGTCGCCCAGGGCCCGCACATGGGTGCCGCCGCACAACTCCACCGAATGGCGGCCGGCTTCGAGCACCCGCACCAACTCGCCGTACTTCTCCCCGAAGAAGGCGATCGCGCCGACCTGCTGGGCATGGTCGAAGGTGGTCTCGTAGTGGCGGCACGACTCGTTGCCGAGCACCTCGGAGTTGACCAGGTCCTCCACGTCGGTGATCTGCTCGGCCGTGAGGGCCTCGTAGTGGCTGAAGTCGAAACGGAGACGTTCGGGACCGACCCAGGATCCCTGCTGCTTGACGTGGTCGCCGAGCACCTCGCGCAGCGCCCAGTGCAGGATGTGTGTGGCGGTGTGGTTGCGCCGGATGCCGGCCCGGCGCTCGGCGTCCACCGTCGCGGTGACCTCGTCCCCGACTCGCAGCTCGCCGTCGATGGGCTCGACGACGTGGACGTGCAGGTCGGGCACTCCGTAGACGGTGTCGACGACCCGCACCCGAGTCCCGGTCGCCTCGCAGGAGATCTCGCCGGTGTCTCCGATCTGGCCGCCGCTCTCGGCGTAGAACGGCGTGCGGTCCAGAACGACCCGGCCGTCGGCCGCGTACAGCACCCGGCCGGCCGATGCCAGCTCGGCCCGGCCGGTGAACTCGGTGGGGCCGGCGGCCGAGAAGAGAGCCACGAACGGGGCCACGTCGTCGGCGGCAGCCACCGAGCGGGCGCTGCGGGCCCGCTCCTGCTGCTGCGACATCGCGGCCGCGAAGCCTTCGGTGTCGACTTCCACGCCTCTCTCGGCCGCGATCTCGACAGTGACCTCGAGGGGGAAGCCGTAGGTGTCGTGCAGCAGGAAGGCGACCTCGCCGTCGATCGGCTGGCCGGGAGCGAGGGCGTCCAGGCGACCGTCGAGGATGGTCTGACCGGTGCGCAGCGTCTGGCGGAAGCGCTGCTCCTCACGGTCGATCACATCGCGCACGTAGCCGTGGTTGCGGACAAGGTCCGGGTAGGCCTCGGCCATCACCTCCACCACCGCGTCGACCATTCCCCCCATGACCGGCTCCTCCACTCCCAGCAGGTAGGCGTGGCGCACGGCTCGACGGATGATGCGCCGCAGCACGTAGCCGCGGTCCTCGTTGGAGGGGAACACCCCGTCGCTGACCAGCAGAGACGTGGATCGGGCGTGGTCGGCGAGGATGCGGAGCGATACGTCGCGGGCCTCGGAGGTGCCCAGCTTGGCGCCGGTGAGGCGCTGGGCCGCGTCGAGCAGGGCGACGAACTCGTCGGTCTCCCACACCGAGTCAACGCCCTGGAGCACGGCCACGGTGCGCTCCAGGCCCAGGCCGGTGTCGATCGAGGGCTTGGGCAGCGGGATCTCGGTGCCGTCGGGAGTGCTCTCGAACTGCATGAACACCAGGTTCCAGACCTCGATGTAGCGCTCCTCGCCGCCGTGGGCGGGGCCGCCGCCGGGACCGTATTCGGGGCCCTTGTCCCAGAAGATCTCCGAGCACGGCCCGCAGGGACCGACATCGGCCATGCGCCAGTAGTTGTCCTCGCCCAGGCGCTGGATCCGCTCGGCGGGCACGCCGACCTCATCGCGCCAGATGGCTTCGGCCTCGTCGTCGCTGAGGTGCACCGTCACCCACAGCCGCTCAGGATCGAGGCCGAACACGCCAGTGACGAGCTCCCAGGCCCAGGCGCAGGCGTCGGACTTGAAGTAGTCGCCGAAGCTGAAGTTGCCGAGCATCTCGAAAAACGTCAGGTGGCGAGAGGTGCGCCCGATCTCGTCGAGATCGTTGTGCTTGCCGCCGGCCCGCACACATTTCTGCACGGTGACTGCCCGGGAGAACGGGGCCTGCTGCTCGCCGGTGAAGTACGTCTTGAACGGCACCATTCCGGCCACCGTGAACAGCAGTGTGGGGTCGTGGGGGATCAGGCTGGCCGACGGATGGTGGGTGTGGCCCCGCTCGACGAAGAAGTCGACGAAGGCTTGGCGAACCTCGGCCGCGGTCATGGACCTCATGACTCGTCCGTTGCGGTGGTCGACCCGTTGCCGGCGGGCGAGGGTTCGTCGCCGATCAGTTCGGATTCGGCCCGGCGCATGGCTTCGCGTCCCTCGACCACCGCTTGACGGACGTCGTCGGCGATGCGTCGAGCCTCGCGCCCGATGTTCCTGGTGCTGTCGAACGCGGTCTCTCGGGCTCGGCTGGCGGCCTCCTTGGACCGTTCGGCCACGACGTTGCGGACGTTGGCGGGGGCGTAGCGCTCCGCGGCCTCACGGGCCTTGCTGCGCAGCCAGGCCGCGGTGCCGAGACCCGCTACGTAGCCCGCTCCCAGCCACCACATTCGCCTCATCGCCGCCGCCTCCGGCTCCGGGGTTGGTCGGCGCGGCCGGGCCGGTGTGCAGCCGGTCCGCGTTCGGCGGTGGGCTTCACAGCGGTCGAGATCGCCTCTGTGGGTGCGGGGCTGCCGGGCGCGGCAAGATCGAGCGCCCGGCGGTGTCGGCGGCGCTCGCGCAGGCGCCGGCCGGCCTGGCCCGCGCCCGACACCAGTGACAGACCCTTGATGAGCGGCGGCGCGAAGGCACGATAGGTCAGGCGGCTGGCATGGTCCGCGGTGGCGGCGATGCGCTCGGCCCGACCGATCACCCGGTCCACCCGATGCAGCTCCGCGTCGGCCTTGGTGACGGTGGAGCGGAGATCGTCGACCATGGGCAGCGCGGAGTCCCGCAGGTCGTCGACCACGTCGCGCAACTCGCGCATGGTCCGTACCAGCGACACCACGGCCACGGTCAGCACGACCACCGTGGCCAAGCAGACCACAGTCACGATCACGGCAGCCAGGTCGACAGCGCTCACCCAGCCAAGATACCGCCGACGGGCCACGCGCCAGCCCAGCAGGAGGGGGATGACGCCGCCCGGCTAGCCGCCTAGGCGCCGCAGGTTCCTGCTACGGCGCTCAATCGGGTAAGCGTCGCGGGACGGTCCGCCTCCGGGACAGGTCGGCCTCGGCACCCCGATCGGACGGCTCGTAGTAGACGTTTCCGGCCACCTCGGCGGGGCGGTGCTCCTGGGCGACCCAGCCGTCGGGGTCGTCGTGGGGGTACCGGTACCCCTCACCGTGGCCGAGGGACCTCGCTCCCTGGTAGTGGGCGTCGCGCAGGTGCATGGGCACCTCGCCCGCACCCGCGGTCCGGGCGTCGGCCGCGGCCAGCCCCAGGGCCACCGTCACCCGGTTGGACTTGGGTGCGGTGGCCAGCCGCACCACAGCATGGGCCAGGTTGAGCTGGGCCTCGGGCAGGCCGACGTACTCCACCGCCCTAGCCGCGGCGTCGGCCACCAGCAGGGCTCCGTCGTCGGCCAGGCCGACGTCCTCGGAGGCCAGGATCACAAGCCGGCGGGCGATGAAGCGGGGGTCCTCGCCGGCCTCCAGCATCCGGGCCAGCCAGTAGAGGCCCGCGTCGGCGTCGGAGCCCCGGATGCTCTTTATGAACGCGCTGATCACGTCGTAGTGACCGTCGCGGCCGTACCGCACCGCCTTGGCGTCGGCGGCTGCCTCGGCGTCGGCCAACCTCACATGGACCTGGCCCGCCGCTCCGGTATCGCGCTCAGTTCCGGTCCGGCGGCCGGCCAGCGCCACCGCTACTTCTATGCCGGTGAGGGCGTGGCGTCCATCGCCGCCGCTGCGGGCCGCGAGGTGCTCGACCGCGTCGTCTTCTGCGGTGGCCGACTCCGCGGCCAGGCCGCGGTGAACCAACTCCACTAGCGCGTCGTGGTCCAGCGGGTGCAGCCGGAACAGCGTCGAGCGGGACATCAGCGGCGGGTTGACCTCGAAGTGCGGGTTCTCGGTGGTGGCCCCGATCAGCACGATCAGGCCGTCCTCCACCGCGGGCAGCAGGGCGTCCTGCTGGGCCTTGTTGAAGCGGTGGACCTCGTCGAGGAACAGGATCGTGCCGGTGCCGTGGACGCCGAGGCGCTCCCGGGCCCGCTCGATCACCGCCCGCACGTCCTTGACCCCGGCGGTCACCGCGGAGAGGTCCTCGAAGGCCTTGGCGGTGGTGAGGGCCACCACCCGGGCCAGCGTGGTCTTGCCCGTGCCCGGCGGTCCCCACAGGATCACCGAAGACAGGCGGTCGGCCTCGATCAGCTCCCGCAGCGGCCGTCCCGGCCCGACCAGGTGGTCCTGACCCACAACCTCGTCGAGAGTGCGGGGCCGCAACCGGGCCGCCAGCGGCGCTCGCCCTCTCAGACGCTCGGCCGCAGCTGCATCGAACAAGTCACCAGCCACGCCCGTGACCCTACGCGCTGGCGCCTCAAGCCAGCGGCCCGACCGCTCGGCCTCTCAGGCGGGGGGAAGGACTCGAAGGCCCAGTTCTTGAAGGTGGGTGTCGGCTATGGGGCTGGGGGCGTCGGTAAGGGGGTCGGCGCCGGACTGGGTCTTGGGGAAGGCGATCACCTCACGGATGTTCTCCTCCCCCACCAGCAGGGCGGCCAGGCGGTCCAGGCCCACTGCGAAGCCGGCGTGGGGCGGGGCGCCGTAGCGGAAGGCGTCGAGCAGGAAGCCGAAGCGCTCCTGGGCCTCGTCGGCGGCGATGCCCAGGACTTCGAAGATGCGCTGCTGGACCTCGCGACGATGGATCCTCACGCTTCCCGATCCGAGCTCCCAGCCGTTGAGGACCAGGTCGTAGGCCTGGCTGCGGATATCCAGCAGGGCCTCGCCGGTGGGCGGGCCGTCCGGCGACATGAGCACACCCAGATCGTCTTCGTGGGGCATGGTGAACGGGTGGTGAGAAGGGATCGGCTCGCCCTCGGCGCTGAGCGCCTCGAACAGCGGGAAGTCCACCACCCACAGGTAGTTGAAGCTGCCGTCGTTGACCGGCGGGCGGCCCAGCTCGAGGCGAAGCAGGCCCAGCACATGGCGCACCACCGGCCGCTTGTCGGCCACCAGGAACACCATGTCGCCGGGCCGGGCGTCGAGGGTCTCGATCACTGCGGCGGCCTCGGCGGCCGACAGGAACTTGGCCACGCCTCCGTCCAGGGCTGAGCCCCCGTCATCGGTGGGCACGACCCTCATCCAGGCCAGGCCCTTGGCGCCCCACCGCTGGCAGGTGGCCACCAGCTCGTCCACCCGGCTGCGGGGCAGGGTCTCCGCCCCGCCGGTCAGGCAGATCCCCTTCACGCAGGGCGCCTGGAACACCCGGGCCTGGGTGTCGGCGAAGATCGGGGTCAACTCGGCCAGCTCCATGCCGAAGCGGGTGTCGGGCTTGTCGGATCCGAAGCGCTCCATGGCGTCGTGCCAGGTCATGCGATCGAACGTGCCGGGGTCGTGCCCGGTCACCTCGACGGTGGCTTCGGCCACTGCCCTGGTCACGAAGCCGAGCACGTCGTCGCGGGTCACGAACGACGCCTCCACGTCGAGCTGGGAGAACTCGAACTGGCGGTCGGCCCGAAGGTCCTCGTCGCGCAGGCAGCGGGCGATCTGGTAGTAGCGGTCGACGCCCCCCACCATCGTGAGCTGCTTGAAGATCTGCGGGCTCTGGGGCAGGGCGTAGAACGAGCCGGGCTCCTTGCGGGACGGAACCACGAAGTCGCGAGCCCCCTCCGGAGTGGAGGCGATGAGCATCGGGGTCTCCACCTCGACGAAGCCCTGGGCGTCCATGGCCCGCCGGATGGCCCGGTTGACCTCGGCCCGCGCCCGCAGGTTGCGCTGCATGCGGGGCTTGCGCAGATCGACGTAGCGGTGCCGCAGGCGCAGGGTCTCATCCACCTCGGTCCGCTCGTCAAGGGGGAACGGCGGAGGCTCGGCCCGTGACAGCAGCTCCACGTCGCAGTCCTGGAGCTCGATCTCGCCGGTGGCCAGCGCCGGGTTGGCGGTGCCCTCGGGCCGCGGCTGAACCGTGCCGGTGATGCGGACCACGTACTCCGAGCGCAGGTCGCGGGCGCCGTCCACCACGCACTGCAGCACACCGCTGTGGTCCCTCAGGTCCACGAAGGCCAGATGCTCGCTGTGCTCGCGGCGGCGGTCCACCCATCCGCACACCGTCACCATGCGGCCCGCGTCATCACGGCCGAGGCGCCCGCACAAGTCGGTGCGCATGGCGGTGGAGTCGATCCCGGTCATTGACCCGCGCCCTCCAGCACCTCGGTTACGGCTGCCACCGCCTCGGACTCGGGTACCCTCCGCTGGCCGCCGCCGGGACGCATGTCCCGAACGGTGACCGCCCCCTCAGACTGCTCGTCGGGTCCGATGATCACCGCCACGGTGGCTCCGGAGCGGTCGGCTCGCTTCATCTGGGCCTTCATGGACCGGCCGTCGAAGGCTCGGTCCACGCCCAGGCCGGCTTGCCGGAGCCGGTCGCAGAGCACGGCTGCGCTCTGGCCTCCGGCGGTGTCCACCACGAACACCTCCACCGGTGTCGGTGCCGCGGCGAAGGCTCCTTCGGCGTCGCAGGCCAGCAGGATGCGGTCCACCCCGAGGGCGAAGCCGATGCCGGGCGTCGGGGGCCCGCCCAACTCCTCGACGAGCCCGTCGTAGCGCCCGCCGCCACCCACCGCGTTCTGGGCGGTGTCGAGGGCGTCGGCCACGAACTCGAAGGTGGTCCGGGTGTAGTAGTCCAGCCCTCGCACCAGACGGGGCGACACCTCGTAGGCCGCACCCAAGCTGTCGAGGCCAGCCAACACCGCCGCAAAGTGGTCAGCCGACTCGCCCGACAGGAAGTCGGCCATCAGAGGCGCCTCCGCGATCACCGGCTGGTCCGGATCCCGCTTGGAGTCGAGCACCCGCAGCGGGTTGCGCTCCAGGGTGAGTTGGGATTGCTCGGAGAGCTCGCCTCGCCGGCCCCGGAGGTAGGCGGCCAGCGCGGCGTCATAGGCGGGGCGACTGGTGGCGTCGCCGAGGCTGTTGATCTGCAGGCGCACCTGCTGCATGCCCAGGGCCTCGTAGAAGCGCAGGCCCAGTCCGATCACCTCCACGTCGGCGTGGGGGTCGTCGGTCCCGAGGGTCTCCACCCCGACCTGATCGAACTGCCGGTAGCGGCCGGCCTGGGGCCGCTCGTAGCGGAACTGCGGGCCGGAGTACCAGATCTTCCACGGCGGCGTCGGCCGGTGCTCGGCGAACGCCCGGCACACGCTGGCCGTCAACTCGGGACGAAGAGCCAGGTGGCGGGGCGGGTCGCCCTTGTCGAAGAACTCGAACAACTCCTTGGTGACCACATCGTTGGACTCACCCAGGCGCTGGAACACCCCGACGTCCTCGAACACCGGCGACTCCAGCAGTCCGAAGCCGGTCCGGTCGGCCAGATCGGCGAACACGGCCACCAGCCGCCGGCGCCGCGCCGACTCCGGCGGCAGGATGTCGCGGGTGCCCACCGGGGCGCGGAACAAGGGCTGGGCCACGACCCCCGAGGCTACCGCCGCCCTACCGCTCCAGAATGGAACGCAGCAGGATCAGCGGCTACCCGGCGCGGGCGTTGCGGCCGGGGATTACCCGGTAGGCCTCGAAGACCGCTTCCAGGGCGAGGACGCTGGACAGCACCGAGTCGAGCTGGGACAGGTCGGCCAGCTCGAACTCGAAGTCCATGCGGGCGATGAAGTCGTCACCGGTCTCGGCCTTGGCGCTGATGATGCTCAGCCGGTGCTCGGCCAGCACGTCGGTCACGTCGCGCAGCAGGCCGGGCCGATCCAGCCCCTGCACCGAGATCGTCGTCGAGAATTTGCCGGCGAAGTCAGCGTCCCACTCCACCTCGATCAGCCGGTCGGTCTGGCCCTCGGCGAGCCCGGTGGCGTTGACGCAGTCGGCCCGGTGCACCGACACGCCCCGTCCCCGGGTCACGAAGCCCATGATCTCGTCGGGCGGCACCGGTGCGCAGCACTGCGACAGCCGGATGAGGATGTCGTCGAGGCCCTCTACGTGCACGCCCACGTCGGAGTCGCTGCGGAGATGGCCGGCACGCCGACGCGCCGTGGTGGGCAGACGGTCGCGATCGGCTTCGCCGTCGGCGTCCTCGCCCTGCAAGGCCCGGGCGAAGCGGCCGGCCACGGACGAAGCCGACTGGTGGCCCTCCCCTATGGCCAGGAACAGCAGATCGGTGGAGCTGTAGTTGAGCTGCTCGGCGATGGTGTCGAGCAGCTTGTCCTTCAGCAGGCGCTGGGCGGGCAGGCCCTCACGCCGCAGGGCCTGGATGAGGTCGTCGCGCCCGTTCTCGATGGCGTCGGCCCGGCGCTCCCGTGAGTACCACTGCTTGATCTTGTTGGCCGCCCGGCGGCTGGCCACGAACTTGAGCCAGTCCCGGCTCGGTCCCGCGCCCTCGGTCCGGGTGGTGAAGACCTCCACCACGTCGCCCGACAGCAGGCGGCTGTCCAGCGCCACCAGCCGGCCGTTCACCTTGGCGCCCACGCAGGCGTGGCCCACGTCGGTGTGGATGCTGTAGGCGAAGTCCACCGGGGTGGCCCCCACCGGCAGCTCGATCACCTTGCCCTTGGGCGTGAACACGTACACCTCGTCGGTGTCGAGCTCCGTCTTGAGATTGGACATGAACTCCGCCGGATCCGACGTCTCCTGCTGCCAGTCCACGATGCGCGACAGCCAGGCCATCTCCTCCGACGGCGACGCGTCCTTGTACTCCCAGTGGGCGGCCACACCGTGCTCGGCCCGGTCGTGCATCGCTCGGGTGCGGATCTGCACCTCCAGGGTCTTGCCCTGCGGCCCCACCACCGTCGTGTGCAGCGACTGGTAGAGGTTGAACTTGGGCATGGCGATGTAGTCCTTGAACCGGCCCTGCACCGGCCGCCAGGTGGCGTGGATCGAGCCGAGGGCCGCGTAGCAGTCCCGGACCGAGTCAACCAGCACGCGGATGCCGACCAGGTCGAAGATCTCCTCGAAGGACCGGCCCTTCACCACCATCTTCTCGTAGATCGACCACAGGTGCTTGGGACGGCCGGTGACCTCCGCCTTGATCCCCAGCTCGGCCAGGCGAGACTCCACGTCGCTCAGCACCTGCTCCAGGTAGATGTCGCGTTCGGGGGCCCGCTGCTGCACCATCTGGTCGATCTCGGCGTAGCGGCGGGGCTCCAGGGCGGCGAAGGCGAGATCCTCCAGTTGCTGCCTGAGGTCCTGCATCCCGAGGCGGTGGGCCAGCGGCGCGTACACGTCGAGGGTCTCGCGGGCGATGTAGTCCTGCTTGAACGCCGGCAGCACGGCCAGGGTGCGCAGGTTGTGCAGCCGGTCGGCCAGCTTGATGATCAGGACCCTCAGATCGCGGGCGATGGCCACGATCATCTTGCGCACCGACGCGGCCTGCTGCTGCTCGCGGGTGTCGTACTGGACCCGGTCCAGCTTGGTGACCCCGTCCACGATGCGGGTGACCTCGGGCCCGAAGTCGGTCTCGATGGTGGCCAGGGCCACGTCGGTGTCCTCCACGGCGTCGTGCAGCAGCGACGCCGCGATGGTCACATCGTCCAGCCCGAGCTTCGCCACGATGGTGGCGACGGCCAGCGGATGGCGGATGTAGGGCTCCCCCGACAGGCGCATCTGGCCCTCATGGGCTTTGGCCGCGACGTCGAAGGCCTGCACGATCAGATCGGGCGACCGATCCCGGTGGCGCTGGCGGTAGCACTCCAGCAGCGGGGCGATTTCGGCCGCCGCGGGCCGCCGGGCTCCGCGCCTCCAGGGCAGGACCCGGGTGACGGTGGCCACCTACACCCGCTCCCCTTGACCGCTGCCCACGTTGATCACCGCTTCTTCCTTTTCTTTCGAGGACGCGGCGGTATCGCGCCCTGCGCCGACCCGGCCGCGGCTCGGGGAGCCGAACCCGACCGCCGGGCCGTGGCCGACCGCTTGGCCGCAGCCGCTTCGCCGAGCACTGCGTCGTCGGTCGCGACCATGCGGGTGCCGGCCTCGGCCGCGCCGCCGCGCAGACGGACCCGCTCGGCGATCTCGACGTAGGCCGGCTCCCGTTCCTTCATCCTGGCCACCACTGCGGCTGCTACGAACAACGAAGAGTAGGTGCCCACGATGATGCCCACCAGCAGAGCGATGGCGAACTCCTGAAGCGTGACCGCGCCCAGAACGAACGAACCGATGATCAGCATCGACGCCACCGGGATCATCGAGGTGATGGAGGTGTTGACCGATCGCATCAGCACCTGGTTGAGCGACAGGTTCATCATCTCGGTGTAGGTGTAGCGACCGGTGGCCGACACCCGGCCCACCACCTCGCGCACCTTGTCGTACACGACGATGGTGTCGTACAGCGAGTACCCCATGATCGTCAGGAACGCGATGACCGTGGCCGGGGTGATCTCGAACTGGAACACGGAGTAGAACCCCACCGACACCACGATGTCGTGGATCACTGCCACGAGAGCCCCGACAGCCATCTTCCACTCGAGCCTTATGGCGATGTAGACGGCGATGAGCGCGAAGAAGGCGATCAATGCGTTGCGGGCCTTGCTGGTGATCTCCGCACCCCACGACGGCCCGACCGTGGTCACGCTCACGTCGTCTCCGGTGACGCCGGCCAGGTCGGCCAGCGCGGTGCGCACGCCGTCGACCGCCTCCGGGCCCTCGATGTCGGCCCGCACCCTGATGGTGTCGCCGCCGACCGTCTGGATCTTGGCGTCGGCCGCGCCCGTGCCCCTCAGCGCGTCCCGGGCCTCGGCCACCGACACACCCGGCGCGGGCACCTCCCAGGAGGTGCCTCCCTCGAACTCGATGCCCAGATCGACGCCGCGCAGCCCGAAGCTGGCCACGCTCACCACCACGGCCACGAGGGAGCCGATCAGGGCCCGCCGCCACAGCCGCGGGAAGTCGATCTGCTGCTCCCCGCGGTACACGGAGGCGAGCACGCCCAACGGCCCGCCCCTCACGCGGCAGCTCCCCACACTGCGGCGGCCGCGGTCATGCGGCAGCTCCCGGCTGCTGTGCCCCCGCCATCTTCGCGGGTATCCCGAACCGGCCCGGATGGGCGTACAGGCCCGAGCCGCGCGACATGAGGCCGATCAGCGGGCCCATGAAGAAGTACGTGGCCACCAGATCGAGAATCGTCGCCAGCCCGAGGTACAAGGCGAAGCCCCGGACCTGGCCCACGGTCAGGAAGTACAGCACCGCGGCCGCGATCAGCGAGGCGAAGTCCGCCTTGACGATGGTGGAGAAAGCCACCGGGAACGCCCGGTCCACCGCGGAGCGCAGCGTCCGGCCCGAGCGGACGTCCTCCTTGAGGTGCTCGAAGTACACGATGTTGGAGTCCACCGACACGCCGATGGCGACGATGAGGCCGGTGACGCCGGCCAGGGTCAGTGCCAGCCCCTGGGTCTCGCCCAGCCAGGCGATGATCGCCCACAGCATGGCGCCGGACAGGCCGAGGCTGGCCATGGCCACCAGGCCGAGCAGGCGGTAGTAGGTCAGCAGGTACACCGACACGAGTCCCAGCCCGATCAGGCCCGCGAGAACACCGGCGGACAGCGCGTCGGTTCCCAGCGACGCCGACACGATCTGGCTCTGCTGCGCCTCCAACTCCACCGGCAGGGCGCCGTAGTCGAGCACCAGGGCGACATCGCGGGCCTCCTGCTCGCTGAACCCCCCGGAGATGGTGATGCTGGAACGCTCGAACGGCTCGAAGAAGGCGTTATCGGCCTGGACGGTGGGCGCGCTCACGACCTCGTTGTCCAGTTCTATGGCCACCTGCCCGGTAGGGCATGAAGGAGCCCGGCTGTGGCACCGGCGACTCACCTCGTTGAACAGGTCGATGCCCTCGGCGCCCGGCTTGAACGTGGGCGCCACATGCCAGCCGATGAAGGAATGGAACTGCGCGACGGCCCCTTCGAGCCCGTCGCCGGCGACCGCGGTGGGGCCGAGCTGGTAGCGGGCGGCGATGTTGCGGTCGTCGTCGTACTGGGGCAGGACGACATCCGCTCCGGCGGCAACGTCGCCCTCGCTGAGGGCGAACAGGTCCTTCAGCGACTCGTCGGTGTCCGCGCCCTCGAGCGAACTCTCCGCCACCACGCTGAGCACTGGACGGAAGCGCAGCTCCGCGGTCTGGCCCACCAGGTCCAGGGCCCGCTGCTGCTCGTCGACGCCGGGCAGCTGGACGAGGATGTTGTTGCCC
Organism: Acidimicrobiales bacterium; assembly: GCA_965117015.1. Taxonomy (GTDB): domain Bacteria; phylum Actinomycetota; class Acidimicrobiia; order Acidimicrobiales; family Aldehydirespiratoraceae; genus Aldehydirespirator. The sequence goes on from OZ220747.1 coordinate 147,905, forward strand.
TGGGTGGAGATCTCGGGCTCGGCCACGCCTAGGCCGTCCACCCGGTTGCGGATGATCTCCACGGCCACGTCCAGCTCCTCGGGCTCCGCGACCCGGGTCGGCTCCAGCACGACGCTGGCACCGCCCTGCAGGTCCAGGCCGAGCAGGGGCTCGTTGCCGGCGGCCAGCGTGTACACCACACCCGCGACGGCGACCGCGATTATGCCGATCACATAGACGAGCTTGCGGCGCAAGGATCCTCCCGCGGTCCGACCCGATGACCCCTCAGGAGTGCGTAGGTCCTAGCCGTCGTGCTCCTCGTCGGTGTCGGAGTCGTCGTCAGCCTCATCGGCTTCGGAGGCGTCGTCGTCCGACGGGCCCGGCGTGCGGCCGTGGATGGAATCCCGGGAGAGCTTCAATTCGACGTTGGGGGCCACCTCCAGCCACACGACGGCGTCCTCCACTTCGGCCACGACGCCGTGGATGCCGGCGTTGGTAACCACTTCGTCACCCGCCTGCAGGGAGCGAACCAGCTCCCGGCGAGCCTTCTCGCGCTTCTGCTGGGGGCGCAGCAGCAGGTAGTAGAGCGCGCCGAACATGAGGATGATGATGAGGAACTGTTCCATGCCGCGAGCCTACGCCCAGATAGACCTCACGCCAGCGCGCAGGTCGTTGAGGGTGCCGGTGCGCACCGCGGTGCGCACCTGATCCATGAGGCGCAGCAACCAGGCCAGGTTGTGCAGGGTGATGAGCCGGGCCGCGGTCGGCTCACGGGCGGCCAGCAAATGGCGGAGGTAGCCGCGCGACCACCGGCCGGCCGGGCTCTCGGGAAACGACGGATCGAGCGGCTCATCGCTACCGGCATGGCGAGCCGCAGCCAGGTTGTAACGGCCCGCGCCGGACAGGACCGTGCCGTGACGACCGAGACGGGCCGGCAGGACGCAGTCGAACATGTCCACACCCCGCGCCACCGACTCCACGAGGCCCACAGGGTCGCCCAGACCCATGAAGTAGCGGGGCCGGTCGGCGGGAAGAGGAGCCGTGCACGCGTCGAGTGCGTCGAGCATCGCCGGTTGATCCTCGCCCACCGACAGCCCGCCCACCGCGTAGCCGTCGAACCCGACCTCCAGGGTGCGTTGGGCCGACTCCAGCCGCAGGGCCGCGTCCGCGCCGCCCTGCACGATGCCGAACTGGCACTGGCGCCGGGCCGCGTCCGGGTGGGCCAGGAAGGCGTCGCGGCCCCGCCGGGCCCAGAGGGCGGTGCGGCGGACCGCTTCGGAGAGAACCTCTCGATCGGCCACCGCCGAGGGGCACACGTCGAGCACCATGGTGATGTCGGCGCCGATCAGAGCTTGCAGACGTACGGCGTCCTCTGGCGTGAGCCGGCAAGTCGAGCCGTCGTACACCGACCTGAAGCTGGCCCCGTCGTCGTCCACTTCCGGGTCGAGCGAATAGATCTGGTAGCCGCCGGAATCGGTGAGCACCTGGCCCGACCAGGCCGCGAATCCGTGGATCCCGCCGAGCTGAGCCACGGTCTCCGCGCCGGGACGCAGCATCAGGTGGTAGGTGTTGGCCAGCACCACCTCCACGCCCAGTTCCTCCAGGTCGCCCGAGTGAAGGTGCGGAACCGCCCCCCGGGTGCCGACCGGCATGAAGCAGGGAGTCGAGAACGTTCCCCGCGGCGTGGTCACCGTGCCGGCGCGGGCCGCGCCGTCGGTCGCTTCGACCGTGAAGACGGCCGCCGTCACATCGACTCCAGGCCCGGCTCGGAGCGGGACACGAACATGGCGTCGCCGAAGGACAGGAACCGGTAGCCGTGTTCGAGAGCGGCGGCGTACAGGGTTCGCCAGCGAGGCCCGATGAAGGCGTCGAGCAGGCACAGGAGAGTGGAGCGGGGCAGGTGGAAGTTGGTCATCAGTGCGTCGACGACGCGCCACTCGTACGGCCTGCGGATGAACAGACTGCTGTGTCCGGACGCCTCTCCGGTCGCGGCCCACGTCTCCAGGCAGCGCACAACCGTGGTTCCCACCGCCACCACCCGCCGGGCTCGCGACAGCGCCTGCTGTGCGTCGGCTGGCACGCGGTAGTGCTCGGTGTGCATGTCGTGGTCTTCAAGGCGGTCCGCGGTGATGGGCCGGAAGGTGTCGAGACCCACGGCCAACTCCACCGCAACGACCTCGGCACCAGCCTCGCGCACGCGGTCCAGCAGACCGGCGGTGAAGTGCAGGCCCGCGGTCGGGGCCGCGGCGGAAGCGGGCCTGCGGGCAAATACCGTCTGGTACCGCTCGGGGTCATCGATGTCATCGAGGATGTAGGGCGGCAGCGGCACAGACCCGATGCCGTCGAGCACGTCCAGCAGCGGCCGCTCGCCGCAGTGGACCCGCACGATGCGCCGCCCCTCCCCGAGGTCGTCGCAGATCTCGACTCCGACCTGGCCGTCACCCCGACCCGTGCCGGCGCCTGGCCCGGCACTCTCGATGTCGGGAACCACCGTCTCTCCGGGTCTCAGGCGCCGCGAGGGGCGTACTAGAGCCTCCCAGTCGCCGCCGCCTCGGTCACGCAACAGCAGTACCTCGACCGCACCACCGGTCGCCCGGCGCATCCGCAGACGGGCCGGCAGTACGCGGGTGTCGTTGACCACCACGGCATCGCCTGAGCCGACCAACTCGGGCAGGTCGCTGACATGACGGTGCGAGACGCCCTCGGCACCGTCAACCAGCAGCCGCGCCCGGTCGCGCTCACGCAGCGGCGTCTGCGCGATGGCCTCGGGTGGCAGGTCGTAGTCGAGGTCGGCCGGAATGGTCGGCGGCGCCGTCACGACCCTGAAGGGTATGGCCGGCCCCGGGGTTCAGGAGAACAGGCCCGGGTGGGTGTCCGGGTCTGACTGAGGTGCCTCCAGGCCGAGGTGCACCCACGCCGCGGGGGTGGCCACCCTGCCCCGGGGCGTGCGCATCAGCAGGCCCTGCTGGATCAGGTAGGGCTCGTAGACGTCTTCGACCGTCTCGGTCGGCTCGCTGACCGCTATGGCCAGGGTGGACAACCCGACGGGACCGCCGCCGAAGTTGCGGCACAGAGCCTCCAGCACCGACCTGGAGGCCCGGTCGAGTCCCATCTCGTCCACCCCGAAGAAGGCCAGGCCGTCGGCCGCGACCGTCGAGTCGATGCGGCCGTCGCGATGCACCTCGGCGAAGTCGCGCACCTGGCGCAACAGTCGGTTGGCGATGCGGGGCGTGCCCCTGGCCCTCCGAGCGATCTCGGCCGCGCCGCCGGCATCGGTGTCCACTTCGAGGATCCCCGCGGTGCGCGCCACGATCGACACGAGGTCGTCGACGGTGTAGAAGTCGAGCCGGGCTACCAGCCCGAACCGGTCGCGCAGCGGTCCGGTGATGAGACCGGTGCGGGTGGTGGCGCCGACCAGCGTGAACGGGGCCAGGTCCAGCGGGATGGAGCGGGCCGCGGGGCCCTTGCCGAGCACGATGTCGATGCGGAAGTCCTCCATGGCCGGATACAGGACCTCCTCGACGGGTCGGGGCAGGCGGTGGATCTCGTCGATGAACAGGACGTCACCGGGCTCGAGCTTGGTGAGCATGGCCGCCAAGTCACCGGCCCGCTCAAGGGCGGGCCCCGAGGTGGTCTGCAGATGGGCGCCGAGTTCGTTGGCGACGATGTGGGCCAGGGTGGTCTTTCCCAGTCCCGGCGGCCCGGCGAAGAGCAGGTGGTCGACAGGCTCGCGGCGCTTGCGAGCCGCGCCCAGCAGCACATCGAGATGGCCCTTCAGCTCACCCTGGCCGACGAACTCCTCGAGGCTGCGGGGACGCAGCGCCGCTTCGCCGAGCCGGTCGGCCGGCTGCGGATCCGGCGACAGCAGCTCATCCGGGTCGGCCGCGGGCGCCGGGGCGGCGCCGTTGCCATCGCCCGAGGGTCGGGCCAGTGTCTCGGAGCGGGTCATGCTCGGCTCCCCTCCCCTCAGGCAGCCACACCGGCCAGGCGCCGCAACGCCTCGCGCAGCAGCCGGCCGGCGTCATCGCCCGCGGGCAGCTCAGCCAGCACGCCCTTGATCTCCTCCGTGCCGTAGCCCAGACCGTCGAGCGCGGCACGCACGTCGGTGCGGGCGTCGTCGTGGGCAGTGGGCACGGCCGCGACGTCATCAGCGCCCGGTGGTGCGTCCGCCTCGGGCAGATGCAGGCGGGACTTGAGCTCGACCAGCAGTCGCACCGCGGTCTTGGTGCCCACCCCCGGCACCAGGCACATCATGTCGACATCATCCTCGGCCACCGCCCGGCGCAGGGCGTCGGGATGGTGGACGGCCAGGATCGACAGCGCCAGGGTCGGCCCCACGCCGCGGGCGCCGACCAGCGCCTCGAAGGTCCGCCGCTCGTCCAGGGTGGAGAAGCCGTAGAGCGTCTGGGCGTCCTCGCGCACGATGTGGCTGACATGGAGGAACACCTCCGAGCCCATCTGAGCCGCGGCCGCGGCCGTCCGAGGCGTGGCCTGCAACCGGTAGCCGATCCCGGACACCTCCACCAGGAGCTCGGCGTCCGCTGAACGCGCCAGAAGCTGACCCCGAAGCGACCCGATCATCGGGCACTGCCTGCGGCCACGGCCCGGCGACTCGCTGCCGCGGGCGGACCGGTACGGGCCAGGTGACAAAGAGCGACGGCCACTGCGTCGGCGGCGTCGGCGGGTCGCAGCAGTTCGGTGAGCCCGAGCAGCACCCGCACCATTTCGGCGATCTCCTGCTTGTCGGCGCCGCCCCAGCCGGCCACCGCCTCCTTCACCTCGTTCGGCGAGTACTCCACCACCTCGCAGCCGGCTGCGGCCGACTCGGCCAGCACCACCCCGACGGCTTGCCCGACGGACATGGCCGTGGCCACGTTGCGCTGGAACAGCACCCGCTCCACCGCGACCACGTCCGGCTTCAGTTCTGCGATCAACGACCGGATGTCGGCCTGCAGCTCGGCCAGCCGCGACGCCCGGTCCATCTCCGCGGGCGTGACCAGGACGCCGGCCGCCTCAGCGGTGGGCCGGCGCCCGTGCCGGACCGCGCCGTAGCCGCAGCGCGACAGTCCCGGGTCGATACCCAATACGAACACATGCGCGACTCTATTGGAGACTTGCCGCCGGGCCGCGGATGGGCTAGCTGGCCAGTGCCTCCATGAGGTTGTCGCCTATGTCGAAGTTGCTGTGCACGTCCTGCACGTCATCCAGGTCGTCGATCAGGTCCATCAGCTTCAGCACCTGGCTGGCGATGCCGGGCTCGGTCACGGGCACGGTGCTAGTGGGCAGCATGGTGAGATCGGCACTCTCGAAGGTGATCTCGGCTGCCGCCAGCGCATCGCGCACGGCATTGAGGTCGCCGGGCTCGGTGGTGACCCGCCACATGTCGCCCTCACCCTCCAGATCCTCGGCCCCGGCGTCGAGCACCACCATCATCAGATCGTCCTCACCGGCCGCCGAAGACGGGACGAGCACGACGCCCTTGCGCTCGAACTGCCAGGCCACCGAGCCCGGCTCGGCCAGCGACCCGCCGTTGCGGGCAAGGGTGCTGCGCACCTCGCTGCCGGTGCGGTTGCGGTTGTCGGTGAGGCACTCGATGTAGAGGGCCACCCCGCCCGGCGCGTACCCCTCGTAGGTGACCGACTCGTAGCTGACCCCCTCGAGCTCGCCAGTGCCCCGCTTGACGGCCCGCTCGATGGTGTCGAGCGGGACCGAGTTGTCGCGGGCCTTCTGGTACATGGTCCGCAGGGTGGGGTTGGCGTCGGGGTCCCCGCCCCCCTGGCGGGCCGCCACCTCGACCTGCTTGATGAGCTTGGCGAACAGCTTGCCCCGCTTGGCGTCGGCCGCCCCCTTGCGGTGCTTGATAGTCGCCCACTTGCTGTGCCCACTCACAGCCCGGAGACTACTGCTACAAGTCGGCCAGGAAACGGGCGTGCAGACGGCCGTCGTCCGACAACTCGGGATGGAAGGCCGCAACCGTGGCCCGGCCGGTTCGGCACAGCACCGGTCGCCCGTCGTGGCGGGCCAGCACTTCCACTCCGGGGCCGACCCGCTCCACTACCGGTGCGCGGATGAACACCGCATGGAAGGGTGTCTCGAGGCCGTCGACGGCGATATCGGCCTCGAAGCTCTCGATCTGCGTGCCGTAGGCGTTGCGGCGCACGGTGATGTCCACCAGCCCCAGGGAGTGTTGATCGGCTCGCCCGTCGACCACCTCCGCGGCCAGCAGGATCATCCCCGCGCAGGTTCCCAGCACGCCCATGCCGCCATCGAGGCGCTCTGTGAGAGGCTCGAGCAGCCCGGAGCGCTCCAGAAGCATCGACATGGTGGTCGACTCGCCGCCGGGCATGACCAGCGCGTCGACCGCGGCGAGCTGCTCCGCCGTGCGGATCTCGTCGGCACGGACGCCGAGGCGCTCAAGGATGGCGGCGTGGGCGGCGAACCCCCCTTGCAGGGCGAGCACGCCGACGCGCGGCTTCACCAACCCCGTTCGGCCATCTTCGTGGTGAGGTCGGCAGTCTCGAGGCCGGCCATGGCTTCGCCGAGCCCTGAGCTGATCTTGGCCAGGATCTCCGGGTCGCGGTAGTGCGTGACCGCCTCGACGATGGCCGAGGCCATCTTGGGCGGATTGGAGCTCTTGAAGATTCCCGACCCGACGAAGGCCGCCTCGGCGCCGAGTTGCATCACCAGCGAGGCATCCGCCGGGGTGGCGATGCCGCCCGCGCAGAACAACGGCACCGGCAGCCATCCCGTGTTGGCGATCTCCTGCACCAGCGGCAGCGGCGCCCGCAGCTGCTTGGCCCACTCGAACAACTCGGCCTCGTCTCCCGCGGCGGCGATGCGGCGCATGTCGCCCACGATCGAACGCAGGTGGCGGACGGCCTCCACGATGTTGCCCGTACCGGCCTCCCCCTTGGATCGGATCATGCAGGCGCCCTCGCTGATGCGGCGCAGCGCCTCGCCGAGGTTGGTGGCACCGCAGACGAACGGCACCGTGAACGCCCACTTGTCGATGTGGTGGGCCTCGTCGGCGGGCGTGAGGACCTCGGACTCGTCCACATAGTCCACGCCGAGGGCCTGAAGGATCTGAGCCTCGGCGAAGTGGCCGATCCGGGTCTTGGCCATCACCGGGATGCTGACTGCGGCCATGATGCTCTGGATCATCTCGGGATCGGACATCCGCGAGACGCCGCCGTGGGCCCGGATGTCGGAGGGCACCCGCTCGAGCGCCATCACCGAGACGGCGCCGGCGTCCTCGGCTATCCGGGCATGCTCGGGGGTGACGACGTCCATGATCACGCCGCCCTTGAGCATCTCGGCCAGGCCCCGCTTCACGAGCGTTGTGCCGGTTGTTGCGTCGGAACTGGGAGTGCCGGACATGACAGCCATCCTAACTTCCCCGCTCTTGTTCGCTCCGCTCACGAGGCCCCCCGGGCGTCGGCCAGCAGCTGGTTGCTCTCCGATGCCGTCAATACCGCCACCTCAGCCTGCGGCCAGGGCCTGCTGGTGTTGGCCAGCAGCAGCCAGGTGGAACCCGTCGACAAGGTGAGCGGATTCCCGGCCGCGTCGGTGAAGCGATAGCCGGCACGGCCCTCGGTGCGTTCCCAGACGGCTTCGTGAACCGACCCGGCCGTGAGCACGAGCGCCTGGCCAGTGCCGTAGGAGAGGGCCTGCGGCGACCGGCGGTCGGCTGCCGATCGGCCGTAGGGCATCCACAGCACGACCACATTGGCCGGCGCGATCTCCGCCACGCCGAAGTCGGTCTCGGTTGTGTGCAGGGTGCCGTCCTGGATGCGCACCCAGCCGCCCAGGACGTGGTCCCAGACGTGGGAGACCTCCTTGCCGTAGAGCGTCGTGTAGGCCACGGTGACACCGGCTGCGTCGTCCAGAGGCGGGGAGTTCGACGAGCCGTACTCGAACAGCGCCGCCGGTGGGGTGTCGGGGATGCCACCGGGCAGCGTGTCCGGATCGCCGCCCCCCAGGTTCTCGTAGTGGAAGTACAGGTTGTGGGGCGCGGGCCGCGAGCGGTCGCGCCTGTACGGCGCGCCCATGCTCGCGGCTCCGATGTCGATCAGGGTTCCGGATCTTGCGGCGTCGCGCATCTCCCGTTGCACGGTGCTGTTGGCGCCGGATGAGGCCAGGTAGGGCGTAGCCAGGTCCGCGAGGATCTCGAAGTCGCTGGACCGGGCCGATCGCACCGGTCCGATCCGGCTGGGGATCTCGGAATGGAGAACGGCGATGAACCTGGTGAAGCCCGCCTCGACCAGCACCTCGTAGACAATGTCTGCGGCCGCTAGGCCGGCCTGGGGACGATCCTTGGAGTCTCCGTTCCCGATCTTCACGGCCAGGGCCCGTCGCTGGGCCAGGCTCAGGTCGGTGGTCAATGAGCCCGTGAGAGGTGCGATCGGACCGGTCACGAAGGGTTCGAGCACCCCGTCCCCGGTTGCGCCATGCCCCGAGGCGGCAGCCCCAGAGGCCGCACGCTGCGCCGCCCCCCCGTCAGCGGACCCTCCCTCGGATACCCCATCGTCGGCGGTCGCCTGCTCGGACGCGGCGCCCTGTGACGCTGCATCCTCTGAAGCTGCACCTTCGGCAGTTCCGGACGGCGCGGCCTCCGCCGCACCGGGCGAGCCGTCGGTCATTCCGCTGCCGGCGGCCCCGTCACCGACTGTGGCTCCTTCGCTTCCCGCCACGCTGGCCGGGCCGTTGTCGCTCTCCTGGTCATCGGCTTCGACAGTCGTGGAGGTGTCCTCGCTCGGAGTCAAGTCTGACGCGGGATCGAGCGATGCGACCGTCGGCTCCGCGCCCTGCGGGCTGCCGGAGCACGCCGCAGCCAGCGTCGCTGCGGCTGCCAGCACTACAACCAAGAGCGTCAACCTTCGGGCTCCGACGGTGCCCACCGGGCTCGCGCCGCGCCGCGCTGACATCAGATCTCTCTCAGAACGTCGATCCGTCGAAGTGTGGACGATATTGCTCCCGCCTCAGAGGCATCCCGTTGCGGTGCGACCATCCACAGGTGGGCGCCGGCACGGGCCGTGTTCAAGCTGGGCGCATCGGCAGCCTTTCTCAGGGCCGACGCCAGGGCCGGGGGAAAGCTCGTGAGGCGTGCCGCTTCGACATCGACGTCGGAGACGGCATCGAAGCCGCCGACGCGGCCCGCGAGCCCGGCAGTGATCCGCCCTGCGCCGGGGAGTCTGGAGACGCTGGCCAGCACGGTGGGGAAGGCGACGCCGCGCCGGATCGCGCAGAGTTGACGCGCCACCACGGCCTCGAGCTCGAGCCGGTCGAGGCTGGACAGTGCGCCGCTGGTTACGACCAAGTGGGCCGCCTGCCGCCTGAGCCCGACGGAGGCGGCATTTATTGCCGGGCTCTCAACGACATGGACTGAAGGCTCGTGGAATCCGTGGGTGGTGCAGGAGCCCTCGAGGAGATTCTCCAGCCGTGGATGATCACCCTTGGTGAGCGGGCCGGCCCGCAGGGTCCGGAGGGTCGTCCCGGGCGCCCTCCAGTGCAGCAGCATTGCGATCAGCAGACCGGCGGCCGCGGCGGGCGCAACCGCAACCAGTGGCGACATGCCCGCCGCTGCGAGGGCGGCCCAAAGGATGACGGAACCGGCGAGCGCAGGAGGCGCGACGAGGGCTGCGGGAGAGTACTTCAAGGGCGTTCTACGGTGGATCGGGGAGGTTCAGCGTTGCCGCCGCCATGCCGAACCTACCGGGTGTTGGAGCGGCTGGTGGACACCGCAATCCGCTCGTAGCGCTCAAGGTACTGGTCGGCTAGGCCCGACATCGAGAAGGACTTGGCCCGCTCGTGCCCCGCGGCCACCAGCCTGGACGATTCTGGACGGTTCGACAGCACTCGACCGAGAGCCGCGGCCAGCTTGGCGGGATCGCCCGGCGGAACCAGCAGAGCATCGTGGCCGGGCCGGGCAACGTTGCGGTAGCCACCCAGGTCGCTGGCCACGACGGCAGTGCCGGCAGCCATCGCCTCCAGCAGGACGATTCCGAAGGACTCGCCTCGCAATGACGGGGCGCAGAACACATCGGCGCCCTTGAGCCGGGCGATCTTCTCGCTGTCGGTGACCGTCCCGAGCCACTCGATGCGGGGATCGGACGCCGAACGGGCTTGCAGTGCGGCCGTCTCCGAGCCGGAGCCCGCTATCCAGAGCCTCACATCTCCGGGGAGCATGCGCAGCGCCTCGAGCAGCACACCGAGGCCCTTGCGGGGCTCGTGCCGTCCGATGAACAGGATCGTCGGACCGGAGGCCTGTACAGGCTCGGCGATCAGGTAGGGGGCCAACTCCACTCCGTTGTAGAGCAGATCGTAGGTTCCGCCAAGGGCGTCGGCCGCCATGTCGCGTGCGTCGCGCGAGACCGCCGCCCGGTGGTCGAGACGGCCGGCCAGAAAGCGGGTTGCCCGAGGGAGGAGGTCGTAGGCCAGCGAGCCTCCTGCAGCGTGGAAGGTGCCGATGAGGGGAGCGGGCCTCACCAGCAACGCGGTCATTGTCGGACCGGGCGCCAGCGGCTCGTGGAGGTGGATCACGTCGAAAGACTCGTCGCGCATGGCTCGGATCGCCCGCAGCTGGCATGAGGGGTCGGGGGCCACCGGAGCAATGGAGCCGTTGGCGATCGTCGGCAGGCTGTTGCCGAGCGGCGTGACGTTGGTGTCCGGCGGCGGGCCGTCGCATGGTCCGAGCACCCGGGTCGGATGCCCGCTGCGGCTCAGCGCCCGGGCCAGCCCGAGCACCTGCATCTGGACACCGCCGGGCACGGTGAGGCTGTACGGGCAGATGATTCCGATCCGCACTGGTTATTGAGGCTAGAGGCCACGCAGCGGTTGAGGCGTGGGCAGTCCGAGCGCCTCGTAGTCGCTGGGCCAGTTGGGTGACATCAGATGCCACTGCTCGGGCGCGACCCTGATCAGATCCTCAAGAGCGGCGGCATAGTCCTGCACGACTCGTTGCGTATCGCTGCGGATGCCTCCTGATCGTCGGGTGTCGACCGGCGGCCCGGCGATGGCGTGACGGGTCCTGCCCCGCCAGTACACCGCCGCGGGGATCAGGGGCGCGCCGGTCCGCAGAGCCAGCACGGCAGGACCGGCCGGCAGCCTGGTCCGCTCGCCGAAGAAATCGACGGCCACGCCGGTGCCGGTGACATCTCGATCAGCGAGCAAACACACGACGTCCCCCCGCTTGATGGCCGCAACCAGACGCCCGCCCGCGTCCGGTCCCACCGGAATGATGTCCATGCCCAACCGCTGCCGGAATGAGGTGAACCATTCGAACACCTCAGGAGGCTCGAGCGGCTCCACCACCGCCGTCACCTTCATGCGCGGGACCAGCGAGAGCCACCAGGCGGCCCATTCCCATGTGCCGAGATGCGGCATCACCAGGATCGGACCGACACCGGAGCGAACGGCGCGCTCGATGGTGCCGACACCCTCGTAGCCGAAGCCGGCGTCGATGGTCGAGGCGTCCAGCCCCGGAAGCTGGAAGCTCTCGAGGTAGTAGCGGGCGTACCAGTCGAACGCGGCCGTCACCCGCATGGACGCCTCGCGGCGCCCCATCGGCCGGCCCAGCGCCCTTTCGAGGTTGCGCCGCACCAGCAGTCGCCGGTCGCGGCTCGCGACCGCGACCGCCGCCCCGCCGGCCAGCGCGGCAGCCCGGGCGACGGGCGGGGGCGCGTGGCGGGCGAAGAACTCGGCGGCCCGATACGCCGAGGCCGACGGCATCCCGGCCTCTCAGGCTCAGCCGGCGTCGGTCGGCGGGCGGTTGCGCATCCGCGCCCGCCGAGCGGTCTCGGCGACGCGGCCTTGAGCCCGCGTTGTGCGGGTGCGGCGGAAACGGCGGCGGGAGCGGGGACGGACCGGCCGGCCCTCGGACGCCTGCCTCCAGATCTTCACGAACCGCTGCACCGCGGTGACCGCGGTGAGCACGGCCATCACCCACAGGGTCCATATGAGCAGTTCGTTGAAGAGCAGGCCGAATGCGAGCACGACGAAGCGCTCGGCCCGCTCCATGATGCCGCCCTTGGCCTCGTAGCCGAGGGACTCGGCCTTGGCCCGCTGGTACGACACCAGCATGGCCAGGCTCATCACCGCCACCGGCAGCATCATGATGTGCCCGGGCCGGGTGTCGGCCAGGTACCAGGCGATGCCACCGAACAGCAGGGCGTCGGTGAGGCGGTCCGACACCGAGTCGAAGAAGGCGCCCCGCAGCGAGGAGGTGCCTGAGGCCTTGGCCACCGCGCCGTCGAGGGCGTCGGGAATCCCGGCCAGTATCAGCAGCAGGAAGCCCACCCGCAGGTAGCCGGTGGCTATGGCGACGGCCGCGCCGGAGGCCATGACGATGCCGGTGATGGTGACCATGTCCGCGGTCACTCCGGTGCGGCGAAGCGAGACGCCGATCGGTGTGAGACCCCGGTCCACTGCCTCGCGCCAGTTTCCGTCGAACATTCGCCGGCCTTCCGGTTGGCTGCGCTTGAAACGCTACCAGCTTGCCGCAGCGTGCCCCGGCGGGCGCTGCCGGTGTCCGCTTGCTCGCACGGGCTTCGCCCTACTCGCTCGCAAGTCGGACACCCGCATCCCCCGCCTGGCTGTCGCAGTTCCTCCGCTCGGCCTCTACGCGTCCAAGCCGGTCCAGTCTTCGGGGTTGTCCTCTACGAAGCACCCCATGATCTCACCGTCCACGCCGTCCACCAGGACGAGGCCGCGGCGGTCGGGGGGAGCCTGGTTGGAATAGAGCAGGATGCGCCACGTCGGGCGGCTCCTCAGACCCCGCCAGGCGAGCTGCGCCGACGCGTGCCCCACCGGGAAGCCGACCTCCCTGGTGGCCGCGACCAGGGCGTCGTTCTCGTCGACGGCGAGGTCCCATCCCGCCTGGATGCAGTAGAGGCCGAACAGGATGAGGGCGACGCCCCCGACGGCGAAGCCGCCGTTGACGAGCACGGCGTCGCTGCCGGCCACCAGCAGGATCACGATGGCGGCCGCGCCTATCAGCAGGTAGAGCGCACCTGCGATGCGTCGCCTGCTGTTGTTGGGGAACAGGTAGGGCCCCACGTATCCGGCCGCATCGAGATCGGCGGGGAGCCGGTCGCGCACCTCGGCGTCGCTCCCCAGGTCGCGGGAGACCGCAGGATCGTCCGTCCCCTCCGGGTCGCCCCCGTTGGCGGCTTCGCTCACGACCCGCAGGCTAGAGCGACCAGCCCGGGGCTGGACGGTCAGGCCGGGGGCCAGGCCAGGCCGCCGTCGACCTTGATGATGGCGCCGGTCGTGTAGCTGGAGGCCGGCGAGGCCAGGTACAGCGCAGCGCCCACGATCTCGTCGGGCTGCCCTCCCCGCCCCAGCGGTATGCGCTCCCGGGCCGTCTCGGCGAACGCCTCCAGGTTCCAGGCCTTGGCGATGTCGGTCAGGAACGGGCCCGGCATGATGCAGTTGACCCTGATCTTCGGACCCAGCATGTGGGCCAGGGCGACGGTCAGGTTGTTGAGCCCCGCCTTGGCCATCCCGTAGGGCACCTCGATGGCGGAGGGCTGCACGGCCGCGATGCTGGAGACGTTGATGATGCTGCCCTCCGCGTCGCGGGCCCGCATCTGCTCGGCCACCAGCGCGCACAGCCGGAAGGGGCCCTTCATGTTGAGCCCGATCACGCTGTCGAAGAGACCTTCCGACACCTCGGCCAGCGACGGGTACAGCGGCGAGCTTCCCGCGTTGTTGATCAGCACGTCGATCGGTCCGAGCCGATCCGTCACCTCCTCCACGAAGGGCTCGCACTGCTCCCAGCGGCCCACATGCAGGCCCAATCCGATCACATCCGAGCCGGATTCGGCCGCGATCTCGGCCGCGACCTCCTCGCACACCTCACGCTTGCGGCTGGCGATGGCCACCCGAGCCCCGCGGTGGGCGAACGCCTCGGCCATCTCGCGGCCCAGGCCGCGGCTGCCGCCGGTGATGGCGACCACCTTGCCGGACAGCTCGAACAACGGATCGGTGCCTGTGGTCATGGAACCAGTCTGCCGGGAGTGCTCGGCTCCAATACGCTGAACTCGTTCCACCACGACAGGAGACAATGTGACCGAGACCCCCATGAACCGGCCCGGCGAGGTGGCGGGCTGGCCCAAGCTGGTTGTCACCTATCTCACCGACCCCTCAGGCATCGAGCAGCTCGTCCCGCCCGGCCTGGTGCCCGGCGAACCCGTCGTGACCGTCGGCGTCTACTGCGTGCCCATCCTGGGCGAGCCGGAATTCGGCATCAGCATCAAGGTTCCGGCGTCCTGGCAGGGCACCGAGGGCCTCTACAACCTGGGCATGGGCATCGACCAGGAGGCGGCCGTATCCATCAGCCACGAGACGAACGGCCAGCCCAAGTTCCTGTGCGAGATCGACTACTACCGCCTCGGCGACCACGTGGCGGCCCGGGCCACCCACCAGGGCTACACCTTCGTGGAGTTCAGCGGCGACGTGACCGGGTCAGCCGACGTGGCGCCCGGCGATGTGAGCGACCACGAGTGGTGGATCAAGTACTCCCGGGCCATCGGCGGAGCCGACGGCTCCTACGACTTCCCACCCCACGTGGTGGACGTAGCCACCACCTTCGAGCAGCGCCACCGCGAGAACATCGACGGCGAACTGAAGCTCCTCGACAGCCCGTGGGACCCGGTCGCTCGCTACCTGCCGATCCGGGAGCAACTGTCGGCCCAGCTCGTGACCCACCAGGCCAAGGCCCGCAGTATCAGCAACGCCGGTCCCCTCGATCCGGCCGCCTTCTGGCCGCATGCCGACACCATCGGCGCCTCCCGCTGGCCCGGAACCCGGGGCGGCCCCAGAGCCGACTGAAGCTCAAAACCCGAATTGGCAGCGGAGAGTGCCGATTCGGGCCTCCTGGGCTGCCAATTCAGTCCAACCGGGCGGCCTAGACCCGAATTGGCAGCGGAGAGTGCCGATTCGGGCGTCCTGGGCTGCCAATTCGGTTCCGCTCAGGTTGCGAGGTTGTGGCCGGGGGGCATCTCGGCCCGGCCGATCGCGTCAGCCCGGGAGTGCAGTAGCTCGGCGGTCTCGTCCAGATCCCGGGCGATGATGTAGCGGCGCTCGGCCACGCCGTCGACCACGAACTCTCCCAGCTCGTCGAGGTCGGCCACCTGGGGCTCCTCCCCGCGCATCTCGGCCACGATCTCCTTGAGCTGCTCGAACGTGAGGCTCGCCCGCCCGGTCCCCTCCCCGACCCGCTGCAGGTGCTCGGGACGGTTCCGCAGGGCATTAAACAGGCCGGTGTCCATCATGCCACCCGACGGGTAGAACACCGAGGCCCGCAGGTTAGTGCCCTCGTTGATGAGGTTGTGGTTGAGGGCCTCGGTGAAGCAGCTGGCGGCCGCCTTGGAGGAGGCGTACACCGAGGCCGTCGGCACGGGGGCGAACCCGCCGTCACCGGAGGACGTGACGATCACCTGGCCCGGCTCGCCCGACTCGATCATGCGGGGCACGAACGCCCATGTGCAGATGGCCACCCCGAACACGTTGACGCCGAAGCACCAGCGCCAGTCGTTGGGCTCCTGCTGCCAGGGCTTGCCCCCGCCCCCCGAGGTGACCCCCGCATTGCAGAACAGCAGGTTGCACGCCCCGTGAGCCCTGAACACATGGTCGGCCAACGCGGTGACCGACTCCTCGTCGCTGACGTCGGTGCGGACCCCTTCAACCGGCCCCAGAGGCGACAGCTCCCCCACCGCCTGCTCCAGGACCGGCTCCTCGATGTCGGCAATCACCACCGTTGCGCCCCTGCGGAGCAGCGCCTTCACAATGCCCTTGCCGATGCCGCTGGCCCCACCGGTCACGACTGCCGTAGAGCCACTGATCGGGAGCTGATGGTCGTCGGCGCTCACCTCGTGTCTTGAGGGCGGGCCGCTCGGCATGGGTCGGAGGGTAACCCGCGGCTAGCTGAGCACGGTCACAGGCGGGATGCCGGTGGATTCCGAGACGCCGCGCACCGGTCATACCTCGTCGAAGGACAGCCGGACCAGCCTCTCGCTGAGTTCCCACAACCGGCCGGCGGTGGCGGCGTTGTCGATCCACGGCTCGTAGCCCTGCTCGCCCGGGCCGGGGGCGGTCGGTCCGCAGTCGGCGAAGTACCGGCCGTTGTGGGCGGCCGCTTCGGGCGAGGTGGCTGCCCACACCTGCGTGGCCGCGCCGGCTTCGACGCTCTTGAAGCGCATGCCGCCGCCGGAGCTGCCGCCCTGCCGGGAGGCGCTCGCCCTCGCCCGGGCCATCAGCGCCTCGGTGAGTTCTGGCGTCAAGTGACGGCCCAGCCGGGTGACGATCGCGCCGGGGTGGACCGAGAACGACCGCATCGGTTCGCCGGCGCGCCGTGCGAGCTCGGCCGCGAAGTGAGCGTTGGCGCTCTTGGACCGCCCGTAGGCGACCCACGCGTCGTAAGGGGTCGTCTCGAAGTTGGGATCGGCGAGGTCGACATCGGATATGCGATGCCCGCCCGAAGACAGGGTCACCACCCTCGGGCTCTCCGCCCGGCGCAGCAGCGGCATGAGCCGGAGGCTCAGCGCGAAGTGTCCCAGGTGGTTGGTGCCGAACTGCGTCTCGAACCCGTCAGCGGTGCGGCCCTCAGGGCAGGCCATCACGCCCGCGTTGTTGATGAGCACGTCGACGCGGTCAAGCACACCGGCGGCCTGCTCAGCGAATCGGGCCACGCTGGACAGGTCGGCGAGGTCCAGTTCGTGGACGGACAGGTCGGCGTCCGGGACGGAGGCACGGATGCGGTCGACGGCCTCGGCGTTCTTAACCCCTTCGCGGGCGGCCATGGCTACATGGGCGCCGCGGGCCGCAAGACCGCGGGCCGACTCCTCCCCCAGCCCGCTCGACGATCCGGTGACGACGAACACCCGCCCGGACAGGTCGATGCCGTCGAGGACCTCGTCGACGGTCGAGTCCCGGTCGAACCCGCTCATAGTCATTCGCAGATCCTCACGGCGGGGCGACTTCGACCGGGATGCCGTTGACGGCCGCGTTGCCCGAGGGGACGTCCACGAAGTCGGGCGGGGCCAGCAGGTTGTTGTTGACGCCAGCGTGCTCGCGGGCCACCGACTGGCGGGTCCCCGGCTTGTCGTGACCCCAGCCGTGGGGCAGCGACACCACTCCGGGCATCATCTCGTCGCTGACCTCCGCGGGCACCTCGATGGTGCCGTTCGACGAGGAGACGACGGTGACGGCCCCGTCGGCGACGCCCCGGACGGCGGCGTCATCGGGATGGATGAGCAGGGTGCAACGGTCCTTCCCGCTGACCAGCACCTTGACGTTGTGCATCCACGAGTTGTTGGAGCGCAGGTGGCGGCGGCTGGTGAGCACCAGCGGCTCGACCGGACGGTCGAGGCGGTCGGCGAGCCGGCCGATGTCGTCGGTGATGTGGGCCGGGGCCAGGTCGACCATTCCGCCGGGATGCAGCACGATCTCATCGATCCGGGGCACCATCGGTCCCAAGTCGATGCCGTCGGGATGCTCCTTGAGCTTCTCCAGCGTCAGACCCTCGGGGTTCTCGCCGTAGCGGTCGCCCCACGGGCCGGTCCGGATCGCCAGGTCGTACAGGCGGTCCGGCCCCGCTTCGGGCGCGGCGGCCAGCGCCGCCTGCGAGTCGGCGCCCGAGAGGGTGGCGAGGTTCGAGAAGTAGCCGTCGTCGATGGCGGCCACGTCAGTGTGCTCCGGCGGGATCCCCGCGCAGATCGCGCCGAGGCGGAGCAGGATCTCCCACTCGTGGGGCCGGTCGTCGGCGGGCGGGAACAGCGGCGGCGACCACTTGGCAGCCGAGCGGGTGGCCCATCCCCACAGCAACTCGTCACAGTGGGGCTGCTCCAGCGCGGACAGCCCGGGCAGGATCACGTCGGCGTGGCGCGACGTCTCGTTGAGGGCGTTGTCGAGCGAGATCATGGCGTCGAGCTGGGGCAGGGCCGCGTCGAGGCGGCCTGCATCGGGCGCCGAGATGACCGGGTTGCCGCAGATCACGACGAGCACCTTGATCTGGCCGGGCCCGGGCGTATCGATCTCCTCGGCCAGGCACGACACCGGGAACTGGCCCAGGGCCTCCGGCGCGCCGCGCACCCGGCTGTGCCAGCGGCCGAAGCCCTTGGGCGTGCCCCAGTCCTGCTGGGCGGCGGGCACGGCCACCGGCTTGGCCCACATCAGCCCGCCTACCGAGTCGAGGTTGCCGGTGAGCGCGCAGATCACGTCCGGGAGCCACGACGCCAGCGTGCCGAACTCCTGGTTGCAGGTGCCGATCCTGGCGTACCAGACGGCCCGGTCGGCAGCCGCGAACTCACGGGCCAGAGTGCGGATGGCCTCCGGCGTTGTTCCGCACGCGCCCGCCACCCGCTCGGGCGGGAAGTCGGCGGCAATCCGGCGGACCTCGTCCACGCCCTTGAGCCGGTCGGCCAAATGCCCCAGGCGCACGAGGCCGTCGGCGAACAGCACGTTGACCACGGCCAGCTGCAGCAGGGCGTCGGTGCCGGGCCTCACCGGCAGCCACTGGTCGGCATGCTTGACCGTTCCGGTGCGGCGGGGGTCGATCACCACCACCTTGCCCCGCTCGCGGACCCGGTCGAGCGCGGCCGGCACGTTGGCATGGGCCAGCAGGCTGCCCTGGCTGGCGTGGGGGTTGGCCCCCTGAACGACCATGAAGTCGGTCCGCTCGATGTCGGGGGCCGGGATGCGCCAGGCCTGGCCGTACATGAGCTGGCACACGACGTTCTTGGGCCACTGGTCGACCGTTCCCGCCGAGTAGATGACCGGCAGCTGGGCCAGGCCCATGAACAGGCCCACGTAGCGGCTGATCGAGTAGTTGTGGGCCGCCGGATTGCCCACATAGGCCGTGATCGCCTCCACTCCGTGCTCGGCGCGGACCTTGCCGATGAGCTCGGCACACCGCTGGAAGGCCTCGTCCCAGCCGGCCTCGACAAGATCGCCGGCCCGGTTGCGCACGAGCGGCACCCGCAGCCGGTCCGGGTCGGTGTGCAGGTGTCCGAGCGTGGTGCCCTTGGGGCAGATGTATCCCTTGGACCAGACGTCGTTGCGGTTGGGCCTGATCAGCTTGACCTCGCCGCCGGCGTGGTGCACCTCCAGCCCGCACATCGCCTCGCACAGCGGACAGGTGCGGATGTGGATACTGCGTTCGGTCACCGGTGCGCCTTTCGTTCCCGGCTCGACAGTCCAGGGATCGTAGTCTCCGGGGCCAGGGTCAGACTTCGAGCATCAGGGTGACGGGACCGTCGTTGATGAGCTCCACCGCCATGTCGGCCCCGAAGGAGCCGGTGGCCACGGTGGCGCCCAGACGCCGCAACTCGGCGACGAGCTCGTCGATCAGCTCGTTGGCCTCATCCGGCGCGGCCGCCGCGATGAAGGAGGGGCGCCGGCCCTTGCGGGTGTCGCCGTAGAGGGTGAACTGGCTCACCACCAGCACCTCGCCGCTGGTGTCGGACACCGACCGGTTCATGTGGCCGTTCTCGTCAGCGAAGATGCGCAGGTTCCACAGCTTGGCAGCCAGCTTCACGACGGCGTCCTGGTCGTCGCCGTGGGTGACGCCGACCAGGCAGCACAGGCCCGGACCGATCTCGCCGATGACCTGACCGTCGACCCGCACGCGGGCCTCGGCAGCCCGCTGCACCAGTGCTCTCACGGGGCCAGCCTACGAATCGCTCCGCCCGGACCCGGCCTGAAGCGCTTGGAACGGCCGGCCGCGACCGTGCCGTAGAACACACCGGCCAGCACCACCACCGCGCCGGCCACCGTGCTGACACCGGGCAACTCCGACAGGAACAGCGCTGCCCACACCGTCCCGGCCACCGTCTCGGTCGGCGCGAACAGGGAGACCTCCGACACCGGGGCGTAGCGGAGGGCGTTCGAGTTGGCCAGCCTGCCCAAGGGGTTGAAGCACAGGCCCATGGCCGCGATGGCCAAGTAGGCCCGCGCGTCGAGCGAGAATGGAGACGCCGCGAAGCTGGTGACGACCACGACAATGGCGGCACTGAGGAACAGCGCGGCCCGGCGGCTCACATCCGGGAAGCGCCGCCAGACGGTCATGTTCCCGGCGAAGCACATCACCGCCAATAGCGCCAGGAGGTCGCCCCTCAGCGTCGGTTCTCCCACCGAGTTCGACACGATCACCCCGATGCCCACCATGGTCAGGGCGATGGCCACGGCCACGCGCCGGGTGATGGGCTCACCCAGAAACAGCCGGGCGCACAACGACGCCATCAGGGGAGCGGCGGCCACGATGGCCACCACGTTGGCCACCCGGGTCTCGGTGATGGCGGTGATGAAGGCGATCTGGCTCACCGAAGCGAGCGCTGCCACGCCAATGATCGGCAACCGGTGGGTCCGCAGCGACTCCAACGCCGGGCGCCGGTCGAACCACCGCCCGAACGTGGAGTGCACCACCAGCGCGCAGCACGACACCAGGAAGGCCACGTCCAGCGGGCCGGCCTCCGACACTCGTACCCACAGCGAGTCGGTGGACACGCTCAGCATCCCGACGCCCGCCAGCAGCCACCCCAGCCGCCGCCGATCGTCCGAGTGCTCCGCGCTCACCGGGTCAAGCTAACGGCCGCCCACTACGACCGAAGGGATGCCGGGGGCGCGGTGTTTCCCGCTCTTGTTCGCTGCGCTCACGGGCCGCTCGGGCCACGGCCTCGCCCGCATGGATCGGACTCGCTCACCCACCGCTCGGCCTCTGGGGCCGGCCGCGGTTCAGGTCGAGGCGAGAAAGGTCTGCGGATCGGCGCTGAAGGCGCTCAGGCAGCCGGGAGCGCAGAACCAGTAGTCGGCGCCGTCATACACCGTGTGGTACTTGGCGTCGTCCACCAGCACGGTCATGCCGCAGACCGGGTCTATGGCCTCCACCCTCGCTGGAGTCTCGCTCGATCTACCCGTCACCAGTTCGCCTCGGGCCCGCCTGGCCACAAGGTCGGCCATCACCGCGACCGCGATCTCGGCATTGGCCACCGCGCCCAGATCCAGGCCCGCGGGTGCATGCACGCGATCCAGTTCGGCCGAGGTCGCGCCCCGGCTGCGCAGGTGGTCGAGCACGGTGGCGGCTCGCCGCTCGGAGGCGATCAGGCCCACATAGCCCGCATCGCAGGCCAGGGCGGCCTCAAGGGCCAGGTCGTCGTAGTGGCCCTGGGTGGCGACCACCACCGCGGTGGCGCCGTCGATGCCCAGTCCCGACAGGTCGAGCTTGGTGCGCACCAGCTCGGGCCGGGTGTGCTCGTCGGGGTTGCCGCCGTCGTCTATGACGGTGGCCCCCCAGCCGAGCGAGACGGCCATCTCTGCCAGCGCGTCCACCGCCGGGGACCGGCCCACCACGATCACCTGTGGCTCGGGACGGTGAGGCTCCAGGTACACCTCCAGCGCGCCCTCGGACTCACAGGCCATGGCTATGGAACGCACCCCCTCCTGGGAGCGTCCGTCCAACTCGTCGGGCTGACCCAGGAACAGCAGCGCGGGCCGGCCGGTCTCCAGGCACTCGCGGGCGTGGCGCACGACCGAGGGCTCCGCACAGGCGCCGCCCAGCCAGCCCCGGACCGTTCCATCGGCCAGGACGACGGCTTTGGAGCCCTGCCGTCCCGACGACGGGCCCCGCCGCCACACCACCGTGGCCAGCACGTAGGGCACCCGTTGGGTGGTGAGTTCCACCGCCTCGGCCAGCACCGACACGTCCATAGCACCGCGGCTCCCTCAAGTCGCCGTCGCCTTAGGTGTCTGAGTCTAGGACCGGGGCCTCCGGAGCCCGAGTCCGGCTTGCCTCAGCCGGTGGCTGAGTCGATGGCCTCCCATACCCGGTCTGGCAGCACTGGCATGTCGATGTTGCGCACGCCGAGATGGGCCAGCGCGTCGACGACCGCGTTGACGAAGGCGGCAGGCGAGCCGACGGTGGCCGACTCGCCGATGCCCTTGGCCCCGATCGGGTGGTGCGGCGACGGCGTGACCGTCTCCAGCAGCTCGAAGCGGGGCGTCTCCCAGGCGGTGGGGATCAGGTAGTCCATGAAGTTGGACCCGATGCAGTTGCCGTCGTCGTCGAAAGTGATCCACTGCATCGACGACATGGCGAACCCCTCGGTGAGCCCGCCGTGGATCTGGCCCTCCACGATCATGGGATTGATGCGCACCCCGCAGTCGTCGAGAGCCACCATGCGGCGCACCTTCCACACCCCGGTATCGGGATCCACGTCGACAACCACCACGTACGAGCCGTACGGGAACGTGAGGTTGGGCGGGTTGTAGTAGGTGACGTCCTCAAGGCCGTACTCCATCCCCTCAGGCAGGTTGGTGTAGGCCGCGAAGGCCGCGTCCTGGATGGACACCGACTGATCGGGCGAGCCGGCCACATGGAACTTGTCGGCGGCGCGCTCGATGTCCTCGGGCGCGGCCTCGAGCAGGTGGGCGGCGATGTGGCGGGCCTTGTCGGCGATCTTGCGGGCCACCATGGCGGTGGCCGCCCCGCCCACCGGGGTGGACCGCGACGCGTAGGTGCCCAGCCCGTAGGGGGTGTCGTCGGTGTCGCCGTGGATCACCTTGATGTCGGTGGCGGGTATGCCGGTCTCCTCGGCCACGATCTGGGCGAAGGTCGTCTCATGGCCCTGGCCCTGGGTCTTCACCCCGAGCTTGAGGATGGCCTTGCCGGTGGGATGGACCCGGAGCTCGGCCGAGTCGATCATCTTCAGCCCGGCGATGTCGTAGGTGTGGGCCGGACCCGCTCCGACCGCCTCGGTGAAGTGGGCGATGCCGATCCCTACCAGCCGGCCCTCCTCGCGGGCCGCGGCCTGCTCGGCCCGCAGCTCGTCGTAGCCGGCCGCGTCCAGCGCCTTGCGCAGCGCGGTCGGGTAGTCGCCGGAGTCGTACACGAACCCGGTGGCCGTCTCGTACGGGAACTGCTCGGGCTGGATGAAGTTGCGCAGCCGCAGCTCCGCGGGGTCGATGCCCAGCTCGTCGGCCGCGGTCTGCATCAGCCGCTCGATCAAGTACGACGCCTCGGTGATCCGGAACGAGCACCGGTAGGCCACCCCGCCGGGCGCCTTGTTGGTGAAAGCACCCCGGCACTTGATGTGCGCGTGGGGGAAGTCGTAGCTGCCGGTGCACACGTGGAACAGCCCGGCCCGGTAGCGGGTGGGCTGGGCGTCGGAGTAGAAGGCGCCCTGGTCCGACAGCATGTCCACCCGCATGGCCTGGATGCGGCCGTCGTTGGTGAGGGCCAGCTCGCCGGTCATGTAGTAGTCCCGCCCGAACCCGGTGGAGATCAGGTTGCCGGTGCGGGTCTCCACCCACTTGACCGGCTGGCCGATCAGCAGGCTGGCCGCGGTGGCCACCACGTACCCGGGGTAGATGGGCACCTTGTTGCCGAAGCCGCCGCCGATGTCGGGGCTGACGATGCGGATGTTCTGCTCCGGCAGCCCGGCCACCAGCGCGAACAGCGTCCGGTGGGCGTGGGGCGCCTGCGACGTCATGTAGATGGTGGCCTGGCCGGTCACCGAGTTGACGTCGGCCACGATCCCGCAGGTCTCCAGCGGAGAGGGATGCGAGCGCGGGTAGTGGGTGGTGAGCGACACCACCCGGTCCGCACTGGCGAAGGCGGCCTCGGTGGCGGCCTCGTCGCCCGTCTCCCAGGTGTAGGCCAGGTTGTCGGTCTGGTCCTCCTTCTCGTCGCGGATCAGCTCAGCGCCCTCCGCCAGTGACTGCTGGGGCGTGGTGATGGCGTCGAGCATCTCATAGTCCACCTCGACCAGCTCGGCCCCGTCGGCGGCCGCGTACGGGTCGGTGGCGATGACCGCGGCCACCTCCTGGCCCTGGTAGCGGACCTTGTCGGTGGCCAGCACGGCCTGGGTGTCGCCCGACAGGGTCGGCATCCAGGCCAGCCCATGGGCGTCCATCAGCTCGCCGGTCACGACGGCCAGCACACCGTCCACCGCGGTGGCCGCGTCGGTGTCGATGCCGTTGATGCGGGCGTGGGCCACCGGTGAGCGCACCAGGGCCATGTGCAGCATCCCGGGCAGGGCGATGTCGTCGAGGAAGTTGCCCTGGCCCTCTATCAGGCGGGCGTCCTCCACCCGCTTGACGCTGTGGCCGATGCCTCCTATCTCGGGAGGCGTCGTCGTTGTGTCAGTCATTGCTCGATATCTCCTAGCCGTCGGAGCCGTTGGACGACGCCGCCGCGGCTGCCGCCTGTATGGCGTTGACGATGTTCATGTAGCCGGTGCAGCGGCACAGGTTCCCCGAGATGGCCCAGCGGACCTCGTCGTCGGACGGGTCCGGGTTGTCCTCGATCAGGGCCGCGCCCACCAGCATCATGGCCGGGGTGCAGAACCCGCACTGCAGGCCGTGCTCGTCGCTGAACGCCTGCTGGACCGGGTGCAGACCGTCGGCGGTCTTGAGGCCCTCCACGGTTGTCACCGACCGGCCGTCGGCCTGAACCGCCAGCATGGTGCACGACTTGACCGGGGTGCCGTCCACCAGCACGGTGCAGACGCCGCAACTGGTGGTGTCGCAGCCGATATGGGTGCCGGTCAGCCCGGCTCCGGTACGGATGTGGTCGACCAGCAGCAGGCGAGGCTCGACGTCGGCGGTGTGGTCGGTTCCATTGATGTTGACGGTGATCTCCATGTCTCCCCCTCTCAGGCCTGGGCCTGCTCGGCGGCGGCTGCGAGGGCCCTGCGGGTGAACGCAGCCACCACTTGGCGCTTCCATCGGGCCGAGCCCCGCACGTCGTCGCGGGGATCGGCGGCCGCCGCGGCGGCCGCGCCCGCCTCGGCGAACAGCTCAGCGCTCGGTGTGTTGCCCACCAGCAGCGCCTCGGCGTCGGTGGCCTTGCGGTTGATGGGCGCCACCGACGTCATGGCCACGCCCGCCGCCGAGATGGTGCCGTCGGCGGCCAGCTCGAGGTGGGCGGCCACCCCGACGGTGGCATAGTCGCCGACCTTGCGTTCCAGCTTCTGGTAGGAGCCGCCGGAGCGGCCCGACGGCACCGGGACGTGCACTGCCACCACCATCTCGTCCTCGGCGAGGGAGTTGGTGAAGAAGTCCACCACGAAGTCGCCGATGTCGATGGCCCGCCGGCCGGACGGGCCCTGGGCGACCACCTCGGCGCCGGTGGCCAGCAGGACCGTATTCCAGTCGCCCTCGGGGTCGCAGTGGGCCACCGACCCGCACAGCGTGCCCAGATTGCGCACCAGCGGATCGGAGATCCAAGGGGCCGCGGATGCCACTGCGCCGGACACCGCGTCGGAGGCGGCGATGTCGGCGTGGCGGACGAGCGCGCCGATGTGCAGGTGGCCGTTGTGGCTCCTGATCGAGTCGAGGCCGACGATCCGGTTTATGTCGACCAGCTTGGAAGGTGTCGCGAACCGCAGCTTCATCATCGGCAGCAGGCTTTGCCCGCCGGCAAGGAACCGGGTCTCGTCACCCCCCTCAGCCTTGGCGGCAATGGCCTCCTCCACCGAGGAGGCTGCTATGTAGTCGAACTGGGCGGGCAGCATCCTGGACCCCCATTCGTCGCGGTCCGCGCATGTGCACGCGGGTCGCGGACATTACACGACCCACCGTCGTCCCGCCCATGCGGAACAAGCCTCGTAGCCGAAACAGGCCCGGGGGTACGCTGACGGATGCGCGGCGCCGAATCCCCGAAGCCCCCGGGGCGGTTCGCGGCGCTCGGCAACCGCCACTTCCGGCTGCTCTTCGTGGGCGGGCTGTTCACGTTCCTCACCATGCAGGTCGCCGGCATCGCCCGAGCCTGGCTGGCGTTCGAACTCACGGGCAGCAACACCGGCCTCGGGGGCGTGATGCTGGCCTTCGGGTTCTGCAGCATCATCGCCATCCCCTACGGGGGCGTGATCTCCGATCGCTTCCCCCGGCGCACTGTGCTCGTGGTGGCGGGCGTCCTGCAGGCGGCAACCCCGATCTGCCTGGGCGTGGTGGTGGCCACCGGCACCGAGACGTACTGGATCCTGATCGCGGCCAGCGTCGTCCAGGGCGGCGTCATCTCGATCCTGGCGCCGGCCCGACTCTCCTTCATCTCCGAGATCGTCGGCCGGGAGGCCATCACCAACGCGGTGTTCCTGTCGATGTCCACCGTGCAACTGGCCCGGGTTGCCGGTCCGGCGGCCGCCGGCGCCCTGATCGGTGTGGCGTTCTTCGGCCTGGCCGGCGTGTTCTTCGCCGCAGGGGCACTCGGGATCCTGAGCGTGGTCCTGCTGGTCGGCCTGCCGCGGGGAACGCCGGCGAGCCACTCGGGTCGCACCGCGCTGGGCGACATCGCCGACGGCCTGAGATTCGTTCGCTCCCGCCCCGACCTCGTGCACCTGCTGCTGGTGTCGTTCGGGGTGGTGCTGATCGGCTTCCCCCACATGGCGTTCCTGCCGGTGGTCGCCGAGCAGGTCCACAACAGCGGATCGACCGGCTTCGGGCTGCTCAACGCCACCGCGGCGGTGGGCGCCGCGGTGGGCTCTATCTCACTGGCGAACCTCGAACGACGACGGCTGCGCCCGTTCCAGACGCGCAGCGGCCTGGCCTTCGGCGCCTCGCTGGCGGTATTCGCGCTGATGCCCGGCTTCTACGCGGCTCTGGCCGTCATGGCGGTGGTGGGGGCCACGTCCAGCGTGTTCCAGGCCCTCAACAACTCCATGCTGCTGACATCGACGCCGGTCGAGTACCACGGGCGGGTCCAGAGCCTGCTGATGCTCAGCTTCTCGGGCTTCGCCATCGCGGCCCTGCCCATCGGAATCGTGGCCGACGCCATCGGGATCCGCACGACCCTGGTGGTGCTCGGCGTGCTGGTGATCGCGGTGATGACGGTGGCCCGGATCGTCGAGCCGCGCATCCTGCCCGAGGAGACAACACTATGAGTAGAGAGGAGGCAGCCATGGCCGGCGATAAGGACAGCGATCATGCCGCGGGCGCGGCATCCGCCGAGTCGGTGGTGCGCGCCTACTGGGAGCGAGTCTGGCTCGAGCGGGATCTCGACGCGCTGGAAGACCTGGTGACCGACCCGGTCGTGCGCCACACCGCCGAGGGCACGCAGTCACTGACGCGGCGCGAGTACCGCCGGCGGCTCGCCGACGCATTCGAGGCGGTCCGGGCCACCGAGGTGAGCATCGACTCCATTACCGCCGATGGTCCCCACGCGTGGGTCCGTCTCACCCTCCGGGGGGTGAGCCTGGCCACCGCGGCGCCGATGTCGCTGGCCTGGCTGGGGCAATACCGGGTCGAGGACGGGCGCATCGCCGAGCTTTGGGCCCTGCACCAGCCCGGCGCGGACTGGTCGTGATGACCGGCGGCCCGACCATCCGCCGCTTCGACGATCCCGCCGTGCCGTGGCAGCGGGTCAAGGCGCAGCGCAACGCCGACGGCACCGAGTCGTCGGTGTGGGAGAAGTGGTTCGCCTTTCGGTCCGACCCGCCCTACCTGTCTCTCTACGCCCGCTACGACGGTGGCATGGTGGTGCGGCGCCACGGCCACCGCTCGCCGCACGTGATGTTCGTGCTGGAGGGAGAGATCCTGGTGGGTGACGAGTTGTGCGGTGCCGGCACGCACATCGAGTTGCCCGAGGGCGCGCAGTTCGGGCCGCTTGTCGCCGGGGACGCGGGATGCACCCTCTTCGAAGTCATGCTGGGCGACCCCCGCAGCTGGAGCGACGATCCGGCGCCGTTCGTAGAGGCATGCTCGACCCGCGGCGTGACGCCCCTTCCGGATCCTGAGATCGACTTCCCCGAATGGCTCGAGGACCAGCGGAGCCAGTGGCTCGACTCCGTCGAGACCGGCACCGAGCCCGAGGAGTGAGCACCGCCGAGCTGATCGTGGTCGGCGTGGCCTCGGCCTTGGCCATGCTGGCCAAGAGCGCCACCGGACTGGGCTACCCGCTTATCGCCATACCGATCCTGGCGCCGCTGACCGGCATCGAGACCGCGGTGGCGGTGGTGACGCTGCCCAACGCGGTGGCCAACATGCTGGTCGGCTGGCGCACCCGCCATGCCCGTATCGAGACCCGCGACCTGTTCGTCCTGACGGCCACATCGGCGGTGGGAGTAGTGCCGGGCACGCTCGTTCTGGTCTCGACGCCCGAGCGGCCCCTGCTGATCGTGCTGGCCGCCTCGGTGCTGCTGTTCGTGGTCAGGTCGCTGTGGTTCGGCGACGTCACCGTGTCTCCGGAGCTCGGACGGCGGGCCTCACCCGGCGTCGGGCTCATCACGGGAGTCATGCAGGGGGCAGTGGGAGTGTCCGGGCCGATCATCGGATCGTGGCTGTACGCCTACCGGCTGCCCCGCGACGCCTACATCTTCGGGCTGTCGGTGCTGTTCCTGGTGGCGGGCCTGGCCCAGATCACGTCTCTGGCCTCGATCGGCGCCTACGACTCCGACCGGCTGGTCGCGGCCGCGGTGGGGCTCGGGCCGGTGCTGGCCGTCCTGCCCGCCGGGGAGTACCTGCGGGCCAGGCTGTCCGGCTCCCAGTTCGACCGGGCCGTGCTCCTTCTGCTGGCCGCCTCGGGGGTCACGCTGGTGGTTAGGGCCTTCACCGGCTAGCGGGCGGCCCAGCTCGGCTGCTCAAGGGGATCCCTACGGATCGCTCTGCTGCCGCTCAGCCTCGGGGTCGGAGCGGCGGCGGCCTCCGCGACGCCAGGTGAGTGAGCGGCGGCCCCGCTCGGCCTGCATCACGTCCAAGCCGGGATAGGGGGTGCGCACCTCGGACACCTCTCCCCCGTACAGGCGGTCCGGCCTCGGCTGGCCGCTCCACACCGTCACCTGCGGGAAGGCGATGGTGATGGAGGAGGCGGCGAACGCCTGGTGTATGGCCAGCAGCAGGTCGTGACGGGCGGCCAGCTCTGAGGGAACGTCGCTGGCGTGCCAGTAGAGGACGTTGAAGCCGATGCTGGAGTCGCCGAAGCCGTCGAGGTTAACCGCGGGCTCCGGCTCCGCCAGCACCCTGGGCACCCTGTCGAGGGCCTCGTAGATGGCGTCGGTCGCCTGCTGCAGGTCGGTGTCGTAGGCCACCCCGACGGCCAGCGAACTGCGCCTGACCGTTTCCCGGGTCAGGTTGACGATGGTGGCCGCGGCCACGTTGGCGTTGGGTATGCGGATGTGGGTGCCGTCGAGGCCTCGGACCTGGGTGGTGCGCGAGTCGATGTCCTCCACCACCCCCAGATGGCCGTCGAGCTCGACGGTGTCGCCCACCGTGTAGGGCCGGCGCGTCTGCAGGATCAGCGACGACACGAAGTTGCCGACGACCCCCTGGAGGGCCAGTGCCAGCACCAGGCCACCGAGGCCGAGGGCGCCGAGCAGCGGCCCCACCCGCACGCCGAGCACCGTCAGCGCGTACGAGAGGCCGATGATGAACACCGCGTATCCCGAGAATCGCGAGGTCAGGATGGAGGCAAAGCCGTGCCCGATGCCGCGGGACACGGTCCGGCGCAGGATCTTGGACACCGAGATGGCCAGCACGACCGTGGCGACCAGCACGATCCCGGCCTTGATCCAGTCGCCGCTCGTCAACTCGTCGTGAAGCAGCGCCTCGCTGTCGGCTTGGGCAAGCACCCCGATGAACGGCCCCATCAACTGGAAAGTCTGTCACGCCGCGCCCGCCGCCGTCGTGGAGGCGGCCGGCTGTGGCCGGCGTCGGCGGGCTAGGGCGCGGTCGGGCCGGAGCGGCCTATGGCCTGGTCGGATGTGCCGAGGTAGCTGGCGATCACGAGCGGGTCCCGGCGGACCTGCTCGGGGGATCCCTCCGCGATCACGGCGCCCGCCTCCAGGCAGTACACCCGGTCGCTGATCCCCATGACCAGCGGCATGTCGTGCTCGATGACGATCACGGCTGCGTCCAGCTCTGCCTGCACCTGCTTGATGAGCGGTCCGAACGCCTCGGCCTCACGCTGGGCCACCCCGCCCGTCGGTTCGTCCAGCAGCAGCACACGGGCATTGACCGCCAGCAGGCTGGAGAGCTCCACGATGCGGCGGGTGCCGGTCGACAGCGTGGCCACGAAATGGTCGGCGTAGCGCTTGAGGCCCATGTAGTCGATGATCTCGTCGGCTTCGTAACGCTTGGTTCTCTCCTGACCCGGCGACGGCGGCAACCCGGTCATCGATGCCGCCAGATTCGAGCGCGACCGGGCCTCCAGCGCGACCATCAGCGACTCGCGCACGGTGAGGCCCGGATAGACGCGGGCGCCCTGGAATCCCCGGCCCAAGCCGCGGGCGTGGCGGGCCGGCGACTTCCGCGCGGTGATGTCGGTCCCGAACACGAACACCCGTCCCTCAGCCGGAACGAACCCGCTGATGGCGTTGAGGAGCGTGGACTTGCCCGCGCCGTTGGTCCCGATCAGGCCCACCAGCTCGCCGTGGTCGACATGCACCGAGACATGGTCGACCGCGGTGTTGCCGCCGAAGTGCACCGACACGTCCCGGGTCTGCAGTGCCGGGCCCGGTCCGGCCGCGGCGGCGGCCGGGCTCCCCGTCACCGGTGAGCGGGGCCTGTCCGGCTCCGGCCCGGCCTGCGGCCCATCCTGCGCCTCAGCAAATTCCGCAGCGGCCGGCAGCTCGACACCCGAAGCGGTCTCTCGCTCCGCCATCTTGCGGTCGGCGCGCTCGAGCAGCTTGTCGCGGATGCTGTAGACGATCTGCAGCAGGCCGCCGGGGAAGTACATGAGCAGCACCAGCAGCCCGATGCTGCTGGTAAGCAGCCGGACCAGGTCATCGAGCTCCTCGGGAATGACTTGGGGGATTCCCCGGACCCACAGGGTCCCGAGGATGGGGCCGGCCACCGAGCCGAGGCCGCCGATGATGGCGGTGGCCACCACCACGATCGACTCGCTGGCCCGGAACAGCGAGTCGGGCTGCAGCGAGGGCACCAGCGTCACGAGCAGCCCGCCGGAGTAGGCCGCGATGCCCCCGGCCACGCCGAAGGCGGCCAGCTTCATGCGGGTGGGCGACACGGTGGACGCCGCGGCCATCTCCTCGTTGTCGCGCACCGCGATCCACGACCGTCCGATGCCGGTGCGACGCAGCCGGGCCACCACCGCGGCCATCACCGCCAGCGAGACCAGGCACAGGAAGTAGTAGTTCTTGCGCGAGGCGTCGAAGTCGATGTGTATGGGGCCGATGTCCAGCACCGGCTTCTCAGCCGGCCGGGGGAAGCTCGTGCCCCCCGTGAAGAAGTCCTGCAGAAACAGCCACGTCGCCGAGGCCACTGCGAACGCCAAAGTGGTGACGGCCAGGAACAGGCCCCGCACCCGCAACGCGGGCAGGCCGACGATCACGGCGACCACGACCCCTACTGCGGTGGCCACCACCATGGCCAGCCCCCACGGCATCTCCAGCGACAGATCGAAGAGGTCGAAGGGCACCGGGATGTCGTTGCCCTGGGTGAGGCCCAGCACGGTCAGTCCCCCCAGCCCGACGAAGGCGAACTGGCCGAGCGACAGCTGGCCGGCCCACCCGGTCAGCACGGTCATCGACAGCACCACCATGGCGAACAGCAGGATGCTGGTCCAGGTGAACAGCGAGCTGCTGGTGGAGAGGGTCAGTCCAAGCAGGGCGAAGAAGCCGAAGAGCGCCACGAACCCCAGAGTGTTGAGGCGGCGAACCCACCACAGCGACTCCAGCCGGCTCGGGATGGCCCGCACCCGCGGCGCCAGCGACCAGGACTCCTGCTCGCCGGTGCTGCGGATCACCAGCAGCACCACCACGAGCACGGCCAGGAAAAGGTAGACGTCAACCACCGAGCGGTTGGCAGAATCAACGTTGGAACGGATGAGCGCCTCGGCCACGCCGACCGCAACCCCACCGATCAGCGTGCCGGGGAGCGAGCGCATGCGGGCCAGCAGAGACACCACCAGCACTCTCAGCAGCAGCGGTTCGGCGATGGCCGCGGTGCCGGCCTGGGCCGAGTTGATGCCCTGCAAGGGGGCAAGGAAGATGGCGGTGGCCGCCGCGAACGCGCCCGAGATGGTCCATACGATCGTCGAGGTCCGCCGGGGCGACGTGCCGTAGACCCGCGCCGTGTCCGGGTTGGTGGCCGAGGCTCTCAAGGCCAGCCCGAAGCGGGTGCGCGAGATGAACCAGGCCAGAGCGCCGATGAGCACCGGGATCACGGCCAGCACTACCAGCTCGCGTGCTTGTAGCCGGATGTGGTCGGTGGGGGTCCAGGTCGCCTGGAACGGGGCCGGGATCGGCCCCGGCGTGACCACGTTGGGCAGGTGGAACTTGGCGAAGACCACTATCTGGCCCACGCCGATGGTGGCGATCAGGACCACCAGGCGGGGGGAGGCGAACAGCCGCCTGATCACAATCAGCTCGATGGCCATGCCGATGGCGGCGCAGGCCGCCAGGGCGAGCACGAACGACAGCCACCAGTTCAAGCCGTACTGGGCCAGCAGCAGAACGAACAGGGCCACGCCGAAGGCTCCGACCTCGCCGTGAGCGAAGTTGAGCACGCCGGTCGAGCGGTAGATCAGCACGAACCCCGCCGCGAAGGCGGCGTAGGTGAGACCGGTCACCAACCCCAGCATCAGCGACTGCTGGCCGACGGTTATGCCGAGGAACTCGATCATCGGGTCCTCAGTCCCCGGGTCATCCGCCCTCGCCTCCAAGGAACACCGCTCGGGCCAGGTCGTCGCGCTCGGCCAGCTCCTGGGCCGGGCCCTCGAAGCGGATCCGGCCCTTCTCCATGAAGATGGCCCGATCCGCGAAGGCCAGGGCCACGTTGAGCGACTGCTCGACGATGACCATCGTCTGCCCGTGCTCCCGCAGCCGCTCGACCACCCCGAGCAGCTCCTGCACCACGACGGGAGCCAGCCCCAGGCTGAGCTCGTCGATGAGCAGGACCTCAGGCTCGTGCATCAGGGCCATGGCCAGGGCCAGCATCTGCTGCTGCCCGCCCGACAGGTCGCGCGCCAGGATGCCCGTGCGTTCAGCCAGAGCCGGGAACAGGTTCAGCCCCCGCTCGGTCCGGGCGTCGATCTCGGCCTCGCTCAGAGGAGATGCCAGCACCGAGGCCCTGAGGTTGTCGGCGACCGAGAGCTCCTCGAAGACCCCCGCGCCGCCTCTGAGCTGCACCAGCCCGGCCGCGAAGCGGTCCTCAGCCTCTGCGTAGGTGATGGTGCGGCCCTGGAGGCGCACCACCCCCCGATCGGGGATCCCCAGCCCGCTCACGGCCCGCAGCAACGTGGACTTGCCCGCGCCGTTGGTGCCCAGCAGGGCCAGCACCTCGCCCCTGGCCACCTCGAACGACACGTCGAAGAGCACCTGCACGCTGCCGTAGGCGAAGTCGAGGTTGTGGACCTGCAGGGCCGGCACCGAGGCAGGATCGGCCACGGCCCGCTTCTGCTCCTCCTGCTCCTCGAGCAGTTCCTCGACCGACCGCGAGATGTCGAAGCGGATGAAGCGGCTGCCGTAGGCGATGAGGGCGCCGCCGATCAGCGCGGCCGGCGGCGCCGCAATCAGCATGGCGGTGCGCTCGTTGTAGGCGTCGGAGAGCTGGCCCACGATCAGGCCGCCGAAGAAGCCGCCCATCAGGAATATGAACACCGGCAGCAGGGCGAAGGCCTGGGCCCGGATGCGATAGGGCGACACCGACGCGATGATCGACGGCGCAGCCACGAAGGCCATCGACGTCATGGTCTGGGCCACAGCCATCAGCGCCACCAGAGCCCCGAGGATCTTCATGGGCAGGGCCACCGCGTAGGTCACCCCGGCGGCCATCACCAGTATCCCCGCCAGGCGCATCATGGCGGCCGGGTCGCGGCGGAATCCCCGGTCGAACATCCGTCCGGCCACGGGCAGGCCGACCAGGGAGGCCACCCAGATGAGCGACTCGACCACGCCCCGCTCGAAGGGCCCCATGGCGTACTTGTCCTCGAGCAGCAGGTTGAACTGGATGGGGATGGCGATCAGGGCGAAGCCCAGCACGCCCACACCGGTGGACAGGAAGTAGAAGGTCTTGATCTTGCGCAGCCGGGCGAATGCGGTGCCGATGGACACCGGCAATTCGTCGACGTCGACCTTGTCGGTGCCGAAGACGGCCTCCTTCTCGAAGCGTCCCCGTGAGGGCTCGCGCAGCACCAGCGCCGCGACGACCGCGGCCACCACCGGCGCGATGGCAACGGCCATGAAGGCGGCCCGCCACGGATCGTCACCCCCCACCAGGGCCGCGATGCCTCCCACCACCAGCGGACCGAGCAGCTGGCCCACCGGCCGGCCGAGGCCCTCCAGCGCGAAGATCCGGCTGCGGGCCGGGATCGGGTAGGTGTCCACCAGCAGGGAGTTGGACACCGGGATCCGGTAGGCCTGCCCGAATCCGGTTCCCGCGTTGGTGAGGAACAGCTGGAAGGGGTTGACGATGAGGCCGCTCAGGAAGGCGGTGACGGCCCAGAAGGCGCACGAGGCCGGGATGATGGCCACCCGCTTGACCCGGTCGGCGAGCGCGGCCATCGGCACGGTGCCGAGCACCAGGGTGACGCCGCCGAAGCCGAGGATGCCGAAGAGCACGGTGTCGCTGATGTTGAGCGAGTTCTGGATGTCGGGCGCCAGCACCCGCACCGCTCGGGGCAGCTCGTCGATGAAGGCGAGGAGGAACATCACCGCCAGGGTCGCCTTCCCGCCGGCCTGCAGTCCCTCCCGCAGCGTCATGGGCTCGTCGCCGACGCCCGGAAGAAGATCGTCGGGAAGGACGGTCTCGGCGTCGCGCTCGGCCTGCTCGGCGCGGCGCCTGGCCTCCTCGTCGAGGATCGCCCCCGCCAGATCGGCGACCGACGGCTCGGGGCCGGTCATCTGGGGCGGGTCGTCTGCCATTCTCTCCCTCGGGGCGCTCCGGCCGACCGGCCGCGGTGCGGTCGGTGCGGAGACAGTAGTCGCGGCGGCGTGGAGGAGGTCATGGCGACAGCCACGCAGGGACACCAACGGTCCACGATCACGCGAGGTATTCGACTTGTGCGCATTATCGGCGTGGGAGAGACTTGGCTCTCGGAGCCGATCCCGGTGCCGACTTGGAGGACGGATAGCCCATGACCAGACACGTGCGCCTCGCGCTCGCCTTCGTTGCCTGTACCGCACTCGTGGCCGCAGCCTGCGGCGGCGAGGTGACGGAATCCACCGATGACGGCGCGGCGGCGCCCACCACGCAGGCACCCGAAGCGGCCCCGGAGACCACCGAGCCGGACACGACCCAGCCCGACGAAGAGCCCGACACAGAACCGGCCGCCACCGAACCCGACGAAGAGCCCGACACAGAACCGGCCGCCGCCGAACCCGACGAAGAGCCCGACACAGAACCGGCCGCCGCCGAACCCGAGGAAGAGCCCGAGGGTCCGCCCCCGAACATCTACGACGACCCCCGGGACGGGATATTCGACGAGTTCCAAGCCACGTTCGACCGCGGCGACAACCCCTTCACCCAACTCGACGCCTTCTGCCACACCCACGACCCCGCTCCCGACCGGATGGCCACCGACAAGGGCATAGAGGCGGACTCGATCTCGCTGGTACACCTGCGGTCGAAGCTGGAGGACTTCGCGGCCATCGGGTTCGCAGTCCCGGTGGGCAACGTGGCCGAGATGTTCGACACGTTCACGGCCGTGGTCAACGAACAGTGCGGAGGCGTGCGGGGCCGCACGATCGAGTTGCACACCATCGAGCTCGAAGTCCTCGGCGCCACCGTGGACGAGGACCGCAACGCGGCGTGCATCCAGGCCATCGAGGACTACGAGGGCGTGATCCTGCTCAACTCCAGTGGCTTCCAGGGTTCGGCCAACCTGTGCATCGTCGAGGAGAACCAGACCGCGTTCATCTCGACCCAGGGCCAGACCGAGGAGTTCATGAGCCGGGGCGGAGACCGTCTCATCGCGCTGTCGCCCACGCTGGAGGAGAGTCTGCGCTGGCTCGCCATCGACCTCGCGGACCGCGGCCAGCTAGACGGCAAGACCATCGGCGTCGCCGCGCCGGACACGCCCGGCCAGTACGAAGCGGTGGAGGCGGGACTGGTCGACGTACTGAGTTCCAAAGGCATCGACGTCGCCGTGTTCGATGTGATCGGCTGCGGCGGCGGCACCGCATGCACGCAGGGCGTGGTCGAGTCCGTGCAACGGATGCGGGCTGCGGGCGTCGACGTCTTCTTCAACGTCCTCAACGTCATCTCGTCCCCGGGCTACATCGTCGAGATGCACAACCAGGGGTTCGCGCCCGGGGACGTTCAGTTCTACGCATCGGACTTCAACTCCCAGGCGGGCGAATTGGTGGCATCCAAGACGGTGGCGTTCGGAGGCGAGTCGGCCGGCAGCCTCTACAACGGCGCGCTGATCATCGACGACGCCGACACTGGCGCCTACCGGCTCGAGGACTACGAGCCGCGACCGTTCAACGAGATGTGCAACGACACCTACGGGGCCAACAACCCATCGGGGGCCAACCACGAGAACGCCGACCGGATGGACGGCTCGGGCTCATCGGCCTACGGGATGGTGAGCACGGTCTGCAACATCATGCGCACGGCCCTGCGGGCCATCTATGCGGCGGGCGACAACCCGACGCGGGCCGACATCTACGCGGCGCTGGCCAATATGGGGCCGATCGACTCCAACGAGATGCTGCCGTTCACGATACGGCCGGGCAAGACGCAGGCTCCCGACGCCATCCACACTCTGCGCTTCGAGTATCCGTGCACCCTGCCCAGTCCGTTCGGGGCGGAGAACATCTGCATCGTGCCGATCGACGGCTACCGGGCCGCGCCGGGCCGCTAACCGCCAGCCGCTAACCCGCCGCCAACGGGGGCCTACGGGACGATGTCGATGAGGTCGGTGAGCGGTACGTTCTCGCCGTTGCCGACGTCGGGATCGAACGTCGTGAGCCGGTACAGGTCGCGGGCGCCGAGCTTGGTGGGCGACAGCGAGTTGGCGGGGGCACCGGGCAGAACGAAGTCCGTCAGGGTGTAGGCCGCCTGCTCGAATGTCTCCGGCGTGAGGTCCGGACCGGCCGCGGCCGCGATCTGCACGAACAGCGACAGATGGCCGCAGTAGCGGCGGACCGGGTTGAACCAGTTCTCGTCATCGTCGGCCAGATCGGCTGTGGGCCGCAGGTCGGCGCCGATGCCGGCTTCGTTGACCACCCGCACGCAGTCCTGGAACACGTCGTCGTTCCAGATGTCGAGTTCGGAGGGTCCGTCAGAGGCGATGGCGCCCCGAGCCCACTCGTGGTCGAAGGTCTCTCCGAGATTGTTGAGCCCGGCCGCGTTGTTGCTCCAGATGGTCACCGAATCGAGCAGCCCGTTCAAGCCCAGGCCCCGGATGGTGGCGGCCGGGTTGCCATTGATCATCACGGTGTCGGCCCCATCGGCCCTGATCCGTTCGGAGATGACCTGCATCAACTGGTCCTGAGCAGCGGTGTCGCCGTCGTTGGCGTCGAGGACGGCCTTGCCCACCACCTCGATTCCACGCGCGTCAAGCCCCTCGAGCACCAGAGGCTCGTCGCCTGTGGAGGCCTGGTGCGACACCACGAACACCCTGGTCCCGTCGGCTCTGCCGGTCTGGACCAGCAGGTCGAGGAGGTTGGACGTGTGATCCTCGGTGCTGGGCTCCACGTTGAACCACGGAGCGGTGGTCTGGGCCAGCTCGTCGGGGGTTTGCTCGCCACCCACGAGCGGAGTGTTGTTGGTCCCGGCGAAACAGGGGTCGGCGGTGCCGGCCAACGGGCCGACGAATCCGAGCACGGCCGCGAACACCTCGTTGTCCTGCGTGAGAACCGTGCACGCCCGTTCCGCGTCGGCGGCGTCGATGGGGTTGTAGTAGTCGTAGACGCCCACGACGCTGCGGCCCAGGATCCCGCCGTTGGCGTTCAGGTCGTCGACCAGGGCCTGGAAGACGCCCTGCTGGTCGCCCCAGCCTGCGGCCGTGAGCCCCATCTCCTGCAGGAGTGCGAAGTTGAGCATCGAGACGCCGATCGTGATCGTGTCGGAAGTCACGCCCTTCCACGACGCAGTGAGAGGGGCATCGGCTGTCATGTTCGGGGCCAAGCCGCTCCACCCCACGGGTGCCGCGGCTTCCTCGGCGGGTTCATCGACCGCGGTCTCTGCGGTCTCCTCGTCGGCCTGCTCGGTTGCACTGCCGGACTCGGCCGGCTCGGACGCTGACTCGGTCGGTTCGGCATCTCCGTCCGACGGCGTGTCCGTCTCTTCGACTGAGCTGTCGGTGTCCGAGCTGTCGCTGCTCGAGCTGTCAGAGCTCGAGCTGTCGCCGCTGGAGCTGTCGACCTCGGTGCTCTCGCTGCCGGTGTCCGGTGTCGACGCCTCGTCGTCTGCTTCGTCACCGCCACCGCAGGCCGCCGCGACCAGAGCCAGCGCGGCAACCAAGACCACCGCTTTCGCCCGAAGTTCGCTCTGTGTCCGCTTCTTGATCATCGACACCGTGCTCCTTGAGTGAGTTCTCTGGTCCAGTGGCGGGGATTCGCGCACACGGACTGCCTCCGACGAGCGGCGCAGTATACCGAATCGCCTAGGTGGCCCGGCTAGCCCGTGGCCGCGTCAGCGGTGCCGAGGTAGCTGGCGACGACCAGCGGGTCGTTCCTGACCTCGTCGGGAGTGCCCGCCGAGATCACCGACCCGGACTCCAGGCAATACACCCGATCGCTCACTCCCATGATCACCGTCATGTCGTGCTCGATCAGCAGGATTCCGGCACCCAGCTCGCTGCGGATCCGGCGGACAAGGGGCGCGAACGCCTCGGTCTCGCGCTGGGCGACGCCGGCAGTGGGCTCGTCCAGGCACAACACCCGGGCGTCGAGCGCCAGCAGGCCGGCCAACTCGACAATGCGCCGGGAGCCAGTGGACAGGTCCGACACGTAGTGGTCGGCGTGGGCACCCAGGCCGAACCAGTCGATCAGCTCGTCAGCCTCGGCACGGCGGCGTCTCTCGTTGACCAGAGTGTGGGGCAGGTGCAGCGCAGTTGAGATGAACGGCGTGCGGCCCCTGGCCTCCAGCGCCACCATCACCGTCTCACGCACGGTCAGCTCCGGGAACAGCGTGGCTCCCTGGAACGTCCGACCCAGACCGGCACTGGCTCGGCGCGCGGCCGACACGCCGGTCAGGTCCCGCCCCATCAGCTCTACGCGGCCCTCGCATCTGACCATCCCGCCGACCGCGTTCATCAGGGTGGTCTTGCCGGCGCCGTTCGTGCCGATCAGGCCGACGATCTCATCGCGGTGCACCTCGACGCTGACCTGCGACACGGCTTGATTGCCGCCGAAGCGCACCGACACGTTCTCTGCCCGCATCACGACCTCACCGGCATCATCACCGTCAGCCCGGTCCCGGCGGCTCAGGCTGGCCGGCGAGGCCATCCTGGCACCAGGAGTATCTTCAGCCGGCAGTCGGGATGCGAGCCAGTTCAGCAGTCCGTCCCGGGCTGTATAGACCACCTGGATGAAGCCGCCGGGCAGGTACATGATGATGACCAGCAGCCCGATGCTCGACGTGAACAGCGGCACCAGATCGTTGTCGCCGAAGAAGGCCGGCATTCCCTCGACCCACACTGCGCCCAGCACCGCGCCGGTGACCGAGCCCAGCCCTCCGATCACGGCCATGCCGACGACCCGCAGGGAGTCCTCTACCTGGAACAGCACCTGCGAGAAGCGGATGTTCTGCACCAAGCCGCCCAGCAGCGCGCCCCCGAAGCCGGCGAGCCCCCCGGCCAGACCGAACGCGGTGAGCTTCGCCCTGGTCGGGCTCACGGTGTAGGCGGAGGCACCGGCCGCGTTGTCACGCACCGCGATGGTGGAGCGGCCGATGCCACTGCGCCGCAGTCTCGACACCACGGCATAGGCGATCACGAAGCCACCCAGCGTGAAGTAGTAGTACGACCGCTGGGACGAGAGATCGACGCCGAACAGCGTGCCCCGTTGGTAGGGAACGCTCGAACTGCTCCCGCCGGTGAAGAACGGTCGGCGGAACAGGTACTGGGTCGATGCGATCGAGAACGCGAACGTGCTCACCGCCAGCATCAGGCCGCGCACCCGCAGCGCTCCAGCGCCGATCAGCAAGGCCACCAGGGCGGTGAACAGGGTCGCCAGCAGGATCGACACCACGAAGGGCACCCCGGCCGCCTCCAAGTCGATCAGGCGGAAGCTGCGCCAGCCGATGTCGAGTTCGAAGCCCCGGCTGAACGCCGCCCCCGACAGCGCTCCGATGCCCGCGAAGGCCATCTGCGACAGCGACAGCTGGCCCGACCAGCCCGTGATCACCGTGACCGACATGGCGCAGATGGCGAAGCCCAGAACCGTCGCGTACAGCAGATGCCTGGACGGCAGCGTCACGATCAGTGGCAGGACGATGGCGAAGGCCAGGGCGGCGGCCAGCGTGATCCGGGGCAGGGCCCGGACCCATCGCAGCCGTTCGAGGCGCGCCGGCACCGGCCGGATGCGCGGAACGAAAGCCAGGATCGCCTCCTCGGGGCTGCTACGGCTCTGCACGTAGACCGCCACGAGCACCGCGCAGAACAGCAGGAAGTCGATCAGACCCGCCTCGGACAGGTAGTTGAATCTCACCACCGACTCGGTCACCCCGATGGCCAGCCCCGCCATGACTGCTCTGGGGAACGATCTCATTCCCGCTATGGCGGCCGCGGCCAGCGCTCGGGCCAAGGTGAGCGGTCCCAGGTTCGCCAGGCCGGTCACCGCCCCCGACTGGCCGCTCAGCAAGATGATCGACAGAGACGACAGCAGGCCGGCCACCGTCCACACGAACGTGGACACCACCTTGGGGTTCACGCCCGACAAGCGGGCCAATTCGGGGTTGCCGGCCGACGCGGCGACTGCGCGCCCGAAGGTCGTGCGGTTCAGCATCCAGCCCAGAGCGACGGCAACGATGGGCACCACCACGATGATCGCCACCTGGGGAGCGGCGATGCGCAGGCCGAACGGCGCGTTCTCCCAAATGGTGCGGGCCGCCACCGGATAGCGCTGCGTAGTGTCGTTGATGTCGGGGAACGCGGCGATCACCGCCCGCATCAACTGGGCCACGCCCACGGTGGCCACCAGCAGTATCACCCGTGGACGGCTGAACAGGCGGCGAACCACGGTCAGTTCCACCAGAGCGCCGGCCAACGTGCCTACCAGCAGGGCGGTGGCCAGGCCGATCCAGAAGGGGAAGCCCCAGTCGATCTGCATCAGCGCGAACAAGCCGGCCGCGGGCAGCCCCAAGTTCCCCACCGCGAAGTTGATCACCCTGGTGGAGCGGTAGATGAGCACTATGCCCATGGCGAGCATGCCGATGACCAGGCCCGTGACCGCTCCGTTGAACACGAGCTGCTGTGTGATCCAGGCTGCGAGGACCACCGCGGCTCAGCTTCCGTTGCCCGAGTCGGACGGCGATTCGGTGCTGTCGGTCCCGGCGTCGCCGGCAACACCCGGCGTGCTGTCGGCCCCGGCGCCGAACAGCACTGCGTGCATCAGTTCGGGCTGCTCGATGATGTCGGTTGCCGGCCCGGAGTAACGCACCTCGCCCTTCTCGAGGAACACGGTGTCGTCGGCCAGCGACAGCGCCAGGTTGAGCGACTGCTCCACGATGATCATCGTCTGCCCAGCCTCACGCAACCGCTGGAGTCCAGCCACAAGGTCTTGGACGATGGTGGGGGCCAGTCCGAGGCTCATCTCGTCGATGATGAGGATCTCGGGGTCGTGCATCATTACCCGAGCCATCGCCAGCATCTGCTGCTGCCCGCCGGAGAGGTCGCCGGCTCGCTCACCAAGACGGCCGTCGAGCTGTTCGAACATCTCTACCACCCGATCGATGCGCCGTTGCACGTCGGCAGAGTCCCGCCGGTACTTGTATGCGCCGATGCGAAGGTTGTCCTCGATGCTCAGCTCACGGAACACCCCCCGCCCGCCGGGCAGCATCTGCACACCCATCGCGGAGCGCTGCTCCGGGGTGGTGTAGGTGATCGAGCGCCCGTGCATGCGGATCTCGCCCCGCTCGGGCGTCAACAATCCGGTGACCACGCTCAGCGCTGTCGACTTGCCCGCGCCGTTGGCGCCGAGCAGGGCCAGCGTCTTGCCCTGAGCCACCTCGAAGGAGACGTCGAAGAGCACCTGCACCGCGCCGTAGCTGAAGTCGATGTTGCTGGCTTGCAGCGCCGGAGTGGACTCCGGGTCAATGCGCCTGCGCTCGTGCTCGGCCAACTCCTCGGTAAGTTCGGCAACCACCATCGACAGGTCGTGCTTGATCGACAGCGAGCCCCGGATCAAGAAGAGCGAGCCGATCGACACCGCGGGGAGGGCCAGCACGGTCACTGCGGTCTGCACGCCGTAGGAGTCGACGAGGAACGCCGCGACCAGTGAACCGCCCACTGCGCCGAACAGGAAGATGAACAGGGTGATCAACGCTGAGCCCAGACCTCGCAGCCGGTAGGGCACGATCGACCACACCACCGGGCTGACCATGGCGAACGCGGCTGCCGACAGCACGGTGCGGGGCACGTCCACCACCACGAACAGGTACTCG
Source organism: Acidimicrobiales bacterium (assembly GCA_965117015.1). Taxonomy (GTDB): domain Bacteria; phylum Actinomycetota; class Acidimicrobiia; order Acidimicrobiales; family Aldehydirespiratoraceae; genus Aldehydirespirator. The sequence continues at coordinate 190,379 of OZ220747.1, forward strand.
TTGGGCATGGCGAACTGCAGCGGCACCAGGACCGCGGTCGGCAGCAGCAGTCCCCCGATCAGCCGCAGAGTCAAGGACGGGTCGCGGCGGTACAGCCGATCAAAGCGCAGCCCCACCATCGGCAGCACGACGGCCGCGGCGAAACCAGCGACCGACGTAGCCACTCCCCGCCCGAACGTGCCGAGACCGAACTCGTCCTCCAGGAACAGGTTGGACTGCACGGGAATCGTGAACAGCACGAAACCCAGAGCAACGAACGCGAACAGCACCGCTCTGACCGTCTGGATCCTCAGCAGCCGGGCGAAGGCGGCCTCCACCGAGATGGGAGCGGGGTCGGGGTCGACGATCACCTGGCTGAGGACACTCGTCTTCTCCCACTGGCCCCGCGTCGGTTCGGGGATCCGGAAGGCGGCCACCGCGAACACCGCCACCGGCAGGCCCAGCAAGAAGAACGCCCACCGCCAACCCTCGTCACCGCCGGCGACCCACGCCACGGTGCCCACCGCGATCGGGCTGATAGCGGCCACGGCCCGGCCGGTGGACTGCGTGAGACCGCCGATGCGGCCCCGCACCCCGATGGGGTAGGTGTCGGCCAGCAGCGAGCTGTGCACCGGGATCGTGTTCGACTTGGCGATGCCGGCGCCGAAGCGGGTGAAGAACAACATGAACGCATTCACCGCGAAGCCCGAGAGGAACACCATCGCAGAGAACACCGCGCTGGCGACCCCGACGATCGGTGCTCGTCTGATGCGGTCGGCCAGCCAGCCCATCGGGAAGGCGCCCAGCACCACGAAGGCAGCTGAGGCAGACGCTATGAAGGTGATCGTGCCGTCGGAGACACCGAAGGTGTCACGGATGTCGGGGGCCAGCACGGCCATGGCGGCCTGTTCGAGCTCGTCGAGGCTGTTGAGCACCAGCAGAACGATGAAGGTGAAGGCACCACCCATCTTGAGGCCCTCGCGCAGCGGCATCTCCTCGTCGCCGACCCCCGGCAGGAGGTCGTCAGCGAAGAGCACCTGCTCACCGGCGCGGGCCTGAGCGTCGTGGCGAGCCGATTCCTCCGACAGCAGCGCTGCGGTGAGGACAGCAGTGTCGTCTTCGACGGTCCCCGCAGGCTCAGCCGCTCCGGTTTCTTGCTCAGGGTGAGGGTCAGACACCGGCCGGCATCCTAGGACCACTCGGGGTGGTGGTCAGTCACCGGCCAGCATCCTCGGACTAGGAGCGAGCGCGGAAGGCAATCGCCCGTTCGCGTGGCAGCGGTGTCACTCCCGCTCCTGTTCGCTGCGCTCACGGGCCGCTCGGGCCACGGCCTCGCCCGTATGATGCGGACTCGCTCACCTGCCCGCTCGGCCTCTACGCCCTTGGGTGCGACGACCGGTGCACCTCGCGCAGGCGCTCGCGGCTGACGTGGGTGTAGATCTGGGTGCTGGCGATGTCGGCGTGGCCCAGCAACTCCTGCACGGCCCGCAGGTCGGCGCCGCCATCGAGCAGGTGGGTGGCGAAGGTGTGCCGCAGCGCGTGGGGATGGGTGGGCATCACGCTGCGGCGGTCGATGACCCGACGCACGTCGCGGGGCGTCATGGCCCGGCCCCGCTGATTGAGGAAGACCGGGGCGTCCGGTGTGTCGACGGTGATGAACGAAACGCGATGATCGCGTAGCCAGGCACGCAGGGCGGCCACCGCCGGATCGCTGAGCGGAATGAGGCGCTGCTTGGAGCCCTTGCCCCACACCCGAACCTGGGCTTGGGCCAGGTCCAGGTCCTCGTGGCGCAGGCCGCACAGCTCGCTCACCCGCAGACCGCTGCCGTACAGCAGTTCCACGATGGCCAGGTCACGGGCATCGCGGGCGCCGTCGTCCCCGGCCCGGGCCGGCTTGTCGATGAGCGTGTGCAACTGGTCGTCCTTGAGCACCTGCGGCAGCTTCGACGGCCCCTTCGGCGGAGCCAGCCCGAGTGTGGGGTCCCGGTCAATGCGGCCGCTGCGGCGGGCCCAGTCGAAGTAGCGCCGCAGCACCGAGACCTTGCGGCTGATGGTGCGGGCCGCGTAGCGGTTGACGCCCAACTCGGCCAGATAGCGGCGCAGAGTTCTCCGGTCCACCGCCGAGGGACCGGCCACACCCGCCTCTTCAAGCCACTGCACAGCCGCGGCCGCGTCCCGCTCATAGACAGCCCGGGTGGAGTCGGCCACACCGCTCAACGAGTCGAGCCATGCCTCCAAGCCCCAGTTGTCCACACTTTGAGTCTAGTTATCCACACCAATCGCCCGGTTCGGACGACCTCAGGCCCGCAGGACGCGGGCGCCGTCGCGGGCGAGCAGACCGAAGCGCTCGAGTCCCTCGGCGGCGATCAACACCTCCGGCGCGGGCGCCCCGCTCCGCAGCACCAGGGTGTCGAGGCTGACCGGGCCGTCGTCGAGCAGTTCCAGCAGTCTCTTCTGGAGCGAGTCGAGCTCGATCGAGCTGATTGCGTTCTCAGCCTGAACACGGCGCGATAGGTCGAAGGGCGGCTTCCTGCCGCTGGCCGGCCCGGCGGTGGCCAGTTCCAGTGCGACCAGCACGTCGTCGGTGGAGCAGGCCGGAGCGCAGCCCTCGCTCAGCAGCAGGTTGGTGCCCTCCGCGGCCGGGTTGCGAACCGAGCCGGGCACAGCCATGACCGTGACCTCGCGCCGGATGGCCTCATCCACCGTGTGCATGGAGCCCCCCGCTCGCTTGGACTCGACCACCACGACTACGTCGGCCAGCGCGGCCAGCAGCCGGTTGCGGGCCGGGAAGCGCCATCCCTCCGGCTCGGCACCCAGAGGCGCCTCTGAGAGCAGGGTTCCGGCCGCGCTCACCGCGTCCCACAGATCTCGGTTTCCCCTCGGGTAAACCACGTCGAGGCCGCTGCCGACGACGCCGACGACGGGGGCGCCGTCCGCAGCGAGGGCGCCCCGGTGGGCGGCGCCGTCGATCCCCAGGGCCAGGCCCGATATCACCGTCACCCCGGCCGCGGCCAGACCCGATCCCAGCTCCATCGCCACGGAGCGTCCAGTGGGCGTGCAGCGCCGGGTGCCCACGATGGCCACTGCCGGCGAAGTGCGCCCCGCGAAGCGGCCGCGGCGGAACAGGATCGGTGCCGGGTCGATGTCATAGATGAGGGCGAGCGGATGCTGGCGACTTGCCCGCGTCGTCACCCAGGCATCGAGTGACTCGAGTCGTTCGGCCACTGCGGCGAGGTCGGTGCCGCGGGCGTGATCGCGCCAGACGTCATGAAGGTCGTCGCCGGCCACCCACTTGGCCATTTGTCCCGTCTCCACCTTCTTCCAGACCTTGGCCGGGTCCTGCTTGCCCAGGAGTTGATCGAGCCGCCGCGGCGTCGCCCGCGGCAGCGAGGCCAGCGCGGCGGCGTGAACACCCCGCTCCGTTGAAGTCGCAGTCGCGTCACCCATGGACCAGACCTCCCGCGCCGTCGAGCCGCATCCTCAGCGAGAGAGCGGCGAGCACATCGACGGCCCGCAGTTCGTGGCCGCCGTCGTCGAGATCCCGGATCGTGCGAGCCACGGTACGGACCCGGCGCAGGCCCCGGGCGCTGAGACGGCCCTCGGCCAGCGCGGCCCTCAACACCTCGGTGGCGGCCCGGTCGAGCGGAGCGTGGCGCTCCAGGTCCGGGCCGTCCAGCGCGCCGTTGCTGCCCACGCCCCGCTGGCGCGCCCGGGACCGGACAGCCGCTACCCGTTCGGCTACCTCGGCGCTGGGGGTGCTCGGCCCGGTGTCGAGCAGGTCGGCCGGGTCGGGACGGTCCACCCGGACCACGAGATCGAGCCGGTCGACGAAGGGGCCCGACAGCCTGCGCTGGTACCGGGCCAGCGCACCCGGAGCGCACCGGCAGCCGACGGTTCCGCCGGCGCCGCACGGGCACGGGTTCATGGCCGCCACCAGCAGGAATCGGGCCGGGTGCTCGACCATGCCCTGGGAGCGGGCCACCCGGATCATGCCCTCCTCCAGCGGCTGGCGCAGCGCGTCAAGCACGGACGGAGCGAACTCGCCGAGCTCGTCCAGGAAGAGAACCCCGCCGGTGGCCGCGCTCACCTCCCCCGGCCGGGCTCGGGCCGTGCCCCCGCCTACCAGCGCGGCCATCGACGACGAGTGGTGGGGCGCCCGGAACGGGGGCCGGGTTACTAGGCCGTCGGGAAGGGCCAGCCCGGCCGCCGAGTGGACCCGGGTGACCTCCAGGGACTGCTCGTGCGACAGGTCGGGCAGCACGCCGACGAGGCGGCGGGCCAGCATGGTCTTGCCCGCGCCGGGGGGCCCTACCAGCAGCAGGTGGTGCCCACCGGCCGCGGCTACCTCCAGCGCCCACCGGGCCAGCGGCTGGCCCGCGATGTCGGAGAGGTCGGGCTCGGGCTCGGCGCAGGGCGCGCTTCGAGCGACGGGCGGAACCGGCCAGGGCTCCGTGCCCGCCAGCGCCTCGAACACCTCCTTGAGGTGGTTGACGGGCCGGACCCGTTCGGGAGCCACCAGTTCGGCCACCGTGCTGTCGCGGGCGGCCACCACGATCGACGAGTTGTCCATGGCGTCGACGAGGGGCAGCGCCCCCGGCACCGGTCGCACCGACCCGTCGAGGCCAAGCTGCCCGAGCACTCCGAGGTCGGCGATCGACGCGGCCTCGAGCTGCCCGTCGGCGACGAGCACGCCCACGGCCACGGCCAGATCGAGACCGGCACCCGACTTGGGCACATCGCTCGGGGCCAGGTTGACCGTGATGCGCTTCGACGGCCAGGTCAGCCGGCTGGACACGATGGCGGCCCGGACCCGATCGCGGGCCTCGCGGCACGAGGCGTCGGGCAGGCCGACAATGGTGAATCCGGGCAGCCCGTCGGCGACATGGACCTCTACCGACACGGGATGGCCCCAGACCCCTACGAGGGTGGCGGAGCGGACGGTGGCGAGCATTGCGGCCTCCGTGGCTGGGGAGCGGGAGGCCGCCGTCAACTCGGCCGGCGGCTAGCCGTGCATCAAGAGTGTGCAGTGATCAACTATAGCACTTCTCGTGTATATCTGACTACGGCTGTGATCTCTCCGGCGTCCAGCACCTCTGCGAACCCGGGCATCGACCGCACCCCGTCGGCGATGATCTCGACTTGGTCGGCAACGTTGGGATACTGCGTGATCATCCGCCCGTCCGAGATCCTTGTGCCCCGTCCGCCGCCTCCGTCGTTGCCGTGGCAATTGGCGCAGCGGTCGATGTAGACCTGCCGCCCCGCCACAAGCTCCCGGTCGGGGAAGCCGTCAGGGCCGACGGGCACCTCCGGCACGTCGTCGGCCGCGCAGGCTCCGGTCGCCGCGATCACGACGATCAAAGCCGCCAGCAACAGGCGGTGCGGGAGTCGGCGGCGTCGGAGCATGGCGCGATGGGGTGCGGGCTGACCGCCGCCCAACGATACTTGCGCCATGGGATTCGATCCCACCCGTCCCCACCGTCGCCGGCCGTCTGACATTGTCTTCGTGGTCGCGGGGCTGCTAGTGGCCATCGGCCTAGTGGTCTGGGCGCTGCTGGGATAGGTGGCCGTGGACGAACCGGAGCGCCTCGGCGAGGTGGAGGTGCGCTTCATCCAGTCCTACCTGGCCGCCAAGGACTACATCTGTCCCAACTGCAACCGGACCATCGCGGCCGGGACCGGCCACTACGTGGTGGTGCCGGTCGAGGCGCCCGACCTGCGGCGCCACTGGCACCGGGGATGCTGGGACCGGCGCACCAAACGCTAGAAGGCGTTCTCGATCACTCTGACTTCGACGCCGGTGACGGTGGCGACGTCGAAGCGGACCCGGCCCCGGCGATCGTTGGCCTGCAGCCACTGGACGGCCAGCGACCGGATCTTGAGCTGCTTGCGCCGGTCCACTGCCTCGGCGGCTGCGCCGTAGCGTTCGGAGCGGCGAGCCTTCACCTCGCAGAACACGATCTCGCCGTCGCGGAGCAGGACCAGGTCCAGTTCACCCGAGCCAACCCGCCAGTTCTGGTCGAGGACCTCGTAGCCGGCCTCGCGGTACCAGCGAGCAACCTTGCGCTCACCCCACGCGCCGCGGGCTTGCTTGGAACGGTCCGGGGACCGGCCACTCCGATGCGCGGCACCGGACTGGCGGTCAGCGATAGCGCTTTTCCTTGACCTTGGCCGCCTTGCCGACGCGGTCGCGCAGGTAGTACAGCTTCGCCCGCCGCACATCGCCCTGGATGATGCGCTCGATGCGATCGATCACCGGGGTGTGCACGGGGAACGTGCGCTCCACGCCCACACCGAAGCTCACCTTCCGCACGGTGAAGGTCTCGCGCACGCCGCTGCCCTGACGCCGGATCACCACACCCTCGAACAACTGGGTGCGGGCCCGGTTGCCCTCCACGACCCGCACATGCACGCGCACGGTGTCGCCCGGCTGGAACTCCGGGACGTCGTCGCGAAGGTTCTGCGCATCAACGAGGTCGGTGGGGTTCATGGCTGTCTCCGCTCACATCGGCCTCTGCGGCCGGGCCGAGCGAGTCTACGAGGACCGCTCCCCGCCTCCACCGGCGTCAAGACCGTGATCTGCGAGCAATTCTCGCTCCTCGTCGCTCAGGCCGCCGCGAGCTTCGATCAGGTCGGGCCGGCGCTCGATGGTGCGGGCCAGCGACTGGGCCCGGCGCCAGCGGGCCACCCTGCCGTGGTCGCCGGACAGCAGCACGTCGGGCACGGACCATCCCCGAAAATCAGCCGGCCGGGTGTACTGCGGATATTCAAGCAGCCCTTCGCTGAAGGACTCCTCTGAGGTGGAGGCCTCGTTTGAAAGTACTCCCGGCACGCAGCGCGCCACTGCCTCCAGCACCACCCCCGCCGCTGCCTCACCGCCTGAGAGGACCACGTCGCCGACCGAGATCTCGCCGTCCACCAAGTGCTGGCAGACCCGTTCGTCGACGCCCTCGTAGCGGCCGCAGAGCATCGAGAACCCGGTCCCGGAGGCCAGTTCGCCCGCCATGGCCTGGTCGAAGCGACGACCTGCGGGCGACAGGTAGAAGAGCGGTCGGGGCGGTTCGACCGTCTCCACCGCATCGAACAGGGGCTGGGGCATCATCACCATTCCCGCTCCCCCGCCGAAGGGCGCATCATCGGTGCTCCGGTGGCGGTCGGTGGCGGCCATCCTGAGGTCGTGGACCCTCACGTCGAGCGTGCCGGCGGAGCGACTGCGCCCGATGACCGAGGCCGAGGCCATGGTCTCCACCAGGTCGGGAAAGATCGTGAAGATGTCGATTCGAAAACTCATGTCGCCGCTTCGAACAGCCCGTCGGGAACCTCCACCTCTATCAGCTCGCCGGGAACCGAACGGACGAGGAAGCGCAGAGGCACGAGGGCGCCGTCGGTGAGCTCGAGCAGGTCTCCGGCCGGGTTGGCCACAACGGACGCCACGAAACCCCGGTCCGTGCCGGACACCTCCACCACCCGGGCACCGATCAGCTCGTGGACCCACAGCTCATCGGGGTCCATTATCGGCGCGGCCCGCAGGACCAGCCCCCTCAGAGCCTCAGCCTTGCTGCGGTCGTCGATACCGGCGAAGGCCACAAGGTGGCGCTTGCTGTGAGGCCTGGCCGAGGAGACCTGCAGAGTCCCCAGGTCGGTCTGCAGCTCGGATCCGGGCTCCAGACGCTCAGGCCGGTTCGACACCAGCGTGACGGTTACCTCGCCGCCGGTGCCATGGGGCCGCCCGACGCGGCCGATCTCCAGCAGAGGCGCGGACTCCGCCTCGGACGAGTCGGACCGGTCAGTCACGTCCGCTCTTGTTCGCTTCGCTCAGGGCCGCTCGGGCCACGGCCTCGCTCGACAACTCGCGAGACCCACGACGCTGCTGCCCGTCCGCTCGGCCTCAGTCGACGAACTCGACCTCGATGTCGACATCGTCGCGCGATCCGGCGGCGCGCACGAGGGTGCGTATGGCGTGTGCCACCCGGCCTCGCTTGCCTATCACCCTGCCCATCTCGCCCTGCGCGACACGGACGTCGAGGCGTACCGCGTCGGGGCCGGCCGAGGTGGCGGTGACCTGTACCGCATCAGTGTCGTCGACGATGCTCGTGACAACGTAATGGCACATCGCCTGGGCGGTGGGGGCCAGATCGCTCACGAGCCTGCGTCCCCCGCGCCGGCTGCTTCGGGCTCAGCCGCGGCCATTCCCTTACCCCGGAAGGTCTCCCAGGCGCCGCTGATCTTCAGCAGCTTCTCCACCCGCTCGGTGGGCTGGGCACCGTGACGCAGCCAGTGCAGCGCCCGGTCGTTGTCGATCCGCACCACCGACGGATCCTGGCGGGGCTCGTATATCCCGATGATCTCTATGAAGCGCCCGTTACGGGGGGCTCGGGCATCTGCCGCCACCACGCGATAGGTGGGTTGTTTCTTCTTCCCCATCCGCATGAGGCGCAACTTGACAGCCAATGTGATTCCTCTGATCTCTCGATGTCTCGGGCGTTGGGTCAATTCAACCCGGGCCACTCACCCTTTTCCAACCCTGGAAGGGTCAGAGGTGCTTTGGAAACGGGAACCGGGCCCTTGGGGGTGGTTCGGCCACCGGTGCCGCGCCGCTTGGAGGCGGACGACCGGGCCCTTGACGCGGCCACCCGCTTGCCACCGAGACCTCCGAGCCCCTTCATCATGGACCGCATCTGCTTGAACTGATCGACCAGGGCCTTCACGTCGCTGGGGCGGCAGCCCGAACCGGCCGCGATGCGCTGCCGGCGGGAGGCGTCGATGATGTCGGGCTCGGCGCGCTCCTGCGGCGTCATCGAATGGATCATGCCGGTGATGCGGCCGATGCGGCTCTCATCGACTTCGGCGCCGCGCAGTTCCCGCGGCACTCCGGGCATCATGCCGATGAGGCTGCGCAGGTTGCCCATACCGAGGACCTGCTGCATCGTGGTCAGGAAGTCGTCGAACGTGAAGGTTCCCTCCAGCAGCCTGGAAGCGGTCTCTTCCGCCTGCTCGGCCTCGAAAGCGGATTCGGCCTTGTCGATCAGTGTCTCGACATCGCCCATCCCCAGGATGCGGCTGGCGAGACGATCGGGATGGAACGGCTCGAAATCCTCAAGCTTCTCGCCGACCGAGGCGAACGCTATGGGTCGGCCCACGACCTCCTTGACCGACAGCGCCGCCCCACCCCGGGCGTCGCCGTCCAGCTTGGTGAGGATCACACCGTCGAGGGCGAGGGTGTCGTGGAAAGTCCTGGCCGAGTTCACCGCGTCCTGGCCGACCGTGGCGTCGACCACCAGGAACGTGTAGTGGGGCCGCACTGCCTTGGAGATCCGGCGCACCTGATCCATCATCTCGGCGTCGATGGCCAGCCGGCCGGCAGTGTCGACGATGACTACATCGCGCCCCGTCCGGGTTGCTTCAGCCAGCGAGGCCGACGCGGCCTTGACCGGGCCCCGGCGGTGGCTGAACACCGGCACGCCGGCTCGCTCGCCCAGCGTCCGCAACTGCTCGACCGCGGCGGGCCGCTGCAGGTCGGCGCCGACCAGCAGCGGGCTGCGGCCCTGACGCAGGAACCACTGGGCCAGCTTGGCCGCATTGGTGGTCTTGCCCGAGCCCTGCAGACCGGCCAGCAGCACCACTGTGGGCGGCTTCGACGCGTAGGTGATGGTGAGCCGCTCACCCCCGAGGCTGGTGGTGAGCTCCGAGAGCACGATCTTGACCACCTGCTGGGCGGGATTGAGAGCGCGGGAGAGTTCTTCGCCCACGGCTCGCCGGCGGATGCGCCCGGTGAGGCCGGTGACCACATCCAGGTTGACGTCGGCCTCGAGCAGGGCCACGCGGATCTCACTCAGCGCGGCATCGACATCGTCGGCGGACAGCTTCCCGCGGCCGCGCAGCTTCGTGAAGGCAGCCTCGAAACGACTCGTGAGCATGTCGAACATGGCCGGGCCACCCTACCCAGCGGGCGCCGCCGCAGAACGGCCCTCGTCAGGCGAACAGGGCGTCCACGAACTCCGACGTGTCGAAGGGCACAAGGTCGGCGATCCCCTCGCCGACTCCCACAAGCTTCACCGGCACCCCGAGCTCGGCCTGCACAGCCACCACGATCCCGCCCTTGGCCGAGCCGTCGAGCTTGGTGAGGACCACCCCGGTCACGTCCACCGCGTCGGTGAACTGCCGGGCCTGGGCCAAGCCGTTCTGACCGGTGGTGGCATCGAGCACCAGGAGGGTCTCGGTGACCACCCCTGATCCCTTGTCGGCCACCCGCCGCACCTTCTGGAGTTCGGCCATGAGGTTGTGTTCGGTGTGGAACCTTCCGGCCGTGTCGGCCAGGACCAGGTCCGCCCCCCGGGCCGCAGCCGACTCCACCGCGTCGTACACCACCGATGCAGGATCAGCACCGGCGGAACCCCGCACGATGTGCACCGAGGAGCGCTCAGCCCACATGGCCAGCTGGTCCGCGGCCGCGGCCCGGAAGGTGTCGCCCGCGGCCAGCACCACCCCGGAGCCGGCGTCGGCCTCGCGCTTGGCCAGCTTGCCGATGGTTGTGGTCTTTCCGGTGCCGTTGACTCCGACGAACAGCCACACCGACGGGCTTTCACCGTCGCTGCGGCGAGCCAGTGACCGGTCGAAGCCGCCGAGCCGCTCCCGCAGCTCGCTGTGCAGCGCCGCCTTCGCCGCGGCGGGATCGCCTCCGGCGCTGCCGACCCGTGTCCGGGCTGCCTCCACGATCTCGGAGCTGGTCGCCAACCCGACGTCGGCCCTGATCAGAGCCTCGGTCACCTCGGTCCACGCCTCCTGCGAGACCGACGCCCGCTCCAGGGCGGTCAGCGGTCCGGTGAGAGCGGCACGCGCCTTCGAGAGGCGGTCGCGCAGCGAGGGGGCAGGCCCGGCGGCGGCTCCGGCATCCCTGTCGGCCAGCCGGCCGACAACCCGGTCCGCGGCCTCGCCCATCGTCGTGGTGGCCGCGCCGCGAGCCGGCGACCGGCGGCGCTTCAGGACTACGACGACCGCGACCAGCACCGCGGCCGCCAGCACGACTAGGCCGACAATGAGCGGCAGCGTCATCCCAGCGCGTCCAGCACGGCCGTGGTGACGTAGACATCGTCGTCCCGCCTGATTGTCAGCTCGACAGCCTCACCGGGCCGGCGCAGCTTGATGGCGGCTGCTAGCTCCGCTATGTCCTTCATGGGCTCTGAGTCGAGGCTGACGATGACGTCACCGGCCAGCAGGCCCGCCTCCTGGGCCGGGGATCCGGACAGGACTTCAACCACCACCACCCCGGCGATGTCGCCGTCGGCGGCCTGCCCGCTGATCCCGAGATACCCGAGCTCCAGCGACTCGCCCTTGATGATGCGGGTGGCGATCAGATCGACGGTGTCACTGGGGACGGCGAAGCCCAAGCCGATGTTGCCGCCTGAAGTGGTCTGGATCATCGTGTTCATCCCGATGACCCGCCCCTGCCAGTCGGCCAGGGCGCCGCCCGAGTTGCCGCGATTAATGGCGGCGTCGGTCTGGATCATCTCCACCGGCACCGGCGAGTTGGGGTCGGAACCTCCCTGGACCTGGATCCTCACCGCGCTCACGATCCCTGCCGTGACCGTGCCGGTCAGGCCGAGGGGACTGCCGATGGCGACCGCCAGCTGGCCCACCCTCACCGACGAGGCCGGCGCGAAGGTGGCGGCCACCAGTTCAGCGGCCCCCGGGTCGACCCGTACCACCGCCACGTCGTGCCCGGACGAGCCACCGATGACCTGGCCGTCGAGACGGGTCCCGTCCGACAAGGTGACGTCCACGCCGTCGGCGCCCTCGACCACATGGTGGTTGGTGACGATGTACCCGTTCTGCGCATCCCACACGATCCCGGAGCCCAGCCCGAATCCGAAGGCCGTGTCGGACTCCACCTCGACCCGGACCACCGAGGGGCTCAGCGCCTCCGCCACGGCCACCACCGGCTCCTCCGAGACGACGGGTGCGGGGTACTGCGGGACCGTCGGATCCGGGACCTGCTCCGCGCGGGCGACAGCCGGTCCGTCCGGAGTCGCGGCCTCCTTTGCGGGGACCGCCGTGGCTGCCGGCTCCGGGGGGGTCTCCTCCGGTGTGGCCAGCCTCATCTGGGGAGTTGGCCCGGCGCCTTGCGGGTCATCGAACAGAACCAATCCGAGGGCGGTACCGGCGACCAGGACCAGGCAGGCCAGTACCAGCGCCACCGCGACCTTCCAGGCGGGGCGTCGGGCCGCAACGGCGGCCTCGAGCGGCCGGACCACCGCGGTCCGGCTGACAGTCTCGGAGTCCTGCATCCGCCTTAGAAGCTAGGCCGAGCAGGTGAGAGAACCGTGAGCGGCGGCCTCCAGGCCGGCTAGGCGGCGTCGGATACCCGCTCCGACACCACCATCGACGAGCCGCCCGGCTTCATAGAGACCCCCTGCAGGCAGTCGGCAGCCTCCATGGTCCGCTTCTGGTGGGTGACTATCACCAGCTGGGCGTCGGAACGGAACTCGTCGATGAGGGTCAGGAAGCGGTGCAGGTTCACGTCGTCGAGAGCTGCCTCCACCTCATCCATCACGTAGAAGGGCGACGGCCGGCTGCGGAACACCGCGAACAGGAAGGCCAGCGCGGCCAGGGTCCGCTCGCCGCCCGAGAGCAGCGACAACCGCTTCACGTTCTTGCCAGACGGCTTGGCCGAGATCTCGATGCCGGTGTCGAGGAGGTCGTCGGGATCGGTGAGGCTGAGGCGTCCCTCGCCACCCGGGAACAGCGCCTCGAACAGCACCTCGAAGTTGGCGGCCACATCGATGAAGGCCGAGCTGAACACCGTCTTGATCTCGCCGTCGATCGAGCGGATCACCCGGTTGAGGTCGCGTCGGGCGGCGCGGATGTCGTCCAGTTGGCCGCTCAGCAGCTCGTGGCGCTCGTAGAGTTCGTCGAACTCGGCCAGAGCCAGAGGATTGACCGGGCCCATGATCTCCAACTCGGTGGTCAGCTGATCCACCCGCTGCCCGGCGTCGAGCCCATCGGGCAGCTCGGGCAACTGCGCGGACGCGGCTTCGTGCGGGGTCAGGCCGTAGGTGTCGCGCAGACGCTCCACCGCCGTCTGCAACCGCGTGCGAAGCTCGGCCTCCTCGATGTCGTGCCGGCTCTCGGTCGCCCGCAGGGTCTCGTAGCGACTCTCAGCATCGGCCTGCCGGCGCCGCAGGTCGTCGAGGTTGGCGGCCAGCGCCCTGACTTCGTCGGAGTGCCTGCGACGGACTTCTCGTATCTCGGCAAGTCCGGCGTTCAGGATCCCCGTCCGCTCCTCCACCGCCCGCCTGAGCGTCTCAAGCACCGTCGCCTCGCGCTCCAGCACGGCCAGACGACCCTCGGCCGCGGCCCGGGAGGCGTGGTGGACAGCCAGCCGCTCCTCCAGTTCTGTGACGCGGGCACCCAGCATCTGCTGGCGCTGTTCCAACCCGGCGTCGGTCGCGCTCTGGTCGGCCGCCCGGGCGGCCAGCTCCGACGCACGCCGGTCGAGGTCGGCGCGGGCCTCAGCCGCCTGGCGATTCCGCCGGAGTGCCTGCACCTCTGCCGCCTCCAGCTCGGGCAGGCGGGACTTTATCTCTGCGACCCGCGAGGCGGACTCCTCCAGCCGGCGGGAGGTCTCCGCCAAGTGGTCGCGCAGGGCGCTGGTCGTGGTGTGGAGGTCGCGCTGATCAGACTCGGCGCGACCGATGGCGTCGGCCGACGACGACGCGGCGAGTTCGGACGCGGCCAGACGGCGGCCGAGCTCGTCGACATGTCCCCGGCTCTCCTCCAGCCTGCTCCGGGCCAGATCGCATCCGGCCTCTGCCTGTTCGACGGCTGCCCTCGCGGCCTCGAGCCTCTGGTCCGCCTCTGCCAGCGCGGGCCGGAGCCCGGCGGCACCGTGCACGCCGAGTCGCCAGCCTCTGCTGCTCAACCGGTCACCGGCCGGTGTGACCACCACGACGCCAGGGTGCCGCATCCACACGTCGGCCCCGGCCCGCCAATCGCCGTCCACGAGGACCGTGGAGCCGAGCAACACGTCCAGCAGCCGGGCCACATCCGGATCGGCGGCCCGCACCCGGCCCCGCAACGGTTCCAGCCCGAGCCGGGCCATCGGCACAGGCTTCGCTCCGTCGGTGCCGTTGCCCTCCAAGGCGATCACCGCCGCGCCGACATCGCTGGCCTCCACGCTGTCGAGCACGCGACGCGCCTCGGCGGCGTGCCTTACTACAACGGCGCCGACCGTGTCCCCTGCGGCGGCCGCGAAGGCTGCTTCGAGGCCGGCGTCCACCTCCACAAGGTCAGCCAGCAGCCCCAGGACGCCGTCGGCGGCGGCCTGCACGTCAACCGGCACCGATCCCGCGGACTGATCGAGGGCCATGGCGAGCGCCTCGCTTCGCGCCGCCCAGTGCCGCAAGTCGCTTTCGGCCGCTGAACGGGCCTCGACGGCATCCTCCAGGGCACTCTCACCGTCGGCGCGAGCTCCTTCTGCCGCCCCGAGCTCGGCGCGGAGGGCGGTGATCTCGTCGCTGCATCCCTCCTGCTCGCTGCGGTGTCGATCAACCCGGTCGGCCAACTCCCGCAGACGACGCTCGGATGCCTCCAGGCGCTGTGCGAGTCGGTCCCGCTCCGACTCGTTGAGCCCGATCGTCGACTGAAGCGCAGCCAGCTCGCCCCTGGCCCTGGCAGCCTCGCTGGCCACATCCAGGTCGAATCCACTGTGGTCGCCGTATCGGGCCTCGAACGCGGCCCGGTCTGCTTCCAGGCGTTCCTTCATCTCCTCTAGGCGGAGACGATCCGAATCGGCCGCGCCGGCGGACAGCACGACCGCGGAGAGCTCGCTGCGGCTGCGCTCCAGCTCCGCTTGCAGTCCCGCGGCCAGATCATGGTCGGCGAGGGCGGCCCGCTGATGCTCGATGCCGCGCTGGCGCTCGACTGCGACCGCAGCCAGCCCGGCCGCTCTGGCCCGCAGGCCCTCGATGCGGGCAAGGCGCTCCGAATGATCGTCCATCCCATGGCGGGCCAGCCGTTGCTCGTCGGCGGCAACCCTGGCGCTGAGAGCGTCGAGTTCGGTTCGCAGGTCGGCCTGTTCGGCCGCTCGAGCCTCGCTCTCGTCCTTGTGGGCGCGCAGTCGCTCCCGCAGATCCGAGATCTCGCAGCCGGCCAGATGCACCCGCAGCACCTCCAGCTCAGCGAGCAGGTCGGCGTGCCGCCGGGCCGCCTCAGCCTGCTTCTGCAGGGGGCGCAACCGCCGCCGCACCTCCCTCAGCAGGTCGCTCATCCGGGTCAGGTCGCCGTCGGTGGCGAGCAGGCGTCGCTCAGCCCGTTCCCGCCTCTTGCGGTACTTGAGAATCCCGGCCGCCTCCTCCACCACCACCCGGCGGTCGGCGGGGCGGGCGTTGAGCACCGCGTCGATCTGGCTCTGGGACACGATCATGTGCTGCTGGCGGCCCACGCCCGTGTCGGACAGCAGCTCAAGGATGTCCAGCAGCCTGCACGGAGTGCCGTTCAGCCCGTAGGTCGACTCGCCGTTGCGGAACAGGGTGCGGGTTATCTGGACCTCACTGGCCGCCAGGGGCAGCATGCCGTCGGAGTTGTCGATGGTCAGCGACACCTCGGCCCGGCCCAGTGGAGGCTTGTGGGCCGTGCCCGCGAAAATCACATCGTCCATCCGTGCGGAGCGGACTGCGCTCGGCGCCTGGGCACCCAGAACCCACGCCACCGCGTCCACTACGTTCGACTTGCCGCTGCCGTTGGGGCCGACGACCACAGTGACGCCTGGCTCCAACCGGATGGAGGCTGGCTCGGCGAAGGACTTGAAGCCCTTCAGCGTCAGCGTCTTCAGATACACGCGCGCGACGCTAGTTCCGCGAAGTGCCGTATCCGGGCATCCCCCCGCCCGGTTGGACGCTCAAACCTGGGTGTCGCAGTAGTAGGTCCAGGTGCCGCGGAACTTGGTTCGCTTGATCGGTCCTCTTGACCGCTCGCTCAGCTCGCCGTGACGACCCCACACCTTGAGGTGGCCTGCGTAGCCGCCCGGCTGGCCGAACGGATCCAGGAAGGGGCGATCCGGCACCGACGTCCCCCGGTACTTCATGGCGTCGTGCATGGTGCCGACCAGCGCGCGGTGAAGGCGGCGGATCTCCTGGGTAGAGAGTGTGTTGGAGACCCGGTCGAAGCGCAGGCCCGCCTCGAACAGGATCTCGTCGGCGTAGATGTCACCGACACCGACCACGAAGTTGTCATCGGTGATCAGGGTCTTGAGCTTCGTGTTTCTCTGGAGCAGCAGGCGGCCCATCTCGGTCCAGGAGATGGGGGTGGCTACCGGGTCGAGGCCGTAGCCGGATACCTCGGGCACAGCCGACAGGAACTCGTCTGAGGGCACCACGAACAGCTGGCCGGTGCCCTCGGTGTCCACGAAGCGAAGCTGGCCGTACTGGGTGAACGAGATCACCACCTCGGTTCCCGCGACCTTGGGATGCTTGTTGGCGTTGCGGCGAGGCGAGCCCGACGAGCCAAGCGACAGCACCAGCAGCAATTCGGTGCTGAGCTCGATCACCAGGTAGAGGCCGACCCGTCTGACGTCGGTGATCTTGGCCCCCTCCAGCTGCGAGGTGAAGGCCTTGCGGGTGTGGTAGCGGCGCAGGCACTTCATGCTCGCGGCCTCAGCCGTCTTGATCTTGCGACTGATGATCTCGCGTTCGAGGTCGCGCCGTATTGTCTCGACTTCCGGCAACTCGAAGGCGAAGCCTTGGCTCATGAACGGCTCCCTATCCGCTCGGCCTCTGAGGTTAGGGTGGCGTAGGCGATCTGGGCCGCCTGCTGCTCGGCGTCCTTCTTGGTACTTCCCCTGCCTACGCCGCTGGCGCAGCCGGCGTGGACCTCGGCTTCGAACAGGACCTTGTGCGCGGGTCCGCTGGTGGTCACGTCATAGGTGGGAGGGGCGCATCCGAGACGGGCGGCCAACTCCTGGAGTCGCGTCTTGAAGTCTGCGTGGCCGGGAGCACTGGCTGCGGCTTCGAGGCGCGAACCTAGGAGCCGGCCGATCGCTTCGTCGGCCGCGTCAATGCCGCCATCGAGATACACGGCCCCGATGACCGCCTCCACCGCGTCGGCCAGGATCGACGACTTGAGGCGACCGCCCGATGCGACCTCCCCCCGGCCCAGGCGCAGTAGCTCGCC
Organism: Acidimicrobiales bacterium; assembly: GCA_965117015.1. Taxonomy (GTDB): domain Bacteria; phylum Actinomycetota; class Acidimicrobiia; order Acidimicrobiales; family Aldehydirespiratoraceae; genus Aldehydirespirator. The sequence goes on from OZ220747.1 coordinate 207,521, forward strand.
GAGGCCGATGGATCGACCCACTTCTGCCAGCGTGGCCGAGTTCACAAGCGAGGCACGGGTCTTGGCCAGATCGCCTTCAGACCAGTGGCCGAAACGCGAGTAGAGCCTCTGCGTCACCACGAGGCCGAGGACCGCGTCGCCCAGGAACTCCAACCGTTCGTTGGAGGATGACCCCGAGTGCTCAGCGCACCAGGAGCGGTGGGTGAGGGCGAGCTCGAGCAGCGCGGCGTCGCCGAACCGGTGGCCGAGCCGGTCCATGAGCGCCACAACGCCAGCGGGAGCGGTGTGGACCGTCAACCCAGCTTCGCTACGACGTAGTCAACGGCGTCACGGACGGAACGCAGGTCTTCCAGGTCCTCATCCTCGATGCGAAAGCCGACTGCCCGCTCGGCCAACTCCTCCTCGATCCCCTCCACCAGCTCTATGAGCGCCAGCGAGTCGGCGTCGAGGTCGTCGGCGAATGAGGCTCCCTCTGCGATGTCGGAGGGATCGATCTCCAGGATGTCCGCAAGACGGTCCCGAATCAGCGCCAGAACCTCCTCACGCCCCATTGGTGCCTGCTCCACATGGGTTTCTGCCGGCATCGGCGCCTCCGTGCGTCGCTCTGTCGTCGATGCAGCCAACAACCATATCGTTGGGGAGGCGACCAGCCTCCGGCGGCCGGCTATCCGCGCGCGATCGCCGCGATGTGGTCCACCATGCCCGCGGCGACCATCTCGCGGGCCACCCTGATGGCGTTCATCACTGCGGCGGCGCCGCTGGCCCCGTGCGAGATCACGCACACGCCCCGCACCCCCAGCAGCAGCGCGCCGCCGACGCCGTCGGGGTGAAGCTCCCCCGCCATCTCATCGAGGGCCGGGGCGAGCATGTCCCCGGCCCGGCGCGAGGTGTCGTCGGTGTCTATGGCCACCAGCAACCGGCCGAACAGAGCCCGCAGCGCCCCCTCCAGAGCCTTGAGGGTCACGTTGCCGGTGAAGCCGTCGGTCACGACCACGTCGACGGTGGGAGTCATGATGTCGCGGCCCTCCACGTTGCCGATCCACTCAGCTCCGACGTCGCCGGCCCACCGGCCGTTGGAGAGCAGTTCGAAGACGGTCTTGGTGAAGTCGTTGCCCTTGCCGGCCTCCTCGCCGATCGACAACAGGCCGACCCGGGGCTGCTCGATGCCGAAACGGTCGCGGGCGTAGACCGAGCCCATCCGGGCGAACTGCACGAGCCACTCCGGACGGCACTCCGCGTTGGCGCCCGAGTCGAGCATGGTGGTGGGACTGGCTCCCGGAGTGGGGATCGGCGTGGCGATCGCCGGACGGGCTATACCGCGAATGCGGCCCATGCGCAGCAGCGCCGAGCCCATGGCGGCGCCGGTGTTGCCTGCCGACACCATCGCCGAGGCCCGACCGTCGCGCACCGCCTCAGCCGCCCGCACGAGTGACGAGTCCTTCATCGTGCGCACGCTCGACCCCGGCTCCGCGTCCATCGGAATCACTTCGGAAGCCTCGATCACCTCCAGGCCGCCGGTGTCGCCCAACTCGTCGGGCTGCCCCACCAGCACCACCGGGATCCCCAACTCGTCGGCAGCGCGCCGGGCTCCGGCCACGATCTCCGCAGGGGCTCGATCGCCCCCCATGGCGTCAACCGCTACCGGTTCCACGGAGGTTCAGACCATTCGACGCCGACAAAGGTTCCATCACTGCGCCATGAAGTCCGAATCACGACTGCGAGCGAGGGTTCGAAAGGCCGGCTACTCGACGTCTATGGCCTGCCGGTCGTGGTACCACCCGCAGTTGCCGCACACACGGTGGGGACGCTTGACGGCACCGCAACGGCTGCATGCGCTGCGGCCGCCGGGACGGATCCGCCACGCAGAGGCCCTTCGGCTGCGGCCCTTCGCCTTGGAGGTCTTCTTCTTGGGGACAGCCATGAGGGATCCTGATCTTCTACGGCCGATCGGACAATCCGGCCCGGCAGCCTACCGGGGAGCGGTGGGGCCTACACGTCGCCGCTAGCTGTGTATACCGGCCGCCGCCGGCCCGGTCGGGAACCGGTCCGGCACCGGTCCCGCGCAGTCCTCGGAGCACAGGGGCGCCAGCGGTAGGGCCAGCACGGCGGCTTCGCGAGCCGCTGGAGCCAGATCGATGCGGTGATCGTTGATCGGCCAGGTCTCACCCTCGGTCGGTTCCCATTCGAACACCTCGTGCAGTGGCGCCTCAAGAGGGCCCGTCACCTCCTCCAGGCAGCGGCGGCACTCCGCGGTCCACACCCCCACGACCCGCCCGTCCGCCACAAGGGAGCCTCCAGCCGCTCGTACCACCACTTCCAGATGCACGACGCCGTCCACCACCGAAGCCCCCCGGACGCCGGGCTCGTCCAGAATGCACTGGTCCTCGACTTCGATGCTGTCGACCGAGCCGGCGTCAAGCCGGACACAGTCCACCACCAGCCGCTGCTGGGGTCTGTTCAACCCAGGTCCTGGTCGAATATGTCGTCGTCGGGCCCGGCCGGAGCGGGCGCGGGCGCCGGGCGCGGCAACCGGGTGTCCTGGAGTCGCTGACGCCCGGTCGACACGGCGGTGGCCGTCTTGTGCAGCATCGCCTCGAAGGCAGCCAGCCGCTGGTCGCACCAGTCCTCGGTCTCGAGCTTCATCCTCCTGGCCCGCTCGTCGGCCTCATCGACCGTCCGTCTCGCCCGCATCTCCGCGGCCTTGACGACCTCGCTGCGCTGGACCATCTGCTCGGCGCGAGCCCGGGCCGCCGCGATGATGTCTTCGCCCTCTCGCTGCGTGCGGAGCCGCATGTCGTCGCGTTCCTTGAGCATCCACCGAGCAGCCCGCAACTCCTCGGGAAGGGCCGCGAACGCCTTCTGGAGTATCCCCAACAGCTCCTCGCCGTTGATCATCACCGAGGTCGAGAAGGGCATGGGCCGCGACCTCTCCACCACCCGGATGGCCTGGGTGAGCAACTGCTCGACGGCCAGCCGTCGGGCCTCGGACGAACTCTCAGCAGAGCCCGTCCCCGTCGGCGGCACCAGGTCGCTCGAACTCATTGCTCCGGCTCGGCCTCTAGATGACCGGCCAGCCGAACCTGCACCGGCTCGGGCACCATTGACGACACGTCCCCACCGAGGCGGACGACCTCCCGGATCAGCTTGGAAGCCACGAACGACCTCTTGCTTGCAGAGGGGATGAAGATCGTCTGCACGCCGGCGAGAGCGTGGTTCATCTGCGCCATCTGAAGCTCGTTCTCGAAGTCGGAGACTGCTCGCAGCCCCTTCACGATGAAGTCGGCCTCGACCTCCTGGGCCAGATTGACCACGAGGTTGGAGAACATCGCCACCGAGACATTGGGCAGATGGGCGACACACTCCTTGATCAGCTGCTCGCGCTCGTTCAGGCTGAACAGGCCCTCCCCCTTCTGCGGGTTGCGCGTGGCCGCCACCACCACTTCGTCGAACAGCTGGGCGATCGTCTCGATGATCTCGAGATGGCCGTAGTGGATCGGGTCGAAGGATCCGGGGTACAGCACACGGGTCACTGATCGGCTCCAGTTCCGCTCGGCCTCTTGGCAGCTTGTGCGAACGTCACCACGGTACCGCCGTGACGCCGGTGATGGTGGATGGCGAAGCGGGGTCCCACATCCACCCGGCGATCCGACTCGGCCACGACCAGTTCAGCCGGCACCCGGGACAGCAGTTGCGGCCAGTCGTCGAAGGCGTACGGCGGGTCCACCAGAGCAACGTCGAAGCGGTGTCCAGCCAGCTCGTCGAGAGCGGCATCGACGTCGACGACCATCAAGGTCGCGCCTGCAGCCAGGCCGGTGGCCTCCAGGTTGCGCCGCAGCAGGGAGGCCACAGCCCGGTCGTGCTCCACGAACGTCGCTTCGGCCGCGCCGCGGCTCAGCGCCTCGATCCCCAGCGCACCGGTTCCGGCATAGAGGTCGAGCACGCTGGTGCCCTCGATGGCGCCGAGGGAGTAGAGTGAGTTGAACACCGCCTCGCGCACCCGGTTGGGGGTGGGGCGGGTGACATCGCCCTCCGGCGCCTCGAGCCGTCGGCCCTTGGCCGACCCCGCCACGACACGGATGCTCATGATCGTCGGCCCAATTCCGTCTTCATCGAATTGGCAGCATTATGCACGGATAGCGTGCGCAACGCTGCCAATTCCAGAACGGCCTCGACCGGATCAAGCGAATTGGCAGCACTATGCACGGATAGCGTGCACAACGCTGCCAATTCCCCGGGCTAGCTCTTTAGCAGGTACTCGGCCTCGCGGTCGCCGAGCATCAGGTCAATCTCGTCGGCCAGCGCCGGGTGGCTTCGCAGGTCCGGGTCGGCGTCAAGCATCTCGATCGCGGCGTCGCGAGCCTTGACTACCCATTCCTTGTCGTGTCGCAGCGAGGCCAGCCGTAAGTCGTTGCGACCCTTCTGGCGTTCACCCATGATCGTGCCCTCGCCCCGCAATTCCAGGTCCACCTCGGCCAGATCGAAGCCGTCGTTGGAGTCCACTACCGCCTGGAGCCGGGCCTCGGCTTCCGAAGTAGCGGCCTCGCCCACCAGGTAGCAGCTGGAGGCGAGATGGGCGCGGCCCACTCGGCCGCGGAGCTGATGGAGCTGGGCGATGCCGAACCGGCCGGCGTCGATCACCACCATGGTGGTCGCGTTGGGCACGTCCACACCGACTTCAATGACGGTGGTAGACACCAGCACGTCGAGAGCGCCCGTGCGGAACAGCCCCATCGTGGCTTCCTTCTCGGCGGGGGTGACCCGCCCGTGCAGGAGGCCGACCCGGAGCCCGGCCAGTTCGCCTCCGTCACCGGTCAGACGCTGGTACGTCTCCGTCACCGAGCGCACGTCGAGAGCGTCGGTCTCCTCGATGACCGGACACACGACATAGGCCTGCCGGCCCTCGGACACCTCGGCACGCACTGCCTCCCAGACCTGGGCCTCCTCCAATGGGCCGCGAGCCCATGAGGTGGCCACCGGCAGCCGGCCTGCGGGCAGCTCGTCGAGCACGGACATGTCCAAGTCGCCGTACACGGTCATGGCCGCAGTGCGAGGGATGGGCGTCGCCGTCATGACAAGCAGGTCGGGCATGACCGACCCGAGCCCGCGATCACGCAGCACAGCTCGCTGGTCCACTCCGAAGCGATGCTGCTCGTCGATCACGACCACTCCGAGCGCGCTGTACTCCAGTCCCTCAGAGATCAAAGCGTGAGTGCCCACAACGATGTTGACCTCCCCGGATGCCAGTCCCGCCACCGCGCGGCGCCGGTCCGCCGCGCCTCGACTCCCCGTCAGGAGCTCCACCCGCAGCGGGCGCTCGCCGCCGAGCCGCGACTCGTCGGGCACGCTCAGATCACCGAGCAGTTCCACGACGGTCTCGTGGTGCTGCTCGGCCAGCACTTCGGTGGGCGCCATCAGCGCGCCCTGGAACCCGCCCTGTACTGCGGTCAGCAGGGCGCTGAGAGCAACCACCGTCTTGCCCGCACCCACGTCTCCCTGCAATAGCCGGTGCATGGGGTGCGGCTGGGCCAGATCGTCGGCGATCTCGTCGATCACCCGCTGCTGGGCACCCGTCAGCGGGAACGGAAGGCGGGCCAGGAAGCGGGCGACCAGATCGCCCCCTACGGCGTGCGACAGACCCGCTGTGCTCCTCTCCAGCCAGCGCTTGCGCCTGACCAGTTCGAGCTGCACGCGCAGGAGCTCATCGAACTTGAGGCGGCGCCGCGCCTGGCTCGACTCTCGCATGTCGGCAGGCCGGTGGATCCCGTTGAAGGCAGTCTGACGGCCCACGAAGTCGAACTGCTGCAACAAGGACGGCGGAATGGGATCAGCTATGCCACGAGGCTGGCAGCGGTTGAGGGCCTGGTCGACGAACTTGGCTATCTCCCATGTGCTGACGTTCACCTTCTCCGACTGCGGGTACACCGGAACGAATCGCCCGGTGCGGTCGCCGACTAGGTCGACCACTGGATTCGTCATCTGGAGGGAGCTCCGGTATCGCATCGGCCGGCCGTGGACGATCACTTGACGGCCTGCTCGCAGGTTCTTCTCCTGCCAGGGCTGATTGAAGAACGTGAGCTTGAGCCGGCCGCTGTCGTCGGAGATGATGACTTCGACGAGCGTTCTGCGCTGCTTGGTGCGCCTCGACGAACTCCGTTGCACACAGCCTTCCACGAATGCGTCCTCGCCCTCGGCGAGCTCGGCGATGCGGGCCTGGTTCGTGCGGTCGATGTAGCGGCGCGGATAGTGCTGGAGCAGGTCCAGCACCGAGTTGATCTCCATCCCAGTCAGCGCAGTGGCGCGCTTCCGACCGACGTCGCGGAGGCGATCGACGCCGATGGCGTCCAGGTCCCGGAGGCTTAGGGGCGGGTCGCCTTCGGGCATCGGCGCTGAGGTGCAGGCCCGCCGGCGGCTATTCCAGGCCGAAGTAGTAGGGGTACAGGGGCTGGCCGCCTTCGGTCACCTCGACCTCCACGTCAGGATGGTGCTCGGCCACGTGACCGACGATGGCATCGGTGGTCGCCGCGTCGGCATCCGTTCCGGTGAGGACGGTGAGCAGTTCGTGGTCCGCGTCGATGATGGTGCTCAACAGCGCGGTCGCGGCCGCAGCCATCTCGGACTTCACCGCGGCTATGCCGTCGGGGCCGATGCCTAGCCAATCGCCGGTGGTGATGGGACCGACCGAGCTGGAGGCGTCGCGCACCGCTTGGGTGACCTCGCCATGGGTCACGGATTCGGCTGCGGCTGCCATCGCCTCGGAGTTCTGGGCCGCGCTGGCATCAGGCGAGAAGGCCAGCAGGCTGGCAATGCCCTCGACCACGCTGCGGGTGGGCACGACGCCCACCGTGCGCTCAGATTCTCCGTCGACCTGTTCGGCCACCGGGATGATGTTCTTGTTGTTGGGCAGCACCACGGCATGCCCGGTGGGAAGCGAGTCGACGGCCGCGAGCAGCTCGGCTGTGGACGGGTTCATCGACTGACCCCCGGTCACCACACGGTCAGCTCCCATGGACATGAGGATGTCGACCACGCCGGCCCCGGCCCCCACCGCTACCACCGAGCATCGATCGTCCTCGGTGATCTCCACAGCCACGGGCGGCTCAGCGCCTGCGTCGGCCACCGGCTGGTCCGGCGCCATGAACGACTCGGAGTGCTCGGCCGCCTGGTCGAGCAGGTCGGTGATCTGGATGCGGTGGGGCCGGCCCACCGCGATACCGGCCTCGATGGCCGCGCCGATGTCGTCGGTGTGGATGTGGCAGTTCCAGATGCCGTCCCCGCCCACCACCACGATCGAGTCCCCTATCTCCTGCCAGGCGGCCTTGAAGCCGTCGACGGAAGGGTCGGGAGCGTCCAGCAGGAACATCACCTCGTAACGCAGGTCGGCTATGGAGGACTCCTCCGCGGGCACTTCGGCGCTGGTCACAGCCGCAGGCGGCGCCGCCGGCTCTGGGGCTTCGGGCATGGGCCGGCCGTCGATCTCGGCCAGGCAGGCGTCGAACAGCAGCAGCAGTCCGGCCCCACCCGCGTCGACCACCCCTGCCTCGGCGAGCACCGCCAGCATCTCGGGAGTGCGTTCCAGAGCGTCGTAGCCGCGGTCACGGGCCGCGTCGAACACCTCCGTCAGGCCGCCCCCGGCCGCGGCGGCGGCCTGGGCCGACTCCGAGGCCTCGCGGATGACCGTGAGGATGGTGCCCTCCACCGGCCGGGCCACCGCCGAGTACGCACCCTCGCTGGCCGCGGCCAGTGCCTGGGCCACTACCGGTGCGTCGGGCACGGAGCCGGCCGCGGCCGAGTCGCGCAACACGCCCGACACGCCTCGAAGGATCTGGGCCAGGATCACTCCGGAGTTGCCCCGGGCGCCCATGAGCGCCCCGTGAGCGAGTGCGGAGCACAGAGGCTCGAGGTCGTCGTCGACGCCGTCGAGACTCTCGACGACGGACTTCATGGTGAGCGTCATGTTGGTCCCGGTGTCCCCGTCCGGGACCGGATAGACGTTGAGGTTGTCGATCACCTGGCGGTGGTCGGCGAGTCCTCCGTGGAAGCCGACGATCACGCGGCGCAGCGTGGCCGCGTCAAGAACGAGCGGTGGCATGTCGCCGATGATACTGAACCGTGTCAAAGCGTCCCGGCGCGAGCCTCGAAGTCGACGTCGACCGCGCGCCGCTACGATGCGGCTCCGTGCAGGGCGTCATCAAGAGCTACGACCCCGTGACCGGCGACGGGGTACTCGTCAACGAAGCCGACCTCGCCGACGTCGACCTGGCCGACAACGCCCTCGATGGCTCGCTGTTCCGCATGCTGCGCCAGGGCCAGCGAGTGCAGTTCGACCTTGACGACGATGGGAGGGCCACCCGGCTCCGCATCGGCTCGGAGGTCGACATGGGCACGCCCGACCTCTAGACAGGCGCTACATAGCGGCCGCGATGCCCATCTCGGCGTAGCCCTGCCGGTCGAAGTTGGCGCGGAACAGGTCCCGGAGCCTGACGGCCGCGGCGTCGTAGGCATCCGGATCGTCCCAAGTGGCCCGGGGGTCGAGTATCTCGTCATCGACGCCTTCACACGTCACCGGCATCCGCAGGCCCAGGATCGGATGGGTTCGGGTGGCAACGTCGTCGAACTCCCCCGCCAGCGCGGCGTCGAGCAGCCGGCGGGTGACCGGCAGCGGCATGCGCCGGCCCGAGCCGTAGGCGCCGCCCGACCAGCCTGTGTTCAGGAGCACGCAGCGGGCCCGGTGCTCGTGCATGCGCTGGTTGAGCAGGCGGGCGTACACGTCGGGCTTGCGGGACATGAACGGCGCACCGAAGCAGGGAGAGAAGGTCGCCGCCGGCTCGGTCACGCCCACCTCGGTACCGGCAAGTTTGGCGGTGAAGCCGGTGACGAAGTGGTACATCACGTCGTCGGGGTCCAGGATCGCTACGGGCGGCAGCACGCCGAAGGCGTCCGCGGTCAGCAGCACGATCGTCGTCGGGTGAGGGCCGCGATGGCCGGGTGCCACGTGCGGGTTGCACTCCAGCGGGTAGGCGAAGCGGGTGTTCTCGGTGATGGACCGGTCTCGCAAGTCAAGATCCTGCGGGTGGGTGGCGGCAAGGCTGCGACCGGCGACGGCGGGCACGTTCTCGATGAGCGTGCCCTTCATCGACAGCGCGGCTGCGATCACCGGCTCGGCCTGCTTGTCGAGGTCGATCAGCTTCGCGTAACACCCGGCCTCGTAGTTGGCGATCCCGGAGTCGGTCCAGATGTGCTCGTCGTCGCCGATGAGGTCGCGATCGGGGTCGGCCGACAGGGTGGTCTTGCCCGTTCCCGACAGGCCGAAAAGGATGGCGGCGTCGCCGCCGGAACCCACGTTGGCCGAGCAGTGCATCGACAGCTGTCCGTTTTGCGGCTGCACGAAGTTCATGATCGTGAACATCGTCTTCTTGTTGACCCCGCAGTAGTCGGCCCGACCGAGCACCAATGCCAGGCGGCGATCCATATCGAGGATCACCGCCCGCTGGGACCGGGTGCCGTCGCGCCTGGGGTCGCAGTGGAAGGACGGCACGTTCAGCAGGATCCAGCCGTGGTCGCGGTGATCGGGCGCTCCGTCCAGGTGGGCGGGAAGCATGATGTTGCAGAAATAGGCGTGGGAGGCGTACTCGCCGACGAACCGGCAGGGCTCGGCGAAGTCGGGGTCCGCGCCGCAGTAGACGTCGGTCACATACAACCGGGCCCGGCGCTCATTGAGGTGAGCGACGACACGGTCCACCAGGGAGTCGAACGCGCCGGCGCCGAAGGGCGCGAAGCCGTCCTTCCACCACACCTGCTCGCTGATCGAGGCACGATCCACGCAGAACGTGTCGTGCACCGGACGGCCGGTGCAGGAGGGGTCGGAGTAGAAGACCAGCGGCCCGTCGTCGCCGAGCGCGGTGGCGTGGGCCTTGTGCTCGTTGTCGGGCCCTCCGGGGCGCACCCGGCCCAGATCGCCGGCTATGGCGGCCGCGAACAGCTCGTCCTGGGTCAGTCCGAAGCGAACGTCCACCGTCGCCAGGCCTAGAGACGAATGGAGCTCCGCGGCCACATAGCTGGCCATCTCGCCGACCGGCGCCGCCATGGTCATAGTCATAGTCGAACGACTCCTTTGTCGCCGCGGCCGACAGTACCCGGACGCTCATGACGGGGCGCGCATGGCCGCGGTTCCCCGCGCCCCACCGCCCTCATGCAACGGAATCCAGGATCACCGCCCGGATCCCCAGTCCCATCAGGAACAGCCCGGTGCAGCCGTAGAGCACGTACAGGTGGCTGCGCAGGTGCTGCCGGTAGCTGTACGCGATGCCGACCGCGACCAGCGCCGAGAACCCGTACAGCGCGTGCAGGTCGGGGGCGTCGCGGCCCTCCCGGACCATGAGCCAGGTACCGAGCCCGGCCTGGACGAAGACGGTGGTCTGTGCGGCCGCCGTGGTCACCCACAGCCCGATCGACCGCAGGCTCGAACGGCGGTGCGCCGCGAGGGCCCAGAGCCCGACCAGCGCGTTGGATCCGATCACAACCCACGAGAACCAGTCGTGAACCTCCGCGACAATCGAGGCCGTCACCGAGTTCGCTGCGCTCATCCCGGATCGAGTGCCGCGAAGAGATCAGTCGACGTTGTATCGCCGGTAGCCGCGCCGCGGCGGATGAACCACTCGGTTCCGAAGACCAGTTCGAAGGCTTCGTCGGGCAGCGCCACGAAGAACGAATCGGCCGGGATCTGTGAGACGTGGGCCCGGATCGCGGCCCGCTTGGCGTCCAGGGCGGCGCGCACGTCGATGTGATGGGTGATCCGGGTGCCCTCCACGCCGACGGTCCCCTCGTCGAGTTCGGCCTCGAACTCTGCTTGGTCCTGCTCCCCGACCGGATCCAGGCCCGCCTCGGCGGCCATCTGCATCAACTGCCTCATGGAGGAGCGGAAGTGCTCACGGTTCAAGGTGGCCTCGTACACGACGCCGATGCCGGCCAGCTCCGCGGCTCGCACCCCGACGCGGTGAACCTTGATGTGGTCCGGGTGCCCGTAGGTGCCGTTGGCGTCGTAGCAGGTGAGCAGATCGGCCTGCTCGTCGCTCAGCGCCGCGGCCAGACGCTCCGCCGCCTCGAGGTCGTCGGCCTGCCAGAAGCAGCCCGGGTCGTCGTTGGCGGGGTCCCCGGCCATGCCCGAGTCGCGGTAGCCGAGCATCACGACCCGGTGCACGCCAAGCAGTTCGGCCGCGGTCCGCAGCTCCGCCTCCCTCATCTCGGCCAGACGCTCCGCCTCGGGCTCCTGGCCGTCGTCGAGTCCGGGCGTGGAGCCCCGCGATCCGTCGGTGGCGCACACGAGCACCACGCGATGGCCGGCATGCGAGGCCAGCCACATCGTCCCGCCGGTGGAGAGGGCCTCGTCGTCGGGATGGGCGTGGAAGAAGACGGCGGTCGCCATCAGGCGACGGCTCCCGACTCCCGGCGTGCCGAGATGGCGGCTGCGTCGAGGCCCAGCTCGGCCAGGATCTCGTCGGTGTGCTGGCCGGCATGGGGCGGCGGGCGGCGGATGGCCCCCGGGGTCCGGCTCAATCGGGGGGCGGGGCCGGGCTGGACCACTCCGGCCACTTCGCTGAAGGTTCCCCGCTCGCGGTTGTGGGCGTGCTCGGGGGCCTCCGCCAGCGACAGCACGGGCGCGAAGCAGGTGTCGGTGCCCTCGAGCAGGTCGCACCACTCGTCGCGGGTGCGCTGTGCGATCACCGCCGCGAGCTTCTCCTTCAGCTCGGGCCAGCCGGACCGGTCCATCTGGTGGTCCCACTCCGGGCCGTGCAGTCCGAGCCGCTCCCGAAGCTCGGCGTAGAACTGGGGCTCGATCGGTCCCAGCGAGACATAGCGGCCGTCGGCGGTCTCGTACACGTTGTAGAAGTGGGCGCCGGTGTCGAGCATGTTGGTGCCCCGCTCGTCGCTCCAGAAGCCCGAGCCGGCCATACCGAAGAAGGCGGTCATCAGCGAGGCGGCCCCGTCCACCATGGCCGCGTCCACAACCTGGCCCCGGCCCGAGGTCCGCGCCTCGAGCATCGCGCACACCATCCCGTAGGCGAGGTACATGCCGCCGCCCCCGAAATCGCCCACCAGGTTCAGGGGCGGCACCGGGGCCTCGCCCTGCCTGCCGATGCCGTGCAGTGCGCCGGCCAGCGCGATGTAGTTCAGATCATGGCCGGCCGCCGAGGCGTAGGGGCCGTCCTGGCCCCACCCGGTCATCCGGCCGTAGACCAGGCGCCGGTTGCGGGCCATGCAGACTTCCGGCCCGATCCCGAGCCGCTCGGCCACGCCGGGCCGGAACCCCTCCAGCAGGGCGTCTGCTCCCTCCACCAGCGACAGCACCGTCTCGACACCCTCTGGAGACTTGAGGTCGATGCCGACTGAACGCCTGCCCCGGTTGAGAAGGTCCCGCGGCGGGTGATCGGAGTCGCCGCCCCTCACCGCGGAGGCCCGATCGACCCGGACGACATCGGCACCCATGTCGGCCAGCATCATGGCGCAGAACGGACCCGGCCCGATGCCGGCGATCTCGATCACCCGGATTCCTGTCAACGGTCCCATTCCCGTCTCCTTCCTCTGTTACCAATCGATGCGGGCCGACAGGGCAGTGACGGCGCTGATGATGGGCGCCCACACCTGGGGCGGCAGATCGTGGCCCATGCCCTCGATCTCCAGGTACTCGGCGCCCGGCACCAGCTCGGCGGTGCGGCGGCCGGCGTCGGGGGTGATCAGCGGATCGGCGCTTCCGTGGATCACCAGGGTGGGCACATGCAGGCCTCGCAACTCGTCGGCTCGGCTGCCGCTTCGGGCCGCGGCCTTGAACTGGCGCTCGGACGCGCCCGGATGCCACGCCCGCCGGTAGCTGCGCTCCAGGTACTCCCGCTCGGCCTGCTCGTTGCGCCACTCGGGACTGGACCAGATCCGGTAGCCGGCCAGATCGGACTCGATCTGGGCGTCGATGGTGCCAGCGGGCGGGGCGGTGAGCGCGGCCAGGGCCTCGGGAATGGGGTCGCCGACACCCGGCTCTCCGGTGTGCGACGAGATGGAGACCAGCGCCGAGACCCGCGCACCGAAGGAGGCGGCCGCGGCTTGGGCCACCATTCCCCCGAGCGAGTAGCCGCAGACGATGGCCCGGCCGCAGCCGGCCGCGTCGAGTACCGCGACCGCATCGCCGGCCATGTCTTCGAGGGTGTAGCGGGCGCCGTCGGGCAGCACGGTGGACAGTCCCGAGTCGCGGTGGTCCATGCGCAGCACGAAGAAGCCGCGATCAACGAACCCGGCGCACAGGTCCTCCGGAAACACGAGCATGCTGGAGCCAAGGCCGTGGAGCAGGATCAGCGGAGGATCGCTCTCGGCGCCGAAGGTCTCGTAGGCGATCTCGATCTCGCCGTTGCGGGCTGTTCCCATCCGCTGATGTCTACCCGGCCGCTTGCGTGATGTCTGTGAAGGCGATGGGCAGGGTTCGCAGTCCCGACAGGCGGTTGGTGCGGGTGTAGGTGGGCTCGCGCGTGGCCTCGATGTCGTGCCAGCAGTCAAGGACGGCGTTCAACATCACGTCGATCTCCAGCCGGGCCAGGTTGGCCCCCAGGCAGAAATGGGGCCCGTGCCCGAAACCGACGTGGCCGTTCGGGGAGCGGTCGATGCGGAACTCGAACGGTCCGTCGAAGACCGCCTCGTCCCGGTTGGCCGACATCTCCCAGACGACCACCTTCTCCCCAGCGCGGATCCGCTGCCCTCCGAGGACGGTGTCGCAGGTCGCGGTGCGGCGCTTGTAGACCGACGGCGTCGTCCAGCGGACGATCTCCTCGACGGCCGCCGGCATCAGGGACCGGTCGGCTCGGAGAGCCTCGAGCTGCTCGGGCGACTTCGAGAGCTCCCAGATGCCGGTGGCAATCGCCTTGCGGGTGGTCTCCGCGCCGGCGGTGAACAGCAGGCTCCAGAACATGGCGACTTCGGTCTCGTCGAGGCGGGGCGGGTGCTGGTCGGGCAGCTCCCCGTGGATCACGACCGACAGCAGGTCGTCCCGGGGGTCTGCGGCGCGATCCCGGATCAGCCGCTGGCCGTACTGGAACAGGTTGGCGCTGGCCTGCGCCCGCACCGACGACGGAACCTCGTCGCTGAAGTCCGACGACGTGATGTCGACCCACTCGCACAGCGCGTGGCGATCCTCGCCGGGGGCGCCCAACAGCAGGCAGATGGCCTGCAACGGCAGTTCGGCGGCCACATCGGTCACCAAGTCACAGCTTCCCCGTCGGCCGGGTTCTGGCGCCACCGAGTCGAGGGTGCTGCCGGCGATGGCCTCGAGATCGGCTCGCAGGCGAGTGATCCGCTTGGGAGTGAACCCTTTGCTGACGAGTTGGCGGATGCGCTGGTGGCGGGGGTCGTCCATCATGTTGAGGAGCTTCCCGCTCATCTCCATGTCGTTGATCATGGTGCCGCCGTAGGGCCGGTCGCCGCCGGTGTGGGACGAGTAGATCCTGGGAGTCCGGAACACCTCCACCACGAGTTCGTGGGTGCTCACGCACCAGAAGCCCTCGCCGTCTGGGGTCCGGTCGGTGGGCTCGTGCCACCACACCGGCGCGTGCTCGCGCAACCGCACGAAGGCGTCGTGGGGGAAGCCGTTCACGAACGTCTCGTAGCTGCTCAAGTCCGGGATCTGAAGCCGGGCGGTCATGGCGCGTCCACCGGGGGCGGGACCGGGGCGGTGAAGCCCGCCTCGGCCTCCAGGGTCTCCATGGCACCGAGGAAGAACTTGTCGCCCAGACCCGCTTCGACCGAGCGGGCCAGCACATCGTGAGCCGCTCTGGTGAGGGGCAGCGGCGTTCCGATCTCCGCGGCCGATTCCAGGGCCAGACGGAGGTCCTTCTCGGCCAGGGACAGGTCGTAGCTGGACGACTCCCACTGCCGCTTGACGATCATGTCGGCCAGGGGCATGTACATGCCTGCCGAGCTGGCCCTGAGCACATCGAGGCATCGACCGGTGTCCAGCCCCGCCTTGGCCGCCAGCAGGTACCCCTCGCCGAAGACCTGGGTGGCCACCAGGAATATCTGGTTGTTGATGAGCTTGATGAGGGTGCCTGTTCCTGACGGCCCCAGCCATCTCGTGCCGTCCTTGCCGAAGCACGCCAGCACCTCGCGGACCCGATCGAAGGCAGCCTCGTCGCCCGACGGCATGAGGGCCAGATCACCCCTCTCGGCCGCCCAGGCGCCGCCGGACACGGGGCAGTCGATGTAGTCGACGCCGGCCTGGCGGCACTGCTCCCACAGGCTGCGGGCCGTGCCCACCGAGTTGGTCGAGAGGTCCACAACGACCAGGCCCGGGCGACCCGCGGCCAGCACGCCGCCGTCGCCGACCACGACAGCCTCGGAGGCCTCGGGAGTCGGGAGGGACAGCAGCACCGCGTCGGCGGCCGCCGCGACCCCGGCCGCCGACCCCGCACTGCGGGCACCGGCACTCGCGAGCCGACCGGCGGCGGCCTCGTCAATGTCGAAGACGGTCACCCGGTGCCCGGCGTCGAGGAGGTGCTTGGCGCAGGGCCCGCCGATGTTGCCCAGGCCGATGAATCCGACGTCCATGCCTACGCCAAACTATCTGACAGCCCGGGCGGGCGATAGCGTCGGCTGATGGTCAGGTCCAGCGACAGCGCGGCGCGATGACGGCTGAGACCTCGGCCCAAACCCACGACCGCGCCAGGGTCCAGCGCCGCACGATCGCGACCACCATGGTCTCGGTCATTCCCACCACCATGGCCATGGGAGCGTCGTTCGCGGGCTCCGCAGTGCTCGCCGAGGAGATCACCGGCAGCGAGACGCTGGCCACACTGGCCGCGGGCTCCATGTCGCTCGGCAGCATGGCTGCCGCCGTTCCCCTGTCCCGCCGCATGGCCCGCCTGGGCCGGCGCCAGGGCCTGGTCGTGGGATGGGCGCTGGGCGCAGCCGGAGCCATCGCCGCCCTTCTGGCGGCCGTGTTGAACCTGTATCTGTTGGTGGTGCTGGGCATCATCGGGGTGGGCGTGGGCCAGGCCACCAATCTGGCCGCCCGCTACGCCGTCGCCGATCTCGCTCCCGACGACCGCCGGGCCCGCGCCATCGGGATGCTGGTGTGGGCCTCCACCTTCGGCGCGGCGGCGGGACCGACGATCGCGCTGGGGCCGGCCGCCGACTTCGCCCAGTTCATCAGCCTGCCCGAGCTGGCCGGCCCTTACTTGCTGGGCTCGGCCATGTTCCTGTCCGGACTGGTGATCACGCAGACCTGGCTGCGGCCCGACCCGTTGGAAGTGCTGGGCACGATCGGGGCGGAGGGGCCTCGACCGGCATCGCCCGCGGCTGTGATCCGGCGGATCGCGGCCTTGCCCGCGGCCCGTCTCGCCCTGCTGGCCATGCTGGTGGGGCAGATGGTCATGGTGGCCGTCATGACGGCCACGCCGCTTCACATGACCAGCGGGGATCAGGACCTCGCAGTGATCGGCCAGGTCATATCGCTCCACATCATCGGGATGTACGCCTTCTCACCGATAGTGGGATGGCTCGTGGACCGCCTGGGCACCCATACGGTGATCACCCTCGGCGGTCTGATCCTGTTCCTGGGCGCGGAGCTGGCCGGGCACACCGACCCCGAGCACAGTGCCGGGCTGTTCAGCGGCCTGACGTTGATCGGGATCGGCTGGAGCTGCGGGCTCATCGCGGGCAGCGCGCTGCTCACGAACTCGTTCCCGGTGCACCAGAGGGTGGAGGTTCAGGGCGGCGCCGACTTCGTCATGATCACGGGAGGCGCAGTGGGCGGCATGTCGTCCGGAGCCCTGGTCGAACTCCTCGGCTTCCAGTCACTTAGCCACTACTCCGGCATCGCCGCCCTCGTGCTGGTAGCCGCGGCGGCGGGCGCCTGGATCACGGGCCGCCTGGCTCGCCCCCGCCCTGCCGCCTGACACCCTCAGTTCCCGCCGGCGCCGACCGCCACGACCGCGGCGCGGTCAATGGAGTAATGCAGTCGATCTCCCTGCCCGGCAGGACGGGGGTCCCGGACCAGCAGTTCGAAGTCGCCCGGATCCGTGCGCAGGGTCAGCTCGAAGCGATCTCCCCGGAAGCGGGCGTCGGTGACCGTTCCCGTAACTGTGTCGCCGGCGCCGGCAGGTCGATCCTCCATGCGCCGGAAGGCGTCGGAACGCACCACAGCCGACCCTGGGGACACGTGCAGGCGACCCCACGGCACCGCGCCGCCTTCCCCCACCTCCACGACGTTGGCGTGGCCGAGGAACCGGGCCACGTCCGGGTGGCGGGGATCGTGCCAGATCTCGGCGGGAGTGCCGATCCTGGCGATGCGGCCGGACCGCATGACCGCCACCCGGTCGGCCACCGCGAAGGCCTCGTCGTGGTCGTGGGTTACGTGCAGCACGGTGACACCTATCCGGCGCAGCAACACCCTGAGCTCCTCGGTGAGCTCCTCGCGGCGGGGTCGGTCCAGCGAGCCGAGCGGCTCGTCCAGCATCAGCAGCCGGGGCTGCGGTGCCAGCGAGCGAGCCAACGCCACCCGCTGAGCCTCGCCCCCCGACAGGGTGGCGATCGTCCGTTCCTGGTAACCGGCCAGCCCCACCAACCCGAGCACCTCGCGCACTCGCCGGCTCCGGCCGGCGGCGTCCATCTTCTGCATCCGCAGGCCGAAGGCCACGTTGGCGGCCACGTCCCGATGCGAGAACAGAGCGTGCTCCTGGAACATCAGCCCGAAGTCGCGGCGATGCACGGGCAGCCCGGCCAGGTCCTCGCCGTCCCAATGAACCTCGCCTGAGTCGAGGGGCTGCAACCCGGCCACAGCCCGCAGCAGCGTGCTCTTGCCGCACCCGCTCGGGCCCAGGATGGCGACGACCTCACCCGTCGCCACCTCCAAGTCGATCCCGTCGAGAGCCCTGACCCGGCCGAACGAGACCGTGGCCCCTGTGACCGCCAGCATTAGAAGGCCCCCCTGCGCGTGTCGCCCCAAAGGTCCATGACGAAGACTGCCACAGCGGTGACCGCCATGAGCGCGACCGCCAGCGCCATGGCCTGGCCCCGCAGGACGTCGCCCGGCGTGCCCAGCAGCCTGAACAGGGCCAGCGGGGCGGTGAGTGTCTCGGGACGGCGGGGAATGAACGACGTCGCCCCGAACTCGCCCAGCGACACCGCGAAGGCGAACCCGGCACCGACCGCGATGCCGCGGGCCGCGACTCGCATGTCCACTTCGCGACGCACTCGACGGGGCGAGGCCCCCAGCACGGCGGCAGCCTCCCGGATGCGGGGGTTGACGGTGCGCAGCATCGGCACCAGGGTGCGCACCACGAACGGGATCCCCACCAGCGCATGGGCGATGGGCACCACGATCACCGACGTGCGGATGTCGATGGGCGGGCGGTCGAGGACCAGCAGGAACCCCAGCCCGATGGTGACCGCGGAGGTTCCCAGCGGAAGGGTCAGGCCGATGTCGAAGACCCGGCCGAGCCCCCGGGTGCCGCGAGAAGCTGACCGAATCACCACCAGGGTGGCCGCGCCACCTACGAGCAGCGCCAGCGCAGCCGCGGGCACCGCGAAGGTCAGCGAGTTCAGCAGGGCGGCCAGGGCCGTGTCGGGCAGCAGGTTGACCCGCTCAGTTAGAGCCGTGTAGTTGCGCAGCGTGTACCCGCCGCTGCGGCCGGCCGCCAGCGAGCGCTCCACCAGCACTGCCAGCGGCAGCCCCAGGATCAGGCCCATGACCAGCAGGTTGGCGATCAGGCCGGGGCCTCGGCGCCGGGGCGCGGCCGCGGGCGACGAGGCCGGCTCGGCGACGGCCCGGCGTCGCTCGAGCGCGTTGGAGACGGCCACGAGCGCAATAACCGCCCCCAGTTGCACCACGGCAAGAGCCGCCGCGGTGGTGAGATCGAGCCGTACCACCGCGTACCGGTAGATCTCGGTCTCGATGGTGGCCCGGGCGGGTCCGCCCAGCACCAGCACCACACCGAACGACGTGAACGAGAACAGGAACACGATGGCCGAGGCAGCCGCGATCGACGGCGCCAGCCGGGGCAGGACCACCCGGCGGAAGACCTCCAGGCGTGACGCTCCGAGCACCCTCGCCTGGTCCTCCACCCTGGCATCGAGGGCGGACCAGTGTGCCCCGACGGTTCGCAGGACCACCGCGTAGTTGAAGAAGACGTGGGCCATCAGGATGGCCCACACCGTGTGGCGCAGGTTCACTGCGCCCCCGCCCGCCAGCCCGAACCGGTCGAACAGGCCCTCGAACGCGGCCGCTACCACCACCGTGGGCAGCACGAACGGCACGGTCGCCAGCGCCCGCAGCAGACGCTGCCCCCGGAAGTGCAGCCGGGCGATGGCGCCCGCGGCCGGCAGGGCCACGACCACTGTGAGAGCCGTGGAGGCGGCTGCCTGCCAGACGGTGAACCAGATCACCGAGCGGTGCGATCCCGAGCCGAGCACCTCGCCCAGCACTGCGGCCGGGCCGGCCCCGCCGAGGCCCCGGGCGATCACGCCGCCGATAGGCCAGGCGAAGAACAGCACCATGAACCCGCCCACCGCCAAGGCGGGAAGCGCCACGGCCAGCCCGCTCGCCGGGCGCCTCATGCCTGCGAGCCGGACAGCACGAACCGGAACTCGACCGTGCCAGCCCGCGCCACCCACCCGGTTGGATGCGAACTGGCAGCGTCACGCACGCATACCGTGCAGAACGCTGCCAGTTCCATGTCGACGGCGACGGGCCTCAGCGCAGGACTGTTTCCACCCATCGGTCGGTCCAGGCGTTCCGCTGGGCCTCCACCTCGGCGGGATCGAGGATGAACGGATCCTCCGCGATCTGGGCGTGGGCCACGAACTCCGGCGGGAGGGCGGCCGACTCGATCACGGGGAACACGAACATGTTGAGCGGGACGTCGTTCTGGAACGTCTCGGTGAGCATGAAGTCGATCAGGGCCCGGGCGCCGCCGGGGTTGCCGGCGCCGGCGAGCACGCCGGCGAACTCGATCTGGCGGTAGCAGCTGGCGGTCACCACGCCGGTGGGCGGCTCGTCCACGGGCGGGTCGGCGAATATCACTTCGGCGGGCGGGCTGGACGCGTACGACACCACTATCGGGCGGTTGCCGCCACCGGCGGTGAACTCGCCGTAGTAGGCGTCCTCCCACCCCGCGGTGACCGCCACGCCGTTGTCGCGCAACGCGGCCCAGTAGTCCTCCCAGCCGTCGCCGAAGCGGGCGATGGTGGCCAGCAGGAACGCCAGCCCCGGCGACGAGGTCTCCGGGCTCTGCACCACGAGCATGTCGGCGTAGGCAGGGTCGATCAGATCGTCGAGGGACGTCGGCGGCGGTGGCGAGCCGTCGAAGGCGTCGACCCAGTAGTTGAGGCACACATCGCCGAAGTCGACGGGGGTGGCCCGGTGCTCTCCGTCGAGCTCGAAATGGTCGGGCACGTCGGCGAGATTGGGCGAGGCGTACGGCTCGAACATGCCGCAGTCGAGGCCTCGCTGCAGGAACGTGTTGTCGATGCCGAACAGCACGTCTCCCAGCGGCTCCCCCGCGGTGAGGCACGCCTGGGCCACCAGCGCGCCGGCGTCGCCCGAGGCGAGCTGCTCCACCTCGATGCCGGTGGACGCGGTGAACGCTTCGAAGGTCTCGGGCGAGACGTAGAACGAGTCGTGGGTGAGCAGAGTCACCGTCGTGCCGGAGAGGTCCGCGGAACCCTCGGAGCGGTCGCCGCTGCAGGCCGCGGCGACCAGAGCGACCGTGGCGGTGGCCGCGGCAACGGTCAACGTCATCGCCCGGATCCGTCGACCGACCGTGCCGCGGGGCGCGCCCGGCTGGTTGGGAGTTGTTAGGGGTTGGTGATCCATGGGTCTTCCTCCGCTGGCATTACCCAGATCAGGTTCGGCGGGTCGACACCGCTGCAATCGCGTGGATGCCCTCTCAGCCCGGCTGCCCCGAGCTCCCCGGTCTTTTCTTGTCGCCCGAGACTATAGGCGGGCGAACGCCATCTAGCCAGGAATCCGAGCTCTGACCCGGCCGCTACGGGGCGGCGCAGAACTCCAAGCCCAGCGTGTCGAGATCGTCGGCCAGGGTGTCGAGCGACTCCCACTCCGCGGGCACGCAGCCGCTGAAGTTGTTGGTGCCGCCCAGGAGTATCTGCTCGAGCTCTGCCAGCCGGCCCAGCTCGAACGGGATCTCGCCCGAGAGCTCGTTGTCGTGGAGCCACAGCCGCTGGATGCTGGCCAGGTTCGCCAACCGGACGGGGATCCCGCCGGTGAGCCGGTTTCCGTCGAGGTACAGCCGCCTGAGTCCCGTCATGCCGCCGAGTTCGGCCGGGATGCTCCCGGTGAGCTCGTTGCGCCTCAGCCAGAGCTCGGTAACGAGAGTGAGCTCGCCCAACTCGGCGGGGATCTCGCCGGACAGCTCGTTGTCGTCGAGGTCGAGCCGCGTCAGGCTCGTGAGGCGGCCCAGTTCGGGTGGGATCGGCCCCGTGAGACTGTTGTGCCACAGGTTCAGCTGCTTGAGGCTGGCCAGGTCGCCCAGCTCGGCGGGGATCGCACCCGAGAGCTCGTTCCAGCGGAGCCTGAGGATCTTGAGGTTGGACAGCTTGCCGAGTTCGGCGGGGATCTCCCCGTCCAGGAAGTTGAAGCTGAAGTACAGGGCCTCCAGGCCGGTGATGTCTCCCAGGCCCGGCGGGATCGGCCCGGACAGCGAGTTGCGGCTGAGGTCGAGCCACTCAAGGTTGTCGAGACGGGCCAGCGACTCGGGGATCTCGCCGCTCAGCAGATTGTCACCGAGCCTCAGCTGGACCAGGTTCGTGAGGTCTCCGATGCTTTCGGGGATGGCGCCCGTTAGACGGTTGCCCCGTAGGTCGAGCACCCTCAGGTCCTCCAGCCCGCCGACTGCGTCCGGGATCTCCCCCGACAGGTGGTTGTTCTGGAGCCTCAGGCTCCTGAGCTTCGCCAGCGAGCCGATCCCGGCGGGGATGGCCCCGGTGAGCGAGTTGTTGCGCAGGTCGAGTGCTGTGAGTTTCGTCAGGCGGCCTATGCCGTCGGGGATGGGTCCCGACAGCTCGTTGTTGTTCAGGCTCAGCCGCTGGAGATTGGCGAGGTTCGCGAGATGGATGGGGATCGAACCATGGAGCCAGTTGCCGGCGAGATCGAGGTTCTCCAGCCGGGAGAGGCGACCCAGTGTCGGGGGTATCTCCCCCGTCAGCTCGTTGCCGTCGAGGCGCAGTTGTTCCAGCCAGTCCAAGCCACCCAGCGAGGTAGGGATTGCGCCGGACAGCCGGTTGTCTTGGAGGTACAGCGTCTGGAGCCGGCGCAGTTCACCGATCTCGGCGGGAATGGAGCCGGAGAGACGGTTGCCTTCGAGCCACAGATCCTCGAGAGAGCGCAGACCGCCCAGTTCAGGAGGGATGGCGCCCGACAGCTGGTTGTCCTCCAGCCACAGGTATTGCAGGGCGCGCAGACCGCCCAGTTCGGCCGGTACCGGCCCCGACAGCTGGTTGTGACCGAGACGCAGGCGCTCCAGCGCGGCCAGCTCTCCCAGTTCGGGCGGGATCCCGCCCGTCAGGTCGTTGAGGCTGAGGCTCAGATCCTGGAGCGAGGCTAGGTCGCCCAGTTCCGGCGGGATCTCTCCGGTCAGCCCGTTGAGCCACAGGCTGAGCGTCTGGAGCTCCGACAGCCGGCCCATCTCGGCGGGAATCGGACCCGACAGGCTGTTGATGCTGAGATCGAGCCAGGTCAGGCTGGCGAGGTCGCCCATCTCGGGCGGGATCTCGCCCGACAGCGAGTTGCGGCTCAGATCCAGCCACACGAGGCTGTCCAGACTTCCCAGCTCGGCCGGAATCCCGCCGGAGATCCGGTTGCCGCTCAGCACCAGGCGGGTGAGGCTGGAGAGCCCGCCGAGCGTGTCGGGCAGCTGGCGGGAGAGCCCGTTGCCCCGCAGATCCAGGATCCTGAGACGGCCGAGGCGGCCGATCTCGGCCGGTACGGCCCCGAACAGCAGGTTGTGCTTGAGATCCAGCACCTCCAGGCCGGCGAGTTCGCCGATCTCGGGGGGGATCGGGCGGTCGAGCCGGTTGCTGTTCAGGTCCAGGTGGGTCAGGTTGACCAGGTCGCCGATCTCGGCGGGGATCTCCCCGTACAGGTCGTTGTCGGCGAGATCCAGATGCTGCAGGCTGGTCAGGCTGCCGATGGAGGCCGGCATCGTCCCGAAGAGCCCGTTGGACGGCAGGACCAGGCTCACCACCCGGCCAACGCTGTCGGTGCTCACTCCGTGCCACCGATCCAGCGGCAGGCCCGAGCCCCAGTTGTCGCTCCGATCCCAAGCGTCGCCGTCGGCCGCAGCGAAGAGTTCCATCAGCGCGTCACGGTCGACCGGCTCGTCGGCCTGGGCCAGAGCGGTCGACGGTGCAAGCAGGGCCGCAAGCAGGACCGCGACGGCTATTGCGCGGGCAGCGAGTCTCACGGGTGGAATTCCAATCATCCGGGGTGGGCGATGCAGCCGAAACGTACACATCCGTGCGCCACTACCCGCGGACCCCTCGCTGGCTCCAGCAGCCCGCCGCCGTTAGCGTCTGCGCATGAGCCGGCCCAACATCCTGGTGGTCATGGCCGACCAGCTCGCGCCCCACTTCACCGGGGCCTACGGACATCCGCTGATGCGCACGCCGGCTATGGATGCGCTGGCGGAACGGGGCACGCGATTCGACGCGGCCTACTGCCATTCCCCGCTGTGCGCTCCGGCCCGCTTCACGATGCTGTCGGGACAGCCGGTGTCGGCCATCGGGGCCTGGGACAACGCGGCCGAGTTCCCGGCGTCGGTGCCGACGCTCGCTCACTACCTGGCAATGACCGGCTACCGCACCGTCCTCTCGGGAAAGATGCACTTCGTGGGGCCGGACCAGCTCCACGGCTTCGAGGAGCGTCTCACCACCGACATCTATCCCGCCGACTTCGCCTGGACCCCCAACTGGGACGAGGCCGACACCAGGATCGGCAAGTGGTACCACAACATGGACAGCCTGGCGGAGGCGGGGCAGGCGCTGGCCACCTACCAGATCGACTACGACGAGGAGGTCGGGTTCGCGTCGGTGCGCCGCCTCTACGACCTGGCCCGCGACCCGGATGAGCGCCCGTTCTTCCTGGTGGCGTCGTTCATCCATCCCCACGACCCCTATGTGGCCCGCCCGGAATGGTGGGACCTGTACGACCACGACGACATCGACCTGCCCGAGCCGGTGCCCGAAGATGCGCTCGACCCCCACACGCGGCGCATCCGCCGCGGCATCGAGGCCGACACGGTCGGCTACACGGAGGACCAGTGCCGCAACACCCGCCACGGCTACTACGCCAACACGAGCTACTTCGACTCGTGGGTCGGGCGTCTGGTGGGCGTGCTGGACGAGACCGGGCGTCTCGACGACACGGTGGTGATCGTGACCAGCGACCACGGCGACATGCTCGGCGACCGGGGTGCCTTCTTCAAGATGTCGTTCTTCGAGCGCTCGGCCCGGGTGCCACTGATCATGGCCGGGCCCGAGGTGGCCGGCCGGTCGGTCCCCAACGTCTGCTCGCACCTGGACCTGCTGCCCACGCTGCTCGACATCGCAACCGGCGGCGGCACCTGGCCCGAGGTCGGGGCGCCGCTCGCCGGGCGCAGCCTCTGGGAGCTCGCGGCCGGCGGCACCGACGCCACCGACGAGACCACCGGCGAGTACATGGCCGAGATGACCTCGCATCCGATGTTCATGATCCGGCGGGGCCGCCACAAGTACATCCACTGCGACACCGATCCCCCGCTGCTCTACGACGTGGAGGCCGATCCGCTGGAGCGGAGCAACCTCGCGGGCAACCCAGACTCCGCCGATCTGGCCGCCGCCTTCGCCGCCGAGACGGCGCAGCGCTGGGACAGCGCCGGGATCCGTCAGCGGGTGCTCCACTCGCAACGCTCCCGGCGGGTGCTGCACGCCGCGGTCGAGTCCGACACTTCGCTCTCGTGGGACTACAGCCCGGCCCGCGACGCAGCCAACGAATACGTCCGCAACCACATGGACTGGGCCGAAGCAGGACCGCGAAGCCGCTTCCCCCGCCTGTCTTGAACCTCGGTCAGTCCCAGCCGAGCTGGTGCAGGGTCTCGTCGTCGATGCCGAAGTGGTGGGCCACCTCGTGCACCACGGTGACCATGATCTCGTCGAGCAGCTCGTCCTCGTTGTCGCACATCTCGCAGATCGGCCGCCGGTAAACGGTCACCCGGTCGGGCATGGCCATCCCGCCGTAGTCGTCCCGCTCGGTCAACGGCACCCCCTCGTAGAGGCCGAGGAGGTCCTCCTCCGGGTGGGCGTCCTCCACCACCACCAAGATGTTCTCCATCATCTCGCCCAGCGCGGGGGGCAGCGAATCCAGGGCCTCTCCCACCAGCTGCTCGAAGCGGACTTCATCGATCAGGAACACCGGCCAGACAGTACCGGTCGGCTGGGTGTCAAACCTCTAGGGTCGGATCGTGGCTGAACCCGAGCACCCGCTGCTGGAGGGCTTGACACCCGAGCAGCGCGACGCGGTGACAACCCGGGCGTCGCCGCTGTGCGTCATCGCCGGGGCCGGCTCCGGCAAGACCCGCGTCCTGACCAGGCGCATCGCCTGGCAGGCTGGCGAGGGCCACGCCGACCCGCGACGCACCCTGGCCGTGACCTTCACCCGCCGGGCCGCCCGGGAGCTGCGGTCGCGGCTGCGACAGCTCGGCCTCAACGACGCGGTGCGGGCCGGGACCTTCCACGCCGTCGCTCTGGCCCAGCTGCGCCGCCACGCGGCCGACTCCGGCAGACGCCCGCCCCGGATCCTCGAGCACGCCGGCGGGCTGATCTCCGAGCTGCGACCCAAGGCCGATCGCGCCACGGTGGCCGACATCGTCAACGAGATCGGCTGGTGCCGGGCCCGGCTGGTGTCGCCCGAGGACTATGCGCCGGCGGCGCGGGCCGCGGGTCGGCGATCCCCCGTGGGGCGGGCCGATCGCTTCGTCCAGCTCTACGCCGACTACGAGTCGGCCAAACGCAAGCGCCGCCTGCTCGACTTCGACGACGTGCTGGCCCGGTCGCTCGAGGTGATGGAGACCGAGCCCAAGCAGGCGGCCGCCCACCGCTGGCTCCACCAGCACCTGCTCGTCGACGAGTTCCAGGACATCAACCCGCTGCAGTTCGCCCTGCTCAAGTCGTGGCTGGGACCGGACTCGACGCTGGTGATGGTGGGCGACCCCGACCAGGCGATCTACGGGTGGAACGGTGCCGATCCCGAACTGATCAACACCGTCGGCGATCACCTGCCCGGCTGCGCGGTGCTGCACATGCGCGCCAACTTCCGGTCCACGCCCGAAGTGCTTGCCGCCGCGGGACGGATCCTCGACCGGCCGCCCCAGCCCGCGGTGCGACCATCGGGGGACGACCCCACCGTCACCGTCTGCAACGGCGACGACGAGGCCGCCGTGCTGGCCCGAGCGGTGCGAAGTCGCCACCGGCCCGGCTCATCGTGGCGACGGCAGGCCGTGCTGGCCCGGACCAACGCTCAGCTCGCTCCGCTCCGCAAGGCGCTGGTGCGCCAGAACATCCCGGTGGCCACCGTCTCCGAAGGCAGCCTGCTCCGCCGGCCCGAGATAGAGGCTGTGCTCGAGGCCTGGCCCCCCGGCGCCAGCCTCACCTCCTGCGCGGCCGACACTCGCCAGCGGCTGCGCGAGCCGGTGGACCCCGGGACGGATCCCCAGAAGCTGACCATCCCGGACACGCCAGCGGCCCGAGCCAACATCGAAGCCTTCCTGGAGTTCGCCGAGGACCACCTGTCGCTCGACCCCGACTCCACCGTGGACGCCTTCATCACCGCGCTGCGAGCCGACAGCCGCTTGGCCCCGTCATCGGACGGTGTCGACCTGATGACCTTCCACGGCGCCAAGGGACTGGAGTGGCCCGTCGTCCATCTCGTGGGCCTGGAGGACGGGTTCGTGCCCATCGCCCACGCCCGCACCACCGTGGCCCGAGCCGAGGAGCGCCGCCTGCTCCATGTGGCCGTCACCAGGGCCGAACGGGAGCTCCACGTCCTGTGGTGCGACCGCCGCGACCTGGGAGGCCAGACCGTCGAGAGAGAGCCCTCGCCCTGGCTGGAGGCGATTGCCTCGGCGGCCGATCGCGGTCCCGGCGCGGTCGATCACCGGGCGGCCATTGCCCAGGCCCGCCAAGCACTCCGAGCCCGCCGGGGCAGCTGAGGGCCGCCTCTAGCCGGAGTCGGCGCGGGGCATGGCCACCACCGCGACGTTGGCGGTGCAGCGCTCCAGCACCGTCTCGACGGTGTGGCCGAGGAAGGGACGGCCGTCAACGTTGCGCAGCGACGCGCCCAGGACCACGAGGTCTGCCTCGTGCTCCTCGGCCACCGACACCAGCGTCGACGCCGGCGACGAGCCCTGCTGCACCAGCGTGCGGGCCTCCACACCCATCTCCGCGCCCCGGTCCCGGGCGGCGTCCATGAGGGCATCGACCACCGGGCGAGCCGCCTCAGGGTGAGCTTCGCCGAGCACGCGGGTCGCCAGCCGGCTGCTGGTCAGCCGCTTGGGCAGCATCCGCAGCTCCGGCCACTGCCGTTGCACCACGTGGGTCAGCACCACCTCGGTGCCAAGCTGGCTGCTCACCCCGAAGGCGACTTCCTGGGCGGCCCGGGAGGACCGGGTGCCTGTGACCGGCACGACGGCGCGGGTGAAGGCACCGGGCAGCGGAGTCTCAAGACCATCGGCCCGCCTCACGATCACCACCGGCAGGGGCGAGTGCAGCAGCAGTTCGTCGACCATCGGCGAGTACAGCTGGCCCTCGTGGCGGCCGGCCACACCCACGCAGATCGCCCCGTAGCCGAGGCGGGCCTCGGCCACGATGGCCGACGCCACGACTGCGCCGGCTGCGCTGGGGGCCCGCACCTGGCGATGATCGACCTCCCGCCCGTCGAGCACGCTGCGGACGATCGTGATGTCGGGCCACTGGCTCCTGGTTGCGCCGTCGGAGTGGTAGGAGCCGTCACCGAGGCTCTCGGGCGCCACTGAGATCACAGTGGCGGGCACCTGCACCGGCCAGGCGAAGTGCATGAGCTGCGCGGCCGCGATGGACGCAGGCTCGGCCCGCGAGGCGAGCAGGAGCCGGGACGAGCGCACCACGAGGTTGCGGCTGAGCGCCTCCTCGCGCTCGAGGCGCTCGCGCTCGGCCGGGGACCCCATCCAGTCCCGCACCGCCAAGCGAAGGCTCACCGCGGCGAACACCGAAGTCACCAGGGGCACTATCACGATGACGGTGTACGCCGTCTCGCTGAACACGCCCAAGGACAGACCCACTGAGGCGATGACGATCTCCAGGGCGCCCCTGGCGTTGAGACCCGCCCCCAGGGCCACCGCAGCCCGTTGCGACTGGCCCGCCAGCCGCGCGCCCACGAAGGCGCCCGCGAATTTGGCCACGATGGCCACCACCATCACCACTCCGGCCCAAGCCAGCGCATCGCCCTCGCCCAGCAGGGAGAGATCGACCCGGAGGCCGGCCATGGCGAAGAACACGGGGGCGAGGAAGGTGTTGGTGAGAGATTCGATGTGGTGAACGACCTCGTGCTGCTGGAAGCGTGAGCGGTTGAGGACCACCCCGGCCACGAAGGCTCCGAGCACCGCCTCGATGCCCAACGCCTGAGTGGCCACACCGAACACCAGCATCGTGATCACCGCAATGCCGAGCGCGCCGTGCAGGTTGGGGCCGTCGCGCCTGACGCGGCGCAGGCTGGCGTCGATGGCGCGCTGGCCCAGCGTCATCGCCAGGAACAGGAAGGCGGCCAGGCCCAGCACTGTCCGCAAGGTGCCCCCCACCGACACCTCGCCCGCGGTGGCGAAGCCCGCGAAGACGGCGAGCATCACCCAGCCGACCACGTCGTTGGCCATGCCCGCGGCCACCGTGATCTGACCGAAGTCGCGCCTCATCAGCCCCAGCTCCGAGAGGATCCGCGCGATGACGGCCAGCGCCGACACCGACAGCGCCGAGGCCACGAACAGCGCGAACACGGTGCGGTCGGCGCCACCGCCGATGAAGTCGCTGGGCAGCAGCAGTCCGGTCACCAGACCTCCGGCAAGGGGCACGACGAGGCTGAAGCCGGTCACCAGCGCGGCGGCGCGGCCCAGGCGTCGTATCAGGGCCAGGTCTGTCTCGAACCCGGCTGTCACCAGCAGCAGCGCCACCCCCAGCCAGGTCACCGCGAACAGCGCTCCCGAGGAGATCTCCTCGTGAGGGATGAACCACTCGAACCCGCTGGGCCAGACCGCTCCGAACACCGAGGGCCCGAGGATCACCCCCGCGGCCAACTGGCCGATCACCGATGGCAGCCCGACCCGGCGCACGGCGTAGCCCGCTGCCCGTGCGGCCACCACGAGCACCAGCAGCTGGGTCCAGAAGACGAGCAGGGCGTGCTCGTCGAGGGGCGTCAGCATGGTCCTGCCAGGACGCTGTCGTCCAAATCGACCAGGAGGGGTGCGTGGTCGCTAGGAGGGTCGTCCTTGGGGCCCTTGCGCTCATTGCGGTCGATGAGCACGAAGCTGGCCGCGCCGGCGACTGGCCGGCTGGCCAGCGCGAGGTCGATGCGCATGCCCTTGCGCTTGTGGAAGTCGCCTCGCCGGTAGTCCCACCAGGTGAACAGCCCGCCGTCATCGTGATGCTCGCGGAACACATCGACCAGGCCCCATTCGAGCAGGCCAGTGAGCCTCTCCCGCTCCGGCGCGCTGGTGTGGGTGGAATCGGTGAAGGCGGCCGGGTCGTACACGTCCCTGTCATCGGGGGCGATGTTGAAGTCACCGCACACCAGGACGGGGCGACCGGGATCGGCGTGAGCGTCGAGGGAGGCTCTCAGCCGGCGCATCCAGTCGAGCTTGAAGTGGTAGTGGTCATGGCCGATGGCCCGACCGTTGGGCACGTAGCACGACGCCACCCGCACTCCTGCGCATGTGGCCCAAGCCAGGCGAGAGTCGGGGTCGGGCTCGATGCCGTCCCCGAACCCGGCCACGGGATCGGCAAGCCCCACCCTGCTCAGCACCGCTACGCCGTTCCAGCGACCCTCGCCGTTGTGGAAGCAGTCGTAGCCCAGCGACTGGAAGGCCAGCGCGGGGAAGGCGTCGTCGGCGAGTTTGGTCTCCTGCAGGCACACCACATCCGGCGAGAAGGACTCGATCCAGCGCTGCACCCGGCCGAGGCGCGCCTTCAGGGAGTTCACGTTCCAGGTGACGACCCGCACGGGCCGACCCTATCCGGGCCGGAAAGTAGGAAACTAGGATCGCGGCCATGAACGACCGGATCCGCTCCGATGCGAGCGACTCTCTGGGCGCCAACGCCTGGGTCATCGACGAGATGCGCGACCTGTGGGCCTCCGATCCGGCCTCGGTGGACGAAGCCTGGCGCGCCCTGTTCGAGGGCGAGACGGCAGATACTCCGATCACCTCGGCCCCTCCACCGGCATCGACGGCCGCTCGCACCACCATCGATACCACGGCCACGGATGTGACTGAGCCTCAGGTCGACTCCGCCGGTATGTCGGTGCCGCTCGCAGGCGAGCCACCGGCGCCGCCCGCACCGAAGGAGGCGAAGAAGGAGCCCGCGGAGGACGAGCCGATCGGGGAGCCGATCAGAGGTGTGGGAGCCCGCATCGTCTCCAACATGGAGGCCAGCCTGGCCGTGCCCACCGCCACGAGCTTCCGCGACGTCCCGGCCAAGCTCCTGGAGGTCAACCGCAAGATCATCAACGGCCACCTCAGCCGCAAGATGGTCCGGAAGGTGTCGTTCACGCACCTGATCGGCTACGCGGTGGTGCGAGCCATCTCCGAGACGGTCCCGGCCATGAACAACATCTACGCCACCGACGCGGCAGGCAAGCCGAGGATCGTGCGGCCCGAACACATCGGTCTCGGGATCGCGGTCGACATCGCCCGCGACGACGGCACGCGGTCTCTGATGGTGCCGTGCATCCGCGACGCCGACACCCTCGACTTCGCCACCTTCGTGGAGCGATACGACGAGCAGATCGCCAAGATCCGCGAGAACCGGCTCAGTGCCGACGACATGCGGGGCGTGACCGTCACCATCACCAACCCCGGCACCATCGGCACCCAGCAGTCGGTGCCCAGGCTGATGACGGGACAGGGAACGATCGTGGGCGTCGGGGCTCTTGCCTTCCCGACCGAGTACGAGGCGGCCGACCCGTCCCTGCTGGCAGACCTGGGGGTGAGCAAGCTGGTGACGATCAGCAGCACGTACGACCACCGGGTCATCCAGGGCGCCGAGTCGGGGCTGTTCCTGCAGCGGGTGCACGACCTGCTGCTGGGCACCGACGACTTCTACCGCCAGGCCTTCCGGTCGCTGCACATCCCGTACGAGGCAGTGAAATGGCGGCGCGACTTCAACCCCGTGGACCGCGAGGCGGCCATGCTCGAGAAGCAGGCCAAGGTCAACCAGCTCATCAACCAGTACAGGGTGCGGGGTCACCTGATCGCCGACCTCAACCCACTGCGCGACGAGGCGCCGGTGATGCACTCCGAACTCGACCCGGCCACCTACGGGCTCACCATCTGGGACCTGGACCGCGAGTTCCTGACCGGCAGCGAGACGGGCATCTACGCCACCGTGGGCCCGGACCGCCGGATGAAGCTCGGCGACCTGCTAGGCGTGCTGCGCGACGCCTACTGCCGCACCGTCGGCGTGGAGTACATGCACATCCAGGAGCCCGAGGAGAAGCGGTGGGTCCAGGAGCAGATCGAGGGCGCCGACGCCGCGCTCAAGTCCGAGGACCAGCACCGCATCCTCAGCCAGCTGAACGCGGCTGAGGCCCTCAGCAACTTCCTGGGCACCAAGTACGTCGGCCAGAAGCGCTTCGGCCTGGAGGGCGCCGAGTCGACCATCCCGCTGCTGGACGCCCTGCTGACGTGCGCGGCGGACACGCCCCTGGCGGAGGTGGTGATGGGCATGGCCCACCGGGGGCGGCTGAACGTGCTCGTCAACCTGGTGGGCAAGACCTACCACGAACTGTTCAAGGAATTCGAGGGAGCCATCACCGAGGACCAGATCCAGGGCAGCGGCGATGTGAAGTACCACCTCGGCCAGATCGGTGCCTACACAAGCCCGTCGGGCAAGCACCTGCTGGTGGAGCTGGCGGCCAACCCGTCGCATCTCGAGGCCGTCGACCCGGTGGTGGTGGGCATGGCCCGGGCCCGCATGGACAACATCCCGCCCGACAGCGACTACGGCCCCTACCCGGTCATGCCGCTGCTGATCCACGGCGACGCCGCCTTCGCGGGCCAGGGCGTGGTGGCCGAGACCTTCAACCTGAGCCTCATCCGGGGGTACCGCGTGGGCGGGACCATCCACCTGGTGATCAACAACCAGCTCGGGTTCACCACCACGCCCGACGCGGCCCGCTCCACCCAGTACTCCACCGACGTGGCCAAGATGGTCGGCGCGCCGATCTTCCACGTCAACGGCGACGACCCCGAGGCCTGCGTGCGGGCGGCCCGCCTGGCCTTCGCCTACCGCCAGCGGTTCAACAAGGACGCCGTGATCGACATGATCTGCTACCGGCGCCACGGGCACAACGAGGGCGACGACCCCAGCTACACGCTGCCGGAGATGTACCGCCGCATCAACGCCAAGCCGACGGTGCGCACCCAGTACCGGGAGTCGCTGCTGAAGCGGGGCGACATAAGCGCCGAGGATGCCGACGCCTCCCTGGCCGAGTTTCGCGACCAGCTCCAGGCCGCCCTGGACGAGACCCGCGACGCCGCGCCCGGCCACAACATCCGCGCCCGGCGCCCGCCCGAGCCGATGGGGGTGATGCCCCACGTCCGCACCGCCATCGATTCGGTGACCGTCGAACGGATCTACGAGGCTCTCAACACCGTGCCCGACGGTTTCACCGTGCACCCGAAGCTGGCCCGACAGTTCGAGCAGCGCAACAAGATGTTCCGCAGCGGCGAGTTCGACTGGGGCGTGGGCGAGGCGATGGCCTTCGGATCGCTGCTCATGGAGGGCACACCCGTCCGGCTCAGCGGCCAGGACAGCCGCCGGGGGACCTTCTCGCACCGGCACTCCACCCTGGTGGACTACGTGACCAGCGACGAGTACGTGCCCCTGTCGACCCTGTGCGCTCGCGAGGCCGACCTGTGGATCTACGACTCCCTGCTGTCGGAGTACGCCGCGCTGGGCTTCGAGTACGGCTACGCGGTGGCCAAGCCGGAGGCGCTGGTCATGTGGGAAGCCCAGTTCGGCGACTTCGCCAACGGGGCCCAGATCATCATCGACCAGTTCATCGTGGCCGCCGAGGACAAGTGGGACCAGCACTGCGGGATCGTGCTGCTGCTGCCCCACGGCATGGAGGGCCAGGGCCCGGAGCACTCGTCGGCCCGCATCGAGCGGTTCCTGACGCTGGCCGCTGAGGACAACATGCACGTGTGCCAGCCCACCACCGCGGGGCAGTACTTCCATCTGCTGCGGCGCCAGATGATCCACCGCGTCCGCAAGCCCATGATCCTGTTCACGCCCAAGTCTCTGCTGCGGGCCAAGGCCGCCCGCTCGAAGGTGGCCGACCTGTCGTCGGGCACCTTCGAGGAAGTGCTCGGCGACCCCGGGGCCGAGGCCGGGACCGTCGACGCGGATGCGGTCACGAGGGTGGTCTTCTGCAGCGGCAAGGTGGCCTACCCGGCACTGGAGCTGCGCGACGAGCACCAGGCGCCACTGGCCGTGTGCCGGGTCGAGCAGCTGTTCCCGTGGCCGTTCGGGGCGGTCGACTACGAACTTCGCCGGTATCCCAACGCCTCCGAGATCGTCTGGCTGCAGGAGGAGCCCGAGAACATGGGCGCCTGGAACGGGATCAAGGGGCGCCTCTACGAGGCCCACGGCGACGACTACGAGATCCGGAGGGTGAGCCGCCCCGAGTCGGGAAGCCCTGCGGGCGGAAGCCCCACCGTGCACGGCCAGGAACAGCAGGACCTGCTCGACGCGGCCGTGCTGGCTTGACACCCGTTACCGACGATCATCGCCTAGCGGCGCAGCTCGCCCACCGTGCGGGCGAGCTGCTGGTCGAGTTGAGGGAGAGGCTGGTCGACGAGGAGGCCCCTGCCGCCGTGCTGAGAGCCGAGGGCGACCGCCGGGCCCACGAGTTGCTGGTCTCCGAGTTGGCTGCGACCCGCCCCGCCGACGCGGTGCTCTCCGAGGAGGGCGCCGACGACGCGAGCCGGATCGGTGCTGAACGCGTGTGGGTGATCGACCCGCTTGACGGCACCCGTGAGTTCTCCGAGCCGCCCCGTACCGACTGGGCCGTTCATGTGGCCCTGGTCGTCGAAGAGCGCCCGGTCGCGGGAGCCGTGGCCCTGCCCGGGCTGGGGGTGACCCTCTCGACGGCCGAGCCTCCCCCGCTGCCCCCGCAACGTGACGGGCCGCCCCGGCTGGTCGTGTCGCGCTCACGGCCCCCGGAGCAGGCCGACGCGGTGGCCGCCGCGCTCGGTGCCGACGTCGTACCGCTGGGATCGGCCGGTGCCAAGGCGATGGCCGTGGTTCGGGGCACCGCCGACGTCTACGTCCATGCCGGCGGCCAGTACGAATGGGACTCGTGTGCCCCGGCGGCCGTGGCGAAGGCAGCAGGCTGCTTCGTCAGCCGGCTCGACGGTTCCCGACTCCGCTACAACCAGCCCGACGTCTACCTCCCGGACCTGGTGGTCTGCCGCCCCGAACTGGCCGGCCCGGTACTCACCGCCCTGACGACCGCATGAGCAGTGACCGGCCCCTCAATGGTGCCCAGCCGCGCTGGTAGGGTCGCGTGATGAGGCGGTTCGCCGAGCAGGTGTTGGTCATCACCGGCTCGGCTACCGGCATCGGGGCGGCCACGGCGCGCCGCTTCGCGGCCGAGGGAGCCAACGTCGCCTGCCTGGACGTCAACGAGGCCGACAACGACGCCACCGCGGCCGCCGCCCGGGCCGAGGGGGTCGAGAGTCTGGCCCTGAGGTGCGACGTGCGGTCCAGCGAGGACCAGCAGGCCGCCTTCGACCGGGTGATGGAGGCCTGGGGCCGCATCGACGTGCTGGTGGCGTGCGCGGGGGTCTACGTCGGCGGGCCGCTGCCGGAGATACCCCTCGACCGCTGGGAGGACATCGTGGCCGTCAACCTGACCGGCGTCCTCATCTCCAACAGCCTGGCCGCGCCGGTCATGACCGCTCAGGGGCGGGGCTCCATCATCAACATCGCGTCCATGGCCGCCAAGACGAGTTGGCCCTTCTCGGCCGAGTACTCGGGCACTAAGAGCGGGGTGGTGGGCATCACCCGCTCGGCCGCCATGGAGCTCGGGCCCTACGGCATCACCGTCAACGCGGTGTGCGCGGGCAACACCCTCACCGACATGGTGCGCAAGGTGGCAGCCGAGATCGGAGCCACCCTCGGCATGACCGCCGAGGAGTGGCTGGACATGCGGGCCAACGACACTGCGGTCAAGCGGCTGGCCCGGCCGGAGGAGATCGCCGGAGTCGTCGCCTTCCTGGCCAGCGACGACGCCCGCTACCTGACCGGCCAGGCCATCGAGGTGGACGGCGGCCTCGTCCTCAGCTAGGCGATCCGGTCGAGCATGTCGGGCCGGACCTCGTTGATGGCCGGCTCGTCCGCGAGATAGCGCCTCACCTCCTCGACGACCAACTCCCCCATGCGGTGGCAGTTCTCGATGCAGCCCGCGATGTGAGGGGTGACCACCACGTTGTCAAGGCTACGCAAGGGGCTGTCGGGTGCCGGGGGCTCCGGATCGGTCACGTCGAGGAAGGCGAAGATCCGTCCGGTGGCCAGCTCGTCGACGAGGGCCCCCTCATCGATGATGCTGCCCCGGGCGGTGTTGATCAGCACCGCGCCGTCGCCCAGTCGGCCCAGTAGTTCGGCACCGACCATGTGCCTGGTCTCGTCGTTGGCCGGAGCGTGGATCGACACCACATCGCAGCGATCCATCAGCTCCGCCAACTCGACCCTCTCCACTCCGAGCCGCCGGGCCTCGTCGTCGCCGAGGTACGGGTCGGCCACCAGGATGGTCGTCTCGAAGCCGGCCAACAGCTCGATCACGTGACGGCCGACGTTGCCGACACCGATCAGGCCAACCGTCGATCGGCTGAGCTCCCGGGCGTCCCAGCGATCCCAGACTCCACTGTCGCGCCAGCCGCCGTCGCGCACGTGGTTTCCCAGGGGCCAGATCCGTTTGCGGCCCACGATCATCAGGCCCAACGTGGTCTCGGCCACGTCCCG
The DNA here is from genome assembly GCA_965117015.1 of Acidimicrobiales bacterium. Taxonomy (GTDB): domain Bacteria; phylum Actinomycetota; class Acidimicrobiia; order Acidimicrobiales; family Aldehydirespiratoraceae; genus Aldehydirespirator. Next base: position 243,809 of record OZ220747.1, read on the forward strand.
GGCCAGCGCAACCGAGGCGCTGGTGACCCTCATGCCGCGCTCCCACACGGCGGCGGATACGAAGCGCTTGACGCTGCCGCCCAGGTGGGCCAGATGCCCGAGGCGGGGCGCGGCCGCCACGACCTCGGCGTCCAGCGGGGCCACTCCCCAGCTGGTGATGCAGGCATCTGCCTCGCCGAGGGTGGCCAGCAGGTCCTGCTTGCCGGCCGGTTCGTCGCCCGGATGGTGCACGACTTCTGCGGCGTGAGCCAGATCGGCCAGAGCGGCATCGCTGAACATCCGCCGGTAGTTGGATTGTCCGATGGTGATGGCGACAACTGGCCTAGTCACGGCGCTCCCTCGTGAGGCGCCCACCCTAGAGCTGCCGCGGCCAGCCGGGCTGCACCGAGGGCCGGCCAGGCGGCTTCAGGTCGGGTGATCACGGGCCGGCCGATGCTGTTGGCGATCACGTCGGCCAACTCCCCGAACCGGGTCCCGCCCCCCACCATGGTCAGCTCGTCACCACCGGCAGCGAACTCGCCGGCCCCCTCGAGAGCTTGGCGCACCCTCTCTCCACAGGTAGCGAAGGCGTCCTGGATCCTGGTCGGCGGGGTCTCGGCCAGCATCGCGCCAAGCCCGCCCAGGTTCTCGGATGCAGTCCACACGCCATCCAGCACGTGGGGGCTGAGGTTCAGCGAGCGTGGCAGGGAGGCGACATCGGCCCGGTCGGTGACCACCGTCAGCACCCACGCGGTGCCGGCCGACAAGAACAGGTCGCCGGGATCCACGACATCGAGACCCAGCGCGGCGCAGGCCTGGTCATGGCCGCCGATCACCACCGGTATGCCCGCATCCAAACCCAGTGCGGCCGCAGCCTCGCCTGCCAGCTCGCCTGCGGTGCTGCCCGACTCACGGATCGGTGACAGCTGGCCAGCATCAATGCCGGCCAGGCTGCACAAGTCGTCGCTCCACGTCCGGGTGGTGACATCCATCAGCTGCATGCCCGCTGCATTGGACGGGTTGGTGGCCCACTGCCCGGTGAGCCGGAACACGAGATAGTCGTCCACCGAGGCCCACCTCCACACGGGAGCCGGATCGGCTCCGGGCTGGCGAGAGCCTGGAGCCTGCAGCCCGACGATGGTTGAAAGCCCGACCCCGGGCGTGGGCATCCAGCCGCTGACGGCGCGGATTCTCGCCGCCACGCCGTCGGACCAGTTCTCCGGCACGGACCGGAATCTGGTGTCCATCCAGGTGATGGCCCGCTCGGCACGACCCTCGACCGTCACCGGAATCACAGAACCGCTCTGAGCGGCCACAGCCAGAGCCGCCACACCGACACCTGATCCGAGCCCTTCGACGGCCCGCCGGCCGGCATCGGTGACGGCCCGCCAGATCTCGGCCGGATCCTGCTCGCGGCCGCCGTCACGGGTCGAGCGAACGGCGATGGGATCCGACCCACCGGTCGCCAGGATCTCACCCTCCCGGTCGACAACTACCGCCTTGGCCGACGTGGTCCCCGCATCCAGCCCCAACACGACATGGTCGCCGCTGGCTTGATCGACCCCGGTTCTTCTCACCGGGTCATCCTTCCAGGATGGATAGGGCTTCCTCGACGGTGGCGTCGGCATGGACGACGGCTACCACGGCCCGGGTCATGGCCGTGGGGTTGTCGCTCTGGAAGACGTTGCGGCCCATGGCCACGCCGGCAGCGCCCGCGTCGAGGGCGGCCCGGATGTTGGCCAGCGTGGCGGCCTCGGAGCCCTTGGATCCGCCCAGGATCACCACGGGAACGAACGTCGATGAGGTGACCCGGGCGTAGCCCTCGCAGTAGGGCGCCTTGATGAAGTCGGCTCCCAGCTCGGCTCCGAGGCGGGCCGCGAAGGCCACCGCATCGGGTCCCCGCATCTCGGGCGGAGAGTCGAACCCGCCCGGCACCATCTCGGCCATGACCGGCAGCTCCGATTGGTGAGCCTCGCCGATGGTACGGGCCAGATTGAGCAGCGTGTCGGCCTCCGAAGCTGAACCGGGCAGGGCGGTCACGGCCAGGGCGTCGGCTCCTACCCGTAGCGCGTCCTCGACTCCGAAGAACTGCCCGACAGAACCGGTGCTGGGCGAGCCGAGGTTGCTCACCGACCCGTCGCTGCGAAGGATGAGCCCGACCGGATCCAGCTCGGCCGCGAAGTTCTCGGCGATGCCGTACGAGGTCAACACCGCATCGGGTCCACCGGCCACCACCGCCGAGATGGTCTCGGCCGGCTGTTCGAAGCCCGGGCAGGGTCCGTCGATCAATCCGTGGTCCAGCGCGATGATCACGGTTCGCCCGTCAGGGCCGAAGATGCTGCTGAGGTCTCGGGAACCCATAGGAGCAGATGCTACGGCCGGGCGTCATGGATGATCGGCAACGAGTCGGCCAGCACGGCGAGGTTCTCGGAGAGGTCCGAAGACAGCGCGTCGATGAGCACGCCGTTCAGGCTGTGCCGGCGAGCCAACTGCTCGACCTCGGCCCGGCATTCCTCAGGTGTTCCGGCCACCTGGTAGCGCCGGAGAAGGTCGCCGGTCACCAACTCGTCCACGAGTCCGGGCTGGTTGGCGCCGGCGGCGTGCTCCACGACTGCGATCTCGTCGGCGGTGAGGCCCAGCGACTCCAGCACCCGGCGGGGCGAGTCCATCAGCACGAACGACAGCGTCCGGCGCTGACCTTCCAGCAGCTCCGGCGTGTAGCAGATCCGCCCCAGGTAGAAGCGCTGAGGCTCGGGACGACCCTCCTTCGCTGCAGCCGCCTGAACGAGGCTGAGAGCGGCTCCGAGATCGGGCTTGACGGTGAGGATGACGCCGTCGGCCTGCCGTCCGGCCAACTCCAACAGGCGCGGTCCGCGGCTGGCGATCCAGACAGGGATCGGTTGGGATCCCATGCCGAGCCGGGCCCGATCGAGGGAGCAGGTCTCGCCCCTCCAACTCACCTCCTCGCCCGACCACAGCCGCTTCAGCACCTGCACGCAATCGGCCACCACCCGGGCGGGACGGGATCGCTCGATTCCCATCGGGCTGAGCACCATCGATCCTCCGGCCAGCAGGGTGACCACCAGCCGGCCCCCGGACAGTTCGTTGACGGTGGCGGCCGCGGCCGCGGTCACCGCCGGATGCCGCGTGTAGGCGTTGGTCAGCACACCGAGGGTTATCCGGTCGGTGGCCCGGGCGATGGCTCCCAGGCAGGCGTAGACGTCGGGATGGAACCCCTCGTCGGCCACCAGGCAGTAGTCGTATCCGAGCCGCTCCGCTTCGGTGGCGACCGCGACGACGTCGCCGGACGGCATCAACGGCACGATGTGGACCCCGGCGGCAACCATGCTCTGGTTCAGGCACCCGCGGCCGGGTCAGCCGTGGGCGTGTTTGCGGTGGCCGTAGCGCTGGCCCCCGTCCACGGTGAGGACCTCGCCCGTTATGTAGTCGGCCTCGATGAGGAACTGGACCGCCTGGCCCATCTCGGCGGGGGTTCCCCACCGCCCGACCAGAGTCTCGTCGGCCACCCGCTGGTAGGTGGCGTCGTCGTAGTCGGCGGGGCGCAGCGCGGGGCCGGGAACCACGGCGTTGACTCTGATGGCGGGAGCCAGTTCCAGGGCCAACTGGCGGGTCAGCGAGATGATCGCCCCCTTGCCGACGGCGTGGCCTGCAAAACCCGGCCACGGCTCGAACGCGCTCAGGTCACCGATGCTGACGATCACTCCGGAGCCGTTGGCCAGCATGACCGGTGCCACCCGGTTGGCGCAGTAGAAGGGGCCGTGGACGAGCGTGTCGATCGACCGGTGCCACACCGTCAGATCGTCGGTCGGGAACTCACCGAAGGCGAAGGTGGAGGCATTGTTGACCAGCACGTCGATGGTGCCGAAGCGGTCGGTCGCGGCCTCGACCATGGCTTGGATCTGGCCGTCATCGGTGACGTCGGCCCTCACCGGCAGAGCCTGCACGCCCAGCGCCTCGGCGTCGGCCGCGGTGCGGCGGGCCTCGTCGGCCGAAGTGTTGTAGTTGATGACGACGTTGGCCCCGGCCCGGGCCAGGGTCAAGGTGATGCCTCGACCGACCCGTTTGGCTCCCCCGGTGACCAGGGCCGTCCGGCCGGCTAGATCCATCGGGTGAGTATGCCACCGGGCAGCAGCCGCAGGTCAGCGGGGCCGGATTCGTGCGCCTTGCCCGCTCGGCCTCTAGCTTGGCCGCGGTGCGGCTCGTGATCGCCCGCTGCACCGTCGACTACGACGGCCGCCTTCAGGCCCACCTTCCCTCGGCTGTCCGCCTCATCATGGTCAAGGCCGACGGCTGCGTGGCCGTCCATGCCGACGGCGGCGCCTACAAGCCACTCAACTGGATGAACGCCCCCAACCGGCTTGTGATCGACGCCGACGCCGGGGTCTGGCGGGTGACGGCTCCGGGCCGCAGCGACTCTCTGGTCATCAAGATCGAGGAGATCCTCCACGACAGCACCCACGAGATGGGCACCGATCCCGGTCTGCAGAAGGACGGTGTCGAGGCGCAGATGCAGGAGCTCCTCGCAGAGAATCCGGACACCATCGAGAACGGCTTCACCCTGGTGCGGCGCGAGTTCCCCACTGCCATCGGACCCGTGGACCTGCTGTGCCGCGACTCGTCGGGCAATGCGGTAGCCGTCGAGGTGAAGCGCAACGGCGAGATCGACGGTGTGGAGCAGCTCACCCGGTACCTGCACTACCTGAACTCCGACCCGAGCCTGGCCCCGGTGCGGGGCGTGTTCGTGGCCCGGACCATCAAACCGCAGGCCAAGGTACTGGCGGCCGACCGCTCCATCGACTGCGTCGAGGTGGACTACGACGAGCTGCGGGGCATCGAGTCGCCAGAGCTGAGATTGTTCTGAGCGGCTAGGCGGCGCGGTCGAGCCAGCGCTGTCACTCGCTGCGGATACCCTCAAACCGTGCTCAGACGGCTGCTAGGACGGCAGGTTCGGCACGTGCGACTATGGCCGTTCCTCGTCGGGGCAGCAGTGGTGATCGGTGCTCTGATCGTCGGCTGGCAGATCTACGAGGCACGCGAGGAGACCCGCATCCGTCCGGGGGCGACGGTTTCGGGCGTCGAGATCGGCGGGCTGGAGCCCGAAGAGGCAGTCATCGCGCTCGAACCCGTCGTCCAGGAGGTGGCCGAGACCACCATCGACCTCCAGTTCCCGGACATCGACCTGCAGTTCCTGGGCCACACGATCACGGTCACCGCCGAGGAACTCGGAATCTCGCTGGATGCTGAGCGGATTCTCGCCGAGGCCGACACCCCGCCCCCGCCGGTGGTCCGGCCGGCCGCGTGGCTGTTCGACCTGTTCGCCAGCCGCGACGTGCGCCCGTCGGTGACCACCGACCTGGGAACCCTCGCCGACACGGTCGACCCCTACACCGACCCCGAGACGCCCCGGATCCAGTTCGTCGACGGAGCCTTCCAGCCGGTCCTTCACATCGATGTGCCCGTCCCCGACATGGAGTTGCTGGCTCTCAGGCTCGAGGATGCCGTGCTCAACAACATGGGCGGCCGGGTCGCCGTCGAGGTTCCGATTAGCGGCATGGAGCCGGCCGACCCGATCGCGGTGGCGCTGGCCGGCGCCCTCGCCACCAAGGCGAACGAGATCACCGAGGGAGGGGTTCAGCTCCAACTCGAGGGCACCACCGAGACCTTCACCATCAGCCAGGAGGCCCTCCGGCAGTTCATCGTCCTCGAGGGGGAGCAGCACGACACGCACCTCGGCCTCAACCCGCGGATCGAGGCCACCCTCGCCAGCCTGTTCGTGGGGATCGGCAGCGAAGGGATCCCCGCGACGATCGGCCTGGACACCGACGGTGCTGTGACCATCTCCGAGGGCCAAGCCGGATTCAAGTGCTGCCACGAGACGGCGCCCGACGCGTTGCTGCAGGGGATGATCGACGGCCAGCCGGTGATAGTGCTGCCGGCCGCGCCCAACCCCCACCCCCAAGGCCGGGAGTGGGCCGAGTCGCTGGGGATCCTCCAGGTGGTCGGCGAGTTCACCACGCGTTTCACGCCGGCCCAGGACCGGATCATCAACATCGCCCGCATCTCGGAGTTGACCCGCGGCGTGATCATCGAGCCCGGCCAGCGGTTCTCGGTCAACGGCCACGTCGGGCCGCGCACGACCGGCAAGGGGTTCGTGCCGGCCAAGATGATCCTCGACGGCGTGTTCGTGGACTCGGTGGGGGGCGGCATCTCGCAGTACGCCACCACGCTGTTCAACGCGGCGTTCTTCGCGGGGCTCGACTTCATCGACTACCAGAGCCACACCATCTACTTGAGCCGCTACCCCTACGGGCGCGAGGCCACGGTGTCGTATCCGGCACCTGATCTGGTGCTGGAGAACAACACCCCCTACGGCGTCATGCTGTGGCCCACCACCGCCGACGACTCGATCACGGTGAAGCTCTACTCCACGCCGTGGGTGCTGGCCGAGCAGACCGGCCAGTCGACGCGGACCGTGGGGACTACCTGCACCCGGGTGACCACCGAGCGGACCCGCACATACCTGGACGACGGGCACACCGAGACCGACACGGTGTGGGCCCAGTACCGTCCCGAGGGCCTCAAGTGCGACGGGTCTCCCTCGGTCACGACCACCACGTCCACCACGGTCGTGCCGCCGGAGGAGGGCGAGCAGCAGGGCGGGGAGGCCGGCTGGGAGCAGGGCGAGACCGAAACCGACTTCGGCGGCGAGGATCCCGGCCAGCAGGGCGGGGAGTCGGGTGAGCCTGGCAGTAATGTCACCCCTTCCACGACCATCCCGGGTGAATCTCAATGAGCGATGCCGAGGAGCCCATCGAGGGCATCGACGCTGCGGTGGACGCCTGGTGGGAGCGCGCCCTGCGGGGCAAGCCCGCGGTGGACCGGCTCATGTACTCGGTGTCGGAGGCCGCCAACCACTCGCGACTCTGGCACGCTCTCGGGGCTGCTCAGGCCGTGGCGCGGCGAAGCCACCGCCCGGCTGCCGAACTCAGCATCTCCCTCCTAGCGGAAGCAGTGCTCGTCAACGGCGTCATCAAGACAGCCTTCGGGAGGCGGCGTCCGGTCTTCGCGGGGAACCGGCCCCATGCCCTGCGCCAACCCCTCACCAGCAGCTTTCCCAGCGGTCACGCCAGTGCAGCCATGGTGGCGGCGTCGCTGCTGTCGCGCCGCAGCCCTTGGGCGCCCGCGTACTACGCGCTGGGGTTGGTCGTGGCACTGAGCCGCATACACGTCCGGATCCACCACGCCAGCGATGTGGCCGCCGGGATCGGGACCGGCGCGGTGCTCGGGGCGGTGGCCCGTCGCCTGTGGCGTAGGGGCCTGTGAACCTGGGCCATTACTAGGATTGGGACGTGGAACTCGAAGGGGCTGTCGCGGTGGTGACGGGCGCCGCCAGCGGCATTGGACGCTCGCTGGCCCGGGCTCTGGCGCTCGACGGCGGGGCCGTGGTGGTGGTAGCCGACATCGACGGGGCCGGCGCTGAGTCCGTCGCGAACGAGATCGCCGCCAAGGCTGCCGCCGGGAGCCCGGTCGGCTTCGCGGCCGAGATCGACGTGACCGACGAGGCCGCGGTGGTCGCCCTAATCGATGGGGTCGAGGAGAACCTCGGCCCCGTTGAGCTTTGGTGCGGCAACGCCGGCATTTCTGCCATGGGCGGGGTGGAGCGTCCCAACGAGGAGTGGAACCGGATCTGGGATGTGAACCTGATGGCCCATGTGATCGCCTGCCGGCATCTGGTGCCGAGATGGGTGGAGCGAGGCTCGGGCCATCTGCTGGTGACCGCCTCGGCCGCAGGGCTGCTGACCGGGCTGGGGACGGCGTCGTACGCGGTCACCAAGCACGCCGCGGTGGCGCTGGCCGAGTGGATCGCCATCACCCACGGCGACGACGGCGTGAGGGTGTCGTGCCTGTGCCCCCAGGGGGTTCGCACGCCCATGACGGAATCGGACTGGATGCTCGGCGTGGCCCAGGTGCGGGAGTTGGGCTTGATGGAGCCCGAGGAGGTGGCGGCCGCCACCCTGGAAGCGCTTCGCGAGGACCGCTTCCTGATACTGCCCCACCCCGAAGTGGCGACCTACGAGCAGCGCCGGGCCGGTGACCGGGAGCGCTGGCTGCGCGGCATGCGGCGCATGCAGAAGAGTCTGCTGGGAACTTCGAGCTCCTAGCCGCCGGCGGGCGCCAGCGCTCTGACCACGTCGAACGCGTCCACCCCGTCGACCGGCAGCACCATGGGCGCGGGGCAGGTCACGCCGTTGTCGATGAAGCGCTGGATGTGATCGCGGCACTCCTCGGGCGAGCCGTGCACGAGCAATTCATCGACCACCTGCTCGGGGATCTTCGCCAGGGAGCCTCGCCGGTCACCCGCCTCCCACTGGGCCCAATGCTCGCCGAGCGCATCCGTGCGGCCGAGCCAGGTGTGGAACGCCCGGTAGACCGGCACATTGAGGTAGGCGGCCAGGATGAACCGACCCGTGGCCAGTGCCGCTTCACGATCAGGAGTGGGCAGCACGAAGATGCGGGCCACGATCTCGGCTGTCGGGCTCTCGTCCCGCACTATGCCGCATACCCGAGTTGCGTCCTGAGCCGAGAGCCAGTTGATGATGGCCCCGTCGCCCTCGCGTGCCGCCAGCCGCAGCATGCGCTCTCGCAGGGCGGCCACGAAGATGGGGACGGGCTCGTCGACCCTCACGCCGAGCCGGAAGCCGCGCACCGAGAAGGTGTCGTAGTCCTCAGTGACCTTCTCGCCGCCCAGGGCCGCTCTCAGGAAGCGGATCGTGTCACGCACACGGTGAAAGGGGCGGTCGAAGGCCATCGCGTTCCATCGGCCGACGATCACGTCCGACGACGAGCCGATGCCGAGCACGAAACGGCCCGGCGCGGCCGAGGCCAGCGACGCCGCCGACTGGGCGAGCAGGGCCGGGCCGCGGGTGTAGACGGGCAGGATGGCGGTACCCAGCCGCAAGGAGGGCGCCCATACCGACGCGAGGGTGAGGGTGGTCAGCCCGTCGAAGCCATCGGCCTCCGCCGACCAGACATCGGTGTAGCCGAGGTCAACCAGCTCCTCAAAGCGCTCCCGCTGCGTGTGCAGGGGGCCGGCGAAGGGCACGGTGATGCCGTGTCTTTGGGCAGAAGTCTGAGTCACGCTGAAAGGATGTCACACCCCCTCGCCAATATGTCTACATGACCGATCAACTGGTTCTCATCGACATCGTTCCCGCAGAGAAGGCCGATTCACCGAACAGCTGGCAGCTCGACCCGGCCACATGCGACATAGGCCGGCGCGGTGTGGCCCGGGCCCGCCAGGCCCTGCAGGCAGCCCGCAACCAGGCGAAGACCGCTACCGTCCCCCGTCCCAACCTGCCCGCCGCCGCCTGATCGCCGCGGCGCGGCCCTATCGCCCCTGGTCTTCCGCGGCCGCGGGGCCTCAGATGGCAACAGTCCCCCATCTTGCGGAAAGACCCATTGAAGAGAGGCAGGTGCGATGCTGTGTCGAGCACTCCGAGCGCTGGCAGCGGTCGCACCGTTGCTGGTTGCGAGCGGTTGCGGAACCGACGCTGGCAGTCCTGCCGACACCTCCGCAAGCACGCCAGACCACCGGGCGATAAACGCTGTCGTGGAGCGCGTCGTCGACGGCGACACGATTGTCGCGAGGATCGGGGACCGCTCCGAGACGGTTCGCCTCATCGGTGTCGACGCTCCCGAGTCGGTCGCTCCCACCCGACCGGTGCAGTGCTACGGCAAGGAGGCTTCGCTCTTCCTGGCGGCCATGCTCCCCGCGGGAACCGAGGTCTCGCTGGTGCGGGATGTCGAGGCCCGCGACGTCTATGACCGGTTGCTGGGATACGTCGTGCGATCCAGTGACGGCCTCTTCGTCAACCTGGAGCTGGTCGCGGCCGGCTACGCGGCGGTGCTGAACTATCCGCCCAACGACCATTACGCCGATGTATTGGACCGTGCACAGGCGGAGGCCGTCGTATCCGGCCGGGGGCTGTGGAGCGCCTGCGGAGGTCCCGACGTACCGCTCGACTGACCCGGACGCTGCGTGCCCACAGGCAGCCGACCGGCACCGCGTCGGTGTGCGGTACCGTCAGGGCTGTGGAATCGCTGGTCGAGCGACTCGGGCACCCAGCCGACGCGAGGCTCGTGATCGTCAGCGCGGACCGGATCGGCACCACCCACTCCTCCACTGCCGGGGGCTATCAGGCCCTCCGCGAGGGCGCGGCCACCACCGGAACGATCGTGATGCCCGGCGCGTGGGCCCGCCACGCCGCCGAGCTGTACCGGGGCGAGGACCTGGGCGTCCACCTCACCCTCAACGCAGAACTCGACTGCTTCCGCTGGGGGCCCATCACCAACGCCCCGAGCCTGCTCGACGGCGACGGCGGCTTCCCCCGCACGGTGCACGACTTGTGGGACCACGCGGACCTCGACGAGGTCCGCCGGGAGTGCCGGGCCCAAGTCGAGCGAGCCGTACTCTGGGGATTCGACGTGACCCACCTCACCACCCACCTGTCTGCCCTTCAGCAGCGCCCGGAGTTCTTCGACGTGCTGCTGGACCTGGCCGTCTCGTTCGACCTGCCAGTACGGCTCGAGGGTGCTGACGCCGAAGCCAAGGCCGGATTCCCGTTCCGGTCGCTGGCGACGGACGAGGGCATCGTCTTCCCGGACCACTTCCGGCTCGTCCGGGGCGACGCTCGCCGCCATGTGGTCGAGCAGTTGGGCGATCTGAGTCCAGGGGTCACCGAGTTGTCGCTGCACCCGGCCTTGGACGAGCCCGAGATCCACGCCATCGATCCCGCGGCAGCCGGCCGGGTGGACGACCTCGCCCTAGCCCTGTCGGCCGAAGTGACCGAGATGCTCCAGCAATCCGGAGCCGCGCTGGTCGGTTACCGCACGCTGCGCAGCGCCCAGAGAAGGGCCAGGCACCGCATCTGAATCTGCGGCTTCAGCGCAGAGGGGCGAGGGCTTCCCTGAGCTGGGACGACCGCAGAAGGGGGCGCCAGCCGTCGAACAGCAGGACCTGGTCCCCCTCGAGCTTCATCCGGCCCGACATGTAGGCCGCTTCCACGGACAGCTCGCCCTCCCAGGCCCGTACGAAGTCGGGATACGACCCGGACAGCACCATGTCGGGCTCCGGGTGGCGCCCGGCCACCACTCCCACGCGGCCCTCAGCCACCACGACATGAAAGGGAGCCGCGCCGGCAGGCGAGCCGCTCACCACGATCTGAGCCACGCCGTCGGCTGATCCGGGCTCGTCGACCGCCTCCAACCCGGCCGCAACAGCCTCCAGCCACCCCTCGCTGAGAGGCTCGAGCGCCATGTCAACCGGACTCGCCGGCCGCCTCGGCCCGCAAGCCCTCGAACAGGTCGCGCTCGGGGAGCTCAGCGGGGCGGGGGCCGCGGGCCAGCACATAGTCGTCGTAGGGGTGAATGGAACGCTCGACCTCCGGGGGCAGCCCGAACCAGAAGGTCGACTCGGGATCGATCTGGGTGGCGTGGGCCAGCAGCCCCTCGATGCGCGCGTCGATGAACCCGTCCACAGGAACCTGAGTCGTGATCTGGTCATCGGTGGAGGGGCGCTTGAACCACCAGTCGTTGTAGGGCGACTCCAGGCCGAGGTCCTGGAATGCCTGGTGCCGCTCCTCGATGCGCTTGCGGGACCAGAGCGTGTAGTAGAGCTTGGCCGGCGACCAGGGCTCGCCGAGGTCGGGACGGTATCGGGCGTCGCCGGAGCGCTCGAAGGCGGGAATCGAGATGTCGTGGACCCGCACGTGGTCCGGGTGCATGTAGCCACCCTGATCCTCGGGATAGGTCACGATCACCTGGGGCCGGTGTCGGCGTATCACCGACACCAGACGGCTCACCGCCTCGTCCAGGTCGGCGTTGGCGAAGCAGTCGGGATGGGCGTTGGCCTCCGAGCCCTCCATTCCGGAGTCGCGGTACCCGAGCATCACCACCTCGTCGTAGCCGATCACTGCCGCAGCCCGGGCCAGTTCCTCGGCCCGAATCTCGGCCAGCTTCTCGGCCATCGAGGGCTTGTCCAGCGCCGGGTTGAGGATCTCGCCCTCCTCTCCTCCCGTACAGCACACCAGCACGGTGCGCACCCCCTCGGCGTGGTAGCGGGCCACCGTAGGAGCGCCCTTCGAGGCCTCGTCGTCGGGATGGGCGTGAACGGTGAGCAAGCAGAGCCGGCCGGCGGGAGTCGCCATGGCGGGTGAAGCTAGCGCCGCAGCGCGCTGCAGCGCGCCGGGCCGCTAGGCAGTCGGCAGGCTCGACTCCAGCGGCTCGAAGACCATGGCCGTGTCGTCGTCTATGTTGATGAGCCGCCAGCCACACATCTCGGCCAGGCGATCACGCCCCTCATCCGGTCCGCTGGCGATGAGGGAATCACCGGGCGCAAGCCGTACCTCGCCACGCGGCCGGTAGCGGTACTGGCCGCCACGGCGGATGGCCAGCACGGTGAAGCCGGGCTCGATGTTCAGACTGAGTTCGCCCAGCGTTCTGCCGTCAACCTCGCAGCCCTCCGCCACCGGGATATGCACCACCACCTCGTCGCTGTCGCCGAGCGCTACAGCCAGTATCGGATGGATGTCTTCCTGGCGCTCGATGATCCACACCATCTGCTGGGCCTGGTCGCCCAGGTCCTCCGCCGCCTGCGACAGATGCAGCAGCCCCCTCAGAGCCGAGTGGTCCACGTGCTCTCTGGCGGCGCGCAGCACCCACTCCTCGAGGCGGTCCTTCATCTCGTCGAGGCGATCCTCGAGGTGACGCACCTCAGCGGCAAGGCTCTCGTCCCTCAGCACCAGCGACGAGTAGGCCAGGCCGACGGCCACCTCCGAGAGGTCCTTCATCTCCACCAGCACGTCCACCGCACGGTCGAGGTCGGTGGCGACTGGACCGTCGGGCTGCTCCGGCGGCATCCAGTCCGGGGACCCGGCCAGGCTGCGCAACTCGTGGATGCCGTCGGGCGATCCCCGCAGAAACAGCACGTCACCCGGGACGAGGACCGTGTCGCCGCCCACATCGGTGATCCACTCGCGCTCCCGGCGCACCGCCATTACCCGCATACCCATCTTGGCCGGCATCTCGTGGTCGGCCAGGCGGCGGTGGGCCAGCAGCGAGCCCTCCGACACCAGCACCCGGTGCGACACCTCCTCGGCGGCACTCAGGTCGGCCACGAGCTCCGCCGGTATGCCGACCCGATGGGTGACAATGCGGGCAATGTCGACAGCGTCGTTGGCGATGCGCTCGATGGCGGAGATCACCTGCAGCACCGACGACATGCCGTCGGCGTCGCGGGGGTGGCGCACGGCCAGAATGCAAACCGCCCTCATGTCCTGCACAAGGTGGCTCATCCGCTCCTCGAGCGCGCCCACCTCGTCGGCCATGTCGGGATCGCCGAAGTAGAGCGCGGCATAGGCCAGGTCCACCATCAGTTCGGAGGTGTCCTTCGCCTCGGCCAGCATCTCCCGCAGATTGCGAGGTCCGTCTTCCATCAGGTCCCTCCTGGAATCATCGTAGGTCTCAAGCGCGACGCCGTGCCCATCACACAACTCCCACCAGCACCACCGAGAGGATCAAGGTGAATGCACCGGCCAGGTCCAGCGAAGAGGTGACCATGGGAATGCCGTAGGTGTCGGGGTCAACTCCGAAGCGCACAGCCGCAAGCGTTCCGTAGTAGGCGACCACCACGATCAACACCGTGGCCAGCAGACCGCCGAGCGCAGCCACCGCGACCAGGTCGGCCAGCGCTGGACCGGCATGGCCTGTCAGACCGGCCGCGATCGACGACACCAGGCCAAGCAGCGCGAACACCGGCAGCGACAGTGCGAACGTGGTGGCGAGATCGACTCTCGCCGCTCCCGACGGCACGACCGAGGGCCGGGCCAGGCCGAGATGCAGCTTGGTGGACAGCCGGCTCGACAGCACGCCCCCGAGCGCTCCGGCCGTGGCCAGGTAGCCCGGCAGCAGAACGAGCAACACCGGGAAGGTGACGAAGTCATCGATGCGCTTCTCGACCGTGATCCCGGCCACCAGGTCGAGCATTCCCGCCGCGATCAGCACGGGCATCGACTCGCGCATGATGGTACGCAACTCCAGCAGCTTGCTCCTCAGCCCCCACGCCACCGACACCGCGGCCAGGACCCCCAGCACCCACGCCATCGACGGCGTGAGAATGTCGAATCCGGCGAGCTCGGCCGCCACCACCAGCGAGGGCAGGGTCACCACATCGCCCGCGACCGTCACCATCGGAGCAACCACGTTGTCGAGATCCCAGCCGAACCGCACTGCGCCGGCCGTGGTCGCCAACGTGATCGCCAGCACAACGAAGGCAGCGATCAGACACCCCAGCGCCGAGATGACCACGAAGTCCGCAACGCTCATCGTCGGCGAGATGTTGAAGGCCAGCGCGATGGCCTTCGCCATGATGGCCAGCACCACACCCAGCGCGAGGCTCAACGCCACAGAAGCGACCGCGTTCTGCGCCATCACCGAGTCCCGCCGGCCCGACAGCCGGAATGTGCCCGCGTGGATGGCTGTGCCCAGCCGGCTGCCCAGCGCCCCGAATATGTTGCCCTTCACCGCGATGGCCGCCGGCACCAGCAGCAGCAGACCCGGCAATTCCTCAAGAGTGTCGGTGATGGAGGCAAGGATCAGACCGGCAACGAGGCTGGCGAGGGCAGCCATCACCAGCGCAGCGAAGGCGCTGCGCACCGCCAGCAGATCGCGCGCCCAGCGCGTGCCCGCCCGCGTCAGCGCCTGAGGAACACGACCGCGTGCAGCCATGCAGCAAGTGTGCTCCGTCAGGCGGAGCTTCGGCGCGATCTTGCGCGTGGCATCATCTCGCTTGGCTACCGTGCAGGCGTGACAGTGATCGCTCTGGTGAACCAGAAGGGCGGAGTCGGCAAGACGACCACGGCGCTCGGACTGGCGTCGACTGCCTGGACACGACGGATCCCGAGCCTTGTGATCGACCTCGATCCTCAGGGCAACGCAACCACCGGACTCGGGCTGTGGGCACCCGACACCAACGTGGACGAGGCCCTGGCGTCCGACCGGCCGGGAGTGGTTGCGAGCCTGACCGTTCCGTCGGGATGGCCCGACGACAAGGGCCTGCCTCCGAAGGTGGTGGCCTCCACCCCAGCGCTGGCCGGCCGGGAGCGGCAACTGCTCTCGGACGCTGTCGGTGCCCAGGACCGGCTCCGGGTGGCTCTCTCGGGATGCGGGAGCCTGGTGCTGATCGACTGCCCCCCGTCGCTAGGACTCTTGACCATCAACGCCCTGTTCGCCGCCGACGCAGCCCTGGTAGTCACCGAGCCGAGCGCTTGGGCCTCCGACGGGGTCAGCGAGATCATGCGGACCATCGAACGCGTCGCAGTGAGGAAGCCGTCGGGCCTCCGGGTTGCGGGGGTAGCCGTCAACCGCCTCGCTCGCACCCGGGATTCCCGCTACTGGAACGAGCAGCTCATCGCCGACCACGGGCAACTGGTGCTGCCTCCGGTCCGCTTGCGGGCCGCCGTGGCCGAGGCCGCCGCTCGCTCGCGTCCCATACATGCCCTCCCGCCCCGTCGAGGCGCAGCCGAGGCGTGCGCCGAGTTCGATCTCCTCTACGATCTAGTGGTGGGCACCCCAACACCGGAGGATCGCAATGGTCTATGACCCCCAGCGCGACCAACCGCGCTACCGGCCCAGCGGGAACGGGTCCTCGGTCGTCGACACGCTCCTCGACCCTGTGAGCGACCCGCCGCAAACCGGCCACGGCGAGCCTCCTCCGGCACCGGGCCCCGGAATGGCCCCCGAACCGCCCAACGCCTGGAGCGAGAGGCTGCTGTACTCGGTGGGGATCTCAACGGTGCTGGGCGCAGCGGTGGGCCTGGTGGTCCTCGGGCTGCTCTGGAAGGCGTGGAAGCGCCGCTCCCGCTAGCCGGCCAGCTTCAGGAGGCTCGCCTCCTCGGCGGCACGCATCTCTGATCGCCGGCGATTCTCGGCCTGACCCTCGGGACAGCGTTCGACGTACGGGCAGTAGCCGCACAGCGGCCCGGGCCGGGCCGAGAAGTCATCGGCGTGGCATGCGTCCCCGATCGCGTGCCATGTCGAAGTCAGTTGCTCCACGGCACCCCCAAGTTCAACGGGGGTCACGGCCGTGGCCACGATCTTCTGGCCCAGATACAGCAACTGCGCCCTCACCGGCTGCTCGCCCGTCTCCGCGGCGACCGCGGCCGCGTAGAGCAACACCTGCTGGAGTCGACTGGGCGCGTATCGCGGTGTGGGCGCCCGTCCCGACTTGTAGTCGCTGATCACGAGACCGTCCGGCTCGGATTCGACCCGGTCCACGACGCCCCGGAAGGGCACTCCGTCCAGTGTCACCGACAATTGCCGTTCCGTGGCTTGCACATCCACACCGGACGGGTCCTCGAGCTCCCAAAGCCCCTCGATCGCCCGCCAGGCCTTCCAGCGGAACTCCAGCGCCTGCTCGTCGTCGAGTTCCAGATCGCGGTAGTCGTCGCTGCCCGATATCTCGGGCCAGGATTCACGGGCAATCCGGCGAGCGTCGTCCTTGGTCCGCCGGCCCGGGTGCCGCTGCATGAGGTGCTCGAGCACTCGATGGGCGAACGTGCCGACCAGGGCGTCCTCACCGGGAGGATCGGGCAGGCGGTCCACGTAGCGGAATCGCCAGCGGCGGGGGCACTGCTCGAACGTCGCCGCACCCGACGGTGAGAGCTTCTCGGGCGGGCTCGGGCGACCGTCCTCGCCGACCGCTCCGACGCCTGCCGGGTCGAGCATGTCGCCAGGATCGAACGCGAGCTGCATGCCGCCGTTCTAGTCCATGGGTGAGACAGCGGCAGGGATGCGCGGGGGCGAGCCCGTCACGGCTAGATGTCGAGTATCGCCTCGTCCACGAGGGAGGAATTCTCGACCAGGTAGTCGCGTCGCACCGCCACGTCGCTGCCCATCAGCACGTCGAACATCTCGGCTGCTGCGTCGGCCTGCTCGGCGTCGGCCATGGTGAGGCGGCGCAGGGTGCGGGTGGCGGGATCCAGCGCGCAGTGCCGGAGTTCGTCAGTGTTCATCTCCCCCAAACCCTTGAAGCGCTGCCATTTCACGTTCTCAGGCCTGCGCTTGCCCCGGCAGAGCTCGCCGGTGATCCGATCGCGCTCATCGTCCGAGAAGGCCCGGTAGGTACGGTCCCCGACCCTTGCGGTGTACAGCGGCGGCTGGGCCGAGAAGACGCGGCCCTGAACGAGCATCTCCCGCATGTACCCGTGGATGAGGGTCAGCAGCAGGCAGCGGATATGGCTGCCGTCGACGTCGGCGTCGCACAGGATGACGATCCGGCCGTAGCGGGCGGCCTCGATGTCGAAGGCGTCGCCGGCACCGGCGCCCATGGCGGTGAAGATGGCCTGGGCCTCGGCGTTGTCGAGCACCTGCTTGGGGCTTGCCTTGGCCGCGTTCACGATCTTGCCCCGCAGCGGGAGGATGGCCATGAACTCCGAGTCGCGGCCCCGCTTGGCCGGGCCCGCGGCCGAATCGCCCTCCACGAGGATCAGTTCGGCTTCCGGGCCGTGAACACGGCAGTCGGCCAGCTTGTCCGGCATGCCGGTCGAGCCGAGACTGGCCGCCTTGCGCTTGGTGTCGAGCATCTGTTTGGAGGCGACCCGGTTCACGACCGCATCCGCGAGCTTGTCGCTCAGCGCCTTGACCTGCGACCGGGGGCCGCCACCAGGCTCGAACCACTCCTTGAGCTGTTCGTAGGCGATCCGAGCGACGATGCCCTCCACTGCGGGAGTGCCCAGCTCCTGCTTGGTCTGGCCCCTGAACTGCGGCTCGCTGAAGGTCACCTTCACCGCAGCCACCAGCCCCTCCTGGACGTCGTCCTTGCTGGCGTTCGTCTTGCCGTTCTTGTGCTGGCGGGCCATGCGGGCCAGCTTGCGATTGTCCTTCAGCAGGACGCTGTTGACCACCCGGGTGAGCGCCCGGTCGAACCCTGCGAGGTGCGTGCCCCCCGCGGGGGTGGGGATGGTGTTCACGAAGGCCGCGACTTCGGTGTCGTAGCCCGACACCCACCGCATGGCGACGTCAACCCTGCACTCCCGCTCGACCTCGGTGATCCTGCCCTCGACTGGAACCTTCTCAGTGAATGTCTCGATCCCGTTGAGGGTGATGACTCCGGTCACGGGACCAGCGGTGGATCGCTCCTTGACGAAGTCGGCCAGGCCGCCGCGACTCACGAAGTCGAACGGCTCGCCGCCCGCGAACCCGGCCCGGTTGTCCTGCAACGTCATCCTCAGGCCGGGCACCAGGAAGCAGGTCTGGCGGAACCGTCGCCGCACTTCGTCGGCGTCGATGGAGGCGTCGGGGTGGAAGAGCTCCTTGTCGGGGAGGAACCTCACCCGGGTGCCGGTGGCCTTGGAGCGCTTGCGGGCGGTTCGCAGCTCGCTTCCCGGGACGAAGCGCCGGTTGTCGAAATGGCCCGGCTTCTGGTGCTTGAAGCTCAACTCGTGCAGGTACCCGTCGCGCTGCACCTGCACGTCGAGTTGGGTGGACAGGGCGTTGACGACGGCCGCGCCCACCCCGTGGAGCCCCCCAGACGCCTTGTAGGCGCCCTCGCTGAACTTGCCGCCCGCGTGCAGCTCCGAGAAGACCACCTCGAGGGCCGACACGTCGCGGTCGGGGTGCTTGTCAACGGGAATGCCACGGCCGTCGTCGACGACCTCGACGGACCTGTTGCGGTGCAGCGTCACATCCACCTTCGTGGCGAAGCCGGCGGCAGCCTCGTCGACGGCGTTGTCGACGATCTCCCATACGAGGTGCATCAGCCCGTCGGAGCCGTTGCCGCCGACGTACATGGCCGGCCGCTTGCGGACAGCTTCCAAGCCCTCGAGCGTCTCGATGGAGTCGGCGTCGTAGGAGCCGTTGGAAGCGCCGCCGGCTGGGGCTGGCCCGTCAGCTCCCGACGGCCGGGCCTCTGCGGACTCTGAAGATTCGGGTGGGCCGTCCAACTCGAGGAGAAGCTCAGAGGCCTGGGAGGTTGCGCGGGAGCCGGTGGCAGCCACGGCCGTCACCACCTGCCCGGCGCCAGCACATGGATCGGGCGCTCGACACGCTGGGGCGAGCGGTAGCGCGCCGTGGGCTCCAGTCGCAGAGCGACAGGATGGGGATCCATCTTGCGGGGATTGTCGTCCTGGCCCATCAGCGCCAGCATGCCGTCGGCGTCACCGACGGCCGCAGCCACTACGCGTTCGTCGGCCGCGAGCTTGACGACCAGCACCCCCTGCCCTCCCCTGCCCTGGGTAGGCAGATCCGAGCAGGGCGTGGTCTTGATGCCGCCCTCCGTCCCGCCGGCAGTCGTCGCAACCACGAGCACGGAGTCCCCGGCCACTGCGCCTGCCCCCACGGGAACGGAGCCCTCACGCAGCTTGATGCCAGCCATTCCGGCCGCGCCGCGACGCTGCACCCGCACCGAGGACGCCTCCATCCGCAGCGCGCGGCCGTCGTCGGCCGCGATCACGAGATCCGCTTCGTCAGGAGCACTGAAGGCGCATACGACCTGGTCGCCGTCGCGTAACGCAATCAGCGGGGACCCCGGCCGCGAGTCGAGGACCTCCTCCGCATCCATCCGTTTGACGATCCCGGCCGCGGTGACAGTCACGAGCTTGTCGTCGCCGGGGGCGACGAGGGCCAGCACCCGCTCACCGGAGCCCAGGCCGAAGACGGACGACGCGTCGAAGCCCCGTACTCGGTTGACTGCCTCCTCGATCTCGCCTCCGCGGGCGGTGAAGACCCGTCCACGGCTGGTGACGGCAGCCACCAGCGATCCGGTCGAGGCGATCACGCTCGCCGCGATCAGATCGTGGCGCCCCGGAGAGGCGCGCCGGATGCCCTTGAGCGAGGTTCGACCGATGTTGCCGCTGGTCGACACCGTGATCTGACAGGGCAGGTCGGGTCCCGTATCAGCCACCTCTGTCGCCGTGCTGGTCCCACGATCCTCGCCCGAATGCGCGGCCAGCTCGCGGTCGGCGATCTCAGCCGGCACGATCCGGCTGCGCCGAGGCCGGCCGTGGTCGTCGACGATCCGCCTCAACTCCTTGCGCACTAGGGCACGCTGCCTCCGCCGGCTGTCCAGGATCTCCTTGAACTCCTCGATGTCTGCTCGAAGGCTGGCGGCCTCCTCGTCGAGATTCTGGCGCTCCAGCGCGGTGAGCCGCCGCAGGGCCATGTCGAGTATGTGGGTCGCCTGGACCTCGGTGAGCCCGAAACGAGCCATCAGCGAAGACCGGGCCTCCGCGGCGTCCCTGGAGCCGCGGATCAGCGCCACCACGTCGTCGATGTTGTCGAGGGCCGCGATCAGGCCCTCCACGATGTGCAGGCGCTCGTCCGCTCGTCGCAGCCGGTAGCGGGTGCGGCGGACTACGACCTGGAGGCGGTGGGCGACGTAGTGCTCGCACAGCTCCCGCAACCCGACGGTGGTGGGAACGCCTTCAACCAGCACCACGTTGTTGACGCTGAGGCTCTCCTCCAGGGGAGTGAGCCGGTAGAGCTCAGCCAGCACGGTCGCAGGGTCGGCGCCCGGCTTCAGATCGATCTGAAGGCGCAGTCCGTCCATGTCGCTCAAGTCGGCAATGCCGGAGATATTCAGGAGCCGTCCAGCCCCCACCAACTCGGTTATGCGAGACACCACACGTTCGGGTCCCACCAAGTGGGGCAGCTCGGTGACGATGATCGCCTGGCGCCGGCGAGTGACCGATTCGATGCCGGCTCGCGCCCGTAATCTGACCGAGCCTCGGCCAGTGTCGTAAGCGGCCCGAAGACCCTCGTCGGCGACCACGATTCCGCCTCCCGGGAAATCGGGCCCAGGAAGCACCTCCATGAGCTCATCGGTTGTCGGCCGCGGCTGCCGGCGGCGGCTTGGCTCTGTTGCGGCTTCGCCCGGCTGCTTGCTCATCACCAACTCGATGGCCTCGCCGACCTCGGCCAGACTGTGGGGCACCATGTTGGTGGCCATGCCCACGGCGATCCCGGCGGTGCCGTTCACGAGCAGGTTGGGCAGTGCCGCGGGCAGGACGACCGGTTCGGTGTCCTCGCCGTCGTATGTGGGGCGGAAGTCGACGGTGTCCTCGTCGAGTTCGCCCACCATCTCCATGGCTGCATCGCTCAGGCGGCATTCGGTGTAGCGGGCGGCCGCCGGCGGGTCGTCGAGGCTGCCGAAGTTGCCCTGCGGGTCGACGAGGGCCACCATGCGGCTGAAGTCCTGGCCCATCCGGACGAGGGTGTCGTAGATGGCGGCGTCACCGTGCGGGTGGTAGCGGCCCATGGTGTCGCCCACCACGCGGGCCGATTTGCGGTACGGAGTGCCCGGGCGAAGACCCATCTGCAGCATGGACCACAGGACCCGGCGCTGCACCGGCTTGAGGCCGTCCCGCACATCGGGGATGGCACGGGAGGTGATGACTGACAGGGCGTAGGCGAGGAACGAGTCGCTCATCTCCTCGGCCACCGGCACGTCGTCCACCTGGCGGGCCGGGACGGGGTCGAGGGTCGCGGTGGTCAGTTGCTGTTGTGGTGGTGCCACAGTCGTCTCCAGGCTCTGATTCTTCTCGAGGCTTCTCGTGCTCCGCGTACCGCCGTGGGCCTGGCCCGCCGGGGATTCAGTTGCGGCTCACCGATGTGATCGAAGGTAGCGGCTGAAGGCCGGTTCTTCAGTGACCCCACCCGTCCATCCTTTGAGCGGGGACGGCCCAACCGATTGAAGCGGCGAATGCTGACTCCCGTCCGGATGGAGTGATCGGCGCCCTGCCCGACAGCACCAGCCGCGGCCTCCATCACCGGCACCCTCAATCACCGGCAGGCGGCGACTGGCGGGCCGCGTACCGCCGAGCCTGCGCCGGCATCGGCCCCGGCTTCCATCCCGTCGATTGGGTCGTCTCCTCGGCCGCTGAATCCGCTTGCGGGATCCGCCATCCTCGGCTTCCCTCCGCGGGCGGCCGTGGACCAAGTCACGACTCCGTACTCGTCGATCTTGCGCACGACACGCCGCCGGGTTCGATGCAACCACAGGTGACAGCTGCTGCACAGGGCGACCAGATTCTCGACGTCGGTCGGTCCCCAATCCTCGTCCCACTCATCCGCATGATGGAGCCGGCAGCGATGCATCGGAGCCCGGCACAGCACGCAGCCCCGGTCCCGTAGCGCCACCGCCAAGTACTGGTCGACACTGGCCAAGCGTTCCATTCGGCCCAGCCACAAGGGTTGGCCGTCCCCGCCGAAGATGGCGCCGACAAGCCGGTCATCGGGCGAGATGCTGTCGAGCACCGTTGAGGGAACCGGACCCACGCCGATGATCTCGCAGGACCCGTCGGGGTCCGTGCCGTCAACCACGCCCGCGGTCACCGCGATGATCCGCCCCGGCGGCAGTCGACGCCAACCCCTCGGACCATCGTCAACCGACAGGGGCTCATGAGTCAGGGCATCCAACCCGGTGCACAGCTCGAAGATGGCGTCCATGGTCCGCTGACCGTTGTTCCGCACCGCGTCGGGGGTGCCGTCGCGGCCGCCGTCCTTGCGCCACAGGTAGTCCTTGCGCTCGTCGACCGCCTGCTCCAGCACACCGAAGCTGACCGGGTCCATCTCGCCCTTCAGCACGCCCATTCCGTCGCTGCCGACGAACAGGTCGGCCGTCCGGCTGTTGCGCTGACCCTGGAGCAGGTAACCACCCGCCGACGGGTCGTGACGCTGAGCGAAGCGGCGAGCCACCCGGCTGAACGACCCGGCGTCCCGTGTGGCCGCCTGGTACAGCAGTTCGTCGGAGCCGTCCACCACCGCCGCGCCGCACTGCTTGGCCGCAGAACCCAGGGCGAACACGCTCTCGAGCGTCAACTCCCCCGCGTCCAGCAGCCGCCCGACGTTGGGCATCTCATCGACCGTCCTAGCCGCCTCGGTGACTCGCTTGGCGGCCCGACCCGACAGCTTCGCCCCCGCCACCAGCGCCTCCCGCGCCGAACCGGCCCGCAGCGACTCCAACCCGCTCGCAGCCCGCAGGGTGACAGCATCGGCCAGAGCCGTCACTCGGCCGACCCCGGCCACCACCCGGCACAGCTCATCTTCGCCCAACCCCTCCAACGACACCGACCTCAACGCAACTTCGGCCGCCTCCAGCAGACTCAGCGCCGAGGATCCGCATTCCACTTCGCTGCCGTTCGAGCAGCCAACCTCCCGCACCGCCAGCCCGTCGCCGGACTCGCCACTGCCATTCAGAACACCTGTTCGTTCCATAGCTGCCACTCTACAGACTCCATGTGACAATACAACCTAAAAAATCACAAAATTACTTAGAAACTCTCATCAGTTGGCCATGCCCCCAAGATGCACACGCGGCGGGCGCGAGGGCACTAGCGGGAGCCCTCTACCTCCACGGTCACTATGTCGATGCCGCTGTACTTGCGGTGACGTACCGCCGATGCAAAGTGCCTCAGCAGACGGAGGGAGACCTCCCGCTGCTCTGTCGCGTCGGTCTGGTTGCTCAGATAGGCCAGTTGGTCCTGGATGTTCTCCTCCGCCAACACGGCGAGGAACTCCAGTTCGACCAGGCCGGCTCCCGGTCGCGCCACCACGATGAGGCGCCGCGGTGCCTCATCCTCGTTCATCTCCAGCAGGCTCGACAGCGACTCCTCTCCGACGAAACGCAGCCGGCTCGTCGAAGCCTCGTCCCAACCGATACCCGTCGCAAGCGTCTCGAGGAACGAGTCGATCTCCGGCAGCGCATTCATGTTCAGCTCGAGTTCGAGTCGTCTGCGCCGGGGGCTGCTCACCTCGATGAACACCGTCAGGAGGACCGCCGTGAGCGTGCCCATGGTCAGGCCGTCGCCGAGCAGCGTCCCCCAGGTGCCGCCGATGAGATCAGCGACCGCGTTCTCGCCTTGCAGCCCGATCCCGACCGCGAGCGAGAGGCCGACGATCAGGGCCTTGCGGGGCTCGAGGCCGTCTTGGAGGACGGTGCGGAAACCCTCCACGAAGAGCATGCCCATGATCACCAGCAGATAGGCGCTGATGACGGGGTCGGGAATCGTCAGCAGCAGCGCCGTCACCTTCGGCAGGAACGTCAGAGCCACCAGCATGATGCCGATGGCGTACCCCACCCGGCGCGCCGCGACTCCGGTGAAGTTGGTGAGTGAGACGCTCATGGCTTCGAAGCTCCAGGTGGGCAGCGTCCCGGCGATGCCCGACAGCACCCCGCACACCCCATTGGCGCTGACGGCGCCCTGCACGAGCCGGTAGTCGGTAACCCTCGGCTCGCGCCAGGAGACTCGCTGCAAGGCCACGCTGCCGCCGACCGTCTTGATCGCGGTCGCCGTCGACACGATCATGAACATCGGCAGGAGCGCCCAGAACTGGCGGCCCAGAGTCAAGTCGAATCCCGGAAGCCAGGGCTCGGGCACGCCGATCCACGGTGCGTCCACCACGCGCTGGGCGCTGTAGAGCCCGAACAACCCGGCTGCGACACACCCGGCGAGAACTCCGACCAGAGGCGACCACAGCCGCAGAACGCCCTTGGCTCGCAGCCCCAGGACGGCGGCACCGGCCACCGTCACCGCGGCTACGGCCGGCTCGGCCAAGGCAGAAGCACCTTCGGCAGCGCCCAGCCTCGCCACGACCACCTGCATGATGCCGACGGAGATCAGCATGAGCACGACGCCGGACACGACCGGCGTGATGATCCTGCGCAGCCACCTGAGACACCCCCCTAGAGCCAGCTGGAGCACCGAGGACACGACGACCAGAGTTGTCAGCGTCTCCAAGCCGGCCTCGTTCACCGCGACAAGTCCGACGGCCACGAAGCCGGAGGCGGTGCCGCTGACCAGGTTGTGGCCGCCACCCAGCCGCCCCAGGCGGGCCGCCTGCAGAGCGGTCGCGATGCCGCTGAGCATGATGGCCGCGAGGACGGACCATGCCAGGTAGCGCTCGCCGAGGCCCGCGGCCCGAGCGAACAGCGACATGGTCAGCACCGTCGGCGGGATGGATAGCAAGACCCCCTGCAGCCCTACGGTGCCGGACACACCGACGGGGCACTTCTCGTCGGGCTCGTGGGTGATGCCCTCGACTAGACCCACGGCCGCCAACCCGGGGAGATCAGGCGGAATCGAGCCTTTCGCCCGTCACGCACCCTCGACAATGAACGCGCTGGTGTCTGCAAGCCTGCTGCGCCGATCACGCAGCTCGACAAACGCATCCACCTCGAACAGAGCCGTCACTTGATCCATGCTCTCGAACTCGACCAATGCCATGCGCTTCAGCGGCAGCTCCCCGCCCTTGGCCTCGGTCGGCTCTCCTCGAACCAGGTACCTGCCCCCGTGGGCCCTGACCATCTCGGCGAGTGAGTCCGAGATGCTTGCCAGCCCTTCGGGATCGGTGATCTCAGAGTCCAGAATCACGAAGTACACGGCCACAATGCTCTCCTTCCGCGGCCTGTCCTACCTCCAGAGAGTTCTACTATCTCCCAAAGGCCTGTCAAGTCTCGGCACCCGGCGCCCGGCGTCAGGTGGCGGTGCGCTCCACGTGGCCGCCGTAGCCGACCGTGCCCGACACGCCGGCCGCTGAACCGAGGCGCGGCAGCGCCACCGTGCCATACGGCCGTGACGGCGTGTAGGCCACCGGTAGGTGCTTGACGCCGGCGATGAAGTTGGAGCGCAGGTAGTCGGGCTCTCCGTCCGGGTGGATGTCGGGCATCCGCCGGGCGACCTCCCGGAACATGAGGCGGATCTCCATGCGGGCCAGGCTGGCGCCCAGGCAATAGTGCGGTCCGCCCCCGCCGAAGCCGACATGGTCGTTGGGGGCGCGCTCGATGTCGAAGCGCCACGGGTCCTCGAAGGCCCGCGGGTCGCGGTTGGCGGCCGCGTGCCAGAAGACCACTTTGTCGCCCGAGGCGATCCTCACCCCGCCAAGCTCGTAGTCGGACAGGGCCTGGCGGCGGAAGTGCAGCACCGGGGTGGCCCAACGCACGATCTCCTCCACCGCGGTGTCCATGTACCGGTCGGGGTCGGCTCTGAACTTCTCCCACTGGTCGCCGAAGTCGAAGAAGGCCATCATCCCCCATGTGATCGCGTTGCGGGTGGTCTCGATGCCGGCCACGCACAACAGCAGGAAGAGCATGTCGAACTCGGCCTCAGTCAGGGCCTCGCCGTCGACGTCGGCGGCCAGCAGCGTGGTGATGATGTCGTCCGCGGGCGTGCTGCGGCGCTCCGTCTGGAGTTCGTGGGAGTAGCCGAACAGCTCGGCCGCGGCCCGCAGGATGTCCTCGCGGGTCTTGATGAACTCGGGATCGGCCCGCCCGATCAGGGCGTTGCTCCAGTCGCAGACCTTGGCCCGGTCCTCGACGGGAATGCCCATCACATCGGCGACGGCCTGAAGGGGCAGTTCGGCCGAGATGTCGCGCACGAAGTCGCAGCGGCCCCGCTCCACGACATTGTCCAGGATGATGTCGGTGCGGTTCTGGAGGTAGTCCCCGAGCAGGCCGATCATGCGGGGGGTGAAGCCCCGGTTGACCAGCCTGCGGTAGCGGGTGTGGCGGGGCGGGTCCATGTCGACCAGCGTGGGATGGCGCGCCGATCCCGACACGGTGCGGTCCGGGTCGAGATCGCGCATCTGGGCCCCGCTGTGGCCGGACGAGAACACGTCGGCCCGCCGGTTGACCTCCTTGACGTGGGCGTGGCGGGTGACGGCCCAGTAGCCGGAACCCCGGTCGCCCTCCTCCACCCAGTGGATGCCGGGATCGGTCTCTCGCAGCCGCTCCATGACCTCGTGGTACTCCTGGCGCTGGAACAGGCCCAAGTCCCACAGGTCGACGCCGTCGGCGGGGCACCGCTGCGCTCCGTGATCGAGGGGGCAGCCTGCCCGCTGCTCGTCAGAGGTGGTGATGCTCCTACCTTAATGGTGGCGGTCAGCCCTATCGTGGGGCGGTGGATCTGCAGACCCTCATCGACCGGGCCGAGATCACCGATCTC
Organism: Acidimicrobiales bacterium; assembly: GCA_965117015.1. Classification (GTDB taxonomy): domain Bacteria; phylum Actinomycetota; class Acidimicrobiia; order Acidimicrobiales; family Aldehydirespiratoraceae; genus Aldehydirespirator. Next base: position 270,802 of record OZ220747.1, read on the forward strand.
CTGACCCGCTACGCCCGAGCCGTCGACCGGCAGGACTGGGACCTGTTCCGAACCGTCTTCACCCCCGACGCCCGCATCGACTACACCCAGGTCGGAGGCATCGCCGGCGACCTCGACACAGTCGCCGGCTTCCTGGAGCAGGTCATGCCGATGTTCGAGAGGATGCAGCACCTGGTCTCCAACATCGACATCGCCCTCGACGGCGACGAAGCCAAGGTCACCGCCATGGTCTACAACCCGCTCAAGCTGCCCGACAGCCCGGTCTGGGCCACCGGCGGCTGGTACCACCACGAACTGGTGCGCACCCCCGAGGGCTGGAAGAGCCGGTCCCTGGTGGAGGAGGCCAGCTGGTTCGATGGTGTCCCGGAGCCCGACAAGCCCGCCGACGGCGATTCGGCCGGCCAAGGCTGAGCCGGGGCCCCACCGCCCCCGAGACGAGCACGAGACGCCATGCCCGGACCCCTCGACGGCATACGGATCGTGGAGATGTGCGTGGCCGTCACCGGACCCCTGGCGGTGACCCTCCTAGTCGACCAGGGCGCCGAGGCCGTCAAGGTGGAGGAGCCCGGCTTCGGGGACCAGGGCCGCTATGTGGGCGTGGCGTCGGGCGGGATCTCGGCCCTGTTCCAGATGTGCAACCGAGGCAAGCGCTCCATCGCGGTGGACTGCACCCACCCGCAGGGTCGCGACATCGTGCTCGACCTCGCCGCCGACGCGGACGTGTTCGTGCAGAACATGCGGCCGGGGGTGGTCGAGCGACTCGGTCTCGGCTACGACGACGTCTCGGTTCGCAACCCCGGCATCGTCTACGCCTCGCTGTCGGGGTTCGGCCCCGACGGCCCCTACGCCCATCGGAGGGTGTACGACTCGGTGATACAGGCCCAATCGGGGCTCGTCGGCAACCAGACGGGCATCAACGACGAGTCCCCCCGGTTCCTGCGCCAGGCCGCGGCCGACAAGGTCACGGCATACACCGCCGCACAGGCCATCACCGCGGCGCTTCTCGCCCGCGAGCGGGGCGCGGGCGGTCAGCACGTGCAGCTGGCGATGCTGGACGCCTCGGTGGCGTTCCTGTTCGCCGACGCGGCCGCCCACGAGGTCGCCCTGGACAACGACCAGCGCCACCTCGCCCAGTCGTTCTCGGCCCACCAGCGGGCCATCGCCCTCGCCGACGGGCATGTGGTGGTGGCCGCGGTCACCGACGACGAGTTCCACGGCATGGCCAAGGCGTTCGGCGTGGACTCCAGCGACCCGCGTGTGGCCGGCATGAGTGACCGCCAGCGCCACAGGGAGCAGACCAGCATGGTGTTCAGGGCCGTGCATGCCGCGGCCGCGGTCAAGCCCTTGGCGGAGGCGGTGGAGGCGCTGGATCGCCATCAGGTGCCGTTCGGGGTGGTTCTCGACGTGGAGGACGTCGCCGGCGACGCCCAGGCCGTCCACAACCAGCTGTTCGAAGAGCACGACCACCCGGCGATGGGCCGCGTGCGCCAACCCCGGCCCGCGGCCCGCTTCTCGACAACGCCGGCCGAGCTTCGCCAGCCGTCGTCCCCTGTCCACGGCCAGCACACCGACGAGGTACTGAAGGAGCTGGGCCTGACGGACAGCATCGACCAGCTCCGTGCAGACGGCGTGATCAAGTGACACAGACCCCCGCACACGACGTCGGCACCGGGTCCCAGGCGGCATTCGATCGCGAGATGCTTCTCTTCGAGGAGTGGCGCGAGCAGTTCGAGCGGGACGGTGAGGCGCCCGCCATCCCGGCGGCCACCGTGGTGGTGCTGCGGGACGGCCCGGAGGGCATGGAGTCGCTGATGCTGCGCAAGAACTCCCGCATCGCCTTTGGCGGGATGTGGGTGTTCCCCGGGGGCCGGATCGACGACGGCGACTACGACAGCTCCGGCGACATGATCACGGCCGCTCGCAACGCCGCGGCCCGGGAGGCCCGGGAGGAGGCTGCGATCTCACTCGACGCGGCCGGCCTGGTGCACTTTTCCTACTGGATGCCCCCGCCGATCGCGCCAAAGCGCTTCGCGACGTGGTTCTTCGCGGCAGAGGCACCCGCTGAGGAAGTCCGCATCGACGACGGCGAGATAACCCATCACGAGTGGATGACCCCGGCCGGGGCCATGCGACGACGCGACGCCGGAGACATCGAGTTGATCGCCCCCACGTGGGTGACGCTGCACACCCTCAGCGGCTACTTGACGGTGGACGACGCGCTGGACGGCCTGGGCCGTCGCCGCCCCCGCCGCTACGAGCCTCGGCTCGGCACCGGGGAGCACGGACCGGTGTCGATGTGGTACGGCGACGCCGGCTACGCCACCGGCGACGCCTCCGCGCCCGGTCCCCGCCACCGCCTGGAGATGACCCCCGACGGCTACCTCTTCGACGAGTCCGGCTACACCGATCCCGACTAGCCGAGTGAACTTCTGTCGGTTTTGACCTGTGCGGTGGTTATTTGACAGAAGTTCGCAGCAGATCCTCGATCAGGGCGACGAGCTCCAAGGGGCGGTCGCCCTGGATCGAGTGGCCCGCGCCGTTGACCACCACGTGGACGGTTCCGGGCTGCCGTCGCATCCACTCGTCCACGTCGGCGTCGTCGATCACGCTCCAAGCGCCGCCCTGCCACAGCGCGGTCGGGGCTGCGATGGCGGAGACCTTCTCCCACAGGCCCTCGAAGTCCAGTTCGGCCCTGTCGCCGGTCTGCCAGTCCCGCGTGCGGTCGTAGTTCCAGGTCCAGCGGCCGTCGGCCATCTCGTGGGCGTTGTGCAGCACGCCCCGGCGCAGCGACGCCTCGCTGCGGGTCGGGTTGTGCTCGATGGTGCGCTCCAGGATCGTCTCGAAGCTGTCGAAGTACTCGGGGCCGTCGATGAAGGCGATGATCGGCTCGGCCTTCTTGTGATCGGTCCCCGGCGTCACGTCCACGATCCCCAAACGCCGCACGAGATCGGCGTGATCGGCGGCCAGGCAGATGGCGGTGAGACCGCCGAGCGACATGCCCACCACCGCCTCGGCCCGGGGCGCGAGCTCCTTGACTGCGACCGCGACGTCGTCAGCCATCGAAGCGGGTCCGTAGTTGTGGGCGGGACGATGATCGGAATGCCCGTGGCCGGGCAGGTCCACCGCCACCAGCGGCCGTCCGAGAGCCAGCGCCACCGTGTCCCAGGTGTGGGCGTTCTGGGCGCCGCCGTGGATCAGCACCAACTCCGGCTCGGTGGTGCCCCACACCAGGGCCGACAGTCGCAGCCCCGACGGCAGCGCCACCGATTCCCGTCGGACTGCGGGCGGGCCGGAGTACTCGATGCCGTACTCGACGGCGTTCTCACCGAACAGCCCGAACTCGTCGTAGACGACCATCCGGCGATGCTAGGCCGGGACGGGTCGGCGGCGGCGGGACGACCGACCTGAGATCACGGGCGGCTCCCAGCTGAACTTCCACGCGGCTACCGCCGCGCCGGCCGCCAGCCAGATCAGCAGCACACCGAGCCGGTGCCATTCGAAGGCCGGGGCGTCCGAGAACGGGTTCATGGCCTCTCCGAAGGCCAGACCGAAATGCTTGAGGGGGAAGATGTTGCCGAGCAGGTCCAGCCAGGCGGGAGTGTCGGTGCCGAAGGGGACGAAGATGTTGGAGATGAAGGCCAGCGGCAACAGGGTGGCGTTGGCGATGGGCACCGCCATGTTCACCGACCGGGCCACCGAGGAGAGCGCCAGGCCGAGCGCGGCGAACGACGCCGCCCCGACCGCGAACGTGACGAGCATGGCCGGGACTTTGGCCGCCTCGACGTTGACGCCATAGACCGCCACCCCCAGAACGACCATGGCGGCCACTCCCAGCGCCGCGATCCAGACCGCCGACAGCACCACCCCGCCGAGATAGATCCAGGGCGGCAGGGGCGTGCCCCGCACCCGCTTAAGGATGCCGAGCTCGCGCCGGCTGGCCAGGTTGATCCCGATATTGGTGTAGGTGGACGACGCCGCTGCGAACACGGCGAGACCGGGCGTGTAGAACTGGCTGCTGCTGACCCGGCCGTAGACGGTGTCGAAGGGGTCGTTGCCGAAGATGGCGGTGAACAGCACCATCATCAGGATCGGGAACACCAGCGTGAAGAAGGCCGCGACCGGTGTCCGCCAGAAGATCCGGTTCTGGATGCGGGTGCGGCGCCACAGCAGCCTCATGGCTCTCATGGCTGGCTGTCGCCTTCACCCGGCGCTGGATTGCCGTCGTCGTCGACAAGACTCAGGTAGACGTCCTCGAGGCTCGGCGTCGAGACGGTCAGTCCTTCGAGCTCGAACCCGCGCTCGGCGGCCCACCCGGTCAGGTGGGCCAGGTCGGCTGTGAGAGCGTCGGTCGTGATCTCCACCTGGCGGTCCCGCCCGACTATGTCCCCCGAGATAGGGGCCAGGAGATCGGCCACCGGCTCAGCTCGGTCGGGCACGGTGAACCGGATCAGTGCCGCGCCCGCTCGGGCTCTCAACTCCGCGGGCGTGCCCTCGGCGACTATGCGGCCCCTCGCCAATACGGCCACACGATCGGCCAGAGTCTCCGCCTCTTCGAGGTAGTGGGTGGTGAGCAGCACGGCCCGCTGCTCTGAGGCGAGCCTCTCGACCAGCTGCCAGCCCCGCCGGCGGGCCGCCGGGTCGAAACCGGTGGTCGGCTCATCGAGGAACACGACATCGGGGTCGCCCACCAGTCCCAGGGCCATGTCGATGCGGCGCTGCTGCCCTCCCGACAGGGTGGAGATGCGGGCATCGGCCTTCTCCTCCAGCTCCACCAACTCGATGAGCTCGCCGGTCGGGACGGGGCGCGAGTAGGCGGCGCCGTAGAAGTCGATCGCCTCGCGGGGCGTCAGCTCGGGGTCGATGCCCGAGGACTGCAGCACGATGCCGATCCGGTCCCGGAAGGAGGCTCCCGCCGAGGACGGGTCGGTGTCGAGAACTCGCACCGTTCCCGACGTGCGGGGGCGATGCCCTTCCAGGATCTCCACGGTGGTGGACTTGCCGGCCCCGTTGGGTCCGAGCAGCGCGAACACCTCGCCCCGCTCCACCTCGAACGACACGCCGTCAACGGCCCGGACTGCGCCGTAGTCCTTGACAAGTTCGCTCACCGCGACGGCCGGGCCCACGCGCGGCACGCTATCCGCGGCTGGAGCGGGCACGATATGGGGGTGAAACCGTTGCCGGGCATGGTGCCCATCGCCGAGTATCCCAGCCGCTGGGAGGCCAACGTCGCCGCAGCCCGGCTACAAGAGGCCGGATACGAGGCCACCGTGCTGGTCGATCCCGCCACCGAGGTCGCCCCCCACCACGTGACCGACCGCCTGGCCGTGCTGGTCGTGCGCACCGAGGTCGCCGACCCGGCCGCCGAGCTGCTCGGGTTGGAGCGACCCGATCCCGAGGCCGAGCGCCTAGACGCAGCCTTTCACCAGAGACGGTTCGCCGACCGGCCCGCCTGGGTGCGGTACCTGACCTGGACGCTGGTCATCGCCATCCCCGGCCCAATCGCCATCGCGGGCCTGCTGTTGCTGTGGACGACCCTTGGGAGCCTGTTCCCGTAAGCAGTCCGCCACCTAGGATGACCCTGCCATGGCCATCACGCTCGTCGATCCCCGGCCCCTTGACATCCTCGACGGCGACTTCTATGTGAACGACCCCTACTCCCGCTACGCCTGGCTGCGGGAGAACTCGCCGTGCCACTGGGACGGCATCAACGAGCTGTGGGTGCTCACCCGCTACGACGACATCGTGGCGGTAGAGACGGACAAGCAGCTGTTCGTCAGCTCCGACCGGGAGAAGGGCGGCTACCGGCCCAACCTCCCGGCCGACCAGTCGATCATCGGCACCGACGACCCTCTGCACCAGGCCCGCCGCTCGCTGGTTTCTCGCCGGTTCACTCCCCGGGCTGTGCAGCGGTGGCGCGGCCACATCACCGAGACCGTCGACGGGCTGCTGGATCCGGTGATCGAGCGGGGCACCGCCGAGATCGTGAACGAGCTGGCCGCGCCCCTGCCGGCCAAGATGATCGGCTTGGTGCTGGGGTTCGACGCCAACATGTGGCCGAAGCTCAAGCACTGGTCGGAGGCCTCGATCGCCACCGGCGGGGGTCCCCGGTACCGCAGCCAGGAGGGCGTCGAGGCGGTGCTGGAGTTCGCGGTGGCCGCCACCGAGCTGTACACCGACAAGCAGGGGTGCCCGGCCGGCGATTTGATGTCGCGCTGGATCGAGGCCGAGTCCGACGGCGGCGGGATGGTGGGCGATTCACCCTTCGGGCTGGACCAGATCGTGTCCGACTCGCTGCTGCTGCTCGACGGCGGGGCTGAGACGACCCGCACCGTGATCGCCCGCACGCTGCTTGATCTGGCCGACCGGCCCGAGGCGTGGGCCGAGCTGAAGGCCGGGGCCGACGTCGAGACCGCGGTGGAGGAGTTCATCCGCTGGGTCACCCCCATCCACAACATGTGCCGCACGGCCACCGCCGACACCGAGCTGGCGGGCCAGACGGTCCGCAGAGGCCAGCAGCTGGTGATGATGTACCCGTCGGCCAACCGGGATCCGGCCCACTTCCGCGATCCCGAGACCTACGACGTGACCCGCAGTCCCAACCACCACATCGCCTTCGGCTTCGGCACCCACTTCTGCCTCGGCGCGGCCCTGGCCCGCCTCGAGATCCAGATCTTCTTCGAGCGGCTACTGGAACGGGTCGCCCGCATCGAGCGCATCGAGGGCGAGCCCCAGGTGGAGATGCCCAACGCCTTCGTCCACGGCCTGCTCGAAGCCCACCTAGCCTTCCTCCCGGCCTAGAACGACTGCTCACCAGCCGAGACCACAAGGAGCTGCGCCGTGCCCGAACCGTCACCGAACCTGTTCAGCTACGCGGGAAAGAAGGTGGTCCTCACCGGGGGTTCCAGCGGCGTCGGCGCGGCTGCCGCGGAGCTGCTGGCCGAGGCGGGCTGCATCGACCTGACCGTGCTCGACCGCAACGAGCCCACCGGCCCGGCCACCGCATACGTGGCCGCGGACTTGAGCGACCCCGACTCGATCGACGCCGCCTGTGAGGCCATCGGCCCTGGCGTGGACGTGCTGTTCAACAACGCCGGCGTGGCCGGGGTGCACTCGTCGGACTTCGTGATGCGGGTCAACTACCTGGGGCTGCGCCGGCTCAGCGAGGGGCTGCTGCCCACGATGACTCGGGGCGGCGCCATCGTCAACACCGCGTCGGTGGCCGGGCAGCGCTGGCCCCAGCACTTGGCCGAGATCCTCGAGTTGATCGCCATCGACGGCTGGGATGAAGCGCTGGCCTGGATCGCGGAGCACGGCGAGCTGATCGACCCGGCCCCCTACGAGTTCTCCAAGGAAATGGCCCAGGTCTGGACCATGCACGGCTCGCGCCGCAGCTACCTCGACTACGGGGTGCGCACCAACAGCGTGTGCCCCGGCGTGATCGACACTCCCCTGCTGCACGACTTCCGTCGCCACATGACCGAGAAGGTCATCGACTGGATGGTGGACCAATCAGCCGGGATCCTCACTCCGACCGACATCGCCCGCACCCTGGTCATGCTCGGCTCCGACGCCAGCGCAGCCATGAACGGCCACAACATGGTCGCCGACCACGGGTTCATGGCCTGGTTCACCACCAACCAGGTCGACTTCGCCGGCCTCGCCTGACGCCACCACCTGCAACCGCGGCCGCTGGCCCGCGCATGTTCTAGGCGTCGGGACGGACTTCGGTGAAGTGGTCGATCCGGCGCAACTCCGGAAACACCAGCCACCAGATGGCGACCACTGCCAGCGTGCCCACCCCGCCGAACACCACTGCGCCGGCCACGCCGAGCAGCGCCGCGGTCACGCCCGACCTGAATCCGCCCAGCTCGTTCGAGCCGCCGATGAAGACGTACTCCACGGCCAGGACCCGTCCCCGCATCTCCTCCGGCGTGGCCAGCGGGACGATCGTGCCGCGGACGAAGATGCTCACAGCGTCCGCCCCGCCCAACACCAGCAACGCCGCAAAGGCGACCACGTACGAACGGGTCAGGCCGAGAACGATCGTCCCCACACCGAACAGGGCCACCGAGCCCAGCAACGACGGGCCCACTCGCCGCTGAAACGGCCGCACCGACAAGGTCAGCATCACCACAGCGGCCCCGATGCCGACCGCGGACGCCAGCCAACCGAGACGTACCGCGCCCACTCCCAGGCGCTCGTCGGCGATGGCGGGCAGCAGCAACTGCACGCCGCCCAAGAACACCGCGAACAGGTCGAGGGAGATCGCCCCGAGCACCACCCGGTTGCGACGGACGTACCGCAGACCCTCGAGGGCCTGCGCGATCGCGGCCCGCGCGCCGGCTCCAGCCATAAGCGCAGCCCGCCGCACGTCGCTCGGCGGCACGATCATGAGCAAGCTGATCCCGGCTGCCGCGCACCCGGCAGCCAGCAGGTACGGCAAGGCCGGATCGATGTCGAAGGCGAGCCCGAACACCACCGGGCCGACGATGTAGCCCCCCTGCCAACCGGCGACGTTCAAGGCCACCATCCGCTCGCGGGCCCCTTCCGGTGCCAGGTCCACCGGCATGGCCCGGCTCACCGCCATGAGGAAGGCCCGGGCGGTGCCGAACGCTACGACCAGACCGTAGATCGGGAGTACCGACGTGGGATCCGACGCCACATAGAAGAACAGGCTGAGCGAGGCGACGGCCTCTCCGCCGAGACCCCAGGCGAACACCAATCGGCGCTCAAAGCGGTCCGCGACCATGCCGGTGATCGGTGCAAGCACGAAGGCGGGCACGAACTCAGCCAACCCCAGCAGCCCCAGGAAGATCGGCTCGCCGGTCATGTCGAAGACCTGCTTGCCCAGGAACGTGATCTGACCCATGGTCAACGCCATCGAGAAGAAGGTCGCCCCGAAGAGTGCCCAGAGCCGCGGCTCGATCCGCCCCGGCCGGCTGGTCCGCTCCCCGCCGCCGGGCCCGCTCGGCTCCTGGCTAGGCATCCGCGGAACGCTAACGCCCACCTAGCCTTCGGACCGCATGGCCCTGCCCGCACTCGGCGACTTCCTGCCGGACACGCCCGGCGCCGACGAGCTGCTGGACGCCCTCATCGAGTGGTCGACCCAGTCCGGGCTGGAGCTCTATCCCCACCAGGAGGAGGCGGTCCTGCGGCTGCTGGCCGGCGAGAACGTGGTGCTGTCCACACCCACCGGCTCGGGCAAGTCGCTGGTGGCCTTGGCCGGCGCGTTCGCCATGCTGGCCCAGGGACGCCGGGCCGTCTACACCGCCCCGATCAAAGCGCTGGTGAGCGAGAAGTTCTTCGAGCTGACGGCGGCCTTCGGACCGTCGGCGGTCGGCATGGTCACCGGCGACGCCTCGGTCAACGCCGATGCCCCTGTCATCGCCTGCACGGCTGAGATCCTGGCCCAGCGGGCCCTGCGGGCGGGCTCCGACACCGCCGCCGATCTCGTCGTGATGGACGAGTTCCACTACTACGGCGACCGCGATCGGGGCTGGGCCTGGCAGGTTCCCCTGCTTGAGTTGCCGGGGTCACGGTTCCTGCTCATGTCGGCCACCCTCGGCGACACGGCCGGCCTGCGCCGCGACCTCACCGCCCGCACCGGGCGCGACACCGCCCTGGTGGCCTCGGCCGATCGGCCGGTCCCTCTCGACGTCGAGTACCGCGAGACCCCGCTGCACGTCTCCATCGAGCAGCTGCTCTCCGCGGGCCAGGCCCCCGTCTACATCGTTCACTTCACCCAGAGGGAGGCCACCGCCCGGGCCCAGAGCCTCACCAGCCTCAAGGTGCTCAACCCGGATGAGAAGGCGGCGGTGAAGGAGGCGGTGGGCGGGTTCCGCTTCGACACGCCCATCGGCAAGGACCTGCGCCGCTTCGTGCTGGCCGGCATCGGCGTGCACCACGCCGGGATGCTGCCCAAGTACCGGCTGCTGGTGGAGAAGCTGGCCCAGCAGGGCCAGCTGAAGCTGATCTGCGGCACCGACACGCTCGGGGTGGGCGTCAACGTCCCCATCCGCACCGTGCTGTTCACCCAGCTCTACAAGTACGACGGCCGCCGCACCCGGGTGCTGTCGGTGCGGGACTTCCAGCAGATCGCCGGCCGGGCCGGCCGGCGCGGGTTCGACACCGTAGGCAGCGTGTGGGTGCAGGCCCCCGAGCACGCGGTGGAGAACAAGCGGGCCCAGATGCGGGCCGCGGGCGATCCCAAGAAGCTCCGCAAGCTGGTCCGCAAGAAGCCCCCGGACCGGGGCTACGCCCACTACGACGACAAGACGCTGACCCGGCTGTGGGAGGGCACCCCCGAGACGCTGGAGTCGAGCTTCGACGTCACCCACGCCATGATGCTCAACGTCCTGGACCGGCACGGCGACGGCTGCGCGGCCATGAAGCGCCTGCTGGTGGACAACCACGAGCCCCGCTCCCGCCAGCGGCGGCACATCCGCAAGGCGGTCGGGGTGTTCCGGTCGCTGATCGACGCCGAGATCGTGGAGGTGCTGGACGAACCCGACGAGTCGGGCCGGCCGGTGCGGGTCAACATCGACCTCCAGGACGAGTTCCGGCTCAACCAGCCGCTGGGGCTGTTCGCGGTGGAGGCGATCTCTGTTCTGGACCGCGACGCCCCCGACTACCACCTTCAGGCCCTGAGCGTGGCCGAGTCGGTGCTGGAGGATCCGCTGGCGGTGCTGCTGGCCCAGCGGGATGCGGCCCGCGACGAGCTGATGACCCGCATGAAGGAGGAGGGCGTGGAGTACGAGGAGCGGATGGCCCGGCTGGCCGAGGTGACCTGGCCCAAGCCGGAGGCCGAGTTCATCGAGCCCGCCTTCGACACCTTCGCCCGCCATCACCCATGGGTCGGGCATCTGCGGCCCAGCCCCAAGTCGGTGGTGCGCGACATGGTCGAGCACGCCGACACCTTCAACCAGTATGTGAGCCGCTACGGGCTCAAGCGCTCCGAGGGCCTGGTGCTGCGTTACCTCACCGATTGCTACAAGGCGCTGGTGCAGACCGTGCCAGCGGCCGCGGTCGACGACCGTCTGGCCGAGGTGATCGAGTGGCTGGGCGAGCTGGTGCGCGAGGTCGACAGCAGCCTGCTGGACGAATGGGAGCGCCTGCGGACCACGTAGTGCCCGCTCTTGTTCGCTGCGCTCACGGGCCGCTCGGGCCACGGCCTCGCCCGTATGGACCGGGTTCGCTCGCCTACCCGCTCGGCCTCTGGGGGCCGCTCAGGTCAGGGCCGGGCCTGGCCTGACTTGACGTCGTCGCCGTAGGGCAGGAACGACCCGAAGTCGGGTCCCCGCCGCAGGCTGTGCCCCCCGTCGACGTTGATTGCGGTGCCGGTGATCCAGCGGGACTCGTCGGAGATCAGGAACGCCACCAGGGCAGCCACATCGGAGGGCTCCCCGACCCCGCCGAGCGGCGTGTTCTCCACGTAGCTGTCGTACACCGCGGAATCACGGGGTATGGCCTCCATGATCTCGGTGGCGATGAATCCGGGCCTGACCGCGTTGAAGCGCACCCCCGCCGGTCCGAACTCGTCGGCCGCGTTGCGGATCATCGCCTCAATGCCGGCCTTCCCCGCGGTGTACGCCCCGAAGTAGGGATGGGTCACGTTTCCAGCCAGCGACGACATGGCCACGAACGACCCGCCCCCGGCCGCGGCCAGACGCTCCACCGTGTGCTTGATGGTGAGCATGGTCCCCACCACGTTGAGCTCAAGCACCCGCCTGAACTCGTCGGTGTCGAGCAGGTGGTACGGGCCCATTCCCCCGCCCCCGCCGGCGTTGGCCACCACACCGTGCAGGCAGCCATCGGCACCGGCCGCCGCCTCAGACACCCGGGCCACGTCGTCCTCGGAGGTCACGTCGGCCACCACGTAGGACACCGATCCCCCGTGGCCGCACTCGACGGCCGCCGCGGCCGCCGCCAGCGTCTCGGTGGTCCGTCCGCAGATCGTCACGGTCGCGCCCTCCGCCGCCAGCCGGGCCGCGCAGGCCCGTCCGATGCCGGTGCCACCGCCGGTTACGAGTACCGACCTGCCCTCCAGTCGACCCGATGTCGACGTGTCGCCCGTCACGGGTCGTCGGCCGGCGCGCCGCGGGTGGCGCCGCTCACCAGGTCCACGAGGCTCGGGCAGCCGTCGATCTTGGAGAATCGACGGTCCACGTACACCAGCGTGGCAAAGATCAACAGGAAGGCTGCGAAGAAGTTCACGAACTGGCGGGTGACCAGGAACAGGTTGACCCCGGCGTTGTTGTAGAGCCAGATGTCCCAGACGGCCGAGCCGATCTCGTAGAAGGTGATCACCCAGGTGACGTTGCGCATGGTGGACACGAAGCGGGGGTCGCGGTGCACCGGCTCGGGCAGGGGCACGAATCGGCGGGCCGCCCACAGCATGAAGGGCCTGCCGATGAGGATCGTGACCGCGGCAGCCACTCCGACCAGCATCTTGGTGCCGATCCCGATGCCGAAGTACACCGCCTCGGTGCTCACTCCGAAATCGACCAGGTCGCGCTCGACGGAGATGGCGATCGCGGCACGCACCAGCAGGTAGCCGGTGATAACCGGCAGCCAGGCGCCGATCGGAAGACCCCGGCGGCGCCGGCTGAAGGCCGCCTTCACCGACCATGCCGTGGCCGCGATGATGGCGACCTCGATGTTGTTCAGCCAGGCGAGCCGAGCCGCGTCGAGGTTGAAGAACAACAGGAACAGCACCACCGGCATGAGCTGGTCGAGGTTGCTGCGCCAGCCCCACACCGCCTGGCGGGAAGTCCTGGCTAGGTCCCGAGGTTCGGTGACTGCACCCTCCCCGCTCGCGGCTTCGACTGCTTCGGTCACCTCGGGCGAGGTGCCGGCCCCAGCCGTATCGGCCCGCGCCGGTTCGGCTCTCTCGTTCACGGGGCGAGCGCGGCCCAGGCCTGGGCGGTGGCCTCGTCACCCACCACCGACAACGAGGCGTCGGCGAGCGGCAGCCGGTTCCACATGGCCAGGAACAGTGCCCCTCCGGGCCCGCGCACTGCGGCGTCGCCCTTGACGTGGGCGCGCTCCATGACCACTTCGTCGCCGTCGGCGTGGACGATCCACTCACCCTCACCGTCGGTGCGGTGCACGTGCAGGCTGCCCGCCGGGAGGTCGCGGCGCTTGCGCTGCTGGGCGTTGGGCAACACGAACTCGAAGAACTCGTCTACGCCGTCGCGGCCCTGCTCGCCGTCCACCGGTCCAGAGTCGGACACCGCGTTCTCGGCGTCCCAGCGGTGGACGCTGGTCTCGTGCAGCATCCGGCGGAAGTAGAAGCCGGCGTCGGGTCGGGGCGACCAGTTCCACACCGGCGTATCGGGGTCGATGCCGGCCAGGGCGTCGACGAGCCGGTCGAGCTCGCCGGCCGCGAAGTCCACCGCCGAGTCGTCGTCGGGCACCCGGGGCATCTGCTCCCTGGACAGGGGCTCGGTAGCGCGGGCCGCCACGTAGCTCCCGACGAGCCCGTGCACCCAGCCCATGTGCCCGGCCAGGTCGCGCAGCGTCCAGTCGCCGCACGTGGGCACGGCCGCGCCGAGATCGGACCGGGCCACCTCGATCAGGCGCCGCCCGTCGGTCTCGATCTGGTTGACGATTGCGGTGGAGTCCATGGCCCCAGTCTGGCCCCCTGACCGGCCAGTCGCGACACTCGCTGCCCGCTGGGGCAGGATGGATAGATGGGCATCTACGCGATCAGTGGCTCCGCCTCGGGAATGGGCGCCGCCACCCGGTCCCGGCTCGAGGCCGCTGGAAACCGGGTGATCGGCATCGACCGGCACGACGCCGAGGTTCGCGCCGACCTGGGAACGGCCGAGGGTCGCGCTGTTGCGGTCGGCGCCGTGGTCGACGCGGCCGGTGGAGTCCTCGACGGCGCGGTCTCGGCCGCTGGTCTCGGCCCGCCGACGGCGGGAGAACTCATTGCCAGGGTCAACTACTTCGGATCGGTGGCGCTGCTGGAGGGACTGCGGCCCGCCCTGGCCGCTTCGGGTGCGGCCCAAGTGGTGCAGTTCGGATCCAACTCGTCGACCATCACGCCGAACCTGCCCGACGAGTTGGTGGCCGCCTACCTCGAAGGCCGCGAGGAGGACGCGGTGGCCATCGTGGGCGAAGCCGATCCGGCGTTCGCCCCGGCCGTGGCCTACGCGGGCGCCAAGCTGGCCGTCACCCGCTGGTGCCGGCGTGCCGCGGTCACCGAAACATGGGTGGGTGAGGGCATCCGGCTGAATGTGATCGCGCCCGGGCCGGTCGACACCCCGCTGCTGCGCCAGGGCCAGGTCGACGAGGTGTACGGCCCGCTCATGGAGGCACTCCCCGTACCGGTCACCGAGACGCCTGGCGCCGACGCTCTGGCCCAGTGGGTGGAGTTCCTGCTGTCACCGGTGGCGAGGTTCGCCTGCGGATCCGTCTTCTACGTCGACGGCGGCACCGACGCCCTGATCCGCTCCGACGACTGGCCCCGCTCCTTCACCATCTAGGGCGGAATATCCGTCGTCGAACACCCCGCATCCGGCGGGTCATACCAATCGGCGGTGCAGTTCGGCCACCAGCAGGCGCAGCTCGTCGGAGCAGCGGTCGAAGTCGTCCTGGTCACCGGCACCGGGATCGACGATCTCCTCCCACGGCTCCGGCTCCAGCGCGTCCAGCTCGAGAGCCCTGACCCTCGGGCCGATATCGCCAGCGTCCACTCCGCTCTGTGGCGGAGCCAAGTCGCGTGCCAGCCGGCGTAGCGACCCGGTGATCGGGGCCGCCTCGGGCAGGTTGCGGCGGATCCAGCGAAGGTGCAATGGCTCCATCACCACCACCAGGTCGGCGTCGGCGGCGTCGTCACCGCGGAACTGCCGCGACCGGTGGGCGTGGTCGATGAGCCCGTGGCGGGCCAGAGCCGACCGGGTGCGGGTTCCCATCGGATGGCCCTCCAGCACCAGGATGCCCGCGCTTCGAACGTCGATCCGGCCGTCGGCGTCGAGGTTCCGCAGCATGGCCGCGGCCATGGGCGATCGGGCCGCGTTGCCGGTGCACACTATGTACACCACCGGCCGCTCCCCCATCGTCGTCACCCGTCGCCCGCCGCTAGCGGAACTCGTGCTTGCGGATGCCCTTAGGGTCGATCACGTCGCGGATGAGGTGGAGTTCCTCGGCCGTGGGGAGGCGGCTGGCCGGGACCTCGTCGGGCACCGCCAGCTTGAAGGGGGTGGCCGCCAGCACATCGTCGAGCGACACGCCGGGATGGACGGACCGCAGTTGCATGGTGCGGTCGGGCGTCTCGAAGTCGTAGGCGGCCAGTTCGGTGACGATCCTGCGGATCTCGTGGAAGCGTCCGCTGGGCTCGGGCAGCGCGGCGACCCGGTCGTAGCCCGGCCCCGACACCACGTCGACGCTCTCGACGAAGGCTCGGGCCTGGTTGGGGATCCAGTAGCTGGTGGTGTGGTTGATGACGTTGCCGGGCGCGCCTCGCAGCCCGAGGAGCTGGGCCTTGGGCTTGCGGTAGTCGCCGATGGCGGCGAAGTTCTGGTTGCCGTGCCGGTCGATCTGGCTGGCGCCCATCACCACATGGCGGTGACCCGACCACGCCTGGTCGAAGACGGTTCGGAACGGCAGGTAGCCCTCGACCACGATGCCCTCGTCGGCCGCGCCGGGACGGCTGACAGTTGCCCCCAGCGGCAGCGTGCCCACCACCGCGTAGGCGATCGTGTCGGTGATCATCAGGTCGGGCTCGAAGCTGGCCCTCGCCAGCCTCCCGGCCGCCACCGGGAACGGACCCATGGGGTGGCACAGCAGCTCCCCGTCCCCCCGGAAGGCTTCGGCCAGCGCGACCAGGCAGATCTCGTCGATGGTCGCTTCGCTCATCTGGCATTCTCCGATCCCGATCCCGAACCGGACGCACGCTCGCTCATTGCTCGGCTCCGGTGGACTGGGCGCGGTCGGCCAAGCGGGCCCGGTAGGCGTCGTGGGACGGCAGGTCAAGCCAGTCGGCGCGGAATCGGGTCCAGGCCTCCGGGTCGCGGGCCGTGGCCGCGTACTCCCGCTGGAAGGCCTCGTCGCGGCCGTAGTCGGGGGGACACTCCGTGAAGTGGGCACCGCCCGGCGCCTCCACCACGCCGTGGGTGTGAAGGCGCGGGATCTTCAGCGTGTGGACCGAGCCCTCCTGGAGGAGGTCCTCGGTGGCCACCACCCGCTCGCACGACATGAACGTGCGCTCGGCTGCCATGGCGAACAGGTCGTCGAAGTACAGGTCCGGCCCCAAGAACTGCCCGTTGCCGGCCGCGTCGGCCCGGTTCATGTGCACCAGCGACACATCGATGTCGAAGGCGGGCACGGCCACCAGCTCGGTGCCGTCGCCGTAGGGGCTGGTCACCGTCCTGAGTTCGGGGTTGTAGGTGAGCATGTCCGATCCGAGGCCCGCCCTAGTGGGGTAGAACGGCACCCGGTGCACCGCCGCCAACAGCCCCAGGTAGAAGGCGCCCTCGTCGAACTCGCGGGCCTCCACCGACCCGGTCTGGCGAGCGACCCGGAAGTGGGGCTCGAGCGGTATCGAGTCGAGCGACACGAAGCCGTAGGTGACCTTGCGGACCCGGCCGGCGGCGCACAGCAGCCCGACATCCGGCCCGCCGTAGCTCACCACGTGAAGATCGGTCAGGTCGCTGCGAAGGATGGCCCGCACCAGCGACATCGGCTTGCGGCGTGAGCCCCAGCCGCCGATGCCAACGGTCATACCGCTGCTCAGCTCGGCGACGACCTCGTCCTCGGTCATGCGCTTGTCGGGCACCGCCCGACGGTAGAGCGCCGGCCGTCCCGCTGCTACTCCCGCCGACGCGAACTGGCAGCAGAATGCACGCATACCGTGCACAACGCTGCCAATTCCCTTGGGGCGATAGCTTCAAAGGCAGAGCTAGGCCTGGAGGGCCTGCCTATCCGGGGGGCGCCGCGTGCCCGACAATCCTCTCGACATGACCGGCCGAACCGTGATCGTCACCGGCGCTACCGCAGGCCTCGGCCGGGTGATCGCCGCGAAGTTCCTCGAATACGGCGCGGACGTGGTGGGTTGCGCTCGGCGCGAACCCGAGGAGCCGGTGGCCGCGGCTGGGCGGGAGGCGACCTTCGTAGCGGCCGACGTGCGAGACCCCAAGCAGATCAACCGGGTGGTCGAGGCGGCAGTGGCCGAGACAGGCCGCATCGACGTTTTGGTCAACAACGCCGGCGGCGCGCCTCCCGCCGAGACAGCCACCGTGTCGCCCCGGTTCAACGAGAAGGTGATCGCCCTCAACCTCCTGGCCCCGATGACCTTCTCCCAGGCGGTGTATCCGGTGATGAGCGCCCAGGACGGCGGCGGAGTGATCATCAACATCTCGTCGGTGTCCGGCATCCGCCCCACCCCCGCCGGAGCGGCCTATGGGGCGGCCAAGGCAGGACTCGACAACCTCACCCAGACGCTGGCCCACGAGTGGGGCCCGACCATCAGGGTGCTCAGCGTCATGGTCGGTCTGCTCCGCACGGAGCAGGCTCACCTCTACTACGGCGATGAGGCCGGCATCGAGGCCGTTGGACAGACGCTCGCCCTCGGCCGGCTCGGGAACCCGGACGAGATCGCCGAAGTGGTGCTGTTCTGCGCTTCGCCGTTGGCGTCGTTCATGTCGGGGGCGTCGGTACCGGTGCACGGTGGCGGCGAGGTGCCCTCCTATCTGACCGTCTCAACCGGCGAGGTAGCCAAGTACCGACCCGGGCCGGAGTCGTGAGGGTCGCAACACGCGGGGTGGAAGGCCGGGTCGTGCTGCTGGTGATCGCCACCGCCGCGCTGCTGCTCGGTGCACCATCCGGCGTGTGGGCCCATGAGGGCGACGAGGAGCCCCTCCCGGCCGATACGGGCGGCGACCTGAGACCGGTGTACGAGGTCCCCGAGGGTGCCGACCGGATCATCGGCTCACCCGATCCCGGGCCCAAGCCCCAGCAGTCCGGCGACCGGGGCGGGAGTCTCCAGTTCGCCACCCTGGGCGCCGTGGCCGTGGCCGTCGCCTTCATCATGTGGCGCATCACCCGGGCCGCCCGCCGAGCTTCGCATCAGGTGCCGACTGACAGCCGCAACTGACGGCCCGCAGCTCCGCCCCACAAATACGACAAATCTGATCGGATTTATGTTGTATCGCGCCTGCGAGTGCGTTACCCTCACCAAATCCCGACTTATCTTATCGGAATTATCGTATTCGGATGTACAGCACCCCAGTCCCCTACCCGGTGAACCTCTGCCTCTCGGGACAGCGCGTCCTGGTGGTCGGCGGCGGTCCGGTCGCGGCCCGCAAGGTCGAGGCCCTGCTTCGAGCCGGCGCCGCCGTAACGGTGGTCGCGCCTGCCGCGGTCGACGCCATCGCCCAGCACCCCGAGGTCACCTGGCAACCACGCGGGTACCTCCGCGGGGAGGCGGGTTCGTACCGTCTCGTCGTCACCGCTACAAACAATCCCGCGGTTAACTCTCTGGTAGCCAGGGACTGCGAGGCCGCAAACGTCTTCGTCAACTCGGCCGACGACCCGGCCAATTGCACGTTCACGCTGCCGTCGGTGGCCCGGCGCGGCGACCTGCAGGTGGCGGTGTCCAGCGGCGGACGCAGCCCTGCCCTTGCCCGCTGGCTCCGGCGGCGGATCGAACGTGAGATCGACTCCGGCTATGTGGCACTGCTCGAACTGCTGTCCGAGGCCCGAGCCGAAGCCAAAGCCCGATTCGGCACCTCCGAGGTGACCGGCTGGGATTCCGCCCTCGACGACGGACTGCTCGAACTCGTCAGGGTTGGACGCACCGGCGAGGCCCGCTCCCTCCTTCGCTGCCACCTCGCCCTCGACACGCCCGAGACAGCACCGGCAGAGGCGATGGCATCGTGACCGTGCACCTCGTGGGGGCCGGCCCCGGCGACCCGGACCTGTTGACGGTCCGAGCCGTCAACCTGATCCGCCAGGCCGACGTGCTTGTCCACGACCGGCTCGTCGATCCTGCCGTCGTCGAACTCGCACCGCCGTGGGCCGAGCGCATCGATGTCGGCAAGACGCCCGGCGCGCCCAGCCCGTCCCAAGGCGAGATCAATGACATCCTCATTGACCGCAGCCGCCGCTTCGAGCACGTCGTGCGGCTCAAGGGCGGCGACCCGTTCGTGTTCGGTCGTGGCGGCGAGGAGGCCTCGGCGCTGCGGACAGCCGGTGTCGCCGTCGAGGTCGTTCCCGGGGTTACGTCGGCGGTGGCCGCGCCGGCCGCGGCCGGCATCCCGGTCACCCTTCGCGGCGTCTCCAGCGGTTTCACCGTGGTCACCGCCCACCAGGACCCGTCGTCAGACCGGTGGCTCAACTGGGATGCCCTGGCCCAGGCCGGCACCACGCTCGTGATCCTGATGGGGGCGGCCCGTACCGAGCAGATCGCCGACCGCTTGCGGGCCGGCGGCATGGCCGACGACACCCCGGTGGCCGTGATCAGCGCAGCCACGACCGCACGCCAGCAAGTCGACCGCACCGATCTGGCCGGCCTGCGGCACCTCGGGGTGGCCAGCCCGGCCACCATCGTCGTGGGAGCGGTCGCAGCCGCCGACGTTCTCGCCCTCTCCGAACTGAGCGCCCCGAACGCCCTGACTTCTCTAGGAGCCGTGCCATGACCCTGCTCGAGCCCCGCATCGCCCCGCTCGGCCCTGCTGCGACGCCGGGGCCGCCCCCCGCCGGCGGCCCCATCGATCCGGCCATACGGGCCGACGTCGACAAGTACAGGCAGCAGTACGCCCGCTTCCTGGCCGGCGAGCTGAGCGATGAGGTGTTCCGGGTCTACCGGCTCACCAACGGCATATACGGGCAGCGCCAGGGCGGCACCAACCAGATGGTCCGGGTGAAGGTGCCCTACGGGTCCATCCGGCCCGAGCAGCTCGAGATGATCGGCTGGCTGGTCGACACCTACAGCCGGGGCTGGGGCCACATCACCACCCGCCAGAACATCCAGTTCCACTTCGTGCAGCTCGACCAGATCCCCGAGGTGCTCGAGCATCTGGCCGCGGTCGGGCTCACCACCCGGGAGGCCTGCGGCGACACCGTCCGCAACGTCCAGGGATGCCACCTGGCCGGCGCCTGCCCCCACGAGGAGCTCGACGTGACGCCCTGGGCCGAGGCCACCTACCGGCACTTCGTCCGCAACCCGATCAGCCAGCGGCTGCCCCGCAAGTTCAAGATCAACTTCTCGGGCTGCGAGACGGACTGCGGCCAGGCCATGTTCAATGACGTGGGCGTGATCGGCGTGACCCGCCGCACCGACGACGGCACGGTCGAACGCGGCTTCCGGGTGTTCATCGCCGGCGGACTGGGCACGACCCCGCACCCGGCTCTGGCTCTAGAGGACTTCACCCCCCGCGAGGAGCTGCTGCCCACCATCGAGGCCTGCTTGAGGGTGTTCGACCAGGCCGGCAACCGCGACAACAAGTTGCGGGCCCGCATGAAGTGGCTGGTGGACACGCTCGGCTTCGAGGAGGTCCAGCGCCGGGTGCTGACCCAGCGCAAGTTCCTGGTGGCGTCGACCTCGTGGCCGGGCGGGATCCCCGCCGAGGTGCAGATCGACGGCGACGACCCGGCCGGCGTGGGAGATCCGGCCACCGTCACCGCGGTGGGCCACGGCACGCCCGTCTTCATCGGCACGGGCTCCGCCTACGAGCGGTGGGAACGGGTCAACGTGGTTCGGGGCGTGCGCGACGGCACGGTCTCCGTCTACGCCCAGGCTCACCTGGGCGACATCACCGGCGACCAGTTTCGGGCCCTTGCTGCCCTGCAGCGCGAGCTCGACGCCGACGTGCGGCTGACCAACCGCCAGAACGTGGTGTTCCGGGGCCTGCACCCCGACGACCTGGCCACCGTCTACGACCGCCTGGACGCCATCGGCATGGCCCGCCCGGGCGCGGAGCTGGCCCGCGACGTGGTGGCCTGCCCCGGGTCGGACACCTGCAACCTGGCCGTCACCCAGAGTCGCGGCCTGGGCGACGCCATCGGCGAGCGCCTCGAGGAGGAGGGGCTGGCCGATGTGGGCGGCATCCGCATCAACATCTCCGGATGCCCCAACTCCTGCGGGCAGCACCACGCGTCGGACATCGGCTTCTTCGGGGCGGAGAGACGGGCCCACGGCCGCAGCGCCCCCGGCTACCAGATGCTGCTCGGCGGCTACATCGGCCAGCAGCAGATGCACTTCGGCGACAAGGCTCTGCGCCTCCCCGCCCGCAACGCCCCCGAAGCCACCGCCCGGGTGATCCGGCGCTTCATCGACGAGCGGCAGGCCTCCGAGGGCTTCCGGGACTGGATGGAGCGCGCCGGCGGCGCCCGCGCCGTGGCCGAGGGCCTCAAGGACCTCGACCAGTTCCCCGCCTACGAGGACGACCCGTCGTTCTACGTCGACTTCGACGAGACCGGCCCCTACACCGTGGAGACAGGCGCCTCGGAGTGCGCCACATAGACCGCCCGCCGAGAAATCTCGGTGGACTTGTGCGCGCCTAGCGCGCATTTCAAACCCGAGAAATCTCGATGGGAGCGGTCAGCGCGGGCTGATCTCGACCGCCACGGGATGGTGGCAGGCGACGTAGTGGTCCGCGTCGCCGACCTGCTCGCTGACCGGCTCGACCTCGCCGCAGATGTCGGTCGCCCGCGGGCAACGCGTATGGAACCGGCAGCCGCTCGGGGGATCGGTCGCCGACGGCAGCTCGTCGCCGATGTCCCCCTCGCTCACGTCCACGGTCGGCGCCGGCTCGGGAATGGAGGCCAGCAGCGCCCGGGTGTAGGGATGGGCGGGGCGGGCGTAGATCTCGGCGGTGCTGCCGATCTCGCACACCTTGCCCAGGTACATGACCACGATCCGGTCGCTGACGTTCTTCACCACTGACAGGTCGTGGGAGATGAACAGCACGGTCAGGCCGTAGCGACGCTTCATGTCCTGCAGCAGGTTCAGGATCTGGGCCTGGATGGACACGTCGAGCGCCGACACCGGCTCGTCGCAGATAAGCACCTTGGGGTCGAGCGCCAACGCCCTGGCGATGCCGATGCGCTGGCATTGGCCGCCCGAGAACTCGTGCGGGCGACGGGCCCCGTACTTCGCCTCCACCCCGACCGCGTCCATCAACTCGTCGATGCGGTCACGGCTCCACGACCCGATGTCGTCACCCCACACGGCCAGGCCCTCGGCTATCACGTCGCGAACCCGGCGGCGGGGGTTGAGCGAGGAGATCGGGTCCTGGAAGATCATCTGCAGGTGGGGCCGAACCCGGCGAAGGTCCTCACCCTCGAGACCGGCGAGGTCCTGACCGGCGTAGATCACCTCGCCCGCGGTGATGTCGACCAGGCGGATGATGGCTCGGGCGACGGTCGACTTGCCGCAGCCGGACTCGCCGACGATGCCGAGGGTCTCGCCCTCAACGACGTCGAAGCTCACCTCCGACACGGCGTGCACGACACGCTTGCGGCCCGCGGGAAAGTGCACCACGAGATCCTTGACCCGCAGCAGCACGTCGGTGCGGTCCCGCAGTTGGGCGTGGCCGGTGCCGGCCATCAGCCGCCGCCTTCCCCGCCGTCGGTGACCGGCAGCCCGGCCGCGGTCACCCCCGCGGCCCGGTTGGCGGCGATGGCGGCCACACCCCGCTCGGTGCCGGTCGGATGCAGGCACGCGAAGCGGTGCAGGCCCACCAGCCCGCTCAACTCGGGAACACCGCCGAGGCAGTCGGCCTGGGCGTAGATGCACCGGGGAGCGAAGGCGCAGGCGTCGGGGGGGTTGATCAACTCGGGCGGGCGTCCCGGGATCGGGTCGAGACGGTGGTGGACCGGATCGTCGATGCGGGGGATCGAGCGCAGCAACGCCTCGGTGTAGGGATGGCGCATGTCGAAGAAGAGGGTGCGGGCGTCGGCAGTCTCCACGACCCGGCCCGCGTACATCACGGCCACGTCGTCGGCCCGGCCGTGGGCCACACCCAGGTCGTGGGTGATGAGGATCATCGACATCCCCCGGTCGCGGCGCAGCTCGTCGAGCAGGTCCAGCAGATGCTTCTGCACGGTCACGTCCACCGCGGTGGTGGGCTCGTCGGCGATCAGCAGCCGCGGCTGGCAGGCCAGGGCCATGGCGATGACCACCCGCTGGCGTAGCCCGCCCGACAGTTCGTGGGGGAACTGCGACACTCTCCGTGCCGGCTCGGGAATGCCCACCACGTTCAGCAGTTCCTCGGCCTCCGCCAAGGCCTCGCCCCGGGAGCGGCCGAGGTGGTAGCGGAGGGTCTCGGCGATCTGCTCGCCCACCTTCTTGACCGGGTTGAGCGATGTCATCGGATCCTGGAACACCATCGTCATCTGCACCCCGAAGAAGTGCTTGACCTTCTCCGCGGCCAAGGCCCGCACGTCCTGGCCGTCGTAGGTCACCTCCCCGCTCACCTGGGCGGTCCGGGGCAGGAGGTTCATCAGGGTCTTGGCCGTGACCGACTTGCCCGAGCCCGACTCGCCCACGATGGCCAGGGTCTTGCCCTCGTAGAGGTCGAAGCTCACACCGTTGACCGCGTTGACGGTGCCCCTCTCGGTGGGGAACCGGACGTGGAGGTCACGCACTGACAACAGCGGGAAACCGGTGGCCACCTGCTCGGCCATCAGAAGGCCAGCTCCTTGACATCGAAGTACTGGCGTATGCGGTCGCCCGCGAAGTTCAGCGACAGCACGGTCACGAACATCACCGCCACGGGGAACATAGCCACATGGGTGGCGTTCTGGAGGTCGCGCAGGCCTGCGCCGTCAACGATCATCTTGCCCCACGAGATGGCGTCGTCCCCGGCCACCGACAGGCCCAGGAAAGCGAGCGAGCCCTCGGCCACCACCGCGATGGCCATGCCGAGCAGCGTCAACGCCCCCATGGGGATGACCACGTTGGGAAGCAGCTCCCGCACGATGATCCGGCCGTGCCGAGCGCCGAGCACCCGAGCCGCGGCCACGAACTCACGCTCGGCGTACACCAGGGTGGAGGCCCGCGCCAGCAGGCCCACGGGCGCCACCGACAGGATTCCGATGGTCAGGCTCACCACCAGCAGGCTGCGCTCGAGGGTGGCGGTTATCAGGATGGCCAGCACCAGCGCCGGGAATGACAGCAGCACGAAGAACACGAAGCCTACGGCCTGGTCGAGGCGGCCCCGGAAATAGCCGGCGACGATCCCCAGGGCGCCCCCGACCGCCATCCCGAAGACGATGGCGAACCCGCCCACGGCCAGGCTGATGCGGGCGCCGTGCACCGTTCGGGAGAACACGTCTCGACCCAGAGCGTCGGTCCCGAACCATGCGTCGAACGAGGGAGACTCGCGGGGACCGGAGTAGGCGACCTTGGTGGGGTCCGCGATCGGCAGCAGAGGCGCGAACACGGCCACGAACGCCATGATCAGCAGCCAGACCACCGCCAGCCAGAAGGCGGGGCCCAGACGGCGGCGCACAGCCGCATCGTCGCCCG
The DNA here is from genome assembly GCA_965117015.1 of Acidimicrobiales bacterium. Classification (GTDB taxonomy): domain Bacteria; phylum Actinomycetota; class Acidimicrobiia; order Acidimicrobiales; family Aldehydirespiratoraceae; genus Aldehydirespirator. Next base: position 295,277 of record OZ220747.1, read on the forward strand.
CAGAACCGTCGTCGGTCACCTTGCCGGACCGCACGAGGCGGACGATCCGGAAACGCTGGAGCAGCCGCTGCCGGGAGGCTCTCGGCTCGCGGGACGCCGGCGGCTTGCGGGTCGTCCGGTCCTCGCCGTTCACCCCGTTCACCGGGCCCTCACCCTCACGCCGTTCACCCCGTTCACCGGGCCCTCACCCTCACGCCGTTCACCCCGTTCACCGGGCCCTCACCCTCACGCCGTTCACCCCGTTCACCGGGCCCTCACCCTCACGCCGTTCACCCCGTTCACCGGGCCCTCACCCTCGGGTCGAGCCAGCTGTAGAACAAGTCCACCACGAAGTTGATCACCACGAAGGTGCACGCCACCAGCATCACGATGGCCAGCACCACCGGGAAGTCGTCGCGGACCACCGCGGTCACGATCTCCCTGCCGATCCCCGGAATGCCGAAGATCTGCTCCACCACCAGCGACCCGCCGATCAGCGCCCCTGTGCTGACACCGAAGACGGTCACCACCGAGAACAGCGAAGGCCGCAGGGCGTGCCGGAACATGATCCTCAGCGGCGGCAGGCCCTTGGCCCGGGCCATATGGACGAAGTCTTCCTGCAAGGTCGTGATCAGGTCGGTGCGCAGCAGCCGCTGGTAGCTGGCCGCCAGGGGCAGGCCGAGCGTGAGGGCGGGCACTACCATGGAATACACCAGCCCGCCGAGGTTGCCGCTCTCGTAGGCCGACGGGAACACCTGCCATCGCAGGGCCAGCAGGTACAGCAGCACGACGCCCAGCGCGAAGTTGGGCACCGACAGCAGGCCGAACGACGCCACCGTGGAGCCTCGATCGAAGGCCCGGTTCGCCCGGTAGGCGGCGATCACGCCCCAGGGGATGGCAACCCCGAGCGAGACGATCTGGGCCATCACCAGCAGTATCAGCGTCTCGGGCAGCTTCTCGCGGATCACTTCGCTCACCGGCTGGTCGTTCTGGAACGACGTGCCGAAGTCCCCGGTGGCCAAGTCGCTCACCCACAGCACGTAGCGCACGGGAACAGGCTGGTCGAGGTGGTACTGAGCCTTGGCCGCGGCCACCGTGTCGCAGTCCCGGCTGGCCGCGTCCACCGTCGTGTCCTCGACGAGACCGGCCTCGATGCCCTCGCAGTCGAGTTCGGCCAGCACGCCCACCACGTTCACAAGCGGGTCGCCCAGCAGGTTCATGGCGGAGAAGCCCAGGAACGTCACCGCGAACAGCACCGCCACCAGCAGGACCACCCGGCGCAGCACGTACCTGACCACGAGTCCCTACCGCCCCGATCGCAGCGTGCTCATCAGGGCGCAATCCGGTTCATGGATGGCGGTCACTGCGGCCGGGGAGCCTACTACTGCACGCCGGAGGCCGGGGAGTTCACGGCCCCGGCTGCCCCGTGTCCATCAGGCCCGCCCCTAGCTCAACCAGACTCCGTGCAGGAGCACCCGTCCCGAGTTGTTGCACAGCAGTTCGGCGCCATCGGGCGATCTCTGGCCGCAAACGTCGTTCACGCTGTCGCGAACGCCGATCGCCCAGTTGGTGTGGTAGTAGAAGATGTAGGTGTAGGCGTCGCGGATCATCTCGGCGACCCGGTGCCAGATCTCCACCCGCCGGTCCAGGTCGTCGATCCCCCGCGACTCGAACATGAGGGCGTCACGCTCGGGGTCGCAGTAGCGGGCGAAGTTCAGCGAGATGAAGCCGACGGCGTCGCACTCCAGCCACAGGATGTCGTTGTCGGGGCTGACGGCGCCGAACTGCCGCCAGTTGACCACGTTGTAGTTCCCCAGCACCACGTCGTTGATCAGCTTGTCCTGGAGCACCTCGACCAGCTTGACGTTGAAGTAGTCCTCCCAGGCGTCGGACTGGACCTCGGAGATGCGGGTGTTCTCGACGGAGGGCCCCCCGAAGGTCAGCTCCATGTTGATCCGGCCGCCGGAGCAGTTCCCGGGGTTGTCGGCGCAGTACTCGGCGACCAGCGGCCCCGCCTTCTCCGGCATGTTCGTCTCCTGCTTCACGTCCGGGTTGTGCCACACCAGGTCGGGGTGGAACATCGTGTCGGCCGGCGGCGAGGTGCCCTGGCGGATCAGGGCGACGTAGGTGTCCCGGTCCGACGCGAACGTCAGGGCCTGGCGGGCCCGGATGTCGTCGAACGGCGGCCGCTGCGAGTTGATCACCGCGAAGCCCTCGTCGGCCCGCACGTTCTCGATGGTGCGGACATCGTCGGTCTCCCGCATGACGAGGGTCGCCTCTGCGTTGGTGGTGATCACCAGGTCGAGGTCACCGGCGGCCAGTCGCTCGGCCGCGACGGCCATGTCGGTGATGGGATAGACCTCGATGCGGTCCAAGTGGATGTCGAAGCGGTCGGCCGCCCAGTAGTCGGGGTTGCGCACCAGCACCGTCTTCTCGTCTTGGACCCGGCTCTCGATCATGAACGGCCCCTGACCCACCGGCGTCTGGTTCAGGGACTCATCCTGGCGAGCCCGCTCCAGCCACTCCGAGGGCAGGACCATTCCCAGTTGCCCGGTCAGGGCCAGGGGGAACCGGGCGGACGGGTTGGCCAGGCTCAGTTCGACGGTGTAGGTGTCGAGCTTGCGGATGAACCGGCCGGCGTCAATGGTGTTGCGGTAGGCCAGCGAGATGACCGGATCGGCGATCTGAGCGGTGACGGTGGCCACCACGTCGTCGGCGTCCAGTTCGGTGCCGTCGTGGAACCGCACCCCCTCGCGCAGCTTCATGTGCCAGACCCGGCCGTCGCCGATCCTGTTGAACGACTCGGCCAGGAACGGGACCCAGTTCCCCTCGGTGTCGAAGTACGCGACCGGATCGAAGAGCGGGTAGGCCATCGCGTACGCCGACGCCGCGAAGTTGTTGGCCGCGGGGTTCAGGCCGTCGCTCTCGGCCTCGACGGCCACCCGCAGCGTGCCGCCGGATCGCGGTGCGGACTCCGCGGACGCCGGGGCGGTCGTGGTGGTCGTGTCGACCGGCGCCAGCAGGGGTTCGGCGTCCGCCTCCGGCGCTGCGGTCGCGTCCTCAGCGGCCGTAGGCGAATCCTCTGCGGCGGTGCCAGTGTCCTCGGAGCCCGTCTGGCCGCTGGAGCCTCCGGCGCCGGAGGAACCGGACTCGGGCTGGGCGGTGGCCTGAACGGTCTCTGGCTGGTCGCCGCCGCCTCCGCACGCGCCCGCGACGAGGATGGACGCCAGCAGCGCCCCGGAGAAGCGAGACCAGCGCCGCGGAGTCAGCCGTACCCCGACTAGCTGAGCCAGATCTGGTTCGGCCAGATCCGGCCCTGGTTGTTGCAGAACAGCTCGTCGCCGGTGGGCCCGATCTGCCCGCAGATGTTGTGCACGTTGTCGCGCGCCCCGATCGTGAAGTTGGAGTGGGTCAGGAAGATCGTCGTGTAGGCGTCCCGGTTTATCTCCTGGATGCGGTGCCAGATCTCCACCCGCCGGTCGAGATCGTCGATGGCCCGCTGCTCGTACATGAGCTCGTCACGCTCGGGATCGCAGTGGCGGCTGAAGTTCAGGGAGATGAAGCTGATCGCCCCGCACTCCATGAAGAGCACGTCGTTGTCGGGGTCTACCGACCCGAACGCGTCGGCCAGGGTCACGTCGTAGTTGCCCAGCGCCACATCGATAATCAGCTCGTCGAAGGGTTTCACGCTCGCATCGAGGTTGAAGAACTCACCCCAGGTCGCGGCCATCAGATCGACGGTGCGATCGCTCTCCACCGACGGGCCCGGAACGCCGAAACGCATGTTGATCCTGCCGTCGGAGCAGTTCTCCGCGTGGTCGGCGCAGTACTCGGCGACCAGCGGCCCCGCCTTCTCCGGCATGTTCGTCTCCTGCACGATGTCGGGGTTGCGCCAGATCAGGTCGGGATGGAACATCGTGTCGGCCGCCTCAGCGGTGCCCTCGCCCAGCAGCTCCACATAGAGGTCCTGGTCGGTCGCGAAGGTGAGAGCCTGCCGGGCCCGGATGTCGGAGAACACCGCGCTCTGCGCGTTGATGAGCAGCAGCGACTCGTCCGCACGGTGGTTCTCGAAGGTGACCACCCCCCGGTCGGCGGCCTCGCGCAGGGTCAGTATGGCCGACGTCTCGGAGACGACTATCAGGTCGAGCTCGCCCGCTATCAGCCGCTGCGCGGCCACGGCGGAGTCCGGTATCGGGTACACCTCGATGCGGTCGAGGTAGATGTCGATCATGTCGGCCGCCCAGTAGTCGGGGTTGCGCACCAGCACCGTCACCTCGTCCTGGATGCGGCTCTCGACCATGAACGGACCGGTGCCGACCGGCATCTGGTTGAGGCTCGAGTCGGCGGCAGCCCGCGCGAGCCACTCCGACGGCAGGACCATCCCGATCTGGGTCGTGAACGCGTTCGGCAGGTGGGCCGAGGGCCGGACGCCGACGAACTCGACGGTGTAGTCGTCGACCTTGCGGATGGGCTCGTCGGGGTGGAAGCCGGGCCTGAACGCGATCGAGATCAGCGGGTCGGCCAGCTGTGCCTCGAACGTCGCGATTACGTCGTCCGCGTCGAGCTCGGTCCCGTCGTGGAAGCGCACCCCCTCGCGCACCTTCATCTGCCAGGACGTGCCGTCGCCGACCTTGGTCCACGACTCGGCCAGGACCGGGACCCAGTTGCCCGCGGTGTCGTAGTAGGCCAGCGGGTCGAAGATCGGGTGGGCCATGAGGTACACGGGCGTCGAGAAGGCGTTGGACGCAGGGTTGAGGCCGTCGCCCTCGGCGAAGGCCCCGATTCGCAGCGTGCCGCCGTACTGGGGCTCGGGCTCGGCCGGGGCCTCGACGACGTCCTCGCCGTCGGCGGGGGGCGGCGCAGTGGTCGTGGTGGTGTCCACCGGAGCGACCAGGAGCTCCGCCTCCTGCTCCTGGTCCTCGGCAGCGTCCGGATCGGCGACGGTGGGGGCGGTCCCGTCCTCGCCGGAGTCGGCCGGTTCCGAGGGAGCGGCAGTGTCGGTGGTCTCCGCGGCCTCGACGGCCGGGGCGGGCTGCCCGTCGCCGTCGTCGCCGCCGCCGCACGCCGCCGCTGTCAGGGCGAACGCTATGAGCCCCGCCAGCAGGCGCGCCGACGGGTTGCGCGTCGATCGGGAGGGCACTAGCTCAGCCAGACCTGGTGGAGCTGCACCCTGCCCTGGTTGTTGCAGAACAGCTCGACGCCGTCGGGCGAGGTCTGGCCGCAGATGTTCTGCACGTGGTCCCCCGCGCCGATCGTCCAGTTGGCATGGTTGAAGAAGATGTACGTGTACGAGTCGCGGATGTTCTCTTGGATCCAGTGCCATATCTCGACTCGCCGGTCGAGGTCGTTGGTGGCCCGCTGCTCGTACATGAGAGCGTCCCGCTCCGGATCGCAGTCGCGCGGCCAGTTGAGCGAGATGAAGCTGATCGCTCGGCACTCGATCCACAGCACGTCGTTGTCCGGGTCGACGGCGCCGAACTGCCGCCAGGTCACCACGTTGTAGAAGCCGAGCGCGACCTCGAGGATGTGGTCATCCTGGAGGAGCTCCTGCTCGGTCACGTTGAAGAACGGCTCCCAGCTGTCGATCAGCAGCTCCGCGATGCGGGTCTGCGCCACCGACGGCCCCGAGTACTGCAACTCCATGTTGATCCTGCCGTCGGTGCAGTTGCCCGGGAAGTCCGCGCAGTAGGCGGCGACGAGCGGTCCCGCCTTCTCCGGCATGTTCGACTCCTGCTTGACGTCGGGGTTGTGCCAGATCAGGTCGGGATGGAACATGGTGTCGGCCGGCGGGGACACGCCCTGGCGGATGAGGGCCACGTAGGCGTCCCGGTCGGTGGCGTGGGTGAGCGCCTGCCGGGCCCGGATGTCGTCGAAGGGCGGCATCTCGATGTTCATCATCGCGAAGTCCTCGCTGGAGCGGACGTTCTCGATGGTGTAGACGCCCTCGGAGTCGCGCAGCGTCAAAATGGCGTCGGAGTTGCTGGTCACCGTGAGGTCGATATCGCCGGCTGCGACCCGCTCCGCGCCGATGACGGGGTCGGTGATGGGATAGACCTCGATGCGGTCGAGGTAGATGTCGGTGATGTCGGCCGCCCAGTAGTCCGGGTTGCGCACCAGCACGGTCACCTCGTCCTGCTTGCGGCTCTCGACCATGAACGGGCCGGTGCCGACCGGGTACTGGTTCAGGTTGGGATCATCCGCGGCGGCGGCCAGCCACTCCGACGGGGCGATCATGCCGAGCTGGCTGGTTATGAACTGCGGGAAGAAGGCGAACTTGTCGAGGGGGTTGAACTGCACCGTCAGGTCGTCGATCTTGACGAGGGCCTGGGACAGGTCCTCGGGGTAGTAGGGCCGCACCGCCAGCGAGACGATCGGGTCGGCCAGCTGGGCGTGGAAGGTGGCGATCACGTCGTCGGCGCCGAGCGGGGTGCCGTCATGGAAGCGCACCCCTTCGCGCAGCTTCATCTGCCAGGACTGCCCGTCGTCGATCGGGGTGAACGACTCGGCCAGGTACGGGATCCACTGTCCCTGCGTGTTCCAGTAGGCCACCGGATCGAACACCGGGTAGGTCATCACGTAGGCCGCCACCGCGAAGTTGTTGGCCGCCGGGTTCAAGCCGTCGCTCTCGGCCTCGACCGCCACCTTCAGCGTGCCGCCGAACTGGGGCTCGGGCTCAGCCGGGGCCTCGACGATTTCCTCGCCGTCGGCGGGCGGCGTCGTGGTGGTGGTGGTCGTGTCGACCGGAGCGACCAGGGGCTCGTCGTCCGGCTCGGCCGGAGCGGGCGCTTCCTCGCCGTCGTCGACGGCGGGCGCCTCGTCCGGCTCGTCCGGTGCGGCGGGCGCGGCCGTCTCGGTGGTCTCGACCGCCTGGGAGGGCTCCGCCCCGTCGCCGTCATCGCCGCCTCCGCATGCCGCGGCGACCATGGCGAACGCCAGCATCACCACCAACCAAGACGCGCAACGCTTGTGAATCGGTCGAGCAGTCATTCCACTTGCCCTTCTGTAAGCCGGCATGCCGGCGGCTATTCGAAACATCTTGCCAGACGGCACCATGGCACCGCCAATGATGCGAGGCGCCGGCTCACGGGTGTTGGCTGCTGACCGACACGACTTCCCCGGTCATGTAGCCGGCGAGGTCGCTGGCCAGGAACACCATCACGTTGGCCACCTCCCATGGCTCGGCCGGCCGGCCGAAGGCCTCCTTGCCGGCCAAGTCGGCCAGCAACGCCTCGTCGGTGGTCTTGGCCAGGAACGGGTGCCAGGCCAGGCTGGGCGCCACGCAGTTGACCCTGACGCCGTGCTCGGCGGCCTCCAGCGCGGCGCAGCGGGTGAGGGCCATCACCCCTGCCTTGGCTGCGGCGTAGTGGGCCTGCTCGACCTGGGCCCGCCAGCCCGAGACCGAGGCATTGTTGACGATGGCGCCACCGCTGCCCTGATCGATCATGCGCCTCAGCGCGGCCCGGGTGCAGCGCATGGTCCCGTCAAGGGTCACCCCGAGCACCGCCGACCACTGGTCGTCGGTCATGTCCACCAGCCGTACCGCACCGCCAAGTCCGGCATTGTTCATCATCACGTCGATGCCGCCCAGACCATCTACGGCCGCCTCCATCAGAGCCTGCACGTCGCCCTCGGCGGTCACATCGCACCGCACCGCCTCGGGGCGCGAGCCGGTCTCGGCCTCCAGATGGTCTCGGGTGGCGGACAGCCGTCGCTCATGGACGTCGGAGATGAGAACGGCGGCCCCCTCGATGAGGGCCCGGCGAGCCACGGCCGATCCGATCCCGGCACCGGCCGCAGCGGTGACGACGACCCGCTTGCCTTCGAGCAGTCCCCGCCCGGGCGGCTCAGCGGGAGGCGCCGGCCAGGGCCAGTCGCCCGGCTCCGCGACCATGGCTCAGCCGCCGGCCATCTCGGCCATGCGCCGCTCCAGGTCGGCGATCACCCAGTTGGGCTCCTGCCCTATGGTCCGGGGAAGCTGCTCGGCGATCTCCTCGGGCGTCCACTGCTCGCCGGACGACCACATCGAGCGCAGCTCCTGGGGCTGGTTCCACACCGAGATCCGTCGCCCCACGACGGTGTAGATCTGCGCGTTGACGTCCCGGCCGGCCTCGCTGAGCAGGTAGACGGCCATGGGGGCCACCGCTGCGGGATCGCCCGTCTCCATCTCGAACGGGACGTTCTCGCTCATCCGGGTGCGGGCCACCGGCGCGATGCAGTTGGCGTTGATGGCGGGCCCGCCCCGCATCCGTATGGAGGCTGCGGTCATGGCCGCCGATCGGGTGAGGCTCATGACGCCGCCCTTGGCCGCCGAGTAGTTGGCCTGAGCGGTGGAGGCGATGGCCGCGCCGGAGGTGAACCCCACCAGCGAGCCGCCCGACGGCTGCTTGCGCATCCGGGCCAGCGCGGCCCGGTACAGGTTGAAGTGGCCCTTCAGATGGACGGCCACCACCTCGTCCCACTCCGGCTCGCTCATGTTGAACAGCATCCGCTCGCGCAGCACGCCCGCGGCGCACACTACGCCGTCGATGGAGCCCCACTGGTCGTAGGCCGCCTCCACGATCTCGGCGCCCACATCGAAGCGGGACACATCGCCGGCCAGCGCAACCGCTTCGCCGCCGGCGGCGCGGATCTCCTCCACCGCCGACTCGGCCACGTCGCTCGACGGGGCGGATCCGTCCAGGGCCACCCCGTAGTCGGCCACCACCACGTTGGCGCCCTCCGCGGCGCAGGCCAACGACATTTTCCGGCCGATGCCGCCCCCGCCACCGGTGACCGCGATGCTCTTGCCGTCGAGGTACCCGCTCACACGCCGTCTCCTGATGTCACTGCGGAACGGGCTCGGATGTCAGCCCTCGGCGCCGTGGTCGGCGTCGCGGCGGCGCAGTGAGGCCAGGATGTCCACACCGGTGGCCGCCTCGATCTGCTCGGTCATGGCCACCAGCGACGCCGGGAGCTGGCTCATCAGCCCGGGAATGCCACCTCGGGAGCCGCCGTCGCCATTGCCGTCGCCGTTACCGCCCCCGCCACCGCCGGTGTCCACCACCGCGACCCGGTCGATGCTGACGTTCTGCACAGTGGCGACGATCTTGTCGATCAGGTCCGGCAGCATGTTGAGCACCAGCACGTCGTGGCCGTCGGCGCCGGCCGCCTGGTACTGGTCGGTGAGCCGCTTGAACACCTCGACCTGGGCCTTGCCGTCCTCGACGATCGTGGCCGCCTCGGCCTGGGCCTGAAGCTGGCGGGCCTCCAGGTCGGCTCGGGCCGGAACCACCACGTCGGCCTCCACCCGGCGCTTCTCCAACTCGATGCGCTCGGTCTCCAGCTCCTGGCTGGCCACCGCCTTGGCCGTCTCGCCGGCCACCAGCGCCTCCTCCTCGCGGGCCCTGGAGATGGCCTCGAGCTCGGCGGTGCGCACCCGCAGCGCGTTCTGCTCCTCGACGATCTTCTTGTCGGCCTCGATCTGGGCCACCTGGGCGGTGCGGCGGGCGGCCGCCTCGGCCTGCTCGGACTCGGCGGTGCGGTTGGCCTCGGCCACCCGGGCGTCCCGGATCACCTCCGCGGTCAGCCGCCGTCCGACCGACTCGAGGTAGTTCACGTCGTCGGTGACGTTCTGGATCTTCAGCACGTCGAGCTCCAGCCCCAGTGTCTTGATGTCGTCGTCGGCCTCGTCGATGAGCTGCTGGCCGAACTTCAGCCGGTCCTCGTTGACCTCCTCGGGCGACAGGGTGGCCAGCACGCCCCGAAGGTTGGCCTCGAGGGTCTCCTTGGCGATCTGGCCGATAGCGGTGCTATCGACGTGCAGGAAACGCTCTGCGGCGTTCTCCAGCAGGCCCTCGCCGCTCGACACCTTCACGTTGGCGATGCCCATCACGTTGAGCGGTATGGCGCCCCGCGAGTAGGCGTTGGTGACCGACACCTCCAGCGGGATGGTGTTCAGGTCCATCCAGGCGACCCGCTCGATCAGCGGGATCCGCAGGGTGCGGCCGCCCTTGAGGATCCGGTAGCCGACGGTCCGGCCGTCGGAGAGTGTCCGCTTGCGGCCCGAGATGACCGCCACCCGGTTGGGCGGGCAGATCACGATCAGGGACTTGACGATCAGGATGACGAAGAACACGGCCAGCGCCAGAGCGATACCGGCCACGATTGCTGAGGACATTGCGCCTACCCCTCCCACGCGCCTCGCGCGTCTTGGAAGCCCACTGCCCAGCCGAGCGTACCAGCGCCTTCTAGCGCGCCACCGGCCTACCGGTAGCGGCCGCTGAACTGCTGTGGGCCGTCTATTCGAGTTCGGGGTCCAGGCGGGTGACTAGGGCGACCCCGCCCTCGATGCGCACGATTATGACCCGGGCGCCGGACTCGATGGTCTTGCCGTCTTCGAGGGGATCGATGGGGGCGGCCGTCATCTGGGTGCGGGCGCCGGCCACGGTGAGCACGATGCGGCCGCGGTGTTCGTTCGACATCGGCAGCGAGACCCGGGCGATGCTGCCCTCGATCTCGCGATCGGAGACGTCGCTGGAGGCCTCGCTGCGGCGCAGGTAGGCGAAGGCGGCGCTGTTGAGCACGCCGGCCAGCACCCCGACCACGACGGCCAGCAGCAGCGTGAACACCGCGTTGGTCCCGAGCCATTCAGAAACCAGCCCGGTGGCACCGAAGAACGTGGCCACGAAGGCGATGCTGCTCAGCGGGATGACCGAGAACACGTCCCCGAGCCCGTCCACCTCCGCGCCCGCATCCATGTCGGCGTCGCCGCCGGAGAACACGAACCACAGCAGCACCGGCGCCCCGGCGAACAGCATGAAGGCGTACAGCCACGTCATGGCTTGGCCCACGTCCCTGACATCGAGCCGAACATGGGCCAAAGCTAGTATCCCGACGGCGGCGGCCGCACCGAGGTAACCCATGAGTTTCACTGACGCCTTCTTTGCAGTGCGCGACGAGGTGCGCAACTGGGGGCGCTGGGGCGACGACGACCGCCTCGGCACCCTCAACCTGATCAGCAACGACGCGGTGGCTCACGCCGCCTCGCTGGTGCGCACCGGCCGCCGGGTGTCGTGCGCCCTCGACCTCAAGCACTCCGGTGGTGTGCAGATCGGCCAGATGCACGGGCGGATCAACCCGCTGCACGCCATGGTCAAGATCCACAGCCCCGACCTGGGAGACGCCGACGGCAAGGGCATGGTGGCCCACTTCTCCGACGACATCGTGACCATGCCCCTGCAGGCCGCCACCCACTGGGACGGCCTGTCCCACGTGAGCTACGACAACACCCTCTACAACGGGGTACCGGTGTCCTCGATCAACCCCACCGGCGGCGCCACCGTGCTCGGGATCGAGAACGTCCGCCACCTCACCGGCCGGGGCGTCCTGCTCGACGTGTGCGCGGCCAAGGGTCTCGAGCGCCTGCCCAGCGACCACGAGGTCACCGGCGACGACCTCGACGAGGCGGCCGAGCACGGGCGAGTGGCCATGCGCCCCGGCGACATCGTGCTGCTGCGCACCGGGCGGATCCAGGTGTTCCGCGAGATGGGTGCACTGCCCTACGTCACCGGGCCCGACTCCGACGGAACCAGCCCGGGACCCGGCTTCGACGCGGTGCGCTGGTTCTGGCGTAACGACGTGGCCGCGGTGGCCGACGACACCTACATCTTCGAGGTCTTCCCCGGCCCGAGCTGGGACGACGCGCTGGGGGTGCACTGCCTCCATGTGGTGGACATGGGCCTGACCCAGGGCCAGAACTGGGATCTCGAGGCCCTGGCCGCGGCCTGTGCCGAGGCCGGACGGTACGAGTTCCTGCTGCAGGCCAACCCGGAGCCCTTCGTCGGCGGCTGCGGCTCCCCCGTCAACCCGGTAGCCGTTCTCTAGCCTCCGGCAGGGGTGGCCCTAGAATGCGGGGATGGCCGATGACCCGCGGTCTGGGCCGGAGGTTGTGGTCGTAGGCAGCGCCAACCTCGACCTAGTGGTTGAAGTGGAGACGATCCCGGTGGCGGGCGAGACCGTGCTGGGCGGCGACCTCCGCCTCATTCCCGGCGGCAAGGGAGCCAACCAGGCGGTGGCGGCGGCTCGTCTCGGCCGGCAGGTCGCCATGATCGGAAGGGTCGGCGATGACGACGCGGCCACGACGCTGCGCTCGGCGATCGACTCGGCCGGCGTCGACACAGCACGCCTGCTGACTACCGAGGGCGCTCCGAGCGGCACTGCCCTGATTGCGGTGGGAGCCGACGGCGACAACGCCATCGTGGTGAGCCCCGGCGCCAACGGCCGCCTCAGCTCCGCCGACGTGGAGGGCGCGGCCGGCGTGCTGGCCGCGGCGGATGTGGTGCTGCTGCAATTGGAAGTGCCTCTCGAGGCGGTCTCGGCCGCCGTTCGCTGCGCCGGCGGCACGGTCGTACTCAACCCCGCGCCCGCGCCGGCGACCATGCTCCCGCTCGATCTGCTCGACGGCGTGGACGTGATCGTGCCCAACCAGACCGAGCTGGCCACGATGGCGGGCCACGCCGGTCTCTCCGCCATAGGCGACGTGGACCCGGAAACCGCCGTCGCCCTTGCCCGAGGTCTCCCGATCGCGGCCTCAGTGGTGACCCTGGGAGCGGCCGGTGCGATAGTCGTCACGCCGACCGACGCCACTCACGTGCCTGCGCCAGCGGTGATGCCTGTCGACACGACCGCGGCCGGTGACGCCTTCTGCGGCGCGCTCGCCGATGCCCTGGTCGGCGGCGCCGATCTCGTGGGAGCCGCCGAGTGGGCCGTAAGGGTGGGCGCCGCCGCCACGCTGCGCCACGGCGCCCAGCCCTCCCTGCCAACTCCGGCCGAGGTCGAGAGCCTGCTCGGTACGTAGGCTCTGAGGATGCCTGCAGAAACCGATGCCGGGCGGCCGCGGATCGTGCTGGACTGCGACCCCGGCCTCGACGACGCCATCGCCATCCTCACCGCCGCCCATTTCGGGGAGCTGGTCGGCATCACCACCGTCAACGGCAACGTCGGCATCGAGCACACCACCCACAACGCGCTGGCGACCGCGCAGATCGCCGGCCTGGATGTACCCGTGCACCGGGGCGCGGCCCGTCCGCTGATCGCGCCCACCATGGACGCGGCCCGCATCCACGGAGCCACCGGACTGGGCGATGTCGCTCTGCCCGAGCTGACCCGCTCCGTCGCCTCCGACGACGCGGTGGCCTTCCTGTGCGACACGGCCCGCTCCGTCGACGACCTGCATCTGGTGGCGGTCGGACCCCTCACGAACGTGGCCCTCGCTCTGCGGCGCGACCCCGACCTGCGCAGCCGCCTGGCCGGCCTCACCATCATGGGCGGGGGGGCTCACGCCGGGAACGTCACGCCGGTCGCCGAGTTCAACGTCTGGGCCGATCCCGAGGCCGCGGCCATCGTCTTCCGCGAGGCGGCCCCGCTGACGATGGTCGGCCTCGACGTGACCCACAAGGTCCTGCTGGGTGGCAGTGAAGCATCCCGGATGCGCTCAGCCGGCACTCCGGCGGCCCGCTTCGCCGCCGGTCTGCTGGAATACGCCTACGACCGGTGCCGCGAGTTCGGTCTGGAGGCGGCCCCAGTGCACGACGCCACCGCCATCATCGCGGTCACCCACCCTCACCTGTTCCGCCGCTCGACCCACCCGGTAGCTGTCGAGCTGCACGGTGAGCACACCCGTGGCATGACCGTCACCGACGTGCGCCCGCCGGCCGCCATCGCCGCAGAGCCTGCCCCGCCCGCCCACGATGTCGTCTGGGACGCCGACGCCAATGCCGTCATCGACCTGATCGTCGAGGCAGTCATCAACACCTAACCGGGGTGGTGCACCTCAGCCAGCCAGTTGTCCTCTATCTCGATGGGGCACAGCGCCCAGCACGCCGACAGCAGCCAACGCAGCACCTCGTCATGCGACGCTCCCGCCGTCGGGTGCGCGACGATTCCGTTCTTGGCGTGATCCTGGACCTTGCGCCAGCCATCCGGCAACGGAGCCCCGGCGTCCCGAAGCCGGTCCAGCGCCTTGGGCCCGGCGCCATGCTCCACGCCGACAATCGGCTGCGAGGAGCCCCGGCCTTCCCGCGGCGGGGTCCAGGTCGCCATCGGCACCGCCGGCCCCCGCCCGGAGAACCAGCGGCCCAGCACCGTAGGCGCCGGCAACTGCTCCATCTGGTCGTCCCGCAGGCCGGGACCGATGTTGATCCAGCCCAAGCCGTCACCCCGCGCCGCCAGGCCCTCCATCTCGCGAACAACCGGACCGGTGTCGCCCGAATCAAAGGAAATCGTGTCGGTCCTGAACGAGCCCACAACTCCGAACCGTACCGCCGCACATCCGTCCCCCGGGCCACCAGCGAGCGCGATGCGCAAGGCCGGGGGGTGGCGGCGAGCCAGGTGACCGACGAATAGGGCGAAGCCCGTGTCGGTCATCTCGGCTCGGCGACAGGACCCGCCGGCCGGGATGAGTCCGGGATGAGTATCGTCAAGGCATGGAAGACCGGAATTGGGGGTTCCGCACCCGGGCCCTGCACGCGGGCAGCCAACCCGACCCGACCACGGGTGCCAGGGCGGTGCCCATCTACCAGTCCACGAGCTTCGTGTTCGAGGACACGGCGGATGCCGCCGACCTGTTCGCCCTCCAGAAGTACGGCACCTTCTACACCCGCATCTCCAACCCGACCAACGCGGCCTTCGAGGAGCGCATGGCCAGCCTCGAGGGGGGCATCGGGGCGGTGGCCACCTCCAGCGGCCAGGCCGCCGAGTTCCTCACCGTCACCGCGCTCGCCTCAGCAGGCGAGCACGTCGTGGCCGCGGCCGGCCTCTACGGCGGCACCTACACGCTGCTGGATGTGACGCTGCGGCGCCTCGGCATCGACACGACGTTCGTGGACGGGACCGACCCCGACGCCTTCGCCGCCGCCGTGCGCGATGACACGAAGCTGCTCTACACCGAGATCATCGCCAACCCCTCCGGCGCAGTCGCGGACCTGGCCGCCCTGGCCGACGTCGCACAAGCCCACAAACTCCCGCTGGCGGTCGACTCCACCTTCGCGACGCCGTACCTGTGCCGCCCGATGGACTACGGCGCCGACATCGCCCTGCACTCGGCCACCAAGTTCCTGGGCGGGCACGGCACCTCCATCGGCGGGGTGATCGTGGAGGCAGGACGCTTCGACTGGGACTCGGGCCGGTTCCCCCACATGGTCGATCGGATCCCGAGCTACAACGAGCTGCGCTGGTGGGACAACTTCGGCGAGTACGCCTTCTGCACCAAGGTGAGGGCCGAGCAGCTGCGCGACGTGGGCGCCTGCCTGTCGCCGTTCAACGCCTTCCTGCTGCTACAGGGGATCGAGACGCTGCCGCTGCGCATGGAGGCCCACGTCGCCAACGCCCGTGCCGTGGCCGAATGGCTCGACGCCGACGACCGGGTGGCATGGGTGCTGTGGGCGGGCCTGCCCGACCACCCGCAGCACGAGCTGGCCCGCCGCTACCTGCCCAAGGGCCCCGGCGCCATCTTCACCTTCGGAGTGGTGGGCGGGCGTGCCGCCGGCGCCCGTTTCATCGAATCGCTGCAGATGGTGTCGCACCTGGCCAACGTGGGCGACGCCAAGACCCTCGTGATTCACCCGGCCTCCACCACCCATCAGCAGCTCTCCGACGAAGAGCTGGAGGCGGGGGGCGTGTCGCCGGACATGGTGCGCATATCGGTCGGGCTGGAGGACGTCGACGACATCATCTGGGACCTCGACCAAGCCCTGACCGCGGCCACCAAGGACACCGATGGCTGAGGCCGATCATCCGCCGGTGGAGGGCTGGACGCCCCCGACGGCGCTGGAGCGTCAGCGCATCCTGAACCGGTCAAGCTCGGTGGCGGTCGTCGGCGCCTCGGCCAATCTGGCCCGGGCCAGCTACTTCGTCCTCACCTACCTGCTGTCGTCGTCCACCGACTACGACGTGTATCCCGTCAATCCACGAGCCGCCGGCGACGAGATCCTCGGCCGCCGGGTCTATGCGTCGCTCGCGGACCTGCCGGTCACGCCGGACATCGTCGACGTGTTCCGCCGGGCCGAGGACCTGCCCGCAGTGGCCGACGAGGCCATCGCGGTGGACGCACCCGTCTTCTGGGCGCAACTCGGACTGTGGAGCCCCGAGGCCGCGAAGCGCTGCGTCGCGGCCGGACTCGACGTCGTGATGGACCGGTGCCTGAAGATCGAGCACGCCCGCTTCCACGGCGGTCTGCACCTGTCCGGATTCGACACCGGAGTCATTTCCTCGCGCCGCAGTTTTCGCCGTTGACGGGGGCGGCAGGTCCGCTAAGATCGCTTTTTCTCTCGATTCGGGCGGGCATCCGATGAGATGAGGGGGAGGACCGATGGCACGTACGGTTACTTCGGCAATTGTCCAGGTGGCCTGGACCGGCGACAAGGAGTCGATGATCGAGCTCCACGAGAAGTACGTGGCGGAGGCGGCGTCGGCCGGCGCCCAGGTCATGTGCTTCCAGGAGCTCTTCTACGGCCCCTACTTCTGCCAGGTTCAGGACACCGAGTTCTACTCCTACGCCGAGGCCATCCCCGACGGTCCTACCACCAAGCGGTTCCAGGAGCTGGCGGCCAAGCACGAGATGGTGCTGGTGCTGCCCATGTACGAGCACGAGCAGGCCGGGTTCCTCTACAACACCGCGGCCGTCATCGACGCCGACGGCAGCTACCTGGGCAAGTACCGCAAGACCCACATCCCGCAGGTCAAGGGGTTCTGGGAGAAGTTCTACTTCCGTCCCGGCAACCTCGGATACCCGGTGTTCGAGACCGCGGTCGGCACCGTCGGCGTGTACATCTGCTACGACCGCCACTTCCCCGAGGGCTGGCGGGCCCTCGGGCTGGCGGGCGCGGAGATCGTGTTCAACCCGTCGGCCACCAGCCGCGGCCTCTCCGCCTACCTCTGGCAGCTCGAGCAGACCTCGGCCGCGGTGGCCAACATGTACTTCGTCGGGGCCATCAACCGGGTCGGGATCGAGCCGCTGGGCGACAACGACTTCTACGGCACCTCCTACTTCGCCAACCCGAGAGGGCAGTTCGTGGACGGCACCGCCTCGGACCAGACCGAGGAGCTGGTGGTGCGCGACCTCGACCTCGACCAGATCGAGGAGGTCCGATCCCAGTGGGCCTTCTACCGGGACCGCCGCCCCGACGTCTACGGACCCCTGACCGCTCCATGACCTAACTCGCCGGCGGTTCGAACAGCCGGAGGCACCGGAAGGAGACAGAGATGGCAACGCTCATCAAGGGAGGCACCGTCGTCAGTTCGACCGGCGCGGACCCGGCCGAGGTGCTGATCGACGGCGAGCAGATCACCGCGGTGCTGCGCCCCGGCAGCGACATCGCGGCCGCGGCCGAGCAGGGCGCGGAGGTCATCGACGCCACCGGCCGGCTGGTGGTGCCCGGCGGCGTCGACGTCCACACCCACATGGAGCTGCCCTTCGGCGGGACGTTCGCCTCCGACACCTTCGAGACCGGCACCCGGGCCGCGGCCTGGGGCGGCACCACCACCATCGTGGACTTCGCGGTGCAGAAGACCGGCGAGAACGTGCGCGAGTGCCTCGACGCCTGGATGGCCAAGGCCGAGGGCAACTGCGCCATCGACTACGGCTTCCACATGGTCATCGGGGGGGTCGACAACGACTCCCTCAAGGAGATGGACCTGCTGGTCAACGAGGGCATCACCAGCTTCAAGCTGTTCATGGCCTATCCCGGCGTGTTCCTGGCCGACGACGGCCAGATCCTGCGGGCCATGCAGCAGGCCGCCGGAAACGGTGCGCTCATCATGATGCATGCCGAGAACGGCCTGGCCATCGACGTGCTGGCCGAGCAGGCCTTCGAGCGGGGCGAGATCAGCCCGGTCAACCACGGGTACGTGCGCCGCAAGGAGCTGGAGTCGGAGGCCACCCACCGGGCCATCCAGCTGGCCAAGGTGGGGGCGGCACCCCTGTACATCGTCCACCTGTCGGCCTCCGAGGCCCTCGAGCAGGTGGCCATGGCCCGCGACGCCGGCATGAACGTGTTCGCGGAGACCTGCCCCCAGTACCTGCACTTCAGCCTGGAGGAGCATCTGAACCGTCCCGGATTCGAGGGGGCCGCCTACGTGTGCTCCACCCCGCTCCGGTCCCGGGCCGAGGGCCACCAGGACGACCTGTGGAGGGGGCTGCGGACCAACGACCTGGCCGTGGTGTCCACCGACCACTGCCCGTTCTGCATGAAAGAACAGAAGGAGTTGGGCCTGAACGACTTCCGGGCCATCCCCAACGGCATCGGCGGCGTCGAGCACCGCATGGACATGATCTACCAGGGCGTGGTCACCGGCGAGATCGGACTGGCCCGCTGGGTGGAGCTGTGCGCCACCACCCCGGCCCGCATGATGGGCCTGTACCCCCGCAAGGGGATCATCGCGGCCGGCTCCGACGCCGACATCGTGATCTACGACCCCAACAAGCAGTGGACCATCAGCGTCGACAACCACCACATGAACATGGACCACTCCGCCTACGAGGGCACCGAGGTGACAGGCCACGTCGACACGGTGTTCTCGCGGGGCCGCAAGGTCATCGACGACGGCCAGTACCTGGGCCGGGCCGGCGACGGCCAATACCTGCCGAGAGGCTTGAGCCAGTACCTGATGTAGCCGCAGATGCCGGCCCGCACCCCGCCGCGACAGGAGACAAGACAGGAGACGTCACGTGGAAACCATTCAGCATTTCGTTGACGGAGCGGCCCTGCCCTGCGCATCGGGCCGGTCCCACCCGGTCTTCAACCCGGCCACCGGCGAGCAGACGGCCGAGGTCGGGCTGGCCAGCGTCGAGGAGGTCGACGCCGGGGTCGCCTCGGCCCAGACCGCCTTCGAGGACTGGCGCCAGACGTCGCTGGCGGCCCGCACCAAGTTGATGCTCGCCTTCCGCAACCTGGTCGAGGCCAACGCGGCCGAGATCGCCGCCCGGCTGACCGCGCAGCACGGCAAGGTGCGCTCAGACGCGCTGGGCGAGGTGGCTCGTGGCCTGGAGAACATCGAGTACGCCTGCGGCCTGGCCGACTTGTTGAAGGGCAGTTTCAACTCCCAGGCGTCCAGCGGCGTGGATGTCTACACCGTGCGCCAGCCACTGGGCGTGGTGGCCGGCATAACCCCGTTCAACTTCCCGGCCATGGTCCCGCTGTGGATGATCCCCAACGCGGTGGCCTGCGGCAACACTTTCGTTCTCAAGCCGTCCGAGCGTGACCCGTCCGCGCCGCTGCTGGTGGCCGAACTGTTCTTCGAGGCCGGGTTCCCGCCGGGCGTGCTCAACGTCATCAACGGCGACAAGGTGGCCGTGGACCGGCTGCTGACGCACCCCGATGTGGCCGCGGTGAGCTTCGTGGGGTCCACCCCGATCGCCCGTTACGTGTACGAGACGGGCACCTCGGCCGGCAAGCGCGTCCAGGCCCTCGGCGGGGCCAAGAACCACATGGTCGTGCTGCCCGACGCCGACATCGACCTGGCCGCAGATGCGGCCGTCTCCGCGGCCTACGGCTCAGCCGGCGAGCGCTGCATGGCCGTGTCGGTCGTGGTGGCCGTGGGCGACGCCGGCGACCCCCTTGTCGACGCCATCAGGGTGCGCACGGACAAATTGCAGGTCGGGCCAGGCGAGGACCCCGAATCGGAGATGGGCCCGCTGATCACCCGCGAGCACCGCGACCGGGTGGCCGGCTACGTCGGCGCCGGCGCCGACGAGGGCGCCACCGTGGTGGTCGACGGGCGCGAAGCGGTCTTCGACCACGACGGCTTCTTCCTGGGAGTGTCGCTGCTCGACAAGGTCACCCCTGAGATGTCGGTGTACCGGGACGAGATCTTCGGTCCGGTGCTGTGCGTGGTGCGCTCCGACAGCTACCACGAAGCCGTGGAGCTCATCGAGCAGAACCCGTGGGGCAACGGCGCAGCCATCTTCACGCGGGACGGCGGCGCGGCCCGCCAGTTCCAGCTCGACGCCGACGCCGGCATGGTCGGCGTCAACGTCCCCATCCCCGTGCCCGTCGGCTACCACTCCTTCGGCGGCTGGAAGAACTCGCTGTTCGGCGACACCCACATGTACGGACCCGAGGGGATCCACTTCTTCACCAAGGCCAAGGCCATCACGGCCCGCTGGCCCGACCCGGCCGACAGCGTCGTCGACCTGGGCTTCCCCCGCAACCGCTGAGGGGCTGAAGGTCCGTCGTCATGGATTTTGGCGTTGTCCTCCAGACCGACCCGCCCGCTTGGCGGGTGGTGGATCTGGCCCAGAAGGCCGAGACCTACGGGTTCTCCCACGGATGGACCTTCGACAGCCATGTGCTCTGGCAGGAGCCCTTCGTCATCTACAGCCAGATGCTGTCAGCCACGAACCGCATGATGGTGGGGCCGATGGTCACCAATCCCGGCACCCGCAACTGGACGGTCACCGCCTCGCTGTTCGCCACCCTCAACGACATGTTCGGCAACCGCACGGTGTGCGGCATCGGCCGGGGCGACTCGGCCATGCGAGTGCTGGGCCACACTCCCACCAGCCTGGCCACGCTGGGCGAGTCGATGGCGGTCATCAAGGGCCTGGTCGAGGGCCGGGAGGTCGCCTACAACGGCACCCGCCAGCAGTTCGGTTGGTCCGCGGGCAGCCGGCTCGACATCCTGATGGCCGCCTACGGGCCGAGAGCCCTGAAGCTCTGCGGCGAACAGGCCGACGGGTTCATCCTCCAGCTCGCCGATCCCCAGATCACGGAGTGGACCATCGCGGCCGTCCGCCAGGCTGCGGCCGAGGCGGGACGTGATCCCGACGAGCTCTACATGTGCGTAGCCGCGCCGGCCTATGTAGGAGACGACCTGGCCCACCAGCGCGATCAGGTCCGCTGGTTCGGTGGAATGGTCGGCAACCATGTGGCCGACCTGGTGGACCGCTACGGCGACACCGGCGCCGGCGTGCCCCAGGCCCTCACCGACTACATCGCCGGGCGGGAGGGCTACGACTACTCGGGGCACGGCAAGGCCGGACACGAGCACACCGACTTCGTGCCCGACGAGGTGATCGACCGCTTCTGCATCCTCGGCGACGCCAGCAACCACATTGCTCGCCTTCAGGAGCTGCGCGACCTGGGTGTCGACCAGTTCGCCATCTACCTGATGCACGACCAGAAGGACGAGACGCTCAACGCCTACGGGCAGCGGATCATCCCCGCGCTCAGGGACTGAGTTCCCACCGTGAGTTCCGAAGCTGGTCCGCCCGTTGATTCCATGATTGACACGGCTGACGGGGCCACGGCGGCCGTCGACGACCCGATCGTCTTCGAGCAGCTGCTTCGCCTGCAGGCCGCCCGGGAGCAGCGGCGGGCCCGAATGCGCAGGACCGGCCGGCAGGTGGTGGTGCTGGCCGTCTTCATCTGCCTGCTGGGCCTGGCCTACAGCCTCTACAAGGTGGTGGGCACGGCCATCGACGACGCCCAGTCCGGCTGGCCGGTCATCGGCTCGGTCCTGCCCGAGTCCGACGACCTCAAGATGCCCCCGGTTCTCGACATCGTGTCGGGGATCTTCGAGGAGCCGAGGGGCACCAACGAGCCCTTCTGGTCGATCGTCGGCAAGGAGGCCGCCTTCACCCTGCGGGAGGCAGCCGTGGGATTCGCCATAGGCGTAATAGTGGGCCTCAGCATCGCCATCGTGCTCACCACCTCCGGGCACTTGGAGCGGGCTCTGGTGCCCCACGTGATCGCCAGCCAGACCATCCCGCTCATCGCCATCGCGCCGATCATCGTGATCTGGGGCCGCAAGAGCTTCGACTTCCTGCCCTTCGAGTGGCAGGACTGGATGTCGGTGTCGATCATCGCCACCTACCTGACGTTCTTCCCGGTGACGATCAACGGCCTGCGGGGCCTGCAGTCCCCCCGCCCCGAGAACCTCGAGCTGATGGACTCCTACGCGGCCCGTTGGGGCCAGACGCTGTGGCGTCTGCGGCTTCCGGCCTCGCTGCCGTACCTGTTCGCTGCGTTCAAGATCGCGGCCACCGCCAGCGTGGTGGGAGCCATCGTGGGAGAGATCTCCGCCGGGGTCAAGGGAGGCCTGGGCCGCCGGGTGCTGCTGGAGGCCCAGCGCTACACCACCGGCCCGGAACGCCTGTATGTGGCGGTGCTGGGCGCGGCCGCCCTGGGGATCTTCGTGTTCGCGGTGATCTCGACGATCGAGTACGGACTGGTGGGCCGCAAGGGTCGCGAGACGGTGACATGAGCGAAATGAATGACGGCACGAACGACGACATGAGCGACCCAGGCCCCGACATGGACGCCCAGGCCCCGGCCGTCGAGATCCGGGGAGCGTCCAAGATCTTCAATCCCGGGCGCCACAACGAGGTGAAGGCCCTCGAAGACATCGACCTTCACATCGACCAGGGCGACTTCGTCACCCTCATCGGCCCCTCGGGCTGCGGAAAGAGCACGCTGCTGCGCCTCATCGCGGCGCTCGTCGATGCCAGCGACGGCACGGTGCTCGTCAACGGCAAGACCGCGGACGCGGCCCGCCTCGACCGGGACTATTCGATGGTGTTCCAGCGGGCGGGCCTGTTCGACTGGCGCAACGTCTCACGCAACATCGAGCTGCCGCTCGAGCTGATGGGCTGGAAGGCAGCCGACCGGCGCCGCCGGTCCGCGGAGATGCTCGAGCTGGTCAAGCTCACCGAGTTCGCCCGCCATCACCCCGCCGAGCTCTCCGGGGGCATGCAGCAGCGCATCGCCATCGCCCGGGCCATGTCGTTCCACCCGCAGCTGTTGCTGATGGACGAGCCGTTCGGCGCGCTCGACGAGATGACCCGGGAGCACATGCAGAACGAACTTCTGCGCATCTGGTCGGAGACTCAGATCACCGTCGTGTTCGTCACCCACTCCATACCCGAGGCGGTGTTCCTGTCCACCAAGGTGGCCGTCATGTCGCCCCGCCCGGGTCAGATCGCGGCCGTGATCGACAACGATCTGGGCCCGCGCACCGACGCCACCCGCGACGATCCCGCCTTCTTCAGCAATGTCACCGCGGTGCGCGACGCGCTGCGGGGAGGCCACTAGCCGTGACCGCAGCCATTCCCGCCTCGAACAGAGACCCGGTGCAGCCGTGACTGCGGCAAAGACGCTGCTGCGCTCCTGGCTGCCTCCGGTGGTGGCTGCGGTGGTCATCTTCGGCGGCTGGGAGGCGATCCTGGCGATACTGCGCCCTGACGGCTTCGTGCTTCCGCCGCCCTCGGAGATCGGGAGCGCGGTGGCCGAGAACTTCGACGCGATCATCACCGCCACCGGGGTGACCGGCTTCATCATCGTCACCGGTCTGATCGCCGGGGTGGTGGTCGGAGCGGCCTTCGCTCTGCTGGTGACCGCCTCCCGGGCCGCCAACGAGACGCTCACTCCGCTGGCGGTGGCCGTCAATGCTGTGCCGATCATCGCGCTGGCCCCGATCTTCAACGCCTGGTTCGGGCTGCTGTCGCCCCGCTCCAACCAGGCCGTGGTGGTGGTGCTGGTGTTCTTCCCGATCTTCATCAATGCAGCACGGGG
This sequence comes from Acidimicrobiales bacterium, assembly GCA_965117015.1. GTDB lineage: Bacteria > Actinomycetota > Acidimicrobiia > Acidimicrobiales > Aldehydirespiratoraceae > Aldehydirespirator. Next base: position 318,802 of record OZ220747.1, read on the forward strand.
CTTGACCCAGGTGGAGCCGAGCCAGATCGAGCTGATGGAGTCCTACGGGGCCAGCAAGTGGCGGATCATGCGGGAGGTGCGCATCCCCAACGCCATGCCGTTCTTCTTCACCGCGCTGAAGCTGGCCACTTCGCTGGCCGTGATCGCCGCCATCGTGGCCGAGTACTTCGGCGGCCGACAGGACGCCCTGGGCAACCTCATCACCAACTCGGCCGGACTGACCCGCTACAACGACGCCTGGGCCGCAGTGCTGGCCGGCTCGCTGGTGGGGATCGGCCTCTACGCGCTGGCAGTCCTTGCCGAGCGCCTCGTCATGCCCTGGTACTTCGTGGCCAGGAGGTCGGCGTGACGCCCGCAACTTAGTCTCATCAGAGAAGACCCCATTTGGGAGGGAAACAAACCATGAGAACCAAGAAAACGTTGATACGCCTATTGGTGCCGCTTCTGGCCCTAGGCCTGATCGCCGCCGCCTGTGGCGACGACGAGGAGCCGGCTGCTCCGGACACCAGCGCGGCGGACGCCGCCGCGGCCGCGGCCGAAGCCGACGCGGCCGCCGCTCAGGCTGAGGCCGACGCGGCCGCGGCCGAGGCCGACGCGGCCGCCGCCAGGGCGGCCGAGGCCGAAGCCGCGCTAGCCGAGGCCATGGCTGAGGCCGAGGGGGCGATAGACCCCGAGGTCGTAGCCGGGCTGGAGGCAGAGCTCGAAGCGGCCGCTGCCGAGGCGGCCGCGGCGCAGGCAGAGGCCGACGCGGCCGCCGCTGCCCAGGCCGATGCCGAAGCAGCCGCTGCCGAGGCCGAAGCGGCCGCGGCGGAGGCCATGGCCGAACCCGAGCCCGCGCCGCCGGTCGACGTCACCCTGCAGCTGCAATGGTTCACCCAGTCGCAGTTCGCGGGCTACTACGCGGCAGTGGCCACCGGCATCTACGAGGACTACGGACTGAACGTGGAGATCCTCGAGGGCGGCGTGGAGATCGTGCCCGCCTCGGTGCTGGACTCGGGTGCCGCCGACTTCGCGGTGTCGTGGGTGCCCCGTGGCCTGGTGCCACGCGAGGAGGGCGCCAACATCACCAACATCGCCCAGGTGTTCCAGCGCAGCGCCACGCTCCAGGTGGCCTTCGCCGACTCGGGCATAACCACCGTCGCCGACCTGGAGGGCCGCACCGTCGGCAACTGGGGCTTCGGCAACGAGTTCGAGCTGCTGGCCGGACTCCGCCGCAACGGGCTCGACCCTGCATCCGACGTTCAGCTGGTTCAGCAGAACTTCGACATGCTGGCGCTGATCAGCGGCGAGATCGACGCCGCCCAGGCCATGATCTACAACGAGTACGCCCAGGTGCTCGAGACGGTCAACCCCGACACCGGCGAGCTGTACCAGCCCGACGACCTCAACATCATCAACTGGAATGATGTGGGCACGGCCATGCTCCAGGATGCTCTGTGGGCCGACGCCGACCGCCTGGACGACGACCCCGCCTACCACGAGACCGCGGTCAAGTTCGTCGAAGCGTCGCTCCTGGGCTGGATCTACTGCCGCGACAACCCCGAGGAGTGCGTGGACATCGTCCTCGACAACGCTCCCACTCTGGGCCGGTCGCACCAGACCTGGCAGCTCAACGAGATCAACGCCCTGATCTGGCCGTCGCCGCAGGGCGTGGGCGTGATGGACAAGGACCTGTGGGACCAGACCGTCGCGGTGGCCACCAGCGAGGGAATCCTCGCTTCGGCCCCCGACGACGACGCCTACCGCCCGGAGATCGCCTGGGAGGCGGTCACCAACCTGCGCAACGCCGGCACCGACGTCATCGGCAACAACTGGCAGCGCGTCCCCGTCACCCTGCTCGAGGGCGGCGAGTAGCCACTAGCTAGACACACATACCGGTTCGGGCCGGCGGCGGCACCTCAGCCGTCGCCGGCCCAGCCGCGCCGACCCGGGGTTGGGGCCAATAGCCTGCCGCGCGCTGTGTACTCCTCTCTCGGCCGGTGGTGCTACCGGCATCCCTGGCGTGTCCTAACCGGCTGGCTGCTGATCATCGTGATCGCAGCCGGGGCTGCGAGCGGCCTCGGCGCGGCCTACGGCGGCACACCGGCCGCTCCCGACGCCGAGAGCAGCCTGGGCGCCGACATCCTCGACGAGCACTTCGGCCGCATCGGGGCGGTTATCAGCGGTCGCATCGTTTTCCGGGCCGAGCAGGGCGTCGACGACCCCGCCGTGCGCTCGGCCATGACCGAACTCTTCGAGAAGGTCGAGGCCATCGAAGGGGTCACCCTCGGCTCGCCCTACGACGGTGACGGGCGTCGCCGCATCGCCGCCCAGGGCCCCGAAGCCGGCCGGATCGCCTACGCCGACGTCGACACCGGCGCCGACACTTCCGCATTCGAGGCGGAGGACATCGGCCACGAGATCGGGCGCCTCATCGATCAACTCGGGCTGCGCTCGATGGAGGGCGTCCAGGTGGAAGTGGGGGGTGCCTGGCTCTCCGACCGGGAGCCGCCCGAATCCGAGGCCATAGGGCTCGCCTTCGCTGTGTTCGTGCTGATCATGGCGGTCGGCTCGGTCGTGGCCATGGGCATGACCGTCGGGACGGCCCTCATCGGCGTCGGAGTCGGCGCGGCCGGCGTCGTGATGCTGAGCAACGTGGCGACCGTCCCCGAGTTCGCCCCCACCATCGGCATCATGATCGGCATCGGCGTGGGCATCGACTACGCGCTGTTCATCATCACCCGCTACCGGGAGTGGGTCGACCATGGCTTGAACGCGCAGGAGGCCACCGCGGCCGCGCTCGACTCGGCCGGGCGGGCGGTGGTCTTCGCGGGAGCCACCGTGGTGGTGTCGCTGCTGGGACTGCTGCTCATCGGACTGCCCTTCGTGGCCGGGCTGGGACTGGCCGCAGCCATCACCGTGGCCGTCGTCATGGCCGGGTCCATAACGCTCCTGCCGGCTGTTATCGGCCTGCTCGGCGACCGGATCCGCACCACCCGCGTCCGGGGTGTGATGGCCTCCGCGCTGATCGCCATCGCCCTGCTCGGTTTCGGCACGGGCTTCCGGCTGCTGCTGGCAGGCATACCGGCCGCGGTGATCGTGCTGGTGGCCGGGGCGTTCAGAGTCCCGGCCAACCCGTTGCGGCGAGCGGTACGCCACCGGGAGGCCAAGCCGTTGCGGGAGACCGGCTGGTACCGGCTCAGCCGGATGGTCCAGTCCCGGCCGTGGCAGTTCGCCGTCGGCGGCACCGTCGTCCTCCTGGTGCTGGCCGCGCCCGTACTGGGACTCCGGCTCGGGTTCTCCGACGAGGGCAACTTCGCGGAGGAGACCACCACCCGCCGGGCCTACGACCTGATCTCGGAGGGCTTCGGACCGGGGGCCAACGGCCCGCTGCTGGTGGTGGCCGAGGTATCAGGCCCGCAGGACCTCGCCGCCCTCAACGACCTGTCGGCCGCGTTGAACCGGACCGAGGGCGTCGCTTTCGCGTCACCCGCAGTGCCCAGCCCCGACGGTGAGGCCGCGGTCATCCGGCTGCAGCCCACCACCGGCCCCCAGGATGCGGCCACCGAGGACCTGGTGCACCGGATCCGTGGCGAAGTCGTGCCCCAGACTCTGGCCGTCACCGGCCTCGACCCGCTGGTGGCGGGCCAGGTGGCCTTCAACATCGACATTTCCGACTACCTCGCCGGCCGGATCCCGATCTTCTTCGCGGCCGTGCTCGGCGCGTCGTTCCTGCTGCTGACAGCGGTGTTCCGGTCACTGGTGGTCCCGCTCAAGGCCGTGGTCATGAACATGCTGTCGATCGGGGCGGCCTACGGCGTGGTCGTGGCCGTGTTCCAGTGGGGATGGCTGGGCGACCTCACCGGCGTCGAGCCCGCACCGATCGAGCCGTTCATCCCGATGATGCTCTTTGCCATCCTGTTCGGCCTGTCGATGGACTACGAGGTGTTCCTGCTGTCACGCATGAAGGAGGAGTACGAGCGCACCGGCGACCCGGTCAACTCCGTGGCCGACGGCCTGGCCGCCACCGCCCGGGTCATCACCGCAGCCGCCGCCATCATGGTCGTCGTCTTCGGCAGCTTCGTGCTCGAGGACAGCCGGCCGGTCAAGCTCTTCGGCCTGGGCCTGGCCACCGCCATCGCCATCGACGCCACGCTGGTGCGGATGCTCATCGTGCCCTCCACCATGGAGCTCCTCGGCGCCCGAAACTGGTGGCTGCCCCGCTGGCTCGACCGCCTGATCCCCAACTTACGAGTCGAGGGCGAGCTGGCCAGTCGTGAGCCTTAGTTGACGAACCTGTTGGGCATGGTCGCCGGGTAGTCGACCTCAAGGATCTCGCTGAGGGCGCGGGCGGCACTCTGGCTGAGCCGGCCGTAGAGGTCGGCGGCGAGGTCGTAGGCGAGGTCTCCGATCCACTCGGGCGGCAGCAGCTCTGCTGGAATGTCGGGAGTCCGCAAACGGATCCGGCGCAGTTCGTGCACGAGCATGGTGCGCAGCGCGTACGCCTCAACCGGCGCGGCGGCCTCAATGTCCTGGCTCGACCAGGGCTCGTAGCGGGCCAGGAACCGGCTGTACGCCGCCTCGGTGTCGGCCGTCCGGAAGACGTCCGCGAAGTATCCCTCCGCCACCAGCCCGTCGAGCTCGTCGAACTCCGACGTTCCGATCGGCACCGCGGCCGCCGGCTGCACCAGGTGCAGGAGTTCGCGCAGGCTCGACACCCCGACCGACGGCGAGGCCATCAGCCCGCGGCCCAAGGCCACGAAGCCATGCCAGCGCAGGTGCTTGACGATCCGGTCGCGCTCATTGGTGGAAATCGATGGCGTGTCGACCACCGCGAACGTCCAAGAGCCGTCCCAGTTGCCCGACTCCTTGCTGTAGATGCGACGGTCGGCGTCCTCGGACTCCCGCACGGCCAGCAACGTCATCGAGTAGCGGCTCCGGCGTCCGATCCGCTCGTTGGACATCCAGTCCTCGGCGGCCAGACGGAACATCGACGTGCGGACCAGCCGCTCGCTGAAGCCGAACGGTTCGGCCAGATCGAAGAGGCTTGACAGCCAGAGCGTCTTGGTGACCGGCAGCACCGAGTCGCCCAGCACGGTCACCAGAACGGACCGGGCCGAGATGTCCGGCTCCGCGCACCGCTGCCGGACCATGGACCCGATGCCGCTCATCCTGAAGGCACCACCCGCTGGGCCTTCCCCGCCGAGCGGGGCACCGCGCCCGGCTCAGCCACCACCACGTCGACGGTCACGCCGATGTTGCCCTTGACGTGGCCGGCCAGCTCGCCGGCGAGGTCGTCCTCCGGTCGATGGGCGGAGGGACTCCTCTCCACTCGCACAGTGAGCTGCGCCAGGTTGCCCGACCGGTCGACCTCGATCTGGAAGTGGGGCGTGAGGCCGTCCACCTTGAGAACCTCGGCCTCGATCTGGGACGGGAACACATTGACGCCCCGCACGATCAGCATGTCGTCGGAGCGGCCGGAGATGCGCTCGATGCGCCGCATGGGGCGGGCCGTGCCGGGCAGCAGCCGGGTGAGGTCGCGGGTGCGGTAGCGGATCACGGGCTGCCCCCGCTTGGTCAGCGCGGTGAGCACCAGTTCGCCGAACTCGCCGTCGGGCAGCGGCTCTCCCGTGCCGGGATCGATGATCTCGGGATAGAAGTGGTCCTCCCACAGCGTCGGCCCGTCCTTGGTCTCGACGCACTCCTGGGCCACGCCCGGTCCCATCACCTCCGACAGCCCGTAGATGTCGACGGCGTCGATGCCGAGGCGCGACTCGATCTCGGCCCGGAGCTCGCCGGTCCAAGGCTCGGCACCGAAGATGCCCACCTCCAGTGAGCACGACCGCGGGTCGATGCCCCTGCCCTCCATCTCGTCGATGAGGTTCAGGCAGTACGACGGCGTCACCAGGATGATGCGGGGCTCGAAGTCCATTATCAGCGTCACCTGGCGCTCGGTCTGGCCCCCGGACACCGGCACCACCATGCATCCGAGAGTCTCGGCGCCGTAGTGGGCTCCCAGACCGCCGGTGAACAGCCCGTAGCCGTAGGCCACGTGGGCGACATCGCCGGGGCGACCGCCGGCTGCGTAGATGGATCGAGCCATCAACCTGGACCACACGTCGATGTCGCCCGCGGTGTAGCCGACCACGGTGGGCTTGCCGGTAGTGCCCGACGACGCGTGGACCCGGACCACCTCGGACCGGGGCACGGCGAACAGCCCGAACGGGTAGTTGTCCCGCAGGTCCGCCTTGGTGAGGAACGGGAACCGGGCCAGGTCGGCGAGATCCGTCAGGTCGCTGGGAGCCACCCCGGCCTGATCGAAGGCATGACGGTAGTGGGCGACATGGTCGTAGGCGTGCGCCAGCGTGTCCCGCAGGCGGGTGAGTTGCAGGCTGCGCAACTCGTCCACCGAAGCCTGCTCGATGGGCTCGTAGGTGCCATGGTCGGGCTGGTTCACCACACTGCCTCCGGGTCGTAGTCGAGAACCTCGCTCATGCGGGCCATGAGCGGCTCGAACGAGCCCGACCGGCGAGTGCGCCGGGCCTGGCCGTTCGCGGTATCGCCGGCCAGGAGACCGCCCGCAGCCGGGTGGGAGAATCGCTTGCCGATGTCCTCAAGCAGTGGCTCGAGGAGTTCGGCAGTCGATCCGGCGGCTACGCCCTCGCCGACCGCGGCGGCCTCGCCGGCCACGGGCTCGCAGAGGCCGGGAACCAGCGGTGCGATCGCGTCGAGAGCTTCCCGAATCCGGGTCCGCGCCTCGGGCGCGGCCATCAGCTCGTCCAGCAGGGCGTCGGCGTGCCGCCGGTGGAACGCCTCCTCCCGCAGCGCCTTGCCGGCGATGGACGCCAGCCCCGGCAGCGCCGAATCGCCCACCAGCTGCCAGCGCATCTCCTCGAAGGCGTCGTAGACCCAGTGCCGCACGAGGGCTTCGGCCCAGTGGTGAGTCGTGTACTCGACCAGGTGGCAGCACCGGTAGTCGCTGCCCGGCCGCCCGAAGGCGAGGGTGTCGATGGCCGTGTCGGTGGGCTCGATCCCGTCGAGTTCGAGCACCAGTTCGTAGAGCAGCGCGGCATGTCCGAGCTCGTCCTGGCCGATGCTGGAGAAGGCGAGGTCCTCCTCCAGGAACGGGGCCACGCCGATCCATTCAGTGTGCTGCTGGCCCATCAGGTGCTCGTCGTCGGCGAAGGCCAGCAGGAACTCCTGCACGGCCGGGACGGTCACCGAGGCACCCCGCGTGCGGCCTTGCGGCGGGCGGCCACCGCCGCGCCGTCGTGGTGGCGGTGGGGCTTGTCCGCGTTGGGCGCCACGAAGTCGTCATCAGCGACGACCACATGGTCGCGGCGCACCACCCACAGGCGGTCTCCCTCGGCCCGGCGCACATATCCCTCGCGGGCCAGTAGCAGCGCCAGCTCGTCGGTTGCCGCCTCCAGTGCTCCGGCGTGGCGGAACTCGTCGCGGCCGTACTTCTTGACGAACACCTCGTAGACGTGCATGGTCAGGCTCCGGGACGGCTGCCGTTGGAGAGGGCGGCCCGCACCCACGCGGTGCGCTGCCAGTTGTCGGAGGCGTCCCGGATCCGGCGGGCCGAGTCGGGGCCACCCTGAGCCAGCGTGCGCTTCAGCGGCGCCCAGTCGATCGACCCGACATCCCAGCGATGCGTCTCCTCGTCCCAGCGCAGTTCGGGCGCGGGAATCGTGAACCCGTAGCCCGTCAGCATGGGCACGAACCTCTGCACCCAGCGGTCCCTCAGCACCTCGTTGCGCTCGGACTTGATGTGCCAGCGAAGCAGGACGTCGTCGGGCTCGGAGTCAGGTCCGAACAGTTGCAGCGCGGGCCAGAACCACCGGTCGAGCGAGTCCTGGAACATGGCCCGCTGGCGCTCCGTGCCCTCGGCGATGCGCATCATGCGGTCCTCGCCCAGGCGCATGTGGAACCCCTCCTCGGCGATGATGCGCCGCAGGATCCGCTTGTAGGGGCCGTAGGAGCAGTTCTTGAACACGGCCTGCTGGCTGATGAGCGCGGCCGCGTCGACCAGGAAGGCGATGGCTACCTGGTCGCCCCAGGTGACGGCCCGGTAATGGAACACGTTGTGGAAGCGACTGCGGCCCGCGAACAGGTCCTCGAGCATCTCGGTCCGGGTCTTGACGCCGAGGTCGGCGGCGATCATGTACAGCAGGTGGCCGTGGCCGATCTCGTCCTGGGTCTTGGCCAGCACGGCCATCTTGTGACGCAGCCCCGGGGTCTTGGGGATCCAGTCCCGCTCGGTGAGCCCGCCCATCAGCTCGCTGTTGGCGTGCATCTCGATGAAGGCGAACACCGCCTGCCGGTAGGCGTCGGGCATGTTGTCGGCGGCCTCGACGAGGCCGCCGTCGTCGAGGAAGGACTCGAAGTCCTCCATGGTCGCCCAGGACCTAGGCATCAGCGGCCGCCTCGGGGGCGCCGTTGACGCCGGGGGCGTTGGCCACCATGGTCAGCACGTCGTAGGCCGCGTTGACCTCGCCGTGCTGGTTGACGACCCGGGTGTCCCAGGCCACCTCGCCGTAGCCGCGGCCATCGAGTTGGGTCTTGCGCTTGCAGGTGAGCACGACGTGGATCTCGTCGCCGGGGTAGGTGGGCTTGGCGAAGCGCAGCCGGTCGATGCCGTAGTTGGCCAGCACCGGCCCCTCGTCGGGCCACACGAACAACCCGGCCGCGAACGACAGCACCAGGTAGCCGTGGGCCACCAGACCGTTGAAGATGGGGCTGCGGGCCGCGGCCTCCTCATCCATGTGGGCGTAGAACTGGTCTCCGGTGCTCGCCGCGAAGGCGGCGATGTCGGCCCGGGTGACGGCGCGCGACCCGGTGGTGATCGAGTCGCCCACCTCCAAGTCGTCGAAGGTGAGCTTGAACGGGTGGCCCTTGTGGCTGGTGACGGATGACCCGCCGATGTACTCGCCGGTGACGGCGGTGAGCATGTCGGGCGAGCCCTGCACCGCGGTGCGCTGCATGTGGGCGAACACTCCCCGCATGCCGCCCATCTCCTGGCCACCACCGGCCCGGCCGGGCCCGCCGTGCACCAGCGGCGGGAGGGGCGACCCGTGGCCGGTGCTGGCCGCGGCCATGGAGGAGTCCACGATCAGCACCCGGCCGTGATGCGAGGCGATCCCCAGCGCGAGGTCGGTGATCTCGTCCCGGTCGGTGCCGTAGATCGAGGCCACCAGGCTCCCGCCGCCGGCCGCTACCAGGTCCACAGCCTCATCGAGCGTGCGGTACGGCACGAGCGTGGACACCGGCCCGAACGCCTCAGTGGTGTGGACCGTCTCGGAGCGAGGATCGGTGGCCTGAAGCAGGGTGGGGGCCATGAACGCCCCGGCAATGGTGTCGACACCCGAGAGGTCGCAGGAGTCCACTACGGCCACCGCAACCTCGCGCAGCGCAGCCACCGAGGCGGCCACCTCGTCGCGCTGGTCCAGACCGACGAGGGAGCCCATGTCGGTGGCCCGGTCTCTGGGGTCCCCCACAACGACCTCGTGCAGGGCCTCGGCGAGCGCCTCCGCAGCCGCGCCCAGATGCCGCTCCGGTACCAGCGCCCTTCGGATGGCGGTGCACTTCTGGCCCGCCTTGGCCGTCATCTCCTTGACGACCTCGGAGGTGAACAGGTCGAACTCCGCGGTGCCGGGGGCGGCGCCGGGGGTCAGCACGGCCGCGTTGAGCGAGTCGGCCTCGACGTTGAGCCGGCTCGCCCGCTCGGTCGCGGCTGGATGGGTCCGCAGCGCCGCCGCAGTGGCGGCCGAGCCCGTGAAGGCGATGCTGTCCTGGCCACCGAGGCAGTCGAGCAGGCTGCCCAGCTCCTCGGATGAGGCGCACACCAGTTGCAGGGCACCTTCGGGCAGCAGGCCGGATTCGACAATGAGCCGCACGGCCGCCTCGGCCAGGTACGCCGTGGGCGATGCCGGCTTGACGATGGAGGGCACGCCCGCGATGAAGGCGGGAGCGAGCTTCTCGAGCATCCCCCAGACCGGGAAATTGAACGCGTTTATCTGCACCTCCACACCCTTGCGGGCGGAGAGGACGTGCACCCCCGAGAACGAGTCATCACGCGACAGGGCCTCGGTGGCTCCGTCCACCGCGACGGTCGAGTTGGGCAGCTCGCGCCGGGCCTTGCCGGCATAGGACATGAGCACTCCGGCGCCGCCCTCGATGTCGATCCAGGAGTCGGGCCGGGTGGCGCCGGTGCAGTACGACAGGTCGTAGAGCTGTTCCTTGGCATCGTCGGCCAGCAGCATCTTCCCTGCGTTTCGCAGGATGGACGCCCGCTGGTGGAAGGTCAGTTCCCGCAGCGCCGGGCCGCCCACATCCCGGCCGTAGGCGACCGCAGCCGCCATGTCGATGGCGGTTGGTGACAGCTCCGCGACGGACCGGCCGTTGGCCGCATCGAGCAGCGTCCGTCCGCCGGCGGCCGGACGGTGCCAGGATCCCATTGCGTAGCTCTCAACCCGGTGCATGATCGCCCTCAATATGATAGGGCCTACTGGACGATTGTGCTACAGAGTGTATCATGACCGCGCTGCCGGGCAGCACAGCGGATCCGACTCTGGAGGGCGGAGCGATGTCGAACCAATGCAGTCGATGCGCAGGGGAAGCCTTGCCCCAATCAGACGCCGCGCGGTAGTTTCTGACGCTTGAGACCCGTGTCCGCGGATGCGAGGTCCGCGAGAGGCATCGGATCGTGGCTGCCATCACTATGGATTGGGAACTGCCAGCGCCCTCGGCGACGGCCCGCGCCCGTCTTTGCGACGGCTCGGTGATCGTGGCACGGCGCCACGGCAATCCGGACGGACCCAGGGTGCTGCTCACTCACGGTTGCGGCTTCTCCGCCGACCTCTACTGGCCGTTCTGGTCGCTGCTCGTCGACGACTGCGACGTAGTGGTCTACGACCTTCGCAGCCACGGCTGGAACGATCCGAGCGACCTGCGGATGCACAACCTGCCGACACTCGCCGACGACGACCGCCGGGTTGTGGATGCGGTCGACCGCGCCTTCGGCGCCAAGCCGACCGTCGGGATCTACCACTCGCTGTCGACGATGGTCGTGCTGATGCACGAGCAGCAGTGGCCGACGTTCGCCGCGCTGCTGTTGTTCGATCCGCCGATCTACCCGCCCGGAGCGAGCCTGGACGAAATGGAGACGGTCTGTCAGGGGCTCGCGAACGCTGCCCGCCGGCGGCAGCGACGCTTCGAGTCACCAGGCGAACTCGCGGCGATGCTCGAGCGCGCGCCCGCGTTCTCGCTGGTGCCCGAACCGACACGAAGGCTGTTCGCGGAGACCACCCTGCGCCCGTCGCCCGACGGTGGCTACGAGTTGCGGTGCCCGCCTGAGCACGAGGCGCAGTTGTTCGAGTGGTACTTCGGCCACTCGATGCAGACCTTGGAACTCCTCGCCGACATCACGATCCCCATCAAGGTCATCGGAGCCGACCCGACCATGGATTTCTCGTTCCTGCCGTCGACGGACTTGAGCACCCTCTCGGACCTGGACTATGACTTCGTGCCTGACCTCACACACCTGTTGCCACTTGAAGCGCCCGAGATATGCGCTAGTTTGACAATGGAATTCGTACGACAGCCCGGCTCGTTGACTCAACCCCGTCCCTGACCACGAAAGGAACCCACTCCATGTTCCTCATAATCGACCCGAGAATCGTCGATCGTGACGCCTACGTCGCCACCGTCAAGCAGTGGGGTCCCGCGGCCCACACCGCCGAAGCCCACGGCGGACGGCTGCTGGTCTGCGGCGACTGGGTGGCGGTGATCGACGGCGCCTGGAAACCCACCAATCTGCTGATCGTCGAGTTCCCGGACGCCGATGCCATGAACAGTTGGGTGGAGTCCAGCGACTATGCAGACATGGTGGCACTCGTGAGCCAGTCCGCCGTGATGTCCGTCGTCGCCGTCTCGACACACAGCGAATAGCCCCCGCAACAGGGACCGCTCAGTCGAGGAGGCCTTCAGCGGTCGCCCTTACGTGATCGCAAGGTCAGCAGAGTAGAAGCAACCGCCGCGAGGACTAGCCGACCGGCTCGATGAACAGGTCGTGGGCGCACTCGCCCGCGGCGGTGCGAGTCAGGATCTCGGCTCCCTCGGCGGTGCAGGCGAGGGTGTGCTCGAACTGGGCGGTGCGGCGGCCGTCGACGGTGACCGCGGTCCACCCGTCGTCCCACATCGCCGCCTCGGGCGAGCCCAACGTGAGCATCGGCTCGATGGTGAACGTCATCGCCTCGGTGAGGACCGTCGAGTGTCGGCGGTCGTAGTAGTGAGGCACCTGGAGCCCGGAGTGGAACTCCGTGCCCACACCGTGGCCGATGAACTCCCTCACCACGCCGAGGCTGTGCCTCCAGGCGTGATTCTGGATGGCCCGGCCGATGTCGGACACGACCGCGCCCGCGCGCACCGCGCCGATGCCCTCGTAGAGCGCGACGCGGGTCTCGTCCACCAGACGCTGGGAGTGCTCATCCACCTCGCCGATCATCAGCGTCACCGAGGTGTCACCGTGGACCCCCTCCCGGTACACGGTCACGTCGATGTTGATGATGTCACCGGAGGCCAGGCGGCGCGAGTCGGGGATCCCGTGGCAGATCACCTCGTTGACCGAGGTGCACACCGACTTCGGATAGCCCCGGTAGCCGAGCGGGCTCGGATAGGCGCCCGCGGCCACGGCGGCGTCGTGCACGAACCGGTCGATGGCGTCGGTCGTCATCCCGGCCTGAACTTGCTCGCACGCTGCGATCAGAACCTCGGCTGCGAGTGCCCCGGTGCGGCGCATGGCCTCCAGCTCATCCGGTGTGCGGGCCAGCGGCGACACCGGAGGATGGGGCTCCCCACCGGGCAGCGATGCGTAGGGCGGGCGTTCGATGCCGGCCGGCACGCGGCGCTGGGAGCTCACTAGCCCCGGCCGCACCGGCGGATGCGACGCCGGGATGCTGCCCACGCCCACACCGGCGGGAACCCGCCGCTTGCGTTTCGCCATCACTTCACAGGCTAGAGGCGCATGACCACCGGCCCCGCCGACGCACGCGGCCTCGGACCGGTTCGCCTGCCGCTAGCTCGGGCGGGTGCGGGCCCGCTCGATGAAGAGCGCCATCTCGATCCGCTTGGTGACCCGGTCCGGGCAGAACTCCAGCAGCTCGGCCGAACAGCCCTTGGTGATCCCCGCCGCGTGCAGAGCATCGATGGCGGCCGCGTGGTGGTTGCCGTGCGTGTCGGCGAAACCTGCCGGCGGAGCGGGGTCGAGACCGAATGCTCTCTCGAGGAAGCTCGCCGCCTGAGCGCGGGTGACCGGATCGTCGGGACAGTACTGGGCCGGTTCTGCGCCGCATCCGAGGGTGATCCCCAACTCGGCCAACCGTTCCACATGCGCGGCCCACCACTGACCAGCGTCGACGTCGGCGAACCGCGACGTGCTGATCGGCTCCGGATCCTGGCCGTCGACGGCGCGCACCAGCCACACTGCCGTCAGCCATCTCGGGATCGGATCGCCGGGGCAGAAGCGGCCGGGCTTGCACTCCGTGCCGGCCAGCACGCCGTCCTCCGCCAGAGCGGCCACGGCGTCGAACAACTCGCTATCCATCTGGACATCGGCCGGAAGGGCGCCGGGCAGCCCGGCCGCGGCCGCCGCCAGGCGGGTGAAGCCGACCGGATGCCAGCAGTCCGAGAGGTCCAGCTCCACGTCGGGCTCGATGCCTCCTTCGGCGCTGGCGCCATCCGGTCCGAACCACCTGAACACCGTCACCCGGCCAGCCCCCAGCAGAGTGCCGTCAGCCGCCTCCAGGGCCCGCGTGATCTGGCCGGTGTTCTTTCCGTAGGTGGTCGTGCCCACCACGGTGGCGCGGCCGTGATCGCGCAGAGCCAGCGTCAGGACCTCGGACGCCGATGCCGACGACCCGTCCACCGCCACCGCCACAGGCAGCAGGGCCGGGTTCGGCAGACTTCCGTGCCCGCGGACCAGGTGACGGAGGGTGTCGAGCCTGGACTCCTCCCGGATCACGACCTGACGGTCGTCCAGGAACATCCCGGCGATGTTGACGACGGTCTCCAGGTAGCCCCCGGGATTGCCCCGCAGGTCGACGACTATCGACTCCACACCAGAGTCGAGCAGGGTCTCGAGTTCCTCGCCGACACGCTCATCAGCCCTTGCACCGAAGGAGCCGAGACGCAGATATCCGGTAGTGCCCGCCACCGTCCTGCTGGCGACCGCAGGGGCGAACACCGGCGCGGCTTCCACCCCGAATGCTCTCCTGCGGCCGTTCCGCTGGACGATGACCGGCACGAGGCTGCCCAACTCGAATTGGGGCAAGTCCTGCAGTCCGCATCCCGAACCCGACGGAGCCAGACCGGCAATGAGCGTGAGGACATCGTCGGGCTTCAAGCCGGCCTGCTCGGCCGGGCTGCCCGGGAACACCTCGGCCACAACCAGCCGGCACGTCTCTGACAGCACACTGCAGGCAACCGTGCCGTCCAACAAGCCCAGCCTCAGGCCGATACCCGAGAACGGCAGGCCCGTGTTCAGGCGCGCCTGCATCTGCGCATACTCCGACGGCGACATCAGGAAGGTGTTGGGATCCCCCAGCGAGGCGAACATCGCACTGGAGGCGGCCCAGACCGCGGCCGCCGTGTCGCCCACGGCGTCGATCTCCGCGCAGGTCTGTTCGAACACGGGCGAGGGCAGCGCACACGGCGGGGCGGCTTCGGTGCCCCGCGGGGCCAGCCCGGCCTCCCGCACCCCCTCGGCCGCGGCTGCGGCCAAGTCCTCGTCGACCGGCTCGTCGACGTAGTCGTCCTTGAGCATCCGGTAGCTGTGGCACAGCAGATCGAACACCGTCGGAGCGTCGTCGCACGCAACCCGGGCGGCCGGGGCCTCGGCTTCGGTGCCGGTGGCGGGCTCAGGCTCGGCTCCGGTGTCGGTGTCCTGCGCGACCGCGACCGTCGGCCAGGCAACCAGGGCGGCCAGGACGGCAGCCGCGACGCGGCGACCCACGCGCCAGTCGACAAAGAAGCGCATCACAGGGAGACTCGGGCGCTCAGCGGAGGAACCGGCTGACCGACTCGACGACGCAGGCCGGCTTGGCCTGGCCCTCGATCTCAACGGTGACGGTGATCACCGTCTGCACCCCGGAGCCGCCGGGCAACTCCTCGGCGGACGTCAGGGTCGCTGAGGCCCGCAGCCGCGACCCCACCAGGACCGGCTGCGGGAAGCGCACCCGGTTGACCCCGTAGTTGATCCCCATCGAGATCCCCTCCACCCGCACGATCTCGGGCAGCAGCAGATTGGTGAGAGCCAGCGTCAGATAGCCGTGCGCGATGGTGGTTCCGAACGGGCCCGACGCGGCCGCCTCCGGATCGACGTGGATCCACTGGTGATCGCCGGTGGCCTCGGCGAACATGTCGATGCGCCCTTGGTCGACGGTCACCCAGTCGCTGTGGCCGAGATGGTTCCCTACCGCACTCAGCAGCTCGTCGGGGGATGCGAACACGGTGGCCATGACGTCGAGACACTATCGGCTACACCGACTCTAATAGTGAATATTGACTACTACTAGAAGAAGGAGTCGAGAGCCGGCAGAGCGGGCACGCCACTAGCCTTGCCGCCCATGGCGGCCAGCGGCGGAACGAAGGCGATCCTCGCCGCCCTCTTCGCCAACCTCGGGCTCGCCATCGCCAAGTTCGTGGCCTTCGTCTTCACCGGGGCATCGTCGATGCTGGCCGAAGCCATCCACAGCGTGGCCGACACCAGCAATCAGGCCCTGCTGCTGCTCGGGGGCCGCCTGGCTCGGCGCGACGCCACCTCCCAGCATTCGTTCGGCTACGGGCGCGAGCGCTACTTCTGGTCGTTCGTGGTGGCTCTGGTGCTGTTCACGGTCGGGTCCCTGTACGCCCTGTACGAGGGAATTGACAAGATCCGCCACCCCCACGAGATCGACTCACCGATTTGGGCCTTCGTGGTGCTCAGCGTGGGCATCGTGCTGGAGAGCTTCTCGATGCGCACCGCGGTAGTCGAGTCCAACCGGGTCCGGGGGTCGGCATCCTGGATGCACTTCATCAGGCGGTCACGAACGCCGGAGCTGCCGGTGGTACTGCTTGAGGACCTGGGCGCCCTCCTGGGGCTGGTCCTCGCCCTCGGGGCTCTGGCGATAGCCACCGTGTTCGACGCGCCGGTGTGGGACGGCATCGGCACCCTGTCGATCGGCGTGCTGCTGGGACTGATCGCGGTGGTGCTGGCGGTGGAGATGCGCAGCCTGCTGCTGGGCGAGTCGGCAACCAGGGCGGACGACGACGCCATACGCAAGGCCATCACAGCGACCGAGGGCGTGACAGGCCTGATCCACCTGCGCACCCAGCACATCGGACCCGAGGAGCTGCTGGTGGCGGCCAAGGTCTCGTTCGATCCCGGCTACACCACCGCCGACCTCGTCGAGGCCATCAACCGGGTCGAAGAGAACGCCAGGGCCGCGGTGCCCATCGCCCGCATCATGTACGTGGAGCCCGACATAGAAGCCGAGCGGCAGGGCGGCCCGTGATCACCGAACTGCACACCGCCACGACCGGCACCGGGCCCGCGGTCGTGCTGGTGCACGGCATGGGTGACAGCGGCTCTGTGTGGGCCGGGACGGTGGAGGCACTCGGCGCTGACTTTGCCTGCACGACGATCGACCTGCCCGGCCACGGGAACTCCCCCGCTCCGTCCGAGCGAGCCCCTTACGAGCGGGAAGCCGTGCTGGCATCCATAGACGCCGTGCTGGCCCGGACTGGTCCCGCGGTGTACGTCGGACACTCGCTGGGCGGCTACCTCGGGCTGACCCACTGCCTGACAAGGCCTGGAGTCATCCGGGGACTGGTGCTGGTGGCGGCCGGCCCCGGTTTCCGCGACGCCGCCGCGATGAAGGACTGGAACGATCGGGTTCACCTCAGCGCCCCCCGTCTCACCATCCCCCGGATTGCCACCACGACCAGCCTCCACACCGACTCCATGGTGATCGACCGGCTGACCGAGGTGGCGATGCCCGTGGGCCTGCTGGTGGGCAGCAACGACAAGGCCTTCGTGGGCGCCAACGACTACATGGAGCGCAAGTTGCCCGATGTACGTCGCCGCACCGTCGACGAGGGTCGCCACCGGTTGATGAGAACCCATCCTGAAGCGGTGGCCGACATGGTGCGCGATGTGGCCGCGGCGGGCGGCCTGACTGCCGGGAGGCATTGATGGACAGGTTCGGACCGCTGGTCGACGCCCGATGGCTCGCCGCCCACGCCGACGCCGTGGTGATCGCTGACGTCAGGTGGTACCTGGACGGCCGCTCGGGCCGGGAGGCCTACGACCGGGGCCACATCGGTGGGGCGCGCTTCGTCGACCTCGACACCGATCTCTCGGGCCCGCCCACCACCGAGGGCGGCCGCCACCCGCTGCCGTCGCCCGAGGACTTCGCCGCGGCCATGGGCCGGCTCGGGATCGGCGACGACACTGCCGTCGTCGCCTACGACGATGTCGGCGGAGTCATCGCGTCGCGGCTGTGGTGGATGCTCGACTGCGTGGGCGGCGACGCGGCCGTGCTCGACGGCGGGCTCGACGCCTGGCCCGGCGCCCTGCAAACTGCAGAACCCGCATGGCAGCCGGAGACGTTCACCGCCCGGCCATGGCCCGCAGAGCGCTTCGCCACCATCGACGAGGTCGACGCGGCCCGCACCGACCCGAACCGTCTGGTGATCGACGCCCGCTCCGTCGAGAGATACCGCGGCGAGCCGAACGCCATCGATCCCCGCTTCGGCCACATCCCTGGCGCGGTGAGCATGCAGGTCGGCGACAACCTCCTCGACGGCCGGCTGCTGCCGGCGGGCGACATGCGCGACCGCTACGAGCGGGCCGGAGCCGCCGACCGGCAAGTCATCGCATACTGCGGCAGCGGCGTGTCGGCGTGTCACGACCTGCTCGCCCTCCGTCATGCCGGTCTGGGTGACGGCCGGCTGTTCGTGGGGTCGTGGTCGGCCTGGGGATCCGATCCGGACCGCCCCCTGGCTACGGCCTGAGAGGGGCGGCGTCGGGGCTCAGGCGGTGCGGGCGTCGAGTTTGAGTTCCGGGAAGTCGATGTCGGGATGGTCGAGCGCTACTGCGAACGCCTCGGCCAGGGCGGCGCCCACATCGTTGACATGCATCATCCCGCCCGGCACGGCCTGACGCTCCCATGCCTCCAGGGCCTCACCGAGCAGGTCGACATTCATGTGGTCGCTGAACTCGGTCGGCGCCGTGTTCCCCATCACGACCCGCATGAAGCGCCGGTCGGGGTGCTCGGCCCGCCACACCCGCATGCACTGGTCGAGCGCGGCCTTGGTGGCGCTGTAGGACCCGAACAGCGCGTTGGCGTCCTCCACCGTGCGGGACGACACGAAGGCGACCAAGCCGTTGCGATCCATGTGCTCAAGTGCAGCCGCCGTCGCCAGGTTCGCTCCCACGACGTTCACGCGGAACACGTCGGTCCAGGTGTCGGGCTCGGTACCGCTCAGCGGCTGGAGCACTCCGTAGCCGGCGGCGTAGACCATCAGATCGAGTCCGCCCATGGCCGAGGCGGCCTCGGCGGCCACGCGGCGGGCGTCGGCTGCGACCGTGGTGTCGCCAGGCGCCGCATAACCGGTGCCCAACTCGGCCACCAGCGCTTCCAGCCTCTCGCTCCGTCGCGCCGACACGGCGACCAGCCCGCCCCGGGCCGCCACCGCGCGGGCCGCAGCGGCGCCAATCCCCGACGACGCTCCCACCACCAGCACGCGCCGCCCGTCCAGCAACCCGCTCATCGAAGCCACCGTAGCCGGGCCGCTACCCCGCTCACCGCTCCGGACACCGGAGCCGTGCCGCGCCGTCGTGGGAGGTTGCGAGACGGGAAGTTTGGCGTGAGGCTTGCCCGCCGATGACTGGGGCGCGGGCGCTGGCCGCCATCGATGTGGGCACCAACTCCGTGCACATGGTGATCGCCCGGCCCGTGCCCGGCGGATCACCCGAGGTCCTAGCCCGCGAGCGCGTGCCGGTGCGCCTCGGCACCGGCGGCGACGACATGAAGCTGTTGATGCCCGACGCCGTCGAGCGGGCCGTTGCCGCGCTGGTGGAGTTCCGCCATATCGCCGACGCCCACGACGCCGACGTGGTGGCGGTGGCCACCAGCGCCGTGCGGGAGGCCGACAATCAGGGCCAGTTCCTACGCAGGGTCCACGACGAGGCCCGCATAACGGTGGAGATCGTTTCGGGCATGGAGGAGGCCCGGCTGATCCACCTGGGCGCTATGAGCGCGGTGCCGATCGCGGGCCGGCCCCACATCGTCATCGACATCGGCGGTGGCTCCACCGAGCTGATCGTGGGCAACCACGCCCCCGCGGCGCTGGCCCGCAGCCTCAAGCTGGGCCACATCCGCCTCACCGACCGCTTCTTCGGAGACGGCGTGATCGCCGATGGCGCGGTCAAGGCCTGCCGGCGCCACATCAAGTCGTTCGTGGCTCACGTGGCCCGGGAGGCTCGCGACATCGGTTTCGAGGTCGCAGTGGGCTGTTCGGGCACCATCGCGGCGGTGGCCGCTCTCTGCGCGGCTCGCCGCGGTGAGACGCTGCGCACCGTGGCCAACGCCACCATCAAGCGCTCCGACCTCGACAAGGTGGTCGCCGAGCTCGTATCGAGGCCCACACCCGGCGAGCGCGCCGGTGTGCCCGGCCTGGACCCCGCCCGCCGCGACGTGATCGTGGCGGGAGCCATCCTTCTGCGGCAGCTCTTCAAGGCTCTCGGCATCGAATCGCTGGTGGTGTCGACCGGAGCGCTGCGCGAGGGTCTGCTCCTCGACCGGTTCAACCGCAGGGACCGCTCCCGCGACGACGGGCTACACCACCTCGGCGACCTCAGACGCTCCAGCGTGCTGGCCCTGGCCCGCAGCTACCACGAGGACCTGATCCACGCCGAACACGCCACCGACCTGGCCCTTGAGCTGTTCGACGAGACCGGAGCCGCGCACGGGCTCACCATCGCCGACAGCGAATTACTGGAGGCCGCGGGCCTGCTCCACAACATCGGCCGCTTCGTGGCCAACTCCTCGCACCACAAGCACTCCTACTACCTGATCCGCAACAGCGAACGCCTCGCCGGTTTCAGCGAGAACGAACTGGAGCTGATCGCGCTGGTGGCCCGCTACCACCGCAAGAGCCGGCCGGTGTCGTCGCACCGCGAGTACACGGCGCTCAGCAAACCCGACCGCCGCCGGGTGCGAGTGCTGGCCGGGCTGCTGCGGGTGGGGATAGCGCTGGACCGCACCTACCGGAGGGCCGTCGAGCGGGTCCATGCCTCTGTAAGCGAGGAGGCGGTGACTATCGAGGTCGAGGTTGCCGCGGGCGCCGACGTGGACATCGAGCTGTTCACCGCCCGCCGCAGCGCCAATCTGCTGGCCGACGCCCTGGGACGCAGTATCGACTTCCGGGTGGTGGAGACCAGCCCGGAGCGTCAGCGCAGGAACCACCCCGCCAACGGACCGGGCGAAGCCACCACGGCCGAGTTCCCGCGCTGAGCAGCCGCTTCGGCGAGGACTCAGGAGTGGGGCGCGATCACCGACTCCCCGAAGGTGGCCAGACCCTCGGCCGTGTTGCGGAAGTAGAACACCGACGGCACCATCAGCCGCTCCACACCCCACGACTCGGCCTCCTGAATCGCCGCCGCCGGATCTTCGCCGAACAGCCCGAGATGCACTGCCGACATCTCCAGCGCTTCGGGATCGCGCCCGCAGTCGGCAGCAGTGTTGCGAGCGACATCGAGCAGGTGCGCCATGTCGCCCCCCGCCAGGAACAGACCGTCACCGACGCGCCCGGCCCGGCGGGCTGCCGCCTCGCTGTGTCCGCCGATGTGGATCGGGACCTGCCCCGCTACCGGCTTGGGATTGGAGCTGGCCCGGCGGAACGACACGAACTCGCCGTCGAATGTCACGTCGTCTTCGGCCCACACCCGGCGCATGACCTCCATGTACTCCTCAGTGCGAGGACCCCTGCGCTCCCAGGGCACATCGAGCGCATCGAACTCCTCGCGCAGCCAGCCGATGCCCACACCGAGCGTCACCCGGCCTCCCGACAGCACGTCCAGGGTGGCCACCTCCTTGGCGAAGGTGAGCGGATGACGCTCGGGAAGCAGCGAGATGCCGGTGGCCAGCCTGATGCTGGAAGTGACTGCGGCCGCGTACCCGAGCCACACCAGGGGGTCGGGGATCGGGTTGTTGCCCGAACCGGGCATCTTGCCGTCGGGCGCGTACGGGTAGGTGGACTCGTAGCCCTCCGGGTAGAGGATGTGCTCAACCGTCCACAGCGAGTCGAACCCGGCCTCCTCGGCAGCCTGGGCCAGCAGGGCGGCGCCCTTGCCCTTCACGAACGTGCCCACATTGGCGAACGAGATGCCGAACTTCATCTGTGCTCCTTGCTCTGCGGCTCTGCTGGCGCCGGCCCCGTCACGGTAGCCAGCGGTGCATCCGGATGACAGGATGGCGGACATGACCGAGACCTCCTCCCCCTCCGATCCCGACCGTTTCTCCGGGGCCTCCCACTCCTCCTCCCCTTCTGCTGCCGGCAGTGTCGCCGAAGACTCCTCGACTCCTGCGGTTACAGCCCACCCCGCCCGTACCAAGCCGGGCTTGCTCGGAGTGCTGATCGCCCTGGTCGGACTGGTCGTGGTCGCGGCCGGAATCGTCGGCGTGGCCGCGGTGGCGTGGCCGCTGGTGTTCCTCGTACCGGTGGGCGGGATCACATTCGTGTTCGCCTGGCCGGGCCAATACCTGGTGCAGCCCAACGAGGCCCTGGTGCTGATCCTGTTCGGCCGCTACAAGGGCACGGTGGCGACCCCGGGCTGGCACCTGGCCAACCCGTTCACCCGCATGGAGTCGCGCAAGATCTCGCTGCGGGTGCACAACTTCACCACCAGCGTCTCCAAGGTCAACGACGCCGAGGGCAACCCCATAGAAATCTCCGCGGTGGTGGTGTGGCGGGTGGTCGACACCGCGGCCGCCGTGTTCGAGGTGGACGACTTCGAGGACTTCGTCCACGTCCAGAGCGAGACGGCCATACGCCACCTCGGGACCCAGTACCCCTACGACGACTTCGAGGGCGACCGGGTGTCGCTGCGATCCGACCCCGACACGGTGGCGGCCACTCTGCACGCCGAGGTGCAGGACCGCCTCGACCGGGCCGGTGTGGAGGTCATCGAGACCCGGCTCAACCATCTGGCCTACGCCACCGAGATCGCCGAGGCCATGCTGCGGCGCCAGCAGGCCGCGGCGGTGGTGGCCGCCCGGCGCACCATCGTGGAGGGGGCGGTCGGCATGGTGGAGGAGGCCCTCGAGCTGCTGGCCGAGCGCTCGGTGGTCGACCTCGACGAGCAGGCCAAGGCGTCGATGGTGGCCAACCTGCTGGTGGTCCTGACCAGCGAGCAGCAGACCACACCGATCGTCAACACCGGCTCCATCCCGTAGGCGTCTCCAGCGAATTGGCAGCCCAGAAGTCCCAAACGGGCACCCACCGCTGCCAATTCCGGCACGGCTAGCTTGGCGGTCTGTGACTGGAGCCGGCGACTTGCGTCCTAACGCCTTCGACCCCAACGTCGACACCGGGCAGAAGCGAGGCAACCGCAACGCCAAGTGGTCCAAGTACGGCGCCGAGGCACTGCCGGCGTGGGTGGCCGAACACGACTTCCGGCCCCCGCCAGCCGTGCTCGACGCCATGCGCACCACAATCGACCGGGGCGACTTCGGCTACCACGACCTGGAGGACGATGTGGGCGAGGCGTTCGCCCAGTGGGCCGGCAAGCGCTACGGCTGGAGCCCCGACCCCGATCTTGTGCACAGCTGCGTGGACGTCCTCCAGGGCGTGACCGCGGCGGTCACCGCGCTGGCCGCTCCCGGCGAGGGCGTCATCCTCACCCCGCCCATCTACCACATCTTCCTGCAGATCTGTCCCACCGCCCGGCGCCCCCAACTCGAATGGCCGATGCGCTACGACCCGAGCCGGGGCTGGCATCTCGACCCCGACGACCTGGAAGCCCTCGTGAAGCGGGAGCCCGGCGCCCGGGTGCTGCTGTGGTGCCATCCCCACAACCCCACCGGATGGGTACCCGACGTCGAAGTGCTCCAGCGGGTCGTGGAGCTGGCCCACGCCTACGACTTCTACGTGGTGTCCGACGAGATCCACGCCGACCTCGTTTACCGGGACTCGTCGTCGCCGTTCGTCCCCCTGCTGTCGATCCCCGGAGCCGCCGAACGGGTGGTGACCGTCACCTCGCCGGCCAAGACGTTCTCCATTTCGGGACTGCGCTGCGCGGTGATGGCCTACGCCGACCGGGAGCTACGGCGCCGAGTGCGCCAGGCCCACCCGCCCCTGCTGCTCGGCCACGCGGCCCGCACCGGCATCGACGCCACCGTCGCGGCCTGGACGCACGGTGCCGCCTGGGTCGACGGGCTGGTGGCGCACCTGGCCCAACTACGTGACCATCTCGCAGCCCGCCTGTCCGCCGAGGCGCCCGGGGTTGTCTTCCACCGGCCCGACTCCACCTTCCTGGCCTGGCTGGATGTGTCGGCCTGCGGGCTGGGGAAGGCCCCGGCCGCCCGCCTGCTGCACGACGCCGGTGTGGCCTTGTCCGAAGGCACCGAGTTCGGGACGAACGGCGACGGCCACGTGCGCCTCAACTTCGGTACGCCGATGACCGTCCTGGACGAAGTCCTCGACCGCTTGACCCCAAGCCTGCGGCCCTAGGGTTGAGAACGTGACCGGCAATCCTCAGCCGCTCGGGGGCAACGAGATGCCCCGCTTCGCGGGGATAGCCACCTTCATGCGCCTGCCGGGACGCTCGCACCCCGAAGAACTTGATGCGGCCATCGTGGGGGTGCCGTTCGACATCGGCACCTCCAACCGGCCCGGCGCACGCTTCGGCCCCCGGGGCATCCGCGACGAGTCGGTGCTGATCCGCCCCTACAACATGGCCACCCGGGCCGCACCCTTCGACAGCCTGCGCATCGACGACACCGGAGACGTGGCCACCAACCCCTACAACCTGCTCGACTCGGTCGCCCGCATCGAAGCCCACTTCACCGAGCTGCTGTCCCACGACGTGATCACCGTGGCCCTCGGCGGCGACCACACGATCGTGCTGCCCATCCTGCGAGCCATGCGGGCCCGCCACGGACCGGTCGGGCTGGTGCATGTCGACGCCCACACCGACATCAACGACGAGATGTTCGGCGAGCGCATCGCCCACGGCACCCCGTTCCGCCGGGCGGTGGAGGAGGGCCTGCTCGACTGCTCGCGGGTGGTCCAGATCGGGATGCGGGCCACCGGCTACGCCGCCGAAGACTTCGACTGGTCGAGGGAGCAGGGCTTCCGGGTGGTGCAAGTCGAGGAATGCTGGTACCGCTCGCTGGCCCCGCTCATGGACGAGGTGCGCGACCAGGTCGGCGGCGGCCCGGTGTACCTGAGCTTCGACATCGACGGGCTCGACCCTGCGTTCGCTCCCGGCACCGGCACCCCGGAGATCGGCGGGCTCACCACTCCCCAGGCCCTGGAGATCATCCGCGGCTGCCGGGGGCTCGATCTGGTCGGCTGCGACATGGTGGAGGTAGCGCCCATCTACGACACCTCGGGAATGACGGCCCACATTGCCGCTGATCTCGTCTACGAGATGCTCTGCGTGCTTCCCGGTGTGGAGTACCGCACCTGAGCGGTCGGTGAAGGATCAGGATGCTCGTAGAGCAGGTCGAGGGGAAGTGGATCGAGGCGTTCGCGGAGACGTTCAGGCTCTGCGGGGTGACCGAGGGCGAGACCGCCGCGGTGCTCTCGGAGTCCCAGAGCCGCCCGGTGAACGTCCGGCTCGCCGACCTGGCCCTGCAGCGACTCGGCGCGCGGGTGTTCCACGTCGTCCTGACCACTCCGCCGCAGAAGGTGGCCGTGCCGGTGCGCTCCACCGGAGCCTCCGACGCCATCGGCGGGCTCGAGCCGGCGGTGGCCGCGCTGGCCGCGTCGTCGTTCGTGGCCGACTGCACCGTGGAGGGACTGCTGCACGCCCCCGAGCTGGGCGCCATCCTCGACGGCGGAGCCCGGGTCCTGATGGTGTCCAACGAGCATCCCGAGATCCTGGAGAGGCTGGTGCCGGACCCCGCGCTGAAGGGCCGGGTTCAGCAGGGAGCGGCCATGCTCGAGCAGGCCACCGAGATGCGGGTCACCTCCGCGGCCGGCACCGACTTGACCATCGACGTGTCGCAGGCCCCAGCCGCCGGGAGCTGGGGGTGCACCGACGGTCCGGGAACCATCGCCCACTGGCCCGGCGGGCTGTGCCTGTGCTTCCCGGCCGCGGGAACCGTCAACGGCACCCTCGTGCTCGACGTCGGCGACGTGAACCTGACTTTCAAGCGGTACCTGGAGTCGCCGGTAAGGATGCGCATCACCGACGACTACATCACCGATATCTCAGGCGACGGCGTCGACGCTGCGCTCACGTCCAGCTACCTGGCCGCCTGGGACGATCCCGACGCCTACGCCGTGTCCCACGTCGGATGGGGCATGAACCCGCTGGCCCGCTGGGACGCCATGACCATGTACGACCGCACCCAGTTCAACGGCACCGAGCTGCGGGCCTTCGCCGGCAATTTCCTGTACTCCACCGGGGCGAACGAGACCGCCGGGCGCCACACCCTGGGCCACTTCGACCTGCCCATGCGCAACTGCACCATCACCCTGGACGGCACGCCGGTGGTCTCCGCCGGCAAGGTGGCCTTCTAGGCCCTCTGTCCGGAATTGGCAGCGGGTAGTGCCGTTTCGGGCACTTGGCGCTGCCAGTTCCCGGCCTCATCGGTGGATGGCAGCCCAGATGGGTGCCGTAGGCTGAGCCGGCTGCCTCACCGTCGCGACCTCAGGAGCCCGTCCCATGGGTAATCACGCTCTGCTCCATCCCTTCGCCCCTCCGGCCAAGCCGGAGTCCGAGATGATCAACATCGTGCGGGCGGAGGGCTCCACCCTCTACGACGATCAGGGCAACTCGTACATCGACGGCCTGGCCAGCCTCTGGTACTGCCAGATCGGTCATTCCCGCCCGGAGATGGCTGACGCGGTGGCCGCGCAGATGCGCGATCTCGCCGCCTACAACACCTTCGACCCGTTCACCAACCCGCCCGCGGCCCGGGCGGCCGAGATGGTCGCAGAACGCTCGCCCCTGACCGACGGGCGGGTGTTCTTCGGTTGCACCGGGTCGGACGCGGTGGACACCGCACTCAAGCTCGCCCGCCTCTACGCCCAGCGGACCAGCGGAGCCGAGCGCCAGGTGGTGATACGGCGAACCAACGGCTACCACGGCACCAACTTCGGCGGCACCTCCGCCCAGGGCATCGCACCCAACCGCGAGGGATGGGGCGATCTGGTCCCCCACTTCATCGAAGTGCCCAACGACGACATAGAGGTGATGGCCACCGCGTTCGCCGAGCACGGCGAGCGGGTGGCTGCGGTCATCACCGAGCCGGTGCAGGGTGCGGGCGGGGTGTTCCCGCCGCCGGAGGGCTACCTGGCCGGGGTCCGCCGGCTGTGCGACCAGCACGGCGCCCTGCTGATCGTCGACGAGGTGATCTGCGGATTCGGCCGCACCGGCGAGTGGTTCGGTGCCCAGACGTTCGGCGTGACCCCCGACATGATGACCTTCGCCAAGGGCGTGACCTCCGGCTACCTGCCCCTTAGCGGCGTGATCGTCAGCCGCCGGGTGTGCGAGAACCTGGAGGAGCCCGGCTTCCTGCTGCGCACCGGCTACACCTACTCGGGCCATCCCACCGTGGCCGCCGCCGCCATCAAGAACCTGGAGATCATCACCGACGAGGGCCTCGTGGACCGGGCCAACCATGTGGGGGCAAAGCTCGCCGAGGGGCTCGCCGCGCTGGCCGCCGACGGGCTCATCGCGTCGTACCGCGGCGAGGGCGCGGTTCAGGCCGCAGTGCTGGACCGCCCGTCGATGGACGTGCGCAACGACATGCTGCGCCGGGGCGTGATCGTGCGGCCCATCAACGACGTGCTGGCCCTGTGCCCGCCGCTGGTGATCACCGACGACGAGATCGGCCGGATCATCGACACCATGGCCGAGTCCCTTCGGGCCGTCGCCTGAGGGCCGAACCGATGGGCGCCGAGTTGCTGGAGCGGGCCCGCGAGCTGCGCCCGGTGATCGACGCCGCCGGCGCGGCGGCCGCGGCGAGCGGCGCGACCGCGCTGGCGCCGGAGGTGGTGGACGCCTGCTTCGAGGCGGGCCTGTACGGCACCCTGTCGCCGCGTGCCGTGGGCGGCGCGGAACTGCCCATCGACGACTGCCTGGACGTGTTCGCGGAGGTGGCCTACGGCGACGGCTCGATCGGCTGGTCCCTCATGGCCGGAGCCACCGCCGCCTGCTTCTTCGGTGCCTACTGCCCTGACAGCTTCACCGACGAGATGTTTGCCGGAGGAGTCGTCCCGGTGGTGGCCGGCCAGTTCGCTCCCAATGGCACTGCTGTGCCCAACGGCGACGGCTACCGGCTCACCGGCAAGTACAGCTTCGGGTCGGGCGTCGCCCATGCCGACTGGGTGGGCGGGGGAGCCTTCACCGCGCCGCCCGAGGGTGAGCAGGCCGAGTTCCGTCTGATGATGATGCCCCGCGCCGCGGTGAAGGTGCTCGGCAACTGGGACGTGCTGGGGCTGCGGGCCACCTCGTCCTACGACTACAGCATCGACGCCGACGTGCCCGCCCAGGCCACCTTCGAGTTCTTCTCCCCCACCCGCTACCGGGGCGGCCCCATGTACGACCTCGGCGTCATCATCCTCACCGAGATCGGCCACATGGGCTGGACCATCGGGGTGGTCCGCCGGGCCATCGACGAGGCAGTGGCCATCGCTAAGGTCCGGGCCCGCATGGCCGCGCCGTCGGTCATAGCTGAGGACCCCCGCTTCCGTTACGAGTTCGCCATGGGCGTGTCGCGCTGCGAAGCGGCCGAAACGTGGTGCCGTCAGGCCTTCCGGACGGCCGAGCAGGCCGCCGAGGCCGGCTCGGGCCGAGACCCGGTACTGGCCACCAACGTCAAGCAGTCGGCCACCCTGCTGACCCAGGAGGGCCTGGCCCTGATTCGCAACCTCTACGAGTGGTGCGGCACCGAGGCTTTGCGCGACGGGCCGCTGCAGCGCTGCTTCCGCGACATCCACGCCGGCAGCCAGCACGTGCTGGTGGGCGACCGCAATCCCCATGAGTTCGCCGACCTCCGCCTAGCCGACCCCGACACCGGCTAGGACCCGCTACTCCTTTCGGTCCTTCATCAGGGCTATGTCCTGGGGTGGGACTCCGGTTATCCAGATGCCCTCCAGGCGCTCGACGTAGCGTACGAAGCGGTACTTGTCCTCGATGCCGTCGGTGCGGCGGGGCCGCACATGGGAGTGGCCGGGCCGGGTGCGCACGTTGATGAAGCTACAAACGCTGCGGGAGAAGGCCAGGTCGATCTCGGCGTCGAGCTCGTCCTCGACGGTGACGTCCACCGTGTAGGGCACGCCGCATCCCGCCGCGATGGCAGCCAGGTCCACCCGGCCCGCGGTGGCCGTCGGCCGGCGGCCCTGGCTGCTCCAGCCGATCGACTCGTACACGCCGTTGTCCACCACGAACACCACCAGGTTGCCGGGCTGCTGCTCGCCCATGGCCACTACCTGGCCCAGCTCCATAAGCACCGAGCCGTCGCCGTCGAGGCACACGATCCGGCGGTGGGGCAGGGCCAGCGCCAGGCCCACCGCCATCCCGATCACATCGCCCATCTGGCCGAGGTGGGCGGTCCGGTGGTGCTCCTCGGTGTGGTGGGCCCACTCGAATGACACCGCCCCGATGTAGGTGGACATCACCAGGCAGTCGGTGGGCAGCCGGTTGGCCAGCCGGCCCAGCCACTCGTAGCGGTCCAGGGCCACCCTCAGTCCTCCCAGACGCAGTCGCCGGAGACGAGCACGGCTGCGGGATGGAGTTGGGCCTCGGAAATCCGCTTGGCCCGCACGATCGACTTGGACAGATCCTCGACATGTCGGACGACCAGGTACTTGATCCGCAGCGCGTCCAGCAGGGGCTCGGCCACGATCCCGTGAGGGATCCCCCAGTGCTCCGTCTCGCCCACGTCGCCCCGGTACGAGCACAGCAGCGTGACCGGCACACCGGTGCCCAGCGAGATGCGGGCGATGTACTCCGAGGCCACCCGCAGGCCACTGTTCTCCATGATGAGCGCGGGCTTCTTTCCGCCCAGCCACGCCCCGGCGCAGATCGAGAACCCGACACCCTCGTTGCACACGGGCACGTAGCGGATGTCGGCGTCGAGCTCGACCCGCTCGTGCAGCGGCCGTTGCCAGCCGTCGGGCAAGCCCGACACAAAGTCGATGCCTGCGGCCCGCAGCCCCTGGTGAGCGGCGTCGAGGGCGGCATCGGTCATGGCCACGGCGTTACCCTCCCACGGAAGCGCGAGACGGGCGGCTGCCCGCCGTCGACGGGATGTGAACCGGCGGGAAGATCCCGACTCGCAGTGTGAGGAGCCGTAGCCAGAACCCGCCCGGCACCAACAGCAGGAAGCACAGCACCGCCAAGGCGTCCCGAGCGCCGGAGGCGGCCGCGCCCACGATCGCCAGCACCAGCGGGAGGGCCGTGCCCGCGGCCACCACGAAGCCGGCGAACAGGCCCCGGTACTGGCCCCTCAGCAGCCGCTCCAGACTCTCCCGCTTGCCCGGCTCCGCGGTGCGGGTCAGCAGGTGCAGCACCATCGCGACCAGCAACGCCGCGGTCAGCACAGCCAGCAGCGCCATCTGGCCGGCGGTCACCGGCTCGCCCGCGATCACCTCGATCAGCATCACCGCGGCCACCGACATGGCGGCCGACGACAGCAGGAACTGGAGCGGCACTGCCGGCGAGTTCCAGTACGGGATGGCACGGGGCCGGGCCAGGACCGCCCCCGCGTAGGTCATCACCACCACCGCGGCCACCCCGGCGACGATCTCCAGCGCGAGGCCGCCGCCGTCGCCGCCGTGGGGGTCCCATCCCAGCCCGGAGAACGGCTCTGATCCGCCCAAGCTCAACGCGGGGAGCACCAGTAGGCCGGCCACGACCAGGAAGATGAGATCGGACCACGCCCCCCAGGAAATCCAGCTGGTGCGCACGTTGACGAAGGCCCTCCAGGCCTGGAGGGGCCGGCCCAGGTCGGCGACCAGGATCGCGCCGCCGACCGCGATCGCCAGAAAGCTGACCACATCGACGGTGGGGATCCCGAGTAGGTAGCCGAGACCCTCGGTGAGGTTCAGGATCCGCCCGACCAGGAACACTCCCCCGCCGACGCCCATCAGCGTGAACCAGATGGCGTGGTTCATATCCCACACCCGCTGGGTGCGGGCCTCCAGGTTGAACTGGTCCATGAACACGTTCTGGGGGCCGGCACCTCCCCCAGCCGTCGGGCTGACCGCAGTCATGGAAGCCCCACGTACTGGGTGCTCGGCAGCGTCTTCGCGTCAGGTCTGAGCACTTCGCCGCCGCCGTGGCCGGCCAGGTACTGGCTCACGTTGCTGTCGGGGTCGTCCAGGTCGCCGAAGATTCGGCACTCGGCCGGGCAGGTGACCACGCACGCCGGCGTGGCCAGAGGATGCACACCCACCTCAAGGCCGTTCTCGAGGCCGAAGTCGATCTTGTGGGCGCAGTAGGTGCACTTCGACACCGCGCCCCGCACGTGGCGCTGGTGGGCATAGCGCTCCGGCACGCTGGGCGAGGCCTCGGCCGGGGCGCCCTCCACGGCCACCGTGCCGCGCTCCTCGAAGAAGTGCAGCGCACCGTAGGGGCAGGCCGTCATGCAGGCCCGCGACCCGATGCACACGTCCTCGTCGGCCATCACGATGCCGTCGTCGCGGCGCGTGAGCGCCCCCGACGGGCAGGCGGTCACGCAAGGGGCGTCCTCGCAGTGGTTGCACAGCACCGGCAGGTAGTTGAGGGTGGCGTCGGGAAACACGCCGGACTCCCACTCGATCACCGGCGCGTACCAGGCGTCCAGCGGCGACTGGTTCTCGGTCTTGCAGGCCACGGTGCAGGCTTGGCAGCCGACGCACCGAGCCGCGTCGATCACCATTCCCCAGCGGGTCATCGTGGGACTCCCCGGCCGGCCGGCACGGTTCGCACGTCGGCCGCGATGGCGCAGTCCAGCGCTCCCGACACGAAGTCGATGTGCTCCACGTCGATGTTCAACAGTGCGTTGAAGTTGACCTCGTCGCCGCTGCTGCCGCTGCTCCAGCCGCCGCCGCAGCCCTGCGTGGCCAGCACCTCGGGATGCACCAGCTGCGTGACCCGGGCGGTGGCCGTTTGCTTGCGGCCCCCAGGGGTCTCGATCTCCACCAGGTCGCCGTGGGATATGCCACGAGCCTCGGCCGTCTTGGGGTTGATCCACACCGACTTCAGGTCGTTGTGCCGGTTCGACAGGGTGGACA
This sequence comes from Acidimicrobiales bacterium, assembly GCA_965117015.1. GTDB lineage: Bacteria > Actinomycetota > Acidimicrobiia > Acidimicrobiales > Aldehydirespiratoraceae > Aldehydirespirator. The sequence continues at coordinate 350,278 of OZ220747.1, forward strand.
GGATCGAGTTCTTGTGGGTGTGCGACAGCGCATGGTTGGGGACCTTCATGTTGGTCACGAAAAGGTCATGGGGCGCGGTGCGCTCATAGGCCGGCCCCGGCTTCCAGTCGGGCAGCGGCTGGTAGTCGTCGGTCTCCCACGGGATGCCCAACTCCTCGACGGTGTTCTCGAGGTTCTGCTTGGTGTCGACCATGAACTCGCAGTAGACCTGCGCCCTGGCGTCGAAGAACGGCCTCGGGAACTTCTGCTCGACGGTCTTGTCGGCAGTCCACAGCCCGTCGCTGAGATGCCAGTCGAGGCCCTTGTCGTCGCCGAGGGTGTTGCGGAGCCACCGGTCGCAGATCTCGAAGTACGAGTAGCTGCCGTCGGGGTCGAGCTTGTAGGGCTCCCGCATCTTGGCGATGTTGTTGAACGCCTCGTTGAACTGCGGCAGCCGGTCGGCCCGCTTCAGCAGCTCCAGATAGATCTGCATGGCGTCCACGTAGGGCTCGCCGGCCACCGGACCCACAATGCTCGACTGCACCACCGGTTTGGCCCCGTAGGCCGCGTGGCGAGAGTCGCCCGAGGCCAGGTGCTGGTACACCAGCGGTGTCATCCGCTCCAGGTAGTGAACGTCGGGCAGCACGATGTCGGCCATCAGGGTGGTCTCCTCGAAGCGCCTGGCGATGGCGGCGACGAACGGGATCCGCTTGATGAACCGCTCCACGACCTCGGGCGGGCCCGAGCTCTTCATCATGTTGGACTGGAAGTTGATCATCATCGACGGGAACGGCGGCGCACCGAAGAGCTCGGGCTGCTCGGAGTTGAGCAGCGAGAAGACCGTCCCGTAGGGGGCACACGGCAGCAGCTCCCACATCTCGGTCGTCTTGGGCGGCCCGGTCGGCCGGGGCGGGTACAGGCCGCCCACCCGGCCGCCGCCGATGAACCCCTGCGAGATCAGCCCGTCATCGGAGGCCGTGGAGGTGTACTCGAGGTCCTTGACCTTGCCGATGAGCCCCCACGGGTCGCCCAGCAGCCCCCCGGGCACGTCGATGCCGCCGATAAGCGTCGGCAGCAGGATGATGGCCATGCCGTTGAGCATGGAGTGCTTGTGGGCCGACAATCCCCGGTACCAGGCCACGGTGGCCGGGCGGTAGGGCAGCTCGACACCGTCGATGGTGATCGTCTCGCCGATGCAGGCCGCGTCGCCGAACTCCTTGGCCAGACGCCGGACGGTCGCGGCCGGCACGGTGGTGATCGACTCGACGTACTCGGGCGTGTACGAGCGCACATGGTCGGCCAGCATCTGGAAGCCGGGCCGGACCTCGGCGCCGTCCACGTCGTAGACGCCGAGAAGGGCCGCGTTGGCGGTACCGGCGTCGAATGGCTGCGGTCCGTTGTCCTCGTCCCACACCAGCGGCCTCCCGGTGCCGGGATCGCGGAGGTAGCGCCCGTCGGTGCCCACCAAGTAGGCGGCGTTGGTGGAGTTCTTGAGGAACTCGGCGTCGTAGATGCCCAACTCGTTGATGAGCTGGTCGACCATGCCCAGGATCAGCGCCGCGTCGGTGCCGGGGCGGATCGGCACCCACTCGTCGGCCACCGCCGCCGCGGAGGAGCAGACCGGATCGACCGACACCATCCGCACGTCCGAGCGGCGCACCGACAGCTCGTGGGTGGAGTGCATGGTGTCGTAGTGCACCACCGAGCCGAACTGGGCCCCGAAGTTCAGGATGTAGCGGCTGTAGATGGGATCGGGGTTGCTCTCGAACGCGTTCTGGTTCATGTAGAGGATGCCGTGCACGTTGTTGCCGCAGAAGATGGCGGCCGACCAGGTGGAGTACCCGGGCATCCCCAGCCCGGTCACCCACGACGCGGCCAGCGCGCCCCGCAGGTGGTAGATGTCGAAGCTGGTGTAGAGGATCTTCTCGGGGTCGTCGGCGATGGTGTCGCGCAGATGCCCGGCTATCTCGTCGAGGGCCTCGTCCCAGCTGATCGGCACCCATCCGGGGTCGACGCCCACGCCCTTGTCGGGGTTGGTGCGCCGCAGCGGGGTGGTGATGCGATCAGGATCGGTGAGCCCTTCAAAGCCGGCGTCGCCCTTGGCGCAGGTGCGGCCGTGGTTGTGGGGGTTCTCGGGGTCGCCGAGGATCTTGTCGACCACCTCGTCGTCGTTGACGTGGGCCAGGATCCCGCAGCGGTTCATGCAGATTGTGCAGGCGCTGCGGACCCACCCGTCGCCGTAGGCGGTGCCCGACCGCGCTCCCAGGACAGTCTCCATCGGTGCCTCCTCAATCGCCGTTGGCAGTCTCGCGCATGCCGACACCGGACCTGCAACCGGCTACCTTCGGCCCGGGAGGATCCATGGACGCCGAGACGGACACTCAGGCCACGGCCATCGTCAACGCCGCCGTCTACTGCTGTGACGACGACTCCAGGAGCTTCAATCCCGGCTCGGTGGTCTTCTCCGACGGCGCGATCACCGCCGTGGGGCCGACCGGCAGTGTCGAGGTGCCCGACTCGGCGACGGTGATCGACGCCGGCGGCCGGCTGGCCGTTCTGCCCGGCCTGATCGACGTCCACAGCCACTCCAGCCTGCTCAAGGGCTACTCCGAGAACGCCCAGTTGATGGACTGGCTGCCCGAGTACCAGCGGGAGCACCAGGTGCTCACGCCCGACGACGCCTACTACGGGTACCTGGTCAGCTACATGGAGGCGCTCAAGGGCGGCACCACCACCGTCATGGACATGTACCGCTACCCGCACAAGGGCGCCGAGGCCGCGGCCGCTCTGGGCATGCGGGTGAACCTGGTGCCCTACGCAGCCGACCATCCGACCAAGCACTTCTTCGAGACGCTGGAGACGAGCGAGCAGCTGATCCGCGACTGTCACGACACCCACGACGGGCGGATCAGGGTGTGGCTCGGACTGGAGCACATCACCTACTGCTCGGAGCAGATGTTCCGGCGGGTGGGCGAGCTGGCCGACACCTACGGGGTGAGCATCCACACCCACACCAGCGAGCAGAGCGAGGAGGTGGACGTGGTGGTCGAGCTCTTCGGCGACCGGCCGGTCCACGTCTTCAACCAGCGCGGGATCCTGCGGCCCGGCTCGGTGCTGGCCCATTGCGTGTACGTCGACGACGCCGAGATCGCGGTGCTGGCCGAGACCGGAACCGGTGTGGCCCACTGCCCGGTGAGCAACATGAAGCTGGCGGGCGGAACCGCACCGCTGGAGAGATTCTGGAACCAGGGGGTCGTGGTCGGGCTCGGCACCGACGGCGGGATCTCCAACAACTCGGTGAGCATGTGGGAGTGCATGAAGATCGGCTCGCTGCTGCAGAAGGTGACCCGCTTGGACGCCACCGCGGTGAATGCCGAAGAAGCGCTGCGGATGGCCACCATCGACGGCGCTCGGCTGCTCGGCATCGGTGACGAAGTCGGCTCGATAGAGGTCGGCAAGCAGGCCGACCTGGTCACCGTCGATCTGTGGCAGCCTCACCTGCTGCCCGTGGCCCTGTCGGAGGGACATGACCCGATCCTGTGGAACCTCGTGTTCGCAGGCCGTTCCAGCGACGTGCGCGACGTCTGGGTTCAGGGCCGGGCCTGCGTCTCCGGCGGCGAGATCTGCGGTGTGGACGAGTCCGAGGCGCTGACCGAGATCCACGCGCGGACGGTGGACCTGCTCGGGCGCCGGGAGGGCGTGCCCGCCATCCCGATGGTCGTCGACTAGACCCCGGACTTCGGGCGAAGCAGCCCGGCCCGCTCCGATTCGCACTCCGGACGGGCGAAGCAGCCCTCGATGTGGTCGTTGACCAGGCCCATCGACTGCATGAAGGCGTAGACGGTGGTGGGACCGACGAAGCTCCATCCCCGCCGCTTGAGGTCCTTGGCCAGGGCTTCGGACTCCGGTGTGGACGCGGGCAGCGCCTCCATGCTGGTCGGCGTCGCGGCGCCCGGGGCCGGCTCCCAGCCCCAGATGTAGGCCGCCAGCGAGCCGAACTCCTCGATCACCTCCAGGGCCCGGCAGGCGTTGTTGACGGCTGAGGCGATCTTGCCCCGGTGGCGCACGATGCCGGCGTCACCCAGCAGCCGCTCGACGTCGCCCGACCCGAAGGCGGCCACGGCCGATATGTCAAAGCTCCTGAAGGCGGCCCGGAAGTTGCCGCGCTTGCGCAGGATCGTCAGCCAGGACAATCCTGCCTGGAATCCCTCCAGGCACAGCTTCTCGAACAGCCGGTCGTCATCGGTGACCGGGCGACCCCACTCGCGGTCGTGGTAGGCGACGTAGCCGGCGTCGTCACCCGGCCACCAGCACCGAACCCGGCCGTCGCCGCCGACCCGGGTGGCCGTGCTCACGGTCTGGATGGGGCCGCGGTCGGTGATCAGGCTGCCGCTCTTTGGGTGAGCGACAGCCCGTTGGTGCGCATCACCTGCTCGATCTCGCCGTCGGAGAACCCGTCGAGGTCGTGCACGAACGACACCGGGTCGGCCAGTCCCTCGGCATGGGGGAAGTCCGACCCGAACAGCATGTGGTCGGCACCGATCAGGTCCCGCAGAGCGAGCAGGTCGTCCTCGTAGTAGGGCGAGATCCACACCTGGCGCCGGAACACCTCCAGCGGATCCTCGTCGAAGGCGTGCTGCTGCTGGCGGTAGGTCTTGGCGAGCTTCTTCACGAAGGGCCATACCCATTCCGAGCCGGTCTCTATGGTGGCGACCCGCAGGTTCCGGTGCCGGCTCAGAACGCCCTCGGCCAGCAGCGAGGCCAGCGCGTCGGAGATCGGCGAGTAGGTGAGCATGCTCTTGAGGGCGTTGTAGCGGAACGACTCGAACTCGCTGTCCACCCCCCAGTGCTCCAGCAGGAACCCGTAGCCGGAGTCCCCGGAGTGCATGGCCACCGTGATGCCGTGATCGTCCAGCCGCTGCCACACCTTGTCGTGGGCGGGGTGGCCCAGCGAGCGCCGTCCGCCGGCGCCGTCGGGCACCGACGACGGCCGCAGATTCACCACCCGCACGTCGTTGGCGATCAGCCAGTCGAGCTCGTCGAGAGCCCAGTCGGGGTCGGCCAGCGTCAGGTACCCGGCCGCGAACAGGCGGTCGCGGTAGGCGAACCCCCAGTCGTCGGCCAGCCATCGGTTGAATCCCCCAAACGCCGCCGTCAGGGCGGCCGGGTCGTGCTCGAGGGCGGCCTCCATGCCCACGCCCAGCGTGGGGAACAGGAAGCACGCCTGCAGGCCCTGCGAATCCAGCAGTTCGATGCGGGCGTCGCGGTCGCGGTAAGCAGCCGAGATGGGCTTGAGCTCGCCGAACGCCTCGCGCATGTCGGAGGCCGGGACCTTTCCCCTGAAGTAGTCGTCCAGGCAGCCCGGCCTCGCCACCGGGTCGAAGGTGGGATTGGGGATGAAGCGGTTGACCCGACCGGCCACCAGCAGCCGCTCGCGCCCGTCCACGGTGGCCCACTGCATGCAGCGCTTGTGCATCTTGGGGTCGACGTGGCGGATGAATGCGTCGGTGGCCTCGTAGTAGTGGTTGTCGGCGTCGAAGGCGGTGAAGCCCATATCTGTCATCGCGCCTCCCGGGTCTGCGGTTCGAGAGGCCACTCTATGAGCGGGGGCGCGGGTACAGGAGCCGAACGGTCACCACGGCGAGGGCGGCGCCCACCACCTGCATCAACACGAACATGGGCGCCGAGGCGGGCTCGATCCCGGCGAAGGTGTCCGACAGCGTCCGGGCGACGGTGACGGCCGGATTGGCGAAGGAGGTGGAGGCCGTGAAGAAGTAGGCCGCGCCGATGTAGGCCGCCACCGCTCCGGCGACCAGCCTGGTGCGGCTGCTGCGCACCAGCATGAAGATGACCAGCACCAGCCCGTAGGTGGCCACGACCTCGGCCAGCCACAGGTGCGAGCCGGGGCGGGCCTTGGTGGAGAGGTTGACCGCGTCGAGGTCGAACATGAGGTTCGCGAGGATCGTGCCGAACACGCCGCCCGTCACCTGAACTGCGATGTACGGGATCACCAGAGCCCATCGCCGGTCTCCGAGGGCGGCCTCGGCGAGAGTCACGACCGGGTTGAAGTGGGCTCCGGAGACGGGGCCGAACACGGCGATGATGATAAGCAGGACACCCGCGGTGGCCGCCGCGTTGGCCAGCAGCACCACGCCGACGTCCTCGCTCAGGCGTTCGGCCATGATGCCCGAGCCGACGACGCCGGCAAGCAGGAAGGCCGTCCCGATGAACTCACCGGCCAGAGCCCGGGGTTGCACGGGCACACACACTAGAGCAAGCATCTCGTAGTCTCCGGCTCGATGGGATTGGCTTCTCGGGTTCTCTCGAAGGCGCTGCTGGGCACCGCGGCGGTGGCTGTCCTGGTGGCCGGGTGCAGCGGCGGCCCCGAGGACGCAGACGAGGGCGTAACCGATCCAGCCGCGGCGGTGGCTGCATCGGGTCCCACGAACACCGCCGATGTGGTGGCGGCACTCGAGGGCGGAAGCGGGGCCAGGCCGGACACTGCGGCCGACGCCGGCGGCGACTTTGGCGAGCCCGGTGAACTGGGACCGATCGATCCGCTGGACATCCCCGGCGAGATCATCAGCGAGTACAGCCTCGTCGAGGGTGACTGCTTCAACCGGTTCGAGGGCCTGCAGGCGGGCCGGCGGCTGGCGATCACAGCCCGGACAGGCTGCGACGAGCCCCACTGGGGCGAGGTGTACCACACCTTCGATCTGGACGCTCCCCATCCTGCCATCTACCCGGGCGACGAGGCGGTGCGTGGTTTCGCCCTGAGGGTGTGCTACGAGCAGTTCGAAGCCTTCGTGGGGGAGAGCTACGAGTTGTCGGTGTACGACATCGGGGTGTTCACCCCCAATCGCACGAACTTCGAGCACGAAGTGGCCCGCTACCGCGGCGTCCATTGCTGGCTGTACGACCCCAACGACGAATCGGTGTCGGGCTCGGCTAGGGATACGGCCCGATGACAGCACCCTCCGATCCCGTCCTGGAGCGGCGGCAGAGGCTGGCCCGCTTGGCCCGGACGGGACGGCGAGCGGGCTACTCGCTGTACGGCGTGTCCCTGGCTGCGTTCGTGGCTGGCTTCGTTACCGGCTTCACCACCGCGCCCGCCACGATCGCCGCGGTCACTCTGGTGGTCGGGTCCCTGCTGCTGTTGCCGTCGATAATCATCGGCTACGGCGTAAGCGCAGCCGACCGGGCCGACCGCGACGACGACTGGTAGCCGCGCCGAGGGCTGGTTCTAGACCGTCGGCAGATCCGGGGAGATGTCGATCGGCGGGTCGACCAGGTCACCGGCCACTACCGCGGGGAGGAACTCCCTCAGGCGTGCGGGAACCGTGGGCTCGTTGTTGGCCAGCAGCTCGTCGAGCGTCCACCAGCCCGCTTCGATGAAGGCGGCCGCCTCGAGCGCTTCCAGGCCGCGGGGGCGGTATTCGCCGCCGTCACACCAAGCCACGTGGATGCGCTCGTTCGACTCGAAGCGCATGCCGCAGAACGTGTACTCCACGTACTGGGTCCATACGCACGGCCCCATCTCGACGTCGGTGATGCCGGTCTCCTCGTGCAGCTCGCGCCGGCAAGCCGCAGCCGAGTCCTCGCCGTACCCGACGCCTCCGCCGGGTATCTCAAGCCACTCCGGCTTGTGAGGATCGATCGGATCCTCGGATCGGATCAGGAACACCCGGCGGGCGTTGTCGAGCAGCACGCAGCGGGCCGCCGGACGCCGGATCAGAAACGACACGGACTCCGCTCTCAGACGGGGGCGGGACGGTGCCTGACCGCGGAGAAGACCTTGATCGTGATCGGCGTGTCGGGCCTCGGCTCGCCGTCTACCGAGGCGACTCCGTCGGCGATGAGGCTGAACCCGTCATCGGCCGGCGACCACAGCACCACCACGTCGGGCCGAGCCACCGCGTTGGCCGCCGCTCCCCGGCCGACCACGGCCTGGATCACGCCCCGGTCGTCGATGTCGACCTTCACATGGATGATGCGGGTCCGCCCGTCGTCATCCACGGTCAGCACGAAGGCGGTCGGCCCGTGCTCGGCGGCAACCGAGGCCAACTCCTGCGGTTCGACGGCAAAGCTCACCGCTTCAGACGCTATCCAAGATCCAGTGCGGTCATGAGGTCGCCTCGGGTGCCGTAGCGGACCTCGTCGACTCCTACAAAGCGGGCCAGCTCGACCAGATGGGGACCGAGCCGCTCGGCTAGCGAGCCGTGATCGACCTGAGGCTCGGCGAATGCGCCCAACACCTGCAGCACGCCGGCAGACCGGTCGGTCTTGAGGTCCAGGCGGGCCACCAGCTGCTCGCCCAACAGCACTGGTAGCACGTAGTAGCCGTAGACCCGCTTGGATGCCGGGACGTAGATCTCGATCCGGTAGTCGAAGCCCCAGAGCCGGGCCGCTCGATCGCGGGTCCACACGATCGGGTCGAACGGTGATAGGACCGTGACGACCTCGACGGCGCGGGGCATTCTGGCCCCGGGGTGGACATAGCCCGGTTCGCTCCAGCCCTCCACTGAGACCGTCTCAAGTTCGCCGGCCTCGACTACCTCGTGCAGCCGGACCCGCCCCTCGCGAACCGGTAGCCGGTAGTAGTCGATCAAGTCACCTGCTGTGCCCACTCCCAGCGCGTGGGCCGAGCGGACGAGAAGCTCGCGCTGGGCCTCTTCGGCCGTGGGAGTGGGGCAGGCCAGAACCTCGGTGGGCACGATCCGCTCCAGCAGGTCGAACTCCTTGACGAAGTTGCCGCGGCGCCGGATGCCGACCGCTCCGATGCGGAAGAGCCAGTCGAGAGCGATCGAGCCCAGCGACCGGCTCCCCCACCATTCACCATCGCGGCGGCGAGGATCGACCAGCTCGCCTGCGGTCAGCGGACGTTCCTCTACCTGGGCCAGCACCTCAGCCACGTAGCCGGGCTCACTCCGGGCCAGATCGGCCAGGTTCTTCCAGGTGTCGCCCTTCTCGGCACGCTGCTTCTGCCAGCGCAGCAGCGGCTCATCGGCCACCGGCAGCAGCGACGCCTCATGGGCCCATGCCTCGAACCACTCGTCGTCGCGGTAGGCGATCCGGTCCAGCAGGGCGCGGTCGTAAGCGCCCAAGCGGGAGAAGGGCGGCAGGTACTGCGTCCGGACCACCACCGGCACCGAGTCGAGCTGCAGCAGCTTGAGACGGCCCATCACACGGCGAAGGTGACGGCGGTCCACCCGGCCGGCGGGGGCCGGGTCAGCGAAGCCCTGGGCCGCGAGTGCTATCCGGCGGGCCTGCGATATGGACAGCTGCTGCAATACCCGCCCTCGCGCCACCTACGACCCGTCCCCACCGAAATGGCAGCCCAGGACTCCCATACGGGCACCCACCGCTGCCAATGCCCGGCCGAGCGCCATCTACACCACCAGCGTGATCATGCGGCCGGGCACGTAGAGCTGCTTGCGCAGCTCGCGGCCGCCCACATGCGCCGCCACATTCGGCTCGGCCAGGGCCGCGGCCACCGCGGTCTCCTCGCCGGCGTCGGCCGCGATCGTCACCCGGCCCCGCAGCCTGCCGTTCACCTGGACGGGCACCTCCACCGTGTCGGTCACCAGCAGGGCCGGATCGGCGGTAGGGAACTCGGCCTGCGTAACCGATCCGGCGCCCTCGCCGTGAAGGCGGTGCCACAACTCCTCCGCGAAGTGCGGAACCAGCGGGGCCAGCATCCGCACCATCACCGCGGCCACCTCGCGGGGCGCGCCTGTGCCCCGTCGGGTCAACTCGTTGTTGAGCTCGGTCAATTTGGCGATGGCCGTGTTGAACCGCATGCCCTCCATGTCGGAGCGCACCCCGTCGATGGTGCGGTGCAGCAGACGGAGAAGATCGTCGTCAGGCGCCTCGTCGCTTACCCGCAACTCCCCGGTCTGCTCGTCCACCACATTGCGCCACACCCGCTGCAGCACCCGCTGGGAGCCCACCACCGAGCGGGTCTCCCAGGGCCGGTCCTGATCGATGGGTCCCATGAACATCTCGTAGAGGCGCAGGGTGTCGGCCCCGTAGGAGGCGTACATGTCGTCCGGTGTGACCGAGTTCTTGAGCGACTTGCCCATCTTGCCCAGCTCGCGGGCCACCGGCTCGCCGCGATGTTCGAAGCCCTTCTCCAGAGAGCCCACCACCTCTTCCGCGGGCACGTAGACCCCTCGGGAGTCCTTGAAGGCGTAGGCCTGGATGTAGCCCTGGTTGACGAGGCGCTTGAACGGCTCCGGTCCGCTCACATGGCCGAGGTCGTAGAGCACCTTGTGCCAGAAGCGGGCGTACAGCAGGTGCAGCACGGCGTGCTCGACACCGCCGACATAGAGGTCCACGCCGCCCACGCCGCCGGGCTCGGGATCGGCCATCCAGTACCGCTCTACGGTGGGATCGACGAGTGCCTCGTCGTTGCGCGGGTCGAGGTAGCGCAGGTAGTACCAGCAGGAGCCGGCCCACTGGGGCATGGTGTTCAGTTCCCGCCGGTAGCGGCGCGGGCCGTCGCCTAGATCCAGGTCGACGCCCACCCATTCCGTGACCCGGCCCAGCGGCGGCTCCGGCTCGGAGTCACGGGCCAGCGCCCTCGGGGCCCAGTCGGTCAGCTCGGGCAGCTCCAGCGGGAGCATGTCGTCGGGCAGGGCCACCGGTCCGAAGTCGTCGAACACGATGGGGATGGGCTCGCCCCAGTAGCGCTGCCGGCTGAACAGCCAGTCGCGCATCCGGTAGTTGACGGTGGGACGGCCGAACCCCGACTCGACGAGGCGCTCGACGATCAGGGCCTTCGACGCCTCCACGTCGAGGCCGTCGAGGAAGTGGGAGTTGATCGACGGGCCGTCGCCCGTGTACGCCAGCTCGTCGGGATGCTCCGGCGGGGGCTGCACGGTGCGGATGACGGGCAGGCCGTAGGCCTCGGCGAACTCCCGGTCGCGCTGGTCCTCGCCGGGCACGCCCATCACCGCGCCGGTGCCGTATCCCATCAGCACGTAGTCGGCGACGAACACCGGAACCCGGGTGTCGGTGAACGGCACGACGGCGTCGTAGCCCAGGTAGACCCCGGACTTGGAGTCGCTCCGGTCGGCGTCGCTCAACTCTGCGGCACGGGCCCGGTAGGCGGCCACCGCTTCCCGGGGCGAGGCTGCGCCCCCGGTCCACAACTCGGGCACGCCGGCCGGCCAGGTGTCGGCCACCAGTTCGTCGACCAAGGGATGCTCCGGAGCCAACACCATGTAGGTGGTGCCGAACAAGGTGTCGGGCCGGGTCGTGAACACCTCGATGGGCTGCATATCCGGGTGGCCGGAGCTGGCGGCCGGAAACGAGATCAGCGCGCCCTCGGAACGGCCGATCCAGTTGCGCTGCATGGTCTTGACCGACTCGGGCCAGTCCAGCCGGTCGAGGTCCTCGAGCAGGCGGTCGGCGTAGGCGGTGATGCGCATCATCCACTGCTTGAGCGGGCGCTTGAACACCTCGTGGTTGCCCCGCTCGGAGCGGCCCTCGTTGGTGACCTCCTCGTTGGCCAGCACGGTGCCCAGCGCCGGGCACCAGTTGACCGGGGCGCCGGCCAGGTAGGCCAGGCGATGGGAGTCCACCACATCCCGCTGCTCGGCTTCGCCCAGCTGTTCCCACGAGCGGCCATCCGGCGCCGGTCTCGCGCCGGAGGCGAGTTCCTCGATCAGCTCCGCTATCGGCCGGGCCCGGCAGGCCTCCGGATCGAACCACGAGTTGAAGATCTGCAGGAAGATCCACTGGGTCCAGCGGTAGTAGTCGACATCGGTGGTGGCGATGCCGCGCCGCTTGTCGTGGCCCAGGCCGAGCCGGTCGAGCTGGCGGCGCATGTTGTAGATGTTGGCCTCGGTGTTGATCCGGGGGTGCTGGCCGGTCTGGCGAGCGTGCTCCTCCGCCGGCAGACCGAAGGCGTCGAAGCCCATGGTGTACAGCACGTTGAAGCCCGCCATCCGCTTGAAGCGGACGTACACGTCGGTGGCGATGTAGCCCAGCGGATGGCCGACGTGCAGCCCCGACCCCGACGGGTACGGGAACATGTCCATGACGAACAGCTTGGGACCGGACGCGCCACGCCCCGACGAGAGCGCCCCGGCCGGGTTGGATGTCTCATGGGCACCGCTCGCTTCCCAATGGTCCTGCCAGCGCGTCTCGATCTCGGCGGCAAGGGCCGCGTCGTAGCGATGCGGGGGCGTGTCGGCCTCGGGGGCAGCGGGCATAACGGCCAAGGCTACGGTCAGCCCGCAGCCCCGCGAACCCCTGCCCACCGAATGGTTGCCGACATCCGAACAACAGGTGTCCCCCAAGTTGCTTGCCCCCACCCCAAACCGTGGTAAAGTCCGTTCCGTATCGTGGGACTGGTCCACAATACGGAACCGGCACATGGCTGTAAGTCCGTAGGAATGGACCCCGACCGACATGCGGAGGGCTGAGCCGGATGACCGACACCCCTGCTCCCGGACCCGACATGGTCGACGACGACATCGATCTCGCGAGCCTCGACGACGAGGAGCTCACGACCCAGATGCACGACGATCTCTACGACGGCCTGGCCGACGAGATCACCGAAGGCACCAACATCCTGCTGGGCCGGGGATGGTCGGCCGACAAGGTGCTGAACGACGCCCTGGTCGAGGGCATGCGCATCGTGGGCATCGACTTCCGCGACGGGATCCTGTTCGTGCCCGAGGTCCTGCTGGCCGCCAACGCAATGAAGGCCGGCATGGCCATCCTGCGACCGCTGCTGGCCGAGACGGGCGCCGAGCCCATCGGCAGCGTCGTGATCGGGACAGTCAAGGGCGATATCCACGACATTGGCAAGAACCTGGTGGCGATGATGCTGGAGGGAGCCGGCTTCGAGGTGTTCGACCTCGGCATCAACACCGACGCCGAGGAGTTCCTGGCCGCTCTCGACGAGCATAAGCCCGACATTCTGGGCATGTCGGCTCTGCTCACCACCACCATGCCCTACATGAAGGTGGTGATCGACACCCTCAAAGAGAAGGGCATACGCGACGACTTCATAATCCTCGTCGGCGGGGCGCCCCTCAACGAGGAGTTCGGGTCGGCCATCGGCGCCGACGCGTACTGCCGCGACGCCGCCATCGCCTCCGAGACGGCCAAGACATTCGTGACGGCCCGCCGGGCCGCCGGATGACGGCCCCGCCCCACCCTTCGAAGGTTCTAGTCATCGGCTGCGGCGCGCTGGTCCGCGAGCTGCGCGAGGTGGCAGCCCTCAACGACAGCGAGCACCTCGAGGTGGAGTGCCTGCCCGCGATAATGCACAACCGCCCGGAGCGAATCCCCGACGCCGTCCGCCAACGGGTCCGGGTCGCCAAGGCTCGCGGCGCCTACTCCACGATCATCGTGGGCTACATGGACTGCGGCACCGGCGGGCTGCTCGACCGGGTGTGCTCCGAGGAGGGGGTCGAGCGGCTGCCGGGCGCCCACTGCTACGAGCTCTATGCCAGCCCTGACGCCTTCGCCGACTTGCAGGAGGCGGAGCCGGGCACGTTCTACCTCACCGACTACCTGGTGCGGCACTTCGACCGCCTGATCATGGACGGGCTGGGGATCTCGGAGCATCCGGAGCTCCGCGACGCGTACTTCGGCAACTACACCCGGGTCGTACACCTCGCCCAGGCCGACGACGACCGCCTGGCCCGCGCCGCGGAGCAGGCCGCCGCCCGTCTCGGCCTGCGCTGCGAGCGGATCGTCACCGGCATCGGCGGACTCGAGCGCCGCATCGTGGAACTGGCCGGAGCGGCGGGGATCGAGGCGGCATGAGCGCCCCGGCGGCGCGAGGCCGGCGCAGGCGCCGCAACGACGACGGGAGCCTGGTGCTGATCAGTTGGCGCGACATACCCGCCCAGGTCAACGGCGGCTCCGGCGCGGACCGGGTCCAGCGCATCCTCCCCCGCCGGTTCCAGAGAGCCATCGACCGGGCCGCCATGGTGGCGGGCAAGACTCAGGCCTCGCAGTACGTCGGAGAGTGGCGGCGGTCCGTTATCCCCTCGGGCACAGACGATCCCGAGGCGGCCGCCATGGCGGCCGCGGCCTCCCTGGAGGAGGCGTTCCCCCGGGAGCGTCTCGACGAGTTCGTCAAGACCGGCGGCTGGAATCCCGATCGCAGCGACGACTCCGAAGGAGATCCGCAGTGACCGACACCGTCGTCAGCTCGGCCACCAGGGAGGTGGTCATCGGGTTCGACCGTCCGTTCGTGATGATCGGCGAGCGCATCAACCCCACCGGGCGGCGTCTGCTGGCCGAGGAGATGCGCAACGGGGACTTCAGCCGCGTCGAGGCCGACGCACTGGCACAGGCCACGGCCGGAGCCCACATGCTCGATGTCAATGCGGGGATTCCCCTCGCCGACGAGCCGGCTCTGCTGGCGCAGGCCATCAAGCTCGTCCAGAGCGTGACCGACGTGCCCCTGTCCATCGACTCCTCGATCATCGAGGCCCTCGAGGCCGGTATCGCGGTGTACGAGGGCAAGCCCCTCATCAACTCCGTCACCGGCGAGGAGGAGGTGCTGGAGCGGGTGCTGCCCCTGGTGGCCCGCCACAGCGCCGCAGTGGTGGCTATCTCCAACGACGAGACCGGCATCAGCGAGGACCCCGACGTGCGCTTCGAGGTCGCCCGCAAGATCGTCAACCGGGCCGCCGACCACGGCATACCGGCCTCCGACGTGGTGGTCGACCCGCTGGTGATGCCCATCGGCGCCATGGGCACGGCCGGGCGGCAGGTGTTCCAGCTGGTGCGGCGTCTGCGCACCGAGTTGGGTGTGAACACCACCTGCGGCGCCAGCAACGTCAGCTTCGGTCTTCCGGCCCGCCACATGATCACCGGGACGTTCCTGTCGATGGCCATCGGCGCCGGGCTCACCTCCGCGATCATGAACCCCATGCACCCCGAGGTGAAGAACGCGGTGATGGCCGCCGACGTCCTGGCCGGGAACGACCGGGACTGCGCCGCCTGGATCGCGGAGCACCGGGACCCCAACACGGTCGGCCTGAGACGGCGGGGCGGGCGTCGCCGCACTGCCTGAACCGGTGCGTGACGGCCCATTCGTAGCGGACAAGCCTGACATGCACGACATGCACAGCGTGGTGTTCAACCCCTCGGGGATACGCGCCTCGGTGGCCGCCGGGGCCACCGTCCTCGACGCCGCCCGGGCCGGCGGGGTGGACCTCGACTCGGTGTGCGGCGGCCGGGGCTTGTGCGGCCGCTGCCAGGTCTCGGCCACCGAAGCCGGCGTCCTGTCGGATCCCGGCCCCACCGAGTTGCGCTACCGCGGGCGTCGCCCGATCGCCGAAGGCTTCCGCCTGGGCTGCCAGGCCGTCGTGCTGGCCAACGCCGTCGTCGACGTCCCGCCGGAGAGCCAGGTCCACCGGCCGGTGGTGCGCAAGTCGATCGATCTCGCCGAGGTGGTCATCCATCCGGTGGTCACCCTCCACTACGTGGAGCTTCCCGAGGTTGTCCTCGGTTTCGAGGCCGCCGAGCTCGACCTGGTCGCCGACGCGCTCGCCACCGACTGGGGGCTCACCGATGTGGAGTTCCCCGTGCCGGTCCTGGCCGGACTCTCCCCAGCCATAGCAGCCGGAGACCGCTCGGTCACCGTGGTGGTGCACGACCGCCGCACGGTCCTCGACGTGCGCCCCGGCTATTCCGACGAGGCCTGGGGGGTGGCGGTCGACGTGGGATCGACGACCATCGCCGGGTACCTGCTCGAGCTCGCGTCGGGCGAGGTGGCCGCGGCCTCCGGACGGATGAACCCTCAGATCCGCTTCGGCGAGGACCTCATGAGCCGGGTGTCCTACGTGATGATGAACCCCGGCGGCGAGATCGAGCTCACCACCGCGGTGCGAACCGCCATAGACGAGCTGGTGGGCGAGTTGTGCGGGCTGGCCGGCGCGGACCGCAGCAGGGTGCACGACCTCGTGGTTGTGGGGAATCCGATCATGCACCACCTGGTGCTGGGTCTGGATCCCACACCGCTGGGCGCGGCGCCGTTCACGCTCACCACCGCCGCGGCTGTTCGGGGGCGTGCCGCCGACATCGGGATCGGGCTACCGAACGCCGCGCTTTACATCGGTCCGTGCATCGCCGGGCATGTCGGCGCCGACGCGGCCGCGGCCACCCTGGCCGAGGGACCTCACCGGACGACGGAGCCGATGCTGGTGGTGGACGTGGGCACCAACGCCGAGATCGTGCTGGGCGATGGGCGCCGGGTGCTGGCCGCGTCCAGCCCGACCGGCCCGGCCTTCGAGGGAGCCCAGATCAGCTGCGGCCAGAGGGCCACTCCCGGTGCGGTGGAGCGGATCCGGATCGATCCGGATACCTGGGAGCCGCGCTTCAAGGTCATCGGCTGCGAACTCTGGTCCGACGACCCCGCCTTCGTCGAGGAGTTGGACCACGCCGGGCTCCAGGTCTCGGGACTGTGCGGCTCCGGCATCATCGAGGTGATCGCGGAGATGTTCCTGGCCGGTATCACCGATCGCCACGGCGTGATCTCGTCGGATCAGGACCGGTCACCCCGAATCGTGGCCGACGGCCGCACCTTCAGCTACGTGCTGCAGACCGAGCCGATACTGCTGTCGATCACCCAGAACGACGTCCGTGCCGTCCAGCTGGCCAAGGCCGCCCTGCGGGCCGGCATCGACTTGCTGCGCGAGCACGCGGGCATCGACGAGGTGCCCGACATACGGCTGGCAGGGGCCTTCGGCGCCCACATCGACCCGGTACGGGCGATGGTGCTGGGCCTCGTCCCCGACACGCCCGCGGGCGGTGTGCGGGCCGCCGGCAACGCCTCGGGCGTGGGCGCGGTCCGCATGCTCCTGTCGGGTGAGCAGCGCCTGGAGATCGAGCGACTGGTGCGGTCCGTGATCAAGATCGAGACAGCCACCGAGTCCCGCTTCCAGGAGCTGTTCGTCGCAGCCATGGCCTTCCCCCACGACACCGATCCCACCCCTCATCTGGCCGCGGTGATCGATCTTCCCGAAGCGGCCGCTGCCGATCCCGACCAGGGTTCCCGCCGGCGCCGCAGACCCCGCCCCGCGGCCTGAACATCGCTCGACAATCGCGGACTTCACGATCCGGAGACAGCTAGACCATGAACGAGCCAACATGAGCGAGACAACGCGGCGGAGGGGCGGCGGCCGGGCAGGAAGAAGGGCGGCGCGGGCGGCGTCGGCCGAGTCGGCGCCGTACCTGGTCCGCCGGCTGCCGCCGGTGGACATAGTCGACGACGAGGGTTTGGAGCGGATCGAGCGCAACGCCGAGACGATCCTGTCCGAGGTCGGCATCGCCTTCCAGGAGTTCCCCGAGGCCTTGGACCTGTGGCGGGCCGCCGGGGCCGACATCGACGGCGAGCTCGTGAAGTTCCCGCCCGGCCTGTGCCGCCAGATCGTGCAGGAAAACGCTCCTGCCGTATACACCCAGCACGCCCGCAACCCCGCCCGCAGCGTGAGGGTCGGAGCCGACGCCACCGTCTTCGCCCCCAACTACGGCTCGCCCTTCGTCATGGACCTCGACCGGGGCCGCCGCTACGCCACGCTGGAGGACTTCTGCAACGTGGTGAAGCTCGCCTATGCCCTGCCCCAGCTGCACCACAGCGGGGGCACGGTGTGCGAGCCGGTGGACGTGCCGGTCAACAAGCGCCACCTCGACATGGTGTACGCCCACCTGCGCTACAGCGACAAGCCCTTCATGGGCTCGGTGACCGCGGCCGAACGGGCAGCGGATTCCGTCGAGATGGCCCGCATCGCCTTCGGCGGGGACCTCGCCGACCGCACGGTGATGACTTCGCTGATCAACGCCTCGTCCCCGATGCGCTGGGACGCCACCATGCTGGGCGCGGCCACCACCTACGCCCGAGCCAACCAGGCCTGCATCGTCAGCCCGTTCATCCTGGCCGGGGCCATGTCGCCGGTGACGGTGGCCGGTTTGGCCGCGCAGGCTCTGGCCGAAGCCCTCTCGGGCATGGCCTACCTGCAACTCGTGCGGCCCGGAGCGCCCGTCGTGTTCGGCACGTTCGCCTCTTCGATGTCGATGGCCACCGGGGCGCCCACCTTCGGCACGCCCGAGGCCGGCCAAGCCATCCACGTGATGGCGTCGCTGGCCCGCCGGGTCGGTGTGCCGTTCCGCTCGGGCGGTCAGTTCACGTCCTCGAAGCTGCCCGACGCGCAGGCCGCCTACGAGTCGGCTCACACCCTGCTGCCCACGATGCAGGCGGGGGTGAACTTCGTGCTGCACGCCGCGGGCTGGCAGGAAGGAGGGCTGGCGCTGGGCTACGAGAAGCTGATCCTGGACGCCGACCAGTTGGGCGCCATGGAGGTCTGGGCCCGGGGAGTCGACGTCAGCGACAACGGCCAGGCCATGGATGCGTTCCGAACCAACGCCCATGGCGACCACTTCCTGGGCAACCAGCACACCTTGGCCAACTTCGAGACCGCCTTCTGGCGATCGGACATCTCCGACGCGGCCAGTTTCGAGCAGTGGTCCGAGGAGGGCTCAATGTCCGCTGCCCAGCGGGCCAACGCCCGCTGGAAGCAGCTGCTGGCCGACTACGAACCGCCCGGAATCGACGACGCGGTGGACGCCGAGCTGCGCGACTACGTGGCCCGGCGCAAGGCCGAGATGCCAGACGAGATCGGCTGATCGACCGGCCTCAGCTGGCGATCGACATGCCCTCCATCTGGGGTCGGTCGGGAAGGCGCAGACCTATGAGCTCGCCGGCCGCGTGCAGCTCGAAGTGCCACACGTCGACGTCGTCGGGGCTGCTCTCGCGCAGCGATGTGACCGCGTGCCAGATGGCATAGCGAGCAGCCCGGATCGTCGCCTCCGGAGACTCGGCCGCGTGCGACACGGCCGCATAACCCGCGGAGATGCCCGCGTAGACATCGCCGTTCACTGCCACTGAGGTTGCTGCCCACTCCGCGAGCGCCCTCAGGGCGCGGGGCCGTGAGCGGTTGACCCCATCGTCGAAGACCGCCTCCACCCAGGAGTGCCAAGCCGATGAACCTCTCGCCGCCATCTGTGTCTCCTTTCACCGCGCTCCGCGGGAACCTGCGCCCGAGGCTAATGGGCCGCCGCCGCGCTTCATCGCGACCGCTGCCCTTCGGGGACGCCCGCGGCTACTGGCGGGGCGGATCGAGGGCGTCGCGCAGGCCGTCCCCGATGAAGTTGATGCACAGCACCGTGGCCACGATGGCCAGGCCTGGAGCCCACACCAGCCAGGGCGCGGTGATCATGAAGCCCTCATTGCCCCCGAGCATGTTCCCCCAGGTGGCTGTGTGGGCCGCGCTCACCCCGAGCCCGAGGAAGCTCAGCGTCGACTCCGCCAGGATGGCACCGGCCACCGTCAACGACACCGCCACGACGATCTCGCCCACAAGGTTGGGCAGCAGGTCGCGCACCATGATGCGGCGAGCGGGCACGCCGAGCGCGGTGGCGGCCTCCACGAACTGGTTCTCGCACAGCGACAGCACCTTGGCCCGCACGATGCGGGCCGGGACCATCCAGCTGACTGCGGCCAGGACGATCACCACGTCGAGCACGCCGTCGCCGAGTATTCGAGCCGCCATGATCACCACCATCAGGCTCGGGAGCGCCAGCATGGTGTCGGTGAAGCGCATCAGCGCCGAGTCCACCCACCCCCGGCAGTAGCCCGCCACCAGCCCCACCGCCGTTCCCACCACGCCGCTGATCAACGCCACCGACACCCCGACCAGCAGGGAGATCCGGCCTCCGTAGAGGATCCGGCTCAGAGTGTCCCGCCCGAGGGTGTCCGTTCCCAGCAGGAAGTCGCGGCCCGGCGGGGCCAGGATCCTGTCCAGGTTCTGCTCGGTGGCGCCGTAGGGGGCGACCCAGTCGGCGAATACTGCGCACAGCGCGATGAGGGTGAACACCCCCAGCGAGGCGATCGCCAGACGATGCTTGCGGAACCGTCGCCACACCGTCCGCCAGTGCGGTGCGCCCTCATCGCTGGGTATCTCCAGCGGCTTCCCCGCCATCGACCGCCATTCGGCGAGCCGGCCCGCGCCCCGGTGCTGGTAGCCCGGCCGCAACGAAGAGTGCTCAGCCATAGCGGATCCTCGGGTCGGACACGGCGTATGGCTCAGCCATAGCGGATCCTCGGGTCGAGCACCGCGTAGAGCAGATCGGCCAGCAGGTTCATCAAGAACACCGCGGCCGAGACGATCATCACCGTGGCCAGCAGCATGGGGTAGTCGCCGCCGTGGAGTGAGTCGAGGAACAGCAGGCCCATGCCCGGGTACTGGAAGACCCGCTCGGTGACGATCAGGCCGCCCACCAGCAGGCCGAGATCCACCGCGGCCAGCGTCGTCACCGGAATCAGTGCATTGCGCACGCCGTGGCGCACCACCACCTGGCGTTCGGGCAGGCCCTTGGCCCGGGCGGTGGAGATGTAGTCGGCGCCCATCACGTCGAGCATGGAGGACCTCATGTAGCGGCTGTAGGCCGCTATCAACTGCAGCGACAACGCCATCACCGGCAGCGCGAGATGCCGTGCCCTGTCCAGCAGGTCGAAGCCCTGTTGGCCGGGCGAGTAGATCCCGGCCGTGGGCAGCAACGGCGCGCCGAGCCGGAGCCACTCGGTGAGGTACAGGCCGAACATCAACTGCAGCATCAGGCCCAGCCAGAACACGGGAATCGAGATGCCCAGGAACGACACGGTGGTCGAGGTCCGGTCGATGACGGAACCCGGCCGCAGCGCCGACAGGGTGCCGACGGCCAACCCGATCGCCAGCGAGAAGGCCATCGCCACCACGATCAGCAGCAGCGTGTTGGCCATGGCGCTTCTCACCAGCGGCCAGACCTCCTGGCCGTTGCGGACCAGCGACGTTCCAAGGTCCCCGGTCACGAAGTTGCCGAGCCAGGTGAGATAGCGGCCGAAGAAGGGCTCGTCGAGGCCGAGGGATTCGATGTAGGCCCTTCTGGCCTCGGGACTTATTCGAGGGTTGAGAGTGAGCTGGGCCGCAGGACTGGAGATCTCGCCCGCCGCCCAGAATGTGGCGAACGAGATAGCCAGGAGTATGGGAGCGGTGACCGCGAGACGGCTCGCCGCGTAACGGATCACCCCTGAAGTGTGCCCGCCGGCCCCGCTCGGCGGATCACCCCGACGCTCACCCGATCACGGTCCAGTCGTAGAGGTCGTAAAAGCCGCCGTACACGCTCGACACGTACTTGCCCGGTCCCTCCAGCACCTCGGGGTTCCAGGCCAGCAGGTTGGGGAGCACGTACAGCGGGATCCAGGGAACGTCGGAACCCAGCAGAGTGCCGAGCTCGCGCACGAGTTCGAGGCGGGCGGCCTCGTCGACCTCGGCGTCGATGGCGAAAGCCAGGTCGCTGGCCTGCTGGCTGGCGTAGGCGGTGAAGTTCTGCCCGCTGAAACCGTTGGCCTCGGTGGGGATGCCGTCGATGTCGTAATGGGCGGTCACGGTCGGATCGGGGGTGGTGCTGTTGGCGAACAACGCCACCGGACCGAAGTTCATGGCCGGGAGCCGGTTCTGGAACAGCTCGCCTGGGTCGTAGTTGATGATCTCCCAGCCGATCCCGAACGGCCTCGTCATCTCGACCACCAAGGCCTGAACGTCCTCGCGGCGCTTGTTGCCGGCCACCGTGTTCCACTGCAGCACCAGCTCGACGCCCTCGTCGTTCACCCACAGGCCTTCGGGGTCGGGCCGGGTCCAGCCGTCTGCGGTGAGCAGCCGCTCGACCGCGGCCATGTCCTGGCGGTAGTGGGCGAAGTCATCGGCGCACCAGTCCCCGAAGGCCGGGTTCCAGCCCGCGCACTGCAGCACCACCGGATCGTCGATGATGGGGCCGAGGGCCACATCGGCGATCTCCTCCCGGTCGAGGGCATAGGCGAGCGCCTGCCGCACGTTCTTGGTGATCTCAAAGTACCGGTCCGGCGCGATCTGGTTGATCCACAGGCCCTCGATGAACGTTCCCGCCCCCGCGACGAACGCCAGCGGCGGGGCCAGGCGCTCCTTGGCACCGGGGAACGGCTGGGGGAAGGCGGCCATGACCTCGCCGGTCTGGAGGGCCACGATCTCGGTGTCGGTGTCCTCCCGGGGGACCATCACCACCCGATCGACCCGAGGTATGCGCTCGGGAACCCAGTAGTTCTCGTTGGGGACGAGGATGTGCTGTTGCTGGCTCCACGACTCCTGGAGCCAGGGGCCGCCCGAGATCGGGATCGAGTCGTTCCAGTGGCTGGCGATGTCGGTCTCGCCGTCGAAGGCGTGGGCGGGCAGGATCCCGTCGAGTCCGCCGAAGAGTTCCCGCCAGGGCGCGTAGGACTCGGAGAGCGTGACGATCGCGGTGTGGGGATCGTCGTGGCCCACGTCGGTGATGAGGTCGTAACCGATGGTGTTGAGCGAACCCTCGGTGTCGATGATCGCCCGCCAGGTGAACCACACGTCGGTGCTGGTTATGGGCGTGCCGTCACTCCAGCGCGCCTCAGGATTGAGCCGGTATGTGATCGTCAGCGTGCCGTCGTCGTTGAGCACTGCCCCGCCGTTGGCCACCGTCGGCGCCTCCACCAGCACCGGCGAGGCACCGATGTTGTGGTTGACATCGAACTCCATGAGGCGGGGCACGACATGCACTAGCACCGACCAACTGAGCCACGTTGCGTTGTCGCAGGACGTAATCGGGTTGAGGCACTCGGGCCACTGCTCCACCGCCAGCACGATCTCGCCGCCGGGCCGTGGAGCGTCAGGCTCAGCCGGGTCCGGAGCTGTGTCGGCGGAGCCGGCGGTCGTGACCGCGGGGTCGGTTGCGCTGTCGCCGCCGGCCGCTTCGCCGTCCGTCGAGCCGCCGCATGCCGCCACGGCGATCAGCGCCGTCACCAGCAGCAGACCCCGGATGCGCCCGGCATGCTGCGAGGGCTTCGTCAGACGCGTTCTCACCGGGTTTCAGACTAGCCGTCACCGCCAGCACGGAACGGGTGGCCCCAAGGGGCTCGCCTGCCTAGCGGAGGCGCGGGCGGCGCAGGAGGCTGGCAGCGACGGCTGAAGCCCGCAGTGGCCACGGATCGAACGTGCCCTGCTCTGCGACGGGCAGGGCCGGTCGTGTGAACATGCGGTACACGACGTACAGGGCGATGACCGCGTGGCACACGATCAGGATCCCGAAGTAGGCCCACGGCGCGACGGCCGCCATGAGAAACCCGCCCAGCGTCGGCCCGATCACGGCCCCGACCCCGCTGACCCGCACCAGCGACGCGCTGGCCCCGGTCAGTTGCGCGGGCGAGACGCTGTCGGCGGTGGTGGCCACGGCCAGCGAGTACAGCGGGAACGTCGAGCCGCCGTGGACGAACATCAGCAGCAGCGACAGCGTCGACCCCACCGACACCAGCAGGTGCAACCCCGCCGAGCCGGCCGCGACGATGGCCACGACCAGGATCACATAGCGGCGCGGCACACGATCGGAGGAGCTGCCGACGAGCCACTGGAACGCCACCGACCCCACCATCGACGAGACCACGAACAGCGAGATCCGGGTGTTGGACAAGCCTTCAGAGGCGGCGTAGAACGCTCCGAGCCCCATCAGGCAGCCCTGCGAGACCCCGACCCAGAACGCGGTGAGCAGCCCCAGCGGCACGACCTTGACCAGTTCGCGCAGCGAGATCGGCTCGGGCACCACCAGCGGCGGCGCGGTGGACGCCGACAGCGCCACCGGCACCAGCGCGAACGAGATCAGCGCCGAGGACACCACGAACAGCTTGAAGCCGCCGGGATCGGCGAGGTTCAGCATCAGCTGGCCCACCCCGATCCCGCCCATGGTCACGATCATGTAGCGCGACAGCATCCGGCCCCGGGTGGCATTGGTGGCCATGTCGTTGAGCCACGACTCGACCGTCACCAGGATCCCGGCCAGGCACAGCCCGTAGGCGAACCTCAGCAGCGTCCACGACGCCGGATGGACCCAGACCACATGCAGGATGGCGGCGGCCGAGCCCACCGACGACAGGGCGGCGAACACCCGGATGTGGCCGACGGAGGCGATGAAGTGCTCGGCCGCCTTGGTCCCGAACAGGAAGCCGAGGAAGTAGCCGGTCATCACCACGCCGGTCACGGCCAGCCCGAAGTCCTCCAGTTCGGCCCGCACCCCCAGGGCGACGCGCAGCAGCCCGTTGCAGATCATGACCAGGGCCACGCCGACGAGCAGCGACCTGACCGCGCCGAAGCTGTCGCCGCGCGGCTCGATCAGCGGTCCACCCGACAGCCCTTCGTCGCCGGGCTCGGGCCGCACCACGGCGCCTGAGGCCACGACGGGATCGTAGTGACGCGCCCTCGCCACAAGCCTGCAATTCGCTCGTGACTTTCGTCACAGAGGCCGAGCGGCCTGATGGCCCCGGCCGGCTCGGGCCGGGTTGCGTCAGGTTCGGGCCAGGGCCGCGGCGATGGCCTTGCGCACTGGGATCGGGCTCTCGATCTGCAGGAAGTGGCCCACCCGATCGAGGTAGACGCTACGCACGTCCCCGAAGGCGTCGATCATCGGTGCGGCCCGCTTGTTGGGCGTCATCTTGTCCTCCCGGCCCAACACCAGCGTCACCGGGCACTGCACCCGGGCCGCAGCTCGCTCGGCGCCGTCGTAGGCGTCGCAGGCGGCTAGATCGTTGGCCAGCACTCCCGGCCGGGCCCGGTCCAGCAGCGAGGTGTTGCCCCCGATGAGCCACATGCCCGGCGAGGCGTGGCCGCCGGTGTGGGCCCGGCTGCCGATGCCCCAGGAGGTGATGAGCCGACCGGCCACGGGGTCGTCGGCATCGGCCGCCGACTGCAGCGCCGGATGCACCGGCATCGCGCCCGCGGTGCCCAGCAGCACCAGAGACCGGGCCACCTCGGGCCGCTGGGCGGCCGCCTCCAACACCACGAACGTCCCCATCGAATGCCCGACCAGGTGGGCGGGCGCCATACCCAGGGCCTCGGTGGTGCTCGCCAGCCATTCCCCCATCTGCTCGATGCTGTCCGGAGCGGGTCCCTGGCTGCCGCCGTGTCCGGGCAGGTCCACCGCCGCGGCCCGGTAGCCGTGATGCGCGATCCAGCGGGTCTGGAGCTGCCACACCGTGCGGTCGCCGCCGGCTCCGTGCACCAGCACCACCGCTGGCTCGTCGCCGTCGATGCTGCGGCCCCCGGTGGCGCAGCGCACCACCCGCCCGTCGATCAGCGCTTCCACGTCGGCCCGGCTCTCAGCGCTGAGAGGCCTTGAGGGCCCGCTCCAGGTCCTCGATGATGTCGCGGGGGTCCTCCAGGCCTACCGAGATCCGCACGAGGTCCTCCCCCACCCCGGACGCGGCCAGGTCTTCGGCCGACATCTGCTGGTGGGTGGTGCTGGCCGGATGGATCACCAGCGTCTTGGCGTCGCCCACGTTGGCCAGATGGGAGGCCAGGCGGACCGCGGCGATGAACTTGGCGCCGGCGTCGCGCCCGCCGGCGATGCCGAAGCTCAAGATGGCCCCGGTGCCCCTCGGGTAGAGCCGGCGGGCCAGCTCGTGGTCGGGATGGCTGGACAGGGACGGGTACTTGACCCAGGTCACGGCGTCGTTGGCGGCCAGGGCCTCGGCCACCGCCTCGGTGTTGGCCACATGGCGCTGCATCCGCAGCGGCAGCGTCTCGACGCCCGACAGGATCTGGAAGGCGTTGGCCGGGCTCATGCACGCTCCGAAGTCGCGCAGCCCCTCGGCCCGGGCCCGGCTGATGAAGGCTGCCGGACCGAACTCGTCGCTGAAGCTGATGCCGTGGTAGCCGGCGTAGGGCTCGGTGATGGTGGGAAACAGGCCCGAGGCGTCCCAGTCGAAGTGGCCACCGTCGACGAGCACGCCGCCGAGAGCGATGCCGTGGCCGCCCAGGAACTTGGTCGCCGAGTGCATCACAATGTCGGCGCCGTGCTCGAAGGGCCGGATCAGGTACGGGGTCGAGAAGGTGGCGTCCACCATGAGCGGCAGGCGGTGCTGGTGGGCGATGTCGGCCACTGAGGCGATGTCGAGGACCTCTATGCCGGGATTGCCGAGCGTCTCCGCGAAGACGAGCCGGGTGTCGGAGCCGATGGCCGCCGCGAACTCGTCGGGACGGCGGGGGTCCACGAACGTCGTCGTGATGCCGAAGCGCGGCAGGGTCAGGTTGAGCATGTTGTGGGTGCCGCCGTAGATGTTGCGGCTGGCCACGATGTGGCCGCCGGTGTCCATCAGGGTGGCCACGGCCAGGAAGAAGGCGGCCTGACCGCTGGCGGTGGCCACCGCGCCCACGCCGCCCTCCAGCGCCGCGACCCGTTCCTCGAGCACGGCCACGGTCGGGTTGGAGATCCGGGAGTAGATGTGTCCCGGGATCTCGAGGTTGAACAGCCCGGCCGCGTGGTCGGTGTCCTCGAAGGAGTACGAGGTGGTGAAATAGATGGGCACGGCCCTAGCGCCCGTCGTCGGATCGCTGTGCTGGCCGGCGTGGAGGCTGAGGGTGTCGAAGCGAAGAAAGTCGGGCTCTACCACACCGGCGAGCCTAGAGGCCTAACGCGTCGAGGCCGAACGCGTCGAGGCCCTCGCCGTATCGGCTGGGGGGTGACCGATACCGGCGGGGCCTCGAGTTGGGGTGAGGGGCTTACGCCCCTCGGGAGGGAACTGTCGTGTCGACGAGCAGTCCGCTAGCGGCCGACCCGGTAGGGGCGGCCGGCGGCGTCGCCGGTCACCCGTAGCAGACCCTCAGCCACGCCTACGGCATAGCCGGGCCCTAGGGCGTCTCGCCACACTGTGTTGGCGTTGACCTTGCTGTTGCTGAACGGAATGGAACTCATCCTCGCTCCTCCTCTGCCTGTTGTACGCCATATCGTCGGCTGTATTCGGATTGTTTCGCCGAACGCCGTGAATTGCAACTAAACAGAGGTCAGAGGGGGTGTGATTTAGGTCACACCGGTTGGGTCGGCCCGGTAGAAGTCCACCGGCTCGGGAGCCAGCGGGGTATTGCCGAGGATCAGGTCGGCGGCCTTCTCGGCCAGCATCATCACCGGCGCGTAGATGTTGCCGTTGGTCACATACGGCATCGACGAGGCGTCAACCACCCGCAGGCCGGTGGTGCCGTGAACCTCGAGCGAGTCAGGGTGCAGCGCCGAGTCGTCACCCAGGCCCATCCGGGCGGTGCAGGACGGGTGCAGGGCGGTCTCGGCGTCACGGCGCACCCAGTCGAGGATCTCCTCGTCGGTGCTCACACCCGGGCCGGGCGACACCTCGCCGCCGTTGAAGGGGTCCATGGCCGGCTGGTTGAGGATGTGGCGGGCGTGGCGGACGGCCTCCACCCACTCGCGGCGGTCCTCGTCGGTGGACAGGTAGTTGAAGCGCAGCGCCGGCTTGGTCCGGGGGTCGGTCGAGACGATGGCCACCGTCCCCCGCGAGTTGCTGTACATCGGCCCGACGTGCACCTGGTAGCCGTGGCCGCCCTCGGGCACCGAGCCGTCGTAGCGGATGGCGATGGGCAGGAAGTGGAACATGAGGTTGGGGTAGGCGACGTCGTCGTTGCTGCGGATGAACCCGCCCGCCTCGAAGTGGTTGGTGGCGCCGGGGCCGCGACGGGCCAGCCACTGCAACCCGATCAGGGGGCGGCGCCACGTGGCCAGGTTGGGCTGCATCGACACCGGCTGCTTGCAGGCGAACTGGACGTACACCTCCAAGTGGTCCTGCATGTTGGCGCCAACCGCGGGAACGTCGGCCACCACGTCGATGCCGTAGCGACGCAGGAGACCGGCCGGGCCGACGCCGGAGAGCTGCAGGAGCTGCGGCGAGTTGATGGCTCCGCCGCAGCAGATCACCTCGCCGGCGTTCACGGTTCGGCTGCGACCGCCCTTGGTGTAGGTGACGCCGGTGGCCCGGTCGCCCTCGAAGAGGATCCTGGTGGTGAGGGCCCGGGTGATGAGATGGAGGTTGGGCCGCTTGAGCACGGGGTGCAGGTACGCCTGGGACGCGCTGAGGCGCCGGCCCCGGTGGACGTTGCGGTCGAAGGCGGCGAAGCCCTCCTGGCGGTAGCCGTTGACGTCGGCGGTCCTCCGGTGGCCGGCCTGCTCGGTGGCCTCCAGGAAGGCCTCGAACAGGGGGTTGGTGGCCGGTCCCCGCTCCAGCACGAGAGGACCCTGGTGGCCGCGGTAGCTGCCCTTGCCCCGGGTCCCGTCGGGGCCGCTGTAGTCGTCGCCGGCCAGGCACTGCTCCATGCGCTTGAAGTAGGGCAGGCAGTGGGCGTAGTCCCAGCCCTCCATGCCGGGGTCGGCAGCCCAGCGCTGGTAGTCGAGGGGGTTGCCCCGCTGGAAGATCATGCCGTTGATGCTGGACGATCCGCCCAGCACCTTGCCCCGGGCGTGGTAGACCCGGCGCCCGCCCATGTGGGGCTCGGGCTCAGAGGTGTACTGCCAGTCGTAGAAGCGGTTGCCGATGGGGAACGACAGGGCCGCGGGCATGTGGATGTACACGTCGAATCGCCAGTCCCGCCGGCCCGCTTCGAGCACGAGCACCGAAGTGCCTGGGTCGGCGCTGAGCCGGTTGGCGAGCGCGCAGCCGGCCGAGCCCCCGCCCACGATCACGTAGTCGTAACGGCGGCCTTGATCTGCCATAGTCCCCTTCCGAACTCAAGCCGGAGTGCGACGGCGCACTCCCGGGGCGTGCAACAATCGCGACCCTACCGCTGCCGGAGGAGATCCAGGGAGGCACTGGCGTGAACGAGAACACCCGCACCGGCCCCGACTCGCAGCTCTCAGGCCACTGCCTTTGCGGCGGCGTGAGCTACGAAGTGCACGGCCCGGCCCGCCCGGTTTGGAACTGCCACTGCTGGCGCTGCCGGCGCTGGACCGGCCATTTCATGGCGGGCACGAACTGCCGCCAGGAGCATCTCCACCTCGTGTCGGAGGACTCGCTGGCCTGGCACCATCCCGCCGACGACCCCAACGTGGCCTACGGCTTCTGCCGCGACTGCGGCGGGTCGTTGTTCTGGAAGGTGCATGAGGGCCCCGGCGATCAGGCCGACCACATCGCAATCTGCGCCGGCACGCTGGATCTCCCCACCGGCCTGACCACCGAGGGTGCGCTATTCGAGGTCGAAGCCTCCGACTACCACACCCTCGACCCCGACATCGAGACCCTCATCCGCGAGTAGTAGCCCGTGGCTACCGGCAGTCAGGACCTGAAGTGGTGTTGCTGTCAAGCTCGCATGCGGGTGCCTTCGGGGTCCCATAGGCAGCTTTTTGCCAGCTTCGCTTGGCGGCGGGTGCCGACTATCTCTATTTCGAAGCGGCCGGTGGAGTCGGCCAGCGCGGCGGGGACGTAGCCCAGGGCCACCGATGCCTCGCTGTGGTGGGCGTAGCCGCCGGACGTGACCCAGCCCACTACCTCGCCGTCGTGCCATACCGGCTCGTCGCCGATCACGTCGCAGGCATCGGCGCCGGTGCCGACATCAACCGTCCAGGTACACAGTCGTAGGCCTGTCGTCGCCACCCTGCCGGGCGGGCCGCTCTCGCCGTACTTGGCGACCAGCGCATCCCGGCCGATGAAGTCCTTCTCCAGGCGCACGAAGCGGCCCAGGCCGGCCTCGAACGGGTCGTAGTCGGGTCGGTACTCCCGGGCCCACGACCCGAACCCCTTCTCCAGGCGTAGCGAGTTAAGGGCATGCAGCCCGAACAGCTCGAGCCCGTGCGCCTCCCCGGCCGACCGCAGCAGGTCGAACACGTAGCGCTGGTAGCGGGCCGGCATCCACAGCTCGTAGCCCAAGTCGCCGGTGAAGCTGATACGCCCGCACCACACCGGGGCCTGGCCCGCGTCCATCTCAACAAAGGCCATGAACCGCATCCCGTGCGCCGACACGTCGGCACCGGTCACGTCGGCCAGCAGCGCCCTCGACGCCGGTCCGGCGATGGCCAGGCCGCATAGCTCCGCCCCGAGTGTGAGGTAGCTCACCGAGCCGTCGGCCGGCAAGTGAGCATCGAACCAGCGCTCGTAGTAGCGCTCCGCGATCCCCGAGCCGAACACCACGAACCGCTCGCCGTCACGCACGTTGCCGGTCGCCCCGCCCACCACCGTGCCCACCGGGCCCTCGGCCCGCCCGGGCGCGGCCGGCAGGCACGCCACCGTCAGGTCGCCCACCAGGTTGCCCGCCGGGTTGGTCATCGGCGTGAGCGCCATCCGGCCCGGCACCGGGATCCTCCCCGCCAGCAGCCGGTCGAGCCACGCCCTCGCCCCGGGGCCGGACACCAGGAACTTGGCGAACCCGGTGGTCTCCATCATGCCGACACCCGCCCGCACGGCCAGAGTCTCGGCCCGCACCCGGTCCCAGGCGTTGGAGCGCCCGAAGGTCACCTCCTCGACCGGCTCCAGCCCCTCCTGCTGGAACCACAGCGCCGACTCCAGCCCGAAGGCGTCGCCGAACACCGCGTTGGCATCGCGCAGCCGGTCGTGGATGGGCGACGTCTGCACCCCGCGCCCCTCGGGCAGGAACTCGTTCGGGAAGGTGATCCTGAACCGGCGGCCGTAGTTCTCGCGCACCTTGACTCTCGTGTAGGCGAGGGTGGCGTAGTCGCCGAAGCGAGCCACGTCCATGGCCCAGACATCGGCGCCCGGATCGCCCTCGGTGATCCAGTTGGCCACCGACAGCCCCACCCCGCCGCACTGCGACAGCCCGGCCATCACCCCGCACGCCGTCCAGTAGCCCGGCAGCCCCCGGACCGGCCCGATCAGCGGGTTGCCGTCGGGCGCGAACGTGAACGGCCCGTTCACCACCCGCTGGATCCCGGCAGTGGCCAGCACCGGGAAGTGGGCAAAGGCGACCTCCAATGACGGCGAGAGGCGATCCAGGTCGGGGGCCAGCAGCTTCATGGAGAAGTCCCACGGCGTCTCGCGGGGCGCCCATGGCAGGCAGGCCTGCTCATAGGTGCCAAGCAGCATGCCCTGGCCCTCCTGGCGGGTGTAGAGCTCGCCGCCGAAGTCGATCATGTGCCTGAGCCGCCGGCCCGTGCTGCGGTTGTACTCGATCACCTCGTCGAGGGGCTCGGTCACCAGGTAGGTGTGCTCCATGGCCAGGACCGGCAGTTCCAGCCCCACCATGCGGCCGACCTCGCGAGCCCACAGGCCCCCGCAGTTGACGACATGCTCGCAGTCGATCGCGCCCAGGTCCTCGCCGCTGGCGGTGTCATAGACCACCACCCGCCAGCCCCCGCCGGCTCGCCGCTCGATGGCCCTGGCCCAGCAGTTGCGGTACACCTCGGCACCGGCGAGCCGGGCCGCCTTGGCGAAGGCGTGGGTCACCCCGGCTGGATCGACATGACCCTCGTGGGCGTCGAGCATCGCACCCACGAAGTGCTTGGGGTCGATCAAGGGCACCATCTCGGCGACCTCGGAGATCGACACCATCTCGGTCTGCATTCCCAGGTAACGGCCCCGGGCATGGGTCATCCGCAACCAGTCGAGCCGCTCGGGCGTGTCGGCCAGCATTATGCCGCCCGGCATGTGGATGCCGCAGTCCTGGCCGGAGGCCCGCTCGATCTCGGCGTAGAGCTCCATGGTGTAGCGCTGGAGGCGGGCCACGTTGGGGTCGCCGTTGAGGGTGTGCATGCCGCCCGCGCTGTGCCAGGTGGACCCAGCCGTGAGCTCGGTGCGCTCCACCAGCACCACGTCGGTCCAGCCCGCCTTGGTGAGGTGGTAGAGCACGCTGGCGCCGATCACTCCCCCGCCGATCACCACGACCCGCGCGTCGGTCTTCATGGACGCCGGTCCCCGCCCGAAATTGATGACGAAACCGACCCTATAGGGCCATTATCGGCATCAATTTCGGGGCGCCTCTATGGCTGGCGGGGACGGGTTCGGGCCGCAGCCGTAGCGCTCGGCGTCGCCGGGGCCGTCCCCGCCCGGCACGGTCAACCCGGTGGCCAGCGAGTCCGCGGTCATGCAGTCGGCCACCATGTTGTGGAAGCGGTGCAGCGGCTCCTCGAAGCGGGGCGACAGCGGTCCGGGCGGGGCCGCGCCCAGGGCCAGCCCCCGCTGGGACCGCTGGCAGATGTCGATGTCCTCGTTGTTGACCTCGATCCAGAACTTGCGGGTGGCCTCGAAGGCGTCCCCGACGGTGTCGGGGACGGTGGTCGGCGGGAACAGGAACGCGCAGTGCTCGCGGGTGGCGCCCGCCGCCAGCGGCTCGAGGCGCATCACGAAGGCGTGGCTGGGCAGCACTGCCAGCGTCAGGTTGGGGAACACAGCCACGAACCGGCCGCTCACCGAGTCGGAGCCGTCGAGCCCGGACGCCGGGGGAAGCACCAGCCAGTCGTCGCGCTCGTCGCCCGACACCGGGGTGGTGGTCTGGCCGCAGTACAGGCCCGGCCCCTGGTAGCGGTAGTGGTCCCGGACCCGGGACACCTTGGCCAGCTCGGGATGGACCCAGGCCAGGTGGTAGTACTCCTGGAAGTTCTCGGTGATCAGCTTCCAGTTGGCGGCCACGTCGAAGCTGCACTTCTCGTGGACGTACCAGCCGTCGAAGCCGTAGCCGGACATCCGCTCGGGCAGATCGCCCAGCCACTCGGCCAGGGGCGGCGTCCGATCGTCCAGGCAGGCGAACACACAGAAGCCCCAGGTCTCCACCCGCACCGGCAGCAGGGAGAACTCGGCGGGGTCGAAGTCAGGCCGGGGCACCTCGTCGAACAGCGGGGTAGCCACCAGGGTGCCGTCGAGGGCGTATCCCCAGCGGTGGTAGGGGCAGCGGATCATCCGCGACACCGTGCAGTCCTCGGAGGCCAGTTCGGTGCCCCGGTGGCGGCACGAGTTGATGAAGCCCCGCAGCTCGCCGTCGAGGCCGCGGGCGATCAGCACCGAGGTGTCGCCCACCATGCGCACCAGCAGGCGGCCCGGCTCGGCCACCTCCGACGCCGAGGCCACCGCCACCCAGGCCCGGCCGAACAGGCGGTCCTTCTCGACTTCGTAGAAGTCCTCGCCGGTGTAGGCGGCCGGCCGGAGTCCGGTCGCCCCGTCGAGTGGCCGCCGGCTGGCCGACCAAAACTCCTCGGACGTGAAGTCCAGCCCCGCTTCTGACGCTCGCACCATCGCGGAATTAGATCACGCCTCAGAATGCAGCACAACCAATCGGCGGCAGCGCCTAGAAGTCGGTGGGCACGCCGCCCTCGGCGATACGCCGGTCGGTGAAGTCGTCCAGCTCGGCCCGCACGTCGTCGGCCAGCCGCGGAGGCTCATAGGCGGCCAGCAGTTCCCCGACGAGCCGCTCGGCGTGGTCCAGCGCGGTGGGCGAGCCGGCCTCGGCCCAGGTCTCGTAGTTGCGCCAGTCCGACACCATCGGCTTGAAGAAGGCGTCGCGGTAGCGGGCCAGGGTGTGGGCCGTTCCGAAGAAGTGCCCGCCCGGGCCGACCTCGTCGATGGCCTCCACCGCCAGCGAGTCCTCGTCGGTCGCCACGGGCCGCAGGAATTCACCCACCATGCCGATCATGTCGGCGTCGATGACCATCTTCTCGTAGCAGGCCTGCAGCCCGCCCTCCATCCACCCGGCCCCGTGCATCACCATGTGGGCCCCGCCCATCACCACCGCCCACAGCGAGAACACGCTCTCGTAGGCGGCCTGAGCGTCGACCGCGTTGGCCGCGCAGACATTCGAGGACCGGTACGGAATGCCGTACCGGCGGGCCAACTGACCGCCGAGCAGCACGGCCTTCATGTACTCGGGAGTGCCGAAGGCGGGTGCGCCCGACTGCATGTCGACGTTGGACGTGAAGCCCCCGTAGATCACCGGCGACCCCGGCCTCACCAGCTGGCAGAAGGCCATTCCGGCAAGAGCCTCGGCGTTCTGCTGCACCACCGCGCCGGCCACGGTCACCGGCGCCATCGCCCCGGCCAGCGTGAAGGGGGTGACCGCCACCACCTGATTACGGGCCGAGTACTGGAGGATCCCTTCCAACATCGGAGTGTCGAGCCGTAGCGGCGAGTTGCAGTTGACCACGGTGAAGATCGACGGCTCCGTCTCGAGGTCGTCGTCACTCACGCCGCGCACGATTCGCACCATCTCCAGGCAGTCGCGGTTGCGCTCCGCTCCCAGCGAGTAGGCGTGGAGGGCCTTGCCAGTCAGGGTGAGGAGGTCGCGGGTGGCCACCAGGTGGCGCACCGATGAGTGCACGTCCACCGGCTCCACCGGATAGCCGCCCTGGAAGGCGACCGCGTTGAGCACCTCCCCCAGCATCACCAGCCGCCGAAAATCTTCCCGGTTGCCTGTTCGGCGACCGCCGGCCCGATCGGCCGCGTTCGGGGGGCTGGCCACCGAGGCGAAGGCCACGCTGCGGCCCCCCATCGGCAGATGGCGAGCCGGATCGGGGGCGTGCAGCACGAACTCGCCAGGAGCGGTGGCCACCAGTTCGGTGACCATCTCGGGGTCAAGACGCACCCGATCCCCGTCGACTCTGGCGCCGGCCTCGAGCCACATCTTCCGGGCTGTCGGATGCAGGAACTCCATGCCGGTGTCTCGCAGCACTACGAGGGACGCCGCGTGGATGGCCTCGAGCTCATCCTCGCTCACGATCGGCGTCGGATCGAACCGTCGCTCATGCAGCCGCCACGGCGGCTGGACCGGGCCGCTCGGCTCGGTGACCGCGGTCTGGCGTGGTCGCCGCCTTCGACGCTCGGCGCTCATTGCCGCAGACTAATGCTCGACCGGACGCCTCCCGCGCTGATCACGACGTGTATCACCACCGGATTTCATGCAGTGAACTGCGGCTGCGCTGTTTCGGCGTCGACACGCTTCCAATCTGCATCGCGGGGGCAAACAGAGCCGATTGGCAGCAGACTTGTCGGCATGGCCGACCCGCTGGAGATGCTCGACATCGCCTCGGACGACCCTGAGGCGGTCCGGGAGTGCTACGCCGAGCGGGGCTGGGGCGACGGGCTGCCGATGGTGGCACCGACACCGGCGCGGGTAGACGCGATGCTCGCCAGCTGCAACGCGGATCCCGACGAGCCCGTCACCGTCCTGCCGCCCCGGTCCGGTGTGGCCACCCGCCGGGTGATCGCCGTCAACGCGGTGCTGGCCGGCTGCCGCCCCGAGCACCTGCCTGTTCTCGTGGCGGCGGTGCGGGCTCTGGCCCGTCCCGAGATCAACCTGCGGGGCGTGAACGCCACCACCCATCCGGTGGCGCCGCTGCTCATCGTGCACGGCGAGATCGCCCGCACCGCGGGCTACAACCCGGGACTGGGCGCCTTCGGCCCCGGCAACGTGGCCAACGCAGCCACGGGACGGGCGCTGAGGCTCATTCTTCTCCACGTAGCCGGGGCGGTCCCCGGTGCCGGCGACGCCTCCACCCAGGGCGGGCCGGCCAAGTACACCTACTGCGTGGCCGAGAACCTGGCCGAGTCCCCCTGGGGCGGATACGCAACGAGCGTCGGGGTCGCGGCGTCCTCCGCGGTCACGGTCCACTGCGGCGAGGCGCCCCACAACTTCCATGACATGGAGTCGACCGATCCCGCCGCCATCCTCGACAAGGCCGCTTCGGCCATGACCTCACTGGGGTCCAACAATGCGCCGGTCAGCTCGGGCGAGTTCTTCGTGATGCTGTGCCCCGAGCACGCCGCGGCCTGTGACGGCGCGGGGTGGACGCGCGACCGGGTGGCCTCCTATCTCCACGAGCGAGCTCAGATGCGGGTCGGCGACCTGCGGGCCGCGTTCGCGCTCCGGGCGTGGGCGCCGTGGCAGGAGGCCCTAGATGACGACGCGATGATGTCCGTCACCGAACATCCCGGCAACATCAAGATCGTCGTGGTGGGAGGACCGGGGAAGCACAGCTCGGTTATCCCGAGTTGGGGTATGACCAGGAGCGCCACCGTGCCGGTGGAGGTCTGAGCTCATGACGGAACCCACAAGGATCGTCGAAGGAGGGAACCGATGAGGATCTATGCCCCGGTGGGAGCGGTGGGGCCGGCCGCCATTTCCCGCGCCGTTACCGAGCCGACGCTGGCCGGTAAGCGCATCGGGATACTCGACAACTCCAAGCCCAACGCCGGCCTGCTGCTGCGGCGTCTGGCCGAGGGCCTGGCGGCCCGAACCGGCGCAACGGTGGACCTCGTCGAGCGCAAGAACGCGGCCCTGCCCGCTCCCGACGATCTGCTGGCCCGGCTGGCCGAGGCCGAGGTGGTGCTCACCGGCTCAGCCGATTGAGGAAGCTGCACGTCGTGGAGTGTCCACGACTCCGTCAACCTTGAGTCAGCTGGGACTCCAACGGTCCTCGTGGCGACCACCAGCTTCGAATCCCTGGCCGCTGGCGTGGCCGAGACGCTGGATCTGCCGGACCTGCGGATCGTCGCCGTCGAGCATCCCCTGGGCGGCATTGACGAGGCTGCAGTCATCGGACGGGCCGAGGGAGCGGTGGAGCCGACGCTGCGTCTTCTGACCGGATCCTGATGACCGACCCGCTCGTCGTCGGAATCCTGTATCCGAGCGAATGGAACCTCGACTTCGACCGACATCTGACCGAACTGGCCGTCATCGATCCCCAAATCGAGATCGTCGTGGAGCCCTACGAGGAGTCCAGGGAACTCCGTTCCGGCCGGGGAGTCCCGACCTACGACGCGGTGCGCCATCTGGCCCCCTCGCTCACTGCGGCCCAGCGGCGCGCCTTCGCCCGCATCGAGTGCTGCCTCACGCTCGACCTGCCCTTCGACGTTGCCGCGGTCGCGCCCCGGCTGCGCTGGGTGCAGGCCCTAGCCGCCGGGGTGGCCCATCTCACCTCAGCGGGACTTCGGGAAGCGGGCATCCGTCTGACCAACGCCTCCGGGGCCAACGCCACCTCGATTGCCGAGTTCGTCTTCGCCCGCATCCTGGGCGAGTTCAAGCGGACCCGCCGGCTGGACACGATCCAGCAACAACGGCGATGGCACCCGGCGTTCGGCCAGAACCTCGCGGGCTCCACCATCGGGCTGGTGGGCTTCGGACCCATCAATCAGGCGGTGGCCCGCCGAGCCCGCGCCTTCGAACTGGACGTGATCGTCGTGCGTCGCAGCGCAGCCGGAAGCGACCTTGCCGACGAGGTCCTCGGACCCGACGGGCTCCATGACATGCTGGGCCGCTGCGACATCGTCGTCGCAGCCGTCCCGGAGTCGCCCGAGACCCACGAGCTGTTCGACTCATCGGCATTCGCGGCGATGCAGGACCGCTCGATGTTCGTGAACGTGGGCCGGGGATCGCTCGTCGACGAGCCCGCTCTGGTGGCCGCCCTCCGCTCAGGCAAGCTCCGGGCCGCCGCTGTCGACGTGACCGCGGTCGAGCCCCTGCCGGAGGACTCGCCCCTCTGGGACGCCCCCAACATCTACATCTCGGCCCACTGCTCCACTGAGCCCACCCGCTTCTTCGAGTCCGCCCACCGGGTCTTCGCTGACAACCTCGCCCGCTACGTCGCCGGCGAGCCCCTCCTCAACGAGATCGAGCTCTAGCGGGCGAACCAGAGCCGTCCCGCCGTGCCCCCCAGGCATGCGCCCTGCTGGGCAGAGGTCAGATCGGCGAAGGCCTCGATCGCCTCGCGCACCAAGTCCGGATAGGAGCGGTCGTGGGTCTGGCAGAAGTCGGAGCCCCACATCAGCCGGTCCGCACCGAAGGCGCCGGCCAACCGCTTCACGAAGGGTGCGGCCGTGCCCTCAGCCGCGGCCGCGGCGTCGATCACGTTGGTGGTCACCTTGAGGTGGAGGTTCTCGAACCGGGCCAACTCGACCAGCGGTTCGGGCCGGGCGATGTCGCAGAACCCGCAGTGGTCCAGCGACACGGCCACGTCCGGGAACCGCCCGAGCACTCCGGCGAGTTCACCGAGCTGGTTCTCGAAGACGGTCACGATCACATGGGCGCCGGACGCCGCTGCCTGCTCCCACAGTCCGAACGTGTTCGGGTCGCTCAACCAGGACCTCTCCGCCGAGAGCGCAAAGAACCGGACGCCACCGACACCGGTGTGATCGAGCCAGCGCTGCAGTTCCTCTGCCGGTGATTGGCCGTAGGGGTCGACGCAGCAGGCGGCTGTGAACCGGTCGGCGTGCTGCGCTGCGCTGGTCGCCGCGTAGCGGTTGTCGAAGGAGTAGGCCCCGACCGGCTGGACCAGCACGGCCAGATCAACACCGGCGGCGTCCATCTCGGCCCGCAGACCCTCGGCCGAGCACGGCGCCCGGAGGTACCAGTCCCCCGGTAGCGCGGCCGCCGACAGGGGAAACGCGTCTTGATCGGTCGCCACGATGTGGGTGTGGGCGTCGACGAGCACCTGCGAACGCTAGTGGTTCCGCTGGCTGCGCTCGGGAGCGCGAACTCGGGCTTCACAGCGGCACGGTTGTGTTCTACAGTCGGCTCCCGATTCGCCCGGGCGATCGCACCGGGCCCCACAACCCAAGGAGGACGCGCTCCCATGTCTACTCTGGCCAGCGACCTGGTGATCGAGTTGGAGAACAAACCGGGGGCGCTGGCCAGAGTGGCAACTGCGATCAGCGACGCGGGCGTGAACATCGCGGCCGCGACGTGCATGGGGAACGGCAACACGGCGGAGCTTCACATTCTCGTGCCCCACAGTGAGCCGGTGTACAGGGCGCTGGCCAACACGCATGGACCGTCCGTCACCCGCGAGCGCGAGGTGGTGGTGGTCCAGGCCAAGGACCGGCCGGGCGAGCTGGCTGAGCTGGCCCGCATGGTGTCCAACGCCGGCATAAACCTCGACATCGTCTACGTGGCCACGAACTCCAGGGTGGTGCTCGGCTCGCACGACACCGACGCCCTCAAGAAGGTCCTGGACGGCTTCTCGTTCTAGAGGCCGAGCGAAGCGAGGCCCCCGGGCCCGAGCGGCCCGTGAGCGCAGCGAACAAGAGTGGGAAACTGGCCCGAGCGGCCCGTGAGCGCAGCGAACAAGAGCGGAATCTAGAGGCCCTCAGGCGGGCGATCTGACCAACGCCCGCCACAGCGTCCCGTAGCTGGGCCAGATCGCGTCGGGGGGCAGGTAGCCGTCCTCCTCAAGGGCCCGCTGCAGCCTGGGGAGGTTGCGAGCCGGAACGCCCGAGTCCACATGGTGCGCCAGGTGATAGCCCACGTTGTAGGGCACCAGGAACAGGCGGGCCGCGGGGCTCTGGCGCACATGGTGGGTCGTGTTCCGGCGGTCGGGGGTGCGGGTCATCCCGCCGTGCTCGGCAATCACCCGCAGCCGGTTGGCCACCTGGTAGTAGGTGAAGTAGGGCAACACCCACAGCACCAGGTAGAGCCACGGGTGGCCGGTCGCCCAGAAGGCGCCGAGCACGACCGCCTGGCCGGCGAAGAACCGCAGGCTCAGCAACAGGAACGGCGGCCGGACCAGGCCGGTGAAGCGAGGCTTGACGATGCGGTAGCCCGACACGCCGAAGAGGTCCCGCACCAGCTTGCGGCGCATGGAGTCTCTGGACACGGGGTAGAGCGCGTACAGCAGGAAGTCGGGCTCCTTGGGGCCGAACTCGTCGCGGTGGTGGTTGGCGTGGCCCCGCCGGTAGTGGTGGGTGCCGGTACCGAAGGTCAGCCACCCCAGGAAGTTCACGCCCACGATGTCGTTGACCAGGCGGTTGGAGAACAGCAGGCGGTGGGCGGCTTCGTGGTGCAGGATGAACATCCGCAGCATCACGATCCCCATCACCGGCACTGCCAGCGCGGTGGCCAGCCAGTGATCGACCGCGATCACCGCCCAGACCAAGGTCACAGCCGCGGCCAGCGTCGCCAGCACCGTCAGAGCATTGAGCGCGTCGGGAATCCGGCGCAGTTCGGCCCGGAACTCCGGGCGGGGCCGGCCGTCGGGTCGCAACCGCTCCGAGCCCGCGAAGGCGGGCAGGTCGGAGCGGGCCATGCCCCCGGTCATGGTCGCCACCAGCTCGTCGTGGGACAGAGAGCCGACCGCCTCGGTCATCGCCCCCACACTAGGGGCTGTCACGCCGAGTCGTAGCCCTCCAGCTCGGCACGCACAGCCCCTGATGCACTGGGCGGGATGCCCGCCACGACGACGCTCACTCCGCCGGCCGACATCCTCTCGATGATGCGTCTCAGCGCCACCGCTCCGGAGTAGTCGAGCCGTCCCACGCCGGAAAGGTCGATCACCACCGATGTCAGGTCGCGTTCGGTGGCCAGTTCCTCACGGACCGAGCGCTCCACCTGGGGAACGGTGGCGAACCACATCACGCCCTTGGGCCGCACGGTGAGGGTCTCATGGTCCCGCTCGGCGGGGGTGATGACCTGCATCTCGCGGTAGAGGTGCACCGCGATGGCCAATCCGATCCCCACCAGCACGCCCCGCTCCACCCGGGGAGCGAAGCCGATGGTGGCGAACGTGGTTCCCGCGCCCACCAGCGCCTGGGGGAAGGAGCCCCAAGGCAGGCGGGTTATCTCCTTGATGTCGACCAGACGCACCACGACGACGATCACGATCACACCGAGCACCGAAGTGGGCAGGTCCTCCAGCAGGAAGGCGAGCGGCAGCACGGCGAGCACGAAGGCTCCGGTGATCGCGCCGGACCATGGGCTGGTAGCGCCGGCCATCCGGTTGAGAGAGCTGCGCGAGAAGGAGCCGCCCACCGGGAAGGCGCCCGACACCGCGGAGGCGAGGTTGGCGACGCCCTGGCTCACCATCTCGCGGTTGGCGTTCCACGGCAAGCGGTCGGCTGCGGCGTAGGTGCGGGCGATCGACGCCGGCTCGGCGAACCCGACCAGGGCGATCACGGCCGCCGGCAGCAGCAGGCTCGGCGCCTCCGACCACGGGAAGTTCAGGCTCAGCGGTATGAACCCGCCGTCGAGGTCGCCCACCTGCGAACCCGCGTAGTCGCTGGCACTGGCCACCACCACTCCGGCGATGACCGCCACCAGCACACCGGGGAACAGGCGATGGAGGTGGCGACCGCCGATCATCAGGCACACCGTTATCGCGGCGAAGGCGATGGCCGACAAGCGCCATTCATCGGGCTGGCCCAGAGCCTTCACCGCGGCGGCCAGCACCTGCCCGTCGGGGTAGACATCGAAGATCTTGGGGAGCTGCGAGGCGATGATCACGACCGCCGCTCCGGCGGTGAATCCGGTGACGACCGGCTCCGACAGCACGTAGGCGACCCGACCCATTCGGGCCACGCCCAGCAGCACCCGTATGACGCCCACCAGCAGGGCCAGTAGCGCTGCGCTCTGGATGTAGTTGGCTCCACCCGGCTCGGCCACCCCGGACAGTGCCCCGAGGGTGAGCAGGGCGGTCAGGGCCACCGGTCCGGTCTGGAGGTATCTCGACGACACGAAGAACGCGGCCAGCAGCGACGGCAGCGCCGTCGCGTAGAGGCCGTAATGCGCCGGAAGCCCGGCCAACTCGGCGTAGGCCAGCGACTGCGGGATGGCGACGAGGGCCACCGACACCCCGGCTATCAGGTCACCGGTGCTCGGACGGGACATGGGGTCAGGTTACGAGCACGGGTAGTGTGCGTTGTCGATGACCGCCGAGCGGACTCCCGCCCACATGCCCGTGTTCCCTTCCGACGAGTGGGTGGACTGGCTCGACGCCGCCCTGTCGGAGTGCCGCGTCGACGACACAGTCGGTTTGGTGCTGGAGTACCACGTTTCCGACGATGACTCCTCTGTCTTCTGCTGGCATGTGCGTATCGCCTCCGGTCGGGTGTCGGCCGAAGTCGGGCGCGCCGGCGAGGCGCCCGGTCATCCTGTGATCACGCTGGCATCGGATCGCGACACGGCTCGAGCGATCGCGATCGAGGGCGGATCCGCCCAACGGGCCTTCGCCGAGGGACGGCTGCGGTTCAGCGGCGATCCTCGGCTGCTGCTCGCAGCCCGGCCGGTCCTGGCGGCCATCGGCGCCGTCCTGGCCGGTACAGCCTGACTGCCTACTTCAGGAACCGGCTGGTGGTGTTGTCGGCCAGGACCTTGCCTCCGGTCTGGCACGCCGGGCAGTAGGCCACCCGGTAGCGGCGGTACTCGACCGCGCGCACCGTGTCACCGCACGCCGGGCACAGCTCGCCTACTCGATGGTGGACGTCGCTGGGGCGATCCTGGGAGCGGCCCATGTCTTCGCGCTCCCGCTCTGCGGCCAGACCCCTGGCGATGGATGTGGTGATGGCGGCATGCAGACGGTCGACGGCGTCGCCGTTGAGGCGCGACGTGTTGGCGAAGGGTGAGATCCGGGCCGAGTGGAGAATCTCGTTGGCGAGCAGGCGGCCGATCCCGGCCAGATGCGACTGATCTCGCAGGAAGCCGTGCACGCGCTCGCTGGCCGCGGCCAGGCGCCGAGCGAGCTCGTCGCGGCTCATAGCGTCGGCGTCCGGTCCAAGGCGGGTTAGCGGCTCGACCGCCCCCAGGTCGCCGGCGATCAGCCATACCCCGGCCCGGCGCTCGGTGCCGGCCTCCGTGAGCAGCAGCGCCGACCCGTCGGCGAAGGTCCAGCGGGCCATGCCGCCCCGAGGTTTGCGGGCCTGCTTGGCGTCGACGCGAAGCCGGCCCGCCTGCATGAGATGGACCACGAACGTGAGTCCCGGGTCGTCGTCCTCGCCGTCGTCCTGTCCGAAGTGCAGCAGCAGGTACTTGCCCCTGTTGCCGATCATCCTGAGCGCCTTGCCCGCGGCCGCGACAGGTCGGGGATCGAAGGTCTTGAGCACGGCCGGGTGCAGCGGTTCGAACCGGGCCAGCGGTGTTCCTGCGAACCCGGCCGACAGCCGCTCGGCGTGGGCTGCAACCTCCGGCAGCTCCGGCACGAGTCGCTGCCTGTCCGCCCGGCCTATTAGATAAGGCCGAGTGAGGCCACCGTGTCCCGCTCGGCGGCCAGCTCGGCGACGGAGGCGTCGATGCGGGCCCGCGAGAAGCCGTCGATCTCCAGGCCGCCCACGATCTGGTATTCGCCGCCTGCGCACGTGGCTGGGAACGACGAGATCAGCCCTTCGGGCACGCCGTAGCTGCCGTCCGCGGGGACCGCCATCGACACCCAGTCGCCGGGCGGCGTGCCCAGCATCCAGTCGCGCACGTGGTCGACGGCCGCGTTGGCCGCGGAGGCCGCCGATGACGCGCCCCGGGCCTCGATGATGGCCGCACCCCGCTGCTGCACGGTGGGTATGAACGTCCCTTCGAGCCACTCCTGGTCATCTACGACGCCCGCAGCGTTGCGACCATCCACCTCGCAGTGGAACAGGTCGGGGTACTGGGTGGCGGAGTGGTTGCCCCAAATCGTCATCTTGCGGACATCGCCCACGGTGGCGCCCACCCGGGCGGCGAGCTGAGCCTTGGCCCGGTTGTGATCGAGACGGGTCATGGCCGTGAACCGTTCGCGGGGCACCCCCGCGGCGTTGTTCATGGCGATCAGGCAGTTGGTGTTGGCGGGGTTGCCCACCACCAGCACCCGGAGATCATCAGCGGCGCGGGAGGCCAGAGCCCGGCCCTGAACGGTGAAGATCGCGCCGTTGGCCTCCAGCAGGTCCTTGCGCTCCATGCCCTTGGTGCGGGGCCGGGAGCCCACCAGCAGGGCGATATGGACGCCGTCGAAGGCCTCGTCGGGGTCGTCGCTGAGCACCATGCCGGCCAGCAGCCCGAAAGCGCAGTCGTCAAGCTCCATGGCCACGCCCCGAAGGGCGTCCATGGCCGGCGGTATCTCCAGCATCTGGAGGATCACCGGCTGGTCGGGTCCGAGCATCGAGCCCGAGGCGATGCGGAACAGCAGGCTGTAACCGATCTGCCCGGCCGCTCCGGTGACAGCCACTCTCACTGGATCACGCATGGCGGGCACGGTAGCCGGTGCGGGACGCCCTCAGCCGGGTTGAGCGCCGGCCCTCACCGCCGTCCGGCGGGTGTTGCCCACCCACGACCGGTGCAGCCGGGTGTACACGCCGCCCGCCGCGACCAGATCGCGGTGGGTGCCCTGCTCCACGACACGGCCGTCGTCGAACACCAGCACCAAGTCGGCGCGCTCGGCGGTGCTCAAGCGGTGGGCCACCGACACGGTCGTGCGACCGACCGCCAGATGGGCCATGGCCGCGGCCAGGGCCTCCTCGGTCTCGGGGTCCACGGCAGAGGTGGCCTCGTCCAGGATCAGCAGGCCCGGGTCTGCGACCTGGGCCCGGGCCAGCGCCACCAGCTGGCGCTCGCCTACCGACAGCCGCCCGCCTCGCTGGCCCACCGGAGTC
Organism: Acidimicrobiales bacterium; assembly: GCA_965117015.1. GTDB lineage: Bacteria > Actinomycetota > Acidimicrobiia > Acidimicrobiales > Aldehydirespiratoraceae > Aldehydirespirator. The sequence continues at coordinate 394,409 of OZ220747.1, forward strand.
TGCATCCCGGCCGGGAGCCCTTCGACCCAGGCCCGCAGCCCGAGCTCGTCGATGGCGCCGGCCGCGTCGGCTGCGGTGGCACCGGGCCGGCCGTAGCGGATGTTGTCCTCGATGGTGGCCGCGAACAGGAAGCCGTCCTGGGGAACCATCCTGATGCTCCGACGGCGCGCCTCGGGGGCTACGACGCGAAGGTCCACACCGCCCACCGCGACTGCGCCCGTCGCGGGGTCGGCCAGGCGGGCCAGCAGACGGGCGAAGGTCGTCTTGCCTGAGCCGGTCTCCCCGACCACGGCCACATTTGCATCCGGCAGGATCGACACGTCCACGCCGCGAAGCACTAGCTCACCGGTGCGGTAGGCGAAGTCCACGGACCGTGCCTCGACACCCAGCGGCCCCGCAGGCAACTCCTTTGCCTCAGCGGGCTCCGGCTCGACCACCTCGACCGGTGTGTCGAGAACTCCCATCACCTTCCACCAGGCCGCCAGCGCCGACTGGGTGGTGTCGAACACCTCACCGATCTCCGAGATCGGCCTCATCAAGAGCCGCACAAGGAAAACGAAGGCCACCAGCCCTCCGGCGCCGATGCCCAACTCCTCGCTCCACGTCACGCCGACGACGAGGGCCGCAGCCAGCGCCACCGACGACACCAGGTCGACCGTCGGCATCAGGAACGCCCACCACTTGAAGGCGGACATCTGGGCGTCGTACTGGCGGTCCACAGCGCGGTCGAGGCGGGTCCGTACGGCGCCGCGGTACCCGTATGCCCGTATCACGGCCGCGGCCGACACCGTCTCGCTGGCGTGGCCCATGGTGTCGGCCACCCGGTCGCGTACCCGGGAGTGGGCCGCGATCTGGCGGCGCTGCACCCAGCGCATGAACGGCAGGAGCAGCAGGTGCAGGACCAGCACCAGCAGCGTCAGCTGCCAGCTGTAGAACAGCATCACTGCCAGCGTCGCCACGATCAGTACTGGGTTGATGGTCCAGGACATGGCGCCCCACTGCATGAAGATGGCCATGGCCTCGATGTCGCTCGTCACCCGGGCCACCAGAACCCCCCGCCGCGACTCGGTGTGGGTGGCCAGGCTCAGCCGGTGGATGTGCTCGAACGCCCTGACCCTCAGGCCGAGCAGCACCGACTCGGCCATGCGCACCAGCCGGATCAGCGCGAAGCGGCTGGCCGCGGCGACCACCAGCACCACGCCGAGAGCGACCAGCGACAGGGCCCACACCACCCCGGGCCGGTAGCCGTCGGGGCCGAGCACGCCGTGGTCGAGCACGAGTTGCACCATGACCGGCACGATCAGCCTGCCGACGGCGGCGAACAACCCCACCGCGGCGATCACCGGAAGACCTCGACGCAACTCCGGGCTCATGGAGAAGCCGCGACGCAGCACTCGGAGTGCTTGGACCTCGGTTTCAGGGGTGTCGCTCACGGGACTTCAGCCTGCTCGTAGGCCGACACCAGCGACCGGTAGTCGTTGATGTCCAGCAACTCATTGTGGGTGCCGGTGGCGACGATCCTGCCACCGGCCAGGTACGCAACCCGGTTGGCGAGCTCGATGGTGGAGATCCTGTGCGCCACCACGAGCATCGTGGTGTCGAGATCGCGGCGGAGGTTGGCGAGGATCTCGCCCTCGACGACAGGGTCGACCGCGCTGGTGGCGTCGTCGAGCATGAGCAGCCGGGGCGATCGGACCAGGGCGCGGGCCAGCGCCACCCGCTGCCGCTGGCCGCCGGAGAGGGTCACACCCCGTTCCCCCACCACGGTGGCGCCACCGTGGGGCAGCGCCTCCACGAAGGTGCCCGCCGCCGCCGAGTCCAGCGCGGCGGTCACGTCGGCCGGTGAGCGTCCCCACTGCAGGCCGACGTTCTCGGTAACCGAGTCGGCGAACAGGAACGCCTCCTGGAACACCAGCGCTACTGCGCTGTGGAACTCTCTGGACGGGACGTCTTGCAGAGCCGCGCCCGAGAGGTGTATCGAGCCGCCCGCCACGGAGTTGAGCCCGGCCACGGTCTCGAGCAGCGTCGACTTGCCCGAGCCGGTTGCGCCCACCAGCGCCACGGTCTCGCCCGGGCTGACAGCAAGCGACAACCCGTCGAGGACGAGCCGCGATCCGTAGCGGACCGCGAGGCCGTCAATCTGTAGACCGAGCGGACCCGGAGGCAGCACCGGGCCGTTGCCCTCGGGCTCAGCTGATAGATCGAGCGGCCGGTCCAGCACCCGGTCCACTCGCTCCAGCGACACCACCGAACGGGGCATCTCCTCCAGGAAGAACCCGACGATGAATAGCGGCAGGGCGAGCAGCGAGAACAGCGTCGCGGCCAGCACCAAGTCACCGGGCGTCGCCGAGCCTCGCCCCACCAGCCAGGCTCCGACCAGCAGCAGGACGATGGCGCCCGCCGTGGGCAGAGCGTCTATGGACGGCTCGAAGCTGGCCCGCATCCGACCCACCCGGATGCGCTCGTCGCGGAGCCGCGCCGACGCTGCCCTCATGCGCTCCACCTCGATGGGCTCCCGGCCGAGAGTCTTCACCACGACCGCGCCGTCGAAGCTCTCGTGGGCGACCTCCGACACCTCGCCGACCCGCCGCTGGACTTCGGCCGAAGGGGCCTCGACCATGCGCGTGTAGACCCTGCTGATCACCGCCAGCGCCGGGAACACGATCGCCGCGATCAGCGCCAGCAGCGGGTGGGCGGCGAACAGGGTGACCATCGTGACGACTACGAGGACCACCACGCTGACCGCGAAGGCCAGCGGCTTGAGCACCATGGTGGCCGTGTTGACGTCGGAGTCGGCGTGGGCGAGCAGCTCGCCCGGGTCGCGCTCGCGGTGGAAGTCCATGGGCAGATCGATGTAGCGGTGAAGGAGGGCGCGCCGCCAGTCACGCTGGGTTCGCAACTCGGCCATGGCCAGGAACCACCGGCGCAACAGCACCGAGACCCCGCTGGCCACCGAGACTCCGATCACCATCGCGGCGGCCACGGCCGGGCCGGTCCGCTCGGACCCCGGCGCGATGATCACGTTGTCGGTGATCCAGCCCAGCAGCCAGGCGGTCCCCACGGTGGCCGCGACGAATCCGAGGGCGCCGAGCAGGGCCACGAGATGCGGGACGGGATGGGCCCGCACCGACCGCATGATCAGCCGGTAGCCCCGGCGGGCCATGCCGTCGCGAGAAGCGCTCACAGGGGAGCGTCAGCCGCTAGAGGCGGTCGACGATGGCCGCCGCGAACTCCGAGCACTTCACCTCGGTGGCGCCCTCGGTGAGCCGGGCGAAGTCGTAGGTGACGATCCCGTCGCCGATGGTGGCCTCCACCGCGGCGATGATGTCGTCGGCCGCGTCCTGCCAGCCGAGGTGCTCGAACATGAGCGCCCCCGAGAGCAGCACCGACGAGGGGTTGACCTTGTCCTGGCCGGCATAGCGGGGCGCGGTGCCGTGCGTGGCCTCGAACACGCCGTGACCGGTGACGTAGTTGATGTTGGCGCCCGGCGCTATGCCGATGCCTCCCACCTGGGCCGCCAGCGCGTCGGAGATGTAGTCGCCGTTGAGGTTCATGGTGGCTATCACGTCGAACTCGGCGGGGCGGGTGAGCACCTGCTGCAGGGCGATATCGGCGATGGTGTCCTGTACCAGAATCTTGTCGCCGGCGTCGCCGCCGCAGTCCTCCCAGGCCACCGCCACGTCCGCGAACTCCTCGCGCACCAACTCGTAGCCCCAGCCCCGGAAGGCGCCCTCGGTGAACTTCATGATGTTGCCCTTGTGCACCCAGTGGACCCGCTTGCGACTCCGGCGCACGGCGTAGTTGAGGGCGGCCCGCTGCAGACGCTGGGACCCGAATTTCGACACCGGCTTGATCCCCACGCCCGCGTCGGCGCGGATCTCCCAGCCGAAGGCGTCGTGCAAGAGCTCGATGAGCCGGGCGGCGTCGGGCGAGCCCGACGGCACCTCCAGGCCGGCGTAGATGTCCTCGGTGTTCTCCCGGAAGATCACCATGTCGACCAGCTGGGGCTCCCGAACCGGCGAGGGCACGCCCTTGAACCACCTCACCGGGCGCAGGCACACGTACAGGTCCATGATCTGGCGGATGGCCACGTTGAGGCTGCGGAAGCCGCCGCCCACCGGCGTGGTCAGCGGGCCCTTGATGCCGATGAGGTGCTCGTCGAAGGCGGTGATGGTGTCGGCCGGTAGCCAGTCGCCGGTCTCGTTGTAGGCCTTCTCGCCGGCCAGTACCTCAAGCCAGGAGATGCGACGGCCGTGCTTGGCCGCGGCCGCGTCGAGCACGGATCTGGCGGCGGGCCAGATGTCGATGCCGATCCCGTCGCCTTCCACGAACGGGATGATCGGCTCGTCGGGCACGCGGAGGACACCGTCGGCGCCCAAAGTGATCTTCTCAGCCATGTATACCGAGGCTACCGGCGGCCTCAGAGGGCGAGCGGGCAGGGAGGCAACCACTTGGAATGGACAGGCACTGAGCGAGGCCGTGGCCCGAGCGGCCCGTGAGCGCAGCGAACAAGAGCGGGCAACACACGAGCCCGTTCAATCCACCAGCGCCCGGGCTTCGTCGAAGACTTCTTGGAGGCGCTCGCGCACCATCTCGGAGAATCGGCTCATCTGGGGGCGGGTCATGCGACCATCCGGCGGACGGATGGGCGGTCCGGCCACCATGGCCACCCTCACCGGCCGGGGCAGCCGGGTGCCGGTGCTCATCGCGGCCTCGGTTCCTGCGATCCCTACCGGCACGATGGCCGCCCCGGTTCGCGATGCGAGGTAGCTCATGCCGTCGAACACCTCCCCCACCCGGGCCCCCGTCTGGCGGGTGCCCTCGGGGAACACCACCATCTGCTCGCCCGCCTCCAGCATCTTGACCGCCTCCCGCATCGCCTCCCGGTCGGCCACGCCCCGCCGCACGGGGAACGCTCCCAGCGCCGCCAGGAACGCTCCGAAGTACCGGTTGGCGAACAGGGACTCCTTGGACAGTGCCCGCAGGCGGCGGCGGCTCATCCCGGACAGCAACGGAGTGTCGAGGTTGGACCGGTGCACCGGGGCCACGATCACCGGTCCGGAGATGTCGAGGTTCTCCCGGCCGCGGCGCCGCACCCGGAAGTAGGGGTACAACACCGTCATGATGGTGCGGCGCACGGAGCGGTAGACCCACATGGAGCTGCGCTTGGCCGCGATGCGCTGGGCCCTCTGTTGCAGGTCCTCCACCGGACTCCTCTTCGCTGGGGGATGCCGTGCCGGTTGTCTACCACTCCCGCGCCGGCACGGCCGCTGGGGAAGAATGATGCGACGGCTCACAGCAGGAGGCAGGCCATGGGGCAGCTGGACGGCAGGACGGCGATAGTCACCGGCGCGGGCGAGGGCATCGGGCGGTCGGTGGCCCGTGCCTTCGTGGCCGAGGGAGCCAAGGTGCTCGTAGCCGAGATCGACGAGGATCTCGGCGAGGACGCCGCGGCCGAGTTCGGCGACGCCGGCGAGTTCCTCTCCACCGACGTGGGCGACCGGGCCGCGGTCGAGACCATGGTCACTCATGCGTCGCAGCGCTGGGGATCGGTGGACATCCTGGTCAACAACGCCTGGGGCGGCGGAGAGGTGAGCCGGGTGGAGCACAAGTCAGAGGCCGGGATGAGCCGGGCCCTGGCGGTGGGGTTCTACGGCCCGTTCTGGGCCATGACCGCGGCGCTGCCGATCATGAAGGCCAACGGCTGGGGCCGGGTCATCAACATGTGCTCGCTCAACGGCGTCAACGCCCACATGGGCACGGTCGAGTACAACTCGGCCAAGGAGGCACTGCGGGCCGCCACCCGCACCGCGGCCCGAGAATGGGCGGAATGGGGCATCACCGCCAACATCGTGTGCCCGGCGGCCAAGTCGGCGAGTTTCAACCGGGTATTGGGCGAGCACCCCGAGTTGCTGGCCGCGGCCGACACCTCCAACCCGATGGGTCGCATCGGCGACCCCGACCTCGACATTGCCCCGGTGGTCGTGTTCCTGGCCTCGGACGACAGCCGGTACATGACCGGCAACACACTGTTCGTCGACGGTGGTGGGCACATCAACGGAGCGGCCTGGAAGCCCGACCTCGGCGACTGAGCTCTCGGCCGGGACGGGCACCGGCCACCGGGGCGGGGGCTGATACCGTCGCCCCATGCCCTCATCCGATGACTTCGTACTGATCGATCATCCCGAGCCGGAGATTGCACTGGTCACCCTCAACCGGCCCGAGCGCATGAACGCCATGGCCTTCGACGTCATGGTGCCGCTGGCCGAAGCTCTGCGCGGGGTCAACAACGACAACGATGTGCGGGCCGTGGTGGTCACCGGCGCCGGCCACGGCTTCTGCTCAGGAGCCGACATGGTGAGCGCGGGCCGGGTTCCATACATCGAGGGCCTCACCCGTTCGACCATCGCCCACCGGGCCGCCGACCGGCTCCACGAGGTGATCGAGATGATCGGCGACCTGCACCAGCCCGTGATCGCGGCCATCAACGGCGCGGCCATCGGCGGAGGACTGTGCCTGGCCCTGGCCTGCGACATCCGCATCGCGTCCACCGAGGCCTACTTCCGAGCTGCGGGCATCAACAACGGGCTCACTGCGTCCGAGCTGGGCCTGAGCTTCACGCTGCCGCGGGCGATCGGCTCGTCGAGGGCGTTCGACATCATGCTGACCGGCCGCGACGTCGATGCCGACGAGGCGGCCCGCATAGGCCTGGTCAGCGAGACGGTGGCCCCCGACGATCTGCTGAGCCGCTGCTACGAGATCGGCGCCCGCATCGCCGCCTTCAGCCGGCCCGGAACGGAGCTCACCAAGCGGATGCTGTGGGCCGGCCTCGAGGCGTCCAGCTACGCGGCCCACATGCGCTCGGAGATGAACGCCCAGCTCTTGGTCCGAATGACCACCCGCAACTTCGAGGAGGCCGTCCTCGCCCGCTCCGAGAAGCGCCCACCCGTCTTCGAAGACTGAGCGAGCCTCGACCGGGCCCGCTCACGCGAGGCCGAGCACGCGGTGCAGGCGCTCCAGCGCCGCGACCACGTCGATGCCCTCCTCCCAGAAGTCGCTGACCCCGGCCGCGGCCAGCATGCCGCGCTGATCGTCGAGCGTTCCGGCGTCGCAGACGAGAGCCACGAAAGCCGCTCCTGCGTCAGCGAGCCCGGCGGCCGTGGCTGCAGCCCGCAGGCGGTACATATCGTCGCTGCCGGTGATCACCGCTGCGGCCAGGCCCGACGCCGCGAAGTCCGCCGCAGCCGCGATGGGCGAGTCCACGCCGGGTCCGCCCCGGGGCTCGATACCGCCCGCGGTCAGCATGTTCTGCGCCCAGGCAGTGCGAGCCGAATGGTCCGAGGCCGATCCCAGCGCGACCACCCAGACCGCAGGGCGCTCACCGGTGGCCATCCGGTGGCGGTCGGCAGCGTCACGCAGGTCCTCGTAGGGCTCCGACAAGCGCCGGACCGGCAGGCCCTCGGCCCCCGGGGCCTCATCGGAGCGTGCGACGGCTGCCGGAGCGGGCTCGTCCAGCAGAGGGAACTCGCTCACCCCGGTAAGGCGCTCGCTCCGGGTTCGCAACGCTCCCAGGCGGGACCGCCAACTCTTGTCGATCGCGGCGGCGATTGCGCCCTCGTCTATGGCGGCCTCGATGCCGCCGGATGCCTCGACTTCCTGCAGCACCCGCCACCCCTCCGAAGCCAGCTGCTCGGTGAGCGACTCCACGTAGAACGAGCCGCCCGAGGGGTCGGCGGCCCTGGAGAGATGCGATTCCTCCAGCAGCAGGAGTTGAGTGTTGCGGGCCAGCCGGCGGCCCAGAGCACCGTCGGCATCGACAGCCCCGGACGCAGGGTCGAAGGGCAGCACGGTCACCGCGTCGGCGCCGGCGACTCCGGCCGCCAGCGCCGCGGAGGCACCTCTCAACAGGTTGACCCACGGATCGCGGCGGCTGTAGGTGTGGGACGCGGTCACCGCATGCTGGTACTGCCGGCCGGCCTCCTCCGTGCCGCCACCGGCTGTCACCACCCGTGCCCACATGACCCGAGCGGCCCGCAGTGCGGCGATCGTGACGAACACCTCAGCCGTGGCTGCCATGCGGAAGCCGATCGTTCCGGCGGCGGCGTCCACCGGCATGCCCGCCTCGACCAGCGCCCGCAGGTAGGCGACGCCCGTCGCTGCGGACCAGCCCAGCGACTGGGCCTCAGTCGCGCCGGCGTCCGTGTAGCGCGTCGCGTCCACGCCGAACACCCGCGCTCCCGAACTGATCGCCGCCGAGGCAGCCCAGGACGCAGCTTCGTTGCAGTCGGCGCCATGACCCGAGCGGGCCCACTCCCCCAGCGGATCGATGCCGAGCGAGCTGCCGGGAGCGAGACCCTCGCCCCGACGGGCCGCCAGCGCGAGCAGGGCCTCGGCCGCACCCAGCTGTGCGTGGGGGGTCAGCGACAACGGCGTCACCGCCAGGTCGACCCGTGCCAGCAGGCGGTCGAGCCCGTCGACACCGACCCCCGCCGGAAGGTCGAGATCCAACGATGTCGCGCCGCCCGCCAGATCCTCTTCGATCCCGAGCCTGAGACCGTCCAGCCCGTCGCCGGCCGGCCCGGCCCCATGGTGCTGGCGAACGTCCCAGCCCTTCTCGGAACGCCGCTGATCGGCCGCGGCCGCGGCCACCGCTGGACGAGCCGGACCTTCGGTGTACAGGGGCTGGATCCTGATCCCGTCGCGGGTGGTGCTGGCGAGCCCGGCGAGGTCGCGGCCTCGCAGCGTCTGCTCGACCAGCGCCATCCAGTCGTCGGCACCGGCGGGCGGGCCGCCGCCGGGCGCCATCACATCGTGAAGCGGAGGCTACGGGCCGCGTGCTCGCCCCAGTGAGCGTCGCCGCTCCAGGAGATTGAGCCGTCGTCGATCTTGGACTGGGGGTCGATGCGCCCGCAGGCGAGCATGATGAACGTGGTCGAGTCGGCGGTGAGCACCACGTCGGGCGAATCCAGCGAGCCAGGATCCACCGCCTTGGCCCGGCCGTCCACCACCACCGCCATCTGGCGCTCCACTGGACCGGTGATGTCGGCCCTGAGGCTCATGCCGTCGGGCAGACCAACCTTCTTGCCGATGATGTAGCCCATCGAACCCTCAACCTGGTTCATGGTGATCTCCGCGGCCGGTCCGCTGTCGTCGGTGGCCCGTCCCAACGGGATGGTGCAGTCGCGCACATGGACCCACATGTCGAAGATGCGGATGGCCAGGAAGCCGCCGTAGCTCTGCACCCCCACCGGGGTCCACGACGGCTGTTCGATGTCTTCGTCGCTCAGCGCAGCCAGGTCCGACCGGCGAGCGTCGAAGATCTCGCCCACCCTGGCGCCGAACTCGTCCGAGGACATGCCTGCGGAGGCTCCGGTGAGGGCCACCATCTTCTCGAACGGCGGCATGTTGTCGGTGCTGATCTCCCATCCGGCGATCACATCCTCCACGCCCACGGCATGGCCCAGCGCCTGGCGCACGGTCCAATCCGGGCAAAGCGACTGCACGGTCCACTCCTCGTCGGATAGGTCGGCGCACAAGTTCGAAATCTCGGCGAAACAGGCCTCAGTGGTGTCGATAAGGGACTGCCGGGAGTAAGAATGCATGGTCCAAGCATGACGCCGACCGGACCGCGACCGCAACGTCCACCGGAGAATCAACCATGACTGCCATCGAAGCACCGGCCGACACCGCCGGGCAGACCCGCATCGCCGACGAGGCGGTCGACGCTCTCCTGGCCGACCACGACCCCGCCACCGAGAGTCACACCGAGTTCCGGGGCCACCAGTACGACGCCGGCCTGGCCTGGGTGCACCATCCGCCGGGCTTCGGCGGGCTCGGCCTGTCCCGCAGGCTCCAGCGAGCGGTTGATCGGCGGCTGCGGGACGCGGGCGCCCAGCCCGCCGATCCCTCCACCTTCTTCATGATGCTGATCGGCCCGACCATCCTCACCCACGGCACCGACGAGCAGAAGCGCCGATACCTGCGGCCCATGTTCACCGGGGAGGAGCGGTGGTGCCAGCTGTTCAGCGAGCCCGGCTCGGGCTCGGACTTCGCGGGGCTGGGCACCCGGGCCGAGCGCGACGGCGACGAGTGGGTGGTGAACGGCCAGAAGGTGTGGAACACGCTGGCCCACGTAGCCGACCTGGGAATGCTGGTGGCCCGCTCCAATCCGGAGTTGCCCAAGCACAAGGGGCTGACGTACTTCGCGCTCGACATGCACGCCCCCGGCGTGGAGGTGCGGCCGCTGCGCCAGATCACGGGCGAGGCCGAGTTCAACGAGGTGTACATGACCGACGTGCGGGTGCCCGACGCGGCCCGGATCGGTGCGGTCGGCGAGGGCTGGCGGGTGGCGCTCACGACACTGATGAACGAGAGGACCGCCATCGGCGGCGCGGTGGGTGGCGCCACTACTGGTCGCGAGGGGCCGCTGGGCAACCTGCTGGAGGCCTACCGCAATATGGATCCCGCGGTGCGCACCAAGGCCCACCGCGACGAGGTGATGCAGCTTTGGGTGCGGGGGGAGGCTCTGCGGCTCACCAACGTCCGGGCCTTCCAGAAGGCCCGGGCCGGCAATCCGGGACCGGAGGGGTCGGTGAGCAAGCTGATGCTGGCCGAGTTCAACCAGGCCCTCACATCAAAGGTGATCGACCTGGAGGGCGCCGGCGGGATGGTGGACTACGACTACGGGTTCCGCCGGCCCACCGCAGTCTCTCTCGACGGCAAGTTCGGCGACGCCCACCACGGCTTCCTGCGGGCTCGGGCCAACTCCATCGAAGGCGGTACGAGTGAGATCATGCGCAACATCCTGGGCGAGCAGGTGCTGGGTCTGCCGGGCGAGCCCAGGGTGGACAAGGAGATCCCCTGGCGCGACGTGCCCCGTAACTAGTCCCACCCGCGAATTGGCAGCTGACAAGGCCCGAAACGGCACTCTCCGCTGCCAATTCCCCGGATAGGAGGTGAGAACGATGCCAATGCCGACCGATGTGGGGATCGTCGACACGATGATCGGCTTCCCTGCCAAGGACTTCGAGCACTACGAGTTCATCCGCAAGCAGCTCAAGGACTCCGAGTCGGCCGAGTTCGACTTCCCGGTGGAGTACATGTTCAAGGGCGTGCCCAAGGAGAAGTACGGCGCCGACGATCCCGTCGCGCTCACCCTGGGCGAGATGGACGCCTACGGCGTCGAATGGGGCCTGATCGGCTGCGAGGGCGAGGTGAACCGCAAGGCCCTGGCCGACCACCCCGACCGGTTCGTGGCCACCTGCCAGGCCGACGCCAACGACGTGATGGGCGCGGTGCGGCGCATCCGCCGCTACCACGACGAGTACGACATCCGGGCGGTGGGCACGTTCCCGGCCGGGTGCTTCCCGCAGATCCCCATCGACGACGCCAAGTGGTACCCGGTGTACGCCACGTGCTGCGAACTCGACATACCGATATTCGTGTGCGCGGGGGTGCCCGGCCCCCGGCTGCCCATGGACTGCCAGCACGTGGAGCGCCTCGACCGGGTGATGTACGACTTCCCCGAACTCACCCTGGTCACCCGCCACGGCTGCGAGCCCTGGGAGGCCCTGGCCGTGAAGCTGATGCTCAAGTGGCCCGGTTTGCACTACTCGACTTCGGCGTTCGCGCCCAAGCACTACCCGAAGGCCATCATCGACTACGCCAACACCAGGGGCGCCGACAAGGTCATGTACGCGGGCTACTTCCCCATGGGGCTGTCGCTGCAGCGCATCATGACGGAGATGCCCAACGTCGGCTTCCGCGACGGCGTCTGGCCCAAGTTCCTGCGCGATAACGCAGCCCGAGTCCTCAAGATCACCTGAGACGGACTCTCGGGAGGCGGCCCGGTGGTGACGTTCGACGATGTGCGGCGGATCGGGATGCAGTTGCCCGAGGTGACCGAGTCGACGTGGTACGGCACGCCCGGGCTGAAGGTTCGCAAGAAGGGCTTCTGCCGGCTGTGGGGCGAGCGTGAGCATCGACGCGACGGCGTGCATGACACCGACGTGCTGGTGGTGTTCTGCGAACCGGAGATGAAGCCCGTCCTGCTGGAGAACCATCCCGACGTGCTGTTCACCGTGCCCCACTACGACGGCTACGGCGCGGTGTTGGTGCGGATGGCCGACGCCGATATCGACGATGTCGGCGACTGGCTGGAGGACAGCTACCGGCGGGTCGCGCCGCCCACCCTGGTCCGCCAACTGGACGGCGCCTAAGCGCCCGCCGCGAGGCCTGCGGACCGGCAGCCGCTAGATGCGGCGGTCCTGGCCCTGCCAGTACTCGTCGCGCAGCAGGCGCTTGTAGAGCTTGCCCGTCTCGTCGCGGGGCAGTTCGGAGCGGAAGTCGACCGTGCGGGGGCACTTGACCGAGGCCAGGCTGGCCCGGCAGTGGTCGATCAGCTCACGCTCAAGGGCAGCCGCGGCCTCGTCGCCGTCGGGCATCTCCATGGGCTGGACCACTGCCCTGGGCACCTCGCCCAAGTCGTCGTCGGGCACCCCGATCACGGCCACGTCCAGCACGGCCGGGTGCATGGTCAGCAGGTTCTCGGCCTCCTGGGGGTAGACGTTCACCCCGCCGGAGATGATCATGTACGCCTTGCGGTCGGTCAGGTACAGGAAGCCGTCCTCGTCCACCTTTCCGACGTCGCCGATGGTGGACCAGCCGTTGGGAAGCCTGGAGTTGCGGGTCTTCTCATCGTCGAGGTGGTACTCGAAGGTGTTGCCCTCGCCGAAGTAGATGACGCCCTCCTCCCCGACCGGCACTTCCTCGCCGGTGGCCTCGTCCACGATGTGGACCTCGCCGTTGATGGGCGCCCCCACAGTGCCGGGATGGGCCAGCCACTGCTCGCTGTCGCAGAAGGTTGCCCCGTTGCCCTCGGTGCCCGCGTAGTACTCGCTGATGATCGGTCCCAGCCACTCGATCATCCGGTGCTTGGCCTCGACCGGGCAGGGCGCGGCCGCGTGCAGCACGGAAGCCAGCGACGACAGGTCGTAGCGCAACCGCTGCTCGTCGGGCAGCTTCAGCATCCGCACGAACATGGTCGGCACCATCTGGGTGTGGGTAACCGAGTAGCGCTCGACCACAGCCAGGAACTGCTCAGCCTCGAAGCGCTCCATGATCACCGCGGTGGAGCCGATCGCGTGGTTCGCCATGGTGAAGCGCAGCGGCGCAGCGTGGTACAGGGGCGCCGGCGACAGGTAGACCGATTCGTCGGACATGGCCAAGAGCATCACGCACATCATGGCCACCACCGACTCGGCCTCTTCGATGGGGATCGCCTGGTAGGCGCTGAGCACGCCCTTGGGGCGCCCGGTGGTGCCGGAACTGTAGAGCATGTCGGTGCCCGCCATTCGACCCTCCAAGGGCTCCGGCGACGCCCCGGCCAGAGCCTGCTCGTAGCTCTCATAGCCGTCGACGACGTCGTCCATCATGAGCTTCAGCTCGACCCCGTCCATCCGGTCGACCAGCTCGGTGGCCTGGGCCGCCTTGCACCTCGACGTGATGAAGGCGCGGGCGCCGCTGTTGTCGACGATGTAGGCGACCTCGTCGGTGGTGAGACGGCTGCTGATGGGCGTGTAGATCAGCCCCGCGTAGTGCGCTCCCCACAACAACGGCAGGAAGCTGCGGTGGTTCTCCAGGCACCAGGCCACATGGTCGCCGGGGGCCAGTCCGACCTCCCGGAACAGGCGCGACACCTGGTTGGCTTCGGCGTCGAGTTGGGCGTACGTGATCGTCTCTCCCGACCCGGCCATGATGACGGCCGGCTTGTCGGGATTCGCGGCGGCGTGTGCTCCGAGGTACATCGCTCCGACGCTACCCGAGCCGGCGCGGTGGAGGGCCGCGAGCCGGCGCTCAGACCGTGTAGCCGCCGTCGACGGCCAGGTGCTGACCGGTGATGTAGCGGGCTCGGTCCGATGCCAGGAAGCACACCGCTTCGGCGATGTCGGCCGCAGTGCCGAAGGTGCGCATGGGGATGTTGGCCCGAGCCGCGTCGAGCGCCCTGTCGTCCAGATCGCCCGCGGCCATCAGGCGCTGGGCCATGCCGTCGGTCAGCATCCCGGGACCCACGCTGTTGGCCCGCACGCCGAAGCGCCCCTCCTCCGCAGCCAGACCCCGAACCGCGGCCTCGACGGCCGCCTTGGGGACGGTGCTCAAGCCGTCGCGCACCGGGAACCGGCCAGTGCCGGCGGTGGTGACGGCCACGATGCTGCCCTTGGACTCGCGCAGGTGAGGCAGCGCGGCTGACGCCACCGCGAAGAACCCGGCCGCGTCGGCGTCCATTTGAGCTCTCATTGCCGCCGACGCCGTTCGGCTCATGTGCATCTGCGGGACGTGCGGGCCGGCCGCGTACACCATGGTGTGCAGGCCGGCCGCCGTGCCGGCCAACTCCGCAACGGCCGCGGCCACGCCCTCGTCATCGGTGAGGTCGACGGCTGAGAGCCAGCTCCGGCCGCCAAGTCGCTCGATCTCTGCCGCGGTGGCTGCCGCCGCGTCGGCGTTGCTGCGGTAGGTGAGGGCCACGTCGCTGCCCCGGGCGGCCAGCTCCCCCGCGATCACCGAGCCGAGGCCGCCGCTCCCCCCTACCACCAACGCCGCACCGGCCCGGTCCGCGAAGTCCTGGCCCAAGTCGAGTTCGCTCACCCCCTCAGCCTGCCCTTAGCCAACGGCCTGCACAAGCGGCCCCAGCCCACCGACCGCGAACTGGCAGCACAATGCACGCATACCGAGCAAAACGCTGCCAATTCCTCTAGCTGGGGCGTAGTAGGCGGGTCAGTCCACGCACGGGGCGATCCGACAGGGAGCGGACGGCCTCGGGAACTCCTGAATCGAGGCGACCTCGGGCAAGCGTGTGGAATTTGCGCTCGATCTCATCGTCGCTGAGCGGGTCGTGCATGGATCCCCGCTGGCCGTGGACGGTCCGCTCCAGTACGCGGCCGCCGGTCGTGGCGATCTGCACCCGGGCGCCCTGCTTCCAGGCGTAGGTGGCATCGAAGGCCGGATCGGGGATGAGCGCGACCCTTGCCTGCAGCGCCGCCAGCGCAGGGTCCGTAATGCGGTCGGGGCTGAAGGTGGCGGGATCGGACGGATCAGTGAGCACGGCGGCGGCCACATTGAACTGAGCCGAGTACTGGGCGGCCATCACCGAGGTGGTCCCGTCCATGTCGTTGAGCTCGCACACCTTGGTGGTTGTGTGGACGGTGATCCGATCGATCTCCTCGGCGCGGACGCCGTGCTCGGCGACGACTTCGGCGGTGGCCTGGACCATGGGGTGCACGTCGCTGCACGACGCATACGGCTTGACGGTGATCTCGTCGATCATCCAGCGCTCGCCGAGCCCCTGGGTGAGCAGTTGGGGCTGCGGGTCGTCGGTGAACACCCGGCAGAACCCGTGCCGTCCGGCCAGCCCGTCCCGGGCCCCCTCAAACCCGTCGGCGGCCAGCGCGGCGGCCATGGTCCCGCCCTCGGCGGCCCGTCCGGCGTGGATCCGCTTGGCCATCCCTCCCGAGGCCGCGAACTCCATGGTCCCCGACGCCAGCGAGGCCGCGATTCCGAGAGCGTGGTTGAGCCGGGCCGCGTCGAACCCGTGGAGATGGGCGGCTGCTGCCGCCGCGCCGAACACTCCCGACATCGAGGTGGGATGGAACCCGGCCAGCATGTGCGAGACCGGTCCGACCGCCAGCCCGGCCCGCGCCATCGCCTCGTATCCGACCACTACGGCCTCCAGGAAGGAGAGCCCGGAGGCATCCATCTCCTCGGCCACTGCCAGCGCAGCGGGCACCACCACCGCGCCCGGATGGTTGACAGCCTCCTCATGCACGTCATCGAGCTCGAAGGCGTGGGCTGCCGTGCCGTTGGCGAAGGCAGCCATGGCCGGCGACGCTGGATCGGCCGAGCCCACGACGGTGCAGGCTCCGCCGCCGCCGGAAGCGAGAGCGTGGCGGGCCGCGGCCTGTGACCAGGGTTGTTCCGCCCCATAGGCGATCGCGCCCAGAGTGTCGATCACGCAGTTGACGGCCGCAGCCAGATGCACAGGGGCAACGCCGCCCAGACCGGTCAGGAACTCGGCCAACTGGGCTGACAGGGAACCCGAGTCGGGCGGAGGCGACGCTATGTCGCCCCGGCGCTGCGATGCGGTCACCCGACTTCGCAGGCGCTCGCCAGCAGCAGACGCGGGACGCGGGCGGGACCGGGCCGGACCGACGTCACGACTCGTCGCCCAGCGACGCCAGCAGCAGATCCTGGAGGTGGCTGACCGAGTTCTCGCTGTGAACGCCGCACACGCCGCTGGGGTCCTCGATCAGCGGCCCAGGCGTGTAGCCGCGACTGGCGACGCCGCGCTGCACCGACTCGACGATCCCGAAGTCCTCGGCGACGGTGTTCTCCCAGTCGTCGGAGACGAGCCGCGACTGCGCCTCGGTCAGATCGGCCGTGTCGAACCACCACTCGCGGATCAGCAGCGTGCGGTCCACCGCCAGCGGCACCCAGCGGAAGGTGTTGACGACCTGGCCGGGATAGCACTGGATGGCCGACACCGGCCACACGAAGTACGCCTCGTAGCCGTCTCCGGGCCCGCCGCCGTTGCCATCAGCTTCGGCACCTGTCCAGGCGGGTAGCTGGCCCGGTCGTTCGGCGCCGTGGCGGATCACTGAGCCACCCGAGGCGATCCGGTAGCTGCCGGGGGCCACCACCCCCGACGTAAACCACTTGTGGACGTTGGGGCAGTGGTAGCACTCGTTGTAGTTCTCCACCACCACCTTCCAGTTGGCCTGCATCTCGTGAGTGAGCCGGGCCGACAGCACCCGCCGGGGGGCGTCCGGCACCCGGACGAGCAGGTTGTCCTGCACTCCTGGCGCAGTTGCGGCCAGCCCGGCCGCCTCGGCCGACAGGTTTACGAAAAGGAACCCGGCCAGGGTCTCGAGGCGCACCCGGGGGACGCACATGTCGCCCACATCCTCGCCGCGGGCGTGCAGCAGCCGCCCGTCGAGTCCGTACGTCCAGGCGTGGTAGGGACAGGTGATCCGGTCGAGACGGGCCGTCTCGGATGTCACCAGCTCGTGGCCGCGGTGCTGGCACACGTTGAACATGGCCCGGAGCTGTCCGGCGTCGTTGGCTACCAGCACGCTCTCATCGCCGACGCGCGCCGTGATCACCATCCCCGGCTCGGCCACCTCCGACGCGTGGCCCACCATCACCCAGCTCCGAGCGAACACCTGGTCCATCTCCGCAGCGAAGATCTCACTGTCGGTGTAGTAGCGCCCCGCCAGCCCGCCACGGCGCCCGGTCATGGCAGGTCCGCCAGTGCGTCGACGAGTCGGTCCATGCGGTCGGGCCGGTTGGCGTCGCAACGCAGGAAGCGCCGGTCCAGCCCCCGGAACGACACCGAGCCGTCCTTGACGATCACGCCCCGCTCCAGAAGCCCGTCGAACACCTTGGTGGAGTCGGTGCCGGGATCCAGGATCTCAACCAGGAAGAAATTGGACCGGCTGCCCGGAACCATCCGGAAGCGGTCGAGTTCGGCGAAACGGCCCTGTGCATGGTCCCGGCCCTTCGAGATAATCGCCACGGTGGCGTCGAGATGATCCTTGTCGTCGAGGGCCGCGGCCGCGCCGGCCGTCTGAAGCACCCCCATGTTCCAGGTGGGCTTGACCGCCAGGCAGGCATCGACCACCGGCCTCGGCCCCACCCCGAAGCCGACCCGCAGGCCGGCAAGGCCGAACGCCTTGGAGAACGTGCGCAGCACCACCAGGTTGTCGTAGTCGTCGGCGAGGTGGATGTATCCACCGGTGTCCGAGTAGTGCACGTAGGCCTCGTCGAGGACTACCAGAGCCTCGGGCGCCGCCTCGACGATGCGCCGCACGTCGCGCTCGGTCATCCACGTGCCCGACGGGCTGTGCGGGTTGGTGACGAACACGATCCGGGTGTCTTCACCGATGGCGTCGATGTAGGCGTCGACGTCCACCGCCATGGTGGCTCGGTCGGTGGCGCCGTGCACCAGGACCGGCACCCGGTCCTCGGCCTCGGCGAACAGGTGATAGATCGGGAAGCACGGGCCGGGCATCTGGATGCGCCCTCCCGGCTCGCAGAACGCCCGGATCAGCCATGAGATGATCTCTGTCTCGCCCGCTCCGCACATCACCTGCTCGGGCTCGATGCCGTAGACGAGCGAGATCTTCTCGCGCAGCGGCTCGGCCGTCCAGGACGGGTACAGGTGCAGGTCGTCCAATCGCTCCCGGATCGCCTGCACGGCCAGCGGCGATGCCCCTAGGGGATTCTCCGCGGAGCCGAGCTTGGCGATGTCCTCGGCGCTGATCCCGTAGCGGGCGGCCACATAGTCGGCAGGAAGGCCGGGAACGTAGAACTCCGGGTCGACCAGAGCGGGATGCGAGTGACGCATCTCGGCCTCCTTTGTCGTGGGGTCGGTACGACCCAACTGCGGCCCTTGTATGCGTATTGTGCCCGATTTGCGGCGCTAGCGTCGCGCATCGGCGCCTGCTGAGGCCGGATCCCGCAGGGAGGAGCTGACGTGGAGCAAGGTTCGGTTCTGCCCGGCGAGGCCGCACGCGCCGTGTCCACCCTGCCGGACTCGGTCCGGGTCGTGATCGTCGGCGGCGGGATTTGCGGTGCCAGCGCGCTGTACCACCTCGCCCACGAGGGGTGGACCGACAGCCTTCTCATCGAGAAGGCTGAGCTGACCTCGGGCTCCACCTGGCACGCGGCGGGCCAGGTCACCCACTCGGTGTCGAGCTACGCGCTGGCGTCCTTCCGGCGTTACGCCTGCGAGCTGTACGCGTCGCTGGAGGCTGAGAGTGGCGTGGCCACCTCGTGGCATCGCAGCGGGAGCCTGCGGGTGGCCGACAACGCCGAGGAGGTCGACTGGCTGCGGGCCCAGCTCGGCCCGGCCGCCTACGTGGGCAACGCCATGGAATGGATCGGGCCGTCGCGGATCTCGGAGCTGCATCCCTTCTATGTGACTGACGGGATGCTCGGCGCGGTCCACACCCCCGGCGACGGCCATGTCGACCCGGCCGGGGCGGCCAACGCCATGGTGCGGGCCGCTCGCAACCTGGGTGCGACCGTCAGCCGGCGCAACCGGGTGCTTGGCATCCGGCGGCGGCGAGACGGCAGCTTCGACGTGGACACCGAGCGGGGCACGGTCCACGCCGAGCACGTCGTGAACGCGGCCGGCTGCTACGCGCACCGGGTGTCTCGCATGGTCGGGCTCGACGTGCCCATCGCCAACGTGCTGCACACCTACCTGCTCACCGAGCCGGTGCCCGAGTTCGGCGACCTCGGTCGGGAGCTGCCGGTGGTGCGCGACGACTACGTGTCGGGGTACCTGCGCCAGGAGCAGCAGTCGGGCCTGATCGGCATCTACGAGCAGACCGGTGCCGAAGCGGTCTGGCATGACGGCGACGGGCCGGACTGGTCGTTGGAGAACCCGCTGTTCGACGCCGACTTCGACCGGGTGGGCTTCTGGCTGTCCCGGGCGTTCGAGCGGATGCCGGTGCTGGAGCCGCTGGGCATCAAGCAGGTGATCTGCGGCGCGATCTCGTACCCGCCCGACGGCGAGCCCCTGCTGGGCCCGTCTGGGGTGCCCAACTTCTGGCAGATGGTCGGCGTGCAGGTCGGGATCGCCGACGGTCCGGGCCTGGGACGAGAGCTGGCCCGCTGGATGGTGCACGGCACCACCGGCGTGAGCGTGCGGGCATACGACGCCCGCCGGTTCGGCTACATAGACCGCCGCGACGTCATGTCCTACGGCCGGGTGAAGGGGGCCGAGGACCACCAGTACCGCCACCAGACACCGCTGCCCACACTCGAGCGCCCGGCCGGTCGCCCCTACCGCACCACCCCCCTCTATGGGCGCCTGCACGGCAAGGGCGCGGTGTTCACGCAGGTCTACGGCTGGGAGCGGCCCAAGTGGTTCCCGGCGGCGGCCGGGCTGCCCCAGCAGGACGTGGTCTCGTTCCGCCACACCGGCTGGTTCGACACCGTGGCCGAGGAGTGCCGGGCCGTGCGGGAGCGGGTGGGGATCCTCGACGCCACCGCGTTCGCCAAGTTCGACCTGATCGGCCCGGACGCGGCCGCAGTGCTCGACCGCCTCACCACCAACAGCGTTCCCGCCGTGGGACGTATCGGCCTGACGTACCTGCTGACGCCGCAGGCTCGCATCGAGAGCGAGCTGACCGTTACCCGCTTGGCCCCCGACCACCTCTACCTGGTGTCGGCCGCTGCCGGCGAGGGCAAGGATCGGGAGTTCTTCGAAGAGCACTGGCCCAGCGGCGCCGACGCCGAGCTGGTGACCCGGTCGATGGAGCTGGGGGTGCTGAACGTCACCGGGCCCGAGGCACGGCGACTGCTTGCCGGACTCACCGACGCCGACCTGGGCAACGAGGCCTTCGGATGGCTGCGGGCGCAGGTCATCACGCTGGCCGGCGTGCCGAACGTGCGGGCCCTGAGGGTGGGGTTCACCGGCGAGCTCGGCTGGGAGCTCCATGTGCCGGTCCAGGATCTCGGCACCGTCTACGACGCGCTCTGGGCTGCAGGCGAGCCGCTGGGCGTGGCCGACGCGGGCAACCACGCGCTCGACTCGCTGCGCATGGAGAAGCGCTATTTCACCAGTCGCGAGCTCACCCATGACGTGAACCCGGACGAGGCCGGGCTTCACCGGTTCGTGAAGGTCGACAAGGGAGACTTCGTGGGCCGCGACGCGCTGCTGGCCCGCCGGGCCGGGGCGGCCTCGGGCGAGGAGCCCTACCGGTGGCGGCTCGCCTATCTGGCCGTGGAATCCGACGACGCCGACGTGCACGCCGCCGACGGCGTCTACGCCGGCGGGCAGGTCGTCGGCCTGGTGACCTCCGGCGCCTACGGCTTCCACACCGGCCGGAGCCTGGCTTTCGCCTACCTGGCCCCCGAGCACGCCGAGCCCGGCACCGCGCTGGAGGTCCGGGTCGTAGGCGACCTGCGGCCGGCCCGCGTACTGGGCGAGGCCGTCCACGATCCGGCGAACGCCCGGCTGCGGGCCTAGAGGGATAGGAGCAACTCGCATGATCCCGATCCTGGTGCTGTGGGCGGTGCCCCGCTCGACCTCGACCGCGTTCGAACGGATGATGCGCCAGCGCGGTGATCACGAGATCGCGCACGAGCCCTTCGGCGAGGTCTGGTACTCGATCGGCAACGACACCCGCCCGCCCGACAGCCACATCCAGCACCGGCCCGAACTCAGCTACGAATCGGTCTGGGAGGAGTTGGTGTCAGCCGCCAGGCGGGGACCGGTGTTCATGAAGGACTTCCCCCACTACGTCGCCCACATGCACGGCTGGGTGGTTTCCCCCACCGGTCCCGGCGACGCGGAGGTTCCGTTCCTAGACGCCTTCAACCACTCCTTCCTGATCCGCGACCCGGCCAAGGCGCTGACATCGATGTACGGGCAGTGGACGGACTTCACGTTGGACGAGACCGGCTTCACCGAGCAGCGGGAACTGTTCGACCTACTGACGCAGCGCACCGGGAGCCCGCCTCCTGTCATCGACGCCGACGACATGCTCGACGACCCTCACGGCGTCACGGCCGCATGGTGCGAGGCGGTGGGAATCGACTTCAAGCCGGAAGCGCTTGCGTGGGACACCGGCAAGGCGTCCGACATGACCTGGTACGAGGGCGGAACCTGGCACGCCAACCTCGCCGAGTCCACGACGCTGTCACGCCAGAAGCGCGACTATGTGTCCATAGACCACAACCAGTTCCTCAGAGACGCCTACGCCGCCTGCCTGCCCCACTACCAGGCCATGCACGCGCACCGGCTCGCACCATGATCGGAGCCGTCGGCCGCCGTGGCCGGATCTGAGGGGCCCGCGGTCATGCGGGCCGCGGTCCTGCTGGGCACCGGTGGCCCCGAGATGCTGGAGGTGCGTGACGACGTGGCGGTGCCCAGCCCCGGCCCCCGTGACGTGCTGGTGCGGGTGGCGGCCTGCGGCATGAACAACACCGACATCAACACCCGTGTCGGCTGGTACAGCCGCTCGGTCACCTCGGCCACGTCTTCGCAAGGTTTCGCCGAGGCCGACCCCGAGGACGCGGCTTGGGGTCGCGGCGGCCTGTCCTTCCCCCGGATCCAGGGCGCCGACATCGCGGGCGTGGTGGTGGCGGCGGGTGAGGGGGCGGACACAGGGCTGGTGGGCCGCCGGGTGCTGATCGACCCATGGCTACGCGATCGGGACCACCCCGACGATCGCGACCTCGCCGGCTATCTGGGCAGCGAGCGCGACGGCGGCTACGCCGAGTACTGCACGGTCCCAGAAGAGAACGTGTACCCGGTGTCGGTCGGGCTCACCGACGTCGAGTTGGCCAGCTTCGCCTGCTCCTGGTCGACCGCGGAGCACATGTTGCAGCGCGCGGACCTTCAATCGGGCGAGACGATCGCGGTCCCGGGCGCGTCCGGCGGCGTGGGCAGCGCATTGGTGCAACTGGCCAAGCGCCGCGGCGCCCGGGTGGTGGCCGTCGCCGGCGAGTCCAAGCGGGCTGCGGTGCGCGACTTGGGCGCCGACGCAGTCGTGGCTCGAGAATCCGAAGACGTCGTCGCGGCGGCCACCGCAGCCAACGGAGGCAGCTTCGACGTAGTGGCTGACGTCGTCGGGGGCGGCAGCTTCGGCGGATGGCTCGAATCGCTGTGCCGGGGCGGGCGCTATGTCACCTCCGGCGCCATCGCCGGTCCGATCGTGGACCTCGACCTGCGCACTCTGTACCTGAAGGACCTCCAACTGCACGGCGCCACCGTCTATGCCCCCCAGGTGTTCGCCGATCTCGTCGGCTACATCGAGCGGGGGGAGGTCAGGCCGGTGGTGGGCGGCACCTACCCGCTCGAGGAGATCCACGCCGCTCAGGAGGCTTTCGCCGGCAAGCGCCATGTGGGCAGCTTGGTGATTGTGCTCAAGCCGGCGGCATCAGCGGAGCAGGGCCCTACGTAATTCCGGTGCCGCCCGGCGCCGACGCGAAGTTGTCAGCGCCGCTGAGCTACAGGATGCGACGCATGGCGTCGCGGGCTCGTTCCTCGGCCACCCGTTTGCGGCCGACGATCGGCGTGGTCGGAGCGAATCCCGCCTCGGCTCGCTCCGACTCGCTCTCACCGCCCCAGAAGCCCAACTCGCGGTTCCGGCGCGCATATTCACGGCAGGCGAGCAGCACGGAGCACTGCTCGCATATCGACCGGGCCCGGGCCTCGCGGCGCACCCTGGCCTCGGGCCGCTCCGCAAACGGTGCGAAGAACAGGCCGCTCTCACCCACGCAGCGGCCCTGCTCCATCCACGTCGTGGACCCCAATGATGTTGCAAAGGTCTCGTAGGCCTCGAGCATCGGTATACAATTTAGCAGCGGTATACAATCTCCGCAAGAGCGAGAAATAGAGACCGATTCAGCCTCCGTCGGCGCCCGTGACGATCCCGGAGTCGTGAAGCCTGCCGATGTCGGCGCTCGAGAGGCCGAGCCATCCAGATAGCACCTCGTCGGTGTGCTCGCCAAGAACCGGAGCCACCGCGTCCGCGGCCCCCTCGCCAATCGTCCAGCCACCTGCGTCGGCGGGGGTCAGCGGCGAAACCGGCGCCAGGTACTGGCCGATACCGGGCTGATCCACCTCGACGAACAGTCCCGCGGCCGGTGAGCAGCGCGGGTCACGGGCCACCAACTCGGTGAAGGTCTGGTACGGGCCCCAGCACGCCCCGCATGCGTCGAGACGCTCAGCCACCTCGATGAAAGGCCGGCCTCCGGTCCAGGCCTGCATTGCCGCCTTGATCTGCTCGCGTGCCTCGAAA
The DNA here is from genome assembly GCA_965117015.1 of Acidimicrobiales bacterium. Taxonomy (GTDB): domain Bacteria; phylum Actinomycetota; class Acidimicrobiia; order Acidimicrobiales; family Aldehydirespiratoraceae; genus Aldehydirespirator. The sequence continues at coordinate 418,219 of OZ220747.1, forward strand.
CGGTCGCCCTCGTCACCGAAGTCGAGACCCCGTGCCGCCTCGATCTCGGCGACGGCAGCGGCGCTGTCCGTGGCCTCCAGCAGCGCGTCCCACTGCCGGCGGCTGATGGCGACGGCGTAGAGGCGCCGGCCGTCGACGGTGGACAGCTCTGCGCCGAACGCCCCGTACAGGTCGTTGCCGCAGCGCGGCCGCTCCGTCCCATTGACTTGAACCTCGCCCACATAGCCCAGCGCAGCCGTGGCGGCCAGCGCCACATCGCTCAAGGCCAGAGTCATCACTGAGCCCTCACCCGTTAGCAGCCGGCGACGATCAGCGGCCAGGATCCCCACCGCCGCGGTCTGACCGCACAGCAGGTCCCAGGCCGGCAGCACGCCGTTGATGGGCTCCGTGCCGCCGGCGGGGCCGGTCACCATCGGGAACCCCATCGCCGCGTTGATCGTGTAGTCCACCGCGGTGGTTCCGTCGCGGTTGCCGGTGATGGCCACCATCACCAGGTCGGCCCGGCGAGCGACCAGGCGCTCGGGCGCCATCCAGCCCCGGGCCGGGAAATTCGTGAGGAACGTGCCCGCCGAGCCGATCAGCTCGGTGAGCAGCTCGTGAGCCGCGGGGTTGGCGAGATCGATGGCCAGCGACTTCTTGCCCTTGTTCAAGCCGGCCCAGTACAGCGAGCGCCCCTCGGCGGTGAGAGGCCATCGGCCGTGGTCGATGCCGCCGCCGATCCTGTCGAAGCGCACGACCTCGGCTCCGAGCTGGGCCAGCGCCATGCCCCCGGAGGGCGCGGCCACGAAGGCCGAGCCCTCGACGACACGCAGGCCGTCGAGCGGCGCGGAGCCAATCACGCCCACGAACCTAGATCGAGCGAGAATCGGTTGCGAGCACCACGCCGCGCCATCGGGCGGCGGCGGGGGCACACTGGCTTGGTGATCGAGAGCGTGCCGTGCATGCTCATGCGCGGTGGGACGTCGAAGGGCGCCTACTTCGACAGCCGGGATCTGCCCGACGACCCGGACGAGCGCGGCGACCTCATCCTGCGCGTCGTGGGTTCCCCGGACCCTCGCCAGATCGACGGCATCGGCGGGGCCCACGTGCTCACCACCAAGGTGGCGGTGGTCGGTCCGCCGACCGTGCCGGACGTCGATGTGGACTACCTGTTCCTTCAGCCCTCCGTGGAGGAGCCGCTCGTCAGCGACGCCCAGAACTGCGGCAACATGCTGGCCGGTGTTGGACCGTTCGCGGTCGAGAGGGGCATGGTTGACCCGGCCGGGAACGAGGCGAGGGTCTGCATCCACATGGTCAACACCGGGTCGGTGGCGACGGCGACGTTCCCGCTGCACGCCGGCTCGCCGGACTATTCGGGTCAGACCTCGATAGACGGAGTGCCCGGCACGGCAGCCGCCATCCGTCTGGACTTCGAGGACATCGCGGGCGGTTCGTGCGGGGCGCTGCTGCCCACCGGCAACCTCTCCGACCCCGTCGGGGGTGTGGACTGCACCCTGATCGACAACGGGATGCCGACGGTTGTGATGAGGGCAGGCGACCTGGGGGTGACCGGCTATGAGGACTGCGCCGCCCTCGAGGCCGACGACGGCCTGCGAGCCCGGCTCGAGGAGGTGCGCATAGCCGCAGGCCCGCTGATGGGCCTCGGCGACGTGACCGACTCCATCGTGCCCAAGATGAGCCTGGTGGCGCCTCCTCTCACCGCGGCCGGAGACCTCTGCACCCGGACGTTCATACCCCACCGGTGCCATGAGGCGATCGGTGTCCTAGGCGCGGTGTCGGTCGCCACCGCCGTAGTGCTGCCGGGCGCCGTCGGCCATGAGATGCTGCGAGCCCGGTCCGGTGAGGCGGATGGAACGGTCGAGGCATTCCGTATCGATCGTGTGGTCACCCTCGAGCATCCGTCGGGCACCTTCAACGCCGCAGTGACCATTACGACCCGACCCGGAGCGACGCCCACGGTGGAGAGCGCCGGCATCGTCCGCACGGCCCGGAAGCTCTTCGACGGCGTGGTCTTCCCCCGGCCCCGCTAGCCCAACTGCAGCCGGGGGTAGACGCGCCGGGCGTTGCCCTCGAAGATCTTGGTCCGATCGGCCTCGTCGAGGTCGGCCCGGTCGATGTAGCGGCGGGTGTCGTCGTAGTGGTGGCCGGTGGCGGGATCGATGCCGCGCACCGCGCCCACCATCTCCGACGCGAACAGGATGTTGTCGGCCGGCACGACATCGGTGAGCAGGTCGATGCCGCGCTGGTGGTAGACGCAGGTGTCGAACCAGATGTGCTCCAGCAGCCCGTCGAAGTCCCAGCCCGCGTCCTGGGCCATGCCGGCGAAGCGCCCCCAGTGGTAGGGAACCGCTCCCCCGCCGTGGGGTATCACCCAGCGAAGCCCCTCGAAGTCGGCCAGGAACCCAGAGGTCAAGGCCTGCATGAAGGCGGTGGTGTCGGCACCCAGGTAGTGCGGGCCGGTGGTGTGGAAGTTCTCGTTGCAGGACGCGCTCACATGGATCATGGCGGGCACGTCGAGCTCGCACATGGCCTCCCACAGCGGCCACCAGTAGCGGTCCCAGAGTGGTGGCCCGCTCCAGTGCCCGCCGCTGGGATCGGGGTTGACGTTGCATCCGATGAAGCCCATCTCGGTGACGCAGCGTCGCAGCTCGCGCACCGAGCCGCCGATGGGCGCGCCCGGAGACTGCGGTAGTTGGGCCACCGGCGCGAAGTTGCGGGGGTACAGGTCACAGACCCGACGTATCAGCTCGTTCTGGTGCTGGGACCAGAACTGTGAGGTGTGCTCGTTGCCGATGTGGTGGCCCATCCAGCTGGCCCGGGGCGAGAAGATCGTCAGATCGGTGCCCCGCTCGCGCTGGAAGGCGAGTTGCGCGCCCTCGAGGCTCTCGCGGATCTCGTCATCGCGGACGGAGATCTCGCCCTTGGAACCCGCATGGCCGGGATCGGCGGCCACGGCGGCCTTCTGGGCCTCGCGCCACTCGCCCACTGCGGGCGGGGTGGTGGTGTAGTGACCGTGACAATCGATTATCAACGGGCTTCCTCTCCGAGCCTTGCAACCGGAGGCATCCTACGGACCGCGCCGTCTTAGTGCCCGGTGGCCGTGGCCAGGATGGCCGCTGGATCTTGCGGCGCCCTGCTGCCTGTCCAGGCCACGTAATGGTCGGGGCGGACGAGGGCCAGCCTGCAGCCGTACTGCCGGCGGTCACCGTCGAACGAGTCGGTCAGCACGGCGAGGGGGATCCCGCTCAGCGCGGCAGCCGACTGGAAGTCCTCCACCCAGGCCGGCGGCGCGTCGAGCGCAACGAGCGAGAAGTCGCGGCCTAGGAGGTCGGACACGTCAGCCGCCCCCGGATCAACCGATCTGGCTGCCGCCGCGGCCGCGGCACCGAGGGCACAGGGCGGCAGGTGATGACCGGGACGAGCCGCGAGGCTGTGCGACCCTCGCGCGCTTGACACCCCGCCGGGCGGGCCCAGGACCACGGGCGATCCCTCGTAATGGGGCTCAAAGGTGGCTACGCCGTCGTCGCGGATCTGCCGGGACGACCAGGCCCGCTCGAACGCCTCCCGGTCGGCTTCGGGGTCGAAGGACCGCACAAAGCGGCGGTCCCGCTCGATGAAGGCCTCGATGAAGTCTGCCGAGGTCGACTCGAACACGCTGCGCCGCTCGGCGTCGTAGGAGTCGAGCAGGCCTTCGCCCGCCCAGCCCCGCAGGGCGGCGGCCAGCTTCCAGCCGAGGTTGCGGGCATCCTCGAAACCGGTGTTGATGCCGTAGCCGCCGTAGGGCGGATGGCTGTGCGCGGCGTCTCCAGCCAAAAACACCCGCCCGCGGCGGTAGCGGCGAGCGCTGGCGAAGCGGAGGTCCCAGACCCCGATGTAGTCGAAGGCCACGTCCACATGCGCTCCGACGGCGGCACGGACCAGTCTCTCGCAGGCGGCAGCGTCGGGCGTGCCCGACCGGGCGGCTTCCACCGGGGCGTGGAAGAACCACTGCCCCTGGTCGTCGACCCGGCCCAGGAACTGCCAGTAGCCGTCGAGGTCGGGGTGCAGGACATTGAAGAACGAGGCGTCGGGATGGCGCTGGGTCAACAGGCGGTGCAGCTCGATCGACCGGAACACGAGCAGCACCATGGCCTTGTCGTGATCAGTCCGCCGCAGTTCGATGCCGGCCTGTTCCCGCACCATCGAACGGCTCCCGTCGCAGCCCACCGCGTACTGTGCCCGCAGCATCTTCGGGCTGTCGAGGCCGCCGCCTTCGATCTCCACGGCCACACTGGAGCCCTCGTCGATCACTGCTGTCGCCGTCCAGCCGATGAGGCAATCCAAACTGCCATGGGAGGAGGCGGCGGCCCGCAGAACCTCCTCGGTGCAGTACTGCGGGAGCCGCTCGTTGTCCGCGTAGTAGTAGGGGCGCAACGCGGATCGCCGCCACCACGGGTACCAGTAGTCGCCCAGCAGAGTGCCGTAGGCGGTGACCCCGCTGGTGGGGGCGTCCGCGGGCATCACCCGGGCCGAGCGGACGGCGCTCTCCACACCCCAGGAGCGGAAGTGCTCCATGGTGCGCTGGGTGAGGTTCTGGCCCTTCGGTATGGGCTGGGGCCGCTCGTGGCGCTCCACCACCGCGGCGCGGACTCCCCGCAGTCCTAGCTCCAGCGTCAGACCCATGCCGACCGGACCGCCCCCTACGATCACCACCTCGTATTCGGGACCGTCGGTGGCGCCGACGGTCCCGTCCGCCGTCACGACCTCACCCGTCGGTCACATCCATGCCCGTCGTGCAACCTGTACGACCAGTTCGAGCTTGGCCCACTGGTCGTCGGGGGTGATCAGGTTGCCGTGGAGGGTGCTCGAGAAGCCGCACTGGGGGCTCAGGCACAGCCGGTCGGCGTCCACATAGGCCGAGGCCTCCTCGATGCGGGCCAGCAGGTCGTCGGCGGGCTCCAGTTCAGGGCGCTTTGTGGTGACCAGACCGAGCACCACCGTCTTGTTGCCGGGAACGAACCGCAGCGGGCTGAAGTCGCCCGACCGCTCGTCGTCGTACTCCAGGAAGTAGGCGTCGACCTCGAGTTCGTTGAACAGCACTTCGGCCACCGGCTCGTACCCGCCCGAGGCGAACCAGGCGGACTTGAAGTTGCCCCGGCACAGGTGCACGGCCACCGTGAGATCCTCGGGACGGTCGCGCAACGCCGAGTTGATGAGCGCGGCGTAGGTCCTCGGCAGCTCGTCGGGGTCGTCGCCCCTGTCCACCGCTCCCTGGCGCATCTGGGGGTCGCACAGGTAGGCCAGGTTGGTGTCGTCCATCTGGACATAGCGGCAGCCGGCGCCGTACAGCGTGGCGATCTCGTCCCGGTAGCACTGGGCCAGGTCTTCGAAGAACTCGTCCAGGTCGGGATAGGACTCGATGTTGATGCCGGCCCGCCCACCGCGGAAGTGCGCCATGGTGGGCGAAGGGATGCACACCTTGGGATGCCGCTGCGTGCAGCCGGCCAGGAAGCGGTAGTCGTCGGCCTGGATGGGATGGCGGTGCCGGAGCTTGCCGGTCACGGTGATGCGGGGCGGGGCCATGCCCACCGTCTGTTGGGAGTCCGAGCTGGAGGCGATGGCACCGGTGACGGTGATCCCGGCGAGCTCCTGGAGGAAGTCCAAGTGGAACCAGGCTCGGCGGAACTCGCCGTCGGTGATGCTGCGGATGCCGGTGGCCTCCAAGCGGGGAACCATGGCCGCTATGGCCGCGTCCTCCACCGCCCGCCGCTCATCGGCGGTGATGTCTCCGGCCGCAGCCCGCTGGCGGGCGTGGAGCACCTCGGGTGGGCGAAGCAGCGAACCTACGTGATCCGCCCTGAAGGGCGGGTCGAGGGCCGAGGTTGCGGCCTTGGACATGCGGAACCCCTGTTGGTAGCGTCACGCGTCCATTGATTGTGCCACCCACGCGCGGCTGAGGCGGTGGTGGGAGGCCCCGTTAGATCTCACGGAGGGGGAGACATGACTAGACGGACACAACGCTGGATGCGGCTCACCGCGGTGCTGCTCGTGTTCGGTCTGCTCGCTGCGGCCTGCGGGGACGACGACGAGGTCGCCGAGCCGGCGGATGCTCCGGCCACGACCGCCGCGCCCGCACCGGAGCCCGAGGAGGAGATGGCCGAACCCGAAGAGGAAATGGCCGAAGAGGAGATGGCCGAACCCGAAGAGGAAATGGCCGAAGAGGAGATGGCCGAACCCGAAGAGGAAATGGCCGAAGAAGAGATGGCCGAACCGGAGCCGGTCGACTTCGGCGACTCGGTGACCGTGAACCTGGGCCACCCGTTCCCAGCACGGCATCCCATCCAGGCCAGGGCGCTCGAGCCGTGGGCGGCGCAGGTCAACGAAGTGACCGGCGGCACCGTGACGGTCGAGTTCTTCGCCGGTGGCGCGCTGGGGCCCGCTCCCCAGACCTACGAGAACGCGGTGTCGGGCGCGGCCGACATCGGATGGGCGCTGCAGGGCTACACCCCGGGGCGGTTCCCCGTCACCGACGTGATCGAGATGCCGTTCACCTTCAGTTCCGCCTCCCAGGCCACCGATGTGCTGTGGACGCTCTACGAGGAGTTCGAGGAGTTCCAGAACGAGTACTCCGACGTCAAGCTGCTCGGCATGTGGGTGCACGACGTCGGCGACATGTGGATCGCCGAGGGTCGGGTCGACACCATCTCCGACATCGACGGCCTTACGTTGCGGGCCCCGAGCCCGGTCCAGAACGCGGTGATCTCTGCCCTGGGCGGCAATCCGGTGGGCATGCCCGCCCCGGAGCTGTACGACTCGCTGGAGCGCGGCGTCATCGACGGGCTGTTCATCGCCAACTCGGGCCTCACGAGCTTCAACCTCTACGAGGTGCTCGAGAGCGGCGTGCAATGCAACTGCTACGTCGCCGCCCAGTTCCTGGCCATGAACCTCGGAACGTGGGACAGCCTCTCTGACGCACAGCGGGCCGCCATCGAGGAAGTGTCGGGCCGGGTGCTGTCAATGAACGCCGCAGCCGTCTACGACGCCGCCTACGAGTCCGCGGCCGAGAGGGTCGTGGAGGCCGGCATCGAGAAGGTCCAGCTCGACGAGGCCGAGTTCGCTCAGTGGCGGGCGGCTACGCAGGGCGTGATCGACGGTTGGATCACCGGCAACTCCGGCAACTTCCGGTCGCAGGAGATGTATGACCGCATGCAGGAGCTGGCCGCTGGCTGAGGAGAGCGGAGCGCCTCTGAGCGCTAAGAAGTGCGGCAACGCGTAGACAACGCGGTCGGGGTCGTCAGACGCGTCAACCGGACACTTCACCACATCGCGGGTGCGGCGCTGATCGCCATGCTCGCCCTCACTGTGGTGGACATCCTGGGTCGCTGGCTGTTCAACTCGCCGGTGGCGGGAACGGTGGAGACCATCCCGCTGCTGCTGGTGATCGTGGTGTTCTTCGGCTTCGCCCATGCCCAGCACATGGGCGACCACATAGCCGTCGACCTGCTGTTCTCCCGGCTGGGAGCCCGTTCCCAGCGCGTGTTGAACATCTTCAGCCACATCTTCAGCCTGGCGGTGCTGGCTCTGGTCACCTGGCAACTCTGGAAGTTCGCAGGGGTGCAGCACCGGGGCGGTTACGCCACCGCAGTCATTGAATGGCCCGTTCACTGGTTCGTCCGGGTCGCCACGCTGGGCTCGGCGCTGCTCTGGGTCGCCACCCTGGCCGAGACGGTCGCCGAACTGTTCGGTTCGGGCGCGCGGGACGTCGAGCGGGAGGCAGCTGCGGTTCGGGGCGCTGGAGGCGAGACAGGATCCGAGGGAGACCGATGAGCCCCGAGACGATCGGCCTCATCGGCTTCGCGGTGATGCTGGCGCTGCTTGCGCTGCGAGTCCCAGTAGCTGTCGCCATGATCTCCGTGGCGGTTGTGGGCTACGGCCAGATCGTCAACAACGACGCCGCCTTGGCCCGGCTGGGCGCCGACGCATTCAACGGCGCCGCCTCCTACAACCTCTCGGTGATCGCGCTGTTCGTGCTCATGGGGCTGCTGCTCGCCGCGGCCGGGCTGGGCGTGGATTCCTACCGGGCACTTGACGTGTTCCTATGGCGAACGCGGGGCGGGTTGGCGGTGGCGACCTTGGGCGCGTCAGCGATGTTCGCCTCGGTGAGCGGCTCGGCGGTGGCCTCCGCCACCACCATGTCGGTTGTGGCCGTGCCGGAGATGCGAAAGTACGGCTACGACGCCGGTCTCTCCGCCGCGTGCGCCGCGGTCGGCGGCACGCTGGGAGCGCTGATACCGCCCAGCGCGGTGCTGGTGCTCTACGGCGTGCTCACCGAGGAGCCCATCGGCGACCTGCTGCTGGCCGGCATCATGCCGGGTGTCCTCACCGCAGTCCTGCTGATGGCCACGGCGTACGTGGTGATCAGGCGCCGCCCGGATCTGGGCGCGGAGTCCTTCTCAAAGCCCGACCTGGGGTGGTTGGCCGCGGTGAGGCTGGTGTGGGCCGTACCGGTGATCTTTTTCGTGAGCATGGGCGGGATCTTCTACGGCGTGTTCACGCCGACCGAGGCTGGTGCGGCCGGCGCGGGCCTGGCTCTCGTTTACGGGGTCGCCACCCGCCGGCTCAAGTGGAGGGGGTTCGTGGACGCCCTGAGCCGCACGGTCCGCACCACCGCCTTCATCTTCCTGCTGGTCATCGCCGGAAAGATCTTCGGGTTCTTCCTGGCCGTGTCGAGGATCCCCTTTGAGTTGACCGAGTTCGTCGCGGGCATCAACGCCCCCCGCTGGGCCATCGTGGCCGTCATCTTCGCGGTGTACTTCATCCTCGGGGCCCTGATGGACGAGATCGCCATCCTGGTGATCATGACGCCCATCGTCTACCCGGTTGTCATCGACCTCGGCTACGACGGCGTGTGGTTCGGGGTGCTGACCATCATGATGCTGCTGACCGGACTGATCACGCCACCGGTAGGGCTCATCACCTTCGTGGTGTCGGGCGTGACCGAGATCCCGCTGGCCCAGGTGTTCAGAGGGCTCATGCCGTTCATTGCGGCCCTCAGCGCGGCGATCCTCATCATGATCGCCTCCCCCGACATCGCCCTCTGGCTGCCATCGATGGCCGACTGAAACCCCGGCTACCGGAGCGGCCCGGCTAGGGATCCGCGGGCTCCACCCCGTGGCGCTGCAGCAGCAGATGTGACGACAACCCGCCGTCGAGGGTGAGGTTGGCGCCCCGGAACCATCGCGCCGCGTCGGTGTGCAGGAAGGCCACCACTCCGGCGATGTCGTCGGGACGGGCGTGACGGTCCATGACCTTCTCGGCCGCTGCGGCCCGCTCGATCCTGGCCATGAAGTCCGGCAGCAGCGGCGTGTCGACCGCGGCCGGGCTCAGACAGTTCATGCGGATGCCCCGGTCCCGCCACCGCCAGCGGCCGGCCATGGTGTAGACCTGCACGCACTGCTTGGACAGGAAGTAGCTACGAGCGCCCTCCCCTAGCCGGTGACGACGGCAGAACCCGGCGATGTCGTCGCCGTAGTCGAAGGCCAGGAACTCCTTGACCAGCTCCACCGACCCCGCCCAGTCCATGCCGGCCATGGACGCCATGTTGGTGATGGCCGAGCCTTCGCTCAGACGCGGCGCCAGCCGTTCGGTCAGCCGGCGCAGGGCCAGCACGTTGACCGTCATCACGTCGACCGGGGGTGCCGTGGGCGGCAACCCCGCGATGTTGCACAGCCCGTCGACTCGGCCGGGCATAACCTCGTCAACCAGCGAATCGATGGCTGCCGGATCCCGCAGATCGACGAGATGGTGCTCGTCCACGCCCCGGGCGGGGTTCCGGTCGACTCCCACCACCGCCGCGCCCTGACGCCGCAACTCGGCGGCCGTCTCCGCGCCGATCCCCGACGCGCAGCCGGTGACGACGATCGTGCGTCCGGTGAGCATCACCCCATTGTCGCCGAGATCACCAACTAGCCGCCATCGCGGTGAGCCGTCACGACATGGATCTCCGTTCGGTCTAAGGCGCGCGAGTGGTCGGCAAGCAACACGCGGTGAAAGGGTTGAACCCCAGATTGGTCATCGCACAGAGGAGAGATGCTATGGGTGACCTGAATTCAGCCGCGGATGCGGTATTGGACGGCGTTGTATCGGGGTCGCCACGCGTGCCCGGCGTCGCTGCGGTCGCTACCGACCGCGGCGGCGTGATCTATGCGGGCGCTCGGGGCGAGCGCGTTCTCGGGGGCGATGCCTTCACCACCGACACGGTGTGTGCGATCTTCTCGACCACCAAGGCCATCGGCGGCACCGCCTGCCTGCAGTTGGTCGAGCAGGGCGACCTCGACCTTGACGCTCCGGCGAAGGAGTACGTGCCGAGGATCGGCGGGCTCCAGGTTCTGGAGGGGCTGGGCGATGACGGATCGCCGAGACTGCGCGCACCGAAGAGCGACATCACCACCCGCCAGCTGCTGACCCACACGGCCGGGCTCACGTACGACTTCTTCAACGAGACGTACACGAGGCTGGCCAACGAGCAGGGCCAGCCGTGGGTGGTGGAGGCCTCGTACGCCTCAATCGAGACGCCCTTGCTCTTCGATCCCGGCGAGCAGTGGGAATACGGCACCAACATCGACTGGGCCGGTCTGGTGGTGGAGGGCATCACCGGCAAGCGGCTCGGCGAAGTGTTCGCGGAACGGATCCTGGGGCCGCTGGGCATGGACTCGACTGCCTTCTCGATGACGCCGTCGATGCGGGAGCGCATGGCGACGATCCACGCCCGTGAGGACTCCGACGGGTCGCTCATCCCGCTGCCCGGGGTGGAGCTGCCGCCCGACCCGGAGATCCACATGGCCGGGCACGGCCTCTACGGCACGGCCGAGGACTACGCGAAGTTCATCCGCATGTGGCTCAACGACGGAGCCGGCCCCGGCGGCGAGCAGATCCTCAGGCCCGAGACCGTCGAGATGGCGTGCCAGAACCACCTGCCCGAGGGCATGTTCATCAAGATGCTGCCCGGTCTGGGCGCCACCGAGGTGGCCAAGACGGTGCTTCCGGTGTCGAACCCGCGCCTGTCCAACGACGCCGAGTTCTTCCCGGGAATGCCGAAGACTTGGGCGCTGAGCTTCATGATCAACGAGGAGGAGGCGCCCACCGGCCGGCCCGCGGGCGCGCTGGCCTGGGCGGGGCTGGCCAACCTGTACTTCTGGATCGACCGGGCCAACGGAGTGGGCGGCTTCTGGGCCACCCAGATCTTCCCGTTCGCCGATCCCACCTCGGTGGGCGGGTTCCTCGACTTCGAGAAGGCCGTTTACGACAACGCGGCCTAGAGGCCAACCGGGCTGAAGAGGTCAGGAGCGGGCTGCAATGTCGGCCAGTACCTGGGCCGCGTGGCCGGCGAGGTCCTGGCCGGCTAGGTCGTAGGCCGCCGCGATCTGGCCCTCGGGGTCGATCAGGTAGGTGATGCGACGAGGCAGCCCGTACTCGTAGTAGTCCTCCCCCGGCTCGCGCTCGGCGTGGTAGCGGCGGCCGATGGACTTGTCGGGGTCGCTGATCAGAGCGAAGCCGAAACCCTCGGTCTCGGCGAAGGCAAGCTGCTCCTCGACGGTGTCGAACGATGCTCCGACCACGACCGCACCGGCTTCCTCGAACTCCGGGGCTCGATCACGGAACCCCCTGCCCTCCTTGGTTCAACCGGCGGTCGAGGCCTTGGGGTACCACCACAGCACCACCCAACTGCCCCTTAGGTCAGCTAGGCGCACTGGGTTGCCGTGCTGGTCGGGCGCCTCGAAGTCGGGAGCCTGCAAGTTCACGTCAAGCATGGCCGGGGAAGCTATCGGGGCCGCCGACGCCGGCGCGACTCGGCCCAGTGCCCGGCGTCGTAGCCGGGGCTGACAGGCTTCGGGGTTAGGGTGACCTGCCGATGGCGTTCGTGGCCGGCCTGCGCTCCGACCTCGGCCCGGCCGGGGTCGTCACCGGCGCCGATGCCGCGCCGTACCTGACCGACCAGAAGGGCCAGTTCACGGGTAAGGCCCTGGCCGTGGTCCGCCCGTCCTCGGTGGACGAGACCGTCCTTGTGGTGCGGGCCTGCGCGGCAGCCGGGGTCGCCATCGTGCCTCAGGGCGGGAACACTTCGATGTCCGGCGGCTCGGTCCCGGCCGTGTCGGCCCACTCCGGCACCCCGGTACCTACGGGTCCTGGCGGTGACGGCCACACCCGGAGCCCGCAGAGGCCGTCGATCGTGCTGTCGATGGGACGCATGAACCGGATCGTGTCGGTGGACCCCGATCGCTGGACGATCACCGCCGAGGCCGGTGCCACCATCGAGTCGGTGCAGCAGGCCGCCGCCGCGGCCGACCGGCTGTTCGGGCCCGACTGGGGGGCACGGGGCACCGCCACCGTGGGCGGCGCCGTCTCCACCGACGCAGGCGGCAACAACGTGGTGCGCTACGGCAACATGCGCGACAACGTGCTGGGCCTGGAGGCCGTCATGGCCGACGGCCAGGTGTGGGACGGGCTGCGAGCCTTGCGCAAGGACTCCTCGGGCTACGACCTGAAGCATCTCTTCATCGGGGCCGAGGGCACCCTCGGCGTGGTCACCCGGGCCGTGCTGCGGCTGCACCCGTCCACCCCCCACATCCAGAGCGCCCTGGCCGCCATCTCCGGCCTCGACCGGTTGATGCCTCTGCTGGAGCTGGCGATGGCCCGATGCGGCGGCGACGTGACCGCATTCGAGCTGATACCGGTTGTCGGCCTGGAGAAGGCGTGCGAGAAGTTCGACTTTGCCCGGCCCCTGATCACCCGCGAGGAGTTCTGCGTCCTGGTGAGGCTGGCGTCGGCCGAGCCGGTGTCCGAGCGGCTGGGAGCGTTCCTGGCCGAGGCCTCCGAACGCGGCTGTATCCGCGACGCCGCGGTGGCCGTCACCGATGAGCAGGAGACCCGGCTGTGGACCATCCGCGACGAGCTGTCGCCCATGTTCCTGTGGGCGGAGCACGTCCATGGTGTCAAGCTCGACACGGCCGTGCCCATCGATCGCTTCGGCGCCTACCACGACGAGGTCCGCCGGATCGCGTCCGAGCTGGCGCCGGGCGCGCTGTCCTACGGATTCGGCCATGTCGGCGACGGCAACCTCCACATGTACGTCCTACCCGCTAGCGACGATGAAGTTGCATCGTTCCTGGCCGTGCGGGACGAGCTGCGAGAGCGGATCGACGAGGCCACGTTCGCCCTCGGCGGCACCATCACCGCCGAGCACGGCATCGGCCAACTCCTGCGGGACCGCATACGGCCCCAGAAGTCCGCCGTCGAGTGGGACCTGATGCGCGCCGTCAAGGACGCCCTAGACCCCCAAGGCATCATGAACCCCCACAAGACCCTGCCCGGCGCTCCCTGAACAAGTTTGAGTACTACGAGGCCGACCGAGTCGTACGTGGTAGGAACAGTTCGTACCGGCTGTCGGGCCCAAACAGCACAAACTCCCCGAGTCGCAGGACATCAAGGCCAATTAGCATCTCTGCTCCCAAGACCTCTGGAGCGGCGTAAGCACGAACGGAGATCGGATCGGGCGGTCTTCTCTGCCTCGACCCCAACTGCAACGTCAAGAAGTAGATTGCGCTCTCCTTTCCGCCCGCGGCCGTGTGCAGTGTCGTGCGCTCAACCGGTTCCAGCAGCAGGCGGTTGGCAGTCCTTGCGCGAATGCAGGTCACCTGTGCAGCTGTGTCGATGATGCCCTGGACGCGATGCGGGGGCGGTGCCATGCGTTCCTCCGCCTCGTACCACTCAAGTTCCTCGCGATGCTGACTGACCTCTACGTCAACGACCGGTCCACGGGGCCCGATGCCTCCCACTATGCGCGAATAGCCGGGCTCCTCAGTGATGATCGGCCAACACCGCCCACGGAACGCTGATCACCCGGTCCTGCTCCAAGACCTCCTTGATTAGAAAGCGCCGGCCTATGGGACTTCGAAAGCCAGCCGCGCACGCTTCGTGCTCGTCGTCGAAGCAACCCAGGAATTCCGGGCGGCGGCGGCGGTCTCGCGGCTGCACGAAGACCGCCCAGCGTCCCTTCTCTGTCACGAGCAGTTCGGCACGCCGTTTTTCGAAGGCTTGCGACAGCTTGTCGAGGATCGGATCAGGGGTCATGCCGCATTATGGCACGGCCACTTTAGCTAGAGGTGGAATATTTCAATAGTTTTCATTATATTTACGAGAGCCAGTTGATGGCTTGGATCTCGGTATAGGCCTCGATGCCCCATTTGCCCCGGTCGCGGCCGATGCCGGACATCTTGAAGCCGCCGAAGGGGGCGAACATGTGGGGCTGCACGGTGTTGAGGGCGACGTTTCCGGACTCGAGCCGGCAGCCGATCTCGTAGGCCCGCTTGGCGTCGCCCGCATACACGTAGGAGAACAGCCCGTAGTCGGAGTCGTTGGCCAGGGCCACGGCCTCGTCGTCGTCGTCGTGAGCCAGGATCACCACCACCGGGCCGAAGGCCTCCTGCTGCACCACCTCCATGTCGGACGTGACGTCCGCCAGCAGGGTGGGGGCCACGAAGTAGCCGGGCAGGTCGGGGCGCTCCCCGCCGCACACCGCGGTAGCGCCGGCGTCGACGCCGCTCGCGATGAATGCCTCCACCCGGTCGCGGTGGGCTTCGGTGATGACCGGGCCGACGATCGTGTCGGGCGCACGGCCGTCGCCCACCTTCATGAAGCTCGCGAAGGTCTTGAGCGTCTCCACCGTCTGGTCGAGGATGCTGCGGTGGCAGATCACCCGGGTCGGTGCGGTGCAGATCTGGCCCGAGTGGAGTCCCCACGTGGTGGCGATGCCCATGCAGGCCGCGTTGACGTCGGCGTCGTCGGTCATCACCAGCGCGCCCTTGCCGCCTAGCTCCATCAGCACCCGCTTCATGGTGGCCGCGCCGTCGGCGTAGATGCGGGCGCCGACTTGTGTCGAACCGGTGAACGACACCATGTTCACGTCGGTTGAGGCCACCAGGGCGGCGGGAGCCTCCGGGCCGGAGCCGGTGACGATGTTGACCACGCCGTCGCCCAGGCCGGCCTCGGCCACGGCCTCGCCGAGCAGCAGAACGCCCAGCGGATCTTGGGGGGCGGGCTTGATCACCACGGTGTTGCCCGCGGCCAGCGCCGGGGCGACCTTTCCGGCCACGTTCACCAGCGGCATGTTGTAGGGAGTGATAGAGGCCACCACGCCCACCGGGTGGCGCTTCACTGTGGCCGCGATCAGCCCGGCTGGACCCAGCGCCCCCGCCTCGGCCGGCATCGGGGCCACGTCGGTGTCGACGTTGATCGGTCGCGAGTAGTAGCGGAACCGCTCGATCATGGGCCCGCCCACCTGGAGTCCCTTGGCTATGGAGGTCACCGAGCCGGTCTCGGCCTGCACCAACTGGAGCCACGACGGCGCCATCCGCTCGATCACGTCGGCCAGACGGGCCAGGCGGTCGCCCCGCTCCTCGGGGCTGAGGGCCCGCCACCGGGGAAGAGCCTCGCGGGCCGCCCGAGCTGCGTCGCTGGCCTGGGTCGCGGTCGCCTCTGGAGCGTGACCCACCACGGTGCCGTCGTTGGGGTCGATGACGGGATAGGTCCCGGCATCAGCGTCGACCCACTCCCCGCCGATCAGAAGCTTCCAGGCCCGCTCGGCGTCGATAGCCGTGTCGTCGTTGTCTTGAGGCACCGATCGATCCTACTGCCGCCCGCACTGGGCCAAGGGGCGGCCGGTCCTTCGAATTGGCAGCACAATGCACGCATATCGTGCACAACGCTGCCAATTCCCCGGCACCGCCGAACCCATACGCGAATTGGCAGCACAATGCACGCATATCGTGCACAACGCTGCCAATTCCCTTGGAGGCTGCGGTCCGGCTCTGCGCCTCCTAGTGTTGTCCCCTGCTGCGCCACCTTCGTGCCAAACAACCTCCAAACACCCAAGGAGCACACCATGCCTGAAGCCGTCATCGTCGCCACGTCCCGCACCCCCATCGGCCGGGCCGTCAAGGGATCGCTCACCGAAGTCCGGCCCGACGACATGTCGGCGTTCATCATCGGCGATGTGCTGTCCAAGGTTCCCGGGCTCGACACCGCCGACGTGGAGGACGTGATCTGGGGCATCGGCCAGCCCGGAGGCGAGGGCGGCTACAACATCGCTCGGGTCGCCTCGATCCTGGCCGGGGTGAACGCCCCCGGCGTGACCGTCAACCGCTACTGCTCCTCGTCGCTTCAGACCATCCGCATGGCCGCCCACGCCATCAAGGCCGGCGAGGGCGACTGCTTCGTGGCCGGAGGCGTCGAGACGGTGTCGCGCTACGAGTACGGCGCGGCCGACAGCGGCCCCCACAACGACGACTTCGCCTCGGCCGAGGGCCGCACCGCAGAGCGCACCGCCGAGGGCGCTGAGAGTTGGGCTCCCCCGCAGGGCCTGCCCGACATCTACATCGCCATGGGCCAGACGGCCGAGAACGTGGCCCAGTACAAGGGCGTGTCCCGCCAAGCCCAGGACGAGTGGGGCGTGATGTCCCAGAACCGGGCCGAGGCGGCCCGCAACCGGGGCTTCTTCGAGCGCGAGATCACCCCCTACCCGCTGTCTGACGGCAGCGATGTACGCGGGGACGACGGCATCCGAGAGGGCACCACGCTCGAGGGCGTGTCTCAACTACGCCCCGTGTTCCGCCCCGACGGCACCGTCACCGCCGGCAACTGCTGCCCGCTGAACGACGGCGCGGCCGCTGTGGTGGTGATGTCCGATGCCAAGGCCGCCGCGGTTGGGGCGAAGCCGCTGGCCCGGATCGTGGCCACCGGCGTGTCGGCGCTCAACCCGGAGATCATGGGCCTAGGCCCGGTCGACGCCTGCCGCCAAGCCCTGGGGCGGGCCGGCATGACCATCAACGACATCGACCACGTGGAGATCAACGAGGCCTTCGCGGCCCAGGTGCTGCCCTCGGCCGACGACCTGGGCATCGACTACGACAAGCTCAACCCGAACGGCGGGTCGATCGCGCTGGGCCACCCCTTCGGCATGACCGGGTCGCGCATCATGTGCACCCTGCTCAACGGCCTCGAGGACGCCGACAACACCATCGGCCTCGAATCCATGTGCGTAGGCGGCGGCCAAGGCATGGCCATGATCGTCGAACGCCTCAACTGACGGCCCATTCGCGAATCCACACAGCTGCCGGGGGACATTCGACAATTGACACGATCGAAGCAACCGGAGCAATTAGCGTCCAGTGCCGACCATGTCGACGCGGCCTTCCCTTCCCCATCGCCTTGCCGCCGGCATCCGCGTGTGCGCAGCGCTCCTGTTGCTGGCCGCCTCATGCGCAAGTGACGCCACACCCGGCGGGACCGGACCGCACTTCACTGGACAGCGCCTAGAGACCCTCGAGCCGGGCGCTGTCCCGACCGACCCAGAGGCTGCCACCGCACCTCCTCCGTCCACTTCGGCGCCGCCGCTTGTCGAGCCTGCCGTTCCGGAACCACAGATCGAAGAACCACAGCCCGAAGAACCACAACCCGAAGACGAACCCGAACCCGAAGAACCGCAACCCGACGAACCACAGCCCGAAGAACCGCAACCCGAAGACGAACCCGAACCCGAAGAACCACAGCCCGAAGAACCGCAACCCGAAGACGAACCGCAACCCGACGAACCACCACAGACCGACGAACCCGAACCCGAAGAACCGCAGCCCGAGGAACCGCAACCCGAAGACGAAGTCGAAGGCGAACCCCAGACCGAAGAACCACCGCGAGCAGAGTTGCCTAGCGACGGCATGCTCCTCTTCGAGACGGGTGACGGCATCCCGGATCGCCGCCTGGTGGCTGTGTACGGCCACCCGTCGACCTCGGGGCTCGGTGTGTTGGGCGAGCAGGGTCCCGACGACACGGTCAAGCGCCTTCAGTCCATAGCCGAGGGCTACGAGGCGGACGGACTAGCGGTCCTGCCCACCTTCGAGATCATCGCCACCGTCGCCTCCGCCTCCGCCGGCGCCGACGGGGACTATTCCAGCGTGACTGATCACGAAGTGATCAGGCCCTGGATCGAGGTGGCGGCCGCCAACGACGTGTACGTGGTGCTGGATCTCCAGCCGGGGCGTACGGACTTCTTCTCGCAGGCCAAGCTCTACGAGGAGTTCCTGCGCCTGCCTCACGTCGGGCTCGCACTCGATCCGGAGTGGAGGCTCAAGCCTCACGAGGTCCACCTGAGGCAGGTCGGCACCGTGGACGCGGCGGAGATCAACCAGGTTGTGGATTGGCTGGCCGGGATCGTCAGGGAGGAGTCCCTCCCCCAGAAGCTGCTGATCGTTCACCAGTTCCGGTTCTCGATGATCACCAACCGCGAACAGATCAAGACACCCCCGGAGCTGGCCGTGATGATCCACATGGACGGCCAAGGCTCCCTGTCAGCCAAGTACAACACGTGGAACACGCTGACCGGCGAGCCCGATGCCGACCGCTTCCACTGGGGTTGGAAGAACTTCTACGACGAGGACAGTCCGATGGCCACGCCGGAGCAGGTGCTGGCGCTGTCACCCAACATCGTGTTCGTGTCCTTCCAGTAGGGCATGTCCTGCAGAGCCCGGGAGAACTTGTCGAGGCCGACGACCGGAGTGCTGTGTGCCCGGGCGGGCTGGATGCGCGGCCCGAACCGCTCGGCTGCTACGGGACTCGGGCTATGAACCAGCGGGGCGGTAGGGACGCACCCGAGGACGCGAGCACTCCGCTCTGCCCGGAGGTGTCCCCGGACAGCTCGGGCCTGGGGAACGTCTGGACCTGAGCGATCACGAAGTCACCGCCCACCGCCAGCTGGACCCACGGATCGCTTTCGTCCTCGTCGATGCCGAAGGCGTCGGCCACCGTCTGCCACCCCCAGAGGCTTCCGTCGGCCGACCAGCCCAGCCACTGCTCAAGCGACTCGTACATGCCGTCGGGCACGGTCGCCCCAAAGATGGGACTCAGGTCGTCATCGGTGAAGGTCACGAGGTCCGCGCCTGTCTCGGGATCCTCGAAGACCACCCCGAAGGACTCGTCGTCGATCTCGCGTACACCGTCGGGCACCGTGTCGCTAGCGACATCCTCCGGTCCGAACTCGTAGACCGGGGCGTCCTCGGTGAGATCCCACAGGGTGACGCCCCCCTCGGGCTCGTTGTAGCGCAGCTCGTAGCCGTCCTTGGCGACCCGGCCCTCCGGCATGGGGCCGCCCGTCCCACCGTCAGCGCCCCCACCGGCGACAAGAGCGGTGATCACTGCACCGGCCGGACCAGCACCAGGCCCTCCGACAGGCACGAGCCCTTCGAACGTCGCTACCGTGGCCGGAGTCTGCCCGTCGTCGCCGCGCTCAACACTGAAGCCGTCGGAGCGGTCCGACACCGTGCGCCAGACCGTGGCCCCGGCTACGACGGTGCTACCGGGGTGATCGGCCCACGATGACTGCTGCTCGCTCCAAGTGAGCCCGTCGGCAGACGTGAGCACCAGCAGATCCTGCTCGCCGACGATCATCAGCTCGAACCCGCCCCCGGTGACGAACCCCGTTGCGCCGAAGCCGTCGTACCGTGCCGCGAGCTCGACTGTAGAGCCGTCGCTCGTCAGGATGCTGATCCGGCTGTTCTCCAGGCCGTCCAGCTTGGCCCGCTCTTCGGGAGTGAGGTCCAGTTCGTCGATGCTCACATACAGGTGCTGCTCGTCGCCGGGCAGGCCGGCTGCGGATGGGTCCTCGGGATCGGGGGCGCTCAACAGCGTGAACTCCGCCTTGCCGTCCCTCGTGGTACCCCAGAAGGCGGCAATGTGGCCCTCGGGCAGCAGACCGCGGTCCTCGAGCAGTGCCTGCGCATCGATCGTCTCGTAGCTAACGACCGCCAGCACGATCCTGGTGCCCGACATCAGCGCCTCTATCACCGCCGACTGCTCCACTATCCATGGCGACGACGGCACCGGGTCGGGACCGATGTCGTGGACCAGTTCCGTCCAGACGGCGCCCTGGTCTTCGGAGAAGAACACGCGGCTCGACCACAGTTCGAAGGGTGCGTAGCCGAAAGGCCCACAGTCGCTCTGCTGGCCTGTGACGATCCAGCGATCGCCGGAAGTGCTCACAAGATCGGGCCGGACGCCGTCGGGGATGGGCACCTCGGTCCAGTCGATGCCGTTGCTGGTGACGAAGACCTGTCCGGACGCGGGGATGAGCTCGGCCCTGCAGTCCTCAAGGGACCAGGCCCGAGCGAGCACACGGCCGTCGCCCACCGACTGAAGAATCGACAGGCCGGCGATGCCGGGCTCGTACTCGGCCCATTCGAGTATCGGTCCCGTCGACAGCTCCTCGGGTGTCGGTCCTTGCGGCGGGGGGGACTCGTCCATTTGCGGGTCCGCCGAGCCATCCCTGCCGGACCCGGGAGGCTCATCCACTTCTGGATCCGCCGAGCCATTCCCGCTGGACCCGAGCGACTCGTCTTTTTTCGCGTCCACCGGCCGTTCGCCTCCGACCGACCCGGGAGGCTGATCCCCTTCCGGATCCGCCGTCCGTTCGCCGTTACCGGGGTCGGAAGGGTCCTCGGCAGACACGAGCACTGTCTCCGAGCCGCCCCCACCGAGCGCGTTCCAGGCCACGACACCACCAATCGCCAGCCCGACTGCTCCAGCGACCAGCGCCCAGCGGATTGTCCTCGACCTCATTGGAGCCTCAGTCTTCCTTCGGCTGCGCGTGCCTTCCCTCAATCATGCCGGGCCTGCGCTCCGTTGCGTTGGTGCGCCCTGTGTCTCGCGTAACCGGTTGTCGAGTCTCAGGCGGTGGTGGGATTCTCTGCCCTGAGCGCAGTCGCGACGAGTCGGTCGTCGGTGGAGATGATGGAAGCGTCCAGGCGCTCGGCCAATTCGACGTAGAGAGCATCGGCGAGGCTCAGCTCATCACGCCGGTCCCATGCCCCGCCAAGCAGCCGGCTGACGGGATGCCGGCTGATGCGTGCATTCTCGACCCTGGGGAGCAACACGGACACGACCGCCGCGGGTAGATGCCCGGCCCGGTTGAGACGCCCGAGTGCTGACAGGACCTCGGCGTCGAAGTGCGCCGGGGCATGAAGCTGGCTGTTCAGCAACCGCACCCGGATCGCGGCCGCCGATTCAGCTCCCACCAGCAGGTCGACCATCGCCGATGCGTCGAGAACCAACTCCTCGCCACTCCGGACTGCCGGCCCGCGGGCAGCCCCCACTTCAGAGTCCAAACTCGTCCTTGGCGGCTCTGACTGCCTCTCTGACCACCGCCGGGTCTATGCCTGCGGCGGGGAGTGATGCCAGGTCATCCAACCATTCATTGACGGCGCGGGCGTCCAGAGCGCGGCGTATCGCGTCCTGCGTCAGGCCCGACACGTTGAGGTCGGCCGCCCGAGCCTGTTCCGCCAGCTCGTCGGGCAGATAGACGTTGACCCGGGCCATGCGCATACTATACACACAACTCGACGAGAGGAATCTGCCGTTCTCGTCAGGCCAGGAGGCTGCGGAGCATCCAGGCTGTCTTTTCGTGGACCTGCATGCGTTGGGTGAGCAGGTCGGCGGAGGCTTCGTCGCCGGCCTTCTCGGTGGCGCCGAACACCGAGCGGGCGGTGCGGACCACGGCTTCCTGGCCCTGGACCAGGCGGCGGATCATCTCGTTGGCGTCGGGACGGTCGGACTCCTCCGACACCGACGACAACTCGGCGAACTCCGCGTAGCTGCCCGGCGCGGGCTCGCCGAGCGCCCTGATCCGCTCGGCGATCTGGTCGACAGCCAGGGCCAGTTCGGTGTACTGCTCCTCGAACATCAGGTGCAGCGTGTTGAACATCGGCCCGACCACGTTCCAGTGGTAGTTGTGGGTCTTCAGATACAGCGTGTAGCTGTCGGCCAGCAGCCGCGACAGCCCCTCGGCGATGGCGACGCGATCAGCCTCGTCGATGCCGATGTCGATGACGGGTGCCTGGCTAGCCCTGTCCACCTGAGGTCTCCTTCACCGACGCCTTGCCGGCGGAGATCCACGGCATCATGGCCCGCAGCTCCTTGCCCACGATCTCGACCGGGTGATCGTGGCCGGCCGCCTCCAGTCGCAGGAAGTTGGCCCGGCCGCCCCGACTCTCGGCCACCCACTCCTCGGCGAAGGAGCCGTCCTGAACCTCGGCCAGGATGCGCTGCATCTCGGCCCGCACCGCGTCGTTGACAATGCGGGGTCCCCGGGTCAGGTCGCCGTACTCGGCGGTGTCCGACACCGAGTAGCGCATGCCGGCGATGCCCTCCTCGTACATGAGGTCCACGATCAGCTTCAGCTCGTGGAGGCACTCGAAGTAGGCGATCTCGGGCTGGTAGCCGGCGTCCACCAGGGTCTCGAACGCGGCCTGAACCAGCGCGGTGGTGCCCCCGCACAGCACAGCCTGCTCACCGAACAGGTCGGTCTCGGTCTCCTCGGTGAAGGTGGTCTCGATCACCCCGGCCCGGGCCCCGCCGATGGCGTCGGCGTAGGCGAGGGCCAGCGGCAGCGCCGAGCCCGACGCGTCCTGCTCGATCGCTACCAGGCACGGCACCCCGCCGCCTTCGGCATAGGTCCGCCGCACCAGATGGCCGGGGCCCTTGGGGGCCACCATGCACACGTCGACCGAGTCGGGCGGCTCGATGAGCCCGAAGCGGATGTTGAAGCCGTGGGCGAAGAAGATCGCCTCCCCGGGCTGCAGGTTCGGTTCGACGTGCTCGGTGTAAATGGCGCCCATCTCGGTGTCGGGCATGAGCATCATGATCACGTCGGCTTCGGCAACAGCCTCGGCGATGGACCGGACCTCAAGTCCCGCCTCCTGGGCCTTGGCCACCGATGACGACCCTTCGCGCAGGCCGACCCGCACGTCGATGCCCGACTCCTTGAGGTTGAGCGCGTGGGAGTGGCCCTGCGAGCCGTAGCCCAGCACGGCCACCTTCCGGTTGGCGATGGCCGCCCGGTCGACGTCGGATTCGTAATAGATGTTGGCCACGAGAACCTCTCTTGTCGCGTTTGCGGATGTGATCGTAGGGCGGACCCCGGTAGAAGCGATCAGGAGTCCAGCGAGGGCAGGGCCACCCGGCCGGTGCGCTGGAGCTGCACGATCCCGAAGTCCCGCAGACGCTCCTCGAACTCGTCGAGCCGGCCCGGGCGGGCCGCCAGCGACAGCATCATCTGCGACTGGTTTGCGTCCAGCACATAGGCCCGGAAGCCGTCGACCAGCTCCAGCAGTTCGTGGCGGCGCCCCGAGGCCACGTCCACGGTCACCAGCATCAGCTCCCGCTCCACCGACTCGGTCGGGCTCAGCTCGCTGATCTCCACGACGTTGATGAGCTTGTCGAGCTGCTTGACCACCTGCTCGAGCGACGACGAGGCCACATCAACGGTGAAGGTGATGCGGCTGAAACGCTCATCGGCGGTGGGGGCCACGGCCAGGGACTCGATGTTGAAACCGCGGCGGGCGAACAGCCCGGCCACCCGGGCCAGCACGCCCGGCTTGTTCTCCACCGTGGTGACGATGGTGTGGAACCGGTGGCTGTGATCGGCCGGCGCGGCCGCGCTGGTCGCCGTCATCGCTGCGACGGGTCGACGACGATGTCGGAGTTGGACTGGCCGGCGGGGACCATCGGGTAGACGTTCTCCTCTGCAGCGCTGCGGAACTCCAGCACCACGGGACGGTCGTCGATCTCGTTGGCCTTGTTGATGGCCGGAGCCACCTCCTCGGGAGACTCCACCCGCAGGGCCACGCAGCCCATGGCCTCGGCCCACTTCACGTAGTCGGGGATCTCGTAGGAGAGGTACACCTCGCTGTAGCGCTCCTCGTAGAACATCTCCTGCCACTGCCGGACCATCCCCAGATACGCGTTGTTGAACAGGGCGACCTTGATGGGGATGCGCTCCATCGAGGCGGTGACCAGCTCCTGGGCGGTCATCTGAAAACAGCCGTCGCCGTCGACGGCCCAGACCATCCGGTCGGGCATGCCGACCTTGGCCCCGATGGCGGCCGGCACCGAGAAGCCCATCGTTCCCAGTCCGCCGGAGTTGATCCAGGTGTAGGGATGGTCGAACCGCCAGTACTGGCTGGCCCACATCTGGTGCTGGCCCACGCCCGAGGTCACGATGGTGTCGTCGGGAGTCGAGTCGCGCAGCACTTCCAGCACGTACTGGGGCTTGAGCAGCTCACCCGGCTCGGACTGCTCGTAGACGAGCGGGTGGCGCTCCTGCCAGCCGCTGATCTGCGAGCGCCAGGCCCGGCGGTCGGGCTGGGCGTCGAGGCCGCCGCAGGCCCGCAGGGCCTCGACCAGCTCGGCGATCACCAGCTTGCAGTCGCCCCGGATGGCGACATCGGGGTTGCGGACCTTGCCGAGCTCGGCCGCGTCGATGTCGACGTGGATCACCTTGGCGTCGGGCGCGAAGCCGTCGAGGCGCCCTGTGACCCGGTCGTCGAAGCGGGCCCCCAGCGCGATCAGCAGGTCCGAGCTCTGCATGGCGGTGACCGCGGTGTAGTTGCCGTGCATCCCGGGCATGCCCAGGCACAGCTCGTGGCTGTCGGGGAAGCACCCCCGGGCCATGAGCGTGGTGACCACCGGGACGTCGATCAGCTCGGCCAGGGCGAGCAGCTCGGCCGCGGCCCTGGCCTTGAGGATGCCTCCGCCGGCGTAGAGCACGGGCCGCTGGGCCGCGCAGATCATCTCCGCCGCAGCCCGGATCAGCTCGGGATCGCCCGCGGTGGCGGGGCGGTACCCGGGCAGCTCCATGATGTCGTCGGTGGGCTCGTACCAGGTCATGGCCGAGCGCGGGTTGCGGGGGTCGACGATGTCCTTGGGGATGTCCACCAGGACAGGGCCGGGCCGCCCGGTGGTGGCGATGTGGAAGGCCTCGTGGATGATGCGGGGAATGTCCTGGGCCTCCGTCACCAGGAAGTTGTGCTTGGTGACCGACAGGGTGATTCCGGTGGTGTCGCACTCCTGGAAGGCGTCGGTGCCGATGGCGGCGTAGGGCACCTGGCCGGTGATGCACACCAGCGGGATCGAGTCCATGTAGGCGTCGCACAGCGGGGTGACTCCGTTGGTGGCCCCCGGCCCGGAGGTGATCATCGCCACCCCGGGGCGTCCGGTGGCATGGGCGTAGCCCTCGGCCATGTGCCCCGCGCCCTGCTCGTGGCGCACGAGGATGTGGCGGATCGTCGACTCGATGATCGGGTCGTACACGGGCAGGATGGCCCCGCCGGGCAGCCCGAATACCACCTCGACGCCTTCGCATTCGAGGGCCTTGACTAGGGCTTGTCCGCCGTTCATGTCCATGGTGGGCCTCCGGGGCGGGGCTCGGGGTGTGGTCGGTGTTGCGGGCCGTACGCGAAACGACCTCCCTGGGGGAGGTCTGCGCACGGTCGGATGGGTTTGCGAGCGCGCGCTGTCAGGCCAGTACTTCCACGAGCAGGACAGCGTCGTTCACGGCGCCAAGTATGGCCGCTGAATCGACACGAGGCAACCGCGACCCCTCACCTGTCGTCTCCGCCACTTAGCCTCACGCCGATGTTCCGGGGACTGCGCTGGACCAGCGACGACACCGAGATCTGGCGGTTGGCGTGGCCCGCCCTCGGCGCGCTGGTGGCCGAGCCTCTGTACGTGCTGGCCGACACCGCCATCGTGGGCCGCATCGGCACTCCCCAACTGGGCGGCTTGGCTCTCGCGGCATCGATCCTGCTGACCGCCCACGCCATGTTCATCTTCCTCGCCTACGGAACAACCGCTGCGGTGGCCCGGCTGCTGGGAGCGGGCGAGGACCGGCGGGCGGCCCACCAGGCCGTGCAGAGCATCTGGCTGGCGCTGACCGCGGGAGTGGTTCTGGCCGTTGTCGGGTTCGTCCTCGCGCCGACCCTGGTGGATGCGCTGGGGGGCGACGACCCCGAGGTGCTCCACAACGCCCTCGTCTACTTGCGCATCTCGCTGTTCGGGCTGCCGGCCATGCTGGTGATGCTGGCCGGTGTGGGCTACCTGCGGGGCGTCCAGGACACCAAGCGACCCTTCGCGGTGGCCCTGGGATCAGCAGTAGGGAACTTCCTGCTCGAGGTGGTGCTGGTCTACGGCTTCGACCAGGGGATCGGTGCCTCGGCGCTGTCAACGGTGGTGGCCCAGACCGCGGCCGCGGCTGTGTTCGTGTGGTGGATCAAGCAGGCCGTGGCCCGCCACGACGTGAGCCTGCGGCCCCACCCCGCGGTCATCCGCCGGTTGGCCGTCGCCGGTTGGGACCTGCTGATCCGGACCTCGGCGCTGCGGGCCAGCCTCACCGTGACGGTCGCCATAGCAGCCCGGATCGGCACCGACGACCTGGCCGCTCACCAGATCGTGTTCGAGGTTTGGACGGTGCTGGCCCTGGTGCTCGACGCGGTGGCCATCGCCGGGCAGGCCCTGATCGGCCTGGCCCTGGGCGCCAGCCGGCCCGACCGGGCCAGAGCGCTCGGGCGGCGGATGATCGGCTGGGGCGCAGTATCCGGCGTGATGACGGGAGTGGTGGTGCTTGCCCTCTCGCCGGCGCTGCCCCACGTGTTCACGTCGGACACCGCCGTAGTCGCCTTGGCCGCCTTCCTTCTGCTGCACGTCGGCTTCTCCCAGCCCGCCGCGGGAGTGGTGTTCGCCCTGGACGGCGTGCTGATCGGCGCGGGCGACCTGCGTTTCCTGGCCGTTTCGATGGTCGGGGCCGGCGTGGTCCTGGTCTGCGGCGGGCTGCTGGTCGTGGCCGCCGGCGCGGGCATCGGCTGGCTCTGGGCCGCCCTGCACGCCTGGATGGCAACCCGCCTCGTTCTGATGCTGTGGCGTTTCTCCGGCTCCGCCTGGCAGGTCACCGGCGCCGACCGCTAGGAGCCGGACCGCTCCTGCAACAGGCGGTTGACGGCGGCTCCGTCGGCCTGGCCCCTGGTGGCCCGCATGACCTGGCCGGTCAGGAAACCGGTCAGCTTCTTTCGCTCGGCTTCGTCGCCGGCACAGTAACGGTCCCATGCGTCGGGGTTCTCGGCAATGACGCCTTCCAGGACCGCAGCCAGATCATCGCCGGCCATGGCCTGGAAGCCTCGGCGCTGCGCGATCGCGTCGGGGGCGCCGCCCCCCTCGGCCATCTCGGCCAGCACCTGCTTGGACTGGGTGGCGGTGAGGCGACCGGAGGTCTCCATGGAGACCAGTGCGGCCAGGCCCTCGGGAGTGACGGGCGACCAGTCGTCGACGGCCAGATCGTTCGCCACCCGGGTGGCGGCCACGCCCGGATCGGCCCCGGCCGCGATGGCGGCCCGCACCAGGCCGTCCTGGCCCCGCTCCACCAGCAGGGCGGCATCCTCGGCCGACACCGCTCCCCCTCCGTCGGCCGCGAGGTCGGCCCGGCGGGCGGCAGGCAGCGGCGGCAGGGCAGCGTCGATGGCCGCGATCGTCTCGGCCGCCGGCGCCAGCGGCACCAGGTCGGGATCCTGGAAGTAGCGGTAGTCGTCGGCGTCCTCCTTAGAACGGCCCGGCGTGGTGCGGCCGTTGGCCTCGTCCCAATGGCGGGTCTCCTGGCGGGGCCGCTCGCCGCCGGACCACAGATCCACATGGCGCTGCGCCTCGTACACGATGGCCCGGCCCAGCGCTCGCAGCGAGCTCAGGTTCTTGATCTCGCAGCGAGTTCGCAGCTCGTCGGAGCCGGCCGGGCGGACCGACACGTTGGCGTCGACCCGCATCGAGCCCTCCTCCATCCGGGCGTCGGACACGCCGATGGCCAGCAGGATGGCCCGCAGCTCTCGCACGTAGGCCCGGGCCTGCTCGGCAGTTCGCAGATCGGGGCGGCTGACGATCTCCACTAGCGGGACGCCGGCCCGGTTGTAGTCGACCAGTGCATAGTCGGCGTCGTGGATGCGCCCGCCTCCTCCGATGTGGGTGGTCTTGCCGGTGTCCTCCTCGATGTGGGCCCGCTCGATGCCGACGGTGTGACCGTCGGGCAGCTCGAGGCGACCGTCGGTGTTGGTGGGCTGGTCGTACTGGGAGATCTGGTAGTCCTTGGGCATGTCCGGGTAGAAGTAGTTCTTGCGGGCGAACACGGCCCCCCGGACCTCGCAGCCCAGGGCCCGACCCAGCCGCATGGCGAAGTCCACCGCCGCCCCGTTGGCCACCGGCAGCGAGCCCGGCAGCCCCAGGCACACCGGGCACACGTTGGTGTTGGGCTCGTCGCCGAAGCGGTTGGCGCAGCCGCAGAACAGCTTGGTGGCCGTACTCAGCTCCACATGGACCTCCAGGCCGACTACCAGCTCCCAGTCCTCGGGCACCGCCTGCTCTCGCTCGGGCACTACGGGGCTCATGGAACGCTCCCGTCGGAGGGCGCGGCCCGCTCGAGCACGGACGCGGCCCGCAGCAGAACCGGCTCCGACAGGGCCGGTCCCATGAGCTGAACACCCACCGGGAGGCCGTCGTCACCGCGGCCGAAGGGCACCGACACCGCCGGGTGGCCGGTGAGGTTCGACGGGATCGTGCACACATCGTTGAGGTACATCAGCAGCGGATCGGCCGTCTTGGCTCCCAACTCGAATGCGGTCGTCGGCGCGGTCGGGCACACCAGGACGTCCACAGCGGCGTAGGCCGCAGCGAACTCGCGCAGCATCAGGGTCCGCACCCGAAGCGCCTTGCCGTAGAAGGCGTCGTAGTAGCCCGCCGACAGCGCGTAGGTTCCGAGCATGATCCGGCGCTTCACCTCGGCGCCGAAACCGGCCGTGCGGGAGCTGACGTTCATCTCCGCGGCGTTGGCCGCGTCCACCCTCAACCCGTAGCGCACGCCGTCGTAGCGGGCCAGATTGCTGGACGCCTCGGCCGGCGCGATCAGGTAGTAGGCCGACAGGCCCAGCACGGCCGACGGCACCGACACGACGGTGACGGCCGCGCCCGCAGCCTCCAGTGCGGTGGCGGCGGCGTCGACCCGGGCGGTGACGTCGGCCGCCACACCCTCAACGGCCGAGACCCCGTCCAGCCCGTCGTCCTGCCGAACGCGTGCGCTCCCGGCGCACAACTCGGCCACCAGCCCGACCCGCAGGCCGTCCACACCCTGCCCCAGACCGGCCACGACCGGATCGCGGGCACCGTCGATCGAGGTGGAGTCGAGTGGGTCGTGCCCCGAGATCGCCTCGAAGCAAGCTGCCGCGTCGGCAACGTTGGACGCCATCGGGCCGATCTGGTCGAGCGACGAGGCGAACGCGACCAGCCCGTAGCGCGACACCGCGCCGTAGGTGGGCTTGAAGCCGACCACACCGCACAGCGCGGCCGGCTGGCGGACCGAGCCTCCCGTGTCGGACCCGAGCGCCAGCGGCGCGAACCCTGCGGCCACTGCCGCGGCCGATCCCCCGCTGGAGCCACCGGGCACCCGGCCGGTGTCGTGTGGGTTGCGGGTGGGTCCGAAGGCGGAGTTCTCGGTGGACGAGCCCATGGCGAACTCGTCGAGGTTCGTCTTGCCGACGATGACCGCGCCGGCGGAGCGAAGCCGCTGCACCACGGTGGCGTCGTATGGGGGGCGCCAACCCTCGAGCATCCGCGACGAGCAGGTGGTGGGCACTCCCCTCGTGCACAGGTTGTCCTTCAGCGCCACAGGCACACCCGCCAGGGGCCCGACCGCCTCGCCCCTCGACACTGCGGCGTCCACGTTGCGGGCGGCCGTCCTCGCCTCGTCGGCCAGCACAAGGTTGAACGCGCCGATCTCGGCGTCGCGCTGGGAGATCCTGGCGAGGTGCTCGTCCAGCACGTCCAGGGCGGTGCGTTCTCCAGACTTCACCGCAGCGGCGATCCCCAGGGCGGTCACGGTGCCTCCTCCAGCGGCGCGGCCCGCCGCGGCACCCGTCCAATCACGGTGCCTCGCCCAGGATCGGCGGCACCCGGAACTGGCCGTCGTCCACCGACGGCGCCTGGGCCAGCACCTCGTCCCGGTCCAGCGACGGCCGAACCTCGTCGGCCCGGGTCACGTTGACGAGAGGGTGGGGATGCGAGGTCGGCACGATGTCGGTCACGTCGAGCGCCTCCACGTCGGCGGCGTGGTCGAGAACTGCGGAGAGCTGCGCCGCCAGTTCGTCGAGCTCCTCGTCGCTGAAGCGCAGGCGGGCCAACCGGGCCACATGGGCCGCCTCGTCGCGGGTTATCCGGCCGGACACGTCGGAAGGATAGGCCCGGCGCCTATCCGTCGGAGCCCTCTCCGCCGGACTCGTCGTCCTCGGACGCCTGTCCCTCCGACTCGAGGCCTTCCTCGTCCTCGGCGGGCTCCTCAGGCTCCGGCGGCGGCATGGGGCCCAGCGAGACCCTCACTTCCACCGTGGTGCCGACCGGTAGCGAGTTGCCGCTGGCAGGACGGAAGGCGATCACGGTGCCTTCGGGCACCTCAGCGGAGAATTCCTGCACGAGCCGCGGCACCAACTGGATCGCATCCAGCGCGCCGGCGGCCGCATCCAGCTCCCGGCTCTCAGGCACCCTGGGGACGGTCCGATCGGCCGGGCCCTCGGAGACCAGCAGCACTACGTCGCTGCCGACCTCCAGTTCATAGACGCCGTCGGCCAAGTCAAGACCGATCACGTTCCCAGCCGGGACGACGTCGTCGTTGGCGAGCGTCTCGCCGGCGAAGTCGAGGCCCGCCGCCTCCAGTTCGCCGGCGGCATCGTCCACCGTCATGCCGTAGACGACGTCCAAGTCGGCGACCGGGATCCGCGGCTCGCCCAGCGAAACGAACACGTCCAGCGTCTCGCCCTCACCTAACGGGGTGCCGGCGGCGGGCTCGGTGCGGAGGATCTCCCCGCGCTCGGCGTCCGGCGTTCGCACCAGCACCTCATTGACCTCCCAACCCGACTCGGCCGCAGCTGACACGGCCGCGGCCCGCGGTTGGCCCTGGAGGTCGGGCACGGTGGGATCGGCTGCAACCGAGAGCCAGGCCCAGAAGCCGCCGGCCGCGCCGCCCAGCACCAGGAGGGCGGCCAGCGCCAGCCCAGGCCAGCGACGGCGGGGGATGTCGTCGTGGGGGATCGCCAGACGCTCCGTTACGGTCGGCCCGATCTGCTCGAAGGGCTCGCTGCTGCCATGGGTTGGACCCGCATCGGTGGGCGGCGCCTTCGAGATAGCCAGCGGAAGCGGGTCGGGCCGCGGCAGCAGGGGCGCGATCCTCAGCAGTTCGGATGCCAGTTCGGCGGCCGTCAACCTTCCGATGGGATCAGCCGCGATGGCGCGCTCCAGCACTGCTTGAAGCGGGCCGAGAGCGGTGATGGGGATCGGGTCCGGGCCGCCGACATCGACGGTCAGGTTCCTGGAGCCGGTGACCGCCTCACAGAGGACCAGAGCCAGATCGTGCACGTCCTGCGCCTGTTCAATCCGGGAATAGCTCGCCGGCGCGCCACCCGGGTCGTCTGCGGCTGCGGCCGCCGGGCCCGCGGTCGGATCCGCGGCCTCGGTTGCGCCATCGACAGTCTCGGCCGCCTGCTGAGCAGCCTCTTCGAGGGCCGCGGCCACTCCGAGGTCCGAGATGTATGGCCGGGCACCGGAGTCGAACAGGATGGCAGAGGGCGTCAAGCCGAGGTGTGCCCGGCCGCCCTTGTGGATGTTCACGAGCGCCCGGGCGGCCTCCAGCCCGACCATGAGCGCCTGCGACGGAGTGAGCCGGTAGCCCTCGCGCAGGAGCGCAGCCAGGCTGCCGCCGGTGAGACACTCCATCACCGCGTACGGCTGCGGATCGACACCCCAGTCGTACACGGGCAGCACCCGAGGGTGGCTGAGCGCCGACGTGGCCCGCATCTGTTCCGAGAAGCTCTCCGTGAAGCCGGCGTCCTCGGCGGTGTCGGCTCGAAGGATCTTCAGCGCCACTCTCCGGCGCAACGTGAGATCCTCAGCTACGTAGACGCGAGCGT
Organism: Acidimicrobiales bacterium; assembly: GCA_965117015.1. GTDB lineage: Bacteria > Actinomycetota > Acidimicrobiia > Acidimicrobiales > Aldehydirespiratoraceae > Aldehydirespirator. The sequence goes on from OZ220747.1 coordinate 450,063, forward strand.
TCGACCCCTCTCCGACGAACTCCAGCAGCCGGTAGCGGCCGCCGAATGCTCGCCTTGCCTCTTGGTCGGAGATCATCGCCGTCACGGTACCGCCGAAGGCGCCACCGGCCGGTTCTCACCCGGTCGCGCTCCGGCCCGGTACCGTGCGATCTGCGATGACGACCAACGGACCAGGGCCCGAGCAGTCTGTGAGTGAAGCGAACAGGAGCGGGACCCCCAGCCGCGATCAGCCGCCGCGCAGCTCACTGCGGATCCGGGTGAGCATCGCCGCGCTGATTCTGTTCGGGATCCTGGGATTCGTCGTGGCCGCCCTGGTCGGCTCGGGCGACGACGCCGACGAAGCGGTAACTGCGAGCCCGGCGGTGGACCGCGTGATCCCGAACCCCGGAGACGAGGTCCTCCAGCAGCAGCGGGTGGCTGTGATCCTCGACGCCCGATACAAACTGTCGTCTCTGGTCGTGTATCAGAGCGAACAGCTCACCGGCGGTGTCGACGTGACCGCTCAGGTCGACCACATAGAGGGCCTGAACCGGTTCGAGTTCGTACCCGGTGAAGGCAGGCTGATCGAGGCGCTGTCACCCGACACCAACTGCGCAGTAGCAACCTTCGTCCTCATCGCCCGTCCCGAGGAGGCCGACACCGCCCGCTGGTGCTTCGAGGTCTCCTAGCAGCCGGCGCGGACCGGCGTCGACTACTCAGGCCTCGCCGTAGGCCAGAGTTCGGAGACGATCCAAGTCTTGGGGGTCTGCCATCTCGATCACGGCATACACGGGCTTGTCGGGCCCCGTCACTGCCTCCAAGGCTCGCTGCCCGGCGCTGTTGGGAGCCGGACGGTCGGTGGTGAGCAATACCAGCGGGTGTCCATGCCCAGCAGTGTTCAGAACCGCCGCCCGACCGATCGCCTTCCACAGCGTGTCAGTTCGGCGCAGGCCCGGCCGCCGAGTAACGCTGAAAGCACCGGAAACATCGAATAGCCAACTCCGACCCGTCTGGTCGACCGCCGAGAAGTTGACCTCAACTCCGCAAGAGAAAGAGGCCTTCTCGTGAACCTGGCTGAATCCGCACTCGGACAGCACTTGTCGAGCCTTCTCCTGAGCCTTGCGGCCCTCGAGCACGGCCCGGGCCTGGAAGTCGTCTTCCGACAGAGGATCGGCACCATTGCTCGAAGCGCGGGAACCGTCAGCGCCTGGTTCTTCAGCGGCGCCGGGCGCATCGAAGAGGCGCGACTGGCCGTCGTTTGTGGCGACCCAGCGGGGCGGACCCGTGCCTCGCGCGAGCCGCTCCCGCTCCCGGGCGATGCGCTGTCTCGCCACGTCCAGATAGCCGGCGTCGGTGTCGAAGCCCACGTAGTGGCGGCGGGTGCGCACCGCGGCGACGGCCGTCGTGCCCGAACCCATGAACGGATCGAGTACTAGGTCGCCCTCGTAGGTGTACAGGTCGATCAAGCGCTCGGGTAGTTCGACCGGAAAGGGCGCAGGGTGCCCCACGCGGGTGGCCGACTCAGCCGGTATCCCCCACACATCGGTGGTGGCGTCCATGAACTCGTCCACATTGGCGGTACCCCGGGAAGGCAGCCCGCGAGCAGTGCGCTCCCCGGCCGAGAGCGCCCGATCGAAGCGGCCCTTGGACGCGATCACGACTCGCTCGGTGAGGTCCCGCAGCACCGGATTGGCCGGGTGCTGGAAGCTCCCCCATGCGCAGTTGCCGCCTGCTCCCTCAGCTTTCCGCCAGATGACCTCGCCCCTCAGCAGTAGGCCTAGTCGATCCTGGAGAATGCCGATGATGTCGGCCGACAGGGACCGATACGGGCGCCGCCCGAGATTGGCGACGTTTATGGCGATGCGCCCGCCCGGCTCCAGCTTGCGCACGCACTCCGCGAAGACAGCTTCAAGCATCGCCAGGTAGGCGAGGTAGTCAGCAGGGACGTGACCCTCCCCCACCGCTGTCTCATACTCCTTGCCTGCGTAATACGGAGGAGAGGTGACTACCAAAGCCACGGAGTTGTCGGCCACGTCTCCATAGGCGTCCATGTCGCGCGCATCGCCGACCCACAACTGGTTGCGGCTTGCGTGGGCGGAAATCTCCGAGTCCCGGCTGATCTCTGGAGCAGAGAAACGCCTGTAGAAGGCGGAAGCGTCATGGCTCTCCCGTCGGCCCACGCCGAAGCTGGAGGTGGCCGTGCCGCCCCTTCGTGCTGGAGTACCCATCGGTCTGAACCTACATCGCCGCTGAGACACGGTGGCGGACGCGCGGCCCCGGCGGCTACGGCAGACGGCCGGTCTCGAGCAGTTGTTGGAACGCTGCTTCGTCGATTACCGGGACTCCGGAGGATTCGGCCTTGCGGAGCTTGGAGGCGCCGGGGTCCGCGCCGACCACCAGCGCGGCCGTGCGGCCCGACACCGAGCCTGGGGCCGATCCGCCTCTGGCCAATATGGCTTGCTTGGCCCCGTCGCGGCTGAAGCCCTCCAGCGTGCCGCTCACCACCACCGCCATGCCGGCCAGGGTCTGGGGCAGCGCCTCGCCCTCGTCTGCGCCGTCGGGTGCCTCGGCCTCCATGCGCAGCCCGGCCGCTCGCAGCTCCTCGATGAGCTCGCGGTTGTGGGCGTCGTCGAACCATGCCCGCACCGACGCCGCGATGATCGGGCCGAACCCCTCCACCTCGGCCAGGGCCTCCTCGTCGGCCTCCAGGATGCTGTCTATGTCGCCGAAGGACGCGGCCAGCACCTGGGCATTGACCTGGCCGATCTCGGGGATGCTCAGCGCGAACAGCAGCCGCGCCAGGGGCTGCTGCTTGCTGGCCTCTATCGAGTTGCGCAGGTTGTTGACCGAGGTCTGGCCGAAGCCCTCCATCTCCTCGATCCTCTCGAAGTCGAGCTTGTACAGCCCGACGACATCCTTCAGCAGGCCCTCGGACACGAAGCGGTCGATGTTGCGCTCGCCGAGGAACTCGATGTCCATGGCGGCCCGGCCGACGAAGTGCTCGATGCGGCCCCTGATCTGGCGGGGGCACCAGTAGTTCACGCACAGTGTGGCCGACATGCCCTCGGCGCGCTGCAGCGCCTCATTGCAGATTGGGCAGTTCGGGGGGAACACCCACGGCTCCGACCCCTCGGTACGCTCCGACAGCACGGGCCCCACCACCTCGGGGATTACCTCGCCCGCCCGGCGGACGATGACGGTGTCACCGGGCCGCACGTCCTTGGCTGCCACCTGGTCCTCGTTGTGCAGCGTCGCGGTCGCCACTGTCACGCCACCGACGAACACCGGCTCAAGCCGGGCGAACGGCGTGGCCTGGCCCGACGGGCCGATCGACACCTCGATGTCGAGCAGCTTGGTGGAACGCTCCTCGGGCGGGAACTTGTAGGCGACGGCCCAGCGGGGCGCCTTGGCGTCGACCCCCAACTGTGTCTGGAGGGCGAGATCATCGACCTTCACGACCAGGCCGTCGAACTCGTAGTCGAACTCGTGGCGGCGGCGCTCGAAGTCGACCACATGGGCCTCCACCGCAGCCAGATCGTCCAAGCAGATCGCATGGTCGTTGACGGGCAGGCCCAGCGACGCCAGCCAGTCCAGCGTCTGCATATGGGAGCTGAAGGCGGGCCCGCCCTCGGCGTAGCCGAGCTGGTAGCACCAGAACGACAGGCCCCGCTCGGCGGTCACCCGGGCGTCCTTCTGGCGCAGCGAGCCGGCGGCCGCGTTGCGGGGGTTGACGTACGACTTCTCGCCCCGCTCGATCTGGCGGGCGTTGAGCCTCTCGAAGATGGAGAGACGCAGGATCACCTCGCCGCGCACTTCGAGGACCGGGGGAGCCGGCCCGCTGAGCCGGATGGGTATGTCGGCGATGGTGCGCACCGAGTGGGTGACGTCCTCGCCGGTTCGGCCGTCGCCCCGGGTGGCGGCCCGTACCAGTACGCCGTCGACGTACTGCACCGAGATGGCCAGCCCGTCGAACTTGAGCTCGACCGCGTATGCACCGACGGAGGTGTCCCCCATGGTCGGCAGGGCCTGCTCGCCGCTCGGGCCGGTCGTGCTGGCAGCCAGGGCGCGATGCACCCGCTCATTCCAGGCCCGCAGCTCCTCGAGGTCGAGCGCATTGTGCAGCGACATCATGGGCTGCTCGTGGCGCACCGGCGCGAACACGGTGTCATCCGGCGGGGCGCCCACGCGCTGGGTGGGCGAGTCGGGATGGACCAGCTCGGGGTGCTGTGTCTCCAGGGCCTTCAACTCGTTGAGCAGGTCGTCGAAGTCGGCGTCGGGGATCTCGGGCTTGCCCGCGTAGTACAGGGCCGAATGGTGGTTGAGCAGGGCCTGGAGCTCACGGACCCGCGCCGCGGAGTCCACGGCAGCAGCTGCGTTCGGGGTGCCTGCGCCGACCATCACGGTGAGGCTACATCCGCCCTGTGACCGGCCCGTGACCGCCCTGGCACCTCCCGGTGCCACAATTGCGCCCGTGGCTGACGAGGTGCCGGTTTCAGTGCGCAGCCGGGCGCGAGGACCCGGGAAGACGGTGCTGATGCTGCGGATCGGGGCCGTGGCAGCCTGGCTGGCGGTCGCGGCCGGAGCCTGGTTCGGAGACTTGATCCTCCCCGAACTCCGTCCTGACGGGGGCGAAGCCCGCACGACGGTGACGGTGGCGCTGTGGCTGGCCTATGTGGTGGTGCTCGCCGCTCTGCTGCTGCCGGGAGCCCGGGCCGCGACCGTCGTCCGCATCGCCATGCCCGCCGGCGCGCTCGAGCTGTGGGTCTCCGCGGCGGGATCGGCGGACGCCGCGGATCCGGTCGCTCTCATCGGGCTGATCGCCTCGCTGATGGGGACAGGACTCGTGCTGCTGCCCGTGTACGTCGAGGCGCAGGTGGACGCGGCCAGCTACGGCGACGAACGCCGCTTCCTGCTCCGTCCTCCGGGGCCGATCCTGGTGGCCCTGGTAGTGCCCATGTGGGCGGTCTCGGTGGCGGGAGTGGCGGTGGGGCCGCTGCTGCTGACCGGCAGAGGCTGGCCGGCGGGCATCGTGGCTGCCGCGGTGGGGCTGCCCGCCGCCGCCTTCGCGGCCCACACCCTCTACCGGCTGGCCTGCCGCTGGCTGGTGTTCGTCCCCAACGGGCTGGTGCTACATGACCATCTCGCTGTGGCCGAGCCGCTGCCCCTGAGCCGCCGCGGTATCGACTCGATCGGCCCGGCGCGTGCCGAGACCAGCGCAGTCGACCTGACCGCTCAGGCCTTCGGCATGGCTCTGGAGCTGCATCTCAGCGAGCCCGTCAAGGCCGGTGTCATGACGGGACGCAATCGCAGCGAGGAGCGCTCGCTCACCGCCCTCCTGATGTCGCCCAGCCGTCCCGCAGCCGTGCTGGCCACCGCAGCCCGCCGAGGCCTCAGGATCGGCTAATCGCGGCTCGGGGCAGGCGGCTACTCCGGCGGGCGGGCGGCGGTTCCTCCGCCGACCACGATGTCGCCCTGGTAGGCGACCACGCTCTGTCCCGGAGCCACTCTCCGGCGGGGCTCGGCCCAGCGGACGGCCGCACCGGTCCGATCGACCGTGGCGGCCTCCGCCGCGCCGTGGGCTGAGGTCTGCACCCGCACGGGGCCATCGGCGGGGCCGTCCGTCCAGCGCCAGTTCTCCAGGGGCGTGATCGAGCAGTCGAGCTCGGCTCGCTCCCCCACCGTCACGGTCGACGACTCGGCGTCCACGTCCAGCACGTAGCGAGGCGTCCCGCCGCCCACCGCGCCGAGTCCCCGGCGCTGACCGACAGTCACCAGCTCGAGCGCGTCGACCGTGCCGACCTCCTGGCCCGCGGTGTCCACCAGCCGCCCCGGACGCATCTCGATGCGCTCGCTGAGGAACTTGCGCCGGCCGGCCGACGCGGTGATGAAGCAGACGTCCTGGCTGTCGGGCTTGGCCGCGGTGACCAGACCGCGAGCCTCCGCCTCCCGCCGGACTTCGTCCTTGGTGGTCTCCCCCACCGGCAGAAGCAGCCGCTCCAGCACCGCGGCGTCGAGCATGTGCAGGACGTACGACTGGTCCTTGGCCTTGTCGACGCCCCGTGCGATGCGCAGGCCGTCGTCGGCGCTCACGACGCGGGCGTGGTGGCCGGTCGCCACCAGGTCGAAGCCGAGCGCGTCGGCCCGGCGCAGGAGCCGGCTGAACTTGATGTGCCGGTTGCACTCCACGCAGGGATTGGGCGTCAGGCCCGCGGCGTGGTCGGCGATGTAGGGGGACACCACGTGACGTTCGAAGTCGTCGCCGAAGTTGAACACGTGGTGCTCGATGCCGAGCTGGTCGGCCACCCAGCGGGCGTCGTCGACGTCGGACACCGAGCAGCAGCCGGTGTCGCTGGGGCCGCCCCACAGCTTCATGGTGACCCCGGCGATGTCGTAGCCGGCCTCGAGCAGGCGCGCCGCGGCCACCGACGAATCCACCCCGCCCGACATGGCCACCAGGACTCTCGCCCCGCGGGCGCCGTCCGTCGATCCAGCCATCTCAGCCTCCGCCGAAGCGGTCGAGGCGTCCGACCGACTCCGCGATCACATCGATAGCCCGCTCCACGTCGGAATCGGCGGTCGTATGGCCGAGCGACAGCCGCAGCGATCCCAGCGCCACGTCCCTGGGCACCCCCATGGCCGCCAGCACATGGGACGGGTCCTGCGCGCCGCTGGAGCACGAGGAGGCAGCCGAGGCCCGCACTCCGGCTGCGTCGATCAGGAACAGCAGGGCCTCGCTCTGCACTCCGGCGATGCACACGTTGGCGATCCCGGCCGCGATGTGGCTGCGGTCGCCGTTGATGCGGGCCGCCGAGACTTGAACGCGGTCGCCGAGCCGGTCGATCAGGCCGTCGATCAGGGCGTCGCGCAGGACGCGGAGCCGCTCGACACTGCCTTCGCGCTGGTCGACGGCCTCAGTCAGCGCTGCCGCGAACGACACCGCGCCGGCCACGTCGGGAGTGCCGGCCCGCCGGCCCCGCTCCTGGCCGCCCCCGACGATCAGAGCGTCGAGCTCCACACCGTCGCGCACTACCAGCACGCCGGTGCCCACCGGCGAGCCCACCTTGTGGCCCGTCACCGAGATCAAGTCGTAGCCTGCGGTCTCCGCGGCCACGTCGATCCAGTTTGGGGCCTGCACCGCGTCGGTGTGCAGCCACGCTCCAGGAGCCAGGTCTCGCACGATGTCGGCCGCATCGCGAAGCGGGTTGATCGAACCCGTCTCATTGTTGACCGCGATCACCGAGACCACCGCTACGTCGCCGTCATGGGAACTCAGCACTTCGGCGAGGACGTTGAGGTCGAGGATGCCCCGCTCGTCCACACCCACGAAGACACCGCCGGAGCGCTCCACCGGGTCGTGTACGGCGTGGTGCTCGGCCTCGGTGGTCACCGCCACCGCCTCCGGGCCCCGGGCGCCGAGAGCGCCCCGGACGGCCATGTTGTCGGCCTCGCTGCCGCCCGAAGTGAACACGACCTCGCCCGGGTCGGCGCCGAGAGCGCTGGCTACCTGCTCCCGGGCCCGGTCCAACGCCTTGCGGGCCTCGCGAGCGGCTAGATGGGATCCGGTGGGGTTGGCGTGGTGCCGCTCGGCGGCGGCCAGCCACGCGTCGCGGGCCGACGCCCTCAGTGGCGTGGATGCAGCGTGGTCGAGGTAGATCTCGTGCGGCTCGGAGGTGTCGGGCACCTTGCCATCCTACGTAGAGGCCACCCCGTCGATAGCACCGGTACTCAACTCGCGGCAGCGATCACCGACCCCGCCACCAGCAACGCCGAGAGCATCCCGCCCAGCGACACCGTCACCCAGGCCGGAGCGTTGCGACGCTGCAGGGCGAGCATCAACCCGCCCATGACGGCGCCCGCGATGAGCCCACCGAAGTGGCCGCCTATCGACACCCGTGGCACCAGCAGGGTGAAGACGATGTTGAGCATCAGCAGCGGAGCCAGCGGCGTGCGCCAGATACTTCCGCCGATGGCCCGCTGGACTAGCACCGTGGCCCCCATCAGGCCGAACACGGCCCCCGAGGCTCCGACCGTCGGCGAATTCGGCGACAGCAACAGCACTCCGAACGCGCCGCCGAGCATCGACACGACGAACAGCGACAGGAACCGGGCACGCCCGAACCCGGCCTCGAGGATCTGCCCGAGGATCCACAGGACGTACATGTTGAAGGCCAGATGGAAGATGCCGTCGTGGAGGAAGGCGGACGTGACCAGCCGGTAGTACTCACCGGTGTCCACTCCGATCAGCTTGAACTCGAAGCCGTCGATGAGCCGGGCCCGAGCGAACAGGCCACCGTCGATGAGCAATCCCTGGTCGATCCGGGTGATGCCGCTGGCCGAGCGGCTCAGGACCACCGAGTACAGGAAGGCCAGCCCGTTCAATGCAAGGAGAATCTGAGTGACCACCGGGCGTGAGGAACTCATCACCATGCGTGGCCGAGCGGTCATCGACGTTGAGCCGCGCGGGGCCGCGCACTCGGGGCAGTGGAAGCCGACTGACGCCTGGTGCATGCAGTCCGGGCAGATGGGGCGCTCACAACGCTGGCAGATGACCCCGCCGCGGCGGTCGGGGTGCCGGTAGCAGCGGCGCTCAGGGGGCCGGGGCACGACCTCCGGCGTGTCGCTCACAGCGCGGCCCAAGGTCTACAGCGAGACGAACGTCTCGCTCATGCCCAGGGCGTTGACCTCGACCACCTCGGTCACGCCGGGCACGCGGTCCCGCATGATCCGCTCGATGCCGGCCTTGAGGGTCTGGGTGGACGCCGGGCAGGTGACGCAGGCGCCGAAGAGTTCGACGGTGACGATCCCGGTGGACTCGTCCACATCGATGAGATCGATGTCTCCCTCGTCGGCCTGGATGGCCGGCCGGATGATCTCGATGATCCGCTCCACTTCCGCCTGCACGGGCCCAGTCTCGCAGCGCCCGGCCCCAACTCCGACCCCGCCCCCTCGTAGGCTCGCGGGATGGGCCTGACGGTGCTGGCACATCAGGGCGGATGGGATGAGGCGCTGCTCGTGGCCGGGCCGCTGTTGCTGTTCGCCGGCATCGTCTGGAACGCCAAGCGGCGGGCGGTCAAGCAGTCCCAGACCAACCCGGGCCCCGATGAGTGACCTGCCGGTCTTCCCGGCCTATTCGGCCCGCACGTCGGCGCCGAGCGACGCCAGGTCGCCGGCCAAGTCCTCGTAGCCTCGGGCCACATGATGGGCGTCGGTCACCACGGTGGGCCCGTCGGCACCGAGCCCGGCGACCGCCAGTGCGGCCCCGGCCCGGATGTCGTGGGCTCGCACCGGTGCTCCCGAGAGCCTCTCCACGCCCCGCACCACTGCGTGGTGGGCGTCGGTGCGGATGTCGGCCCCCATGCGGCGCAACTCGTCGACGTAGCGGAACCGCCCCGGGAACAGGTTCTCGGTCACGATGCCCACACCCGAGGCGGTCGCCATCATCACCACCAGGAAGGGCAGGTGGTCGGTGGCCACGCCCGGGTAGGGCAGCGTGGAGCAGTCCACCGAGTCGAGGCGGCGCGGCGCTATGGCCCGGATGCCGTCGGTGTCCGGGGTGATCAGCATCCCCATCTCGGTCAGCTTGTGGCAGAGCAATTCCATGTGGTCGTAGCGGGCGCCGGCCACGAGCACGTCTCCGGAGGCCACGCCCAGCGCGGCCAGGTAGGTGGCCGCCACTATCCGGTCGGGAATGACCGAGTGGTCGGCGGCCTGAAGGAACTGGGCTGTCCCCGCTCCTTCGACGACGAGCGTGGACGAGCCGGCGCCCGAAACGCGGGCTCCCATGCGGACCAGGAACCGGCAGAGGTCGGATATCTCCGGCTCGCGGGCCGCGTTGTCGATCACGGTGGTGCCCTTGGCCGCCACCGCGGCCATCAGCAGGTTCTCGGTAGCTCCCACGCTGGGGAACTCGAGCACCACCCGGCCTCCGAGCAGCTCGGTTGCGGAGGCCTCGATGTAGCCGTGCACGACATCGACCTGCGCGCCCAGCTCGACGAGGCCGCTCACGTGCATGTCGATGGGCCGGGGACCGAAGTCGTCGCCCCCGGGCAGGGCCACTCTGGCCTCGCCGCAGCGGGCCAGCATGGGCCCGAGCACGACGACCGAAGCCCGGAACCGCTCCACGATGTCATAGGGGGCCACCGGGGTGATCTCGGCAGGCACGTCGATGCGGATCGCCGCGTCCTCGGTCGGATCCCACTCAACGGTGCACCCCACGGCCCGCAGGAGCTCGGCCATGAGGTCCACATCGACGATGCGGGGCACGTTGCTGAGGCGGTAGGTGCCTTCGGCCAGCAGCGTGGCCGCCATGAGCTTGAGCACCGAGTTCTTGGCTCCGGCCACAGCAACAGTGCCCTCCAGCGGGGGGCCGGAGCGAACGACTATCCGCTCGATCGCCACCCTCAAAGCCTATGACCGCGGAGGCTCGATGACCGTCTTGCGCATCGTGCGGCGCGGCGGCGCGGCCGAGATGGAGCGCCAACGGGCCGTTCTGCGAGAGCCGCGGCGCGACCTCGTGGCCGAACGAGCGGTGGCCGACGACCGCTTTGAGGCCGTAGGCGGCCCTTTCCGGCACTACGAGCGCCGCCTGCAGCTGACGGGGCTCGATCTGGGCGAATCCGGCGGCGCCGACGGCGAGCGAGACGGCGGACGGTACGAGCTCGTCGAGACCACCACCTACCGGCTGGCGGTGCCGGTGTGGGCCTGGCTGTTCCACTTCCCGGTAAGGCACGCGCTACGGCACCGCAAGGAGGTCTACGGCTACTGGTGGGCACCCCCCGACCGGATCGACGCCCGCGCCTCGGCCGTGCTGGGCCTGCTGTGCACCGTCCAAGTACTGGACGGTTACCTGGGCACCGTCCTCTCCCAGACCCTCACGTTCGCGGCCGACGAGTTCGGCCACGGCAATACCGCCCAGGGGATCGTGCTGGCCGTGGTCCGCGTCGGCGTGCTGGTCGCGCTGGCCAGCGTGGCCCTGGCCGACCGCCATGGCCGGAGACGCCTGCTGCTGGCGACCGGGGTGGCCAGCTGTGTCGTCACCGCGGTCGGGGCGCTGTCACCGGGACTGTGGTTCCTGGGAGCCACGCAGTTGCTGGCCCGGGGGCTGTCGACCGCTCTGGGGATCCTCATCGTGATCCTCGCCGCCGAGGAGATGCCGGCCCGGTCGAGGGCGTGGGCGATGTCGGTGCTGGTGCTGTGCGCCGGACTGGGCTCCGGTATGGCGGTGTGGGTGCTGCCGGTGGCCGACCTGCACATCTCGGCCTGGCGCGCGGTGTACGTAGTGCCGCTGGCCGGTGTGGCCGTCATGGCCTGGGTGGGACGGCACCTGCCCGAGAGCCGCCGTTTCGAGATCGCTGGCCCCGGATTCCCGCCCCGCGACGACCGCCCGGCCAGCATCGCCTCCGATGCCGAAGCCGCCGAGCGTCGGCGCAGGCGGCTGGCGCTGCTGGCGGCCTCGGCGTTCCTGATCGCCATGTTCGCCGCTCCGGCTTCGGGGCTGCGCAACGACTTCCTCAAGGACGAGCGGGAGTTCTCCGCCGCAGCCATCTCACTGTTCACCGTGGTCACCAACACCCCGATCGGCATCGGCGTCCTCGCAGGCGGCTATCTGGCCGACCGGCGGGGCCGCCGTCCCGTCGGCGCGGCCGGCCTGGTGGCGGGCGCGGTGTTCGTTGCGTGGGCCTATTTCACCGACGGTGCCGCGTTGTGGTCGCTGACCCTGGCCGGAGGGGTGCTGGGCGCGGTGGCTGTGCCCGCGCTGGCCGTCTACGGGCCGGAGCTGTTCGGCACCTACCGGCGTGGCCGGGCCAACGGACTGATAGTCACTGTCGGCGTGGCCGGCAGCGCCCTGGGTCTCTTCGTGGCCGGGTGGCTGTCCGACGCGCTCGATGGGCGTCTGGGTCCTGCCCTGGCCCTCCTGGCGGTCGGTCCGTTGGCGGTGGCCGCCCTAGTCGTGTGGAAGTACCCCGAGACCGCCGGCCAGGAACTCGAGGAGCTCAATCCCGAGGACCGGGACCCGGGCGATCCGCCGGCCGGCTAGTCCTCGGTGTCGAGCCCCGGGTAGGGAGGCTTGGCCGCGCAGAGTTCCTTGGCGTCGGCCCTCACGGCTGCTACCGCGGCCTCGTCGGTGCGGTTGCGCAGCGCCCTGGAGATGAGGTCGGCGATGGTGGCCATGTCGTCGGTGTCCATGCCCTGGGTGGTGACCGCAGGCGTGCCGATACGGACACCGGAAGTGACGAAGGGCGATCGGGGGTCGTCGGGGACCGTGTTCTTGTTGAGGCTGATGCCGGCGGCGTCGAGGGTGGCCTGGGCCTCCTTGCCGGTCAGGTCGGGATCGAAGGTACGCAGGTCCACCAGCATCAGATGGTTGTCGGTGCCGCCCGAGACCAGCCGGAACCCGTGCCCGGCCAGCGCCGACGCCAGGGCTCGGGAGTTCTCCACGATGCGGGCCGCGTAGTCGGCGAACTCGTCGGTGGCTGCCTCGGCGAAGGCCACCGCCTTGGCCGCCACCGCGTGGTCGAGCGGGCCGCCCTGGATGCCGGGGAACATGGCCTTGTCCACCGCCGGCGCGTAGTCGGAGCGGCAGATGATGGCGCCGCCCCGGGGCCCTCGCAGGGTCTTGTGGGTGGTGAACGTCACCACATCCGCGAACTCAGTCGGGTTGGGGTGCACGCCGCCTGCGATCAGCCCTGCGATGTGGGCCGCGTCGAACATGAGCAGCGCTCCGGACTCGTCGGCGATCTCCCGCAGCGGCTCGGGATGGATGAGGCGGGGGTAGGCGGTGGCGCCGGCCACGATCAGCTTGGGCCGCTCGGCCAGGGCGAGGTCGCGCAGCTGGTCCATGTCGATCCGCTCGTCGCTGGCGGTGACCCCGTAGGACACGAACCGGTACTGCAGACCCGAGAAGTTGACCGGGGACCCGTGGGTGAGGTGCCCGCCGTGGTCGAGGCTCATGCCCAGCACAGTGTCGCCCGCCTCGATGAGGGCGTGGTAGGCGCCCATGTTGGCGATGGCGCCGGCGTGGGGCTGCACGTTGGCGTGATCGGAGCCGAACAGCTCGCAGGCCCGGCGGCGGGCCAGGTCCTCGACTTCGTCGACCACCATGTTGCCGCCGTAGTAGCGGCGACCGGGATACCCCTCGCTGTACTTGTTGGTGAACACCGATCCGGTGGCGGCCATCACCGCCGGGCTGGCGAAGTTCTCTGAGGCGATGAGCTGGATGGTGGTGTTCTGGCGGTGAACCTCTCGACGCATCAGGTCGAAGACCGCCTCGTCAGCGGTGGGCCAGGGCATTGATTCCTCGATTCGGTTCGGTTGGGCTCTGATTCAGAACCGATTGCCGCGCCGCACCGTAGCGAAGCACGAAGGGCAAGCGGCGCCGCGCCTGTCGTGAAGATCAGCCAGAGTTGCCGAGCGCGTCAAGCTTGGCGATGCGTGCCTGGTGGCGGCCACCGTCGAAACCAGCAGCCAGCCAGGCGTCGAGCGCCTCACGGGCCACCTCGGCACCGGTGAGCCGCTCGCCTATGCACAGCACGTTGGCGTCGTTGTGGGCCCGGGCCAGGCGAGCCGAGGTCACGTCGTAGGCCACCGCGGCCCGCACGCCCGCGACCTTGTTGGCCGCCATGGCGATCCCGTTGCCGCTGCCGCACACGCACACGCCCAGATCAGCCTGGCCCTCGGCGACGGCCCGGCCCACTGCCGCGCCGAAGTCTGGATAGTCCACCCTGTCGTCGGAGTGGGTGCCGCAGTCGGTCACATCGTGGCCGGAGGCCCGCAGATGCTCGGCCAACGCCTGCTTGAGCCCGTAGCCGGCATGGTCGGCCCCCACCGCGATCCTCACGACCGCCATCCTAGGTCTCCGAGCCGCCCCGGTGGACGTAGAGGGACTGGATCCCGAATTGGCAGCGGAGAAGGCCGTTTCGGGCACTCACAGCTGCCAATTCGCTAACTGCGGTGACTCAGCCTCTCAGACCTGCACCACAGCCAGGATCTCGTCGAGGCTGATCGGACCCTCGCGCAGCACTGTTGGGGTCGACCCGGTCACGTCCGCGACCGTGGACGACGCGCCGGGGCGGGGGCCGCCGTCGACGACGAGGCCCAGGGTCGGGAACAGCTCGGCCACGCCTCCAGCGGTGGACGGGGTGGGGCCGCCGTGGAGGTTGGCGCTGGTGACGGCCAGCGGCCCCGGGCCGGCGATGGCCCGCATGATGTCGTTGTCGGGCACGCGCACCCCGATGGTGTCACCCGTCCCTAGGTGGGGGGGTGCGGAGGGGGTGCGGGCCGCCACGATGGTGAGTGGGCCGGGCCAGAAATGCTCGGCCAACCTCTTGGCCGGCCCATCGAGCTCCACCAACGCCGCGGCTGCGGACACGTCGGCGACCAGCACCGCGATGCTGCGGTCCGCAGGGCGCTCCTTGAGTTCGAAGAGCCGCTGGATCGCATCAGCGTCGCCGCCATCGGCAGCCAGTCCGTAGACGGTGTCCGTGGGAACACCGACCGGCTCGCCAGCCCTGAGTGCCACGAGGGCCGCGGCTGCCGCTGCGGCCAGCTCTTCAGGGTTGGTGACGGGCACCACCCGGCCAGAACTCATGACAGGCGCGCTATCACGACCCGTTCCAGGCCGGCCAGATCACGCTCCACTCGCACGTCACAGAAACCGGCACCGGTGACGAGAACGGCCGACTCCGCAGCTCGATGGGACGCCACCTCCATGACTAGGGCCCCGCCCGGACGCAGCCACTCCGACGCTCCGCCGATCACCTGCTCGACGGCTTCGCGCCCGGTGGGCCCCGACCAGAGCGCCACGGGCGGCTCCCAGTCGGCCACCACCGGCGGCAGTTCCTCGCCGCTGCCGATGTAGGGCGGGTTCGACACCACCACGTCGACCGATCCCCGCAGGGCGACGGGCAGGGCCTCGAACCAGTCGCCTGCGTGCAGGCTGACCCGGGTCGCGGCCCGTCCCAGGCCGGCAAGGTTCGCGCTGGCCACCGCCAGGGCGTCGCTGGACACGTCGGTGGCGAACACTCTGGCGACCGGGCACTCGACCGCCACCGACAGCGCGATGGCGCCCGAGCCGGTGCCCAGGTCCACAACCACCACGTCGCGGTCACCGCGCCCATCACTCGAGAGCCTGGCCACCTCGTCTACGGCCCAGCCCGCAACGACCTCGGTCTCCGGCCGGGGGATGAGCACCCGTCGGTCGACCATCAGGTCGAGGGTCCTGAAGCTCCACGAGCCCACCACGTACTGCAACGGCTCGCCCGCGGCCCGTCGTTCCAGCATCGAGAAGAACCAAGTCGCGGCCCGTTGCGTGGCCGGCTCGTCGAGGACGCTCTCATACTCCGCGGGAGCTGCCCCGGCCGCGGCCTCCACGATGCGCCGGGCGTCGATGTCGGGCGAGTCCACCCCGTCGGTTCCGGCCAGGCGCTGCCGCGCCTCCTCGAAGAGGCTGCGCCAGCGGACGGCATCGACAGTGGAGACCACCGGGATCCCGCTCGGCCTCAGCCGCTCTCGCCGTCGGCCAGCAGCGTGCGCTGCTCGTCCTGCACCAGGGCGTCGCTCAACTCGTCGAGCTCGCCAGCGAGCACCCGGTCGAGCTTGTAGAGGGTGAGCCCGATGCGATGGTCGGTGACCCGGTTCTCCTTCATGTTGTAGGTGCGGATCTTCTCGGATCGGTCGCCGCCGCCCACCTGACCCCGGCGCATGGCCGACTGCTCGGCGGAGGCTCGGTCGTGCTCGGCCTGCAGCAGCCGCGACCGCAGCACCCTCATCGCCTTCTGCTTGTTCTGGAGCTGGCTCTTCTCGTCCTGCATGGCCACCACCAGGCCGCTGGGCAGGTGGGTTATCCGCACCGCCGAGTCGGTGGTGTTCACCGACTGTCCACCCGGTCCCGACGAGCGGAAGACATCGACCTGCAGGTCGGCATCGTCGATCTGCACATCGACTTCCTCGGCCTCGGGCAGCACCGAGACCGTCGCCGACGACGTGTGGACCCGGCCCTGCGACTCGGTCACCGGAACCCGCTGCACCCGGTGGGTGCCCGCTTCGTGCTTCATGCGGGTCCAGGCCTGATCGCCCGAGATGAGCCCGCTCACCTCCGTGTATCCCCCGAGGCCCGTGGGCGAGGCGGCCAGCGGCTCGAGCTTCCAGCGCTGCCGCTTGGCGAAGGCCTGGTACATGCCGAACAGGTCGCGGGCGAAGAGGTTGGCCTCCTCGCCGCCGGCCGCGCCGCGTATCTCGACGATCACGTTGCGGCCCTCGTTGGGGTCGGGCGGGAGCAGCAGGACCCTCAGTTCCTCGGTGGCCGCGGCCACGGCTGCTTCGAGTTCGTCGATCATCTCACGCAGGTCGGCCCTCTCGGCTGCGTCGGCCGCGCTGTGCATGCGGCGAGCCTCGTCGAGGTCGTCCTGGACTGAGCGGAGCCGCTGTCCGGTGGCCACGATCTCGCTGAGCTGCTTGTGGCGGCGGCCCAACTCGGCCAGACGGCGCGGGTCGGACTGCACCGCGGGGTCACCCAGGCGCATCTCCACATCTCGCAGCTCGTTCTCGAGGCCGGCGATCCGCTCCAGCATGGTTCGAGACTACCGGCCCTACCGGTGCGCTCTGGGCGCCCCGCAAGGATCAGAGCAGGGCCAGGAAGGAGTCGACCGCGGCCACAATCTCAACGTCGAACCGTGGCTTGGGGTTGTGGCCCTGGCCCTCGAGCCAGCGGATGGTCACCTCGCCGGAGATGGCTCCGATGTGGGCCGCGAACTCCTCGGGAGTGCCGAAGGGATCCCGGTCGCCGTTCACAAGCAGCGTGGGCACGTCCATGCCGCTGAAGTGCTCGACCCGCAGTTTCTCGGGCTTGCCCGGCGGGTGCAGCGGGTAGCTGAGCAGCACCAGCCCGGCCGCGGGCAGCCCCCCGGCTACTGCCATGGAGCACATGCGACCCCCCATCGAGCGTCCTCCCAGCACGAGCCGGTCGGTGGTGGTGCCGAGATCGGAGGCGAACGCTTCGGACTCGGAGCGGACTGTCTCGATCAGCTTCGGTGCCCGGTCCGGGAACCGCCTGCCCTCACGCCTGTAGGGGAACTCAATGCGGCGAACCGGCATGTCGAGGCCCTCCTTGAGGGCGACGAGCGTGTGCTGGTCGGCGCCTCCGCCCGCACCATGGGTCAACAGCAGCCCGGCCACCGCGGTGGACCTGGATTCGGGGCCTGGCTGCATCCCTCGAAGAATACGTTCGGATGACCGGCCTGCCTTCGGCGGCAGAACTAGCGTCCGACCATGGACAGACCCAACATCCTGGTGGTCATGGCCGACCAGCTGGCCCCGCACTTCACCGGTGCCTACGGACATCCGCTGGTTCGCACTCCCGCTATGGATTCACTGGCCGAGCGGGGAGTCCGCTTCGACGCCGCCTACTGCAGCTCGCCGCTGTGCGCACCGTCGCGCTTCTCGATGATGTCGGGGAGGCTGGCGTCGGAGATCGGGGCGTTCGACAACGGAGCCGAGTTCACAGCCTCGATCCCCACCATGGCCCACTACCTGCGCCTGGCCGGCTATCGCACCACGCTGTCGGGAAAGATGCACTTCGTCGGACCGGACCAGCTCCACGGCTTCGAGGAGCGCCTCACCACCGACGTCTACCCGTCCGGCTTCGCCTGGGCCGCCAACTGGGACGCGGCCGCCCAGCATCCCGGCAAGTGGTACTACGACTTCGAGTCGGTGACCGGGGCCGGACCGGTGCTGGCCAACTTCCAGATCGACTACGACGACGAGGTCGGATTCGCAGCCGTGCGCCGCCTCTACGACTTGGCCCGGCCCCACGCCGACGACCGGCCGTTCTTCCTGGTGGCGTCGTTCATCCATCCCCACGACCCCTACGAGGCCCGTCCCGAGTGGTGGAACCTCTACGACCACGACGACATCGACCCGCCCGATCCCATCCGCGACGAGGCGGTCGACCCCCACACCCTGCGCATCCGCCGGGGCACCCAGGGCGACACCGCCGGCTATACGGAGGCCCACTACCGCAACGCCCGCCACGGGTACTACGCGGCGACCAGCTATTTCGACTCCTGGCTCGGCCGCCTAGTCGATGCGCTGGCCGAGACCGGCCGCCTGGACGACACCGTGGTCATCGTCACCAGCGACCACGGCGACATGCTGGGCGACCGGGGCGTGTTCTTCAAGATGTCGTTCTTCGAGCGCTCGGCCCGGGTGCCGCTGATCATGGCCGGGCCCGGGATCGCGCCCGGCACGACCGTTCCGAACGCCTGCTCGCTGCTCGACCTTCTGCCCACCCTGCTCGACATAGCCTCCGACGGCGGTGCCTGGCCCGAGTTCGACACGCCGATCTCGGGGCGCAGCCTCTGGGAACTGGCCTGCGGCGGCAGCGACGACATCGACGAGACCGTCGGCGAGTACATGGCCGTGTTGACGTCGCATCCGGTCTTCATGATCCGTCGGGGCCGCCACAAGTACATCCACTGCGACTCCGATCCCCCGCTGCTCTACGACATCGAGGCCGACCCGCTCGAGCGCACCAACCTGGCCGACGAACCCGGCTGCGCCGAGTTGGCCGCAGCCTTTGCAGCCGAGACCATGCAGCGTTGGGACAGCGCGGCCATCCGCGAGCGCGTGCTCGCCTCCCAGCGGTCCCGGCGCGCCGTCCAGGCCGCGATCGGCACCAGCGGGCCCGGCTGGGACTACCGGCCCGAGCGCGACGCCAACACCGAATACGTCCGCGACCACACGACCTACGCCCAGATCGGTGCCCGCAGCCGGATCACCCTCCCGGCCTGAACCCGCCGAGAGGTTGGCTCAGATGGCCTTGACAGCGTCCATGACGGCCTGCCAGAGGTCGGGGTCGCCCCGGAACGGGGCGGAGAGCGAGGTCCGGGTGATGACATCGCCGTAGCGGCGGGCGAGCTCGGGAGCGATCTGATCGGGCGGCGCGACCACCGCGAAGGCGTTGAGCATCTCGTCGTCGATGAGGGCACCCATCTCGACCCACCGGCCCCGCTTGGAAAGGGCGTTGAGCTCGGTCTGGAGGCCGCCCCAGCCGTGGATCTCCAGCACGGGCCGGTAGGCGGGGGTGGAGCCGTAGAAGGCGATCTGCTGGCGGGTGGCGGCCGCGGCCCGCTCGATCTCCTCGTCGGTCTCACCGGTGATCACGAACGACGACCCTGCGATCTGGTAGCCGTCCATCTCGGCGCCCGCCTCAGCCCGACCCCGCTCCAGCGCCGGCAGCGTCACCTCGCGCAGGAACTTCTCGGTGGTGAACGGGTGGCACAGGAACCCGTCGCACACCTCGCCGGCCACTTCGGTCATCAGCGGGCCGACCCCGGCCAGCAGGATGGGCGGCGGCCCGAATTCGCCGAGGTCGCCGGCGTGGGGCGTGAACATCGGCGTCATCAGGGTGTGGCGGTAGAACTCGCCCTCGAAGCGCAGCGGCGTGCCGTGCTGCCAGGCGTCCCAGATGGCCCGGACAGCCTGCACCATCTCGCGCATGCGGGCCGCGGGCTTGCTCCACTCCATCGAGAAGCGCTTGGTGATGTGGGGCTTGATCTGGCTGCCTAGCCCCAGCACGAAACGGCCCTGCGACAGCGTCTGCAGGTCCCAACCGATGTTGGCCAGCAGCATCGGGTTGCGGGCGAAGGCCACTGCGATGGCGGTGCCCAGTTCGACCTCGCGGGTGCTGGTCGCGGCGACGGCCAGGGGCAGGAACGGGTCGTGGGGCCCCTCCAGCGTCCACACGCCCGAGTAGCCGGCCGCCTCCAGCTGGGCGGCCGCGGTTCCGGCCTCGGTGATCGAGCCGGTGAGCAACGCATCGACCTTCATGGCGAGCGACGGTACTGCGATCACGCCACCATGCGAGAGCGCCTAGCCTCAGCGCTCATCGCCGCACGCGCTCACTCCACCGGAGAGGACCTGTACCGGATCGTGTGCGACTACGCCGCGCTCGGGCACCACCGTTCTGGAACCGACCGCGATGCCGCTACCACGGAATGGTTCGTTGAGCTGATGAGCGACCTTGGAGACGTGACCACCGCACCGGTGGAGTTCGATCGCTACGAAGCCAGCAGCGAGCTGACCGCCGACGGGCGCCCCTTCGAGCACCTGCCCCTCTACTACGAGTTCACCGGGGTTGTTGACACCTCGGATGTGGCCGTCCGCCGGCTCGATCCCCTCGCGGGTGGCTACCCGCGGGTGGCCGATGAACTCATCGACGAGATCCAGAGAGCTGGACACCAGGCGCTGGCGATAGCCACCGAGCATCCCGACGGCGATCTCGTCGCCATCAATCGCGACCTGGCTGCGTCTGCTTCCGGTTTGCCGACGGTGCTGGTCGCTGGACGTCACTACGAGTCGCTGACGTCATCGGCGCTTCGTCTGAGGCTCGACGCGCGGCTGACGGCTGGCCGCACGGCCAACATCGAGGTCAACAACGACCACCTCGGCCGTCGTCTCGTGCTGACCACGCCGCTGCACGGGTGGTTCGGCGCCGCCGGCGAGCGGGGCACGGGCATTGCCGTGCTGCGCTCCGTGGCCGAGCGGCTCGCCCACCGTCCGCTGACGATCGTGGGCACCGGGGGCCACGAGTTGAGCTACCTGGGCGCGTTCGCTTGGGTGGGCCGATGTGCCCAGCCGCCCGCCTGCGTTGCTCATATCGGGGCGTCGCCGGCCGTCGAGGCACCGGGCCCGGACGGTTCTCGCCGGCTGATCGACAGCCGCATCGCCATGACCACGCTGGGCGAGTCATCTGGCGGTCCGGTTGGTGCCGCGCTTCAAGACGCCGGGATCAGCCTGCGGTGCGATTCGGACTCGTGGCTCGGCGAGGGCGAGGCATGGAGCCGGTTGGGTGTTCCCGTGCTGTCGACGACTGGAGCCGGCCCGGACTTTCACACTCCCTCCGACTCTGCCGAGCGATCAACCTCGCCGGAGGCCCTGGCCCTGGTGGCCGACGCCGTGCATCGGGCCGTGGCCTCCTTCTGGGACGCCGCTACGGTCGGCTCATAGGGGCAAGCAGGACTCAAGGAGTACGGCATGCAAGTTCGGAGAGTCGCCGGAGCGCTGGGCGCGGAGATCATCGGCGTCGACCTCCGGGATCCCGACCTCGACTTCGACGCCGTCTATGGGGCCTTCCTCGAGCACGAGGTCATCTTCTTCCGGGAAGCGCATCTCACCGAGGAGGAGCACCTCGCCCTCGGTCGCCGCTTCGGCACGCCCAGCATCTACCCGGTCGCTCGGGTCATGGGCGCGACCGAGCCCACCATGACCGTCATCAAGGACGGCCCCGACAGTCCCAACGCCGCCGACCTCTGGCACACCGACGTCACCTGGATAGCCACCCCGCCCAAGGCCGCGCTGCTGCACATGGAACTGGCTCCCGAGTACGGCGGCGACACGCTGTGGGCTTCGGCCACTCGCGCCTACGAGATGCTCAGCCCGGCGGTGCAGGAGTTCTTCGCTTCGCTGACGATCGTGCACTCCAACGAGGGGTACCTGAAGCGAGTGGACGAGAAGGCCGGTGAGCACGCCGAGGCGATCGCCGAGGCGATCAGGCGCGACTACGCCCCGGTGGAGCATCCCCTGGTGCGCACCCATCCGGAGACCGGCAAGCGGGCCCTGCTGTACGCCGAGAGCTTCGTCGACCATGTGGCCGGGGTGAGCCGGGCTGAGAGCGACATGGTCCTCAACTTCCTGCGCGAGCACGTGGCCGAGGTGTCCCTGCATTGCCGCTGGCAGTGGCAGAACGGCGATCTGGCCATCTGGGACGAGCGCTCCACACTGCACCGGTCCGCGGCGGACCACTTTCCCCAGCGCCGCATCATCCGTCGCCTCGAGATCGACGGCGACCGCCCCTACTTCGACCCCAACGGCTCGTAGTCGCTCGCCTTCGACTCCCTGCCCGCGGCGGGTCGTCAGCCGAGCTCGTCGTCGCTCGTGCCCGTTGCGTCGGGGGCGCTCGGGCCGGTGAGTCGCCCCGCTAAGGCATTGTCCACCGCGGCGGTGGCGTTGAGGTGGGCTATCAGCGCGGTCAGCTTCCGGTCGATCTCCGCGACCGCCGCTTCGAGCTTGTCGAATCGGGCATCCATCTTGGCCTCAAGGCGATCGACCTTGGCCTCGAGGCGATCGATGCGCGCGTTGGTGTCGTCGATGCGGATGTGGGGGCTGACTATCGCTGCGGTCAGCAGGGCGATGATTACGAGGCCGAAGAAGCTCAGCAGCGGATTCTCCGCAACCTGATCCCGCAGGCTGGGCCTGACCATGGTCGCGGCGCCGGCCCGCGCTTGCGCCTGGTCGGTCGCTGCCTCAGGTGCGGTGTCAGACGGGTTGACCATGGGAGATGTCGCTTCGGCGGCGGGTATCGGAGCGGATGACAGACCCAATATCATATTATATGTCTTGATGCTTTGTGCCAATATATTGATGCTCTGTGCTATTGTGGTACTTGCTGTGCGTCGGACCGGGCTGCAACGCCTGCCACGACTTCGGCCGCATCGGAGCCGTCGAAAGCTCCCGCCTAGTTGAAACCCGCAACAGGAAGGGAGACCGCAGATGGCGATGACCAACACACAGCGCGCCACGCTCTACGCGACATTGGCAGAAACCATCGGACAACAAGAAGCCGAGACGCTTATGGAGCAGCTCCCGCCGTCGGGCTGGGACCAAGTAGCCACCAAGGACGACCTCAGAGTCCTCGGAGCCAACTTCGCCGCCGCGCTCGCCGAGACGAACGCCGCCATAGTCGCGACCAACGCCGCCATGACCGCAGGCTTCGCCGAAACCAACGCCGCCATGACCGCAGGCTTCGCCGAGACCAACGCCGCCATGAAGGCTGGCCTCGCCGAGGCGGCCAAGGAGCGGGCCGAGATCGTCAAGAGCCAGGCCAGGCAGCTCTACATCGCCACGGCCACGATCATCGCGGCCACCGTGTCGATCTGGATGGCGCTCTTCACCGGCGCCGGTGCCAGCTAGGACCACAGCGCCCGCTCGAGTACACGTCCCCCGACGAGACCCTAGACAGCGGCAACGGCTCTGGAGCGCTGCCCCACATCATGGCTGATGTCTCACCCGGTCCGTACGGTGGCCATCATGGTGTCAGGCGTCGAGACGGGCTTCGAGGTCAGGCTCGGTGACATGAGGGGCTGTGTTCTCATAGAGAACGCCGTAACCGTCGTAGTCGAGACCGTCGCCGAGGCCCGGGAGGCCATTCTTGGCTACGCGACGGACGCGCTCGGCCACCACGCCCACGATCCGGAACGGCGAGAGTACCTGCGCCTGAACGTACGACCGGACGGCGCGACCTGGAAGGATCTGGCCGAGTGCGAGGAGGGCCGCCGCTACGACCCGGCAGATCCCGACACCGGCATGACGTGCAGCTACCTCCTCTACATGCAGGGCGGCCTGGAAGGCGTCGGCGGCGTGATGTGGACTTACGGCGTAACGATCTGGGCCACCGCACCCCCGAAAGTCTGGGACCACCCCACCGGCCAACCCGCCGGTATGGACGAGGACGACATCCGCGGCGACGATGTAGGAATCGACACAGACTCGGATTGACGTCCGCCAATCCCGAAAGCGAGCACCATGTCCCTGACCGACGAACCCGCCGACATCCGGGAAGCAGGCCTCCCTCCCGAGAGACCCGACGACGACGCGCCAAGCACAGTCCCCACCATCGCCACTCTGCGATGGCCGATCGTCCAAGCGCTCCGCGATGTCGGTCAGGCATCTGACGCTGAACTAGTTGAACTTGTAGCCGACTCCCTGAAGCTGACCGACCAGCAGAGAGCTGAGATGATTCCCTCAGAACAGGAGACCAGGCTCAAGAATCGCGTCAGCTGGGCCGCACACGAACTCAAGCAGATTGGTGCTGTCTACTACCCCGCGCCGAGCTTCCGTGCGTTGACAGCGCTCGGAAACGAGATCGACGACGACCAGATTAGGGACTTGCACCGCGCCTTCGAGGCAGAAGAGCGACGACGCAAGAAGGCCAAGAAGAAGGGGGAGCAAGTGCCGACCGACACTCCGACCGCGTGGCTCATCAGAGCAGGCGGACAGGGTGAACTCGCGGAGTCCTTCATCGAGAACAAGATCGTCGCGGTCGGCTTTGGCCAGCTTGGCGACCTGTCCGAGGTTTCGAGCCGTGACAAGGTTCTCGAACTAGTCAAGCTTGACTGGCCAGAGTCCAGCGACGGGCAGGCCCTCGCTAGGGCGAACCAACTCTGGGCGTTGTCTTCGCAGGTCCACCGCGGCGATGTGGTTGTGATGCCGAGCACGAACAATTCTGGGTTTGCGCTAGGAACAGTCACGGAGGAGTACTCGTATAGGCACGATGCTGCCGATACGCGCTACCACGCCGTGTCGGTGGAATGGAAACCCGACGAAGTCCCGCGTACGGCCCTGCAGCCCGATCTTCTCAAGGCACTTGGCCTTCGGCCGACGGTCAACATGATCCGAGACGGTGACCACGCGCGCCGTGTTCAGCAACTGCTTGAAACAGGTCTAGATCCCGGCCCACAATCCGCACTCAACCTTCCCGATCTGGTCAAGCAGTTCTACCGCGAGACGGGTTATCCGACTGAAGCCCATAAGGAGCAGAGGCGATTGCGGGAGGAATGGGCCAAGAAGCTGTCGCGTGAGAACATCTTGTCTCTGAGCCGCGAGGACCTTCACGCCTTCACAAGTAACGCGGTCGACTATTACGAAGGCGAATATGTCAAGGCAAGTGGAAACCAGTCGAAGTGGATTAGAGACCTAGATGACGCAGAGTTTCTGGGGCTCCTAAACAACATCAAGGATCTTTGCTGGGGCGAAGACGAACTATCCACCCGGATCGACCGCCTTGCCCACTATCGCGGCTATCAACGGATTACAGGAACAAAGGGCTTCTCGGGCAGCAATGTGGGAGCGGCTCTCGCTATCTGTCTCCCACACGAGATTATTCCGACCTCTTCTCAGAATGGCAAGAGATGGGGACGCAACGTGATGTTGCGCAGACTCGGCCTCCCCGATACGCCCTATGGACAGGGTCTGAGTTTCGGATCCGAGTTCGTAGACGCCAACGACCGACTCCGAACGCATCTCGCTCCACAGTTCAAGGGCGATACGCAGGCAATGGGAGTCTTCCTGCATTGGCTGGTCTATCAGGACTATTGGCTGGTCGATCCGGGCGCTAGTGGGTCCGGTTCCGATGCCGAGTTGGATTTTCCCGACTTGGCGGACAGGTTGTTGATTGATGCACAGTTCCTGACGGACATTGTGTCTCTGTTGAAGGACAAGGGGCAGGTGATCTTGTATGGGCCTCCGGGGACCGGGAAGACGTTCCTGGCGCGGGAGCTGGCGAAGGAGTTGGCGCCGGAGGAATCGTGCCGAGCGCTGGTGCAGTTCCACCCGTCCACGACCTATGAGGATTTCTTCGAGGGATACCGGCCTGCGGGGACCGGCGACGACGGAGGCATCCGCTACAAGCTGACACCGGGGCCTCTGAAACGCATGGCTAAGCGGGCTCGCAATGCACCTGACGACAAGAAGCACGTGATGATCATCGACGAGATCAACCGGGGGAACCTGCCCAGCGTGCTTGGGGAACTGCTATTCCTGCTGGAATACCGGGACGAGAGCGTGGAGACGCTCTACCGGCCAAAGAAGCCGTTCTCGCTCCCCGACAACCTCTGGTTCATCGGCACCATGAACACCGCCGACCGGTCGATTGCGCTGGTGGACGCGGCGCTGCGGCGGCGGTTCCACTTCGTGCCGTTCTTCCCCAACAGGGGGCCGATGGCTGGACTCCTCGGCCGCTGGCTTGCTCGCGAGGGTGAGCCCGCGTGGATCGGCCACCTAGTCGATGCGGTCAACAACGAACTCAAGGAGATCCTTGAGGGCTCCCATCTCCTACTTGGTCCGAGCCACTTCATGAAAGAGTACGGCTCGTCGCTGGACACCCAGCGGGAGCGACTGCGGCGCATCTGGGAGTACAACATCGAGCCGTTCATCGAGGACCAGTTCTTCGGCGATCCCCAACAGATCGACCGTTTCCGGTTCGACGCGGTGATGAGGCGCAATGGGCCGTTGACAGAGTCCGATGTCGACGCCAGCGACGACGGCGACGATCTGGAGAATACCGACGGCTCCGATGCAGCCGCGGAGGGAGATGCCGCCGTCGAGCCCGGCCTTACGCAGCCCGAGGGCGAGGGATGACCGGATCGCTGCCTAGGTCGTGCCCTGGGTGCCATCAGCGATGGCCCGACTGCACCTGCAGGACTGGCAGGCGATGCTCGCAGAAGCCCACGCCGACGCCGAGCCCGAGTTCCGCGGTAGGGGCCTGCTCATCGGAATCAACGTCGATGACATCAAGGTCGGCGACATCCTCACCACAGGCCAGGACATCGAAGTCGCCGATGCTTGGCACTGCAGCGCCACGGGCTGCGGCTTGAAGAACATCGATCGTGCCGTGATCGAAGGCCACATTGCCCACCTGCGCCGCTAGGCGCCCTCTGGCGACGATGCCCGAGCGGACGAAGAAAGCTGACTTGGCGGATGCGCTCGATGCGTAACTACTCATGAGCCTGACGGCGCTCGATGACACCGCCGTTGCGGCGGACCGAGTCACGGCGGGCGCACACGACCCCAAGGCCTTGGCCGCTACGCCCCTCCAGCCGCCGGACAGGATCGAACTGCGCGAGTACGGCCGCGCGGTGCTGCCGCTGACCGACGAGCAGGCTGCCACGCTCAATCGGGTGGGCGGTGGGCAGTACCTGTCGGTTGAGCCGGGTGAGCACTCGGGGCGCTGGCAAGTGTCTGCCCACAACTACGTCGGGTCGATCAATGTGACGGGGTTGCAGCTGCTGGTGCGGCCGAAAATCCCGTTGCGCAACCTTTTCTTGCTGCTCGAAGTGGGGCTGCGCGAGCGGGACTGGCATGACGAGGCCGTCCGCTTCGAGACCACCGGCGACCTGCTGCCCGCTCTCATTTCGTTCTTCGCCCGCACCACCGAGACCACCCTCGCCCGCGGGCTGTACCACTCCTACCGGGAGCAGCACGACCGGCTCGTCGCCCTGCGGGGACGCGTTGACATCGCCCGGCAGTTCACTCAGCCCGGCGTTGCCATACCCACAGCCTGCAGGTTCACGGAGTTCACTGCCGACCTGGTCGAGAACTCCTATCTGAAGGCGGCCGTGTCCCGATCACTGAGGGTGGCCGGCGTGCAGGCCATCGACCGTCGCCGGCTCATGCAGCACCTCGTCACCCTCGAAGACGTTGGCGACGTAAGGCATCATCACACCGACCACGAGCGCGTCATGTTCAGCCGCCTCAACGAGCACTACAGGCCCGCGCTGCGGCTGGCTCGGCTCGTGCTGGCCAACCTGACGCTTCAAGACGTTCTCGGCGAGACGCAGGCATCGTCGTTCATGCTCGACATGAACGAACTCTTCGAGCGCTTCGTCACCGAGCGCTTGCGGCGGGCGCTACGGGGCCGCCTCGACGTCAAGGGCCAGCACCAGGACCGACTCGACAAGGAGCGCTACATCACCATCAAGCCCGACCTGCTGTTCAGCGCGAACGGCCAACCGAGGTTCGTGGCCGACATCAAGTACAAACTCACCGACGACACGGCCGCTGGCCGCAACGCCGACTACTACCAGTTGCTGGCCTACACCACCGCGCTCGGCCTGCCCGAAGGCGTCCTCATCTACTGCCTGGACGCCAACCGTGCCGACGACTCCGACAGCGACGGAGCGTCGGCCACCACTTCCCGGCCCGAGAGTTCCCTGCCCGCCGAAGGCACACCCGACGACAGCCTTCCAGGCCTGCGGTCGATACAGGTCCGCAACGTTGGGAAGGTGCTCCACACCTACGCGTTGGACATGTCCGGCACCACCGAGGATGTCGCCCGCAACTTGGACAGGCTCGCCGACTGGATCGAGGACCGGGCCGCAGCGACTCTGGGAGTGGGCGAACCTGCCCACGGGAGCTAGTCGACTGGGTTTCCGTCGATCTCTACGCGTTGGCGGCGTAGCACCATGCGGGTGATCTGCCAGCGTCCGTCGATTCGCTCGTACTCCTCCTCGTACCAGCCTGCGCCCCAGAGCGTTCGGACCGGGCTCCCCTCGGGGAACCAGATGCGGTCCTCCATCGCCCACACGCCCGAAGCGCTGTCGGGACCGGTCATCTCGATCTCCTCGTTGTGACCGTGATGCACGGTGACCGCACCGTGCAGGATCTTCGACACCGTGGCGATGAAGCTGTCGCGGCTGCTGTAGACGCCGCGACTTGAGCCGCTCACGGTGCTGCTTGAGACATCGATCTGGGCGTCCGGAGAGAACACGTCGCCGACGCCCTGCCAGTCCTGCTGGTCGAGCATGCGGAAGTAGCGCGCCTTGAGCCTGCGGATCTCCTCGATGGCTTCCATGGACCCGCCGTCGCCGTCGCCTGGCGGGACACGGTCGGCCTTCGTGCTCACGGGCCCCACCGTAACCCGCCCCGCCGCGCACGCCCGACGGGTCTGGCAGGATTGCGGTCCGCAAGACCGCAACGAACCAAGGAGATGCGGCCGATGGGTGAGATGGTGGAGTTCGCTGCCAATGGATCGACGGCGCGGGGCTATGTGGCGGCTGCGGCCGGGGGTTCGGGCCCTGGTGTGATCGTGCTGCAGGAGTGGTGGGGGCTGGTGCCGCAGATCAAGGGTGTGTGCGACCTGCTCGCCGACGAGGGGTTCACCGCTCTGGCGCCCGACCTGTACCAGGGCGAGATGGCCACCCACACCGAGATGGACAAGGCCGGCGAGCTGATGACCAGCCTGCCGCCGGAGCGGGCCGCACGCGACATGTCCGCCGCCATCGACTACCTGTTGGGCCACGACGCCTGCTCCTCGTCCACCGTGGGCGTCACCGGCTTCTGCATGGGCGGGCTGCTCACCCTGCGCATCGCCGCTATCGCCGGCGACCGGGTGTCGGCTGCGGCCCCGTTCTACGGCGCGCCCCTCGGCGACGACTCGCTCGACTGGAGCAACCTCAGCGCCAAGGTTGAGGGCCACTTCGCGGCCAGCGACGACTTCTTCCCGCCCGACGCCTGCGAGGCGCTCGCCCAGCAGCTCCGCGACTTGGGCAAGGACGTCGTCTTCCACACCTACGACGGCACCGGCCACGGGTTCGGCAACTGGGAGGACCCCCTCGGCACCTACAACGAGAAGGCCTGGAACACCGCTTGGTCCCGCACCCTCGCCCTGCTGCGCGCCAACGTGACGTGATCAGGCCGTGACGGGAACCTGAGGTATCGCTCCTAGTAGGCCTCGGGCACGAACGTCTGGTCCGAGATCGGCGGTCTCACGTAGCCCACCCCGGACTGGCGCTCAGGCAGCTCCACGTCCTCCCACGCCACAGTCTCGTACGGGATCATCGACAGCAGGTGCGTGATGCAGTTGAGCCGGGCCCTCTTCTTGGAGTCGGCGTCGACCACGTACCACGGGGCCTGCTTGATGTCGGTGTGGGCGAACAGGGTGTCCTTGGCCTTGGAGAAGTCCACCCACCGGGCCCGACCCTGCACATCCATGGGCGACAGCTTCCAGCGCTTTAGCGGGTCCGCGATCCGGCTCTGGAACCGCCGCTCCTGCTCGGCGTCACTAACCGAGAACCAGTACTTGATCAGGATGATCCCCGACCGCACCAGCATCCGTTCGAACTCGGGACACGATCGGAGGAACTCCTTGTACTCCTCCTCGGTGCAGAACCCCATCACCGGCTCGACGAGACCGCGGTTGTACCAACTGCGGTCGAACAGCACCATCTCCCCCGCCGCGGGCAGCTCGGCCACATAGCGCTGGAACCACCACTGGGTCTTCTCGCGGTCGCTGGGCGTGCCCAGGGCCACCACCCGCGCAACCCGGGGGTTCAGCCGCTCGGTGATCCGCTTGATGACCCCGCCCTTTCCGGCCGCGTCGCGGCCCTCGAAGATCACCACCACCTTCAGTCCCTTGTGACGGATCCAGCGCTGGAGCCGCACCAGTTCCTCCTGCAGGCGGCTCAGCTCCCGCTCGTAGTCCCTGTTCTTGATCTTCTTGCGCTCGGCGGGAGCCTCATCGCCCGACTGTGCGTCACCGAGGGTCACATCAACGCTCATGAACCCGACAATAGTGCCAATAGTGCAGACAGCACACTGCGAACTCGTGCGGAGGCTGCACAATGGGGGCGTGGAATCTCAGCCGGACGGAAGCCCCCGCTCGTTCACGACGATGTCTGGCGTGCCCGTGGACGCCGTGTACGGCGAGGGACCGATGCCCGGGGAGTTCCCCTACACGCGGGGGATCTACCCGGAGATGTACCGCAGCCGGTTGTGGACGATGCGGATGTTCGCAGGGTTCGGCACTGCGGTGGACACCAACGGCCGCTTCAAGGAGATCCTGCGCCACGGCGGCACCGGTCTGTCCACCGCGTTCGACATGCCCACGCTGATGGGACGCGACTCCGACGACGAGGTGTGGTCCGCCGGTGAGGTCGGCCGGGCCGGGGTGGCCGTCGACACCCTCGCCGACATGGAGGACCTGTTCGCCGACATTGATCTGGGCTCGGTGTCGACCTCGATGACCATCAACGGTCCCGCCATCGTGGCTCTTGCCCAGTACATCGCGGTCGCCGACAAGGCCGGCGTGGATCGGGCCGCCCTGTCGGGCACGATCCAGAACGACATCCTCAAGGAGTACCAGGCCCAGAAGGAGTACATCTTCCCGCCGCGGCCGTCGATGCGCATCGTCACCGACATGATGCGCTTCACCACCGCGGGGATGCCCCGGTGGCATCCGGTGTCGATCTCGGGCTACCACATCCGCGAGGCCGGCTCCACCGCCGCGCAGGAACTCGGCTTCACGTTGGCCAACGGCTTCGCCTACGTGGAGGCGGCCCAGGCCGCCGGCCTCGACGTGGACGACTTCGCGGGCAGGCTCAGCTTCTTCTTCAACAGCCACAGCGACTTCTTCGAGGAGATCGGCAAGTACCGGGCCGCGCGGCGGATCTGGGCCACCTGGATGAGACAGCGCTACGGCGCGACCGCGGAACGCAGCCTGATGTGCCGGTTCCACACCCAGACCGCGGGGGTGTCGCTCACCGCTCAGCAGCCCGAGATCAACATCGCCCGGGTGGCGCTGCAGGCGCTGGCCGGCGCTTTGGGCGGCACCCAGTCGCTGCACACCGACGCCTACGACGAGGCCATGGCGCTACCGACCGAGAAGGCGGCTCGCATCGCCTTGCGCACCCAGCAGATCGTGGCCCATGAGACCGGGGTGGCCAATGTCGCCGACCCGCTGGGCGGCTCGGCCTACGTCGAGTGGATGACCGACGAGATGGAGCGTCGCGCCACTGAGATCTTCGACCACCTGCTGGAGTTGGGCGGCGGCTCCATCCTCGAGGGCGTCTACGAAGGCATCGACAACGGCTATTTCGTGGGCCAGATCGCCGACTCCGCCTACCGGTTCGAGCGCGAGGTCAACGACGGCACCCGCATCATCGTCGGCGTCAACGCGTTCACCGAAGGCGACGACGGCGAGAAGAACCTGCTGAGGATCGAACAGGACACCGAGGACCTGCAGCTCAAGCGTCTCGCCGCGGTCAAGCAGCAACGAGACGACGCGGCGGTGCGCAGCACTCTGGAGGCCGTACGGGGCGCCGCGCGGGATCCAGAAGCCAACCTCGTGCCGCCGATCATCGAAGCAGTGAGCGCCTACGCCACCGAGGGCGAGATCTGCGACGCCCTGGCCGATGTGTTCGGCCGCTACACCGAACCAGCCATCGTGTAACTGGGCCGAGCCGAACATGATCCAACCCGCAGCAGCGACCGGAAACGGAACCCCGATACGGGTGGTGCTGGCCAAGCTTGGCCTCGACGGCCACGACCGGGGCCTCAAGGTGGTGGCCCGAATGCTGCGCGACGCCGGCATGGAAGTCGTCTACCTCGGCCTGCGCCAGACCACCGACACGGTGATCGCCGCAGTCGAACAGGAGGATGCAGACGTGATCGGCCTTTCGATGCACAACGCCGGCCATCTCGCGCTCGCCCCGCGCATAATGCAAGCCCTCACCGATGCCGACCTCGACTTGCCAGTAGTGATCGGCGGGATCGTCCCCGAGGCTGACGTGCAGACGCTCAAGGAGATCGGCATCAGCGCGGTGCTCCACCCCGGCGCGTCGGCGGTGGAAGTCGCCGAGGCAGTCCGCGACTCGCTCGGCGACCGGCCGGTCCCCGACTAAGTCTGGGAATCGGTGACCGAAACCGGCGATCTGCTGGAGCGTGCCGTTGCGGGCGAGCGGCGGGCGCTCGGCCGGCTGCTCAGCCTGGTGGAGCACGGCGGCGCGCCCGCCGACGAGATCGCGGAACTGGTCCACGGCCGGGCCAACGGCAAGGCCGCCGTGATCGGCATCACCGGCGCTCCCGGCACGGGCAAGTCCACACTGGTGGGACACCTGCTCAACCAAATGGCCGGTGAGGGACGCCAACCCGCGGTTCTGGCCGTCGATCCGTCCTCCCCACTCACCGGCGGCGCAATTCTCGGCGACCGCATCCGCATGGACGGAGTGGCCGCCGGCCGTGCGTTCATCCGCTCGATGGCCACCCGCGGTCACGCGGGCGGGTTGGCGCTGGCCGTGCCGGCATCCCTCCGAGTCTTCGAGGCATGCGGTTACGGGCCCCTGGTGATCGAGACCGTGGGTGTGGGCCAAGTAGAGGTGGACGTAACCCGCACCGCCGACACCACGGTGGTGATGGTGGCGCCCGGAATGGGCGACGCCGTGCAGGCCAACAAGGCCGGCCTCCTGGAGGTAGCCGACGTGCTGGTGGTCAACAAGGCCGACCGCCCCGGCGCCGACGACACCCGCCGCGATCTAGAGCACATGCTCGACCTAAGCCGCATCACCGGCCAGACGCGGGATTGGCGCCCCAAAATCATCATGACCACCGCCACCACCGGCACCGGAGCGGACGAGGTCCAGACAGCCATCCAAGCCCACCAAGCCCACCTGGCCAACACAGGCCAGCGAGAAACCCGCCGCCAATCAAGGATCCACCAAGAAGTCCTAGACCGAGTAACCCAGCACCTAGGCAACAAGGCGTCGCAGTACCTGAGCACGAATCCAGATGCACTGCGAGAGGCGCTCAACGGCGACAGAACGCCGGCCGCCACCGCGGCCAAGATCAGCAAGCACCTATTGAGCAACCAGCCCCCCTAGACAACTCAGAGCGATCCACCTGCCGCAGGAGAGACGCGGCCGGCGAGGCCGGGGGGTGGCGCCGGGTCCGGGCGGTCGACAATGGGGCGAAGCCCCGTCGACCGGACGGACCCTGCGACAGGACCCGCCGGCCGGGAGGGCAATGCCCTTGACTACCGCGCCAGGAGGATCCGACGAGCCTCGCTCAACTCCGCAATGCGATCGGCAGCCTCAGCCGAGGCCGCGCCGAGATCGGGATGAGCGGCTCGCAGTGCCTCCCGGAACCCGCGCCGGACCGCGGCCTGCTCGGGCGGCTCGACCTCGCGGTCGAACCCCAGGACTTCCAGTGCCCAACCGACGGGATCAGCCACCGCTCGGGCCGGCCTCGACGCCCGCCGACCGGCCGCCAGGTATGCGAACAGCGCCGGACCCAGGTCGCCTCGCCACGCCAGACCCCTCCGAACTGCCCGGAGGGCCTCGGCGCGGACCGCAGGACCGGCCAGGCCCGCCGCGTAGGCGGAACCCAGGACGAGCTGGCTTGCGGTAGCCCGCGACCCGTCGAACTCACAGGTCAGGTCTTCGGGGGTGCCGTCGCCGTTAGCCCCGTAGAGCCTCTGCCGGCTGCGAGTCAGGCCGACCCGGTCGCGCTGCAAGCGGTGGCGCAACCGGGGTTGAGCCACAGAGCGTCCCTGCTCCAACTCGTGGACGAGCTCCATGACCTCCCCCAGCCGATCGGGGGTGAGGTCGGGCCCGAAGTGAGCGCATACTGCACCCACCAGCAAGCCGCCGAAACCGGGGCCTGAGCCATCAGGCGAGGCAGGAAGCCACACCCGGCCCACTGCGATCCGGCGGGTGGGGGCTATCGGTCTGGAGTGGAAGATCTCCAGCTCGGCCAGCAGCACCAGGCCAAGCTAGCGGGTGAGGAATCCTGGCGACCCCGTCGTCAAGCGCTCGTGGCGCTGGCCGGGTCGGTCGGAGTCTCCGTGAGCCCGGGCTCCAGCTCCTCGAGAAAGCCCTGCAGCCCGTCGAAGAAGCCTCCCAGGCCGAAGTCCTCCAGCATCTCCAGCATCTGTTCGATCTGGGCGCGTTCTTCGTCGGACAGCTGGTCGAGGTCGGCGATGCACTCCTCCTGCTCCTCGCCCAGTTGGAAGCAGAGGCCGTCGCCGGTCCCATCGCCTCGGAACCGGAAACCCCGGTCACCGCGGTCGAGCCGTTCCTCAAGGAACTCTTCGAGATCGAACGGCGGCTCCTCCCCCGAGAACCGCTCACCGAAGAACTCTTCCAGATCGAACGGCACGCCGTCCCTGAACGGCCAAACATCCTCGAAAGGCCCACCGTCGCGATCCCACGGAATGAGGCCGGGACCGAACGGCCGCTGACGACCCTGGAAGGGCCACTCCTCGCCTCCCATGCCGTAGAAGGGGAACACGTCCTGGGGGAGCTTCCGGTACCTGAAGTAGCCGCCCTCGTCGCCGGGCTTGAAATCCGGCCACTCGGCTCCCGGCGCCTTGCAGACCAGGATCGTGACCGCGTTCTCGCCGCTGCCGAAGCGGTGGATCGTGGTGCAGCCTTCGGCCGCATCCGCCTGGTCCGGCTCACTCCCGTCGGCCTCCTTGCTGCCGTATCTCTCCTCGCGTTCGTCGCCGAGGCCGCGCTTGTCGCGCTCGGCCCGCTTGCCCCTGTCGCGGTCGAAGCGTTCGCCGCGCTCGCGGTCGAAACGCTCAGCGCGGCGCTCTGCCCGTTCGCCCCGGTCGCGGTCCGCGCGAGGCCCCCAGTCGCGCTCCGCGCCACGCAACTCCTCGGGGGCGATGGACGTCGCGTAGTCCTCGTAGCAGCAGGCGTCGTAGTCATCGTCACCGTCGACGATGGCCGAGATGGCCCACACCGCGCCGGTGATGGCCGCTGCGCTGGCCAGAACCGCGCCCGCAACCACGGCAGCTACCCGGGCCGTACGCCACCGAGGCTGGCTCGCACTCGTGCTGCCGCCATCCTGGGCGCTGGTCTCGGCTGCCGCTTCCTCGGCCGGAGCCGCGTCCTCGATAGAGGTGCCTTCAACGGGCACGTCCTCGGCGGGCGCGTCCTCGACGGGTGTGTCTTCTGCTGGAGCGTCTTCTACTGGAACGTCTTCGTCGGCCATGCGGCAAGAATGTAGGGCTCGACGTTGAGAGTCTGGTTAGAAGCGAGCCCGACTCAGACGAGCGTCCTGAGGGTGTCGCTCATGCGGTGGGCCAGCTCGCGCAGATCGTCTCTGTCGGTATCTTCGCTCTCCACCAGGTCGAGCAGCTCACCCACCGAGTTGCGCAGCGTTCGCCAGCTGGGAGCAGAGAATCCGAACGGTGTCCGCACTCCGGCGATCCGGCGAGCGTTCGTCGTCACGCCGCGCACGCCGTCGAGGTCGCCGGGATCCTTCCGCAGCCGGTCGCACGCCACGAACAGGCTGCTGAGCAGTTCGTTGACCTCGAGGCCGTCGAGCTCCTCGAACTGAGCTTCCTCCTCGCGGGCCAGCAGATCGTCGATCACCAGCTCGACGCGGTCCTCGTCCGCTTCGCGGACCAGCAGGTCGCAGACCTCGCCCGGCTCGGTCTCCTGATCGGCGTCGCCCTCGGCGGCGTCGCCCTCGGTGTCCAGGATGTGCGGCACGCGGGCCTGCACGAGGCGCTCCAGTAACTCCGACCTCAACGCCTCCGACCATTCTGCGAGCTCGAAGGCCGTCAAGGAGTCCTCGGGTCCGATCGGTCGGCTCGTCGCTTCCTTCGCCTTCTCGGTCTCATCGACCTCGTCCACGAGGCTGTCGACCTTCTCCTCCAGCGACTCGTGGACCATCAACGTGGTGCCCTGCCACGAGTGGACGACCTTGTCGACGGTGAGCAGTTGCTGCAGCATCACCCGGCTCTCGAGCGACCACTCATGAAGCTCGTACGCCAGCCATTCCCCGGCTTCGCCGTCGGTGGGATCCTGGTCGGCATCCTGGTCAGCCGGACCGCTCGGGAACAGCTCGGACCCGGTGTCGGCCGAGCCTCGGCGAAACCTGTCTCGGAACGCGGCAGCCATGTCACAATCTTGCCACCGCGGCCGCCCATTGCGGCACGGCTGAGCTGCTACACCGCTCAGATCGCGCCGGCGCCACTCACGTGCTACTCACCTACCACTCACCGACGCCTGGCTTGGGATAGGTTCGCGCCCATGGTCGCATCGACGCATCCCAAACCCGATCGCAACATCGCGCTGGAGCTGGTTCGAATCACCGAGGGAGCGGCCATAGCTGCGTCCCGCTGGATGGGACGGGGCGACAAGGACGGCGCCGACGGGGCCGCGGTGGACGCCATGCGCAGGGTGCTGAGCGACATCTCGATGGACGGCGTCGTCGTGATCGGCGAGGGCGAGAAGGACGAGGCGCCCATGCTCTACAACGGCGAGCGAGTCGGCAACGGCCAGCTGCCCCAGACCGACGTAGCCGTCGACCCGATAGACGGCACCACGCTGACCTCGCTGGGGCGGGCCAACGCCCTGTCGGTGATCGCGGTGGCCGACCGGGGCACGATGTTCGATCCCGGCCCGTGCGTGTACATGGAGAAGATCGCCACCGGCCCCGAGGCCGCCGACCTGATCGACATCACCAAGTCGCCGACCGACAACCTGAAGGCGGTGGCCGAGGCCAAGAACGAGTTCGTGCACGACCTGACCGCCGTGATCCTGGACCGCGACCGCCACGACGACCTGATCGCCGAGGTCCGCGAGGCCGGTGCCCGCATCAGGCTGATCCCCGACGGCGACGTGGCCGGCGCCATATCCACCGCCTGGCCCAACACCGGCGCCGACATCCTGTTCGGCATCGGCGGCACTCCCGAGGGCGTGATAACTGCGGCTGCCATCAAGTGCATGGGCGGCGCTCTGCAGGGCCGCCTGTGGCCCCGCAACGAGTACGAGCGGAAGGCCCTCACCAAGCTGGGCTACGACGTGGAGCGAGTGCTGACCCAGGACGACCTCGTCAACACCGACAACTGCTTCTTCGCCGCCACCGGGGTGACCGACGGCGACCTGCTCCAGGGCGTCCACTTCGACGCCAACTACTGCCACACCCAGTCGCTGGTGATGCGCAGCCGGTCCGGCACGGTGCGCCTCATCGAGGGGCGGCATCGCCACCGCAAGGCCCGGGATCTGTAGAACCGCCCCGGACGGCGCTCTAGGCGACCGCGACTCTCAAACGCAGCTCGGCCCGCTCCAACGCCGCGACCGCCTCAACGTCCTCGGCGTCGACTGCAAGCGCGTCCGCCGCCTGTTGCCGGGCGACCTCGGCCCGGGCGGTGTCGATCTCGCCGGCGGCCTCTGACACGTCCGAGAGGATGGTCACCTTGTTGTGGCTGACCTCGACGAAGCCCCGGTGCACGGCGAAGGTGTCGCGCTCGCCGCCGGGCCGCAGCACGTCGACCGACCAGGGGGCCAGCACGCCCAGGAAGGGCACGTGCCCGGCCTGGAAGGCGATGTCGCCCTCCTCCACCGTGCGCACGATCACCATCTCGGCCGAGCCCGAGTAGGTCACCTCCTCGGGCGAGACCAGCTCGACGTCGAGCTCTACAGCCATGCTCGGCCCCCGCGCATGTCAGGCCTGCAGCTCCGCGGCCTTGCGCTCCACGTCGGAGGCGCCGCCCACCATGTAGAAGGCCTGCTCGGGGAGGTCGTCCATGTCGCCGTTGACGAGCGCCTCGAACGATTCGATGGTCTCCTCCACCGGGGTGAAGATGCCGTCCTGGCCGGTGAAGTTCTTGGCCACGAACATGGGCTGCGACAGGAACCGCTGGACCTTGCGGGCCCGGTCCACCGTCACCCGGTCCTCCTCGGAGAGCTCGTCGAGGCCGAGGATGGCGATGATGTCCTGCAGCTCCTTGTAGCGCTGGAGCACCTCCTGCACCCGGCGGGCCACCGCGTAGTGGCGCTCCCCCACCACCAGCGGGTCGAGGATGGTGGACGTGGACGCCAGCGGGTCCACCGCGGGGTAGATGCCCAGCGCGGCGATGTCGCGGCTCAGCTCGGTGGTGCCGTCGAAGTGGGTGAACGACGTGAACGGGGCCGGGTCGGTGTAGTCGTCGGCAGGCACGTACACCGCCTGCAGCGACGTGATCGACTTGCCCCTAGTTGAGGTGATCCGCTCCTGGAGCTCGCCCATCTCGTCGGCCAGGGTGGGCTGGTAGCCCACCGCCGAGGGCATGCGGCCCAGCAGCGTGGACACCTCCGAGCCGGCCTGCACGAACCGGAAGATGTTGTCGATGAACAGCAGCACGTCCTGGTTCTGCACGTCGCGGAAGTACTCGGCCACGGTCACGCCGGCCAGCGCCACCCGCAGCCGCACGCCGGGCGGCTCGTCCATCTGGCCGAACACCAACGCGGCCTTGTCGAGCACCCGGGTCTTGCCGTCGCCCATGACGGTCTCGCCCATCTCCAGGAACAGGTCGGTGCCCTCGCGGGTGCGCTCCCCCACCCCGGCGAACACCGACACGCCTCCGTGGTTGGTGGCCACCCGGGTGATCATCTCGGTGATGAGCACGGTCTTGCCCACACCGGCCCCGCCGAACAGGCCGATCTTGCCGCCCTGCTTGTAGGGGGTGAGCAGGTCGATCACCTTGACGCCGGTCTCGAACATCTGCGAAGACGGCTCCAGCGAATCGAACGAAGGGGCCGGGCGGTGGATGTCCCAGCGCTCGGGCGTGCTGTGGCCCGGTGTGTCCAGGCACTCGCCCATCACGTTCCACACATGGCCGAGGGTGTCGTCACCCACCGGCACCTGGATGCCGTGGCCGGTGTTGCGCACCTCGGTGCCGCGGGTGAGGCCGTCGGTGGGCTTGAGCGCGATGGCCCTCACCCGGTGCTCGCCGATCTGCTGGGCCACCTCGGCGGGCACCCGCACGTCGGCGCCGTCGACGACGACGGTGAACTCCAGCTCGGTGTTGATCTCGGGCAGGTGCCCGGGCGGGAACTCCACGTCCACGACCGGGCCGGCGATGCCGACGATGCGCCCGGTGCGGAGGTCGGTCCCTGGGGCCGATTCGGTGATGGTCATTACTTGTCCTTCTATCGGTGTCGTCTTGTGCAGTCCGTCATGCCGGATGTGCGCCGGCGGTCGCCGTCACGGATGCGTCCGTGCCGGCCAGCATCGACGCCAGCGCGACATCGACGTCAGTCGCGTCGCCGCCGCCCAGGGCCTCCGCCCCGCCGACGATCTCCATGATCTCGGTGGTGATGGCGTCCTGGCGGGCCTGGTTCATGGCCCGCGACAGCTTGGTGATGAGCTCCTCGGCGTTGTCGGTGGCCGCCTTCATGGCCCGCTGGCGGCTGGCGTGCTCCGACGCGGCCGCGTCGAGCAGCGCTCCGTAGAGCCGGGCCTCGGTGTAGCGGGGCAGCAGCGCCTCCAGCACCGCCTCGGGGGAAGGTTCGAACTCGAAGCTCCCCTCCCGGCCGGTGCCCGAGCCCTCCCTGGCCATCATCTCGGTGTCGACCAGCGGCAGGAAGCGCCGCACCACCACCCGCTGGGTGCCCATCGACACGAACTCCGTGTAGATGAGCTCCACCTGGTCGACCGCCTCGGTGAGGAACGACTCGCTGACGGTCTCGGCGATGCGACGGGCGTCGTCATAGGACGGGTTGTCGCTGAACCCCGACATGGCGTTGTCGATGCGGTAGTTGCGGAAGCGGAAGTAGCTGGCCGACTTGCGGCCCACGCAGCACAGCGAATAGCCCTTGCCCTCCGACATGTGGGCCATCACCTGGCGCTCGGCGGTGCGGATCACCGAGGTGTTGTAGGCCCCGGCCAGGCCGCGGTCGCCGGTGATGATGATGAACCCGACGTTCCCCACCTCGGGCGCCTGGCGCAGCAGCGGATGATCGACTTCGGCCCCTCCCGCGGCCAGATCTTCGATCACGCTGGTGATGAGCCTCGCGTAGGGCCGGGCCGCGTTGGCCCGCTGCATGGCCTTCACCACCCGGGTGGCCGCGATCAGCTCCATGGCGCGGGTGATCTTCTTGGTGGACTGGATGCTGCCGATGCGGCGGCGCAGCTCGCGTTCTCTGCCTCCAGGCACGGTTCTGCCTCAGTCCTCCAGAACCCCGGGCGCCCTAGCCCTCGTCCCGGCTCAGGTCCTCTTCGGGCAGGGTGGTCTCGGCGTCGACCATGGTGGCCTGCTCCGCGCCCTGCTCGACCGCGTCGGGCTCGGTTCCGGCGGCGGCGTCCGAGGTCTCGAACTGGTCGGCGAAGGCCTTCACCCGGGCATCGAAGTCGTCGGTGTCGGAGATGGCCCCGCTGTCGCGGATCTCGGCCAGCGTGGCGGCCTCGCGGGCGCGGAACCAGTCGAGCAGCTCGCTCTCGAAGCGCCGCACATCGCCAATGGGCACATCGTCGAGGTAGCCGTGGGTGCCGGCGTAGATCGACACCACCTGTTCCTCGACCGGCAGCGGGCTGTTCACGCCCTGCTTGAGCAGCTCGGTGAGGCGGTAGCCCCGCTCGAGCTGGGCCTTCGACACCGCGTCGAGGTCGGAGCCGAAGGCGGCGAAGGCCTCGAGCTCCCGGAACTGCTGCAGGTCGCCCTTGAGGGTGCCCACCGCGGTCTTCATGGCTTTCACCTGGGCCGCGCCGCCGACCCGGCTCACCGAGATGCCCACATCGACCGCGGGACGGATGCCCGACTTGAACAGGTCGTCCTGCAGGAAGATCTGGCCGTCGGTGATGGAGATGACGTTGGTGGGGATGTAGGCCGAGACGTCGCCGGCCTTGGTCTCGATGATCGGCAGCGCGGTCAGCGAGCCCGCGCCCCGATCGTCACTGAGCTTGGCCGCCCGCTCCAGCAGGCGGCTGTGGAGGTAGAACACGTCGCCGGGATAGGCCTCGCGCCCCGGCGGCCTGCGCAGCAGCAGCGACACCTGGCGGTAGGCCTCGGCCTGCTTGGAGAGATCGTCGTAGATGACCAGGGCGTGCTCGCCGTTCTCCATCCAGTGCTGGCCCATGGCGCACCCGGCGTAAGGGGCCAGGTACTTGTAGGGGGCGGGGTCCGACGCCGGCGCCACCACCACCACCGTGTACTCCATGGCTCCGAGCTCGTCGAGGGTGGCCACCGCCTGGGCCACGGTCGAGGCCTTCTGGCCGATGGCGACGTAGATGCACTTCACGTCGAGGCCGCGCTGGTTCAGGATGGTGTCGAGCGCGATGGTGGTCTTGCCCGTCTTGCGGTCGCCGATGATCAGCTCACGCTGGCCCCGGCCGATGGGGATGAGGGAGTCGATGGACTTGATGCCGGTCTGCATCGGCTCGTGCACCGGCTTGCGGCCGGTGATGCCCGGCGCCTGGATCTCCATGCGCCTCGGGATCGGGTTGGACAGGGGTCCCTTGCCGTCCACCGGCTCGCCCAGCGGGTTGACCACCCGGCCGAGCAGGCCGTCGCCCACCGGGATCGACAGGATGTCGCCGGTGGCCTGAACGGGCTGGCCTTCCTCGATGCCCTCCACATCGCCGAGGACCACCGCGCCGATGGAGGTCTCGTCGAGGTTCAGCGCCAGGCCGACGGCGCCGTTGGCGAAGCGCAGCATCTCGTTGACGGCTGCGTCGGGCAGCCCGGACACGCGGGCGATGCCGTCGCCCACCTCGAGCACGCGGCCCACCGTGGACTGCTCCAGCGCGGGGGTGAATCCCTCGAGGTTCTGGCGGATGGCAGCCGCGATGTCCGCGGTGTCGATCGTTAGTTGTGCCGTGTCGCTCATGTCTGGTCGCTCAATCTCCTAGAAGAATCTCGGCGTGCTCAGCCGAGGCCGCTTCGCATCTGCTGCAGGCGGCTGCGCACGCTGCCGTCGATCACGTCGTCGCCGATCTCGGTGACCACCCCGCCGACCACGCTGGGATCGACGATGGCCTGGATCTCCACATCGAGTCCCGAGGAGGCCTTGATGGCCTCGGTCAGCCGGGATCGCTGCTCGCCGGTGAGCTCCACCGCGCTGCGCACCCGGGCCACCCGCCGGTTGCGCCCGGCCGCGGCCCGGTCGATGGCGGCGTCGATGATCTCGACGAGCTCGCCGCCGCGGCCTGCGCCGACCACCAACGACACCAGCGCCGCGGTCGTGGGGAGAGCCTTGCCTCCGAGCAGGTCCTCGGTGATCTGCAGCCGGCGCTCAACGTCGATGACCGAGTCGGCGAGGGTGGACTGCAACTCGTCGCTGGAGCGCAGGGCATCGGCGAAGCGGGCCAGCTCGGACTCGACCTCGGCCTGGGCGCCCTCGGCGCGGGCCACCGCCAGCACGGCGTCGGCGTAGCCGCCGATGCGGTCGGAAGCGGGCTGGTCGACCATCGCTCAGATCCTTCCGATGGTCCGGGGGTCAGCGCCCCGCAGGTGCCCGGCCGGTGTCACCGTTCAGCTCCCGTCCCCGTTGCTACCTGCGCCGGCCACCTCGTCGATGTAGCCGTCGATCAGGGAGCGGTGCACATCGGCGTCGAGGCTGGCCCCGACCACGCGCTCGGCCGCGCCCACCGCGATGGCGGCCACCTCGGTGCGCAGATCGTCGATGGCCTGGCGGCGGCTCGACTCGATGTCGGTCGCGGCCCGGGCCCGCTGCTCAGCGATGTCGGCCTCGGCGCGGGCCTGGAGGTCCTGGCGGAGCTGGTCGGCCTGGCCCCGGGCCTCGTCGATGATGGCGGCTGCGGCCGTCTTGGCCTCGGCCAGCTGGGCCTCGTACTCCGACTTGGTGCGCAGGGCGTCCGCCTTGGCGGTGTCGGCCGCGTCGAGGTCGGCCCGGATCTTCTCGGAGCGGGCGTCCATGGCCCGCTTCACCGCCGGGAAGCCCTTCCACCACATGAACGCGAACAGGATCACGAAGGCCAGGCCGCCCCAGATGATCTCGTCGAGCTCGGGCAGGATCGGGCTGGGCGCCTCGACGCAGCCCTCGAGGTCCGCCTCGAAGGACTTGAAGGCTTTCTCGTCCGCTTCGACGGCGCTAAGGCTGCCGTATTCATCCTCGGCGTGGTGCACCTGCTCGAGGACGCAGCCGCCGATCGTCTCGCCTGCGGCCCATGCCGGCCCGGCCGCGGCGAGCAGCACGGCGCTCGCAACGCCCAGGGTGGCGATGAGCCTCAGGGTTGTTCTTGCCATGATCGCGTCTCCCGCTTCTAGGGGAGCAGCAGGATGAAGACCACGAACCCGATGAGGGCCAGCGCCTCGGTGAAGGCGATGCCGAGGAACATCGTGGTCCGGACCATGCCGGCGGACTCGGGCTGGCGGGCCATGGACGTGATGGCGTTGCCGACCACGAGGCCGATGCCCACGCCGGGGCCGACCGCGGCCAGGCCGTACCCGAGGCCAGCGCCGATGGCCTTGAGCCCGTCGAGGAACTCTCCGGGGGCGGTCTGTGCGAGAAGACTAAGCACTTGCTTTCTCCTGTGGTTGTGATGAGTGGTTGGTCGAAGGTCGCGGGTTAGTGCGCGGGATGCATGGAGCCGCCGATGTACACCGCGGTGAGGATGGTGAAGATGAAGGCCTGCAGGAACGAGACCAGGATCTCGAAGGCGGTCATCAGGATCAGCATCACGAAGGGCAGGGCGGCGGGAACATAGAAGAAGTCCCAGAGCGTGGCCGTCAGGATGGCGAAGGTGACCAGCAGCAGGTGCCCGGCCACCATGTTGGCCCAGAGCCGGATGGCCAGCGAGAACGGCCGCACCACGAACGTCGAGACGAACTCGATTGGACTGACGATCACGTAGAGGACCTTGGGGACGTCCGGTGGGAAAATGGAGTTCTTCAGGTAGCTGAAC
Source organism: Acidimicrobiales bacterium (assembly GCA_965117015.1). Lineage (GTDB taxonomy): Bacteria > Actinomycetota > Acidimicrobiia > Acidimicrobiales > Aldehydirespiratoraceae > Aldehydirespirator. Next base: position 494,004 of record OZ220747.1, read on the forward strand.
AGGCCCTGGCTCTTGACACCCATGAAGTTGTAGATCACCCACACCAGCAGGGCGAGGGTGATGGGGATGGCCATGCGGCCGTTGGCCGGGAACTGGATGAACGGGATGACCTCGGTGATGTTGGAGAACAGGATGAAGAAGAACATTGAGGTCAGGAAGGGCATGAACTTCTTGCCGTCGGGGCCGATGGTCTGCATCACCACCGAGTTCTCGATGAAGTTCACTCCCGACTCGGCCACATGCTGCACGCCGACCGGGACCAGGGACTGGCGGGGCCGGCCGGCCAGTCCGAACAGCACCATGGTGGCTGCGGTGGCGGCCAGGTAGATGAGGACTGTCTTGTTGATGGCCAGCGGCGTGCCGTCGAGCCAGATGGTGGGCCAGTCGAACAGGTGGCTGTACGCGGGAAACTCGAGGGCGAGGATGTTCATGCCGAACGCTCCGACGAGGACCGGGAAGGCTTGAGTCCCGGGAAGGCCAGCGAGGCCGAGACGCGGCGGGCCTCGACGATCAGCAGACCCAGGTGGGTGACGAGCAGGGCCACCACGAAGGGCAGCAGCTCGAACCAGTCGTGGTGGCGAACGGGGAGCACAGCGGCGGTGACGATACCGAGGCGGACGACGTAACCGCCCATGGCCGCAGCCATCATCGCCGAGGGACCCATCCGGGCGCCCCAACCGATGGCGGCCGCGCCCAGCATGAAGTTGACCAGCACCAGCGCCAGGGCCAGGCCGACCGAGACCGCCCCGGTCCATCCCCAGCCGAGTGCGCCCCCTGCCAGCAGCGGAACGCCGAATATCGCAGAACGGCGGATCATGTCGCGAGCCACGTCCCGCTCAGGAGCGGTAGAAGCCTCCAATGCCGCGGCCCCGCCCGCCTCCGCGACCACAGCCGGGCCTCCGGTCGTGCTCATGACTGGCCGGGAGCCGCAGGGTCGGGCCCGGCGTAGGTCGTCCTGCGGCTCTCGAGCGCCTCGTCCATCGAGGCGCCGTATGTACGGGCGAAGCTCCACACCTGGTAGCCGAAGACCACCAGGGCGAGCAGCAGGGTCACCAGCGGAAACGTCCCGAGGCGACCGTCGACGAGCCAGCCGCCGAACCCGAAGATGGCAGGGGTGGCGATCATCTCGAACGCCTTGGCCAGCGCGTCGCCCGCGCCGGAGCGGACCTCGGCCGCGCCAGCGCGAGAATTCGCCTCGGTGTGTTCCATCGCCGACGGTGCCCGCGGACCCTGCGTGTCTACTCGCGGCCCTTGCGGCGGCCGTAGCGACGCTCGAAGCGCTCGACCCGGCCCGCGGTGTCGACGATCTGCATCGTCCCGGTGAAGAACGGGTGGCTGGCGCTGGAAATCTCAACCTTGGCCAGCGGATACGTGTTGCCGTCGGACCACTCGATGGTGTCGTCGGTGGAGATGGTCGAGCGGGTGAGGAACGAGGTGCCGGCGGACTGGTCGGAGAAGACGACCAGCCGGTACTCGGGGTGAATGTCAGTCTTCATCGGGGCACCAGTCTGTAAGTCGGGCGGGCCGGTCACAACCCCGGCGGCAACGAACTTTCGCCTTTTCCGCGTGGAGCCGCGCTCAGCGCAGCAATTCCGAATTGGAGGCGGTGCTGCGCAGCTTGGAGAGGGCCGTCTCCAGGGCCTTCACGACGGCCCCCGGATCGTCCTCCGCGCCGCCGGTGAAGCTGCGCCGCAGGTCCTGGAGAGCCTGAACTTCGTCTGCGTCGATGAAGCGATCCTCGTCGCGCGACACGGAGCCGCTCACGTCGATGGCCGGGAACAGACCGAGTTGCGCGGCCCACCGGTCGAGCCGGATCTCGGTGTTGGCCGTGCCCACGAACTCGTCGCTCAGGACGCCGGGCAGCGAACTCGAGCCGTCGGAGACGATCGAGGCGATCATGGTGAGGGAGCCGCCCTCGGAGACGTTGCGGCCAGCTCCGAAGAGCTTCTTGGGCATGTGCACGGCACCGCTCTCGACGTTGCCGCTGTAGGCCCGTCCCGCGTTCGACAGCGCAGCGTTGTAGGCCTGGGCCAGGGAGGTGAGGCTGTCGAGCACCACCACCACGTTGCGTCCGGACTCGACGAGGCGCTTGACCCGCTCGATGGTCATCTCGGCCGTCTGCACATGCTCCTCGGGGGTCTGGTCGAACGATGTGGCGGCCACATCGCCGTTGCGGACGCACCGCCGCACCTCGGTGATGTCCTCGGGCCGCTGGTCGAGGAACAGACCCATCACGAATATGTCCGGCTCGTTCGTCTCGATCGCGGTGATCAGAGAGGTGAGCAACTCGGAGGCTCCGGACCGCCGGGGGCCGCTCACCAGGACTCGCTGGCCGATGCCGATCGGCGCGACCAGATCGATGAGCCGGGCCGCGATCGCTTCGGGATCCTCGGGCTGCTCGAGCGACAGGCGTCGCACGGCGTGGATCGGCGTGAGGCTCTCGAACTGCGGACGATCCGACAGTTCCGCGGGGCCGTCGTTGATCGACTCCAGTGTCAGCAGGGCAGGGTTCTTCTCGGCCCGGTTGGCCGGCCGGGACGTGCCGGTGAGGTGGTCGCCGCGTCGCAGGCCGTACTGGCGGATCGTCTTGACCGGCACGTAGGCGTCGTTGCGGTTCGGCAAGCAGCCGTCGACCCGGAGGAACCCGTAGCCCTCGTCGCGCAGATCCAGACGGCCTGCGACCGCGACGGGGTCGCCGTCCCAGCTGTCGTCACGGTCGCGGTCGCGATCGCGGTTGCGGCGGCGCCGGCGCCGGTTGCCCGGATCCACCTCGTCCTCGCCGCGGTCCTTGGGGCGGCTCTCCTCACGGTTGTTGGTCGCCGATCCCTCGCCGTTCTGATCGCCGTCGCGCCCGGCGGCAGGGGCGTTGTCGGTGGACCGCGGTCCTTGATCGGCCTCGTCCGGTCCGCCCGGCGCGGCTTCAGTTGGCGGGCTCTCGCTCGGCTGGGAGATCCGGGCGCCGTCGGCGGTCAGGTCGATGATCAGCTGGATGATCTCGTCCTTGCGGGCCCGGCTGGAGGGCTTGGCCCCCAGAGCGGCGGCGATTTGATTGAGTTCGCCACGGTCTTTGCGTTGCAGCGTGGACCGCCGCATCTCGGTCGCTTCCACGGATGAATTCCCCGGTTGTCGGACTCAGGCATCCCGGCTCGGCGAAGCGACGCATCACGAGCCGGAGAACAGCCACCGCGCCGAAGGCGCGAGGCGTTGCAGCGAAGGCTACGCAGCAAAGGGCGGTTGCCGCAACCAGCGCGGCACGGCGTTCAGCCTCTGCCTCTGTTTCTGCCTCAATCTCTCCGCACCGAGCGCACGAAGTCCTCGACCTCGTCGAGGCGGTTCGGCAACGAGGTGCAGCGCTCAGGGAGGTCGGCCACGGCTGCCAGCGCCGGGGGCGGATCCGGCAGGCATCCGGTCGCGCTCAGGACGGCATCACCGAACTTGGCCGGATGGGCGGTGGCCAGCGACACGACCAGCTCGCCGGGCCTGCGGCAGCGCTCGGCCACGCCCACACCGACCGCGGTGTGGGGATCGATGAACATCTCCGACTCGGCATGAACACGGCCCATCACATCGAGCGTCTCGGAGTCGTCGAGACGGTCGCCGGCGAACTCCGACCGCAGGCGCTCGTGCTGCTCCGTGCTCAACCCGGCCCGGCCTTCAGCCCGGAATCGGGCGAGCAGGGCGGCGGTGGCTGCTCCGTCGCCGTCGAACAGCTCCGACAGCAGGCGCTCAAGATTGGACGAGATCTGGATGTCCATGCTGGGCGAGAGCGTGGGCACCACGTCGTGGGCGGCCAGCTCCCCGGTCTCGATGAGCCGGCTGAGGATGTCGTTGGTGTTGGAGGCGATCAGAAGACGCTCTGTTGGCAGTCCCATGCGGCGGGCGTAGTGCCCCGCCAGCACGTTGCCGAAGTTGCCGGTGGGGACGCAGAACGTGACCGGGCGGTCACCGGCCAGTCGTTGCACCGCCCAGACGTAGTAGACGATCTGGGCCGCCACTCGGGCCCAATTGATGGAGTTGACCGCGGCCAGCTTCGACTCGGTGCGGAACGGCTCATCCGCGAACATGGCCTTCACCAGGTCCTGACAGTCGTCGAAGGTCCCGTCGACGGCGACCGCATGGACGTTGGGCGCGTCCAGCGTGGTCATCTGGCGTCGCTGGACCTCGCTGGTGCGCCCGGCGGGGTGCAGCACCACGATGTCGAGGCGGTCGCGGCCGGCCACCGCCTCCATGGCCGCGGAGCCGGTGTCGCCCGAGGTGGCCGCCACGATCATGGCCCGGTCGTCGCGGCGCTCCAGTTCGTGATCGAACAGCCGGGCCACCACCTGCAGGGCGATGTCCTTGAAGGCGAACGTGGGCCCGTGGAACAGCTCGAGCAGCCAGTGGTCGTCGTCAAGGGCAACCAACGGACACACGTCGGGATGGTCGAACGTGGCGTAGGCGTCGGCGACCAGTGACGCCAACTCGTCGTCGTCGACCGCTCCGCCGACGTAGGGAGCCATGATGCGGGCGGCCAGCTCGGCGTAGCTCAGGTTGCGGGCTTCCGGGCCGGCGGCCTCGGGCAGTTTGGGCACGTGTTCGGGGATGTAGAGGCCCCCGTCGACTGCGAGCCCGCCCAGCAGCACGTCGTCGAACGCGAGACGGTCGCCGTGACCCGGCTCCGACCGGGTGCTCATGTACCGCATGGCACTACTGAGGGTTCTCGTCCCCGACGACCCGGATGACGTTGCCCAGTTCGTGGACTGCCTCCAGGCCCCGGAGGTCGCGCAGCGTGGCCTGCAGGTCGCGCTCGCGGCACTCATGAGTGATGAACACGAGGCGGGCGTCGTCGCCCAGGCCGTGCTGCTCCATGGAACGGATGGACACTCCGTGGCGTCCGAACACGTCAGCCACCGAGGCCAGCACGCCGGGCCGGTCGGCGACCTCCAGGCCGATGTAGTACTCGGACCGCAGGTCGTCGATCGAGCGGATGCGGGCCCGGACGAGCCGCCCGATGCGGCCCGGACCGCCCGAGGCGAGGTTGACGGCCGCGTCGACGAGGTCGCCCAGAACGGCCCCGGCGGTGGGGCGGCCGCCGGCGCCCCGGCCGTAGAACATGAGCTCACCGACCGCGTCGCCCTGGATGAACACCGCGTTGAAGCTGTCGCGCACACTGGCCAGTGGGTGCTGCACCGGCACCATGGCCGGATGGACCCGCACGGCCACCTCGGGCGCCTCGCCGTTGCCCCACCCGGTGCGCTCTGCCACCGCGACGGCTTTGACCGCGTAGCCCAGGCGCCGGGCCATCTCGATGTCGTGACTGGTGATCCGGGAGATGCCCTCGTGGTAGACGTCGCCGGCCACCACTACGGCACCGAAGGCGACGGTGGCGATGATGGCGGCCTTGGCCCCGGCGTCGAACCCCTCGACGTCCGCGGTCGGGTCACGCTCGGCATAGCCCAGGCTCTGGGCCTCGCTCAACGCTTCGGCGTAGCTCGCACCGCCCTCCGACATCTGCGTGAGGATGTAGTTGGTGGTGCCGTTGACGATGCCCATGATCCGCTGGACCGGCTCAGCCGCCAGCGACTCCCGGAGGGGACGGATGAGGGGGATTGCTCCAGCGACGGCGGCTTCGAACAGCAGGTCGACGCCGGCGTCGTCGGCCGCCGCGAACAGCTCCGCGCCGTAGTTGGCCAGCAGCTCCTTGTTGCCCGTCACGACCGGCTTGCCCGCGGCGATGGCGTCGTGCAGCAGGCTGCGGGCCGGCTCGATGCCGCCGATGACCTCCACCACGATGTCGATCTCGGGATCGGAGACGATCGCGGCCGCGTCGGTGCAGAACACCGACGGGTCGATGTTCAGGCCGCGGTCCTTGGAGGTGGAGCGCACCGCGATTCTGGTGATCTCCAGCTTGATGCCGGTGCGGGTCGCCACCGCGTCCCGCTGCTCGTCGAGCAGCGTCACGAGCGCGGCGCCCACGTTGCCGCAGCCGAGGAGTCCGATTCGGAGCCGGTTCACCCCTCCAAGCTACCGGCCCGCGGCTTCGGGCCCGGCCGGGATGCGTTCGGGCTTGCTCAACGAACCGAACGCCGGGGGCGAACTGCGGATCGCTAGTGACCGTGCCCCGGTTGACCCGGAGGATGGAACCCCGCCGGATGATCATGGCCCGGGGCGCCCGGAGGATGGAATCCCGCCGGTTCGGTGTCGTGGAGGGCGAACGCGGTGCCGGCAGCGGACAGCGACAGCGCCGTCACGGCCACAAGTCCGACGACCAAGTTCCGCAAGCGACGAGCCCACGGTTGAGTGCCCCGACGACTCGCCGGTTGTGCTGGTGTTTGCTTGATGACCATGATGCCTCCGGTCCTGAGGACTGCTCCGTCCTCACCCCTTGAATGGCCCGTAGTGGCTGCCGCTTTCGGATGTTCTGCCGAGAATTGAGATGGAAATATCATTGGATATATTTCAAAATCATGAACAGTGAGCTGCATGAGTTCTCAAAGGGCGGCTCTACAGCAGAGAGTTCTGCACGGGAGGCTCGGTACCTCCGCACCCTGAGCGGCCCCGGGATCGTGCGCCTGCACGGGCGGAGCGATGGAGGCGAACTGCTGCTCGAGAAGGCGGCCTGCTCTCTCGCCGATGTGCTTCATGAGCGGGGACGGCTTCCCGCCGAAGAGATCCGGGCCGTGGGCGCGGCAGCCGCGGCTGCGCTAGCTCGAGTGCACCAGGCCGATCTCGTGCATGGAGACGTCAAACCGGCCAACCTGCTGTTGAGCCGATCGGGTGAGCTGCTGCTGGCCGACTTCGACGCGGCCGCGCCAGCCGACGGCCGGAGGCTCTCCCGGTCCAGCCCCCCTCGGTCAGCCCCCGCTGCTGCGGCCCGACCGGCAACGGATATTCTCGCCCTCGCCATCACGCTGGTGGAGTTGTCGACCGGCGCGCTCATCGATCCCGGCGTTGTGTGGCGCGCCGGGGATCTGCGCAGACTCGGGTGCCCGCCCGGGCTGAGCGCTGAGATCTCCTTCATGCTCGGCCACCAGGGCTCGACTCCGAGCGCTCAGAGCGTGGCCGAGATGTTCCAGCGGTGCGGCCGCGGCGCCCTGCCCGTGCCCGTGATCAACGCCCGGCGCGTCGATCCCACGCCTACCGTGGAGTTCATGCCGGCGAGAGCCCGGACGCAGGCCGCGCCGTCACTGCCCGACTCGCTGCCCGGCTCGGCCGCAGCCAAGCCCGCATCCCGGTGGTGGCGGCGTCTCGCCGCATCCTGGCGGTCCCGCGCCACGAGCCCTGCCGCCGCGGGCCGGTTCCCGGATCAGGCGTTGGGCAGTTCGCAGGCCAGCAGGTCGTCGTAGGTCTCGCGGCGGACCACCAGGCGGGCTTCGCCACCGGCGGCGAAGACCACCGCGGGCCGCAGGACCTTGTTGTAGTTCGAGCCCATGGAGTGCCCGTAGGCGCCGGTGACGGGCGTGGCCAGGATGTCTCCCACCGCAATGTCGGAAGGCACGGCGGCGTCGCGCACCAGCGTGTCGCCGGACTCGCAGTGCTTGCCCACCACGGTCACGACCCGGTCGCGGGGCGCATCGACAGCCCTGGGCAGGAACGCCTCGTAGCCGCTGCCGTACAGAACCGGCCGCGGGTTGTCGCTCATCCCGCCGTCGACGGCCGCGTAAGTCCGGACCCCCTCGATGACCTTGATGGTGCCCACCGTGTAGAGGGTTATCGCCGCGGCCGCCGCGATGGCGCGACCTGGCTCCGCGGTCACCCTCGCCGTTACGCCCGCCGACCGGCATGCCTCGCGCACCGCTTCGCCCCACTGGGCGATCGTCGGTGCCGACTCGTCGGCCACGTACGGCACCCCGAGCCCCCCGCCGATGGAGATCTCATCCACATTGAAGGGCGCGGCCGCTTCTGCGATCACCGCCACCGCCCGCGCGAACGAGGACGCCTCGAACACCTGGCTGCCTATGTGGGAGTGGACGCCGACGACCTCGACCGCGGCCGAGGCCCGGGCCCGCTCCATTGCGGCCGCAGCCGCGCCGGTAGACACGGTGAAGCCGAACTTGGAGTCATCGGCCCCCGTGACCAGGTACGTGTGGGTGTGGGCCTCCACCCCGGGAGTGAACCTGAGCAGCACCCTGGGACGCGCTCCGGTCTCGGCATGCAGAGCCTCGAGGCGGTCCAACTCGTCGAAGCTGTCCACCACGATGCGCCCGACGCCGGCCGCGACGGCCTCGCGCAGCTCGCCCATCGACTTGTTGTTGCCGTGCAGCACGAGGCGGTCCGCGGGCACGCCCGCAGCCAGCGCCACGTGCAGCTCGCCGCCGGTGGCCACATCGAGGCCCATCCCCTCCGAGTGCACGAGGCGAGCCATGGCGACGCACAGGAACGCCTTGGCTGCGTAGGCCACGTCCGGCCCGAACGCGGCCACCGCCTTGCGGCAGCGGCTGCGCAGGTGCTCCTCGTCGTAGACGAACAGGGGCGTCCCGTGGGTGTCGGCCAGCTCGAGCACGTCGCATCCCCCGATACTGAGCCGACCCTGTGTCACGTCGTGGTTGTCGGGCAGCAGACGGCGGGGCAGCGGCGAGGCCTGGGCGGGTGAAGAAGCCTGCGCTCCGGCCATCGCGCTAGAGCCTCTCCGGGGCCGACACCCCGAGGATGCCCAGGGCCACGGCCAGGCCCACCCGGGCTCCCTCCACCAGCCACAGACGGGCCTGGCGCAGCTCCTCGCCCACGTCGTCGCGCAGGATGGGGCAATCGTGCCAGAACCGGTGGAAGGCGGCCGCCAGCTCGCGGGCCCAGCCAGTCACCTGGTGCGGGGCGCGGGCTCGGGTCGCGGCCAGCACCGTGTCGGGCAGGGACGCCAGGGCCCTCAGCACGTCCAGCTCACGCTCGTGCACGAGTACCGACAGATCACATCGTCGAGCGGTGCCCGTTGAACGTCGCGGGCCGCGGCCATCCGCCCCAACGAGTGGATGCGGGCGTGCGCGTACTGCACGTAGTAGACGGGGTTCTCGGCTGATTGGGCCGACACCACGTCGACGTCGATGGTCTGGGTGGTGTCGATGGACTGGAGCAGGTACACCAGCCGGGTCACGTCGGGCCCCACCTCGTCGAGCAGGTCCGCGACCAGCACCATGTCGCCGGCCCGCTTGGACAGGCGTACCTCGGCCCCGCCCCGCCGCAGGGTGACGTTCTGGCCGATCAGTGTCTCGTAGGCGTCCGCCGGGTGGCCCAACGCGCCCAGCGCGGCACGCATCCGGGGGACGTAGCCGTGGTGGTCGGCTCCAAGGATGTCGATGACCAGGTCGCCCCGAGAGAACTTCTCGTGGTGGTAGGCGATGTCGGGCAGGAAGTAGGTGGGCTCGCCGTCGCTCTTGACCAGCACCCGGTCGGCGCTGTCGCCGAACTCGCCGGTGCGGAGCCATACCGCGCCGTCCCGGGTGTAGACCATGGCCCGGCTGCGCAGCTCGTCGAGGACGCTGTCCATCGCGCCCCGGGCGACCAGCGCCGACTCGCTGGTGTACAGGTCGAAGTCGACGTTCATCGCGGCCATGGTCTCGACCTGGTCCCGGTGGGCGCGCTCCAGCCCCCACTGGCGCACCTCCGCGGCATCGGACATCTCGGCGGCCCATTCGGCCACGTACTCGCCGTGGTAACCGTCGTCGGCCGGCTCGGCGCCGCGGCTTCGAGCCTCGAGGGAGGCGGTGAACAGGTCGATCTGGCGGCCCCGATCATTCACGTAGAACTCCCGGCACACCGCGTAGCCGCAGCGTTCCAGCAGCCGGCACAGCGAGTCTCCGTAGGCGGCCCAGCGTCCGTGGCCGGCATGCAGCGGTCCGGTGGGATTGGCCGACACGAACTCCACGCTCACCGAGCGTCCCGCCCCTGCGGTGCTGCGGGCGTAGCCGTCGACGCCGGCTTCGATCACCGCTCCGAGCACTTCGTGCAGCCAGCTCGGGGCCAGCCTGAAGTTCACGAAGCCGGGGCCGGCGGCCTCCACCGTCACCACGTGCGGGGGTGGCTCGGCGTTCAGCCGGGCGACGATCTGCTCGGCCAGCTCTCGGGGTGGACGCCCCGCGGCCTTGGCCGCGGCCAGGGCGACATTGGACGACCACTCACCGTGGGAGCGGTCCCGGGGACGCTCGATGGCGATCTCGGCGGGCGCGCCGTCGACGCCGGCTCCTTCGAGAGCCGAGCGCAGCCCGTCCCGCAAGCCGTCGCGCACATCCGGCATCGACCGATCCTACCGGCGGGCCCCTGTCTCCTCGGTGAGCCGCGCGCCGCTAGCATGACCCGGCCCAGCCCCCGTAGCTCAGGGGATAGAGCATCGGCCTCCGGAGCCGTGTGCGCAGGTTCGAATCCTGCCGGGGGCGCATGACCGTCACCGACGCCGCCCCTGCGCCGGCCAAGAAGCCCCGCTGGACCTACCAGTGGAAGGAACTCCACGACGAGGTCATCACCTCGGGGCTATGCACCGGCTGCGCGGGGTGCGTGATCGCCTGCCCCCACCACGTGATCGGCTACACCCACGAGCCCGGCGCCTACAAGCCGTTCCACCTCGAGGACGACGAGTACGGTCCTGGGGACTGCGTCCACGGGGTGAAGGGCTGCACCTCGTGCACGAGGGCCTGCCCCCGGTTCCGCATGTGGGAGCCCGAGGCCGACATGCACCTGTTCGGCCGGGAACGGGATCCTGACGAGATGTCGGGCATCTACTCCGACATCCTGCTGACCCGGGCCAGCGACGACTTCGTGTACGAGGTGGGCCAGGACGGCGGGCTGGTGTCGGCCATCCTGATCTGGTGCATGGAGAACGACATCATCGACGGGGCCCTCACCAGCGGGGTGGAGTCGCTGGCCAACGGGGAGCCGGGCTGGAAGGCGTTCCCGATGGTGGCCACCAACCGCGACGAGGTGCTGCGGGGCGCGGGCAGCCGCTACACCTACTCGGCCAACCCCATCGCCTTCGAGGAGGCCCGCGAGAAGGGCCTGGACCGCCTAGCGCTGGTGGGCATGAGCTGCCAGACGTCGGTGGGGCCGGTGATGTGGCACCGCAAAGTGGGCAAGGTCAGCAAGCCGATCAAGCTCAACATCGGCCTGCTGTGCTCGAAGTCCTTCGACGACTCGCTGTTCGACGAGCTCTTCGAGGTGAAGTACGGGCTGCCCAAGGAGCGGATCTCGAAGATGAACATCAAGGGCGTCTTCCAGATCTGGACCAAGGACGGCGGCTACCACGAGATCAACCTCAAGGAGTGCCACGCCTGGACCCGGGAGGGCTGCAACCTGTGCCCGGACTTCGCGGCCGAGCACGCCGACATCTCCACCGGCGGCATCGGAGACCTGACCGACTGGACCCTCACCATCGTGCGCACCGAGCTGGGCCGGGCCGTGATCGACGCCATGGTGCGCGACGGGGCGATCGAGACCCGTCCGGGCGACGACGACCCGGGCGCCATCGCGCTGATGCACCGCCTGTCGGCCAAGAGCCGGGAGCGCTGGCCCCACTGGGCCGACGGCGCGGCCCGCCTAGGCCTGCCCGAACGCAAGACGGCCTGATACACAGACCTCCCAACCCCGAGGAGCCTGACATGGACATCGAGTTCTGGATCGACCCGCTTTGACCGTGGTGCTGGGTGACGGCCCGTTGGGTCGTCGACGAGGTGCAGCCGGCCAAGGATCTGAACATCACCTGGCAGCCGATCAGCCTGTTCTTCAAGAACGATCCCGACCCCGACTCGGAGTACTACACGCACTCGTACTTCAGCTTGCGGCTGATGAGGGTGCTGGAGTCGGTGCGTGAAGCCGACGGCGACGACGCGGTGGGGCCCCTGTACTGGGAGTACGGCCGGCGCCTGCACCACGACGGTGTGCGCGAGTTCCCGGTGGCCGACGCGCTGGAGGCGGTCGGCTACGACACCTCCCACGGGGCCGCCTTCGATGACGATTCGTGGGATCCCGAGATCCGCAAGCGCATGGACGAGGGCCTGGCCCTGTGCGGCGACCAGGTCGGCACCCCGATGATCGCATTGAAGGACCGCAACGGCGACAAGCAGGGCTACTTCGGCCCGGTAATCACCCGGGTGCCGCCCCCCGAGGACTCCCTGGCCATGTGGGACGCCCTGGTGGCCATGATGAACGTGTCCGGCTTCTGGGAACTCAAACGCACCAGAACCGAACGCCCCGAATTCGGCCCCCGCCCCTAGTTCTTACGGCACCTTCGTTGCGCGAAACTCGTCTAAGGCCGGCCTATGGGCCGCAGAAGTGTGACCATACGGCCTCGGACCTGGCCGGGCCGATGCCTCTTACTGCTTCAAGCTCTGCGCGGCTGGAGAAGGGCTGGGCCGCGGCCAGCCGGGCGGAGAGCACCTCGCCGATGCCGGATACCGCGTCGTACTGGGCCTCGGTCTTGTTGGCAATCACGCACCGCTCCGCGACGGCGGTAGTGGTGGTCGGCGACACCGTCGTGGTCGGCGACACCGTCGTGGTCGGCGACACCGTCGTGGTCGAAGTGTCCTGAGGCGCGGTCGAGACTTCGGGCGCCTGATCGCCACACCTGGCAAGCGTCGCACTGAGGGCATCCGCCTCGGCCCGGTCGACAGCAAGGCCCCACTCCGACTTGACCGCAACCGTGGTCACCGCCAGGAAGCAGCGTCCCGCTGCAGTGACCGTGTACCCGCCGCCGCACGCCGACGACCGGGCGATGTCAGCGTCGGACCACTCGAAGATGTCGTCGGCACCCTTGGACTGGTTCACGCAAGCCCGCGACGCCACGTGGTTGTCGGGGTCCTGACTGAACTGCCGCTTTGCGCTTGCGGGCCAGTCCCAGCCGCCCGACTCATGGGCCTCGTGGAGCGCCACCACGTGGTCGACGTTGCAAGTGTCGATGGGAGTGCCGGTGTAGGGATCGGGAGAACCCACCGCTCCGCCGCACAATCCGCTGTTGTGCGGCCCCCAGTCATCACGGTCATAGCCCGAGCCGTACTCGGCCGCCACCGGCAGCACCACGTCGGGCACCGACACCTCAGGCACAGACACCTCGGGAACCGCGGCCTCAGGCACAGACGTCGACGGAACCACTGCCTCAAGCACAGACGTTGTCGGCACAGACACCTCAGGCGCCGCGGCCTCAGGCACAGACGTCGACGGAACCACTGCCTCAAGCACAGACGTTGTCGGCACAGACACCTCAGTCGTCTCTGCCTCAGGCACAGACGTCGACGGAACCACTGCCTCAGGCGCCGACGTTGTCGACAGAGGGTCTGCGGCTGGTTGGGCGACTTCGGGAGAACCGCACGCCGCGGCGCCCGCCAATACAAGCACGGCTGCGAACCGGACCGGCCGGCCAAACCGGCAACCAGCGATCACGGAGCGAGCGGAACGGTCTCCACTGGCTCGCCCTTGAGGGCGGCGAGGACCTTGGCCACCACCTGGACTGAGACGTCGCGCTGGGCTGCGCCGGTGCTGGCACCGAGATGGGGGGTGTGAACGACCCTGGGGTGGCCGATCAGAGGGTGGTCGGCCGGTGGGGGCTCGGAGTCGTAAACGTCGAGACCCAACCCTCCGAGGCGGCCGTCGTCGAGGGCGGCTCGGGCAGCGGTCGAGTCGATCAGGCTGCCCCGAGCCGCGTTGACCACGATGGCGCCCGGCTTGATGGTCGCGAACGCGGCCTCGTCCAGCAGAGCGGAGCCGTCCTCCTGCGCCACTGCGTGAAGGCTCACGAAGTCGGACGCGGCCAGCAGTTCCGGCAGTTCCACCATCCTGGCCCCGTGCTCGGTGGCCACCTCGGCCGGTATGTACGGATCGGTGGTCAGCACGGCCATCTCGAAGGCCAGCGCCCGGTGACCCACCGCCCGACCGATGCGGCCGAAGCCGACCAGGCCGAGCGTGGCCCCGGCCAGCTGCACACCCACGTACTGCTTGCGGTCCCAACTGCCTCCAGCCAGAGAGTTGTGGGCCTCGGTGATGCGCCTGGCCGTCGCCAGCATCAGTGCGAAAGCGTGCTCAGCCGCGGCCAGCGTGTTGGCCTCCGGCGTGTTGACCACCGCGATGCTCCGCTCGGCCGCGGCGGCCAGGTGGATGTTGTCGACGCCCACACCGGCGCGGCCGATGACCCGCAGGCTTGTCCCCGCCGCGATCAGCTCGGCGTCGGCCTGCGTGCCGCTACGAACGATCAGGGCGGCCGCGTCCCGGATCGACTCCAGCAGCTCGACGCGGCTCTGACCGTCCGCGAATACAGCCTCAACGCCGGGAGCGGCCTGCAGGCGGTCCGCGCCGGCCTGGCCCAGCGGATCGGCCACCAGCACCTTGTGTCGCTCAGGCATCGGACACCTCCTGATCGCTTCCGGCGTGCCGCGCCTCGCCCGCCTCTCGTTCGAGCGCGGCACTCCCCCGAGTCTCGCGGCGGAGAGTCCGCTACTCGTGGATACCGAAGCGGTGCAGCCCGTAGGCGTTGATGGCGTTGCCCCGCAGCACCTTGTAGCACTCGTCGGCGTCCATGCCGACCGCGGCGAACATCGAGTGGGCCACCTTGCGGGAGTGCGGGAAGGTGCCGTCGGAATGGGGATAGTCGGTCTCGAACAGGATCTGGTCGATGCCCACGTCGTTGCGCTGCTTGAGCCCCACCAGGTCGTCGAAGATGCAGCCGAACACCCGGCCCTGCACGATCTCGCTGGGCAGCGGGCCGTCGCCGCCCACGCCGCCCCGGCCCTCCTTGAACACCGAGTCCATCCGCTCCACCTGGAACGGCATCCAGCCCACCTGGCTCTCGGCGTAGGTGATCTTGATGTCGGAGAACCGCTGCAGCGTGCCCGAGAACACCCAGTCGACCATCGACCCCTCGGCGTTCTGGGCGTACAGCGACATCGAGGTGGCCAGCGGCGCGTCGGCCGAGGTGGACGGCATCGAAGATGACGACCCGATGTGCATCGACACCGTGGTGCCGGACTCCTCGCAGGCCTGCCACACGGGATCCCACTCGCCGGTGTACATCGACGGCAGACCCAGCTTGGACGGGTTCTCGGAGAAGGCCACCGCGAAGCAGCCCTTGGCCGCGCAGCGCCGCACCTCGGCCGCGGCCATCTCGGTGTCCCACAGCGGCAGCAGGGCCAGCGGAATCAGCCGACCCCGCCCCGCGCCCCCGCCCCAGTCGTCGATCATCCAGTCGTTGTAGATGCGCAGGCACTCGGCCGCGAGCTCCTTGTCGTCACGCTCGAGGAAGCCCTGCCCGCAGAACCGGGGGAAGATGTTTGGGAAGTTGATGGCGGCCTCCACATGGTTGAGGTCCATGTCGGCCAGCCGGGCGGTCTGCTCGTAGGTACCGGGACGGAGATCCTCGTAGCGGGCGGCCACGTTGCGCTGCTCCTCCCGGGGCATGCCCGCGGGGCCGTGCAGCAGGCCGGTGGGAGTGACGCTGTCCTCGAACAGCCACACGTCGCACCAGTGCCCGTCGGGGTCGTTGCGCTCGAAGCCGTAGTGGCCGCCCGTGAAGTGCAGCCTCACCTTCTCCTGCACCACCCTGGGCCCGCGGGCTCGCATCGACGGCGGCAACTGCTGCTGCCACAGGTCCTTGGGCTCCATGACGTGGTCGTCGACGGAGATGATGAGCGGCAGTTCGGTGATGGCGGGAGTAGGCGTCACTGCCTGGACCTCCGGCTCGGCGACCTACCCGCTCGCGTTCTCAGGCGTCGACCCTGCGGGCGCATGACCTGAAGATATCTTCCGCGATGTCGTCCCACAGGTCCTCGACCTCGTCGTCCAGATCGCTCGGGTTGGGGGTGGAGCGCAGCGCCTTGTCGAGGGATTGGAACTCCGCGAGCGTCAGGCTCTGGCGCAGCCCGTCGAAGGAGCATCCGCACAGCACTCTGGCCTCGGCCTCGGTGAGGTTCTCGGTGTTGGCCTCCATGCACGAGGCCAGGAAGTTGTGCTCCACGGCGGACTCGGCCCCGAACTCCTCGTCTTCGAAGCGTCCGTCCTGCTCGGCCTCGTCCCAGGTCTCCGGGTCGGCGCTGTTGCCGCAGCCCGCCACCACCAGCACGACGGCCGCGGCAAGAACCCAGACAGGACGGAGGCGTGCTCGCATAGCGGCTCCGAGGCTACCGGGTGAGGTCAGCCACTCAGTTCCCGCGCTCTGGTGAACACGGCGTCGAGCATGGGCTCGGTGAGGCGGCCGGTGAAGGTGTTCTGTTGGCTGGGGTGGTAGCTGCACAACAGGGTGCGGCCGTCCGGAAGCGGCGCCTCGGCGCCATGGCCGAAGCGAGGGCGCGGACCCGATCCGAGTTCGCGCCACACCACCTGGTGGGCGAAGCCGCCCAGCACGACCACCACCTTCAGCGAGCCGAGCGCGGCCAGCTCGCGCCTCATGAACGGCACGCATGCGTCGCGTTCGGCGGGGGTGGGCTTGTTGTCGGGCGGCGCGCACTTCACCGGCGCGGTGATCCATGCTCCGGTGAGGGCCAGACCGTCACCGAGATGGGTCGACTGGGCCTGGTTGGCGTACCCGGCGCGGTGCAGGGCCCGGTACAGCCAGTCCCCGGAGCGGTCGCCGGTGAACATCCGGCCCGTGCGGTTGGCCCCGTGGGCTGCGGGCGCCAGGCCGACCACCAGCAGGCGGGCGTCGGGGTCGCCGAACCCGGGCACGCCGCGGGCCCAGTACTCGTCGTCGCGGTAGGCGGCCCGCTTGGTGCGCCCGACCTGCTCGCGCCACTCCACCAGCCGGGGGCACACCCGGCATGCGGTCACCTCCGAGGCCACCTCGGCAAGGACACGGCGCGAGCCGGGGGACTCCACGGACGATCAGGCTACGTTGGCCTGCATCATGGCCACGAGTTCTGCCCGCACTTCGACCAAGGCCGCCTCCAAGGCCGGTGCTGAAGCCGCGGCCGTCGTGCTGTTCGTGCGCCACGGGCAGACACCGACCACGGGGTCGGTGCTGCCGGGCCGGGCGCCGGGTCTCCATCTGTCGTCCGAGGGTGTGGAGCAGGCGCAGCGGGTGGCCGAGCGGCTGGCCGGGCTGGGCCGGATCAAGGCGGTCTACGCCTCGCCCATGGAGCGCACCGTCGAGACGGCCGCACCCATAGCGCGGGCCTGCAAGCTGCGAGTGCGGCGGAGCCCCGGCCTCATCGAGTGCGACTTCGGCCGGTGGACGGGACGCAAGCTTCACAGCCTGCGCAGGCGCAAGGACTGGACCACTGTGCAGCGCCACCCGAGCGGGTTCCGCTTCCCCGGCGGCGAGTCGTTCGCCGAGATGCAGGCCCGAGCGCTCGACGCGGTGGCCGCCATCTGCGCCCGCCACGCCGGCGAGACGGTGGTGGCCGTGTCCCACGCCGATGTGATCAAGGCGGTGGCCGCGGCGGCGGCCGGCACACCGCTGGACCTGTTCCAGCGGATCGTGATCTCGCCGTGCTCGGTCACCGCCATCGCCTACCACCCCTCCGGTCCGATCCTCCTGACCGTGAACAACACCGGCGACGACCTCGCCTCGCTGCGCCCGTCGTGAGCGAGTCGTTCCACTTCGAGGCGGTCGACATGCTGACTGTGGGCACACTCGGGCCCAAGGGCGAGCGGGTCTTCTACCTGCAGTGCCTCGCCGAGGGCGAGCTGGTGTCGCTCAAGTTCGAGAAGCGCCAGGCGGCCGCCCTGGCCGAGTACCTGGAACGGGTGCTGGGCGAGCTGCCCGAAGCCGAGGAAGCAGACCCGCCCGACGACCTCGACATGCGCGAGCCGGTGGTGGAGGCATGGACGATCGGGGCCCTGGGAATCGCCTACGACCAGGAGGAAGGCCTCGTGATACTCGTGGCCGAGGAGTTGGTCGAGGACCCCGACGACACGGGAGCGTCGGCTCGGTTCACCCTGACCCGCCCCCAGGTCAGGGCGCTGGTGACCCGGGCGCGGGCCGTGGTCGCCGCCGGCCGGCCACCGTGCCCGTTCTGCCTGCGGCCCCTGGAACCGTCCAACAGAGACTGGTGCCCGTGCCACAACTGAGCGCGAGTGAGAGCGCCGGTCAGTCCCCCATCCGGGACCGCCCCCCCATCGAGACTGCCCGTGCGCTGGCCTTGCTGTCCGGCGGCGAAGTGGAGCTACGGGGACGGATGCCCTACAGCTCCAACGCGACGTTCTTGGTGGACGTGACCCATGAGGGACTCGACGCCCAGGCCATCTACAAACCGGTGCGCGGCGAGCGGCCGCTTTGGGACTTCCCCTCCGGACTGGCCCACCGCGAGGCGGGCGCCTTCTGGATGGACGCCGCGCTCGGGTGGGACGTGGTCCCCCCCACCGTGGTGCGCTACGACCTGCCCTTCGACGAGGGGTCGCTTCAGCTGTTCATGCCCGCGAACTTCGAGGAGCACTACTTCACACTGGTGGAACAGGAGCAGCTCAGACCCGAACTGGAGCGCATCTGCGCGCTCGACATCGTGATCAACAACACCGACCGCAAGTCGGGCCACTGCCTGCTCGGCACCGACGGCACCGTCTGGGCTATCGACAACGGCCTGTCGTTCCACGCCCAGTTCAAGCTGCGGACCGTGATCTGGGACTTCGCCGGCGATCCGCTGCCCGACGACGTGAGCCGGGACCTTCGCTCACTGTTGGACGCCGGCCTTCCCGAGCCCTTGGCCGCGGCGCTCACGGCCCAGGAGCAGGACGCCACCCTGGCCCGGACCGAGACCCTGCTGGCGTCGGGCCGGTTCCCGTCCGACGGTCACGGCCACCGCTGGCCCTGGCCCTTGGTGTAGGCGCGGCGGCCGCGCCGGCGGGTCGGGACCTCTGGAGGGTCAGCGGCCTTCTAGGGCCTCCGTGAGCTTGGGCAGCACCTTGTGCACGTCGCCGACGATGCCGAGGTCGGCCACCGCGAAGATGGGGGCCTCGGAGTCCTTGTTGATGGCGATGATGTTCTTGGAGCCCTTCATGCCCACCAGGTGCTGGGTGGCGCCCGAGATGCCGCAGGCGATGTACACCGTGGGCTTGACCACCTTGCCGGTCTGGCCGACCTGGTAGCTGTAGGGCACCCAGCCCGCGTCCACGATGGCCCGGCTGGCCCCCGGCGCGGCGCCCAGCTGCTTGGCCAGGCCCTCGATCATCGAGTACGCCTCCGCGGCGCCCAGCCCCCGCCCGCCGGAGACCACGATGGCCGCCTCGTCGAGCTTGGGGCCTTCGGACTCCTCGGTGAAGCGGTCGCGGACCACTGCGCCGCCGGTCGAGCCGAGGTCGGGAACGGGAAGGTCCACAACCTCCGCCGGCGGGCCGCCCACCGCCGCTGGCTCGAAGGACTTCGGGCGGACCAGCCAGATGTCGGGGCCGCCGTCGGTGAACCGGGAAGTCACGTTGAGGGTGCCGCCGAACACCGGCTCCACGCCCACCAGGCGGTCCCCGTCGACGCGCAGGTCGACCACATTCGACAGCACGCTGACGTCCAGCTTCACCGACAGCCGGGCGGCCACGTCGCGGCCGTCGTAGGTGGTGCCCAGCAGGAAGGCATCGGGCGCGGCCACACTGCCGTCCGAGATGGCGGCGGCCACCGCCGAGGCGACCGACACGCCCTTCATGCGCCCGTCGAGGTCGCCAGTGGCGTACACCGCAGTGACCCCATGGTCGCCGAGCTCGGCCGCGCAGGCCGCGCCGTCTCCCCCGCAGAACACCTCGACGGTGCCGGCCACCTCCCGGGCCTTGGCCAGCATCTCAAGCGTGATCGTGGCCACGCCGTCGTCGCCGGCCTCACAGAACACCCAGATCTTGTCCAATGTCATGGCGCCGGCCTCCTATATCACCTTGAGTTCGTCGAGGAAGGCCACGATGCGTTCGTGAGCGTCGCCCTCGTCCACCACTACTTCGCCTGCGGCTCGCTCGGGAGCCTCGGCAACGTCGGTGATCTCCTGGCCCGCACCAGCCCAGCCGACACGCTCAGCGGCGATGCCGAGATCGGCGATCTTCAGCTGGTCGACCGGCTTGTTCTTGGCCTGCATGATCCCCCGGAACGACGGGTATCGGGGCTCGACCACTCCTGCCGTCACCGAAACAACTGCGGGCAGCGGGCACTCGACCAGGTCGGCGCCGGCCTCGGTCTGGCGGCGCACGGTGGCCGTGGCGCCCTCGACGGCTATCTCCTTGGCGAACGTCACCGAGGGCAGGCCGAGCAGTTCGGCCACCTGGGCGGGCACCACGCCGGTGTAGCCGTCGCTGGACTCGGTGGCGGCCAGCACCAAGTCGGGCTCGGCCCTCTCAATAGCGGCGGCGAGCACGCGGGACGTGCCCAGAGCGTCGGAGCCGGCCAGCGCTTCATCGCTGATGAGCGTGGCCGAGTCGGCACCCATGGCCAGGGCGGTGCGCAGGCCGCTCACCTCGTCGTTGGGCACCATCGAAACCAGGTGCACAGAACCCTCGCCGGCGGCGTCCACCAGCTGCAGGGCCATCTCCACCCCGTACGAGTCGGACTCGTCGAGGATGAGCTTCACATCGCGCCGCAGCGTCCTGGTCTCCGGGTCCAGTGCGCCGGGATCGGCGGGATCGGGAATCTGCTTCACGCAGACGACAACCTTCATGGGCGCCAAGTGTGCCAGCGCCCGGCCAGAAACGAACCTCTGCCAGACCACGAATTCGTGCGCCTCGTGCTCTGTGACGCGCGATCGTGGGCGCGCTGGGCCCGCGAGCCGACAGACTGGGTGAGTGCGAGTCCTGCTGCTGGTGAACTCGGCCGCCTCCTCGGTGACCGGGCGGCGCCGCGTGGTGATCCAGAAGGCGTTGTCGGCCGACCATGAAGTGACCCTTTCCGAAACCGTCCGCCGCGGCCATGCCACCCGGCTGGCCCGGTCGGCCGCCTCCGACGGCATCGATGTGGTGGTGGTTCTGGGCGGGGACGGCACGCTGAACGAGGCCGCCAACGGCCTGGCCGGCACCGACACCGCCCTGGCGGCGCTGCCGGGAGGAAGCACCAACGTGTTCGCCCGCATCATCGGTCTGCCCGACGACCCCATCGAAGCCGCCGGCCAGCTCCTCGACGCCCTCGACCGGGGAGCCGTCGCCAGGATCGGGCTCGGAGTCGTCGACGGGCGGTACTTCCTGTTCCACTGCGGCATCGGGTTCGACGCGGCCGTTGTGGAGCTGGTCGAGAGCCGCGGCCCGCTGAAGCGCTGGGCCGGGCACCCCCTGTTCGTCTACGCGTCGGTAACCACCTGGCTGCAGCGGGCCAACCGGCGACGTCCCCCCATGCGGGTGCTCGATGCCGACGGTGACACGCTGGCCGAGGGCCTGTTGACAATCGTGCTCAACCTCAACCCCTACACCTACCTGGGCAGCCGCAGCTTCGACCTTGTGCCGGGCCTCGGCCTGGACGAGCCCCTGGTCAGCGTGACCCTGCCCAGCCTCTCGCTGCACCGGATGCTGCCGGTGGCCCTGAAGGCCCTGCGCTCCGGTGACGTGCGAGGCCTGCCCGGAGCGACGGTTCACGAGGGCCTGAGGGACCTGACCGTGAACGCGGAGCCGCCCGTTCCGTACCAGGCCGACGGCGACCACCTCGGCGCGGCGCCCCGCCTGAGGATCCGCTGGGTGCCCGACGCCCTGCGGCTGGTCCTGCCCTGAGCGGCTTCCGCCCTCAAGGCCACTGGCTCAGGCTGCGTCGACCAGGGCCCGGGCCACGTCGGGCACGTCGGTGATCAGGCCGTCCACACCCATCGCCAGCAACTCCGACATGCGCTCCGCGGCGTTGATGGTCCACACGTTGACGGCCAGCCCGGCGTCGTGGGCCCGGCGAACGAATGCCGCGTCGCACATGGCGTCGAAGGCGTGCACTGCCACCATGCTGTGGGCACTGGCCCGGGCCACGGCCTGCGCGGGCGCCACGATCCCGCAGATCAGCGCGGTGCGAATGGTCGGATCGACAGCCCGCACCGCATCGGCCGCGTCGACGTTGAACGACGACACCACGGCCCGCTCCGGGCCGAGATAGGCCGCGATAAGACCGGCCACGGCGTCGGCGACGAGGTTCTCGCTGTCGTAATCGGGGTCGTCGGGCATGTTCTTGATCTCGAGGTGCACTCCCATACCCTCGCACGCCTCCAGGGCCTCGGCCAGGCTGGGCACGTAGTCGGGAAGTTCATCGGCGTGGAGGTGGCCGATCCGCCGCCCGTCGGCGAGGTGGGCGTCATGGTGGACCACGGCCACGCCGTCAGTGGTGCGGCGCACGTCGAGTTCGACCCAGTCGGCGCCGAACTCCCGGGCCAGCCGGAACGCCTCCAGCGTGTTCTCGGGCGCGGCCTGACTGGCGCCCCGATGCGCGATCACCGCTGCCACCCCGGCAGTCTCGCACAGACTTCCTGCCGGCAGGAATCCATGGGCACGCGCGGCTGACGTCTACTACCGTGGCCAGCCCGCCCTGCGATGAACGTTCCCGGTACCTCACAAGAGTCCGACGCGAGGTGGATTCCGACGTTGCGAGCGATCGGCGCGGTCCTGGTCGTGCTGGCATTGATCTGGACGATCGCGCTCGGTCCGTCGGGGGCACGCGCCGCGCACTCCGGCAGCCACGGGTCCACAGACCAACTCGACTGGCCCGACGGCAAGGCCGCTCTGCCGCCTCGCTACACGCCGGGCGGCCGCTGCGTCGGGCTGTTCAACCGGGCGTTCGCCGACGAGGTCGCAGCCGCTCATCCTGGGGCCCGGTTCACGGCAGCCGTCCATGACCACCGCACGGGCTGCCGGTACGAACTCAACGGCGGCCTGGAGATCACCACCGCGAGCGTCATCAAGGCCCAGGTGCTTGCCGGTGTCCTGCTCGCGGCCCAGGACGCCAGCCGCCCGATCAGCCCGTCTGAGGCGGCCGACGTCAAGTTGATGATGCACTACAGCCACAATCGCCCGCCCACCTCCAGGCTGTACTTGCAGCTCGGCGGGGCGGCCGGCATGGAAGCGCTGGACGAGCGCTTCGGGATCGTCGGCACGAGCCACACCGCGTGGTACGGCCGGACGCTGTCCACCGCGGAGGACCGGACGCGGCTCGTGGAGCAGCTGCTCATCGGCGGAGGGCCCCTGAGCGCTGAGTCGGTGCAGGCGGCATGGGAGTGGATGTCCAGCGTGAGCGCGGCACAGAGTTGGGGGGTCACCGCCGGCCTCCCGGTCGGATACGAGGCTGCGTTGAAGAACGGTTTCTTCCCGATGTCCGGTGCCGGGTGGCGGCTGGGCACCACCGGGGTGGTGCGCGACCCGAACGGCGGCTCCTACGCCATGACAGTGATGACGGACAACAACCCGAGCGAGTCGGCCGGCATCAGGCTCGTGGAGGAGATCGCCCGCCACATCAACTCCGCGCTCACAACCGGCGCGCCCGCCGAGCGCGCCGTGGACCTGGCGGAGTGCGTCGAACCGCCCAGGGGGTCGTCGTGGTCCTCGGTCGCCGAGATGCTCGGCGGAGTCGACGCCGCCAGGCTGAGGTATCTCAACGGCGGCGAGCCCAGACCGCTGACCGGTCAGCGAGTCTGCTGGGTGTAGCCGCGATCGCGTAACTTTGTGGAAGCGGACGGGTGAGCTAGTGGCAAGGAGGCCCCGCAATGACTCTGTCAGCCGCCGAGGGGCCGACCTCGGTGCCGTTGCTGGAGGAGACGATCCCGCAGAATCTGGCCCGAACCGCTGCCGAGCACGGTGGGCGCGATGCGCTGGTGTCGGTGGAGCAGGGTCTGCGTTACACCTACACCGAGTTCGCCGGCGAGGTCGACCGGGTGGCCCGGGGGCTAATGGGGCTCGGTGTGGCCAAGGGCGACCGCGTCGGGATCTGGAGCCCGAACTACGCCGAGTGGGTGCTGGTGCAGTACGCCACGGCCCGCATCGGCGCCATCCTGGTGACCATCAACCCGGCCTACCGGTCGTCGGAACTCGAGTATGTGCTGAACCAGTCACAGATCTCCGTGCTGGTGGCGGTGGAGTCGTTCCTGACCAGCGACTACCGCTCGATGATCACCGAGGTGTGGGACCGGGTGCCGGCCGAGCGGGTCGTCTACCTGCACACTTCGGATTGGGACACGCTGCTGGAGGCAGCCGGGACGGTCTCGGCGGGCCAGCTGGAGGAGCGCAGCGCGCAACTCGAGCCCGACGACGCCATCAACATCCAGTACACCAGCGGCACCACCGGCTTCCCCAAGGGCGCCACGCTGAGCCACCGCAACATCTTGAACAACGGTCTGTTCATCGGCGAGGCCTGCCAGTACACCGCCGAGGACCGGGTGTGCATCCCGGTGCCGTTCTATCACTGCTTCGGGATGGTGCTGGGCAACCTGGCCTGCACCACCCACGGCGCCGCCATGGTGATCCCCGCCGCCGGATTCGACGCCGGTGCAACCCTCAAGGCCGTCGCCACCGAGCGCTGCACGAGCCTGTACGGGGTGCCGACGATGTTCATCGCCGAGCTCGGAGAGCCCGATCTGGCCGACTACGACCTGTCGTCGCTGCGAACCGGGATCATGGCCGGCTCGCCGTGCCCCATTGAGGTGATGCGCCAGGTGGTGGATCAGATGAACATGAGCGAGGTCACCATCGCCTACGGCATGACCGAGACGTCGCCGGTGTCCACCCAGACGTCCGCCGACGACCCCTTGGAGAAGCGGGTGACCACGGTGGGGCGGGTCCATCCCCACGTCGAGATCCGCATCGTCGACCCCGCCACCGGCGAGGTTGTGCCTCGCGGCACCAGCGGCGAGTTCCAGACCCGGGGCTACTCGGTGATGCTGGGCTACTGGAACGACCCCGAGCGCACTGCGGAGGCCATCGACGCCGACGGCTGGATGCACACCGGCGACCTCGCGGTCATGGACGGCGAGGGCTACGTGAACATCGTCGGGCGCATCAAGGACATGATCATCCGCGGTGGCGAGAACGTCTATCCCCGCGAGGTCGAGGAGTTCCTCTACACCCACCCCGACATCGTGGACGTGCAGGTCATCGGCGTGCCCGACGTCCGCTACGGCGAGGAGGTCATGGCCTGGGTCCAGTTGCGCGACGGCGCCGGCACCACCGAGGACGACATCAAGGACTTCTGCCGCGGCACCATCGCCCACTACAAGGTGCCCCGCTACATCAAGCTCACCGACACCTTCCCCATGACCATCACCGGCAAGGTCCAGAAATTCAAGATGCGCGAGCAGTCCATCGAAGAACTCGGCCTCGACGAGGCAGCCCGAGTAAGCAGCGCCTAGCGCAGGCTTGCGCTAGCCGACCGGTGATGGGACCGAACGGCGGGGGACGGTCACCTCGATCACGGTGCCGCGGGGCGCGTCGGCTGAAACGGCTTTGATGGTGATCGAGCCGCCGAGGTCGTGAACCACGAAGGTGCGCACGATTGTGAGGCCGAGCCCGGCGTCGCGGTCCAGGGAGAAGCCCTCTCCAACGCCGGGACCGTCGTCGGTGACGCGCATGGTCAGCGTGCTGGCGGTGCGGGCCAGGCGCACCTCGACCAGCTCCCCCGCGCCCGCGGGAGGTGCGGCGTGCTGGAAGGCGTTCTGCACCAGCTCCACCAGCACCACCGCCAGCGGCATCGCCGTCTCGCCGTCGATCTCGCCCACAACCCCCTCCACCCGGATCTTGAGGGGCCGCTCCACCGGGGCGAGTCCATCCTCCACCAGGCGCACGAGCGGACCCACGATCTCATCGAAGTCGAGCTCGGAGGTGGTGTCGAGAGCCAGATGCTCATGCACCATGGCGATCGACGAGACCCGCCGCACAGAGGACTCGACGGCTGTCTTCGCCTCCGCGCTGCCGAGGCGGCGAGCCTGGAGCTGCAGCAGCGAACTCACCGTCTGCAGGTTGTTCTTGACCCGGTGGTGGATCTCGCGGATGGTCGCATCCTTGGACAGGAGCAGGCGGTCGTGATGACGCAACTCGGACACATCTCGGAGCATCGCCACCGCCCCGGAGATCCGGTCCTCGGCCACCATGGGGTAGGCCCGCAGCACGACCACGATCATCGATCCGGCAGTGAACTCGGCCACGGTGGAACGCCGGCGCCAGAACGAGCGGCGTATCACCGTGTCGTCCAGTCCGAGGTCACCGAGACGGCTGCCCGGCACCGAGCGCGTCACGCCCAAGCGGTGCAGGGCGCTGCGGGCGTTGGGCGAGGCGTAGCTGATCCGGCCCTCCCGGTCCAGCACCAGCACTCCATCGCCGACACGGGGCTCGCGGAACTCGCCGACCCGCTCCATGCGCTCGTAGGGGAAGGCGCCCTCGGCGATCATCCGCGCGAAGCGGGTGTACAGACCGCGGTAGATGGTCTCCAGCGGGTTCTCGTGGCGGATGGGGGCCGGTGCCGCCTCGTGCGAGAGCACCGCCACCGGCGCATCGTCGCAACGTACGGGCACATAGTCCACGACGCGGCGGCGGTCGCGTAGCGGCAGGCTGTCGACCTCCTCCACAACCGTGTCATCGCCCACGACAGGCAAGGATCCGGCCTCTGCCACCTCCGCCTCGCCCGCCTCGCCGGTGTCCATCGCGGCATGCAGCCAGGCCAGGGCGGGCCCCTGAACGATGGTGCCCACGGGGTCGACCACATGAACGGTGGGCCCGGTGTTGGCCCGGGCGTGGGCCAGCACCACGAAGTCACCGTCGGCGCTGACGGTCTCGTTGGCGCCCAGATCTGAGGCGCCCGCCATCGTCGCCGGATCGAATCCGGCGACGCAGGGGGCGTACAGCAGCAGATCCCCGAAGGAGAGGTCGGCCAGCGGCGCCCACGAGGCCACCAGCCGGTGCAGATGATCGATGGAGCGCTCGTCGAGCGCGGTGCCGGCCCGGGCCAACTCCGCGAGACCGACCACCGCCGCGGTCCTCCTCTCGGCCTCTCAGCCGAAGCCAATGGGGTGGGAGCCGGGCGGACCCATCTCGACATGGGTGACACGCGACGCGGAAACCGCAATCTCCCGGCCCTTGTCGTCGGTCAGCCACAGCACCGGGACCTCGCCCTTCAGCGCTGCCTCGACAGACGCCTTGATGTCCTCGCGGTCGGTGTCGTCGGGGAGGTTCACGGTGATGGGTTGGGGGTTGTCGGCGATGCCGATGCGAAGCTCCACTCTGCTCTCCTTCAGACGATCTTCAACTCGGGGTGGGTTCGTTTGGTGGGGCCGTGGGCTTCGATCCACGACGCCATCGCCGCGAAGACCGACGACGCTTCAGAACCGGGATCCACCGCCATTATGGGTCGACCGTGATCGCTGCCCTCGCGCAGCGGGATGGTCATGGGAACCTGGCCTATGAGTTCCACGTCGAGCACGCGGGCCAGCTCCGCGCCGCCGCCTGAGCCGAAGAGCTGGTAGCGCTTGCCGTCGTCGCCGGTGAACCACGACATGTTCTCGATCACACCTCGCACGGCGATGTTCACCTTGGAGAACATGAACGCCGAGCGCTGGGCCACCCTCTGGGCCGCTGGGTTGGGGGTGGTCACCACATAGGCCTCGGCCCGGGGCAGGAACTGCGCCAGCGACAGCGATATGTCGCCGGTGCCGGGCGGGAGGTCAACCAGCAGGAAGTCGGGATCGTCCCAGAACACGTCGGTGAGGAACTGCTCGAGCGCCTTGTGCAGCATCGGGCCCCGCCAGATCACCGGCTGGTCCTCCTGGGCGAAGAAGCCCATCGAGATGCAGCGCACGCCGTGCACCTCCGGCGGAACGATCATGTCGTCGATCACCACCGGCGCCCGGTCCACTCCCAGCATCCTCGGGATCGAGAAGCCCCACACATCGGCGTCCACGACGGCAGTGGAGTGGCCCTGCGCGGCCAGGGCGATGGCCAGGTTGGCGGTGACCGACGACTTGCCCACCCCGCCCTTGCCCGAGGCGATCAACAGCGTGCGGGTGGCATTGCCGGGCTCTGCGAACGGGATGGCCCGACCCTCGGCATGGCCGTGGGCCTGGGAGGAACCGGCGGTGGCGGCCGGATTGCCGTGCAGCTTCGTGCGCAACTCGGCCCGCTCGGCGTCGCTCATCACGGTGAAGTCCAGGGTGACCGCGGCCACGCCGTCGAGCTCGAGCAGCGCGTCGGTCACCCGGCGCTGGATCTCGCTGCGCAGCGGGCAGCCCGCCACCGTAAGCGCGATGCGCACATCGGCATGGCCTCCGTCGATGGTGGAACCCCGGTACATGCCGAGATCGACGATGCTGCGGTGCAGCTCGGGGTCCTCCACCGGTCGGAGGGCCTCGATCACCTCCGCTTCCGTGACGGCCACGGGCGTAGGCTAACGGCGTGTCGAGGAGGGGCCTCAACGCAGTGGCGGGAGGCGGCGGGGGCGAACGCGTCGCTGTGGACGCCTAGAGCATCGGGCCGATGCTGCACCTCGTGCGCCATGCCGACGCGGGCAACCGGATGGCCTGGGCCGGCAACGACTTCGAGCGACCGCTGGACGACCACGGACGGATGCAGGCCGAGGCCATCGGCGCGGCCCTGGCCTCCCGGCCGGTGCGTCGCATCCTGTCGAGTCCATACGTGCGCTGCGTGGACACCGTCGTGCCGCTGGGTCGAGCGCTGGGGCTGCCCGTGGAGACCTGCAACGAGCTCGCCGAGGGCTCCTACGTCAACGGCGCATTCGAGCTGCTGGGCTCGCTGGCCAGCGCCGACGGCGACTCGGTGCTGTGCAGCCACGGCGACGTCATCCCCGGGTTGCTGTGGGCGCTGGACCAGTACGTACTCGACATCGGAGAGCTGGGACGGTGCAAGAAGGGGTCCATCTGGGAGCTGGAGGTGAGCGACGGTCGAATCGTCGGCGCCACCTACCGGCACCCCCGCACCTTCGGCGCCTGATACCCGCTCTTGTTCGCTGCGCTCAGGGGCCGCTCGGGCCCAGGCTGACTCAGCCTGTCAGGCCGTGTATTGGGGCGGCCGGGCGAAGACCTCTTCCAGCAGCGGGACGAAGTCCTCCATCGGAAGGTCGTCGTAGTGGGGGTCGAAGCAGTTCTGGTCGTATGAGGCGCAGAAGTCGACGCACCGGTCGTAGTGCGGCGACTGCGTATAACGCTCCCGGGCGTTGCGGTCGCCGCCGAGGTGGTGGAAGTAGTAGTAGCCCTGGAACAGCCCGTGGTGGCGCACCACCCACTCGGTCTCCTCGCTCACGTACGGAGCGACGATGGCGGCCGCCACTGCGCTGTGGTTGTCGGGTGCGAGCACGTCGCCGATGTCGTGCAGCAGCGCGGCCACGACGAACTCCGAGGACTCGCCGTTGCGCAGCGCCCGGGTGGCCGACTGGCGGCAGTGTCGGGCCCGGTCGATCTGGTACCCGAGCGTGGGGCCCTCGAGCAGCCGCATGACCGACAGCAGGTGTGGCACGAGCGTCTCCTGGGCGTGGCCCTCGAAGATCCGGGACAGCTGTTCGTAGTCCTCGCGGGTGCCGTCGGCCATAGCCGTCCAGCCCACTGTGAAGGTATCGGCGAGCGTGTCAGACATTGACTTCACCCCTCCTCCTCCGCGGCGGGCACCACGGAGTCACGCCGCAATCTACTAGCCGATGATCGCGGCGTCGGAATAGAACGCGGCCGCCGCGAACCAGAACGTGTCGAGGTGCTCGACCGGCTCCAGCGAAGCGGCGCCAGGGTCCGATGAGCGGCCCAGGATGTCGTAGACCGCGCCGGTGGACGCGTCCACGAACCCGCCCCCGGCGTTGACCGACAGGTCCAGCGGCGACCCGTCGACCGAGCGGATGAACACTCCGGTGGCCCCGACGTCACGGCCCTCGGCGATTATGCCGCTATCGAGCGCGCTGGCCGTGCCCGATTCGTGCAGGGCCACCAGTTCGCGGCCGGCGAAGGTGAACGGCACGACCCCGCGCTCGGCCAGCACGTCATAGGGAATGACGGCCCCCTCGCCCCCGTCGCGGAGCGCCACCACCCTGGTCATCGGCTGGAGCCGGTCGTCGATTGGACCGCGGAACAGGAAGGGCTGGCTGCTGGAGTCGTAGAACTCGTAGGGGTTCTGCCCGTAGCTGCGCCCGTAGCCGGTTGAGAGGCTCAACACGTGGCCCTGCGGGTGGGTTGACAGGAAGTTGTCGAACGACACCGTCTGCACCGGGATGAAGTCGAGCTCGGTGCCGGTGAGATGGCCGGCCACGGCCTGACCGGTGTAGTGAGACCACAGGCTCTCGGTCTGGCGGTCGTACATCACCAGCGCTGAGTTGAACAGCTCGCCCGACGTGCCGAAGTCGAGGATGCGATCCCCCGCCCGCCGGTCGTAGGCCACCGCAGAGTTGCACAGCGGGCAGTACGACACGGTGACGGGGACACCGCCGACGGTGCCGTTGACCAGTTCGTGCCAGGTCATGATCCGCAGCGGGTAGGCCCGGGCGTCGCCGTTGATCTCCAGCGCGAGCACCGGCTCCACTCCCGGCAGCCAGTCCACCTCGCCGGCCGGCTCGAAGGCGGGATCCTCCAGGGGCGGGATGCCGTCGGGCGGCGGTCCACCGGAGAAGATCTCCGAGAGGTCGATGAGCGGGTCAGGATGGTCGGGGTGGTTACGGTCGCGCAGCGCGCTGGGCACATCCTCGCGGGGCGTGGACGCGATCGGCTCGAAGTCGATGACCACCGGCGACCCGTCGGCTCCAGTGCTGGACGCGGTAGTGGTCGTCTCTGGGCCCGGCTCGGGCTGATCGTCCTCGCCGTCGGCTGGCGCCGATGCCGCGTCCCGGTCGGACTCATCGGATTCAGGCTGCTCAGCGCCGGCCTCGTTGCCGGAGAGCGGGGGCTGGGAACTTGTGGCCGGCGCGTCGCCGCCCCCGGAAGGGGGCTCGGCGCAGCCGAAGGCAGCCACGACAAGGGCCGCAGCCACCAGCACGGCCAGGGCCGGGGCTGAAACAACACGCACCTTGCAGGTCATATCGGGACAAACCTAACTTCC
Organism: Acidimicrobiales bacterium; assembly: GCA_965117015.1. GTDB lineage: Bacteria > Actinomycetota > Acidimicrobiia > Acidimicrobiales > Aldehydirespiratoraceae > Aldehydirespirator. The sequence continues at coordinate 524,817 of OZ220747.1, forward strand.
AACACACTCCGCCCTTACCAAGAGGCCGAAACATGATCGATCACGCGGTTGCTCACGATCCCGCCGTCGAGGCGGCCGCCGCCGTCGGCGACGGGTACGACGTGCGGGTGCTGGAGCCCAGCCCGCCTGCTGTGGCGGAGGGTCCCTTCTGGGCCGACGACCCCGCTGATCCCGGCGGCCGGGGCGCCGGTCCGGTGGTCGCGCCCCACTCGGGTGCCGACCTCACCTGGGACGATCTCATCGCCTCCCGCCCGGATCTGGCCGGCTTCGCCGCCGACCGGTGGCTGGGGGCCCGGCGCCGGCTCCCAGTCCTGCCGCCGGACTACCCGCGGTCGCTGTTCGACTTCCACCGTCTGGCCTATTCGGTGGTGGCCGAGGCCCGGTACCAGTGCAACGGCAAGTTCGGGCTGCGGTACGCGCGGGGTGGCTTCGGCACCCCGTTCTTCGGCGACGACGTCCAGGTGAGGGTGGCCGGCGGCCTCCTCGTGGTCCAGGAGGCCGGGCACGCCCGCGCCGCGGCCGTCACCACCCTGAGTGAGGCCGGCGACTTCGTGGGAGTCGATCCGGGCACCACCGCTAGAGAGCACGACAGCCCCGAGTTGGGCGACATCGACCGTCCTCTGGACGTGCGGGCCGACGTCGGCGAGTTCCTGGGCGCCTGGTTCGGGCTGGCCACCGCCGCGCTCGAGGAGCTCCGGTTCACGCCCGAGGTGATCGATCCCGAGCGGGTGCAGCTGTGGCCCGGGCACTTCGATCCCGCCATCGCCGCCGGTGACGCAGGGTCGGGCCGCCGGGCCACCTACGGCTTCTCCCCGGGCGACCATTCCCACGACGAGCCCTACATCTACGTGGCCGCTTGGGGTGACGTCGACCGGTCCGACCCGTTCTGGAACGAGGAGGACTTCAACGGCGCTTCGCTGCCCTACAGCGCGCTGTGCGCGGCCGAGGACCATTACGGCGCCGCGGTCGATTTCCTAAGAGACGGCTACGCCCGGCTCAGCCGCTGATCGCGCCGCGCAGACCCTGAGCCTCGATGAGGCGCACCAGATCGGGGGGTTGGTGCTGCAGGGCGTCGAAGGCGTCGAGATCGGCGCGAGCCCCAGAGTCGTCGCCCTGCTGCCACCGGGCGAAGGCCCGGTAGACAAGTCCCGCGGGGCTGGCCGGGTCGGCATCGAGGGCGGCATCCAGGTATTCGACGCCGAGCGCCAGCAATTCGGGATCACCGCTGCGAACCAGCAGCCATCCCCGACCGGCCAGCACGTCGGGGTCGTTGGGGCGGGACTCGAGGACCCAGTCGAGGAACTGCACGGCATCGAGCAGATCACCCCGCGCCGCCAGAGCCTCCGCGGCGACTAGCGCGTCGTCAACGCCGAGCGCCGTCTCTCCGAAAGCGGGGCGCTCTTCGATGGCTGCCAGACCGTCGACGACCTGCAGCACGGCCGCATGGCGGGCCTCGGTCACCCGCTCCCGCACCTTGGCCTGAGCCAGCAGTTCCTCGGCATAAGGGGGCGGGTCCAGAGAGTCGAACACGGCCAGTTCCAAGGCCGCGCCGGATCCGTCCCCCTGGTCCAGAGCCACGATGGCCCGGAACAGCCGGGCGTCGGGGTAGGCGGGGTCCACCGCGATCGCGTCGTCGAGATACTCCACCGCGGAGTCCAGATCGCCGCGGCGGGAGGTGAGCCAGCCCCGGTAGGTGAGGGCCTCCGCGCTGGACGGCTGGAGTTCGAGGGTTTCGTCGTAGGCGGCGATGGCTCCCTCCATGTCGCCCTCGCCCAGCCGCCTCTGGGCCTCGAAGATCAACTCGCGGGTAGTGACACGAATCTCACCGGTGATGGAGCCGTCGGTGCCGCGGCTGCCCGACGAACGGGCCACCAGCAGCCCCGCCGCACCGGCCACCACCGCGACCGCGACCGTCCACACCACCGCGTTGCGCCAGCGGCGCCGTCGCGTCGCCATCGAGGGCTCGGCCCTGGCCTGTGCCGGGCGACGGTCGGATCGCAGCATCACCACGACTACGGCCGCGATGCCGCCGCCGGCGAACAGCGGGAGGATCCACACCAGGCTGGTGATGCCCGACCCCGACGGGTTGTAGTCGATGTCGACGTCGTAGGCGGCCACCAGCTGATCCCGGATGAAGGCGTCGCTGCGGCCCTCATCGACCCACACCGCGATCTGTCGCCGGATCTCCCGGGCCACCGGCACGTCGCTCTCGGCCACCGACTGGCCCGCACACACCGGGCAGGCGAAGTCCTCGGCCAGAGTTCGGACCCGGTCGGCGTTGGTCTTGGGAGGGCCCTCGTCCAGCGCGCCGTACACGAACGCCGCCGCAGCCACCACCACGGCCGCGACCCAGCTTGCGGTTCGCCAGCTCATGGCGAGGCGGATAGTCGGGTGATCACGTCGTCGATGCCGTCGGCGGTGACACCGCCGAGCTGCTTCCACACCACCACCCCCGAGGGAGCCACGAGGTAGGACTCGGGCACACCGGTCACGCCGTAGGCGACGGCCGCCTGGCGCGCGCCGGTGGCCACCACGGGCCAGTCTCCGCCATGCACCGAGAAGAACTCCCGCACGTTCTCGACGGTGTCGTCGAAGACCACCGACACGATCCGGGCATCGCCGGCCGCCGAGTGGCGCTCGTCGAAATCGACCAGTTCGGGATGCTCCATGATGCAGGGCACGCAGGTGCTCTGGAAGAAGTTGACGACAACCCACCGGCCACGCCAGCCGTCGAGATCGAACGGCTCACCCGTGATGGCCGTGCCGACGACGGGGGGTGCCAGTCCTCCCAGGATGGGGCTTGACGCCTTGCGCTCGAAAGCGGAGTCGCGGGTGGCCAGCACGACTACCAGCAGCGCAGCTGCCACCGCGATCGGCAACGCGATCCAAACGGCCCGGCGACGGCGGCCGCGGCTGTTCATACGGGCGCCTCCGCTGCGGCCGCCTCGGCGGGCTCTCGGCGCTTCGATCGGGAGGGCACAAGCGACAAGGCCGTCCCGAGAGCCATCACGATCCCGCCCAGCCACAGCCACACCACCAGGGGCTGCACCGTCACCCGCAGAATCACCCGGTCCGCGCCCGCCTCCTCCGGGAACGACAGCACCGACAGGGCCACGTCGTCGCGCCACGTGGACCGCACCGACGGGATCCCGATGGTCTGGGACGCGAACGGGTAGGTGGCGATGGCCGGCCCGTAGGTCTTGGCGTCGTCGACGCGCACGAAGGCCACCCGCTCGGTGCGGTTCTCATGGGTCACGACCGCCGAGCCCACGTAGACCACCTCGTGCCCGGCGAACGATGCCGGCTGACCGGCCTCCAGGTCGAACTCCGCCTGGCGCACATAGGACTGGCTGGCCGCGAAGGCCACCGCCACCAGCACCACGCCCAGGTGCACGATCATGCCGCCGTTGGTCCGTCCCACCAGGCCTCGCCAGCGGTGGCGGCGCACGGCCAGGAGGATCTGGCGCAGCGCGGCACCGCCCGCAAAGCCGCCCAGGCCGAAGGCCAGCAAGGCGGCCCATCCTCGGGCGCCCGCCACCACCGCCAACACCAGTGCCGCCGCGGCGATCCACATCGGCACGACCAGCCTCCGGGCCAGCAGTTCCGTGGGTGGGCGGCGTGACTCGGAGCCCCAGGGCAGCATGGGCGCCACCGCCATCAACAGCAGCAGCGCGAAGCCGATGGGCCGGGTCATCCGGTCGAAGTACGGGTTGCCCACCGAGACGGTGCGTCCGTCGAAGGCTTCCACCAGCAGCGGGAACACAGTGCCTAGCAGCACCACGAACGCGAACGCGGCGAACAGGGCGTTGTTGGCCAGGAAGGCGCCCTCGCGCGACACCGGTGCCGCGATGCGGCCCGGGGTGCGCAACTGGTCGCCCCGCCAGGCGATGAGGGCCAGCGACACGGCCACGATCACGGCGAAGAAGCCGAGGATGGCCGGACCGATGCCCGACTCGGTGAAGGAGTGCACCGACGCCAAGACGCCCGAGCGGGTGAGGAAGGTCCCCAGGATCGTCAGCGAGAAGGTGGCGATCACCAGCGACAGGTTCCAGACGCGCAGCATCCCCCGCCGCTCCTGAACCATCACCGAGTGCAGGTACGCGGTGCCGGTCAGCCAGGGCAGGAACGAGGCGTTCTCCACCGGGTCCCAGGCCCAGTACCCGCCCCAACCCAGGGTCTCGTAGCTCCACCAGGCGCCGAGCACGATGCCGAACGTCAGGAAGCCCCAGGCGGCCACGGTCCAGCGCCGGGTTGCGGCCAGCCATCCCTCCCCGAGCCGCCCGGTGGCCAGCGCGGCCACCGCGAAGGCGAAGGGCACGGTGAAGCCCACGTAGCCGAGGTAGAGGATCGGCGGGTGGAACGCCATCAGGATGTGGTTCTGAAGCAGCGGGTTGGGGCCGGGGCCGTCGTAGCCGGGGGGCACTTCGACGGCGATGAAGGGGTCGGCCGGGCCGACCATGAGCGCGTAGAAGAAGGCGCTGACCGCGAACATCACCAGCATCGCCCAGGCCAGCATCGGATCGTCGCCCCGGGCGCGGAACCTCACCGCCACTGCCACCGCGTAGCCGCACAGCACCAGCACCCACAGCAGGATCGACCCCTCCAGCGCCGACCAAAGCGTGGCCACGTTGAACACCGGGGGCGTGGTGGACGAGCCGTTGTCGGCCACGAACTTCACCGTGAAGTCCCGGGTGATGAGGGCCCGCTCCATCACCGCGACCGCCATCACTGCCGCGGCGGCCATGCCGAAGGTGAGCTGGCGGGCGTAGCGACCCCAGAACCGCAGGTGACCGGTGAGGCCCAGTCCGGTGACGACCAGGCCCAGCAGGGCCGCGCCCAGCCCCGCGGCGACGGCCGCCGAGCCGAGCGCCACGTTGCTCACGGTGCTGATGGTTCCCGGAGCGGGGGACGGACGCGCTTGACGCCCTCGTCGGCTTCGACGATGCGTTCGTCGTAGTCGTCGCGGTTGCGGTAGTCGTTGTCGTGCTTCACCAGCATCCGGTCCGATGCGAAGTGCCAGCCATCCGCGGCGACCACCGGACCGGGGCTTGGACTTTGCTGCCAGGCCCCTTCGAGGACCACCGGCACGCCGGGCTGGAACAGTTCGGGCGGATCGCCGGTGTGGACCACGTCCACCACCTCGCCGTTGAATCCAACGGCGAAGGCCAGCACCGCCCGGTCGTCCCAGAAGGCGTGCACCGGGTGGTCCAACGGTGTCCCCTGCAGGCGGAAGCGCTGGGAGGCCAGTTCATCGCGCCGCTCCACCGCCTCGTCGGCGTTGTAGAAGAACAACGCCGCATCGCCGAGCAGGTTCGACACCAGCAACGCCACCCCTGCGGCCACGGCCACCGTCACCAGCGCCGCGATCCAACGCCTGGTCCGGGCAGTGCGTCGGGCGGGTCGTGGCGTTAGCGGCGAGAGTTCCGTGTCGGCGGCGTCCGTCAACGTGTCATCCATTGCCTTCACTCAGTCTTCTCAGTGCGCGCCCGCCGCAGCAGCCGCCGGCCGCGGACCACCAGGCCGGCCGCGTAGACGCCCACCGCGGCCAGCGTGACGCCCCAGGCGCCGAACACGTAGCCAGCCTGGCTCACCGGCCGGCCTCGGCTCGCCGGGCCGCCAGCGCATCGTGGAGGTCGCGGGCCTGGAGCTGCCGCTCCAGCCAGCCGATGCGGAAGCGGTGAATCATCATCCAGCCAATTGCCATGGCGGCCACCACGAAGGCCAGGAACAGGGTGAACAGGGTGAGGTCCTCGAGCTTGCCCTCGGTGAGCGACGACTCCTGGTGAAGGGTGCGGTTGGCCCACCAGCTCACGGATCGATTGACGATCAGGATGTTCACCGCTCCGACCAGCCCCACGACTGCGGCCCGGGTGGCCACCGACGCCGCATCGCCGCCGAGAGCCCGAACCGACAGGTACCCAACCATTATCAGGAACAGGATGAGGGTGGTGACCAAGCGAACGTCGCCCCACTCCCAGTAGGTGCCCCAGGTGGGACGACCCCAGAGCATGCCCGTGACCAGCATCAGCCCACAGAGCAGGACCCCGACCTCGGCGCCGGCGTGGGCGGTGATGTCCCACCACACGGACTTGCGCCACAGCCACATCACCGAGCCGACTGCGGTCAAGCCAAAGGCGGTGTAGGCCCCCAGCGCCGCCGGAACGTGTACGAAGATGATGCGCACCGTGTCGCCCTGGACATCGTCGGCCGGGACGGCCAGCAGCCCCAGCGCAGCCACCGCGGCCAGGCCGAGCAGGGTGACCAGGCCCAGCCAGAGGGTGAAGCGCGAGCCGGTGCGAGCGGGACCGCCGAGATAGGAGACGATCCGCGCCTCGGTAGGCGAGGCCGACGATTCCGGCGACGTCATGCTTCCTCCAGCAGCGGGCCGTAGACGACTGCGCCCACCACTGCGTTCACGGCCGCGAAGCCCGCCAGCAGACCGACCCAGGACCACCCCTCCACCGCGACGGTGCCGAATCCGTCGGCGAAGGCCCGGGTGGCCGCGATCAGCACCGGCGCCGACACTGGAAGCAGCAGGATCGGCAGGACCGTCTGATGGGCTCGGACTCCTGCTACCACAGCACCGAGCAGGCTACCGGCGGCGGCCAGGCCCACCGTCGCGGCTACGCAGGTAGCGGCGACCAGCGGCACCGACTCGACCTCCGCGTCGTACAGCAGCACAACGCCCGGAACCAGCAGGATCTCCACGACGAGCAACTGCACGGCCACGGCCGCGGCCTTTCCTGCGAAGGCGGCCGCAGGGGCCATTCCGCTGAGTAGCAGCACCCGGCGGGCTCCGTCGGCGGACTCCACCGCCGCGGACCGCTGCACCGCCACCACGGTGGCGAACAGCACCGTCATCCACAGCAGGCCCGGCGTGGCCAGACGCAGCGTGGGCCGGTTGGCGTCGAGAGCGAACCCGAACAGCACGAGCACAAGAAGCGCGAAGGGCAGGACCTGGCCCAGCGTGGTGCGGGCCCGCCACTCGATGCGCAGGTCCTTGGCCGCCACGAGGACGGCGTCGCCCGCGAACAGTCGCAACTCGCGCCAGGCGGTCACGGCCCCAACCCCTCCGCCACCGCGCCGCCCGCCATCGTCACGGTGCGGGTGGCGAGATCGCCGGCCGGCCCAGTCTCGTGGGAGGCCAGCACAACCGCGGCGCCGGCCGCGGCCGCGGCTGTCACGAGGCTGTCGACGATCTCGCGCCCGCCGGAGTCAAGTCCCGCGTGGGGCTCGTCAAGGAGCCACAGCTCGGGACGCCGCACCACGATGGCGGCCAACGCCACCCGGCGTCGCTGACCCGCCGACAGCCGAGCGGTGGGCACGTCGCGCAGCCGCGGCGGCAGTCCGAGGCGCTCGAGCGCGCCCGGCACATCGGCCTCGCTCACTCTCGAAGCCCGGGCCCACACCTCGAGGTTCTCGGCCGCGCTCAACTCGCCGTAGAGAGCGGTGTCGTGACCCAGCAGACCGACCCGGCGCCTCACCGCGGCCCGGTCAGCACCCAGGTCGCAGCCCAGCACCGCGCCGTTCCCTTCCGAAAGGCGCAGCAGACCGGCGCACAGGTGCAGCAGCGTGGACTTGCCCGCTCCGTTGGGTCCCCTAATGAGCAGCACCTCGCCCTGTTCGACGTCCAGGTCGGCTCCGGCCAGCGCCGGGAAGCCTCCCAACAGCACGACCGCGCCGCGCAGGCTCACCGCGGTCACGATGTCGTCCGGCGATTGAAGGGGCGCGTCGGGGCCTGGGCCATCCCCTCCAGCGTAAGAGGCCGAGCGCGTCAGGCTCGCCGTCGCCCGGTCAGGCGACCGGGTAGAAGTGCCCGGCGTTGACCACGAGCGTCTGGCCGGTGATCATCCGGGCCCGCTGCGACGCCAGGAACACGACCGCCTCGGCCACGTCGGAGTCGGTGGGCATCTCCCGCAGGGCCATTTGTTGGGCGATCTCGTGCTTGACCTCTTCGACGGTGATGCCCCTGGTGCCCGCCTGCCACTCGCAGTAGAGCTTGACGTTGGGCCCCCACATCCAGCTCGGAACCACCGTGTTGACCCTGATCCCCGACGGGCCCAGTTCCGCGGACAGGTCGCGCGCCAGGGACAGCAGCGCCGACTTGGCCGCCCCGTAGGGGCTCTGGGGGAACTCCGGCACGGGCCTCATCGAGGCCTGCGACCCGATCAGCACCACCGACCCCCCACCGGCCGCCACGAAGTGGGGCTCGACCGCCCGCACCACGTGAACCGCGCCGAGCACGTTGACAGTCAGGTTGAGTTCCCAATCCTCGTCCGTCGTGCGGTGCCACGCTCCCTTCTGCGTGTCGAGGGCGGCCACGTTGACCACCGCGTGAAGCTCACCGAACCGCTCGGCGGCGGCGTCGGCCGCGGCAGTGCAGTTCTCCTGGCTGGTGATGTCGCCCGCGCAGGCCACCACCCGCTCGCCGGTGGGATCAAGCTCGGCCGCGGCCGCAGCCAGGCGCTCGGCGTTGCGGGCCATGACCGCCACGTTGGCGCCGTCGCGCAAGGCCAGGCGGGCGCAACTGGCACCCAATCCGGGGCCTACTCCCACTACCAGCACGGTTCGTCCTTCGAGGATCATCGCTTGGACCTCCTGTCGCTCACCAGAGCTGGTCGGTGTAGGTGTCGGTGCCGACGATGGTGGGCAGGAACGGCGCCGCGAACACGACGTTGCCCGCACCGGCGTCGGCCAGGCCGGCTGCGTAGGCCCGGAACCGGTCCCAAGAGTCGGCGGGATGGCCGTCCAGGAAGAACATCTGGACCTGGCGCTCGACCGGGCCGGCCGGGGTGCCGAGGTCCATGGGTGCCCGCTCCGTCTCGCCTCCCACCGGGTCGATGTAGCGCCACGACACCATCGACGCCACGCTCGAGCCGTCCATCAGCGCAGGCAGCGCGTCGGCCCGCAGGTGGGCCTCGAGCCCGTCGATGTCGGTGCCGTCGGCGGGGTCCACCGCCACCACGGCCATCCCCTGGTAGGGGTGGTCGAGAGCCAACTCGATGGGCACCGGGTCGTCGTCGCGGTAGTGCGACCACGGCTTGTGGAGCAGCACCGTGTGGGCGTGGATCCGGTTGTTGAAGCCGCGCCCGTCCTTGTAGAGCTCCACCACCTGGTCGATGGCCCAGGCGAAGTGCTCACGGTGACGGCCCTCGTGGACCCAGTAGATGGCGAGGTAGGAGCCCGCGTCGGTGGGCTCGGCCAGCGGGGAGTCCTCAGGGAACCGCAGGTCCTTCAGGTCGCGGGTGGCCACCCAGCGCCGTCCGGCGAACAGCCACGGACCGATGAGGCACCCCGCGTAGAAGTGGTCGCGCTCGTACCAGCGGTTGTAGTCCACCTCATGGCCGCGCTCGGGGTCGACCATGGTGAACAGGCAGCTGCCGACTCGCACCGGGTACGTGTTCATGAGTCGAACACCGTCCGGGTCACCCAGTCGGCCACCAGCGCCGGCTTGGACCCGCTCTCGATCTCGATGGTGATGGTGGTAACCGTCTGCACGGAGGCCGGCTTCAACTCCACCGACTTGACCACGGCGTGGGCCCGCACCCGCTTGCCCCGACTGACAGGGCTGATGAACCGGACCCGGTCGAGGCCGTAGTTGATGCCCATGACCGCTCCGTCGAGCCGGGGCGTGTCCGACGGAACCGACTGCATCAGGTGGGTGAGCATCGACAGGGTGAGGAAGCCGTGGGCGATGGTGCCGCCGAAGGGCGTCTCGGCCTTGGCCCGCTCCTCGTCGATGTGGATGAACTGGTGGTCGACGGTGCAGTCGGCGAAGGCGCCGATCTGCTCCTGGGTTATCTCGAACCAGTCCCCGTGCCCTCGTTCGGAGCCCTCCTGGGCCTTCAAGACGGCGTAGGCGGCCTCGGCATTGCTCATTCGACTCCCCTCTCGTGGCCGGGCGTGGGGGTGCCAACCTATCCCCTATCCGCCGCGCAGAGCCTGCTCAAGCAGCACGCCCGCTGGGTGGGGAGCCGCGCCTGAGCGGCGGGCGATCACCAGCCGGCGCCGGGCCAGGATCTCACAGCGGACAAGGGGCTGCTCGCCCCACTCGGCCTGAACAACGGGCAGGACCGACCACCCCAGCCCGAGTCTCACCATCTCGCACAGGACCTCGGGCTGGTGGGATTCAGCCACGACCTCCAGCGGTGCGCCCCGCCGCCGAAGAGCGCCCTCGATCCCGGAGCGGGTGTGAGCGTTGCCGGGGAACAGCACCCACGGACCCCAGCCTGCACTGGGGCCGGGATTGCGGCGCCCGTCGGGCGCATAGATTGCGAGATCCTCGGTGAGCAGCACTTCGGTCTTTACGCCTCGGGGCGGCTCGGTGGGCTCCACACACACGGCCAGGTCGATGAATCCGTCCACCAGGGCCCGCAGCAGGTCGCCCGAGGGCCCCACCCGCAGATGGATTCGCAGTTCGGGATGCGTGGCCCGGAATTGTCGCAGCGCCTCGCCGTGGTGCTGGACCGCTGACGCGTCGATCATGCCGAGGCGCAGCCGTCCGTGGTCGCCGGAGCGGGTGCGCCGAGCCCAGTCGGCGAGGTCGGCGGTCAGGGCCACTACCTGGCGGGCGTGATCGAGGACCGGCTCAGTGTCGGCTCGCAGCACCCGGCGCCGGCCCTCCCGGTCGAACAACGAGACGCCGACGCGGCGCTCCAGCTCGGCCAGACCCTGGGAGAGGGCCGACGGGCTCACTCCGACCTGCTCGGCGGCCAGTGCGAACGTGTCCGAGTCGGCCACCGCCACCAGATATTCCAGTTGGCGGATGGAGAGATCGGGCAGCGCGGAGACCATGCGAGCATAATAGTTCAGTTTTACTTCATTATTAGACGAATATATGAATTAGTCCTTACTCTATTGACTATGACTCTTACCGCAGCCCGACAAATCGCCCCCGCGACCGGCAATCTCGGCGTGCTGACCCCGGGCATGGGGGCGGTGGCGTCCACTTTCGTCGCCGGTGTGATCGCGGCCCGGCGGGGCCTGACCCCGCCCATCGGCTCTATCAGCCAGATGGCCCACATACGTCTCGGAACCAAGACCGAGAACCGCAATCCCCCTATCCGGGAGTTCGTGCCCCTGGCCGGGCTGGACGACCTCGTGTTCGGCGGCTGGGATCCCCTGTCGGCCAACGTGCTGGAGGCGGCCCGCACCTGCGGCGTGCTGGAAGAGGGCGACCTGGGGAGCATCTCGGCCGAGCTGGAGGGCGTCGTGGCCATGGACGCGGTGTTCGACCGGCGCTGGGTCAGCCGCCTCGACGGAGTGCGGGTCAAGCCCCACATGTCCAAGTGGGATCAGGCCCAGGCCCTGATGGACGACATCGAGAACTTCCGCAGCACCCACGACTGCGACCGGCTGGTGATGGTGTGGTGCGGATCGACCGAGGCGTTCTCGGAGCCGACACCGGTGCACGAGTCGGTCGAGTCCTTCGAAGCGGGGCTTAAGGCCGACGACGATGCCATCGCCCCCAGCCAGGTCTACGCCTACGCGGCTCTGCAGAGCGATGTGCCCTTCGCCAACGGAGCCCCCAATCTCACCGTTGACCTGCCGTGCATGGAGGAGCTGTCCCGCATCCGCGGGGTTCCCGTCGCGGGCAAGGACTTCAAGACCGGCCAGACCCTGATGAAAACGCTGATCGCGCCCGGTCTCAAGGCCCGGATGCTGGGCCTGCAGGGCTGGTACTCCACCAACATCCTGGGCAACCGCGACGGCGAGGTGCTCGACGCCCCCGAGAACTTCAAGACCAAGGAGGTCTCCAAGCTGGGCGTGCTGGGCACGATCCTGCAGCCCGAGCTGTACCCCGACCTGTACGACGAGATCCACCACGTCGTGCGCATCAACTACTACCCGCCCCGGGGCGACAACAAGGAGGGCTGGGACAACATCGACATCTTCGGCTGGCTCGGCTACCCGATGCAGATCAAGGTCGATTTCCTGTGCCGGGACTCGATCCTGGCCGCGCCTATCGTGCTCGACCTGGCGCTGTTCATGGACCTGGCCGCCCGGGCGGGCACCTCGGGCGTGCAGGAGTGGCTCAGCTTCTACTTCAAGGCGCCCCATCCCTCAGGGGAGGCCGATGTGGAGCACGACCTGTTCATCCAGCAGACCAAGCTGAAGAACACCCTGCGGGAGTGGATGGGCGAGGAGCCCGTAACCCACAGCGAAGCCGGCTGAAGCCTCCGATCAGGACTCGGCCGCAAGTAGGTCGATCTCGAGGATCCCTCGGCTGATCAGGTCGTCGACCGCAGCCTCGTCAAAGCCCAGCTCGGCCACGACTTCTCGGGTATGTTCGCCCAGGCCGGGGGCGGGGCGGATGTCGGCGTCGGTCATGCCGGTGGCCGTGAAGGCAGGGCCCTCGAAGGTCATGACCCCGATGGGCGGCTGGTCCAACTCCACCAGGTAGCCCCGGGCCGCCAGATGCGGGTCCTGGAGTTGCTGTGAGGAAGTGAGCATGGGGCCGGCGGGCACCCCTGCGGCCAGGCAGGCCTCGGTGACCGCCTGCTTCGACAGCGTCCGGGTCCAGGCCGACACCGCCTCTTCCACCTCATCCTCCCGCCCGCGGCGGGCGTCGAGCGTGGCCAGCGCTGCATCGTCGACGCCGATCAGTCCCGCCAGCGCGGCCCATTCGGCGTCGGTCCTGCAGCAGATCGCCACCCACTGGTCCTCGCCCTCGCAGGGGAACAATCCCCAGGGTGAGCCCTGATCGCGGCGGTTGCCTTGGGGTCTCACCGAGCCGGCTTGCAGCGATTCGCGGGCCAGCAGGTCGCCCATCGCCCCGACCGTCTGCTCGACCTGGCATACCTCGCTGTGGCATCCGCGCGCCATCACGCCCCGGCGCCGGCCGAGTACGCCGGCCACCGCGGCCAGCGCGCCCATGCGTCCGGCCCAGTGGTCGGGGAAGATCGACTGCGACCCCGACGGCCGGTCGACATCGGGATAGTCCCACAGGTGGGTCATGCCACCGGTGACCTGGGTGTTGGGGCCGTAGCCCTTCCAGCCCGACCACGGTCCGGAGGAGCCCATGAGTTGGCTGGAGACCATGATCACGTCGGGGTTGGAGGCCGCGAAGTGCCGGTATCCCAGCCCGAGGTCGTCCATGACCCCGGTAGAGCCGTTCTCAACCACCACATCGAAGCGGGCCGCGCCCCCGGCACCGGCGGCCAGATCCAGCAGCAGTCGCCGACCCTCGTCGGTCTTGACGTCGACACCCAGACTCCGCTTGGACCGCGACGACGATGCGAACGACGGCGACATCTCCCCGCCCAGGATCACCCGGATGAAGTCGGGGTATGTCCGGCTCTCGATCTTGATGACGTCGGCGCCGTACTCGGCCAGCATCCGGCTGATTTCCACCCCGACCCCGCCATGGCCGAAGTCGGCGACCCTCACGCCGGACAGGGGCAGCGCCGGTGCAGGAGAGGACTCCGGCACCGGTGGCCAGGCGACCAGACCATCGGACCCGGGCGCCCCTTCGACATCGAGGGCGGCAAGGATCTCCTCCGTGTGCTCACCGAGGTGGGGGGGCCTGCCGGTGGGGCCTACCCGCTCGCCGTCGGTCTTCATCCAACCCGACGGCAGGCTCATCACCCCGCCGGTGGACAGCGGCACCCGATCGAAGGTCTTGCGGGCCTCCAAGTGGTGGTTGACCAGCACGTCGCCGGGCTTGAGGATGGGAGTGGCGACGATGCCGCGCCGCTGGGCCTCCTCGGACACCTCCTCCATCGTCATGGTGGAGAAGAGCTCCTCGTAGAGGGGGTTGAGCACCGCGTCGGCGATCATGAACCGGGCGACGAACCCGTCGTACTCGGGATCCTGCAGGTAGTCGGGCTCGCCCAGCCAGGCCCTCATGGCCTGCCACTGGCGGGGACTGAGCACCACCAGGCGCACGAAGCCGTCGGCCGTGGCCAGGATCGTGTACACCGGGCCGGGACCGGCCCTGGTCTCCATCGGCTCGACGCCCTCGATCATGGCCTTAGAGGAGTTCGAGAGCGACCAGTCGGTGATCTGGGCGGTCGCCTCGTTGGCCGACAGGTCGATGAGCTGCCCCGCCCCGTGGCCGAGTCGCTGGATCAGGGCGCAGACGATGGCGAAGGCAGCCGTCAGGCCGGCGACGTCGCCGGAGATGTTGCCGGGAGGCATGAGCGGCTCGCGCTCGGGCAGGCCGGCCTTCCAGCACATGCCCGAGGTGGCGTCGATCACCGAGCCGGGCACATCGCGGCCCGCGTAGGGGCCGCTGCGCCCGTAGGCGGTGATCGAGGCGACCACCAGGTGCGGGTGGCGGGCCGCGATCGCCTCGGCCTCGAGCTCGGGGGCGCCTGCGCCGGCGGCCGCGCCGGGCTCGGCCGAGCCGATCAGCACATCGGCGGACCCGAGCAGGGATTCGAAGCTCGCCATGCTGGCCGCGTCGCCGGGGTCGACCACGACGCTGCGCTTGCCACAGTTGCGCATGGTGAAGAACAGCGAGTGCTCCGGGGTGAGCGGGTCGAGGGGCGGGAGGCTGCGGCTGGGCGAACCCTCGGGCGGCTCCACCTTGATGACGTCGGCACCCAGGTCGCTGAGAAGCCGGCCGCACAGCTCGCCGCGGTCGACGGCGAGATCGATGACCCGAATGCCGGTGAGCGGTCTAACTGGCATGTCAATGCTCCCTTTCCGTGCCGAAGACTCCCACGAAGCTCACGATCTCGCCGGGATAGCCGCCCAGGTTGTGGGTGAGACCCAGGGTGCGGTCCGTCTCGGGGATGCGGCGGTCGTCGGGGGCCTCGCCCCGCAGCTGCAGCCACACTTCGTACAGCATCCGCAGGCCGCTGGCCCCCACCGGGTGGCCGAAGGACTTGAGCCCGCCGTCGGTGTTGACGGGCAGCTCGCCGTCGAGGTCGAAGACCCCGTCGAGCACGTCGCGCCAGCCGGTGCCTCGATCCGAGAACCCCAGGTCCTCCATAAGTACCAGCTCGGTGGGGGTGAAGCAGTCGTGGACCTCCGCCAGGGCCAGCTGCGACCGGGGATCGGTGATCCCGGCCTGGGCGTAGGCGTCGGCTGCGGCCTGAGCGCACTCCGGCATGGTGGTGTAGTCGTAGTCGGGGTCGAGCGACCCTGCCCCGGTGCCGGTGACCACCGACAGGCCCTTGACATACAGCGGGTCGGCGCACCAGCGGTGGGCGTCCTCGGCCCGGCACACGATGGCGGCCGCGGCCCCGTCGGCCACCCCGGCGCAGTCGAACACCGACAGCATCCCGGCCACGGCGGGCATCTCGCAGATCCGCTCGGCCGACATCTCCCGACGGAACTGGGCAAGGGGGTTGCGGGCCCCGTTGTGGTGGTTCTTGGAGGCGATCCGGGCCGCGACGTAGCGCAACTCGTCGCGGTCGACCCCGTAGCGGTCGGCGTAGGCGGGCAGCATCAGGCTGAACATGGCCGCGGCCGTGAGGGTGCGCTGGGTGCCGTCGGTGGGGATTGGGAAGGCGTTGAGGCCCTGGTAGCCACCGTCCTTGACCTTCTCGGCCCCCAGGGCCATGGCGGTGTCGTAGGCCCCGGAGGCCACCGCGTAGCAGGCCTGGCGCAGGGCCTCGGAGCCGGTGGCGCAGTAGTTCTCCACCCGGGTGACCGGCTTGCCTTGGATCTTGAGGGGTCCGGCCATGCCCAGGCCGGAGGCGGCCGACTGCGACGTGCCGAACCAGAAGGCGTCGATGTCGTCCTGGGCGATACCGGCCGAGCGGTAGGCGGCGTGGGCCGCATCGATGATCAGGTCGTCGAGGGAGCTGTCCCATTGCTCGGCGAAGAGGGTGCAGCCCATGCCGATGACGGCCACCCGGTCGGTGATGCCGTGCGAGCTCACCGGCTGTCTCCCGGTGGTGCGTCGCCGGGGGTGCTGTCGCGCAACGGGCGGGCCTTCCAGAAGTAGTTGTGAATGTCGTCGGCGGTGTAGAGCCGCCGGAACGTGGGCACGACCCGCATTCCGACATGCACTTCGTCGGCGTCGACGTCGGTGAGTTCCAGGGGGACCCGGCCGCCGCCGTCGAAGTCCACGACAGCGAACACGGTGGGCGGGCTGGGCGAGTAGGCGAGCCGGTCCACGGTGAAGCTGGCGACGGTGCCGGCGGTGTGGGCCATGGGCGCTGGGTCCATGTCGTCGGTCGCGCCGCCCTTCTGCGACACCCGGGCCGGGGGAAGGTGCACCATTTCGCTGGCCCGGTCACGGGAGCCGGTGAACCCGTACTTCCAGTCGGTCCGGCGGTTGGCGGCCGACGACGACGGGCGGGCCGGGGCGGGCCGGTTCGGTGGCTCCACCGTCACCATGTTGCGCCAAGCCAGAAAGCGGCCGTAGGAGACGGATCCACCCGTGGCGATCTGGGCTGCAATCGACACCGCCGGACGGTGTTCGGCGATGGCCTCGGTCGTGCGCAGGATCATCGCCTCCACGCCGTCGGCCAGTGACACCACTGCAATGGTCTCTCCGGGGCTGGCGTGCTCCAAGGCTGAGGACAGCAGCAGCGCGGGATGAGCGGTGGCCGTGTTGCCCACCGTGGCGATCAACGGATCGACAAGGCTGCCGGGCTCTGCGCCGATGGCCTTGAGAGCGGTGGCGACCGCCCGGCTGTTGAGGCCGGTGACCGCGAGGCGGTCGATGCTGGCCGTGCTGGCCACACCGCTTCCGGCCAGGGCGGCCTGCCACGCCTCGGCCGCGGCAGGACCCAGGACGTGGGCGCCGAAGCGCTCCTCCCACGTGCGCGAGCGCGCCCCGCCGGGGATCCGCCAGCGCTCGGTGACCTCAAGCGTGCGGGACGCTCCGCCGAGGTATTCGGCCAGCACCGGCCCGTCAGAATCGTCGCCCACCAGCACGGCGGCGGCGCCGTCGCCGGCAGAGGCCTCGTCGGCGCCGGTGGGCAAGCCGTCACGCGTGTCGGCGGCCACCACGAGGGTGGGACCGCGTCCAGCCAGCGCGGCGCGCAGCGCGCCGATGCCGGAGCGGACCGCACCCCCGAAGTCGAGAGCCGACACGGCCGGATCGAGCCGCAGCGCGGCGTGTATGGCAGCCGCGTTGGTCTTCTCCAGGTAGGCGGGGGCTGAGGTCGCGAACCAGACGGAGTCGGGTCCGGCCGTCGTGGATCGCAAGGCCAGGTCGGCGGCGGCCTGGCCCATGGTGGTCGTGTCCTCGTCGTAGGAGGCCACCGCTCGGGTGCCCGTGCCACCTCCCGAGCCGAAGAAGTCAGCGATCTCGGACCGGTCGAGCCTGCGGTACGGCACATAACCCGCTGCCGAGATCACGCCGCGCATCGCTGAAACCCTACCGGCGCCCGGGCCGGCCCTCCCCGAGCCGCGGTCAGGCCCGGACCGACGAGATGATGGCGTCGACCTCGATCTCGACCACGAGGTCGGGATGAACCAGAGCCGAGACCTCCACCAGAGTGGCCGCTGGACGGATGTCGCCGAACACCTCGCCGTGCGCCCGCCCGTATTCCTCGGCTTTGGAGATGTCGGTGAGGAACGCCCGGGTCCGCACCACGTCACTGAGGGATGCCCCCGCTTCGTGTAGCGCATCCCTAATGATCCGCAGAACTGCCTGGGCCTGCCGGTAGCAGTCTCCGGGATGATCAACCCCATCGGGGTGCAGTGTGGTCGTACCGGCCACGGCTACATGGTCACCGACCCGAACGGCCCGCGAGTACCCGACCGTCGCCTCCAACGGCCCACCACTCGAGACACTGACCCGAGTCAAGGGACTGTCAGATGTCGCGCCACCGCTCACAAGGCCAGTATGGCCGGCAAGGCGCTTGGGGAGGGCCTCACAGGCCGGCGGCTACTCCTATTGCTGCTCTGGGGTCGGCTGCTCCGGCGAGGGTGCCTTGGCCGGAGACCTCTATGAGGTGGGCATGGCCGTAGGTGTGGGGCGCGTCGTCGCGCAGCGTGGTGGCGTGGCCGCGGGCGGCCAGGGACTCGTGCCAGCCGGTGGCGGCGTCCTCGATCAGCACCCGGCGGCCCTGGCCGGGAACCCAGGTGGCGAATCCGGCCTCGCGGTCGTCTGGGGTCAGCACCCAGCGGGGAGCTCGGATGGCTGCGCCGGGTGACTGGCCGAGGCCGAGAGTGCGGGCCAAGAGCTGCAGCAGGATCTGGGGCTGAGAGTCGCCTCCCATGGTGCCCAGGACCTGACGTAGGGTTCCGTCGGGGTTGGTGACCAGCGCCGGGGACAGCGTGTGGGGCGGTCGGCGGCCCGGCCCGTACTCGGCCGAGTGGCCCGGGACCAAGTTGAAGCCCAGGCCCCGGTCGTGCAGGAAGATCCCGGTGCTTCCGGCCACCAGCAGGGATCCGAAGCCGTTGGCGTTGGAGTTGATCAGCGACACGCCCATGCCGTCGCCGTCCACCGCGCAGAGGTAGGTCGTGTCGCCCATGGCCGCGGGAGCGGCGACGTTGGAGGCCCGTTCGGTGTCGATGGCGTCGCGCCGCGGCCCGAGCCGGGCCGGATCGACCAGCGCCTGGCCGTCGGCACCGTCGTGCAGCACCCGGACCCGGTCATGAGCGGCCTGCGAGGCAGCCTCGATCAGCAGGTGGGTCCAGTACCCGTCGTCGGAGTCGCCCAGATCGAGGCCGTCGGCGATCCACGCTCCGGCCAGGGTCAGGTAGCCCTGCGATGTCGGTGGCACCGTCCACAGCACATGATCGAACGCCTCGGCCCGCACCGGCTCCACCCAGCGGGCGATCGGCCGAGCCAGGTCATCCTCGCTGTACTCCCCCGCGCCCAGCGCCAGCAGCCCCTCTCCGAACTCGCCGCCGTAGTAACCGTCACGACCGTGCTCGACGATGGCCTTGAACGCCCGGGCCGTGCCGGGACGCTGCACCACCGCTCCGGTCCGCAGGCCGGCGGGTATGTCGGTGTTCCCGTCCACGCCGGCAACCTCGCCGGACCGTTCGGCCAGCAGCGGCGAGGCCGCGAAGCCGTTGTCGGCGATCCGGATGGCCTCGGCCAGCACGTCGGCCAGGGGCAGCCGCCCGTAACGGGCGTGCAGGGCCAGCCAGCCGTCCACCGCCCCAGGAACGGTGACCGAGGCCACGTCGCCGTGCAGCGGCATCTCGTCAAGACCCTGCGCCCGCAGCCGGTCGGGATCGGCCCTCGACCCCGCGAACCCGGCCGCGTCCAGCGCAGTCGGCGGGCCACTGCCTCCCTCGTGCACCAGCGCCCACACATCCCCGCCCGGTCCGCACATGTGGGGAGACGTCACAGCCAGCACCGCGTTGGCACCAACGGCCGCATCCGCGGCCGATCCCCCGCGTCTCAGCAGGTCCACCCCGACGCCGGTGGCCAGATGGTCGACGGTCGAAACCATCCCCGAAACCGAGGTGCGGGTGACAGCAGAAGGAAGTCGAGACATGCCGCCAGTGTTGCCTGATTCAGCCGCCGATTCCCGCGATCGCCACGATCATTCCGACGACCCAGAGTACGGTCAGGACCGTGAAGACGCCCACTTTGACTTTGTTGGGGAGCCGGTACCGACCAGGTGGCGAGTCTGTTTGTGGCGTTGGCGTGGCGCGTGGCACCGTGGTGCGGCCCCGACCCGGCGGCTTGCGGCGCTGCGCCATGGAGCGGCCTGACGCTGCGGATTGTCGTTGCTAGGCGGTGCCGCCTAGGCAACCCCGGCGGCGTTCAGGGCCCGCTCAGTGAGAACCCTGGCCAGGTGGCTGCGGTACTCGGCGTCGGCGTTGAGGTCGTCGGGGGGATCGAGCCCGTCGGCGGCAGCCGCGGCTGCGTCCGCGGCCGAAGCCCCGCCAGCCACCGCGGCCTCCACGCCGGAGGCCCGTATGGGTGTCGAGCCCATGTTGACCAGGCTCACGCCCGCGCCTCCACCGGCCACGGCCACCCCGACGATGGCCCAGTCCTGGGCCCGGCGGTTGAACTTCTGGTAGTTCCAGCCGCCGCTGCCGGCCGGCACCCTCACCTCGGTGATCATCTCGTCGTCGGCCAGCACCGACTCGAAGTACCCGGTGAAGAAGTCCGTGGCCGCGATCTCGCGCGAACCGCCGGGGCCCTGGGCCACGATCGTGCCACCGAGGGCCAGCACCGCTGCGGGCAGATCCGACGCCGGATCGGCGTGGGCGATGGTGCCGCCCAGCGTGCCCCGATGGCGCACCGCGGGATCGCCCACCAGAGCGGCCACCGACGCCAGCATCGGGCAGGCCTCGGCCAGCGCGGCCGAGTGCTCCAACTCGCTGTGGCGGGTGAGCGCCCCGATGGACACCGTGCCGTTGCTGGTGCGGATGTACCGCAGGTCGTCGAGACGGCCCACGTCGACCAGCACGCTGGGCGTAGCCAGCCGGTAGCGCATCATCGGGATGAGGCTGTGACCCCCGGCCAGCAGCTTGGCGTCGTCGCCGTGCTCGCCCAGCAGCGAGATCGCGTGGTCGGCAGACTCGGCGACTTCGTAGTCGAAAGCGGCGGGAATCACGACGCACCTCCTTGGGCATCGGCGATGGCTCTCCAAACGGTCTGGGGCGACGCCGGCATGTCGACATCGGTCACGCCCAGGTCGCGCAGGGCGTCCACCACGGCGTTGATAACCGCGGGGGCAGCCGCGATCGTCCCGGCCTCGCCGACGCCCTTCACCCCCATCGGGTTGGTGGGGCTGGGTGTGGCGTGGCTGTCGAGCCGGAAGCGGGGCGCCTCCGCAGCCGACGGCACCAGGTAGTCGCCCAGATTGGCCGACACGAGCTGACCGTCGGAGTTGTAGACGGCGTCCTCGTACAGCGCCTGGGCCGCGCCCTGGAGGATGCCCCCGTGCACCTGGCCCTCGACGACCAACGGGTTGATCTGCACACCGCAGTCGTCCACCGCCACGTAGTCGATGAGGTCCACGTTCCCGGTGTCGGTGTCGACCTCCACCACGGCGATGTGGGTGCCGTTGGGGAACGTGAAGTTGGGCGGGTCGTAGGTGACGTGGGCCTCCAGGTTGGGCTCCATCCCGTCGGGCAGGTCGTGGGCGGTGAACGCCGCGAAGGCGATGCCCGCCAGCGGCACCTCGGCCTCGGGCGTGCCCCGCACGCTGAAGGTGCCCCCGGAGAACTCCAGGTCCTCCTCGCTGGCCTCCAGCTGGTGGGCGGCGATGGCCCGGGCCTTGTCGATCACCTTCTCGGTGGCCATGTAGACGGCCGTGCCGCCGACCGCCAGCGACCGGGACCCGTAGGTGTCCAGACCGGTGGGGCTGACCGCGGTGTCGGAGTGCAGGACCTCCACGTCGTCGGGATCGACACCGAGTTGGTCGGCCACGATCATCGACCAGCAGGTCTCATGCCCCTGCCCGTGGGGCGTGGAGCCGGTCACCACCTGCACCTTGCAGGTGGGCGAGATCCGCACCGTGGCTGCCTCCCAGCCGCCTGCGCCGTAGTCGAGCGACGCCAGCACCCGGCTGGGCGCCAGACCGCACATCTCCACATAGCTGGAGAAGCCGACGCCGATGCGCTTCGACGAGCCCGAGGCCCGCCGCTGGGCCTGCTCGGCCCGGCGCCCGTCGACATCGGCCAGCGCGACCGCCTTGTCGAGCACGGTCTGGTAGTCGCCGCTGTCGAAGATCAGACCGGCAGCCGACTCGTACGGGAAGGCGTCGGCACCGATGAAGTTGCGGGCCCTGATCTCCTCGGGCGACACCCCCACCGACACGGCCAGCGAGTCCATGGCCCGCTCCACCGCGTAGGTGGCCTCGGGCCGGCCCGCTCCCCGGTAGGCGTCGGTCGGGGTCCGGTTGGTGAACACCGACGTGCACTCGAACATGTAGTTCGGGATGTCGTAGCAGCCGTGGTACAGGAACCCGCCCAACAGCGGCACGCCCGGCGTGACCAGCTGCAGGTAGGCGCCCATGTCGGCCAGCAGCTTCACCCGCACCGCGGTCACCTTGCCGTCGGCGTCGGCGGCCAGCTCGATGTGCTGCACCTGGCCCCGGCCCTGGATGGTGGACACCGCGGCCTCGGCCCGGCCCTCCGTCCAGCGCACGGGCGCACCCCGCTGCATCGCCAGGGCGCTGCAGAGGATCTCCTCGGCATAGACGTTGAGCTTGCAGCCGAAACCGCCGCCCACCGACGGGGCCACCACCCGCAGCTTGTTCTCGGGGATGCCGAGCACGACCGCGGTCATGACCTTGAGGATGTGCGGGATCTGGGTGGCGGAGTACAGCGTGAGCTCGCCTCCGGCCGGCGACGGCACCGCGGCACAGCCACGGGGCTCCATCGGCGCCGGGATGAGGCGCTGCTGCAGGTAGCGCTCGCTCACCACATGGGCGGCCTCCGCGAAGGCGGCGTCGATCGCGGGGGCGTTGTCGCCCCAGAGACCCCACGTGTAGCACTCGTTGCTGTCGAGGTCGGCGTGGACCAGCGGCGCGCCGTCGGCCACCGCGTCCTCGATCTCGACCACCGCGGACAGCGGCTCGTAGTCCACGACGACTGCGGCCGCGCCGTCGGCGGCGGCGTAACGGGAGTCGGCCAGGACCACCGCCACCGCGTCGCCCACGTACTTGGCCGTGCCCCGGGCCACCGGCAGATGCGCCGGGTTCTTCATGTCGGGGGTTACCGGCCAGGCGCAAGGCAGGGCGCCCTCGCCCCACAGCGGGGCCAGGTCCTCGCCGCTCAGCACCTCGTTCACACCGTCGATGGCGAGCGCGGCCGAGCCGTCGATGCCGACGATGTTGGCGTGGGCCTCGGTCGAGCGCACGACGCCCACCCAGATCGCGCCGGGCAGGGCGAGGTCGTCGATGAACTTGGCCTCACCGGTGAGCAGGGCCGGGTCCTCCTTGCGGAGCCGGCGGGAACCGACGTGGCCCGCAGGGGCGTCTTCGGTGATGGTCATGTCAGTCACCTCCCGAACCCGCCGCGGCGAGCACGGCGTCGACGATGTTCTGGTAGCCGGTGCAGCGGCAGAGGTTGCCCTCGAGGCCGTGGCGCACGCCGTTCTCGTCGAGGCCGGGGTACTCCTCCACCAGCGAGATGGCGGCCATCACCATGCCCGGCGTGCAGTAGCCGCACTGCAGGGCATGGTGCTCGTGGAACGCCTGCTGCATGGGGTGCAGAGTTCCGTCGGCGTCGGCGACACCCTCGATAGTGGTGATGTCGGCGCCGTCGGCCTGCACCGCGAACATGGTGCAGGACTTGGCGGATTGGCCGTCCACCAGCACCGTGCACGCCCCGCAGCTGCTGGAGTCGCAGCCGACGTTCGTGCCCGTGAGCCCTAGGTCGTCGCGCAGCGCGTGCACCAGCAGGGTGCGAGGCTCCGCTTCGAGGCTCCGTTCAGTGCCGTTGACGGTCAGGGTCACAGCTGTCATGCGCAACTCCTACGTGTTGACCGGTTGGGGCTTGTCATCCTGTCGCGGATTTGCGCCGCTGTCGAATGAAACTCGCAGCGGCCCCGGCCGACTGTCAGGCCGCGCCCTCCGGGCCGGCAGCGGGGTGTCCGGCCAGCGCGGCCCGGGCCGCCTTCAGGTCGTCGGGGTTCGTCACACCGATCCACGCCTCGGTGGTGAACACCATCCTCACCGACAGCGCCCCCTGGGCCATCCGATCGGCCACGATTGTCGGCAGCAGGCACTCTGCATCGGCATCACCGCCATGGTCGGCCAGGAACCGCTCGAAGCTGTCGCCGATCCAGTCGAAGGCCGCACGCGGGAAGGCCCATAGGTTCATGGAGACGACGGTCTCCTCGCTGAGCTCGGCGGCGGGTTCGGTTGCAGTGATCGTGCCGTCGGCGCGCCGGGTCACCCCGTGGTGCTCGACAATGCTGTCGAGGCGGTCGCCAGACAGTCGGCAAACGCCCCGGCTGACCGAGCCCGTCGCCGACAGGGTGCGCTCGAGGCGGTAGCCGCAGAGGCTTGCCTCGCCATCGTTGAGATCGACCGCGGTCGAGGCGAGAGCCGACATCGCCGCGGGGCCGTAGTAGTCGTCCGCGTTGCACACCACGAACGGGCCGGGAACCTCGACTTCGGCCACGAGCACGGCCTGCGCGGTGCCCCATGGCTTGGTCCGAGGCGGGCCGTGCTGGTCCTGGCGGACGTAGGAGAACGCGACACCGGCGCGTTGCAGGGCGTCGTGGCGGGAGTCGACGTGGCTGCGCAGGGCGGACTCGATCTCGGAACGCACCACGAGCACTACCTTCGATGCACCTGCGGTGGCCGCCGAGGAGATGGCGTAGTCGAGGAACGACTCGCCGTCGGGTCCGACCTCGACGAGCTGCTTGTCGCCGCCGAAGCGCCGACCGATGCCGGCGGCCATCACCACCAGCGTGAACACGACTCTCAGCGCTCCAGCAGGTCGCGCACGTGGTGGGTCTCGTTGACGGAGCGCACGGTGCGCACACCGGTGCTCGAAGCCGCCACCCGGGTGATCCCGCAGTAGTCGACCAGCAGCGCCAGAGGATCGTCGATGCCGAGCAGTATCTGGAGGTACACCCCGGTGACCATGCCGTGGCAGAACACGGCCACGGTGCGGGACCGGTTGCTCCGGATCACATGCTCGAAGCCGCGCCCGACACGGTCACGGAACTCCTCGTAGCCGTCCGAGAAGATGGTGTCGCTGAGGTCTCGATCCTCGTCGTAGTAGTGGGCGACCGCGGGGTCGTCGCGGCTCCATTCCTCGGACGGCACGTAGATCTGGGACCGGTGATCGGACTCGCGCAGGTCGTCGAGCCTCTCGATGGGGAGCCCGAGGAGGTCAGCAAGCGGTTCGGCCGTCTGCAGTGCCCGCTTCATCGAAGACGAAACGATGTGGTCGATCCCCTCGTCGGTGAGGTAGTCGGCGGTGGCCTCGGCCTGGAGACGGCCCAGGTCGGCCAGGCCCGGATCGGCGGAGCCACCTTCGGGGGCCTCGTCGCGCACAGGCCGGGCGTGGCGGATGACGAGCAACTCCACGGGCCGGAGGCTACCGGGGACGATCCTCGCTCAATCCGGGCCGCAACGCCCGGGGCCGGCTCGCGCCGCCCCAGACCGGCACACCGAATTGGCAGCCCAGGACGCCCAAACGGGCGCTCTGCGCTGCCAATTCCAGCGCCGACGATCAGAGCGCAGGCACCACGCCGATGCCATAGCCCGGCGGAAGGCTCATCACCCCGGCGGTGGCGGGCGGCAGATCGGCCACATCAGCCGCAAGCAGCTCCCTTGTGGCCAGGCCGTGGGCGCGCCGGTGCGGGACGATGGTGTCAACAGCTGCGGCGACGTGCAGGGCGTGGGCCAGGCCCACGGCGGAGTCCAAGAACGATGTCACCGTCACCCGCGCGCCGGCTTCGTAGGCACGAGCGGCAATGGCCAGGGCCACGTCTGGGCCACCGAGGGCCTGCGGCTTGACGATCAGAGTGCTGACTCCAGCGTCTAGGGCTCGCACGGCATCGGACTCGTTGCGTATCGACTCGTCCGCCGCCACCGGGATGGGGCTGCGCCGGCTCACGGCCGCGATGGCGTCGATCCCGGCCACCGGCTCCTCGCAGTAGGCGATGTTGCAGCCCTGCACACGGTCCAGCATTTCGAGAGCGGTTGCTTGGTCCCAGGCGCCGTTGGCGTCGAGCCGCAGCTCGGCTTCGTCGCCCGATGCGGTTCGAACCCTTCGAATCCGCTCGATATCGATAGCGGAATCGGCGGCACCCACCTTGAGCTTGACCGCCGTGAACCCGGCCTCGACCGCGCCGCGCGCCGCCTGCTCGACTTCGGAAGGCTCGGGCGCCGCTACCAGCGCGTTGACGGCCACCTCGGAGCGGGGAGCGGCAGTCGCCTCTGCTGCGAGGTACTCGGCCAAGCGCCGTCCGGCGCGGCGGGCCTGCAGATCGGCCCAGGCGCCGATCACGCCCGCCCTGGCGTGAGGGGCGTCCTGGAGGTCTCCGACCACGGTGTCGAGTGCGGACTCGCCGCCCGCACCGATCCCGTCGAGCGCGTCCCGCAGCGCAGTTTCGGTCTCGAGCAGGGAATTGCGCGACCATCCCGGCAGCGGGCTGGCCTCGCCCCAGCCGGTGACGCCGTCCGCGCTCAGTGAGACCAGAAACCCGGCCCGGAACCGGATCGAGACACCACTGGTCACCAGCGGTGCCCGCAACGCCAGCCGGAAGGGATGCAGATCGGCGCGCAACGCGGTCACAGGTTGCCTCCATCTCCGGCCCTGCCTGCTTCGATCCCGGCGATGAAGTCTGCTGCCGCAGACGCGGCCGCGCCGGGCTGCTCGACATGCGCAGCGTGCCCGGCTCCGTCGATGCGGGCGACGCCGGCCCGGGGCAGCCCGGCCGCCAGATCGTCGGCGATGGCGCAGAACTTCGAGTCGTGGGCTCCGACGATCAGCAGCGTCGGCGTGTCGCAGTCTCCCAGACGCTTGTGCAGCGGTTTCATGGCTCCGCTCCCCCCGGCTGTCAGGCTGCGGGCAAGACCCTGGGGGTTGGACGCCAACCGCTGATCCCGAGCGGCTCGCAGGTGGGTCTCGCCCAGCGCGGCCTGTCCTGCGAACAAGGGGTCGGCCATCCATTCGTCCACAAAGCCCTCGAAGTCGGCGAGGATGCGCTCGGCCCGAGCCGCGTCGGCCTGGGCCCGCTGGTTCCGCTGCTCGGGCTCGGCTAGGCCCGCGGAGGCTCCGATCAGGGTCAGGGAGCGCAGCCGCGGCGATGCTGCGCATCCGAGCGTCAGCGCGACCCGGCCACCCATCGAGTAGCCGACAAGATGGAAGGTCTCGCAACCGAGCGCATCGGCAAGGGCGGCCACCTGCCCGGCCATTGACTCGACCCGGTAGAGGTCGAGGTCGTCGGGGACCTCGGATCGCCCGTGGCCGACTAGGTCCGGGCGGATGATACGAGCTGGCAGCCGGGCCGCGAGAGGTTCGGTCAGCGGAGCCATGGCCTGGGCCGAACCGGTGAACCCGTGCAGCACGATCACCGGCACGCCCGCGGCCGGACCGCTCTCCGTCACGGCCATCTCCACGCCGCCGGCTCTAATCTGCCTTCTGGGCGCCGAATCCCGCTCCATGACCCGAGAGCCGCGCCCAGAACGGTCAGTCACGGCCCTGCACGGCGGCCAGAGCCTGGCGGGCGGCCTCCTGGGCCGCAGCTGTCAGGGTGCGTCGCTGGGCCACATCGTCGTCGCGGTCGACGTCGACGACCAGCAGGTCGACGCCCGGAGCCCGCGTCGATGCTGCGGCACTGACTGCGTCGCCCAACCCGGTGGACGTGGACACGCGGGCAGCACGAATGCCGGCGAACCCGTCGAGGCCGCACAGGTCGAGGCGGTGCGGGGTGCGGAACAGGCGCTCGAAGTCCGGGGCCGGAATGCTGCCGGCCACCGGCAGCAGCGAGAAGATCTCGCCGCCGTCGTTGTCCACGCATACCGCGATCAGGTGCAATCCAAGACGGGCTGCGGCCGTGAGCCCGCCCAGGTCGTGGAGCAGGGCCAGGTCCCCGGTGTAGAGGGCCACGGTCCTGGAGGGATCGGCTGCGGCGACGCCCAGTGCGGTGGACGCAGTGCCGTCGATGCCGGCCGCGCCACGGTTGGCGCTGCAGATGAGTGATCCGGTGTCGAACACGTAGGCGTCGAGATCCCTCACCGGCATCGAGTTGGTGGCGATTAGCACTCCGTTCTCAGGCAGGGCATCGACGAGCGCTCGCACTGTTCGAGCCGACAGCAGCGGGCCGTCGTCGGCCGCCGAGCCGATGGCGCCTCGGGCCGCTGCGTCGAGCTTCGCCCAGGTGTCCAGCCAACCGCCGCTGGCATCCCGGCCGGGCGGAGCGGCGTCTACGGCGATCGAGCTCAATGTCTCGACGGAGGCCGGGACATGGCCCGTGAGCCGGAACACGGCGTGCTCCCAGCGGTCCTCGGGATCGATGAGCACCACATGGCGGGGACGGGTGCGCTCCAGCCACAGCCGCACCGGCTTGGTGGTGACCGTCCGGCCCACCAGAACGGCCGCATCGGGCCGCAGCGCCTCTGCGAGCGCCTCGTCGGCCAGCAGGTGGTCGGCGGTCGCGACCACGCACCCCGGCCGACCGTCCGGACCGTCGGCGGTCGGGCCGCCCCGCGCATGAGTCACCGGCTCGGCTATGAGCGGCCAGCCGGCCCGAACGTGTGAGATGGGCTCGCCCACGACGGGCCAGCCGGCCCAGCGTGCGAAGCGCCGCGCCTCGGAGGCCCAGCGCAACTCGCCGGGCAGTCCCCCGCCCGGCCACGGCCCGGCCACCACCACTCCCCGCTCGCACTCGGCGACGATCTCAGCCAGCTGCGACAGCTCTGCTGACGGGTCCCGATCTTCGTCCCCGGCACCGGGCCCAGCTCCGATGGCCGCACCCGATACCGCCGGCACCGCAAGGTTCGACACCGGTTCCAGGGGCTCCCGCAGGGGCCAGTTGAGATGGACCGGTCCGGGGTCGCGGCCCGAAGCCGACGCCACGGCCGCCTCAGCCCATCCGGCGGCGGCACGGGGACCGGCTTCGTCGGGCACCGGCAGGTCAGTGCTCCAGCGCACCGCGGTCCCGTACAGACCCACCTGGTCGATGGTCTGGGGCGAGCCCCAGCCCCGCAGCTCCGGGGGCCGGTCGGCGGTGCACACGATCATGGGGATGCCTGCGTGGGAGGCCTCCACCACTGCGGGGAGGTAGTTGGCGGCCGCGGTGCCCGAAGTGCACACCAGCACCGCTGGCCGGCCCGAGGCCCGGCCCAGACCGAGGGCGAAGAATCCTGCGGCGCGCTCGTCGAGTTGGATCCAAGTGCGGATCCCGCGCTGAGCGTCGAAGCACAAAGTCAGCGGCGTCGAGCGCGATCCGGGGCTGATCACCGCGTCAGTGACCCCCTGAGCCGCCAGTTGGGCGGCGAAGGCCGCGACGGTGTCGTAGACAGGATCGGTCACGATCCGCGTGCTTTGACGTCCCTCATGGCTGGACCGCAGACACGAGTCAGCCCTCGTCGATGGCGTCCAGGAGGGCCCGGAGCTTGTACGCCGTCTCGGTGAGCTCCTCCGCCGGCTGGGAGTCGGCGACCACGCCGGCCCCGGCGAACAGGCAGGCTCCTTCCGGTCCGGTCAGCGCGCAGCGCAGCGCAACTCCCATCTCGCCGTTGCCGTCGAGGTCGCACCATCCCACCGGGGCCGCATACCAGCCCCGGTCGAAGCCCTCATGGCGGGCGATGAACTCCAGGGAGGCGCCGGTGGGGGCGCCTCCGACGGCTGCGGTGGGATGCAACACGCCCGCGGCGCGCAGCACATCCATATCGCTCGCTCCGGTCCGCCGGCGCTGCACCTTCGCGGTGATGGGTGTGTGCAGGTGCTGGACACGGTTGAGGCGCATCAGTCCCGGCTCGGCCGGCGCGGGGTCCACCAGACCCAGACCGGTCAACGCCTCGGTGATGCCGTCCACTACGAAGCGGTGCTCGGAGCGGTTCTTGGTCGAGGCCAGCAGCCCGGCGGCGAGCCGCTCATCCGCTTCGGGGGTGTCGCCCCGGGGGGCCGTCCCGGCCAGAGCAGTGGTGTGCAGCCGCGAGCCGTCGAGCGTGACCAGTTCCTCGGGCGTAGCCCCCAGGAAGGTCGTCTCGCCGACGGAGAACGCGAAGGTCGCGCAGGCCGGGTTGCGCTGCCGGAGCCGGTCGAGGACCGCGACCACATCGAGGCCCCGATCAAGGGTGAGCGTTCGGGCCAGCACCACCTTGTGGAAGGCACGCCGGTCGATGGCGGCGACGGCTTCGGAGACGAGGGCCTCGTAGTAGTCGTCGCGGTCGCACTCCACCGGAGCCGCAGCCCAGCCGGCCCGGTTGGTGGTGGCTGGCAGCGGCTCCGCCTCGAAGGCTGCCAGCTGCTGTTCCAGCGCGGCTTGGGCAGCTGCTTCGTCGCCGTCGGGGCCGACCCGGGTTGCGGCCAGCACCCAGGTGCCGTCTTCACGATCGATCACCGTCAGCTCGGGCAGCACCATCCGGCAGTCTCCGAACCCTCGCCAGGACGGGCCCCGGTGCGGACCGGTGCTGTCGTTGTCGCTGTGGGGCTGCGAGTCGACGCCCGCGGCTTCCCTGTTCGCGGTGAACGAGAACCCGCCCACCAGCACCGGAGCCGGCCCTTCCGGCGGCACGTCGCGCCGGATCCGGGCCTCGAGCACGGCCCGAGCCGCCGAAGCGGCCGAGAACCGGTCGTTGCCCGCCGGCTCGATGGCCTCGACTTCCCCGATGGCCGCCAAGCCCACACCCTGGTCCGGTCGCAGCCACACGGTTCGCAGGCGCTCGGCGCCGGCCGAGGCGTAGACCGCCAGCGGGTCGACGCGCCGGTCGAGGTGCCGTGCCTTGACAACAATGGCGCCGGCCGCGATGACAGGGTCGTCGGCTACCCGGGCCATGGCCCTGGCCCACAGGGTCCGCTCGAAGTGGCCGACCACGAGCTTGGTGGCCACCGGGACGAGCCGGTTCACACTGGCCACCAGTGCGGCCCGGTCCGGGTTGTCCCGCGTGATGTGGCGTTTGAGCAGGTCGATGGCATCGTCGATCAAGTTCTCGACGTTGGTGACGTGGCGCATGGCCAGGGCGGCCAGCTCCTCGATGGCCACGCCCTCGCCGACCAGGGTTCGGGCCGCGGCCAGTATGTCGACGTCGTCGGAGCCGAAGAGCTCGCCTTCAGATCCGTTGTCCAGAGGCGCCAGCAGACCGGCGTCTATCACCAGGTCGACGACGAAGGCGGGAACGTCGGCCCGTTCGGCGAGCTCCGCCCGGTCGAGCAGTAGACCGGTTTGATCGGCTTCAGCCGCGGCGGCGCTGTCGGGCACGTCCACCATGCTACGAGTCTCGGCTCGGAGCGGACCGCGGCGGCCACCCGGCCGGTCTCCGGTCATCGGGATAGAGTCGGCCCATGGTCATTGCTGCGGGCACTACCGCCTACAACATCGTCGAGCTGCTCCACGTTCTCACGGTCCTGGTGGCGCTCGCCCCGGTGTTCGTCCATCCGCTGCTGCGCAAGCAGATGCAGTCGGCGGGCGGCTCGGCGCACAAGCATCTGGTGGTGGCCATGGCGTCCAACTCACGCCGCCTGTACGGGCCGGCGCTGATCCTGGCCGGCCTGCTCGGCATTGCCCTGGTCGAGATGTCGGAGGACGCGATCTCACTGACCGAGGGCTGGGTGATCGCCGCCATCGTGATCTGGGTGGTGATGAACGGCGTCCTTCACGGCATGATCTGGCCCGCGCTCAAGGCCCAGGGCATCGAGGGCGCTTCGCCGGCGACGGACAAGCGCCTGGAGGTGGGATCGGCCCTGCTGTCGATCGGGTTCACGGTCCAACTGATCCTGATGATCTGGCAGCCCGGCTGATCAACCAGGGCACCCGCCGGAGATCTCGGGTCGGTTCTGCGGATCTACCACCCAAAACAAACCCGAGATTCTGATCGGGCCGGCGGCTCCGGGCCTAATGCACGCCCCAGCCCGGATCCGGGGCTGACAGGGATCGCATCACCATCCGGGCTCGTCCGGGTCGGGAGCGAAGTCCGCCCACCGGGGCGCCGGCGCCGGATCGGCTGACTCGGCCGCTACCTGCCCATCCGGTCGAGTCCCATCGGCCGGCTCGGCTGATTCCGGAATGCCGGGACCGGCCTTCACTAGCGCGGCCAGCACGGTCGTGACCGGTACGGCCGCGACCAGGCCCAGCGAGCCGCACAGCGTCCGGACGATCTCCACCGCGATCAGCTCGGAGTTGGCCACCATGGCCAGCGACTGGTCCGACACCGCGAACAGCAGCACCAGCGGGAGGCCCGCGCCTGCGTAGGCGAGCAGCAGAGTGTTGACGGTGGCGGCGATGTGCTCGCGCCCGACCCTGATGCCGGAGGTGATGAGCTCGCTCCTCGGCAGGTCGGGGCTGCGGTAGCGCAGCTCCGAAACGGTGGCCACCTGGGTGACGGTCACGTCGTCGAGCGCGCCCAGCGCGCCGATGATGGCGCCGCCCAGCAGCAGCGAGGCCAGGTCGACGTCGCCGGCGATCAGGGGCAGGGTCAGACCCTCCTCCGTGGCCAGGCCGGTGAACTCAGAGAGTCCGAAGAAGACCCGCGACAACCCGAGGGTGAGCCCCAGCGCCGCGAGCGTGCCGGCAAGGGCCACGGTGGTGTGCGCATTGAGGCCGTGAGTGAGGTACAGGCTCACGAACGCGATCACCGCCGCGGCCACCACCGCCACCAGCACCGGATCGTTGCCGTCGAGCACGGACGGGGCGACGAAGGCGATCAGCACCACCACCGTGGCGGCCATCCCGACGAGGGCCAGCGCCCCGCGCAGGCGCCCGAGCGCCACCACCACCAAGGCAAACAGCCCGGCGAGCCACACCAGCGGAGTCCGCCGGTCGCGGTCGACGAAGAAGTAGTAGTCGTTGGAGTCCTCGTAGCCGACGATCACCTTGTCCCCCGGAGAGATCCGTATTGAGACCCGGTCGTAGGTGAGGTTGAACTCCGGCAGAGCGACCCGGGTTCCGGCGCTGGTGCCTTCGTCGACGCGAACGGTGATGGTCCTGCACGCTTGCGGGTCGTCGGGGCCGGAGTAGCTGCACGCCCTGTCTGTGACCTCCTCGACAGTGGCAGCTAGGCGCTGGTAGGTGAGGCCGATCTCGTCGGCGCGCTCCCGGGCGGCGTCCCGGCCCTCGCCCGTCGGCCACAACAGGACGAGTCCGACCACAGCGGCCGCACCGGCGAGAACGACCAGCACCAGCACCCCACCGAGCGCCCGGTCGGTACGCCATGCCTGCCAGCCGCCCCGGAGGCCCGGTCCTGGCCGGTGCCGATGCGAGCCGTCCCCCATGGGCACGATTATGACCGCGATTAGCATCGGCAGGTCGCAACACCCGGGAGGCGAACGACGATGAGCGAGTTTCCTGAACTGGGCTTCTATGCACTGGCGGGCGAGGCCGACAGCTCACGGGACTTGCTTCAGGAGGTGCGAGACGGCGAGGCGCTGGAGCTGGGGACAGTGTTCATTTCCGAGCGCTACAACAAGAAGGAGGTGGCCGTGCAGTGCGGGGCGGCGGCCGCAGTCTCCGAGACGATCACCATCTCGACCGGCGTCACCAACAGCAACACCCGCCACCCGCTGGTTACCGCCGGATTCGCCCGCACCATGCAGAGCCTCACCGGCGGCCGCTTCGTGCTGGGCATCGGCCGGGGCATCCCGCTGCTGCAGACGGTGATGGGCATCAACCACATCACGACGGCCGAGATGGAGGACTTCGCCGGGCTGATGCGCCGGCTGTTCCGGGGCGAGTCAGTGGCGAACCACGACGGACCGGCCGGGCGCTACCCGTTCCTTCGTCTCGACTCGTCGCTCGACGAGCACCTACCCATGAGCCTCGCCGCCTTCGGTGAGAACACGCTCAAGCTCGCGGGCCGCTGCTTCGACGAGGTGATCCTGCACACCTACTTCACCGACGAGACGGTGGCGCGCTGCGTCGAGACGGTGCGGTCCGCGGCCGAGCTGGCCGGCCGCGATCCGTCCGATGTGCGGGTTTGGTCGTGCTTCGCCACCGTCGGCGACCACCTGCCCTACGAGGCCCGGATGATGAAGACGGTGGGACGGCTGGCCACGTACCTTCAGGGCTACGGCGAGCTGCTGGTGAACACCAACCGGTGGGACCTGGCCGCACTCCAGCGCTTCCGGGAGCATCCGGTAGTGACGACCCGCCGGGGCGCGATCGACGCCGGGGCCACCACGGAGGAACTCGAGCAGCTGGCCGAGATCATCCCCGAGGAGTGGTTAGCCCCCGCAGCCACCGGCACACCCGAGCAGTGCGCCCAAGCGGTGCAGCACCAACTCGACCTCGGCTGCGACGCCGTCATCATGCACGGCGCCACCCCGCAAGAGCTGGAGCCAGTAGTAGCCGCCTACCGCACCACCAAGTCCCGCGATTAGCGGATCGATGGGCGACGCGATCGCGTCGGCGCGGCATCGGCTCTAGACGACGGGTCTCGGTAGGCGCTCGCCGTTTGCCGTTCGCGGACCCGCGAACAGCTGTGCGAGTTCGCTGCACACATCTCAGTTGGACGCCAATAATTGATCCTAATTGGCATTATTTTTCAGTAGAGGACATCATAGCACGTCTTAGATGTTGATTACACTTAGCTCATGGCTGAACTGGGAGATGTCTGCGATCCTTCCCTCGTTGACGAGGCCGTCGGCGCCGGGCTCGTGTCCGTGCAGACGGACGGCCGGCTGAGGATCCTGAACTACACGGCCAGGGCGACCTACTCGAGGTCCTGGAACGAGGCGACGGTCGCCTGCCGCGGCCTCATCCTCGACGACGCCGACCGGGTCGTGGCCCGGCCGTTCCCGAAGTTCTTCGGGCCGACGGAGCCCGATGCCCCCGCCATCCCTTCGGGACAACCGATGGAGATCACTGCGAAGCTGGACGGGTCACTCGGGATCGCCTACACCCACCCGGAGGGCGGGGTCCGCTTGGCGACCCGGGGATCGCTGACCTCCCACCAAGCCATCGAGGCAACCCGCATCTGGCACGAGAAGTACCGCCACATCGTCATTCCCGAGGGCGTCACTCCCCTGTTCGAGATCATCTACCCCGACAACCGTGTGGTGCTTGACTACGGCGACATGCGAGACCTCGTGCTCATCGCCTTGATCGACATCGAGACGGGTGCCGACATCGAAACAAACGATCTTGACTGGCCCGGACCTCGGGCCGATACTGCGAGCTTCGCTGACTTCGAAGCGCTGGTGGCCCACATCGTCACACCCGGTGAGACGGATCGCGAGGGCTACGTGGCCCGATTCGCGGCCGGCGAGGCTGCGCCGCACATCCGCTTCAAGTTGAAGTTCCCCTCCTACGTGGCCGCCCACCGCGTGACCTTCGGGCTCACCTCCAGCCGCGTCTGGGAGGTTGCGGCAGTGCGTGCCGCCGCCCGGATGGGCGTGCCGCCGAAGACCACGGCTGTGCGCCTCAGACTCTCCCCTGAGACGGTCTCCGGACTGCTCGGCCAGGGCGAGGATCCTGTCGAAGGACTGCGCGCCGCGCTGCCCGAGGAATTCCTGCCCTGGTACGACAGCGAGGTCGCCGACTGTACGGCGAGGGCCGACGAGCGGATCCGCCTCTACGAGTCGATTGCCCGCCAAGCGGCTGCCAACGCCTCCGACAACTCCGATCGCGCCTTCGCGGCCGCGGCACAACGTCTCGCCGCAGACAACGGCGTGCATCCCGGCCCAATCTTCGCCCTCCGCAACGGCCGCGCCGACGCCCGGCTCTCCATATGGACCCAGACCAAGCCCAGCGGCCCCGGCGACCGCGCCACGGCCACCAGACCGCATGCCCTAGCTATCGACACGGAAGGATGCGCTCCGACTGAGATCTGAGTTCTTGCTCTTGTCGTAGGGGGTGGTTACCCTGCTGTGCATCCCCCCAGTCGCTTCGGTGGCTGGGTGCAGGCCCCGGTTCCGGCCGGGGCCTTGCGTTTCCTACCAACTGCTCGGCTTGTGGATCGGGCCTTTGTGGTCATAGACGACCGGCGGCAACTGAGTCCGAGCGAGGGCGCCTGCCCGTACCTGCTTGAAGAACGTGCCATGGAGCCGGCCAGACCGCTTCCGCTTCGGGTGAGGGTTGATGATGCCAACCTTGATGCCGGCGTCGTCTTGCGCGATGCGCACAGCTTCCGCCAAGTCCGAATCGTTGCTGACGACCACCGCCGTGTCGCATTCGCCCATGAACGCATCCCGCAACAGGCACGCCGCCAGATTGACGTCCGAGCCCTTCTCCTCGGTGCGAAGTACCTCAACAGTGCGATGCGGTGGCGCCACCAGCGGCATCCTCCGAGGACGGGTGGCGAAATGCCCGTAGTGAACTTCAATGAGCGGCAGCGTTCCGAGCGCTCTCAAGTAGGTGTCCTGCCGGGCCGGGGCTTGAGGATCGTGCGGCAGTGCGGAGATCCGAGCTGTGAAGTACCGGATCTTGACGATGTTGTCGCGAGGCAGCAGCAGCCGGCAGAACGCCTCGTAGTCGAGCCACTTGTACGGCGTGTCCTTCACGGCGCCGTAGTAGAAGTTGAATCCGTCGATGTAGACGATCGTTCTGGGCGGTGATGGCATCCCGCTCAGAGTAGACATCTTGTATCCGACAACCCCGTCAGGGCATGACAGCATCAATGGAGATCGGATGTCGGAACTGGGAGAGCAGCGGTTCGTGGGGGTGCTCTATGAGTTGCCGTCGAACTACTCGCACATCATGAACGTGGCTCTGGATGTTCCCGCCGCGGTGTCGGATGCGTTCGGGCTGCGGGGCCATGTGCCGGTCGTGGGCAGTGCTGATGGGGCGGAGTTGACTGCGACCCTGGTGCCGGTTGGTGGTGGCCGCCACCGGCTGTTTCTCAACGCTGCGGTCCGGGGTGCTATCGGCAAGGGTGCCGGCGACTCGGTGGAGATCCGGATCCGTCTCGATCGCAGCGATCGCACGCCGGAGACTCCAGCGGACCTGCGGGAGGCTCTGGCCGAGGACGGTGCGTCGGCAGCATGGGAGGCGCTTGCACCTTCGAGACGCAAGGAACTCCTCGTTTGGCTGGCCGACGCGAAGCGGGACCAGACTCGTGCCGCTCGCATCGGCCGCATCGCGCAGACCGCTGCCGAGGAGGGCACACCCCGTCTGGAGTGAACCGACCGCCTAGGTCCGGTCGGGGCGGGCTTCGATTATCTGGCTGTCGTCGTCGTAGACCTGCCATTGGCCGTTCCTGCCGTGCCAGAACAGGCGGCCGGTGAGCCGTTCGAGGGCGAGGCCGTAGCAGTGGAAGTTCGTCGCCGGGCCCTCGATGTGGATCGAGTGCACGTCGTCGTGGAGCATCGCCACACCGGTGCCCCGCTCGACCATCACCTCGCGCCGCACTTCAGGCTCCTCTCCGCCTGCGCACGGGCCGTACAGGCGGTTCAGCTCCTGGCCGCGCATCCCCACGATCACCGCCCAGGTCCTGTGCTCGTGCGGCGGGGCGGACGTTCCGTCGCCCACGCTCTGGACGTACAACGCCAACTCGTCGTCGTCGTTCTGCGCGATCCGGTAGCTGAACGAGGCCCCCGGAGCGTCCGGGGGCGGGAAGTCCTCTTCGCTAAACAGGTCGTCGCGCTCGGCCAGTTGCAGCAGCCGCTCCTTGATGCGCTCCAGGCCGGCCCGATCCATGCCTCCGTGCTCGCGGCCGTGGGCGTCGATCTTGGCTATGTCCTCCATGGCGTCGGCCACCGCTGCGGCCCGCTCGGCTGCCCGGTCCATCTCGCTGACGCCTCCTTCGGGCCAAGGCCCGATGCGGCCTATTGTCGGGCACCATTATGGCAAGCAAGAGAAGCGCCGGCCTGATACTTCACCGACGGAACGCCGACGGTGTGGTCGAAGTGCTGCTGGTGCATCCCGGCGGGCCGTTCTGGGCCAACAAGGACGCCCACGCCTGGTCGATCCCCAAGGGCGAGTACGTCGAGGGCGAGGACGCCGAGACGGTGGCCCTGCGGGAGTTCGAGGAGGAGTTGGGATCGCCGCCGCCGGACGGGCTGAGGCTCTTCCTCGGCGAGTTCGGCCAGCCCAGCCGCAAGCGGGTCAGCGCATGGGTGATCGAGTCCGACTTCGACGCCACGCACGCGGTCAGCAACACCTTCGAGCTCGAATGGCCACCCGGCTCGGGCCAGGTCCGTGAGTACCCGGAGGTGGACAAGGCGGCCTGGTGGACGATCGATGCGGCTCGAACGAAGCTGCACAAGGGCCAGTTGCCGATACTCGACGCCTTGGTCGAGGTCTTCGAGGACGGCGGCGCTCGGGCACGCGACACCACCGAGGCGATCTCGGCGCAGCGGACCCGGCTCCTGATTCGGGCAGGCGAGCACACCGGACCCACTGCTCATCTGGCCCCGGGCTGCGTGCAAGCCAACGTGGTGGTGCTGCCCCGGGCGGTGGCCCCCGACTTCGTGACGTTCGCGGCCCGCAATCCCAAGCCTTGTCCCATCGTGGAGGTCGTGGAACACGGTACGGAAGCCGTGCACTCCGCGCCGGGCAGCGACCTGCGTACCGACGTTCCCCGGTACCGGCTGTTCGTCGGCGGCGCCCACACCGACTCGGCCACCGACGCCACCGCCTGGTGGCGAGACGACCTGGTGTCGGTGCTGCTGGGATGCAGCTTCAGCTTCGAGGCGGCTCTGATACGGGCCGGGCTTCCGGTGCGCCACATCGAGCAGGGCTGCAACGTGCCCATGTACATCACGGACCGCCAGTCCGAGCCGGCCGGGGACTTCGCCGGCCCGCTGGTGGTGTCGATGCGGCCCATGCCCGCCGGGTCAGTCGAGCAGGCCGGGCGGATCACCGAGGCCTATCCAGCGGCCCACGGCGGCCCGGTGCACGTCGGCGATCCTGCTGACTTGGGCATTGAGGACCTGCACGCCCCCGACTTCGGCGACCCCGTGAACATCCACGCAGGCGAGGTGCCGATGTTCTGGGCCTGCGGCGTCACCCCGCAGCTGGCCATCGCCAACGCCCGTCCCGAGATCGCCATCACCCACGAGCCCGGACACATGTTCATCACCGATCTGCCCGCCGAAGCGAACCCCTCACCCGATCCGGAATCCCGGTAGAAAAGGACGCATACGGTCCCCAACCACAGGGATTTGAGGGACGGCTGGGAGGTGCCATGCGGGAGATGACCACTGAAGAGGCGCTGGCGTTCCTCGCCACCGGCACTCGCACCGGCAAGGTTGCCTGGGTCGCCTCCGACGGACGGCCCCATGTGGCCCCGATCTGGTTCATTGTCGAGGACGGCGAGATCCTGTTCAACACCGGCGCCGGAGCGGGCAAGGCACGAGCCATGCAGCGCGATCCCCGCATCTCGCTTCTGGTCGACCTCGAGGAGCCGCCCTACGCGTTCGTGAAAGTCGACGGAACCGTCGAGATCACCGAGGATCCCGACGAACTGCTGCGAGTCGCCACCCTCATCGGCGGCCGATACATGGGCGCGGACCAGGCCGAGGCCTACGGCGCCCGCAACGGTGTGCCCGGCGAGTGCCTGATCCGGTTGCGCCCCACGAGCATCGCCGGCTTCGACGGCATCGCGGACTGGGACTGACGAGCCCGCGCCGCCGGGTCGCCTGTGCCCCGGCAGGCGGACCAGACTGAAGGTTGATCGCGTTGCTCAGTAAGTGGTCTTCTCGATCATCAGGCGGATCCACTCGCCCGAGGTGACCGGTTCGTGGCGGGGCGGGTCGTCGGGCGAGGTGCAGGTGGGGATGCACTCGATAAGCGCGTCGTAGGCGGGCTGGTGGAAGAAGGCGACCGAGATGCGGTCGCCGGTGACATCCTCCGGCACGATCACCCGGTGCTGGGTCGACACCCAGCGGTCGTTCGTCCACGCCGCCATCAGATCGCCGAGATTCACCACGAACGATCCGGGCACCGAGGGCACGTCCTCCCAGTTGCCCTCCGGTGACAGGATCTGCAGTCCCGGCTGGCCGTCGTGGTACAGGATGGTGAGGCTGCCCCAGTCCGTGTGAGGTCCTCGCCGGTACTGGCCCTCCAGCGGTGGCCCCTCCAGAGCCGGGTAGTGGAGGACGGCCAGGCCGGTGATGTGCTCGGCGATCTTGTCGTCGAACCAGCGCTCGTCCAGGTCCAGCGCCAGCGCCATCAGCCTCATCAGCTTGGCGGCCAGATCCTCCAGCACCGCGTAGCACTCGTTGAGCGCGTCCTTGAAGTCTGGGACTCGCTCGGGATCGGGCCAAACGTTGGGCGCGAAGAACGCCGACCTCCCCTCGTCCTGCCCGTGGTGAGAGCCGGCCCGGGCGGCGGCCGCGGGATCGTCGAAGCGGCCGACGGTGTACAGCTCGGCCAGGTCTGGAGGCGTCACCTCGTCATGGGCCAGCGCGAGGGCCGAACTCCTCAACGGCACGTAGCCCCTCAGATTGTCGGCCTGGCGAGCCCAGGACATCTTCTCGTCAAGGGGCAGGGAGAACAGCCGGCGCGAGGCGGCGTCGACCCTCCGCACAACCTGGTCCGGCACGCCGTGACCAGTGATCACCAGGAAGCCCACGTCCTCACAGGCCCGCCGGAGTATCTCCACGACTTCGTCACGCCGCGATCCCGGCTCGAACGCACCGGACAGGTCGACCAGCGGCACCCGGGACACGACTCCGGTTGTAACTGTCACGGCCTGCGCACACCCCTTGCCGTCGCCTGGCGCCAGATTACTCGGGCCCGTCCTTGCGGCCGCCCGCACTCGAGGGCAGGCTCGACCACGCCTCGGGGCCGCTCGCCATCCAGTCGTTGAACATGTCGACGCAGGCTTGATCATGCAGTCGCGTCGTCGAGACACCGGCCGACGCGAGCCAGTCCAGCGCCTCGTCGGACCAGCTCTCGCTGTCGCCCACCACCACCGCACCGATGCCGAGGAATCGCACCAGTCCGGCGCAATACCAGCAGGGGGTCATGGTGGTCACGAGGGCGGTGCCCGCGTAGTCGCTCAATACTCCTGCGTCCCGGATGGCGACGGTCTCGGCATGGAGCAGGAAGTCCCCATGTTGGACGTTGCCGTTGCAGCCCGCGCCCAGCACCGTGCCATCGGCATCGACCAGAGCTGCGCCGATGGGTACTCCACCCTCGGCCAGTCCCCTCCGAGCCTGGTCGTACGCGAGCTTCAGGAGCCCCCCTGGGTCAGGCCGCCCCGCCACCTACGAGCCCGATCAATAGATCGTCTTCTGGAGCATCGACAGGATCCACCCGCCGGAGGTAGTCGGCTCGTGGTGGGGCGGATCGTCGGGCGACGTGCAGGTCGGGATGCACTCGATGCGAGCGTCGTAGGTCGGCTGATGGAAGAAGGCGATGGAGATGCGGTCGCCTGTATCGCCCTCCGGTACCACCACCCGGTGCAGGGTCGACACCCAGCGGTCGTTCGTCCACGCCGCCATCAGATCGCCGAGATTGACCACGAATGAACCCGGCACGACTTGCACGTCCTCCCATGCCCCGTCGGGCGACATGATCTGCAGACCGGGCTCTCCGTCGTGATAGAGGATGGTGAGACTCCCCCAGTCCGAGTGGGCCCCCCGCCGGAACTGACCAGGCAGCGCGGGCCGGTCCAAGGACGGGTAGTGGTTGACGGTCAGGTTGGTGATGTGGTCGGCGATCTTGTCGTCGAACCAGTGCTCGTCGAGTTCCAGCGCCAGGGCCATAAGGCGCATCAGTCCGACCGCCAGGTCCTCCATCACGGCGTAGTAGGTCTCGAAGGCCTCCTGAAAGCCAGGAACCCGCTCGGGGTCGGGCCAGATGTTGGGAGCGAAGAAGCTCTCCCGGCCCTCGCGCAGCCCAGCCCGGCGGGCTGTCTCGGGATCGTCGAACCGGTTGACGGTGTACAGCTCGCACAGATCCGGAAGGGACTCATCCTCCCGGGACAGCGCTAGAGCGGACTCCTGCGAGGGAGTGAACCCGCGGTAGACGCCGGACGGCCCGATGTACGCCCTCTTCTCCTCCTCCGGGAGGGCGAAGAACGCGCGTGAGGCGGCGTCGATGCCCTTGACCACCTCGTCGGCGATCCCGTGGCCGGTGATCACCAGGAAGCCCACGTCCTCGCAGGCCTGCCGGATGGTTTCGACCACCTCGTCGCGCCGCGGGCCGGGCTCGAATGCGCCCGTCAGATCCACCAGCGGTACCCGCGAGGCGACCTTGGCTGCACTAGTCATGCGACCACTCCTTGCCGTCAACTCCGGCAACGGGGCTCTCAGAAGCCTATGGACGGATCGATGAACTCATTGGTGTATATGTCGGAGGCCTCAATGTCCTGAGGCACACCCTGGAGCACGTCCTTGAGCAACTGGGTGATCCGCTCCATGCGGGCATCATCCATATTCCCAACGATGTCGTCGGGGCCGTTACCGACGTTGCCGAGAGCCAGCGCCGTAGCCGACGAGTACTCCATCTGGCCTGGATACAGCACCCAGAAGGAAGCCAGGTCCTCAACGATCTGCAGAATCACCGCGTCGGTCGGACCGGGATCGGCGTAGTGGTCGATCACCGCCTGCTGGAAGATCGGCACCACCAGCTCCAGGCAGGGACGCAGTTCTTCAAGAACGGCGGCCCGCACGACCAGAGGCTGGGCATAGATCTCGAAGCCCGAGTCGTGGATAAGCAGGAAGTCCACCGGCTTGCCCCACTCCTCCAGCGCGTTCTCGTACAGCCAAGGCTCGCTTGTGGCGAATCCCTGCTGGACGACGGCGCCGCCTTCGGCGACGAAACGGGCGGGAGACCCGTCGTAGGACGGGTCCACCTGATCGGCGCGAAGGATGCCGGCATCCACCATGTAGTCGATGAAGACGCCTCCGGCGAAGTAGACGACAGCAGCGTCGGACTGTCCGATGTCCTCGAAGCTGGAGAAGGAGTACGCCTCCGGGCTCCACATGAGGATCTGCGGGTTGGTGTCGAAGGGCGCAGCCACCGCGACGGTGGGAACGATGTCCCAGGCGGCGATCTGCTCGTCGGTGTTCACGTAGCCGAAGTGGATCCCCTCGTCCAGCTGCATCGTTGCGGTGGTCGGTGCGAAGCCGAGGTAGGGACCGCCGGCTCGGATCTCAAGGTCGATTCCGGTCTCCAGCAACGGCCCGCGGTAGACCCCGTTCTCGGTGTCGAGTTCGCCCGCGTCGCCGATCAGCCGGTAGGCGTAGCCGTGCTCGGGCGACGGGAACCAGTCGGTCTGCAGCACCAGCGGATTCGGGCACGCACCGGATAGGTCCACCGCCATCGGGTCACTCGGCTCCTCCGCGGGCATCTCTTCCACGGGCTCTG
The DNA here is from genome assembly GCA_965117015.1 of Acidimicrobiales bacterium. Lineage (GTDB taxonomy): Bacteria > Actinomycetota > Acidimicrobiia > Acidimicrobiales > Aldehydirespiratoraceae > Aldehydirespirator. The sequence goes on from OZ220747.1 coordinate 567,523, forward strand.
CATCGGCGGCAGGCTCCTCCACAGCGGCCTCTGCCTCGGTGGCGTCCTCAACTGGGGCCGGTGTCTCCTCAGCCGGCGCGGGCGCCTCCTCGACCTCCGGGTCGTCGCTTGGGGCGGGAGCCTCCTCAGCGGCTGGCGCTGGTTCGGCGGTCGGTTGTGGATCGTCGTCCGCGTCGTCACCGCAGGACGCCGCAATCAGTGCTGCCACCGCGACGAGCAGAGCCAATCGCCTCATGTTGTTCCCTCCTGGACCTAGTTCGATAGTACGAACTTTTTGCTACTAAATTTCACTTTAATCAAACTCCTAGAGACGCGCAAGACGCGGTCTGACAGGTGGCAGACCAACGCGTCTCGCTGGGTGGCACCGGTCGCGGCTTAGAGGTTCAACTGCCGCGATTGTCGTCCCGGGCGGTGATCAAGTAGGCAATTGCCTCCTCCTCGCCCACCCTGCGAGATCGATGAGGCACACGGCCGTCGTAACAGATGCAGTCCCCGGCCCGCAGCTCGATGACTTCGCCGTCTATGTCCTTCTCGATCACTCCCTGAACTACCAGCAACAGTTCTTCACCGGGATGCTCGTAGTACTTCCCGAAGCTCTTCGGAACTCCCCGGAACTCCAGCGCCGTCAGCGATCTGGCGTCGCGCACCAGTGATCGCGCCGTGCCCGCAGCCTGGTCGGTGTCATGGTCGAGGTCACGGGGATCGTTGCGGCGGACCAGCGAATAGGGCTTTGTCTCCTCGGTCGACAGCAGCGCCTGAGCGGTCGTGCCCAATGTGCGAGCCACCCGGTGGAGTGAGGTGATCCGGGGTCGGGCCAATCCCCGCTCCAACTGGCTGAGGAACGACGGGGAGAGCTCTGCCTTGGCAGCCAGTTCTTTGAGAGACAACCCCGCCCTCGTCCGCCGGTCGCGGATCTGCCGGCCTAGGGCAACGTCGAGGTCTCGCAGTTCGCTCATTGGACGACGCCGATCGAGATGTCAGGACGTAGCGGCCAGAAGGTCATCGGCCCGAAACCATACAAGCCGCCGGAGCGCAGCCGCTCTCCATCAAGCCGGGACCAATGTCTCAGAGCCGTTCTAGGGTGCGGTCGTGACGGTTGATCTGGTGACCACGGGTTACGGCCCGTCCGCCCACGAGGCGCTGGCGACGGCCGTGGCACGGGCCAAGGGCGGCGACCCGCTCGCCCCGGTCACCGTCGTCGTGCCCAACCATTACGTGGGGTTGGCCGCCCGCCGGGCGCTGGGCCGTCGCGAGCACAACGGCACTGGGGGGATCGCCGCCGTCGCCTTCCACACGGCCTACGACTTGGCCGAGCGCCTCGGAGGGGCGGAGATGGCCGCCGAGGGGCGCCGGGGAGTGACCATGACGGTCATCGCCGCCGCGGTCCGTACCGTGCTGCGGCGCGATCCCGGGCATTTCCGGGGCGTGGAGACCCATCCGGCCACCGAGCGGGCCCTCACCCGGGCCCACCGCGAACTGTCCGAACTCACCGACGGGCAGCTCCGGGCGCTGGCCGCGCAGTCGCCGCGGGCTGCCGACGTGGTGAGGATCCACCAACAGGTCGCAGCCGACCTCGAAGCCAGCTACAGCAACGAGCAGCAACTCTCGCGGGCTGCGGTCGCGGCGGTAGGGGCCGATCCCCCCGCCGCGGCACGCCAGCTCGGGCCGATGATCGTGTTCCTGCCTCAGAGGATCACGGGCAGCCAGGCCGGCTTGCTGCGAGCGGTCGCCGAGGCGACGGACACGACGATCGTCGCGGGCGCGACCGGCGCCGAGGACGCCGACGCGACGGTGGTCGCCTCGGTTGGCAGGCTCGGCGCCGAGCTCGACGCCCCGGCACGGCGAGGCGGGCGCGCCCAGGCGCGGGCCACGGTGGAGGCCCTCAGCGTCTCCGACGCCGACGACGAAGTGCGCCACGCGGTGCGGGCGGTGGTCGACGCGGCCCGAGCCGGCACCCCCCTGGGGCGATGCGCCATCGTCTACGGCGTCGGGAGCCCCTACGTGCGCCTGATCAGCGATGCGCTCGACGCGGCCGGCATCCCGCGCTGCGGCGCCACCTCCCGAACGGTGGAGACATCGCTGCTGGGGCGGTCGCTGCTGGACATGCTGGCCTTGAGAGACCGCGGGTTCTCCCGGCGCGTCGTGATGGCCTGGCTGGCCGGCGCCCCGGTGAGCGTCAGACGGCCCGACCCGGACGTCGGCGGACCCGACGGCGAGGCCGGTGGCGACGACCCGGCGGCTCGCCACAGGTGGCAGGGAGTGCCGAGCGCCGCATGGGAGCGGGAGGCCCGAGCCGCCCGGGTGGAGTCCGGGATCGACAGCTGGAGGCGCAGGCTCACCCGGTACGCCGAGGACTGCACCGCCGAGGCTGATCATCACGCCGCCGACGAGGAGCAGGCCTGGCGCGGCGACAGGCACCGGCGCAGCGCCGAGCGCTCGCTGGAGCTGCTGAGCTTCGTCGAGGAGCTCCACGCCGACCTGGACCCCCGCCCGGCGCCCCGCACTTGGGCCGAGCTGGCCGGCTGGTGCCAGAAGCTGATCCAGAAGTACCTCGGCGGGCGACTGCGCCGAAACTGGCCGGACGAGGAGCGGCAGATGGCCGAGCGGGTGGACCGCGCCGTCAGCCGTCTCGGAGACCTCGACGGCACCGACGACGAGCCCTCGGTGGCCGCCTTCGGGCGGGCGCTGCGGCTCGAGCTGGAGGGCGCCACGCACCGGCACGGGCGCCTCGGCACAGGCGTGCTGGTCGGCCCGGTCGGCATGGCGCTCGGGGTGGAACTCGACCTGGCCGTGGTGTGCGGCATGGCCGAGGGAACCTTCCCCGCCCGCCGCAACGACGACGCCCTGCTGCCGGACCGGGAGCGGCTGGTGGCCGGTGGTGACCTGCCCGCCAGAGCCGACCGTCCCGGAGACGACCACCGGGCGCTGCTGGCGGTGGTGGCCGCCGCGGGGCGGTCGCTGCTGCTGCACCCCCGCGGCGACCTCCGCCGGGCCGCGGACCGGTCGCCGAGCCGGTGGCTGACCGAGGAGGCGGGCGAAGCCAAGGAGGTGCCATCGTTCGTGGCCGGGCTGCGTCGCACCGGGTTCCCGGCCCACGTCCAGGAGTACGACACCCGGTGCGTGCTCGACTGGCACGACGCTCGCACCCGCACCGCGAGCTCCTGGAGCGAGCTCGCCCAACTTCGAGGCGTGCGACAGCGCCCGGAGCTGCTCCGGGGCATCGAACTGCGCCGGGCCCGCATGTCGTCGAAGCTCACCCGCTTCGACGGCAACCTGGCGGCCGGCGACCTCCGGGGGACCGTTCTGGCGCACCCGGCCGGCGGCAGCGAGACGACCTCCGCTTCCCGGCTGGAGATGTGGGCCGGGTGCCCCCACGCCTACTTCGTGCGCCACGTCCTGAGAGTCGAGGCCGTCGACGACGCCGACGACGACCACCGCATCAGCCCGCTGGAGCGCGGCAGCCTCGTGCACCGGATCCTCGAACGCTGGCTGGCCGAGGCCATCGCCGAGGGCGCCGTGCCCGCGCCCGGGGCGCGCTGGCCCGAGTCGTGGCGGGCCCACCTGCTCGCCGTCGGGGAACAGGAGTGCGACCGGCTGGCGGCGCGGGGCCTGGTCGGGCGCAGGCTCTACTGGGACCACGACCGCCGCCAGATCCTGGCCGACCTTGTCCGCTTCCTGGACTTCGACGACGAGCAGCGCGCCCGCTACAAGTCGCAGCCGGCGGCGGTGGAACTCGGCTTCGGAATGCCTCACAGCGCGAGCGGCCCCGTCAGCGTCGAGATCGGCAACGGGCGGTCCCTGAGCGTTCGGGGGTCGATCGACCGGGTCGACGAAACCCCCCACGGCGGCCTGCTGGTGGTCGACTACAAGACGGGCTCCACAGGCGCCTACGAGAAGCTCGGCCCTGACGACCCGACACTGGGAGGCCACCGTCTCCAGCTCGTCCTCTACGACCTCGCGGCCCGCAGCCTGCTCGACATCGCGGACACCGCCCACGGGCACGGCGCCTACTGGTTCGTGTCGACCAAGGGTCAGTTCAGCGATGTCGGCTATGCCACCGACGCCGCTCGCCGGCAGGTTCTCAAGGCGGTGAACGCCATCGTCGACGGGGTCGGTGACGGCCTGTTCCCGCTGCACCCCGACGAGCCGGTGTGGAGGCCGTGGGTCCCGTGCGGCTACTGCGACCCCGACGGCATGGGCACTCGCGACCAATGGCGCGACTTCCAGCGCAAGCGCGACGATCCGGCCCTGACCCGCTACCTCGACCTCGTGGATCCCGACCGCGAAGGCTCCGAGGCCACCCGGGGCGCCGAGGGAGCGCCGCGATGACCGCGACGCCTCCGCTCGCCGACCAGGCGGCGCGCGACCGCATCGCGACGGACCTCGGCAGCACGCTGTTCGTGGAGGCCGGCGCAGGCTCGGGCAAGACCCGGGCGCTCGTCGAGCGGGTGGTCGCGCTGATCGGATCCGGGGTGGCCATGGAGAACATCGCCGCCATCACCTTCACCGAGAAGGCGGGTGCCGAGCTGCGGGACCGGATCCGGGACCGGCTGCACAGCCCCGACGTTCGAGACGCTCTCGGAGAGGCCGCGGCTGAGGCCGCGCTCCGGCAGCTCGACGGCGCCGCGGTGGGAACGCTGCACTCCTTCGCGCAGAGGCTGCTGAGCGAGCATCCCGTGGAGGCGGGGCTACCACCCAGCGTCGAGGTGCTCGACGACATCGGCTCCCAGATCGAGTTCGACCTCCGCTGGCGCGACTTCCTCGACGTGCTCCTCGACGAGCCCGCCATGGGTCCGACACTGCTGGGACTCGAAGTGCAGAGGGTGCGGCTCAACCAGATCCGGGCACTGGCCGTGCAACTGAACGAGAACTGGGACCGCCTCGAAGGCTGGGACTTCCACCACGAGCCCGACCTTCCGCCCGTCGATGTCACCGAAGCGCTCAAGGCGCTCGACCTGCTGGTCGGCATCCGCGCCTTCTGCACAGACCCCGCTGACAAGCTCCTGGCCCGCATCGACACGATCGCCAAGCACCGCAGCCGGCTGCTGGCCATGACTGGTGAGGCTGTCCCTACCGAGGCGGTCGCGGCCGACCGCACCGACCGGATCGAGGCGCTGCTGGCTCTGGAGAGTGAATGCAAGGGCGCCAACCTCGGCAAGGCCGGCTGCTGGGACGGCCAGGTTCAGAACGCCCGCGACGGCATCAAACGCCTGAAGGTGGTCTGCGAACGAGCACTCCGCGCGGCTGCGGAGGCTGCGTTGAGGCGCCTCGTGGCCCGGCTGGCCACCTTCACGTTGGACGCCGCCGAGGAGCGGCGAGCCTCAGGACGCCTCGAATTCCACGATCTGCTGGTTCGGGCCCGCCAGGTGCTGCGCCACGACATCCACGGACCGGCGGTGCGGGCGGCGTTGCGCGACCACTACCGGTGCCTGCTCATCGACGAGTTCCAGGACACCGACCCGATACAGGTCGAGCTGGCCGCGCTGCTGGGTTGTGGCGACCCCGCCCCGGCCACGGCCCGCTGGGCTGAGATGGTCCCCGATCCGGGCCGCCTGTTCTTCGTCGGCGACCCCAAACAGTCCATCTACCGATTCCGCCGAGCCGACATCGCCACGTTTCTGGAGGCCCGGGACTGGACGAGCGGCCAGGACCGGGGCCGGACCGAGGGCCTGGCGACCAACTTCCGCTCCACCCGGCCGATCATCGATTGGGTCAACGCGGTGTTCGAAGAGCTGATCCAGCCGGTGGAGGGCAGCCAGCCCGAGTACGCACCGCTGGGCTCGGTCCGCGAACCGGCTCGGCGGGGACCTGCGGTGACGGTCCTGGGCGCGCAGCCGATCTACATCGAGGGCAGGGCCTTTGCCGCCGAACTGCGGCAGCGGGAGGCCGAGTCGGTGGCGCGGGCCGTGGCCGCGGCCCTGCGGGGCCGATGGGACGTCGACGGGGGGTCACCGGCCGAGCCCGCGCCCCGGCCCGCCCGGCTGGAGGACATCGCCATCCTCATCCCGTCCCGGCTCAGCCTGGGCAACCTTGAGGACGCCCTCGACGCCGCCGGGATCCCCTACCGGGCCGAGTCCTCCTCGCTGGTGTACAGCACCCGCGAGGTGCGAGACCTGCTGTCGGCCCTTCAGGCTGTGGCCGACCCCACCGACGAGCTGGCCCTGGTCGCCGCCCTTCGCTCCCCGCTCTACGGCTGTGGCGACGACGACCTGGCTCACTGGCGCCTGGCCTGGAGGGGCAGGTTCTCGCTGCTGCGCAGGCCGCCGGAGGACGCGCCGGCAGACCACCCGGTGGCCGAGGGGATCGCCCACCTCGCCGAGCTCCACCGGGCCAAGCGCTGGACCAGCCCGCCCGCCCTGATCGACCGGCTGGTCCGCGAGCGGGGCGCCTTCGAGACCGCAGTGGCCGGCGGGCGGCCACGCGACGTGTGGAGGCGGCTCAGGTTCGTGATCGACCAGGCCCGAGCCTGGGCCGACGCCGGCGGCACCAACCTGCGCGACTACCTGGCATGGGCCCGGCTGCAGGGCGCCGACAACGCTCGAGTGACCGAGACGATCCTGCCCGAGACCGACGACGACAGCGTGCGCATCCTCACCGTGCACGCCGCCAAGGGCCTCGAGTTCCCCATCGTGGTCCTGTCGGGCATGACCACCAGGCTCAGCGCACCCGCCCGCGGGCCCTCGGTGGCCTTCGACGCATCGGGAGAGCCGGTGGTGAGGGTGCGGGGAGGGATCGAGTCCGAGAACTACGAGGCGTGGAAACCGATCGACGAGCAGATGGACGCCCATGAGCGCCTCCGGCTGCTATACGTCGCCTGCACCCGGGCCCGCGACCACTTGGTGGTGAGCCTTCACCGCAGGGATCCCGGCGAGACCGGCAAGAAGGAGAACTCGGCGGCCTGGGCCCTCGCCGACGCAGGCGCGGCCGGGGCCGGCGCCGTGGACGGCTCGACGTTCCTAGCCCCGGCCGACGAGGATGGGGTCCCGGCCGATGGGCAGCCCGTTCCAGCGGAGCCGCCGCGGGTTCCGCTGCCCGAGCGCGGCGAGTGGCAGCACGAGCGCGACCGCTGCCTGGCGCGGGCCGCGGTGCCGCTGGCGGTGTCGCCCACCGCGCTGTCAGCCGGCAACGGCGCAGCAGTGGCTGGCGACCCGGGACTGGACAAGGACCCCGACGACTCCGAGCAGCCCCCGTGGAGCAAGGGGCGCTACGGCACCGCTATCGGTCGGGCGGTGCACGGCGTGCTCCAGGACGTCGACCTGTCCACCGGCGAGGGCCTCGAAGCCCTGGCCGATCGGCAGGCCGCGGCCGAGGGTGTCAGCGGCCGGTCCAGGGTTGTGGCCGGCCTGGCCCGGGCCGCGCTCGACACCGCCGTGGCCCGCGAGGCGGCGGCTTCCGAACACTGGCGGGAGCTGTTCGTGGCTGCGCCGTTCGGGGAGCGCCTGGTCGAGGGGTACGTCGACCTCGTCTACCGCGGCCCCGACGGGCTGGTGGTGGTCGACTGGAAGACCGACACCATCGCCGGCGACGACGGCGTCGACGCCAAACTGGCCCGCTACCGGCTGCAGGGCGCGGCCTACGCGGCCGCGCTGGAGGCGGTCACCGGCAAGCCGGTGGCCCGCATGGTGTTCGTATTCCTCGACCGGGCCGGAGCGGTCGAGGCCGAACTACCCGACCTGCGGGCTGCCGTGGACGAGGTGAAGGCGGCTGCTGCCGGTCTCAGCGGCTGAGCCGCTCGCTCAGCTCGACCGCCAGACGCTGCACAGCCGCGGCCACGCCCTCGCGCTCGGCCTCGTCGAGGGCGCCGATCTCAGTGTCGAAGGCTTCGAGCGCCACGTCCAGGGTCTCACGAGCCATACCCAGGCCCTTAGGCGTGAGTTCCAAGAGGCTGCGGCGGCCGTCGTCGGGGTCGGCCACTCTGCGCACCAGCCCCTGGCTGACCAGGCGCTGCGTTGTCTTGGTGGCCCCGCCCGAAGTCTGCACTATGCGCCGGGCCAGCTCGCCCGCGGTCATCCGGTGCGGCGGGCCGACCAGCCACAGCGCGCTCAGGGCGAAGTAGCCGGAGGTGTCGAGTTGACGGGCAGCCAGGGTCTCCGACAGCCACGCCTCGATCTGGCGCCCCGCCAGCAGAGTCCATATCAGTACGTCGACGGTGTGGCGGTGCTGCTTGCCCAGCAACGGATCGATCGATTCGAGCGCCTTGTAGTCGAACGCGAACCGCTGCGCCTCGCCCGCGTCCCGCCGGTCCTCCCCCATTGCTGCCAACGCCCAGCTAGTCCTCGTGGGCCAGCGGGTCGGGGTCGCCGGGGCGCATCCGCCCGGTGAACAGCACCGCCACCCGCTCGCCGGGGGACACGCCCGCAGCCCCGGAGCCGTCACTGGCCGCGGTCAGGGCCAGCAGGCCGCCGAGGCCCGCCGCCCCCGTCGGACACACGTCGATGTCCGTGTGTTCGTGCGCCAGGCGGTGGGCCCGCCGGAAGTCGTCCTCGGAGGCGACCAGAGGCCATCCCCCGGAGGCCAGCATTGCCTCGACTATGTCGACCCAGTCGTAGGTGATGTCGTCGAGGATCCCAGAGGCGTACGACACCGGCTCCTCCTCCCACACCCGCATGTAGCGCTCGGGATCGTAGCGCAGGCGGCCCGCCAGCTCCTGAAGCCGGTCGCCCTCGATCGGACCGATCGACTCGGCGATGGCGGCCCGTCTGGCGTTGTCCATGGCGCCCTCGGGCATGGCTTGAGCGCGGACGATCCGGTCGAGGAAGTACGAGCTGTCCCGGGTGTTCGGAGCGCGCTCCGGCGTGAGCGACTCGAGCGCCAGCGTGTCCCAGGCCCGCACCAGGGGATGGTTGCCCTCGGGCTGAACGGCATGGATCACCGGCAGGCGGGCCAGATCGCCGCGGTCCACCGCCGCGGCCAGGCCGGTCACCACCGCGGTGGCCAGCGCGCCCCCGCCGACCTGCACGAACAGCCGGTCGAGGCGAGCGGGAGCGCCGCCATCCTGCTCGATTAGCGCGTCGACCATCTCCCAGGCCATGGTCCGGCCGCCGTCGATGGTGGCCGGGGTCTCGGTCCCCTGGCACGAGAACGCAACCGCCCCCGACTCGATGGCGGCCAGCATGGCGTGGTGTGCGGGGTCGCCGGGCACGCCCGGCTGGCGCTCGCAGCGCACCACCCGGCCGCCCAGTTCGGTTATGCGGGCCACCACCGTTTCGTTGGCCCAGATCGGCACGTACACGTCGATCGGCCGGCCCACCGCCCGGGCCACCACTGCGGCGGCCAGTGCCGCGTTGCCGCAGCTGGCGATGGCGTAGGGCGCGGCGTCGCTGCCGGAATCTCCCAGCCGGTGGGCCAAGGCGACTCCGAACAGGTGCCGGGCCTTGTGCGAGCCGGACACGTTGCCCGTCTCGTCCTTGATCCACAGCTCGGCGCCTCCGATGCCGGCCGCGCCGGCCAGTTCCGGGGCCGGAGCGAACGGGGTGGGCTCGAAGCCGTGTCCCTCCACCGCGGCTACGGCCTCGTCGAGTTCGCTGATCGCGGTCGCCACCGCGTCAGAGGTCGCCGCGCCGGCGGGCGCGAGCCGGCTCGCCTCAAGCCGTTCGGCGTAGTCCTCGAAGGTTGATGTCACGGCCGCTGCCAGTACCGCTCAGTCGTCGTGGCGGGCGCCGGTGCGGCCGTTGAACTCGACGATCATCTCGTCCCAGTCGTCGACGAAGTGGCGCATCCCGTCCCAGAATCGCTGGTCGCGCCGGGCCACGAAGTCCTCGAAGGCGGTGCTCTGCTGCTCCACCCAGGTGAAGTAGCCGAGGTTGAAGATCCGGCGCCGCTCGGCCTCCGAGCAGGCCAGATGGCGCACCTCGCCGCCCGCGCCGTCGATGAGGCCCCGTCCGAAGGCCGACGCGGCAGCCACGTCGTCGTAGCCGCCCCGGTGGTGGCGCCCGATGTAGGCCTCCCGCTCGGCGTCGTAAAGCTCGGAGCCGTCGGTGGCGACGGTCACGATCACGTCGTCGCGGCCCATGTCATGGGCCTGGGCCACTGCGATGGCGGCCAGCGCGTTGCACGACGACGAGTAGCCCATGTGGGTGAGCAGCCCCACCATGCCCGCGTCGAGCCCGGCCCGGTCCACCAGGTGGTCGCGGCCGGCCGGGGTGTTGAACAGCACGTCGAGCGAGTCGGTGCACACGTCGCTGACCGCCACGATGTCGTCGGTGTTCATCACGTTGTGGATCAGCGGAACGTGCTTGTCGCCGATGCCCTGGATGTTGTGCTCGCCGTAGCCGTTCTCCAGCAGGGTCGGGCACTCCAGAGCCTCGGCGGCCACGATCCGGCACCCGTGGCGATCCTTGAGGTAGTCGCCCGCGCCCAGAGTGCCGGCCGATCCGGACGCCGACACGTAGGCGGCCAGCCGGGATCCCGGCCGGTCGGCGGCCACATGCTCGTAGAGCCGCTCTAAGGCCGCTCCGGTGACGCTGTAGTGGCCCAGGTGGTTGGAGAACTCCGAGAACTGGTTGACGATCACGTTGACGGGATCGAGGGCCATCTCGTTGCAGGCGTCGTAGATCTCCTTGACGTTGGACTCGGTGCCGGGTGTGCGCACGATGTCGTTGGCCGGGTCGAGCGTCCACTGCTCCAGCCAGTCGAAGCGGGCCTTGCTCATGCCCGCCGGCAGCACGGCCACCCCCCGGCAGTCCATGATCCGGCTGATGGCGACGCCGCCGCGGGCGTAGTTGCCGGTGGAGGGCCACACCGCCCGGTGCCGGGTCGGGTCGAACTGGCCGGTGACCAGTCTCGGGGCCAGGCAGGCGTAGGCGGCCAGCACCTTGTGGGCCCGGATCATGGGGAAGCGGTTGCCCAGGGCGAGCACGATGCGGGCGTCGACGCCGGTCAGCTCCGGCGGCAGCTCCACATAGTCGGGCACGTCGTGGGGGCCGCTGCCGTCGAGGCGCCCGAACCAGTGGACCCGGAACAGGTTGGCCGCGTCGGGCTCGTTGCGGTCCACCCCGGCCAGCGCGGCCAGGCGGGCCGCCGGGATGTTGGACGGGTCGCGCAGCTCCGCGAAGGTGGGCAGGGCGATCCGCCGGTTCCGGAAGCGCTCGACGGTGTTGGCGTAGGCGTCGGTGTCGGCGACCTCGGCCGTCAGCCCGAGCGAGCGGTGCGCCCTCGATACCTCGCCGTCGGAGATGGTGCTGGCATCTGTCATGCCCCAAGTATCACGGTCCCACACCCGAATTCCTGTAGGGATTCGGGAAACGGAGGGGCTAGATGGCTCGCTCGTGGCCCTCCCAGTAGGGGTCGCGCAGCTTGCGCTTGTAGAGCTTGCCGTTGGGGTCGCGGGGCATCTCGGTGGTGTAGTCGATCGACCGGGGCAGCTTCTGGCGGCCGATCCGGTCGCGCAGCCACTCCAGGACCGCTTCGGTGGTGCTGTCGCCGGGCTCCCAACCCTCAAGCAGTTCGACCACCGCCTTGACCTCCTCGCCGGTGTCGGGGTTGGGCACCCCGAACACGGCCGCGTCGCCCACCGCGGGATGCTGCACCAGTTCCCCCTCGATCTCCGCCGGGTAGATGTTCACCCCTCCGACGATGATCATGTCGTTGGCCCGGTCGTTGAGGAACAGGTACCCGCCGGCGTCGAGGTAGCCGACGTCGCCGACGGTGAAGAAGTCCCGCAGGCGGCTGGCCGCGGTTTTGGCCTTGTCGCCCTTGTACTCGAAGACTGCTCCCGGCATCTTCATGTACACCGTGCCCGACTCGCCCGGCGGCAGGTCGTTGCCGTCCTCGTCGACCACGATCACCTCGCAGCCGGGCCAGGCCTTCCCCACGGTGCCGGGCCGCTCCATCCACTCCGCGGCCGACACCGAGGTGCCCCCGCCCTCGGTGGCCGCGTAGTACTCCCAGATCGAGTCGCCCCACCACTCGATCATGCGTCGCTTGGTCTCGACCGGGCACGGCGCGGCGGCGTGCACCATGGCCCGCAGCGACGACACGTCGTAGCGCTCCCGGACCTCGTCGGGAAGCTGCAGCAGCCGGTTGAACATGGTGGGCACCATGTGGGAGCTCGTCACCTGGTAGCGCTCGATGCGTTCCAGCGCCCCCTCCGCGGTCCAGCGGTCCATCAGCACCACGGTGTGGCCCAGGTGCAGCGACATCGTGGTCCAGTTGTTGACCGCGGTGTGGTACAGCGGAGCCTGGGTGATCTGGACGTTGCCGTCGTGGGGCTTCGACCCGAACAGCATCAGCAACATTCCCGCAGTGGAGGAGGCCTCGTCGGGAGGCCGGGGATCCAGCGCCCGCCGGACGCCTTTGGGGCGGCCGGTGGTGCCCGAGGTGTAGAACATGAACGAGCCGGTGGCCAGGTGCTCGGGCTCAGGCCTGTCGCCGGTGTGGCCCGCGACGAGTTCATCGAAGGGTCGGAATCCCTCGACCGGGCCGCCCACGCAGAACCGGTTCTCCTCACCCACGACGCAGCCGTCGAGGGCCTTGGTGGCCTCGTCGGCGAAGCGCTCGTGGACGATGAACGCCTTGGTCTCGGCGTCGTTGACGATGTAGTTGATCTCCGCGCCGACGAAGTGCCAGTTGATGGTGGTCACGTAAAGGCCGCTCTGGTAGGCGGCCAGGCATAGCGCGAGCTGTTCGAAGCAGTTGGGCAGCAGGGTCGTGACCTGGTCGCCCTTGCGCAGCCCGGCGGCTCGAAGGCCCCGGGAGATCCGGTTGGTCAGCGCGGCCAGCTCACCGAAGGTCAACTGGTTGTGCTCGGGGTCGACCGCCGCCAGGAAGTCGGGATCGGCCTCGGCGATGTTCCACAGCCCCAGGGCGTCGGTGTTTGCCATGTGCGGCAGTTTGCCAGCCCGAACCGTCGGCGTGCCCCGATCAGCCCGCGACGGTCTGTGAGCCGGGTAGTTTGCCGCGGTGGCCGATGAGCGATCCCTCGACGAGCAGGTTCGCCTTGAGTACCGGGACTCGGTGGCGTGGATCACCATTGACCGGCCCGAGGCCGGTAATGCCTTGACCCCGCCGTGCCGCGACCGGGTGCGCGACATCCTCACCGGGCTCAACACCAGCCACCAGGCCCGGGCCGCGGTGATCACCGGCGCCGGCGACCGGTTCTTCTGCACCGGTGCCGACCTGCGCCACTCCTACGACGATCCCGACCGTTCGACCGATGTGCCCGAGCGGATCATGGGCGACGCCCGGCGCATGATGCTCGACGGCCAGTACGCGCTGTTCGACGCCCTGCTGGATTGCGACGTGCCCGTGATCGCCGCGGTCAACGGCACTGCGGCCGGAATGGGCGCGCACCTGGCGCTGGCCTGCGACCTGGTGATCGCCGGTGACCGGGCCAAGTTCGTGGAGGTGTTCGCCCGGCGGGGGCTGGTGCCCGACGCGCTGGGGCCGTGGCTGCTGCCCCGCGTCATCGGCGTGCGCCGCACCATGGAGCTGTTCCTGCTGGCCGAGGACCTGCCCGCCGACAAGGCCCACGAATACGGCCTAGTCAACCGGGTGGTGCCCCACGACGAGATCCAGTCGGCCGCGGCCGAGTGGGCCGAGCGCCTCGCCACCGGCCCGAGCCGGTCATTCGCCCTGACCAAGTGGCTGGTCAATCGCAGCCTGGACGCCGACCGGGCCTCCATGGCCCACGACGAAGCGGTAGCTGTCGAGCTGAACGCCGGCACCGAGGACGCCGCCGAGGGCGTGGCCGCCTTCCAGGAGCGCCGCCCACCCCAGTGGAAGGGCTACTGACGGCTAGCTGAACGAGACGGGAAGGCTGGCTAGGCCTCTGAGGGTGAGCCTCCGCTTCCAGGGGGGATGGTCCTGGAGGGGCGTCCATGTTCCGAACCGGTCCAGCAGCGCCTGCAGCACCACCTGGCCCTCCAGGCGGGCCAGTGCTGCGCCCAGGCAGTAGTGGATGCCCGACCCGAAAGACAGCATCGGCACCTCGCTGCGGCCCACATCGAAGCGATCAGGATCGTCCACCGCGGCCGGATCGCGGTTGGCCGCTCCCAGCAGCGTCAGGACCCCGTGGCCCTGGGGGATGGCGTGACCGCCGATCTCGGTGTCGGCCCGGACGTAGCGACCGTCGATCTGCACGGGCGGTTCGAAGCGCAGCACCTCGTCCACCGCGGACGGCACCAGCGAGCGGTCGGCCCGCAGCCGGGCCAGCTGATCGGGATGACGCGTCAGGGTGTGGACCATGTTGCCGATCAGGTTCATGGTGGTCTCGAAGCCGGCCGCGTAGATGAGCGACACCGTGACGGCCACCTCCGCCTGGGTGAGACGGTCCTCGCCGTCGCTGGCAGCGATCAGCCCTGACAGCAGGTCGTCGGCCGGCTCGGCGCGGCGGCGGTCGATCAGCTCGTTCAGGTACTGGTTCACCTTCGTCGACGCTGCCTCGGTCCGCTCCGTCTCCCCCGGCTGCCGGTTCGGCTCGAGCGAGGCCGCCAGGTCTGACACCAGCGGCCGCAGCCAGTCACGGTCCGAGACAGGCACCCCGACCAGTTCGCTGATCACGTTGGCGGGCAGCGGGAAGGCGAGCGCGTCGATCAGGTCGCAGTCCTGTGCCTCGGCTATCGGGTCGAGCAGTTCCTCGGTCATGGCCTTGACGACAGGCCGCAGCCGCTCCACCCGGCGGGGCGTGAACGCCCGGCTCACCAGCGACCGGATCCGGGTGTGGTCGGGAGGGTTAAGGAACAGCAGCGAGCGCGGACCATCGGGCCTGCGCTGGCGAGAGGGCGACAGCAGCGAGGGCGCCTCCTCCCCGGACTCGGGACTGCCCAACCGCTGATCCCGCAGCGCAGCCCGGCAGTCCTCGAATCGGGTCAGGATCCAGAAGTCGGAGAACCCGGTCTTGTGCACCGGCGAGGTCTCCCGCAGCTCCCGCAGCAGCGGGTACGGATCGGCGATCACGTCGGGGTCGGTGACGATCCGCAACAGCAGTTCGTCGCTCATGGGCCGGCTCCTTGCGCAGCAGCGGGGTCTTCGGTCAACGCGACCGCGATCTCGGCGGCGACGGCTGCGTTGGACTCGGCCAGCGCGATGTTGGCCCGTACGACCACCCCACCGGTGGCCGCGGCCAGAGCTGTCAACACCGCCGGGGTCACGTCACCGCCCGACACCCCGTCGCGGTGGGCGGCGGCCTCGGCGACCTCGACTGCTTCATCGACCTCGGCAGCATCGAGCTCGGCCCAGGCAGGGACCGGGTTGGCAACGAGCACCCCGCCCGGGTGCCCGAGAGCGCCGGCGGCCCGGAACGCGGTCGCGGCCTCCTGACCGTTGTTGACGATGCTGGTCAACTCGGGTCCGCCGTCGCGGACGTAGAAGGCCGGGAAGCGGTCGGTGCGCCAGCCCAGCACGGCCACGCCGAGCGTCTCCAGCCGCTCGAAGGTGAGCGCCACGTCCAGGAAGGACTTGACTCCCGACGACACCACCACCACCCGGTGGCGGGCCATCGCCTCGAGGTCGGCGCTGACATCACCGCTGCGATCCGCGCCGCGATGGACCCCGCCGATCCCGCCGGTGGCGAATACCTCGATGCCAGCTGCCGCCGCAAGCGTCACGGTGGCCGACACCGTGGTCACACCCACATCGAGGCCGGCGGCGACCGCCGGTCCGAGATCGCGGGCTCCGAGCTTGGTGGATCCGCCGAACAGCCGCTCGGCCTGATCCTGGTTCGCACCGACCACGGCCCGGCCGTCGAGCACCCCGCACAGTGCCGGTACCGCGCCTCTCGACCGCACTGCGGCCTGCACCCGATCGAAGCACTCGCGGTTGGCGGGCTGGGGCAGACCCAGTTCCGAGAAGATGGTCGACTCCAGCGCCACCACGGGGGCACCCGAGGAGAGCGCGGCCGCTACCTCAGACCCATTGTGCAGCGTCCCGTCCACGCAACGAGGGTACGACAGCGTTGGTCGCGAGCCGACGCGGCGATGCAGAGGTCGACGTGTGGATGCGACCGTAGTATCGCTCCGTGAGTTCTGATCCGACCGCCTCCGAACTTGTCGAAGACTTCAACGCGGCCATCGCGACATTGACTGCCCCCGGTGGGCCGTTCGGCTGGACCGTGCGTGACGTCAACGGCGTTTCCGTGCGGGTCTACGACAACGCCATTCCAGACATGCGGGCCGTGTGGGCGATGTCGGCGGCGCACGGCGACAAGGACTACCTCGTGTACGGCGACGAGCGCTACAGCTACGCCGAGGCCCACGCCCGAGTGCGAGCCCTGGCCCACCACCTGCGCACCGAGCACGGTGCCGGGCCCGGCACCCGGGTGGCGATCTCGATGCGGAACTACCCCGAGTGGGTGCTGTCCCACTGGGCTGCCCTGTCGGTGGGTGCCGCAGTCGTCGGCATGAACTCATGGTGGACCAGACCCGAGATGGAGTTCGCGCTGAACGACTGCGAGCCTGTCGCGCTGATCGTCGACGGGGAGCGGTTGGAACGGCTCGGACCAGGCCGGTCCGAAGTCCCCCTCATCGTGACCCGCTATGACGGCGACCTACCTGAATCGGCGGTGCGCTGGGGCGCCGTCGCGGATCCCTCGACGGCGCCCGACACCCTCCCCGACGCGGACATCGACCCCGACGACGACGCCTTGATCTTCTATACCTCAGGCACGACCGGCACCCCGAAGGGCGCCCAGCTCACCCATCGCGCCGTGGTTCACAACCTGCTCAACATGATCTTCCTCACCGCCTGCGGAGACGCGGCCCGAGCCCGCCGGATGGCCCGCTCCGGCGACGACGACGGGCCCGCCCCGGAGGCTCCGCCCGTCATAGCCATGCTGCCGGTGCCGCTGTTCCATGTGACCGGGTGCAACTGCGTGCTGCACACGGTCACGATCGCAGGGGGCTGCCTGGTGATGATGTACCGCTGGGATGCTGCCGAGGCCCTGCGGCTGATCGAGCGGGAGGGGGTCACCGTCTTCACCGGGGTGCCCAGCATGTCCCGGGAGATGCTGCAGCATCCCGACTGGGAGAACACCGACACGTCGTCGCTGCGCTCGATGGGCGGCGGCGGCGCGGCCATCCCCACCGACCTGGTGCGACGGATCGACGACGGACTCTCCCAGGGACGCCCCGGCGTCGGCTACGGGCTGACCGAGACCGCCGGCGTCGCCACCGCCATCAGCAACGAGTTCTACGTGGCCAACCCGTCGTCGGTCGGGCCGCTGGTGCCCTGCATGGAGGCCAAGATCGTCGACGAGGAGGGGGCGAGGCTCGATCCGGGCCGGCGGGGCGAGCTGCTGTTGCGAGGCCCGAACGTGATGAAGGGCTACCTGAACCGGCCCGACGCGACCGCCGAGGCCATAGTCGACGGTTGGTTCCGGACCGGCGACATTGCCGAGATCGATGCCGACGGGTGGATCTACATCAAGGACCGGATCAAGGACGTGGTGATCCGCGGCGGGGAGAACATCCACTGCTCGGAGGTTGAGAGCGCCATCTACGAACTGGACGAGGTCGCCGAGGCCGCCGTGTTCGGCCTGCCGGACGAGCGTCTGGGCGAGGAGGTGGCGGCCGCGGTGGTGCTCGCCCCCGGCGCCGAGCTCGACGAGGCCGCGCTGGCCGAGCATCTCGAAGGCCGTCTGGCCCGTTTCAAGCATCCCCGCCGGGTGTGGTTTCTCGACGAGCTTCTGCCCCGCAACGCCAACGGCAAGTTCCTCAAGCGCGAGCTGCGCGACCGCTTCGCCCGATATTGATGTCGATAGCGGCTCTCCAAGGGCCAATATGTCGCCAATTTCGCGCCAGAGTCAGCGAGAGGCCAGCACGGCCAGACGTTCGACCGCTTCGGTGAGCACTCCGGGCCGCTTGCAGGCCGCGAAGCGCACGAAGGGCGCGCCCAATGCCTTGTCGTCGCACAGCACCTGGACCGGCACGGCCACCACCCCGCACCGCTCAGGCAGGGAGCGGCAGAACTCCAGGCCGTCGCTTGCGCCGAGGGGGCGGATGTCGGCGGTGATGTAGTAGGTGCCCTGGGGCACGACCGGCTCGAAGCCCGCGGCTGACAGCCCATCGCACAGCAGGTCGCGCCGGGCTTGAAGGTCGGCCGCGAGGCCGTCGAAGAACTCGTCGCCGAGGCGCAGCCCGACCGCCACCGCGGGCTGGAACGGCCCCCCGCTCACGTAGGTGAGCAGCTGCTTGGCCGCCTGAACCGCCCGCACCAGCTCCGGGCGGGCGCAGACCCAGCCGATCTTCCATCCGGTGAACGACAGCGTCTTGCCCCCCGACGAGATGGTGACGGTGCGGTCGGCCATGCCGGGCCGGGTGGCCAGCGGCACGTGGGCGTTCTGATCGAAGACCAGATGCTCGTACACCTCGTCGGTCACCGCGATCACGTCGTGCTCCACGCACAGGCGGGCGATGATGTCGAGCTCCTCTGGGCTGAACACCTTGCCGGTGGGGTTGTGCGGGGAGTTGAGCAGCAGCATCCGGGTGCGGGGGCCGAAGGCGGCCGCCAGCTCGTCGGGATCGAATGTGTAGGCGGGCGGCCGCAACTGCACCAAGCGATACGTGGCGCCGGCCATGGAGATGTCGGCCGGGTAGATGTCGAAGTAGGGCTCGAAGGTCACCACCTCGTCGCCGGGCCCGGTCAAAGCGAGGATCGACGCGGTGATGGCCTCGGTGGCGCCCGCGGTGATCAGAACCTCGGTGTCGGGATCGAACTCCAGGCCCCAGAACCGCCTCTGGTGCTCGGCCACGGCCTGACGCAGCACCTGGTGGCCGATGCCGGGCGGGTACTGGTTGAACTCGCCGCTGATGGCTTCTATGGCGGCCTCGGCCACCGCAGCCGGCCCGTCGGTGTCGGGAAAGCCCTGGCCCAGGTTGATGGCACCGGTGCGGACCGCCAGGGCCGACATCTCCGCGAACACCGATGCCCCGCCGAAGGGCTGGAGGCGGTCGCACAGATAGGGCAGGCGTTCGCCGGTCATCGCCACAGACTACGAGTCCGGCCGCGGGCGACGGGCAGAGGCCGAGCGGGTCGGCCGAGGCTCGCGGTGCATCGCCGAACATTAGGCGAGGCCGTGGCCCGAGCGGCCCGTGAGCGAAGCGAACAGGAGCGGGAGACTCGGCGGCCGCGGCCTCAGCCGGAGCTGGGCGCGACAAAGTCGAGCAGGAACTCCCAGGCGTCGTCGTTGAGTTCGCCGGCCACTCGGGCCACGACCCTGCCATCGGCGGTGACGAAGACCGTGTAGGGGAAGCCGTTCAGCCCGTAGGCGTTGCCGATCTCGCTCTCCGCAGAATCCCGCACAACCACGGCGGGCCACTGCTCCTCCTCGAACCAGGCAGACGGCGGGTAGTTGGGCCTGCCGGAGTCCACCGCGGTGCTGACCGCGATCATCTCCACCCCGGCGGGCAGCTGGTTGTTGGCCATCCAGCCGACGATCCGGGGCAGCTCCTGCCGGCAGTGCTGGCACCAGTGGGCGAAGAAGCCGATCACTTTGGCCGTGCCGTCGCCGGGCAGCACGCTCACCTCGGTGCCGTCGAAGGACGTGGCCGCGAACGCGGGGGCCCGCATCTCCATGGCGGGATCGGGCTCCTCGCCCTCGAACCGTGGCAGGGGGGCGCCCTCGATGTTGACGTCGGAGACTTGGGGCACGTCGGTCTGCTGCTGCTCTGCGTCCCTCGTAGCTGCGTAAGCCACCGCTACCGCCACCAGAACCACGACCCCGGCGATCATCCACTTCAGCAGCGGATTCGAACCGGAGCCGGCCTGGCCGTCGGACGGGCGGGATCCGCGGCGGGACTTCTGGACGGTGGGCCGGTTGCTCATCGGCCCGACCGTAGCGAAAGCAGCAGCAGGCCGGCGACCCCGACGAAGCCGCCGCCGGCCATGAACGGGATCGACACGAAACCGAGGCTGTCCACCCACTGGTAGGTGCAGGGAGCGGCCACGTCGCAGGTCGAGCCCTGATCGGGAAACAACTGCAGCTGGTAGTGGTACACCGACAGCCCCAGGCCGGCCAGTGCCAGGGGAAGCCCGTACCAGCCGCCCCGCCGGTCTCGCCGGATCAGAGCCACAGCCAGCACCGGCACCAGGGCGTACATGCAGATCCGCTGGTACCAGCACATCTCGCAGGGCAGGTATCCGGCGACCTCGGAGTAGTACAGGCTCCCGGCGGTCGACACCGAAGCGATCACCAGCGCCAGCGGCAGCAGGACCGGCCGCAGCTGGCGGGCGCGGGCCGCGGCCCCCGGAGCCAGCGCGGCGGCTGCGCCCCAGCAGCCGATGAGCAGCGACCCCAGGGCCAGCACCGCGAAGAAATCCGACACCTGACCGACGCTCACGTCCCCAGCCTGCCCCGAACCTGCCCAGATTGCTTCATTCGCGTATTGCTATTTCTATTGACATAGGATTACATTACTTTTCATGTCAGATCTGATGGCCATGGACACGGAGCGAGCGACGGAGTTGCGCCAGCGGATGGAGACCGCAGCCGACGACCTCGACTGGGACGCGCAAGCGCTGGAGGGTCCACTGGCGGAGGCTGCATCGCTGCTCGGAAGCCCTCTCCCGGACATCGGTGGCGGTGCCCGCCGGGTGGCCGGCGACCTTCGGGACAGCGCCCTCGACCTTCAGGAGCGCACCCGCATGGTGCTGGCCGGGGGACCGGAGATGAACGAGGGTCTGGGCGCGCTGGAGCGCATCCGGGAGCACTTCACCATGATCGAGTCACGGGGCAACCCGGACGAAGCCGACGGCCTGCTCTCTCGCCGCGACCTGCGATGGGCGGTCCACTCTGCCGACTCGGCCACCGCCGCAGCCGCGGGCTGGCTGCTGGACCACGACCTCTTCTTCGATCAGGTCGAGACGGCCAAGCACAACAACGACTACCTCGACCGGGTCCACGTGGGCGAATTCGCCTTCGATCCGGACGACCGCGACGGCCTGATGAGCCGCGACGACATCGACGCCTTCCTGGACAAGACCGCGGCGTGGTCGGCGCTGCTGCCCCACGCCGCCACTATCGACGCGGCCGGAAGCGGCGCTCCGGACGGCTCCATGAGCCGGGCCGACTTCGAAGCCTTTCTCAGCGACTACAACCTGACCGCGGACGAGGCGAACGCGGTCCGGCAGGTGCTCGACGACCGCGCCTACCACACCACCGGCGGCGGGATCGGCTTGGGTGGCGTACTCGACGGCCTGTCGTTCGTGCCCGTCATCGGCGATGTCATCGACGGCGCCCGCTCGATCTACTACTCGCTTCACGGCGACTGGGAAACGGCCTCGCTGTTCGCTCTGGGCCTGGTTCCCCTGCCGGGGCTGTCGTCGTCGGGTCTGCGGGGGGCCAAGAAGGTGGTGGACAGGGTGCTAGCCGAGGCCCGCGCGGGCGGCATGACGGCTGGGAGCAGGATGGCAGCACGGTTGGCCATGAAGGGCACCGCGGCCAACTACGCGGCGTACGAGGGCGCTCAGCAGGCCAGCGGCGCGCTCGACCGCGACCTCGACGTCGACGAGTCGGTCGGCTACGTGCTCGACGATGTGCTCGGTCCCCAGATCGAAGACCTCCTTGAAGAGGACCTCGACCCGCGGCTCCGCGCGCTGCTCACCGACCGGTTGGAGCAGTCCCTCAACGACCGGCTGGACCTCGACACCCGGGTGCGTCTGTCGGAGGTCAACACGGCGATCGCCCGCCGCATCGCCGAGCACCACGCCTTCGAGGCCATCTTCCGCAGCATGCAACCCGGCTGAACCGGCCCGATCTGAGAACTCGGGCCGTTCAGCGCAGGATGCGGGTCTTGCCGAAGATGGTGCCGTAGAGCAGGCGGCCGTCGTCGTCGACGGTGACCCCGCCGCCGAGGGTGTTGTAGCGCGACCCGCCCACCACGTAGTGGAAGCGGCTCTCGCCGGTGGTCCAGTCGACGGCCTCGATGGTCCAGCGTCCGTCGCGGGTGCCGCACGTGTACACCAGATCCGACTCCTGAGCGACGAAGGGCACCGAGTTGGGTGAGGACACCTCCGTGTTGACCCACGCCTCCCGCAGGCGCCGCTCGGCCGGATCCCACTCATACTTGTGCAGCCCGTAGGGCGTGTAGGTGGGTTTGTGCCCCAGGAAGAAGCAGAACATGCGAGACCGGGTGGCCGGCCAGCCGTCGGGCAGCGAGGCGGGCTCGTTGTTGACGGTCATGGCGCCGTAGCCCGACACGGTGATCGACTGCTCGGTCTTGATCTCGGTGCGGGTGGGGTCGCCCATGTGGGCCTGTCCCATCCCCGCGATCCGCCGTGACGGGGCGCCGGGGAGCTGCTCCCAGTCCTCGGGGATCTCGTCGCGCCACAGCAGGGTGATGTTGACCACGTCGTCGCCGTCACCGATCACCACGAAGCGGTCCTCGTCGGGCCCGAAGCCCATCAACGAGGGCGTCGTTCCCGATCCGTCCCCGCCACCGTTGCGGTAGCGGGCCGACCAGGCCCCGTCGGCGGGGTCGAGCGACAGCCGCTCCCCCGTCCAGACCACCTTGTGGATGGTGTCCACCGAGCTGACGTAGATGCCGCCGTCGTCGCCGACGCAGGAGCTGGTGCGGACCCATCCGTAGGCGGTCTGGCCGTACCGGGCGGCCCGGTCGGCACAGTGCGCAGCCGCGTCGGTGGCCGCTCCGGGAAGCTGGATGGCGTCATGGGTGCTGAAGTCGCGGGCTACGCACACCACCCAGCCGTGGTCGGTGGTCATCACCAGCCGGCCGTCGAAGGTGATGTTGATCCCCAGGAAGTACCCGTCGATGCCCTCGGGCCGGTACCAGCGGTCGCGCTCGACGATGGGGCTGGCCGGATCTTCGGGGTCGATCTCGACGTAGGCCGCGGCGTGGTCCTTGCGGCCCAGGAACAGCGTGTGGTCGCAGTCGAGCAGGGAGTAGATGCCGTCGAGGCCGGTCATGAACCGGGCCGCGATCCCTATGGCGTGGGCCACGGCATCGTCGCCGTCGAGGTCGTCGAGCCCGGCCTCGAGCACTTCGAGTTCGGCCTGGTCGGTGATGGGCTCGATGCCGGTGGGCAGGGTGGCGAGCACCTCCAGGGTGTCGTAGTCGAGCTTGGCGATGATCTGGCGGCCGTTGGACCAGATCACCCGCCGGCCGTTGCGGTAGCGCCCCGATGTCAGGCCGCCGAAATGACCGGGTCCCAGTGGCGTGTACTGGATGTCGGCTGTGCCCAGCACTTCGGTCGGTCCTTCGGGACCCGGGCCCGGTGTGTTGTCCTGCTGGTCGCAGCGGCCGTGGGCCATGGCGTTGCCGCTGTCGGCCAGATACGGGTTGCGGGGGCCGCTGCGCATGCCGCTCACGCCCCGGCCGCCGCTTCGAAGGCCTCCACCCAGGGCGCCAGGTACTCCGCAGCCTGGTCGACACCTCGAGGCGATTGCAGATGGACGCGAAGATCGGTCGCTCCCGCGGCGATCAGCTCGGGAACCGCGGCCATCGTGGGCGTGATCTGGGGTTCGCCGCGATCGTCGCGTGCCAGCTTCACGTTCGCGGCGACCTCGATTCCGGACGGGTCCCGTCCCGTGGCGGCCACCGCCTCGCGCATCTTGTCTATGCCCGAGGCGATGTCGGCCGCGTCGGGGCCCCACGGGATCCAGCCCGAGCCGAAGCGGGCCAGGCGGGCCATCGAGCGCCGGTTGACGGTGCCGCTGACCCACACCGGCACGGTTCCGGCGGTCGGCTTGGGCATCTGATGTATGGCCTCGAAGCTCAGCTCCTCGGTGCTGACCGAGGCTCGCTCTTGGGTCCACAGCGCGTGGCATATCTCCAGGGTGTGGTCGAGCAGGCGGCCCCGGGCCGCGAAGTCCAGGCCGGCGGCCTCGTACTCCTCCCGCTGCCAGCCCACGCCCACGCCCAGATCCAATCGGCCGCCGGTGAGCACGTCGATGGTGGCCGCCGTCTTGGCCAGCACGATCGGGCGGCGCAGCGCGGCCAGCAGGATCATGGGGCACAGCCGCACCTGCTCGGTCAGGGCACCGACCATGGCCAGCACGGTCAGCGGCTCCAGCCAGGCCCCGTCCGGGCCGGTGGGCTGGCGGCCGCCGGCCAGACCACCCAGGGTCGGATCGGCGTAGCGGTCGAGGCGCTCGCCGTGGACCACGTGGTCCGACACCACCAGCCGGCCGATGCCGGCCCGGTCGGCCGCGACGGCCAGGTCGAACAGGCGCTGCCAGTCGCCGGGCGGCTCGGCTGCGAAGTTGACAAGGTGTATCGACAGGCGTGGCTTCATGAGGCGCTGTCCTCCTGTTGGCCGCGGGCGGCCCGGCTGGGAGCCACCCGGGGCGGCTCGTTGGGCATCTTCGGGTAGACGGGAGGCCAGGGTGCGTCCATCAGGCCGGAGTCCATGTCCCGAGCGTGCCACTCCATCAGCGGCTCCAGCGAGGCGGGAACGCCGTCCATGGCCGCCCACGGGTCCCCGACTTCGGCCACCCGGGCGCCGACGCTGGCGATGGTCAGGTCCTCGGGCTGCACGTCGTCCAGTTCGTCCCAGCTGATCGGCGCCGATACCTGCCCGCCCACACGGGGACGGGCCGACCAAGCCCCGAACACCGTCTTGTGGGGGGCGTTCTGGTTGAAGTCCACGAACACCCTCCGTCCCCGCTCCTCCTTCCACCAGGCGTCGGTGATCAGGTCGGGCCGGCGCCGGGCCATCTCGCGGGCCAGGGCCACCGCCGCCGCCCGGACGTCGTAGGAGTCCCAGCGGGGCGCCAACCGGGAGTAGACGTGCAGTCCCCGCCGTCCCGAGGTCTTGATGTAGACGGTCATGCCCAACTCGTCGAAGGCGTCCTTCACCTCGCGGGCCGCCTCCCGCACCTGGTCGAAGACGACACCGGGCTGGGGATCCAAGTCGATCCGCAGCTCGTCGGCGAAGTCCGGGGCGTCGGCCCGGTAGGGCCACACATGGAATCCGAGGCAGCCCATGTTGACGGCCCACACCACATGGGCCAGGTCGGTCGCCACCATGGCGTTGGACAAGGTGCCGTTGGGGGTGCTCACCACCGTGGTCGTGAGCCATTCGGGGGCGCCCTTCGGAACTCGCTTCTGGAAGAAGGACTTGCCCCCCGCGCCGTCCGGGTAGCGCTCGAGCAGCACCGGTCGGCCGCCCATGGCCCGCATCAGAGGCTCGGCCACCGACAGGTAGTACTCGACGAGGTCGAGCTTGGTCTCGCCCCTGGTCGAGAAGAACACCTTGCCGGGACTGGTCACCCGCACCTCGCGGCCATCCACCTCCAGCATCACGACGTCGGAAGCCACGGCGGTCTCAGAGCGAGCGCGGGTGCCCGAGCACTTCGTCCCGGCGGTCAGTCGTCCAGCAGATCGATGAGGGCGTCCACTGCCAGCCGGTAGCTGGTGGCGCCGAAGCCGGTGACGACCCCGGCGCACACCCCGGCGATGGCCGACGTGTGGCGGAAGTCCTCGCGGGCGTACACGTTGGAGAGGTGGGTCTCCACCACGGGAACATCGACCGCGGCGATGGCGTCGCGCAGCGCGATCGAGTAGTGGGTGAGAGCGCCCGCGTTGAGCACCACGCCGTCGGCGGCGCCCTCGCCATCTGCCGCCGCAGCCTGGATGGCTGCTACCAGGTCGCCCTCGACGTTGGACTGCACATGGCGCAGCACCGCGCCCCGCGACTCGGCGTGGGCTACCACTCCGGCGATCAGCTCATCGAGGGTGACGTGGCCGTACACCTCCGTCTCGCGGGTGCCGAGCATGTTGAGGTTGGGGCCGTTGACTACCAGGATCGTCAGTGCCATAGCGCAGTTATAGCCCGAGCAGGGACATAACCGCGTCGGCCACTTCGTGGGGACTGCGGTCGTCGGTCTCCACCGAGGCGAACCGTGCGTAGCCGTCGGCCCGCTCGGCCAGCAGTTCTCGCACCCGTGATGAGGCATCCGGGACGTCCAGCAACGGCCGCTGAGCGGTGTCGCCGATGCGCTCGAGGATGGTGTCGGGGTGTGCGGTCAGGCAGACGACCCATGCGGCCCGTTCCAGGCAGGCCGAGCACGACGCGTCGAGCATCATGCGGCCTCCGGTGGCGATGACAAGGCCGGTGCGTCCAGCCAGCTCCTGGGCCATCGACCGTTCCAACTCCCGGAACGCCTCCTCGCCGTCGCGCTCGAAGATCTCGCCTATTGGTCCGGAGCGCGACTCGATCACTTCGTCGGTGTCGACGAAGCCGTAGCCCAGCCGGTCGGCCAGGATCCGGCCCACCGTCGTCTTGCCCGTTCCCATGAACCCGGTGAGAACGAGGTTCTGCTCGGCTGCCAGCCCCACACAGAGGAGGCTACGGCCGACCGGACCGTCGCCCGTCCGACGCGTTCTTGATGTAGTTGACCGCACCAGAGCGGAACAACTACATCAAGAACGACCGGAATGGCCCGACCGCGGCGCTCAGCCGCAACGCCGGGCAGACTCGCGGACGTGGACGGCGGCTTCTTCGGCCTGCTTCGCAAGCGTTTCGCGTCCGGAATGGAGCGTCCGATGTTGCGCGTTCCGGGCCGCCCGACGGTGACCTACGGGGAAATGGACGCCCGGTCGGCTCTGGCCGCAGGATGGCTGGGCAGCCAGGGGGTATCGGCCGGTGACCGGGTGGTGGTGCAGCTCCCCAAGTCCGCCGACGGCGTGGCCCTCTACCTCGGAGTGCTGCGTCTGGGCGCGGTGTATGTGCCACTCAACACCGCCTACACCGAGGCCGAGGTCGACTGGTTCGTATCGGACGCCGAGCCCGCCGCGGTCGTGCGCGACGCCGCCGCCTTGACCGCGGGGCTGGAACGGGCCAAGCCGCTAACCGGATGCGCCGATTGCCGAGACGATGACCTCGCGGCTCTCGTCTACACGTCGGGCACGACCGGACGGCCCAAGGGAGCCATGCTCACCCACGGCAACCTGGCCAGCAACGCGCTGACTCTCAACGACGCCTGGGCGTTCCAGCCCGGCGACGTGCTGCTGCACGCCCTGCCGATCTTCCATGTGCACGGGCTCATGGTGGCTCTGCACACCGCCATGCTCAGCGCCTGCGGGATGATCTTCCTGGAGCGCTTCGACGCCTCTGAGGTGCTCGCCAACCTGCCCGAAGCGACCGTGATGATGGGCGTGCCCACGTACTACAGCCGGCTCATGGCCCTCGACGGCTTCGACGCGGCCGCTTGCAGCCGCATCCGGCTCCTCGTGTCCGGATCGGCCCCGATGACTGCGGCTCTGCACCACGCCGTGGCTGAGCGCACCGGTTGCGAGGTGCTGGAGCGCTACGGCATGAGCGAGGCCCTGATGATCACCTCGAATCCGTACGACGGCCCCCGGGTGGCGGGCACGGTGGGGTTTGCCCTGCCGGGGATCGAGGTGCGGGTGTGCGGCGATGACGGCTCGCCGATCGCGGGGCGGGCCGGGATGGTGCAGGTGCAGGGCCCCAACGTCGGACCCGGCTACTGGCGGCGGCCCGACGCCACCAGGGACTCGCTCACGACCGACGGCTGGTTCGTCACCGGCGACGTGGGCCGCCTCGACGCTGACGGCCGCCTGACGCTGGAGGGCCGGGCCGGCGACATGATCATCTCAGGCGGGCTCAACGTCTACCCCGTCGAGATCGAGCAGGCCCTCGACGCCCACCCGGCCGTGGTCGAGTCGGCGGTCGTGGGTCTAGCCCATCCCGACCTCGGCGAAGCGGTCACCGCGTTCGTAGTCGCGGAGCAAGATGTCGGCGATGACCCCGATGAGCAGGCCTCGGATCTAACCGGCACCCTCGACGACCTCGCCCGGTTCAAGCACCCCAAGCGCTACGTCATTGTGGATCAGTTGCCCCGCAACGCCATGGGCAAAGTCCTCAAGGCCGAGTTGCGGGCACAGTACGCCGACCTGTACTCGAAATAACCGGTTCGATCCCGGGACGGCGGTACTGTCCGGGCGTGCACAAGCCGAACAGACGTGCCGGATTCCTCACCGCGTTGGGGTGCACGGCCACGGTGATGCTGGCGGCCACGGCTTGCAGCAGCGGCGCCGACACCGCTCACGTTCCCGAGTCGGGCCATCTCGGCGACGGCTCCCTGGGCACTGTCGAGGTGGACCCGGGCGACGCCGTCCAGATCCGCTCGCTCAACACCATCACCGGCGACGTCGCCTACCTCGGCATACCCAACCAGCGGGGCGTGGAGCTGGCCGTGGCCGACTTCGGCCCGATCCACGGCTTCGACGTCGATCTCGGAACCCGCTACGACGACCTGTGCTCCTCCGACGGCGCCCAGGCCGCGGCCCAGACCATCGTGGCCGACGAGGACGTGATCGGCGTGATCGGGCCTTCGTGCTCCACTGCGGCCGTCGCCGCTTCACCCCTTATCACCGCTGCACAAATGGTGCTCATCGCGCCTTCCAACACGTCGCCCACCCTCACGTCGGACCTGGCCGGCAATCCCGGCCTCAACCACAGCGTCGGCTACTACCGGACCTCCAACAACGGCCTGTACGTGGGCGAGACCATGGCCCGATTCACCTATGAGGGGCTGGGCCTGACCACCGCGGCGGCCATACACGACGGCGACCCCTACTCCCGGTCGATAGCCCAAGCCTTCGCCGACAGCTTCGAGCGGCTGGGGGGCACCGTCACCGGGTTCTCGGCCATCAACAAGGAGGACACCGACATGGTGCCGGTGCTGACCGAGGTCGCCACCGGCAATCCCGAAGCGCTGTTCTTTCCCATCTTCCAGCCCGCCGGCGACTTCCTGACCGATCAGGCGCCCGGAGTGCCTGGCCTCGAGGACACGATCCTGCTCACCGACGCCGCCCTGCTCAACGACGGCTTCATGTCGCTGCCGCAGTCGGCCGGCGTGTACTTCTCGGGGCCGGACCTGCGATTCGGAGCCACGTCCAATCAGAGCACCGGAAAGACTCCCGAGAGCCTGCTGGACGCTTACAGCGAGATCTACGGTGAGCCGCCCTCCGCGCCGTACTGGGCTCATGCCTACGACGCCACCACCCTGCTGCTCGAGGCGATAGCGGCCGCGTCCGCAGTCGAGGACGGGATTCTGGTCATCGACCGGTCGGGCGTCAGGCAATTCCTGGACTCGGTGAGCGGGTACGGCGGCATCATCGGCACGATCAGCTGTGACAGCTTCGGGGACTGCGGCTCCCAGAAGACCACCGTCATCCACCACCTCGACCCTGAGGACATCGAGGCCAGCCTGGCCAACATCGTCTTCGAGTTCGCACCCGCGTGAGAAGACGCGCTCTATACACCGCTGCGACGCGGCGGGCTCTCAGATGGTCGCGCTCGCTCCTGGCGGTAACGGCCGCGCTGGCGGTCTCCTCCACGCTGGTGTGGGGGCATCCGGTGGCCACGGCCCAGCAGGCGGCGCCGGACCGCGAGATCGAGGCACGCATCGGGGCGCGGTGGCATGCCGACGGGCGCGTAGAGCTCGGGCTGCAGGTGCGCGCCGACACAGGCCGCTGGGGCGAGATCCTGCAGCCGCCCAGGCGCTTCATGCCTGCGGGCCGCCGGAGCTGGGCGTCGAGCTCGCGCTGGCTGTCAACCTCGCCCGTCGCCCTCCCGGGCGCCGAGGCCCGCGTCGTCGCCCGGCGGCACGCCGACGGCCGGGTCGAGGCCACGCTTCGGGTGCGGATCGAGCTCGGAGAGTGGAGCGAGCGCTTGACCGAGCGGCGACGCTTGTTGACCAGGGGCGGAGAGACCGGCGCCTGGTACTGGTCGTCACCGGTGGGGCTGCCCTCGCAATGGGCCCAGATCGTCGCGTTCTACGGCCATCCGGGGGTTCCCTCCATGGGGGTGCTCGGCCACGGGACGCCGGCGGAGGTGGCCGAAGAGATCGCCGAATGGACGGAACGCTATGACCGGCTGAACGGACCCCGCGGCGCCGTCGGGGCCTTTCACCTCATCACCGGCGTCGCCCAGGCGAACCCGACATCGGACGGAACCTGGCTGTACCGGCTCTCCCACGACCGCATCGCCACCTACGTCGAGGCAGCCCGCCAGCACGGGATGCTCCTGTTCATCGACAACCAGATCGGCTGGAGCGACCCGCTCTCGGAGGTGAAGCTGCTCGAGCCCTTCCTGCGGGAGCCGTTCGTCCACATGGCGTTGGACCCGGAGTTCGCCACCCAGCCGTTGGGGGTCCGTCCGGGGCGGGCCATCGGCGGCATCACCGGCAGCCAGGTGGACGAAGTGCTGCGCTACCTCTCCGCGCTGGTGGAGTCCGAGGGGCTGCCTCCCAAGATCCTGATGGTGCACCAGTTCGCCGAGCGCATGCTGCACGACCGCGACGCCGTCGGGAAGTACCCCGGCGTCGAGCTGTCGATCGACATGGACGGCATCGGCAGTCCCGGCGCCAAGCTCTACGGCTACGAGCTGTTCGCCATCACCGAGCCCTCGCAGCGTCCGGCCTTCAAGCTCTTCTTCACCCAGGACAACCCGCTCATCAGCCCCGAAGGGGTGCTGGCGATGGACCCGGTTCCCGACGTGATCATCTACCAGTAACGGCGTTTGCCGTCGTTCAGGTCAGCAGCAGCCCGATCTGGCGGGAGGTGGCCACCAACGCGCCGGTCGAGTCCCATAGCGAGCCCGACTCGATCATGCGGCCGTCGTGGAGGTCGTGGCTCTCCTGGCGGACCTGGAGCCACCCCGGCGCCGGTATCCGCCGGGCGTGAACAGTGAGCTCGATGGTCGGCACCCAGCCGATGAAGCCCAGCAGGGGGTACAGCGAGGGCGGCAGCGCGTCGGCGAAGAAGGGCAGAGCCATCGTGGACGGCGCCACACCGTCGCTGAAACGGATCCAGCCATCGATCAAGGCCCGGTCGCTGCCGCCCGCGGGGGCGTGGTCGGGATGCACGTGCACGTCGACCCGGGAGAGGATCGGCAACTCCACACCCTGTTCGAGGCTCCCCCGATGGACGCATTCCTCCACCGACGGGATCGTCGGCGGAGCCTGCGCAATCTCCGGGCCGCCGCCGCCCGCAGCCAGGTCCGAGAAGGCGGCCAGCACCTCCAGGCGCTGCTTTCCCTCCTGCCACAATGAGCCGCGCAAGGTGCTGACCGTGCGACCCGAGCGGACGACCGAGGCTCTCACGTCGGCGTCGGTGTCGCCCCGGGCCGGACGCAGGAAGTGGGTGGTGACCGAGATCGGGTCGGGATGGGGCACCAACGAGCGCATTGCCCTCAGCACGGAGGTGAGCGCGTAGCCGCCGTTGCTGTTGTCTGCGATGTTCCACCCGGCCGACAAGCGGGTTGCCCACCGGCCCTCGCCCACGGGTTCAACCGCGGTCTCGGTGTCGAACCGACTCATGCCCGCTCGGCCTCAAAGGCGCCCGTGAACACGCTGGTAGTCTGGCGCTTTCGCGCGCCCACACAACTCGGAGAATCCCCCATGCGACTTGTGACCGTCCGGATCGATGGAGCCACCCGCGCCGGCCGGCTGTCGGGCGATGAGATCGTCCTGCTCGACGCGCCCGACGTGCGGGCGGTGCTGGAAGCGGGACCGGTGACGGCAGGCGGGCTGCCCGTGGCCGAGTCGGGCGGCGCGGTGGCCGCGGATGGGGCTGACCTCGCACCGGTGATCCCGGCACCCGACAAGATCATCTGCGTCGGCCTCAACTACCGCGACCACGCGGCGGAGACCAACAGCCCGCTACCCACGGCGCCCATCTACTTCGCGAAGTACCGCCGAGCGCTGACCGGCCCCTCCGACCCGATCCGGCTCCCTCCACCGGAGGTGTCCACCAACGCCGACTGGGAAGTGGAGCTGGCTGTGGTCGTCGGGCGCGAGGTGCGCAACGCCGGGCCGGACGAGGCACTCGGGGCCATCGCCGGCTTCACCGTGCTCAACGACGTGTCGATCCGGGACTGGCAGACCCGCACGACGCAGTTCCTGGCCGGCAAGACCTTCGAGGGGTCCACGCCGGTAGGCCCGGCGCTGGTCACCGTCGATGAGATCGGCGACGGCCGGGGGCTGGACGTGAGCTGCACCGTCGACGGAGTCACCAAGCAGTCATCCAACACCGACCAGCTCGTGTTCGGCCCGGCTGAGATCGTGGCCGACCTGAGCACGATCATGACCCTCGACCCGGGCGACATCATCGCCACCGGCACGCCCGGCGGCGTAGGCATGGCCCGCAATCCTCAGGAGTGGCTCACACCGGGCGCGGTGGTACGCACCGCCATCGAGGGCATCGGGGAGATGGTCAACACCTGCGTAGTCGGCTAGAGGCCGAGCGTTGGGCCCCGTCCGCCAGCAACAGCCATGACGACCGGGGGCGCCCCGCAACCGCCGCCTGAGACTCCCACGGTCGCGTCGATTGCGGTCGCCGGGCTGCGATCGCTGGGCGTGGACACCCTGTTCTGCCTGCCCGGTGTGCAGAACGACGACTTCTTCGACGCCCTCGTCGACGCCCGCGACATCCGGCCCATGGTCACCCGCCATGAGCAGGGCGCGGCCTACATGGCGCTGGGCGCGGCCCAAGTCACCGCCCGGCCGGCCGCGCTGTGTGTCGTGCCCGGTCCGGGCATGCTCAACGCCGCGGCCGGCCTCACCAGTGCCTATTGGGGCAACGCCAGGGTGCTGGCCCTGATCGGGGCTGTTCCTTCGGGGTTGCGGGGGCGCAGCACCGGCATCCTGCACGACCTGCCCGATCCGGCCGCGGTGCTGCGCCAACTGACCAAGCACTCCGGCTATGTCGGCCGCGGTATCGAGGCGGTCAGCGTGTGGCAGCAGGCCATCGACGCACTCACCTCCGGCGTCCCTCGCCCGGTGGCGGTGGAGGTGCCCGTGGACGTGTGGAACCAGCCCGCGGACGGCGTGCTCGAGGCGCCCAGCGCTACCAATCCCACTATCGACACCGACCAGATCGAGGAGGCCGCCCGCGTCCTCGGGCAAGCCCGCCGCCCGTTGATCATGGTGGGAGGCGGCGCCCAGGACGCCTCTGAGCCCGTCAGGAAGCTGGCCGAGATGCTGGAGGCGCCGGTCTTCGCCCGGCACATGGGCCTGGGGGTGATGGACACACGCCACCGCCTGCATGCCTACCTGACCGTCGGCCGCGACCTGTGGCCTACCTCCGATGTTGTGCTGGGCATCGGCACCCGGATGGAGTTCCCGAACGTTGAGTGGGGAGTGGACCCTGCCCAGACGATCGTGCAGGTGAACATCGACGCCGACGAGCTGGACAGGCACGGCACCGGCACCGTGGGCGTCCACGGCGACGCGGCAGAGGCGTGCCGGCTGCTCATCGAGGCACTCGGCCGCCACAACCGCCGCCGGGACGACCGAACCGACGAGATCGCCGGACTGCGAGCCCAGCACTTCGAGCGGATCGCCTACCTTGAGCCCCAGCTCAGCTACCTGCGCGCCATCCGGTCGGTGATGCCCGACGACGGGATCATCGTCGAGGACGTGACCCAGGTCGCCTTTGTGGCCCACATCGGCTACGAGCACCGCCGGCCCCGGACGTATCTGGCCACCGGCGGGGCGGGGACGCTGGGCGCGGGCGTGGCCCACGGCATCGGCGCCGCCGCCACGGCGCCGGACCGGGCCCAGCTCACCGTCGTCGGCGACGGCGGGATGCTGTTCACCGCTACGGAGTTGGCAACCGCGGTGCAGCACAGCATCAACACCACCGTGCTGCTGTTCGACAACGCCGGCTACGGCAACGTCCAGCGTCTGCAGAGGCAGCGCTTCGGCCCGGACCGGACCATCGCCTCGGCCCTCCGCAACCCCGACTGGGTCGCATTCGGTGAGAGCTTCGGTGTGCGGACCGAGCGAGCAAGCAGCCCAGAGACGCTGCCGGCCGTGCTCGAGGAGTCCCTCGCCTGTCCGGAGCCGTCGATCGTGGTGGTGGACACCGCCGACGAGCCCGACCCCTGGCCGCTCATCCGCGTCCGGCGCTGACACTAAGGTTTCCTGCGATGATCCGAACCAGTGGGCCTCGCCGCGGGGCGCCGCGCACCGGGGTCGATTGGTTCCTGACCTTCATGCGGGTGGCGATCCTCACGTTGGTCGCCGTGGGGATACTGGCGTTCATCTGGCAGGAGATAGACACCGACAATCCCTTCGCCCGCTGGGCCAATCCGGACGCCACCGGCCTCACCGGAGCCCAGTTCCGGGGGCTGATCATCTCCGGCGTGGCCCAGGGGTGCATGTACGGGCTGATCGCGCTGGGCTACTCGATGGTCTACGGCGTGCTGGGGTTCATCAACTTCGCCCACGGCGAGGTGTTCATGGTGGGAGCCATGACCGGGATGATCACCTCCAACAAGCTCGCCGACGCCGGGCTGTGGGAGAGCAACTTCATCGGGTCGCTGGTGTTCATTGTGATCGTCTCGATGATCGTGTGCACGCTGGTGGCGGTGATCATGGAGCGGGTCGCCTACCGGCCGCTGCGGGGCTCCCCGCGGCTGATACCGCTGATCACATCGATCGGGGTGTCGTTCTTCATCCAGAACGCGTCGATCGTACTGCTGGGCCCGGCGGCCAAGGCCTACCCCGATGTGCCCGACTGGGTGAAGGACAAGCACACCTTCATCCAGATCGAGGGGTCCCGGATCCTCGTCGTGGTGGTGGCCGCATTGTCGATGGGGGTGCTGTGGTACCTGGTGGAGCACACCAAGGGCGGCAAGGCGATGCGGGCGGTGGCCGAGGACGCCGAGATCGCCGCGCTCATGGGCATCAACGTGAACCGCACCATCGTGAAGGTGTTCGCGGTGGGCGGCGCCATGGCCGGGCTGGCCGGGATCCTGTGGGGGATCCTGTTCCGAAGCGTGATCCATACCACCGGCTTCCTGCCCGGCATCAAGGCCTTCAGCGCGGCGGTGGTGGGCGGCATCGGCCATCTCGGCGGGGCCATGGCCGGCGGGCTGTCGATCGGGGTGGCCGAGTCGGTGGGCCCGCTGCTGATCCTGGAGCCGCTGGGGGTCAGCGGCGTGTCGCAATTGCGTGACGCGGTGGCCTTCGCGGTGCTGATCGGCGTGCTGCTGCTGCGCCCCGCCGGGATCTTCGGCGAGCGCCTGCCGGCCGAGGACCGCACATGACCGCCACCGTGCCGCCGGAGACGGGCGCGGTGGGAGGTCCGGCCGAGATGCCGCTGGCCGCGTCGCGGCCCGCGCTGGCCCAGGACTGGCGGCGGCTGGTGCGAATGGGCGCTGTCGGCGCGGTCGCGCAGGTCTTCATCGCCCTGTCCAACATGCCGGTGCGCCTCGACGAGCGGGTGGTGGTTAAGCCCGTTCTGAGCCTGGGTTACCTGACCCTGCTGGTGGTGCCGTTCGCGGCGGGTTACCGCGTCGGCCACCAGGTCAAGCGGGAGGGTGTGCCGGTGTACGCGGCCGGCGCGCATGAAGTCGCGGGCGGCGCGGCGTGCGGGGCCCTCGCCGGCGGCGGGCTGTCGCTGCTGGCAGTGCTTCTGGCCAACTTCGACCTGCGCGAGCCGCTGGTCAACTGGAGCCCGATGCTGGCCGAACTGCTCGCCTTCGGCAACGCCACATGGTTCGCGGTGGGTGTCTGGCTGCTGATCGGCGCCGCGATCGGAGCGGCCGGCGGGATCCTCCGAACGTTCGGTCCGCGAACCCGCCGGGCGGTGGTGACCATGGTCCTCGCGGTGGCCGGCGCCGCGGTGCTGGAGCCGCTGGTGGTGGATCTGGCCGAGGGCATGAGGCTTGAGGCCCTGACCGACCGGCTCTATGCCCGCCGGGGAGGGGTCAACTGGACGAGTGCGCTGGGCCTTGCGGCCGCATCCGGGGTGCTCGCGGTGCTCGGCCGGGGACGGATCCGCCAGGCCCGGGGCCATATCGCCTCGCTCGAGGGGGCCAAGCGCAACCGGGCCAACTTTGGGCTGATCATGCTGACCGGCGCGGCGCTGATCATCCTGCCGTTGTTCGCCGGCAAGCTCACCAACGAGTTGCTGGCCAACGTCGGGTTGTTCGTGCTGCTCGCGTTGGGCCTCAACGTGGTGGTCGGGCTGGCCGGCATCCTGGATTTGGGCTATGTGGCCTTCTTCGCGGTGGGGAGCTACTCGGCCGCGGTTCTCACGGCCGCTACGTCACCCAGGATCAACCCGGAGATGCCGTGGCTGGTGGCTCTCATCGTGGTGGTGATCATCACCGGCCTGGTCGGTCTGTTCATCGGCGCGCCGGTCATCCGGATGCGCGGCGACTACCTGGCCATCGTCACGCTGGGCTTCGGCGAGATCATCCGGCTGCTCTTTTTGTCGGACTGGCTGTCGGGATGGTTCGGGGGCTCCCAGGGCATAACCAAGATCCCCGGCGCGGGGATCTTCGGGCTGACCAGCGTGGCCGGCACCGACCCGCGCCGCGTCTTCTACTTGGTGCTGGCCTTCTGCGCCATCGCCATCTACGTCTCGTGGCGGCTGGAGCGGTCCCGACTCGGGCGGGCCTGGATGGCCGTGCGCGAGGACGAGACGGTGGCCGAGGCGATGGGCATCAACACCGTCAACGTCAAGCTCCTGGCCTTCGTCGTGGGCGCGATTCTGGGGTCCTTCAGCGGCGCGATCTTCTCGGCCAAGGTCGGCTCGGTGTTCCCCAACAGCTTCCTGATCCTGGTATCGATCGTGATCCTGGTGGTGGTGATCTTCGGAGGAATGGGCAGCATCGTGGGCGTCATCGCCGGCTCCGCGGTGCTGATCGGCGTACTGGGCGGCCCCAAGCAGCCCGGCCTGCTAGCCGAGTTCTCGGAGTTCAAACTGCTGATCTACGGGGCACTGCTGATCTGGATGATGCTGGCCCGCCCGGAGGGTCTGATCCCCAGTGTGCGCCGGTCGCGCGAGCTCCACCAGGAGGAGATGGCCCAGGACGCCTGGCTCAGGGGCCAGGTCGAGGATGACGACGGCGACAGCGGCACGCGGGCCGCACCGCTGACATGACCGCCACCAACGGAGCCGATCGCCGGCCGCTGCTCGAGACCCGCGGCCTGAGCGTCGACTTCGGCGGTCTGCACGCCCTCGACGGACTCGACTTCGAGGTCCACCCCGGTGAAATCGTCTCGGTGATCGGGCCGAACGGCGCGGGCAAGACCACGTTGTTCAACGCCATCACCGCCACCGTCGAGCGGTCCGCCGGCGACATCCTCTTCGAGGGCACCTCGCTGCTGGGGCTCGACCCCAACCGGGTCACGGCTCGGGGCATCGCCCGCACCTTCCAGAACGTGCGGCTGTTCGCCAACATGACCGTGCTGGAGAACGTCATGGTCTCGCAGCACTGCCGCACCCGCCAGCACGCCTTCGGCGCCCTGTTCTACACACCGTCCTTCAGGCGCGAGGAGGCCGAGATCCGCCAGCGGGCCGAGAAGGTCCTCAGCTTCTTCGGCTCTCGTCTGGTCGGCTACCGCTTCGATCAGCCCGCCTTCACCTTGTCCTATGCCAACCGGCGCCGGCTGGAGATCGCCAGGGCCATGGCCACCCAACCCAAGCTGATCCTGCTCGACGAGCCGGTGGCGGGCATGAACCCGGTGGAGTCGGCCGAGCTCACCGGCATGATCGGACGCCTGCGCGACGAGTGGGGCTTCGCCATCGTGGTCATCGAGCACCACATGGACGTGGTGCGGGAGGTATCGGACCGGGTGGTGGTGCTCGACCACGGCACCAAGATCGCTGAGGGCGACTACGCGGAGGTCTCCACCGATCCCCGGGTGATCGAGGCCTATCTGGGCCACGGGACCAAGACGTCATGAGCACCGACCACCACGGGGCGGCTGTGACGCCCTTGCTGGAGATGCGCACCGTGAACGCCCACTACGGAGCAGTCCACGCCCTGAAGGATGTGGACCTGTCGATCTACGCGGGCGAGTTGGTGTGCCTGCTGGGCGGCAACGCCAGCGGCAAGTCGACCACCCTCAAGACCCTGCTCGGCATGCTCAAACCCACCTCCGGAGAAGTCGTCCTCGATGGTGAGGTCGTCAACGACAAGCCCACCAGCTATCGGGTGGCCCGGGGCGTGACCATGGTCCCGGAGAACCGTCGCCTGTTCAAGCGCCTCAGCGTGCGCGAGAACCTTGACCTGGGCGCCTACCTGCGATCCGACACCGACGGCATAGCGGCCGACCTCGAACGAGTCTTCGAGCTGTTCCCCCGGGTCAAGGAGCGTCTCAACCAGAAGGCGGGCACGCTGTCGGGCGGCGAGCAGCAGATGGTGGCCATGGGCCGGGCGTTGATGGCCAAGCCCAGGGTGCTGCTGATGGACGAGCCGTCAATGGGTCTGGCTCCAGCGCTGGTGCAACAGAATTTCGAGCTCATCCAGCAGATCCACGAAGCCGGTTTGACGGTGTTCATGGTGGAGCAGAACGCCAACATGGCCCTGTCCATCGCCGATAGAGGCTGGGTGCTGCAGACCGGGCGGGTGGTGCTCGACGACACCGCAGAGAACCTGCTGGCCCACCCCGATCTGCGAGCCTCCTACCTGGGCCAAGCCGACACGTAACCCGACCCGAGACGGCAGGCTCCGGCGATGCCCGTCGGCGGGTTCGTTGGATGACCGGTCGTCGGCTGCTAGTAACTCCTTCGTGGCTGAGACGCGCGACGAACCGGGGGGCGTGCACCGGCCGCTTGACTTCATCCGGGAGCAGGTGCGGGCCGACAACGCGGCGGGGACCTACGCCGGGCGGGTGCAGACCCGCTTCCCGCCCGAGCCGAACGGGTTCCTGCACATCGGCCACGCCAAGGCGGTGTGCCTCAACTTCGAGGTGGCCGCCGAGAACGGCGGGGCCTGCCGGCTTCGCTTCGACGACACCAACCCCGAGGGCGAGGACGCGGCCTTCGCGCAGGCCATAGCCGACGACATCGCCTGGCTGGGCTTCGAGCCCGACGGCCGGGCCGTCCACGCCTCCGACTACTTCGAGCATCTCTACCAGTGGGCCGAGCACCTGGTGCGCGAGGGCCTGGCCTACGTGGACGACCAGGACGCCGAGACCATCTCGGCCACCCGTGGCGACTTCACGACTCCGGGGGTCGAGAGCCCCTTCCGGGACCGCTCGGTGGAGGAGAACCTGAGCCTGCTGCGGGACATGCGGGCCGGGCGTTTCGCCGACGGCGAGAAGGTGCTGCGGGCCAAGATCGACATGGCCCACCCCAACATGCTGATGCGGGACCCGGTCATGTACCGGATCCGCCACACCGCCCACTTCCGCACCGGCGACGCCTGGTGCATCTACCCGACCTACGACTGGGCCCACGGCCAGAGCGACGCCATCGAGGGCGTCACCCACTCGCTGTGCTCGCTGGAGTTCGACGCCCACCGCCAGCTCTACGACTGGTACCTGGAGCACCTGCGGTTGCCCGGCGACCGTCCCCGCCAGTACGAGTTCGCCCGCCTGAACCTGACCCACACCGTCATGTCCAAGCGGAAGCTGATCACCCTCGTCGCCGACGGCCTGGTGGACGGCTGGGACGACCCGCGGCTGCCCACGCTGCGAGGCCTGCGCCGCCGGGGCTACCCGCCCGAGGCCATCCGCGAGTTCTGCGCCCACATCGGCGTGGCCCGGGTCAACGGCGTGCACGAGATCGAGCTGCTGGAGTCGTTCGTGCGGACCCACCTCAACCGCACCGCCCAGCGCCGCATGGCTGTGCTGCGCCCCCTGGAGGTGTTCATCACCAACTGGCCGCGGTGGGACCGGCCGGTGGAGCATCGCAGTGCGGTCAACAACCCCGAGGATCCGCTGGCGGGCAACCGGCTGGTGCCCTTCACGGAGCGGCTGTGGATCGAGCGCGACGACTTCATGCTCGACCCGCCCCGCAAGTTCTACCGCCTGGCGCCGGGCCGCGAGGTGCGGCTGAGGGCCGGCTACTTCCTGCGCTGCAACGACGTCGAGACCGACTCCGACGGCGAGGTGGTGCGGCTGTGGTGCACCTACGACCCCGAGACCGGAGACGGTCAGGCCCCCGACGGGCGCAAGGTGCGGGCCACCATCCACTGGGTGGCGGCCGACCACGCAGTGGACGCCACCGTGGCGCTCTACGACCGGCTGTTCACCGACCCGGTTCCCGGCGCCGACGGCCGCGACCCGCTGGAGTCGTACAACCCCGCCTCACGGGAGCTGGTAACCGGCGCCAAGCTCGAGCCCGAGTTGGCCAAGACGGCACCCGGCGAGGTGGTGCAGTTCGAGCGCCTCGGCTACTTCGCCCACGACCCCGACACGCCCATGCTGTTCCACCGCACCGTCGGCCTCCGCGACGAGTGGGCCAACATCCAGAAGCGCCGCCAGCAAGGATCCTGACCGCTGTGAGTCCCTGGATGCTGGAGGAGGGTGTACTGCACCTGAACCACGGGTCATTCGGCGCGACGCCGGCGACGGTGCTCGAGGCCCAGCAGCGGGTACGCAGCCGTATGGAGGCCAACCCCACGAGGTACTTCCTGGGCGGCGAGTACCAGCGCGAGCTGGACTCGGCCCGCGGGGCGGTGGCCGGCTTCGTGGGCGGTGACGAGGCCGGGCTGGTGTTCGTCAACAACGCCACCACGGGCGTGAACGCGGTGCTGCGGTCGCTGGAGCCGGTTCTCGGGCCGGGTGACGAGATCGTCGTCACCGACCACGAGTACAACGCCTGCCGCAACGCGGCGGCGGTGTCCGCGTCGCGGGCGGGAGCACGGGTGGTGACCGCCGGGGTGCCGTTCCCGATCGAGTCCTCCCGGCAGGCCGTCGATGCGGTGCTTGCCTCGGTCACGGCGCGAACCCGGATCCTGCTAGTCGATGCGGTGACATCGGCCACCGGGCTGGTGATGCCGATCGCGGAGATCGCCGCCGAACTGGAGCCTGATGTGCGGGTTCTGGTCGACGCGGCCCACGCGCCGGGGATGATCGACTTCGACGTGGCCGAACTGGGCGCTTCGTATGTGACGGCCAACTGCCACAAGTGGATGTGCTCGGCCAAGGGCGCCGGGTTCCTGTGGGTCAGGGCCGACCGGCGCGACGACATGTACCACTCCGTGATCAGCCACGGCTACAACGATGGCTGGCCCTCCACCGGCGGGCGCCTACACGCCCAGTTCGACTGGACGGGGACCGAAGACCCGAGTGCCTGGCTGACCGTGCCCGCCGCGCTGGACGCGGTGGAGGCCATGCACCCCGAGGGCTGGCCCGGCGTCCGCCGATCAATCCGGGATCTGTGCCTGGCCGGCCGCCGGATCCTGCTCGACGCCCTGGGGATCGAGAAGCCCGCGCCCGACGACATGATCGGGGCCATCGCCTCGATGCCGGTGCCGCCCGCCGACCACTCCGGCTCCGAGATCTTCGACCCGCTGATGGCCGCGCTGGAACAGCGGCACCGGATCCAGGTCCCGGTCTTCATCTGGCCCGCGCCGCCCGACCGCCTGCTGCGGATCTCGGCGCACCTCTACAACGACGAGTCCCAGTACCACCGCCTAGCCGAAGCCGTCACCGCAGAACTGGGTCGTTAACTCACCCCGCAGGAGGTGCCAACGGCCGGACCGCTACCAGTCGGCGGCTATGTACTGGGTCTCGCAGAACTCGTAGATGCCCTCGCTGGCGCCCTCGCGGCCCAGGCCGGACTGCTTCATGCCGCCGAAGGGGCCGGCCGGGTCCGACACCGCCCCACGGTTCAGCCCGATCATGCCGGCTTCGATGCGCTCGCTCACTCGCAGACCCTTGGCTAGGTCCTCGGTGTACACGTAGCCGATCAGGCCCATCTCGGTGTCGTTGGCCGCCGCGATCATGGCGTCGGTCTCGGTGAAGCTGGTCACCGGGGCGACCGGTCCGAAGATCTCCTCGCGGGTGATGGGCGCGGCCGGGTCCACGCCGCCGAGCACAGTGGGCTCGTAGAAGAAGCCGGGCCGGTCGAGGGCGGAGCCGCCGGTGACCGCGCTGGCCCCGCCGTTGATGGCGCCCTGCACGAGGCGGTCGATGTTGGTGATCGCCGCGGAGTTGATCATCGGGCCGCAGGTCACGTCGGGATCGAACCCGCTGCCCACCTTCATCGACCCCATGGCCGCAGCCAGCCGCTCCACGAACTCGTCGTGCGCCGGCTCCTCCACGAAGAACCGGTTGGCCGCGGTGCAGGTCTCGGCCGAGTGCCGCATCTTGGCCACCATCGCACCGGCGACCGCCGCCTCCAGGTCGGCGTCGGCGAACACCACGAAGGGTGCGTTGCCGCCCAGCTCCATCACCGTCTTGAGGACCCGGTCGGCGCAGCGGCGCAGCAAGACCCGCCCAACCTCGGTCGAGCCGGTGAACGACACCATGCGCACGGCCCGATGGTCCACCGCGGCGTCGAACCAGGGACCCGACGCGGTGGTGGGCACCAGGTTGACCACGCCGGGCGGCACGCCGGCCTCGGCCAGCAGTTCGCCGACCCGCAGCGCGGTGAGGGGCGCCTCCCGGGGCGGCTTGACGACCACCGTGTTTCCCGCTCCCAGCGCGGGGGCCAGCTTGCGGGTGATCATGGCGGCCGGGAAGTTCCACGGTGTGATCATCACCACCACGCCTACCGGCGGATGCAGCGTGATGATGCGCTTGTCGCCGGCCGGGGCGGTGCCGATAGTGCCGTGGATACGCACCGTCTCCTCGGCGTTCCAGCGGAAGAACTCGGCCGCGTAGGCCACCTCCCCAACCGCGTCGGCCCGGGGTTTGCCGTGCTCGAGGGTGATCAGGTGGGCAAGCTCGTCGGTGTGGTCCAGCATGATCCGGTGGCAGTCCCGCAGGATCTCCGATCGGACTCTCGGCGCCGTGGCAGCCCAGGCGGGCTGAGCGGCCGCAGCCGCGTCGCAGGCCGCGACGGCCTCGGCCGGGCCGCCCGCGGCCACCTCGGCGATGCCGTCTCCGGTGGCCGGGTCGAGCACCTCGATCCGTTCGGCGTCGCCGTCGCGCCAGCGTCCATCAATGAGCATCTGTGTCTGCATCGTCTCAGCCTCCCAGTTTGGGGATGGGGTGGTCGCCGTGGGCGACGGCCACGTTCTTGGTCTCCATGTAGAAGTCGAAGCTCCAGTCGCCGCCGTCGCGACCGATGCCGCTGCGCTTGGTGCCCCCGAACGGTGTGGGCAGGTGGCGCACGTTCTGGGAGTTGACCCAAACCATTCCCACATCGACGGCATCGGCCACCCGGTGGGCTCGGCCCACATCGCCAGTCCACACGTAGGCGGCCAGCCCGTAGTCGGTGTCGTTGGCGATGGCGACCGCGTCGGCCTCGTCCTCGAAGGCGATGGCGGTGAGGGCGGGGCCGAAGATCTCCTCGCGGGCAATGCGCATGTCGTTAGTGGCGCCGGTGAACAGTACGGGCGTCACGAAGTTGCCTCCGGCCGGCGCGTCGGCCCATCCAGTGCCCTCGGCCACGGTGGCGCCCTCGACCGAGGCCAGCTCGATGTAGCCGCGCACCTTGTCGCAGTGGCGGGGGTGGATCAGCGGGCCAACAACCGTGTCGGGATCGAGCGGATGGCCCACGCGTATGTTGCGCAGCTTGGCCGCCAGACGCTCGGTGAAGTCGTCGTAGATGCTGCGCTGCACCAGCAGGCGGCTGGAACTGGTGCAGCGCTCCCCGTTGAGGCTGTAGATCATGAACACCGCGGCGTCGAGGGCCCGGTCGAGGTCGGCGTCGTCGAACACGATCACCGGGTTCTTGCCACCCAGCTCGAAGTGGAGCCGCTTGAGGGTGGCCGCCGACTGGGCCTGGATGGCCGACCCGGTGGCCGACTCGCCCACGAAGGCGATAGCCGCGATGTCGGAGTGCTCGGTGAGGGCCCGGCCGGCAGTCTCGCCCATCCCGTGGACCACGTTGAGCACGCCGGCGGGCAAGCCGGCGTCCAGCGCGATCTCGCCCAGCAGGCTGGCCGTGAGCGGGCTCCACTCCGCCGGCTTGTGGACCACGGTGCAGCCCGCGGCCAGCGCGGGGGCGATCTTCCAGGTGGAAAGCATGAACGGCGTGTTCCACGGTGTTATCACCCCGACCGGTCCGATGGCCCGGCGGCTGGTGTAGTTGAGGTGATCGGCCGACGGCAGCGCTAGGCCGTCCGACGCGGCCGGGGCCCGGTCGGCGAAGAACCGGAAGTTCTCCGCGCCCCGCAGCGCGGCCGACGACA
This sequence comes from Acidimicrobiales bacterium, assembly GCA_965117015.1. Lineage (GTDB taxonomy): Bacteria > Actinomycetota > Acidimicrobiia > Acidimicrobiales > Aldehydirespiratoraceae > Aldehydirespirator. Next base: position 611,494 of record OZ220747.1, read on the forward strand.
TGAAGCGGATGGCCTGCCCGGTGTCCACCGACTCCACCACCGCGATCTCGCCGGCCCGGGCCACGATGGCGTCGGCCACGGCGTGCAGGATGCGCTTGCGCTGCTCACCGGGCGTGCCGGACCACTGGTCGAAACTCGCAGCCGCCGCGGTCGCGGCTGCCGCGATGTCGGCCGAGTCGCCGACCGCCACATCACCCAGGTGCATCCCGTCGATGGGCGAGGCGTTGGCGAACGTCCTGCCGGACGTGCTGGCGGTGGACTCACCGTCGATCAGATGCAGCGTGGGCTCGGCCGCGAAGCGAGCGAGGTTCCGGCTAGCGGCGGCAAGGTTCTCCTCGAAGCTGGCTGCGGTGGCCATGGTCTCTCCTATCGCGGCCTCGGAGGGAGGCTAGGTGCGATCACCCCGGGCGAGATGCGTGCGGATGTGGTTGCGGTTGATGCGCATGGTCGGGTCGATTAACTGAACCTCGGCGCTGATGGCCACCGGATGGTCGGACTGAAGCGGTGCCAGCACCTCGTCAACGGTGTCGATGAGGCGGTTGAGGAACCGCTGGATCGTCTTTGGTTCGCGGCCGGGCCCGATGCGGGCGGTCAGGTATACGAAGCCGTAGGCCGGGTTCCCGTCGGCGATGCGGTAGTGGTCGCGGGGCGCAGCCCTGGTGCGGAGGGCGTCGAGGGCGGGCAGGCCGTCGTCGAGAGCCGCTTGATGGACCGCGGCCACCAGAGCATCCACGTCGGTCAGGTCGGCCAAGTTGGCAGAGTGTTCGATGATGATGTGAGGCATACGCGGTCCTGTCCGCCACGATTGTACGGTTCCCCTTCCCCTCCGATCCCCCGAGGTCATCCATGCGCCTGCTCAGCTACAGCGTCGACGGAGCACCCTCATTCGGGGTCCTTGCGCCCAACGGCACCGGCGTGATCGATCTCGCCTCGCGCGTCGACGGGGTCGCGGACCTCGGCGACCTCATCGCGCAAGATCGCCTCAGCGAAGCGGCCGATTGGGCCGGCTCCGGCGCCGCAGACCACGATCTCGACGGGATCACGTTCGAGCGCCTGCTCCCCCGGCCCGGCAAGATCATCTGCATCGGCGTGAACTACGGCGGGCGGGGAGCCGAGTACGCCGAGAACCCCGGCGACTCCTACCCCAGCGTGTTCGTGCGCTTCCCCGAGACGCTGGTCGGCCACGAGCAGGCCCTGCTGCGGCCCCCCGAGTCCGAGCAACTCGACTACGAGGGCGAGATCGTGGTGGTCATCGGCACCGGCGGGCGCCGGATCCCCATTGAGCAGGCCCGCAGCCACATCGCCGGGATGAGCCTCGGCAACGAGGGCACCGTCCGCGACTGGGTGCGCCACGGGCGCTTCAACGTCACCCAGGGCAAGAACTGGCACCGCAGCGGGTCGATCGGCCCGTGGCTGGTGACCCTCGACGAGATCGGCGACCTCGCCGGACTGCACCTCACCACCCGGGTCAACGGCGAGCTCCGCCAGGACGACCTAGCCGGCAACATGCGGTTCGGGATCGAGTACCAGATCCACTACCTGTCCACCTTCGTCAGCCTCGACGCGGGTGACGTGATCTTCACCGGCACCCCCACCGGCGCCGGCGCCCGCTTCGACCCGCCCAGATGGCTGAAGCCGGGCGATGTCGTCGAGGTTGCCGTCCCCGAGATCGGAACCCTGCGCAATACCGTTCAGGACGAATAGACCCTCTGGCGGGCCATGGCCGTAGCCTCGTGGCGGATCCGATGCAGGAGGCATGAGACATGACCGAGACGGGAGGCGCGACGAGCGCGGCGGTTCAGATTGCCGAGACAGGCGGGCCGGAGGTGATGCAGCTCGTCCAGCGGGCCGACCCGGTGGCCGGCGAGGGCCAGGTCACGGTGGAGGTGGCCGCGGCCGGGGTGAACTTCATCGACACCTACCACCGCTCGGGTCTCTACGAATTGCCGCTTCCGCTGGTGCTGGGCCAGGAGGGAGCCGGGACGGTGCTGGAGGTCGGCGACGGGGTGGACGGCTTCGCCCCCGGTGACCGGGTTGCCTGGGCCGGATCGGCCGGCTCCTATGCAGAACGGGCCGCCGTGAACATCTCGGTCGCATACAAGGTGCCCGACGGTGTCGATCTGGAGGTGGCCGCCTCCATGGGCGTGCAGGGCCTGACCGCCCACTACCTGGTGACCGACTGCCCCCGGATCGGGCCCGGAGACCGTTGCCTGGTCCATGCCGGCGCGGGCGGCACCGGTCGCCTCATCGTGCAGATGGCCAAGCTGCGGGGCGCCGAGGTGGTGGCCACGGTCGGGTCGGACGCCAAGGTGGAGTTGGCCCGAGCCGCGGGCGCCGACCACGTGGTCAACTACTCGACCACCGACCTGGTGACCGGGGTGGAGGCCGCGGTCGGCCCCGAGGCCATCGACGTGGTGTACGACGGGGTGGGCGCGGCCGTCTACGACGACAGCATCGAGTTGCTGCGCCTGCGAGGGTCGATGGTGACCTTCGGCAACGCCTCGGGGGCGGTGGAGCCCAAAGCCCCGCTGCACCTGTCGGGCAAGTCGCTGTGGCTGACCCGGCCCAAGCTGTGGGACTTCATCTCCACCCGCACCGAAATCGACGCCCGGACCGCGGAGGTGTTCGGCTGGATCGCCTCCGGTCGGCTCGAGGTGCGCATCGGAGCCCGCCTGCCGCTGGCCGAGGCGGCCGAGGCCCACCGGCTGCTGCAGGGTCGCAGCATTGCGGGCAAGATCCTGCTCATCCCGTGAGCGAGCGCCCCGGCGAGGACGGAGCAGCCGAACCAGGGACGTCCGCGCTGACCGACGGCGAGATGCGGGCCGAGGCTCAGCTGCTCGACACCGCCGAGCGCGAGCGCCGGCAGGTTCGCCAGACCACCAGCGTCTACCCGGACATGACCATGGACGAGGCCTACCGGGTGCAGGCCGCCTGGCTTGACATCAGGCTGGACAGGGGCGAGCGGGTGATCGGCCACAAGATCGGCCTCACCAGCCGGGCCATGCAGCAGGCCATGAACATCGACACCCCCGACTCGGGCTTCCTAACCGACGCCATGGTGTTCGATCCCGGTGAGCCCATCTCAGCTGCCGACTTCTGCGACCTGCGCTTGGAGGTGGAGTTGGCCTTCGTGCTGGCCGACGACCTCTACGGCACCGACCTACGGATCGACGACGTTCTTGACGCCACCGACCATGTCACCGCCGCCGTGGAGATGATCGCCTCCCGCACCCCCCGCATCGACCCGGCCACCGGCCGCACCCGCACCGTGATCGACACCATCGCCGACAATGCGGCCGACGCCGGGATCGTCACCGGCGGCCACCCGATCGGACCGCGCGACGCCGATCTTCGCTGGGTGGGCGCCATCGCCTATCGCAACGGCGTCGCCGAAGAGACCGGACTGGCTGCGGGTGTGCTCGACCATCCCGCCAACGGCATCGTCTGGCTGGCCCGGCGCTACGCCGAGCAGGGCCGGTCGCTGCAGGCGGGTCAGGTGATCCTGTCGGGCTCGTTCACCCGCCCGATGCCGGTGGCGCCGGGCGACGAGTTCCGCTTCGACTTCGGCCCGCTGGGCGCGTTCAGCGTCCCGATTGTCTGATCGAACACGCTGCCGGCTGCGACGCAGCGAAACGTCTCGCCCTTAGCGGCGCTCGAACACGCTCTGGATGCCGCCGATGACCGAGCCCTCCCCCTGGGAGCCGCCGGGCCTGAGGTTGGCCACCACCCGGTCGGCGAGACGGTTGAACGGCATGGACTGGAGCCACACCCGGCCCACGCCGGTGAGGGTGGCCAGGAACAGACCCTCGCCGCCGAACACCATCGACTTGAGGTTGCCTGCCCGCTCGATTGAGTACTGGATCGAAGGCTGGAAGGCCACGATGCAGCCGGTGTCGATCCGCAGGGTCTCGCCCTGGAGCTGCTTCTCGATGATGGTGCCGCCCGCGTGCATGAAGGCCAAGCCGTCACCGGAGATGGACTGGAGGATGAAGCCCTCCCCTCCGAACAGGCCGGTGCCGAACTTGCGGTTGAAGACGATGTCGAGCTTGGTGCCCGACGCCGCGCACAGGAAAGCGTCCTTCTGGGCTATGAGCTGCCCGCCCGCGGCGGCCAGGTTGATGGGCAGGATCTTGCCGGGGTAGGGCGCAGCCATGGCCACCCGCTGCTTGCCCTGGGGCGCGCTGTTCATGAAGTGGGTCATGAACAGACCCTCGCCGGTAAGGCCCCGCTTGGCCGCCGACTTGAGCTTGCCCCAGCCGCCCTGATCGGGATCGGAGCCGTCGCCCATCTTGGCCTCGAAGGTGATGCCCTGCTCCATGTACATCATGGCCCCGGCCTCGGCAATGACTACCTCGCCAGGGTCGAGTTCGACCTCCACGAACTGGAGGTCGTCACCGTATATCTGATAGTCGATTTCATGGCTCCGCATGGCTGCCTCCTGCATGTTCGGGCCTGTCGCGCCGAGGCTAATGGGCGCAGGGTAAGAGTCAGTTGATCCATTGCTTCCGCCGTCGATGCCGAGCTCGCGGGTCAGGTCCAGGACCAGCCGTGAGTGCTCACCAGGGCGGCGGCTGACACCAGGACTGCCATCTCGGCGACCTGCTCGGTGGCTCCGAGGACGTCACCGGTGATGCCTTCGAACGCCCGCCGCGCAATAGCGCCTACCAGCGCTGCTCCCGACGCGGCGGCCGCGAGCGACACCGCACCCGGTAGCCCGAGGCTGGCCGCAGCCGCCGAGGTGATGACGATGGCGGCGACGGTCCAGGCCCGTGGCCGGTGGGCGGTGTAGCTGTGGCCCAGGCCGGTGCCGGCGGCCGGGGGAGCCGCGCCCATTGCCGCCACCGCCATCGTGCGGCCCAGCATGTGGGCCACCACCAGCGCGATCAGCCCGTCGATGGCTGCCAGCGAAGACACCGCGAACACCCGCACCAGCGTCGACAGCACCAGCGCCAGCACCCCGAAGGCACCCACACGGGAGTCCTTCATGATCGCCAGGCGCCGTTCCCGGCTTGCCCCGCCGAGCGCGTCCGCTGTGTCGGCCAGGCCGTCCTCGTGAAAACAGCCCGTGGCGACGGCGCCGACCGCCACGGCCAGCACGGCCGCGAGCGAAGCGCCCAGCGGACCGTGAAGGGCCCAGTAGACCGCCCCGGACAAGGCTCCGATCACCGCGCCCACGATGGGGAACCATGGGACGCTGCGGCCCAACTCCCGGTCGGTCTCGGGATGGGCGCCGCCCGGCAGCCGTGTCAGGAACGCCCACGCCCACCGCAGGCTCACTGCTGGAGGCCCCATTCCTCGAAGGTGGCCACGTCGGTCACCGCGGCCGCGGCCATGCGGATGATGGGCACGGCCACCAGCGCCCCGGATCCCTCGCCCAGCCGCAGGTCGAGCCGCATCAGCGGATCCAGCCCCAGCGTCTCCAGTGCCTGCTGGTGGCCGGGCTCAGCCGAGCAGTGACCGGCGATGCAATGGTCGAGGCCTCCGGGGCGGGCCACCGCCAGCGGAGCGACCGCGGCGGTGGCGATGAACCCGTCGAGCACAACCGGCAACCGGCGCCTACGGGCCGCGGCCACCGCTCCCGCCATGGCGGCCAGCTCCCGGCCCCCCAGGCGTCTCAACGCCTCCAGCGGCGAGACCGTCCCCACCCGGTCGAGCGCAGCCTGGACGACGTCGCACTTGTGGGCCAGTGCCGCTCCGACCACGCCGGTTCCGGGACCGACCCAGTCGGCGGCCTGCCCACCCAGCACTGCGGCCGCCACCGCCGCGGCCGCGGTGGTGTTGCCGATCCCGATCTCGCCCATGACTAGCAGGTCGGCGTCGGCTCGCTCGACCGCGGCCGCGCCGGCTGTCACAGCCGCATCGAACTCGTCGCGGCTCATGGCGTCGGTGACCCGGATGTTGCCGGTGGGGCGTCCCACCCCCACGTCGACCAGTTCGAGGGTCGCGCCGACCTGCCGGGCGAGCACGGAGATCGTGGCTACGCCGCTCTCGATGGCGTCGACCATGGCCGCAGTGACCTCCGCCGGGTAGGCGCTCACGCCGTCGGCGGCCACACCGTGGTCGGCCGCGAATACCACCACATGGGGCCGGTCCACCTGCGGTGTGTCAGTGCCCTGCCAGCCGGCCAACCAGGAAGCCACCGCGTCGAGACGGGCAAAGGCGCCTGCCGGACGCAGCACGGTCGCAGCCCGGGCCGCGACCTGGTCCGCCGCGGCACGGTCCGGTCCGGGCAGTTCGGCCAGCAGCCTGCCGAGAACGCCGCTCTCCGCTGTCACAACAGCGTCCGCGAGCGAATTGGCAGCGGAGAGTGACCAAGACGGACCCCACCGCTGCCAATTCGGCCAGCCGGGGCCCGCATCCCAAGAATTGGCAGCGGAGAGTGTCCAAGACGGACCCCACCGCTGCCAATTCGGCGAGCCTGGGCCCGCATCCTCACTTGCCCCGTCCTTTAGGACCCCAGCCCGTCGGCCGGGTCCACAAGCGGCAGCAACCGGCCCGCGACCACCAGGTACGCGGCATCCGCGGCCCGCACTACCGCCTGGTTGACCGTCCCCAGAAGGTCGCGGAAGTCGCGTCCCAACGGTGTGGCCGGCACCACGCCCGAGCCGACCTCGTTGGTGACGACCAACCCTCGGCCGCGGCGCTTCGCCAGCAGGCGCGCCAGCCGGGCGGCCTCGTCCTCGATGTCGGCGTCGGTTGGGCGGGCCTCCTCCAGCATCCGGTTGGTCGCCCAGATGGCCAGGCAGTCGACGATGATGGTGTCGGCCGGGTCGACTGTCTCGACGGCCCGGATCAGGTCGTGGGGCGCCTCCAGTGTCGTCCAGTGAGCTGGCCGCCGAGCCCGGTGCCGGGCGATGCGCTCGGTCATCTCGTCGTCGCCCGGCTCGGCCGTGGCGATGAATGTCACCGGCGCACCCGAGGCCGCCGCGGCCGCCACCGCCGCGGCCGACTTGCCCGACCGGGCACCGCCGGTGAGCACCGTCAGCGCCAACGGACGGGGCTTCCGGGTCCGTCGCCATCGAACTCCTGTTGAGAATCCACCCCACAGGTGGAATATCGACAGGAAGTTCGCCTTGCCGCGCTCATCGCCGGTCCCGATCCGGCATCAGTAGTCGATCCCCTTCTTGGGCAGAACCTTGCCCGGACACGGAGCAGCCATCGCACCGGCTGCAGAGCGAGAATAGCACAACACCACCCTCTTGTACGCTGACGCGGTGATCGCCCATTCGCCGTCACCGGGCCCGGCGCCGGGCCTGATGGTGTGCGGGACCGCCTCGAACGCGGGCAAGTCGACCCTCGTCGCGGGTCTTTGCCGCCTGCTCGCACGACAGGGCCTGCGAGTCGCTCCGTTCAAGTCGCAGAATATGGCCCTGAACTCCGCGGTGACTCTCGGCGGCCACGAGATCGGCCGAGCGCAGTTCAGCCAGGCTCAAGCCGCCGGTGTGGAAGCCACCGTCGACATGAACCCGGTACTGATCAAGCCGACGTCGGACACAGATGCTCAAGTAGTGGTCAACGGCCGGCCGTACGCGACGATGAGTGCTGCGGAGTACCACCACCACAAACCGGAACTGTTCGAGATGGTCCTCGACTCGTTGGCACGGCTGCGCCGGACCTTCGACGCCGTCGTGGCCGAGGGCGCCGGAAGCCCCGCGGAGATCAACCTGGCTCCGACCGACATCGCCAACCTGAGGGTCGCCGAACGTGGCGGCATGAACGCGGTCGTTGTCGGTGACATTGACCTGGGCGGAGTGTTCGCCTCGCTGTACGGCACGGTCGCACTCCTGCCGCCGGGGCAGCGTCGTCTGGTGCGCGGCTTCGTCATCAACAAGTTCCGCGGTGACCCCCAGCTTCTCGGCAACGCAACAGCCGACCTCGAGGAGCGTTGCGGCATTCCCACCATCGGGGTGTTGCCCATGCTCGAAGACGTGCGCATCGACGCTGAGGACTCGGTGGCACTGCGCGACATGCCGATCGTCACCTCCGACACGGACCGGGCCTGCACGCACCGAGCCACCGCACACCCCAGCCCCGCTCAACTCAATGTCGCCGTCATCGCGTACCCCTGCTTGTCGAACTTCACCGATCTGGATCCCTTGGCCAACGAGGCTGACGTATCGTTGCGGTTCGTACGCTCCGTTCGCGAACTGGGACACCCCGACCTGATCGTCTTGGGCGGTTCCAAGGCCACCGCAGCCGACCTGGAGTGGATGCGCTCGCGCGGCCTCGATCAGGCGGTCGCTGCCGTGGCGCACGAGCGCCGCAGCGTCGTGCTGGGTATCTGCGGCGGTTACCAGATGCTGGGCCGGACCATCGACGACGACGTCGAGTCGGGCCTCGGTGTGGTCGAAGGCATGGGTCTGCTTGATGTCGAGACCCGCTTCGAGCACGACAAGCTGCTCGCCCGCATGAGCGGTACTGCGTTCGGTGCTGCGGTCGCGGGCTACCAGATTCACCACGGTCGGGTTCGTCGCCAGCCCGACGGCACGGCGACACCGTGGCTCTGGTTCAACCAGGAGCCCGAAGGCTGGCGCGCCGGTGAGGTCTACGGCACAACACTGCACGGCCTGTTCGAAGGCGACGACTTCCGTCGAGCGTTCCTCACCCATGTGGCGACCTTGAAAGGCTGCCGCTACGACCCGGATCCCGTGCCGTTCTCAGAACGTCGACAGAGGCAGTTCGACGTCGTCGCCGACGCCATGGAGGAATGCCTTGACATGCCCACGCTGCTGGAGATCATGGGAATCTCGTGAACCCAAGAGGCCCCGCGGGCAGGTGAGCGCAGCGGCGCGGGCGTCGCGACGCACCGGCGCGCCGGGCTCGGCTCAGTAGTCGATGCCCTTCTTGGCGCGGACGCCGCGGTCGTAGACATGTTTGACCTTGTGCATCTCGGTGACGGTGTCGGCCATCTCGATCATCCACTGCGGAGCGTCGCGTCCGGTCAACACCAACGACACTCGCTCGGGGCGGTTGCGAAGGGTCGCTTCCACATCGGACGCGTCGATCCAGCCCCAGTTGAGGGGGTAGGTGATCTCGTCGAAGACGACCAGCCGGTGATTGCCCGCCTGCACCAGCGTCTTGCCGTGACGCCAGGCCTCCTCGGCCTCCGCCTCGTCGCGAGTCAGGTCCTCGCTGTTCCAGGTGAACCCCTCGCCGAGCGACCAGAACTCCATGCCGAGGGGCTCGGCCATCAGCTGCTCACCCGTCACCCATTTGTCGGACTTGAGGAACTGCACGACCGCTACCGGCCACCCCCGGGCCCTGGCCCGCAGCGCGGTGCCGAAAGCCGCCGACGACTTGCCCTTCCCGTCCCCCGTGTACACCAGGACAAGGCTGGGCGCCACGCGCAGACTCTCGGGTCGCGGATCCTCGGTGGGGGGTGAGCCGGCGGATGCCGATGTCTCGCTCATGGTTGTCTCCCGTTGTCGTTGATCGAGTCGCCTCGACGGCCCGTCGAGGGCACGATCACCGGCCCGTCGGGATCGTCGAGGATGCGCACCTGTGCGCCGAACTGCTCGGCAATGATCTCCGCAGTGAGCACCTGCCGCGGCAACCCGCACTGCATGATCCGACCGTCGGCAAGGATGGCCACCCGGTCGCCGTAGCGGGCAGCCAGCGTCAGGTCGTGCAGCGTCGCGATGACGGTGAGGCGACGCTCGAGCTGCAACGCGTTCACCAGTTCCAACACGTCCTGTTGGTGACCCAGATCAAGGGCCGTTGTCGGCTCGTCCAGCAACAGCACGCTGGTTTGCTGAGCGAGCGCACGTGCAAGCAGAGCACGCTGGCGTTCACCGCCCGACAGCGACTGGACCGCCCGGTCCCCGAAACCGCTCAAGTCGAGGCGATCCAGCACCTCGGCGGCGATTCGGCGGTCGGTGGCCGTCTCGGCCGAGAACACGCTCCGGTGAGGAGTGCGCCCCAGCAGCACATAATCGGCGACGAGCATTCCCCGCGGCACTACCGGGGTCTGCGGGACGTAGGCGACGGTCCTCGCACGAGCGGCGCGACGTTGGCCGGCAAGGCCGGCGACCTGCACCCGTCCTTCGTATTCGACCAGGCCGAGCAACGCCCGCAGAAGCGTGGTCTTGCCGGCGCCGTTGGGACCGACAATGTTCACCCACTCGCCCGCCTCGACCGTCAGACTCACGCTGCGCAGCACCTGGGCTCCGTCTAGGCGCACACTCAGGGACTCCACCTCCACCGCGCTGCTCACCAGATCTCCCGACGACTCGTGCGCAACACGAACACAAAGAAGGGTGCGCCCAGGAAGGCCGTGACCACACCGATCGGCAACTCGGCAGGCGCCAACGCAGTTCGGGCGACGAGATCGGCCAAGACCATGAACGCACCCCCGAACAGCACCGACAGCGGGAGCACCGCTCGATTGCTTGTGCCAAACACTAACCGCACAGCATGAGGGACGATGATGCCGACAAAGCCGATAAGGCCACTGACCGAAACGGCGGCCGCGGTTCCCAGCGACGCGGCGAGCACCACGATCGTGCGGATGAGTCTGGGTTCGAGTCCCAAGGCCGCAGCCTCGTCGTCACCCACGGCGAGCACGTCGAGGGCGCGCCGGTAGCGCAGAACCACCACCGTGGTCACCAGGAAATACGGGGCCAACAGGGCGGGTTCGGACCACCCTGAGGTTGCGATGCGGCCCAGGATCCAGGCGAAGATCTTGCGGAAGGCGTCGTTGTTGGCTTGCAGCAGGTACGTCTGGCATGCACTCAGGAAGCTGGCCACCGCGATGCCCGACAGAATCAGCGAAGCCGTTGACCGTCCACCGAGGTGTCCCGCCGCGAAGGCTGCTACCACCGCCACTATCGCCCCGGCGAAGGCCGCGAGTGGGACCAGGTCGAACAGACCGGCACCGTCGCCGGCGTTGTTGACGATGGCGACGGTCGCACCCAGGCCGGCCCCCGCGGCGATGCCGAGCAGGTAGGGATCGGCCAGCGGGTTGCGGAAGGCCGCCTGATAGGTCGCGCCGCTGACAGCCAAGGTGGCACCGACCAGCAGTCCCAGCACGACGCGGGGCAACCGGATATTGGTGACGATGGCCGCATGCGTGTCGCTGAGCCCCGAATCGGTGTTCACGGCGGGCAGCGCGTCGGCGAGTTCCATCACCACACGATGTGCGGGGATGCCGACAGGCCCCACAGTCAGGCCCGTCACGACGGCCACAACCACCGCCGCCAACGCCGCCACCAGTGCGCCGATCCCGAGCCCGGAGGCCCGGACGGCGTCGTCGGAGGAGGCGGCGGATGCGCTCGTCACCGAAATCGAGTATCCCCAGTTCGAGAGCCGCGGCCGGGGCTTCGATCAGCTCGCGGAGCCGATGGCCGTCAACGCGTCGGAGATCGCCTCGATGAACTCCACGAGTCGCGGTCCCCACCTGGACACGATGTCGTCGTTGAGCTCAACGACATGGCCGTCACGAACTGCGCTCAGCAACTCCCATCCGGGTCGGGCCGCAACCGTCTCGGCGTTCTGACCACAACACAGCGTGTCGGCGAGGAAGATCAAGTCCGGATCGATGTCCAGGAGGTACTCCTCATTGAGCTGCGGATAGCCGGACCCGCCCTCGTCAGCGGGATCGGCCACGTTCGTGAGGCCGAACAGGGAGTACACATGCCCGACGAAGGTGCCGCTGGTCACCGAATACAGCGAGTCAGTCAGCTCGTGGTAGTAGCTGAGACCCGTCGCGTCCGGCGCGACTTCTATCAGTTCGGCGATCCGGTCCTGCATGCCAGCGATGAGCTGCGCCGCCGCCTCTCGTCGGTCGAGCGTCTCACCGAAGACGTCGATCTGGGCGTACACGTCCTCGAAGGTGGCGGGAGCGTCGATGACGAGGGTGGAGATGCCGAGCGCGTCGAGACTCGCGAGAACGTCGCCGTCGGGACCCATCACCACCAGATCAGGCTCGTATGAGGCGATGGCCTCAATGTTGGGATTGAAGCCGCTGAGGTCGGTGACGGGCGCCTCAGGCGGGTAGTAGGAGTAGGAGTCGACGGCAACGACATGATCGCCGGCGCCGATGGCGTACAAGAACTCGGTACCGGTCGGCGAGATCGAGACGATGCGCTGATAGGTGCTTTCGCCTTCGTCGAGCGCGGCAGCGGGCTCTGTCGTTGTCGTCGCCGCGGCTTCCGTCGTCGTGGGCGCAGGCGCCTCGGTTGTCGTTGAGGGGGGTTCCTCAACAGGGTCCGGCGGCGGTGCGGTGGTAGTGGTCGATGTGACGGTGGTGGCAGGCGCTTGGGCAGCGCTGTCGTCGCTGTCGTCACTGCCGCAGGCCGCAGCCAACAGCAGAAGCGTCGTGGCCATGCACAACAGCCGCAGTCCCGAGTGGCGGGCTCGGGCGGTGGAACGGTTCACGGTGTTCTCCCTTCTGCTCGAGTTCGGGGCCGAGCAGCGGGAGTGCCACCGCACGAGCCTCCCCTTACCTCGAGGGTCGGTCCGTCATGCCGGCAGCCAGGCGATCGGACTCGTTTCGGCGACCGGAGCCGCCGAGCATCACCGCTGCGGGACAGTGCCGGGTTCGCACCGGCTTCGCTGCCTGTCGGCGCGGCAGAGCCTACGCGCCGGCGTCGCTCCGAGCAATCGCCGGAGGTCTGCTGCGATCAGCGGCAGACCGGCTCGTAGCGCAGACCCCGGTCGGCCAGCCGCTCCAGAGCCATGTCCAGGCCCTGCACCGTGGTGGAGCGGTCGCCGCCACCGTCGTGCATCAGCAGGACCACTCCGGGCCTGGCCCACTGCACGATGTAGTCGGCGATCTCCTCTGCCGGCGGGCGGAGCCAGTCGGAGGGGCTGGCGTCCCACGTCAGCAGCGACAGCCCGTGGTCCGACGCCCATTCCCTGGTGAAGGCGTCGATCGAGCCGTAGGGCGGACGCAGGCAGGGCGTGGCGAGGTCCCCCAACACCATCTGGGTCCGGCTGATCGTCTCGTCGAAGGCCGCCCGGGACAGCCCGGCAAGGTCCTCGTGTCTCCAGGTGTGGTTGGCGATGGTGTGACCCTCGGCCGCGATGCGCTGGATGATGTCGGGATAGGCCTGCGCCAGCGAGCCCACCACGAAGAACGTGGCCCGGGCGCCGTGACGGGCCAGAACGTCGAGCACTTGTGGCGTGTATTCGGGATGAGGGCCGTCATCGAAGGTCAGGTAGACGACGTCACCGTCGTCGTCGGGGGTGACCGGTCGGGGCACGGTCACCTTCTCCGTAGTAGTCGTGGGCGCAGGGTCGGGCTCCGGACGCGGCAGAGCCTCGACGGTGAGCTCGTAGCCGGATTCCCCTGCGTGTGAGGAGACCACCGTCACCTTCCACGGTCCGGTGGCCGGCAGCTCCGCCTCCACAAGCTGGGATCGTCGGGCGGCGGAGGTGACGACCAGGTGGTCCAGGCGGACATCGAGCCACACGCCCAGCGGTGCTCGCAGCGCGGCGGTGAACGGCTGGCCCTCCGATGCGTACACCGTGTAGGTCTGGCGCTCGCGGAAGTCGATGGTCCCGGACTCCGTGGCGCTCACCGCGCCCGGCTCGAAGCGGATTGTCACTTCCGGACGTTCGGGGCCCGGCAGCGGCTTGTCCTCGATGGGCTCGGTACCGATCACCGTCACCAGCGGTGCCGATCCCGACACGTCGATCTCCAGCGTGGTGTGCCGGGAGATCACGGTGAAGGGTTCGTCGTCGGCCCGGTCGAACAGCGACACCTCGATCAGACCGTCCCGCACCGTGATGGCGTCCATGACGATCCGGTCGCCGACGAAGATGGGCGGCTGCGCCATGGCCGCGCCCCCTTCGTCGATCACCGGCACGACCAGGTGGAAGACACCCGTCCCCGGCGACTGTTCGATGATGTGGGCGACCACGTCCTCGTCTCCGTCGCCGTCGAGGTCCCCCTGGGCCACGCGGTTCTGGAGCGTGAAGATGCTGGCCGAGGCGCCCCCGTACGACACGGTGGCCCTGCCTCCCTCCAGGCGCACGACCTCGCCGTCGATCTCCACGGTGAGGTGCTCCAGATCCTCCCAGCCGATGGGATCGGACTCCGACGTGACGGGGGGCGTGACGTCCACCTCGTCCTCCGGGGACGTGGTGACGGGAGGGTCGACCTCCGCCTGAGTCGTGGTAGTCGAGGTGGTGCGCGACACCGTCGGAGCGGTCGTCGCAGTCGCCTCGGGTTCTCCCGACATGGCCGGATCGCGGCCCGACGAGCGCTCGCCGCTGCATCCGGATGCCGCCAGAACCAGCCCCAAGCCGATGGCGAGAGCCCTAGGCGACACGCCGCAACACCCGCAGCGAGCCGACCGCCGCCTGCTCCTCGAAGCACTCGTCGGACAGGGCCCGGCACCAGATTTCATAAGGCGGCCGTCCGCCGTCGGCGGGGTTCTCGAATACGTCGTGTATGGCCAGCAGTCCCCCCGGCCTTACATGGGACGTCCAGCCCTCGTAATCGCGGTGAGCGGGCTCGGCGCCGTGTCCGCCGTCGATGAACACCATGGCCAGTGGAGTGGCCCACAGCGACGCCACCGTCGGCGAGTCGCCCACGACAGCGACGATAGTTTCCTCCAGACCGGCGTCGGTGACGGTGCGGCGGAAGAACGGCAGTGTGTCGATGACGCCCAGATCGGGGTCGACCACCTCCGGGTCGTGATGCTCCCAGCCGGGCTGGTTCTCCTCGGAGCCGCGGTGGTGGTCGACGCAGAACAGCACGCGTCCTGTTTGCTGCGCGGCCGCGCCCAGGTACACCGCCGACTTGCCGCAGTAGCTGCCCACCTCCAGGAGGGGCCCGTCCACCTCGAGCGACGCGGCGGCCCGGTAGAGGGCCAGTCCCTCGTCGGCCGGCATGAAGCCGCGTGCTGCCTCAGCCGCGAGCCGGAGCCGATCTTCCATCATCACCGGCTCGAGGCCACAACACCCGGTCGAGGAACACGTACTTGGCCACCCACACACTGCCGTAGGCAACGAGGTTGCCGGCCACGACGAGCAGTGTGCGCTGCGTGAAGTGCTCGATGACCGCCACCGCCAGCGACGACAGCGCCAGGCCGACCAGCGCCATCACCCAGAAGGTGAGCACCTCGCCGCCCAGCCGGTGTGGACCGCTGCGCCGCCACACCCATGCCCTGCTCAGGAGGTATGCGGGCGCGGTGCCCACCACCCAGGCTGCAAGGTTGGCTCCGACCGCGGGCCACCCCAGCACGCCATGACAGACCGCCAGCACCGTGAGTCCGACCGTCACGTTGACGACCGACACGCCGCAGTAGCGCAGGGCCTTCAGCCCGTGCTCGACTCTGAGCCTCCGAAGAGCGGAGGTCGGCGTGGTGGTCACGACCGCAGGCTATTGCCCACAACCGGGGCATGATGGGCTGATGCAGACGGCGCTGGACAATGTGGTGGCCCTCCTCGACCTCGAAGCCATCGAGGTCAACATCTTCCGGGGCCGCTCGCCCGACGACGACCGCCAGCGCATCTTCGGCGGCCAGGTGGCCGGCCAGGCTCTGGTGGCCGCCGCCCGCACGGTGGACCGGGGTTCCGTGCACTCGCTGCACGCCTACTTCCTGAGGGCCGGCGACCCCAGGGCCCCGGTGCTCTACGACGTGGACCGCATCCGCGACGGCCGGTCGTTCACCACACGGCGTGTGGTGGCCATCCAGCACGGACGGGCCATCTTCCAGCTGGCGGCGTCGTTCCACATCGCCGAGGACGGATACGAGCACGCCGACCCGATGCCGGAGGTGCCCGACCCAGAGTCCCTGCAGCCTCGCATCAAGAAGATCAAGGCCGCCGATCCGGACCGGGCTCGGCCCGACCGCCTGCAGGCACTGGACATCCGCTATGTGACCACCAGCCCGCTCGATCGCAGCGGTCCGCTGCCGCCCAGGCAGATGGTGTGGATGCGGGCCAACGGCACGCTGGGCGACGACCCGGTGCTGCACGCCTGCCTTCTCACCTACGCCAGCGACCTGACCCTGCTCGACACCGCGCTGGCGCCCCACGGCACGAGCGCGGCCAACCCGCAGGTCATGCTGGCCAGCCTCGACCACGCCATGTGGTTCCACGGACCGTTTCGGGCCGATGAATGGCTCCTGTACGACCAGCACACCCCGGCTGCCAGCGGCGCTCGGGGGCTGGCCACTGGCAGGGTGTTCACCCGCGACGGCCGGCTGGTGGCATCAGTGGTGCAGGAAGGCCTGATCCGGCAGGTCAAGTAGCCGTGTTGGCCGCCGCTACCTCGGCGAACTTCAATGGGTTAACCACACTGGATGTGGCTAACTGCTTGAAGTTCGACCCGGTCGGGCGCGGATCCCGCCGTCCAGCGCTCCGATGACGGTGGCGCTCAGCCTTTCAGGTCGGCTGGCGTAGTCGTCCCAGGTGAAGTTGAGGACGTTCCAGCCGGCAAGTGTGATTGCATTGCGACGCCGCCGATCCTCCACGAAGGACTCGCGGTTGTCATGCCAGCGGGCGCTGTCCAGTTCAATGGCCACCCATTGGGATGGGTAGGCGAGGTCAACCTGTGCAACGAAGTCCCCGCGGGCGTCATGGATGCGGTGTTCGAGGGCGGGATAGTCGAGGCCGGCATCGGTGAGCAGCTCGGCCACCATCCTGCTCCATGCGCTGAGCGGCACGGGCTCTCCGCCGAAGCGCTCCTCCAGGGATGCCTTGAGCGCCGCGCATCCAGGCCGTCCACGGCGTGCGTGCGAGGCGAGCACGGCCCAGAGGTCCGACAGCCGCAGTTGCCCGCTCCTCAGTACTGCGTCGACGGTACGGTCGAGCCGCCTGGGGCTCACGACCGCGGCCAGGTCGAGAACGGTGCGGGCCAGTCCCGTGGCGAGAATGCCCTCCCGCTCGACGGGTTTCGCCAGGTCGAGCTGTGTGGACTGGTGGAAGCGCACTCCCTTGACGCCCCTGTTCGCGCCGGGAGCGACCGTCAGCTCGACGATGTTGAGTGTGTACCCGTCGAAGTGGTGCAGTGCCGCTGCCGACCGGTGGCTGGCCAGCCCGCCATAGGCCATCCAGGCGGCCCGCAGTCTGGTGAGCCCTGAAGCCACTACGGCCGCATGCCGGTACACGCCGCGGGCCTCTCGCACCCAGCGCCCCGATGCCACGCAGTAATCGATCTGGCGCCCCGTGAGGCCGGCGTCCAGGGCTTGGGCGCGGGAGATAAGCCCGTCCTGCTGCGTCATCCGCCCGATGACGGTGTCGTCTCTCATGACCCAACCAACTCCGCCCTTCCGATGTAAACTACAGGATCTATATGTAAATATATTGATATATCCAGTCCTTCCGCCCCTATTGCGGGGTCGATCCAGAGAGTTGGCGAGTCCGCTGCATACGGCGAGACCGTGGCCCGAGCGGTCCGTGAGCGCAGCGAACAAGCGGGAGATACCCCGCCCCGAGGCGACGGGCTTGCGCCTACCCGCGCACGTTCTTGGCGGCCCCGCCTGCCCCTAGCCTCTGGGGCGTGAGCCGAACGGCCGTCTGAGGGGTTGTGGACGGGCAGCCTCTCCGGGACGGGCCATGAGGGTCT
This sequence comes from Acidimicrobiales bacterium, assembly GCA_965117015.1. Lineage (GTDB taxonomy): Bacteria > Actinomycetota > Acidimicrobiia > Acidimicrobiales > Aldehydirespiratoraceae > Aldehydirespirator. The sequence goes on from OZ220747.1 coordinate 629,012, forward strand.
CGGCAGTCGCCGCGTTAGTCACCGCGTTGATGGCCGGAGGTGCCTGCGCTGCGGACGACGAACTGTCGGTGCCGAGACCTACCGTGCCGGTGGTGACGACGGTGCCGAATGGGTCGGAGCTGTCGGACCGACCGGGACTGGATCCTCAGCCGGCTCCACGGGACGGCATCCGGGAGCCAGACAGCGACGCCGGCGGCGCAACCGCAAACGCCGGCGGCACCGTGGCGCCGACGGACGAGGAGCCCGCTGTCGAGGAGCCGGAGGTTGAACCGACAGGTGCCGCAACCGACGCGCCCGAGCCGGCGGACGCCGATCCGGCGCCGGCCACGACCCGACCGGACGGCAACATGTTTGCGGCCGACGTGACCCTTCAAGCTGTGCTCACCCTGGACGAGCCGATCGACATGGCGGTGGCCCCCGGCGACGACCTGGTGTGGATCGCCGAGCGCGCCGGCCGCGTGTCGCGGGTCGACCTGGACCGGGGCGAGCTGGTGGAGACGATCCTGGACATCGGTACCGAGACCGAAGCCGACGGCGAGCGAGGCCTCCTAGGGATAGCGGTGACCGACCGATGGCTCTACGCGAACTTCACGGACCTGGCGGGAGACACGCGAGTCGACGCCTTCGAGCGGGACGGCACCGGCCTGAGCGGCCATCGGCGGACGATCCTGTTCCAAGCCCAGCCCTTCAGCAACCACAACGGCGGGGACCTGGCTATCGGGCCCGACGGATTCCTCTACGTTGCCTTCGGCGACGGCGGTTCCGGAGGCGACCCGCTCAACGCCGGTCAGGATCCCACGACCTGGTTGGGGGCCGTTCTGAGGATCGAGCCCACGCCCGACGCTGCCGAGCCCTACGCGGTGCCGGCCGGCAATCCCTTCGCAGCCGGCCAGGACGGGGCGGGACGGCCCGAGATCTTCCTCACCGGAGTGCGCAACCCGTGGCGCTTCTCGTTCGACCGCGCCACCGGCGACCTCTGGATCGCCGACGTGGGCCAGGACGCCTACGAGGAGGTGACCGTGCTGCTGGCCGCCAGCGGCGGCGGGCTCGGCGCCAATCTGGGCTGGCGCCTCCGCGAGGGCCTGCACCGCTTCACGGGCGACGAGCCCCCCGATCACGCCGACCCGGTGTGGGAGTACGGCCAGGACGACGGCTGCAGCGTCACCGGCGGGTATGTGTACCGGGGCAGCGCCATCGAGGACCTCTACGGCGCCTACGTGTTCGGTGACTACTGCACGTCGCGCCTGTGGGCCCTGCAGATCTCAACCGGCGAAGTCGAGTTCCGCGAGCTCGGGGCGGAAGTGTTCGGCGGCTCGCTTGCGTCGTTCGGTGAGGACGCCGACGGCGAGCTCTACGCGCTGTCGCTCAACGGCACCGTCGCCCGCATCGTCCCCCGATGAGACCGCGCCTGACGGTCGAGACACCCGCAGGCAACGTCGAGGCGGTGCGCTTCGTCTACCCTCCGCTGCTGTGACCGCTCCCTCAGACGACACCGCGGCTCCCGCACCCGGGATCGAAGTCCACGAGTGCGTCGCCGTCACCGACGAAGTCGTTGACGCCATGCAGCGGCTCATCCCTCAGCTGTCGTCATCGAACCCTCCGCCCGGCCGGGCCGAGCTGGAGGAGATCGTGGCCTCGCCCGCCACCACGCTGTTCGTAGCCCGGCAGCGGGACCGCATCGTCGGTGCGCTGACCCTGGTCGCCTTCCGCATCCCCACCGGCGTGCGCACCCGCATCGAGGACGTGGTGGTCGACGAGACACTTAGAGGCCAGCGGGTGGGCGAGCGCCTCAGTGAGGCCGCGCTGGAGGCGGCCCGAGGCATGGGGGCTCGCAGCACCGACCTCACGTCCAGGCCCTCGCGGGAGGCGGCCAACCGCCTCTACGCCCGCATGGGCTTCGAGAGGCGAGAGTCGAACGTCTACCGCTACACGCTGTGAGCAGCCCGGGTGCCGCCACCGCGCCCCTGTGGACGCCCTCGGCGCAACGTGCAGCCGGTTCCAACCTCGAGAGCTTCAGGGGCTGGCTGCACGAACACCGCGGCTTGGACCTGCCGGACTGGGCCAGCCTGCACCGGTGGTCGGTGCAGCACAGCGGCGAGTTCTGGGCCGCAGTGTGGGACTGGTGCGGCGTCGAGGGCGACAGGGGCGAACGCCTCGTCGAGTCGCCCGGCGAGGACCGGTGCCCGGACCCGGGCGAGCGGATGCGGCGCACCCGGTTCCTGCCCGACGCCAGGCTCAACGTGGCCCGGAACCTGCTGGGCGAGCCGTCGACCGACACCGCGCTCATCTTCCGCAGCGAGGACGGCGAGGCCGTTGAGCTGACCCGGGCCGAACTGCATGACATGGTCGGCCGTGTCCAGCAGCTGCTGATCGACGCTGGCGTGGGTCCCGGAGACCGGGTGGCGGCCTGGATGCCCAACCGCCCCGAGGCCTACGCGGTGATGCTGGCCGCGGCCGGCCTCGGCGCGGTGTTCAGCTCCACGTCGCCCGATTTCGGCACCACGGGCGTGCTCGACCGTTTCAGCCAGATCTCGCCCACCGTGCTGTTCGCCTGCGCCGACTACCCCTACGGCGGCCGCCGCCATGACTGCACCGAGCGCCTGGCCGACATCGCGGCCGGCCTGCCGTCGCTGCGCCGCACCGTGCTGATCGAGCCGGGCTGGCTCGACGGCTACGGGGCCGGTTTCGGGTCCGGGCCGACTCCGGCGGTGTTCCGGAAGCTGCCCTTCGACCACCCCTGGTACGTGCTGTACTCCTCGGGCACGACCGGCCCGCCCAAATGCATCGTGCACCGGGCCGGGGGGCTGCTCGTCAAGCATCTGGCCGAGCACCGGCTGCATTGCGACGTGCGGCCCGGCGACCGGGTGTTCTACTTCACGACCACGGGCTGGATGATGTGGAACTGGCTCGCCTCGACCCTGGCGTGCGGCGCGGCCGCCGTGTTGTACGACGGCTCGCCCGCCCATCCCGGGCCCGAGCGCCTGTTCGACCTGGTCGACGAGGTGGGCATCACCCTGTTCGGGACCTCGGCGAAGTTCATCGACGCCTGCCGCAACGCGGGAATCCGCCCGGCCGCCACCCACAACCTGTCGTCGCTGCGCACCATCACGTCGACCGGCTCGACGCTGGTGGCCGAAGGGTTCGACTGGGTGTACGGCAACGTCAAGGCCGACATGCATCTGGCGTCGATCTCGGGAGGCACCGACCTGTGCGGTTGCCTGGTCGCCGGCGACCCGACATCGCCGGTCCGGCGGGGCGAGATCCAGCGTCCCGGCCTGGCCATGGACATGGACGTGGTGGACGACTCGGGCGAGACACTGCCGCCCGGGGTCGAGGGTGAGCTGGTGTGCCGCAGCCCGTTCCCGTCGATGCCGCTGCGCTTCTGGGACGACCCCGACGAAGCCCGCTACCGGGCCGCCTACTTCGAGCGCATCGACGGCGTCTGGCACCACGGCGACTTCGCGTCGCGAACCCCGTCGGGCGGGTTCGTGATCTCCGGCCGGTCCGACGCCACGCTCAATCCCGGCGGGGTGCGCATCGGCACCGCCGAGATCTACCGTCGAGTCGACACGATGCCGGAGGTCGACGAGAGCATCGCCGTCGGCCAGCCCCGCGGCGCCGACACCCGCATTGTGCTGTTCGTCAAGATGTCATCCGGACACGAGCTGACCGACGAGCTTCGCGACGTGATCCGCAGCCGGATCCGCGCCGAGTTGTCTCCCCGCCACGTGCCCGCGGTGATCGCCGCGGTGGACGACATACCCCGGACCCGATCGGGCAAGATGACCGAGACCGCGGTACGGGACGTGATCTGCGGGCGCCCGGTGCGAAACACCTCGGCGATGGCCAACCCTGAGGCTCTGGAGCACTTCCGCGACCGTCCCGAGTTGGCCTGATCGGCACCGCTGCGGCGACGGTATGGTGTCGCCCGTGTCAATTGAGCCAGAGCATGTCTTGTGGTCCGGGCCGCGGCCCACGCTGAACCGTCCCACGCTGATAGCCGCGTTCGAGGGCTGGAACGACGCCGGCGACGCGGCCACCACCGCGGCCGGTCACCTGGCCGGTCGTTGGGGATGCGTGCCGGTGGCGGAGATAGATCCAGAGCCGTTCTTCGACTTCACCGCGGCCCGTCCGACCGTTCAGTTGGACGACAGCAAGGCCCGGAGCATCAAGTGGCCGGTGAACGAGGTGCGGGTGGCCCATCTGGACGATCCGGGCACCGACGCGGTCGTGCTGATCGGCACCGAGCCGCAGTTGAGGTGGCGGACGTTCACCCACCAGCTGATCTCTCTGGCCGGGATGCTGGACGTGGAGCGCATAGTCACCCTCGGAGCGCTGCTCGCCGAGGTGCCCCACAGCCGCGATGTGGAGGTGTACGGCTCCACCGACGACGAGGAGCTTCGAGCCGAGCTCGGCCTCACACCGTCCACCTACGAGGGGCCCACCGGGATCGTGGGAGTGCTGTCGTCGGCCTGCCGCGACGCCGGTTACCGCACCGCTTCGTTCTGGTCGGCGGTGCCGTCGTACATGCCGGCCGCGCCGTCTCCCAAGGCTGCGCTGGCGCTGGTCAACCGGGTCTGTGCCCTAATGAAGGCGCCGGTGCCGACCTTCGATCTGGAGCAGCGGGCCAAGACCTACGAGCGGGAGATCACCAGGATCGTGGCCGAGGACGATGAGACCGCAGAGTATGTGGCCCGCCTCGAGAGAGCCTGGGACGCGGGGCAGGCCGAGGACAGCGACGACACCTCCCTCAGCGACGACCCCGACCGGCTGGTGGCCGAGGTCGAGAAGTTCCTCCGCGAAGGCGGCTGACTCAGCCCTCGGGCTCGCCCCGCCAGGGCGGGTCGCGGGGATGGTCGAACAGCACCTCGACTGGCTCGCCCCGGATGGCGCTGAAGGCGTGCGGGGCCCACAGCTCGGGGCGGGCGGTGCGTTCGGGCAACTCGCCCTCGGCGAAGAAGCCCACGTCGGAGCACTCGAGCGGGTGAGCTTTCAACTCGCCGCCCAGGCTGCGGCAGTGGAACACGATCGACACCAGCGGCACCCGGTGGAAGCCGAGACGCATCCCGTCGAGGATGGCGATGGGCCTGACCACCTCGCAGTCGATCCCGGTCTCCTCGCGGACCTCCTTGACGGCGACCTCCGACGGTGAGTAGCCCACGTCCGACCATCCGGTCGGATACAGCCACCAGCCGGAGTCGGCTCGCTGCACGAGCAGTATCCGGCCATCGTCGTCACCGACGATGGCACCGACGGTGATCTTGGGCGTGACGTAGCCGGCGATGCCGGAGCCGACGCCGCCGAGCCAGTCCTGCACCTGCTCGTCCGCGTCGATCCCGACCTCGCTGTGGGCCCGGATGTCGGCGGCCACCGCCAGCACTTCCTCGAAGCGCTCCTGCTCGTAGCGGCTCTCTGTGAAGCCCAGGCCGGTCTGGGCTATCCCGGCCAGGCTCTCGGCCCAGCGCAGGATGTAGACCTCGCTCGCCGGCCGGGGCTGACGTCCGGAGGGTTCAGACACGGGCGAGGATCTCGTCGGCCGTTCCCACCAGGCCGGTCACGAACGGGCCGAACTCCGCGTAGGCGGCCGAGGCCCGATCGTAGCGCATGGTGTAGACGGTCTCCTTGAGGGCGCCGATGTCCTCACCGAAGAGGGTGACGCCCCACTCCCAGTCGTCGAGCCCGGTGGACGCGGTCACCAACTGCACGATTCGCCCCGCGAACTTGCGTCCCGAAGCGCCGTGCTCGTACATCAGCTCCTTGCGCTCGTCGAAGGAGAGCTCGTACCAGTTCTGGTCGACGTTGCGCCGCTTGGTCATCGGGTAGAAGCACCACGCCGGCTTGTCCGGTGGGGGCAGCTTGGGATTCAGGCGCATATCGGCCATCTCTGCGGGCAAACCCAAGGCGTACTCGGACAGCTCAGTGATCGACACGTAGCTGTCCACGATGTCCAGCTCGGCCCGCACCAAGCCGGTCTGCAGGTCGCGCAGCGCCCAAGCGTCGGCGTGAAGGCCCATGAAGCACAGCTGGGCCTTGTGGCCCAGCACCGCCACCGTCACCACCTGGGTGCCCGCCTCGGTGGCGTCCTTCACCGCGTTGAGCACCGCTGCGTCGTCGGTGTCCGGCGTACGGGCGCAGAACAAATGCACGACGACCAGCCCCTGCCCCACACCCACTGCTTCCATCATCAACGCAGTCTAGGAAGCCCCGGCTTACGGGCAGTCATCCCGCTCTTGTTCGCTGCGCTCACGGGCCGCTCGGGCCACGGCCTCGCTCTGCTCGGCCTCAGTCATCCCGCTCTTGTTCGCTGCGCTCACGGGCCGCTCGGGCCACGGCCTCGCTCTGCTCGGCCTCAAGCACCTCCGCTCTTGTTCGCTGCGCTCACGGGCCGCTCGGGCCACGGCCTCGCTCTGCTCGGCCTCAGGCGTCGACGTAGACGGTCATGGCGCCACCTCGGGCGAAGCCGGCCAGCTGCATCCCGGCCGCCTCAGCCGTCGCCGCGGCCAGCGCGGTGGGGGCGCTCACCGCCACCAAGCCGCGGAAACCGCCGGCCCAGGCCTTGTGCACCAACTCGAAGCTGGCACGACCGCTGACCACTAGGCCCAGCCCCGTAGCAGGAAGGCGGCCGTCGAGGAACAGCCGGCCGATGAGCTTGTCGACTGCGTTGTGGCGGCCCACGTCCTCACGGACCAGCGAAACCGAGCCGTCGGGCGAGACTACGCCCGCGGCGTGGACCGCACCGGTGGCGTCGAACAGTTCCTGTCCGGGCCGCAGCTGTTCGGGAGCGGAGGCCAGCGCCTCCCACGGCATCGGCTCGCCGATGACCGCATCGAGCTTGGTGACGAGCTCGTCGATCTCGCTGGTGCCGCAGAAACCGCACGACGACGTGGTGGTGGTGAGCCGGGGCCGGGGCGCAGGGGCCTTGCCGCCGGTGGACACCGACACCACGTTGAAGTCGGTGGCCGCGGCCGAGCCCTTGGCGCAGTACTTGACCTGGGTCACGCGGTGGCCGTCCAGAAGACCCTCGGCGAAGCAGAAGCCCACGGCCAGCTCGAAGTCGTTGCCCGGGGTGCGCATGGTGGTGGCCACCCGCACGTCGTCCAACTCGATGGCCATGGGCTCCTCGGATGCGAGCCGGTCGGCCCGCCGGTCCTCGCCAGAGCTCTCGCCGGTCCAGGGCCGCACCAGTCGCTGCTGGCTCCTCGACTTGGTGGCCATAGTTCCAGGCTACGTCGGCCTGCGCCGACCGCCCCTAGCGTGCCGACTCGGGCTGCGGCCGGCGAACTTCAAGCAGTCAGCCACATCCAGTGTGGTTAACCCATTGAAGTTCGCCGCGTCCTTACCGGGATAGCTCGGCTCGCACGTGGTGGATGAGATCGGCCTCTCCCACTGCCGCCATCCACAGCTCCGAGATCAGCGTCGAGCCGGCCAGGCTCAGACGGCGTCGCACCGCCGTCACCGACTTCGCCGACGGAGTCAGACCGACCTGGGCCGACTCCAGATCGACGACCAAGCCGCCGGCGGTGGGGGTGAGCGTGCCGACGTCGACCTCGGTGATCCCCGAGGGCTGGGCCACGGTCAGTTCGACGGCGCCGTCCCCGAGCGCCCGGATGTACCCGGCCTCAGCGTGCAACGGCTCGCCCGTCAAGAGGTCCCGGCTGCGCTGGACCATCGACAGGAACGGCTTGCCGACATGGCCGAAGACCAGCTCCTCCGTGTAGGCGAAGTCGTCGATTGTCGGGTAGCTGCCCTGACCCGTGCCTCGCCACGTCCCCAGCAAGGGCGCGAGCGGCAGGCACATCGGATGCAGCTCAGCCATGCCTGCAAGCTATCCGGGCGCGCAACAGCCCGGCTCCGAGGGGGCGGGCCGGGCTGTTGTCTTGGGGGAGGGAGTTGGGGGGACTAGAAGTCCATGTCGGGCATACCGCCGCCCGCTGGCGCCTCCTCGGGCGACTCGGCGATCACGGCCTCGGTGGTGAGGAACAGCCCGGCGATCGAGCCGGCGTTCTGAAGGGCCGAGCGGGTGACCTTGGCCGCGTCGATGATCCCGGCTGCGATCAGGTCCTCGTACTCGCCGGTGGCCGCGTTGAGGCCGTCGGCGCCGCTGAGGTTCCGGACCCGCTCGACGACGACGCCGCCCTCGAGACCGGCGTTGACCGCGATCTGGCTCAACGGCGCCACCAGCGCCTTGGCCACGATCCGGGCCCCGGTCTGCTCGTCGGCATCGCTGAGACCGTCGATCGCCGCGTCAACGGCCTCCACGGCCCTCAGCAGCGTCACGCCGCCTCCGGCCACGACACCTTCCTCGATGGCAGCCTTGGTGGTGCTGACCGCGTCCTCGATGCGGTGCTTCTTCTCCTTGAGCTCGACCTCGGTGGCCGCCCCTACCTTGAGCACGGCCACGCCGCCGGACAGCTTGGCGAGGCGCTCCTGGAGCTTCTCACGGTCGTAGTCGGAGTCGGTGTTGTCGATCTCGCCCTTGATCTGGTTGATGCGGCCGGCGACGTCGGAGGCGTCGCCAGCACCCTCGACGATGGTGGTCTCGTCCTTGGTGACGATCACCTTGCGGGCCGAGCCGAGCATGTCGACGCCCACGCTGTCGAGCTTGAGGCCGACCTCCTCGCTGATGACCTGGCCGCCGGTGAGGATGGCCATGTCCTGGAGCATCGCCTTGCGGCGGTCGCCGAAGCCCGGCGCCTTCACTGCGGTCGAGGTGAACGTGCCCCTGATCTTGTTGACCACCAGCGTGGCCAGGGCCTCGCCCTCCACGTCCTCGGCGATGATCAGCAGCGGCTTGCCGCCCTGCATGACCTTCTCGAGCACGGGCACCAGATCGCGCACGTTCGAGATCTTCGATCCGACCAGCAGGAGGTACGGGCTGTCGAGCACGGTCTCCATGCGCTCGGGGTCGGTGACGAAGTACGGCGAGATGTAGCCCTTGTCGAAGCGCATGCCCTCGACGGTCTCCATCTCCAGGCCGAAGGTCTGGCCCTCCTCGACGGTGATCACGCCGTCCTTGCCGACCTTGTCGATGGCGTCGGAGATGGTCGAGCCGATCTCGCCGTCGGCGGCCGAGATGGCGGCCACGTTGGCGATCTGAGCCTTATCGGACGACACGTCCTGGCTGTTGTCCTGGATCGACTCCACCGCGGCGTCCACGGCAGCCTCGATGCCCCGCTTGAGCGACATCGGGTTGGCTCCGGCGGCCACGTTGCGCAGGCCCTCGCGCACCATCGACCACGCCAGCACGGTGGCGGTGGTGGTGCCGTCGCCGGCGACGTCGTCGGTCTTCTTGGCGACCTCCTTGACCAGCTCGGCGCCGATCTTCTCGTAGGGGTCCTCCAGCTCGATCTCCTTGGCGATCGACACGCCGTCGTTGGTGATCGTGGGGGCGCCCCACTTCTTGTCGAGCACGACGTTGCGGCCCTTGGGGCCCAGCGTGACCCGCACCGCGTCGGCGAGCTGGTTCATGCCCCGTTCGAGCGCACGGCGAGCCTTCTCGTCGAACTGGATCGTCTTGGCCATTTGAACCTCCGGAACGGCCCTGCACAGGGCCGGATGTCTCTTGATTGCCTGGGTTGGCACTCTCGTGCCACGAGTGCCAAGTCAACCGGCGCAGACCCGCGATGACAACCCGCCGGAACGCGAATGTGGCCGCTCGGAGGAGCGGGTATCAGAGCGGAAGGGTGCTTCAGCCGCGGCCGCCCGCGACTGCGGGCACGATGCTCACGGTGGCGCCGTCGTCGACTGCGGTGCCGAGCCCGTCGAGGAAGCGGACGTCGTCGTCGCTGACGAACACGTTGACGAAGCGGCGCAACTCGCCGGCCTCGTCGAGGATGCGGTCGCGGAAGCCGGGATGCGAGGATTCCAGCGAGTCGAGCACCTCGGCGAGAGTGGAACCGTCGACGGCAACCTCCGACGCGCCGGCAGTGAGGACTCTCAGGGTTGTGGGCACTCGGACGGTGACGGCCATGGCGTTCCTCGCTGGGCTCGCTAACGGGCTAACGGGACCGGGCCATGGTATAGGCGCAGCGGTAGGATCGGTTTGTGGGATCACCCATGGAGAAGGAGGCGGGCGGAGACCTGGAGAAGCTGGGCGGCCTGTCCTGGCCGGCCCGGGCAATCATCGGAGGCTTGGCCGTGGTGGGGGCGATCACCATGGTGCAGCGGGTCCTGGCCATCGTCTCCTGGCTGGTCACGCTGTTGATGATCTTCGTGGTGATAGCGGCCCTGATGGTCTGGCTCGTGAGCGAGCGGCGCCGGCGCTGACGGCCTCGCTTCTAGCGGCGCCCGAGCGCCTCCGCAATCGCCTCCCGCACGCATCCGCAGGGGTCGCCATTGGCTCGCTCCGATCCGAACCGGGCGGTCAGATCGATGATCTCCAAGCCGTCAGGTCTCCGCGTGGTCGGATCGGCGCTACCTACTACCGCCAGCACAAGCGTCTCTGACTGGGCCGCAAGCTCAGCCACACCGCCGACCACCTTGCCCTGCAACGACGTGGCGTCGTAGCGACCCTCGCCGGTTACGACCACGTCGGCGTTCTGGATCCGCTCCCCCAAGCCGACTTCGTCGGCGACCACCTCGAAGCCGTTGACCAGGCTGGCACCCCGGGCCGCGAGGCCTCCGGCCAGGCCACCGGCCGCGCCGGCGCCGGTCAAGGCGGTGACGTCCACTGCGAAGTCTCGATCGTAGATCTGCGCCAGGCGCCTGAGTCGCCGGGTCAGCAGTTCGACCTGGGCGGGCGAGGCTCCCTTCTGGGGACCGTAGACCGCGGCGGCGTCCAGGAAGGCCGTGCGCACGTCGCAGGCCACGATCATCTCCACCCCCGACATCCGGGCTACCGAGGGCAGGGCCTCCAGCGCGCCGAGGCCGCCGTCGGTGGTGGCCGAGCCGCCCACCGCCACCAGCACCCGCTGCGCTCCGGCCTCGACCGCCTCGGCGATCAACTCGCCTGTGCCGGCCGTGGTGGCGTTGACCGGATCGTTGCTCGAGGCGCCGCCGGCCACGGCCAGACCGGAGGCCAGGGCCATCTCGATGACGGCGACGCCGCGGCTGAGCCGCCAGGGTGCGGTGACCGGCTCGCCGAGCGGCCCGGTCACCACCGAAGAGCGATTGGGGCCACCGAGGGCATCGAGGGTTCCCTCGCCCCCGTCGGCCATCGGCGCAAGGTCGCACGACGCCGATACCGCGCCGGCGGCCGCGGCTACTGCCTCCGCCACCTCTCCGGCCGAAGCCGTGCCGCGGAACTTGTCGGGTGCAGCCAGGACGCGCACAACCGACATTCTCGCGGCATCGCCGCGCGAGGGGTGATCAACCAGCTGTGCTAACCGGAATCGCTATCCGGATTCAGCGGGCGGATCCGGGTCCAGAATCACGTCGTCGGTGCCGACCACCGCGAAGATGTTGAACTCCTCCAGGTCCGCCGGGGACTCAGGATTCCTGATCAGGGTCATGATCGTTCCCGGAGCGGGGGTGATGATGTCGGGGGGCGCTCCGAGCACCGACGCGACCGACTTGGCGTCGTCGCCGTATCCCGGCCGGTAGTAGATGACCGAGGCTTCGACCCGGTCCTGCTGGGTGTTCTTGGCTGCGGTCACGAACCCTGTGGCGTTGAGCGTGTCGGCCGTCCGTCCGGCCCGTCCCCGCACGCCGGTGCCGTTCATCACCGCCACCTTGACCTCACCGGGGGGGTGAGTGACCACCGGGGGAGCCGTCGTCGTCGTGGTGGTGGTTGTCGTGGTGGACGTCGTGCCGTTGGTCTCGGTCTCTTCGGGGTCGCCATTGGTCGACTCTTCCGTCGTGGTGCTGGAAGAGACCTCGGTGCTGTCGTCGGAGTCGTCGAAGCCGCGCGCCAGCAAGAACGCGCCCAGCGCAACCGCCACGACCACAAGCACGATGGCCCGCCCCGCCGAGCCGCCTCCCGAAGATTGAGCGTGCTGGGGAGTCATGGCCCGAACCTTAGCCGGTGATGCTCGTTTAGTCTCGCACCGCGTCCGGTCTGAGTCCGGAGCCCTAGCCGGCCGAGCCGGGGGCCTCGCCGCCTGCTGATCGGGAGGCGAAGCGGGCCGCGAGCCGGCCGGCCCCGGTTCCACTGCGGACCGCTCCCTCCATGGTGGCGGGCCAGCCGGTGTCGGTCCAGGCGCCGGCCAGGTACACGCCGGGAAGGCCGGATTCGGCTCCGGCTCGCAGCGAGTCGGTGCCCGGCACGCCGAGGAATGTGGCCGAGTTCTCGCGGGTGACGATCGACTCGGTGACGGTGGCTTCCGAGGCGGCCGGCAGGAGCCGGGCGAGCTCTGCGGTGAAGTGCGACACCAGATCGGCGGCGGCCATTCCGATATAGGACTCCGCGGCGGAGAGGGACACGGCCAGGCATTGGCGGCCGTCGTCGAGCCCGGCACCGGCGGTGCGGTCGAACACGTACTGCGCGTCGCTGCCGACGGTGGCGAAGAAGCCCAGGTCGGTCACCGGGCGGTCGTACACCAGATGGACGTTGACGATCGGGGAGGTGCCCAACTCGACGAGCCGGTCCTGGGACGCGACGGTGCCGGACGGCAGCAGCGCGGCCACCGCATCGTGAGGCACGGCCACCACCACCGAGTCGGCCTCGACGACCTGCTCGTCGGTCTGCACCTCCAAGCCAGCGCTGCCGGGGCGCACCGCCTTCACCGGGACGCGCGAGCGGACCTCTCCTCCAGCCGCCTCCAGGGCCCGGCGGGCCGCGTCACCGTGGAGGGCCGACAGCGGCACCCGGGCCCAGCCGATGTCGGCCGCGCCGGCCTCGGTGAGCAGCCCGGTCACGAACACCTTGGCGGCCAGCTTGAGGGAGGCGTCGGCTGCGCCGGCGTTGACCGTCGGCAGCACGATCAGGTCCCAGAAGGTCTCGATGGCGGTCGCATCCTGGCCGCGGGCCGTCAGCCATTCGCCGAAGGTCATGTCGTCGAGAGCCGGATCGTCGGGGTCGAGCCGCCTGAGCGCCAGCCCGGCCCGCAGCACAGCCAGCCTCTGGCGCATGCTCAGATGCGGGTAGGACAGCAGAGCGGGCGCCAGATGCAGCGGGGCCGGGCCGGGTGTGCGCCTGATCGACCCGACCGGCCCGCCCGGCGCCATCACCGGAACGTCGAGCCGGCTCTGCAGCGACGCTCCGCCGGCTGAGCCGATCCGCTCCAGGAACGCCCGGTAGGCGGTGCAGCAGCGCATGAACACGTGCTGGCCGTTGTCGAACCAGATGCCGTTGCGCTCGAACGACCAGGTGGCACCGCCCAGGCGGGGACGGCGCTCGAGCAGGGTGACGGCTGCGCCGCGGTCGGCCGCCTCCACCGCGGCCGACAACCCGGCCAGACCGCCGCCGACCACCACCACCCGCGGGCCCGCGCTCACGGCTTCAGCGGGCGTCTCGCCCCGAACTTCAATGAGTTACCCACATCTGTGGTGGTTAACTCATTGATGTTCGCCTGCAGCGGGCCTGCGCTCACGGCCTCAGACCTGAAAGGCTGCGGGCCGCCACCAGGGCCTTCTCCCGAGTGGGAAGGCTGACCCGACCGTCCAGAGGGGACGCGGGCTGGGCCAGGATGCGGCCCAGCAGCCGCCGGTAGATCCCGGCCATGGCCGCGGTGCACGCCCGGCTGCGGTAGTCGAGATGGTCCAGCAGCACCAGTCCTCGCTCGAACCATGTCACCGCCTGGCCGGCCACGAACTGCACCAGCGTGGCCACGCTGTCGGGCGGGTCCCAGCGGCCCGGGACGATCCCGAAGCGGATCCGCTCCTGTTCGGGCAGGTAGATGCGCCCCATGCGGTGGTCCTCGACGATGTCTCGCAGCATGTTGGTGAGTTGCAGGGCCACGCCCAGGTCGTCGGCCATCTCCTCCACGGACGGGGCCGGTCCGGCCGGTCCGGCGCTGCTGCCGGTCGGGCCCGAAGCCACGGCACGGGCAGGCTTGGTGCCGAACACGCCCAGCGACAGGCGACCCACCGAGCCGGCCACCAACCGGCAGTAGCGCACGGTGTCGTCCATGGTGGCGTAGGTCTCGCCCCGCACATCGTGCTCGCAGCCCTCGACGATCTCGTGAAGGGCGGCCACGGGGATCGGGTATCGGGCGGCGGCGTCGGCCACGCCCACCAGCACCGGGTCGGCGGGGTCGGCGACCTCGCCCGCCTCTAGGGCGGCGATGGCGTTGTGGAGGTCGTCCAGCGCGGCGAGCTTGCGGTCCTGGAGCCAGTCGCCGTCGCCCACGTCGTCGATGCGGCGAGCCAGGGCGTACAGGGCAGCCATCGCCCGGCGCTTGGGCGGCGGCAGCAAGCGGATCCCGTAGGCGAAGTTGCGGGCCTCGGACCAGGTGATCTCCTCGCAGCGGCGGTAGGCCGCCTCGGCGCCGATCACGGGCCGCCCGTCCCCCGCCGGGCCGCACCGGCCAGGTACACGCGGGCGAGACGGCCCAGCACCCGTGCCGCGCCGGCCTTGCGGGTGCGGCTCAGTACTTCGAACCCGGCGGCCTCGAGGGCGTCGAGATTGGCCAGCCCTCCGGCCACGAACCCGGCCACGGCCAGGCGGGCGGGCCCCCGCAGCGACGCCACCAGTCCCCTGCCGGCCTCGAGCATGACCCGGGCCCGGCTGGCCTCGTACGCCACCAGGCCGCGCAGATTGGCCGATGCCACCGGGGCGCCGAGGTCCTCGACGTCGACGCCGAAGCGGTCCATGTCGTCGGCCGGCAGGTAGACCCGCCCGTTGGCGGCGTCCTCGCCCACGTCCTGGAGGTGCTCCAGCACCTGCAAGCCGCTGCAGACCTGGTCGGAGGCGGTCAGGCGGTCGGGCGTGGCCGCCTCGAACACGGCCAGCACCAGGTGCCCGACCGGATTGGCCGACAGCTCGCAGTACTCCATCAGCTCGTCGAAGTCGGCGTAGCCGGTCTTGTGCTGGTCGAGCCGGTTGGCGGCGAGCAGCCCGTCGAAGGGCCTGCGGTCCAGCCCGAACTGCTCCACCGTGGGCGCCAGCCGGACGAAGACCTCATGGCGGGGGGCGCCGGCGAACAGGTCGTCGAGCTGGGCCTCGACCCAGTCCAGCGCGGCCGGGCGGTCACCGGGGTACTCGTCGCCGA
This sequence comes from Acidimicrobiales bacterium, assembly GCA_965117015.1. GTDB lineage: Bacteria > Actinomycetota > Acidimicrobiia > Acidimicrobiales > Aldehydirespiratoraceae > Aldehydirespirator. Next base: position 644,101 of record OZ220747.1, read on the forward strand.
GGTTGTCGACGAGCCGTGCGTAGCCGTAGATGGCCCGCAAGTGGCCCTGCACCGCCTTGGGCAGCAGCCGCAGCGCCACCGGGAAGTTCTCGGAGGATGCCCGGGCCATGACCGCGTCGAGCCCGACATGGCGCTCGACCGCTTCGTTCACCGGGCTGAAGCTACCACCCGGCTGCGGCCGACTAGGGGCGCCGGCCTGTTCGGACGCACGCAGGGGATCAGATAAGCACTGGTAGACATAGAAATATCATAAAACAGTTGCAAATATCTGAATATAGCGCTTAGATCATCGACCATGAATTTCGTGTGCTTTGGATTGGCTGTTCTCGCAATGGTCGCGGCGGGCTGTGGTTCCGCCGGCGGCCCCGGCGGTCAGGACCCGCCGAGCGAGTTAGTGACGACCGGCGCCGACGCGCCGGCGCCGCGGCTGCTCGCTGCGGCCCAACCAGCCGCCGTGGCAGCCGAATCCTCGGTGACTGATTCTCCCGCAGCCACCGAGACCCCGACGGCCACCGCTGCGCTCCCGACAGCCGCCGTCACCACCGAGTCCCCGACCGCGACACCCGCCGCTGCGCTCCCGACGGCCTCCATGACGGTGCCGCCGGCGGCCGCGGGTTCGGGCGCCGAGCCCGAGGGGGGCCATCCTCCGCATGCGGAAGCGGGGATGATCCCGCGAGATCTCCCCTACTGGGACTACCCGAACTGTGCGCCGGGCCCTCCATGGCCCTCGGACTGCTACCCGCCGTCGGAGTGGGAGATCCCCCAGGACCTCTCGGACTGCGTGCACAGCGCCTATCCCGATGAGGGTGTGGGCGGCATCTGCGCAGGCCGCCGGGCCGGCGAGACCCCGAGATGGACCCGCGACGTGGCCCGCTGGACGAGCTGGTGCTTCGACCAGCCGCGGGGCAACTGCACCTGGCTGCTGCACGAGATGAAGTGGGTGCTGGACTTCCTGGGCGCCCATCCGTGGTGCGTGCTCAACGAGTACCAGGACCGGGCCGACGCCTACGGCGCGGGGGCCCGCGGCACAGGCGTAAAGAACCGCCACGGCTGGCACAACTGCGCCACCGTCATAGACCCGCTCGCCTACGACACGCGTCCGGGCCGGACCAACGACGCCGGCCTTCTCCTGTCCGACGGGACGACATTGGCCGAGCAGTGCCGCATCGTGCTTCCCGCCGGCATCCAACTCGAAACCCGCGTCCGCCGACGCTCCGAGCAGCCCGAACGGTTCGGCAGCGACTGCGACGCCTGGGCCGAGTGGGTCCAGACCCGCCCCAACGCCGAGGACTGGCGCGACTGCGACCGCTCGGCCCGGCTTGCCGAGGAGTGGATGGAACACCACTACGCCACCCCCGAGCGCTACTTCCCAGCGGCCTGCTGAGCACCGAGAGGAGCTGCCCACCATGTCCGACACACCGTCACCTCCCCAACCGCCGCCCCGCGAGCCGACACCGCGTTGGTGCCTGGCCTTGAGTGTGCTGGGGATCGCTGCCGTGGCGCTGGGCGCGATGATCACCCATCAGCGCGCCGACGCCGCCCATGCTCATCCGCAGCCGCCACCGGGGCACAGCCACGCGCCGACTACAACGAAACCGCCCGTCTGCAGCCCGCCCAACGCCTGCTACCCGCCGCCCACCACCACCAAACGGCCCGTCACAACCACCACCAAACGGCCGGTGACAACCACCACGAAGCGGCCGATTTGCAGCCCGCCCAATGCCTGCTACCCGCCGCCCACCACCACGAAGCGGCCAGCGACAACCACCACCAAACGGCCAGCGACAACCACCACAAAGCGGCCAGCGACAACCACCACCAAACGGCCAGCGACAACCACCACAAAGCGGCCAGTGACGACCACGACGCGGCGGCCAGTGACGACCACAACCAGACGGCCGGCGACAACCACCACGAAGCGGCCGGTGACGACCACTACCAGACCGCCCGTCACGACCACCACCCAGGCGCCCGCGCCCACCACGACCGAGGCCTCCGGTGGTGACCCGGATTGCCAGTCCTGGGCGTGCGACGAGATCAACGCCGGCATCGAGAACGGCTACCTGCCCGACGACTACAACCCCGACGAGGACACCGGTGCCGAGGACCTCCTGGAGATCATCGAGCGTTACGGGGAGCACAACCCGGGCTTCGACGCCGACGCCGCCCTCGAGACTCTCCCCGAAGAGGGCACCGCCGACCGCGGGGACATGTTCATCGCCATAGCGATCGGGATCGGCCTCGACGTCGACCCCGAGGCGGACCCGTTCGACGTGGCCGACGAGTTGGCCGATCTGGGCATCCTGCTGGGCCACGACGGCGACGGCGACGGCGTCACCAACCCCTACACCCGGCCCGACGCCGATCCGGACTCGACCATGACCAACGCCCAGCTCGCGGCGCTCCTGGACCGCATCTCGACCGACGACGGAGGAGGGGGCGGAGGGTCCGGCGGAGGCGGAGGATCCGGCGGGGGCGGAGGCAGCCCGCCCGGCGGGGGCGGCGACGATGAGGAGCCGTGCACGACCGGTCTGGGGCTGACTGCCGGCGACCGCTCGCGGCTCGTGTCACAGCTGCGGTGGGTGACGCTGGTCGGCATCGAGCCGCGGGGCGAGCCGGGCAAGCCCTGGCCTCCCCATCCCGATGTGCCCGGCGGTAGGGAGCACCTGCTGGTGGCCGGATCGCCGGTGTGGCCGGTAGCCGACTCCCAGGGCGTGTGGCACGTCGTCAGCGACGACGGCTGCCTGTGGGAGGTCATCAGCATCCAGACCCGCCTGACCCAGCTGCTGCCGTGGCGTCCCAGTCACCGCGCCACGATCGAGAACGCCGATGCGGCCCGGCCCGGCGCGGGATTCGACGCCTACCTGAGCCGCTGGGACAACTTGAGTGCGTCCCAGCAGGCCCAGGCCCGGCAGCACCACACCGACCGCGACGTGAGCGCCTCGTGCGGCACCTCCACGGCCATGGTCTCCGTGGACTCCTACGACCGTTGCCGCTGGCAGCTCCCGGTGCCGGGGGTGTGGTCCTGGCAGGCCCGCGCCTGCTTCGAGGGCATCGCCGAGGACACCACCTTCCACCAGTGCGCCACCCTCGCCAGCGGCATCGAGTGGTTCCTGGAGATCATCGACTACACGTCCGGGATCACGCTGCAGAGCGATCCGGTCGGATCGGGTCCCGAGCGTCCGCATCCGTCGCGGGTGGGCTAGGGGGCGCTAATGGCAACGACACCAGCACCCATGTCGGGGCAGGCCCGACGGTTCACGGCGGCAGCCCTGATCGTTGTCGTGGTGGTTCTCTCGGTATGGCTGTTCGGCCGCCCCGAGCCCCAGCCCACCGTGCACGTCGTGGCTGCGGCCGAGGACTGGCCCGCAGGACGCGAGCCGGGCGAATTCGTGACGGTGGAGATGCCGGAGGCGTCTGCCGCGCTGTTCGTGACTGCCGATCAGCTCGCCGGTCGCGTGCCTGCGGTGGCGGTGCCTGCGGGCACGGTCGTGTCCGGGCCCATGCTGACGGACTCCATCGTGCCGGCCGCCTCGGACCTGTCGGCGACCCTGCTGGCAGTGGCGGTGGAGCCGGCGCTCTGGCCCGACCCGGGACCCCGGGCCGGCGACGCCGCCGTGCTGGCCGCGCAACCGGGCGGTTGCGCCACTGCGGTGCTGCCGGTGGTGGTCGCGGGCGAGGGCACGGTGGTGGTCGAGGCCCGACCGCAGTTGGCCGCTGTCCTGGGCCCGACGGTGTGGTGGATATGGGAATCGCCTCCGGCGGGCTGGCCCGGCTGCCCGGCACCGGCACAGCAACCGCACGAAGGGAGGTCCGACGATGCTGATGGTCTCAACTGACCACCGGCTCGACCGGCAGGCTGCCGGCTGGGTGGTGCGCACGATCATCGAGGGAGTGCGCGCCGCGGCCGCTGACCTCGTGGTGGGCGAGTCGCTTGCCGACCGGGCCCTGGCCGCCGCGCCTCACCGGGCTTCGGTCGTGGCGTTGGACCCGTCGGAGAGCGACAGCGTGCAGCGCACCACCGCGGCCGCGGCCGCCGGAGTGGTGTGGGTGACCGCGGGCTCGGGCCGCGGCCTGCGGGACCGGTTGCGCCTGAACTCCGGTCCGGCGACCAGAGTGCCGTTGGCTCTGGTAGTCGTCGCGGACCACGCGGTGGATACCGCCCAGTTGCGGCTGCTGGCCGGCGCCAAGGTAGTGCGAGCGGTGCCGTACGCGCCGGCCAGGCGCTCGGAGCGGACCTTGCGCCGCTTGGGCCGTTCGCTGGGATCGCTGGCCGCGGCGCCGCAGCGCATGGACGGCGCCGACCGGGCCGCGCGCCGCGAGTCGGCCGCCGCCGCGGCCGCCGGCCGGCTGCGGGAGCTGCTGGGTGAGGACGGGGTGGAGGAATTCCAGATCCGGGGCGGCGAGTCGATGGTGGTCGAGTTCTCCAACGGCGAGCGGCAGAGCCGTTCGTCCCCGTTCTCGAGCGACGACGAGATGATTGGGGCGTGCCGGTTCCTGGCCGCCTACGCGGGCGAGCGGCCCCAGCGCTTCGACGAGCTCGACCCCCGCCTCGACACCCGCATCGGCGGCCGGTGGCGCCTTCACGCCGAGGCGTTCGTTTGCACGCCGCCGACGCTGGTGCTCCGCAGCAACCTCGGCGGGCAGCGCACGCTGGCCGAGTTGGGGCTGTGCAGCCCCCAGCTCGCCGACGTGCTGGTGGAGGCCATCGCCGGCGACATGCGGGCCAACGTGGTGGTGGCGGCCGCGATGGGCGGCGGCAAGACCACGCTCTGCCAGGCGCTGCTGGCGCAGGTGCCGTCCGAGGAGCGCATCGACACCATCGAGGACACCCCCGAACTGAGGCTGCGCGAGTACGGCATCCATCCCAACGCCTACGAGCGGCTCACCAGGGACGCCAACAACGACGGCGTGGGCAAGCACTCCATGGCCGACCACGTGCGCGACGCCAAGCGGGCCAACAGCTCCAAGCTGGTGGTGGGCGAGGTGAGGGGCGAGGGCACCATGGCCCTGCTCGACGCCATGTCCTCGGGCCTCGACGGATGCCTGGTCACCCTGCACTCCCCGCCCGGCGACGGGGTGCTCGAGAAGCTCACCGCCTACGCCACCTCCGAGGGAGCCGACGAGGGCCTGGCCCGGCGGTCGATCGCCATCGCGGTGCACTTGCTGGTGTGGATGGGCCGCAACCACGCCGGTGAGCGGGTCATCGCTGACGTGACCCAGATCACCGGCACCGACGTCGACGGCACGATCCAGACACGCTGCCTGTGGCGCCTCCACGCCGGGCAGCGCTGGGCCACACCCGAGGCCTCGCCGGTGGACCGCATAGCCGACATCTACCGATCTGCGGGTGTGGAGGTCGATTGCCCCACCCCGGAGGCAACCCCGGGCCGGCCCGCCCTGCAACTCGTGGGCGGCAGCGCCTCTGGGCTCGATACGGCCACCACGGAGCGCAACGGAGCACCCCGATGAGCACCTCGGGATGGATCATCTGTGCCGGCGGCTCGCTGGTGCTCGCCATCATGCTGTGGCCCGCCGACGGGACCCGCTGGTCGTTGCAGGCCAGGACGGGCCGGCGCCGGCGGGTTCGCATTCCGGCCGAGCTCCCCGCCGGGGCCGCGGCCGGAGCTGCCATGATCGCCCTGAACCTCGCCGCCGGTCACGCGGCCGCGGCGGCCATCAGCGCGGTGGTGTGCACATCGGCGACGAAGGTGCTGGTGTCGTCGAGGCGACGGGTCGCCACCGCCCAGGGCGTGGCTCGATTCGCGAGCGTGCTGGCCAACCAGGCCGCGGTGGCGGTGACCGCCTCCGACGCGGTCGCCCGGGCCGCTCCGCTGGTGAGCGGACCCGTGGGCGAGGCCGCGGTGGCGATGGCCGCCGACTGCGAGAGCCTCGGGGTGGACATCGCGGCCGAGCGGTTCGCGGCCCGGGTGCCTTCCGCGGTGGCCGCTTCCCTGGCCGACCTGATCGCCGTCTCAGCCGAGGGCGGCGGGCGCTGGGCGGAGACCGTGGCGGTGCTCGAGGCGGAGGCCTCCCAGACCACGGCGACGGCCCGGCTGTTCCATGGCCGCGTTGCGGTGGCCATGCCGACGCTGGCCCTCGTGGTGCTTCTCGGGGCCGGGCTCGTTGCCGGAGCCGGACAGGTCGCCACCGACGTCGGGGCGTGGCTGGCCGGCACCCAAGGAGCTTCCTTGCTGCTGGCCGGAGCGATCGTGATGGCGGCGTTGAGCGCCCGAGTCCTGCTGCCGGCCCGGTCGGCCGCGGGATCCGGGGGGCTGCAATGACAGCGCCCCCCGTCACTGCGCAGTTCGCTGAGAACGCCACCCGGGCGGCGGCGCGCGATGGCGGGCTGCAATGACAGCGCTACGGGCCCGCGGAGGCTCGCGGCCGGCTCCGCCCGCCGGAGCGTCCAGCGCCAGGACAGGAGGCAGGCGATGATCTGGCTCGCCGCACTGTCCGGCGCAGGGGCAGCAGTGCGGCTGGTGCTCTGCGATCCGCCCAAGCGGGCCAACACCGTCGAACTCGCGGCTGCCGGATGGCCGCCGCACCGGCTGCGGACCGCGTCGGTGGTGGCTACACCTGTGGTCGCGGCCGTGGTGTTGGCAGCCGGGACGCTGCTGGCGGACTACCGGGCCGGCGCCCTGGCCGCGGCGGCCCTGTCGGTGTGGGTGCCGGCGGCCGCGTCGCCGTTGCTGCGGCGGGTCGTGCTGTCGGGCTTCCGGGCCCGCCGTGACGCTGCGCTGCTCGAATGGCTGCGCCGCATCCGCCTGTTCGTGGCCGCGGGCCGCCCCATCAACGACGCCGCGGTCGAAGCGGCCGAGCGGGTGGAGACGCCCGCCTTCGCGCCCGTCGCCACCAGCATCAACCTGGCTCTCGCGTCGGGACGCGACCCTCTCGGCGCCGCGTCGGCGCACTTCGCCGGATCCGCGGCCGAGACGCTGGTCGGCACGCTGGCTGCGGCCGAGCGGGGCGGCGCCGCGGCCACTGGCCTGATCGACCGGCTTATCGCCCAGGCCGTGCAGGCCCTAGAGGATCAGCGCCGGGTCCGCATCGAGGCCCTGGGCCGGTCGGTGGTCGGTACCGGCACCCTCGTTGCGGTCACAGCCAGCGCGGTCGTGGTGATCGCGCTGCTGGCCAGCGTCAATATCGGCATGTGAGCCCTGCTCTTCGCCCCTTCCTGACAGTCACTCAACCCTCGCGAAGGAGACAAGCCCATGGACTCCCCCGTTGCCAAGATCATCATGCTCGCCGCCACCATCGCCATCACCGTCGCAGTGGTGGCGTTCACCTGGCAGGTCGTGGGCACCAACACCCCTGACCCCACGGCCGATCCCGCCACCGACAAGGCCCAGATCAAGCACGAGAACCTGTGCAAGGCCGTCGGCGGCAAGTGGACTGCCGGCACTGGCGGCACTCCCGGCACGTGCGCCTAGACGCATCGACTCCAGACGAGTGGAGCGTGCGAGCAGGCATCGCCGATGGACACCGCCTTCGCGGCACTGCGCACCACCGCGACGATCTTCGTGGTGGTGGCAATCAGCTTCGGCGTCTACCTCCACCAGGTGGCCAGGATCACCGCCTCCACCGCAGCAGTGGCCGCGGCCACCGCGGCTGCTCAGTCACTCGAGGGCACCGGCTGGGACTGCACCGACACCCACACCGGTTGGGCCGAAGCCGAGAAGGCCGCGGCCCGGGCCGCAGCGGCCCGCACGGGGGCTCGCTCGGCCGCCACGGCTACCGGCTACACCCTCACCGCCGAGCCGTCGTGCACGGTGGTGGCCACGGTGACCGTGGGCGCGGCCGGTGTCCGCAGTTGGCTGGAAGCCACCGCGGTCGCCTGCCGGCCGTCCCGTGCCGCCTACGCCACCGGCTGGGCGCTCACACCACCGTGCTAGCCGACCCCGCTGCCGCGCAGGAAACGACCGCGGCCAGTCGCGCCACCGTGCTAGCCGACCCCGCTGCGGAGGAGGCTACGACTGATGGATGAGGCGGTGGCGCTGGTGGTGGCCGCTCCGGTCGTTGCGCTCGCACTGTGGGCGGTGGCGTTCGTGGGTGGCTTTTCCAACGGCCAGGCCCGCGCGGCCGTCGCCGCCGAGTTGGCGGCCCAGGCCGCCGTGGAGGCGGGCGGTCCCGAGGCAGCCGACTCCGCCGAGCGGATCGCGCTCGGGGCGACGCTCTCCGCGTGCGCCCGGACCAGTGCGACCATCGCCCACACCGACGCCGGCCAATCAGCCGCGGTCACCGTCGTGTGCGAGGTGGCGGGCCCGCTGCCGGACAACCGGGCGTGCTTCACCGGCTACGCCCAGTCCCGGCCGGCCGCATCGGCGCACGTGCGGGTCGCCTGCCCGGCACCGTAGAGGGTCCCGGATGACCGTCCCGGTGCTGGTGCTGATGCTGGCCGCGATGGTCACCGCCATGACCGTCTCGCTGCGCGACCATGCAGCCCATGCCGCGGCCTCCGATTTGGCCGAGATCCGGGCCGAGCATGCCGCAGCCGCCTTCGTCGCCAGCTGCATCACCCACGAGGGATGCGCGCCCCCTGAGACCGAAGGCGTCGAGGCATGCGCCGCAGCCGACTCGGGCATCGTCGTGTCGACGCAGGTGGCGTGGTCCCCGGTCCTGTGGAAGAGCCTGACGCCGGTCACCGCAAACCGGGTGGTCGCCTACGACGACGGCCTGGGCACCGGGCTCAAGACCCGCGCCGCGGCAGCCCTCAACCCCTGCTGACCCGAGCGCGTCGCTCCCAATCCTCCGCACCCGCCCGACGCCGCTATGCCATCACGACGCCGCGGTTCTGCCGTGCGGCCGTGACGATGCGGGACAGGGGCGTCACGGCGACTCGACCGATTGCTCCTCGCCGCGGTCGGCTGCGATGGCCGCGTTGAGTCCGAAGATGACCACCATGCCGCCTGCGAACAGCACAGGCTGGTAGATGGGGTCGCCTGCGATCGCCAGCCATATGGCCGCCAGCGCCGGCGATGCGTAGAGCAGGCTGTTGACCCGGGTGTCGGCGGTGACGATGTTGCCGGCCCGGTGCAGCAGGCGGGCGCAACCCATGATCAGTCCGGACGCTGCCCCGAAGGCCGCCGAGCGGGTGGCGCCCAATCCGCCGAAGGCGAACGTCAGCCCAACCGCGGCCGCGATCGGAATGCTGACCGCCGAGGCGGCGAACGTCGACCACCACAGGTTGACGCCGTACTCCTTGGCGGACACAGCCGTTCGTCCAGCGCGCCGAGCCAGGGCGCAGCGGTCGCCGTAGATGATCCCTGCCGATGGCCGCACGGCGTATGTCGCCGTGGTCAGCACGCCCAGCGCCAACCCGACTGCCGTGTTCTGCCATGAACCTCCCTCGATTTGGCCGGGGGCCGTCTGACTCCAGATGACAGCGGCCACCGCGATCGGCAGTCCGCACATCATGGTGGCACTGCGGGTCGAGATGCTCCTGCGGCTGCCGCTCCAGCGCGCTATCAGAAGGGACTGGGGCACCACATCGAGGCCGTCCGAGAAGCAGGACAGCACCACGAGCGGCAGCAGGGCCGCGGTGCCGGCATACAGCAGGACATTGGGTGCCGTGATCAGCAGCAGCGCCAACAGCACACCCGGACGCGGGCCTGCCATCGCGACGGGAGGCAATGCCACGAGTCGTGCCGGACGCATCGCCTGAAGCGGGCCCACTCCCAGCACGGGCCTGGCCGACACGGCCAGCGCACCCAGCAGCATCGTCGCGCAGGCGGACTCCATGAGCGTGCCCAGCACCAGCACGGAGAAACCCTCGCCCGCATACCGGATAGGCAGCGGGATCAGCGAGTAGGCGACGGCCGCCCCCGCGATGCACACCGCACCGAGGGCGTTCCGGCGACGCGGCTGCATAGCGACGGGACCCTAGCCCACGAGGCGCTGCCACGACTCCACCCACTGTCGGCCGCGCCTCGTGCGCTGCTGTGGACGCCACCGCGCCATATCAACGACCCACCCGCTGAGCGGCCTACCTCAGATAGCCTCATCGATGTCGAAGGCCAACCCGGCCCGAATTAGGCGCCAGGTTTCGTGCCGTCCCGCCCGAGTAGCTCAGTTCGGCAGAGCAGCTGTCTTGTAAACAGCAGGTCGCAGGTTCGATTCCTGTCTCGGGCTCTCAGTGACCGGCCACCTGGGCACGACCCCTACAGGGCGGGCGCCTGGGCGTGGTGGTCGGTCCTGTGCTGGAAGGCTTCGCCCACCGCAGCCAGGGTGCGGTCGGTGAAGGGCCGCCCGATGATCTGGAAGCCGATCGGCATCTTGTCGCCAGCGAATCCGCCGGGCAGGGCGATCGCCGGCAGTCCCGCCGCGTTGACCGGGAACGTGAACTGCGTCGTGGCGGGGATCAGCGGGACACCGCCGAGTTCGACCGCGCCGTGGTCGAGCACCTGGTTGGGATTGACGGGGGCGATGATCAAGTCCGCGCCCTGCTCGTCGAACACGTCGAGGTAGGCGCGCTCGAAGGACATCCGCTGGGCCTGGGCGGCGGCCAGCGCGGTGCCCGGGATCGCCGCCCCGGAATCCATGATCGCCCGGGGCTCCTCGCCGATCAGCTCGTTGCTGGTGGACCGCAGCTCCTCCAGCAGGGCGGCCGACTCGGCGAACACGATGGCGGCGCCCGCGTCGAAGTGCGCCGAAGTGTGGGGCACCGGCACGGTGCGCACCTCGGCCACGACCGACCCGAGCACGTCGACGGCCTCCTCCATCACCGCCCGCACCTCGGGGTCGGTCTCGAACCCGTCGAAGAAGCCCTCGTCGGGCACGCCCAGCACCAGGGCACCGGGCGCTTCGGCGGGCGCGAGCGCGGTCTTGGCCGAGTACGGGTCCAGCCGGGAGAAGCCGGCCATGACGTCGAGCAGCACCCCGCAGTCGGCAGCCGTGCGGGCCATCGGGCCGACGGTGTCGTAGGTCCAGGAGATGAGATGGACGCCGTCCCGGGGAACCGCGCCCCTGGTGGTCTTGATGCCGGTCGTGCCGCAGCAGTTCGACGGGATCCGCACCGACCCCCCGGTGTCGGTGCCCAGCGCGCCGAACACCTGACGGGCGGCTAGGCCGGCCGCGCTTCCCCCCGACGATCCGCCCGTCATCCTCTGGGGGTTCCATGGATTGCGTGACGCCGGGCAGGACACGCCGTAGGCCAGTTCATGGGTGTTGGTCTTCCCGACGATGACTGCTCCGGCGCTGCGCAGGCGGCTGACCACCGTCGCGTCGGCGTCGGGCGTGAACCCTCTGAGCGCTTCGCAGTTGGCCTCCGTGGCAACGCCCTGGGTGAAGAAGAGGTCCTTGAGCGCGACCGGGACTCCGTGCAGGGGGCCACCAGCCTCGCCCCGGTCGAGACGGGCCGCATCCGCTCGGGCCGCGTCGGCCTGGACCGAAGCGAACGCCCCGACCGTGGCGTCGGTCTGCTCGATCCGGACCAGGGACGCCTCCAGCAGTTCGGAGGCGGTGACTGCTTTGGACCTCACCGCTTCGGCCGCCTCGATGAGGCTCATCTGTGTCAGGTCGGTCATGGGATTCCTGCCTTTCTTCTCAGATCAACAACCGCCGGGCGACTCGGCCCGCCAGATCGGGGTCGGTGGCCGGTCCGCTGTCGACGACCTCGCCCTTCTCGAGGACGATGAAGCGGTCGGCGAGCCGCTTGGCCAGCTCGAGGTGCTGCTCGATGAGGAGCACCCCCCGCCCCGCGTCTCTGGCCGATTCGATGTGGTCGCCCAGCAGGGCGACGTTGGAGGGCTGCAACCCCTCGGTGGGCTCGTCCATCACCAGCAGCGACGCGTCCGTGGCCAGCGCGATGGCGGCGGCGAGCATCTTCTGCTCGCCGCCGGACAGTGTTCCAGTCCTCTGGGAGCCGCGTCCCGACAGTGCGGGACCGAAGGCGTCCAGCACCCGATCATGGCTCTCGGATCCGAAGCCGCTGAGGCGGAGGTTGTCGCCGACCGTGAGCGCGCCGAACAGGGCCCGCTCCTGGAAGGTGGCGCGCAGCCCGGCCCGCACCCGCCGCGAGGGCGGCATCCGGGTGATGTCGACACCATCGAGACGCAGAACGCCTCCAGTGGAGCGCAGCACACCGAGGACGGTCTTCACCAGCGTGGTCTTGCCCGCGCCGTTGCGGCCCACCAGCGCCACGATCTCGCCGCTCGACACGGTGAGGCTCACGCCGTGAAGCACCGGCACCGTGCCGTAGCCGGAGCGCAGATCGGTGGCTTCGAGGCGCATCAGCGGTCGACTCCCCCGTAGACGGCCATCACCTCGGGGTCGTTCTCGACCTCGGCCACGGTTCCGTCGGCCAGCAGCGAGCCCCTGGCCAGCACGGTCACCCGGTCCGCCACGGCCCGGATGAAGGCCATGTCGTGCTCGACGATCAGCACCGGCAGCCGGTAGTCGGTGTGCACCTCCCGCAGGAGCTCGGCGGCCGCCAGGCTCTCGGCCGCCGTCATGCCGGCGGTCGGCTCATCGAGCAGCAGGACCCGGCAACGCCCCGCCATGGCCATGGCGATCTCCAGCCACTGCTTGTCGCCGTGTGAGAGCCCCCCGGCACCGGAGCCGGCCCGTGCGTCGAGTCCGGTGCGCTCCAGTATCCGCAGCGATGCCTGCGGCACCCGGGCCTGGAAGGCGGCAAAGGTCAGTCGCCAGGGCGAAGGGTCGGCCCCCCAGGCCGCCACCGCGATGTTCTCGGCCACCGACAGCGAACCGATGACCTGGGGCGACTGGAACTTGCGGCTCACACCGTGGCGGGCGAACTCCCAGGCCTTCAGCCCCGTGCAGTCCCGTCTGAGCATGGTGATCGAGCCGTTCTGGCAGTCCTGCTGGCCGCAGAGGATGTCCAGGAGGGTGGACTTACCTGCGCCGTTGGGGCCGATGAGGCAGCGCAGCTCCGGTTCGTCCATGGTGAGGGTGACGCCGTCGAGGACTTTGAAGAACCCGAACGTCTTGTCCACACCGGTGGCTTCGAACACCGCTGAACCGTTGCCGTCGGCGGAGGCGGGGGCGGCCGCCGACAGCGGAACGTCGCGGCTGCGCCTCGCCGGGCGTCCCGCCGCTCGCAGCAGGCTCGGGACCAGCCCCTCGGGGACGAGGGCCACCGCCGCCACGAAGATCACGCCGGTGGCAAGGGTCCAGTACTGCAGCCACACGTCGGCGAGGGTCGCCGAGGCGAAGTTGATGGCCAGGGTGCCGATGACGGGTCCGATGATCGTGCCCCGCCCGCCGACGAGCGTCCACAGCACGACGTTGGTGGCGAGGGCGAAGCCGAAGATCTGGGGCGACACGAAGCCGGTCCGGTGCACGTAGAGGGCGCCGGCCAGGCCGGCGACGGCCCCTCCGACGGTGAAGACCCAGACCTTGAGGGTCACCGTGTCGTAGCCGAGCGCTTCCATGCGCCGCTCGTTGTCGCGGATGCCGATGAGCACCGCTCCGATGGGCCTGGTCGCCAACAGGCCGACAAGGGTGATGACGGCGACGGCCACCACCGAGATGAACAGGTCCTGGGTGCTGTCGGACCACTCCGATCCGAACGCGGTGATGCGTGGGATGTCGGTCAGGCCGTTGAAGCCGCCGGTCACATCGCGCCATTGCTCCGCGACCTGCTCGAGGGTGAGCGACAGCACCAGGGTCAGCAGCCCGATGACGACCGGTGTGGGCCGGCGCCGGAACGCGGCGATGCCCACGCCGGCCGCGACGGTCGCGCCGACCAGCGTCGCCACCAGCAACCCGGGCAGGGTCAGGCCCGGTGCGGCCGCGGCAAGACGGGCGGTGGTGTAGGCCGCGATCCCGAAGGGAAGCAGCTGGCCCAGCGAGAGGATCCCCGCGTAGCCCCAGACCAGGTCGAGGCTCACCGCCAGTACGGCGAGGCTCAGGAACAGCGACAGCTGCCCGGCCCGGAAGTCCCCCAGGGTGACGCTGGCCACTGCGGCGGCCGCCGCCGCAGTCGCGCCGTAGCCGAGCGGCCGCTTCACGCCGCCGCCCCCGCCGGCGTGGGCCGCCGGAACTGAAGGACCAGCACCGCCAGCGCCAGCGACGCGATCTGGGCCCACACCGCGTCGTAGAAGTGGATGACCCCCGTCTGGACCGCAGCTACGACCAGCGCCCCCGCCGCCACGCCCCAGAGCCGGTTGTAGCCCCCGACGATCACCACCAGGAAGGCACCCGGGAGATAGGCAAGACCGGTCTGCGGCTCGACGGCACCGAGTGGTGCCACCAGCGCTCCCGCTATCCCCGCGGTGGCGGCACCGACGCCGAACGCGCACAGATTGGTCACTCCCGTGCGGATGCCCGCCGATTCGGCCAGGTCGCGATCAGCGACGATGGCCCGCACCACCAGACCGAAACGGGACCGGGTGAAAGCCAGCAGGGTGGCCGCCACGACCACGGCTGCGATGGCAATCAGCAGGTAGCGGTAGGTGGGGAACAGGACGCCGAAGGCCTCAGTCGCGCCCGGGACCGGGTTGGGGACGCTCTGGAAGTCCTTGCTGAACACCAGCTCCGCGATCTGTCGCAGGCACACCGACAGCCCGAACGTGGCCAGGATCGTCAACTCGGGTTGGCGGTGGATGCGCCGGATCAGGCCCACCTCGATCACCACACCGAGAACGAACAGCACGACCGCGGCCAGCGGCACGCTCAGCCAGTGGTTGAGGCCGACGGTGTGCACGACGTAGGCCACGTAGGCGCCGAGCATGACGAACTCGCCGTGGGCGAGGTTGATCACCCCCATTAGCCCGAAGACGATTCCGAGACCCAGCGCGACGATGGCGAGGATCGCGAAGAGGCTGACGCCGTTGAGCAGTTCGAGTGTCAGCGCGTCCAAGGTCTCGGGCTCCGGTATCCGGAACGCTCAGGGCTCGAGCCGGAGCGGGCGCCTTGGGGGAAGCGGCGCCCGCACCGGCTCTCGTACGGTGGGGATCGATACAGGCTTAGGACGGGTCGCAGGTCTCGTCGGGCTCCACCGACGCGAACGACTGCACGATCAGCTGCGAGCCGTCGGCCTGGATCTCGGCCACGTAGATGGGCTGGGCCAGATGACGGCTGCCGGTGATCGCTATGTCTCCGGTCGGTGTGGTCATCGACAGCCCCTCCATGGCGGCCGCCACCGCCGCGGTGTCGGTGGTTCCGGCCGCGTTGGCTGCGGCCGCGTACAGCAGCGCGGCGTCGTAGATGTGCGAGCTGAACGTCATATGCGGAGGTGCGTCCGCTCCGAAGCGCTCGAAGTAGCGGCTCACGAACGCGTTGTTCAGGGCGCTGTCGACTTCCTTGAAGTAGCCCAGGGTGACCCGCATGCCCGCGGTGACCGCCGGTCCCATCGCCCCGAGGACGTTCTCCTCATAGATGTTGGCGAGGCGCGGGATGGCGTCCTGGCCGATGCCGAAGTCCACCGCCTGGGTCTCGAAGGCGATGGCGTCGCCGCCGACCAGAGCGGGGAAGATCAGGTCCGCGCCCGATCCCGCGATGATCTGGGCCACCGACGAGAAGTCCTGGGTGCCCAGCGGGACGTACTCCTCGCCGACCACCTCGCCCCCGGCGGCCTCGATGTACTGGCGGGCCCACTCGAAGCTGCGGCGGGGCCACACGTAGTCGTTGCCCAGCAGGAACCAGGTCTGACCGCCGGTCTGCTCCATCATCCACGGGATGACGGGCGCCAGCTGCTGGCTGGGCACCTCGCCGGTGTTGAACATCACCGACGAGCACTCGCCGCCCTCGTAGAGGGCCGCGTAGATGTAGAGCACGTCGGCGTCCTCGGCCAGCGGCTTGGCGGCCTGGCGCGTCGCGCTCGAGTGGGTCCCGAGGACCACGTCGACGTTGTCGGAGTCGATCAGCTGCTCCATGGCCTGCCGGCCGACGGCCGGATCGGTGGCGTCGTCGGCCAGGTAGGTCTCAACCGGCCGGCCGTTGATGCCTCCGGCCGCGTTGATGTCCTCCTCGATGAACTCGGCGATGTTGGATGTGGGTGGACCGAAGAGGCCGGCCGGACCGCTGTTGGAGAACAGGATCCCGATGCGCACCGGCTCTCCCGAGGGCTCGGCCGGCTCCTGCGACTCAGGCTCGTCGGGCGCCTCGGTGGTCTCAGGCTCAGGCGCCTCGGTCGTCTCAGGCTCCTGCGGCTCAGGCTCGTCGGGCGCCTCGGTGGTCTCAGGCTCGGGAGCCTCCTCTGAGTCGGTGACTTCGGCGCCCGTGTCGGTCGCGGCCGGAGCATCCGGCGTCCCGTCGTCGTCATCCCCGCACGCCGCAGCGACTAGAGCAAGGAGCGCGACGAGCGCGGCCACGAACCACAAGCGAGACCGCGAGCGGGAGTCCTGTAGTGTTCTCATGACAAAGCCCTCCTATATGTGAGCAGTTATTGACATATTGTCGGATAGGAGGGGCGCGGTCAAGTCTCAGGAGGTCGCCCGCCGGCGACGGGCGACCGGCGCCGGCAAGTCAGGACGCTCGGGTGGCGGCGGGGAGTTCGTCCAGGACCCGGACGCCGGAACGGGTCGCTTCGCCCAGCAGCAACGACTTGAGGGAGCCGCCCCGGGTGCAGCACCGGAGACCGTTGAAGGTGGATCTGCGCAGGCCGCTCAACAGTGCGGTCGGCTCCACTCCCCCGCCGGCACGGCACGAGCGGGCCCAGGTGTGGATCGCTTCGTACACGCCCTCCGCGGCTGCGGAGACGGGCGGTGAGCAGGACCCGAACCGGTCCGAGTAGCGCCGGAGGAACTCGCGGTTCTCCGACGTGTCGAGCGCGACGAAGTAGCCCAGCGCGTTCCAGGTGCCCTCACCGGACTCGCCGAGATGCTCGACCACGGCATCGTCCATGAGCGGGGCGAACGTCCGGATGCTGTCTCTGAGGCCGTAGGCCGCGAAATCGCGCTGGAAGCCGACATGGTCCTGGCCGACGAAGCTCGACACCACATGGTCGACGCCGCTCCGCTGGATGGCCGCCAGCAACGGTTCGAAGTTCTGCGATCCCATCGGCAGGTAACCCTCGCCGGCGACGTGGCCATCCATGCGCTCGATGACGGCCCTCGCCGTGGCGCCGACGGCGCGGGGCCACGAGTAGTCGTTGCCGGCCAGGAACCAGCGGGACCCGCCCGTCTGTGCGGCCATACGCGGCAATGCTCGGTGGAGCTGGTCCATCGGCGTCTCGCCGAAACGGACGAGCAGCGGATGTTCGGCGGTCGGCTCACTGGTCGGCGTGTAGAGGTAGGGGATGCCTTCCGCGACCGCCATGGGGGCGGTGACCGCGTAAGTGGCCGAGGAGTGCATCCCGATCACGGCGGCGAGGCCCGGCGTGCGGCACAGGCGGCGCATGGCAATCGCGCCGACGCCTGGGTCGGTGGCGTCATCGCCTACGACCAGCCTGACGGCTCGACCCATCACACCACCGTCGGCGTTGATTTCCTCGACCGCGAGCTGAGCGCAGTTCGCAGTGGAGCGACCCAGGATCCCCGCCGGACCTGACAGGGAGATCAGGAGCCCCAGAGGCACCTCCCACCATCCCGTCTCGTAGCCGCCCAGCAATCCCAACTCGGCGCCGAGGCGGGCCACCTCGAGGTCGTCGATCGTCACGCGGACCCGCAGCCGCGTGCCCCCGCTGTCCAACGGGTCGAAGCGGCAGACGACACGGCCCGCCCAGGGCGTCTCGTGCATCAAGTCGATACGGCGGTTCGGCTGGCACGAGAGGACCCGGGCCGTCCCCGGCGACCGGGCCAGGCCACCGAGCGGAAGCGCCAACCGGACCAGCGCGCCGGGTGTGAGCAGGGGTGCCTCCGACCCGAACAGCCACCCGACGGCCGCGTCGCCCTGTCCGAAGAGCGCGAACAGTTCGCTGGGGCAGGCCTCCAGCCGCAGTTCGTTGTTGAGGACGAGCTCACCCATGAGACCGCGTCTAGGCGCTGCGCTCTTCGACTCGACCAGCGGGGACGTCCTCCGGAGCGGCCGCGCCCTGCACGGCCGACGCCAGCTGCTCCAGGGAGTTCTGATACACGGAGGTTAGGAAGGCCACCACCGCGTCGGCCGGCGTGGGTGTGACCGAGTAGTGCCGGAACCGGCCGTCGCGCCGCTCCGCCACCAGCCCGGCGAGGCGGAGTATTCGCAGATGCGACGACACCGCAGTGCGGCCCAACGAGTCGAAATGCGCGGCGATCTCGCCGGCGGTCAGCTCCTCGTGCTCGCCGACCAGGCTGAGGATGGCCCTTCGGGTGGGGTCGGCCAGAGCCGAGAAGATGGCGTCACTGTCGGAGGGGGCCATCACGCCTCCTGTGTCTGTTTGTCAATACTTGCGCACACATGTTGCCACACCCGCGATCAACCCGCCTCCCGCGCCCGGCGCGCCGAATGTGGTCTCGGCCGTCAAGGAACTGCACACGATCAGCTCGTCCAAGGCCTTCATCCTGACGAAGGACAAGTTCTGGCTGAAGAACCCAGGCATGCCGGCCAACATCCAGTCGGACACGCTCATCCGCGGCCTCTACTGCCTCGACTACACTCCGGACCAGAGCCCTGACGGTCTGGGCGTCGTGTTGATCAGCTACACCTGGCAGGACGATTCGGCGAAGCAGATCGCGCTGTCCTCGGACCAGGAGACCCGGATCAAGCGCCTGGTCGAGGATGTGAAGCAGATTGACGCCGACTTCGCCGCGAACCTGGTTCCGCTGAACGGCGACTACAAGAACAACACGATCTTCATCGACTGGCTGACCCAACCGAGATACCACGGCGCATTCAAGCTCAACTACCCGAGGCAGGACATTCTGCTTCAGGCGGCCTACACATCCTTCATGACCGCAGGCGGATCCGCCGACCCGCACCTCTACCTGGCCGGCGACGATGTCTCGTTCATGGGCGGGTGGTGCGAGGGCGCCATCGAGACCGCCATCAATGCGGTCTCGGCCGTCGGCGTGTCCCTGGGCGGGACCCCGGTCACGCCTTCGGTGTTCAACGGGAGAACCAAAGATTACTACTACCATGTGGGCACACCCGGTGATGGCTAGATGAGGCGTGCGGTGCCTGACGATCCGCTCGGTAGCGCGTCAAGCTGACGATTCTCGTGGAGCCCGGCGAGGTGCGCAGCAGCCATCCGACGGCCGAGACAGGCGGGTTGACACGCGGCCCAGCGGACCCAGGTCGGCGGACACCTCGGCGCCGGGGCCGATCGGCCGCATCGGGCCGAGCGACCCGGTCATGAGGCACTCACCTGCTCGCAGGGGCGTGCCGCGCTCGCACATCACATCGGCCAACCACACCGCGGCGTTCAGCGGGTTGCCGAGGCACGCAGCGCCGGTTCCCGTGGCGGCCAGTTCACCATTGATCGTCATGCTCATCTCGATCTCCCGCAGGTCCACGGCTTCGAGCCTCACGGGACGGGTGCCCACCACATAGAGCCCGCAGCTGGCGTTGTCGGAGACGGTGTCGACGATGGTGATGTCCCACCCCGCGATGCGGCTGTCGACGATCTCCAGCGCAGGCAGCACATAGGCCGTCGCATCGATGACGTCCACGACGCAGTGCCCGTCCTTGTCGAGGTCGCGGTCGATGACCAACGCCACCTCGGCCTCGACCCGGGGCTGCAACAGCCGGCCCGGCTCGATGTCGGCGCCGTCAGCCAGGCACATATCAGCGAACAGCACGCCGTAGTCGGGCTGGTCCACCCCCAGCTGCTCCTGCACCACCTTGGCCGTGAGTCCGATCTTGTGGCCGCTCACCCGGCGGCCGGCGGCCACCTCCAGCTCGACATTGCGCTGCTGCACCGCATAGGCCGCATCTACATCGGTGGATGTGCCCAACACGTCGCGAACCGGGCCACACGGCACACCGGTCTCCGCCGCAATACGCAACTGATCCGCCGCCGCCCTGACCAAGTCCGGACTCATGCCTCCATCACTCTCGCAAGGCCGCGTCACACAGTCCCCGAGGTGCACTCAGCCCGGGGAGCGGGTGATCTGGGCGGCGAGGGCCAAGTCCTCGGCCGCCCTGCTGAGATCGTTGACCGACACCTGGAACTCGTCGATCCCATGAGCGGCCACCAGCGCGTTCAGCTCTGAACGGCACTCGTCCACCGATCCCGAGATCACGAAGGCGTCGACCCAGTCGTCGAGCACGAAGCGGGCCGCAGCCGCGGGCCCGCCCTCGGAGAGGCCCCTGCGGATGGCGGCCTCGGTCCGGGCGTCCAAGCCGATCCGGGCCTTGACGTGGTCCGGCGAATCGACCAGCCGGAACGTCAGAGCCGCCCGGGCTGCCTCGCGGGCCCGATCCGTCGTGGCCAGGATGGTCATGTAGCAGAGCCTCGGACCGGGACGGCCGTGCTCGCCGGCCGCCGCCCGGATCGCCCCTATGTGCTCGCCGATCAGCTCCTTGTGGACGAACGACAGGATGAAACCGTCGGCCAGCTCTCCCGCCAAGCGCATCACCCTCGGACCGCGCCCGGCCAGCCAGACGGGGATGTCGGGCCGACCGTAGCCGAGGCGGGCCCGGCGGAACCCGCCGGCCACACCGGTGTGGTCGACGGTCTCGCCCGACCACAGCGCCCGGCTGGTCGTCACCAACTCCCGCATGGCCGTGATCGGCGCCCGGCGTTCGATGGCCAGCGCGGTGAGCGTGAGGGCGCCGCCCGCTCCGATCCCCAGCGCGGCCCGCCCACCGGAGGCCTCGTCCAGCGTGGCGACTGCCGCGGCTGTCATGCCCGGATGGCGGGTGTAGGCGTTGGTGATGCCGGTGCCGACCTCAACGGAGCTTGTGGCCGCGGCAACCGCGCCCAAGGTCACCCAGCACTCCCTGGCCGCCAGGCCCTCGTCGGGGATCCACACCCGGCTGCACCCGAGCTCCTCGGCCGTCACCGCTGCGTTCACAACCTGCTCGACCGGTCCCTCGGGCATCACCATGCAAGCCAGCTCAACCACCGCGCCGACAATAGAGGCGCCCGATCGAAACCGTGCGCACCGCGGTCTGCCATGCTCTATCTATATGGAGTTGGCAGGACGGGTCGCGTTGGTGACCGGCGGCGCCCACCGGGTGGGGCGAGCCATCGCTCTGGAGCTCGCAGCGGCAGGCGCCGACGTGGCCATCGCGTACCACCGGTCCGAGGATCAGGCCGCCGAGACGGTCACCGAGTTGCGCAGCTGCGGTGTCGACGCCGGCGCGTTCAAGACCGATCTGGCCGTGCCGGACGAAGCCGCCGGACTCGCTGAAGCCGTCGCCGGCCGGCTGGGACCCATCGACGCCCTGGTCAACAGCGCGTCGTGGTTCGCCCGAGACGAGTTCCCCTCGGACGACACCGAGACCTGGTACCGGACCCTTGACGTGGTGCTGCACGGGCCGTTCCATCTCACCAACGCAGTCGCGCCGTCCATGCTGGAGAGGGGTGGCGGGGCGATCGTGAACATCGTCGACCTGTCGGCCTGGCAGCCGTGGCCCGGCCGAGCCGCCCACAGCGTGGCCAAGGCCGCTCTGCTGGCCCTGACCCGCCAGGCGGCGGTGGAGCTCGCCCCGACCGTGCGCTGCAACGCGGTGGCGCTCGGCCCGACGATCGCGCCGGCCAAGTTCGGGCCCGATCAGGTCGAGAGGCTGAGACAGCGCACGCTGCTCGGTCGCTGGAGCGGAGGCACCGAGGCCGGCCGGGCCGTCCGGTACCTCCTCGAAGCGGAGGCGGTCACCGGCGAGTGCCTGACCGTCGACGGCGGCGAGCAGTACGGCCACGTGCGCGACCGCTTCACCGACACCGCCAGATGAGAGCAGCGACGGTCAGGTCCCGGTTGAGCGGCCCCTGAGGATGTCGTCGTAGCCCCGGATCAGGGTGTGCTCGGTCTCCTGCACATCCTCGGGGCTGGCCGCGAAGTAGCCGGTGGCCATTCCCATGTCGGACGCGGCGTCCAGATACTCGGGCACGCTCGACAGGTACAGGCAGTCGTAGAGGTCCACCGACATCACCCGGCGGGTCGCCTCGAACAGCGACCGCTCGGGAAGCACCGCCCCCACATCGCCGCTCACCAGCCACGACGACACCGAGTCCTCCAACTCGGCCATACGCCTCAACCGCAGCCCCCACTCTCGGGGCTGGTTGCCGACCGCCGCCACCGGCAGGCTCCGGCTGGCGACCCGGTCGAGGAACGGGTGCAGGCCCGGCACCAGCTTGAACGACGACAGGTATCGGGTCTCCACGTCCCGGCCGATCGGACCGAGCCCGAGGTCGCTCCAGAACTCCTCGGCGGTGAGCCTGCCCAGCACCAGCATGCGGTGCCGGTCGCGGATCAGTTCCGGATCGATGTCGGGGTTCTCGCCCAGGATCACCGGCAGCAGCAGGCCCTCCCGCGGGTCGGTGGGCCGCACGATCACACCGTGCACGTCCACCACCAGCAGCCGCAGCAGGCGCTTGCGGGGGCGGCTGGCCTCCGCCTCCCGGGCCGCGGCCCGCTGCTGGCGGCGCCGGGTGGCCCGGCGGCCCCGGCCTCTGGGAGCTCGCAGCAGCGCCACCAACTTGGCCACGCCCACGCCCAGCAGCACAGCCCCGAACGCGATGCCGGCCACCCGGGCGATGTTGAGCCACAGCGGCGCCAGGGTGTCGGAGATCATCGTCGAGGCGTTCACCGTCACCGGCTGGTCCCCGTAGGAGAAGCGCCAGCTGGCTGTGGATCCGTCGACCACCGGCGACAGCTCCACCATCTCGTCCTCGAGCTCCCCCTCCACTCCGAAGCCGCCTACAGAGGCGCTGAAGGCCTCGTCTGAGTCGATCAGCGTCAACAGGAACTCGAAGCCCAGCGAGTCCTCGGGGGTGCCGGCCTCCGCGATCAGATCCTCCAGCGGGCGTCCGAAGGGCTGACCCTCGAAGATCGCGGCGAGCGCGTCGTCGCTGAAGTCGTCCAGGGGCGGAGTCGGGTTGATGTCGGCCCGGAAGCGGTAGGAGGTCTCAGCGAAGGAGCGGGTCTGCTCCAAGACCACCCCGGTGAAGATCACGTCCTTGCCGGCCAGTTCCTCGAGGACCTGGGGCAGCTGGCCGGCCGACTCGAACCGTTTGACCGCGCGGATCTGCACGCCGCCGTCGGCGCGGAACAGCGGGCCCTCCACCGCCCATCCGGCAGCCTGGGCGTCGTCGAAGAGCAGCCCTCCGGCCAGTTCGGGCACGCGGGAAACCGCCACCGCGTCGGCGTTGAACACCACCGTCACCGTGCCCGAACCGGCATCCTCCACTTCGACGTGCACGCTGGTGTCGACGCGGCACGCCGCGACCAGCAACGCCAGCCCCAGAGCCAGCACGGCCGACCGCAACACCGCAACCGCACGCCGACGCTGAGCGGCCATGGCCCTGGTCCTGTGGCCCGATCTCAGCTGCCCCCGGAGGGGAAGCCTAGAAGTGGCCCTCGCCGGCGGTCGGCTCCAGTTCGGGCTCGGGAGGCTCGAATCCCTCGATGGCGCGGAACACGATCACCAACTTGGCCTCTTCGAGCGGGTCGTCCTCCACGTCGACGATGACGATCTCGCCGGCCCGGAACTCCTTGTGCAGCAGCCGCTCCGACAGCGGATCCTCCACCAGCCGCTGGATGGCCCGGCGCAGCGGCCGCGCCCCCAGCGTGGGGTCGTACCCGGTGGCGGCCAGGTGGTCCTTGGCCGCGTCGGTCAGCTCCAGGCCCATGCCCTGGCCGGCCAGCTGGTCGGCGGTGCGCACGATCATCAGGTCGACGATGCGGCGCACCTCCTCCTGGGTCAGCTCGTGGAACACGATCACGTCGTCGATCCGGTTGAGGAACTCGGGCCGGAAGTGCTGCTTGAGCGCCTCCTGCACCTTCGACTTCATCCGCTCGTAGGTGACCCGCTCGTCGGCCTTGGTGAAGCCCAGGTTGGCCTTGCGCAGATCGGCGGTGCCCAGGTTGGACGTCATGATCAGCACCGTGTTGCGGAAGTCCACCGAACGGCCGTGGCTGTCGGTCAGCCGGCCCTCCTCGAGGATCTGCAGCAGGGTGTTGAACACGTCGGGGTGGGCCTTCTCGATCTCGTCGAACAGCACCACCGAGAACGGCTTGCGCCGCACCCGCTCGGTGAGCTGGCCGCCCTCCTCGTAGCCCACGTATCCCGGCGGCGAGCCGATCAGGCGGCTGACCGTGTGCTTCTGCATGTACTCGGACATGTCCAGGGCGATGAGGGAGTCCTCGTTGCCGAACAGGAACTCGGCCAGGGTCTTGGCCAGCTCGGTCTTGCCCACGCCCGAGGGGCCCAGGAAGATGAAGGAGCCGCTCGGCCGCTTGGGGTCCTTGAGGCCGGCGCGGGTGCGGCGGATGGCCTGCGAGACGGCGGAGATGGCGTCGTGCTGGGACACCACCCGCTTGTGCATCTCGTCCTCCATGCGCAGCAGCTTCTTGGTCTCCTCCTCGGTGAGCTTGTAGACCGGGATGCCGGTCCACAGCGACAGCACCTCGGCGATGGCCTCCTCGTCGACCTCGTCGAAGAGGTCGACGCCGGACGCCTTGGCCTCGCCCTCGAGGGTTTCGCGGCGGGCCAGGAGCTCCTTCTCCTTGTCGCGCAGCTCGCCGGCGTCCTCGAAGCGCTGGGCGTCCACCGCGTCCTTCTTGCGAGAGATCACATCGGCCAACTCGGCCTCGAGCTCCTTGAACTGCGGCGGGGTGGACATGCGCTTCATGCGCAGGCGCGACCCGGCCTCGTCGATCAGGTCGATGGCCTTGTCGGGCAGGTGCCGGTCGGAGATGTAGCGGTCGGCGAGGTTGGCCGCGGCCACCAACGCCTGGTCGGTGATGGTGACCCGGTGATGGGACTCGTAGCGGTCGCGCAGGCCCTTGAGGATCTCGATGGTGTGGGCCACAGTCGGCTCGTCCACGACCACCTTCTGGAAGCGGCGCTCCAGCGCGGCGTCCTTCTCCAGGTGCTTGCGGTACTCGTCGAGGGTGGTGGCCCCGATCGTCTGGAGCTCGCCCCGGGCCAGCATGGGCTTGAGGATCGAGGCCGCGTCGATGGCCCCCTCGGCCGCGCCCGCGCCGACGAGGGTGTGGATCTCGTCGATGAACAGGATGATGTCGCCCCGGCTCTGTATCTCCTTGAGGACCTTCTTGAGCCTCTCCTCGAAGTCGCCCCGGTAGCGGCTGCCCGCCACCAGCGCGCCCAGGTCGAGGGTGTAGAGCTGGCGGTCGCGCAGGGTCTCGGGCACGTCGTCGGAGGCGATGGACTGGGCCAGACCCTCCACGATGGCGGTCTTGCCCACACCCGGCTCGCCCACCAGCACCGGGTTGTTCTTGGTGCGCCTCGACAGGATCTGCATGACCCGCTCGGATTCCCGGCCCCGGCCGATCACCGGGTCGAGAGCCTTGTCGCGGGCAAGCTGGGTGAGGTTCCGGCCGAACTGGTCGAGCACGTGCGAGCCCGAGGACGACTCGCCGCTGCCCCCGCCGGTGGTGGCGCCGGGCTTGTCGCCCGAGGCCGATCCCGAGACCCCGCCGTAGGCAGACAGCAGCTGGATGACCTGCTCGCGCACCCGCGCCAGGTCGGCACCCAGCTTCACCAGGACCTGCGCGGCGACACCCTCGCCCTCGCGGATCAACCCGAGAAGGATGTGCTCGGTTCCGATGTAGTTGTGGCCGAGTTGCAGCGCCTCGCGCAGGCTCAGCTCGAGGACCTTCTTGGCCCGGGGTGTGAACGGGATGTGGCCGCTGGGCGAGCTGCCGCCCTGGCCGATGATCTCCTCGACCTGGCCCCGCACCGACTCGAGGCTGATGCCGAGGGACTCCAGCGCCTTGGCCGCGACCCCTTCGCCCTCGTGGATGAGGCCGAGAAGGATGTGCTCGGTGCCGATGTAGTTGTGGTTGAGGAGGCGCGCCTCTTCCTGGGCCAGAACCACGACGCGACGGGCCCTGTCGGTGAACCGCTCAAACATCGCATACACCTCCCGGCCCGATGGGCTGCCTCATGGCGGTCAGTGTAACCCGACCCCGTGACAGGAGTTGCGTCGCACGGGCGGTCCAGACCGTGACATTGGCCACGCCGCGCCCGCCGTCGCGCGGTCCCCATTACCCTCGCGACGTGGCCAGCACCTCGCCCTTCGCCCTGCTGCCGTGCCTGGAGGACGACCTGCGGCGCGTCGAGGAGGAGCTGCTGAGGGCGGCCACAGCCCCCGACGACTTCGTTACCGAGCTGGCCCAGCATCTGATCGCGGTCGGCGGGAAGCTGGTCCGGCCCGGCTTCTGCCTCGCCTCGTCGCTGGTGTGCGACGCCGCGCCGACCCGATCGTCCGACGCCGCGGTACGGGGCGGCGCCTCCGTCGAGCTGGTCCACATCGGCTCGCTCTACCACGACGACGTCATGGACGAGGCCACCACCCGGCGCTCGGTGACCAGCGTCAACGCACAGTGGGGCAACCTGCGGGCCATCCTGGCCGGCGACTACCTGCTGGGGCGGGCCTCCGCCATGGCGGCCTCGCTCGGGGCCGAGGTCGCCGAGTTGCTGGCCGAGGCGATCACCCAGCTATGCGAGGGCCAGATCATCGAACTCGAGAACGCCTACGACACCGAGCGCAACGAGCAGCGCTACGAGAAGGCGGTATCGGGCAAGACCGCCGCGCTGCTGTCCATCGCCTGCCGGATCGGGGCCACGGTCGGCGACGTGCCGCGGACCGTGGTGGAGGCGCTCGGAGAGTTCGGCTTCTCCTACGGCATGGCCTTCCAGATCGTCGACGACATCCTGGACCTGGTGGCCACCGAGTCGCAGCTGGGCAAACCGACCGGCAATGACCTGGCCGAGGGCACTTACACGCTTCCGGTCATCCGGGCGCTGGCCGACCCGGAGGTGGCCGACGAGCTGCGCTCGATCCTCGGTGGCCCCGTCGACGCCGCGGCCCGCGACCGGGCCGCCGAGCTGGTCCGGTCCACCCGCGGTGTGGACGAGGCCCGCGACACCGCCCGCATGTGGGCCGACAAGGCCCAGGCCGCGCTCACGTCGCTGCCCGACACCCCCGCCACCGCCGTGCTGCGCCTGGCCGCCGACCGCCTGACCGAGACCCCCGCCCTCGCCGGCTAGCGCCGTCTCACGTTGCGGGGTCGGGACGCAAGGTCGGGAACAGGACGGCGTCACGGATCGCCTGGGTGTCGGTGAGAAGCATCACCAGGCGGTCGACACCGATGCCCAGGCCGCCGGTGGGGGGCAGCCCGTAGTCCAGGGCCCGCAGGTAGTCCTCGTCCACCACCATGGCCTCCTCGTCGCCGGCGGCCCGCAGCGCGGCCTGGGCCTCGAAGCGGGACCGCTGCTCCACCGGGTCGACCAGCTCGGTGAACGCGTTGCACAGCTCGCGGCCGGCCACGATCCCCTCGAAGCGCTCGACGTAGCCGGGGCGGCTGCGGTGCCGGCGCGACAACGGCGACACCTCGGCCGGGTAGTCGGTCACGAACACCGGTCCCCACAGGTGGGGCTCGGCCGCCTTCTCGTAGATCTCCAGCAGCAGCTTGCCCGCACCCCAGCCGTCCTCGGTGGCGATGCCGAGACTGTCGCATCGGGCGGCCAGCTCCGGCCGCGGTGTGTCGAGGCTCACCACGGCGTCGGTGTGCTCTGCGATCACCTCGTCCATGGTGGCCCGGCGCCAGGGCGGGGCCAGGTCCAGCTCGCGGCCGTCGTAGGTCAGCGTGGTCGAGCCGCACACCTCGGCCGCCACGCCGGCCACCAGGTTCTCGGTCAGCTCCATGATGTCGGTGTGGTCGGCGTAGGCCCAGTACAGCTCGAGCATCGTGAACTCGGGATTGTGGCGGGTGGAGATCCCCTCGTTGCGGAACACCCTGCCGATCTCGTAGACCCGCTCCATGCCCCCCACCACCAGCCGCTTGAGGTACAGCTCGGGGGCGACCCTCAGGTACAGGTCGGCGTGCAGAGCCTCGTGATGGGTGACGAAGGGACGGGCCGCGGCTCCCCCCGGGATGGGGTGCAGCATCGGGGTCTCGACCTCTACGAAGCCCTGCTCATCGAGGCGGCGCCTCAGCCCGGCCAGGATCTGCGAGCGGCGGGCGAAGGCGTCCCGGGCGTCGTCGCTCACCCACAGGTCCACGTAGCGCTGGCGGTAGCGGGTGTCGGGGTCGGTGAGGCCGTGCCACTTGTCGGGGAACGGCCGTCCCGCCCGGGCCAGCAGGACCCACTCGTCGACGCGCACCGACAGCTCGCCCCGGCGGGTGGCCATTACCGCGCCCCGCACTCCGATCCAGTCCCCGATGGACAGGGCCGTGAACCGCCCGAACTCCGGGGAGGCCGCGGCGGTGGCGAACAGCTGGATGCGGCCGGTGGCGTCCTGCAACGTCCCGAAGGCGAGCCGACCCTGGTCGCGGCGCAGCATGAGCCGGCCGGCCACCGACACCACCGTGTCTGTCTCGACGCCGGCTTCGAGGCTCCCGAACGCCTCGGTGATGTCGCCCACTGCGTGGCTCCGCTCGAAGCGGTACGGGACGTCGCCGTCGCTCATCGGTCCTGGTTGCGCTCGTAGACGATGCGCAGGCCGTGCAGGGTCAGGAACGGCTCGACGTGCTCGATCGTCTGCGAGATGGGGGCGATCACATGGGCCAGGCCGCCGGTGGCGACGACGTTGGCCTCGCCCAAGTCGGCCAGGAAGCGGGCGTTCATGCCATCGATCATGCCAGTGAACCCGTACAGGGCGCCGGACTGGATCGACTCGACGGTGGTCTTGCCGATCACGCTGCGGGGCTCGACCAGCTCGACCGCGCCGAGGGCGGCGGCCCGGCCGATGAGCGCATCCAGGCTGATCTCGATGCCCGGTGCGATGGCGCCTCCCAGGAACGCTCCGTCGGCCGATATGACGTCGAAGTTGTTGCCGGTGCCGAAGTCGACCACGATGGTGGGGCCGCCGTAGAGGTCATAGGCCGCCACTGCGTTGGCGATCCGGTCGGCGCCGACCTCCTTGGGGTTGTCGTAGTGGATCGGCATGCCGGTCTTGACGCCCGGCCCGACCACCACGGGCATGAATCCGAGCTGGCGCCGCACCATCTCCCGCAGGCCTGCGAGCAGTCGAGGCACGCCCGAGCAGATGGACACTCCGGTGACATCGTCGTCGAAGTCGATGTCGATCACATCGAGCAGCGACCTGATCACCACGCCGAGCTCATCGGCGGTGCGGCTCGGGTCGGTGGAAAGCCTCCAGTGGTCGACCAGCCCGTCCGCCGCCGCCGAACCATGGACCGCGGGGTCGTAGATGCCGACGACGGTCTGGGTGTTGCCGACGTCGATAGCAAGCAGCACCGCCGCAGGATACGGCGGATCAGGCCGTGCGGCAGCCGATGTTGTCTATCAGGCGGGCCTTGCCGAACCGGACGGCCACCAGCAGCCGCACATCGCCTCGCAACGGCCCGTCCGCGGTGAGGGTGGACGCCGACACCGCCGCGGTGTAGTCGATCTCCGCCAGCGGTGCGGTGGCGATCACCGAGGCCATCTCGGCCTCCACCGCCTCCGGGTCGGTCTCCCCCGACCGCACCAGGGCCGCTCCGGCCTCGAGGGCGCGGCGCAGCACCGGAGCCTGGCTGCGCTCTGCCTCGCTCAAGTAGGCGTTCCGGCTGGAGAGGGCGAGCCCGTCAGGCTCCCGCACGGTGGCGCAGCCCACCACCCGCACCGGCAGTGACAGGTCCGCGGCCATGCGGCTCACGATCGTGAGCTGCTGGAAGTCCTTCTCGCCGAAGTACGCCGAGCACTCGCCCACGATCGAGAACAGCTTGGCCACGACGGTGGCGACCCCGTCGAAGTGGCCGGGGCGGGAGGCGCCGCACAGCACATCGGCAAGCGTTCCCAGGCGCACGGTGGTCGCCACCGGCTCTGGGTACATCTCCTGCCCCTCGGGAACGAACACGATGTCGGCACCGGCTTTCGCGCACATCTCGAGATCGCGGTCCAGGTCCCGGGGATAGTCGTCGAAGTCCTCGCCCGGATTGAACTGCAGGGGGTTGACGAAGATCGACACCACCACTACGTCGTTCTCGGCCCGGGCCCGCTCGACCAGGGAGCAGTGCCCGGCGTGCAGGAATCCCATCGTGGGGACGAACCCGACGGTGCGGCCCGCCGCTCGGGCGTCGGCGAGCCGGGCGCGCAGACCGCGGATCGTGGCCTGGCATTCGGGAGCGGGGCGACCGCTGCTCATGCCTGGTCTGCGAGGCGGCGGGCCTGCACCGACAGCGCCTCGTAGGCGGCCCGCTCGTCCGGATCGATGGCCCCCAGGTGCCGCCGGATCGTGCCGGTGTCGCCGCGGGCGGCGGGGCCGGTCAGAGCTGCGGCCGGGCCGAGCTCGTCGACGTTGTCGACGGTGGCCCGAACCAGGTCGATGAAGGCGGCGAAAGGCACTCCCGCGTCAGCCGCGATGCGCTCGGCCTGTCCAAGCAGCGCCACCAGATGGTTGGAGGCGACCACGGCGGCGGCGTGATAGGCGGCCCGGTCCGCGTCGGCCACCTCGAAGGCCCGGCCACCGAGATCGGCCACCGCCTGCCGTACCAGCGGATCACCCGCCACCGCGAACCATGCACCGGAGAGCAGGCGCCGGGCGCCGACGGCGGCATCCGGCAGGGCCACCAAGGGATGCAGGGCCGCAGGCCGGGGGTGCATGGCGACCGCGTCGAGGCCGAGCGACCCGGCCAGATGGGCCACCACGGCGGTCGCGGAGGGCTCGATGGCGGCGGCCACGTCCGGCACCGCGCCGTCGGGCGTGGCGATCAGCACCAGGTCGACATCGACCCCAGCGCCGGCCACCTCAGTGGCGGTCGCCGACCGGCCCAGGACTTCACGGACCCTCCAGCCGACCTCGGACAGGGCCGCGGCCATGGCGCCGCCGGCCCGCCCATTCCCGATGATGCGGACCGATGGCACCGCTAGAGGTCCAGAGGCCCGAGGCCTATCACGCCGTCGGCGGCCCAGGGCTCGTAGCCGTCGGGCAGCAGGTCGGCACCCACGTCGGCCAGAGGCACCAGCACGAAGTCCCGCTCGTACATACGGGGATGCGGTACTACGAGGTCAGGGGCATCCACCCGCTCGCCGTCGATCCACAGCAAGTCTGCGTCAAGCGTGCGGGGCCCCCAGCGCACCACCCGGACCCGGCCCGCCTCCAGTTCCCTCGCTCGGCACTGCGCCAGCAAGTCATGGGCGCCGGCCGCGGTCCGGAGCCTCACCACCATGTTGAGGTAGGCACCCTGCTCGGGACCGCCCACCGGCTTGGTCTCATACACGTCGGAGATCCCGTCGACGCCGTCGAAGCCGTCCACCGCGCCTCGCAGGTAGGCCATCCGGTCGCCCAGGTTGGACCCCAGCGCCACGAACACTCTCCGGGTCGGCCCGGGACGATCGGGTGCGGTCATGAGGCGGGCTTGAGCTGTTGGGCCATCGACACGATCTCCCTAGCCATGGGACCCAGCTCGCGCTCCAGCAGCCGTTCGGCGATGGTGATGGCCTCGGGGCCGGTATCGACCAGACCCGACCACAGCAGGTAGCCCGCCACCACACCCGACACCCGGTCTCCGATGGAATCGTGGTGGAGCACCACCCGCTGGTCGGTCGAGCGGTCCCGGATCGTGGTCAGGATCTGCTCGAGACGCTCGACGCCGTCGCCGGGCTCCGAGAAGGGCAGGTGGGCATAGGCCAGCCCGTGCTCGTCGTAGTCGTGGAGGTTGTAGGGAATCGACGTGATGCTCACGATCAGGCCGATCTCGTTGCGGCTCAGCCAGATGATCTCCTCGAGGCGCCGCACCCGCCGGTGGCCGACGCCATAGCCGCCGGGCCGCTCGCACACCCCGAAGCGGTCGGTGATGATCCACCGGAAGCCCCGAGGTTCGATCCCTTCCGACCATTTGCTGCTCATGCGTCGTCCAGATCGAAGAGATGCACCGAGGGAAGCTCCCGGTAGCGCTCGCCCACGTCCAGCCCGTAACCCACCAGCCAGTCGGCCGGGACGGAGAATCCGACGTAGCGGATGCCCTCGGTGCGGGCGTCCTCCCGCACGAGCAGGGCGCACATCTCGAAGCTGGCCGGACGCCTGGCCTTCAGCAACTCGGCCAGGTAGTCGGTGGTGAGGCCGGAGTCGACGATGTCCTCCACCAGCACGACGTGACGGTCCCGCACGTCGGTGTCGAGGTCCTTGATGATGCGGACCACTCCGCTGGACTCGGTGCTGAGCCCGTAGGACGACACGGCCATGAAGTCGATCTCGACCGGTAGGTCGATGGCCCGGGCCAGGTCGCTCATGAACACGAAGGCGCCCTTGAGAACACCGACCAGCAACGGGGGGCGGCCCTGGTAGTCGGCGGTGATCTCGGCACCGATCGCCTCCACGCGGGCTCGCAGCTCCTCGGGAGTGATGATGGCGCGCCCGACCGATCCCGGCGGCTTCGGCATCTGCGCCGCGGGCTGCTCGGGCGCCAAGCTCACCCAGGCACCATACCGGGCCGCGCGGGGGCCTCTACGGGGTCAATCCGGCGGTTGGTCCCGGCGTCGGGGCTCGATGCGGAGGCGGCCCGCGGTGCGGGCCACTCGATGACCTCCGGTTATCTCGGTGGCGACGCCGCGACCCGCCGCCACGTCGAGCACCCGGTCGATCGAAGCCGCGGTGGGAGCCGAGCCCACAGTCTCAGCGATCCAGCGCCTCAGCGCCTCGGTCGCCACTGCCCTCGGCGCGGCCACCAGGGCGGCGGCGCTTGTGGGGTCCAGGCCCGCGGCCAGGTCGGCGATGACGTCCAGGGCCTGGGAGGCCAGGTCGGCATGGCGATTCAGCAGGGGAACCGGATCGCGTCCGAGCGCCTTGGCCAGTGCAGGCATCACCTCGTTTCGTATGGCCACTCGGGCGAACGACAGGTCGTCGTTCATGGGGTCGTGCACACAGGCAAGACCGAGTTCCTCGCACAGGGCGTGGGTCTCGAAGCGGCGCAGTCCCAGCAGGGGCCGGCCGACCCCGGCGTGAGGCGCGGCCGCGCCGGCCAACCCTCCGCCCCGGCCGACGTTGAACAGCACGGTCTCGGCCCGGTCGTCGGCCGTGTGGCCGACCAGCACGTCGTCGGGCAGTGCCGCGTAGCGGGCGGCGCGCGCTCTCGCCTCCAGGTTGGGGCCGGAATCCACCTGCACACGGCGCAACTCGAAACCTGCGTCGAAGTGGTCTGCGATGGTTCGGGCCGCTTCGGCGTCGGCGCGCGCCGAGGGCCGCAGGCCGTGGTCCACGTGCCAGGCGGTGACCTCCAGCCCGGCTGCGGTCGCCAGCGCGACCAGTGCGGCGGAATCGGGGCCGCCCGACAGGCCGCAGGCCACGGAGGCGCCGGACGCCGGGAAGGTGCAGCGAGCCAGCAGAGAATCGATGCTCACACCGGGGTCCGCGTCGTCCGGTCTCCCGGTCATAGCGGGCATAGTCCCTTCAGGCTGCCGCCTCGGTGACGCTCATGCGGCTGACCCAATCGCGTGGGTTACGGATCTCGGCGATGCCGGGAACGTTCCCGGGACGCTCCCACACCCGGTCGAGCAGGGCCGTGCCCCCGGCCTCCTCGACCGACGAGATGAAATGCTCGCCCTCGGCGTACTGCTTGATCTTGGCGTCGAGGCCGATCACCCGCTGGAAGACCTTGGCGAACCCCCGCACCGACTCCCGTCGCCTGCGCATCACCCGCCCGAACCGGGGCGCGGAAGGGACCAGGCCCTTGCCGGCTCGATCCATGGTCACGTCGCCGTGGCCCTCGAGCAGGCTCATGAGACCGGCGAGCTGCTCCAGAGTCTCCACCTGTGCCTCCGAGGCGAACAGGGCCATGATCCCGCCGGCGGCCAGCGGGTCCTCACCGCGGCGCCGGGCCTCCACCACCCGACGCACGGCCGCCGCGATCCGCTTCGGATCGGGATCCACCGAGTCGAGCACCGACTCGACCAGGCCGATGAAGTGCGGCCGCATCCAGTCCACACCGGTGAACTGGGCCCGATGGGTCACCTCGTGGAGCGCCAACCAGAGCCGGAACTCGGCCGGCTCGAAGGCGTACTTGTTCTCCAGCGACAGCACGTTGGGGGCCACGTAGTAGACGATGTCCTGGTCCTCGGGCTTGTCGTCCTCGATGATCAGCAGGTCGTACTGGCCCAGCACACGCGTGGACATCCAGCCCAGCATGACGCCGAGTTCGGCCCCGGCCGCCCGCCGGGTGATCGGGGCCAGCATCCCGTCCGAGCCCGTGCCGAGCTTCTCGGCTAGGGGTCTCAGCAGACGCTGGAAAGAGGCCAGGTTGGCATCGATCCAACCGACCCGGTCGGTGACCCTGCCCCGGGCCGGCCCCGACAGCGACCGCAGGCCGGTGAACTCGGCCACCAGCCCCTCGGCCCGCTCGGTGCAGTCGGCGAAGTCCTCGGCCAGGCCGTCCCGCCAGCGGGGCGCGGTGTAGGGCTCGCGCCGGGCGGTGCGCACGGCAACCCGGCGGGCCAGGTCCCAGTCGATGGGGTCGTCAAGGTCTCCAGGATCGTCGGAACCGTCGAGATCGACAGCACCTTCGAGTTCGACGGAGCCCTCGGCGTGGGCGCCCATGGGGTAGGGATCAGTCCCTCGGGTATCGCTTGTAGGTGACCTTCTGGAGGTAGCCGGCGATGGTCGCCACGATCGAGACGATGCCCGCCACGGCGAGCGGGACCGCGATCCAGTAGTGCCATACGACGCCGGCGAAGGTCATGGGTCCGCAGTGTAGATGGCTCGCAGGACGCGCACTCGCAGCGATTCCGGGACCTGCTCCTCGCAGCAGCAACGGGCCACTGTCATCCGGACCTGGGCCTCGAAGTGGAACGCGTCGGCGCAGGAAGGACAGCACTCGAGGTGCGCGGAGATAGCAGTGCGGACCGCAACGGTAGCCTCGCCGTCGAGGTAGAGGTGAAGGTCTCGGCAAGCGTCGTCGCAGTTGCAGACCACGGGTCAACTCCTGTCGTCCGGACCGGCCTCTGGCTCCTGGGGGAGGAGCCGGTGGCGGGCGGCAAAGTCGTACAACCTCTTGTGGAGCTGTTTTCTTCCCCGATGCAGGCGGCTCATCACCGTGCCGATGGGGACATCGAGGATCTCCGCGATCTCCGAGTAGGAGAACCCCTCGACATCGGCGAGCAGTACGGGCAGGCGGTAGTAGTCGGGAAGGTCCTCGACCGCCTGCTTCACCTCGTGCTCGGTGAACAGCGAGGCCAGCTCGTCCTCGACGCTGCGGCCGAGCTGGCTAGCGGTGTCACCGCCGAGGCGGCGGTAGAGGTACATATGATCCACATCGCCCAGGTCGGTCTCGGCGGGTCGCCGCTGGCGGCGCCGGTACTCGCTGATGTAGGCGTTCGTGAGGATGCGGTACATCCACGCCTTCAGATTGGTTCCCGCCGTGAAGGTGCCGTATGACCGGTAGGCCCGCAGGTAGGTCTCCGACACCAGATCCTCGGCGTCGGCCGGGTTGCGGGTCAGCCGCATCGCCGCCGAGTACAACGACGGCATCAGCGGCAGGGCGTCGTCCGCGAAGGTTGCCTGGTCGGCCACTAGCCGCCTCTTGAGGAACGAGGGTGAGGGAGCCCGAAAGGGGATTCGAACCCCTGACCTACGCTTTACGAGAGCGTCGCTCTACCGACTGAGCTATTCGGGCCTGTACGCCGACGGTTTGAGCCACCCAGCGCCCGCTCAGGCTATCGAGATCAGAGGCCGAGCGAATCGGCGAGCGAAGCCGCTCCATACGGGCGAGGCCGTGGCCCGAGCGGCCCGTGAGCGCAGCGAACAAGAGCGGAGAATCAGTGAGGGTGGACGTGTTCGCCGAGGGGTGGCAGGTCGAGCAGCAGGGCCTGGAGGGCCAGGGCCTCGTTCGGCGAGCGGATCAGGCTCTCCGCGGTGGCCCGCAAGCGGTCTACGGCCCGCATGGCCGCCGCAGCACGCCGGTCCGCGGCCGCTCCGTCGCCGGGCACCGAGGTGATCTCGTCGCGGTATCGGGCCCCGAGAGTGGCCAGTCCGAAACGGATCTCGTCGGTGCGGAACTGGCGATGCTCGCGCTTGTGCTGCGCTTCGATGACGCTGCGGCCCGAGCCCCGCACGCCGAAATGCTCCTCGCGCTGCTCCAGGGCGACGATCTCCGCTCGGTGGCGCTCGGTGAGGGCTCCACCGGCCTCGTCGATCATGGCTCGCAGTTCGGCGACCAGCAGCGCGACGGCGGCCCCGGTTCCGTCGAGACGGTCCGGCACCTGCCACCATGCCTCGCGCCGGGCCGCTACCCGCTCGTCGGTGGCCAGGACCCTGGCCCGGTGGAGGTTGCCCGCAGCCGCGGCCGCCACCAGCGGGGCCTGGTCGGCCGCGACCAGACCCTCCGACACCAGCACCCGGGCGATCTCGGTGTCGGGGACCGGACCGAAGTCGACCCTCGTGCAGCGCGACGCGATGGTGACGTGCTCGGGCAGCACCTGCTCGGCCAGCAGCACCCAAACCACCGAGCCGGCCGGCTCCTCGACCGGTTTGAGCAGGGCTGCGGCCGCGGCCGGCGTGGCGGTGTGGAAACGGTCGACGACCAGCACCTTGCGGGGGCCTTCCACCGGCGTGCGGCTGGCCTCGACGATGAGTTGGGACACCTCCTCCTCGCGGCGCAGGCTCTGGCCGGCAGGGCTGAGCACGAAGACGTCGGGGTGCTCCTGGCGGGCGGCCAGACGGCGATGCCTGGCGGACCGGGCCGGATCGGAACCCGTCCGCCGGTCCGCGGCCGCGATCAGCTCCCCCGCGAAGGCGGCGGCCGCGGCCCGCTTGCCGGAACCGCGGGGGCCCACGAGCAGGTACGCGTGGACCGGCGACGCCACCGCCGCGGTCAGGGCAGCCACCGCCTGCGGCTGGCCCACCACCGCCGACCACGGATCGGAGATGGCTGTCTCGGCGTCAGCATCGAGAAGGGTCATCGCATGCCACCGAGACGTTCCTGCACCGTGGTCATCACCCGGGCGGCCACGTCATCCACCGAGCCGCCAGCGTCGACCACCGCCCAGTGGGCCGGGTCGGCCTCGGCCATGGTCAGGTAGCCGGCCCGGACCCGATCGAGGAAGCCGTCACCGGTTCCCTCGAAGCGGTCGAGTGACGATCCCAGCCGCCGCGACGCCAATTCGAGGGGGATGTCCAGAAGCAGGTTCAAGTCGGGTTCGATCCCTCCGGTGGCGAAGCGCATCATCGTCTGCAACTCGGCAAGATCGAGACCGCGCCCGTAGCCCTGATAGGCGAGCGTCGACGCGGTGAAGCGGTCGGTGACCACGTGCTGGCCGGCTCGCAGCGCGGGACCGACGATCTCGGATACATGCTGGGCCTTGTCCGCGATGATCAGCAGCGCCTCGGTGCGGTCGTCGAGGGCGTCGTTGTCGGGATCCAGCAGCATCCGCCGGACTTCCGCGCCCACACCGGTGGCGCCGAACTGGAAGGTGAACACCGCGCCGAGCGACTCGGCCAAGAACCGGGCCTGGGTGGACTTTCCCGACGCGTCCACCCCCTCGACCGCGATGAGCCGGCCGGTCACTGCGCCGACGCCTCGTCCGGAATCGCGGCCGGATCATCGACACGCTCCTGCCCCACCTGAAGGCGAGCACCCGACCGCAGGCTCCAAGTGGCCAGGGCGCCGGCGATGATGATGATCACCGCCGCGAGCCACATCGTGAGGCGCACCCCGGGAAGGAGCACTTCCCAACCCATCAGGGTGATGTCGCCATCGAACCATCGATCTGAGAGGCGGCCGAAGAGCTCCGACAAGGCGGGTGCAGCCGCTAGAGCCAACAGCAGGCAGAGCCGCACCAGCACGAGCAGAGCCGAGAAGACACGGCCGCGGATCTCATTGGCGACATTCTCATGCAGCAGCGTGAAGCCGAGCACGTACGACGGGCCGGCCATCATGCCGAGCATCACCACCAGCGGGACCATCAGGGACAGGCGGTCCACCGAGGCCGCGGCGAACAGCACCCCTCCGGCGCTCATCAGAGCCGCAACAAACCCACGCGAACGGTTGAGGCGGTTCTGCATCATCGACGCCGACCCAACGCCTGCCGCCATGCCCACCCCGAGCGCGAACAGCACCAGGTTGAAGTCGGCCTCGCGGCCCACGATGACCTCGTCCACGAACAGGGCTCCGAGCGAGAAGACGATCCCCGCACCCATCACCGCGGTAGCCAGTCCCACATTCACGGAACGCACGATCGGGTTGGCTGCCACCAGTCGCCAACCTTCCCGCAGTTCCCGGATGGCGCCCCCGAGGTCCAGACTTCCTCGCTCGGCCGCCATCCGCTCGTGCCGAGGCCGGACCGGGATGGCGATACGCCAGATGATGAGGGCGGTCACGAGGAACGTCAGAGCGTCCACGTAGAACGCCAGACCCTCCTCGTTGAGTCGCAGGGTCGTCACCCATCCCTCGTCCGGCATCGCCTCCGCCGCCTTCGCCAGCAGCGCGGCCGCCCCGGCAGCCACCGGGAACATGCCGTAGGCCGCGGTCACGTTGAGCGAATTGGCCGCGGTGAGCTTGTCTCGGGGCACGAGGTTGGGGACCGTGGCCTCCTTGGCGGGCTGCCACATCAGGGTCAACAGCTCGAGCAGGAAGCTGGCCAGCACGAGCCCGATCAGGGTGTCGACAAACGGCAGGGTCACCAGCACCAGTGCTCGGCCGACGTCGCAGCCGATCATCACCCGCTTGCGATTGAAGCGGTCGACGATCACCCCCGCCGCAGTGCCGAGGAAGAACCCTGGAGCAACCCGGCTGGCGAGCACCAGAGCGATGGCCGCGCCCTTGGAGCCCTCGCTCAGTCGAGCCGCAAGCGAGATCGTGGCCACCAGACCCAGCCAGTCGCCGGTAGCCGACACTACTTGGGCGATCCAGAGCCTGAAGAAGTCCCGGGTGCCGAAGATCCGCTCCAGGCGCCCCGACGGTCGCGCTGCCTCGAAGGCCTCGTCGAGCCGGATGCCGGCCGAAGAGCGGGGAGCAGCGTCGTCCGCGTCACTCACGATGAACGAGGCTAGGCGAGGTGGCACCTAGGCCACATGAGAGCCGCCGTCACCGCGCGCGGCCCGCTCCTGTTCGCTGCGCTCACGGGCCGCTCGAGCCCTGGCGGGATCAGCTGCGCTTGCCGGTCGATCTGCGGCGGGCGGGGCGCTTCTTGGCCGGACCCTTGGCCCGCCGATCCGCCAGCAACTCGCAGGCCCGCTCCAGGGTGATCCCCTCGACGGTGTCGCCGGACCGCAGCGAGGCGTTGGTCTCACCGTCGGTGACGTAGTGGCCGTACCGGCCGTCCTTGACCACGATGGCTCGGCCGGTGTCGGGATCCTCCCCCAGTTCCCGCAGCGGTGCGGCCGCGGCGGCCCGACCCCGGCTCTTCGGCTGGGCGAGCAGCTCAAGGCACTCCTCTAGGGTCACCGTGAACAGCTTGTCCTCGCTGGGCAGGCTGCGACTGTCGGAGCCCTTGCGCACGAACGGCCCGTAGCGGCCGTTCTGAACGGTGATCTCCACCCCGTCGGCTGGGTCGGCGCCGACGGTGCGGGGCAGCGACAGCAGCTGCAGCGCATCCTCCAGCGTGACCGTCTCCAAGGCCATGGTCTTGAACAGCGACGCGAACTTCGGTTTGTCGGGGACCTCCTCGGCCAGCCCGAGCTGCACGTAGGGTCCGTAACGTCCCGTCCTGGCGGCCACGGTAAGCCCGGTGGCGGGATCGGTGCCGAGCACTCGCTCGTCGCGCCCGGAGGCCAGCAGCTCCAGCGCCCGCTCGACGGTGAGCTCGTCTGGAGCGGTGCCGTCGGGCACGGAGGCCGAGTCGTCGCCTCTCTGCACGGTCGGGCCGTAGCGCCCTACCCGAACCTCCAGCTCGACGCCGTCGGCATCGGCGCCCAGCGGGATCGAGTTCACCAGCCGGGCGTCGATGTCGCTGAGACGGCTGGACACCTTCTCCTTGAGGCCGGGATCGTCATCTCCGCCGAAGTAGAAGCGGTGCAGCCACGGAAGCTGCTCCTCCACGCCGGTCGCGATCCGGTCGAGATCGTCCTCCATCTCGGCGGTGAAGGCGTAGTCGACCAGCTTCGGGAAGTGGCGCTCCAGCAGATTGACCACCGAGAACGCGGTGAACGACGGCACCAGTGCCGAGCCCTTCTTCCAGACGTATCCCCTGTCGATGATGGTGCCCA
The DNA here is from genome assembly GCA_965117015.1 of Acidimicrobiales bacterium. Classification (GTDB taxonomy): domain Bacteria; phylum Actinomycetota; class Acidimicrobiia; order Acidimicrobiales; family Aldehydirespiratoraceae; genus Aldehydirespirator. The sequence goes on from OZ220747.1 coordinate 684,194, forward strand.
TGATCGACGAGTAGGTCGAGGGCCGACCCACGCCGAGCTGCTCCAGGCGCCGCACCAGCGAAGCCTCGGTGTAGCGGGCCGGAGGCTGGGTGTCGTGGCCGGACGCCTCGAGACCGAGACAGCCCGCGCCGTCGCCCTCGTGCAGCGGCGGCAGGCGAAGCTCGGCGTCGGTGTCGCTCGCTTCTCCGGCGTCGGTTCCCTCGGTGTACACCTCGCGGAAGCCCAGATGGGTTATCACCGTGCCGCTGGCCGCGAACTCGGCGTCGCGGCCCGAGGCGCTTCTGGCACCGACGCGCAGCTGCACCGTCTCGCCGGTGCAGTCGGTCATCTGGCTGGCCAGCGTCCGCTTCCACACCAGCTCGTAGAGCCGGGCCTCGGACCGGGGCAGCTGATCGGCCAACGTCGATGGGTCGGCGAAGGTGTCGCCCGCGGGCCGGATGGCCTCATGCGCCTCCTGGGCGTTCTTCACCTTGCTGGCGTACGCCCTCGGTTCCGGCGGCAGCACGCTCGAGCCGTAGCGCCGCTTCACCTCGGAGCGGGCCGCGGCCACCGCGCCCGCCGACAGCGAGGTGCTGTCGGTGCGCATGTAGGTGATGTAGCCCTTCTCGTACAGCGACTGAGCGGTGCGCATGGCCGCCGCGGAGGTCATGCCCAACTTCCGGGCCGCCTCCTGCTGCAGTGTCGACGTGATGAAGGGCGCGGCCGGGCGCCGCCGGTAGGGCTTGGAGGTGCGGGCCCGAACCGCGAAGGCCGCGTCCTGGAGGTCCGAGGCAAGCGACGTGGCCGCCTCCTCATTCAGCACGGTCACATCGCCCCGGGTCGGTTGGCCGTCGGGGCCGAAGTCGCGGGCCGTGGCGATACGGGAGCCGTCGAGCTGGACGAGATCGGCGATGAACTCCGGCCCGTTGCCGTTGCCGCCGGCAGGATCCGCGGGGACGAACGTGCCAGTGAGCCGCCAGAAGCCGGCGCTGACGAAGTCCATCCGCTCCCGCTCGCGCTCTACCACGACGCGCACCGCCACGCTCTGCACCCGCCCGGCTGACAGCTGCGGCATGACCTTCTTCCACAGCACCGGCGACACCTCGTAGCCGTAGAGCCGGTCGAGCATCCGGCGGGCCTCCTGGGCGTCCACCAGGCGGCGATCCAATTCCCGGGGCGCGTCGACCGCGGCGGAGATCGCGGCCCGGGTGATCTCGTGGAAGACCATGCGCTTCACCGGCACACGCGGATTGAGAACCTCCATCAGGTGCCAGGCGATGGCCTCGCCCTCCCGGTCCTCATCGGTGGCCAGATAGAGCTCATCCGCTTCGGCCAGGAGGTCCCTGAGCTTGCGGACCTGCTGCCGCTTGTCGCTGTTGACCACGTACAGCGGCTTGAACTCGTTGTCGACGTCGATCCCCAGGCGGGCCCAAGGCTCCGACTTGTAGGCCTTGGGAACCTCGGCGGCCCGGCTGGGCAGATCGCGGATGTGGCCGATGGACGACTCCACCACGTAACCGGCACCCAGATAGCCGGAGATCGTCTTCGCCTTGGCGGGTGACTCGACGATTACTAGGGCGTTGGCCATGGAGATCGAACCGATCCGACGGGCGGGTGCCCGTCAACTGATGGGGACTCGGACAGGATAAGCAAAGTCTTGAACCACTTTGAGGCTGGGTCTGGAGGCGCTCCGGCGCTCGCCGGGTATTCAGGCTCCCGGCGCCGGCTCGTCCGCTGATCGAGAAAGGCGGAGGATAGTGGCGCCGACCAGCGCCGCGACGGTCGACGCCACGAGGATGCCGATCTTGGCCTGATCCGTGATCAGTTGCTGTTCGAAGGCCAGGTTGGTGATGAACAGCGACACCGTGAAGCCGATGCCGGCCACCCCGCCGATGCCGAGCATCTGAGTCCACGTGGCGCCCCGCGGCAGTTCGCACAAGCCCGTGCGCACAGCCAGCCACGCGAACCCCGTGACCCCCACCAGCTTGCCGACCACCAGGCCCAGCACGATGCCGATGGTGACCGGTGACCGCACCGCGTCGCCCAGCGATCCCCCGGACAACTCGACGCCCGCATTGGCCAGCGCGAAGACCGGGACGATGAAGAAGCTCGTCCAAGGATGGAGGAAGTCGGCCAGCCGGTCGGCCACCGACACTCGCTCGCGGACCTCGAAGACGACCTGCCGGGCAAGCCTCACGCTCACGGAGCCGTCCGAGAACGATCGCTGCAGCAGCATGCTGGAACTCGCCGTGCTCACCAGGGGGCGTGCCGGCGCGAACATGCCCATCACCACCCCGGCGATGGTGGCATGGACCCCCGACTCGAAGAGCGTCAGCCAGAACGCCGCCCCGACCACGAGGTACATCGGGGTGTACCAGACCCGTATCAGGCGCATCGCGAACAGCAGGAGCACGACGCCGCCCGACAGTGCCAGCCAGCCGAGCGAGATCTCATCCGTGTAGAAGATGGCAATGACGAGGATTGCTCCGATGTCGTCGACGATCGCCAGCGTGAGCAGGAAGATCTTCAGCGAGCTGGGTACACGGCGTCCCAGCAGCGCAACCACGCCCAGCGCGAAGGCGATGTCGGTCGCCATCGGGATTCCCCAGCCGGCTGAGCCCTCCCCGCCGGTGTTGAACGCGGCGTAGAGCACGGCGGGCACCGCCATGCCGCCCAGCGCCGCGATCAACGGCAACGCCACCGCCCCCGGACGCCGCAACTCGCCCACGACGAGCTCGCGCTTGATCTCGAGGCCGACGACGAAGAAGAACACCACCATCAACGCGTCGTTGACCCACTCCTCCAGCGGCTCGTCGAGCACCAGCAGACCGCCGAACTCCACCCGGGTATGGCTGTCCAGCAGGGTGTGATAGGAGTCCTGCCAGGGCGAGTTGGCCCAAATCAGCGCGACGGCGGTCGCCAAGAGCATGGCGATGCCGCCCCCCGCCTGGAAGTGGAAGAAGCGAAGCATCGGCATGGCGAGCCGGTGGGCCAGCCGGCGGTCGTCGTCGATCCCCGGCGGAGGGAACGGTTCCAGCGAGGGTGCGTCGTCTCCCGGATCTGACACCATCGGTTCATCCATCGCAGCCGCGCCGAACTGTCGTGCACCAGCCACCCGAGGGGGGTTCCGCCCTCGGGGCGCCGACAGGCTACTTGTTGTCCCCCGCCTGAGGGTCCATGCCCGGCACCTAAAATGTCTCATGCTCACGGCTGAGGCGCGCCCTTGATCTTCGGCCTCCTAGTACTGCATGTCGCCGTGTGCGTGGTCTTGGCCTGCGCCGGTCGCCGGCTGGGCCGATACAGCCTGCTGGTGGGGGCTGTCCCCCCGGCGCTGAGCGCGCTCTGGGGCACGACCCGGCTCGGAGCCGGCCTGCCCGCGACGGCGGATGTGACCTGGGTGAGCGGACTCGATCTGGCCATGACGTTCCGCGTCGACGCCTTCGCGGGGATCATGACCCTGATCGTGTCGGGGATCGGCGTTCTCATCTTCGTCTACGCCTTCGGGTACTTCGGGCCCCGCGCAGCCCACACCGGCAGGTTCGCGACGACGCTGCTGGCCTTCTCGACGTCGATGCTGGGCCTGGTCTGGGCGGACTCGGTCTGGACGCTGTTCGTGTTCTGGGAGCTGACGTCGGTGACCTCGTTCCTCCTCGTCGGGCACAAGAGCACCGACACCCAGGTGCTGGCCGCGGCCCGGCGCGCCCTGATGGTGACCGCTGGGGGCGGTCTCGTCCTGCTGGCCGGCCTGCTGCTCGTGACCGGCGCCGCGGGCACGACGCTGATCAGCGAGCTGGCTCCGGTCGATGGGACCGCGGCCACTGCCGGTGCGGTGCTCGTGATGATCGCCGCCGCCACCAAGTCGGCCCAAGTCCCGTTCCACCCGTGGCTGCCGGGCGCGATGGTCGCTCCCACCCCCGTCAGCGCGTACCTCCACGCCGCCACCATGGTGAAGGCGGGAGTGGTGCTCGTCGCGGTGGCCGGCCCCGCTCTCGGTGGGATCGCAGCGTGGAAGGGATTCGGCCTTGCCTTCGGGGTCGCCTCCATCGTCTGGGGCGCGCTCGGAGCCCTGCGCCATCGCGACGCCAAGCTGATTCTGGCGTGGGGCACGGTCTCGCAGTTGGGCATGCTCATCACCCTCTTCAGCGTCGGCACACCTACGGCCGTGCTGGCCGCGGTGTCGCTCCTCGTTGCCCACGCCTTGTTCAAGGGTGCGCTGTTCCTGATCGTCGGGGAGATCGATGTGCGGGCGGGAACCCGCCACATCGACGAGCTGGGAGGCTTGGCTCGATCCATGCCGGTGGCCTTCGCCGCGGCCGCGCTGGCGGGGCTGTCGATGGCCGGGGCCCCGCCCCTGTTCGGCTTCGTCGCCAAGGAGACGGCCATCCAGGCCGCGCTCGGACTGGACGGCCCGGAGGCGTGGATCGTCGGCTTCGGGGTGATCGGCGGCTCGGTGCTGACCGTGGCCTACACGTTCCGGTTCCTGGTCGCGGTGTTCGGACCGGGCCCGGAGACCCCGCTCTCGCCCCGCCGTCATGCGCTGACCGTGCCGCCCGCCGTGCTCGCAGTGGCCGGAATCGCGGCCTTCGCCGTTCTCGGCTGGGTCGACACCCTCCTGGAGCCGGCCGCGGTCCGGCTGAGCGGAGGCGCGTCGGTCGGTCACCTCCACCGCTGGCCCGGCCTGGAGCCGGCGCTGGGGATCTCCGCGGTCGTTCTGGTGGTCGGAGCGATCGTGGGTCTGGCCATAAGCCGACGCCCCGGGCAGGCGCCTGCGGACCACGCCGGCCGCTGGACAGACGCCTCCATCGACGGGATGGTGGCCGTCGGGCGGGCGACCGTCGCCCGGGTCCAGCACGGTTCGCTGCCCGTGTATCTGGTGACCATGGCTGCGGTGGCAACCCTGGCCGCCACCCCGTTCCTGGCCGACATCAGCCTTGATCACCTGGTCAGGTGGCACACACCGTTGCAGGGAGTGCTGGCCGCCGCCGTCGTCGGTGCGGCCGTCGCGCTGTGCTGGGTAGGCACCCGCCTCGGAGCAGGACTGGCGCTCGGAGCGGCCGGCATCACGGTCGCCGCCATCTTCGTGATCCACGGCGCTCCCGACCTGGCCCTCACCCAGCTGCTGGTCGAGGCGGCCATCGTGGTCGGCTTCGTGCTCGCCTTCGGCCACCTCTCGCGCCGCTTCCCGAAGACGGGCCTGCGGTGGCGAACGGTGCGCATAACGGTCGCCGGGCTCGGAGGAGTAGCGGTGGTGATCGGGTTGGGGGCCGCATCCGGCAACCCCGTCGGGGCACCCCCGCTGGCCGAGCTGGCGGCAGCCTCGGTCGGCGAGGGCGGCGGCAGCAACATCGTCAACGTCATCCTCACCGACATACGGGGCCTCGACACCCTGGGCGAGGTCCTGGTTCTTGCCACCGTGGCCATGGGGGTCCAGGCCCTCGCCCGGGCCGGCGCCGGCGCGGAAGGCTCAGAGCCATGATCGACGGGTCGGCTCCCATGATCCGCCTCGGCATCCGCGCGGCCAGCCCGTTCGCGGTCATCGTCGGCTGCTACCTGCTGTTCGCGGGTCACAACAACCCCGGCGGCGGATTCGCGGCCGGGCTGGTGTTCGGGGCCGTGCTCGCGCTCCGGACCATCGCCGGGTTCCACCGGCCCACCTACGGCATCACCCTGGTGGCGGCCGGCGTATTCGTCGTGGCCGGCGTCGCCCTGATGCCGCTGCTGTGGGGGGATCCGCTGTTCGACCAGCAGGTGCTGTCGGCGGAGGTTCCTCTGCTCGGCAAGATCAAGACCGGTTCCGCCCTGCCGTTCGACCTAGGCGTCGCGGCCATCGTCGTCGGAACCGTCATCGCGGCACTCGACGGGTTGGGCGCGGCCGAATTCGCAGCCGACCCGCCGACCGACTCCGAAAGCGGGGAACGAGAATGAACGCCGCGCTCCTGCTGGCTGTCGGCGGTCTGACCGCAGTCGGTCTGTACCTGCTGACCAGCCGATCGCTGAGCCGGATCGTCCTCGGCTACTCCCTTCTGGGGCACGCGACTGTGGTCGCGCTGATCACGGCCGGCGGCCGGGCCGGCTGGCCTCCCATCGCCGGCCAGGCCGCGCCGGAGGACATGTCCAACCCGCTGCCGCAGGCCCTCACCCTCACCGCCATCGTGATCTCGTTCGGGCTGACCCTGTTCCTGCTGGCATTGGCCAGGCGCCAGCGCACCATCTCGGGCGACGATCTGGTCGAGGACGACCTCGAGGACCGCCGGATCGCGGCGGTCGAAGGCGCCCCGCCCGAGCCCGAGGACTCCGTGGCGACATGACCGGGTTGATCTCCCTCACGATCGTCGCCCCACTGGTGGCCGCGGCCTGCAGCCTGGCCCTGCGCTCCCACCCCCTCGGACGTGACATAGCAGTGCTCGCCGGCCTGGGCTCGGCCGCGCTCGCCTCGCACATCATGCTGGTGACCGTGGCCCGCGACGGCACCCACACCGTCGCGGTGGGCGGCTGGGCGCCGGAACTCGGCATCATCCTGGTGGCCGACCTCTTCGCCGCCCTCATCCTTCCGGTCGCGCTGACGATCATCTTCGTGGTCGAGATCTTCGCCATCGGCCAGCGCCGGACAGTGTGGGCGGCGAACCCGCAGCTGAGCGGGCCGCTGCTGTGCGTGCTCACCTCCGGCGTCTCGCTGGCCTTTCTCACCGGCGACCTGTTCACTCTCTTCGTCGCCTTCGAGTTGATCCTGGTCTCCAGCTACGTGCTGCTGACCCACCAGGGCAACCGGAGCCAGGTCAGGGCCGGCATGACCTACGTGGTGATGAACCTGCTGGCCTCGACGCTGTTCCTGTTCGGCGTGGCCTTCGTCTACACGGCCACCGGCACGGTGAACATGGCACTGCTGGCCGAGCGGATCCCGCAACTGGAAACCGGGGTCCGACTCGGCATCGGCGCCTGGTTCCTGGTGGTCTTCGGGACCAAAGCCGCAGTGTTCCCTCTGTTCAGCTGGCTGCCGGACTCCTACCCCACCGCGCCCACCACCATCACTGCGGTGTTCGCCGGCTTGCTGACCAAGGTCGGGATCTACTCGATGATCCGGTTCCACAACCTGATGGGAATGGAGGATCTGGGGCCGATCATGCTGCTGGTGGCCGCCCTCACCATGGTGGTCGGCGTCCTCGGGGCCCTGGCGCAGTCAGACGTCAAGCGCATCCTGTCGTTCCATGTCATCAGCCAGATCGGCTACATGTTCATGGGTCTCAGCCTCTTCACCGTCGCGGGCACGGCCGGAGCCATCCTGTTCCTGATCCACCACATGCCGGTCAAGGCCGTCCTGTTCCTCGTGGGCGGCCTGATCGAGAACCACGAGGGTTCGAGCTCGCTGGACCGGTCCGGCGGCCTCGCCTCTCGTGAGCCGCTGGTCGCCGTGATGTTCGCGATCCCGGCCCTGAGCCTGGCCGGGATCCCGCCCTTCTCCGGCTTCGTGGCCAAGCTGGCAGTCGTCTCAGCCGCCATCGACCAGGGAGGCACGGTCGTGGTGGTGGCCGCGCTGGTAGCCGGAGGCCTGACCCTGCTGTCGATGGCCAAGATCTGGAACGAGGTCTTCTGGGGCAGGCGCAGCGACGGTCCCCGCCCCAGTCCCGCCCCGCGCCGCGGCAGGCGCACCATGCATTCCGCCACCGCGCTGGCGGTGGCGGGCACCCTCATGGTGGCCCTGTTCGCAGGAACGCTGCTCGATCTCTCGACCGAGGCAGCCGAGAACCTGCGCAGCCCCGCCAGCTACATCGCGTCGGTCCGGCCATGAGCAGTCGGCGGTATCCCGGAACGCCGCGACGGGTGGTGACCACCGCCGGCCTCGTCATGGTCTGGTGCGGCCTCTGGGGATCTGTGTCGATCGCCAATCTGGCGTCCGGTCTCGCCCTCGCCGTCGTCGTGCTGGCCGCCGACCGGGGACCGACGGCCCGCCATGTGATCCGCTTCCGGCCCCTGCTCAAGTTCGCCTGGCTGGTCTTCGTCGACCTCGCCCGCTCGACGATCAATGTGGCCCTCGAGATCGCCACACCCAACGACGGCACGGAGGAGGTCATCGTCGCCGTCGACCTGCCGGCCACCGGCAGCGAGCACATGCTGCTGCTGTCGGCGTCGATCACTCTCAGTCCCGGGACGGCAGTGGTCGATGTCGACCGCTCCTCGGGCCGCTACTACATCCACCTGCTCCACGGCCGCCTGAGCGACGAGACGGTGGCCCACGCCCGCGAGCTGGCCAAGCTGGCCTGCGAGGCCCTGCCGACCTCCAGTCCGATGGGCGTCCGATGATCATCCCCCTGGCCGCGGCCGGCTTCGCGGCTGCCGGACTCTGCGCCGTCTACCGGGTAGTGCGCGGCCCCAGCCTGGCCGATCGAGTGATCGGCGTGGAGGTAGCCCTCGTCTCCCTCGCCGGCGGCATCGTCATCGATGCCACCAACCGCAACAGCCACACCCTTCTCGCCATCATCACCGTGATCGCCCTAGTCGGGCTGGCGGGCACGTTCGCGGCCAGCCGGTTCCTGGAGCGCGACGCCGATGGCGCGAACAGGAGCGCGCCGTGAGGGTCGCGGCCGAGGTCGTGATGCTTGCCGGTGCGGTCATCGCAGTGCTGGCCGGCATCGGGCTGATCCGGTTCTCGACGCCGTTCGCCCGGATCCAGGCCGCCGGCAAGGCCAGCCCGGTGGCCTTGTTGCTGATGTCGGTGGGGGCCGCTCCCCTGCTCGGTTGGCGCGGATTCGGCTATCTGGCCATCGCCGCGGGCGCGATGATCGTCACGCTGCCCATCGTCGCACACCTGCTGCTGAGAGCGGTCCACCGGACCACCAGCATCGACCACCTAGCCATGGATGACTTGGCCGCCGACGAGGAAGGCGAGACGCACCTCGGTTCCCTCTGAGCTGGAGTCAATGCTCGAGTGGTCGGCCAGGGTCCGCATGATGGAGATGCCCATGCCGGATTCCCTGCCGAGCCGGGCTTCTGACTCCGGGGGTGGCATCTCCGGCAGCGCGTCCACGTCGAAGCCGGGACCCTCGTCGCGGACCGTCACCACCACGCTCCCATTGGAGCAGCGGCAACAGACTTTCACGGGACGGGTGCTGCCGGAGCGGATGTGGGCCTGTATGGCGTTGGTAGTCGCCTCCGACACCGCCACCCGGAGGTCGTCGATGCGCGACGGCTCGAGGCTCGGCGCCAACTCGGCCGCCGCGGCCACAACCAGGCGCACCAGAGACACGTAGTCGGCCCGGGCCGGGATCTCGATCTCGACGACGGCGCTCACGGCCGCCTCCGGGCGGAGGTCGCGCCGTCGGAGACGACCGCGGACAGCTCGGACAGTGTGTCGGTCGAGTCGTGCAGCGTCAGGATCCTGTCCAGGTCGCAGATCTCGAAGACTCTGCGGATGCGGGACGACGGGCACACCAGAGCCAGCTCGCCGCCCCGCTGGCGCACTCTCTTGAGCGCGCCGACCACCGCCCCTAGGCCGAACGAGTCGACGAAGTCCAGCTCCGACAGGTCGAGGGCGAGCAGGCGGGAACCCTCGGCCACCGCGGTGACGACGGCCTGGCGCATGTCGGGTGCCCCGACGACGTCAAGGTCGCCACCGACGCTGAGAATGGTCCACGGCGGCTGCTCACTGCGCCGGATCGTGACGGACACAGACCAAAACGGTACCGCCTGTCACCATCGACTTGGTGACCGCTATTCGAGGCGCATGGTGGCGCGGGCCTCGAACACCGCGTCGGAGACCAGCGGTCCCACCAGCGGAACGTCGGTGGGCTCGGCGTAGCGCAACTCCACGATTGCCCGGCCGTCGGCGCGCCGCACCGACACCGTCAGCCGTCCCGGGTCCAAGTCGGACGCGGCCAGCGCGGCGGAGCGCACCCCGCCGTCACTCACGCCGACTGCCGCGGAGCGCACCGCTTCCCGGGCTGCGTGTGTGACCAGCACCTTGGTCCGCACGAGCAGGCCCACCTGCACGACGGCCAACAGCATCAGCGCGAAGAACGGCATCACCAGCGCCAATTCCACCGTCGCCTGCCCCGATTGGCCCGACCGTCCGGGCCGGTGCGACCGTCCGGGCCGGTGACCGGAGCGCCCTGCGGTCACGAGACCATGTTGGCGACCGTGTCCACCATCTTGTCGAGCAGCCACGCGATCTTGCCCGTGCCGGTCGCCCAGGTCAGCAACAGCAAGGCCACCGCGGCCGCGCCGACGAGCACGAGCGCGTACTCGGCGGTGGTCTGGCCGCGGTCGTCCATCCGGCGCCGGGCCGAGCCGCCGTACGCATGCAGTGCGGAGCAGATGCGCAGGAACATGGTCACTCCTCTCAAGTTGGGAAACCCAAGTCAGAGACGGTCTTCAACAGCAACGGGACGACGGTGAGCAGGCAGAAGGCGGGCAGGACGCAGAACACGAGCGGGAACAGCATCAGCACCGGAACGCGCCTGGCAGCCTCCTGCGCCCGGACCCGGCGCCGGCGGTGAGCCTCATCGGCAGCTCGTTGCAACGCGGGCCGGAGCGGTGTTCCGTCCATCTCGGCCGCAGTCACCGCGTACACGACCGACGAGACGCTGGAGCCCAGACTGTCTCGCAGCCTTCGCACCGAGTCGACGAAGGGCTCCCCCGCCGCGGTGCGCCGCACCACTGCCAGCAACTCCGAACGGAAGGGCTCCGAGACTCGGGGGCCGATGTCGGCCAGGGCCGTCACCGTGGGCCTGCCCGCTCCGACCACCAGACCGAGCAGGTCGATCACTTCCGGCAGATGGCGCTCGATCTGCAGCATCCGCTGGCGCCGGCGGGATCGGCGCCGGACGACGACCGCACCCACGACCCCCGAGAGGGCGAGCAGGCCGGCGGCCGGACCGAACGCTACGGCCGCGGCGGCGGTGACGAGAGCCAAGGTTCCGACCAGCGCCTCATCCTCCGGCTCGACCGCACCCGCCGACAGCCGCCGACCCAGGGCTGACAGAGCACCGGTGGGGTTACGGCCGGCGGGCCGGTCGGCTCCGCGAAGGCGGCGACGGGCGGCGCGGTTCGATGCGGCCGTTGCATCCAAGACCGCCAGCACCAGCAGGCCCGCGGCAGCCATCGGCAGGAGGCCTACGCCCATCGGCCCACACCCCGACTCAGTCGGGCCATCCACCAGAGGCCGAGACCTTCCAGTGCCAGGCCGACCACCAGCGACACGAGCCCGACCGGCGTGGCCAGCAGCCCGCCCATCGCGTCGGCGTCGACGAGCGTGACGATGACCGCGAAACCGGCCGGAGCAGCCGCGACGACCATTCCGGAGGTCCGCGTCTGCGAGGTCAGGGCCCGGATCTCGTCGCCGAGGGCCTGCCGCTGGCGCAGCGATGCGGCCGCCCGATCGAGACTGGCGGCCATGGCCGCGCCCGAGGTGTGGCCCAGCACCAGCAGGGCAGCGGCCGTCCGCCGGTCGGGGGCGTCGTCGACCCAATGGTCAAGAGCGTCCGAGAGGCTCAAGCCCCCGCGGACCCTGCTCACCACGGCACGCAGGCCGGTCTCGGGGAGCTCCTCAGCCACACCGTCGAGGGCGGTCAGCACGGAGGCGCCCGATCGCAGGGCCCGGGCCGTCAACTCGAGCGCCTGCGGTATGGCGTCGGCCCGCTCGGACCGCCCTCTCCACCGTCGCGCCGCAGCCACCAGCCGGCTGGACCCGGCCCTCCGCAGCGGCGCGCCGCCCTGCACCCGACCCCTGAGCCCCGCCGGCGGCAGATCGGGGGCCAACGCGACGAACAGCAGGACGGCAGCCAGCACCGCAGTCACCGCTCGGCCTCTAGGCGGGCTGCCCGGGCGATGGGCGAGCAGACCTCGGTGTCGCCGGCCAGCAGGCGCACCCGGTCGTGGTCCGTCACTTCGGCGACGGCGGAGATCCGCCGGGTGCCGTCGGGGGATCTCCCCAGATGCACGACGGCATCGATGGCGGCGGTCACATGGTCCCGGACGGCCTCCACTCCCAGGCGCTCATCGGCGGCCGTGGCCAGCGCGGCCAGGCGGCGCAGCGCGTCGACCGGACCGTTGGCGTGCACTGTGGAGAGGCACCCGGCGTGGCCGGTGTTCAGGGCATGCAGCAGATCGAGCGCCTCCGGGCCCCGCACCTCTCCCACCACCAGCCGGTCGGGACGCATCCGCAGCGCGTTGCGCACGAGGTCCCTGATCGTCACCGCCCCTCCACCCTCGCGGGACTCGGGCCGGGCCTCCAGCCTCACCACGTGGGGATGCTCCAGCTGCAGTTCGGCGGCGTCCTCGATGGTGATGACCCGCTGGTGGTGGCTCACCCGGCCGGCCAGGGCGTTGAGCAGAGTGGTCTTGCCCGCTCCCGTGCCGCCGCTCACGACGAGATTGGCCCCCCGGTCCACCAACTCCTCGAGCAGAGCCACCACGGCCGGGCCCGCGAACATCTCAAGGGCCACGTCGGGCACGACGAAGCGGCGGATCGTCACATACGGGCCGTCGACAGCCACCGGAGGAACAGCCACATGGACCCGGGAGCCGTCGGGCAGGCGACCGTCCACGCAGGGGGTCAGCTGATCGACCCGGCGGCCCAGCGGGGACACGATTCTCTCGATGACCAGGTCGACGGCGACCCGGTCCAGCGACACCCCGCTCCGGCTCACCGTGCCGCCCCGCTCGATCCACACCGGCCCCGGCCCGTTGATCATCACCTCGCTGACCGATGCATCGGCGAGCAGCGGCTCCAGGGGGCCCAGGCCATGCACCCGGGCGGCGACCCGGGCCACCACGTCGTCGAGCACATGCGTCGGGGTGAGGGGGGCCAGAGCGCGGACGATGCCCGCTATGTCCACCGCCGGCATCGGGCCTTCGGCAATCGTGTCGATCACCCGGCGATGCACGGCCTCCACCAGTTCGGCGGGGTCGGTCATGCCGGCAACTCGAAGCGGCGCAGCGGGGGAGGGAGCATGCTCACGATCGTCCCCGCGTCGACGGACCGGGCGACGCGGGGATCCCAGGCCACCCGCTTCACGCTGGAGGCGCCGACGGCGGCGGCCACGTCCCGCACTCGCAGAGCCCGGCCCGGCTCCTCCACCAGGACCACCGAGTCATAGGGACCGGCCGTTCGCTGGGCTCGGTTCAGGGCGAGGTAGCAGGACCGCAGCACGCACACCGGCCGGTGCGCGGCGGCAAGGTCGGTTCGCAGCTCGAACGGATCCAGCCCGGCGTCCACGACCACCGGACCGATGCGGGCCAGCATTTCGAGGGCCAGCACCAGCCTCGAACGCCGGTTCTCGCCGTCTGCGGTCTGGTCGGCCAGCGCGGGCTGGGTGCCTTCGCGCAACAGTCTCAGGCCCGGAGCCACATCCTCGAGCAGCCTGCCGATGGCGTCGGCCGCGACGCCGTCTCCCGCGGCCACCCAGTCGCCGATGCCGGGCTCCGACGGCGCCGCGCCGGCGATCATGCCGAGCAGCGCCGGCTGGTCGCCGGTGAGGTCCACGAGCGTGGTCTCCCGGTCTTCTGAGGCCAGGCGGATAGCGGTCGCGGCAGCCACCACCGACGTGCCGACCCCGCCCTTGACGGACCAGTACCAGATGATCATCCGCTCCTCCCCGCACGTCGGCGTGCCTTGACGGCGGGACTTGGAGCGCTGGGGCTCAGCCAGAAGGCTGAGCGCTCCGGCGGCCGTCCCGGCATCCAGCGAACCGGGCCAGCGACGGCACTCTACAGGAGTTATCAGATATTACAACCTGATTGTATGACTATTCGATCATTCCCATGATCTTCGCCCCCGAGTGCAGCAGCTTCTCGGCCGGCTCGTCGTCGAGCAGCGGCACGAGGAAGGACTCGATCCCGTGCTGGGCGGCCAGGCTCTGGAGCTCCTCGGCGCACTCGCCCGGGGTGCCGGCGATCACGAAGGGCAGCGCCCACTCGTCGCGCACATGCTCGGCCGCGGCCTCGAGGCCGTCGGCCAGAGCCGCCCGGATCACAGCCGCGTCTGCTTCGCTGAGCCCGATGGCCTCCTGCACTTCGGGCGGCGTATCGACCAGCCGGTAGGTCATGTGGGGCTTGACCGCGGCCATGGTGTCGTCGTCGGTCACCAGCATCGTGGAATAGGCGATGCGGGGATCGTTGCCCGCGGCCCGGCCCGCGCCCCGGATCCGCTCCACCGCCGCGCCCAGATGCGGCTTGTACAGGAAGTCCACCAGCACTCCGTCACAGGCGGCGCCGCCCAACTCCAGCATCCTCGGCCCCCGTCCGGCCAGCCAGATCTCGAGACCGGCGCGGGCATTCAGCAGCGAGGCCTCGCGCAGTATCACGTGGGAGCCCTCGACGGTGACGGTGTCTCCCGCGAACAGACGCCGGCAGGCGGCGACAGTCTCGCGCACCGCGGCCAGGGGCCGTTCGCGGGCGATGCCGAGGGGGTCGAGCGTGAGGCTGCCTCCGGCGCCGATGCCGAGGAAGGCCCGCCCGCCCGACAGCTCGTCGAGCGAGGCGATGGCCCCGACGGTGGCTCCTGCGTGGCGGGTGTAGGGGTTGGTGATGCCCGGGCCGATCTCGAGGGACTCGGTCGCCGTCGCGATGGCGGTCAGCGCCACGTACACGTCGCTGGCCGCGAGCCCCTCGTCGTACACCCAGCAGCGCTCGTAGCCGAGACTCTCGGCCAGCCGGGCGAGCTCGACCGCCCGCTCGACCGACCCATGGGGCAACACGTTGAGTTCGGGCCGGACCACGGAACTCACCCTATTGCCGGAGGCGGGCTTGAACGGCCTCCAGTACTCCGTTGCCCACGGCCAGGGCCTTGTCGGAGATCTTCCAGCACTCGGCCCGGTCGCCGCGGGGGTCGACATCGCCGATCTTGAGGCCGGCCCGCACCTGCATGCCGCTGCGGATGGCACCCCTCACGACGCCATCGAACGGCGCCCGGACGGTCGCATCGTCCACCGCCCCGAGCGGCTGACCCCCGCTGACCAAGTCCCCGATGGCGATTCGCCACTCGACGGCTCCGGCGGTGGGAGCGCGAACGACCCGGTCGGCTGATCGACCCCCGAGTTCGGCGGGTGTGCCTGTGTCGGGCTGGGCCTGCCCCGTCCAGACGACCCGGCCCAGGTTCGGCCCCCGCATGGTCTCAACCACGGCGTGGCAGTCCACGCCCGCTGTGAACCCCGGCCCCAGGGCCACGACCACCTCGGCGTCGTCGGTGGAGGTGTCGATGTTGCGCTTGGCCATCCTGGCATCCACGACCACATCGGGTCGGATGGCCCCCAGCACCGTCAACTCAGGAGCGACGAGTACGGCCACATCACCCTGTTCGGCAACGGCCAGCGCCTCCGTGGGCGACTCGGCCCGCACGCCCCTCATCCCCTGCACGGTGATCTCACCGTCGGTGACCGCGGTCGACAGCGACACCGTGCGGCGTACGGTCAGAGGCGCGGGCAGCTCCAGCACCACCACCGGCCAGCCCTGCCTCGCGAGGTGCCAGGCGACTCCAGTGGCCAGATCGCCCCCGCCCCGCAGCACGCACAGCGGCTCACGTACGGCGATGGGCGACCACCTCGGCCATGATGCTCAGCGCGATCTCCTCGGGGGTCTCGGCGCCCACCTCGATGCCGATGGGCGCATGCACCCGGTCGAGCGCGGCCGGATCCACACCCTCGGCCTCCAAGCGGTCCCGGGTGGTGGCCCAGCGGCGCTCGCTGCCCATCACCCCCACGTAGCCGGCATCGGTGGCCAGCAGCGCGGGCAGGGCTGCTGAGTCGACGTCCACGTTGCGGGTCACCAGCACCACCGACACGTCCTGGTCCAGGGTTCGCCCCTCGAGCAGATCGTCGACCGATCCGATGACCAACTCGTCCGGGGCGCCGTCGCCGCCGGGCACTCCCGGGTCCGGCCCCCCCGGCGCATCGCCGTCGGCCATCTGGCGGTCGTCGGTGGCCACCACCCGGAAGCCCAGCCATCCGGCGAGCTGGGCCACGGCCCGTCCCACGTGTCCGTATCCCATGACAATGACGGTCGGCTTGGGCATATGCGGCTCCACGAATATCTGGACGTCGCCCCCGCAGACGCCGGGATCGCCCCGGCCGGGATCGACTAGACGGTACGACAGCAGGCGGCAGCGGCCGTCAGTGAGTGCGGCCACCGCCTCGTCCACGACCCGGGCCTCCATCTCTCCCCCGCCGACGGTGCCCGAGATGCTGCCGTCTCGGAACACCAGCATCTTGGCCCCGGCCCGGCGGGGCACCGAGCGCGACGTGTCGACCACCGTGGCCGAGGCGACGGCCACACCGCAGTCCACGGCCTCAGAGAGCTGGCGGAGCAGGCTCACGACCGGAGCCTCGCAGCCTGTTCAAGGAAGCTCACGACCACAGCCTCGCAGCCTGTTCGAGGGTATGGGCGCGCAGCTTCTCAGTATCGGCACCGATCACCTCGCCGCCGTCGACGATCCAGTCCCCTCCCACCATCACGCTGCTCACATCCGAGGCGCTGCGCCACAGCACCAGCTGGTCCAGCAGGTTGTGGGCCTCCACCGGGGTGGGCAGGCCCCGGGGACCCTCAAGGTCGACGAGCTGCAGGTCGGCGTGCCATCCGGGCTCCAGCCGCCCCACCCTCTCCAGGCCCAGGGTGCGGGCCGCGCCCTCGGTGGCCAGATGCAACACGCTGGCCGCGCTGATCGCGCCGGGGTCGAGGGTGGCCGCCCGGTGCAGCAGGAACGCGCCCCTCATCACCGCGAACATGTCGTTGAGATAGCCGTCGGAGCCGAGCCCGACGGTGACGCCCCGCTCCAGCAGCTCGAGCACCGGGGCGATCCCTCCCCCGACCTCGCAGTTCGAGAGCGGCATGTGAGAGACCCTGATGCCGGACTCGGCGATGATGTCGACCTCGCGGGGCGACAGCTGCACGCACTGGCTGGCCTGGAAGCGGGGCGAGGCCACCCCGATGCGGTCGTAGAACTCCAGCGTGCGCATGCCGTGGTGCTCTTCGCACCAGCGTCCCTCATGGACTCCCTCGTTGACATGGGCGTGACAGAACACGTCCAGGTCGGCAGCCGCATCGAAGGCCTGGCGGATGAAGGGTTCTCCGCATGTGAACGTGGTGTGGATGCACATGGCGCCCGACACCCGGCCGCCGCCTGGACCGGCCTCGGCCCGGCAGGCCTCGATGAAGCGGACGTTCTCGTCCAGGCCGGCCTGGCCGTTGGCCGCGCCCATCCGCTCGGTGGCCTCGAACGACAGCACGCCACGCAGGCCGCTGCCGGCCACCGCCTCACGCTGCGCGAGCAGCGCGCCGGGCAGGGCGTTGGGGGCTTCGAGGATGTCGAAGAAGCTGGTCGTGCCGCCGGCGGCCAGATCGGCCGTCACCCAGGCGGCCGCGGCCGTGATCATCTCGTGGTCGAGGGCGTTCTCCACCAGCGGCCACCAGTAGTCGTCCAGGAAGCCCCAGAAGTCGGCGACCGGCACCGCGGGAGCGGGAACGCCGTGGGCCAGCACCCCGTACAGGTGCACGTGCGCGTTGACGAAGCCGGGCAGCAGCACGCAACCGGTGCCGTCGAAGAAGCCGTCGTCGGGGTAGCGGGCTCGCAGCTCGCCGGCCGGACCGGAGTCGTCGATCAGACCGTCGACCACGCGCACCGCCCAGCGCCGGCGGGGCTCGTCCAGCGCCGCGGTCACGGCCCAGTCCGCCCCGATGATCATCCCAATTTATGCTTCGGCAGCCTGCAGTGCGGCCCAGACTCGCTCCGGGGTGAAGGGCAGATCGTTGATGGCCACCCCGGTTGCGTCGAGGATGGCGTTGCGCACGGCCGGGGCCACGCCGTCCTTGGGAATCTCGGCCACCGCCTTGGCTCCGAACGGGCCGCTGTCCTCCATGGTCTGCACCAGGTACACGACGGTGTCGGGCATCTCGTCGGCCCGGTAGATCTTGTAGGGGCCGAACGACGGGTTGACCATGCGCCCCTCGTCGTCGAGCACCATCTCCTCGCAGTGGGCGTACCCGAGGGCCTGGATCATTCCGCCCTCCACCTGACCGCTGGCGGTGACTGGGTTGATGGCCACGCCGCAGTCCACCGCCATCACCAGCTTGGTCACCGTGACCTGGCCGGTGTCGACGTCCACCTCCACCTCTGCGAACTGGGCCGCGAACGGGGGCGGGCAGTCCGGCGACACGTGCGAGGCGGTGCCCATGATCTGCTCCTGCTCCTGCCAGTGCAGCGAGTCGAGGGCGATCTCCTCCAGCGTGACCGAGCGCCCGTCGGCCGCGTAGGCGCGGCGGTCGCGCAGCTCGATCGTGCAGGGCTCGTCCACCTCCAGCAGCATCGCGGCCCGCGCCTTGAGCCGCTCCCGGACCGCCTCCGCGGCCCGCAGCGCGGCCGTGCCCGAGATGTAGGTGGTGGACGAGGCGTAAGCGCCGGTGTCGAACGGGGTCATGTCGGTGTCGCTGGAGTACACCTTGATGTCGTCGAGGGGCACGCCGAGGACCTCGGCTGCGATCTGGCCGATCACGGTGTCGGCGCCGGTGCCTAGGTCGGTGGCCCCGATGAGCATGTTGAACGACCCGTCGTCGTTGAGCTTGATGGAGCAGCCCCCCATGTCCAGGAACGGGATGGCCGTGCCGTGCATGCAAAAGGCGAAGCCCAGGCCCCGCCGGATGTTTCCACGGTCGGCCGGAGCCTTCCAGGCCGCGTCGTTGCGGCGGTCCCAGTCGACCTCGCGCATCCCCTGGGCCACGCACTCCTCGATGCCCGACGACATGATCTTCGGGTACTCGTCGAGCTCCTCCTCGGCCACGGCCCGCTCGCCCAGATGGGGGGCGATGTCCATCTCGTCGCCCACCTTCACCCAGTTGCGCCGCTTGAACTCGATGGGGTCGAGGTCGAGGGCCCGGGCGATGTCCTCCATGTGGGCCTCGAGCGCGAACTCGGCCTGGGGCGCGCCGTAGCCCCGGTAGGCGCCGGGCACCGGGATGTTGGTGTAGACGACGTGGCAGTCGAAGCGCTTGGAGGCGGCGTTGTAGGACGTGAGGCCGCGCAGCCCGGAAACGATCTGCACGGTGAAGCCGTGGGTGCCGTAGGGGCCGGTGTTGCCGATGATGCGCATGTCCTGGGCCAGCAGCCTGCCGTCGTCGTCGACCGCGGTGCGGTAGGTGATGGTCTGGGGGTGGCGGGTCCGGCTGGCGTAGAACTCCTCGGCCCGGTCGAGCTCCAGGCGCACCGGGCGGCGGGTGGCGATGGCGAGGTGGGCCACGATGTCCTCGATCAGCATCTCCTGCTTGGCTCCGAAGCCGCCGCCGATGCGGGGCTTGATCACCCGGATGTCCTTGATCTCCATGTCGATGAGCGGCGCCAGCATCCGGCGGGTGTGGAACGGCACCTGGGTGGCGGTGCGCACCACCATGCGTTCATCGGAGTCGAGCCATGCCATCGAGATGTGGGGCTCGATGGGGCACTGCTGGACCTGGTGCACCCTGAACGTCTGCTCGAACACATGGGGCGCGGCCTCGAGGTTGCCGTCGACATCGCCGCGCTTGGCCGCCATGTGGTGCACCAGGTTGCGCTGCGGGTCGCAGATGTGGGTGGTGTCGTCCTCGTCGTGGACCTTGGGGGCGTCGAGGTCCATGGCGTAGCGCTCGTCGAACACCGCGCCGAGCATCTCGTATTCGACCTCGATGAGCCGCACGGCCTCCTCGGCCGCCTCGACGGTCTCGGCGGCCACCGCGGCCACGCGGTCGCCGACGTGGCGGACCCGGTCGTCGAAGCTGACCTGGTCGTAGGGGTGGGGATTGGGCCAGCTCTGCCCGCCCGAGGCGTACTTGACCCTCGGAGTGTTGCCGTAGTGCAGCACCGCGTGCACGCCGGGGACCGCTCGGGCCTTCGAATCGTCGATGCTCAGGATGCGGGCGTGGGCGTGGGGGCTGCGCAGCACCTTGGCGTACAGCATCCCCCGGGGCTCGATGTCGTCGGTGAAGGCGGGATTGCCCTTGGCCAGGCGGACCGCGTCGACCTTGACCTCCGGCTTGCCCACCACCGCCATGTCGGGCACCTCACGGGACGGCACCAGGCGGGGCACGGACTGGGGGGCGTCGGGGACCTCACCGCCGGCGCCGGCGGGGGCGGGACGGTAACCGTCGGTGAGCGGCTCGAGCACCAGCGGTGCGAACGGCTCGGTGTCCTCGCCCCGCAGGACGGCCGCGGCCCGCTTGACCGCCTCGACCGGCTTCACGTAGGCGGTCTCGCGGTCGAGGATGCCCGAGAGCATGTCCCTGATCTCAGCCTCGGAGGGGTCGGGGCTCTCCTCCAGCAGCGCCAGAGTGCCCAGGATCATCGCCCCCGCGGAGTAACCGGACTGGAAGGCGCCGACGGCCACGAACGCGGTCTGCACGGGGTGCAGGTCCGGCGAGACATTGAGCGACTCGACGGTGGTGACCCGGTGGCCGTCCGCCGACGCGGCCAGGATGACGTCGCTGGATGCCAGCCGGCCGTCGTAGAGGATCGCAGCCGCGCCGGTCTCGCCGCTGTCGGAGCCGTAGTGCACCGAGAACATGCCCAAGCGTCTCAGCGTCTCCCGCAGAGTGTGGTGCGGCTCGACATCCACCGTGACCGGGGAGCCGTTGAGTTCGAAGGTGACGTCGATGGTCATGGGTACAGCTCCTGCATGACCCGGGCCGTGAGTGTGACAGCCAGGTGGAGGCGGTACTGGCGGCTGCCCCGGAAGTCTCCCGCGGGCTCCAAGCCGGCAGTCGGGTCGTAGACGTCAACCAGCACGGGATGGTCACCGACGCCGGTGAGAGCCATGGCCACGAAGCCCTCCATACGGCGCCCGTAGGCCGCCACGATGGGCACGTCCGCCGGGGTGCGGCCGGTGCGAGCCGTCGCGGTGCGACCGGAGGGGTCAACGGTTACCGCAGTGATCAGCGAGCCTTGGGGAAGTCCGGTCGCAAGCAGTTCGGCCAGACTCACGTCGGATGCCGGACCGGCCAACTCCACCCGGCCGCCATGGGCCAGCAGGCCCGCTAGCAGCAGGCTCTCAGCCGAGGCCTTGGCCACGAGGCCGCCCACCGAGGCCAGCGTCCGCAGGGTGGACGGCTGCTCGAGCCGGGCCAGCTCCCGCAGCGAGTCGGGCAGCAGTTCGCAGCGCCGGACGGCATCGAGGGTGGCGGTGGCCCCGATGCGCACCGTCCCGCCCTCGGCGGCCGCGATGCCGTCGAGCCCCAGCGACTGAAGGTCCACTGCCTCCAGGTCGGACGGCTCCCGGTCGGCGTTGAGTGTCGTCCCGCCTCCGAGAGCCACCCGATCGGGAGCACTCAGCAGGTCGAGCGCCTCATCCAGGGACGCGGGACGGTGATATGCGGTAACCAGCGGCACGAGTAGAAACGCTAGCGCTCCCCCTGTGGACTTCTCCCATCCGCCGGGGCGGCGTCACCGGTGGCGGCGAGCCCCTAGCCTCCGGTCACGCGGGTCGAGATGCCGGCCCGGTCGAAGAGTCGGCGAGCGGCGTCACCGGCCCTGGCCATGATCTGGCGCTCGTCGGCTGCGACCAGCGCACCGTCCCGGATCACGATCCGGCCGTCGACCACCACGTCCCGGACATCTCGGGGCGTGGCGTTGTAGACGAGGGCGCTCGCCACCCGGTGGACCGGAGCCACGAACGGCGCCCGGAGATCCACGACCAGCAGGTCGGCCCGCTGACCCTCGGCCAGCGCGCCGAACTCATCCGGCATGCCGAACGCGGCCGACCCGCCCCGGCACGCCATGCGCAGGACGTCCTCGGGCTGGAACACCAGCGCATCGAGATGGTGCACCTTCTGCAGCAGCACGGTGGCCTTGAGAACCTCGAACATGTCCTGCCGGTTGTTGCTGCCCGGTCCGTCGCTGGCCAGGGCCACGGTGATGCCCCGAGCCCGCATCTCCGCAACCGGCGCCACCCCGGAAGCGAGGTACATGTTCGACACCGGACAGTGCACGACCACCGAGCCCGACGCCGCGATCAGGTCGAGCTCGTCGTCGTCGACCCACACGCTGTGGGCCAGTTGCATGTCGGGGCCGAGCACGCCGAGGGAGTCGAGCCAGGCCACATGGCGCACACCCCGCTCCTCGAGGCTCATATCCACCTCGACCGCAGTCTCGGCGCAGTGGATGTGGGTGCCCCGACCCCAGCTTCGAGCGGCGGCGACCGTGGTCCGCATCGCCTCGTCTGAGCATCCCCAGGGGATGAGCGGCGCCAGCTCCACACGGATCCGGTCCTCGTCGTGGCCGTCCCAGCGGCGCCGGGCCGCCTCGGCGCGCGTAACCGCCTGCTCGGCCGTCTGCTCCAGCGCGGGGTGGTAGTTGCGGTCGGCCCAGCCGTGAGCCAGCAGGAAGCGCACCCCCAACTCGTCGGCGGCCCGGCACACCGCGTCGTTGATGGCCTCGTCGGTGTGGATGTACTGGTGGTCGATCACCGTGGTGGCCCCTCCCCGAAGGTTCTCGGCCAGCCCCGCAAGGGCCGCGGCATGCGCGATGTCGGCGTCGAGATGGACGGCGGCGGGCCAGATGCAGTCCCGCAGCCAGTCGAGCAGGGCCTTGTCGTCGGCCAAGCCTCGGAAGAGGGCCTGGAACAGGTGGGTGTGAGCGTTGGTCATCCCCGGCATGACCGCGCACCCCGCCGCGTCGATCACCTCTCCGGCCTGGGCCAGGCGAGCGGACGGAGGCTCCCCCGCACCCACCTCGGCCACCCGGTTGCCGCGCACATACACCCACCCCGGATCGTGCACCGCGCCAACGTCGTCGACCGTGACGACCGCGCCGCCGCGGACCAGCAGATCGTGATCGGTCACGGACTCGACAAGGTTCAGGGGGACCAGCCGGCGAAGGTGTCGATTACCGGCTTCATGTCGTCCATCAGCGGGTACAGCACCGGGCAGGTGACGCCGGCGTCGATGAACTCGGCCACGGTGTCCCGGCATTCCGATGCGCTGCCCACGGCCATGATGCCGCGCACCAGGTCGTCGCCGATGAGTGGGGCGGCCTTGTAGTAGTCGGCCTCCGTAGCCGGCCAGCCGACTACTTCCTGGACCCGGTCGATGAGTTCGGGGTCGGCCCCGGAGGCGGCCATGATGTGGGGCTCGGTCCCCAGGTAGTAAGCGACCAGCGACTTGCCGGTGAGCAGGGCAGTGTCGGGATCGTCGTCGGACAGCGAGCAGATCAGCAGCTCGGGCCGGTCGATGTCGTCGATGGTGCGGCCCGACTTGGCCGCTCCGGCCCCGACCCGGGCCACCGCGTCGCGGATGTAGTCGACCGACACCACGTAGTTGAGCATGGCGCCGTCGGCGATCTCGCCCGTCAACTCCAGCATCTTTGGGCCGGTGGCGCCGATGTAGATCGGGATGTCGCGGGGCGAGGTGTCGCCGTAGGCCACGTCGAGGGCCACCCGGTCGAGGTGCACGAACTCGCCCTCGTAGGTGACCTCCTCCATCGTGAACAGCGCCCGGATCGCCTCGACGTTCTCGCGCATCGCGGTCAGCGGCTTGCGGCGGCCCGCGCCGACGCGACCGGCGATGGGCTCCCACCAGGCGCCGAGTCCCAGCATCACCCGGCTGCCCCCGTCGGGCGCGGGCCCGCCGAGCTCGTGCATCGTGCTCCATGTGGCCGCGATCACCGCCGGGTTGCGGGTGTAGATGGGCAGCACGCCACTAGCGACGCGCAGCCGTTTGGTGGACGCCAGCAGAGCGCTCATCATCACCACACAGTCGCGGGCCAGCCGGGTGTCGCCCTGCCAGATCTCGCTGAAGCCCTTCTCCTCCGCATACTTCGCCATCTCGATCTCGTAGGCGATGTCGTGCTTGTCCTGGAAGTAGAGCGCCATCCGCTGAGTCATGGCCGCAGATTGTTCCACACCGGTCAACGCCGCCTACGATCGGCGGTGATGGGATCGAAGGCCGTCGAACCGGAGGGAATTGCTCCTCCCGCGGCGCGCTATGCCCACGCCGTCGTCACCACCGGGGCGGAGAAGTGGCTGCACACTTCGGGGATCGTGGCCACCCGGGCCGACGGGTCGATAGCCGATGACGTCGGCGGGCAGGCCCGCGACGTGTGGGGCAACATCTCGGCCATACTCGCCGAGGCCGGCATGGAGCCGAGCGACATCGTGTCGGTCATCACCTACGTGGTGCCGGGACAGGATCTCGCCCCGGTGATGGCCGAGCGAGACCGGTTCCTCGGCGGCCGCCTGGCCGCTTCCACGCTGCTGATCGTGCCTGAGCTGGCCCAGCCGGCCTGGAAGGTCGAGATCGCGGTCGTGGCGGCCCGCTGACCGCGTCGCACCGCGGCCGGCTCGGCAACCCACGATCAGGTGCCGACCGCCGCCCGTTCCGACCCAGCCCGCTCAGGCACCGACCGCGGCTAGCTCAGACCCAGCCCGTTCAATGAAGGCCGTTATCTCCTGTGAGCTGTGCTGGTCCAACCCGTACAGAGCCACCCAGCGCAGCCGCGTCCCGGGAGCACAGAAGCGAGCGATCGTGCGTCGCAGCAACTGGCGCCCGGGCTCGCCCTGAAGCCAGTTCGTCCACTTGGGCGAGCCGTGAGTGGTGACCGCTATGAGATGCCTCACCGTGCGCAACGGCGATGTTGCGGGATCGGCAGCACCGTCGAGCCAGGCCGCGAGCTCGCGCTGCACCCACGAGAGCATCGGCGCGGGCAGGCCGCCCCACCAGGTCGGGTAGACGAGCACTAGACCCTCGGCGCCCGAGACGCTGACGCCGTCGATCCACTCTCCCTGCGTCAGCCGCACGAGCTCGACGGTGTGACCGGCCCGCTCCAGCGTCTCCACCACCCGGTCGCGGAGAGCCACGTTGAGGCACTCCTGTTGCGGGTGGGCGTGCAACACCACAAAGCGCACAGCCGGAGGGTACTGCGCCGGGCCGAGCCGTTCTAGAGTTCTTGACGTGGACCTGCGGGACTGGATAGTCGGAGACTTGAAGTCGCTTGGAGCCAAGCTGGACGGCGGCGTGCTGGGACGCATCCCCGCGGAGCGGCGCCGGGAGCGGGTCGACGGCGGGGGCATCGCGCCGGTCTACGTGTTGTGGCATCTGGCCCGGCATCACGACGTGGCTGTGAACGGTGTGCTGCGGGGGGTTGGAGCCGTGGTGGACGGCTGGGCCGGCCGCCTCGGCATCGACCGCGACCTGTGGCGGGGGCTGGCCGAGGGCGAGGACGCCGATCTGGTGGACGTCCTGGACCCCGAGGCCGTCGGCGGCTACACCCTGGCCGTGATCCAGTCGACCGCCGACTGGCTCGACGATCGGGGCCTGCCGCCGATGGACGAGCGGCCCGATACTGCCTCGGCGCTGGCCGCCATCGGCACGCCGGAGGATCGCTTCGACTGGCTATACGCCATGTGGGACGGCAAGCCGACCTCCTGGTTCCTCCAGTGGAGCGCGGTGGGGCACGGCATCAACCACCTGGGCGAGCTGGTGTCCATCCGCAACCGGATGGGCCTCAGTCCCTTCTAGAACTTCGACTGCCCGGTCTCACAGGCTCCGGTGGTCGGTGTCCTGGGAGGAATGCCATCGCAGCACCCGCCTCTCGACGGCGATCAGCAGCAGGACGAAGGCCACGCCGATGAAGGCCAGCACGAAGACGCTGCCCCACAGTTGCTCCACCAGCAGCCGGGACTGGGCGACCCGAGCCGCGTTCCCGAGCCCTTCCCTGGAGTTGAAGAACTCACCGACAACCGCTCCCACCAGGGCCAGGCCAACGCAGATGCGGCCCGCGGCGAAGAGGTACGGCAGCGAATGGGGGATCCTGAGACGCCAGTAGATCTCCCAGCGGCTGGCATTCACCGATCGCAGCAGCTCGTGCGTCTCGCTGTCGATCGAACGCAGTCCAATGAGGGCGTTGGCCACGAACGGCACCCACGCGAACAGCATGGCGGTGAGGATCTTCGGCCAGGGCGAGAACCCGAACCACAGCAGGAAGATCGGCACCAGCACCGCCACCGGCGTCGACTGCATCAACACGATCACCGGCATCGTCGCCCGCTCCATGAACTGCGAGTGGGCCATCCAGGTGGCCACGAAGAGGGCCGCGAAGAAGGCGATCCAGAACCCCCAGAACGCCTCCTGGATGGTCACCAGCCCGTTCCGCGAGTAGAAGCCCGGATTCTCGACCACATGGATGATCACTTCGGATGGCAGCGGCAGCGTGAGAGGTCGAAGGTTGCGGACCACGACGTATATCTCCCAGCCCACGAAGAAGGCGGTCAGACCGGCGAAGGGCGCCACCAGGAGGGCGGCCCGCCGGACCGGCCGTCGGGGCGCCTCGGGCGGTTCCTCGACCGGGAGCTCCGGGTCGAGGCCCGGATCCCCGCCCCCTTGAGGGTCGGGCGAGCCCGGAACGGGCGACGCAGTCCAGCCCGTCAACTCGACCAACCCTGCCTGAGTGCAGCCCGGACCTCGCCCAGCACACGGTGATAGTCGTCGCTGTCCTCCACCTCGGCGTGGCGGGGCCTGGGCAGGCTCACGTCGATGACCTGGGTGATGCGCCCCGGCCTGGATCCCAGGACGGCCACACGGTCCGACAGCACGACCGCTTCGGGGATGGAGTGGGTCACGAACAGCACGGTGCTGCCGATCTGGCCCCACAGGTGGAGCAGCAGGTACCGCATGTCGGCCCGGGTGATCTCGTCGAGGGCCGAGAACGGCTCGTCCATCAACAGCACGGGCGCTCCCAGCGCGAAGGCGCGGGCGATGCTCACCCGTTGCTGGAGACCCCCGCTCAGCTCGCGGGGCAGCGAATCCAGGAAGGGGGTCAGCCCGATGTCGTCGAGCATGGCCAACTGGTCGTCGGTGGACATGCCCGGGTTGTCCTGCCGGCGGTTGACGTCGGAGAGCAGCGAGACATTCCTGCGCACCGTTCGCCACGGCAGCAGGGCCGGGTGCTGCGGCACGAAGCCGTAGCGCTTCTGCCGGCGGGCCTCGGCGGGCGACTGGTTGTTCACGACGACGGACCCGCGGTCGGGTTCGAGGAGTCCGCCGGCCAGCCGCAGCATGGTCGACTTGCCGCAGCCCGAGGGCCCGATGAGGCTGACGAACTCCGACTGGCGCACATCCAGACTGATCCGCGACAGGGCGTGGACCAGACGGTCCTTGCGCCTGAACCACTTCGACACGGCTTCGAAGCTGATGGCCGCATCGGTCGCGGTGTCTGCCCTGCTCACCACGCCCCCAATGCCGATTCGTTCGCCTAGTCGCTCGGCCTGTGTGGGCGATCCGCCGGTCTCACGGGACCAGTGGGTTGTCAAGCCCGGGCCGCCTCATCGCGCCGGCCAGATCAGTTCGGTGCCGTCGTAGACGCTGGCCGCGATGTCGGCGTTTACCATCGACCGCCAGTCCGGCATCTCCTCGAACACGCCGACCTGGGTGAGCGCGTCGATCTCGGCGCCGAGCAGGTCGAGATCGGGAATGCCCCGACCGGTCCCGGCCGGGGCCAGGTCCGCGATCAGCCCCGATTCGACGCTCCAGCGATAACGCTCCGCCTCCTTCGCGAAGTACATCGGATTGCCGGCCGCGTCTATCAACTCGAAGGCGTTGTCCACCGCTTCGTCCGGGTTGGCGGCCGCGAAGTCCTGGGCCTTGATCAGGGCACGCACCACGTCGGCCACCAAGTCGGGGTGCTCGTCGATCATGGCCTGGGTGGTGAAGTTGATCCCGAAGCTCGACGGCACGTCGAGGTCCAGGGGGTCGAGCACCGTGAAGGGCACACCGGCCGATGCGAGGATGTTCGGCTCGTTGGACTTGTAGACGGGCAGCGCGTCGATGCCGAGCTCGAGATGCTGGATCGGGTCGAAGCCATCGAGGAGGATCTCCTCGAAGCAGCCGCGGTCGATTCCCGACATGGCCACCGACGTCTGCAACGAGTAGGGAAGGTCGCCCTTGATCCCGACGACGCTGCCGCACAGTTCGGAGAAGTCGGTGATCTGGCTGCCCTCCGGGAGCACGATCGCCTCGATGGCGGTGCGCCCCCAGTGCAGCAGCGCCACCAGGTCGCCCTCGCCAGCGACGTTGTTGTTCACCAATTCGCCGAACGACCCGGAGTTGCCGAACTGGGCCTGGCCCTCGATGACCAGCGCGCTGCTCGCCGGCGCGAAGCCGGGCTGAACCTCGAAGTCGATGCACAGCTCGTCGAAGTAGCCCTGAGCATCGGCGACTATGGCGTCGATGATTCCCGCCGAGGCGGCGAAGTCGAAGCCGGTTACGAAGGTGATCGGTCCGGCGGCTCGGTTGGCCTCGCATCGTGCCGATGCCACGCCGTCGTCGGCGCTGTCACCGCTGCAAGCGGCAGCCACCAGAACCAGCACCGCCACCAGGGGCAGGACGCGCATCATCGTCCGGTTCGACTTGAAATCTCTCATAGCGCCCTCCCGTCAGTTCCAGTCCCGCAGGCGGATGCCTGCCGCAGTGGCGCACTTGCGATTCTGCCACCGGAGGATTCCCATTCCAAGGCCGACCACTCCCCGGCGAGGAGTCGAGACATACGATGGCACCATGCGTCGGTGCCTCATCGCAGGGGTCGCGGCGTGCGCCTTGGTCATCGCCGCAGCCTGCTCGACCGGGCCCAGCCGCAGTTCGGTGCCGGCCCCAGCCGACTGGGCGTCGGAGGCCGAGACTGATCCGCTGGCCGGGGACACGAGCTTCACGGCACCACCCGCCGCACTCCTACCGTCCGCAGAGCCTGCTCCCGCCGAGGAAGGCCCGGCGGAGGCGGCCGCCGACGGGGAGGGATCCACTGACGGGTCCCTCTACGGCGGTCTGATAGCTGCCGCAGGCCCGCTCGGCCTGCGGCTCCTGGAACCGAGCGGCGAGGTCGTGGGCCTGCTGAGCCCCGACGACATCGTCACCCAGCCCACATGGTCGCGCGACGGTCTCCGTCTGGCTGCGACCCTCATCGATCCGGCCACCGGAGTCTCCCAGGTCGCCGTGGTCGATATCACCACCGGCGACATCGTCACCACGACCACCAGCAGGCCCTACTTCTTCTACTCCTGGAGCCATGACGGCTCGCGGCTGGTCGCATTGGGGCCGAGTCAGACGGGCGGCACCGCGGCCTTCATACTGGACGAGTCCGGCGCGCCCGCCTCGGACGTGTGGCTCTCGGGCCAGAGCATCTACGTCGCGTGGGAGCCCGGCGGACACCGGCTGCTGGTGCACGCCGGGCACCAGCTGATGCTCGTCAACGACGTCGACTCGCCTCGCGATCACAGCGACTACGGCTTAGTCGGCGTTGACTTCCTGGCTCCGGCCTGGGTGCCGGGGACTCAGGACTTCCTCTATGTGGACTCCTATGGACAGGCGCCAGCCGACGCCGGGGAGCAGGAACTCTTGGACCGGAGGTCCAGCACCGACCCGCAACTGCTGCGCCGCAGCGCTGACACCGGCGAGATCACCGATCTCGGACCCGCCGGCCTGTACACGATGCTGGCAGTCCACCCGTCTGGAGACCGCGCCGCCGTCTCAGCGGCCTCACACAAGCGGCCGGCCCCTGCGGGCGATAGCTCCGAGACAGTCTCGATCTCGCCGACCGGGACGGAGACCGGCGTTCCGGCCGGCTCCGTGCAGATCGTGGACCTCGCCACCGCCGAGCGCCTCACCGTCCTCGACAGGATCGGGCTCTGGCTCGAGTGGAGCCCGGACGGTCGCCACCTGCTGATCGCGGCCGACACGGACGACCCCAGCAGCATCGGAATGTCCTGGCACATCTGGGACGGGCAACAGTCCTACGAACTGGCCCGGTTCGCCCCGACCGAGACCTTCTTCCGGGACTACCTGTGGTTCGCGGACCAGTACAACGAGACGCCGCGCCTCTGGTCGCCCGACAGCGACGCGATCACCTTCGGCGCCAACACCGTCGACGGCGACATCACTGCGGTTGCTCGTCTCAGCAGTGCCGGCGCCATGACGAGCCTCGGGCCCTCCGACGTGTCCTTCTGGAGTCCACCCCGGCCGGACGGCGGGCTACCGTGACATCCATGCCCAACGCACGCAGCCGTCATCTCGAGGATCTCAGCGGTCCGGAAATCGCGGAACGGATAACCGAATCGTCGGTGATCGTGCAGCCCATCGGCGCGGTGGAGCAGCACGGCCCGCACCTGCCGCTGGCCGTCGACCACGTGATCGCCCACGAATCCGCCGCCGCGCTGGTCGCGGAGCACGGCGACGCCTACGACCTGTGGCTGCTGCCCACCCTGTCGGTGTCGAAGTCCAACGAGCACGCGTGGTCGCCGGGAACTCTGTGGCTGTCGGCGGAGACGCTGCTGGCGGTGCTGCGCGACATCGGCCGCAGCGTCGCCACCACCGCGGCCCGCCGCCTCGTGTTCCTCAACGGCCACGGCGGCAACTCGGCCCTGCTCAACGTGGCCTGCCGCGAGATCCGCTTGCAGCACGGGCTGATGACGTTCCTCGTGCACCCGTTCGTGCCCGCCGACCACGGCGGCACGTCACCTTCCGCGGAGATGGGCATGGGCATCCACGGCGGGCACCGCGAGACGTCGGTGTTCATGCACCTGAGGCCCCATCTGGTTCACCTGGAGAAGGCGGACCGGGCCGTTCCCGAGGGTCTGGCCCAGAACCGGCATGTGCGCTTCGGGGGCCTGGCGTCGTTCGGCTGGCTGTCGAACGACTTCGGACCGGACGGCCACATCGGCGACCCGACCGGTGCCAACGCCGAGGAGGGCAAGCTGCTGTTCGAGACCGCAGTCTCCCTGCTCGGTGAGCAGATGGCCGAGATCGCCACCTTCGACTTCGGTCAGACGACCTAGGACTCCTCCCGCGGGCCGGTCGCGGGAGGGACCGGGGCGAGAACCCCGGTCCCCCTCTAGAGCCTGGGGACGAGCCCCGGCTCAGCTATTCCGCTGGACGCTGCGCTAGGACGGGATCCAGGCGCCCCAGGTGGCCTCGTTGGCCGCGATCCAGTCGGCGGCGGCCTCCTCGACGCTCTTGCCGTCGTTGTCGATCGCACCCAGCATCGACACCTGGTCGGCGGTGCTGTAGTTGAAGTTGTGCAGGAACTCCCACGCCGCGGGAGCGCCGTCTTCGAGTCCTGCCCACACGATCTTGAACAGATTGTCCGGCGGGTAGTACTTGTTCCCGTCGGGATCCAGTGGGAGCTCCAGCTCGACGAGATCGAAGCTGCTGAACGCCACATGCGGTGTCCAGAAGTACGCCAGCACTGCATCATCGCGCGCAAAGGCCGCATCGAAGGAGGCCAGCAGCGCCTCCTCGGAGCCGGCGTACACGAGTTCAAGGTGCAGTCCGAAGTCGTCGATGAGGTCCTGCTCGAAGGACACCCAGCTCGGATCACCGTGCAGGATCTGCCCCAGATCGCCCGTCTCTGCGGTGGCGAACAAGGCGGCCAGCGCGGGATCGGTGAACCCTTCCGCGCTGGCCAGCGCGGGATTCTCGTCGATCATGTAGCCGGGCAGGTACCAGCCGATCTGGCCGACGGGACCGAGCAGGCCGGCGTCCACGACGTTGCCGTCCGGGTTGTCGATGAAATCGGCCCGGTTCTGGGCGTGGCCCGAGGGCCACACCTCGAGCGACGCATGCAAGTCGCCGGTGTTGATGGCCGCCCACTGGGCGTTCTCGTCCAGGTCGGTGATCTCCACGTCGTAGCCGATGTGCTCCAGGAGCTGGGCGGCGACCTGGATGTTGGCGGCCGAGCCGTTCCACGGGTTGGCGATCAGCTGGATGGTGGTGATCTCGCCGAGATCGGGACCGGCCATCTCCTCCTCGGCGGCCATCAGGGCCTCCTCGGCCTCAGCAGCAGCCGCAGCCGCAGCCGCAGCCTCCGCTGCCGCCTCGTCGGCAGCCGCCTCAGCAGCCGCGAGCTCGGCCTCGAGATCTGCCACGACAGCCGGGTCTACACCCCCTTCGGTTTCGGCCATCGCAGCCTCGAGGGCCGCCTCAGCCTCAGCAGCAGCAGCCGCAGCCGCGTCCGCGTCGGCGGCAGCCTCAGCCGCTTCAGCCTCAGCAGCAGCCGCGTCGGCCTGCGCGGCGGCCGCCTCAGCAGCAGCCGCGTCGGCGTCGGCCTGCGCCTGCGCCAGAGCAGCGGCGTCCGCCGCGCTCGTGTCTTCGGCGTCGTCCTCGCCGCAGGCTGCAGCCAGAAGGCCGAACACGGAAAGCACCGCGATCAGCTTCCATAGCGATCTGGTCATTAAGGGTCCCTCCAGTTATGTCGGTTGCCGCTACAAGCGCGGCCGAACTGAGAGCGCCATGTATAGCACCGCATCCCCGCCATGTGAAGGGCGATTTGCAGCGGCGCATTCGCGCCATGTGAAGGGCGAGCCCCGCGGCCACTACATTGGCCCGGTGGTGACCACCGAGCAGACGCCCTTGGAGTGCCACGAGATCACCAAGGTGTTCGGCGACAACGTTGCCGCGGCCCGCAGTCGGCTCGCCGACGGCTGCGACCGGCAGATGGTTCTCGACCAGACCGGCTGCCTGGTGGCGGTGCGGGATGCGACGTTCTCGGTGGAGCGGGGAGAGACCTTCGTTGTCATGGGCCTCTCCGGCTCGGGCAAGTCGACCCTGATCCGCTGCCTGTCCCGGCTGATCGAGCCGACCAGCGGGACCGTCAAGATCGACGGCACGCCGATCGGGGACCTGGACGACCAGGAGTTGCGGGAACTGAGGCGGCAGCGCCTGTCGATGGTGTTCCAGCATTTCGGGCTGTTCCCCCACCGCAAGGTGATCGACAACGTCGCGTTCGGTCTCGAGGTACAGGGCGCGGCCAAGGCGGACCGGTACGAGCGGGCTCTGGAAGTGCTGTCGGTGGTGGGTCTGGGCGACTGGGCCGACCACTTCCCCCAGCAGCTCTCGGGCGGCATGCAGCAGCGGGTAGGCCTGGCCCGGGCTCTGTGCGTGGAACCGGAGATCCTGTTCTTCGACGAGCCGTTCTCGGCGCTCGACCCGCTGATCCGCCGCGACATGCAGGACGAGCTGCTGTCCCTTCAGGCCCGGATGAGACGGACGCTGGTGTTCATCACCCATGACTTCCATGAGGCGCTCAAGCTCGGCGACCGCATCGCCATCATGAAGGACGGCGAGTTCGTCCAGGTGGGCACACCCGAGC
This sequence comes from Acidimicrobiales bacterium, assembly GCA_965117015.1. Taxonomy (GTDB): domain Bacteria; phylum Actinomycetota; class Acidimicrobiia; order Acidimicrobiales; family Aldehydirespiratoraceae; genus Aldehydirespirator. The sequence goes on from OZ220747.1 coordinate 717,246, forward strand.
AGATCGTGTCGGCGCCGGCCGACGACTATGTGCGCGAGTTCGCCGAGGACGCCCCCAAGACCAAGGTGATCACCGTGGGGTCGGTGATGCAACCGCTGGACGGCGAGGCCCCGCCGGGAGAGCCGGTCGGCCTCGATGCGGTGCTCGAGGACGTTCTTCCCCGGCTGCTGGCCGACTCCGAGGCACTGGGCGTGGTCGACGATCAAGGCCACCTGGTCGGAGCGGTCAATCGGGCGCGAGTGGCGGACCTGCTGGGCGAGAGTTCCCGAGCCAGCGCGGCTAGAGCAGACCGAGCCGCCGAACGGCCGTGACAGCTACGGCACCGGCGACAAGACCACCTGAGGCCGCGGAATCGGTCGAGGCCCGGCTGGCGCTGGACCGGCGGCGGCGTACCCGTTCGGGCAGCGAGCTCGTCGTGGGCTTGGCCATAGTCGTCGCAGCCCAGCTGGCGCTGAGCTCGGTGGGCGGGTTCCCCGAGTCGTGGGCCATCGGTCTGGCCGACTGGATTGACGACGCTCGCCGCTGGATCATCAACAACCAGACCACCCACTGGAGCTTCTCCTTCATCTTCAACCCGATCAGCGACTCCATCGACTGGGGGCTGCGGATTGTCGAGCGTTTCCTGCTGTGGTTGCCGTGGTACGTGGTGACGGCGGCGGCGGCCATGGTGGCAGCGTCCGCACTCAGTATGAGGGCCGGGCTGCTCGCGGCGCTCGGAGTCATGTACTTCGGTGCCATCGGCCTGTGGGAGGAGAGCCTCCAGACGGTGGCGTTGATGATCATTGCCGTCGGCATCTCGGTCGCCATCGGTGTTCCGGTGGGAATCGCATCGGCCCGCTACGACCGGCTGCGGCGGGGCATCCGGCCCCTGCTGGACGCCATGCAGACCCTGCCCGCATTCGTGTACCTGATCCCCGTGGTGCTTCTGTTCGGCGTTGCTCGCGTGCCAGCCATCATCGCCACCGTGGTCTACGCCCTTCCCCCGGTGATCAGGCTCACCGACCTCGGCATACGGACGGTGCCGGCTGTCACCGTGGAAGCGGCCGAGATGTTCGGCGCCACGCCGCGCCAGACCCTGCGCAAGGTGCAGTTCCCCCAGGCGCTGCCCAGCGTGCTGACCGGCATCAACCAGACGATCATGATGGCGCTGAGCATTGTGGTCATCGCCGCCCTCATCGGAGCCGGGGGCCTGGGCCAGGTGGTGCTGGAATCCCTCCGGCGGCTCTTCGTCGGGCGGGCGCTGGAGGCCGGGCTGGCCATCGTGGTTCTGGCTATGCTCATGGACCGCGTCACCCACGGCGCCGCGGGCCTGGGCGCCCGCCGTCGCAGGCTCCGTCTGATGCCCGACTCCCTCGAGCGCCTGGGGTTCGTGAGGGCGATCGAGGGTGCGCTGGGATCCGCAGACCGTGCCCTGTGCAGGTTGGGTGCCGTGCTGGCCCGGCCCATGCGTCACGCCCCGGGCCTTGCTTCGCTGGCCCGGCGCCCCCGGTGGGTGCTCGGGCTGTTCGCCCTGGTAGTGGCCACAGTCGCCAGTGCTGTCCTCGGGCGGCCCGGGTTCCCCTCGGCCATCTCCTTCTCGATCGCGCCGGCCATTGACTGGCTGGTGGACTGGGTGCGGGACAACCTCTATGAGATCGGCGGGACCTGGTTCGGGACCGGCTGGTTCAGCGACTCGATCACGATCTACGCGGTGACACCGCTGCGGGAACTGTTCAGCGCCGACCTGGCCTGGCCGGTAGTGGTGCTGGCGGTGGCGCTGGCCGGGTGGAGGCTGGGCGGAGCCCCGCTGGCCACGTTCTGTACTGCTTGCGTGGCCGGCTTGGGGTTCCTCGGGATGTGGACGCTGTCGATGGACACCCTGGCCCAGGTCGTCGTGGCCGTGGTAATGGCCATCATCTGCGGCATCCCCCTCGGCGTTCTGGCGGCCCGCAGCGACCGGTTCGAGCGGATGCTCAAGCCGGTGCTCGACTTCCTGCAGACCATTCCCAGCTTCGTGCTGCTGGTACCGGTGATCATCATGTTCAACGTGGGCCGGATACCGGGGATCATCGCCTCAGTGCTCTACGCCCTGCCGGCCGCGACCCGGCTCACCAATCTGGGCATCCGCCAGGTGGAGGGCGAGGCTACGGAAGCGTCCAGGGCCTTCGGAGCCACCCGGGGCCAGACGCTGCGCAAGGTGCAGTTGCCCCTGGCCGCGCCGAGCATCATGGCCGGCATCAACCAGACGGTGATGCTGGTGCTGGCCATGGTGGTGATCGCCGGGCTGGTCGGCGGCGGCGGTCTGGGCCTCGAGACCGTGAAGGGCCTGAGGCGCACCGACTCGGTGGGATCGGGCTTCGTGGCCGGCCTGGCCATCGTGCTGCTGGCGATGCTGCTCGACCGCCTGCTCCAAGCCTGGACGCGCCGGTTCACGCCGGTTGAGGGCGGTCCGTAGGCGTTAGCGGCCCTGCCAGCGGGGGGCGCGGCCTTCGGTGAAGGCGCTGGGGCCTTCGGCCGCGTCTTCGGAGACCAGCATGGCCTCATAGGCGTCCAGGTCGCCGGAGCGCAGCAACTCGAAGGCTTGGTCCAGCGGCAGATGCCGGGTGCGGTTGCGGATCTGGCTGATGGCAGCCACCGACAACGGAGCGGCCTCCGCGACTCGGGCGGCCAGGGCGCGGGCCTCAGTTAGGAGATCGGAGGCATCGACCACGGAGTTGACCAGTCCCCAGCGCAGCGCCTCGGCTGCGTCCAGGCGCCGGCCCGCATAGAGGACCTCGTTGGCCACCGCGGGCGGGAGCATCCTGGGCAGGCGGATCGACGCTGTGTCGGGCACGATCCCAAGCGAGGCCTCCGGCAACCAGAAGCGAGCGTGCTCGGCGGCCACCACGAGATCGGCGGCCAGCACGATCTCGAAGCCGCCGCCGACGGCCATGCCGTTGACCGCGGCGATGACCGGCTTGAGCAGGCCGGGCAGCTCGCCGAAGCCCCCGAAGCCGCCCTCGCCATAGTCGTCCTCGAACCCCTCGCCGCCGGCCGCCGCGTTGAGGTCCCAGCCCGCGCAGAAGAAGCGGTCGCCTGCGCCCGTGAGTATCGCGACCCGGAGGTCTCCGTCGTCGCGGAAGGCCGCGAACACCTGGCTCAGCTCCCGGCTGGTGGCCGCGTCGATGGCGTTGGCTTTGGGACGGTTGAGGGTGACCTCGAGCACCGGTCCGTCGGCGACCGCCGTCACCGCGCCCGTCGGAGCGTTCTCAGTCATGGTTAGGCGTCTCGGCCACGAGCATCAGCGCGTCGACGGCGACAGCCGCCTCGTGCGTGACGATGAGCGGGTTGATCTCGACTTCGATGATGCTGCGATCGTCGCGCACCAGCGCGCCGAGCGCCGAGACCGCCTCGACCACGGCTTCGACCGCGGCAGCCGGGCGGCCCCGGTGTCCGGCCAGCATTGGCCAGAGCCGCAGGCCGCGCAGGGCCTCGCGAGCCTCGTCAGCAGAGGCGGGCAGAAGCAGGCTGGCGGTGTCGTCGAGCAACTCGGCCAGCGTCCCACCCGCTCCGAGAGTGAGCAGCATCCCCACCGGCGGCGCCGATCGCACGCTCACCAGCAACTCGGCGACAGCGCCGGTGACGCAGGACTCCACCATCACGGTTCCGTTGTCGCCAGCAAGGCGGCTAGCGGCGGAGGCGACCTCCGCGGGGTTGTCGAGGCCGACCGCCACGCCACCGGTCTCGGTCTTGTGGACCGCGCCGACCGTCTTCACGACCACCGGATATCCGAGCCGGTCGGCTGTGGCCGCGGCCTCTTCGGCCGGTACCGGCAGCCCGGCTGGCACGGCAATGCCGACCGCCCCCAACCGGCGCTTGGCCTCGTGCTCGGACAGGGCCGCAATCCCAGACCGCGGCCCGCCTGTCACACCCGGTCCATAGGTTCGCTGCGACTGCCGGTGCGGCGGGGCCGCGGCACCGGCACCAGCCGGCCGACTAGAGGAGGAGGGGAACGATGAGGACGTCTCACCCGATCCAGGTGGTTCCGCGCCGGCGGGCGGAAGCGGGGCATCGAGGGTTTGGCGAGCGCGGGAGTGCGAGCCCCAAGCGGCGGCTGCGTCGAGTGCCGACAGGGCGGTGTCGATGTCGCCGCAGGCGACCAGACCCAGCGTGGCGGCCCGGGCGCGGGCCTCCTCCGGCAGGTTCTCCGCCAGTGAGGCGGCCACCACGCCGGGAGTGCTGCTGGCGGAGCAGGCTTCACCGAAGGCATTGAGGGTGGGCCACCAACGCGACCGGTCGAGCCCTTCGGCCGGGAAGTCGATCACTAGCAGCGCAGCATCGAACGGGGTCGGTGTGGACTGCTGGCCGTCTGCTCCAAGGGCGGCCCCGAAGCAGGCGACCAGACGGGCCTCGTCGCCCCAGATGAACGTGTGGTAGTCGAGCGGGTTAGTGACCGCGACCCGGCCTTCGAGGGCGGACGCCACCCGGTCGGCGTGGTCGGGAGCGAACGGCGGGAAGCTGAAACGGCGGCCGCGGCTGCGGTCCGCCACCAGCGCTGCCTCGCCGCCGGAACAGCTCAGCGACACAAGCCGGCTGCCCGTCAGCGGCCCGACAGAGCGCATGACAGCAAGGGTGTCGAGCAGTTCGGGCAGGGCGTGCACCCGTCGAATGCCCAGCCGGCGGAACAGCGCATCGTAGGCAGCGTCATCGCCCACCAGCGAGGCGGTGTGGGTGACGGCGATGGCCCCTGAGGTCTCCGAGGCTCCCAGCTTGAGGGCCACCACCGGCAGACCCCGGCGCCGAGCAGAGACAGCCGCGGCAACGAAGCGCTCGGTGTCGTCCAACGCCTCGATGCACAGACCGATCCCGGTGACGGCTTCCTCGACGGCCATGGTCTCGAAGGCCTCCGAGATGCCGACGTCGGCCTGGTTGCCCAGTGTCATCACCCAGGCGATGTCGAAGCACCGGCGCTGCATGGTGAGGCTGACGGCGATGTTGCCGCTCTGGCTCAGTAGAGCGATGCCGCGATCTGTGGGGGACAGACCGTGGACATCGGGCCACAACGCTGCGCCGGTCGGAGCCGACAGCGTCCCGTAGCAGTTGGGCCCCACTATGGGCATGCCGGCTGCCGCGGCAAGCAGCTCGGCCTCAAGGGCCGCGCCGGCCTCTCCGGTCTCGGCGAAGCCGGAGGCGTGGCAGATGGCCGCACCCGTGCCGAGGGCAGCCAGCTGGCGTACCACCTCGACGGCGGCGTGCCGGTCCACGCCCACGAAGGCGGCGTCGGGTCCGTCCGGCAGCTCGCCCACCGAGGCGAAGGTGGGAAGGTCGCGCAGCTCCCGGCTCCGGTTGACGGCCCACATGTCGCCCGAGAACCCGAACGAGCGGGAGGCGTCGATGGCCAACTCGGCGGCTGCTCCCCCGATGAAGGCCAGCGACCGGGGCCGCAGCAGCCGATCGAGTCGACTGGTCACGCTGCCGGGCCGACCGGTGGGGACGGGAGCGGGGTCACGGCTTCAGCAGCCGAGGGGCCGCAGCATGTCGCGCGACACGATGTGGCGCTGGATCTCGCTGGTGCCGTCCCAGATGCGGTCCACCCGGGCGTCACGCCAGATTCGCTCCAGCGGCAACTCGTCCATCAGCCCCATGCCGCCCAAGATCTGGATGGCCTCGTCCGACACGAACTGCAGCATCTCGGTGGCCGACAGCTTGGCCATGGCCGCGTCGGCGTCGGTCATCTCGCCCTGGGCCGACAGCCAGGCGGCCCGGTAGGTCATCAACTCGGCCTGCAGCAGGCGGGTGCGCATGTCGGCCAGCTTGAACGACACTCCCTGGAACCGCCCGATGCGCTGCCCGAACTGCTCGCGGGTGGCGGCCCAGTCGAGGGCTACCGACAGGGCCCGGTCGGCCCGCCCCAGGCACACCGCGGCTACTTGCAGGCGGGTGCTGCCCAGCCATTGGTTGGCCACGTCGAAGCCCCGGTGCTCCTCGCCCAGCAGCTTGGAGGCCGGCACCCGGGCGTCGTCGAAGTTGAGGATGAAGTTGTGGTAGCCCCGGTTGGAGACGCAGTTGTAGCCCGGCACCCGCTCGACCCCGGGCGTGTCGACGTCCACCAGCAACGACGAGATCAGCCTGCGCGGGCCCCGGTCGGTGGTCTCCGTCCCAGTGGCCGCGAACAGGATCACGTAGTCGGCCAGGTCGGCGTGGCTGATGAAGTGCTTGGTGCCGTTCACCACGTAGTGGTCGCCGTGCCGTTCGGCCCGGCAAGTCATGCCCCTCAGGTCGGATCCCGCGTCGGGCTCGCTCATGGCCAGGCACTCCACCCGCTCGCCCCGTACTGTGGGCAGCAGGTACTCGTCGACCTGGTCGCCGGTGCAGGCCCGCAGGATGTTGGACGGGCGGGCCACGATGTAGTGCAGGGCGTAGGCCGTCCAGCCGAATGCCCGCTCGGCCATAGCCAGAGTCAGGTCGTCGAGACCGCCGCCACCAAGTTCGACGGGCATATTGGGCGCGTACAGACCCGCATCGATCGCCTTGTTGCGGATCTGGTCCACCAGCTCGGGGCGAACCTGGCCGGTGCGTTCCACCTCTTCCTCGTGGGGGACGAGCTCGCGCTCTACGAAGGCGCGCACGGTGTCGACGACCATCTGCTGGTCTTCGCTGATCGAGAAGTCCAATTTCGTCCTCCCTGGTAGCTCAGCCGCTGGGCGGGCGGGCGCCGACGGACATGCGTCGGCCGGCCTGCGGCGGCACCGGCATGGACGCGTGGGCCGCGGTGACCGCAGCCGCCGCGGCCGCCGGGCCTTGGAGTAGCGGCGCGCTGCGACCGGCTTCCATGTCCACGTGGACCAGCATCTGCTCGCCGGTGCAAAGCATCTCGCCGTCCCGGTCCATGGTGTGGAAGATGTGCAGCCGCTTGGCGTCGCTGCCGAGCATCTGGGTGGTGACCCTTAGCGGCTCGCCCAGCGAGGCCTCCCGCAGGTGGTTGAGGTGGGTCTCGACCGTGTAGCAGGAGTGCCCGCCGGCCCGGTAGGCCTCATCGATTCCCAGGTAGCGGAACAGGGCGTCCGACGCCCACCCGAACACCGCCAGGTAAGCCCACTCGGTCATGTGGCCGTTGTAGTCCACCCAGTCGGGCTCCACGACCGCCGAGTACAGGCTCAGCGGAGCCGGGACCTGGGCTCCGGGTGTCCATGGGTCGGCCTCGGTGGAGGCCTGAGCGGCCAGGATCCGGGCCTCCCGCTCGGCGACGAGGCGGCCGGCGCCGACTCCGGACGGTCGCAGCGCCCGCATCACGGCCAGCAGGCAGTCGTCCCGCTGCCGCTCCAACTCGGCGACGGACTGCCCGCCGGCCTGGATGTCGGTGCCCGCGGCCATGGCCTCGACGAGCTCCTCGGTCAGCTCGGGCGCCTCCAGCCGGGTCCACGGCAGCTTGAGCGCGGGCCCGAACTGGCCCAGCATGTGGCGCATCCCGCCCTCTCCCCCGGCCAGGTGGAACGTCAGGTTGGTGCCCATGGCCGCCCAGCGCAGGCCCGGCCCGTAGACGATCGAATCGTCCAGCTCGGCGGTGGTGGCGACGCCGTCGCTCACCAGGTGCAGGTTCTCGCGCCACAACGCCTCCTGCAGACGGTCCGACAGGTAACCCTCGACCTCGTTGCGCACCAGCAGCGGATGCATGACCAGGTCGTCGTAGTGGGCCATCGCGGCCGCGACCGCCTCCTCGGCGGTGGCCTCACCGGGCACCACCTCGACCAGGGGCAGCAGGTACACCGGGTTGAACGGGTGGCCGATGAGAAGCCGCTCCGGATGGCTGAGCCCGTCGGCCAGACGGCTGGGCAGCAGCCCCGACGAGCTGCTGGCGATCACCGTCGCCGGCTCGGCCGCGTCGTCGAGCCGATAGAGCAGCGACCGCTTGACCGGTTCGTCCTCTGGGGCGCTCTCCTGCACCCAGTCGGCGTTGGCTGCGACCTCCTCCGGGCTGCCGGCCCACCGCAGCCGGGCCGGGTCGGCCCCCGGGAACAGTCCCAGCCGGGTGGCCGACGGCCAGGCCCGCTCGATGGCGGCCCGGACCCGTCCTTCGGCTTTGTCGCCGGGATCCCAGGCAACGACGTCGTGACCCCGGGCCAGAGCGCGCACCGCCCATCCGGAGCCGATCACTCCCGTTCCCGCCAGCCCGATGGTCCTCGCCGTCACCGCGCCCTCCCGCCGGCCGCCCTCCGCGCCCGGCTGCAGTCCCGAATTTCCGCGCCGGGCCGAAGTATCGCATCGTCGGGCCTCGACGGTGCGCATAGCGGACTCGTAGTATCGAGTACGTGGCCGAGCCGCTCGAATACAACCCTTACGCGTTCTCGGTGCACGACAACCCGTACGTCACCTACCGGCGGTTGCGGGACGAGGCGCCCGTCTACTGGAACGAGGAACTGAGCTTCTGGGCCCTCAGCCGCTTCGAGGACGTGCTCGAGGCGTTCAAGGACTACGAGACCTACTCCTCACGCGGAGGCGTTGCCCTGGAGGGCAGGCGGCCCATCGACAAGGCCCACCCCAAGTTTCAGGAGATCATCGAGATGGACCCGCCGGAGCACACCGCGCTGCGGGGTCTGGTGTCGCGGGTGTTCACCGTCCGGCGCGTGGCCCAGATGGAGGACGAGGTCCGCAGGATCGTCAACCACTACATCGACACCGTGATCGAGTCGGGACACTCCGACCTGATGGCCGATGTGGCCGGCAGCTTCCCGATGGATGTGATCTCGGCCGTGCTCGGGATACCCGAGTGCGACCGCGACATGCTGCGGGACCGCGCCGACCGGGGCCTGGCTCGCGAGGACGGGACCCTGGAGATCCCCCATGAGGCGATCGAGGCGATCCTCGAGGTGCTCGCCTACTTCACCGAGGATCTCAAACGGCGGCGCGCCGGCGAGGTGCCTGGTGGCGGGTTGGTGTCGGACCTGCTGGGGCTGGAGGTCGACGGCCGCGCGCTGACCGAGCTCGAGTTGCTCGGCTTCTGCCTGCTGTTCACGTTCGCCGGGTTCGAGACGACGGCCAAGATGGTGGGCAACGCCGTCGAGCTGCTGTCGCGCCATCCTGATCAGCGGGCCGCGGTGGTGGCCGACCCGTCGCTGGTCCCCCAGACGGTGGAGGAGGTCGTCCGCTTCCATAGCTCCACCCAGTACATGCATCGCACCCTCACCCGTGACGTCGAGATGCACGGCCAGCGGATGCGGGAGGGCGACTCGGTTCTGCTGCTGATCGGCGCGGCCAACCAGGACGAGCGGGAGTTCGGCCCCACCGCCGGCGATTTCGACATCTTCCGCAAGGCCGACCGGCACGTGGGCTTCGGGTACGGCATCCACTTCTGCCTCGGCGCGGCTCTGGCCCGCCTGGAGGGCCGGGTCGCGCTGGAGGAGATCCACCGCCGCATGGGCGACTACACGGTGGACCACGAACACAAGGTCCGGTTCCACAGCGGCAACGTCAGCGGCTGGAAGAGCCTGCCCATCAGCTTCACGCCCGGACCCAAGCTGGCTAGCGTCTCGGGGTGACCCGTTACGGCTACATCGGGCTGGGCATGATGGGCTCGGCCATGGCCGAGAACCTGATCCGCGGAGGCGGCGGATCGGTCACGGTCCACGACATCGATGCTGCTGCGATCGACGCGGCCGTCTCGCTGGGTGCCGAGGCGGGCGCGAGCGCGGCGGAGGTGGCGAGGGCCAGCGATGTGGTGAGCATCTGCGTGCCGGCTGCGGCCCACATCGAGGCGGTGCTGTCGGGACCGGGCGGCATCGTCGACGGAATCCACGACGGGCTCTGCGTGCTCCTCCACTCCACCGTGCATCCTGACACGGTGCTGGCCGCCCGGGATGTGGCCGCCGAGTGGGGCGTGCCCGTGTTCGACGCCTGCGTGGCCGGCGGGGCCGACAATGCGAGGGCCGGCAGCCTTACGGTTCTGGCCGGAGGGTTGGATGACATGCCCCCGGCAGCCCGTGAGGTACTCGATGTCTACGCGGGCACGCTCATCGATGCCGGGCCGGTGGGCGCGGGCGCGGCCCTCAAGATCGCCATCAACGTGATGACCTACGCCCAGTTCGCAGCCGCGGCCGCGGCCCATGACATGGTGGCCACCACCGGCGGCGAGCCGGCGGCGCTGCTGGAGGCGTGGAGGTCGATGGGCCAGCTGGGAGCGTTGACCGAGCAGTACTGCGCCCTGCTGGAGATACCGGCCGAGCACATCCGGGGCGAACTGTTGACCATGCTGGAGACCCAGGCCGGGATCGCCGGAAAAGATCTGTCTCTGGCACTGGAGCTGGGCAGAACCAGGCCCGGTGCGGCCGGCGTGGTGGAGGCGGTTCGGGCCGCCATGCCCGCCGTCTACAACGTCCACGAAGCAAGTGAGGAGTCCGAATGAGCGACGACAACACCGGTGACCGCCCCGCCGACGACACCTACGAGCGCGGCGTGGCCATGGTGACCGAGATCTACCAGGGAGAGGTCCCGGCGTTGCCCGAGGGCACCATGGCCTTCAACGACGTGATGATGCGCAGCCTGTTCGCCGAGGTGTGGGACCGCGACGTGCTGTCGATCCGGGACCGGCGGTTGCTCATCATGGGCGTGATCGCGGCCCGGGGCTCGATCGACGTGTGGAAGCTCCAGGCCCAGTCAGCCCTCAAGCGAGGCGAACTGACCCCCGACCAGCTGCGGGAGACCCTCATCGCGCTGGCCCCCTACGCCGGCTACCCCGTGGTCGCCCCGCTGATCGGCCCCTGCGAGACCGCCATCAACGACTGGACAGAAGCCCAAGCCTGACCAGCGACTGAGGCTGAGTTAGGGCCGGGGCGTCCAGGGGCGTGGAATTGAAGCCAGACGGCGCGCCCTAGCCCGAAGACGCTCGGTCACTCGACGGTCCACACCAGGACGTTGAAGGCGCCCATGCCGGTCGGGTCGAGCAGGGCCTCGGCCTCGCGGGTTCGGCTGCGGGACTTCAGTGCGTCGAGGTCGCCGACGCCGGCCCGCTCGGCCCAGGCGGCCCGGCCCTCAGCCACCAGCTCGTCGATGCCGTAGCCCCTCAGGAACTCGGCCTGGGTGCACACTTCGGCCCGGTGGTCGGCCTGCACCTGGTCCAGAGCCATGTCCGCAGTGATGTCGCACGACCCCGGATCGGCCAGCCACCAAGAGCCGTCATCGTGGTCCCGATGGGTGCGCAGCCAACCCAATCCGGCCGCAGGATCATCCGACCGGCCGGCCCGCTCGGCCAGTACCTCGGTGGTCGCTCCGTAGTCAAGAGCGACGATCCGACCCGTCCCGAGCACCCGGTGGGCTTCCGCCACCCAACTGCGAGCGGCTCGCTGAACCGGCACCCGCGTCCCTGTCGCGACTTCGGGCAGCCCGGCAACAAGCTCACCGGAAGCGGGTGCCGCAACCAGCGAGAAGCGGTCGCTTACGCCATCCTCCACGGTGACCCGCAGTTCCTCCCAGCCGCCGCCAGTGCGGCGAACCACGTCGAAGGGCATGTTGTCCAGCAGCTCGTTGGCCACGATCACCCCCGCAGACACGCCCTGGGGCAATACGTCCGACACCTGGGCCACGCTCGCCACCAACGGATGCTCCGGGTGCAGCGCCCGCTGCGCCGGCGACAACTCCACCAGTACCATCCGCAACGCGCCCGCAGCCAGGCATCCCGGTTCGGAGGCCAGCACCGAGCGGGCCAGCGTGCCCGGCCCCGCCCCCCAGTCGATCACCGTGAAGGGATCGGGCTCGCCCAGCTCGGTCCACCATGTGTCCAGCGCCCGCGCCTGCACCGCCCCGAACAGCGGCCCAACCTCCGGCGCAGTCAGGAAGTGTCCCGAACGCCCCCCGGCCCGCCCCCCACCAGGCCGCATGTAGAACCCACCATCGGCGTCGTACAGGCAGGCCTCCACATACTCGGACACCGGCATCGGGCCCCGGTCCGCGATCCTGACGGCGATCCGCTCGGCGAGCAGCGCTCGGACGTCATCGGCGTCCTTGCCCGCCGCAGGCGGCGTGACGGAATCAGCCACGGTCCCAACGCTACGGGCCGTCACCGCCGCGCACCCGCCCTAGTGTGGGATCGTGAGAGCGGTGCCCGTGGCGCCGGGCGAGCGGATCACTGCGCTCGACGCGGTGCGCGGCGTGGCCGTGCTCGGCATCCTCACCATGAACGCCGTGTCCTACGGCCTGTCCCCCGCGGCCTATTGGAACTTGGATGCGGGCGGAAGCGACACGTGGCTCGACTGGCTGATCGGCGGCGCGGGCGAGGTGCTGTTCGATCAGAAGTTCATGGGCCTGTTCTCGCTGCTGTTCGGCGCCGGTGTCGTGCTGTTCGCCGAGCGAGCCGAGGCCAAGGGCCGGCGGGCCGGATGGTTCAGCCTGTGGCGAAACGTCCTGCTGCTGTTCATCGGTCTGGCCCATATGGCCCTATGGGACGGCGACATCCTGGTGGTCTATGCGGTCTGTGCGCCGCTGGTGATCCTGCTGCGCCGCAGGAAGCCGGCGACACTGCTGGTGGCCGGCTCGCTGATCGTGCTGTCGTCGGCCGCGGGAGCCGCGCTGGTGCAGTCGACCGTCGAGGATCCGATCGACCAGCTTGGCGAGGGCCTGTGGTTCGACGCCGGCGCTATGTCCGACGCCGTCGGCGGATGGTTCCTCTACGACGTCTTCGCCCGGGGCCTGGGCATGATGCTGATCGGCGTGGCGCTGTACCGCCTCGACGTGCTTACCGGTCGCCGCGACCGCGGCTTCTACCGCCGCATGGTCGCGACGGGGCTCTCGGTCGGGCTGCCGCTGGCCGCGCTGGGGCTTGTGCTGGTGGCCGCAGCAGGCTTTTCCGGCGATGTGGCCCTGGTCGGCTCGGTGCCCAACACCGTCGCCACCATCCCGATCGTGCTCGGCTACGTCGGCGTCGTCACGCTGTGGGACGCGGCCTCAGACTCGCCTCTGCGCAGGCGGGTACGCGCCGCTGGCCAGATGGCGCTGACCAACTACCTCACACAGACGGTCATCGGCATAGTGGTGCTGCGCGGCCTGTTCGATCGCGGGCAGTTGAGCCGGACCGGCATCGCGGTGTTCGTGCTGGCGGTGTGGGCGCTTCAGCTGTGGTGGTCGCAGGCGTGGCTGGCCCGATTCCGCTTCGGCCCGGCCGAGTGGCTGTGGAGGATGGCGACCTACCGCCGCTGGCAACCACTACGCCTCAACTCCTCCTAGACCCGGCTCGACCGGCTCCTGTAGGTCTACGGACCGTGCGTCAACCGAGGCCAGTGGCTACCAGGGATACGTCGGTGAAGTGGCCTACCCATTGGGGGAGGATGCCGAAGGCTAGGGTCGCCGCACCTGTCAACACCAGGGCGGCTGTGACTGAGGTGGGGGTCTTGATGGGGGTGGTTGTGTCGAAGTCTGCGGACTCCGGTGGGGCTTCTGCCCACATGTGGCTGGCGATGCGGGCGTAGTAGTAGAGGGCTATCACCGAGTTGATGGCCACTATCACGCCGAGGGCGACGCCCCAGGCAGTGCCCGGGGAGATCAGGGCCAGCACGATCTCGAACTTGGCGAACCAGCCGCCCAGCGGCGGGATGCCGGCCAGGGCCATCAGGAAGATCGTCATCGCCACGGCCAGGCCCGGCGAGTAGCGGAACAGGCCCTTGTAGGTGTCGATCTCGGCCGAGGCTGTCCGGCGGGCCACTGCGATGATCACCGCGAAGGCCCCCAGGTTCATGGCCGCGTAGATGGCCAGGTAGGTCACCACCGACGACAGGGCGTCGTCGGCCACCGCCAGCGACTCTCCGGCCACCGCCAGCGGCGCCAGCATGTAGCCGGCCTGGGCCACCCCCGAGTAGGCCAGCAGCCGCACCAGGTTGGTCTGGCGCAACGCCATCAGGTTGCCGCCGAACATCGACGCCGCGGCCAGGGCCCACATCAGCGGCTGGTACACGTCGGCCCGGCCCCAGAAGCCCACGAACACCAGGCTCAGCAGGGCCACGAACCCGGCCGCCTTCGACGCCACCGACAGGAACGCGGTCACCGGCGTGGGGGCGCCCTCGTAGGTGTCGGGGGCCCAGGTGTGGAACGGGAACGCCGACACCTTGAAGCCGAAGCCGACCACCACGAAGATCACGCCCAGCGTGACCACCGCCAGCGGCGCGCCGTCTCCCGAGATGGCCGCGTCGATGTCGACCAGCATCGTGGAGCCGGCCGCCCCGTATAGCAGCGACATGCCGTAGAGCAGCACCGCGGAGGCGAACACCCCCATCAGGTAGTACTTGAGGCCGGCCTCGTTGCTGCGCAGGTCCCGCTTGCGCCAGGTGGCCATCAAGTACGCCGGGATCGACAGCAGCTCCAGGGCCACGAAGATCGTCACCAGGTCGCGGGCCGAGGCCATCACCACCATGCCCAGCACCGCGGAGAGCAGCATCTGGTAGTACTCGTTCTCCCAGTAGTCGCCCTCGGCGATGTAGTTGGTGGACAGCAGCACCACCACGTACCCGGCCAGCAGGAACACGGCCTTCATCACCAGCGAGTAGTCGTCGACGACGTACGCCCCCCAGAAGGTGGACCGGTCGGCTCCGTCCCACGCCAGGGTCAGCACCGGCACCATCGAGGCCAGCAGACCGAACGACGCCAGCGCCGACACCACCGCCCTCCCCCGCTCCAGCCAGAGGATGTCGACCAGCGTCAGCAGCGCCCCGAATCCGAGCAGGGTCAGCTCGGGCGCTATGGCGTGCCAGTCGATCGCAGGCCGCTCGAAGGCGACGACCAGCGTCGAGACCGAACCCAGCATCAGGGCGTCAGCCTCCGGTGGCCAGCAGGCCGACCACGGCTGGGTCGGTCACATCGAAGATCAGTCCCGGCAGCAGGCCGAACAGCAGGATCCCGACCAGCAGGGGCGCCCAAGCGATCCACTCGGTGCGGGTCACGTCGACGATCTCGTCGCTGTCGGCGAACTCCTGTCGGGGCGCGCCCATGGCCGTGCGCTGCAGCAGCCACAGCAAGTAGCCCGCGGCCAGGACGGTCCCGACCGCGGCCACCACCATGTAGGTCCGGAACGTCTCGACCGGCAGGCCCTCCGCGGGCGAGTAGGCCGACAGGATTGCGGGGAACTCGCCCCAGAAGCCGGCCAGGCCGGGCAGGCCCAGCGAAGCCATCGAGCAGAACCCCAGGATCCACCCCATGCGTGGGGCCTGGACCAGCATCCCGCCGAGCCGGCGGATCTCCAGCGTGTGGTAGCGCTCCTTCACCGAGCCGGCCAGGAAGAACAGCATCCCGGTGATGATCCCGTGGGCGACCATCCCGAAGATGGCGGCGTTGATCCCGAAGTCGGTCAACGTCGCGATCCCGAGCATCACGAAACCCATGTGGGCCACCGACGAGAACGCGATCAGGCGCTTCATGTCGGTCTGGGCCAAGCACCCGAGTGCGCCGTAGATAATGCCGATCACGGCCAGCAGGCCGATCCACGGCGCCCAGGTCTCCGCTCCCTCGGGCAGCATCGGCACCGCGATGCGCACGAACCCATAGGTGCCGAGCTTCAACAGGATGGCGGCCAGGATCACCGAGCCGACCGTGGGCGCCTCGGTGTGGGCGTCGGGCAGCCACGTGTGGAACGGGAACATCGGCACCTTCACCCCGAAGCCGATGAACATGCCCGCGAAGATCCAGGTCTGGGTCGCGCCCAGGATGCCCGCGCCGGCCACATCGGTCAGCGCCCGCATGTCGAAGGTGCGCAGAGACTCGCCGGTGGCCGGGTCGGTCGACAGGAAGAACAGGGCCAGGAACGACAGCAGCATCAGCGCCGAGCCGAACAGCGTGAACAGGAAGAACTTGATCGACGCGTAGCGCCGGTTCTCGCCGCCCCACACCGCGATCATGAAGAACATGGGCAGCAGCACGACCTCGAAGAAGACGAAGAACAGGATCAGGTCCTGGGCCACGAACGTGCCCACCATGCCCGTCTCGAGGATGAGCATGAGGATGAAGAACGCCTTGGGATTGCCGGGCTCGGGTATGTGGTCCCACGAGTAGATGACGCACAACGGCACCACCACCAGCGTCAGGGCCATCAGCGGCAGGGAGATCCCGTCGAGGCCGAGGATGTAGCGGCTGTTGATCACCTCGATCCAGCGGGCGTCGACCACGTACTGCAGGGCGCCGGCGTTGCCGTAGTCGAAGTCGATCAGCAGCAGGCCGCCGATCACCATCGCCAGCAGCGACGACAGCAGGGCCAACTGCTTGAGGGCCTTCTCCTCGGCGGAGGGGACCGCCATCATCACCAGCGCCCCGACCAGCGGGACGAAGGTGACCAGGGTGAGGCCCCAATCGTTGAGAAAGTCGGTCATAGCTAGGTCCTCGAAGCTCCTGGGTTCTGGGGGATTGCGTTCTGGGAGGTCACAGCGACAGGATGAGCATGAACACGCCGGCGAGGATGGTCGCGGCTGCGAACAGGATGGCGGCGTACTGCTGGACCTTGCCGGTCTGCATGCCTCTCAGGCTCTCGCCGGCGCCGTCGGAGGCCCGGCCCGAGCCGTCCACGATGACCCTGTCGATGAGGGTCTGGTCGATGTGGTCGTACACGGCGCGGCCCGCGGCCACCGACTGGCGGCCGGCCTCGTTGACGACGCCGTCGATGACCCGCTGGTTGGACCAGTAGGTGGCCTTGGCCAGCGGACCCTTGACCGCCTTGACGATCACGCCGGTGTAGAGGTGGTCGAAGTAGTACTTGTTGACCAGCGCGGTGTGCACCGCCCGGGGCAGCCCGCCCCGCGACACCGGCCCGTCGGGGATCTCGGTGAGCGGCGCCTTCTCGGCCTCCGAGCGGCTCTGCACGCCCTTGAAGTAGTAGCGGAAGGCCAGGCCGGCGCCGATCAGGGCCACCAGCACCGAGACGACGGCCAGCGACCAGCTGGGCTTGGCGTGGCCGATGGACGGGAAGTAGGCCGCCACCGGCTCGACGTAGTGGCCGAAGCGCTCCTGCCATGCCTCGGGCCACAGCTGGAAGCCCTTGGGCATGTTGAACAGCCCGGCCACCACCGCGAAGAACGCCAGCACGTACAGCGGCACCAGGATGCGCGGGCCCGACTCGTGGGGATGGCCGCGGCCCCGGTAGGTGCCGAAGAACGTGAGGTACACGACCCTGGTCATGTAGGCCGCGGTCACCGCCGCGCCCACCATGCCCATCACCAGCATGAGGATGTAGGACCCGTTGCCGTGGGTGCCGCCGAAGAGCCCCCATCCGCCGGTGCCGGCCAGGATCTCGTCCTTGGACCAGAAACCGGCCAGCGGCGGCAGGCCCATCAGCGCCACCGTGGCCACCAGGAACGTCCGGTAGGTGTGGGGCATGACCTTGCGGAGCCCGCCCATGTCGGTCTTCATGTCGAAGCTGTGCACCGCGTGGCTCACCGAGCCCGACCCCAGGAACAGGCAGGCCTTGAAGAAGGCGTGGGTGAACAGGTGGAACATGGCCGCGGTCCAGGCACCCACGCCGAGGGCCATCACCATGTAGCCGAGCTGGCTGACGGTGGAGTAGGCCAGCACCTTCTTGATGTCGTTCTGGGTGAAGGCCAGCAGCCCGCCGAACAGCAGGGTGACCGCGCCGACCAGGGCCAGCACGTTGATGCTGGACCCGGCGATCGACATCCCCTCCCAGAACACCGGGTAGAGGCGGGCCACCATGAAGATCCCGGCCACCACCATGGTGGCGGCGTGGATCAGTGCGGACACGGGCGTGGGCCCGGCCATGGCGTCGGGCAGCCAGGTGTGGAGGATGAACTGGCCCGACTTGGACATCACCGCGGCCAGCAGGCACAGCGACGCCACCACCAGCGCGGTGTGGCTCACCTCCCCGGCGTTGATGCGCTCGGACAGGGTGAGGGTGTCGAAGGTGCGGCCCGCGGCGAAGAACAGGATCGACACGCCCACCAGCAGCCCGATGTCGCCGACCCGGTTGGTGAAGAAGGCCTTGAGGGCGGCGTCGGAGTTCTCCTTGTCCTCCCACCAGTGGCCGATCAGCACGAACGAGCACACGCCGACCAGCTCCCAGCCGACGATCATCTGCAGCAGGTTGTCGCTGAGGACGAAGAACAGCATCGCCGCGGTGAACAGGCTCAGGAAGGCGAAGAAGTGGGTGTAGCGGGCGTCGCCGGCCACGTAGTCGGTGCTGTAGATGTGCACCAGCAGCGACACCGCGGTCACAACGAACAGCATCATCACCGACAGGCCGTCGAGCAGGATCCCGGCGTCGTAGGTGATGCCGCCCCAGTCGAGCCAGCCCACCGTGCGGTGCACGGCCGCGACGCCTTCGTGGGCGTCGTCGCGATGGCCGATCCAGGTGATCACCGCGCCCACCGACAGCACGAACGAGCCGGCCACCGCGGCGACCCCGAGCTCGGATCCCTTGCGGGGCAGCCGCTTGCCGAACAGCAGGATGCCCGCGAACGACAGGGCGGGCAGCAGCGGCACCAGCCAGGCGTAGTCGAGGAAGAACCCGGCGCTGTCGACGGAGCTGGGCCCGTAGGCGACGGTCTCCTCGGCGGCGGCGAGCGCGGCGGCGAGCATGTTCACAGCTACCCGTTCCCTCAGCCCTTGAGCAGATCGGCCTCGGTGAGGTCGATGCTTCGTCGGTTGCGGTAGATGAGCAGGACGATGGCCAGGCCGATGCCCACCTCGGCCGCGGCCACTGCGATCACGAACAGGGCGAACACCTCGCCGGCCACATGGTCGCGGAAGGCCCCGAACGCCACCAGGTTGATGTTCACCGAGTTGAGGATGATCTCGACCGACATCAGGACCATGATCCCGTTGCGGCGGGCCAGCACGCCGTACACGCCGATGCAGAACAGGATGGCGGCCAGCAGGAGGAACTGGTTGAGGATCACGGCCGCCCCTACTCCTTGCGGGCCACGACGATGGCGCCGATCAGGGCGGCCAGCAGCAGCACCGACACCGCCTCGAAGGCCACGATGTACTGGCTGAAGATGGCGTCGGACACCGCGGCGAAGCGCTGGGGCTCGTCGATCACCACCCGGGTGTCGGAGTAGCTGTCGATCAGTGCGATGCCCATCACCACGGCCAGCAGCACGGCCACCAGGCTGGCCATGAGCCGCTTCTCGCCCGCCACCGAGTCGTCGTCGCCCATCGAGGCCTTGGTGAGCATGATCCCGAACAGGAACAGCACGATGATGGCGCCGATGTAGACGAGCACCTGGGTGACGGCCACGAACTCCGAGCCGAGCAGGATGAACTGGGCCGCCGCGCCGGCCAGCACCAGCACCAGCCACAGGGCGGCGTGCACGACGTTGCGGGTGGTCACACACCGGATGGCGGACACGATCATCACCAGCGCGATCACGCCGAAGAACACGTTCTGGGCCACGAACAGGTCGCCACCCGAGGCCGCCGCGGCCAGCACGCCCGCCGGCGTCATGTCGGCGGCACCTTCAGCTTCTTGGCCACCGAGCCCGACTCGTAGTCCTCGAACTCGGGCACGGTCTCCATCCACTCCGACAGCCGCGACATGTCATGGAGCAGATCAGCGATGCGGGGCTCGGAGAACTCGTACTCGGGGCTCCAGAACAGGGCCTCGAACGGGCACACGTCCACGCAGATGCCGCAGAACATGCACAGCGCGTAGTCGATGTCGAAGCGGTCGAGAATGTTCACTTGCCGGGGCTTGCCCCCGGCCCGGCGGGGCGGGGCCTTCTCCTTGTGGCCCTCGATGTAGATGCACCAGTCCGGGCACTCGCGGGCGCACAGCATGCAGGCGGTGCAGTTGCCCTCGTGCAGGGCGATCACGCCCCGGGCCCGGGTGGGCGGAGCCTCCTTGACGTGGGGGTACTGCACCGTGGCCGCGCCCTTGGTCGGAGCGGGCACCAGCGTGCGCAGGCCACGCTTCGGAAACACCGTCCGCACCACCGTCGAGGCGGTGACCTTCAGCCCCTTCACCAGTCCGGGTACGAGACTCATCACACCACCACCTTGAGCACGCCGGTGACCACGATGTTGGCCAGGGCCAGCGGCACCAGGAACTTCCAGGCCAGGCGCTGGAGCTGGTCCTCGCGGAAGCGGGGGAACGTGAACCGGACCCAGAAGACCAGGAACGTCAACAGCACCACCTTGCCGAACAGCACCAGCGGCCCGACCACGTTGAGGAGGTTGTCGGCCGGGTCGAGGCCGGGCACGTACCAGCCGCCGAGGAACAGCACCGCGGCGATGGCCGAGAACACGCCGGCGGTGGCGAACTCGCCGATGAAGAACAGCAGGAACCGCAGGCCCGAGTACTCGGTCATGTAGCCGGTGACAAGCTCCGACTCGGCGACCGGCATGTCGAAGGGCGTCTGGGTGAGCTCGGCCTGCATGGCGATCATGAAGATGATGAAGCCGGCGAACTGGGTGAAGATGAACGGGTTGCCGATCGCCCCCCAGCCGAAGATCTCGCCGTTGGCCTGGGCCAGCACTATCTCCTGGAGGTTCATGGTCTCGGCCTGGATGACCACGCCGACCACGGCCAGCAGCAGAGGCAGCTCGTAGGCGATGAGCTGGCCGGTGGCCCGCAGCCCGCCCAGCAGGGAGTACTTGGAGGCCGAGCCCCAGCCGGCCATGAGGATCCCGATGACCGAAACCGAGCTAACCGCCATGGCCAGGTAGATCCCCAGGTCGTTGGAGATGAACCACGCGTCGGGGCCTCCCGGCAGCACCACCAGCAGCAGGAAGGTGGAGGTGAGCACCACGAACGGGGCGGCCTTGAACACGAAGCGGTCGGCCCGGGCCGGAACGATGTCCTCCTTCTGGAGGAACTTGCCGATCTCGGCCATGAGCTGAAGCGAGCCGTAGGGGCCGGCCTCCATGGGGCCCAGGCGGCTCTGCATGAAGCTCACCATCTTGAACAGGTGGGCGTAGACCAGCGTGCCGGCCACCAGCAGCACGGCCACCAGTCCGGCCACGACCCGGATCGAGGTGACCTGCCAGTAGGAGAGCTCCGCGAGCACCGGGATCATCGGTCGATGTCTCCGAGGATGAAGTAGAGGCTTCCCAGAATGGTGATGATGTCGGGAACGTAGACCCCTTTGAGCAGCCACGGCGTGATCGACACGTTCGAGAACGACGCCGAGCGGATCTTTACCCGGAACGGGAACAGGTCCCCCTTGGACACGATGTAGTAGCCCATCACGCCCAGCGGGTTCTCGGTCTCGACGTGGGCCTCGCCCGCGGGCACCTTGATGATGACGGGCACCTTGGCCATGATCGGCCCCGACGGGATCCCGTCAAGCAGCTGGTCGACGATCTTGGTCGCCTCGCGAGTCTCCTGGAGGCGCACCCAGAACCTCGCGAAGGAGTCGCCGTCGGGGTGGGTCCAGACCTTCCAGTCGACCTGGTCGTGGACGAGGCCGCAGGGGCTGTCGCGGCGCACGTCCCAGTCCACCCCAGAAGCCCTGATGTTGGCCCCGGTCAGTCCGTAGGACAGGCCGACGTCGGGCGGGATCACGCCGATGCCCCGGGTGCGGGCCTGGAAGATCTCGTTGCCCTCGACCAGCTCCTCGATCTCGTCGCAGAAGTTGCGGATCTTGCGCATGGCCTGGCGGGTCTCGGCCACCCAGCCGGCCGGCAGGTCGTCCTTGAGGCCGCCGATCCTGTCGAAGTTGGGGTGGAAGCGCCCGCCGGTGGCGGCCTCTATCTGGTTGAGCACATGCTCCCGGTCGCGGAAAGCGAAGAACACCGGGGTGATGGCCCCCACCTGCACGGCCATGTCGCCCAGGAACAGGGTGACGTTGGCGATGCGGCTCAGCTCGAAGAGGATGGTGCGGATCCACTGAGCCCGGGGCGGGGCCTCCAGCTCCATCAGCCGCTCCGCGGCCAGGATGAACGGCACCTCGTTGGCGAAGCTGCCCAACCAGTCGATGCGGTTGATCAGGGTGGTGACCTGCGGGTAGGTCCGCACCTCGGCCAGCTTCTCGTAGCCCCGGTGCATGTAGCCCATGACCGGCTCGGCCGCCACCACCTGCTCGCCGTCGAGCTTGGCCACGATGCGCAGCGTGCCGTGGGTGGCCGGATGCTGGGGGCCGATGTTGAGGGTCATGCCCTCCGTCTCGATCTCCAGGTTGACCCGGGCGTCGGCGGCCTGCGCCGCGATGTAGCTGAGCTGCTGACGCTCGGTCACGGTCACGATGTGCCGCCGTTGTCGTCGCCTGCTTCGGGCATCAGCTCCACATCGACGAGGCCGGGCCACGGCTTCACCCGGCGGGCCAGCAACGGGTAGTCCTTGCGCAGCGGATGGCCCTCGAACTCGCCGGGGAGATAGATGTGGCGAAGCCCGGGGTGACCGTCGAAGTCGATCCCGAACATCTCCCACGCCTCGCGCTCGTGCCAGTCGGCGCCCGGGTAGACCGCCACCCAACTGGGGGCCCGCAGATCGTCGGCGGGCAGGTCCGCCTTGGCGATGATGGAGCGACCCGAGGTTACGTCGTTGACCCGGGCCAGGAGCTGGAAGCGGGTGTCCCCGCCGGCCACTCCAGTCTCGGTTCCAGCAGGCTCCTTGGGCTCGGGCGGATCGAGCGCGTTGTCCACGGAGCTGTCCATGTCGCGCCCGAACGGTGACGGCATCCAGTCGATGGCCGAGAGGAAGTTGAAGAACCCGAAGCCCTCCTCGTCGCGCAGGAAGCCGGCGAGATCAGCCCAGGCGTCGCGCTCCACTCGCACCCAGACCGCACCCTGGTCCGTGTGCGACTCGACAAGGCCCTCGCCCAGTGCGTCGCTCAGGCGGGCCAGCAGCGCTTCGGCCTCAACGTCGCCAGCGGGGGCGTCGGCATCAGCGCCGGCTTCGACGGCGTCAGTCGACGACAATCGGCTCACCCCTCCAGCGCTCCCCCATGTCCTCGTTCTGGATGCGCTCCTGCAGCATGACGATCCCCTCGAGAAGGGCCTCGGGTCTGGGCGGGCAGCCGGGCACGTACACGTCGACCGGAATGATCTGATCGACACCCTTGGTCACCGAATAGCTGTCCCAGTAGGGACCGCCGCAGTTGGCGCACGAGCCCATGGAGATGACGTACTTGGGATCGGGCATCTGCTCGTAGAGGCGGCGCACCGAGGGCGCCATCTTGTCGGTGACCGTGCCGGAGATCACCACCAGGTCGGCCTGCCGTGGGCTGGCCGGCAGGGGGATCACGCCAAGGCGCATGACGTCGTAGCGGGGCGAGCCGAAGGCTGCCCCCATCTCGATGGCGCAGCAGGCCAGGCCCCATTGGTACACCCAAAGGGAGTACTTGCGGCTCATGTTGAGCAGGGTTGAGAGCGGCTTGGGGACCTTGCCCGACTCGACTAGTCCCATTTGGGTCCCCCTGCGAAGCTCACCGCGCTCATACCCATCTCAGCATCCTCTTGCGCCAGGCGTAGAGCAGGCCGAGGAGCAGGATGAAGATGAAGATGGCCATCTCGACGAGACCGAACAGCGCGTAGGCCTCCAAACGAGCGGCCCACGGGAAGATGAACACGGCCTCCACGTCGAACAGCACGAACAGCAGGGCGAAGACGTAGTAGCGGATGTTGGCCTGCGACCACATGTCCCCGACAGGGTCGACGCCGGACTCGTAGTTCTCGACCTTTGCCGGTGTGGGACGGGACGGTCGCAGGATGCGGCCCGCACCCAGAAGCGCGGCCACGATGACGGCGCCGAGAGCCCCGAATATGCCGACGGTCAGATAGGTGCGCAGGAACTCCGACACGGGCCGGAAGCTTACCGTCGCGGAGGACCTTGACGCGTTAGCCGAGAAGCACCACTCGGCGAGCCATCCAGGCCGCGCAACCCGACAGCAACACGGCCGGTCCTGGGCGCCAGGCCACTACCGCCAGGCGCATCGCGGTTGCGTCGCCGGCAGACGGCACCGACAGGACATTGATGATCGCGAGCACACCGAGAAGGGCCACGGCTACCGACGCCCAGTAGACCGATTGCCGCAGCCGGGGGACCACGTCGGAGGCTGGAGTGGTGCATACCGCGACAGCCGCTCCAACCAGCAGGAGGCCGGTCAGGACATTGACGTTGGTGAGCGCGCTGTGAAGGTCGTCCCACCACGGATAGCGACGATCGATCCCGGCATACCGGATCATGGGCGCGACCACATGCAGCAGCGCGGTGGCCAGCAACACCACTACCAGCACCTCCCGCGCCTCGTCCCAGGCCACCGCCAGTGGCCGCCGGTCGCGCTCGCCAGCCATAGCGAGAACGTACCCGGTTACGCGTCAGCGGGTACGTGAAAGAAGCGGAAGGCCTTAGATCTCCGGGAGGGCCCGAAGGATCTCGAGGCCTCGGTGGAGACTGGAGATCTGATCAGGCTCCGACCCCGGCGAGCGCATCGGCGCGCGAGCCGTGGACCGGGATGATCTTGTCGAACCCGCTGATCTCGAAGATCTCCCGGATCGAATCAGACAGCGAGCAGACAGCCATCTTGGCGTTCTGCTTCTGGAGCGTCTTGGCAACTAGCAGGACCACACGCAAACCGGCGCTGCTGATGTAGGAGATGCCTTCGAAATCCAGCACCATCCCGGTGTCGTCCGGGCTGATGGCGGCTTCCAGTGCTTCATGGAACTCGAGGGCGTTGGCACCGTCGACGCGACCCTCAGCCATCGCAATCAACGCTCCCCCCTGCCTGTCAGTGCTGATATTCAATGAACCGCATCTCCTCGGTATCGCGATCTAACCGTCGGCTAGCTATGGCCGTTGACTGGGCGACATAGTAACCCCCGCGCGCGGCGCGCGCCTACCGTGCCGCCACAAAGTCATGGGAGGGCACTTCCGGCGATCTGCTCGCCAGGCCCCCGACCCGGCCTGACCAGAGTCAACGAAGTACTCTCGTCCCACTCTCTCGACACTATTACCCGGGAGGGGTCGCGTGTTACTGGACGTACTGCTGCCGATCGGGCTCCTTATCGTCGTGGCCAAACTCCTGGAGGGCGCTCTTGGCCGCTTCGGCCTGAGTTCGATCATCGCCTTCACGCTGACCGGAGTCTTGCTCGGTCCCGCCACCGGGCTGGTCGAGCCCACTCACGACCTCCAGCTCTTCTTGGAGATCGGGATATTCGTGCTGTTCTTCATCGTCGGGCTGGACGAGATCGACGTTCCGGGCTTCGTAGTGACCATCCGGGGCCGATACTTCGCGGCAGCCATCATCTCCGTCGTCATATCGCTGCTGGCGGCGCTGGCGGTCACTTCCGACCTCTTCGGACTCGACCTGGGGCTGGGCCTCGAATTCAACCAGGCGCTGGCGCTGGCCGGGGTGCTGTCGCTCTCGAGCCTCGGCCTGGCGGCCAAGGTCCTGTCGGACTCCGGAACCCTCAAGCAGCCCATAGGGCTGAAGATCTTCACCATCGTGATCATCGCCGAGATCGCCTCGCTGCTGGTGGTGGGCTTCACCGTCGGCGAGACCCTCCCCAGCGTGACCGCGCTCTCGGTTCTGGCCCTCCTCGGCAAGATCGCCGGCTTCGTGATACTGGCCTGGCTGCTGTCGGCGAAGGTGCTGCCGGTGGCCATCGTCGGCCTGCAGCGTCTCGTCAACGTCCCCCAGCTCTCATTCGGCCTCCTCATCGGAGGGCTCTTCCTGATGGTGGTGGGAGCCGAGAAGATGGGCCTGCACGGCACCATCGGGGCACTGCTGTTCGGTGCAGCCCTGTCAGGACTGTCCCAAGGGGTGCGCAACGACATCATGCCCGGCATGCGCAGCGCCTCGGAGGGCCTCTTCGTCCCGCTGTTCTTCGCCTCGGCCGGGTTGTACTTCGACCTGTCCTTCATTGATCTACCGGCCTCCACGGTGGCCGGGCTCGTTCTGGTGCCTCTGGCCGGGAAGTTCGCCGGGGCCTTCATCGGCACGTACGTCACCCGGATCGACGCACCCTTCGCGCTGGCCACCGGTCTGATGTCCAAGGGCGTTGCAGAAATCGCCTTCCTGCTCGTTCTTCTCGAGGGCGGCGTGATCGACGAGGACGTGTTCTCGTTGCTGGTGGTGATCATGTTCGGCTACATCCTGTTCATGCCGTCGGTGATCAACTTCGCGGTAAGGCGGACGGTGCTGTCGGAGCGCTCCCTGCTGCCCGGCTCAGTGACGCCGGCGTTCGCCCGGTACGCCCTGCAGGACGTTCAGGTTTCTAGCGTTCTGGACAGCACACGCAAGTACCCGGGGCCGGACACCTCTGTAGCTGAGTTCATGGAGTCCTGGACCGCGCCCCACCAGCACGACTACCTGGTCGTCGACGGCGGCGAGGTCGCCGGAATCGTCACGACGACGGGACACCGGTCGTTGCGCCGGCGCTCGCGGGCTGCCGCCTCGCTGCGGGACGTTCTGCGGCCGAACACCCTGGTCGCACGGCCCGATGAACCGATTCAGGACGCACTGGAGAGGATGACCAACGCCTCGCAGTCCGTGATTCCGGTGCTGGACCACGAGTCCGGCCGGTTCCTGGGTTCGGTCACGAGCCACGACGTGATCGACCTGGTCGTGCTGATGAACGAGATCGAAGCCGAACTCGAGCAAATGGACACCGAGGAGCCCTAGGGGGCAGCGGCTCCATACACCAGCGGGAACCTCTCGTCGTCGGCGGGGTACTCGCCCGGCACTGCGCTGGTGTCGTCCTGGGTGACGGTGGGATCGCATCCCGGATGCGGGTACCAGGTGGCGTCGTCGCCCAGCCACCGGGTGGACAGCGCGACCCGGCGTTCGCGGCTCTCGTTGGCGGGCGAGCCATGGATGATCCACGCCGAGAAGAAGATGGCGTCGCCGGGCTCGACGTCGAACCCGACGATCTCGAAGGGGCAGTCGGAGCGGGCGCGGGCCGCCTCTACGTCAGGCATGGGATCGCCCTTGAAGTCCTCGGTCCAGCCACCCTGGCCGTCGAAGGACGTAGGGGCGTAGTACGCATCCCAACGGTGCGAGCCCCTCACGAACTCGAGCGAGCTGTGGCTCACCCGGCTGCTGGTAGCCGCCACCCACGCCGACACGATCTGCTTGCCCAGGAAGGGCCAGTAGGGAATGTCCTGGTGCCACGGCGTCGGCGCCGAGGTGAGGGGCTCCTTGATCAGCAGGTGATCGAAGTAGAAGCGCATCCGCTCCGAGCCGGTGAGCGACGCGGCCATTGCCGCGACCGGCGACGAGAACACGAAGTCGCGGATCACCGACGCGTGCTGCCAGCGGTAGCGGGTGGTGAACAGGCGATCGGTGGCTGCGCCCGGGTTTGTGTCGGTGACCCACGGCCCTGGATCATCGAGTTGCGTCTGGGCGTCCTCCAGGATCCGCGCCACCCATTCGCCGTCCACTGCACCCGGGATCTTGACCACGCCGTCGCGGTCGAAAGCAGCCCTCACTTCAGCCGAGATCACCGCCGACAATCTAGACCGGCGGTCTACGCTGCGGTCATGCCCCTCGTGTTCGCCGGCGTCTGCAGCCACGCTCCGGGCATCGTCGGACGGGCCGACCAGGCCGATCCGGATGTGAAGGACAAGGTCTACTCCGCCTACGGCAAGATGGCCGCGGCCCTGGCCGAGACCCGGCCCGACGCACTGATGGTCGTGGCCGCCGAGCACTTCGGCAACTTCTTCATGAACAACATGCCGAGCTTCGCCATCGGGATGGCCGACTACTACGAAGGACCCATCGAGGATCCGGGGTGGCTGGGGATCGAGAGGTTCGTCGTGCCGGGGGATCGAGACCTGTCCCAGCGTCTGATCACCGAGATCATGAGGACCTCGGACATCTCCTATGCCGAGGAGTGGAAGCTCGATCACGGGATCGCGGTTCCGCTCCACTTCCTGACCCCCGACTACGACCTGCCCGTGATCCCGGTCAACATCAACTGCCAGGGCCCTCCGCTCGCCCCCTATGAGCGGGTATGGGCGTTCGGTGAGTCCATCCGGAGGGCCGCCGACCTCGTGCCCGAGCGTGTGGCGGTCATCGGAACCGGCGGTATCTCGCACTGGCCGGCGACTCCCGACTCCGGGAAGATCAACGAGGCCTGGGACCGAGACTTCCTGGACCGCTGGTGTCGCAACGACCGCGATGCGCTGCTCGACTACGACGACCGGTCCGTCTATACCGAGGCCGGCCAGGGCGCCTTCGAGATCCGAACCTTCATCGCGGTCAGCGCGGCGGCTTCAGGGGCACCCGGCACAGTGCACTGCTACCAGCCGGTCCCGATCTTCGCAGTGGGCTGCACGATCGCCACCTACGACCTGACCGCCGCCGCTTGATCGGCTATCCGCCCGGCCGCTTGCTCCCGGTCGGGCTCTGCTGGCCGAGCGCGGCTGCGTGGGCGTCGACACCCTCGTACCCGCTCATGGCATAGACGCCGGCCCGCACCGGTCCGTGCTCGGCGACGCCGTCACGCATTCGCTGGAGGTAGTCGGCCCACTCGATCTGATGCAGGGCGGCGAAGTGCATCAGGATCTGCCCGTTGACCCCGAGCACATACAGCAGGCCGATGTCCGGCTCGACGAGCGCTTCGACCTCGGTGTTGTTCAGATCGTACGGCTCGAGCACTCCTCGCCCGTCGGCGAGGTATGCCTCCTGCAGTTTGCGGTCGCGGTTCAGTTCGTAGAGGAACTTCTGGACGTAGTACAGGCTCATCGGATCGCGTCACAGGCCGGCGGCCGTGCTGGACAGGGACTCCAGCACGCCGGGGACCACGCCCACGGCCACCGTCAACAGCACCGCGACCACGATCACCGCTCCCGCGCCGACGCCGACTGCGGGCTTGGACGCTTCCGCGACGGTCTCACCTTCGTCGCCGGAGTCGCGGAAGTACATGGCCACCACCACCCGCAGGTAGGCGAAGGCTGCGACCACGGCACTCACCATGGCCACCACCGCCAGCCAGTATGAGCGGGCCTCGACGGCCGCGGCGATAACCGAGAACTTGGCCACGAAGCCCGACGTGAACGGCACGCCCGCCTGGGCCAGCAGCAGGATGGTCAGCCCCAACGCCAGGGCGGGTCGGCGAGTGCCCAGGCCGGCCAGGGTGTCCAGGCCGGTGCGGTCGTCGCGCTGGCCCGACAGCACGGCCACCACCGTGAAGCTGCCCACCGCGATCACGGCGTAGGCCGCCAGGTAGAACAGCACCGCGGCCACGCCCTCGTCGGAGGCGGCCTGCACGCCGACGAGGATGAAGCCCGCGTGCGAGATGGACGAGTAGGCGAGGATCCGCTTGGCATCGCTCTGGACCGCGGCCAGGATCGACCCGACCGCCAGGGTGGCGCACGCCAGCGCGAACACGGCGGGCTGCCAGTCGTCGGCTCGCGTACCCAGAGCCTCCACGAAGACCCGGATCAGAGCAGCGAAGCCGGCCGCCTTGACCGCCGAGGCCATGAGAGCCGTCACCGGCGTCGGCGCGCCGACGTAGGTGTCGGGCGCCCAGGCATGGAACGGAGCCGCGGCCACCTTGAAGCCCAGGCCCACCAGCAGCATGGCCAGGCCGGCCAGCAGCATCGCGTCGCGTAGCACGATGTAGGTGTCGAGATAGTCGCCGATCCCGTCCAGGTTGGTGGTGCCGGTCGCGCCGTACACCAGGGCGATGCCGAACAGCAGGAACGCCGTGGAGAAGGCGCCCAGGACGAAGTACTTGAGACCGGCCTCCAGCGACTCGAGGCGGCGCAGGTTGAGCGCGGCCATCACATAGGCCGCAATGGACATGGTCTCGAGCCCCAGGAACAGCACGATGAGATCGGCCGCTCCGGACATCACCACCGCGCCGGCCGCGGCCAGCAGGGCAAGCACGCACAGCTCCGCGCTGGCGACCCCGACCCGCTGGCAGTACCGCGGAAGGGTCGGAGCGGCCAAGGCCACCGAGCCGAGAACCACCGCGGTCACGAACAGCGCCATCCGATCCATCACGAGTTGGCCGCCGAACGCCTGGACGTCGGTGTCCCGTTGCCACAGGACTATCACCGAGACGAGGCCTGCAACCGCGACCGCGAACGTCCAGACCGCGTCCAGCACCGCCGGAGCCACCCGGCTGGGCACCAGCGAGCGGACCATCAGCAGCACCAGCGCGCCCGCGGCGGGCAGCAGCACCGGCAGTAGCCCCGCCCAGTCGACGGAAGGCGTCCGCACCGGAAGCTGGGCCAGCACCACTCCCATCATTCGCCGCCTTCGTCATGTCCGGAGCCGCCGTTGTGGTCGGCCTTGTCGGTCGAGCGGGCCAGGTCGTCGAGGCTCACGGAGGGATGCACGTCGGCGACAGGCTCCGCGAAGCCGGCCACATTGTCCTCAACGTGGGCGATGATGGCGTCCACTGCCGGCTCGATCCGCTCGATCACCGGCTTGGGATACACGCCCATGAACACGATGGCCGCGATGAACGGCGCCATCACCAGGCCCTCGCGCCAGCGCAGGTCGGGCGTCTCGGCGTTGGCGCCGGAGGCCGGGCCGTGGAACACCCGCTGGTAGGCCCACAGCAGGTAGACCGCGGCCAGGATCACACCCGCAGCCGCCACTACCGCCCACCAGCGGTGGGCGTTGAAGGCGCCCAGCAGCACCAGCAACTCGCCCACGAAGCCGTTGAGGCCCGGCAGCCCGACCGACGACAGCATCACCACCATGAACACCGCGGCCAGCAGCGGCGCCGGCTTCTGCAAGCCGCCGAGTTCGGATATCTCGCGGGTATGGCGACGCTCGTAGATCATGCCCACCAGCAGGAACAGCGCCCCGGTGGACACTCCGTGGTTGACCATCTGCAGCACGCCGCCGGTGAGGCCCTCGGTGTTGAGCGCGAAGGTGCCGATCACGATGAAGCCGAGGTGGGCCACCGAGGAGTAGGCCACCAGCCGCTTGAGGTCTCTCTGCATGGCCGCGGCGATGGCGCCGTAGATGATGCCGATCACGCCCAGCGTGATCATGAGCGGCGCGAAGTACACCGACGCCTCGGGGAACAGGTACAGGCCGAAGCGCACCAGCCCGTAGGTGCCCAGCTTCAGCATCACCGCGGCCAGGATCACCGACCCCGCGGTGGGCGCGTTGGTGTGGGCGTCGGGAAGCCAGGTGTGCACCGGGAACAGCGGCACCTTCACCGCGAAGGCCAGGGCGAAGGCCAGGAACAGCCAGCGGGCCGTGTTGGTGGCCAGCACCTGCGACTCGGCGATGGCGGTCAGGTCGAAGGTCACCGCGCCGCCCGAGGCCGACGAGTGCAGGAACGCCAGGGCCACGATGGCCACCAGCATCAGAGCCGAGCCGAACATGGTGAACAGGAAGAACTTGATGGCCGCGTAGGCCCTCCGGCCGTGGCCCCAACCGCCGATCAGGAAGTACATGGGCACCAGCACGATCTCGAAGAAGACGAAGAACATGACCAGATCGAGGGCCACGAAGGTGCCCAGGCAGCCCGCCTCCAGCACCAGCATCCAGGCGTAGTAGGGCTTGGGCGAGTGCTCGGCGTCCACGCCGACGATGGCCAGCGGGAAGATCAGCGCGGTCATCACCACCAGGAACAGCGACAGCCCGTCCACGCCCACCTGCCACGAGATGCCCCAGCCCGAGATCCACTCGTGCTGCTGCCAGAACTGGAAGACGGCGGCGGAGCCGGTGTCGAACTCGGCGAGCACCCACACCGCCAGGGCCGCGGACACCGTCGAGGCCACCAGCGCGACCGGCTTGAACAGGTCGGGCCGGGTCCGGGGCATGGCCAGCAGCACCAGGGCCCCCGCCACCGGGAACAGCACCAGCACGGTCAGGGCGGCCGGGAAGGACGTCGAAGTGAGCGCGCTCATCTAGAAGCTCGTCCTGACGAGGAACCACACCAGCAGCGCGACCGCGCCGGCCGCGGTCAGCAGCGCGTACGACCGAACGAAGCCGGATTGCACCCGCCGTAGCAGGGCGCCGCCGGCCCGCACCGAGCGGCCCACTCCGTCCACCGCGCCGTCCACCACGTTGGCGTCGAAGGCGGCAACCCCCTCGAAGGCCCGCCGGCCCGGCCCGCCCACGAAGCGGGTCCACGCCTCGTCGACGTAGAAGGCCCGGGCCGCGGCCGGCAACTCCACCCGGCTGGCCGGCAGCCGGTGCTGCAGGTACACCGCGACCGCACCGGCGATCCCGATCGCGGCGCCGGCCATCGACACCAGCGCCAGCAGCCACTGGGCCCCGCCGCCCAGGCTCAGATGGGCCTCGTTGCCGAACAGCGAGGGCTCCAGCCATGCCCCCATGAAGTGAAGGTCCTTGGTGAACGGCAGGTTGAGCCCGCCGGCCACCACCGCCGCGCCGGCCAGCACAACCAGCGGCGCGGTCATCAGCCGGGACGGCTCATGGGGGTGGGCGTCGGCGCCGTGGCGGGCCTCGCCGTAGAAGGTCATGAACACCAGGCGGCTCATGTAGAACGCGGTCAGCACCGCGGTGACGATCCCCACCAGCCACAGCGCCGGGCTGGCGTCCCAGGCATAGGCCAGGATCTCGTCCTTGGACCAGAACCCCGCGAACGGGGGCACCCCGGCAATGGCCAGCCATCCCACTATGAACGTGACCGCGGTGACCGGCATGGCGGCCCGCAGCGCGCCGTAGCGCCGCATGTCCTGGTCGCCGTCGAGGGCGTGGATGACCGAACCGGACCCCAGGAACAGCAGCGCCTTGAAGAAGGCGTGGGTCACCATGTGGAAGATGGCGGCCACGTAGGCCCCGGTGCCGACGGCCAGCATCATGTAGCCGAGCTGGCTGATGGTCGAGTAGGCCAGCACCTTCTTGATGTCGTTCTGGGCCATGGCCGCACCGGCCGCGAACAGGGCGGTGGCCACGCCCACCCAGGCGATCACGTCGGGCGCCCAGGCGTCGGCTACCGCGATCAGCGGGTTGACCCGCACCATCAGGTAGACGCCGGCCGTGACCATGGTGGCCGCGTGGATGAGCGCCGACACCGGGGTGGGGCCGGCCATGGCGTCGGGCAGCCAGATGTAGAGCGGCAGCTGGGCCGACTTTCCGGCCGCGCCCAAGAAGAGCAGGATCACGATGGCGGTGGCAGTGGTCGAAGACAGCGAACCGGCCTGGCCGAACAGGTCGAGGTAGCGCACCGAGCCCAGCGCGCCGAAGGCCCAGAACATGGCCAGCATGAAGCCCCAGTCGCCCACCCGATTGGTGATGAAGGCCTTCTTGCCTGCGGTGGCGTTGGCCTCGTCGGTGAACCAGAACGAGATGAGCAGGTAGGAGCACACGCCCACCCCCTCCCAGCCCAGGAAGGTGAGGGCCAGGTTGTCGCCCAGCACCAGCACCAGCATCGAGAAGGCGAACAGGTTGAGATAGACGAAGAACTTCGAGAAGTCGCCGTCGCCGTGCATGTAGCCGATGGCGTAGAGGTGGATGAGCGCCCCCACGCCGGTGACGAACAGTGCCATCGTCACCGACAGCGGATCGACGAGCAGTCCGGCGTCGACCGAGAAGTCGCCGGCCGGGACCCACTCGAACAGGGTGACGACGAAGCGGCGCTCGGCCGGGTCGCGGCCCATCAGCGTGAAGAAGACAGCCACGGAGGTCACGAACGAGCCGGCCATGGCCAGCGTGGCCAACCAGCCGGCTCGGGGCTCGCCGAGGCGGCGGCCCAGCGCCAGCAGCACCGCGAAGCCGGCCAGCGGGAAGGCGCAGATGAGCCAGGCGGCCTCGAGCATCTCAGCCCTTCAACAGCGAGACGTCGTCGGCGGTCGCGCCGGAGCGCCGCCGGTTGATGGCCACTACCAGTGCGAGACCGATCACCACCTCGGTGGCCGCCACCACCAGCACGAAGAACACCGCGACCTGACCGCCCACGTCGTTGAGCCCGGCACCGAGCGCGACGAAAGCGACGTTCACCGCGTTGAGCATCAGCTCCACGCACATGAACATCACCAGCGGGTTGCGCCGCACCAGCAGGCCCACCCCGCCGATGGCGAAGAGCGCGACCGACAGCGCCAGGTACCAGCCCACAGAAAGCCCGGCCAGATCCATCAGGCGTCTCCTGCAGTGGCCGCGCCGGCCGTCTCGGACCCGTCGGAGCGGGACGCTCGTCTGGTCAGGACGACCGCACCCACCACGGCCACGGTCAGCAGGGCCGCGGTGATCTCCACCGCGAAGGCGAACTCGCTGAACAGCACCCGCCCCATGCGCTCGATGTCGGTGGCGTCGCCGTCGAGGGCGCGGTCGCCGCCGGCGCGGCGCAGCCCGGTGAGCACATCGGCGCTGGTGATGACGACCGTGCCCAGCACCGCGACCAGGGCCGCACCGACGACGGCGGCCAGCGGTCGCTGCCCGAAGATGGGCTCGATTCTCAATTCCTCGGCCTTGTCGACGCCCAGCAGCATGATCACGAACAGGAACAGGATCACGATGGCGCCGGCGTACACCACCACCTGGACCGCAGCCAGGAAGTGAGCGTCGTTCAGCACGAACAGCACGGCCACCCCCACCAAGGTCTGCACCAGGAACAGGGCAGCATGAACCGGGTTGCGGCTAGCCACCACCCCGACAGCGCCAGCCAGAATGATCACCGCCGAGACAACGAACACCGCCTCAGCCATCAGAGGACTCCTCCTCGACGTCGGCCGGCTCAGCAGCGCGCACGCCGTAGCCGAGCTCACCGGCCCAGGCCACCTCGCCCACATAGCGCTGATCGCCTGAAGGCGACGTGGCCCGCATCCAGCCGGAGGTCAACTCGTCGTCGCCCTCCCGCCAGTCCTCCCACGGCATCTGGCGGGGCCGGCCGTCGTCGTCCACCAGCAGTTCGTCCTTGGTGTAGACGGCGTCGTCGCGGTTGGTGAACGAGAACTCGAAGAGCTTCGACTCGGTGATGGCCTGGGTGGGGCAGGCCTCCACGCACAGATCGCAGTGGATGCAGCGCAGGTAGTTGATCTCGTACACGTAGCCGTAGCGCTCGCCCGGCGCGACCGGGTCGTCGGGGTCGTTGTCGGCGCCCCGCACGTAGATGCAGTTCGCCGGGCACACGCCCGCGCACAGCTCGCAGCCGATGCACTTCTCCATGCCGTCGTCGTAGCGGTTGAGCACATGGCGACCGTGCAGTCGCTCAGGCTTGGGCCGCTTGGCGTCCTTGGGCGAGTCGTCGAAGCCGCCCCGGTAGTCGGTGGTGACCCGGGGAAGGAACAGCTGGCGCAGGGTGACGGCGAAACCGTGCAGGTAACCCATGTCAGGCCCTCTCGGAGACCGGGTCGGACGGCTCGTCGGAGCGGGCCGCTTCACGGTCGCGGGCACGCCGTCCGCTGCGCACCGCCCGGACCAGCAGGAGGGCCGCCCCGGCGAACACCAGCAGCGAGACGATGGTGACCGCGGCCTCGCTCCAGCCCTGCTCGCGGCCCACCTCCAAGGCGGTCAGGAACAGGAACCAGCCCAGCGCCACCGGTATGAGCGCCTTCCATCCGAGGTCCATGAGCTGGTCGTAGCGGAACCGGGGCAGCGTGGCCCGCATCCACACGAAGCAGAACAGCAGCACGAACAGCTTCAGGAAGAACCAGACCACGCCCCACGCCCAAGCGATGCCGACGCCGCCCACCTCGCTCACCAGCACCGGACCGGCCGGCCCGCCGAAGAACAGGGTGACGATGATGGCCGACATCGTGATCGTGTTCATGAACTCGGCCAGGAAGAACAGCGCGAAACGGATGGACGAGTACTCGGTGTGGAATCCGCCCACGAGCTCCTGCTCAGCCTCGACCAGGTCGAAGGGCGGGCGGTTGAGCTCGGCCGTGCCGGCGATCATGAACACGATGAAGGGCACCAGGCCGGTGACGATCACGTTCCAGCGGGGGACGATGCCGAAGTAGCCCTCGGCCGCCTGCGCAACCACCATGTCATGGGTGGACAGGCCCCCGGTCACCAGCACGATGGACGCCACCGCCAGGCCTAGCGCGGCCTCATAGCTCACCATCTGCGCCGACGCCCGCACCGACCCCAGCAGGGGGTACTTGGACCCCGACGACCATCCGGCCAGCATCACGCCGTAGACGGCCACCGAGCTCATGGCCAGGAACAGCAGGATCCCGATCGGCGGGTCGGCCACCTGCAGGTAGGTAGTGCGACCCCACCACTCGACCTGCCCGCCGTTGTTGAAGTCTCCGCCCAGCGGAACGATCGCGAAGGCCAGGAAGGCCGGGATGAGCGACAGGTACGGCGCCAGCTTGAACACGAACCGGTCCGACCGGTCGGGCACCAGGTCCTCCTTGAAGAAGAGCTTGGTGCCGTCGGCGAGGGTCTGCAGGATGCCGAAGGGCCCGGCGATCGTGGGTCCGAAGCGCTGGTGCATCCCTCCGAGCAGCTTGCGCTCGAACCAGATCATCAGCATCACGGCCACCAGCAGGAAGCCGAAGGCCACCACCACCTTGGCCAGGGTCAACGCGACCTCGACCAGGCCGATGTCGCCCGCCAGCATGGGATCGGCGGCCAGCACGAGGGTGCCGCTCACCGGGCTTCCACCTCCACCACGGTGACGTCGGTGCCCGCGGCGATGAGAGAGTTGGCCGGTGAGCCCGGCGCCAGCCAGTGGACCCTCAACGAGCCGGCCGGCACTCCGGCGTCGGCGGTCAGGGTCGCCTCGATGTGACCGAAGTCGGAGACGACCCGCACGGCGGCACCTTCGTCCAGGCCGCTCGAGGCGAGGTCGTTCGGGTTGATGCGGGCGGACGGGGCGGGGGCCAGGTTCCGGCTCGACTCGCAGTGGCGCAGCATTGTGCCGTCGTCGTACATCGTGCGCGAGGCCACCAGCAGGAAGGCGCCCTCGGGTGCTTCCTCGAGTGGGTCCTCCCGGCCGGCGGGTCCGGTCGCAGGTTCCGTCCGGCCGACGGGGCTTCGCCCCATTGTCGGCCGCCCGGACCTGCGCCACCCCCCGGCCTCGCCGACTGCCTCATTGTCCGGCCGCAGTAGCACACCCTCCACGGGGTTCGCGTTAAGGGACTCCTCGCTGATTGAGGCGTGGACCTCCGAGACTTGGGCTAGTTCAGCTCTGATGGCTTCGGGGGACTCAAGCCCTTCGGTCGAGCCGGGCTTGAGTCTTTCGGCCAGGTCGGCTGCGATCATCCAGTCGGGGCGGGCTGTTCCGGGCGGGGTGACCTTGCGGCTCATGGGGCTGACCCGGCCCTCCAGGTTGGTGAACGTGCCGTCGCATTCGGTGGGGCCGGCCGCCGGCAGCACGATGTCGGCGGCCAGGGAGGACGAGTCGTTCATGAAGAGGTCCACCGCCACCACGAGGGACGCTCCTCGCAGGCCCCGGTAGGCGAGGTCGCGGTCGATGAAGTCGTTGAGGGGATCGGCGCCGACGAGCAGGAGCACGTCGATGTCGCCGCGAGCGGCGGCCCTGAGAACGCCGGCCGCGTCCAGTCCCGCGGCTGCCGGCAGCCGGGGCCACGCTCCGGCCAGCGGTCCATCGCCATCGATGCCGTCCAGCCGCACCCGGCCGGGCAGCAACTCCGGCGACAAGCCTGCCTCCAGCGCGCCCATCACGTTGCCTCGCCGCAACGCGGGCAGGAAGCTCGCCGACGGCAGCGCTGACAGTTCCATCCCAGCCGCCTCGACGACCTCTGCTCCCTCGGCCAGCGACGCCCGGCCCAGCACCACTGTCACGCCGTCATCGGCATCGGCAAGGCACCGCGCCGCCGCTTCGAGTTCGGACCGGTCCACGCCGGTGCTTCCGGCCTCGAACCCGTCGCCGGCAGCCGCAGCCACCAATGCGCTCACCAGTTGAGCCGTGGTGCCGGGGCGGGGGCGCAGCGAGTGCTGGGCTAGGTGCGACAGGCCGGTCTCGCACGGCGTGACCTCGATGAGCTTCACCCCGTCGTTGACGATCCCGTGACGCAACCGCAAGTACAGGGTGCCCAGTTCCTCCTTGGGGTCGGGGCCGATCAGGACCACGGTGCCGCCGGGCCGGCAGGCGTCGTCGATGGTGGCTCTGGGCAGGCCGAGGACCACTGCCGGGTCGAGGCCGTCGTTGAGTTGGGCGTCGACGTTGTCGGTGCCGATCACGCCCTTGGCCAGCTTGGCCCACATGTACTGGGCCTCGTTGGTGAGCCGGGCCCCGCCCAGTACGGCCACCCGCTCGGGCGGCGCCTCGCCCACTGCGCCGGCGATCCGGTTGAGAGCCTCTCCCCAGCCAGCCTCCCGCCACTCTGAGACCCCACCGCCCGCGGCGTCCCTCAGCATCGGAGCGGAGAGACGCTCGTCGCTGTTGAGGGCCTCGAAGCCGAAGCGCTCCTTGTCCGTCAGCCATCCCCAGTTGACGGCGTCGGCGTCGGCGCCCAGCACCCGCAGCACGCGGTTGCGCGACGCCTGCACCGCCACCCTGGCTCCCACGCTGTCGACCCAGGCAGTGGACAGTGTCTCGGTGAGGTCCCAGGGGCGGGCCTTGAAGCGGTAGGGCGCGGCCGTCAGTGCGCCCACCGGGCAGATCTGCACGGTGTTGCCCGAGAAGTACGAGGCGAAGGGCTCGTCGGTGAACGTGTTGACCTCGGTGTGATTGCCGCGGCCCATGAAGTGAATGAGGGCGTCGCCGGCCACCTCGTCGGCGAAACGGGTGCAGCGGTCGCAGAGGATGCAGCGCTCCCGGTCGAGGTAGACGGTCTCGCTGATGGCGATGGGCTTGGCGAAGTGACGCTTCTCCTCCACGAAGCGGGTCTCCCCCGGCCCGTAGGCCATGGTCTGGTCCTGCAGGGGGCACTCACCGCCCTTGTCGCACACCGGGCAGTCGAGCGGGTGGTTGATAAGCAGGAACTCCAGCACGCCGTCCTGGGCCTTCTTGGTGGCCTCGGACTCGGTGGACACCTTCATGCCCTCCGACACCGGCACCATGCAAGAGGGTTGCAGGGCGAAGCCTCGCCCCGTGTCCACTTCCACCAGGCACATGCGGCACATGCCCACCGGGCTCATCCGCGAGTGGTAGCAGAACCTCGGGATGTAGGTGCCGCTGCGCTCGCAGGCCTCGATCAGCATCTCGCCGGGGCGCGCTTCCACCGCGGCGCCGTCCACCGTGATCTCCACGGTCGTCTCGGGCTCGGTCGCAGTCACTGGCTCGCTCCTGCGGGGACTACTTCGATGGGGATGGGGTCCCGGCGAGTGATCTTGGCTTCGTACTCGTGGCGGAAGCGGCGGATGGTGGACACCACCGGGGCCACCGCGGAAGGCCCGAGCGGGCAGATGGTGGTCTGGCGGGGCGGGAACGGCACCGCCTCTTGGCCGTTGTGGGCTGCCACCGGGTAGGGGCCGGGGCTGATGTTGTCGCCTATGTCGAGCAGCAGATCGATGTCGGAGGGCCGCCCGTCCCCGTCGAGGATGCGGCGCAGGATCTGTTCCAGCCAAGTGGTGCCCTCACGGCACGGAGTGCACTTCCCGCACGACTCGCGGGCGAAGAACTTCACCACCCTCCAGGCGGCCTTAACTGCGTCGGTGGTGTCGTCCATGATCACGATGGCGCCCGACCCGAGCATCGAGCCGGCCGCGCCCACCGGGCGGGCCTCCAGCGGCAGGTCCAGGTGCTCGGGGAAGAACCAGGGCGCGGAGCCCCCGCCGGGGATGAACATCTTGAGCTCGTGACCGTCGCGGATCCCCTGGCAGAAGTTGTCGCCGTAGATCAGCTCCCGGAAGGTGGTCACGCCGTGCTCGACCTCGTACACCCCGGGCCGGCGCAAATGGCCCGACACTGCGAACATTCGCGTGCCCGGCGACGATTCCGACCCGTAGCGGCGGTAGGCCTCAGCCCCGTTGACCATCATCCAGGGCAGGTTGGAGAGGGTCTCCACGTTGTTGACGATGGTGGGCTGGCCGTAGAGACCGACCGCGGCCGGGAAGTACGGCGGCTTCAGGCGGGGCATGCCCCGGCGGCCCTCCAGGCTCTCGATGAGCGCGGTCTCCTCGCCCACGATGTAGGCCCCCGCGCCCCAGGCCATCACGATGTCCACCGAGAAGTCCGTGCCGCAGATGTCGCGCCCCACGTAGCCGGCCTCGTAGGCCTCGTTCAGGGCGGTCGCGATGCGCTCCTGGGCCAGGGCCATCTCGCCCCGCACATACAGGAAGCACTGCTGCAGTCCCAGCGCGTAGCAGGCGATCAGGCACCCCTCGATGAGCTGGTGGGGATCGCGCTCCATGAGCAGGCGATCCTTGTAGGTGCCCGGCTCGCTCTCGTCGCCGTTGACGACGAGGTAGTAGGGATGCTTGCCCGGCGGCAGGAAACCCCACTTGACGCCTGCGGGGAACCCGGCGCCGCCCCGTCCCAGCAGCGTGGCCGCCCGCACCTCTTCATGCACCGCGGCCGGGGTCATCTCCAGCGCGGCCCGAAGTCCCGCATAGCCGCCGGTGGCCTCGTACCGCGCCAGGGTGAACGAGTCGTCGTGCGTGAAGCGGCTCGTGATGAGCTTGGGCCCGTCGTTGTTCACATAGCCGGGCGCATGCGCGATGTAGCCGTTCACAGCCATCTGCTGATCCATCAGCTAGCCACCTCGACGTCGTTGCGAGCCAGCCAGACCGGCGCCTCTCGGGCCTGCTCCGGCGGGACGACCCCCGCGAGGCGCTCGGCCGGTATCGACTGCCTCACCCTCGACAGGGCGCCGTGGTGGGGGATGTCCAGGCGGCCGGCGCGCAGGTCCTCGACCAACCGGTCGAAGTCGTCGGGGGTTACCGGGCCGCGGTAGCGGTAGTTGACCTGCAGGCACGGGGCCTCGGTGCAGGCCGCGATGCACTCCGCCTCCTCGACAGTGAACATGCCGTCGCCGGTAGTGCCGCCCACCTCCACATCCAGCGACTCGCAGGCGTGCTCCAGCAGCTCCTCGCCGCCCCAGAGCAGGCACGAGATGTTGGTGCAAATGTTGATCATGTACGTACCGACCGGCTCGAAGCGGAACATCTCGTAGAAGCCGGCCGTGCCCTTCACCTCGGCCGGGGTGGCTCCGACCAGCTCGCCGACACGGCGCATGGCGGAGTCGGTGAGGTACCCGTCCTGCTCCTGCGCCAGGTGCAGCAAAGGGATGAGCGCGGATCGCGGCCGGGGAAACCAGCCGATGATCTCAGCAGCCAGCACCTCGTTGGCAGGACTGAGCGTCACCGACCCGCCTCCGTAATGCACAGGCGGCGGACGCCGGTGCTCGACTTGCGAGTGAGTAGGGCGAAGCCCGTGCGAGCAAGCGAGCACCGGTGGCCGACGCCGGAACGAACAGGCAGGTGGCCGTCGCCGGAACGAACAGGCCTCACCGGTCCACC
The DNA here is from genome assembly GCA_965117015.1 of Acidimicrobiales bacterium. Classification (GTDB taxonomy): domain Bacteria; phylum Actinomycetota; class Acidimicrobiia; order Acidimicrobiales; family Aldehydirespiratoraceae; genus Aldehydirespirator. The sequence continues at coordinate 758,372 of OZ220747.1, forward strand.
TCGCCCATGATCGGGTCGACGGAGGAGATGATGGCCACGCCGTCGGCGATCAGGCCGTCCTGCATCAGGTGCGGCAGGGTCTGAAGGTTCACGAAGCTGGGCGCCCGCACATGCACCCGGTACGGCACCGACGTGCCGTCGCTCACCAGGTACACGCCGAGCTCTCCCCGGGGGGATTCCACCGCGGCGTAGGCCTCCCCCGGGGGAACCTTGAAACCCTCGGTGAAGATCTTGAAGTGGTGGATCAGCGCCTCCATCGATTCGTCGATGCGGGCTCGAGGCGGAGGCGTCACCTTCTTGTCCTGCGTCCGGAAGTCGCCCGACGGCATCGCGTCGATGATCTGGGCGACGATGCGCAGCGACTCGCGGATCTCATTGAGGCGGATGGCATACCGGTCGTAGCAGTCGCCGTGGGTTCCCACGATGACGTCGAAGTCCACCTCGTCGTAGAACAGGTAGGGCTCGTCGCGCCGCAGGTCCCAGGCCAGGCCCGCGCCTCGCAGCATCGGCCCGGTGGCCCCGAGGGCGACCGCCTCGGCGGCGCTGATGATGCCAACGCCCTGGAGCCGCTCGCGCCAGATGGGCTGGCCGGTCAGCAGCGTGTCGTACTCGTCGAGTCGAGGCTCGATCAGCTCGATCAGCTCGGCTACATCGGTGCGCCAGTCGGCGGGCAGGTCGGCGGCCACCCCTCCGGGCCGGATGTAGTTGTGGTTCATGCGCAGGCCGGTGACCTTCTCGAAGAAGCGCAACACCTCCTCGCGCTCGCGCCACCCGTAGATCATCATCGACACCGCGCCCAGGTCCATGCCGTTGGTGGCCATGAACAGCAGATGCGAGCTGACCCGGTTGAGTTCGCACATCAGCATGCGGATCCAGGTGGCCCGGTCGGGCACCTCGATGCCCAGCAGCCGCTCCGTGGCCAGCGAGAACGCCAACTCGTTGAACAGCGGCGAGGCGTAGTCCATGCGGGTCACGTTGGTCCCGCCCTGCAGGTACGTGAGATTCTCGCCGGTCTTCTCCATGCCGGTGTGGAGGTAGCCGATGACCGGCTTGGAGCGCATCACGGTCTCGCCCGACAGCTCCAGCATCAGCCGCAGCACGCCGTGGGTCGACGGGTGGGACGGACCCATGTTCAGCAGCACCAGTTCGTCGTCGCCGGGATCGTCGGGGTCGCCGCCGATCTCCGCGGCCTCGGCCTCCGACATGCGCAGCACCGCGGAGGACTCTCGGCGGCTGACCCGCTCGGCGCCTGCGGGGGCGATGTCAGTCGTGCTCATCGCGGGCTTCCCGTCACCTGACGTTGGAAGCGGCCTTGAACTGGACCGGTATCCGGCCGCTGTCGTAGTCCTTGCGCAGCGGATGGCCCGACCAGTCCTCGGGCATCAGGATCCGCGAGGGGTCGGGATGGCCCTCGAAGGCGATGCCGAACATGTCGTAGACCTCGCGCTCGAGGCTCTCCGAACCGGGCCACAGATCGAACAGGGTGGGCAGGGTGGGGTCGTCGGCGGGAACCTGCACCCGCATGCGCAGGCGCTCCCGCCGCTCGTGCGACATCAGGCCGGCCACCACCTCGAACCGCTCCGGCTGCACCCCTTCGGGCAGGCTCCGGTCGGCGCCGTACGTCAGGTAGTCGACTGCGGTGAGGTCGATGAGTTGGTCGAAGCCGTCGGCTCGGGCCGCCGCAGCCACGTCGAGCCATTGGCTCGGTGACGGATGGATCACGGCCTGGCCGCGGGACGGCCGGTCGTCCCCGACCGGGGCCCCGTAGCGCTCAGCCATCTCGGCCGCGAATGGTGGTGGTCGCGGTCTGGCCGTCGATCTGTTGAACCGCGATGCCGGCACCGCCGGACTCGCCGGCGGCTCGGCGGGCCAGCAGCTCTCCGGACAGGATCTCGTGGTGGAGCGTGAATATGGCGTGCATCAGCGTCTCGGGACCGGGCGGGCATCCCGGCGCGTACACGTCCACGGGCACCACCTGGTCGACGCCCTGAACGATGGCGTAGTTGTTGAACATGCCTCCGCTGGAGGCGCAGACGCCCATCGAGATGACCCACTTGGGCTCCATCATCTGGTCGTAGATCTGGCGCAGCACCGGGGCCATCTTCTGGGAGACCCGGCCGGCGACGATCATCAGGTCGGCCTGGCGGGGCGAGGCCCGGAAGACCTCCATGCCGTAGCGGGCCAGGTCGTAGTGGGCCGCCCCAGTGGCCATCATCTCGATGGCGCAGCAGGCCAAGCCGAAGGTCGCAGGCCAGAGGCTTCGGGCCCTGGACCAGTTGACCAGGTCTTCCAGCTTGGACGTCATGAAGTTGTGCTGGATGGCCTTCAAGCCGTCCTCTCGCAGATCGGCAATCTGGTCAGCAACCCCCATCAGGCCACCTCCGAGCCACTAGGGACGCGACCCTCGAGACCCACCCGCCGCACCGTGGTGCGGGCGGTGCGGTCTGCGGACACCATCTGCTCCTCGGACGCGACCTCCTCGGAGGGGCTTGCCGAGCGACTGGACTTCGACGCCGGCCCCCATTCGAGTGCGCCGGCGGAGATCAGATACACGAACGACTCGAACACCGCGAAGCTGAACACCAGCAGGACCACCAGGCCGAAGAGACCCAGACCGCCCCGGGCCACCGCGTAGGGGTAGAACAGCACGATCTCCACGTCGAAGACGATGAAGATCATGGCCACCAGGAAGAACCGGACCGGAAACCGCTCAGGAGTGTCGCGCGACGGCACGATCCCGCACTCGTAGGGATCCAGCTTGGGCACGGTCGCCCGTCGGGGAGCCAGCAGACCCGAGGCGACAAAGCTCCCCGCCGCGAACAGCGCCGCCAACACGAACAGCGCGAACAGGGGGAGGTACTGGCCTAGCACCGCTCAGGCGTCCACTCGTAGGACGACGTTCCTCCGCATATCAGGCGTCCACTCGTGCTCCCGCCTCGCGCTGTCGCCAGGCCAGCTTGTCGCGCTCGTGCAGGAACAGGCACAGGGCCGCGAAGATGCACAGCGAGCCCAGGGTCACCAGCGCGGGCTTCAGGCGGAGGTTGCCGAGGTCGCGGACCATGATCACCGAGATGACCGGCTTGGACTCGTCGACGACGGGCCGCTGCGGGGGCTGGCCGGGGAGCAGCGGCTGGTCGACCACTTCCTGTACCTGCACGACCCCGTAGCGGGTGGGATGGGTGATGGTGAGGGCGGTTCGAATCTGGGTCCAGATCCGGTCGAGGCGGTTCGGGTCGTCGGGCAGGCCCCGCTTCCCGCCGACCGTGTACGCGTCCAGCAGCTTGAAGTCCTCCTGGGCCGTGAACGTCAGGTCGGGACTCTCCAGCAGCATGGCCACCGCGGAGGCCTGGGCCTCGCCCGCTTCGGCGGTGGACAGCAGCGTCCAGCCTCCGAAGTTCAGCCGTCCGGACGCCTCGGCATCAGCGATCAAACCGGGCGAGACCGCAGCCAGCTCCGACAGCGTGGTCGCCCTGTTTCGGGCCAGCTCGTCGGCGACCAGCTCGTCGATCTCCGCGGTGCTCAGCCCCTCGGTCTGGTCGGGTGTGAGCGTGTCCCGGGTGACCAGCCCGAACTCGGCCTGGGCCACCGGATCATTGGAGTCCAGGACGAGATTGAATGCCGACGGCAGCTCACTGGCGTCGGGCAACGTGGTGGCCTGCTCCAGTGCGGCCGCGTCGAGATCACCGACATTGATCTCCCTCAGCTGCCAGGTGGGTGTGTTGCCGGCCCAGCCGATCCCGTAGATCCACCAGACGAGGGCCATGATCACCATCCAGCCGAAGAACCCGGTCACGGCGACCAGCGTTCCCAGCCGGGTGCCGGTGTTGAGTGCGAGCAGCAGCCAGACCGAGCCCATCAGCACGACAACACCCGCGAAGACCGCCATGAAGCCGCGGATCTCCGGATCCCAGGCGAGTCCGGCAATCAGGTCAAGGGCCTCCATCACAGGTTCCTCTCGAATGCGACGATCGCGTCGATCTGGTCCTGGGTGAGCGTGGCCGGATAGATCACCCCGAGGTCGTCGTCGGTGCGGGGACCGAAGCCCGGCATCTGCCCGTTGCCGCCAGAGCCGCCCCGGCCGTAGGTCTGGCCGATGCTCTGGCCGGCCGAGATGAAGTCGGCGTGCAAACCGGCCGTCTCGAACTGGTCCAGGGTGCTGCCGCCAGTCAGGTTGGGGCCGAAGAAGCCGCCGCCGACGGTGTAGGCGTCGAGGATCGGCCCGGCGTGGCCGTCGATGCTGTCGTCGCCGTCGGTGGTGGCATCGAACGACCAGCCGTAGGTGTGGCAGCGGGCGCAGCTGTAGGTGCCGCCTGCGGCCGGGTTGTTGAACAGGATCTCACCGTAGGTCTGGTAGAGCTCGCTGCCGGGCGCCTCGCCCACCGCCAGCAGCTCCAGACCGGCGCGGCGGATGGCCTCGTCGTTGCCGGCCAGCGACTCGTCGGCGGCCAGCGCCATGGCCCGGGCCTCCTCCACTGCGGCGTCAACCGCCCCCAGCCACTCGTCCACGGCCGCTTCGTCGTCGGTGCCTAGATGCGCGGCGATGCCCTCGCGCACGCCCGTGTCGACGATCTCGCGCAGTTCCGACTCGGGGATCTGGATCCGCCTCATGTAGTGGATCAGGTATTCGATCTGCTGTTCGGTGAGGGGACCGCCGCCTGGTGCGCCCCAAGCGGGCATCACGTTGTTGCGGCCGTAGTTGAGCACGTGGCGCACCTCGTCCTCGCTGTGGCGGGACAGCACGGTGTTGAGCGCCGGAGCCGCCCAGGCCACCGTGGCCACGAAGTTGCCCTCCGCGTCGGTGATGGTGACCGGTGCGGAGCCGCCCGTGCCTTCGGCGCCGTGGCACTGCTGGCAGTCGGAGCCCTCGGTGTAGAGCTCGCCGCCGCGGTCGGCGAAGATGCGGTCGGTGTCCTTGATCAGGCCCTCGTGACGCCCGGGCTCGCCCAGCCAGTAGAGGGGCAGCCCCACCCCGATGATGGCCAGCATGGCCAGCCCGGCCAGAAGCGACTTATCGAGCTTGGTGCCTTCCAGCTCCTCGTCCTCCAGGTAGGGCCTGCGGTTGGGGGCCAGCTCGATCTCGCTGCCGACCTCGTCGCGGGAGGCGCGCGCGTTGAGGATCAGGTACACGACGTACCCGACGAAGACGATCGCCAGGATGACGAACCCGATGGTTCTCTGCGTGGAGGCGGCTAGGAGCATGCGCGGCGATGATTCCTACGGTTCGTACCGGACAACTAGTGGCCCCCGGTCGCCTGACCGATGCAAGCCGGCCCCTCGGCTTCCTGGCCGGTGGTGTTGGTGCCGATGGGCGGTCCCTGGATGATCGTGCCGGTGTCGACGGTGAGCGAGCCGTCCGCACCGATCTCCACCGCGAAGCGGTCCATGCCCCGGGGTGCCGGTCCGGCCCGCTTCTCGCCCACCTGGTTGTACTTCGAGCCGTGGCACGGGCACTCGAACCACTGCGAGGTCACGCACTCAGGCACCCGGCAGCCGAGATGGGGGCACTTCTGATAGAGCGCCACGATGCCGCCGTCGAGCCCCAACTGGTGGCCCGCGGTCATCCCGGCCAGTTCAGGCCCCGAGTAGGCCGTAGCAGCCTTCTCCACCGCGCCGTTGGGGTACTCGGTGAGCCACATGCGGCCCTCGGGCTTGTACAGGAACCCGGAGTTGTCGCGGATCTCGGCCAGCAGATCGCTCACCAGGCCCACCTTGATCTTGGAGCCGAAGCCGCTGCTGCCCTGAGGCCACAGGAATGCGATGCAGGCCACGCCGAACCCCGAGAGGCTCAGGCTCATCAGCATCACGATCGTCCGGTTGAAGAACTGGCGGCGGCTCACCCCGATCGTCTCGGGATCGGGCGGGACATAGGGCGCGGGCGGTCCGGCGCCTTCCGCCGGCGCCAGCGCGCTGCCGGCCCGGGCCGCGGCCGCGGCCTTCTCAACCTCCCGGCCGGTCGGCGGCGCCTCGGCCCGCAGGACCACCGATGACCGGTCCCGGCTGCGGGTCTCACGCGACAGCATGCCGATGGCGGCGTCCGACTGGCGCCGGCGAACCGCGGCGAGCACCGCCACGATGGCCAGCACAGCCAGCACAGCCACAGCGACATAGATCATCGGTTGCCTCCCACGGTCATAGCTCGAAGAACAGTCCCGCTTCCCAGGGGAAGACGAAGTTGAAGCCCGGACCCCTGAAGAAGGAGCCGATGATCACCAGCACGGCCCAGAACATCAGGTGGATGGTCATGAGGCTGATGGCGAACTTGCGGTCCTCAGGCTTCTTGGACGGGTTCCTGTCGATGTAGGGCGCCAGCATCAGCGCCAGCAGCCCGACGCCGGGGATGGTGACGCCCGCCACCATCGGATGGAACATCGTCAGCAGTTCCTGCAGGCCGAGGAAGTACCAGGGGGCCTTGGAAGGGTTGGGCGTCTGGTTGTAGTTGGCCAGCTCCAGCAGCGGGGCGTTCACGAAGATCGAGAAGATCAGCGTGAACGCGGTGATGAACAGCGAAGCCACGAACTCCACCACCAGCAGGTGCGGCCACACGTGCACCTTGTCCTGCGGCTTGGACTTCACGTCCTGGATCGAGCCCGACTTGACCACCGTCAGCAGGCGCTGGGTGTGTCCGCCGGGGCCGGTGGCGGGCGCAGGCGCGGTGGGTGGGGCGGCTACGGCCACTCCCCCGCCGCCGGCCGCCGCGGCGGCTTCCGGGGCGTCTCCGGATGCTTGGGCGCGGGCTGCCTTGGATCGCTCCAGCAGATGGGGCGGGATCTTGCTCGCGGCCTGCTGCTGGGCCTCAGAGGCGCCGTCGCCTGATTCGGCGGCTGCGGGCCCGCCGGCCGCGGCCGCCTTGGCCGCCTCGGCCTTGGCCCGGGCCTCCTCGGCCCGCTTGCGCAGATGCTCGGGGATCTCCACCATCGTCGTCTACCCCTTGCTCCTACAGCGGACCCGAGATGCCGCCGTCCTTGCGGACGCGCCAGAAGTGGACGGCCAGGAAGATCACGAGCACGAACGGCAGCATCAGCACGTGCAGCACGTACCAGCGCAGCAGCGTGTCCGTTCCGATCTCCACCCCGCCGAGAAGCACGAACCGCACCTGGTCGCCGAACACGGGCGTGTAGCCCATCATGTTGGTGCCAACGGTCACCGCCCAAAGGGCCAGCTGGTCCCACGGCAGCAGGTACCCGGTGAACGACAGCAGCAGCGTCAGCTTCAGCAGGATCACGCCGATGACCCAGTTGAACTCCCTGGGCGGCTTGTAGGCCCCGTGGTAGAACACCCGGGCCATGTGCAGGAACACGGTGATCACCATGAGGTGGGCGCCCCACCGGTGCATGTTGCGGACCAGCAGTCCGAAGGTCACCGAGGTCTGCAGGATGTAGATGTCGTCCCAGGCCTGGGCCGCGGTGGGGCGGTAGAAGAACATCAGGAAGATGCCGGTGACGGTCTCGAGGATGAACAGGAAGAAGCTCAGACCGCCCAGGCACAGCGTGTAGCTCACCTTCACGGCGTGACGCTTCACCTTCACGGGGTGGAGGTGGTACAGCACGCTGTTCATGACCACGTAGGACCGGTTCCGGGGGCTGTCGGTATAGCCCTTGCGGAAGATCGACCCGGGCCGGAAGATCGAGGTCCAGGCCTGGGAGCCTTGGACCTGGTCGCCGATCTTGGTCATCTGGGCGGCCAGGCGCTCCGGCAGAGGCGTCTTGCGCTCGTCTGTGTCGATGGCCATGGGTCTCCTGCGGATCGAGTCTGGGGGGTCGAGGTTTCTTATGCGAGTCGCATCCCGTAGCCGTAGCCGTGGGAGTTGGTTCTCTGGTGAGGGTCGCCCCCGGGGGGAGGATCGCCCATCTTGCCGAGAATGATCACGCCGGTCGGGCAGCGATCCACGCACAGCGCGCAGCGCGTGCATACGTCATCGTCGATTGTGAAGATCACCTTGTCGGCGGGGTCTATGCCCGGCAGCTCCGTGCCGACGGCCTCGTCCACCGCGTCGAGCGTGACCATGAAGATGCACTTCCACGGGCAGATGTCCACGCAGCCCTCGCACATGATGCACTCCGACTGGTCGATGTGGATGAACTGCTTGGGCTTGACGGCCTGAGCGAGCCAGGCCGCGTCCACCTCCTGCAGCACGTAGTCGTCCCGGAACTCCGGCATGGGCGGGTTGGCGTCGGTGGTGGTCATGCCTCGGATCCCTCCCGGACCAGGGGGCGCCCGAAGCTGGAGATCTCGACGGCCTCGGCGGCCTCGGCCTTCTTGCCCCGGTTCTGCCACACCATCCACAGCCACACCTGCGCGCCGATGGCGACGACGTAGATCCCGCTGGCGATGACGTCGCGGATCACCACATAGGTGATCGTGAACGGGAAGCTGCCGCCCTGTGCCTGGGCCCGCAGGATCCCTCCGGGGCCGACGAAGAGCTTGTCAGTTCGCCAGTTGAGCTCGTTGTCCGCCCACGCGAGCCACTGGTGGGGTACGACCCCGTAGATCCAGAACATCCCGAAGAAGACGATCATCGCCCCGAACATGGCCTCGCCCCACGTGACCGGGGTCCCCACGGGCCGGCGCTTCGTGTAGGCGAGGATGGCACCGACGAGTGCGACCGTGACCACGATTGACAGAGCGAAGGCGACCACCGGTACTCCTCGGCGACGACTACTGACGGCTGGCAGTGTAGTCCGAGCAGGGCGCACCCTCTCCGGACCGGCGTAGGTCTATCAGCGCAAGCCGCTCGATCCGAACATCGGGAGCCGTGATGTGGGCACGGACGCCTGTTCGGGCGCGGCGCCGGCGGAGAGAGGGCCATCCCCAACTTCCCCGAGTGGAAGCCATCTCTCCGCCGGAACAGCCTCTACAGTAGTCGAAAATCAACAATATCTCAACCCGGTTTCAGCGGCGCGTGCCTCAGCCTCGGAACTTCGAGGCATAGCCGATGCGCATGGCGGGGCGGAAGATCAACTCGGTGGCCGCGTACATCGATCCGAGAATCCCGTCGAGCACTCCGGCGGTCAGCTGCGGGACCGGTATGGAGCCCGACAGGAACACCGCGTCCTCGGGTCCGATCTCGAGCTTCAGGCCGGTCAGGCGCCGGTTGCGGCGCAGCAGGTGCTCGTAGAGCTGAGCGTGATTCTCTTCGGGTGCGGGCACCAGGTAGGTCTCGTAGTGCAGCGTGCGCTGGCCGAGGGTGAACCAGATCGTCCACACCTCCTTCTCCTCGCCGTGGACCCGCACGTACCACCGTCGCTCGTCCTGCGGGCCGCGTTCGATGGCGTCGATGGCGGGGTTCGCGGCCGACGCGGCTGCCAGCCACGAGTCCATTCGCCGCTCCAGAGCGTCGAGGTCCGCATCCGATGCAGGCGGCGCCTGGGTCATGGGATCGGAATCGTCTCCCACCGGCTCGGCCTCTCAGGCCGTGCAGTCCAACAGAACCCGCGCCGATAGGTCGGCGAAGATCCTGCGCAGGCGGGCCGCCGTGGCCGTCCAGGAGTAGCGGCCCGCCATCTCGGCGCCCCGACGGGCCATCGACGAGGCCAGCGAGGGATCGTCGAGGATGGCGAGCACCGCCTCGGTGTAGCGGGCCGGGTCGCGTTCCGGGATGCGGAAGCCGTTGCGACCGTGGTCCACCAGCGTTCGCAGTCCACCCACGTCGGCCGCGACGACCGGCAGGCCACAGGCCGCCGCCTCCAGGGCGACGAGGCCGAACGACTCCGACCGGCTGGGCACGAGGCACACATCCGCGGCCCGGTAGTAGGTCGACAGCAGGTGGTGGGGCTGCGGGGGAACCAACGTGACGCGTCCCTGAAGGCGGAGGCGGCGGACGGCGCGGTCGAGGCGCAGGAGCTCACGCTCCCCGTCTGGACCCGAGGCGCCCCCCACCACGAGGAGCTGGGCACCGCCGTAGCGACGGCGAAGGCCGGCGAGGGTCTCAACGGCTACGTCGAGGCCCTTCAAGGGCTGTATGCGACCGACGAACAGCAGCACCGGGCCGTCTTCGAGCCCCAGCGCGGCGCGAGCTCCCCGGCGCGACCCCACCGAGAACACGGCCCCGTCGACGCCGGGCGCCACCACGTCGATGCGTTTGGGATCGGCGCCGTACAGCTCCGCGAGCTGCTGCAACTCGGTCACGGAGTTGGCCGTGATGACGTCGGAGCAGGCGATCACCTCCGCCTCGGCATCGATCCGGCGTTGCGGTTCCAGGTCACCGGTCTCGGCCTTGACCCGGGCCAGCGTGTGGAAGGTGGACACCAGCGGCAGGTCGAGCTCGTGCTTCAGGCGATGTCCGGCCACCCCCGACAGCCAGTAGTTGGCGTGCAGCACGTCGACCGGGTGCTCCTGGAGCCATGCGCCGACGCCGTCGGCGAAGTCCTGCACCACGCCCGGGAGCGACTCCTTGGACAATCCGGCGGCTCCGGCAGCCACATGGACGACCCTGAATCCCGGCTCCACATCGACGACGGTGGGCGCGTCGCTGTGACGCCTCACGAACACGGTGGCGTCGATGCCCGTCTGGGCCAGCGCGGAGACGAGCTCCCGCACGTAGACGTTCATTCCGCCCGCGTCGCCCCGTCCCGGCAGCACGAGCGGAGATGTGTGAAGCGACAGGACGGCGGCGCGACTCACGAACGATGGAGGATACTGCCCCTCTGGTGGCTAGCCGCCTGAGACGGGCGGCAGCACTGCGATCTCGTCGTCGTCTCCCACCGGCGCGTTGGGCGCGGTCGGCTCGCCGTTGCACCACACCTGACAGGTCTCCAGCAGCCCGGCAAAGTCATGGCCATAGCGGTTACAGGCCTCCTCCAAGACCTCTCGCACGGTGGCGCCGGGCACCCTGTCACGACCGGTCCCGGCCGCCTCCCGAGCCGATGCGAACAGCCGCAGATGCGCCACGGGCGCCATGGTAGCCAGAGCTCGTGAGCATCCGCGGCCGGCTGATGCCGTCGGGTTACGGTCGCTCGCGATCATGGTCAATCTTCTGGTCGTCCGTCACGCCGAGTCCGTCTGGAACCTGCACGGCCGCTGGCAGGGCCATGCCGATCCTCCGCTGTCGGTTGCGGGCGCGGCGCAGGCGCGGGCCGCAGCCGCCAACCTGGACGATGTCGAGTGCGTCGTCTCCAGCGATCTCGACCGGGCTCGCGAGACTGCCGAGATCATCGCCGAGTCACTCGGCACAGGGCCGGTGACCACCGATCCCGGATGGCGAGAGCGCGACGTCGGTCTGTGGCAGGGCCTCACCAGCGAGCAGATCGAACGGGACTATCCCGGCGATCTGGCCGCACGGAACTATCCGCCCGGCTGGGAGAGCGACGAGTCGCTGATCGTGCGTGTGCTGGCCGCCTCGCAGCGCATCGCGGCCCGGGTCACGACCGGTGATGTGCTGGTTGTGTCACATGCCGGTGTTATCTATACACTTGAAAGGTATTTCGGATGCGCCTTTGAGCGCATCGGAAACCTCGGTGGTCTCCGGATCCTGGTGCAGTCGGGTGACGTGCGCTTGCAAGGCCGAATCGCGCTCACTGGCGACGGTGCGTGCCTCACGCCCACAGCCACACCGGAGCGACGATGAGCACCAACGGCACACCCCTCGACGGCGCCGAGAGGGCGCCCGCACCCCAGAATCTCCCGCCGGTGCGGGTGATCCGCAGCCCCAAACGCAACAAGACCGTGTCGGCGCGCATGTCCGACGGCGTGCTGGTCGTCCGGGTGCCGGCCTGGACGACGAAGGACGAGGAGGAGGCGCTGGTGAGCAAGGTCTTGGCTCGCTTCGAGGAGAAGTGGCGGTGCGGCCATCTGCCGCTGGAGCCCAGAGCCCGCGAGCTCGCAGCCCGCTTCGGCCTTCCCGAGCCGCGCTCCATCAAATGGTCGTCCCGGCAACGTCTGCGCTGGGGCTCCTGCTCGACCGGAAGCGGCGACATTCGGATCTCGACTCGGCTGGCCGGAGCACCTCCCTGGGTTCTCGACCATGTGATCATCCACGAGTTGGCCCATCTGGTGGTGGCCGAGCACTCGCCCGAGTTTCACGCGCTCGTCAACCGGAACCCCTACGCGGAGAGGGCCGAGGGCTATCTGCTGGCGCTGAGCGACATCGGCGGCATGGCGTCGAGGTCGGAGGAGGCCCTAGCCAGCTGACTCTTCGAGTTCGGCGGCCAGTGCTTCCGCCCCTTCGAGATCATCGGAGTCGAGCGCGGCGAGAGCGGCATCCACAGTCTCCATGTCTCGCTCTATGCCCTCAAGTTGGGCCGTCTGGCGGTCGGCTTCGGAGTCCGGCGGCAGGTTGTCGCTCGCCTCGTCCATGCCTTGACCCTCCGGGGTCGCCGCCCCGCCTGTCTCGCTCATGCGTTGAGAGTAACGGCTGCGCGCCCCCGCGAGATCTGAGAGACTGACCCCGTGGCCCACAACGTGCTCGGCGAAGAGCTGCAGCCGTGCTCCTACGACCCGCTGACCGGCTGGTTCCGCGACGGCTGCTGCAATACCGACTCCGGCGACTACGGGGTTCACACGGTGTGCGCGGTGATGACCGCCGAGTTCCTTGAATTCTCGAGGGCGGCCGGCAACGACCTCTCGACCCCGCAGCCGGCCATCGGCTTCGATGGGCTGGCGCCGGGCGACCACTGGTGCCTGTGCGCGCCCCGCTGGGCGGAGGCGCACGCGGCCGGGGCCGCGCCCCAGGTCGTGCTGGAAGCGACCCACGCTCGCACGCTGGAGTGGGCCAACCTCGCCGACCTCGAAGCTCACCGCTTCACCGGCGACCCAATCTGAAACAGTCCCGTCGCTGCCAGAATGGGGGTGGGCCGCTAGCTCATCGGGTAGAGCAGGAGACTTTTAATCTCAAGGTGCCGGGTTCGAGCCCCGGGCGGCCCACCGGCCGGAACCTGTATGGCTAGCGGGTACCCTCCACTGCCGTGGAGTGGAACCCGGAACCTCAGGACCAAGGTCCGTTCTGGCCCGATACCGCCGAGAGGCGCAGCCCGAGGTGGGTGCCGATACTCGTAGCCGTCGCGTTGGTGATTGTGGTCGTGGGGGGCGTGATCTGGTGGCTCGGCCGAGACGGCGGAGACGACGGTGATGCTCCGGCCGCCCCGGACGACACCGTGGAGTTGAGCGAGGACACAGGATCAGACGAACAGCCCGCCGTTGAAGACGCCGAACAGAGCGCGGAGGCTCCAGCCACCTCAGACGCCTCCGACGCCTCAGATGTGACCGACGCCTCGGACACACCGGACACATCAGCCTCTCCGACGTCCACGACTGTCGCCGCTACCACCACGGTCCCGGCCACCACCACCACGGTCACGACGGTGCCACCGGACAACCCGGAGCAATTCGGCCCGCCGAGGCTCAGCAACCGATCCACCGTCTCGACCGTCGGCCTCGACGAGGTCCACTTCGGGATGACGGTCGCCGCGGCCCAGGAAGCCGCGGGGACGGTGCTGGTACCCGCGGGACCGACCGGCGCCTGCTATCACGTCGTCCCCCACGACGCTCCCGAGGGGATCGTCTTCCTGGTGCACGCGGGAACCATCGAGCGAGTGGACATCAACAGCGGACCGATCACCACCCGCTCCGGCGTGGGCGTCGGGTCTCCCGAGAGCATGGTCACCGACCTCTTCGGCGACAGGATCGAGCGGGAGGTGCGGGTCGACGGCACCGTCGACCTGGTCTTCGTGCCCAGGGATCCGGGCGACCAGAACTACCGGGTGGTGTTCAACATCTCCGAGGGAGCCGTGCGAGCATTCAAGTCCGGGCGCCTGCCCATGGTGATGCTGGACACGGGCTGCGAGACGTCCTAGGCGAGTCCTGCCCAGCCTGCGGAACCGTCAGGAGGGCAGCTCGCGCTCGTAGCTGTAGCAGTGGACCTCGAACTCGCCGAAACCCACCTCGGTGGCTTCCCCGGTCTCCAGGTTCAGGTCCTTCACGAAGCGGATGGCGGAGGCCCGGATCACGTCGTCCTGCACGTAGAGGTCCAACGGGCTTTCGAAGGAGGGCTCGATGAGCGTCCCGTCTGCCAGGCGCAGGCCCACGTACGGGTCGACGAACGAGGCCTCCAGGTACAACGTGACACCACCGGAGTCGTCATCGTCGGGGTCACTTACCACGACCACGTCACCGGCGCCGCGGTCATGGCAGGTGACGGCGAACTCGTACTGGACGTCGCCGACCTTGGCGATTCCCTCGGAGCGAGGCGGCTCCGGCGGCGCGGTGGTCGTGGTCACGACCTCTTCGATGACGGCCTCCTCGCTTACCAGCGGACCGTCGGCGGTGTCGGCGCAAGCTGATCCGGCGACGGCGACAAGCAGGGCAAGCAGGCCGCTCGTCAGCCTCATGGGCGCGATGCGTCGAAGTGACGCCATCGCGCAACGCTACGCGCCGGACGCCCGGCACGCCGCATCAAGAGCCCCGACGCGGGTGGAGATGTAGGGTTGGGCGGTGCCGTCCCAGAGCGATCTACGAAAGCGTCGGGTCCGAGCCGCCAAGCAGTCGGCCGGCAGCAGGCAGCGCACCAGCTCCCGCCGGGACCGGCAGCGCCGCCTGGTCGCGGTGGTGGCGGTGCTGGTGGTGACGATGATGGTGGCCTCACTGGCCGTGGGCCTCCTGGCCTAGGGGCACCACGGCTCATGAGCACGGAGAAGCGGGAGCGCCAGCGCGAGAACCGGCGCCTGCGCCTGGCCGCCGACGAGGCCGCCGCCAAGCAGTACGCCACCCGACGGCGCGTCAAGCTCATCGGTATGGCGGCAGTAGCGGTCGCGGCCGCGCTCGCCGTCCTCGGGTTCCTCCAGCGCAACAACTCCGAACCCGAACCCGAACCCGCGGCCGAACCTGCTGTCGAGCAGCCCACTGAAACTGCCGCTGAGCCGGAGGCTGAGCCTGCCGTTGAGCCGGAGGCCGCAGCATGTCCGGCGGTCGACGGATCGAGTCCCCGGGTGATCGACTTCGACGGCCCTCAACCCATGTGCATCGACACCGAGGCTCGCTATGTCGCCACCTTCGACACCAGCGAGGGCGAGATGCGCTTCGAGCTGACCGCCTCGGAAACTCCGCTGACCGTCAACAACTTCGTGACCCTGGCCCGCTGGGGCTACTACGACGGCACCCTGCTGTTCCGTACCGACCCGTCCATCGACATCATCCAGGGCGGCTCGCCCCACACCAACGACAACCGGGACCCCGGCCCCGGGTACACGATCCCCGACGAGCCTGCTTTCGAAGTGGACCCGGACACCGGCAACCTCACCGGGCCGTACCGCTACCAGCCCGGCCAGCTCGTGATGGCCCGATCAGCCGGGCCGGACTCGGCCAGCGCGCAGTTCTTCCTGACAACCGGCCCCAACGCGTCCAGGCTGGACGGCCAGGGCACCTATGTGGTGTTCGGCCAGACCGATGACGCCGGACTGGCCGTGGCCCAGTCGATAATCGGCCTCCACGAGCCGGGAGGGGCGCTGGGCGGCGCGCCGTCGCGTGACGTCACCGTCCACTCGGTGACCATCACCGAGACCTGAGCAGGAATTGGCAGCTGTGAGTGCCGTTTAGGGCATCCTGGGCTGCCAATTCTCCAGAGTGACG
Organism: Acidimicrobiales bacterium; assembly: GCA_965117015.1. GTDB lineage: Bacteria > Actinomycetota > Acidimicrobiia > Acidimicrobiales > Aldehydirespiratoraceae > Aldehydirespirator. The sequence continues at coordinate 773,930 of OZ220747.1, forward strand.
GTGGTGCCGCCCCGGCGGGCCTCGACGGCGCCACCGAGCACTGTCCAGTCGTCCGGACTGGAGGATGACGCCAGCACCTCCGGCCCGGCCGCGGAACATACCGCCGCGCCCGACTCCAGAGCCATGAACAGCACCGAGTCCGGGACCATGCGCCACAGGCGACGCCGCCGGTCTCGGGGCCACCCCTCCCAGCCCGCGGCTACGACGATGCCTTCGTGAAGGCCGAGGCCGACCGTGAGCGCGCCGCCGCGGTCGTCCACCATGGAGGCACACACCGCGGCCGCAGCCGCGCCCGACCAGACGATGTCGGCACCGCGCCCCCGAGCGGCGACTATGGCCTCCAGCAGCGGTGTCGCCTTGACCGCGCTCACGAAATGGGCAGGGGACCCGTCCAGCACCAACACGCCGTCGCAGTCTGCGATCGGTCTGGAGACATCGGGATTCAGCGCGTCGGACCGGCGCAATGCGCTCACGACTACGGGCCGGACCGACAGCGCTTCGGCCCAGGCGCCGATCCGGGAGAGCAGCGCGTCGGGGCGACGGAAGGCAGCCGCCACAGTCACAACCGCGACCGAACTGCAACCCGTCAGAGCACGGCCCGCGGGCGTGCCCGCATCCAGCTCGCGGCCCCCGGCCAGGACGACCCGGCTCATGGCCTCGACCGACCCGGCCTCGCCGCCTCAGCAGGAAGGACCCGGCTCATGGCCCCTCGGACCGAGGTGTGGCGCGGCGGGCTCTCAGCACCACGTACTGGCGCCACTCGGGCGGGACCGACGTCGCCTCGCGGCGGTCGATGTCGGTGACGAACAGACCGCGGGAGCGCACGGCCGACACCACATCGCGGCGCCGGGCGCGGGGCAAGGGCGACGGCCAGCGGAAGCGGCTGGTCAGCCACCTGGGCAATGCCCCGCGGTAGAGCCCGGCCGGCTCCACCATGAGGATCCAACCCTCGTCGGCCAAGACCTGCTCGATCGCGGCGACGTAGTCCTCAAGTGAGGTCACCTGGGGGGTGCACATTAGGGACAGGACCGTGTCGTAGCGAGCACCGCTGCTGCTCTCGGACCGCAGCGCGGCCTCGGAGTCTCCGGCTGGCACGCTGAACACCCGGCCTACGGCGGTGGCGGCCAGCGCCCGGCAGCGCTCGTCCACGTCGTCAAGCAGGGCCTGGGGTGCCGCCAAGTCCCGCTCCGCGGCCCGGGCACCGGTCGTCATCGTTTCAACCTACTCTGTCTCCCGTGCCCGCCGATGCGAGGCTGGATGCTTGCCGCTGGGTCTTCCCGGATCCCTCATCCAGCGACGAGGGGGGCCTGGTGGCGGTCGGTGCCGACCTGGAGCCGGCCACCCTGCTGGCCGCCTACAGCCGCGGCCTGTTCCCGATGCCGCTGAAGCCGGGCGGACGCATCGGGTGGTGGTCGCCGACTGAACGCGGCGTCCTGGAGCCCGCCGGCCTGATAGTTCACCGCTCCCTGCGCAAGGCCTGCCGCCGCTTCGAGATCCGGGTCGACACGGCATTCGCCGAAGTCGTCGAGGCCTGCGCCGACCCGGCCCGGCCCCACGGCTGGATCGATGCCCAGATGCGAGCCGCGTACGTGCGCCTTCACCACGCAGGCTTCGCCCACAGCGTCGAGGCGTGGCGTGACGGCGAGCTGGTCGGCGGGCTCTACGGCGTGGCCGTCGGCGGTCTGTTCGCGGGCGAGTCGATGTTCTACCGGGCCAGCGACGCCTCGAAGGTGGCGCTAGTGGCCCTGGCGGCGGGCCTCCAGGACGGCCATCCGAGACTGATCGATGTCCAGTGGGCGACGCCGCACCTGCGCTCCCTCGGCGTGCAAGCCGTCCCGCGCCATCAATACCTGCACCGCCTGCCCGACCTATTGAAGTCCCCGCTCCCGGAAATGTTCCGGTCGGGCGACTAGCGCGGTTGGGTCAGGTCCAACCGCCGTAACTCTGGCGGCGCTTCCAGGGCCGGCCAGCGTAACGCCAGCGCGGCGACGGCTCAGGCATGGTTCCCGCGCCCAGATCCGGCCAGATCTCGGTGCGGAACGCCTCGACCGCGACAACGATGGCGGCCCGCTCGGCATCGGTCGGCTCGGGGGTGATCGACACGATCTCCGAGCCGCCTGCGACCTGGCTTTCGGCGACCGCCTCCGCTGCGGTCACAGGGGGACGTTCCCGTGCTTGCGCTCGGGGATCTCCTCGCGCTTGGACTCCAGCACCCGCAGACCGGCCACGATCTTGCGGCGAGTCTGCGAAGGCTCGATCACCTCGTCCACGAAGCCGCGCTCGGCTGCGACATAGGGGTTGGCCAGCCTCTGCGTGTAGTCGTCCACCAGCTCGTCTCGGCGGGCCGCCGGATCGGCTGCGTCGGCCAACTCGCGGCGGTAGATGATCTCGACCGCGCCCTGCGGGCCCATGACGGCGATCTCGGCGGAGGGCCAGGCGAAGGAGAGGTCCGAGCCGACGCCCTTGGAGTCCATGACCACGTAGGCACCCCCGTAGGCCTTGCGGGTTATGACCGAGATGCGGGGCACCGCGGCCTCGCAGTAGGCGTACAGCAGCTTGGCCCCGTGGCGGATTATGCCGCCGTGCTCCTGGTCGACGCCGGGCAGGAAGCCGGGGACGTCGACGAAGGTCAACAGCGGGATGTTGAAGGCGTCGCAGGTGCGCACAAAGCGGGCCGCCTTTTCAGCCGACTCGATGTCGAGCACGCCGGCCAGAACCATGGGCTGGTTGCCCACGACGCCCACCGAGCGCCCGTCGATGCGGGCGAACCCGCACACGATGCTGCGGGCCCAGGAGGCGTGATACTCGAGGAAGTCGCCGTCGTCGGCCACTGCGGTGATCACGTCCTTCATGTCGTACGGGACGTTGGGGCTGTCGGGCAGCAGGGTGTCCAGCACCGGGCACTCGCGATCGGCGTCGTCGGCCGACTTGTAGGCCGGGGGCTGCTCGAGGTTGTTGGAGGGCAGGAAGGACAGCAGCGCCTTCACGTCGTCGAGAACATCGTGCTCGCTTGAGGCGACGAAGGTGGCCACCCCCGACTTGGTGCTGTGGCTGGTGGCCCCGCCCAGGTCCTCGAGAGTCACCTCCTCGCCGGTGACCGTCCTCACCACGTCGGGTCCGGTGATGAACATGTGCGACTTCTCGCGCACCATGAAGATGAAGTCGGTCATGGCCGGGCTGTAGACGGCTCCCCCGGCGCACGGTCCGAGGATCACGCTGATCTGGGGGATCACTCCCGAGGCCTGGACGTTGCGGAAGAAGATCCCGCCGTAACCGTCCAGCGAGACGACGCCCTCCTGGATGCGGGCGCCGGCGCCGTCGTTGAGGCCGATGATGGGCGCGCCGACAGACACCGCGAGGTCCATCACCTTGTGGAGCTTCTCGGCGAACACCTCGCCCAGGGCGCCGCCCATGACCGTGAAGTCCTGGGCGAATACGAAGACCTTGCGGCCGTCGATGGTCCCCCAGCCGGTGATCACGCCGTCGGTGTAGGGCCGGTCGTCCAGTCCGGCCTCGTGGGCGCGGTGGCGGGCCAGCATGTCGAGCTCATGGAACGAGCCTTCGTCGAGCAGGTAGTCGAGCCGCTCCCGGGCCAGCATCTTGCCCTTGTCGTGCTGACGCTTCACGGCCCGCTCGGGTCCGGCCGCCAGCGCCTCGGACTTGCGAGCCCTCAGATCCTCGAGCTTGTCGTTCATGGACGCCCCGGCCACGGGCCTGAAGGCTACCGGTAGCCCGCCGTTAGCCTTGCAGCGTGCCTGATCCGAACGACTTCGGCGGGGCTCCGTCGGCCCGCACGCGGGTGCGGCGGGGGGTGCCGCGGGCCCGTTACGGGCGCGACGACGTTCTCGGGATCCTCGACGCCGGGATGATCGCCCATGTGGGCGTGTCCACTGCCGACGGGCCGCTGGTGCTGCCCATGGCCTACGGCCACGACGGTGAGCGTCTCTACCTGCACGGCGCGGCCGCCAACCATCTGCTCGGCACCGGCGACGGCCATGAGGTGTGCGTAACGGTCACCCATCTCGACGGGCTGGTGATGGCCCGCACGCCGTTCCACAACTCGATGAACTACCGGTCGGTGGTGGTGCGGGGCCGGGCCACCCGTATCGACAACGAGGACGGCAAGCGCCGGGCACTGAAGCTGGTCACCGACCACGTGGTGGCCAACTGGGACTCCGCCCGCCCGCCGTCGCAGACGGACCTGCGCAAGACGCTGGTGCTGGAGCTGCCGCTGGCGGAGGCGTCGGCAAAGGTCCGCACCGGCGACCCGGTCGACGAGCCCGACGACATCGCCGGTCGGTGGTGGGCCGGCGTGGTGCCGATCACCACCCGCTTCGAGCCGCCGAGCACCTCGGCCGATCTCACCAGCGGCGCTGAGCCTCCCGCGCCGATCGCGGCTCTGACCGGCCTCACCCCCGACGAGCGGCCCTAGCCGTAGTCGTCGTCGTAGTCGTCGTCGTAATCGTCGTCGTCGTAGGACTCGTACTCCTCGAAGGTGGCGTAGTCATCGCCGCCGACGAGCAGGTCCTCGTCGACGATCGCCTCCGGCGGCGGGGCGTCCACGCCGATGTCGGCGTCGTAGTCGTAGAACTCCAGGGTGATCGGGCTGGAGGGCATCTCAGCGCCGGCCTCGCCGGCCAGACCGGCGAACATCGAGGCCAGGTCGAAGGCCAGGCGCCGGATCAGGTTGTCGCCGTCGATCCACACCTCCACTTCCAGGTCGGCCTCCAGGAATCCGAAGATCTGCTCCAGCCCCTCGGCGAACGGGTCCGAAGCCGTGTCGTCGAAGGCGCCCCCATCGGAGGCCTCGTCGTCGGGCTCCATGCCCAGGGCCCCTCCGGCCAGATCCATCAGGGACACCAGGAAGCGCACTCTGGTGGCCTCCACCCCTCGCACCTCCTCGCGGCCGACGGCCTCCGCCTCGCGGGCGGCCTCGAGGAAGGTGCCGGTGTCGCCTAGCGGATCGCAGTCCTCGTAGGGCTCATCGATCGCTTGGGGGAAGATGCACATCACCCCGCCAGCCGACTGCATGGCCGCGGCCATCGGGTCGTCGATGGGCTCGACTATGTACCAGGCCTCATCGACGCCCAGGGCCGCCAGGGTCTCGGCCGTGACCGGGGGCCGCAGGTAGACCACGCTGTCCACGTAACGCATCTGGGCCTCGGCGCCGCCGGGGAACTCCGGATCCATGCCGGGCGGCAACTCGACCGTCGCCGCGAGGTCGCCCTCGGCGTCTGACTCGAAGCTCGTCGAGAACGCGAACCCCGGTGCGAGCTCGATGGTCGCCTCGCCGCGAACCGAGCGACCGTCGAGCTGCGTTGTGGCCGAGGCCAGCAGAGCCTCGGCATCAACCGGTGGGTCGTCAGGGCGGTCGTCCGACGAGCCGTCGTCATCCGGGGCATCGGGAGCCGCCGCTTCAACGTCGTCCTCTACGGTCGCGGCATCGCTCACGTCTTCTGATGCGTCGTCCGAGCCCGCTTGGGTGGTGACGGTCGCCTCAGCCTCGGGCTGTTGATCGCCGGCGGTGTCGGCATCGCCGCCGCCGCAGGCCGCACCTACTAGCGCCAATGCCGCCAGCAGCGTTGTGGCCAATCGGATCCGGAGCATTTTCGCCTCCCAACGGCGAGGCACTGGTGTGCCCCTGACACTACAGACACACCTCTGGCCGCCCGCGGTTCCAAGATTTCGCCCCGGAATAGCGCGCTCAGATGTGTTGCCAGGCGGGCTTGTTGCGGTATGCCTCGCGGTAGTAGTCAGCGTGCTCCAGGTGCTGACCGGCAGCCTCATCGATGATGACCGTCGCGTGGGGATGCAACTGGAGCGCCGATGCCGGCATCATCGCGGTCACCGGTCCCTCCACGGCTCTCGCGATCGGCTCGCTCTTGGCCTCACCGGTGGCAATCAGCACGATGTGTCGGGCTTCGAGAATGGTGCCGATGCCCTGAGTGATCCCCTGTCGGGGCACCATGTCGGGGTCGTCACCGAACGACCGTGCATTGTCTTGGCGGGTGGTCGCGGCGAGCGTCGTCAGGCGTGTCCTCGACCCAAGAGACGATGGTGGTTCGTTGAATCCGATGTGGCCGTTGCGGCCGATACCGAGTACCTGCAGGTCGATTCCTTCGGCGTCAGCGATGCGCTGCTCGTAGATCTCCCCTGCTGTGGTGAGCTCCTCAGGGGCGCATTCCAGAGCGACCAGAGCGCCCGCAGGAGCGTCCACATGATCGAGGAGCTCACGCCGGATGATGCTTCGGCAGGATCGTGGATCGTCGGGATCAAGGCCCACGTACTCGTCAAGCAGGAACACCCGCGTGCGCGCGAAACTCAGGCAGCGATTGCGATAGCGCTCGATGAGCTCGCGGTAGGTGGGCAACGGGGAGCGGCCGGTGGCCAACCCGATGACGGGGCGATCCACGCCTTCGAGCAGACGCTCGAAGGCGCCAGCCACGACGGACGCAGCCTCTCGGGCCGAAGGTGCGATAACGACCTCCATCGCGGCTACGAGGCCTTCACCAGCGATTCCGGAAGGCGGTGCCGGGCTGCAGCGTCGACGTGGGCCACTCGGCCGCCGCAGACCGTCACATGGACCCGGTAGTCGTCATCGAGGAGAACAAGGTCGGCGATCGCGCCCGGGGTCAGACGCCCGCGGCGGGTCTCGCCGATGATGCCCGCCGGAACCGACGTCGCGGCCGCTAGAGCTTCGTGCCGTCCACAGCCCGTGAACGCGGCGAGGTTGGCCGCCGCTCGATTCATGGTCACCGCGCTGCCGGCCAGGACGCCATCGGCGGTCCGGACGCTGACTCCATCGAAGACGGTAGGCGTGCCTGATATCCGATACGGGCCGGGCGGCTGGCCCATGGCCGCCACCGCGTCGGTCACTAGGGCCATGCCGGCGGGCCCCTTGGCCTTCCAGGCCGCGGCCACCGCGATCGGATCGATGTGCACGCCGTCGACGATCATGGTGACGGTGAGGCGGGGGTCGGTCAGGGCCACGCCGACCAGATTGGGACTGCGATGCCCGAGCGGCGCCATCGCGTTGAACAGATGGGTGACTGTTCTCACGCCGGCGGCGATGGCCGCCCGCGCCTCGTCGGCGGTGGCGGCCGAGTGGCCGGCGGCCACCACGATGCCCCTGCGGGTGAGTTCCCCTATGACTTCGTGGGCATTGTCCAGCTCGGGAGCGATCGTTACCAGGGCGACGCCGACGTGGCGATGCCAGCCGTCGATCACGTCGTCGCGGGCGCCGGTCAGGTGCTCATGCCGGTGGGCGCCCGAGTGTCGCGGGTTGATCATCGGACCCTCGAAGTGGGCACCCAGAGGTTCGGCGCCGCAGTAGCCGGCCGGGCGGGCCTTCAGCACATCCAGCATCGAGCGGGTGCGGCTGCTGGGCCCGGAGATGATGGTCGGGAGGAAGGCCGTCACGCCGCTGCGAGGCAGCTCCCGTCCCAGGTCCCATACGGCCCCCGGATCGTCCTGGAGGTCGTGGCCGTAGCCACCGTTGATCTGGAGGTCGATCAACCCCGGGGAGAGCACGAGACCCGAAGCGTCGATCGCCGCGGTGCCGTCCAGACCCCTCGGCGGCGCGGACCCGGCCGGTTCAGCGGGGCTGAGCGACGTGATGGTGTCGCCCTCGAAGGTGAGAGTGAGTGCTTCGAGTCCGGATGCGGTGAGGCACCGTCCTCCGACGATGCTGACCGCAGTCACGCCGACCGGCTCCGGCGGGTCAGGGCGGCTGCTCCGATGACACCGACCGGTTCGGCCGGCTTGAGCATGATCCGATCGGGGAGGCTCAGGGCCCGAGTCCAGGGAGACGGGCTCTGGAGGCGATGCAGACCTTGTCGGAGGGCGTCCATCAGCAGCGAGCCGCCGACGTCGGCGACCCCGCCGCCGATCACGATTCGGTCGACGTCGAACGTCAGCGCAAGCAGCTGGACGGCGCGAGTGAGATGCTCGACAGCCCGCTCCAGGATGAGCGTCGCTCTGTCGTCGCCGCCACCGGCAGCGGCGAAGAGCGACTCCACCGATGAGTGTTGGCCCGACGGAGGCCATTGGCGGGCGAGGGCCGGTCCCGACGCCATCGCCTCAAGACAGCCTCGCAGCCCGCATGCGCATTGCGGACCGCCGGGATCGGCAAGGAAGTGGCCGATCTCGCCGGCGAAGCCTCTATTCCCCTGGTAGATGCGGCCGTCGAGGATCACGCCGGCCGCGATGCCCGTGCCGATGCTGAGAAACACGAGGTCCTCAAGGGCACGATTATCACGACGGAGGATCTCATAGACGCCCAACGCGGCCACGTCGACGTCGTTGGCGATCCAGCATGGAGCGCTGACGGCGGTAGTGAGCCGGGACACGAGGTCGAGGGCGTCCTCACCGATCCCGAGGTTGAACGCGTGCCGGACCGATCCGGCTGAGCTGTCCACGATTCCGGGAAGACCAATCCCAACGCCGGTCAGCTGATGCCCATTGGACTTCAGCGCGGCGACCGCGGAGACGATGCCGGCCCCGACCTGATCCACTCCCCCGGTCTGGGTCGGCACCGTCAGGTCGTTGACGACCTTGAGATGCTGATCGATGACAGCCGCGTGCGTCTTCGTTCCGCCCACGTCCACGCCGATCACGACGCCGCCTGGGTCTGTCGCCTGGCTCACCGGTCGCGGCCCGGGCGAAGAGCTCGTTCGGTCTCAGCGTCGAACAGGTGCACGCTCGGATGGTTGATGGCGAGGTCGATCGTCTCGCCGACGGCCACCCGGCTCCTCGGTGACAGGCGAGCCAGGCACGGCGCGCCGCCACTGGAGTCGGCGACATGTCCCTCAGCGAGTTCGGGCGTGTCGATCTCAGCTCCGGCCGCCTCGATGGTCGTGTGGGCGACGAGCTCCGATCCGAGCGCTTCGACCAACTCCACCCGCACCCGAACCGAGGGCAGGTCGACGGTGTCCCGAGTCTGCTCGACCAGCCACTCGGGCCGGATCCCCACGATCACCTCCTGCCCGTCGTCGCCACCGAAGCCCCCGTCTCCCGTCCACTGATCCGGCAGCGGGAGCGCGTGCGCGCCGAAGACGGCGCGGGCGGCGGTGGCCGTCCGCTCTAGCCGACCCTGGTAGAGGTTCATCGAGGGTGACCCGATGAAGGCCGCCACGAACAGGTTGTCCGGATGGTCATAGAGCACTTGGGGGCTATCCACCTGCTGGAGGAGGCCGTCGCGCAGCACCGCGACCCGTGAGCCCATGGTCATCGCCTCCACCTGGTCGTGGGTGACGTAGACGGTCGTGGTTCCGAGACTGCGCTGCAGCCTGATGATCTCGGCCCGCATCTGAACCCGTAGCCGGGCGTCGAGGTTCGACAGCGGCTCGTCCATTAGGAACGCGGCCGGCTTGCGGACGATGGCACGTCCCATGGCCACTCGCTGACGCTGGCCGCCCGATAGGGCCCCGGGCTTGCGGTCAAGCAGGTCGGTCAGCTCCAGCAGCGCGGCGGTGTCCTCTATCCGCTGGGCCGCCTCGTCTCTAGGGACCCGTCCCAATCGCAGCGAGTATCCGATGTTCTTTCGCACGGTCATGTGCGGGTAGAGGGCGTAGTTCTGGAACACCATGGCGATGTCGCGCTCGCGCGGCGTCTCGGCGTTGACCACCCGGCCATCGATCTCGACGACGCCCTCGGTGACATCTTCGAGACCCGCGATCATCCGCAGCAGCGTGGACTTTCCGCAGCCCGACGGGCCGACGAGCACAAGGAGTTCGCCATCGGCGATGTCCAGATCCACACCGCTGACGGCACGCACTCCGTTGGGGTAAACCTTCGAGACTCCCGACAGTCGCAACTCGCTCATGGCTGCATCCCTGACCGTCCCCGGATTACTGTGAGTCGCACAGTCACTTGATCGCACCCTCGGTGAGTCCCCTTAGGAACTGGCGAGAGAAGATCACATAGAGAAGGATGATCGGCACCATCGCAAGGGTCAGAGCGGCAAGCAGAGCATTCCAGTTCCGCTCGAACTGACCGAGGAAGGCCGAAGCACCCAGAGTGACCGTCCTGGTGTCTTCGGCTGGCGCCAGGATCAACGGGAACCACAAGTCGTTCCAGACCGGCAGCATCGTGAAGACGGCCACCGCGGCCATGCCCGGCCTGACAAGGGGAAGGACCAGCCCGAAGACCCGGAACTCATTGGCGCCGTCGACCCGGGCCGCTGACTTGAGTTCTCTCGGCACTTGCCTCATGAACTGCGTCATCAGGAACACGCCCAACGGCAGCCCCATGGCGGTGTACACCAGGATGAGTGCCCACAGCGTGTTGATGAGACTGAGGCTCACCATCAGTTTGAGAATGCTGACGGTGCCGAGCCGGATCGGGATCATGATGCCGATGGCCAGGTAGAGAGCCAGCAGCGTGTTGCCCTTGAAGTCGTACTCGGCCAGAGCGAACGCGGCCATGGCGGAAAAGAACACCACCAGCAAGACGGAAGCGACCGTCACTATGAAGCTGTTGCGGAAGTAGACGTCGAAACTCGAGCCATTCAAGACGGTGTCGTAGCCGACCAGATCGAAAGTTTCCGCAGTCGGCAGTGAGAAGGCATCGTCGAAGATGGCCCGCCGCGACTTCAGCGAATTCATGATGATCAGCAACGTCGGGCCGAGCGCGAGCAACGAGTACGACAGAAGGACGGCATGGACGCCCCACCGTCCCAAGTGAATGCGCCGCCTGGTGGGACTGATCCTGTTCGGCGGCGCAGGAGCGCTAGTCGCGGCGTTCATCGCTTGTTCTCACAACTCGTACGTGGTGACGCGTCGCTGCCAACCGAACATGTAGAGCAGGACGCCCGCCAGGATGATGAGGAACATCACGGACGCGACGGTGGCTCCCATAGCCGGGCTGCCCGTCGTCCCTGAAGCGCCGAAGAACGTCCGGTAGAAGAACGTGCCCATGATGTCCGAAGCGAAGTCTGGGCCGGCCACTACGCCCTTGACCTGGTATATCAAGTCGAAGGCGTTGAAGTTGCCGATGTACGTGAGGATTGAGATGATCCCCAGCATGGGCAGTATCAGCGGGAACGTGATGTCCCGGAAGACCTGCCACGATCCTGCTCCGTCAACTCGGGAGGCCTCGATGAGATCCTTTGGGATGGCAATGAGCACGGCGTAGAAGAAGATCATGGGTATTCCCACCCATTGCCACACTGATATCAGCGACAGCGTCGGCAGCACAGTGCGGGACTCGCCCAGCAGTGGCGTGTCTATGCCCACCGTCTCAGTGACTCCCCATATCGGACTCAGGATGAGTCGCCAGATGAACCCGACGATGACCACCGACAACGTCGTCGGCAGGAAGACGATGGTCCGGTAGATGTTGAGACCGCGGACACTCTGAACCGTGAGCAGCACTGCGAGCAACAGGCCGATCGGGTTCTGCAGCACCATGTGGAACGCGAAGAACTGGAAGTTGTGGCCTAGCGCGTCCCAGAACCGGTCGGAGAACGTCGGGTTCCCGAACAGGGTGTCGTAGTTGTCGAGTCCCGCGAAATTTCCGTCGTCGTCGAAGAAGCTCCGCCTCAGCGAATCAAGCAGCGGGTAGACCATGAAGACCGAGTAGATGACGGTCGCCGGAGCGAGAAACACCACGATCGGTCCCCACCGGCGCCGACGCCGGGCGGCCGACGCCGGGCGGGGGACCTGCGGTTCAGCAGATCCCCCGCCGGGAGCGAGTTCCTCAGAGACGACCGCCTCAGCGGCCGGCAACGAGTTCTCCTCGTGCGAGCCGTGTCATCAGCCCGCAGTCTATGTTCAGCCTGCTGGTGTATACCAAGAGTCCAGGCCGTCTTGGAGCCGCTGCGCTCCGTCTTCGGGAGCCATGTCCCCGAGGACGACAGCATTGCTCACTTCCCTCAACTCGATCGGGAATTCGGGATCACCGGAGTCCAGCGCCTCGTAGCCGGTGCGGTTGGCCGATACGCAGTCCTGACGCCAGGACACGAACTCCTGAGCGACGGGATGGCCGTATTCGACCGGGGTGTCCTGCAGGCTGAAGAAGCCCGACAGGGCACCGGTGTAGATGCTGGCGAAGGCGGGCGACGCCACCCACGTCAGGAACGTGCGAGCCGCATCGGCGTTGGGCGATGCGGGGTTCAGGCCGATGGCCAGGTCGATGTGATCGACGATGTAGCAGTCCTGACCGTCGGGATGCGGTGTCCGGAAGGCGCTGTACTCGAAGATGGCGTTCTCGTCGAACCCGGAGATCTCCCATGACCCACCGGGATAGATCGCGGCCTGACCGGTCTCGAACAGGATCTTGCCGTCCGGATAGGGGATGCCGGATGCGCCGGGATGCATGTAGGGCCCCAGGCGAGCCATGGTGTGCAACGTGTCGACGTACTCCTGATCGGTGACCTTGTCTTCTCCGCGGATCAGAGCCAGCCGTCCCTCCTCGCCTCTCCAGTAGTTCGCACCGATGTTCTGGAACAGGATGTGCTCGGCCTCCCACTCGGAGAGCCCTATCCCGATGGGCGTGTAGGTGCCGTCGTCGAGGATCGCCTGAAGCACCTCGAAGAACTCGCTCTCGGTCTCGGGCACGCTCAATCCGAGCTCGTTGAAGGCCTCCACGTTGTAGTAGAAGCCCTGGATGATAGAGGCGACCGGCACGCAGTACGGAGTCGTTCCATCCGCGGAGAGCCAGGCGTTCTGCGCCGAGGCCGGGAAGCTGTCGATCCCGTCCAAGTCGTTCAACGGCGCCAGGTGGCCGTCCTCATAGAGCTCGCGTGAACGGTCGAACGGGAAGCACGTGATCAGGTCGCCGGCTACGCCGCCCTCCAGGCGCGTCCGCAACGCCGGTGGGTACTCCAACGGTGTTGTTGGGGCGAACACCACGTTGATGTTGGGAAACTCGGCCTCGAACGCCGGGATGATCTGCTCATCCCAGATCGCCTGATCGTCCGAACGCCAACTCTCGATCGAGATCGTTACCTCTTCAACTTCGGGCTCTGGAGCCGCCGTGGGCTCGGGCTCTGGCTCGGGCTCTGGTTCAGCCGGTGCTGCCTCGGCCGGCTCGGCTTCGGCCGGCGCAGGCTGCGCATCGTCGTCGTCGCCGCAGCTCGCCGCGAGCAGCCCGAACGCGAGCAGCGCGGCAAGCAGTCGCATTGGTTTTGCCATGGTCCCTTAACCTCCTAGGTCCCTCCCTTTATGGGATCGTGTGTGTTTGGTGGTGAAGCGACCGCGCGGCATCGGCGCAGTTCGCTTCGTTTGCTGTCGCGGGGCGCCCATCAGGCAACCCCCAGCTCTTGGCTCAGCACGAGGACGCTCACACCGAGCAGGACTAGATCGGCGCCGAGATTTGACGGCCGCAGATTGACCGAGCGGCCGAGGCCCGGCAGAGTGCGCGCCCGCAGCGACGCCAGGGCGGCATTGCACAACTCGTCCGGGAGGGGCACCTCGTAGCCGGACACCACGATGTCGTGTACATCCAGGACGCTCACCGCTCCGGCCAGGGCGAGGCCCAGTCGCCGGCCGGCGGCTGCCACCACGTCGTGCGGATCCTCGCCGGCGGCGATGGCGGCGTTCAGTCGCGGTGCCGAGACGAAGGTTTCCAGGCAGCCCCGGTTGCCGCACGGGCAGCGGGGGCCGTCGTCCTCGACGGCGATGTGGCCGATCTCACCGGCCGCGAAGCTCTCGCCGTGGTACTGCTGGCCGTTGAGGACAATCCCGGAGCCCACACCGCTGCCGATCTTGATGACCATCAGGTTGTGGCTGATCGACCCGTAGGAGTATTCGGCCAGCGCGGCCGCGTTGGCATCGTTCGAGATTCTCACCGTCTGACCGAACTGGTCGTGCAGGCGCGTGGTCACGTCAAGGCCGAGCCAACGGAAGTTGCTGGCCTCGACCACGGTGCCATCCGGCGTCACCACGCCCGGCGTTCCGATGCCGATGCCGAGCAGCCGTGCGGGCGCGGCCGAAATCGCCTCGGCGATGACCTCTTCGGTCATCGTGAGCGCCTCTTCGCCGGTGACACCGCCGAACGGGTGCTCGACTCTGTGGATGATCTCTCCGGCCAGGTCGATCACGGCGGCCCGCAACACCGAGCTGTCGCTCAAGTCGACGCAGATGATGTTGCGTGAGCGTGCGTTCAACCCCAGCAGCTGGGAGGGCTTGCCGACTTTCGCCGGCCCTCGGCCGAGCTCCTCGGCGAGGCCCTCGTCGAGAAGGTCGGCCACTAGGGCTGAGACTGTCGCCGGCGCGAGGCCGGTCATGCGGGCCAAGTCGGCGCGGCTGCGGCCGTTCGAGCGGAACAGCGCCTGCAGCACCAATCGCCGGTTAGTGCTGCGAGTGTCCTGATGCCCCGCTTTGGCCTCGACCCGTAACAGCACCGCACACCCCCCGTCAGTGCGCCGCTACAAATATTTGTTTAGCGAACGAAAATAACCTTGTCAAGCCGGACCACGCGCGTGGCCAGGACGGCCGGGCCGTCAGGCGTCCGGATCGCCCGCCTGATCCGGCTGAGACGGAACGTTGACGTGGACGGTGACGATCTCGATTTCGTGGTACTGCTGGTGGAGAACCGAGGTCGCGTAGTGCTGGAGCAGCCGCAGCGAGACATCGCGCTCGACCGGCCGGTCCGCGGTCGGCTCGTCGAGCACGGCCATCCGGTCCTCGATGTTCTCTCCCCGGGCCGCGGCCACAAACTCCAGCACGGCCCGTCCGTCCTGCTTGCTGGCTGTCACCCGCAGGGCTCGCCCGGCGAGGTCGTCGTCGGCCCCATCGACGTCCAGCAACGTCAGCAGGGTCTCCTCGGCGACCGCGTCGAGCCTCTCCGACATGGCAGGCCCCCAGCGGTGGCGCGTGGTGAAGTCACCGAGGAACTGCCGGATGCGCGGCAGTTCCGACATCGCCAGGTCTGTGCGCAGCCGACGCCGGCGGGCCTGGGTCGCCTCCGTGAACAGGGTCAGCGTTATCGCCAGCAGGCCGCCCGCAGTCATGCCGTTCTCCAGGAAGCCGCCCGCGAACCCTTCCAGGTACTCACCGAAGATCAAGTTGTTCTGGAAGCCGACACCAACCCAGAACGAGACGCCCGCGATGAGACCCTTGCGGTAGTCCGCGGCCTCCTCGGCGACGATCCGCATGCCGACCACGAACAGCAGCGCGATCAGCACCGTGATGTAGGCCGCGACGACTGCGTCGGGTATTGCCAGCACCAGCGCCAGGAACTTGGGCAGGAGGGCCATCACGATGAAGATGACGCCGATGGCGACACCGACTCGTCGGGCGGCGACACCGGTCAGTTCGGTGATCGAGACGCTGGTGGAGTAGGTCGTGTTCGGGACCGTGCCGGCCAGGCCCGACAGCAGGTTGCCGGTCCCGTCCGCGGTCACCGCTCCCTGCACGACGCGGTAGTCCACGGCTGGCGGCTTCCGCCACGACACGCGCTGGATGGCCACCGAGTCGCCGATGGTCTCGACCGCCCCGATGACGGTGACCAGCACGAAGGCGGGCAGGAAGCTCCAGAAGGCCGAGCCGAACGAGGTGTCGAAGCCGGGCCAGCCGCCGTCGGGCAGACCGATCCACGCGGCTTCGGTCACCTGGTCGATGTCGTACAGCCCGTAGGCGGCAGCCACGACCGAGCCGGCCACAACGCCGATGACCGGCGCCCAGAGTCGCAGGCCGCCGGAGGACTTCAGCGCGATTCCGATGATCACGAGCACAGTGACCAGCGAGCTGGTGGGCGCACTCCAGGAGGAGCTGCCCTCCGGTGAGGCCGTCACCATGTCGAAGACCAGCGGCATCACGGTGACCGCGATCAGCATCAACACGGTGCCGGCCACGACAGGCGTGACCAGTCGCCTGAACAGCGACAGCCTCGCGGCGAGCAGGAACTGGAACAGCGACGACGCCACCACCAGCGTGGCCAGCAAGCCGGGGCCGCCTTCCACCAGCGCGGCCACGCACACCGCGATGAACGCGCCCGAAGTGCCCATCAGGAGCACATAGCCGGCGCCGATGCGGCCGAGCCGGACAGCCTGCAGGATCGTGCTGACGCCGCTGACAATCGCGGCAGCGAACACTGCCCATGTCAGGTACGAGTCGCTCTCGCCGGCCGCCCTTACGACGATCGCCGGCGTGAGCACGATGCCGGCGATGGCGAGGATCGCGAACTGGAGGCCCATTCCGGCCGTCAACGGGAGGGGCGGCTTGTCGTCTGGCTCGAACCGGATGTGGCGCGGTTGTGCAGATGGGTCTTGTGCCATGGCGACGATGATTGCGAAAGCACGCCGCACTTCCAACATTGCGGCTGGCGGGCATGAGGCCGTCCCGGACGCGGCCGAGGTAGCGGCCGACCGGATGCGTTGATTGCATGGCGGGATGAACAGAGACGAGATTCACGACAAAGTGGTGTCCGGGAGGGCCTGGGCCGAGTTCTGCGACGCCCTGAAGGCTGCCGGTGACCTGGTGCAGGAGCGGTCCACCTGCGACCTCGACCGCATCGAGGGCTACCGGTTCCTGAGCCGGCTGGCCCGGGGCGGGCTCTACAGCTCGATCGAGACCGGCGATGTGCGCTTCCCGGTGCTCACAACCATGCCCGACCAGGTCAAGATCGGCTCGGACAATCCCGACTCGCTCTACATGTCGGGCAACATCGACGGCCGGCTCAACTACCGCATCTCCGGCCAGCGGGGGACCGTCCACTACCTGTCGTTCACCGCCTTCACCGGAAACTACGGCGTGGGCCAGGAGCGCCTCGGCCAGGCCGGCTTCCTGCACGGAGGGGATCTCCTCGTCGACGAAGACGGCCGCTTCGAGATCTTCGTCGGACCCGAGCGCCGGGGCGACAACTGGCTGGAGACCAGCCCCGAGCCGACCCTCATCGCCATCAGGCAGTTCTTCCTGGACCGCGACAACGAGGTGCCCATCTCGGTGCGGATCGAGTGCCTCGACCACGACGACCTTCCCCCGCCGCTTCCGACCGAGCGGTTCGGGAAGGCTCTGGAGTCGGCAGCCGCGTTCGTGGCCGGATGCTCGACCGTGTTCAGCGGATGGGTGGACGATCTCGGCGCCAACGCCCGAAACTCCCTGACCCTCGAGGCCGGGCCGATGCAGGGCGCCTGGGGCGACCCCAACCAGATCTTCCGGCACGGCACCTACGACCTCGATGACGGCGAGGCCCTGCTGATCGAGTTCACCCCGCCGGAGTGCTTCTACTGGAACTTCCAGGTGGACAACCGCTGGATGGAGAGCCTCGACTACCGGCGTCTACCGGTGACGGTCAACAAGCGCACCGCTCGCTACGAGGCGGACGGATCGGTGCGCATCGTGGTGGCCGCTGCCGACCCCGGCTTCGGGAACTGGATGTCGACCGACGGGCACCGCTTCGGTGCCATCGGCCTGCGCTGGAACCAGGCCGTCACCGATGTCGAGCCCGACGTCCGGGTGATCAGCGTCTAGTCCAGGAACTTGAAGGCGGCCCTCATCTCGGCCACGAACAGCTCGGGCTGCTCGAACGCTGCGAAGTGGCCGCCCACCTCGGGTTCGTTCCAGTAGCGGATGTCGGTGTAGCGCTTGGAGGCCCAGCGCTGGCTGGCCCGGAAGATCTCGTTGGGGAAGATGCTGCATGCCGTGGGGATCTCCACCTCGCCGGCGGCGAAGCTGGCGAAGCTCTCCCAGTAGAGCCGGCCGGAAGACGCCCCGGCGGCGGTGAACCAGTACAGCGACACGTTGTCCAGCAGCTGGTCCCGGCTGTAGTAGTCCTCGGGGTGGGCGCTGCGGTCGGTCCACGACCAGAACTTCTCGAGGATCCAGCCGGCTAGGCCCGCCGGCGAGTCCACCAGGCTGTAGCCGATGGTCTGGGGCCGGCTCGACTGCTGCTTGGAGTAGCCCGAGTCCCACTTGTCGTAGTAGCCCATCGACTCCAGCGCCGCCTGCTCCTTGGCGGTCAGGTCGGCCATCGACTCCTTGCTCGGCCCGGCCACCGGCATGTTGGTGTGGATGGCCCGGCACCGTCCGAGGTCCTGCATGCCGATGTGGGTGGTCACCGCCGAGCCCCAGTCGCCGCCCTGGGCCACGTAGCTGTCGTAGCCCAGCCGCCCCATCAGCTCGTCCCACATGGCGGCGATGCGCTCCACGCCGGTGCCGGGGGCCGAGGGCTTGGCGCTGAAGCCGTAGCCGGGCAGCGACGGCAGCACCAGATGGAAGGCGTCGCCCTCGGTCCCGCCGTGCGATGTCGGGTCGACGAGCGGGTCGATTACCTGGGTGAACTCCAGCACCGAGCCGGGCCAGCCGTGGGTGACGATCATGGGCAGGGCGTCGTCGTGGGTCGAGCGGATGTGCTGGAAGTGGACGTCGAGCCCGTCGATGCCGGTGATGAAGTTGGGCCGGGAGTTGATGGCGCTCTCGCAGCGCCGCCAGTCGTAGTCGCGGGCCCAGTACTCGCACACCTCTCGCAGGTACGCCAGCGGGATGCCCTGGGACCAGTCGTCAACGACCTCGGGCTCGGGCCAGCGGGTGCGGGCCAGGCGGGTCTTGAGGTCGTCGATCTCGGCGTCGTCGACCGCGACGGTGAACGGGCGGATCGCTGTGCTCATGGGTGGCATGGTAGGCAGCGGCCCAGCAGTGGAGGACCTGAGGCGCATTCTTAATGTAGTTGTGCCGCTCTGATGCGCCTAACTACGTTAAGAACGGCCACGTAGGCTCAGCGCCGTGGACCTGCCCGTGATGCCGCCGGTGAAGCCGATGCTGGCCAAGGCGGTCAGCGGGATCCCCAACGGCGATCTGGCGTTCGAGCCGAAGTGGGACGGCTTCCGCTGCATCGTGTTCCGCGACGGCGACGAGGTGGAGTTGGGCAGCCGCAACGAGCGGCCTCTCACCCGCTACTTCCCCGAGCTGATCGAGCCGCTCAAGGCTGGGCTGCCGCCCCGGGGGGTGGTCGACGGCGAGATCATTGTGCCGGTGGACGACCGTCTGGGATTCGACGCCCTGCAGCAGCGGATCCATCCCGCCGAGAGCCGGATCAACCGGCTGGCGGTCGAGACTCCGGCCGAGTTCATCGCCTTCGACGTGCTGGCCGTGGCCGACGCTGATCTCATGGGCGAGCCGTTCCGGGATCGGCGGGCGGTGCTGGAGGCGATGGCGGGCGCTTTCGAGGCTCCGGTCCGCCTGGCCCCGTCCACCGTCGACCGGGATCTGGCCCAGGACTGGTACGAGCGCTTCGAGGGCGCCGGGCTCGACGGCCTGATCGCCAAGCCCCGGGGCGGGACCTACGAGCCCAACAAGCGCACCCAGTTCAAGGTCAAGCACACCCGCACGGTCGATGTGGCCGTGGCCGGCTTCCGGATGCACGTCGACGGCGAGGGGGTGGGCTCGCTGGTGGTGGGCCTGCACGACGACGCCGACCACCTGCACCACTGCGGGGTGGCGGCCAGCTTCACCGCCCAGCGCCGCCGCGAGCTGCTCGACGAGCTCGGACCCCACGTGATGGACGACCCCCGCGAGCATCCATGGGCGGAATGGATGGACCCGGCCGCCCACCATGAGGGCGCGGTGATGCCCGGCACCCCCAACCGGTGGTCCGGCCAGCGCCGGCAGCAGCCGTGGGTGCCGCTGCGGCTCGAGCTGGTGGCCGAGGTGAAGTACGAGGCCATGCTGAACGGCCGCTTCCGGGGCACCACCCGCTTCGTGCGCTGGCGCCCGGACCGCACCCCCGAGTCATGCCGCTTCGACCAGGTCGAAATCCCTACAGCCATAGGCCTCAGCGAAGTCCTCTCCGCCTAGCCGGGAGCGAGGCTGTAGGCCCGTTCTGCGAGGCGCTCGGCCCCGAGCGCGGCGCAGCGCTCTTCGAGACCAGGCCGTGGGCCGCGCCACTCCATCTCGTCGACGGTGGCCGACACCGGGGCGCCCAGCTCCACGGTGGCGATCCGGCGGAAGAGCAGGGCGTCCTCGAAGCCGTCCCGCAGCGCGGCCGCCAGCTTGGCCGCTCCCCGCACCTGCACGTCCCACTGATCAGGGTCGAACGGGATGGCGGTGATGTGGCCGTACCGGGCCAGCAAGGCGGACGCCGACTTGGCGCCCCATCCGGGCAGGCCCGGGAAACCGTCGGCGGAGTCGCCCACCAGGCCGAGATAGTCGGGAATCGAGGCCGGGGGCACACCGAACTTATCCACCACCCCGGCGTGGTCGTAGAGCACTCTCTGGCGCCGGTCGAACTGCACTATCCGCCCGTCGGCGGTCACGCACTGGGCCAGGTCCTTGTCCGGCGTGCAGATCACCACTTGCTCGACACGCTGGTCACCGGCCGCCACCGCCGCGGCGGACGCCAGCCCGTCGTCGGCCTCGTGCTCGATCTGCGGCCACACCGCGAACCCGGCCAGGTCCAGCAGCTCTTCGAGTTCGGGGAATTGTGCCTTGAGGTCGGGGTCCACCCCGCTGCCGTCCTTGTAGCCGTCCAGCATCTCGTTGCGGAACGACTCGATCACGTGGTCGGTGGCGATGCCGATGTGGGTGGCACCGTCGGAGACGAGGTCGAGCATCGAGTTGAGCACGCCCCGCTGGGCGCCCCGGCGCGGGTCGCGGTTCGACTTGGCGTAGTGGAAGCGGAAGAGCTCGTAGGTGCCGTCGATCAGATGCACCAGCACCGCGCCGACCCCGCTACTCCTCGACCAGCTCGATCAACGTGCCGAACGACCCCTTGGGATGGATGAAGGCGATAGTGGTGTTGCGGCTGCCGGGCCTCGGCACCTCGTCTATGGGCGTGGCCCCGGCCTTCACCATCGCTTCCAGCGCGGCCGCGCAGTCCGGCACCCGGTAGCCCACGTGGTGCAGGCCCTCGCCCCGCTTGTCGAGGAACCTGGCCACGGGCGAGTCGTCACGGGTGGCCGATATCAGTTGCACGTAGCTCTCGGCCACCGCCAGCAGAGCCTCCTCTACACCGTCGTGCTCCACCACCTCGCGGTGGGCGACCTCGGCTCCCAGAGCGTCCCGGTACCAGTCGATCGCGACATCGAGGTCGCGGACCGCGATGGCGACATGGTCGATCTCAGTGAGCATCGCGGCAATCTACCCGTTCGGCCTCTCAGGCTCCGTCGAGTGAGCGGCGGCCCTCGAAGGCCCGGCCCAGGGTGATCTCGTCGGCGTACTCGAGGTCGCCGCCCACCGGCAGGCCGCTGGCGATGCGGGTCACCTGCACCCCGGCGGGCTTGAGGTACTTGTGGACCAGCATCGCGGTGGCCTCACCCTCCAGGTTGGGGTTGGTGGCCACGATCACCTCTTCGATGCCCTCGTCGGTCACCCGGGCCAGAAGCTCCTTGAGGCGGAGCTGGTCGACGCCGACGCCGTCGATCGGGCTGAACGCTCCCTGAAGCACGTGGTAGCGGCCACGGAACTCACCGGTGCGCTCGACCGCCACCACGTCCTGGGCGTCCTCCACCACACAGACGAGGCTCGGAATGCGCCTGGGGTCGCGGCACACCGCGCATTCGCCGCCCTGCTCGGCCAGGTTGAAGCAGCGCGGGCAGTACGACACCCTCTCCTTGGCCTCGGCGATCGCCCGGGCCAGCCGGTTGGCGTCCTCGGCCGGCGCTCTCAACAGGTAGAACGCCACACGCTGGGCCGACTTGGGTCCGATGCCGGGCAGCCGTCCGAGCTGATCGATCAGCTCCTGAACCGCGCCCGAGTAGCTCATCTCGACACCCCGGCTACGTGTCGCCGCCAGCGTTGTCGCCGTCGGGTTCGGGCAGCAGCGTGAGCTCCGTTCCGGGGAACGTCGCCTTGATCTTCTCTTCGATGTCGTGAGCGTGGCTGGGAGCGTCGGCGAGGTCATCCAGATCGGCCAGGTCGAAGCCGTCAACGGCCTCCTCCTCCGGCGGCGTGTCAAGCGCCGGCGGCGCCCCAGCCTCGGGGGGGCCGTCACGCTCCGGCGGCCGGTCAAGCTCCGGCGGCGCCTCAACCTCTCCGGCAGGGACTGCGTCGGAGGCCCGGGCCACGAGGTCCCTCCAAAGGGCTTGAAGCTGGGCGGGACTGCGCCGCAGTTCCTGGTCGGGCTCCAGCTCCTTCGCTCTGGCTACAACGAACTCCCGCTCCAAGCCCAGGTGCCGGCGGGCCCACTCCACGACCTGCCTCGGGCCGTCGGGTTGCCTGGCAGCCAGATCGGGCACGGGCGGCGGCGGGGGCGGCGGCGGGGGGGCTGGTCCAGGTCCGGCCTCCGCGGACGCGGCCGGGGCGATTGCGTCCCTTCTCGCCGAGGCTGCGGATCGATGCTCCGACAGCGTCTGGCGAGCCGCCGCCGCGGGGCGGCCCGAGGTGGCCGGAGCGGCCGGGGCGGCCGTGGACGAGGGCTCCGCCTCTCCCACCGCAACGGACGACTGTCGCGGCGATGTGGCGGAATCCGTCGGCGCGGCCGGATCCGTCGCGGGATCTGCCGGTAGCGCGGGCGCCGGAGGCACTTGCGCCGGAGGCGCCGGGGATCGTGGGGCCGGGCCGGGGGCCGAGGATCGTGGGGCCGGGGAAGCCGGCGAACCCTCCAGGCGGGCCTCCAGTTGCCGGATTCGCTGGGCCAACGCTTCGAGCGACCGGTCCTCGTCCGGGTGGCAGAGCCGCATCAGCGCCACCTCTATGTCGATCCTCGGGTCCGGCGCCTGACGCATGTCGATGAGGGCCCGGCCGAGGGTCTCCAGCGCACGGGTGATGGCGGCCGCCGCCATGCGCTCGGCGAGATCGGCGGCCCTGTTCCGCTCATGCTCGGACATCCGGGTCGGGGGATCGCCCATGGCGGTGAGGAAGGCGTCGCGCAGCCCGGCCAGCGCCATCTCGCCGATCGTGCGGGGGTCCCGCCCCCGGCCCACGGCGTCACCTACCGCAGAGAGCGCAGCGGCCCGGTCACCGTCGGCCAGTGCAGCGAGAATGGCGTCCGTCGAGGAGTCGAGCTCGGCGGTCCCGCCACCGGCGACGATCCGCTCCAAGGCGGTCAGGCTGTCGCGCACCGATCCGCCGCCGGCGGCCACCGCATGGTCGACGGCCTCGCCGTCGACGTCCAGCTCGGCGTCGGCGACGACGTGGCGGAGATGTTCGGACATGACCTCGGCGCCGATCAGGCCCAGCTCGAACACCTGGCAGCGGCTGCGGATGGTGTGCACCACCTTGTGGGGCTCGGTGGTGGCCAGCACCCATGTCACGTGGTCGGGGGGCTCCTCCAGGGTCTTGAGCAGCGCGTTCTCGGCTCCGGCGGTGAGCATGTGGACCTCGTCGAGCAGGTACACCTTGGTCCGTCCCGGCGAGGTCAGATTGACCCGTTCGAGGAGGCCCCGCATGTCGTCGACCTTGTTGTTGGAGGCGGCGTCGAGCTCCTGGAGGTCGAACGAGCGGCCCTCCTGGATCGACAGGCAGGACTCGCAGACGCCGCAAGGCTCGCCGTCGTCGCCGAGGTCGGTGCAGTTGAGCGCCTTGGCCAGCACCCGGGCGGTTGAGGTCTTGCCGCTGCCCCTGGGTCCGTGCAGCAGGTAGGCATGTCCGACCTGGTCGGTGCGCACAGCGGTCTGGAGGGCCCGAACAACATGGTCCTGGCCCTTGATCTCGGAGAACTTCTGGGGCCGGTAGCGACGGTAGAGAGACTGGTAGGCCACCACCGACGACTCTAGACGTGGACTATGCCAGCCCGCGGCCTGATCGGCGCGCCGGCGCCCGCTCCCGGGAGTGACGGCCAGGCTGTCTGCGGCACCCGGGCGGTACTGCTGAGAGCTGCTGCCTTCCGGCCCTGACCCGGTTCACAGGCGTCCGTTGCACAGGACCCGGCCGTCACACCCCGAAGCGGGCGCTGACGCCGCTCACGATACCCTCACGGGTCCGGACCCGCAGCCCGGGACCGGGGAGGGTTGCCAGAGCGGCCGAATGGGCACGCTTGGAAAGCGTGTGAGGCGAGAGCCTCCATGGGTTCAAATCCCATACCCTCCGCGCTCCTCAGCCATTGAGCTCTGCGGACCCGGTGCCGCGATGCCCGCGACAGGCTCTTCCCGGCGGAGCCGCCTTTGCCTGCTACGCCGAACCCGTAGCCTCGTGGCATGGACGCGGCACCATTTGACGGCCGCGACGACCAACCGGACCGCGACGAACACGAACGGTCATGGCGAGCCGCTTCGGGCCTCATCGGCGTGCTGGTCGCCCTGGTCGCGGTTCTCTGGCTCCTGAGCCTCACCACGGGCGACGGCGACGACATCGAAGGCAGCGACGCCGACCCGGTGGACGAGGAACTCTTCGAAGCGCCGACCACGACCAGCCCGCCGCCCGAGACGGAGGTCAGCACGGAGGCTGTGCCAGGGGACGGTGAGCCCGAGGGCGCTGCACCCGCCGAGCCCTTCAGCCAGCTGGAGGGCCGGCTGATGTACCTGAGCAGCCGCCATGTGGTCCTGCTCGACCTGGCGACGGGGGCCCTGCAGCGAGTACTCATCGAGCCGTTGGGGTCGGTCCTCGAACTCGCCGATCTGGAGCTCCTCAGCGACGGCAGGCGCACAGTAGGCCTGTCCCTGGCCGACGATCCGCCGTCGGCGGTCCTCGTAGCCTCCGGCGCGGAGTTGGCGCCATCGATCCAGCCGCTCATCGACTTCTGGGTGATCAGCCGTCCCGACGGGCCCGGCGGCGCTATCCGGATGAATGCTTGGCAGGACTACGGCGTCCTCACCGGCGAACTGTACGCGCCCCCGGGCTCCGAGGTGGTGGTGGTCCGCAACGCCGGTGTGCTGGTGACTCCCCCGGTGGGAAAGACATACCGCCCGACCTTCGCGGGTTTCGAGGTCGTGAGCGAGCACCGGCTCCTGGCCGCCAGCGACCAGCTGCGGGTGGAGCAGCGCTGCGACCAGCAGCTCTCGTGCACGGTGATGATCGTGGACGCCGCCACCGACCGGGCTGAGGAGCTGCCCGAGGACTTCGCGGCCGAGCTGGCCGGCATCTCCGTGTCACCCGACAGCCGCTGGCTGCTCAACGACACCAGCCCGGCGTGGCTCTTCGACCGCCAGACAGCGCAGCTGCGCCTGCTGGACGGGGGCGGCTACGGCCGGCCGCTGTGGTCGGTCGACTCGACCTCGGTCGCCTGGCTGACCTCCGACCGCACGCCGACGCTGGTGGTCGCCCGGCTCGAGACGCCTTCTGAAGGTCAGGACTGGTTCGCGATCGAGCTGACCGGTCTGGGCGCAGACCCCTCGCCGGGGTCGACATTCCTGCTCGAAGAGAACCTCAGCCCGAGCTGAGTTCGGCCGTCCCGAAGACCACGCCGAAGCGCACGCACCAGATGGCCACCGTGGAGTAGTGGTCGAGGTCGAGCCCGACGGGGATCTCGTAGTTCTGTGCGCCGACGTTGCCCTTGAGGTCGCCGAGGTCGACGAAGTCGTCGTCGAACTGGCCGGCCGGCGCGTCGGTCGGGGCGGCCGAAAGGTACACGTTCAGGTCGGGGCCGTTGTCGGTGCGGAAGTCCTCGAACCTCAGGAAGCGCTGGCCGCTGCCGTCGCCCAGCACCACCGCGCTGCCCTCGGTGGGATGGGAGCGGTCGATGAACGACCCGGACGCCTCCACGATGATCTGGGGCTCGGCCGGTTGAGGCTGGGTCTCGGTGGCGGGCTGGGTCTCGGTGGCGGGCTGGGTCTCGGTGGCGGGCTGGGTCTCGGTGGCGGGCTGCGTCTCGGTGGCGGGCTCAGCCGATTCGAGCGCGTTGACTCCGGGCTTGGGGACCTGCGATGTCGCCGGTCCGGGCATGTCGGGCATGGGCTCGTCGACCTCGTCGACCATGGGCATGTCGTCGTCCGCCATGGCCTTGTTCATGGCGTCGGCCATCTCGGCGGTCGTCTCGTCGCCTTCGATGCCCGACGGGGCCGGGCCGGCGGTGAAGAACGGGAGTGCCTCATCCACCTCGTCGTCTTGGAAGTAGGTCTGGAAGGCGAAGAAGCCGAACACCAGCCAGGCTCCCACCCCCGCCAGTACTACTCCTGCCGGGAGCGCCCAGCGCCAGTGCCGTCCGATCCAGGATCTCATCACTCCCCAGTATCGCCGCCCGGCGCCGCGGATTTCAGGGTTTCTTGCCGAGCAGCGAAAGCGGGGACCCCGATCTCGCTCCCGCCGGTAGGTTCGGGACCGTGAGCGCGCAAGCCGTGTGGGTGAACGGACACATGGTCGAGCCCGACCACCCGCATCTGCGGGCCGACGACCACGGTGTGATCGTGGGCGACGGCGTCTTCGAGACGCTGCTGGTAGTACGCCACGGCGCCGGGGTGGCCGCCTTCGCGGTGCGCCGGCATCTTGAGCGTCTGCGCCGCTCGGCCCGAGCGCTGCGCTTCGAGTGCCCCTACAGCGACGACGAGTTGCGGGCCGCCATCGCCCTGTGCCTCGACGCCGCTCCCTCCGCCGGGATCGTGCGGGTCACGGCAACCAGCGGCGGCGGCCCGCTGGGATCCGGGCGCAGCGGGGCGCGGGGTTCGGCCATCGTGATCGCCGGCAACCGGCCGCCCGATTACCCGCCCGGCACCGCGGTCTCGACCGTGCCGTTCCCCCGCAACGAGCGGGGCGCCATGGCCGGCGTCAAGACGACCTCATATGCCGAGAATGTGCTGGCGCTCGACGTGGTCCGTGAGCGGGGCGCATCGGAGGCGATCTTCGCCGACACCCGGGGCCGTGTCAGCGAGGGCACCGGGTCGAACATCTTCTGGTCCGACGGGGCGCGGCTGCACACGCCGCCGCTGGACACCGGCTGCCTGGCCGGGGTGACCCGGGCGCTGCTGCTGGAGCGGCTCGATGTGGCCGAGACCCATATGTCCGTCGAGGAACTCTCCAGCGTTCCCGAGGCCTTCCTGGCCTCCTCCACCCGGGCGGTCCAGTCGATCGCCCGGATCGACGGTACCGAGCTGCCGGTGGTGGACGGCCCCCTGACGGTGGCCGCGGCCGATCTGATGGCCGATCTGATGGCCAACGACATCGACCCGTGACCCTGTTCTCGCCCGTCTCGGGAGCATCGTGACGGACGAGCAGCTCATGGAGCTGGCCCTGGCCGAGGCCCGGTCGGCCACCGCGCACGGCGACGTGCCGGTGGGTGCGGTGGTGTGGCTCGACGGCGAGGTGGTCGCTCGCGGCCACAACCAGCGGGAGCGCGCCGGCGATCCCACCGCCCACGCCGAGATGCTGGCCCTGCGGGACGCCGCGGCCCGCCTGGGCGGCTGGCGCCTGGACGGGGCCACGGTGGCCGTGACCCTGGAGCCGTGCCCCATGTGCGCGGGCGCGCTGCAGCAGGCCCGGGTGGGCCGGGTGGTCTACGGCGCCGACGACCCCAAGGCCGGCGCCCTCGGCTCGCTCTACAACCTGGGCGCCGACCCCCGTCTCAACCACGAGTTCGAGGTGGTGCCGGGCGTGCGGGCCGGCGAGTGCGCCGCGCTGTTGCAGGAGTTCTTCTCGGACCTGAGGGGCTCCGAAGTCGACCCGTAGGACCGCGGGTAGCCTCTGCGGCGGAGAGTTGCCAGAGCGGACGAATGGGGCGGCCTCGAAAGCCGTTGTGGCCTCCGGGTCACCATGGGTTCGAATCCCATACTCTCCGCCAAAGCCCCCTCGGGGGTAGCGTTTCAATCAGCAGTCTGCATCGTTTCTGATAAGCAGTCCGCAATCTTCTTGATCAGCACAATGCAACAGCCAGGTGCAGCACACCTGCTTCGTCTGTAGAGTTTTCGTCATAGTCCTATAATGGATGTGAGAACGTACATGTTGGAGGAGGCGGCACCATGACTAACGATGCTCGGCGCGCCGAGAATGGCGCACCCCCCCCCCCCGGAGATTGCGGCCCGCGTAACTCGCGCAACCAGAAGCGGGGATAACGGCGTGAGCCCTCCCCGCTCCTACGTTCCCGCCCGGCGGCTACGCCGCCTCGCGGTCTTGTCTTTGGCTGCTTGTGCGCTGCTGGCAGGGGCCCTGGGAGCCAGTCCCGCCAGCGGCCAGGACGGCTTCACCCCCGACGCGCAGGTGGTCGCCGATGTTCGGGGCTATGCGGCCGAGACACACAACGGTCACGCCCATGTCCTGCGCTGGATGCGGGTGCTGCACACCCTCGACGCCCTCAACGACGTCACCTCCACCGAGGCCCGGGGCTTCGCCGACACGTACTGGTCGGTGCGCTGGGACCCGGTGGTCGCGGAGATCGAGAAGCTCGAGCAGGGCGCCTCCGCGGCCGACTCACAAGTCGTGGCCGATGTCCGCGACTACTCCCAAGAGACCAACAACGGCGCAGACCATGTTCTGCGCTGGTACCGGGTGCTGCACACCTTCGGGGCGTTGACGGCCATGACCGCGGCCGAGGCCCAGGGCCATGCCGACACGTTCAGTTCGTCGCGCTGGGATCCGGTGGTCGAGGAATTGAAGGCGCTGGAAACATCCCAGGCCGCCGCAGCCGGTGACGGCAATGGCGGACCCGTCGGCGATGGCGGACCGTCAGGCAACAGCGACGGCAACCGCGGGGCGCTCAGCGATGGCGGACCGTCCGGCAACAGCGACGGCGGAGCATCCGGCGACAGCGACGGCGGAGTATCCGGCGATCAGGCCACATGCATCGCGCCGGTCCTTACGGCTGAAGTGGTCGATACGTACACGGTGCAGGGTGACTGGACCGTCGCGGCGGACAACTGCGACGCCGGGGGCGTCTACGTCGAGCTCAAGAAGTCGGCAGACACCGACTGGATATCGTCTGGGCGGGTCAGCGCCTACGACGACGGACGCAAGTTCATCCACGGCGCGCTCGGGGCGGTGTCATACGACTTCCGTGTAAGGGCAATCGACAACAACGGCGTCACCAGGACGAGCAACGTCGGCACGTTGACTCCCGTCGCTGGCACAGCAGGCGTAAAGGTGTTGACGAACCTGGCGGGCGAGTCGTTCGTGTATTGGTCCAAGATTGCTGACACGACCGGCATCACCGGCTACACGATCCGCTACCGGGAAGCGCGCACCTTCGACGTCAAGACCCACGAGGTGCCTGCTGAGGTCTGCACAACAGATTTTGGGACGGCGTTGGCTGATTGCGCCGCGGACAGCGTTGACACCGTTAAGGCTTACAAGCTGGGCGGGGTGCTGGACGCGGCAAAGACGTACTGGCTCGAGGTTGGCACCAAGACAACGAGCGGCACGGAGACCGTCACCCGGTTCTCTCCTGTCGTCCGTGCTCCTGCTGCCGACGTCGATGCTCCTGCTGCCGATGCGGAGCCGTACATGGTGTGGTTCATCGACAACACGCCGAGCCCGAACTTTCTCGTGAACCGCGTCTTTATGTTCGTGGACACGAACCACCCCAATTCTTCGGCGATCTGCCACATCGACGGAGCGTCCATCAACTGCCCGCCGCGGACGCTGGTCAGCCTGGCCATCAACCAAGGTGGGGCCTACCGGGTATGGGCGAATGCCACATTAGGTACAGGCGATGTCATCACATCGGCGAACGGCACATTGTCGACTGGAGATCTGGGCGACCCCATCGGTGACAGTAACCATCCCCAGCACTCCTTCGATGCCGGGACGATCAACACGGCCTGGGCGTCCGGCGGCGACGACACCATCGGCATCGCCTGGAACGACGCGCTTCCCGGGCGGCCGAACAGGAAGGTCACCTCCTATGTGGTCAAGTACCAGCGGACCGGCGGCACCGCAGTGTGGGTTCCCGTCGACATGGTCACCATCGACCACGACAACAACTCGGGCACCGACGAGGTAGAGGTAGACCACTACACCCTGGAGATCTCCGGCCTGGCGGCCGGGGAGTACACCGTCATCGCCTATCCGTGCGCCAACGCCGCATCCGCAACCGAGGTGAAGAAGTGCACCTCAGGCAACCAGCCCAGCGACGGCAGACACCTCGGTGCCCGCGCCCGTCTGTCCAGGGTCACCGTTGGGCCAGAGAAGGCGGGACTGCCCGGCGCCCCGACCGGCGTGAGCGCCACAGCCGCGGCGGGCAGGGTCAACGTCAAATGGACGCACCCCAGGACCGCGCCCGACGCTCCCGCGGTGCACTACCACCGTGTGCGGCTCACTCCGACCAGCGGCGACGTGGTGTACGGCAACGTCGTGACGCAGATTCCGTATCAGATCCGATCCCAAGAGAACTCCGGCAGGGTGCGAGGCGTGGCGGCAGGCACCTACGCCGTCGCCATCCAGTCACGCAACGCCAACGGCGGCAGCGAATGGGTGGACGCCGGTACGGTCACAGTCACGTAGCTTGCCATCAGCGCGCCGGACTAGTTCATCGCTGCCGCCTGAGAACTGCACCGCGACGCCCCAGCGGTAGCACAAGACAGAAACTCGGCTAGCTCGACCAGGCGTTGATGAGGTCGACGGCGGCGAACCAGTGTCGGTTCCGGCCGACGCCGGGAGAGTCGGCTTCCACTGGCGCCAGCACGCCGCGATCGGTCAGCGCTCTCAGAGCGGTTCTGGCCGCCGGCCTGCTCACGCCGAGCAGGTCGGCCGCGTCCGGGGCGCACAGGACGGGGTGTCCGGCCAGCAGGGGAACTAGCGCTCGTGCTGCGCTGTCTGCTCGCAGTCTGTTGAGTCTGCGGGTCCACGCCTCGGTGATGTGCCGGGTCTGGGCCGCGAGGCTGCCGGTGGCGGCGGCCGCCTTCTCGGCCACTTCGGCGAACCAGCGGATCCACGGCCCGGCGTGTCCCTGTTCGAACTGCACCAGCCCAGAGAGGTACCCGCCGGGATCGCGGGCGATGGCGACGCTGACCGGCACCGTCGTGCGACGTGTCAGATCCGCTCGTCTCAGCGCCCTCGTCACCAGTATCCGGCCCAGCCGGCCGTTGCCGTCGGCGTAGGGGTGGATCGCCTCGAACTGGGCATGGAGGATTGCCGTGTGCGATACCGGGTCCAGGCCTTCGCCGCTGTCCGCGAACCTCAACAGGTCGTCCATCAACTCGGGTATCTCGCCGGGCGGGGGCGGCACGTACGCCGCGTCCAGAGGGGAGCTGCCGCCAACCCATCCGACGCTCCGGCGGAACGACCCGATGAATTCCGCGCTCAGACCGCTGTTGCGCATCAGGCGGGTGTGCCAACGATGCAGCGTCGACACGCTGAGAGGCTGTCGCGCCTCCTCCAGTGCCATGCGAATCACTTCGAGGTTGTCGGCCACCCAACCGGCGGCACCGCCGGCGCCGGTGCGCTCCGCGAGCAGTACGGACACCAGCGGTTCTCGCAAGCCCTCGATCCCGGACGAGGCGATGCCTTCGTGGCGCAGCAGGAGCCTGGCCAATGCCTCCCACGTGTCCGGAAGCTGGGCATCCGATGCCAGCAGCGCGGCCGCGGCCCGCTCGGTGGCGCGGGCCTCGGGCTCGGTGAGGGAGAAGTCACGTTCGCTGAGTTCTGCCGGTCTCCAAGTGTCGACCTGGCGCCCGTTCCACTCGGCGGTCACAACAGTGCCCGCACCATCCCCATCCCGCCAGCTCATATGTAAAGGTTAGCGCTGCATCCTTCCCAAATGAGCGCCATTTGGAAATGTTGTCTGTGTACCCTTTCTAAATGGTGTGCGATTAGAAAGGATCCCAGCTAGGTCCTCCCGATCGCTCAGCCCCTAGGTGTGGCGTTGTGTCCAACGTTGCAGCGCGGTGAGCACTAGGCGGCGCTTGCCTTCGTTGGACATGAAGGGGGCTCGGGACAGCTCGATCTGGACCCAAGGCATCTCGGCCGCGTGGAAGCGGGTGATGTAGCCGCCGTCGTAGGGGTCGTTGATCCTCACCGGCCCCTCTAGTTGGTCCTGGAAGCAGTCCCTCAGCGATTCGATCCACTCCTGCGGACAGGTTCCGTCGCCGTGGCTGAGGCACACCCAGGGCCGCTCGACGCCCGGATCGGGTCCCAGCGGCGGCCCCGTCCCTGCCATCGTGTGGCAGTCGACGCCCAGGACCCATCGCCCGGAGCGCCCCAGCTCGGTCAATCGCCGGTGGTACGGGGCGTGGTACGCGTCGAGGAGGCCCTCGACCTCGGCTCGAGAGAGTGGACGCTTCCAGACCTCGACGTTCCAACAGGTGTGGGTCTTCACCACACCGTCGGCCCGGCGGTTGTGCCGGGCCCGGTTCATGTCGACGATGGCCCGGGCCACGTCGGTGGTGACGAAGGCCCCGACCTCCTCCTCCTCCTCGAAGGAATAGATCTCATCAGCGCCACCGTCACCGTCGTCGGCGACCTCTGACGGCGTCAGCGCGCACAGCGGCTCGACCTCGGCCGGTACCCGAAGGCCGGCGTGGGGCACCGAGACCAGCAGCGGCAGCGTCATGCCGGCGTCGCCGGCGCTGTGCCCGGGCCTGCGGCCGCGCCGTCCCTGCGAGGGTCGGCCACCCCCACGAGCCGGTCACCGTCGGCCATGACCAACTGCACGCAGCCCATGTAGAAGGAGTAGGGCTCGCGCCGGGTCAGCTCGAAGCCCGAGCGGCCGAGCGCGTCCAGCACGTCGGTGGAGAGGCGCGACGCCTCGGCCGACACCACGCCGTCGAGCGAGCAGTGGATCCGGGGCGCGTCCACCGCGGCCAGCGGCGAGGACCCCCGCAGTCGCAGCAGCACCTGCAGGATCGCCGGGGGGATGCGCTCGCTCCCCGGCGAGCCGATCGCCAGCCACGGCCGCTCCTTCTTGAACACGATGGTGGGGGCCACGCTGGCCCACGGCACCGCGTCGGGCCTCAGGTAGTAGGGGTGCGAGGGATCGTCGAGGTTGAAGGCACTCATGTAGTTGTTGTAGAGGAAGCCCAGCTGCGGCGAGGCCGCGCACGAGCCGTAGACGTTCTCGATCGACTGGGTAAGCGCCACCGTGTTGCCCTCGGAGTCCATCACCGACAGGTGGGTGGTCTCACCGCTGGTCTGGATCGCCGCGATCCGGCGGGCCACGCCCCGGGCGTACTGGCGGTTCAGCATCTGCTTGTCGGAGACCTGGTCGTAGAGGTCGGGATCGAAGGGGCGGTCGTTGCGGTCAATCAGTGCCTGCCGCATCGTCCTGGCCAGGCAAACCGCGCCGTCGGGCGTGTCGATGTCCTGCAGCTCGCGGGGAAGGCTCTGGTGGATGTTGAGCATCTCCACCAAGGTGCGGCCCGCCCCCGGCAGCGGCATCGTCAGCACCCGGTCGCGCCCGAGGCGCCCCGACAGCGGCTCGCGCTCGACGGGAACCGGGATCCGGGCCAGGTCGCCCTCGCGGAGGACGCCGCCGTTGGCCACCATGTCGTCGTGGATCAGGCGGGCGGTCTCACCCGAGTAGAAGTCCTCGTAGCCCCGCTCGGCCAGGCGGCCAAGGGTGGCGGCCAGCGCAGGCTGCACGAACCTCGTCCCGGCCCGGCGCGCCCGGCGCCCGTCCTGCAAGAAGAGCGGCCCGGCCGAATGGGCCTTCAGGTGCCGGCGCTCCCGCCGCGTGAGGCGGTACTGAAGCACACTGATCTCGTATCCGTCGGCGGCCAGCTCGATGGCCGGCTCGAGGACCGTCGCCCAGCCGAGGCGCCCGAAGCGCTCCAGCACGTGGGCGTAGGTCGCGGGCGAGCTGGGGACGGTGGTGGCCCGATGCCCGCGCCTGCTGTCGGCTCGCAGGTCGGCGAAGCTGTCGATCAGAGCCCCGGCGGGGGCTCGCGACGACCCGTCCACCGCCACCGTGGCGCCGGAGGCCCGGTGATGGACGAGCATCATGGTCTGGCCGCCCAGTCCCGACGCGGCGGGCTCGCACACGCCCAGGGCCAGCGCGGCCGCCACCGCGGCGTCCACTGCGTTGCCGCCCTGCTCCAGCATCCTCACCCCGGCGGCGGTGGCCGAGTAGTGGGCCGTGCTCACCATTCCGTGCGCCGACGCGGCGACCCGCTGGGGCTCGTGGATGCGGGTGTCGGTCAACTCCAGCAGGTCGGTGTCCACCTCGGTCACCCGCCGCGGCCGCCGCGGCCTCGAATGGCGGCGACCCTCCGGCTGGGTCGGCGCGCGAGGCTGCTGCGGCTCGGGTCCGGTCATCGGATCAGCGCCCGATCCAGCCGGTGAGGTACTCGGTCAGCAGCAGGGTCCGCTCCACCAGGCTGATGCGCTGGACGGCCTCCTCGGGAGTTCCGCCGTCCTTCATGGCGGGGCTCACCCCGCAGACGGCGGCCGTGCCGTCTCCGACGAGGCCGGCCACCGACGGCCACGCCGACGACTCCCGCTCCACGCCGATGTCCCACTTGGCCGCGGCGGCCTCCAGCGCCTCGGCCAGCCGGTGGTTGGCCGGGCGGTCCGGCATCGGCGGCCGGTCGGTGAGCCGGTTGAGGCTCCACTTCGGCCCGCCCCGGCCGAGAACCTTCCGCATGGCGGCCTCGGTCTCGTCGGCGTGGGCGACCGAGAGATACGACATCATCAGGGACACCTCCACCCGGTGGGGCATGAA
Source organism: Acidimicrobiales bacterium (assembly GCA_965117015.1). Taxonomy (GTDB): domain Bacteria; phylum Actinomycetota; class Acidimicrobiia; order Acidimicrobiales; family Aldehydirespiratoraceae; genus Aldehydirespirator. Next base: position 808,262 of record OZ220747.1, read on the forward strand.
CATGGCGTGGCGCTCGGTGTTCATGTCGATGACACCGATGGACAGGCGCCTCCGGGGCGCACTCAGCTGGCCGATGGCCTCGACCTTCTCGCAGGCCCAGCGCACGACGGGCCGGCGGCGCCCCACCTGGCCGGGGCTGAGCCTCTCGCCCTCTATGGTCAGGTCGTAGCGCCGGCTGCCCCGCCGCTGGGTGACAATGCCGTGGCCGACCGTGCCGGGCCGGCACACCAGGACGTGTTCCGCCCGGCCCGCGGCCTGCTCGATCACGCGCCGGCTGCGGGCCGCGTCGCGCCCCTCGTCGCAGTACAGCAGCACGCCCAGCGGCACCCGCCGGAGGCTCCTGGTGCTGCGAAGCGCCCGCAGCGCGTACTCCAGCATCACCAGCGAGGCCCGCGATCGTCCCACTCCCTCGCCGTAGAGCCACTCCGGGTCGCGGCGGAACCCCTGCTTGAGTCCGCCGGCTATGACCGGCACGTCCAGATGGGCCACCAGCAGGACTCCTCCGTCGAATCCCCTGGCCGTCTCGTACATGTATGCCTCGGCCTGGTGGGTGAGCTCCGGCACAGGCATCATCCCGACGTCGGTGAGGATGCGGCCGGCCCGCTCCGCGGCCCGCTCCAGGCCCACCGGGTCGTCGGTGCGGCTGGAGACCTGCACCCACCGCTGCAGCGAGCGCTCCATGGCGTCGCGGCGCTGCGTGATGAACTGGAAGGCCCGCTTGGACGGATCGGCGGCGCGGGCGTCGACCGGGGGCGGCTGCGGCGTGCCGAAGTAGCGGGCGCTGGCCACCTCGACCAGGCGGTTGACGAAGCCCTCGAACTCCAGGCCCACATGGGCCGCCCCCACCAGGTAGGACCCGTGCTCGCCCAGGCTGGGGAGACTGTTCGCCTCCAGCACGTAGAGGTTGTCGTCGGCGTCCATGCGCATGTCGACGCGGGCGCAGTCGTAGAGGCCGAGAGCCGAGAACGTGCGCACTGCGATCTGCTGGGCCTCCGCGGTGAGCTCCCCGGAGATGGGCGCGGGGCACACCGGCTGGATCTGGCGGCCGCTGCGGCCGGTCTTGTCCTCGTAGGTGTAGATCTGGGGACCGTCGCCGAAGCTCAGCAGCACCGGCGGGAGCGCCTCCGGAGGGCCGTTGCCCAGCAGGCCGACGTTGATCTCGCGGCCCTCGATGTACTGCTCGGCCAGCACCGGCTGCGAGAACCGGTCGAAGATGACCTTGGCCGACGCCCGCAGCTCGCTCTCGTCGTTCACCACGGCGAGGCCGAACGAGACGGCCTCGTTCTTCGGCTTCACGACCATCGGGTAGGGCAGGTCGCCCGGGATCGCGACCTCCGGCGTCTCCAGCACCGCGAACTCCGGCGTGGGGATGCCGTTCTGGCGCAGGATCATCTTGGTGACGACTTTGTCGAGCGCCAGCGAATGCCCCAGGGGACCGGACGCCACATAGGGGATCCCGACCATCTCCAGGATGCTGGGCACATGGGTGTAGCGGGCCTGGCCCTGAAGCCCGTAGGAGACGTTGAACACCATCCCCGGCCGCTCGCCCGCCACCACCCGGGGCATGAACGACTCCAGCTTGGAGATCAGCTCCTTGTCGGCCTCGATGGCCGCCACCTGGTGGCCGCCGGCCCGGAGCGCGTCGGTGAGCCGCTTGATGGTCTTGAGGCCGATCTTCTCCTGGTTCGGCATGCCGAACAGGTTGATGACGTTCTGGCTGTCCCGGTTGTAGACGACCGCGATCCTCACAGCCCGCGAATCTATTGGACCTCCGGCTGTTCGACCTCCGAGACGATACCTGACTAATCCGGTCGGATTTGTCATCATGGCCCGATAGCCTGTGGACAATTCGCCATCACTTGGAGGTAACCCATGGGACTGCGCATCAACGACACGGCTCCCGACTTCACCGCCGACACCACTGAGGGGGAGATCAACTTCCACGAGTGGATCGGCGACGGATGGGCGCTGCTGTTCTCCCACCCGAAGGACTTCACGCCGGTCTGCACCACCGAGCTGGGTGCGGTGGCCGGGCTGAAGCCGGACTTCGCGGCCCGCAACTGCAAGATCATCGGCATCAGCGTCGACGGGGTGAGCGACCACGTCGGCTGGTCCGCCGACATCGAGACAGCGACCGGCAACGCGGTCAACTACCCGCTGATCGGCGATCCCGAGCTCAACGTGGTGAAGCTCTACGACATGCTCCCGGCCGACGCCGGCGACACGTCCGAGGGACGCACCGCGGCCGACAACGCCACCGCCCGCTCGGTGTTCATCATCGGCCCCGACAAGAAGATCAAGGCCTCCCTCACCTACCCGATGACCACCGGCCGCAACTTCGTTGAGATCCTGCGCCTGCTCGACTCGGTGCAGCTCACCGCCCACGAGCAGGTGGCCACCCCGGCTAACTGGCAGCAGGGCGAGGACGTGATCATCGTGCCGGCCGTCTCGAACGAGGCCGCGGCCGAGAAGTACCCGGACGGCTGGGAAGCCCCCCTCCCCTACCTGCGGGTAGTCCCCCAGCCCGGAGCCTGACCGCACCCTACGCTGCGGCGATGACACCGACGATCTCGACGATCGTCGCGGCGCCGCTGCGACGACCCGAGGCTCTCGGTCGCCCGCAGGTCAGCCAGGCGTCCTGGGATCCGTGGGGGCTGATGCACCCCCTGTCCTACGACCGGGCCTTCGCCGGCCAGGCCGAGCGCTTCGCGCCGCCGTGGGGCGAGGTCGTCTGCGTGGCCACCGCCTCCGACGGCACCTTCGGCGTGGGCATGACGAGCCAGGCAGGCCCGGTCGTGCCGATCATCAACGACTTCCTCGCGCCGATGCTGGCCGGAGAGCCGGCCCTGGCCACCGAGAAGCTGTGGAACATGATGATGCGCAGCGCCAATAGCGCCTTCGGCGCGTCCGGGATCGCCTCCTTCGCAGTCAGCGCCGTGGACCTGGCCGTGTGGGACCTGAAGGGCAAGATCCTGGGCGTGCCCAACTACGAGCTCTTCGGCGGCCCTGCCCGCGACCGCACCCGCTGCTACGCCACCAGCAACGACCTCGACGACCCGCGCGACCGGGGCTTCGACGCCTTCAAGCTGGCCTGCACGGTCGGTCCGGCCGCGGCCACCGCCGGGATCGAGCAGACCGAGCGACAGGTGGCCGAGGCCCGCACTGAGCTGGGACCCGACGCCGACATCATGCTCGACTGCTGGGCGGTGCACGACGCGTCCTATACGGTGCGGCTCGGCGAGGCGCTGACCCCCTACCGCCTCACCTGGATCGAGGACTACGCCCAGCCCGACGACTGGCCCGGCTACGCCGAAGTCCGCCGCCGTCTGCCTCACCAGACGCTGGCCGCCGGCGAGCGCTGGTACACCGACCGCGTCTTCGCCCACGCCGCCGAGCAGCGCCTCGTCGACGTGATGCAGCCCGACGTGCAATGGGTGGGCGGGGCCACCGCGGTGCTCAAGATCGCAGCCATCGCGGCCGCAGCCGGCATCGAGCTGGCCGTGCACGGCGGCTGCAACGACTCCTACGGCCAGCACCTCTGCCACGGGCTCCCCGGCAACCGTTGGGCCGAGATGTTCTTGGGCGGCAGGCCCGGCGAGTCGCTCATGGGCGCCTGGCGCTCCACCCCGGGCATGGCCCTGCCGACCGACGGCTGGCTGGTGCCCAGCGACGCCCCCGGCTTCGGCATAGAACTGACCCGCGACCAGTTGGACGCCGCCGTCGCCTGATGGGGCCCGGCGGCGTCAGTCGACGATGGTGACGCCGGCAGAGGCCATGTCCTCCAGGGCGGCGTCGGAAGTGTCGGAGGTGACTCCGGCGCAGTGCTCGACCAGAACCGACGTCTCGAAGCCGGCTGCGGTCGCGTCCAGCGCGGTGGCCCGCACGCAATGGTCGGTGGCGATGCCGACCACGTCGACGGCCTTCACGCCTCGCTCCGTGAGCCAGTCCCGCAAGCCCACGTCCTCGCTGGATCCCGACACCCCCTCGAAGCTGCTGTAGCCGTTGCTGTACTGGCCCTTGAGGAACACCTCGTCCAGCGCCACCTGAAGCTTCGGCGAGAAGGCGGCGCCCTGCGTGCCGGCCGCGCAGTGCACCGGCCACGACGTCTCGAAGTCGGGGTTGGTGCCGGGCGCGGCGTAGTGCTCGCCCGGGTCGATGTGCCAGTCCTTGGACGCGACCACATAGTCGTAGCGGCCCCCGGCCCGGTCCAGGCCGACCAGGTCGGTGATGGAGGAGGCCACCGCATGCCCGCCCTCCACTGCCAGCGACCCGCCCTCGCAGAAGTCGTTCTGCACGTCCACGATGATCAAGGCCTTCTGCATCTCATCTCCTCCCCCGGCATGCCGAGCGCCCTGTGCCGACGCCGACTGCCCTCCCTCTCCGTTCGATGATTCTGTCGCGGCCGGCGACTCCATTCCCACCCATTCCGTGGGAATGGCCGGCGAGCGTCGGGGATGCGGAACCCGATCCTCTCCACGCAGCCCCTGGCGTCGCTCGGCACAGCGGCGGCGGGCTGCCGCGGGATCATCCTGCCAGGCCCGCTCGCCCGCTGCCATCAGAAGGACCTGAGGGTCGTGACTGCCGGCAGGACCGGCCACGCCTGCCGGCGACAGCACCTCCGCCTTCCAGTAGCCAGAAGGATCGACGGTGCGGTGAACCTGCTTGCGGCCACCCACGGTGGTCTTTCCCGGCGACAGCTTGCCCACAGCCCGCAACGGGGCGCCCGCACCGGCGCCGTCGGCGATGGCCACCAGCTTGTACACCACCGACGCAGTGGGGTGGCCCGAGCCGGTAACCAGGCTGGTGCCCATCAGGTAGGCGTCGATGGGGGCGGCCGCATCCTCCAATTCGGCCACACGGAACTCGTCCAGGTCCCCGGAGGCAACGATGCGGCAGCCGTCCGCGCCGAGCGAGTCGAGCAGGGTCCGGGCCCGGATGCTGGCCGCCAGCAGGTTGCCGCTGTCGATCCGCACCGCGCCGATGTCGCGGCCCACCACCTGCACGGCCCGCCGGATGCCCTCCAACACGTCGAAGGTGTCGACGAGGTAGGTGGAGCCGGTGCCGAGGGCATCTCGCTGAGCCCTGAACGCGGTGTGCTCGTCGGCGTGGGCCAGCACGAAGGCGTGGGCGGTGGTGCCCCCGGTGGGGATGCCGTAGCGCCGGCCCGCCTCCAGGTTCGAGGTGGTGTCGAAGCCGCCGATGTGGGCCGCCCGGGCCGCAGCCACGGCCGCGTCGGGATCGGCGCGGCGGCCGCCGCCTTCGATGAGAGAGCGGCCGTGAGCCACATCGCGCACCCGGGCTGCGGCCGAGGCCACCGCGCAGTCGTAGTTGAGGATCGACAGGACGACCGTCTCGAGAACCACGCACTCGGCGAAGGTGCCCTCAACGGTCAGCACCGGCGAGTAGGGGAAGAACAGCTCCCCGTCGGGGTAGCCGGTGACGTCGCCGCTGAAGCGGTAGGACCGCAGCCAATCGGTCACGTCGGGATCGGACACGACGCCCGCGCCGACGAGATGGTCGACGGTCTCGTCGTCGAAGCGGAAGCGTTCGATGGCGTCGATGATGCGGTCGGCCCCGGCCATGACGCCGTAGGCGCGTCCCGCCGGCAGCCGCCGGGCGAAGGCCTCGAAGACGGCCCGGCGCTCGGCGATCCCGGACTGGAGGGCCGAGGCCACCATCGTGATCTCGTAGTGGTCGGTCTTCAGGGCCATTGAGGCACCGCGATCCACGACTCAACGCTACCGGTGCCCTGGTCCGCTCGGCCTCTTAGGCTCGGAATCGATGATGACTGCGTGGGGAGTCATGCACTCCATGGCGGCCGACCGCTCCGGCCTGAAGGGCAAGACGATCACGGCCGACACCCGGCGCCGGGTGTGGGGCTTCGCCCGCCCGTACCGAGCCTGGATCCTCGCCTTCATCGTGACCACCGTCGCCTCCACGTTCCTGGGGCTCCTGCCCCCGCTGATGATCAGGGAGATCTTCGACTCGGCCATCGCCGAGGGCGACGGCAGCTATCTGAACGTCCTGTTCGCGGTGCTGATCGCGGCGGCCGCGGGCGAGGCCCTGCTGTCGCTGGTAGGCCGCCGGCTCAGCTCCGGCATCGGCGAGGGCCTGATCCTCGACCTGCGGCTGCGGCTGTTCGACCACGTGCAGCGCATGCCGCTGGCGTTCTTCACCCGCACCCAGACCGGCACGCTGGTGAGCCGGCTCAACAACGACGTGATCGGGGCGCAACGGGCCTTCACCGGCACGCTCGGCACGGTGGTGGCCAACATCATCACCCTGGTCGCCACGCTCATCGCCATGTTCGTGCTGGAGTGGCGGCTCACCCTGCTGGCGGTGGCGATCCTGCCCGTCTTCGTGCTGCCGGCGAGGCGGGTGGGCCGGGGCCTGCAGGCCATCACCCGGGAGGGCATGAACCTCAACGCCTCGATGAACAACACCATGACCGAGCGGTTCAACGTGGCCGGCGCGCTGCTGGTGAAGCTGTTCGGCCGCCACGACGACGAGGCCGCCGACTTCTCGGACCGGGCCGGGCGGGTGCGCGACATCGGGGTCCGCAGCGCCATGTACTCGCAGGTGTTCCTGATCGCGCTGACCCTGGTGGGCGCGGTCGGGACGGCCATCGTCTACTGGCTGGGCGGCCATCTCGCCATCGACGGCGCGCTCAGCGCGGGCACGCTGGTGGCGCTGGGCCTCTACACGGTGCGGATCTACGTGCCCCTGACGAGCCTGTCCAACGCCCGGGTGGACGTGATGTCGGCGTTCGTGAGCTTCGAGCGGGTGTTCGAGGTGATCGACACCCCCAATCCGATCACCGACTCGCCCGACGCCCGCGATCTGACGCAACCGGAGGGGCGGGTCGAGTTCCGGGGCGTGAGCTTCGCCTACCCGTCGGCCGACGACACCCCCGAGTCGCTGGGCGTGGCCGCAGCCGGCGCCAAGGACGGCTCAGAGGCAGCCAGCAGGACTCTCGAATCGCCGGACGCGGCCGCGGTCGACTCCCAGGACGACTCCGCCGCGGCGGTCGAGGTGCTGGTCGACATCGACCTCGACATCGCGCCGGGACGGATGGTGGCGGTGGTGGGTCCGTCGGGTTCGGGCAAGACAACGATGGTGTCGCTGGTGCCCCGCCTGTATGACGTGACCGAGGGTGCGGTGCTGGTCGACGGCGCCGACGTGCGCGACCTCGCGCAGGCGTCGCTGCGGGCCGCCATCGGCACCGTCACCCAGGACCCGCACCTGTTCCACGACACGGTGGCCTCCAACCTGCGCTACGCCCGGCCCGACGCCGCGGACACGCTGCTGGTGGAGGCATGCCGCGCCGCCCGCATCCATGACGTGATCGCGGCCCTGCCCGACGGCTACGACACGGTGGTCGGAGAGCGGGGCTACCGGCTGTCGGGCGGCGAGAAGCAGCGTCTGGCCATCGCCCGGATGCTGCTCAAGGACCCGGCCATCGTCATCCTCGACGAGGCCACGTCACACCTCGACACCGAGAACGAGGCCCTGGTGCAGGAGGCGCTGACCGAGGCTCTGAAGGGCCGGACATCGTTGGTGGTGGCCCACCGTCTGTCCACCATCGTCGACGCGGATCTGATCGTGGTGCTCGACGAGGGCCGGATCACCGAGTCGGGCACCCACGACGAACTCCGCCTCGCCGGAGGCCTGTACGCCGAGCTGTACGAGGGCCTGCTGCGGGCCGAGATCGCCGAGAAGGTCGGGCCGGCCGAGACGTCCGAGGTCGCCGGACAGGCCGTGCCGTGAGCCCGCTGATCAGCGCGGACCAGACCCTGACGGTGGGCGAGCTTGCCCAGGTTCTTCGCTGGACGCTGGACGAGGCCTTCGGTAGCGGGGTCTGGGTGTCCGGGGAGATCGACAGCATCACAAGGGCCCGCAGCGGGCACGTCTACTTCGACCTGGTCGAGCGCTCCGAGCACGCCGAGCCCGGCTCACCGCCGGTGGCCTCGGTGAGCGTGGTGCTGTTCCGAGACGACAAGGAACGGGTCAACACCATCATCAAGCAGCACGGCGACGCCATACGCATGGTCGACGGGGTGAGCGTGCGCATCCAGGGGATGCTCGACTTCTACGCGCCGCGGGGACAGCTCCAGTTGCGCATGATCTCCATCGACCCAGCCCACACCCTGGGGGCGCTCGCCGCGGAACGCGAGGCGCTGCTGAAGGCCCTGGCCACCGAGGGAGTGCTGCGCCGCAACGCCGGTCTGGCTCTGGCGCCGGTGCCACTGCGGGTGGGGATCGTCACCTCCCTGGGCAGCGCCGCCCATGCCGACATGTTGAAGGTGTTCGCCCCCAGCGGCTTCGCCTTCCAGGTGTTCGAGATCGACACACCGGTGCAGGGCCCCGATGCTCCCGCCGAGATCGCGGCTGCTGTCGGCATGGTGGCCGGCGCCGGTGTGGATGTGCTGGTGCTGGCGCGAGGGGGCGGCAGCCGCACCGACCTCGTCGCCTTCGACCACGAGCTGGTGGCCCGGGCCGTCGCGGGGTGCGAGTGTCCCGTGTTCACCGGCATAGGCCACGAGACCGACCGCAGCGTGGCCGACGAGGTGGCCCACACCGCCTGCTCCACGCCAACAGCCGCAGCCCGGGCCGTGGTGCAGCGGGTGGAGAGCTGGCTGGAGCAACTCGACGCCACCGCTCGAAGGATCGAGGCGTGCAGCCGCCGCGCCCTGGCCGGGGCTGAGAACCGCATCAACAAGTCCACCGACGACATGGCTCAGCAGGCGCGGGCCGCGGCGCGGCGGGCCGACCGCAGCCTCGATGGGACCGCCCAGCGCCTCGTCCACACCGGACGGGCGGCCACGGCACGGGCCGGGCGCCGAGTGGCCGCGGTCAGCCACCGGCTGTCGGTGGCCGGGCCCGCGGCCGAGCGCAGGACCAGCCGCCGCCTTGATCGGGCCTCGGCCCGGCTGTCGGTGGCGGGCCGTCACGAGATCCGGCACGCCCAGCGCCACCTGGACGCCGTCGCCACCCGGGTCCGGGCCCTCGACCCGGCGCTGATCCTGGGACGGGGGTGGTCACTCACCCGCCGCGACGACGGCACGCTGCTGCGATCGGTGCGGGACGTGTCGCCCGGCGACAGCATCGTCACCCACCTATCAGACGGCGAGCTTGAGAGTACGATCCGTGACCGGCGCGACGGCAGCGAGGACCGGAACCGATGAGCACCGAACAGGCCGCCGCCGGCGGCACCGGCGAAGGCGAGCCCGGCTACGCAGCCGCCATGGCCGAACTCGAGCAGATCCTGCAGGAGCTCGAGGGCGAGGATCCCGACGTGGACTTGCTAGCCAACCGGGTCGAGCGGGCCGCGACGCTGATCGAGGTCTGCCGGCGCCGCATCGCCAACGCCAGCATCCAGGTCGAGCGGGTGGTGGCCTCCCTCGAATCAGACACAGAGAAGTGACTGGCTCCCCCGGGCAGGCAGCCCGGCCACCCGCCGAACTGACCGAGATCGCGGCCAGGGTCCAGATTCGCCTCGGCGAGATCCTGGCCGCCGAGCGCCAGGAGTGGGCCGCACTGGACCCGAGCCTCGACGAGCCGCTCGGCGACCTCGCCGACATGATCCTGGGCGGGGGAAAGCGCATCCGGCCCGCCTACTGCCACTGGGGCTGGCTGGTGGCCGGCGGCGACCCGAGCGGCGACGGTGCCCTCGACGGCGGCTGCGCCCTGGAGATCCTCCACGCCTTCGCGCTGGCCCACGACGACGTGATGGACGGCTCCGACACCCGGCGGGGAGCGCCCACCGTGTGGCGCAAGTTCGTGCAGCGCCATCGCGACCGCAGCTGGCGCGGCGAGGACCGGCGCTTCGGCGAGGCGGCTGCCGTACTGGTGGGAGACATGGCCATGGTGCTCGCCGACCGCACGCTGGGCTGGGTGTCCCCCGAGACCCGGGCAGTGTGGGACGGGCTGCGCACCGAGCTCAACATGGGCCAGTACCTCGACGTGGTCGGGGGCGCCCGGGGGAGCGCCACCGCGGACGAGGCCCGCAAGATCATCGAGCACAAGACGGCCCGCTACACGGTGGTTCGGCCGCTGCAGCTCGGCGCCGCACTGGCCGGACGGCCCGACCTGGCCGAGCCATTGGAGCGTCACGGTCGCCCTGTCGGCATGGCCTTCCAGCTGCGAGACGACATCCTGGGCGCGTTCGGAGACCCGGCCGCCACCGGCAAGCCCGTCGGCGACGACCTGCAGGAAGGCAAGCCCACGCTGCTCATGGCCATGGCGAGAGCCGCCGCGACCCCGTCACAGCTGGCACTACTGGACCTAGTCGGCTCCGAGATGAGCGACGAGACGGTGGCCGACGTCCAGCAGGTGATCGTCGACACGGGCGCGCTGGCCAGCCTGGAGGCAGAGATCGCCGCGCTGCTGGACGAGGCGCTGGCCGCGCTGGAAGCACTGCCCGACGTGCCCGCCGCCAAGGAAGCACTGGCAACCACTGCCCGCTTCGTAGCCACGCGCCAGGCGTGACCGCCGCCTGGGGGGGAGCTGTGAGCACTGTGCGAGCTGCAACGCTGCTGGGGCCGGAGCGCCTGGAGATCCGGGAATACCGGGTGCCGGAGGTGGCCGACGACGGGGCGCTGCTGCGAATCGGCGTCGGCGGAGTGTGTGGCACCGACGTCAAGTACTTCAAGGGCCGTATCGACATGCCCTATCCGGTGATCCTGGGCCACGAGATCTTCGGCCGGGTCGAGCGCCTGGGCCGGCTAGCCGCCGCGATCCACGGGGTGGCCGAGGGCGACCGGGTGATCCTCAAGGGCTCGCGCGGATGCGGCCACTGCCGGGACTGCCGCGACGGCGCCCCCCGGTTCTGTCCCCAACGCACGCTCTACGGCAGCGCCACCAGCGCGGCCGAGCCCCCGCACCTGTTCGGTGGGCTGGCCGACTACCTCTACGTCAATCCCGACGCCGAGCTGTTCAAGGTGGACGACGCTATGAGCGACGAGGCTGCGGTTCTGTGCGGGTCGGTGATGGCCAACGGCTACCAGTGGGCCATCCTGCACGGCGGCGTCACGTTCGGTGACACGGTTCTCATCCAGGGGCCGGGCCAGCAGGGCCTGGCTTGCACATGGGCGGCCCGGGCGGCTGGCGCGGGCCGCATCATCGTCACCGGCACTGCGGCCGACGCCGACCGCTTGGCCCTGGCCGGCCGCTGGGGCGCCGACCTAACCGTCGAGGTCGATCACACCGACGTGGTCGAGGCGGTGGCCGACGAGACGGGCGGAGCCATGGCCGATGTGGTGGTGGATGTGAGCGGCAGCCCGGCCGCTTTGGCGTCCTCGGTGGCGGCCGTGCGCAAGCGGGGCACGCTGGTGCTGGCGGGGCTAAGCGGCGGCCGGCAGGTCCCGGTGGACATCGACGCCCTGGTGTGGAACGAGATCAAGGTGCAGGGGGCGTTCACGGCCGGCAGCCCGGCGCTGCGAGCGACGATGGACCTGATCTCTTCGACCGGCTTCAAGCCCGAAGAGATGATCAGCCACACATTCGACCTGCACGACACCGAACTGTGCATCCGGGCCATCGCCAACGAGATCGACGGCATGTACCCCACCAAGGCGGTGATCCGGCCGTGACCCAGCCCTAGATGGACTGGGTGAGGTCTAGGACGGTTGGATCTTCGGTGTGGCGGAGTTGGGGTTTGTTGACCTTGTGGGTGGCGGTCTTGGGGAGTTCGTCTAGGACTTCCAGGTAGCGGGGCTGGCAGAAGTCGGGGAGTGTGGTTTGGCAGTGGCGTTGGAGGGCGGCCGGGTCGATGGTTTGCCCGGGCTCGGACACCACCACCAGCTTGACGTCCTCCTCGCCCAACTCTGAGGGCACGCCCACCGCGGCACACTCGGCGATCCCGTCGAAGGCGCAGACCGCCCGCTCGACCTCGGTGGAGGAGATCATCTCGCCCCGGCGGCGGATGGCGTCGGCGATCCGGTCGACCCAGCGGATGTAGCCGTCGGCCTCGATGGTGGCCAGATCGCCGGTGTGGAACCACCCGTTGCGGAAGGCGTCCGCAGTGGTCTCGGGCTGGCGGTGGTACCCGGTCATCATCACGCCCGGCACACGGGGCCTGGCCACCAGCTCGCCCACCTCCCCGGGCCGCAGTTCGTTGTCTTCAACGTCTACCACCGCCACCTCGTACTGAGGCACGGGCCGGCCCGATGCCTTGTAGCGCATCGGGTCGTCGGGGCTGGTGGTCGAGAAGTGGCCGGTCTCGGTCATGGCAAACCCGGTGACCAGCTTCAGCCCGAACCGCTCCTCGAATGCGGCCCGGCGATCCATCGGTATGCCGGCTGCGCCGTGCATCATCCGCACGTTGTGGTCACGATCGGCCGGGCCGGGCGCTTGGCGCAACAGGATCGACGACACCGCCCCCACGACGCCCACTTCGGTAGCCCCCGCGGCGCGCACTTGGTCCCAGAAAGTGCCGGCCGAGAAGCGCGACACCAGCGCAGCCCGGCCGTCCACCACCAGGGCGGTGCCCAGCGTCGAGAACCGGGCGTTGACGTGGTACAGGGGCAGGGCCGAGAACAGCACGTCGTCGGCGGTCAACCCCCACTGCTCGATCTTGATCCGGGCCTGCGCGATGGGGAACGCCTGCGGCAGCACCGCACCCTTGGCCGGTCCGGTGGTGCCCGACGTGTAGATGATGTTCATCGGGTCGCCCGGCGCGGGCGGCCTGAACGGCGGCGGTCGGTCGCCGGAGCCGCAGAGTTCGTCGTAGTCGATCACGGCGACCCCGCCGGGTATGTGTGGTCCAGAATCGGCGGCGCCGGCGGGAACCCGCGGGACAGAACCGGCAGGCACCGTCCGGGAAGCTGCGGTCGGGCCGGCTGCGGGGCCGGGGCCGCGTTGGACGACGGTCGTGACGTCGGGCGCGGCGGGGAGCTGCTCAGCCATGCGGTCGGCCAGTGAGCCGTCGACGATCAGCATCCGGGCTCCGGAGTGGTCCAGCACGTGGGCGAGCTGCTGGCCACGAAGGCCGGCGTTGACCGGGCACTCCACCGCCCCGAGCCGCAGCAGGGCGAGCATGGTGACCACCGCCTCGGGATCGTTGGGCGACATGTGACACACCACGTCGCCCGCCTCCATTCCGGCGGCGGCCAAGCCGCCGGCTAGGCCCACAGCCGCCTCGATCAGCTCAGCCCAAGTCCAGAGCTTGCCGTCGAAGTCCAGGACAATCCGGTCGGGGTGCTCCTCAGTCCGCTTCTCGCACAACGACCACAAGTCTCTGTGCTCAATGCCGCTCATGACTTGCTGCCCACGGTCGCACCATCGGCACCGGCCGGAATTGGCAGCACAATGCACGCATACCGTGCACACCGCTGCCAATTCGACAGGCATGTGCCGGAGCCTCGCGAATTGGCAGCACAATGCACGCATACCGTGCACACCGCTGCCAATTCGGATCCGGCTGGTTTCCGATCCGTCACTTGATCGCCCGGAACATGGGCACGGTCACGCCTTCGGAGCGGTCCTCGAAGGTGGCTTCGACCCGGTCGCCGATGGCGAGGCGGTCCATGTCGGACTCGACAATGCCGGCTAGCAGCCGTGGGCCCTCGTCCAGCTCGATCACCGCCACCACGTAGGGCACGTCTTCGGCCCAGGTGTCGTCGTAGAAGGCCACGTGGACCTCGGTGAACGTCCACACCGTGCCTCTGCCGCTCATCGGCTGCCAGGACAGGTCGCCGCCCCAGCAGCCGGGGCAGAGTTCCCGGGGCGGGAAGAAGACCAGATCGCAGCCGTCGCAGCGGGGCAGCACCAGCTCGTGGCGGGCGGCCGCCTCCCAGTACGGCGCGGTGGCCGCGTCGTTCAGGTCGGGGCGCGGCTTGCCGATCATCCGCCCCGCCCCAGAACCATGGTCGAGAATGTCGAGAACACCCCGCCGTTGCCGTGGGCGACCACGACCTCTGCCCCCTCCACTTGGCGACGCCCGGCCGTGCCCTGCAGTTGGCGCACCGCGTCAAGCAGGTGGAACACCCCGCCGGCGTGGCCGTGCGAGAGCATCCCGCCGTGCAGGTTCACTGGGCACTTCGAGCCCAGCGCCAGCGCTCCCGACTCGGCGTACGGACCGCCCTCGCCCTCGGCGCACAGGCCGAGCGCCTCCACCCCGGCCACCACGCTGAAGGTGCAGGCGTCGTGGATGTACGCCGCGTCGGCGTCGGCGACGGTCAGGCCGGACCGCTCGAAGGCCCGGGCTGCGGCCACCGGGCCGCCGAGCTCGTGAAGGTCGGGGGCCTGCGAACCGATGTGGTGGGTGGCTGCTGCGCCGTAGCCGAGCACCCGTGCGTAGGGCACGCCCAGGCTGCGCGCCCGCTCGATCGAGGTCACCACGAAGGCCCCGCCCGCGTCGGAGATCAGCGAGCAGTCGAGCCGGCGTAGAGGCGACGAGATCATGGGGGACGCCTGATGGTCGGCCAGGGTGATCGGCTCGCGCTTGTGGGCGTTGTCGTTGAGCGAGGCGTGGTGGCGGGAGGTCACGGCCACCGCACCGAGCTGCTCGCTGGTGGTGCCGTAGAGGTGCATATGGCGCTGGGCGAACAGGGCGTAGCCGGTGATCATGGCGATCTGTCCGTAGGGGGCTTCGAAGTCCTCGCCACCGGTGAGCGTGCCCGGCGCCCGGCCCCGGCCCGAGCGGCGGATGGAGATGCCGTTCTCGCCGTAGGTGCACAGCGCGACGGTGCACATGCCGGCGTCGATGGCCGCGGCCACGTTGAGCAGCGCGGCGTGATGGGTTCCGGGTCCGCCCACGTCGGTGACCACGGCCAACTCGGGTCGCAGGCCGAGATGCTCGGCCACCCGGGCGGCGTGCAGCATCATCGCCTGGGAGTAACCCGAGAACGAGAACACCCCGTCGACGTCGCCCTTGGCCAGGCCGGCTGCGGCTACCGCGGCCACGCCTGCCTCGGCTTGCAGGCTGATGGCGCTTCGGCCCGGCAGCTTCCCGATAGGTGTCTCGGCCACACCGACAATGGCGATGCCGTCGAGCACGCTCATCCCGACCGCTCCCACAGGAGGCTGTCGACTCCGTCACTCCTTGCCGTCCAGCCGGAAGGCACGGCATGCACGACTCCCGAGACGTTGACGAGGGCAGGACCGGCAACGACGCCGTCTGGCAGGGAACTGCCGACGTCGTGCCATCGGCCGAGAGCGGACCCATCAAGCGCGGCCTCGGCGACACCTCGGGCGCTGAAGACACCGCCCGCTGCGAACGACCGGACCCGGCCGATGCCCACCAGGTCCGCGACCGGGCCGGCGTGCAGCCCTCCGGCCCCGCCGAACGCGTAGAGAGTGGCCTCGGTGGGATTGACCTCCGAGCCGGACAGCAGGTCCTCGATGGCCGCGGCCGCCGTGCTGTGGGCGGCTTCATGCACGAGCCGGGCCGCGGCCGTGGCGTCGCCGCCGGCCAGCGGGGCCAGCGCGACCGAGGCCCGGTCCGCATCGAGCACGATGTCGCCGGGTAGGACCTGCCCGTCGGCCAGAAGCTCCAGCTCCACGTCGGCGTCGGTGAGGGTCGGCTCGATGCCGCCCCGACCGAACGCGGCCGGGCCTGGAACAGCGCCGGCACTGGCCGGCCCCACCGTCACCGTCCCCGAACCGTCCGCGGAGGCGATCGACGAGCCTCCGAGGCCGACCGAGACGATCCCGGGCACGGGCAACGACACCGGAACACCCCGGATCTCAGGCTCCGAGTTCACTTCGTGGGTTCCGTCCCGCACCAGTCCAAGGTCGAGGGTGGTGCCCCCCATGTCGAAGGCGACCACCGCCGGGTCGCCGTGCTGGCGGGCCAGGACAGCCGCCAGCCCCAGTCCCGCGGCCGGCCCCGAGCTGTACGTGCTGATGGCGGTGGTCCGGGGCATCCGGCTGAAGGTGCCGTCGGAGCGGGCCGCCATCAAGGGCACGGCCAGACCGGCCTGCTGAAGGATCCCTTCGGTGCGGTACAGCAGCTTGGCCATAGGCCGGCTCAGGTAGGCATTGAGGACGGCCGTGTTGGTGCGCAGTTCGTCGTCGTCGACGGCAGCCGTCTCCCACCCCATGGTGAGAGGGATGGACCGCAGGTAGTGGACCGGGTACCGATCGCGCACCAGTTCCCGCAAGCCCGCCTCTGCGTCCCGGCGCGGCCCTCGCAGGCTCACCACCGTGTGGCGTACCCCCTGCTGCACCAGGTCGCGGCACAGGGCCAGCACCTCCTCGGCGGCTGCCTCCGGGTCGACGCCCACCACATGGTCGGGCGTCACGAAGACGCCTAGAGCGGGCGCGGGCTCGTTCGGTCCGTACAGGGACTTCTCGGCGCCGGTCTCGACCATCAGCCCGACCGGGTCGCCGGTGCCGGTGACCACCGCGTTGGTGCCGATGGTGGTGGCCAGACGGAACAGGCCGATGTCGCCCAGGAAGTGCTCCAGGGGAACGTCGAAGGCCTCGGCGCCCCCGGCCAGGCACGCCATCACCGAGCGGGTCAGGTCGAAGTGGGTGGTGGGAACCTTGGCGATCATGACTCGCTCGCCGTCGGAGAAGTACCCGTCGGTGAAGGTGCCCCCCATGTCGATGCCCACCGAGTAGCTCACGGCCGGGCGTCCTCCCCTGACAGGACACGGGACGCGTGCCGCACCAGTTCAGGCGACACGCCAGCGTCGAGTGGCGCGGTGATGGCCTCGCTGGGCCCGCCAGCAGTCCGGATCCTGTCCAGCCAGCGCTCCAGCGCCGCCGCCGAGTCGAAGGCCTCGGCCGGCAGGAAGCCGAGCCCCGGCGAGCAGCCCTGATCAGAGGCCCAGCGGTCGTAGCCGAGCGAAGCAACGTCATCGAGGCCGCTTGCGACCAGCACCACGTCGAGGCGCAGATGGGCGGCCGCGTTGAGGAGGGGGCGGTGGGCCTCGGCCGCTGCCTCGTCGCCGACCCACGACGCCGCCGCGGCCTCCACGACGGCGGCTCGCCCCACCCCGCATGCGCCCAGCGCCCGGAGCCTGTCCACTGCGGCGTCCGAGGCATCGTCGAGAAGCTCTTGGACGTCCCGGCTCGCCGAACTACCGGCAGATTCTCCACCTCGGCGGTGGATTGTTGACAGAAGTTCGTCGGACAGCGGTCCCGGCACGACACCAAGCACGGGAAGCGCTCCCGGGGTTGCCACCAGTCCGGCCGCAACCGAGTCGGGATCCCGGGCTTCATCAGGCCCCGGAGCGCAGCAGAACGCCAGCCGCAGGGCCCTCGACCCCTCGTCGATGCAGCGGACCTGGTCGTCGACGCCGTCGGGCCAGTCCCGGCCCAGGGCGGCCGCGCACACCCCGCCGGGCACCAGCGCGGTCAGCCGGGTCATCGGTGCCACGATCCGCTGTCGGGGATCGGCTCGGTCGGGTACTCGCGGTCGTCGATCACCTGCACCGGCGCCGGAAACTCGCCGTAGTGGCGCAGCGCGTCCGGTGGCGGCCGGCGCTGCGACCAGCCGGCCACGAACTCGGCGTAGGGCCGGCCCTGCCGCTTGCGCTCGGCCCGGATCTCGGCCCGGCGGGCCTCGGTAGCCTCGATGTCCACCCGGGCCCCTCCAGCCGCCAGCACGACTCCGTAGAGCCGCTCGGCCAACTCCGGTGAGGTAATGCCCCCGGCGATATCGCCCAGCACCGCTTGCGGGTCGCGCTCCAGCACGTCGCCGTAGCCGCCGCCGCAGCCCCGGGCCAGCACCACCACATCTCCGTCGCTCACCGTCTCGCCCTCTGAGTTGGTGTGCCCGAAGGCGTAGTCGCCAGAGATGCGGCGCCGGTCGGCCAGCTCCCGCACGCTCATGGGCAGGTCGTCGGCCCCCGCGGCCATCAGCTCCTTGGCGTCGGAGCCCCGGATGATGATGCGGGGCTGGGCCGCGCCCGAGTAGCCGCCGAACAGCCCGTAGTTCTTGGTGAACCGGCTGCCGGTGCCCACCGAGTTCGTGCCCAGGCCCTCGGTGCCGTGGATCACAAAGCAGTCGGTGAGGCCCACCCCGCCCCGGTACCGGCCCAGCCCGCACACGTCGCGGTCGAAGCGGTTGCGGAACAGGTACACCCACGGGAACTTGCGCTCCTGCTCCTCAGGGCCGGGGCAGTCCACCACCATCGCCCAGAAGAACCCGGCACTGTGCTCGCCGTCGAGGTCGAAGCGGGCGCCCTGGCCGGTGGCGTTGCCGTTGGCGGGCCCGCCCGCGATCTGGTTGCCGTACTGGCCGGTGCCGCCGAACTGGATCAGCAGCAGGTTCTCGGCGAACGGCGCAGTCACGCCGGCACGGTGCGGGCTGTCGTGCAGCATGCGCATGGCAGCCAGCAGCAGACCCTGCACCACCACCCGCCCGGTGTGGCTGCCCGAGCCGGTGCCGGAGTCGCGGCTGGGGGCGTTGACGATGCTGGGCGGGGCGGTGAGCTTGATCGGATCGAACAGGCCGATCGACCAGCGCAGCCCCCGGAACACCGTCGGGAACAGCGCGGCGGCCGAAGCGGCCCGGGCCAAGTGCCACCGCAGGTGGAAGGGGCCGATGCGGGGCTCGGGCGAAGCGCCGGCCATGTCGATGATCAACTCGTCACCCCGCTTGTGCAGGTCGACCGGCAGGCGGATCAGCCCGTCGGAGATGCCGATGGTGTCGAGGAACACCACCGACCGGTACACGCCGTCGTTGAAGCCGGCGATGCGGCGGCGAGCCAGGGTGGCCGAGGTCTTGATCGACTGGCGCAGCCCGGCGGCCACAAAGGCCGCGCCCCGGCGCTCCACCTCGCGCAGCAGCTGCTGGCGCAGCCGCACGCACACCGCCAGGCGGGCCTTCATGTCGAGGGAGTTCTGGCGGGGCGTGCGCACCGAGTTCAACAGGAACTCGAGGTGGTCGGTGTGGAACCGGAAGTCGGTGCCTACCCGCAGCGGGGTGATGTGCAGGCCCTCCTCGTAACGCGTGCCGATCTCGGGCGACCAGCCGCCGGGTGAGCGAGACCCGGTCTCGCCCTGATGGCCCCCGCAGGCCACCCAGGCCAGCAGCTCGCCGCCGGAGAACACCGGCATCATCAGGAAGTGGTCGTAGGTGTGGACCCCGCCGGCGTCGGGGTCGTTGAAGAAGAAGATGTCGCCGTCGGCCAGCCCCACGGTGGGGTCGTCGACGTAGTGCTTGAGCACGTACTTGACCGGTCCGTAGTGCAGCAGGGCGTGCAGGATCACCCCGGTGGACATGCCGGCCAGGTCGCCCTTGGCAGTGAAGATGCCCACGCCGAGGTCGCCGGCCTGGAGCATCTCGGCCATGCTCAGGTACTTGCACACGTCGCGACCGTCGTCGATGATCGAGTCGAGCTTGTGCAGGAAGATCTCGAGGTCGACGGGGTCGAGGCTGCCCTCGCCGGCCAGCTCCAGCTCGGTGGGCTCCTCCAGCACCTCCCGGTGCAGCACCTCAGGGTCGAGGCCGGGGCCGGGCCTCATCAGGGGCCGGCCGAAGCGGGCGATGCGCTCGTCGAGGCCCATGGCGGCCACATCGAGCATCGTCGACTGCGAGGCAGGCGGCGCCGTCACGGCGATGACTCCGGTGCGGTAAGCCAGCCGGTGCGCTGCTCGTCGAGGGCGTAGTTCCAGCCGGGAGGCACTGCGACGGTGGTGTCGACATCCTCCATGAGCGCCGGGCCCTGGGTGGCGAAGCCGTCAGGCAGGAGGGCCCGGTCGTAAACCGGCGTGATCAGGGCGCCCGCGCCGGGCCAGCACGCCTCCCGGGTTTCGTCGCTGTGGCGCGACCCGTTCCCCGCCACCGCGTTCACGGGCCGGGGCTGAGCCTCGAGCCGGTAGCCGGAGGCTCCGGCCACCAGCCGGAACAGCTGCACCAGGATCCCGCCGTAGGGATGGATGGACCCGGCCCCGTATGCCGCCGCGAACACCTCGTTGAAGGCGTCGCACACGGCCACCACATCGTCGGGGCCCTCCAGCAGCAGCCGGGGCGACTCGAGCCGGACGGTGTGGTGCTGGCCCCCGTAGTTCATGTCCAGCTCCAGCCGCAGCGTCACCGAGTCGAGGCCGAAGCCCTCCTCGGCCATGTCACGCTCGGCCAGGGCCACTAGCCCCCGGACCACGTCGTTGAAGGCGTCGCCGGCGTCGGTGTAGGAGTCGCCGTCGAAGAGCTGGACCATCCGGGTGCGCTCGTAGGTCTGCATCACGCCCATGGTGGCCACCCCGTAGGCGTTGAACTCGCTGCCGTGGGCGAAGGTGGCCACCGTGCTCACGTCGGCGTATCCGGCGATGGCGGCGGCATGGACCGGACCGGCCCCTCCGAAGGCGAACATGGTGAAGTCGCGGGGGTCGTGACCCTCCAGCGCGGTCTGGCGGTAGATCTCCTGGCCCATCACCCCATCGATCAGGCGGCGCACCCGCAGTGCGGCCTCGATCACGTCGATGCCGAGCGGGTCGGCGATGCGACGCGCCAGCGCCCGCTCGGCCCGGCGCCAGCTCAGCGGCATGGCGCCGCCCAGGAAACGGTCGGGGTCGATGAAGCCCAGCACCACGTCGGCGTCGGTGACCGTCGGTTCGGTGCCACCCTGGGAGTAGCAGGCAGGCCCGGGCATCGACCCGGCGCTGCGGGGCCCGACCCTCAACTCGCCGGTATCAGTCAAGTACGCGATGGAGCCACCGCCCGCGCCGATGGAGTAGTTGGCGATGACCGGCAGGTGCACCCGCCAGCGGTCGATGACCGGGTCGAACTCGTAGTTGCGGTCCTGGCCGTCGATCACCAGGCCCACGTCGAAGCTGGTGCCGCCCATGTCGGCGGTGATCACCCGGTCGAGCCCGTAGTCGCGGGCCATGACGGCCGCGCCGGCCAGGCCGGCTACCGGACCGCTGCCCAGCAGGTGCAGGGCGGTGGTGCGGCTGGGCGAGGCCACGCCGCCGATGTTGCGGGCCACCAGCAGCGGCTTGCGGCATCCCAGGGATCGCAGCCGGTCGCCGAGGTCGATGACGTGCTCCTCGGTGTCGGGGGCCAGGAACGCGCTGAGGATGGTGGTGATGCTGCGGCGGTACTCGTCGAGGCGGGGGGCCACCTCCGACGACAGCAGCACCGGGCAGCGGCCCAGCACCGAATCGGGGTACTCCCGGCGCACGATCTCGGCCACCTGCTGTTCGTGGGCCGGGTTCATGAACGACCACGCCAGGCACACCGCGATGGCCCGCACACCCTGGCGGACCAGGTGGTCGAGCGCGGCCAGCACGTCGTCGGTGCTCAGCGGCATGAGCACCTCGCCGAAGCAGTCGATGCGCTCACGCACGCCCACCCGCAGCGACCGGGGCACCAGGTCGTCGGGACGTTGGGCCCGGGTGCGGTCGATCTGCACCTCCAGGGGCATCCCGTCGGCCCACGAGCGGGAGCGGGCCACATGGATGGTGTCCTCCTGGCCGGCGGTGGTGATGAGCCCCACCTTGGGGCCGGTGCGCTCGATCAGGGCGTTGGTGCCCACGGTGGTGGAGTACTTGACCGCGTCGGCCGCGGCGAAGGCGTCGGCCGGGTCGCAGCCGAGCCGCCGGGCCGCCTCGCCGATGGCTTCGATCATGCCGTCGGACAGGTCGGCGTGGGTGGTCAGCGACTTGCCGGTGGCCTGGCGCCCGCCCAGCACCACGAAGGCGTCGGTGAACGTCCCCCCGATGTCCACGTCGAGGAGGCTCGGCCCGGCGGAGTCAGCCGATGGCATCGAGGTCGAGCTCTATGTCGTGGGTGATGGGATGGCCCGGCGGCAGGTACTCCACGTCGAACATGACCGCGCAGGCGGGGCAGTAGAACTCCACGATCCGGCACCAGTCGGGATGGGGATTGAACCCGAACTCGGTGGGCGGATCGAACGGCACGTGGATCTCGCGGGGGTCCCGGTCGTAGACGAGGCAGCCCTCCTTGTAGTTGCGCTCGGCTGGACCCAGATCGTGCCCGCACCGGTTGCACACCCAGCGGCGGGAGTCAGTGTCGAGATCGAGTGCCTCGGTGATGCGCCTTCGCTCGACGCCGGAGTCCGTGGCCACGCAGCGATCCTCCCCCGCCACCTCTAGTAGCCGGATTGTATACCGCTACCTCTAGATGGTTCTAAGGCCGGAACGGCGCCCGCTTCCCCCGAGGGCACGCAGCCGAGCGTGGCTCATGCCGCGTGCCCAAGGGGAGGGAAGGGGGGGTTCTCATCACCCATTGAGTGGCCGTTCAAGCGCCTACGTTTCGGCCAGGGTCCGCTAGGGAGTGGGTTGGTCGAGGATGTCGCAGATCTGGTCGGGCTCGCCCGTCCCGAAGGTGCTCGCCGGCGACCACTGGCCCGGGCCATTGGCATTGACCGCCTGCACCCGCACTCCGTAGAAGCTGTCAGGGTCGAGCCCGGTGATGGTCGTCGACGTGGCCGTACCCGAGTGGGACCAGTCCTGCCAGTCACTCCAGATCCAATGATCGCCGCCGGAGATGCGGCGCTGGTACTGCACCTCATAGCCGCTGATCGGCGCGCCGCCCACGAAGGCCGGAGCCTGCCAGCTCACGTCAATGCCGGTTGGGTCATAGCCGTCGCCGGAGGTGGCACACACCAGCCTCGGCGATTCAGGAGGCCCGGGGACCGCCGCCACAGGACCGCCGTCGTCATCGGCGATGGTGACGGTGATCTCCGACGGCTCACCGATCACACAGGTGTTGCGCCAGCACCTGGTGATGCGGATCGTCACCGTGCTGTCGGGGTTGCCTACGTCGTTGTCGAGGATCTCGACCGAGCTGTCCCACACATCGACCCGATGCAGGCTCATGCCGATCCGCGTGACCTCCCCCGAGATCGGCACGATCGGCGAGAAATGGGTCCATTCGAAGGAGAGCTCCACATCGACGCCGGCCGGCGCCGGCCCGCCGTCGGCAGCCGAGAACAGCAGCCGGAAGAACACCTGCTCGTCCTCCGAGAAGGTGGTGCCGTCGGACACGGTCCCGCCCACCCCTCCCGTCGAGTTGCTACCGATCACCGTGCCGTCGGGCACATGCACCAGCGTCACCACCACCGCGTCCCTCTCGGCATCCTGCTCAAGGACCGGCAGCGGAGGTGCTGTCACGGCGTTGGCCTCGTAGTCGCCGCCTGAGACCACATGGGTGATGGTGGCCGACCCATCGGCAAGGTTGCCGTCGCTGTTGGCCGTCACTGTCACGGTCTGGGGCTGGTACCAATCCTCCGTAGTGAAGATCAAGGCGGGCGACACCGAGAGATCGGCATCGGCAATTCCGGTCAATTGGGGCGTGACCGTCACGTCGCCAGCCGGCTGGCTGTCCAGCACGACGGTGTAGGTGGCGATGCCGCCCTCCTCGACCGACAGCGGGCCGATCTGGTCGACAATCACGGCGCGGGTGTCGTCGTCCACGATCGTCACCAGGGCGTCGCACCCTTCGGAGGTGCACGGCGAGGCCTCTGAGTCGGCTGGCACCAGGCTGACCGCTTCCGTGAGCCACGCAGCCTGATCGAGCCGCAACCGGAACGTCTCATCGCCCTCGACGTGGCCGTCGTCGAGGATCTCCACCGGAATGGCGATGCGGGCCGTATAGGAATCGCCGTCTGCCTTCCAGTCGCCCGACTCCCCTTCCGGCAGACCGATGACGGCGACTGGGTCTCGGTAATCCACCCCCGCCTCCGCAGTGACCGCGATGGCTGACACAGACATGGCCACGCTGGCGATCGGCGGTGGAATGTTCGGCTCGGTCCGTGCGATGAGGCCGATCTGATCGGTGGTGGTGCCTGCGCCCTCATCCAGGCTGTAGGCGCTGCGATCGAGCCGCACCGTCAGCATCGACCCACCCAGATGGACCCGCACCGTGGCGGCGGCGGGATCACCGACATCGTGGAGCAGGCCGTCGCCGACGGTAGCGGTGACGTCGCCGGTCACCGCCAACGGGTCCAGGCTGCCGGTGCTGACGATCAAGTCGGTCGAAACCGAGCCGGTGTCGATGGTCACCGTGCGGGCCAGCTCGTCGGCCGGGATGATCCCCGCCGACAGCATCACCGGGACATGCAGGTCGTAGTCGGCGGCAACCTCGCGGGTGACGGTGAAGGCCAGATCGTCGATCCCGGCGAGGGCGGTGGCGTGCTCTGTCGTGATGGTCACCTCGCCCGAATGGACCAGATCGGCCTCGTTGTCCTCCTCTCGCACGGCCACCGAAGGTCCAGTCACGCCGTTGGCGCCGTAGTCGCCGCCGGAGACGGCGTGGTTGATCGTCGCCGAGCCGTCGACCGCGTTGTCGTCGACGCCCGCAGTCACCGTCACCCTCTGGCGCCGGTTCCAGTTGCGCGGGGTGAACGTCAGCGGACCCGATACCGAGATGTCGGCGCTGTCGGCATCCTCCACTGCCGGCGTGACCGTGACGTCGTCGGTCGGCTCGCTGTCGAGCACCACCGTGTAGGACGCCGTGTTGCCCTCATCGACCAGCAGCGTGCCCGCCTCGCTGACGGTCACGCCGCGGGTGTCGTCATCGACAATGACGACGTTCGAGACGCAGAAGGATCGGGCGCACGGCGGTGCCGAGGGATCGGGGGGCACGAGCCGCACCGCCGGCGGATGTCGGGGCAGAGTCTGTACCTGCACCGCGAAGTGCTCGTCCCCCTCGTCCAGGTCATCGTCAATGGGCCACACCGTCACGTGGGTGATCGACACGTAGGTGTCGCCGTCGGCGACCCAGTTGCCCCTCGGCTCCCCATAGATCGGGTATGTGAGGGAGAAGCCCCTGTAGTCGACTTCTCGTTTGGCTGTCCGCTCACCGGTGAACACCGACACGCTGAACCCGTCCCGGGGCGGTGGCACGTTCGGGCTGGTCCGTGCGATCAGCCTGACTTCGTCCCTCGACGCGCCGACGCCCTCATCGACCCGCATCGACGAGCCGCTGAAGCTGAGGGTCACCAGCCCGCGGCCGACATGAACGCGAGTCGAAGCCGTCGAGGGGTCACCAACATCGTGGTCCGAACCGTCGGTCACGGTTGCGGTCACGTCACCGGTCACCGCGCCCGAGGTCCGCTGGAACGTACTGACGGTCAGTGTGGCGGAGGTGCGGTTGGCGGGGATGGTCACTGTGTGGCTGAGCCGGTTGGGCGGCAGGATCCCCCGCGACATCGTCACCGTCACATCCAATTCGCTGCCGACGGCGCGCTCCCGGGTGACGGTGAACACCAGGTCGTCGATTCCCTGAAGTATCTCGGCGCGTTCCGCGGTGATGGTCACATCGCCCGAGTGCGGGCCGGTGCTCTGCGCAATGGCGCGTTCCGGTAGGCCCAACGCAGCCAATGCGGCCAGGAGTGAGCCGATCACAACTATTCGTGTTCCAAGATGTTTCCCTCTCATCGCCAACTCAATGGCTGGCCGCTCGGGCGCCCTTTCGGCTTGCCGGAGTGACCATCGTCACCGGGTGAAGTCCGCTGATGGTCGTCGCGGTTGTCGTGCCGTGTGGGGCCAGGGCTGCCAGACCCACGGCCAAGGATGCTCGTCGGTCGAGCGAGGCAGCGCGGGCACGCCGGGCCACACTGAAGGCGTGAGCGCCGACGCCGCACCCACAGCCGCCGAGATCCGCCGAGAGGCGGGGCGGCGGCGCACGTTCGCGATCATCTCGCATCCCGACGCGGGCAAGACCACCCTTACCGAGAAGTTCCTGCTCTACGGCGGGGCGCTGACCGCCGGGGCGGGCTCGGTGAGGGGCAAGGGCGAACGACGGGCGACCGCGTCGGACTGGACAGAACTGGAACGCCGCCGGGGCATCTCGGTCACGTCGGCCGTCGTGCAGTTCAGCTACGGGGACCGGGTTCTGAACCTGCTCGACACTCCCGGCCACGGCGACTTCTCCGAGGACACCTACCGGGTGCTGTCGGCGGTGGACGCCGCGGTGATGGTGCTCGACGGGGCCAAGGGCATCGAGGCCCAGACCCGCAAGCTGTTCGAGGTGTGCCGCAACCGGGAGATCCCCATCGTCACGTTCATCAACAAGTGGGACCGCCCGGCCCGCGACCCCCTCGAGCTGCTCGACGAGATCGAGGACCAGCTCGTGCTCGACCCTGTGCCCGTCACCTGGCCCGTTGGCGACGGCGAGCGATTCAACGGCCTGATCGACCGGCGCCGCGGAGACTTCGTGCGCTTCGCCCGCACTGCGGGAGGCGCGACCGTCGCCGGCGAGGAGATCGTCGACCCGGGGAGGGCCGAGACCGAGGAGGGAGCCGCCTGGCACGAGGCACGCGAGGCGGTCGAGTTGCTCGACGAGGCCGGCGCCGAACTCGACATCAAGCGCTTCGAGGCGGGCGAGCTGTCACCGGTGTTCTTCGGCTCGGCTCTGACCAACTTCGGGGTGCGGCTGCTGCTCGACACCATCGTCGACATGGCCCCCGCGCCCGGCGCTCGCCTCGATGCCGGCGGTGACCCGCGGGCCGTGGACTCGCCGTTCAGCGCGGTGGTGTTCAAGGTGCAGTCCAACATGGATCCCGCGCACCGCGACCGGATCGCCTTCCTGCGGGTGTGCTCGGGCCGCTTCGAGCGGGGCATGACGGTGGCCTGCGGGGCCACCGGCAAGACGGTGGCCACCAAGTACGCCCACACGGTGGTGGGTCGGGACCGCAGCACCGCGGAGGAGGCCTGGCCCGGCGACGTGATCGGCCTGGTGAACGCGGCCGAACTGCGGGTCGGCGACGCCGTGCACGCTGCGGGCGAGCCGGTTCGATGGCCGCTGGTGCCCTCGTTCGCGCCGAGCAGCTTCCGGATGGCCCGCTGCTCCGACACGTCCAAGGCGAAACAGTTCCGCTCCGGAGTGCGACAGCTCGACTCCGAGGGGGTCGTACAGGTGCTTCGTCGCCCCGAGGGCGGGGAGAGCGCCCCGATCCTGGCCGCGGTCGGGCCGCTTCAGTTCGACGTGGCCGAGCACCGCCTGCGACACGAGTTCGGCGCGCCGGTCGAACTGGCACCGGCGCCATGGACCACGGCCAGGCGCACCGACAAGGCCTCGGCCGCGGTGCTGGACTCCATGTCGGGGGTGGCTATCGCCGAACGGGCCGAGGGCGGCGAACTGCTGGCCCTGTTCGAGAGCCCCTACTGGCTGGCCCGCCTCCAAGCCGACCACCCGGAGCTGACCCTCGAGCGCCTGATCGGCGAGGGCTGACGGCAGCGAGTAGAGCGCCGGTAGCGTCCGGTTGTGGCTGATCGGCCCAACATCCTGCTCATCGTCTCGGACGAGGAGCGGCGCAACGACTGGCTCGAGGGCACCGTGGACCTGCCCGCCCACGAGCGGCTGCGAGCCGACGGGCTCAGCTTCGACCGCTACTTCACCCACGCCTCGCCGTGCTCGCCGTCGAGAGCCAGCCTCTACACCGGTCGCTACCTGGCCGAGCACGGGGTGGTCGACAATGTCGCCTTCCCCACCCACGCCGCCCTCGACCCAGCCATCCCGACCATCGGCAGCCTGCTGGCCGAGCGGGGCTACCGGTCGAGCTACCTGGGCAAGTGGCACCTCGGCCACGACGCCACCCCCGACATGGACGCCCACGGCTACCTCGACTGGGAGGGCAACGACGTCCACTTCATGGGCAGCGCCTACACGGGCCGCTACTTCGACCCGATCATCGTCGACCAGGCCATCGACTGGCTCAACCATCGGGCCGGCGAGAACGGCGGCGGTCGGCCGTGGTTCCTGACCGTGGCGCTGGTCAACCCGCACGACATCATGTGGTTCCCGGCCGACCACTTGAGCTACCAGGCCGACCATCCCAAGTTCGCCGAGTTCTTCAACGCGGTGCTGAACATGAGACTCGGCGACCTGCCGGTGGCCCCGCCGCCTGAGGACTACCCCCGAATGTTCGACCGGCTGCCGGAGAACTTCGCCGACGACCTGCACACCAAGCCGGAGGTGCAGCGGGCTTGGCGCCATGTGCGCAACCGGGAGCATGTGGTGGGCCGCATCGACGCAGACGACCACGACACCTGGCTGCGGGGCCTCGACTACTACGCCTGGCTTCACGTCGAACTCGACCGGAGCCTGGCCCGCCTGCTCGGCGCTCTCGACGCCCACGGCCTGTACGACGACACCGTGATCGCCTACACCTCCGACCACGGCGACGCCTGCGGATCACACGGCCTGCGGGCCAAGTTGCCCTGCGTGTACGACGAGGTGATGGGAGTGCCGCTGATCGTCAAGGCCCCCGGCGCGCCCGCCGGAGCCCGAACCCGGGCGCTGGCCACCCATGTCGACCTGGCGGCCACCATCGCCGCGTTGGGCGGCATCGACGTCGGCGACACGCCCACCCTGTCGGGCCGGGACCTGTCGCCGGTGCTGGCCGACCCGGAGGCGTCGGTGCGCGACTACGTGCTGTTCGCCCAGGACTCGGCCCAGTCGGACCTGATCCGCAACACCCGCTACGCGGTTCGGGGCTTCTACGACGGCGACACCAAGTACGCCCGCTACTACGGGATCGGCGGGGGCATCCGCCGCGACGGAACCGCCGACGAGCAGGGCAAGATCTTCGATGTGGACGCCGACTTCGACGACCATGACCACGAGTGGTACGAAACCAGCCACGATCCCCACGAGCTGGTGAACCTGGCCAACGACCGGGGCCGGCGCAACGAGTTGCGCGCCCTGTTCCGCCGTCTGCTGGACTATGAGGCCGAGGAGTTGACCCTGACGCCATGACCTACACGATCCCCTCGACCGACCGGAGTGCCGACGCCGGCGACGCTCACGACAGCCCCAAGCCCCGGGCGCCGGTGGCCGACTGGGCCACCGACTTCGACCATGTCGACCCCGGCTATGCGGCCCGCGCCCCGGAGATATGGGACGAGTTGCGCCAGGAGTGCCCGGTGGCCCACAGCGACCGCTACGGCGGCACCTGGCTGCCGGTGCGCCATGAAGATGTCTGCGCCATCGCCAAGGACACCGAAACGTTCAGCTCCAACGGCGTGGTGGTGCACGACGGCCGTCCCGACATCCCTCCCCCGGTGGGGTTCGCCCCTCCGATCACCAGCGACCCGCCGTTCCATCGCATCGCCCGCGAGTTCCTGCTACCGGCCTTCGCCCCCAAGCCGATAGAGGCCATGCGGGAGTCCACCCGGGAGACCTGCCGCGAACTGCTCGACGACCTCCTGGCCGACGTGGAGGCGGGCCGCACCGACATCGTGGACGCCGCGCTGGGCTACACCCAGCACATACCGGTGCGGGTGATCGCCGACATGCTGGGCGTGCCCCGCTCCGACGGCGACCAGTTCCGGGTGTTCATCCACCGGATCATGGAGCAGCCCGGCACCGAGCTGCACGTCGAGTACGAGGACTCGATCGACTTCTACCTCGACAAGCTCATCGCTCAGCGGGCGGAGGAGCCCCGGGACGACCTGATCAGCCACATGACCCACGCCAAGATCGCGGGCCAGCCCCTGGAGCACGAGCACGTGCGAGGCACCTGCGCCCTGCTGATAGTCGCCGGGGTGGACACCACCTGGTCGTCCATCGGCGCCTCGCTGTGGCATATGGCCCAGCACCCCACCGACCGCAGGCGCTGGGTGGAGGACCCCGAGGTGCGACCGTTCGCGGTGGAGGAGTTCCTGCGCTTCTACGCGCCGGTGACCATGGCCCGGCTGGTGGCCAAGGACGCCGAATTCGCGGGCCACTCGATGCAGGCCAACGACTGGGTGCTGCTGCCGTTCCCGGCCGCCAACCGCGACCCCGAGGCCTTCGAGGACGCCGGCGAGTTCGTGATCGACCGTCGCCGCAACCGCCATGTCGCCTTCGGGCTCGGCATCCACCGCTGCCTGGGATCGAACCTGGCCCGCATGGAGCTGACCGTGGCCCTGGAGGAGTGGATGGCCCGGGTGCCGGACTTCGAGTTGGCTGACCCCGAGGGAGTGACCTGGTCGACCGGACAGATCCGCGGGCCCCGCAAGCTGCCGGTGCGGATCCTCAACGGCACTGCCCACTGATGTGTCTTGCAATCGGCCGACGCAGACCAACGGTGACCAGGACCGAATTGGCAGCAGAATGCACGCATACCGTGCGCAACGCTGCCAATTCGGCGGCGCGCCGCTAGACCAGCGGGACGGGACATGAGGCTGCACAAGTTCAGCGACGTCGACGCGTTCGTGGCGTTGGACCTGGCAGACGCCGAAGCGGCCTCGGGCCCGGTGCGCTGGGCCCGCAAGATCCTCCAGGGCGGGGCCAAGGACCTGGCCCGCTCCCAGACCTATACCTACGCGGCGCTTCAGATGCGCCGCAGCGGCGCATCGGCCGGGATCAGCGCCGAGGCCCCGGCCCGGGCCGAGGCGGTGGCCGCGTTCGTCGCCGAGACCGCCGCACTGGTCGGCAACCGCACCTACCTGCCCGACGCAGCCAAGGGCGTGAGCGAGAACGATCTGGCGCCGCTGCGGGAGGCGGACCCCCGCAACGCCGACCGTCTCAACGCCTTCGCCGCGGCCTGCGACGGCCTGTCGGCGGCCGCCGCCGCCGACGCCGCCGTGGGCCTCGATGGACGCACTGCCGTCATCGAGGGGTTCTCGGCGGCCGGCCCGGTCTTGGCTGAGGCCGTGTCACAGCGAGGCGGACGGGTCGTGGGCCTGGCCACCGCCGAGGGATCGCTGGCCAATGCCAACGGGTTCGACCCAGCGGCTCTGGCCGAGGCCTGGGCCGAGCACGGCGACAAGGCCCTGAGCGCGCTGGCCGGCAACGACGACGGGCCGGGCAAGCCGGGCTCGCCGGCCACCTCCGGCGACGGGTTGGCCGAGCCGGGCGCGCTGTGGGGCATCGCCGCCGACGTGGTGTTCGCCGGTTCAAGAATGGGGATCGTCCACCACGGAGTGGCCGAGCAACTCGAGTGCAAGGCGTTGGTACCGTCCGGGCGCCTGGCGTTCACGTCCAAGGCGCTGGCGGTGTGCCGCCGTGAGGGCATCGCCGCGGTGCCCGACTTTGTGGCCCTGACCGGCTCCGCCATCGCAGCCTGGAGCAGTCCCGACGCCAGCGATGACGAGGTCCGGGCCGAGATCGCCAACACCGTCGCCGCGTTGATGGTCGAGGCCCTCACCTCCGACGATGGTCCGTTCCTGGGTGCCTGTTACTCCGCGGAGGCGTTCCTGTCGACCTGGCAGGACGAGCT
The DNA here is from genome assembly GCA_965117015.1 of Acidimicrobiales bacterium. GTDB lineage: Bacteria > Actinomycetota > Acidimicrobiia > Acidimicrobiales > Aldehydirespiratoraceae > Aldehydirespirator. The sequence goes on from OZ220747.1 coordinate 839,329, forward strand.
TCCCTTCGGCCGCCCGCTGGCCTCCTGACGGCCGATGTCCCCGCTACGCTCACCCGTCACGGGGCTGTAGCTCAGGCTGGTTAGAGCACCTGCTTTGCAAGCAGGGGGTCGTCGGTTCGAATCCGATCAGCTCCACCCTCGGCGGGCGTTTCGGATCGCCCCGTCACGACTATGGGGCTGAACGCGAATGACCCGCATCGGACTGGCACAGATGCTCAGCCGCCCTGGGGCGGCCGAGGCCAACCGGAAGGCCAGCGTCGACGCGGTCGCCTCGCTGTTCGAGCAGGGCGCCGACATCGTGGTGGTACCGGAGATGGCGGTGCCTTGGTACACCACCAACCGCGAGGCGCTGGAGCCACTGGCCGAGGCGCTGGACGGCCCGACGGTCGGCGACTGGCAGGCCGAGGCGGCCCATCACGGCGGACTCGTGGTCGGCGGCCTGTGCGAGCGCTCGGGCGACGACATCTACAACACCGCGGTGGCCGTCGGCTCTGACGGCGTGGTCGCCCACTACCGCAAGCTGCACCTGTTCGACGTCGAGAAGCACTGCTTCACTCCCGGCGACACCGGCCTGAGCGTGGTGGACACCGACTACGGGACCATCGGGCTGTGCATCTGCTACGACCTGCGCTTCGTTGAGGTGGTGCGGGTGCTGGCCCTGCGGGGCGCCGACCTCATCTGCGTGCCCACCGCCTGGGTCCGCGGCTTCGACCGGCGCCAGTACCAGGAGGGCGAGCTGATCGCCCACGCCGAGGGGGCACTGGTGCAGGCCAACCTGAGTCAGGTGTTCATTGCCTGCACGTCGCAGGTCGGGGCGGGCGACAGTGTCGAACTGCTGGGCTCGTCGGTGGTGGCCGACCCTTACGGCCGCATTGCCGGCGGGCCGCTGTCCACAGTGCGCGAGCAGCTCGAGATCGTCGACGTCGACTTGACCGAGGCCCGCCGGGCCCAGGACCGGAGCGAGCTGATCCGGCCCCGAGCCGACCGCCGCACCGATGTCTACGGCCTCCTCCACGAGGGCGAGCCGCTGTAGGTCAGTCGATGCTCATTTCCGACAGGATCCGGTTGAGCTCGGGCACCAGAAGGTTCCGCCTCGAGTACGACCCGATCACCGCGTAGAGGCAGAACGCTCGCGACCCCACGTGGAAGAACTGCTGGAGGCCGGCTTGGCCCGGCAGCGACAGGTGCAGCTGGTCGGGGGCGAAATCGGCCGGTTCGAGGCGGGTCGGGAAGCCCTCGTGGGCGAACAGCTTCGATGTGGCCGAGGCGCGGTCGAACTCGATCAGGGCGGCGAAGACCCCGCCGCGGTCCATGATCTCAACCGCGCCCGACCCGTAGTCGCCCCGCTCGGCGGGCAACGAGAAGTTGGCCGCGTGCACCACCACCAGCGAAGCATCCGAGGACTCCAGGCTGGGGTCGAGCAGGGCCGGGGCCGGCTGGGTCGACAGCTCGGCCTCCCAGCCTGCGGGCACATCGACGCTCACCCCATGAGCTGCCAGCCTGCTCACGTCATCCCGCTCCTGCTCGTCGCTAGAGCGCCAGCAGGCTCGCGGCGGCTGCTCCGGCGAGGGCCACGGCCACGCCCGCGCCCATGCGCCGGACCCGGTCGGCGTGCTGGTCGAGACGGCGGTGCAGGTGCCGCAGATCGTCGGGCGTGCGGACCCGGCGGCCCAGCACCAGGCTCGCGCCCCGGACGGCGCCGAAGGCCGTGCCCATCAGCAGTCCCGCGGTCATCTCGCCGGCCAGCAACGCAGCCAGCATGAACAGCGGCACCAGGGCGGTGTTGACCACCGTCGCCACCGCCGCGCCGAGCTGAACACCGAAGCCTGCTCCGTAGACCCACGACCGGTACGCGACCAGCCAGTCCTCGTTCACCTGGCGACGGCCGGGAAGCCGCCGACCCGACAAGTCCCAGGCCGCGGCACCGGCGCAGGCGACGGCCAGCAGCACGAGCCGGACACCGCTGTCCACACCGGCGACCGCGACTTTGCCCAGCGCGCCGAGGGCCGCCCCGACGGCGGCTCCCCCGGCGACTGCGCCAAGACCCAGCCACAGGACTGTCACCGACCATCGATTTCCCCGGGCCCGCTCGCCGAGCGGGCTGATGCTGGTGAGCATCGAGATGCCTCAAGGCGACCAGGCTGACCGGGCTCCGGCAGCCAGCGCGGCCGCCATCCCGATGGCCAGCACCGCGATCATCATTCCGCGCCGTTACTGCCGTTCGAGTCCGACTGCTCGCCGTAGAGGCTCGGGTGACCGGGACGGATGCCCGCGGACCGCAGCGCCTCATCGGCCCGCTGCGCCCGGCTGCGGCCCGAGCGTCCAGTCGAGGCGCCCGGCGGCTGCGATCCGGAGGGGGCGGCCAGGCCGGCGTCGTCCAGAGCCTGCTGGAGCAGGTTCTGCAACTGCTCCCAGCGCAGCGCGCTGCCCGCGCCCACTATCCGGCCCTCGGAGCCGTCCACGAGCACGAAGTACGGCGAGCCCGGCACGTCGTAGTCCTCCCACGCCGCCGACGACAGCACGGCCTTGACTCCTGCCGGGACCAGTTCCGCCATGGCCGACTCCGAGTCGTGGGCGGGATCCTGGCCCACGACCACGAGGCGGGTGTCGCCGCCGGGCAGTTCGAGATCCGGGTCCGAGAAGGCCTCCCAGAACCGCTTGCAGGTGCGGCACCCCGGCGACAGGAAGGCGAGCAGGGTGAGGTGAGCCACGCCGGTGACGGCGACCTTGGTCGGACCTCCGGCCGGAACCGTCCCGACGAGGTCTCGGACTCCTGCCGGGTCAGCGGACGCAACCGCGTCCGACCGCTCCGCCACTTCGGCAGAGGAGCTCGCGGTCGCTTCGTCGTCGAGGCTGATGCCGGCGCGGTCGAGGGCCCGCAGGATCTCGGCGTGGGTTCGGAGCAGCCCGAACACGAGCAGAGCGAGCACCCCGACCGCGATGGCCAGCAGCACCACGACGACCGTCACGGCGCCACCTCAGTCAGGCCGGCGCGTGGACGGAGGTGGTAGCCGTGCAGCAGAGCGGCGATCTCGGCCCGGGTGGCGGGCTCTTCCGCGTCGAAGGTCGATTGCTCCGCCCACCAAGCGATGTTGTGCTCGAGGGCCCACGCCAGCGCGTTGCGGTACCAGGCGTCGGAGCCCACATCGTCGAACTCGATCCGCGCCTCGCCTTGCGGCTCTCCCGCCAAGCGGTGCAGGAACACGATGGACTGCGCCCGCGACACGTCGCTCGACGGATCAAAACGATCCCGGGTCCGGCCCGTGGTGATCCCCTGCTCGACCATCCACGCCACGGCCTGTGCGTAGAAGGCGTCTTCAGGCACGTCGTTGAACTTGTTGCCGGGCTCCACCTGGGGCCGGCCTTCATAGCGCCACAGGAAGGTGGCGAACTGCGCCCGGTTCACCAGCTCGTCGGGACCGAACAGATCGGCCTTCATGCCGGTGGTGATGCCCTCATCAGCCATCCACTTGACCGCTTCGGCGTAATAGGCCCTGGGCGGCACGTCGTTGAACCCTTCGTGCAGGCAGGGCCGGTCGTGCCAGCGGGTCCCCGGGTCGTAGAGCACCGGGGACGTCGCGCAGGCCGGGTCCCACGTCCAGGGCGGCACGCAGGTGACGATCCGGCACGCGAGCTGGCCCACGCACACGTCCTGGTTGCACTGCCCGTAGCGGAACCGAGTGCACTCGGACTTGCGGGTGTCGCATCCCCCGCTGCATTGGCATCTCGCCGGCGTGCAACCCCGGTCGCAGAACCCGTTCGATCGGCAGTGGCAGCCCGAGCGCGCATCGCAGGTGAAATTGCAGTCGAGGTAGTAGCGCGGCTGCGGGCCGTTCAGATCGCAGAATCCCGAGCCGTCGACCTTCCACCAGCCGGCGACGATGGTCCGGGGCGGGCACAGGTTCTCGCCGGTGAGCTTGCAGCAGAACTCGCTGTAGGGATCGCAGCACAACGCACTGGGGCGGCACTCCCAGCCCTTGCACAGGATGACAGCGGCCTCCGCGGTGGTCGGGCGGATGGCGTAGGCGACGGGCGCAACCGCGACGGCCGTGGCCGCCATGGCCGACTTGCGCAGGAAACCCCGGCGCCCGGCGCGGCGGTCAACCACCCGGGAGACCCGTTCGACCAGCTTGCGGCTCACCGGCGTCCTCCCTCCACGGGCACCGGTTCGCCACGTTTGACGGCCGGCGGTGGCACGGACCGGAACAGCGCGCCCGCGTCGTGCCGGTCGGTTCGGGCGGTTCGGGCCGCGAGGGCTTCGGGCAGCGCGGTGAAGGCCACCAGGCCCAGTCCGGCCATCAGGACGATCTCCGCCGCCAGCGCCGCGCCGACCGCGGGACTCTCGCTGATCGACTGCGCGATGGCGTGAACCGGTGCGGTGCCCGTTCCGGCCGCGGCGAACGACACCGCGGCCAGGGCCAGGTTGCCACCGACGTGAACCGGCGACGGCGGCGCATCCAGGCGCCCAAAGCACCCGCATGACTCGGCGCCGGTCAGCAACGCCCGCAGGACGGCCAGGGCGAACGCGACGTACAGCAGCCCGACTGCCGACGGGGCAACAAGGCCGCCCAACCAGAGCGCGCCGGTACCGGCCACAACCTCCCCGCCTCCGACGATCCTGACAAGGAAGGGCCGCGCCCGGAAGCCGACCAAGCCGGCGAACCCGTCAGCGGGTCGGGCCAGCTTGGCCACTCCCGCCAGTACCAGCAGAAGCGCAGCCGAGGCGTGTATCGCCGACACAACCGACACGGGCGGCGATGCTAACGGCCTCGATGAGGCTCAGGCCAGCTTGGTCCCAGTCGCCGATGGATTGCTAGATGCCGGGGGTCCGGTAGCCGTCGGATCTCCACAGGATCGGGAAGTGGTTCTCGTCCATCTCGTCGTCGGTGAGCCGGGCGTAGCGGGAGTAGATGGGTCCGTTGCCCTCACCGAAACCGGCCCGGTCGAAGCGGGCCTCGCTGCTGGCGCAGTGCAGCACCAGGGACCGGCGATGGCGGCCCGAGCGGTTGGGGCCGGAGCCGTGCCAGGTCCAGCCGTGATGGAATGACCCGCCGCCCGCAGCAACCTCCACCCCGGCGATGTCGAGCTCGACGCCCGCAGCCTCGGCGGCGGCCCTCACGGTGGCCCGGTAGTCCTCGGGGTCGTGGAACTCGCCCATCGGGTCGGCCCCCGTAGGCCAGCGGTGCGATCCCCGGGCCAGTTCCATGGTGCCGCCGCTGGCGGTGGTGTCATCGAGGGCGATCCAGCAGGAGAACATCTCCGTCGGCGTGTACCAGGACAGGTAGGCGTTGTCGCGGTGGAAGCCGAGCGAGCGGGCCCCCGGCGGCTTCCAGATCACGTTGTCCTGGACGATCCGAGCGCCGGGCCAGCCGGCGAGGCCGGCCACCGCCTCGCCCAGGCGGGCGTCGAGCACGACCGACGCGATCAGCCGGTCGGCCTTCCAGCCGTTGCAGATCTGCCGGGCCAGGGCCGGATCGCTGCGACCTTCCTGCCAGTTGACCTCGTCGGGAGCGGTGCCGGTCTCGAAGTCGCCGCGGAACAGCCGCTCGAAGCGCTCCTCGAGGGGGTCGATCAGGCCGGCATCGATCAGGGAGTCGACGGTCACGAACCCGTCGGCACCGAACGCGGCCGTCTCGGAGGCCGAGAGGAGCTCAGCCCCACCGACGCGTTCGGCCACCGTCATGACCGCTCCCGGGCCCGCCTCATCAGACCCTTGGCGATGATGGTGCGCTGGATCTCGTTGGTGCCCTCGCCGATGGCCATCAGGGGGGCGTCGCGATAGAGGCGCTCGATCTCCATCTCGGTCGAGTACCCGTAGCTGCCGTGGATGCGCATGGACTCGAGCGACGCCTTGATGGCCGCCTCTGAGCCGAAGAGCTTGGCCATGCCGGCCTCCACATCGGCCCGCAGGCCCTGGTCGATGCGGTTGGCGGCCCAGCGGGTCAGCAGCCTGGCCGCCTCGATCTCGGTGGCCATGTCGGCCAGCTTCAGCTGGATGGCCTGGAACTCCCCGATGGGCTGACCGAAGGCCTCCCTCTGCTGGGAGTACTCGAGCGCGGCATCGAAGGCGGCCTGGGCCACGCCCACGCCGCGTGCCGCGATGTTGATCCGGCCGACCTCCAGGCCCGACATCACCTGCTTGAATCCCAAGCCCTCCTGACCGCCGAGCAGGTTGCCGGCCGGTACTCGCACATCGTCGAGCACCACCTCGCACGACTCGGGGCCCTTGTAGCCGAGCTTGCCCAGATCCCTGAGCACTTCGAGGCCGGGCGTGCCCGCCTCGATCATGAGCACGCTCATGCCCCGGTGCCGGGGCACGGAGTCCGGGTCGGTCTTGACCAGCACGGGAAGCGGGTTGGCGAAGCGGGCGTTGGTGATCCAGGTCTTGGTCCCCCGGATCACGTACTCATCCCCATCGCGCCAGGCCCGGGTGGAGATGCCCTGCAGATCGCTGCCCGCCCCCGGCTCGGTGAGCGCGATGGCGGTGCGCCGTTCGCCGGTGGCCAGTTCGGGCAGCCAGCGCTGCTTCTGCTCTTCGGTGCCGTGGAGCATGATCATCCGGCAGCTCAGGGAGTGGCTGCCGAGGATCCCGGCGATGCCCATCCAGCCCATGGAGATCTCCTCGAAGACCAGGCTCATCGACACTGTGTCGAGGTCGAGCCCGCCGTAGTCGGCGCCGACGGTGATGCCGAACAGGCCCATCTCGGCCATCTTGGCCACGATCTCATGGGGGTACTGGCCCGACTGCTCCATCTCGCGGGCCACCGGCTTGATCTCGCTGTCGACGAACTGCCGGAGCACGTCGCGGAACATCTGCTGCTCTTCGCTCAGCTCGAAGTCCATGCGTTGGACACCCTTCAGACCTGCGGTCGTTGCCTCGCTCATTATGTCGCCGCCAGACCCCCACACCGCCACCGGACGAGCCCGCTCTCTAGAGTTGTCAACCTCTGGCCGCCGGGCAGCCAGAACCTCGACCAGCAAGCCGAAGGAGCTACAGGACATGGCGCCTGATACGACTCCCAGCAGCCGGGAGCACCCGATCTCCCGGTTCAGCCTTCGACGCAAGTCGGTCCAGGTGATCATCGCCATGACCGGGATCCTCGTGGTGAACGTCATGCTGCTCGCAGAGGCGATATCCGCCGGCCACGACACCCTGGTCGCGCTGGCCGCAGTCTGTCTCGGCCTCGTTCTCTTCACCTTCTACCGCCTCGTGCGTACGGGCCTGCGCACCGTGGCGATCGAGCTCTGGATCCGGCACATGGGCGAGGGCAACCTGGACTACACGGTGGACCTGGCCGGCAACGACGAGGTGAACGAGGCGGCCGAGGCGTTGGAGCGGCTTCGTCAGCGATCCATCGAGGCCCTGCAACTGGATCTCGTACGGGAGCTGTCCGAAGACCTCCAAGCAAAGAACAATGATCTGGAGCGGGTGCTGTCGGAGCTGCGCCGGACGCAGGACCGGATGGTCGTGCGCCAGAAGCTGGTCGAGCTGGGCGAGCTGACCGCGGGCGTGGCCCATGAGATCAGGAACCCCCTGAACTTCATGAGGAATTTCTCCGAGGCGTCGGAAGAACTCGTCGGAGACCTCCGCGACGCCATGCAGCAGCACTCGGGAGACCTCGACGACGGCACGAGAGCGGTGATTGCCGGGATCATCGACGACATGACCGAGAACCTGCTGCGGATCCGATCGCACGGTGACCGGGCCGAGCGGATAGTTCAGGACATGGCGACCATCGGGCGCGGGGGCGGCAAGCCCCAGCCCGTCGCCATCAACGACCTGCTCAACGACAGGACGCTGATCGCGTTCCACAGCGCCCAGGCCCAGGCCGAGGGACTCGAGATCGACGTCCACCGCGACTGCGACGCCGATGTCGGCGAGATGGAGGTCGTGCCCGAGGAGATGGGGAGGGTGTTCTTGAACCTGGTCGGCAACGCCTGCTTCGCCATGGACGAGAAGCGGCGGATGGCCGAGCAGGACGGCGACTCATACCAGCCGGCTCTGTGGCTGAAGACCGAGCGAACCGGCGAGGAGATAGTCATCCGCATCCGCGACAACGGGACCGGCATCCCGTCCGACTCCATGGACAAGATCTTCAACCCGTTCTACACGACCAAGCCGTCGGGGACCGGCGTGGGACTGGGACTCAGCCTGTGCAGCGATGTCGTCCGGCAGCACGGCGGATCGATCACCGCCGAGTCCGAGCCCGGCGAGTTCACCGAGATGACGATCCGGCTCCCGCTGCCCGACCGCGGGTCGGGTTCCGGCTAGCTATATCGACTGGCTCGGGAAGCCCAGACCCTCGTGGTCGCGGCCGGACATGTCGGCGTTCAGGCGGGCCGCCGCCATCAGCTTGGACATCGCCGGACCCAACTCGGCGGGGTTGTCCGGCTGGACCTCGACCGGACCCAGGTGCCATCCCTCGGCTATGCCCAGCTTCTCGCCCCGCACATCGAATACACGGCCGGTCACGTTGGCCGCCTCGGGGCTGGCCAGCCAGGCGGTGATCACCGCGATCCAGCGGGGGTCGATGCTGTCCTTGAACTCCTCGGAGGCCTCGTCGCCGCCCATCAGCGGCGCGGTGAGGCGCGACCAGGCTGTGGGGGCCAGGCAATTGACGGTCACGCCGTAGCGGACCAGTTCCTGGGCCGCGATCACCGTGAAGGCGGCAATGCCGGCCTTGGCTGCGCCGTAGTTGGTCTGGCCGACGTTGCCGTAGATCCCCGACGGTGACGACGTGTTGATGATCCGCCCGTAGGTCTCCTCGCCCGACTTGGCCTTGTTGCGCCAGTACACCGCGGCGTGATGGGACGGTCCGAAGGTGCCCTTGAGGTGGACGGCCATCACCGCGTCCCAGTCGTCCTCGGTCATCGAGAACACCATCCGGTCCCGCAGGATGCCGGCGTTGTTGACCACGATGTTGATGTCGCCGAACGTGTCGATGGCCTGTTGCACCATGGCCCCGGCGTCGTCGAAGCTGGCCACGCTGCCGCCGTTGACGACCGCCTCTCCCCCGGCCGAGGTGATGGCGCCGACCACTTCGGCGGCAGGGGTCACGTCCGCGCCTCCGCCGAACTCGTCGCCGCCCAAGTCGTTGACTACCACCTTGGCGCCGTGCTCGGCGAGCATCAGGGCGTGCTCGCGCCCGATGCCGCGTCCTGCGCCGGTGACGAGCGCCACTTTGCCTTCGAGAAGCCTGGTCATGGAACCTCCTGGTCTATGGCCTGCCGGCCTCGAACGTTACCGGGGCCCGGCGTTCACCAGCCCCGGGCGATCCATTCGTCGAGCTGCGGGGATTCATCTCCGATGGTGGTGTCGAGGCCGTGGCCGGGCAGCACGACCGTGGAGCCGTCGAAGCGGCTGAAGATGCGGTCCTCTATGGAGCGGATGATGGTCGGGAAGTCGCCCCCCTCGTACTGGGTGGCGCCCGGCCCTCCCGGGAACAGGGTGTCGCCGGTGAACAGCAGCGGCGTCCCCTCCACATGGAACGACATCGAGCCGGGGGTGTGGCCCGGGGTGTGCAGGGTGCGCAGCCGGAGGCGGCCGACCTCGATGACCGTGTCGTCCTCCAGCAGGTAGTCGTAGCTGGGGAGCATGGCCGCGTCCTCGGCGGTCACTCCCACCTCGTAGCCGGCATCGCGCACCGCCGGGATGGCCTGGATGTGGTCCCAGTGCCCGTGGGTCTCCAGCACGGTCCGCACGCCGAGCCCGCGGCACAGCTCCAGCAGGCGTTCATGCTCGTTGGCCGCATCGATCAGGACCGCCTCGCCGGTGGACGTGCAGCGGATCACGAAGACGTTGTTGTCGACCGGGCCGACGACCACCTTGTGGACCTCGACCCCGGTGTCGGACCAGTGCAGTGTCATGGCGCCGACCCTATCGGCCGGTCAGTCGGCGAAGATGCGCACCTCGCCGCGGATGTCGCCGGGGGCGCCGCAGCACCAGCAGGGCACCGAAGACGACCCGCGCCAGGTGACATCGCAGCGCTCGCACCGCAGAGAGTGGAGCGCGTCCGCGAGCGCGGTCATGGCCACGCCGGTACCGCTGGGCGGGTTCGATCGCCGGATCCAGAACCGCACGCGCGTCACCATAGAGCGCGGTCACACGCCGGTGGATGATGCCCCTCCTCCGGTAGGGTCGCCCGGTCGTCCCGACCCCCAACCATGTTTGCGAGGAATCCACCGTGGCTGCCACACCCTGCCCCGCCGAGGACGGATCGAGTCCGGTCCGTCAACAGTTCAGCCAGCCGCCGCCGATGTGCATCGACGCCTCCAAGCGCTACACGGCGACGATGGACACTTCCATGGGGTCGCTCACTATCGCCCTCGACCCGGTTGCGGCGCCGCTGACGGTCAACAACTTCGTGGTGCTGGCCCGGTACCACTACTACGACGGCGTGATCTTCCATCGCATCATCGGCGGCTTCGTCTGCCAGGGCGGCGATCCCGAGGGCTCGGGTCGGGGCGGTCCCGGCTACCGGTTCGCCGACGAGCTGCCCAAGCCGGGACGCTACGAGATCGGGTCGCTGGCCATGGCCAACGCCGGGCCGAACACCAACGGCAGCCAGTTCTTCATCATCAGCGGCCCCCAGGGCACCCGGCTCCCGCCGCAGTACTCCCTGTTCGGCAAGGTCGTTCGGGGCCTGGAGGTGGTGGAGGCCATGCAGAACGTGGAGACCGACCGCAACGACCGCCCCCTGGTCGACGTGACCATCAACTCGGTGACGATCAGCGAGTCGGACTGAGTACCGTCGAAGTCCCCCCGGAACGAGCGCGAACAGGGAGCAGGCAGATGGAGATCAGCACGGTCGGCGTGATCGGCGTCGGGACCATGGGCAGCGGGGTCGTGGAGGTCGCGGCCCGCAACGGCCTTCAGGTGGTGGCCCGTGAGGCGACGCCGGAGCTGGTCGAGGCGGGGCGGGCCCGGGTGGAGGGCTCGATGGACCGGGGCGTCGCCCGGGGCAAGCTCGACGAGGCCACCCACCAGGCCGCGGCCTCGGCCATTTCCTGGACTACCGACCTGGACGACCTGGCTGGCTGCGAGCTGGTGCTGGAGGCCGTGCCCGAGAGACTGCCGCTCAAGCTGGAGATCTTCGGGGTGCTCGACCGGGTGCTCGACCCGTCGGCGATCATGACCACCAACACGTCGTCGATCCCGATCATCGATGTGGCCATGGGCACATCCCGTCCCCACCAGGTGCTGGGCATGCACTTCTTCAACCCGGCCACGGTGATGAAGCTCGTCGAGGTGATCAGCACCCAGCTCACCGACCCGGCCGTGACCGAGGCGGTCACCGCTTTCGCCACCGACACGCTCGGCAAGCGGGTCGTGCCGGCGCCGGACCGGGCCGGCTTCGTGGTCAACAAGCTGCTGGTGCCTTACATCTGCCAGGCCATCGAGATGTACGAGTCGGGCCATGCCTCGGCCGCCGACATCGACGACGCCATGAAGCTGGGCGCGGGTCATCCCATGGGTCCGCTGACGCTGGCCGACTTGATCGGGCTCGATGTGTGCCTGTTCACGGCCGAGTCGCTGCACGCGGAGTACGCGGAGAGGTTCTATGCGCCGCCGCCGCTGCTTCGCCGCATGGTGGCCGCGGGCCGGCTGGGCCGCAAGACCGGCCGCGGCTTCTACGAGTACTGAGCCGACCGTCCGGCCGCTGAAACGAACTTCAATGAGTTGACCACCTCTGGTGTGGCTAACTCATTGAAGTTCGCTACAACGCCTGGGATTTGCTCCGCCAGCGCTCGGCCGCGGCTCGGGCCTCGGCCTCAAAGGAGATCGCCAGGTAGGCCTGCCGATGGCTGCGCAAGCGCCAGAGGTTGACGAAGTACGCGCGCACATATCGCCATAGGAACCGTATGGTCCCGAGTTCGGCGTACTGCTCGACATGGACGAGTTCGTGGGCGAGCAGGGTTCGCTTCCCGGACCGGTCGTCATCGCGGAGCACCAGGATCAGCCGGCCCACAGTCATGCCATGGGAGCCCGGAGCGAGGAGCGGCACTTTCTGGACTCGGGCCCGGCGGGAGATCTCGGGCGACACGAGGTCGTAGCGGGCGATCTCCTGGGCGTTGAGCCGTCTCACGCGGGGTGCGCCCCGTAGCGTCCCCCGGTGCCGGCCGGGCCGGCTAGGCCGGGGCCCAGTTCGCCGTCGCCGTCCCAACCCCTCAACAGCTGCGGGAGATCCCGCAGGGCCTCCAGGGTGGGCACGTCCACGTGGTGGCCGTCGTGGTCGTCCTCGTGACGCCAGGTGATCGGGTAGGGGACGTGCACCGCGGACCCGCCCAGTTCCAGCACCGGCAGCACGTCGGAACGCAGGGAGTTGCCAACCATCACGAACCTGGTCGGGTCGATGCCGTGGCGCTCGAGCAGCTCGCCGTAGACGTCTACGTGCTTGTCGGCCACCACCTCGACCCGCCAGAAGCGCTCGGCCAGGCCGCTGGCGGCCACCTTGGCCAGCTGGTCGTGCACGTCGCCCTTGGTGATGACCATCAGCCGGTGGTGCCCGAGAGCGTCGAGCACCTCCTCGACACCGTCGATCAGCTCGACCGGCCGGTCGAGCAGGCGCTTGCCATAGCCGATGATGGTGGTGATGCGGTCGGCGTCGACCTCGCCCCCGCTGATGCGCACCGCCGCCTCGATCATCGACAGGGTGAACGACTTCACGCCGTAGCCGAAGCGGGGCAGGTTCGACATCTGGACCTCATGCAGCCGGTCGTCCACGGTGGCGGCGTCGGCCCACGGCGACAGCAACTCCTCGTACTCGTTGTGCACGTCCAGGAACAGGTCCTCGTTGTGCCACAGCGTGTCGTCGGCGTCGAAGGCGACGGTCAGAGGATGCTCGTCCGCGGCCACGGCTCCGATCCTAGGACTGCAAATGACAGCGGAGCAGTAGCGATCCGTACAGGGTTAGGCATGCTGTAGCCATGCGGGAGCGGTCGAGGACGGTGCGTCTGGTGGCGCTGTCGTTGGCGACCCTCGCACTGGCCGCGGTGCTTGTGGTGCGGTGGGCGTCGGAGGCGGACCGGGGCGAGCCCGACGATGCCGATCCCGCGGCGGACGCCACGACGACCACGACCGCTTCGACCACGACGACCACGACCACAACCACTACGACGACGACAACCACTACGACGACAACCACAACGATCCCGCCCTTCGAGGGCTGGGTGGATCCGGAGACTTCGGGCCAGAGGTGGGGCGACACCGTGGAGGGCCTGCTCACGTTCCGGGGGAACCCGACCCGGACCTACTACGGGAAGGGTCCGGTGCCGCGGGCGCCGGAGAAGGCTTGGCACTTCCCCAGGGGTGAGCCCATGTGCTCACTGTCGTCGATCGGCGGCGAGCTCCGCGAGTGGTGCGGCACGGGCTGGACGGGCCAGCCCGCCGTCTTCGAGCGGGACGGCCGCACGTGGGTGGTCGTGGGGGCGTTCAGCGGCAGCGTGCACTTCCTCGATGCCGACACCGGCGAGCGCCTGCTGCCCGACTTTCCGACCGGCGACATCATCAAGGGGTCGGTGACGATCGATCCCGACGGGTATCCGCTGGTGTACGTGGGCAGCCGCGACAACAAGTACCGGGTGGTCGCCTTCGACGCCGGGACGCCCCGGGAGCTGTGGTCGCTGGGCGCCTACGACCTGGGTCCGATCATGTGGAACGACGACTGGGACAGCTCGGGCATGGTGATCGACGACCACCTGTTCATCGGCGGCGAGAACTCCCGGTTCCACATCGTGAAGCTGAACCGGGGCTACGCCGACAACGGGCTGGTGACCGCCGACCCGCAGGTGGTGTTCCATGCGCCCGGTTGGGACGACGAGCTGCTGGCTGCGGTGGACCGTGAGCTGTCGATCGAGAACTCGGTGGCCGTCAGCGGCGACACCGTGTACTTCGCCAACTCGGGCGGGCTGGTCCAAGGCTGGGACATCGCCGGGCTGCGGGACGACCCGGCCGCCGTGCCCGAGCGGGTGTTTCGCTTCTGGACGGGCGACGACACCGACGCCTCACTGGTGATCGACGCCGAAGGCATGATCTACGCCGGGGTCGAGTACCAGCGGGGCACGGACCGCTCCCACGAGGTCGGCCAGATCATCAAGCTCGACCCCAGCCGTCCCGACGATCCGCTGGTGTGGAGCGTGCACGTGCGGGGCGCGCTGAACGCCTCGGGGGTGTGGGCCACGCCGGGGCTGCACCGCGACCTGCTGATCGTGCCCACCCACACCGGCCACGTCTACGGTGTCGACACGGCCACCGGGGAGGTGCGCTGGACCAAGAAGCTGCCCGGCCCCACCTGGCCCAGCCCCGCCATCGTGGACGACGTGTGGATCCAGGGAGACTGCGGCGGCGGGCTCTACGCCTACGACGTCAGCGACACGAAGGTGGAACCGCCCGAGCTGTGGAGCATCTCGCTGGGCGCCTGCATCGAGTCCACCCCAGCGGTGTGGGACGGACTCATCGTGGTCGGCACCAAAGGCGGCTACATCCACGCCATCCGCTAGCCGGTCCGTCCGCTGCCGGCAGTCCTCAGGGCGTGCCAGATTCGCTGGGGGGTGGCGGGCATGTCTATGTGGTCTATGCCTAGGTGGGCCACCGCGTCGTGGACGGCGTTGAGGACGGCCGGGCCGGCGCCGACGGTGCCGGACTCGCCGATGCCCTTGGCGCCTAGCGGGTTCAGCGGGGTAGGTGTCTCCATGGGGATCAAGTCGAAGCTGGGCAGGTCGGGGGCTGAGATCGCCGGGTAGTCGACGAGGTTGGTGGCCATCGGATTGCCGTCGCCGTCGTAGACCACCTCCTCGAGCAGGACCTGGGCTGCGCCCTGGGCGATGCCGCCTTGGACCTGGCCTTCGGCGATGAGGGGGTTGATGAGCGTGCCGGCGTCGTCGCAGGCGATCAGGCGTCGAAGCGTTGTCTCGCCGGTGGCCGAGTCGATCTCGACCACGGCCAGGTGGCAGCCGAAGGCGTAGGTGTTGTCGGGTTGCTCGAAGTCCGAGGCCGCGGCCAGCGGAGCGTCGCCGGCCTCGGCTGCCTGAGCGGCGATGTCGGCCCAAGCGACCCGGGACTGCGGCGATCCGACCACATGGAAGGCCCCCGCGGCGGTGTCGAGCACAATGTCGGCCTCGGCGGCCTCCAGCCGGGCCGCAGCCTGGACGCGGCCCAGTTCCACCAAGTGACGGGCCGCGGTCAGGACGGCCGAGCCCGCCAGCTGGGCGGAGCGGGAGGCGGCCGTCAGCCCGCTGGTCGCGATCTCGGCAGTGTCGCCCGACACGACCTTGATGCGGTCCAGCGGAACACCGGTGACCTCGGCCGCGATCATGGCCCAGCAAGTGTCGTGGCCCTGCCCGAACGCGGTGGCCCCGCTGCGCACCACCAGCGACCCGTCAGCGGCGAGCTCGATCTCGCCCAGCTCGCTGGGGCCCATTGATGTGCTCTCCACGAATGAGGCGATGCCGATGCCGAGCAGCATCGGGTCGCTGCCGGCCCGGCGAGACGCCTGCTCGGCTCGCAGCTCGTCGTACCGGGCCGCAGCCAGCGCCCGGTCGAGGGCCTCGCCGAAGTCGCCGGTGTCGTAGGTGCTGCCCGCAGGGTTGGTGTACGGGAAGCTCTCGGGCGCCACGAAGTTGAGGCGGCGCACCTCGGAGGGGTCTATGCCGATCGCAGCGGAGTACAGGTCCACGGCCCGCTCGATGGCGTAGACGGCCTCGGGCCGGCCCGCGCCCCGGTAGGCGGTGACCGGGGCCGTGTTGGTGACAAGGCTTTGCCCGCCGACCGAGGCGTTGGCGATGTGGTAACAGCCGGTGAACACCTTGCGGGTGTAGGTCGGCAGGAAGGCGCCGATCATCGGGTAGGCGCCCGCGTCCTGTACGACTTCAAGCTCGTAGTGGGTGATGCGGCCACTACGGGTGCCGCCCAGGCGGAGACGCTGGTTCTGGGCTCGGCCGTGCACGTGGGAGGTGAGGTTCTCGGCCCGTGACTCGGTCCACACCACGGGTCGGCCGACCGCTCGGGCCAGTCCGGCCACGACGAGTTCCTCGGGTGAGGGGGTGCCCTTGGCGCCGAAGCCGCCGCCCACGTCCGGGGTCACCACTCGGACCGCGGCCTTGTCGAGCCCGTACAGGGAAGCCAGAGCGTCGCGCACCCGGTGCGGGGCCTGGGTGGATGCGTAGAACGTCAGCCGGGCGCCGTCAGCGGACCACTCGGCCGCCGCCGACCGGGGCTCCAGTGGCACGGCCGCCAGCCGCTGGTTCACCAGCGACGCCTCCACCGTGACCTCGCAGTCCGAGAAGTCCACCGGGGCCTCGGCGTTGCCGGCTGCAGGCATGTCGAAAGCGACGTTGGTGCCCGCGCTGCGATGGACCCGCCTGTCGCCGGTCGCGGCGTCAGGCAGCGTCACTACAGCAGGCTGAGGCGCGATGTCGACAAAGACGTGCTCGGCCGCGTCGGCCGCCTCTGCGGCCGTCTCGGCCACCACCGCGGCCACCGGCTCGCCGACGAAGCGGACGGTGTCGCGGGCCAGCACCGGGCGGGTCATCCGCTGGTTCATCACCGGGATCGGGTTGAGGTCGGGCAGGTCCAGGTCGGCCGCCGTGAATACCCCGAGCACTCCGGGCTGCCTGCTGGCCTCGGCCGTGTCCACGCCGATCAGGCGCCCGCTGGCGACGGTAGAGCGCACGAAGCAGGCGTAGGCCAGGCCGTCGAGACGCAGGTCGGCCACGTAGCGGGCCCCTTCGGTGAGCATCCGGGGGTCCTCGGTGCGCAGCACCCGGTTGCCGAGCACGCTCACGACACCGCCCCCGTCCCCACTCCTGCCCGAAATTGGCGACGAAATGGCCCCTGGAGAGCCGCGGACAGCACCAATATCACTCGCTGCCAGCCGCTCGGTGCCAGATCGGGCCGGCCGGGGTGTCCTCCACCACCACACCGAGCGCCGACAACTCATCGCGAAGCGCGTCGGCCGTGGCCCAGTCCTTGGCCTCGCGAGCTGCCTGGCGTCGGGCCACCAACTCCTCGATGCCGACGTCGCCCGCCTCGGCCCCCTCAACGGCCATACCCAGCGCGCCAGCCAGATTGATCACCGTCGCCGTCAGGGCTTGGGCGTCCTCGGTGCCAGCGTCCAGTGCTGCATTCGCTCGGCGCAGGGTCTCGAAGATCACAGCCACTGCCTGGGGGGTGCCGAGGTCGTCGTCCATAGCCAACCGGAACGCATCGACCGCCGGCACGTCTCGGAGGTCATCGCTCTCCGGCCCCGTGGCCGCCGCCCGGCGGGCTAGGGCGTCGAGCCGCTGGCATGCGGCCCGGGCTGAGGCCATCAGGTCGGCGTTGACCTCCATGGTCTTGCGGTAGTGGGTCTGCAGCACCAGCAGGCGGAAGGCCCGGCCGTTGTCCGGGTGCTCGTCGAGCATCTCGACCACGGTGCGGTAGTTGCCCAGCGACTTCGACATCTTGGTGCCCTCGATGTTGAGCATGGCGTTGTGCACCCAGTGGCGGGCGAAACCCCGGCCCACCGCCAGCGCCTCGGCTCGCTCGTTGGTGTGGTGCGGGAACACGAGGTCGTTGCCGCCGCCGTGGATGTCGAAGTCGTCACCGAGGATGCCGAGGCTCATGGCCACGCACTCGATGTGCCAGCCCGGCCGGCCCGGCCCCCACGGCGACGGCCACGACGGCTCGTCGGGTTTGGCCGCCTTCCATAGCGCGAAGTCGAGGGGATCCTCCTTGGCCTCGTCCACCTCGACCCTGGCCCCGGCCGAGGCCCGCAGGTCGTCGAGGTCGCGGTGCACGAGGTCGCCGTACCCGGGCACGTCCCGCACTCTCAGGTAGACGCCCGTGGGAGTGGTGTAGGCCGCCCCGGCGTCCATGATCTGGGCGACGAAGTCGACCATCTCGGCGACCCATTCGGTGGCTCGGGGCCGGTCGTGGGGATCGAGCACGCCGAGCCTCGCCATCGCATCGACATAGACGGCCTCCCACTCGACGGCCACCTCGCTCTCGGTGCTGCCCTCGTCGCGGGCCCGGTTGATGATGTTGTCGTCGATGTCGGTGATGTTGGCCACGTGGCGCACGTCGAGGCCCCGCCATTCCAGGTAGCGGCGCAGCACGTCGTAGGTGAGGGCCGAACGGGCGTGACCGAGGTGGGGGTGGTCGTAGACGGTGGGCCCGCAGGCGTACAGCGCCACCCGGCCCTCCTCGCGAAGCGTCAGGGGACGGACCTCGCCCGTGAGGGTGTCGTACAGCGAGATCACTGCGGGTCGGGCGACGGCGGATCTGGCTCCAGAGAGATCCCGCACAGTGCGCACAGCTCGGCCAGCAGGCCCGGTGCGGAGTCGTCGAGGCGGCCTGCGAGAACGGCGTCGGCCATCTCGGACAGTACGGCGCGGGCCCGGGGCGCATCGAGGTCGTCGTCGAGCGCGTCACGCAGCCGCTGCCCGAACGGGGCCGGATCGGCACCTCCGGCGGGGCCCTTCCGCCGCACCGCTTCGTTGAGGGAGTCGAGAAGGGCCTCGGCCTCGTCGACGTCGCCGTCGTGCCATTCCCAGTCGTGGCGGTAGTGGTGGGCCATCAGGGCGAGGCGCACCGCGGCCGGGTCGCTCTCCTTGCAGAGGTCGCTTACGAACACGAGGTTGCCCAGCGACTTCGACATCTTGGTGCCCTCGTAGGCGACCATCCCGCAGTGCATCCAGTGCTTCACGAACTGCCGATTGGCGGCGGCCTCGCTCTGGGCCAGCTCGCACTCGTGGTGGGGGAAGATCAGGTCGCTGCCCCCGCCGTGCAGGTCGATGCCGGCGCCGAGCAGGCCCATCGACATGGCGCTGCACTCGATGTGCCAGCCGGGACGGCCCGGCCCGAACGGCGAGTCCCACGCCGGCTCGTCGGGTGCCGACGGCTGCCACAGCACGAAGTCGAGCGGGTTGCGCTGTCGGGGGTCGTCGGGGGTGCCTCCCCGCTCGGCGGCCAGGGTCCGCATGGCGGCGGTGTCGTAGCCGCCGAGGCGGCCGTAGGCGGGCCAGGTGGAGACGTCGAACCAGGTGGTGCCCTCGACGGTGTAGGCGTGGCCCCCGGACACGAGGACCTCGATGAGGGCGATCATCTCGGCCACCCATTCGGTGGCCTTGGGCTCGGCGGCGGGGGGCCGGGTGTTGAGGGCCTCCATGTCGCTGTGGAACCGGGCCGTCTCGGCTGCGGCCAGCTCCAGGAAGTCGACGCCGAGCTCGCGGGCCTTGGGCAGGATCGAGTCGTCGACGTCGGTGATGTTGCGAACCAGCCGCACCTGGTGGCCGAGGTCCTCTAGGCGGCGGATCAGCAGGTCGTAGGCGAGGTAGGTGTTGGCGTGCCCGAGGTGGGTGCTGTCGTACGGGGTGATGCCGCACACGTAGATCCGCACCTCTTCGGGAGGCGCGGGCGGCTCGAAGGGCACCACAGAACGGCGTGCGGTGTCGTACAAACGCACGAGCCGAGGCTACCGCTGCCCCTCCAACAGCCCTAGCAGCGGGCATCCGGGCGGCTCGGGGTCGGTCAGAGGATGGGGCGGCCGACGGTTAGGGGTTCGGGGTGGTCGACTATGCAGCGGGTGCCGCTGTAGATGGTGGGCATGCACCGGTTGCAGTGGATGCAGTTGCTCTCGGTGGCGGTGCCGGCCTGCCACTGGTTCACAAGGTCGGGCTGGCGCAGCAGGGCCCGGGCCATGGCCACGAAGGCGAATCCCTCGTCGAGGGCGGACTGCACGGTGTCGAGCCGGTTGATGCCGCCGAGCAGGATCAGCGGCATGTCGAGGGCTTCGAGGAACTTCCGGGCCTTGGGCAGGAAGTAGGCCTCCTCGAACGGGTAGTCGGGCATGAGCTTCTCTCCGGCCAGCTTGAAGCCGAGCCGGACATGGGGCGGCAGGGTGGCTGCGAACTCGTCGCGGGGGGCGTCGCCCCGGAACAGGTACATGGGGTTGGCGAAGGAGCTGCCGCCGGTGAGCTCGAGGGCGTCGAGCGCGCCGTCGGCCTGCAGCATGTGGGCGAATTCGAGGCTCTCGTCGTCCTTGAGGCCGCCGGGGACGCCGTCGTTCATGTTGACCTTGGCTGTGACGGCCAGCTTGTCGCTGACCGCGGCCCGCACCGCCTGCACGGCCTGGCGACCGAATCGGGCCCGGTTGTCGAGGGAGCCGCCCCAGGAGTCGGTGCGCTTGTTGAGGTTGGGGCTGAGGAAGGCGCTGAGCAGGTAGTTGTGGCCGAGGTGGATCTCGATAGCGTCGAAGCCGCTGTCGGCGGCGAGGCGGGCGGCCCGGGCGTAGTCGTTGGTGATGCGGGCGATGTCGGCGTCGGTGGCGGAGCGGATGACCCGCATGGCCAGTGGGTTGAACCGCTTGCTCGGAGCCAGCGACTGCGCCTTGTTGGACCGGGAGTTGGCCACGGGGCCTGCGTGTCCGATCTGGGCGGCGGCGGCCGCGCCCTCGGCGTGGATGGCGTCGGTGAGCCGGCGAAGACCGGGCACGGCCTCAGGTCGCAGCCAGATGCACTCGGCGTGGGTACGCCCCTCGGGGGCCACGGCCAGGTATGCGACGGTGGACATGCCAGCCCCGCCCGCGGCAACCGCGCGGTGGTACTCGATCAGCTCGGGCGTGACCAGCGCCTCGGGCATCACACCCTCGAAGGTGGCCGCCTTGATGATCCGGTTGCGCAGGGCGACCGGCCCCAGCCGGGTCGGCGCGAACGGGTCTACGGAAGGCATGGCCGGGACCCGGCCCTTTCCGGACGGCAAGTGATCATGCCTGCAAGATAGGGCGCGAGCGGTGCGGTCCGTTCCCGCGGCCAGCCTGCCCCACACGGGCACGATCAGAGCCCACGGACGAACCCGCCCCACACCGGCACGATCGGTTCCCGCGGAGCAGCCGTCCCGACAGCGGTACGATCCGCGCCCGTGGACCCGGCCTCCGTGCGATTGTCCCAGGATCCCTCAGGATCGCTGGACCTGGTCTCGGGATCGCAGGGTTTGGACTCGGCCGCCCCGGCCGGGGTTCGCGCCGTTCCTGCGCCGGGGTCGCACGGCGGGGACGGGCCGAGAGTGGCCGAGGCGCTGGGTGTCGATCCCGAGTCGATTCTCGATCTGTCGCAGAACCTGAATCCCTTCGCGCCGGATGTGGAAGCGGTCGCGGCCCGCCGGCTCGATTCTCTGCGGCGCTACCCCGACCCATCGGCGGCTGCCCGCCGCCTGGCCGAGGCGATGGTGGTGGAGCCCGAGCGCCTGGTGCTGACCAACGGCGGCGCGGCAGCGGTGGCGGCCGTGGCTGGCGAGATCGGCGGCCGGGTGCGCTCCGAGCCGGAGTTCAGCCTGCACCCGAGGGGTGCGGACGGCCCTGTGTGGCGCAGCGACCCACACAACCCGAGCGGAGTGCTGGCCGCAGCCGGCGAGACGGCCGACGTCTGGGATGAGGCCTTCTATCCGCTGGCCACGGGACGCTGGTCGGCGGGGCGCAGCGGCGTGGTCGTCGGTTCGTTGACGAAGGTGTTCGCCTGCCCCGGTCTGCGCCTCGGGTATGTGATCGCCGACGATGTGGAGCGCTTCGCCCGCCATGTGCCGGAGTGGGCGGTGGGTTCGCTGGGCTTGGCCGTGCTGGCGGAGTTGCTGGAGTCGGCCGACCTGCCCCGATGGGCGTGGGAGGTCGCTTCGGCTCGCGCCGCGCTGGCGGACGTGTTCGCCCACCGTGGCTGGGATGTCGTCTCGGCCGACGCCCCGTGGGTGCTGGTGCGGGCTCCGGGCCTTCGCGAGCGCCTGGCCCCCGAGGGGATCGTCGTGCGCGACTGCGCCAGCTTCGGTATGCCCGGCCACGTCCGGGTGGCTGTGCCCGACGACCCGGGTCTGGACCGGCTGGCGCGGGCATTGGACCGCTTGAGCAACGGCGACTCCGGCTCTTGAGCATCCCGGTCGATCCGCATCTGCTTCCCGCGGCTCGCGAGCATCGCGGTGTGCTGGTGTGGCGGTGGGACACCGTGATGGCGGTGCTGTCGTCGGCACCGGTGGGCGGTGGCATGGGCGAGATCGAATGGGTGCTCAACGTCGGCGTGCCGTCCGACTACGACCGCACGGACCTGTCGGCGCATGCCCGCGAGGTCGCGGCGGTTCTCGGCCTGGGTGGAGCGGGCATCGCCATGTTCACCGCGGTCGACTTGGGTCGGCGGCGACGATGCGAGTTCGAGGGGGTGGCCGTGGACGCCACGGTCGGGATCAGCCATCCGACCTGGGCCGCCGACCCGTCCGTGGCGGGCACGCCCGCGGGACCGGGAACGATCAACCTCGTGGTGCAGGTGCCGGTGGCGCTCGATCCGGGCGCGGCGGTGAACGCGGCGATCACGGCCACCGAGGCCAAGGTCCAGGCGTTAGCGGCCCGCGGCGTGCCGGGAACCGGCACCGCCACCGATGCGATCACCGTCGTGTGGCCCTGCGAGGGGGCGCCGGAGCGTTTCGCCGGTCCGAGGTCGCGGTGGGGTTCGAGGATCGCGCAGGCCGTGTACCGGGCTGTCTGGGCCGGGGCGGAACCGGGAGCCTGAGCGTGTTGCCAGGTGCGCTCTGGGCTGTGTGGAGGGCGGTCCATTGATCGGGCTGGGGCAGCGTTGCCTGGCTGCGGCCGGCGGGCTGATGTTGGACCGTCTTGTCGGCGAACCCCCGTCCGATGTCCACCCGGTGGCCGGCTTCGGGCGCACCATGGAGCGCGCCGAGCATGTGCTGTGGGCTGATCGCCGGCTGAACGGAGCGGCCTATGCGCTGACCGGCGCGGCGATGGGAGCGGTTGCCGGCCTCACGACCGGCTCGACCGCCGTGGTCACCTGGGCTGTGTCCGCCGGCCGGGAGCTGCGCCGGGCGGCAAGCCGCATCGGCGAGTTGGCGGGGTCGGGGGATCTGGCCGCGGCTCGGGCTGAGCTGCCGTCGCTGGTGGGGCGCGATCCGTCGGAGTTGGACGCTTCGGGGATTGCCGCCGCGGTCATCGAGTCGCTGGCCGAGAACAGCGTGGACGCGGTGATCGCCCCCGCGTTCTGGGCCGCGGTGGCCGGTGCGCCGGGGGCGGCCGCCTACCGGGCCATCAACACCATGGACGCCATGGTCGGCCGGCGTGACGACCGGTACGGCAACTTCGGCTGGGCCGCGGCCCGTCTCGACGATGTCGCCAACTACGTTCCGGCTCGGATCTTCGCCGGATTGGTTGTCGTGCTGTGCCCCCACCGGGCCCGACAGATCGTCGCCGCGGTCAGCCGCGACGCTCCGGCCCATCCGTCCCCCAACGCCGGTGTGGCCGAGGCGGCGTTGGCGGCTGCGCTGGGTCGCCAGCTCGGAGGACCTCTGCGCTACGGAGACACCGAGGAGAATCGCCCCCTGCTGGGGGACGGGCCGCGACCCGACCCCGAAGATGTCCCCGAGGCGGTCCGCATCGCAGACCGGGCCGAGTGGGCCGCGGTGGGAATGCTGTGTCTCATCTGGCTGATGGCCCGGCTGAAGGGGCGAGCCTCAAGGCCGTCGTAGACCCTGCGGCCCAGCCTCGGAGGCAGCTCCCACCAGTACGGTTGTAGTTCCTGTGGTGTCGGTGACGCGAGGATCCCTGCTTGCTCAGCGTCCGAGACGATGGCCGCGGCTGATGATCGCACTCACGGCGATCGCCATTGTGGGTTGCGCGCCCAACGACGTACCCACCGTTCCAGACACACCCGAGCCGACCGCGACCGAGCCGGAAGCACCCGAGCCGGAAGCTCCCGAGCCGACCGCGACCGAGCCGGAAGCACCCGAACCCGAGCCAACCATCACCGAGCCGGTGACACCCCAACCCGAGACACCCCAACCCGAGGATCCCAGGCCCGGCTCGGACCCGGTCGAGTTCGACTTCTCGTTCGAGACCGACACCGATGGTTGGGTGGTCGCCTTCGCCGACCTGCCGGAGGACTACGACCAGTCGATCTACGAACTCGACAGCGGGCACCGGGTCCTGCCCGACGGCCTCGACGGCGCAGGCATATTCGTCCAGGGCCACAACCGCAGCGACGACCTATTCATGTACCTGACACGACGGGTGGACGGCCTGATCCCGGCGGCTTCCTACACCGTGTCGGCAACCGTCGATCTGGCCACCAACGCCGCGCTGGCGTCCGTCGGGATCGGCGGCTCCCCCGGCTCGAGCGTGTACGTGAAGGCGGGCGCCTCCACCGCGGAACCTGAGGCCGCACCCGACAGCACCGGCCATCTCCGGATGGACATCGACAAGGGCAACCAGTCCCAGGGCGGCTCACAGATGGCGGTGCTCGGCACTGTGGGGCATCCCGACATCGTGGGCAACGAGTATCGCCTCAAGACCCTCGACAGCATGGACAGCCCCGTCGTCGTGAAGGCAGACGACGCGGGCGGCGCGTGGCTGATCGTGGGCACCGACTCGGGCTTCGAGGGCCTCACCCGCCTGTACTACGACTGGATCTCCTTCACGCTCACACCGGTCGAGCCATCCTGACGGCTGGCTGGAGGCCGCTCGCACGAGTCCGGCGCGCAAGAAACGAGTGCCCCCGGCAGGAATCGAACCTGCGCACACGGTTTAGGAGACCGATGCTCTATCCACTGAGCTACGAGGGCGGGGGTTGCGCGGTGACTTGCGCGAGATTGGTGTTTTCGGTCGGAATTTAGGCCTGTGACGCTAACAGCGCGCCAACGTGGCTGCCAGGGCGCGCCGGCTGGAGGATGCGGGCTGTGGTGGGGCGCGTCAGTGCGGCCCGGAGCCCCGCTGGGGGTCGGCTGCGGGCCGCACGGGCGTCAAGCCGCTATCGGGAACGCGTGCGGCGTCGTGGCCGCTGACCGCCGTTGCTGTGAGCCTGCGGTGCCCGCCGGTTGGGGGGTCGGGCTGGTCGGGACCGTTGGCGGGGCCGGTTGGGGTGCGGAGGGTGTGGTGCGCCTGCGGAACGCGGTCACCGACCGTGACAGCCGCAGCATCATGTATGCGAGGATGTTGAACTCATAGAAGTCGTCGCGGATCGAGTTCAAGCGGCCTCTGGTCTTGCGCTTGAGATCTGAGAAGCTGCTCTCGACATCCTCTCGAGCACCGAAGATGGCGAAGTCGGGGTCGGCTTCGGGGATGGGGCGTAGCGACTTGGTGCGGCGGTTGTGGGCACGGTTCTTGGTTTCTTTGGCCTCGGCGGGGGTGCTGTTCAACCGCACTGTGGTGGTAGCGCCCTGCAGGTGCTTCAGCACTCTGGAATGGTCTGGGATCGCCACATCCATGTAGGCGACGCTGCGCTTGCCTTTCGCTCCCCAATGGCAGTGGGCACGGCGCAGCGGCACGCCGCATTGGTTGCCGTAGCCGTCGGGAAGCATTACCCACATCGACCCGTTGAGAGTCTTGATGTCGCAGTCCACGGTTTTGCCGCTTCGGGTCGTGAACGTGTGTGGGCCGAGGTTGCCGCTGCGGAACTTGCCGCCCTTGGTGTGCGGTGTCTTGGCCATTGGCAGCATCCCCATGTCCAGCACGTTGTCGCACGCCTCGGCGTCCATGGCCATGTCGAAGATGAAGACCTTCGCTGCGCCGCCGCCGAGCTGCTTGGGGTTCTCGTTGAGAAGCCGGTTGAGCATGTCTATGGCGTGGTCGGCTTCGTTTCGGTTCTTGCGTGAGGGACAACCCTTTCGGGGCATGAAGTCGGCGTCCAGCAGGATGCGTTCGTTGCCATAGCCGGTACGCACGGACAGCATCACCAACTCCCGGCCCGGGATCTTCGTCCAGCCGCCGTTGACGGTGTGGTGAAAATCCGCGAGTGAGTCAAATCTTCGGGGCTTGCCGGTTTCGGGATGGAACAGATCTTTGCGGTGAAGTCGGGTTGCGGCGCCGATCCACGTCATGTCACCAACGATGCTCTGCTCTTTGTGTGGATGAGTCCACGAGCCGGCTGCGGGATCAAACAGACCCATTTTCTTGGCGACCTTTACCGCCGTTTGGCGGTACCAATACTTGAGCTGCTCGAGCGCCTCACCGCTGAAGAAGTCCCTGCGCGCTCGGTACAGCTGGGACCGAGACGGCGCCGCCTTGGACAACCGGCGATACGACTTGTTGCCGTTCTTGGGGAACGCACGGCGCACGGCCTTGCGCAGCCGCTTCCACGTGTCGGGGTCACGCAAGTTGCGCAGCGTGTCATACCCGTTGTCGAAGAAGGCGGTAGCGACTTCGATCACCAAGACGTCCATCAGCACATACCCGCGTTTAGCGCCCCGGCGGCGCCCGCCGTACAGTTGCAGCTTCTTGTGGCGTTGCTTGTGGAACTTCTCAAGCTTCTCGACCATCTCCCACACCTCGTCGAGCGTCAAGAATCTCTCGAGGCGTTGCAGGTCTGAGTCCTCATCGGGAGCCGGGTCGACGTTGCGTTCACCGCCGCTGCTGGAAGAGGGGTGCTCCACGGCCGGGCTGGTAAGCCGTTTCGGCTCGGTGGTGTCGCCGCCCATCCACGCGTTGAGTTCGTCTTCGTCGAGAGGTTCGCCGTTGAGGAACGGGAGCCAGCCGGGTTCGCGTGGCTTAGCCATCGCGATCCCTCACGTCGAAGGGGAAGGGGTCCCCTACGGTTCGACGGCCCAGGCCTAGCGGCTCATCACCGGGTTCGTGCTGCCAGTCGTAGCCGAGCGCTTCGGCGGTGTTGTCCAGCGACGGTGACCCCAAGAATCGCGCGGCGGCTTCGATTCCGTCGCGTTCGAGGACCTGGCTGGCCGCTGTCAGCCGTATCGACCGTGCTGAGATGTCGGGCCGGTCAGCGAAACCGGCCTGGTTGATCACACGGCACAACTGAGTGGAAACGGTCTGCGCCGCGTGCTCCGGCGCGGTGGTCGCCGCGACGCACAATCGGTCGTCGGGTGCCGTTTCGGGGTGGGCGCGCAGGTACCGGTGGATCGTCTGGACGCTCCAGTCGTCCAGCGCGCACACCCGCGCAGCCGGTCCCGAGAACTTGACCGTCTTGGCGTCGAGGTCGACATCTCGGCGACGGACGTCGCCAGCCTCGGGGGCTGAGGCCCCCGACGAGTACAGCGCTACTGCCACCGAGCGCCGGGTCGGGCCACCCCCAGGATCGGCGTTCCCGCGGATCTGTCGGAACTCAGAGTCTGTGACAGGGCCGGCCCGCTCAGGGTGTGGCTCGCGTTCGATCCTGGGACCCGCCGCGGTGTGGGGATCGATCCGCGCGCCGAGCTGGGCTGCTACCGCGAACACCGTCATCGCCACCCATTGGCGGTTGCGGGCCGTGGACGGCGACGGTTCACGCCACGTCCCGTCGGAACCTCGAACCCCGGCCCAGCACCACCGCAGCGTGAACTCGGGAGTGATCTCAGACCACTGTGTGACTCCGCACAACGAAAGGAAGCTGAACAGCCATGTCACGTTGCGGATGAGTTTCTTGAAGGTGCGCTCATCGCTGCCGTGGGTCACCGCGAGCGCCTCAAGCACCAGCTGCTGCCAACCCGCCGCCAACAGCTGGTTGTGACCCAGTTCCAGCGTGGGGGCCTCAGCGGCCCCGTCGTTGGGAGGTCCCGCGCGAGGAGCGGCGGACTCGCAGACCTCAGTCATCGCGCTTGCTTCCCAGCACCGCGGCCGCCACGGGGGACTGCCACGCGTGGTGCCAACACGGCCTGCTCCCAGACCGCCGACAGCATCTGGCTCGAAGGAGCCGCCACCCCCTCCCCATCGACGCGAGTCCCCTCATCGAGAGGCCCGCCGGTCAGCTCCGCGGCTTCGCGGGGCTCAACCATCTCCTAGCCCTCCCGGGGCGGCGCATCGGCCGCCGCGATGCTGTTGTGGTGTTGCCAGTCGTGGCCCAGCAACTCAGCGGTGTTGTCCAGCGACGGCGACCCTAAGAACCGCGCCGCCGCGACGATGCCGTCGCGCTCTAGCACCTTGCGAGCCGCTGTCAGCCGTATCGACCGCGGCGTGACACCGCAGCGGCTGGCGAGACGGGCGTCCTTGATGATCTTCCACAACCGTCGTGACACCGACCCTGCTGCTGCCTGCGCAGGCGTGTCTGCTCTGACGCACAGCCGATCGTGCGGTTCGGTGTCGGGATTGGCACGCAGGTACCGGGCGATCACCGCCACGCTCCAGTCATCGAGGGCGCACACCCGCGCATAGGGCCCCGCAAACGCGACAGTCCCCGCGTCGAGGTCGACGTCACGGACTCGTACTGCGGCCGCCTCCGCAGCGGAGCCCCCCGACAGGAACATCGCTACCAGCAACGGTCGCCTCGACGCCGCGGTCCCAGACACAGCCACATCGCACACCCTCTGCAGTTGCCAGTCCGCTAGGAGTCGGGCCGGTTCGTCGGGATCGGTGCGGCTGATCCGCTTGCCAGCCGCAGTTGCGGGATCCACCTGCGCGCCGAGTCTGGCGGCCTGTGTGAACACGGCTTGCGCCAGCCGCTGGCGGTTGCGGGCCCAGTTCCTCGACGGTTCGTCGAGCGAGCCGTCTTTGCGCCGGATCGGGCTCCAGCACCATTCCAACGTGAGATCCCCGTGCACCTCGGACCATGTTTCGACGCCGCGCTCGTCGAAGTGCGCGAACATCGATTCAACAAGGGTGTCGGTTGGCTTGAAGGCGCATGCGTCGTCGTAGACGTCCGCGTTCCCCCAGAGCACCCTCTCCTGCCATCCCGCGGCAAGCAGCTGGCTCTGACCGGTCTTTGGCGCCGCAACCTTCCCGTCCCCGGCCTGAGATCCGACGTGGTCACAGCCAGCAGCGGCGACGACGCCGAACCTGCATCCGTCGGCATCATTGGGTGTCCCGTCCGTACAGACGGCCTTCCCCGCCGGTCGCTGCTCCGCCTGCCGACGGTGCCTGCGACTGTTGTTGCGGTCTGTTCCCTTGTCGGTGTCGGCGCTCATCGTCGGGACCTCTGCTGGGTTCGCGGCAGCGGCTTGCCGCCTCGACAACAAGTGCACATCAGCCCCCCGCGACCGCCCGTAGCTTGAGCGAATGCACTCCTGTGAGATCATCCCCGCGAGCTGTTGACCTCGGGTTTCGCGATGGCGCGGTCGCGACGCAACAGCGTCTTCTACGCTCCGCGGCACTTGCAGCGCCCCTTCGTAGCAACAAAGTGCTTCCACGTAGCATCACCCTCGATAGCGGTCGAAGTCTGCGGAAGCGGCGCTGACTCGACGCCGTCAACCCCATCGGCGAGCGGTCGCCTGGAGTTGCCCGCGGCGGCCACAAAGCGCCCCGTCGGACCCACCGAGCCGCCCCCGAGCGATCAGATGACATCTCCGAGCGCAGCCGCCGCGGGGGTCTCCGTTCTCGTGCATCATGGCGCCGGCGCGCCGCAAGCAGGTGTCCGGCTGCAGGGTCGGTCCGGTGCCGCAGGGGCACTTCGATGCTCTCGTTGTCGTGCTGCCACGCACGGCGCTGCTGTTGGAACGCTCGTAGCTTGACGCTCGAATCGTGCTCCATACCGGCCCTGACCTGGGACTTCACAACTGTCTCGATCACAGATGATCCCGACCAAAGATAGGCAATCTATGTTTATAGATCAAATCGGGAAATGGGCGATGAACAGGCGCTGTGACTATGGACACGTCGTCAGCGGCTACCGCTACTGTGCGCGGGCGTGCCCTCGCGCCGCGGTCTGAAGTCCCGTCCTCGCGACTATCTGAAGTCCCGCGGCGCCTGGCCCGACGGACCGTTTTGGGCGAAGACTCCCGACGAGGCCCTCTTCTTCATCGAGGTCGCGAGGCGCCTCCACGAACTCTGCTACGACGACGACAGAGACATGACGATCACCGCAATCGCTGAGGAGGCCAACCTCAGCACCCAGACGGTGTTCAATCTGCTGGAGGGCAAGACCTGGGGCGACCTGCCGAGCATCTACCGGCTCGAGGTCGCGCTCGGGGCCCGCCTGTGGGTCAACGCCGACATTCCGTGGGACCGCCAATAGGTCCTACCAGCGCACAGCGCCTAAGACGGCACGCGGGCCGCTGCGTTGACCGGTTCGCCTCATCTGTGCGCCGGCCGGCTCAGGGGCGGAGGTTGTTGTCGTGTCAGGACAGCACCAGCGCCCCAACCGGGCGTTCCTTGTGTGGCGGTGTAGGGGTGGGCCTGTTCGCCGCCCCAGCCCGTGCCGCCGCCGGCCTCGGGGAGCTTCTCGGGGCGCTGGTGGTCGCCGACGATGTGCCTCCGGTGGGCTTTGGCGGCGTCGGCAATGATCGCTACCTCGGTGATGTTGTCGGCGGTGAGCGAGTCGTAGCCGGCCTCGTAGCCGTCGACCACGACCGCCATGTCGGGGTCATGGCGCTTCAGGGTGTCGATCAGCTCGCCCACCGTCACCGGAGGCCTCCGCCATCTTGTCGGTAGTTTCGATGCGTCGGGGTGTTCGGTCACAGGCGCCTCTCAGGTGCGGTGTTGGAGGGTGGGGGTGATGTTGATGGCTTGTATCCAGTCGGGCACGCGGTGGGCCCAGTCGCTTTCGGTGAGCGCGGCGATGACGGTGCGGACACCTGGTGGCGGGGCATCGGGCCAAGGTGTGTAGCCGTCGGTGATGACAACGATCGCGGCGGGGTTGGTTGCGGCGGCGGTCTCGATGCCGGCGGCCATGTCGGTGCCGCCACCACCGACTGGGGTGATGCTGCGGGCTTGGGTGACGCGCTGGATGTGTTGGGTGTCGTGATCACATGACAACACCGTGACGGGGGTGCCGGGCACGGCCTTGGTCAAGATGGCGTCGATCTCACAGAACGCCTGAGCGTGGTCATCGGCGCACATGGACCCGGAGGTGTCGAGCACGACCGCGACATGGGCTGTCAGCGCCGCCAAGGCGGGTCGCAGCACCGCATCGCCGGCGTCATGACGACGCGGGGGGCGTTGCCAGGTGTAGTCGCCAGCGCCTGTTTGGTGGTACACGCTTTGTTGGAGGGCTCTGGCGAGGAGTTGGCGCCAGTCGCGTGGGGGGTCTGCGACCTGCTGGGCCCAGTCCAGCAACCCGGCGGGCGCGTCCCAGCCGTAGCCATAGCCGTGGCCGTCGTGGTCGGCGGTGTCGAATTCGATGACGAGCTTGGCGGTGGCCCGGAGTATGGCGCGGCGCTGCAGTTCGCTGAGGCCCGCCTCGCCACAAGGGTCGAGTTGGTCGTGGTCTGCGGGATGGGCGATGCACACCGATCCGCAGTCGGGCACCTGATCAAGCGACACGGCCGCGTCGAGGAGTTGGTGGTAGTAGACCTCGGCGCAGTCGCCGGGCTCGAGATCGAAGGTCTCGGGCAGGATCATGCCGTCGATGTCGAGTTCGTCGTCTTCGAGGTCGTCGTTGATCTCCAGGTCACAGGCGATCTTCCAGTAGCCGAAGTGCTCTGGTGCGGCGGTGTGTCGGCCCCGTTCGGCGTGGCCGCGCAGCGCGTGGTTGAGTTCATGGATCAGCGCCGCCGCGGTCTGTTCGACGCTGCGGGACTCGACAAAGGCGCCGTTGATGTAGATGCGCCACTGTCGGTCCATGGCGATGCTCATGGTGGGCCGGTCGGCGGCGGGGATCAGCGGGCACGCGAACAGCGCTCGGCTGTAGTAGGGGCGCTGTGTCATGATCCACAGCCGCGCCGCGTGCAGCTTCGCGGCCACCTCGCCGCTGAACCCCCCAAGCCCGCGACGGCTGCGGGCCCCGTTCAGCGGTTGGGGGGTCAACGCCGCGAACCCGACCGGCTACCAAGCACAACCATGCCGCCGCCAGCGGCGGTGTCGGTGCCAGTGCCGGTGTCGGGGTCTGTGAGCAGTCCGGAGTTGGTGAGGATCTCCGCGAAGACCTCGAAGCCTCTGGGGAGCCGCTCACTGGGGGGCTTGTGCCCCACCACTCGCATCGCTGTGGACGCGGCCACGTCGCCGGCTCCGGCGTTCGCGGCCGCGATGCACACTATGAACGCGTCACGCCAACGTTCGGGGTGCTCGTCAGCGAGGTCGGAGAGGGCGTCGAGGGCCGCGAGCTGCTGATCGCCGCGCACCAACTCACAGAACCGTTCGGGGTCATCTAGCAGTTCGTGGGGCTCGGGCATGTCGGGGTTCTCGACGAACGCCAAGAACTCCGCGGCGGCGGCCTCCCCGACCAGCGCGGCGGCGATCACCGCAGATGCGGTGTCACCAGCACCGGCGTGCTGCGCGACCGCGAGACAGTGGGCGAGACGGTCCCAGCTGCGCGGCGACGGCCATCCCTGCGGCGACACCGTCGCTTCAGGCGGGTCGCACAACAGCTTCGGGCGTCTCGCCACGAACGCCGCCTGCAACTGTCGCTGGCGCCGGACCGCCTCAACGCTGGGAGCGGTGTCGATGTGCAGTGACTGCAGGTTGGGCCAGCCGTCGAGGTAGCCGCGGCGCCATTCGTCGACCTGTATGGGCCATTGCAGGTGCGCGAACCGATTGGCCAGCGGCGCGGACAGGTCCCACGCCCCGCTGTTCTGTCCCGAAGGGTTGGCGGCGGCCACGAACCGCACCCGCTCACCGAGGTGCAGATACCCGACGCGGTGCTCTTGCACCATCCGCATCAACGCGTTCTGCGTCGTCGGCGTCGCGGTGTTGACCTCATCTAAGAACACCAACGCGACCCCGTCATGGGCGGCGACCTCGCACGCCCACTGCGGCGGTACATAGGTCACCGAAGCGCCGTCGCGCACCGGCAGACCGCTGAAGTCGGTCGGGTCGTGCAACGACGCGATCACCGACACCATCGCCCAGCCCGCCTCCGTGGCGTAGCGCTCAACGGTTGCGGTCTTGCCGGTGCCGGGATCGCCCCACAACAGCACCGGCACCCCCGCCCACAACAGCACCTGCAACGCGGCGAGCGTGTCGCGTTGGGTCACCGTCATCGCATCAACCATCACCATCTCGGGTCACCTCCCGTTGAACCGATCTCAACACCACAACCAACCCCGGCCTGTCAACCCGCGGCGCGGCCGTGTTCGCGGCGGGCCGCAGCAGAACCAGCCGCGGCGGCGCGCACGAAGTAGCTGTCGTCTTCTGCGAGCACAGCCTCCACGTCAGCGGGCAGCGACGGGTTCTCAGCCGCACCGGCGCGGACATGTGCGCTGGTGTCGGCTGCGAGGCTGCGCAGCAGCGCCTCATCAACAGCCGGGTTGCCGGCCACAACCGCGCGCACGGTCTCGCTGTCGCCGGCCAGGACCTCCAGAACCTCAGCCGGTGTATTCGGGTTGTCGGCCACCGCGCACCGCACGCACTCCTCGACGTCCGCGGCGAGCACCGCCAACAGATCCGCACCAGTGGCGAGGCTCTGCGCCACCTGGGTGCGCGGCCACCAGTCGTCATCGGCTGCCAGCGTCCTCAACACCGCCTCAGGCGTGGTCGAGTTAGCAGCGACCGCGGCACGCACATACCTGTCGTCATCTGTTGCCAGACGCTCCAGCAGCGGCGCCCCGCAGCCGGCGTTGGCAGCCGCAGCCGCACGCACCGCCGCCTTCACGTCACCAGCCAGCACCCCAAGCGTCACCGCGTCGAGGCCGGCACGTCCCGCGACCGCGCACCGCACCCTGATGGCTCGGTCCGCGGCCCGGGCCGCCACCGCCTCAACAGGGGTGCTGAGGTTCGCTGCCGCGCAGGCCCGCACCCGCGAGTTGCGGTCCCCCAACAGCCGCACCAGCGTCTCCGGGGATGCGCAGACATGCACCGCCACCCAGCTGCGCACCACCATCTCCGCGTCGTCAGCCAACATCTCCAACACCGGCGCCGCCAGCCGCGGGTTGCGCACCACCGCAGCGCGCACCGCGACATTGCTGTGCCCCGCGAGCCGCTGCAGCGTGCGCAGCGGGGTGCCGGGATGCACAGCCACCGCCACCTGCACATCCAAAGAGAAGTTGTCCGCCAGAACGTCAAGCACCTCAGGTGGGGTGTTGAGGTTCTGCGCCGTCCGCCGGCACGCCGAGGCTCCCGCCCTGGGATCCGATCCGATGTTACGCAGCACAGCGCCGGGGCAGCGCGGATGCGACAACACCAGATCCAACAACTCCCAACACCGCTGCCCCGTCGCGGCCAGCTCCACCAGCCGCGTCTCAGGCGTCGAAGGGTCACAAGCCGCCGCCACGTCGCCCAGACCGTCACCATTTGACTCCAGCCGATCCCAGAACCCCTCAGGCATGTCCGAAATCCAGTGGGTGTCACGACCGAACCCGCGGCCGGGCAGACGCCCCGCCCAGGCCAAAGACTGCGCACCGGGGCCCGCCAACCCCATCTGCACCAACCCCGAATCCAGCTGCGCGGACAGCGCCCAGCCAAGCCAGCAGACCGCACGGGAGTCGCCCCAGAAGGCGCACGCATACGCCACCGGCGCCAACCACTCACCCGGCACACGCACCAAACACGCCAACTCATCAGCGACCTCACCCAATAGACGGTTCAGCCGCCGCAGCTGCGACCCGTAGATCATCCCCGCGTTCAACGTCGCCGCCAACGCCAACAGCCGGCCCCGAACCCCTACCCGGCTCGCCAGCGCCTCCCAAACGCGCACCTCCAGATCATTCGCCAACACCCACCGGCCGTCACGCAAAGCCAACACCCCCACCACACCATCCACCGTCACCCGCCGACGCCGTACCGGGCTCGTGGTACGCCCACTGTCGCCAGCGTCAACAGTCACATCCCGGCTCAGAAATGCCTTCTCCACGATCTACATGCATAGAGCAGAGGTGTGACATCACACCAAAACCCCACTTCAGAGCATGTACATTGGCGACAATGGTGGTCGCGATGTGCCTGTGGAGAACTCCCCTTCGGGTGAGCCCTCGACAGCGACGAAGCTCACCCGGTCGGGTAGTCACAAGCCGTCACAGCCCCACCACCCACACATGCAGACATTGCCTGATCACCGGGCGCGGGCCGCACCGCAACAGGCGGCTATACTGAGCACCGGAATCTGCGCGGCCCCGCAAGCTACCCCCACATACACGGTGAAGATGCGAGCGCCTTCCACCTGCAGTTCCACAGCCGCGAGGCCGCTACCGCACCAGCGACCGGCGACATGCCTGACGCTGGACACCATCGACCGCGCCGGACCCCAGCCCGGCCGTCGAAAGGAGACAACGTGACACACCCGACCCGCGCTCGATGGCTCACAGCCACGGTCACAACGGTCCTCGCGCTGACGGCAGCGTCCTGCAGCGACGAACCCGAGCCCACCCTCGCCGCGCCAACACCGACAGCGACAGAACAGTCTACGACCACTACTACCACGACAGCCCCAAGGGGCCCAGCACCATGCGAGGACCCCTCGGCAGAAGATCTCGGCGACGGACTCTTCGAGTACGACGGACGTGTCTACGAACTCGAAGACGGGGTCTGCGACCTCAGCCTTCGCTGGCTCTCGGACCTGCACCTCGACGGCGACCAAGCGCAAGACGCCACCCCGGCACAGGACACCACGCAGGACGCCGCACAGTCAGCGGACGCAACCCCCGACCGGGTCTGCGTCGACGACGTGTGTGTCGACGTGCCCGCCGACGGCTCGCCGGTCGAGCTGCCCGAGGGTTTCGCCAACCATGAGCACCCCTCTGAGACAGAGCCGGAGCGTGCAGCAGAGGGAACGGCCAACGATGACAGGCCCGAGGCCGAACCGTCTGTTGTAGAGGTCGAGCCTGAGCCCACGACCACCACCGTTGCGCCCGAACCGGATCCGGTGGAGACCACGACGACGGCTCCAGAGCCAGAGCAGGTGACGACCACCAGCACAACCACGACCAGCAGCACCACGACGAGCACGACGACATCGACGACCACCTCCGCTCCGCCAGCGGATGAGGGCCCCCGTGTGCATACAACCGCGGACGGGTTGCAGATCACGACCTGGCCTCTGCCCGAGCAGGTCGGCGAGACCGTTTACCTGGTCGAGGACCCCAACTCTCGCGGCAATCCCATGGACCATGAGTATTCGCCTGAGCTTCCCTGCGTGTACTTCAGCGGCTGCTTTGAGCCTGTCCACCTGGAGGTCGGCAGGGTGCTCATCCACCCAATGTTCCCCGACATTCCCGCGGTCGTTGTGGCGATCGAGGACAAGGTCGTCCACCATGCCATCTGGGTCTGCTGGGCACGGGGCGACGGCAGCTACGGGCTCCTCCGGTTGACCGCGCCGCCCAGCAACGAAGCCTCCTTCGAGGCCGTCTACTCCATCGAAACCAACTTCTCGGACTACTACCGGCAATGTTGACGCGGCGCGGGCGATGGAGACTGGTAGCCGCATCATTGTTGATGCTGGTGCCGGTGCTGTCGCCCGATGCGGCGCTAGCCGACCACGACCGTCCAGCGAACGAAGGCACCTGGACGGTCTCTCCAGATCTCACCGAGGTGGTGACCCAATACGAGCACCACAACCCGTGGGAATGCACCAACCCTCCCTCGAGGTACGACTCTTCGCTCGGCATCACCGTCGAGGAGCCTTGCTCGTGGCCGCTCGCCTATGCGCCCGTCTCGCCGTACCTCTCCTTGCAGCCCCAAGGAACGGCCCCGCGGGGCGGTCTTGTGGTGACCAGGTGCCGTCTCGGCTTCAACCAGGGAGCCGACTGCGGACACACCGCTAGCTCGTCTCAGTGGACGTTTGCCGGGTCGAATCATCACATCCACCTAGACGACCGAGCCATCGCGACGAGCTATGTGTGCAGCGCCGCCGCGGGCACCGCGTCGACATCGGACCACATCGGCGGGGTGCCCAAGTACCAGAGTTCCTACGGCCTCCTCTACGACGCCAACGGACACCCGGCCGGCCACAGCGGCGCGCTGTGCGGGACGTTCACCCCGAGCCAGCCGACCGTGTGCATCACCGGCACGACCGTCACCGAGGGCGAGTCGGCGGTGTTGACGATCACCGCGGTGGGCGGCTCCGGCAGCGGCACGGTGCAGTACACCACCCGGGCCGGCACGGCGGGGGCCGGCTCGGACTACTCGTCGCAGACGGGGGTTCATTCGTTCTCGGGGCCGGGAACCAGAACGGTGACGGTCCCCACCACCGACGACGACGACATCGATGGCGCCAAGACGTTCACCGTCAGCTTGTCGAACCCGTCGGGTGTGACGATCTGCCCGACGGCGACGGCAACGGTGACGATCCTCGACAACGACTCAGCACCGCCGCCGACGTGTCCGGCTGGTCAGACCGGCACCCCGCCGAACTGTCAACCGATTGTGGTCCTTACGGGTTGTGATGCTCCCGGCACCCGGCTGAGAGCGTTGACGGTGACCGCGGGCGGCAGCAGTGTGCTGAGCGGGTTCTCGGCCACGACCTACTCGTATGCGCTGACCGCCGACGCCTCGTCGGCGGTCGTGGCTGCGACCGCGGCGACCAGCACAGCGACCGTGGGGATCGGCACGGGATCAGCGGCGACGGGGGCAGCGACGTCCACCGTGTACCTGACTAGGGGCAGTGACTACGACATCGATGTCGTAGTCACCAGCGGAGGCGAGTCCTGTACCTACTCGCTGGCGATTTCGAGGCCCGGCGAGAACTTGGTGCCGAGTTGTCCCGCAGGCACCATCTTGATCATCGACTCCGGTTACACCGACGGTTACAACTGTGTGTCCCCGGCCAGTTGTCCCTATGAGCTCTACAACTACGACCCGCAACTCCTTCAGTACGCGGGTATCAAGGTGTTCGGTCCGCTGTGGCTCGGGGGTGCTTCGGAGGCTCCAGCGGTGCCGGAGGGCGGGTCGTCCACCCTGGAGCGCACGGCGCTCAGCTGCACCGACTACTTCCGCTCATTCCCACAGGCCGCTTCCTCTGTGAGGCGTCACTGCGTCCCAGGCACCGGCTGGAACAACCTGCACGCAAACGGGGACTGCATGAAGTTCAGTATGAGGGTGACCGCTGTGTCCCCTGAGGCAGAGGGATGGCACTATGTCGTGGCCAGTTGCGGCTACAACCGATACGCCGCCATCGCCAGCACCTGGACCGCGGACGACGCTGTGTGCAAGTCGTCAGCAGCGGGCGGCAGATGGCAGCGCACAAGCGCCTGCCGCACCGGCTGGGCGCTAAAGCCCCACTGTTCTGCCACAGCACCGACGGAGGGCATCGGAGAATGGCAGGTGTCCTGGGGCAGCTTGACTGAGCGCAGCGCATCTCAGGACAACCCCTATGTCGATGTGCCGATAGTGGCTGAGGTGACCGACTGGGGCGATCTGTCGCATCTGAGCGTCACCCTGACGGCCGAGACGCGGGGACTGTACGACCTCATTCGCGCCCCGGGCGCCTACTACGCCTCGTGGAACCAGGGCCTCGGTTTCTTGGTGCAGCCCTCCTCGGCCTCCACGACCGTGTCGTTCCCGCGCCGGTCGGGGCCGCCGCCGTCAGACGACATCGTGGAGGTCAACGTCGCGGCACTGGCCGCGCTCCCCAGCTCCAGCCAGCGGTACGCGGAAATACGGCCAGCTGATCTGCTCGCCAACGACGCCTGCCCCGTGGGTGTGGACTGCACCGACCCGCTGCAGTGGCCCATCAGGTTCGTGGGCGAAAGGAACAAATTATGGGCGGCGATCAACACGACACAGGGCCTCCTCGACGATCGGTACGATCCGCCGAGGTACCGGCCAGAGTTGTGGGCCGCCGGTGAGGACACCTTCACCTACTCCACCTATGGCGGCGAGGCGACAGTCACCATCCAGTTCACGGACCGGCCCCCGCAAGCCTCCGACATCTCCGCCCACGACCCGGGAAGCGCCCACACAGCCGCCCCAGCCAACCT
This sequence comes from Acidimicrobiales bacterium, assembly GCA_965117015.1. Lineage (GTDB taxonomy): Bacteria > Actinomycetota > Acidimicrobiia > Acidimicrobiales > Aldehydirespiratoraceae > Aldehydirespirator. Next base: position 877,994 of record OZ220747.1, read on the forward strand.
CCGCCGAACGGGAAGCACCTACGGCTGCGTCCAATGGAACCCGTATGGCTACTGCATCCGGTCGAGCTATACGGGCTGGGGCGACTATCGCTACGGATCGGGGTGGTCAGCGACGCACCACAGCGGTGCCGTGTCGTTGAATGCGGTGCGCGACAGCGACCCCGACGGCGACGGTGCGAGCGTCGTGATCACCGACGGCCTCAACCCGCACCTCGCCGGGCGGTCCTCAGCCATCATCAACGGCACCGCAACGAGCACATGGGGCACCGAGCAGCGCACCCTCGACATCATCGGCTTCTTCGGAGACTACGTGACCCCTTGCACCTGGACCGCCGTCAGCTACTACGGGACAACCGGCTGCGTCACGCCTGGGTTGTCGAGCGTGCGGCTCAACCCGGTCAACCCCACAGACCAAACGAGCATCCAGACCGAGGATGCCTGCGTCGCCAACACGGCCAGCAGCTACCGCATCTCCGGGCCACTGGGAAGCAACAACTACACCGGTCCCAATGAGATCGGCCTGTGGACGTCGGCTGCCGCGACCGACCCGGGCTGTGTCCCGGCGACACTGCCTGCCGACTGCCAGACAGGAGCGACAGGATGGTGGATGTGCTACTCGCTGTGGCCCGACAGCGCCGCCCCCGCCCCCCTAGTGGTCGACTACCGAACCTGCGACGACCGCCTCACAGCATTCAACAGCGACCGATCCGACGCTGAGGCCGCGGGCCGCAGCGAGGACGACTACTGCACAGAAGGCACCGTCACCGTCTATCTCGGAGACACAAGAGGCGTGACGCTGTCATCGAGCACGTACGCGGTCGATGAGGGCGCCGCTCTGGACTTCGAGGTGCAACTCACCCAAGCGTCCACCGCCGATGTGGTGGTGGACTACACCGTCACCGACGGCACAGCACTGGCTGGTTCGGACTACACGGCACCGACTGGGCAGGTGAGGATCCCTGCGGGTGACACGACTGCGACCATCTCGGTGGCGACGACAGCAGACACCACATACGAGACCGACGAGACGCTGCTGTTGCAGCTGACCTCAGCGACTGGCGCCACGCTGGCGAGCATCACCCAGGCGTACGGCACGATCCTCAACGACGACCCGGCCCCGGTCATCTCCCTTGCGGCCGACGTGTCAGCCGTCGAGGACGACACCGTCAACGGCGGAGCCATCACATTCGCGGTGAACCTCACCGGGGCGACGGCCCTGCCCGCCTCCGTCAACTACAGCACCGCTGCGGGCACAGCCACAGCCACCAGCGTCTGCCCGGCCGCTCCCGGCGACGCATCCCGGGACTACCTGGGCGCTTCAGGCACCCTCGCCTTCGCTCCGGGTGACACCTCCAAGCACATCACCGTGTCGCTGTGCCTTGACGACCAAGTCGAGCCCGACGAGACGTTCACACTCACCCTCAGCGGAGAGACCGGGGCCACGCTCGGCACTGCAACCGCCGCCGGCACGATCCTCGACGACGACACTCTCTCCACCATCAGCGTCGACGGCCCCACCTCAGCAATCACGGAGGACACTGCCGGCATCCCTTCGGATATCACCTTCACCGTGCGCCTCGACATGGCCTCCCACCGCACTGTCGACGCCACGGTGTCCACTGCGTCGGGCACCGCCACGGGCGGAACCTGCGGATCCCTGGGCATCGACTACGCGAGCCGCTCGACCACGATCAGCTTCGCCCCGGGCGTCACCACTTACGACTTCGTCGTGCGGACCTGCGCCGACACGACCCAGAACGAGGGCACCGAGGACTTCACAGTGAGCCTGAGCGGCGTCTCGAACGCTGCCCTCGGCACGTCCAGCGCCACCGGCGAGATCGCCGACAACGACGTCCCGCCGCCCGAGGTGTCTATCTCTGACGCCTCGGCTGACGAAAGCAACTCGATCGCCTTCACCCTGACCCTGGACGCGGCGACGTCCCAGGTAGTCACCGTGACGGCCACAACCGCGGCGTCCTCGCCCGTGTCCGCGGCCGGGACCACTACGTGCACCGCTGTCGACGGCAGCGAGGACTACGAGAACAACACCTCGACCGTCACCTTCGCAGCGAACACAACGACGGCCACGTTCACCGTCACTGTCTGCGACGACACCGCAGCAGAACCCGACGAGACGTTCAGCGTGACGCTCTCGGGCCCCTCCGGTGCCACCATCAGTTCCACAGCCGGCACCGCGACGGGCACCATCGTCGACAACGACAGGCCGCCGTGCGGTGACGGCTGGATCCACACACCCGGCCATCCCGACGCTGATCCAGTCACCGGCTGCCGGCCCGGGTTCGTGAGCTGACCGCCGCAGTGGGACAGTGTGTCTTCACTGCCAACGCGACAACTGCCAGAGGTCAGGGGCGCCGGGGCGGTACAGAGAGGACAGCAATGACGGTGACGGCGACGCGTTGTGCTGGCGGTGCTGGCCGTGACCGCTGCCCTGTGCTCAGCTTGCGGCAGCGGGGCTTGACGGCGAGTAACCCGCTGAACGCGCTTGGTGCCCGCATGTGAGCGGGCTGTCACACCGGTCGGGGTCCCCGTCTTGACAAGTGGGCGGAGACCCCGACATGTCCCGGCATTCAATCGTTGATGTGTGTGGCGGGCCTCGATGGGCTGGTCCGTCACACCGGTCGGGATCCCCGTCTTTGACAGATGGGCGGGGACCCCGACATATCCGAGCCTTCTGCCGGCCGTCCCGACCCGCGGCGCGAACACCTCCTCCCGGGGCCGCGCCACGGGCTTGGGCTTGTCTAGGGGTCAGTTGTTGCGGCGGTCCTTGCCCTCGGGCCGCTGGTTGCGCTCGCGGCGTCGGGCCCGGTCGCGGGCCTTGATGTCGGGTCGGTGCCGGTACTTGCGCTGGGATTCCTGGAGGCGTTTCTTCACTTCGGGGCGGCGCTGGTATTCCCTCACGTACTCGCGGCGGTGGGCCTTGACCTCGGGCCGCTGGTTGTAGGCCTTGCGTTGGGCCTTGCGTTCGGGCCGCTGCTCGTATGCCCGTTTGCGGGCTTTGACCTCGGGCCGCTGGTTGTATTCTCTATTGCGAGCTTTCACCTCGGGGCGCTGGCGACGCTCCCGCGCCCGTTCGCGGTTCCGGGCCTTCACCTCGGGGCGCTGATGGTAGGCGCGGTCCTGTTCCCGTAGCCGGGCCTTCACCTCGGGGCGCTGGCGACGCTCCCGCGCCCGTTCGCGGTTCCGGGCTTTCACCTCGGGGCGTTGGTGGTAGGCGCGGTTCTGTTCACGTAGCCGGGCTTTATTCTCGGGCTGTTGCTTGCGCTCACGTCGGCGGGCTTTGACTTCCGGGCGCTGGTGATACGCCCGATCGCGGGCCTGTCGGCGCCGCCGGCTGCACTCGGAGCCGCAGGTCTTCTGGCTCGGGCTATTGGCAAGGAACCACTCATCGCACTCGGAGCATTGACGCTCATTGCCCGAGGAGGGTGCTGGTTCCAGAGTTTCAGTCATGTTCGCACAGTAGACGAGGACACCGCCAGGGCCAGGTCGCCGTACCCGCGTGAGAGATGTCGTCTGGCGCAGCTCCGCCTTGGGGGCCGTAGGTGCTTGTGATGCGTTAGGCGCAGGACTCGAGCAACGATTCCTGGAAGGCGGTGTAGGCCGCGGTGTGGACCGACTCGAACAGCGCCTTCCACCTGGCGTCAACCGCCGCCATGTGGGTCTCGGACGCGGCAACAAGAGCTGAGTACGCCGCATCCTGTTCCGCTTCTAGGGCGGCGAGGCCGGCTGCTCGGCTGTTAGCGGCCTCCACGAACATCAAGCTGGCCGTAGTCAAGGCTTCGTAGTCTTGGTTGAACACAGCCGCCAGTGCGTCGTATTCGGCGAGGCGATCTTCGGGCACGATGCCGCGGACCTCTGAGTTCGCGGCGTGCGCGGCGTCTATGACAGGGGTGATCTCGGTTACATAGCGGACCAGCCCCTCAGCCGACGAACCGATCAAGCCGTCGATGTAGTTCCGGAAGGCGTCCCCGAAGTCCCACAGCTCTTCCCAGGCTGTGTGGACTGCCGCGTGGGAGGCCCTCTCAAAGAAGAAGTTGAGATCGTAGGTGGCGCTTGCAAGGCGGTACGCGGCGTTCTTCACCGTGTCAGCCGGTTCGGTGAGCATGGACTCCGGGTATTCCGACTGCTTGCGCTGCTCGACATCGCGTCGGGTCTGTTCCTCTTGGCTTCTCGCGAGGGCCTCAGCGGCAGCGGCAGCCTCTACAGCGTCCACGGCATCCCAGTAGACATCACCGACCCCGGCGGCAAAGGCTTGCCAGGCGCGTGAGAACGCGACGATCTCCGGGGAGTTGGTGCTGTCGTGGGATGCGGCCTCCGCGGAGGGCAGCAGCCACATGGCTGCCTCTGTGGCGGCCTCCGCGTCAATGGCCGCTGCGGCTGAGGCCTCCCGGGCAGCGTCAAGAGCCACAGCAGCCTCAGCTCTGTCGAGGTCATCGGTGGCTGTCTGCCACGCCTGGAGGGCTGCGGTCTCAGCGGCGCTCGCTTGGCTGAGGCGAAGCCGCGCGGCGTGATCGTCGTCCCAGATGGCTTGCAGCTCGGCACACCACTCGAACCGGTTGCCGAGCCGCGGAGGCGGTCCCGGGACGTCCACCGCGGCGGGTGTGGCTGCGCGGGCGGTGCCGGCCGCTTCGGGCTCCTGCAACTGCACGAACTCCTGTTGGTCATCTTCCCCAGGCGCCGACTCCTCACCCCCGCCATCACCGCAAGCTGCGGCCAGCAGAGCAACGGCGAGTACCACCGGAACAATGAGACGGGTCCGGCACATGGTGGTTCCCTCCGGTGCGGGGTTGGGCGTTCGTGCCAGCGAATGCCTGTGACCGAGCCGAAGGGAACCATGGCGAGGCCCACCCGCGGTAGTCCCCGGTCACTGATGGGGGTTGGCAACACCCCCGCATTCGCTGGCGAGCGGCACCGTAGCGGCACCCACCACGGGGCCGCAAACAGCTCACCGTTGCGCTCGCCAGCGAATGTTGCGGGTGCGGCCGAGCATCCCCTACATGTCGGGAAGGCTCGTGTCCTTTCGGCGTCCTTGTCGCCGCTCAGAGATGGTTCGCTTTGGCGGCTTGGAAGTGGGCGTCGGCGGCGGCGGCGAGCTTCTGTATGGCCGCGATCCGGCGTGCTGTCTCTTGCACCTGCCGCCGGTCCGCGTCGGTGAGCAGCAGCTGATGCGGGCAGTTCGCTGTAGGGCAGGGAAGGCCGTATTGACAGGCGAAACCGTAGGGGAGGCGGTAGGAGAGGTTCTTGCGGATCGTCTTGAATCCTCCAAGCTCGAAGTCCATGATCTCAGGCGGGATTTTGCGCCAGCCCTCGGTGACGGCCGGCTGACTCTGGTCCTGCGGGTCCGTCTTGGCCCATAGCAGGTCGTCGTTGTGGACCAGGCCGCCCCACTTGCCGTAGACGCCAAAGCCGAGGGGCGGGTCGCTGTTGACTGGATCGGGGTCGGCTAGCCCTCTCAAGTGGGATCGGATTGTTCCTTTGGTGACGCCGGCGACAGGGACCCAGGGATCGATTAGCGCCGCGTATTGGCGGCCGGTTTGGGCGGCCGCCGCCATCTCTGATGGATCTGCGGCTACGGGCACAGTCGGGTAGTCGTCGTACTGCTCGGGCTGCGCCGCTAGCCATTCTGGAGATGCGGCCACCGCACAGATCGCATAGAAGATGGTCTCAGCGATCTGTTCGTCCGTTCCAGTAGCGCCCGCTTTGCGGGCGGCGTCAATCCACCGCTGTTGGAGGTTGTGGGTCCGCGGGGTCTGCACCATCTGTCCGGGATCATTGCGGGGAGGGTCCCAAAGGGGCAGCACCCGGGTGTTGGGTTCCATCGCGTGGAATATCGGCACTGCGGTTGAGACGAGAGGTCGGGCCGATGAATGTCTGCGCCAGCTGGCCGTGGTCACCAGGCACACCTGTTCATCATCGAAGAAGCGGATTAGCCCGGAGCATGCTTCGTCGAGCAGTTTGTGTTCTGGTTCCCAGTACAGCCAGCGGCCGTCGAGAGGCCGCCAAAGGCACTTCACGATCCGGGTGGGGTCACAGCCGGTGAGGCCAGCCTGTTTGTTGCGGGCTTGCAGTGTTTGGCGGACCGCCGGGCCGTTGTAGCGGGACTGCTCGTCCACGAAGGCGGATTCGCCCGCCTCGCGGGGATCGCGGTGGGGGTGATGAGCTTTGAGGTCCGGCCATGGAATCTTGGGGTTGAAGTAGTCGTCCATGCGTTTCTTGAGGTCGCCGTAGCTGTAGTCGGTGACCACCAGAACCCGCACGGGGTGCACGCCGGAGTTCTTGTATTTGAAGTAGCCCTGTAAGGGCGGCCAGTCGTCGGCGGTGATGCGATCGGTGAGCTTCCAACGCGTGTTCTTGCTGGGCCTCTTCGGGTCGGCGGGGTCGGTGAGGTCGGTGAGGTCGGTGTCGATGCCTGCGCTGCGGTAGGAGTCGAGTGTGCTGCGCTTTGCTGCGCCGCTGCCGCTCAGGGATCGGTGGTGCACTTTCGTGTTGGCGGGGCTGTTGTCGTGATACTCGCTGCGTCGCACGGCCGTGGTGATTGCTGTGCCCACAGAGATGCCGGGGCTGGTGGACGTGGAGAAGATCGAGCCGTCTGTTCCTGAGCCGCGACTGTCGCCTCCGAGGTCGTCCACGACGATCTGGTCGAATGCGGAGAGCAGCCCCTCGCGCATCGCGGGGTAGCTGCGACCGGTGAGCCACTTGCTGTTAGTGATAAACGAGGCGATCCCGTGGCCGGTGAAGTCAGCGACGCGGCGGGAGGCCATTGCCCAGAACAGTATGTAGAGGTCGCTCATCCGGTGCTTCTTGATGCCCCACTGCGAGTACAGCGGCTGCACCCAAGGCTCCCTGAGCTTCTTCTCCTCGTCGGTCGGCTCTTTGGCGTAGCCCTCGTAGGGAGGGTTGCCGAGCACGACCAACACCGGCCTGTCCTTTTGCTTGTAGCGGTTGGCGGCAGCGCTCTCGCGTTCAGCGGCCGCCCACGGCAGCGCTCCCTGCGGCGGGAAGGAATCCGGGAACCACCCCAGCAGGCTGTTGGTCAGGTACAGAGCTGGCCGGTGGCCGCGTTCCAAGGGCGCGCCGAGCCGTTCGAGCACGCGGCGCAAGTGCAGGTCCCCGATGACCAGCGCCGCCGGGAGGATGTCGAAGCCCGCGATGCGGTTCTTGGCGTCTTCGCGCACCTTCTGCGCGGCCTGATCGGGGTTGTGGCCTTGCTGCTGGTACGCGTCGTGGAGGTGTTCGTAGACGGCTGTGAGGTAGGTGCCGGTGCCAGCTGCGGGGTCGAGGACGATGACCCCTTCGTCTGCGAGCCCCTCGTCTATGTCTAGGTGTTCTTTGAGGTGGTGGTCGCAGCGGGCGACCTGGTAGGCGGCAATCTGTTGGGGGGTGTACCAAACTCCGAGACGGTCGCGCAGCTTCGGGTCATAGGCCGCTAGGAACGGCTCATAGAAGTACTCGATGGCGTTGTTGTCGAAGTCGACCGCAAGGGCGTCGCGGTCGACGCGTCTGAGCACTTCAGCGATGCTCGTTAGGGTCGATGCCACCTGCCAGTGCTGGGTCACGCTAGGTGCGAGGGCACTGTAGACGATCTCCGCGATGGCGGTGTCGCCGAGCCCGTCGCGGACATGCTGCCACTCGAGGGCGGCAGGGCCGCCGCTTTGCAGCCATGTGGCGAAGATTCCATAGACAACGAGCTGGACCGTGGTGGAAACCAGGAACTTGTCGTCGAGGTCGGCTTTCAGCCAGTCGCTGAATGCTGCCTGTATGTGCTGGAAGGCCTCTTCGGGGGCGCTGTCGTGCAGCGCACGGGCGTACTCTGCCAACACGCCTGCCACCATCGCCGGGTCGTACTTGTTCGGGACCGCGGCGCAGCCCTGACCCAAGAGGCTCCTGAGTTCGTCTTCGGCGTTCGGAGTGGGGGTGGGATTCTTGGCGAACACGTCCGACGGCTTGTTTCCGAACAGCCGCACATAGTCAAGGGCCTGCAGCTTGCCGTTGACGAGCTGTGCGAGGACGAAGTCGTTGAGGTTTGTCAGCAGGACCCGGCCTCCGAGCCGCTGGGCGTACGTGCGGGCTTGCCGCAGTCCCAGCAGTTGCTTGACGCTCATCGGGGGGCATTTGACCTCGACGTAGAGCACAGGCAGCTTGTAGGCGAACAGCCCGAGGTCGGGCTGTCCCCCGGCGGCAGAGATCTCGGTGGCGGCATCGACGTGGTCGGCGGTGCAAGCCGTCAACAGCTTCTCCAGCGCCGGATAATAGGTGCGTTCGGTCGCGCCCGCAGTTCTCTTGAGCCTGCGACAGCGAGCTGCGTAGTCCGACAGGACGCTCATTGCCGTCACGCTAGTGCACGACTGTTGCTGCTCTGGGGCGCTGAGGCTCGTCTTGCGCGCGGAGGCGAAGTCGCAGAAGACGATCCGCCAGGTGATCGCGGCGGGCAAGCGCGGGCCTGCGGTCTACGATCCGGTGATGTCTGAAGCCGATCCAGCTTCCGGCGCCGATAAGTCGCTGCCGTGGTCGTTGTTGCCCGAACCGCCGGGGTTGACCGCTCTAGAGGCGGCGATGCGTGAACTTGACGAGGCGATGCAACCGTCCACGCCGATGGTGGAGAGCATGCGGCTGTTGGAGTCGGCGTCATTGGGGATCTGCGATGTGGCGGACCGGATCGAGGCCTATCTGCCCGAAGCCGAAGCGACGCTTACTGGGTCATTGCGCGGCCGCAGCCAGAACCCTGCGGCTGTTGCGGCTGGCGCGGCCGCCGACCGGATGCTCGCTGGGCTTCGCCACCTGGCTGACGCGTCGCGGGCATATGCCGCAACGCTCGACGATCCCGACGAGGACGACAGCGACGCCGAGAGGGAACTTCACACAGCCCGCGCCGACGCGTTCGCCAGTTTGAAGGCACTAATCGAAGGAGCGTCGTGAGTCGCCCGCGGGTTCCTTCAGACCGTGTACTCCATCACGCCTGTCTCACGGTGGTTCAGCTTGTGCAGCCTCGGCCGTCGCGGTCACGGTCCAGTCGGTAGGGGTCCACACCGATCTCGTTGACGGTGACCGGTTTCTGGTCAGATGTGAGGTCGCCGCAGTTCAAGGCGTCTCCGGGGAGGTTCGGCAGACACGGTGTGTAGGCGGGGTGGCAGTCCTCTTCGGGGGTTTCAGTGGCGGGGTCCTCGGTTGCGGAGGCTGATTCCTGGTCGCCGGTGTCCTGTTCCTCTACTACTGCAGCGGGCAGGCCGACATCTATCTCACTGTCCGAGCAGCCGGCGAGGATACCTTCAAGCGTGCTGACCTCGGCGGTGTCCACGGTGAGGGACCAGCGGGTCTTGACGTGCACCCACGCCGCTGCGTACCAGCAGTGCTGATTTGCTTCGGGTGGCAGCCACATCGCAGGGTCTTGGGCACCCTTGGAGCGGTTGGAGCTTGCCGACACAGCAATGAGGGAGTGCTCGTATCCGAGGTCGTTGGCGTACCGCTCGCGGCGGTCAGATGACCAGCCGTGCGCGCCGGATTCCCATGCCTCAGCCAACGGCACCAGGTGGTCGACGTCGAAGCCTCTGCCGCTGCCTTGTTCGGTGAGACCGTCGTATCGGCTGATCCACTCGCCGTCTGCGAGCGAGCATCCGCTGCCTTGTTCGGGAGCCACAACCGCCTCCGATAGCAGCACCTCGCGTCGGGTGTCGCATCCGTCGCCGTCAGCGTCGATCCAATGCCGGAACAGGCTGCGGTCATAGCCGCCTTGTTGTTCGGCCGCGACAGTGAGCGCCTCCAACAACTCCTGAACCTCAGCGACGCCCGGCCCAGACGCCGCGTCGGCGCGGTTGTTGGCGCGCCACAAGAATGTGGCCATCTGGCCGCGTGTGGTGTCATCGTTGGGGCAGAACCCGGTGCCGTCACCGCAGCCTGAGGTGATGCCCGACGCGGCCAGCTTCGCTACTGCTGTCCCATACCAGGCATCCTCGGGCACGTCGGCGAACCCGGGGTCGGGTCCTTCGGGCAGGTTGTAGGCCCTTGACAAGAACACGGCCATCTGCCAGCGGGTCACCGTTCCGTTGGGGCAATAGCCCGAACCGTCACCGCAACCTGAGGTGACTTCGAGTTCTGCCATGCGCTCAACGAACGACGCATAGAAGCCGTCCGGGTCCACATCGTTGAATCTCGTTTGGGTGACTGCGGGCGGATCCCCGCCGTCGAGCACCCGCACGATCCAAACCGCCATCGTCTTGCGATCCAACGGATCGTCGGGACAGAAACCCTCGCCGCACTCGGTGCCAGCGAACACGCCCTGTTCAGCCAGCGATGTCACCGGAACGGAGTAGTAGGCGCCCTCAGCAACGTCACCGAACCCGCCCGGCTGGCCAGTCGCAGGTGTCGACGACACCACCGCCACCGACGCAGCAGCTACGACAGCGACAGCAAGCAACGAAACGAGCCGCCGAACAAGAGCTTTGATCACTGTCAACCTCATAGTTGCCTGGGGCGACGAGACTACCAACAGGCGACCATATCGAACCGCCGACTTAGGATGACCCGACGGCGGGTGGCGGGCGCTGCGCCTCCTGCTTGGCGAGGGGACTTCGAAGTCGAGCAGGTCGATGCACAGCTACTGATCACCCTTTCCGGCATCTGTCCGGTCCCCACAAGCCGCGAGGCGCGTCATCGTGGTCTATCACGCCGTAACCCGGGCTCGGTTATGGTGACACACGATGCCCAGACGCCTCCATTTGGAGCCCCACCCTCGCTGCTATCTCAAGCGCGGGGAATGGCCCGACGGACCTCTAGTTGCCAACCCTCCGGACGAGGCGGTGCTCGCCCAGCACATCTCCAAGATCTTCCGTGACGCCTGCAAGTCCCACGGCCTCAGCACTCGCCAAGCCGCAGCGAAAGCCGAGGTTTCGCAGAAGGCCGTCATCAACCTCCTCAACGGCCACTCCTGGCCCGATCTGCCGATGATCGCAGCCATCGAGAGCAAGTTCGGTATCCCGCTGTGGATCAGCCAACACAATGCCCAGTCCGGCACACCGCTTGAACCCCGCCCGAACTGCTACCTAGCCAAAGACTCCTGGCCCGACGGGCCCCTCACCGCTGGCGCGCCACCCGAAGCGGTGCTCGCCCAGCACATCTCCGCTGTGCTCCGAAACGCCTGCAAGTCTCGCTTCGCCACAATCAGCAGTGCCGCCAGCAAAGCGAGTATCTCACAAGCAGCCGTCGAAAGCCTGCTCAACGGCGACGTCTGGCCCGACTTTGAGACCATCGCCCGACTCGAGGGCAACCTCGGCATCCCGCTGTGGGCCAGCCAACATAGCGCCCAGTCCGGCACACCGCTTGAACCCCGCCCGAACTGCTACCTAGCCAGAGGCTCCTGGCCGCGCGGACGCCTCATCGACGGCGCGCCACCCGAAGCCAAGCGCGCTAGACGGATCTCCCAGTTGTTTCGCAACGCCTACAACGCCCGCTTCTACAGCCTCCACAGTGCCGCCAACACGACGGACGTCTCAGAGGGTGCCGTCGAGAGCTTGCTCAACGGCGACGCTTGGCCCGACCTGGTGACCATCGCCCGCGTCGAACGCAACTGTCCCCTCAGACTCTGGAACCGCTGACAAGACCCCAGACCGGACCAACGCGTCCACCGCGCTGACAACGCACCGCGGGCGGTTGATTGTCCTCACGCCTGGTGGGCCGTCTCGACGCCCGCTGGGTCTCTACCCGGATACGCAGGCGGGGATCCGGGAGCCTGCACTAGCTGGGAACAGGACCGCATGATCCTGTGATCCGGCGCTGAGAGTCCGGGCGGCCTTGGTAGCCGAGCTGCGCACGCAGAGGGTCGCATCATGAGTGAGTTTATGTAGAAGCAGATGTTGGCTGCGCTACATGCGGCGAAGTCGGCCCCCGACGCTGGGCGCATCAAAAAGGCGAGGTCAGAGCGGTTCTCATCCGCGGGTTACGGGCGCTCGGTGGTGCGTGTGCTGCACTCGTTGTCAGACGCAGCGAACGCCGCTGCGAACCTAGACAGGAGCAACGAGACATGAATCCCCACCCCACAGAGCAAGAGTCCGACATCGCACACAGCAATACCCTCAGCGGCGCCGAACGCAGGCGCCCGACCAGCGCTGGACCACGACGGTCGACGCTGCAACAGCTGAAGCATTTCGTCGCATGCGAGCCGATCTGGGCTCTGGTCGAGAAGCTCGAAGCCTTCCACAACACCGCCACTCCCGCCCTGCGTGGAGGCGCCGGTCCCCGTTACACCCTCATGGACATCGTTGTGATGGAAGCAGCGACGCAGCTCTACGGAAGCGGTCGCGAGGCGGAGCGTCAGTTGAGCGACCCGCAGACGTGGGGGAGGCTGCGCCGTGCCGGGGCGCGGGCATTCCCCAAGGACTCCAATCGGCGCTTGTCGCCGAACGCGCCGAGCCGCCACCAGCACTACCGGGCGCGTCGCCGCTACCTCTGTGGCGAGGCGCTCACCGTCCTCAAACGCGGCCTGAGAGCAGAGGCCGTGAGCGCCGCCGTGGGTATGGGCATGTTCGACCCTGCCGCCGGCAGCTGTGCTCGTCCCCACCGGTCGCAGTGCATCGTCGGCGACATGACGTGGATTGCTGCCACAAGCAACGCTGGCCGTCTCGAAGGGTCACGGCCCGTCTATGCGGGCCCCCCCCCCTAGCGGTGGACCCCGTCGCCTACCCGAATCCCCACCACATGGTGGGACACTGCCCTCCTCCTAACAAAGACGGCTCAGTACCCGGACCACGCCCGCGGCCATGCCATACACTCTAGCCTCGTTGTGACTATTCGGGCATCTACGAGGCTGTTGTAGGCTTTCTGCACGGCAGCGAGCCGAACGGGCCGCTGATGAGGCGGCCATGAACGACTGGGCTGAGCCGTTGGTGGCCCGAGCACGTACCGAGGGGGTCGAGCTCACCGGCGACGCTGGGGAACCCGCCTGGAACTCTCAAACGCCATATTCGAGTACCTTGAGATCTTCCACAACCGGCAGAGGCGGCACTCATCACTCGGCGTGCTCCCGTCGAATACGAGATCCGCCAACCACAACCGCCCGAATCAAACAACCCGACTACGCGAACCACAGAGCACACCACATTGGGAGATACTGTGTTCTTCACAGATCCGGGTCCGCTGTGCTAGCGTGCCGAGGTCCGGCAGGTCGTTGATAGCGTGCCGGGTGTTCACGAGCGCCTGGTGCCGAAACAGGAGATCGAAGTGAACCGCCCTGGCTTTCCCGGAGGTTCTTGAGCTTGGGAAAGCGAGGATGTGGCTATGCCTACACAGAAGATGCCGGGGAGTCCTTCGACTAGGAGGTACTCGGTGGAGGAGAAGGCCCAGGCGGTGCGGCTGGTTCGTCGGTTGCGCGCCGAGTTGGGCACCGATCACGGGACCGTGAAGCGGGTGGCTCACCAGCTGGGATTATGGGGTGGAGTCAGTGCGGGCGTGGGTTCGTCAGGCCGACATCGACGACGGCGAGCGGCCGGGAACCACCACTGTGGACAGTCAGCGGATCAAAGAGCTCGAGCATGAGGCGCGCGAGCTGCGCCGGGTGAACGCGATCTTGGAGTCGGCTTCCCAGGTCGGTTTTCTTCGCGGCCGAGCTCGACCGCCCACGGAGGTGAGGGTGCACTTCATTGATGCTCACCGAGGCGAGTACAGCCGAGGAGCACACATCGAGGGCCTCACGATCCACTCCGACCACGGCACCCAGGCAGTTCACCTCGATCCGCTACGGCGAGCGTCTCGCCGAGTTGGGCGCCGCGCCCTCGGTCGGGTCAGTGGGCGACTCCTATGACTGTGAGAAGACTGGGGGTGTCGTCGGGTCGGGTCTGACTCTTGCTACGACAGGCCGAGGAGTGCCTTTGCGTTGATCTGTCGGCCCGGTCCGGCGGCGTCCAATTAGTGCTGCCGGCTGGCCGGGAGGGCAGTGACCGAATAGGGGCCTGCGTTATGGAACCGACCCGTCACAGTCCTGTCCGCCTTCCCGACCAGCTGGCATGCCAGACACCGCTTGGAGGTATCTGCAATGTCCAGTGTCCCACAGCAGCTTCCATCGAGGAGGGTGATCGTCGGGGTCGACACTCACAAACACATCCACGTCGCGGTCGCGATCGATCACCTGGGCGCCCGCTTGGGTGATCTCACGATCGGCGTCGACACCGGCGGCTACCGCCAGCTCGAGGCGTGGTCCTCGGCGCTGGGGCGCGTCGACGCGTTCGGCATCGAGGGAACCGGCAGCTACGGCGCGGCGGTCACGAGCTTCCTGCGCCGCCACGGCCACCGCGTCATCGAGGTCAACCGCGGCGATCGGCGCCACCGGAGAGCCAACGGCAAGTCCGACACCGCCGATGCTGAGGCCGCGGCCCGGGCAGTGTTGGCCGGCACGGCCACCACGATCCCCAAATCAGCCGACGGCCTCGCAGAGATGATCCGCCACACCAAAGTCGCCCGCGACACCGCCCGCAAGGGCCGCACGTCTGCGATCATCACGCTCAAGGCGTTGATCGTCAACGCTCCCGCCGAGCTGCGCCAGTCCCTCGAGGACCTGCCAGACAAAGCCCTCATCGACCGATGCGCCAGATTCCGACCCGGAGACATCAACGACACGACCTCCTCAGCCAAATGCGCACTGCGCAGCCTGGCGAGGCGATGGCTCTACCTCGATGAGGAGATCCGAGCCCACGATGCGCTCCTGGACCCACTCACAGCCCAAGCATCACCAACCCTGCGCGAGGGCTACGGCATCGGCGCCGACACCGCCGCCGAGCTGCTGATCGTCTTCGGCGACAACCCCGACAGGATCCGATCGGAGGCCGCGTTCGCGAAACTCTGCGGCGCCTGCCCGATCCCCGCGGGCTCAGGAACAACCAGCGGCCGCCACCGCCTGCACCGCGGCGGGCACCGCCAAGCCAACGCCGCGCTCTACCGCACCGCCATCGTGCGCATGCGATTCCACCAGCCCACCATCGACTACGTCGCTCGCCGCACCGCCGAAGGCCTCACCAAAAAAGACATCATCCGCTGCCTCAAACGATTCCTCGCACGCGAGGTCTACCAGCGCGTCATGACCGACCACCGCGCCCGCCACAGCCCACCCCACAAACCCAACTGAGCCAACCGGCGAACCCGCCACCCCAGCCCGCCTCAACGCCCTCCAGCGGGTCCAACACCGACAGTCTTGACATATAGGGGCGTCTGTGAGCTTCAAGGAGACGACCTACACAGTGATAGAGGGCGAGACAGTGGACGTGACGGTGACCCTGAACGCCGACCCTGAGCGCAGTGTAACGATACCACTCACCCACGAAGGCCGAGACGGGGCGACCAATGCGGACTACTCCGGGGTCCCGGCCAACGTCACCTTCAACACTGGGGAGACCGAGAAGTCATTCACCATCGCCGCGATAGCCGACGATGTGGACGATGACGGCGAGTCGGTCGCTCTGGGCTTCGGCACCCTGCCCACTGGAGTGAGTGCTGGTAGTCCAGCCGCCAGCACAGTGAACATCACCGATCCCAGTCCTCAGGAATTGATCCAGAACCGACCCACGGTCATGCTGGAGCTGACGCCGTCGTCCATCAACAGGAGCGGCAGCGGGAACTCCAGCACGGTGACGGCGATGCTGAGCGGCATCTCCAGCGCAGACACGACGGTCGTCGTCTCGGTGGACCCGACGGACACGACGACGCTGAGCGCCAACAGGACCCTCTTCATCGCCGCCGGCCAGACGCTCAGCACCGGCGAGGTGACCATCACCGCCGCGCCGGACCACGACGCCGGTCATGGCCCATGCTCTGTCACAGTCAGCGGGTCGGCCGACAACAAAGCGGGCGTGGACGGCCCCGACGACGTCACACTCACCATCACCGACGGTAGTGAACCGAATCCGGACAAGCCGGCCGATTTCCGAGTGACCAGTGAGAAAGGCAGGACCACGTTCCACTGGGACAGTGTCGGCATACCTTGCGCGGCTGGAAGGCTCAGGTACGACATCTTCGTGCGAGAGCCGGGCGGCACCGGGGACGTCTGGGAATTCACGATACATACTGACTATATGAACGAGGCCACTGATGATGATCAGAGTCCGTTGACGTGGCAGAGACTGCCGGTCGGCGGAACGTACGAGTTCGCCTTGCAGGCGGTGGCCGTGACTCCTGAGGGGAGTCCTCTTCTAAGCGGCCTCGTCGGTCCGGTCACGCACACCGTGCGCGGACCCAACCGGCCCTGGGACATCGAGGCGGCGCGAATCGACAACGGCGTGTTGGGCCCGGTCGAGCTGACCTGGAAGCAGCCCCTGCTGTACCCCAACAGGCCGCTTTATTCGCCGGCGATTCCGATCGCGGACCCCGACGCCGTGGACACGAGCGTGTACGAGTACATCATCTTCAGAGCCGACGAACCCGAGGATGACGACGACATGAGTACGCCGCCCGATCACGGAGCCATCTACCGCCGGATTGACACCGTCGGCAACGTGACATCCTATATCGACGACACCGTCGCCGAGACCGGCAGCTACTTCTACAGGGTGCAGGCCCGCAGCACGGATGGGCTTTCGGACCGCTCCGGGTATGCCTTCGCGTACGGCCTACCCGCGTCCGATGACGGCGACACCGGGCAGCGAAGGTCGCGGGATGCAGCCAACAGTCCGCCGTACTTCGGCAGTTCGACCTACAGCTTCTCCGTCACCGAGGGCGCGGCCACCGGCGCCGCCGTGGGCAGTGTCACCGCCACCGACGCCGACAGCGACACCCTGACCTACAGCATCACGGCGGGTAACGGCGACGCGAAGTTCGCCATCAGCCGCAGCAGCGGGGCCATCACCACGGCGGGAGTGCTCGACTACGAGTCCGACTCGTCCTACACGCTGACGGTCCAGGCCGACGACGACAACGGCGGCACGGCTACGGCCACGGTCAACGTCACAGTGACCGACGTGTACGAGGACCCGGACGCCACCCGGGAGGGCGCGGTGTCGCTGGGGGATCAGTCGCCGGGCGAGGGACGACAGTTCTTCTATGACAAGTCCCTGGATCGGGCCAACGGCGACGGGGTGGACTACTACACGTTCACCACCGACGGCCGCTACACCCTGGGCCTGGGCGCTCGGGACCAGACCATCGAGCTCAAGGTCACGCTGGAGGACGACGACGGCAACGTGGTCGGCACAGCCGGCCCGCCGAAGGACCCGAACAAGGACCAGGTATACATCGAGTGGCTGGAGGTCACCATCGACGCCGGCGCCTACTACATCCGCGTGGAGGCGCTGGCAGACGGCCAGACCGACTACTACATCCGGTTCAAGTTGCAGACGCCGGAGTCGTAGGGCGCATTCTGCCTTAGCGCGGTCGTCTCGTCCCGCGGACACGGCTCTAGGGCAGACGCCCGGCGTGACGGAGTGGACGGCTGAGCGGCGGATCCGGCACTTGGCAGCTACGGGTATGGCGCGTTCCGACAGCCGGCTCGGAACCCGCGGTGTTCCCGGCGGGCGGGGTCCCGACTGTGGTCCGTTCAGCGGATCGGACAGGGGTGGTCAAGCAGTTCGCGTTTCAGGGGGTGACCTATCGTCTGGCTCTCATGTGGCCCGAGTCTTGGGCTGCAGCCATAGAGAGGGGGGACCATGAACCCACAACGCAGTGCATTCGGCCGCCTGTTGGCCGCTCTTGGAGTGTTGGTGTCGCTTTCACTCGTCGCTGCGGCCTGCGGCGACGATGATGGCGACGACGACGCTGCCGTGACCGCAGAGCCGGCTCCGGCTGAGGAGGCGTCAGAGGCCGAGCCGGCTCCGGCTGAGGAGGCGTCAGAGCCCGAGCCGGCCCCGGCTGAGGAGGCGTCAGAGCCCGAGGAGGCGTCAGAGCCCGAGGAGGCCCCGGCTGGGGAAGAAGCGATGATGGACCATCTTGGTGATGGTTCGTTGGGTGTCGTTGACGTAGAGGCGGGCGACGCGATCCAGATCCGCTCGTTGCAGGCGATTTCTGGTGATGTGGCCTTCCTGGGTCTGCCCAACCAGCGGGCCAGCGCCCTGGCCATTGAGGACTACGGTTCGATCCACGGCTTCGATGTGGACTTGGGCACGGGGCTTGACGACTTGTGCTCCGCTGACGGCGGGCAGGCCGCGGCCCAGGCCATTGTCGCCGATGAGGCCGTGGTCGGCGTGATCGGCACGTCGTGCTCGGGCGCGGCAACGGCCGCAGCCCCGCTGATCACCGACGCTGGAATGGTGCTGATCTCGCCGAGCAACACCTCGCCTGCGCTGACATCTGATCTGGCCGGGAACGCGGGGAGCAACTACAGCGTCGGCTACTACCGCACGGCCCACAACGATCTGTACCAGGGTGCGGCCATGGCCCGCTTCGTGTTCTCGGAGTTGGGCGTCAGCACTGCGGCCGCGATCCATGACGGCGACCCCTATACCCAGGGGCTCGCGCAGGCGTTCGCGGATGCCTTCGAGGCCGAGGGCGGCACGGTCACGGGGTTCACCGCGGTCAACAAGGAGGACACCGACATGGTGCCGGCGCTCACCGAGATCGCCGCGGGCAGCCCGGCTGCGCTGTTCTTCCCGATCTTCCAGCCGGCCGGCGACTTCGTGGCCGACCAGGCGCCGGGGGTGCCGGGGCTGGAGGACACGATCATGATGGCCGCCGACGGTCTGTTGAACACCAACTTCCTGGGGCTTTCGCAGAGCGCGGGCATGTACCTGTCCGGTCCCGACACCCGCTTCGGCACCAACGTCAACCAGAGCACCGGCAAGACCGCCGATGACTTCCTGGCCGTCTACGAGGAGCGCTACGGCGAGATTCCGGCGGCACCCTTCTGGGCCCACAGCTACGACGCCACCACGCTGCTGCTCGACGCCATCAAGGCCGCGTCCTGGCTCGAGGACGGCAACCTGAGGATCGACCGCCAGGGCGTCCGCGACCACCTCAACAGCGTCAGCGGCTACAGCGGCATCATCGGCACCATCAACTGCGACACCTTCGGTGACTGCGGCGCGGCCCGCATCACCGTCGTGCAGAACCTCGGCGGCGAGGAGAACGTCGAAGCCAGCTTCGGCAACGTCGTGTTCTCCTACGCGCCGTAACGGCCGTCAGGCGATTGGCTGGCATCATCCGCCACAGCCTGGCCCGAGCGTGTCCAGTAGTAGCTTGTCGGCCGAGAGATCAGTATAGAGTGCGACAGCAAGCCATGGCAGGCACCGGCAAGGCCGCGGGCAGCGAGAGCCCGGCCGCGGTTCCGGTGTCGGTACTTGCGAAGGTGGCACTCATCCTGGACGTCTTGAGCGCTGCCGACGGAACGCTGGGCTTGTCGGAGCTGGCGCGCCGCTGCGGGGTGGCCAAGTCAAGCGTTCATCGGCTGTGCGGCGAGCTCGTCGACTGGGGTGTGGTGGAGCGCAGCGGCGACGGTTTCCGGCTCGGACCGAAGCTGTTCGAGCTCGGCGCCCATGTGCCGAGCCAGCGCCGCGTGCGCGATCTGGCGCTTCCCCACCTACAAGAGCTGCTCATCTCGACCGGTCACACCATCCACCTCGCGGTGGATCGCGGCGAGTCGAACCTCTATCTCGAGAAGCTCGAGATGCAGTCAACGACGCCGACACCCACACAAGTGGGCGAGCGCATCGTGCTGCACGCATCAGCCACCGGCAAGGCGGTGCTCGCCTTCGGCGACCCAGGCAGGACCCGGAAGATACTGGCCAGACCGCTGGCGGCGATCACACCGAACACCATCGTCGACTCCACCGTGCTCGCGGTCGACCTCCACCAGACCAGGCGGCGGGGCTACTCGATCGAGCGAGAAGAGTTCGCGGCCGGCTTCCATTCGGTGGGGGCCCCTCTATTCGAGGGCCGGGGCAGAGTCCTCGGGGCGGTATCGGTCACCGCGAGTTCGCAGGATCTCGACATCGCTCAAACGGCGCGTCAGCTGTGCATGGTGACGGCCCAGATCAGCCAACGGCTCGGGCACCGCGGATGAGGCCACCACTCAGCACCCGGGGAGGCTTCGCGACACCGCCCACCAAGCCCAGCGAGACAACAGCCGGCTTGAGAGCTACGATGCACGGGAGGTGACCCATGGCGACTGCTGTGCGTGACTACCGGCTCGCGGATCGCTACGACGTGCAGGCTGGCCGGGTGCTTCTCACCGGTGTGCAGGCGCTGGCTCGGGTGCCGGTGGACCAGATGCGGATCGACCGGGCCGCCGGCCGCAACACCGCGGCCCTGGTCACGGGCTACCCCGGGTCCCCTCTGGGCGGCTTCGACCTGGAGATGAGCCAGGTGGCCCGCCGGTTCGGTGACCTGTCGATCGTGCATCAGCCCGCGGTCAACGAGGAGCTTGCGGCCACCGCGGTGATGGGCTCTCAGCTGGCGGCCGGCCGTCCCGACGCCCGCTACGAGGGTGTGGTGGGTGTCTGGTACGGCAAGGCTCCTGGCCTGGACCGCGCTACCGACGCGATGCGCCATGGCGTGTTCGCCGGGTCGTCGCGCCTTGGCGGCGCGGTCGTGATGGTCGGCGACGATCCCATGGCGAAGTCCTCGACGATGCCGTCGTCGTCGGACGCGGCGCTCGTGGATCTGCACATGCCGATCCTGTACCCGGGAACGACCCAGGAATGCCTCGAGCTGGGCCTGCACGCGGTGGCGATCAGCCGGGCGTCGAGTCTGTGGTCGGCGATGAAGATTGTGACCCCGGTCGCCGACGGGTCAGGCACCGTCGACCTGCCCGCGCTGGACACCGAGCCGGTCATGCCCGAGACGGAGATCGACGGCCGACGGTGGGAGAGCCGGCCCAGCGCGGTGTTCTTGGGGCCCCGAATGGTGGAGCTGGAACGCGAGTTCCGCGAGGTGCGGTCGGTGCTGGCCCAGCAGTACGGGGTGGACAACACACTCAACCGCATCACCGTCGATCCTGTCGACGCGTGGATTGGGCTCGTCGCCACCGGCTTCACCTACCAGCAACTGATCGAGGCTCTGCGCCGGCTGGGACTCGCCCACCCAGACGACATCCGCTCCGCGGGGATCCGGTTGCTGCAGCTGCGGATGCCGGTGCCGTTGCACCGCGGGCTCGTGCGGCGCTTCGCTCGGGGGCTGCGGGAGGTGGTCGTGGTCGAGGAGAAGAACCCGACGCTGGAATGGCTCATCAAGGACGCCCTGTACTCGGCTGCCGACCGTCCCGCCGTGCTCGGAAAAACCGACGAGCACGGCGAGGCGCTGATGCCGAGCCACGGCCGGATGGACGCGGACGCCATCGTGGCCGGTTTGCGCGCCCGGCTTGAGACCCGGCTCGCCGATCGGCTCGCGCCGATCGAGCAGGTCCGGCCCCAGCCGCGGCGAAACCTGATACCGCTGTCGGTCAGCCGCACCCCCTTCTTCTGCTCGGGCTGCCCGCACAACTGGGGCACCAAGGTCCCCGACGACACACTGGTCGGTGCGGGCACCGGATGCCACGGAATGTCACTGCTGATGGACCCCCGGCGGGTGGGCGACACGATCGGCGTCACGGCCATGGGCAACGAGGGGGCTCACTGGATCGGCATGGCGCCCTTCGTCGACACCCGCCATGCCGTCCAGAACGTCGGCGACGGCACCTACCTGCACTCCGCGCAGCTGGCCGTCCAGGCCGCCATAGGGTCCGGCACGACCATGACGTTCAAGATCCTGTACAACGACACCGTCGCAATGACCGGCGGACAGGAACCGGCACACCAGATCGAAGTGCCGGAACTCGCTCGAGTCCTCGAGGCTCAGGGCGCGGCCCGGGTGCTCATCACCTGTGAGGATCCCGGCGCCTACGACCGTGGCGGGCTGCCGCCGTCCGTCGAGGTCTGGGACCGTTCCCGGATCGTCGAGGCGCAGGAGACCCTTGCCGGGATTCCCGGCGTGACCGTTCTGATACATCATCAGGCCTGCGCGGCGGAACTGCGCCGGGCCCGCAAGCGGGGGCGGGCCAAAGCGCCCAGCACACGCATCGTGATCAACCATCGGATCTGCGAAGGGTGCGGCGACTGCGGCGATGTGAGCAACTGCCTGTCGGTCCAGCCCCTAGACACGCCGCTGGGACAAAAGACACTCATCGATCAGGCCACCTGCAACCACGATCTGTCATGCCTCGAAGGGGACTGCCCGTCGTTCATGACAGTGCCCGTCGACGACCCATCCGACCGATCCGAACACCACGCCGGTGCGGGACCGCACCCACCGCTGCCGGATCCAGAGCCCGTCGCAGCGAGCAGCCAGCGCGTGACGCTGCGGCTCGCCGGCATCGGCGGCACCGGTGTGGTCACCGTGGCCCAGATCCTCTCGACTGCAGCCATGATCGACGGCTGGGACATACGAGGACTCGACCAGACCGGGCTGTCGCAAAAGGCCGGGCCGGTGGTCTCCGATGTCATTCTCAGTCGCTCAGGCGCGGGGTCGACCAACCTGATCGGCGCCGGTGAGGCCGACGCGATCTTGGTGCTTGATCAACTGGTCGGCGCCAGCGACGGTGTGCTCGCGGCGGCGCACACCCACAGCCGGGTCATCGGATCGATCCACACAACACCCACCGGGGCAATGGTCGCCGACCCACAGGTCCGGTACCCGACCCAGGACGAACTGCTCGCCCGGTTCAGTGCCCGCGATACGACCGACGACCTGTGGATGGACGCCAACGACCTCACCCGGCGGCTCATCGGCGACACCGCGCCGGCCAATGTCTTCGTGCTCGGCGTCGCCCTGCAGGCCGGGGCGATCCCGGTCGCGGCCGCCTGCATCGAAAGGGCGATCAAGCTCAACGGAGTCGCGGTCGGCTACAACCTCGCTGCGCTGGAGTGGGGGCGACGGTGGGCTGTGGACGCAGCTGCGGTGGAGGCCGAGGCCGCCGATCGATCACCGTCGCTCGACACCGCGGTCATCGTGCCCGACTTGCCGGCCGAACTCGAAGGCCGGCTCAGCAGACTTCCCCGCAACGGCGACCTCCAGTCCGCGGTTCGGTTGAGGGCCGCCGACCTAGTCGCCTATCAGAACGCCGGCTATGCGGCGCGGTTCCTGGACCGGGTGGCGGCGGTCGCTGGAGCCGAGCAGGCTGTTGACAGCAACTCGTTGCGGCTCACCGGCGAGGTCGCCTGCGGTCTGCACCGCCTGATGGCGTACAAAGACGAGTACGAGGTGGCACGACTGCTTCTTGCACCGGAGCCGCAACTGGCGGCCCAAGCGGTCGGTGGATCAGGCCGCGGCATCGTTTGGCATCTTCATCCGCCTTTGCTGCGGGCCCTCGGGATGAAGCGCAAGCTGCGCTTCGGGCGCTGGTCGAGGCCGCTGCTGCGGGCCCTGGCGGCAGCGAGGCGGCTGCGCGGCACGCCTTTGGACCCGTTCGGGCGGGCACACGTGCGGCGGCTGGAGCGGGCGCTGCTGGAGGAGTACGAGCAGACCATCGACGTGCTGCTCACCGGACTCTGCGCGCAGACCCTCGACGAGGCGGTCCGCATCGCCGGCCTCGCGGATGGGGTCCGCGGCTTCGAGCAACTCAAGGTTCGGCGTGCCGGCGAATACCGCGCCGCCCTGGACCGGGCCCTGTCCCGCTACACCAGTCCGGCGGCAACCGCGACCAGATGACCCGCCCGGCGTGGACGTGCTGTGCCGGGTTGCCCAAGGCATCACCGGCATGGCCCCGCATCTCATGCCGTTCGGGATACAAGGGTCAACGTCAACTGGAATGTCAGTCTGGGGGCTGGGCAGGCCTTGTCTCGGCCATGCGGTAGCCGACGCGGGGTTCGGTGAGGACGTACTTGGGGGTTTCGGCGTTGTCGCCTAGCTTGCGGCGGAGCCTCTTGACCACCTCTCGGACCAGCCACGGCTCGCTCTTGCGTTCTGGTCCCCAGACCCGTTCCAGGAGCTGGTCGTGGGTCAGCGGCTTGCCGTCGTGGACCGACAGTTCGTAGAGCACTCCGTACTCGGTGGGTGTCAACGCCACCGGGCTTCCCGCCACGCTCACTCGCCGTTGGGCGTAGTCGAGGGCCAAGTCTCCCAGCACGTAGGGTTCGGTGGGTTCGGCTATGTGGGGCGCGGCTCGCCGGCGCAGCGCCGCCCTGATCCTGGCGGCGAGCTCTGTGGGGAGAAGGGCTTGACCACGTCGGCGCTGTCGGTTTCGCCGGGCGGGTTGAACGAGACGTTCGCGTCGGACACCACCGCCTACACGGTGTCTGTGGCCCATGACGCGGCGCAGGTGACCGCGACATGGACGCTGGGCGATGCGGGGGCGACGGTCGAGACGCTGGACTCGTCGGACGGCACGCTCAACGACGCGGACGGCACCACCGAAGGGTTCCAGGTCGATCTGGGCGCCGCGGGGTCGGCGACGGTGTTCAAGGTGAAGGTGACCGCAGCCGACGGCGACACCTCCTTGACCTACACGGTGACGGTGAACCGGGCGTCGGCGTCCACCGACTCCACCCTCTCCGCGCTGGAGGTGCAGGACACATCGGTGCCGAGCTTCGCGCCGGACACTCACGACTACACCGTGCAGGTGGGCAGTTCCGCAACGCAGGTGACGGTGAAGGCGACCGTCAACGACCCCCGGGCGTCGGTGGATCCGGCGGCGGCAGCGACGGCGGCGGGCCATACGGTGACCCTGGACGCGAGTACAAAGGTGATCACGGTGACGGTCACCGCAGAGGACACCTCCACCACCACCAATACGGTGACGGTGACAACAGTGGCACCTCAGGCGGGTGCGACCGTGCTGAGTGGATTGACGGTCGGCGGCGTTGACCAAACGCTGAACTTGGGCCCGGACAATCCCATCGAGGTCCCCGTCGGATATATGGCGGGGCGGGGCGGTGTCTTGGTGGAGGCGACCGCGGGGGAAGGTTTGTTGATCGTGTCTTATGCCAAAGGCAACTTCTTGAGAGCGGACCAGACGGTGGACGGGAAGGGCTTGTCGAAGCTCGTGAGGGTGGAGCCCGGCGAGTCCGTCGAGGTGCACATCGTTGTGTGGCAGGGATGCTGCCCGTTCGGGCTCCTCGACGACATGGGGGAGCTAGAAGAACGCGATGATCACGTCCGCTCCGACCGGTGCGACGAGTACACCAAGGATCATTGCTACAAGCTGATCATCACCCGGGCCGAGCGGCCTTTGAGCCACGACAGCGTCGCCGATGCCCCCCATCCGGTGGGGCTTCGGTGGGTGGTGTGGCGGCATGTTCCTGGTGAGGACGACGATGATCCGGGCCGCTGGACGAAAGCGCATCCAGACTATTGGGCGGATATGCAAAGCGCGGAGAAGCTCCGGGTGGAGTTGTCATGGGACGATCCCGATGTCGCCGTCGGCGAGACCATCTTGGGCTATTGGATCTTGCGCAGCCGATACCCGATGGATCAGCACTACCCGCCTCACGACACACCGGCCCGCGACAATCTGATCGAGGATGCCACCGTGATCCAGAGGCTGTTCACCACCCCAACGCCGACAAGAACGCGTCGCAGAAGTACTCCTATACCGACGAGTTCGGGGCGACGCGCTCGGGGTGCTACGTGTATGCAGTGCAGACGGTGATCGACACCGACGGCGATGGGATGGCCGACAAGTACAGCATGAGCTTCAACCGGGACAATGACTACCGGCGGAGTGGCGAGATTGGGGCCGGCGGCATGCCCGACTACCGAGAGCCGTAGTCTGACCTAAGGCTGGCCGAGGGAGCCGGACCGGTACTGTGGCGCACGGCGAGTTCGGGGGTGATGTAGACGTCGCCCGTGTAGTCGGGGTCAGCGATCGCCTTGAGCAGCTGTCTGATCAGTTCGCGTCCGATGGTCTGGGGCGGGTACCGCAGGGTCGTGAGCGGAGGCGACATGAAGCGGGCGGCGTGTATGTCGTCGAACCCGACGATGCTTAGATCACCCGGCACGTCCAGCCCGTGGGTAGCAGCCGCGCGTAGCGCGCCCATGGCGAGCAGGTCGTTGAACGCGACCAGGGCCGTGGGGGGGTCCGCGCAACCAAGCAGTTGGCTGGTGGCCTCGGCCGCCGCGTCCTCTCTGAAGCCGCTGGGCATGATGTGAGCCGGTTCGGCCTCGATCCCGTGATGGGCCAGCGCCTGATGAAACGACGCGATCCGCTGCGCGGCGACGGCGTACTCCAGTGGCTCGGCGAGGCAGCCAACTCTGCGATGGCCGAGCGCGACCAGATGATCCACGGCCGGGCGCAGGCAGTCGATCGATTCGTTCACAGCCGGGTGGCCGCCGAGGTCGTCGATCCGCCCGAACGTGACGAACGCGACGTCGTGCTCGCGCAGGTACCGGACTCGGGGATCGTTCCTGGCTGCTCGCAGCACAACGAAGCCGTCGACGCGTCTGGCGGCGGCCGCGCTCTGATAGGAGACTATGGGGTCCTCGTCCACCAACGGCGTGGACAGCTGCAGTTCGCAGCCGTTGCGAGCTGCTTCGTCGACCAGCGCCGTGAGGAGCTCTCCGAAGAAGGGGTCCGAGAAGCGCTGGCTCTTGGTGGCGAGCACGAGGCCGATGGAGTTGGCTCGGGTGTCGGGCATCTTGAGCCGTCTGGCCTCGAGGTTGGGGCTGTACCCGATCCGGGCCGCCGCCTCGGTCACCCGGGCCCGGGTGCGGGCGGACACGTCATAGCGGCCGTTGAGCGCACGCGAGGTCTGGGTGACGGACAGGCCCGTCTCCCTCGCGACGTCCCGCAGTGTCGGTCTTTTCTTGGCCCTCATGGACATGTTCCCCTCATCTTCTTGGGATCGGCTCGCCGCCCCGAACGTCACTGGCGGGATTCTGCTTGACAGCAGACGGGTCCGCGGCCGGCTCCTCGGGGGCTGCGGTGGTGGCCGGCTCCTCGGGGGCTGCGGCCGTCTGCCCCGTCCAGCGTCGTTGCTAGGGCACGTGCTGAGGGCGTGGAGTTGACCGGCGATGGCGGGTTGTTGACGGGGCTGGTGCGCCAGGTGCTGCAGACCGGGTTGGAGGTCGAGATGGCCGAGCATCTCGGCTATGAACGCAACGCGCCCGAAGGGCGCGGGACCCCGAACTCGCGCAACGGCTCGTCGCCCAAACGGGTCAAGACCGAAGTGGGCGAGGTGGATCTGCGGGTGCCGCGGGACCGGGCGGGGACCTTCTGACCGATGACGGTCCCCAAGCATCAGCGCCGCCTCGACGGATTGTCGGGCAATGTGATCTCGCTGTATGCCAAAGGCCTCACCACCGGCGAGACCGGGGCGCACCTCGCCGAGATCTATGGCACCGAGGTGAGCCGCGAGACGATCTCGAAGATCACCGACGAGATCATCGCGGACATGACGGCGTGGCAGAACCGGCCACTGGATGGGGTGTATCCGGTGCTGTTGATCGACGCGATCACCGCCCGAGGTCCGCGGCGCCCAGGTCGCCAACCGGCCCACCTACGTCGCCGTCGGCGTCAATTTGGCCGGCGAAAGAGACGTGCTGGGCCTGTGGCTGGGCCCCACCGGGCGGTGAAGGAGCCGAGCAGTGGGCGACGATGCTGACAGAGCTGAGAAACCGAGGACTGCTTGACGTGTTGATCGTGTGCTGTGACGGGCTGAGGGGCCTGCCGGAGTCCATCCGCGCGGCCTGGCCCGACGCGACCGTGCAGACCTCGTTAGTTCATCATGGGTGGGCCCGGAACGGTTCCGGGTGTCATCCGCATCGGCGGGAGAGAACCAGTGCAGACCTACCCGGGAGGTCCGGACGCAGACCTGTTCCTTCTATCGATGGCGGGCCTCGAACTGCAATCAGGAGTTGCGCTGCGTCGTCTACACCACCAACGCCGTCGAGAGCCTCAACGCCCGATTCCGACGAGCCGTGCGGCATCGAGGACGCTTCCCCAACGAGCAAGCCGCGATGAAGGTCCTCTACCTTGTCGCCACCACCAAACGAAAAAACCGACAGAACCTCACCGGCAGACCAACGTCTGGAAAGCCATCTTGAACACCCTGACCGTCCACTACGGCGACCGCATCGCCGACCACATCCGATGACAACCATCACGGCCGCATACACAAACTTTCTGACAGTCCCGGGGAAGCTCATGCAGGGATGCCGTTTGCGTATCGTCGGAGTTCCGTGAGATGGCCCTCGAGGCTCGTTCGCGTTCCAAGAAAGGAGGCTGTTGCTGTGGAGAAGAAGATCCCCTACCGCCTTTGGTTGAAGCTCCGAGTCGGCAAGGCGCTGGCGACAGAGGAAGTCGCCCTGACGGTATCGCTTGCTGGTCGCGAGGTCGCGATCAAGTCCGAGAGGCCGTCGCAACCGCTCTCGGAGGCGTCATGGTTGCTGGCTGAGTGTGGTGGATTCAAGACCGAGGAAGACGCTAGGACCTTCGGCGAAGAACTCCGACGAGCCGTCCACTTGGCCGGACTGTGCGCCAACGTGGGAGTAGACGCGGCCGACCCGGGGCAAGACCGAACTGTCTCGTGGGTCAATCCAGAGGTGTTGCGAAGAAGCGGCACCCTGGACCCGGATACGCGCATCGGGCCTGACATCCACGGAATCCTGGTCCTGCCGGACGACGGGAACACGCTATTCTGTCGCTTTGGACCGGCGGAGGCAACGGTGCGCGCCAATGCCGACGATTTCGTTCGGGCCATTGAGGAGGCATACCCGAAGTCTGAAGCATCTGGGGCTGAACGACCTGCAATCCGGCGGGCTGTCAGGGTGCTGAATCTCGCGGAGATGAACAAGGATCCAATCGCGAAAGTCGTACTGTCGATCTCCACGGTTGAAGGATTGGCCGCCGGCCCAAGGTGGACGAAACGACAGAAGGAACTGACCACGGATGCCGCCGAATGGCTGCAACGGGAACATGGCGGTGAGGAGGCGACCGGACAAGTCATCGAGGCGATTCGGGGGATACGACGGACCAGCATCCGTCAACGGGTACGCAACATGCTGGCCGAGAACGACCTCTCGCTCTTGTGGGACGAGTGGGAGGCGCTGTACTCGAAGCGGAGCCGCTTGTTCCATGACCGTGACGGAGACGCCGGTGAGCAGCGGGGGGACCACCTGCAGGAATCGGAGCTTCACACCTTGGCCCGAGAGGCGATGACGCTTTGTGGCAGGATCGTCGTTTCCATGGCCAAACGAAACGGGATCGCAATACCCTCTTGTGCCGCTGTACATTTTGGTGTCGAGTAACTGCACGGCCCCCTTCGTCGTGCGGCGACCCGCCTGAGTGGCCAGACATAGACGGCTCTTCGCGAACTAGGTCGGAGTGAGGGTGTTGAGCAGCGCCCGGTTGGGTTTGCCGGCGTAGAGCAGGGCGCGGATGCGGTAGTTGGTGAAGTTGGTGAACCCGAACGCGGCCCGTTTGACCCGTTTCACCAGATTGTTGGCGGCCTCGGTGGCGGCGTTGGTGACCCTCGCGGTGTGCCAGTTCGAGATCGGGTCGCGCCAGCGCCGCAGGGTGCGGCCGAGCCGGTTGATCTCGGCGGGCATGGCGGGGTCCTGGAGGTCCTGAGCGAGTTGGGCGACGGTGGCCGCGCCCACGTGTGGGTCGGTGATGTCATAGATGCCTCTGAGGGTCTCTTTGGCGTGCCAGGCGTCTTTGACCTCTCCGTAGGGGTCGTCGCCGTCGAGCAGGCCCCGCAGCCGGGCACGGCCTGCGTCGGTGATCGTCTCTGACGCCAAGACCAGCAGCTTGCGGGCCCGATACAGCGGATCGTGGGCGTGGCCGCGATGTCCCAGGGTCTGGTTCTGGACTCTGCGGCGCACTTCGTCGAGGGCGGTGTTGCCCAATCTCACGACATGGAACGGGTCCGCGACCTGCCCGGCATCAGGCACCGCGGTGTCGAACGGGCCCGATACGGCCCCGCGAGGTCCAGCACGCCCCAGCGGATCTCTTCGAGCCATCTGCGGGGACGTGCCAGCAGCCACTGTGTGGGCGCTTTGGCGGTTCTGCCTCGCACTATGTCCAGCAGCTGGCCCCGGCCTGCGTCGACGATGGTGGTGCCCCAGGCCTTGGTGCGGAACCGGCCGCGGCGCCACAGCAGCACCTCGTCGAGCCCGAGCGCGCTGACCTGTGAGATCCGTTCGGTGTCGGCGGCCAGCAGCGCGGCGCCCCAGCGGCGCACCGAGACGTTCACCCGGTGCAAGCTGCATCCCAGCTCCTTGGCGATGTCGCTGTGGGGCCGGCCACCGCCTGACTGGCGTGTCGCCCAACGGCCCGCCCGCGTCGTCAGCTTCTCGCGCCCAGGCGCGATCGCGGGGTCCTGCTCGGTGACGGTGCCCGCCTCACAGCGCGGCTGCGCACAACGCCAGCGGCGCTTGTGCCACACCAGCCGCGCCGGCCTGCCGAACGCCGGCAGGTCCACCAGCTCCACCGGCCGCTCGCCGTCAGACCACAACGGGCCGCCACAGCCGTCGCAGCCCGGTCTCCGCGCCCGGCGGCGGATGTGCACCCGCAGCGGCGCACCCTCATTGTCATCGGCCGAGCACTTCGACATCGCCCAGTCCCACCAGCAGCTCACAGACGCGCGTGGGGTCGCACTCCACAGGGATCCTCCAGATCTCGGCTGTTCGGAAGCGCCGATTCTGGGGGATCCCTCGCGCTCACACAGGGACCCTCACCCCGCTGACTCCGACCTCATACGCGAAGCACCCGTAAACCGTCAACCACCCACCGGGGTCCGCGTCACCCGTTCTTCAACCGCCAAGCTACTCAAGATTACGATTGACCCCGCAATGTGTGTGGAGTCAGATGTCAGAGGAGCCCATGTGGACGGATTGCGAGTTGTCGCTGTCGCCGCGTTCGCCGTGTTTGTGTTTGTGGCTTGCGGCGGAGACACTGCCGACACGAGCAGCGACGATGCAGCGTCGGCGTCTGCGTCCGAACCGGGCACCACTACGGCTCCCGAGTCGGGCACTACGACGGTCCCAGAGCCGGATGCGGCGGTTGAGCAGCCCGATAACGGCGGAGACACTGCTGACACGAGCAGCGACGATGGAGCGTCCGAACCGGCGACGGTGGTCAGCACGACGACAGCCCCCGAGTCGCTTTCGGATTCCCCGCAGCCAGAGACCGTGAGGGTTACGCCCGCGACCACTGAACTCACCGCCTTGGATTCCACCGCGCAGTTCTCGGCTGAGGTGTTAGACCAGAACGGGCAGACGATGGTGGGGGCGGAGACTGTCTGGTCGAGTGGCGCCACCTCTGTGGCCACGGTAGATGGATCGGGGCTGGTGACGGCGGTGGGCAACGGGGCGACCACCATCACTGCCACGGCGGGGACAATCTCGCAGAGCGCAACGGTGTCGGTGGCCCAGACGGTCAACTCAATCACCGTGTTGCCGGCTGCTGTTGAGTTGAGCGGGTTGGGCGCAACCGCGCAACTGACGGCGGAGGCGTTTGATGCGAACGGGAACCCGGCGGCGGGAGCCGAGTTGTTGTGGAGATCCAGTGATGTCGCGGTGCTGACGGTCAACACCGGGGGTCTGGTGACAACCGCGGGTGCGGGCACGGCCACGATCACCGCGACAGCGGGCGCGGCGTCAAGTGCTGCGACCGTCACGGTCACGGGGTTCACCCTGTCGGGCACGGTGACCGACAGTCGAATTGAGGGTCTAGCCGTTCCCGGTGTCGTCCTGCGGCTGTCAAACGGAACGAGGGAATTCACGACCACAGATGATGAGGGACAGTACCGGTTCTCGAATGTCTTGGGCCAAGTCGACGTAGCCGTGACATCTGCTACCCAATGGGTGCGATCGAAAGTTCAGGTGACAGTGGACTCGGAAGACCGCACACTCGACTTCGTGCTTGAACATACCGGGCTGCCTCCGTACGCAGGTACGGTGTGGGTGACGCCCGACATACTCGGTCCCTCTGATCCAACGTCGCTAGAGAGCGTGACCTATGTCGGCCGCGGGTTGCGCGATGTCTTTGACAGGCGGGTGGACGCGTGGGCCACCGTCGATGCGTACCTGTTCGATGTGCAGTTCGGAGAACAGACCGTGGAGTTCCAAGTCAATCCCGAGTTCGGCAGCGAGGAGGCGGCTCGCGAGCAGGTCGACAGGTTCGCTCCCCCGATAGGGCGGCTACCGCCCGTCCTGATGTCAGGAATCCGCCAAGCGGACGTGAATGCGGGCAACGAACTCTTCGGAGGCAATGCTGGGGACGGGAGCCTTCTGATTCATACCGACATTCCGCGCTGGCACGAGGAGTACCTAGAGGAAGTCTTCTTGCACGAGGGAGCGCACATCTCGCTTGACCCTTCGACTTGGGACGCCCCGGGGTGGCGCTCGGCGCAGGAGGCGGACGGCGTATTCATTTCTGTTTACGCGCGCGACTATCCGGACCGGGAAGATGTCGCAGAGAGTTTCCTGGTGTACTTCGCGCTTCGACAAAGGCCAGACCGGCTGACCACCCAGCAACGGTGGTCCATGGTTAGGACGATTCCGAACCGCATTGCATACTTCGATGAGCAGCAGTTCGACATGTCCACAGGGCCGCCCTCCGATATGTCCACAGGGCCGCCTGACGACACCAGGTCGGAGATCCGAGGGACGCTGGTCGGACCCGATGGTCAGCCACTCGGCGACATCCTCATCTGGGCATGGTCGGGCAATGTGGACAGCAGCGGCCATGTCTACACCCGCCACGACGGCACATTCGCCATATCGGTGCCCAACGGCAGGTTCACCCTGGACATCTATGCCGCCGCGGACGGCAGCTGCGCCGGCTGGTACGATGGTGCCAGCGTCACCAACGACCACACCAAGGCAGTCAGAATAGGCGTCGCAGGACAAGACATCGACGGCATCACGATCCGCCTGCCCGCACTGCGAGAACAAATACCAAGCGGTAGCTGTTGAACTGCCAAGACCGCAAAGTCGGAATTAGCCGGGGGCAGAGGAACGGCTCACCCCAAGTTTCCGAACCTCCGCCCTCAGCACGCGCCAAAGCGGCAGCGCAGGCCCGGCGAAGGGACTGTGTGGCTGAAGGCCCATGAGGTGTATTGGCCGGCCTGGGTGCCGTGGTCTGAGTGGATGACCGCGCCTGGAGGTGGTTTGCGGCTGGTGACGGCCACGGCTGGCGCGGAGTTGACCATGGCCGCGGTGGGGCGGTCGATGGACCAGCCAACGACTTTGCGGGACCACGCGTCGAGCACACAGCAATACAGCTTGCCCTCGCGGGTGGGGTGCTCGGTGATGTCGGTCATCCACAGACGATCAGGCCCGTCGCGGCTGAAGCGGCGGTTCACCAAATCAGCGGCATCTTGGGCGCGGGCCTCGCGGCGTCGACTGGTCTTTGGGCGTGGCAGGCCGCATATGCCGTGTTCGCGCATGATCGACCGCAGCAGCTTACGGCTCGCACGGTGGCCCCAGCTGTGGGCCAGTTCGGCCTGTATGCGCCGCCACCTATAGCAGCACCGGGACCGATGCCAGATCTCGACCACAACATCGGTGAGCCACGCCCGCCGCAGCGCACGCGCCGACAGCGGTCTGGCTCTGCAATGGAAGAACCCAGCCGACGACACCCCCAACAGCCGACATGACGCTTTGAGTCCGTGGCCTTCAGCCCCCAAGGCCTCCACGATCGGGTAGAGGTCTCATGCGCGCATCACCCCCTTGTCGTCGAACAGCTCCGAAGCCCGCTTGACCGCGGCCAGCTCCGCCTTCGAGCACGCGGATCCGCCGCCGAGCCGCCACAAGCTCGGCGCTCTCAGCCGTCGACACCCCCGGGACCAGGCCGCGATCGATGCGATCCTGACGCCTCCAGCGGTGAAGAGTCCACTGGTGCATCTCCAGATCCCGGGTGGCTCGGCCACGGGCCGGCCCGCCCGGATCTGATCCAGCACCATCTCGCGGAACTCCGACGAATAAGCAAACGGCATCCCTGCACCTCCCAGCTCAGGACGCCACCACTCTCACAAACCGAGTCCGACAACTGGTGGACAGACCAACGTCACCGAACGCATGGCCGACGCCGTGGAGGCCATGGAAGGCCGCATGCTCTCATGGCGACAGCTCGCCGCTCACGGCCACCATGTGCGCAGAACGCACAACGATGCAGTACGGTGACGGCCGTGGCGACAACCGAGATCGAGAAACGGCTGGGCACGCTAGAGCGTCGAGTCAGCTCCATCGACCAGCGCCTAGAGCGTGTTGAGACTCGCCTTGAAGCCTTCCAGTCAGGCACCAACACCTTCCACACAGCGATCTTGGCCGAGATGAACTTGATGAACCAGCGCTTCGACGTGCTAGAGAAGTTGATCCGTGAGAGCATGAACGGCCATGGCTCCTGATCCCGAGCAGCTTCCGGCGTGTCTGCCCGGCGAGGAACCCTTGGTGGACCTGTAGACGTGGGAACGGGCTGGGAAGGCGCTCGTCGCTGAGGACGACGACTGGTCGCTCCAGCCGTTGGCTACGCAGATGTTGCGGAGCAGGTCGTAGGGTTCGGTGGCCAACCCGACTAGACAGGCAAGTAGCTACCGGTGATTCGCTAGTGGCGTGCCGGGCCAACGGATATAGGGCCGGAAGCAGGCCATAGCCTGCGGAAGGTGTCTGGGACGTAGTCGGCGACGAAGTCGTCGAGAACGCCTGCCTTGGCAAGTCGTCTGCCCCTCAGTCGGCGCAAGGGGTTCTCGACGACTCCTTCGCGTCGATCACCGCGGCAGCGTCGGGTTGGCAGGAGTCAAGGGCCCGATCGGTCGCGGCGGCGCATGGAGCACGAAACCTCTGGCATGTAGCCGGGCATATGCAGATGAGCCAGGTTGGGTCCGCGGGCGGGAAGCGAGCGAAGGGAGAGACGAGCCATGACTGCTTCGAGAACATCGGTTCGATTCCGCAGGGTTATTGCGACTGGGGCAGTTGTTGTCCTGCTGACCGGCGCGGCGTCTGCGGTCGCCGGGGCAGCGCCCCATCAGCCGGAGCCGGGCGTGTGCTCTCGCACATCACAGGTGCGCGACCGGATCCTTCGGGCGTTGGAGATGACCGACTGTGGTGCCGTCACCCAGGCCGAACTGGGCAGAATCGGGGCTCTGTGGATCAACGAAGCGGGTATCTCCGAGCTACAGGATGGGGATTTCGAAGGGCTCGGCGGCCTGCAGAAACTGGATCTCGGGGGCAACGATCTCGTCTCGCTGCCCAGCGGGGTGTTCGACGGATTGTGGAGCCTCCAGTTGCTGTGGCTGCCGAACAACCGGTTGCGAGCACTGCCCGAGGGCGTATTCGACGATCTAGGGGCCCTGCTGAAACTGGACTTGGAGGCCAACCGGCTGGCATGGCTGCCCGACGGCGTGTTCGACGGGCTGTCTCGACTGCAGTGGCTGGACCTTGAGGACAATCGTCTCGAAGAACTGCCCGACGGCGTGTTCGACGAGACCTCCAACCTCGGGTACCTGACGCTCGCCCACAACGAACTGATCGCGCTGCCCGACGGAGTGTTCGGCGAACTCTCCCATGTCGACAAGCTGTTGTTTGACCACAACAGCCTGATCGCGCTGCCCGACGGAGTGTTCGAGGGCCTGTCGAACCTGATCTGGCTCGACGCCCGATCCAACCCGACTGACCCGTTCGTGGTTGGTGTGGGGCTGCGGCTGATGGACCAGGCGGTCGCGGTGGTGGTGCCGGCTGGGGCGCCCTTCGATGTAGCGGCCACGCTGACGGTGCAGGGAACGCAGCGTTACACCGTCGAGGCGACTGTCGAGGCCGGCCGGACCACCAGCGAGCCCGTCCCCATTGTTGACAGCGGATCCTTCAGCGTCTCGATCGAGTCGGCCGAATTCCGCAATTTCGTCTACGCGCACGGAATCCAGCTCAGGACCGGTCTCGCTGAGTGACCCTCGCTGGGCGCGATACGAGACCAGGCTTCCGGACTGATGGAGGCTCAGATCAGCCTCGACAGCTGAGCAGGGAGGCCGCGGAGTCGGAGGCGTCAGGCTCGTTCGACGCGGGGCCCCCACTGCTCGAGGTCCGCGGCGGCCTCGGTGGACAGGCCGTCGTCGGTCACGATCGCCAACACCGACGCCCGTGGCCTCCACTGAACGCCCAACAGGCCTGCAAGGCTCGTTCCCAACAGGGCGGGATCGTTGTGGGCGACGATCGTGCCGCCGGCGTCGGCGACCCACCGCCGGTAGCCGGGCGACTGGGACCCGCCACCGATCAGGAACGTCCTGCCGTCGGTGTCCACCCGGTGGGCGCGGAGGACGTCGATGCCCTCGAGCAGGCCGCAGACCACCCCGTCGAAGCACCGGCAGCGCCAGCTGCTCGCGGGTCGTGCCGCTCTGGAGCCCGCCCCAGTATCCGGTCGCGTCGGGCAGGTTCGGCGTGCGCTCCCCGTCGAAGATGGCCGCGGTCACAGCGGCGTTCAACTCAGGAGTCGAGGTACCCGAGATAGCCCGGTCCGTGGGCGAGCGCCGCAACACGATCAAGGGATGGCTCGCTGACGGGTGAGTTCAAGCCGCTGTCAACTAGCTGAGTTGGATGCGCGACCGATGCTTCGCCACCAGCGAAGGAGTTTGACGAGGACCCCTCGCGGCCGACTGAGGGTTAGACGACTTGCCAACGCCCGCGGCAACGTCATCGTCGAGGTTGAGGAACTCCGTCGGACAGCTGCGAGCAGGCTCGCTGGCCGCGGTCTACCGGGCGGTGACTCAGACTCGGTTCGCCGAATGTGAGTGCCTCCACCATGCGTGAGAGCCTGTGGTTCGCGTCAGATGTGAAGTGTCTTGCTGGACTGGGTATCGCCGATGGGCCATGCGGCCTGCCGGTTCAGGGCGCGGCTGGTGAGGGGGTTTTGGCGGCGCGGTAGCCGACGCCGGGCACTGTGAGGATGTAGGTGGGGTTTCTGGCGTCGTCTCCGAGTTTGCGGCGTAGGTTCTTGACGGTGGCGCGCACCCGCTGCGTGTCGGCCGAGGGCCCCTTTCCCCAGATCCGTTCTTGCAGTTGTTGGTAGGTGAGGACGCGTCCGTCGTTGGAGCACAGTTCGGCCAGCAGCTTGAACTCGATGGGGGTGAGCTTGGCGGGTCGGCCCGCCACGGTCGCGGAGTGTGACAGGTAGTCGACGGTCAGGTCTCCCAGATGGTAGGGCCCCGTTTGGGAGGAGCGCGCCCTGCGCAGCGCGGCTGTGATCCTGGCCAGCAGCTCGGTCGGCGAGAAAGGCTTGACCACGCAGTCGGCCGCGCCGGTCTCGAAGGCTCTGGCCATGTGCCGGTCGCCACCCCGCCCAGACAGGAAGATGACCGGCACTTCCATGGCTGTTTGTATGCGGCTCATGAGCTTGAACCCGTCGGTGCCGGGCAGTATCGAGTCGACCAGAACCAGATGGGGCATCTCAGTCTCAAGGAGTTGTTCGACCTCGTCGGGGTCGCCGGTGAGGATCGGCGTGTAGCCCGCTTCTGAGAGCGTGTTGTGGATCAAGCGGAGAATGTGCGGGTCGTTGTCGATGGCGAGGATGCGCTCGCCCCTGAGGGGTGCTGGGTCCGGCCGGGCGACGGCCGCGGGGCTGGTGGAGGCCTCATCGACCGCGGGGATCGTGAACGTGACGCGGGTGCCGCGGCCTTCGCCGTCGCTGTCGGACCAGATGCGGCCTCCGTGGGCCTCGACGATGCCTTTGCACATCGTGAGACCCAGACCGGAGCTGCGGGTGCCCCTGTCGGCGCCGCCGCGGTGTAGCTGTTGGGACTTCGTGAACAGGTGCGACAGGTGCTGTGGTGCGGATGCGGCGCCCTTGTGGGTGATGCTGATCGCTAGGTGGTGGTCGTACACGGACGCGGCCACTGTGATCACAGACCACGGGCGGGAGTGTTCGGCGGCGCTGGAGAACAAGATGTGGAGAACCTGCACGATCCGCGGCGCGTCGGCCCAGACTCTCGGCAGGTTCGCCGTGACATTGATCTTGATGCCGGTGTCGTGCCCACTGCCCAAGAAGGCGGTCTTCGCCTGATCGAGCAGCGACGCGGCGTCGGTCGGCGCGGGAGCGACGAACAGCGTCCCGGCCTCGATGCGGGTCATGTCCAGGAGGCTGTTCATCAGGTCGCGCATGCGGTCGGCCTGCTCCTCGATGATGCGGAAGAACTGCTTCACTTCGGCTGGGTCCAGTGGCGATGTCGTGTCTCGCATCGTGGCAGCGGACCCCTTGATCGACGTCAACGGCGCCCGCAGTTCGTGGCTCGCCATCCCCAGCAACTCACAACGCAGTCGTTGGAGCTCCTCAACAGGAGTTATGTCCTGCATGGTGACCACCACCGAGACGATCTCGCCGTCGTCGGCGCGGATCGGCGCGGTGTTGACCAGCGTGCTCACCGTGGTGCCGTCGGGCCGCTCGATCACCATCTCCTCAGCGAGTACCGTCTCGCCGGCGCGAAACGACCGCTGCAGCGGCAGTTCGTCGCGAGGGATCTCGGACCCGTCCATCCGGCAGAATCGCAGCCGGTCCAGGTGCTTGCTCACCGTGCGCCCCTCGACGGAAGAATCGCCAAAGAGGCGGCGCGCCTCCAAGTTGAACTGCACGGCCTGCCGAGTGTGTGCGTCCACTACCACCACGCCCACTGGGGACTTGTCGATCAGCGTCTCCAGGTCGGCCCTGGCCCGCTGCTCGTCGCCGTAATTCAAGGCGTTGGTGATGGCCATCGCCGCCTGGGCCGCGAACATCTCCAGAGTCTCCTCGTCCTCGGAGCTGAACTCGGCGCCGTCGGGCTTCTCAGCAACCGAGATGTGGCCCACCAGCCTGTCGCCAGCCCTTACCGGTGTTCCCAAGAACGCCCCGATCAGCGGCCGGAACCCCGGGAAACCGGCCGCATCCGCGTGGGCGACGAAGTCGGGGGTTCGCAGCGCCCCGCTCTGCTCGCTAAGACACTGCAACAAGGCCTCGCCCTGGGGAAAGGCCATGAGCCGGCTCTCGGCTTCGGGCTCCAGTCCCGAAATGATCACCTCACCGGGTGCACCGGAGTCGCCGACAGTAATGATCGCGCCATAGCGGGCGCCGGTCAGCGAGCGGGCGCCGTCCACTACCTCCTGCAGCACCACATCTAGATCCAGGCCCTTGCTGATGCGAAGGATGGTCTCGCTGAGCCGCGAGAGCCGCAGCGGTGTCTCATTGACGGCCCGAGCCTGGCCGCGCTCACTCAAACCGTCACCCCAATGCAGCGAAACCCATCCGTTGCGCAGGCCGTATCCCCACACTCATATGAGGTCCATTTAAGCCGAATTCTTGGCATGGAGCCACTACGAGGGGACCAGTCGGTCATCGGGTTCAGCGCAGTTGGCCTCCGAACTCGAGAAGGCGCCCCCTGCGCGGCACGTCAGCGTGGCTGGGGTTGCTACCGCTTGCCGTAGCAGGAGGCGGTGGCCTCGACATCGCCGAGCACGTCCAGGACCAGCTCGTACAGCACCGGGTCGTAGTCCTGCAGTTCGTCGCGGGTGTTGACCCAGGTGTAGGTGAAGTCCCGCTCGTCGGCCGCGTTCATGAACCACATGACGCCCTCGGCCCAATACTCGGCCGCGTTCGTGGCGCCGTAGGTGCCCTCCCACAGTCCCGCGACCAGGGCATTCTCGTAGGCGGCGTCAAGGCGATTCTGGAAGGCGTCGTCGCCGAGCAGCTCGAGCGCATAGTCCACGGCGTGGCCGCCCTCATGGACTGTCAGCGAGGAATACCCGTCGCAGAGCAGGTTGGCCTGTGAGGTCGCAACAACGGGGAACCCGTGCCCGGGGCCGAGCCCGACTGAGCCGGGGTCAAGATCGGGGAACGTCGCAGCGACTTCCGGCAGGTCCGCGATCGTCTCCGTAAGCGCGTAGACCGCGACCCGGACACGCTGCTGGGCGAGTGCTCGGATGATGTCGGGCCGGTTGGCGACGATCTGCCCGAAGACCAGAGCCGCGCGCCTCAGCGCCTCATCGGAGACCTCCGAGGACCCGACCACCGGCAGGTCGGCGTCTACGTGCTTGGTGTAGAACGGGTCCAGGCCCAACGCCGCGGGCGGCTCTGTGACCGCGGCCGTGCCCGCCGGTGGGATCGTCCGGGTGCGCTCCACCTCGATGAAGCCGGTGGAGTCGATGCCGCTGACATAGAGCCGCTCCTCGGTGTCGCTCCTTATGTGGAAGGCGATGCGCTGGCCGTCAGGGGACCACTTCGGGAACTGCACCCGTCCGTCCGACTCGACGATCACCTTCTCGCCGGCACCGTCGAGGGTGCTCACATGCAGCGCCGACCCGGTGCCGCGGCCGCGCACGAACGCGACACGGCTGCCGTCAGGCGACCACGCCAGCCCGCCATACCGGGCAACGCCGCCGAAGGCCGCCCGAGGACCGGTGCCGTCAGAGTCGGCCACGATCACTTCGTCACCGGCGATGTAGGCGAGCCGGGCCCCGTCCGGGGACCACGCGGGCGTATTCTCCCAGAGGCCCCCCGCGGTGAGCGGCTGCTGGCGGCCTCCGTCGCTGTCCATCACCACGATGAAACGGTCGTTCTCGAACCGACGCGCGAATGCGATCCTGGAACCGTCAGGCGACCACGCCGGCGACTCATCGAAGGTGTCGCCGTCGGTCAGCTGCATGGCTGCACTGCCGTCGGGCGACACGGTCCAGATGTGGTAGGCCCAGACGCCGTCCTGCTCATACCCGCGTGCATAGGCGATCCGGGCACCGTCAGGCGACCAGGCCGGTGTATAGAGAAAGGCATTCCGGTCATCCACGACGAGGCGATGTGAACGGCCTTTGCTGGTCATGAGCCACAGATCGCTGTTGTGAATGAAGGCCACTCGTGTGCAATCGGGCGACCACGAGACGTCTCTTGCGTGGTCGGACTCGACCCACTGAACCGCATCATCGTCGCTGGACCCCCCGCAGGGCCAGGGCTCGTGCGCGGTGTCAATCGTGTAGCGGAGGGTGCCGTCGTTGATGGCTTTGAGCAGCACCATCATGTCGCCGCGGGTGAAGTCCTCAGACTCCTCGGCCTGAAGGATCTCGTCGTAGAAGCGCTCCATGAACACCAACGCATGCCACCGGCCCAAAGGCGCAGACGGCTTGAACGTGCCATCGCCATATCCGAGCGTCACTCCGGCCCCAGCCGCCCACTCCACAGCCTCAAAGGCATAATGATCAGGCGCCACATCAAAGAACCGCTGGCTCTGAGCGGCGCCGGATGCGTCCGATGCCGTGTCGCCGGACGCGTCAGCGTCGCGGAGGGTGCCGTCGTTGATGGCTTTGAGCAGCACCATCATGTCGCCGCGGGTGAAGTCCTCAGACTCCTCGGCCTGAAGGATCTCGTCGTAGAAGCGCTCCATGAACACCAACGCATGCCGCCGGCCCAAAGGCGCAGACGGCTTGAACGTGCCATCGCCATATCCGAGCGTCACTCCGGCCCCAGCCGCCCACTCCACAGCCTCAAAGGCATAATGATCAGGCGCCACATCAAAGAACCGCTGGCTCTGA
Organism: Acidimicrobiales bacterium; assembly: GCA_965117015.1. Lineage (GTDB taxonomy): Bacteria > Actinomycetota > Acidimicrobiia > Acidimicrobiales > Aldehydirespiratoraceae > Aldehydirespirator. The sequence goes on from OZ220747.1 coordinate 919,361, forward strand.
GCGGCCGCAGTCGGCGCCGACGCTGCCATTGCTGCCACGACGCTCACCACAGCAGCGACAGCCCACTTCTTCATGCAACGACTCCCATTCGCGTACCGACAGCCCGTTGTTGCGGTAGATGATCTGTTCGCACCTCTCCGAAGGAAGTGCGATTTCGGCACCCCCGGATCAACCGGCAACGGTGTAGTTGGGCCACTCAGATCCCGTACCTTGCCTGTGCGGACAGACCCGGTCTTGCCTGACCCGTCGCCACGCAGCGTCGACCGAAGCCCGCGGCGCGCATGATGTGAACAATACCGTTCAGATCAGATAGCCGTGATATGAATTTCACAGCAGGGTCGCTGCCGTGTAGCGTAAGCCTGCGGTCAGGAAAGTGACCGTCGAGCATGAGAGAGTAAGCATGAAGCCGCTCCGGCCCAAGCCTTCCAGACCCGGCCGAGAGCCAGGCGGCTCGCGTCGACTCCGTGAGCGAACCGCCGACGAAGCCTGGCCGGGCGTCCACCAGCAGCACAAGACCGCTCGTTGGGGTGTGTTGCACCTGTTGGGGTTGGTGTTGTTGGTGTTGTTGGGGTCGGGTTGTTCTGATGAGGAGCCGGCGGATGATGAACCGGCTGATGAGGAGCCGGTGGGCGGGTCGTCGGGTGTTGTGGTGGAGGGGTTCGCGGTTCCTGACAAGGCGCCGTTGAAGAGTCCGCCGCTGCGATCGGCTCTCGACGATCTGGTGTCGGCGTTGGAGGCGGGTGACCTCAGCGAGGAGGAGGCTGCCGCGTCGGCGCCGGTGAGCCGGGGCCGCTCGGTGGGGGTGACCGTCCATGTCGACGGCGGGGTGGACGGGGTGGTCGCGTTGTTGGCCGGCAATGATGTGGCGCCGCGTCATGTGGGCTCAGATTTCGTGGAGGCGTTCGTGCCGGTGCGGCTGCTGCGGGAGGTCTCCGACATCGGTGGGGTGCTCTTCGTCGAGCCGATAGTGCCTCCTGAGGCGCCCCAGGCGCCTGTTCAGCGTGTCTTGGGAGAAGGCCCCGGGGTGCACGGCTCGGAGGCCTGGAACGACGCCGGGTTCACCGGTGCGGGCGTCAAGGTGGGCGTCATCGACGTCGGCTTCGTGGGCTTCGCTGAGCTGATGGGCACCGAGCTGCCGTTGGAGGTGCAGGCCAGATGCTACGGAACCCGAACGGACCAGTCCGGGGGTCTTGAAGCGTGCAACCAGGACGGAAGCCACGGCACCGCGGTCGCGGAGTCGATCATCGACATCGCGCCCGACGCCGAGCTCTATATCGCGATGCCGCTGTCGCGCGGGGACCTAGCCGCGATCACCGACTGGATGATCACCGAGGGGGTGTCGGTGATCAACATGTCGCTCGGGTGGCCCTTCGACGGCCCCGGCGACGGCACGTCGCCGTCGAGTGTCAGCCCGCTGAGAACCGTTGACAACGCTGTCGGCGACGGCGTCGTGTGGGTGAACTCTGCGGGCAACTCCGCCCTGAGTTCCTGGTTCGGCACACCGGCCGACAGCGACGGCGACAAGACCTTGGAGTTCGACGGCCGCGAGCAGCTCGCCCTCAACGGGGGCACTTGGGTGCAGTTGCGCTGGGACGGCGCCTGGGGCGGCGAGACCCTCGACTTGGACCTGTACCTCTACAACAACGACGGAGAAGTCCTCGAGCGCAGCCTCAACCCCCAACTCGGCGGCAGCGGCCACAACGCCTACGAACGGTTCCGGGCGCCCGGAACCGGACAGACCCTCCTGCAGGTCGCCACCCGCAACGACAACGGCCGGCAGCCCGCCTGGATACAGATAATGGCATGGAGCGGACACATCGAGGGCGCCAACGCACAAGCCAGCATCACCAACCCCGCCGAGAGCCTCAACGACGGCATGCTCGCCGCCGGCGCGGCCCACTGGAACCGCCCCGACACCATCGAGTCATACAGCAGCCGCGGCCCCGCACCCGCCGGCGCCGCCAAACCCGACATCGTTGGTGCCGACTGCGGCCAAACCGTCACATGGGCGCCCTTTTGTGGCACCAGCCAGGCATCGCCCCACATAGCCGGCCTCGCCGCGCTGGTGCGCCAACGACACCCCGATTTAACCCCCCAACAGGTAGTCGCCTATCTCAAAGAAAACGCCGACCGCAGCGACAACCCTGACAACACCTGGGGACACGGCCTCGCCGCACTTCCCCAAGACATAAGCCCCGACCGCGCCGCCCTCGAAGCCCTCTACTGGGCCACCGACGGCGACAACTGGACCAACAACACCAACTGGCTCACCGACCAGCCCCTAGACCAATGGCACGGCGTCACCACCAACCCCGACGGCAGAGTCACCATCCTCGACCTCCCCGATAACCAACTCAACGGCACCCTCCCCCCAGAACTGGGCGACCTCACCGAACTCGAGGCGCTGGCGCTCTACAACAACCAACTCACCGGCCGCACACCCCCACAACTCGGCAACCTCACCAACCTCACATACCTGGACCTCGAGATCAACCAACTAAGCGGCGATATACCCCCGGAACTCGGCAACCTCACCAACCTGGACACGCTGTGGCTCAATAACAACCAGCTCACCGGAGAGATCCCCCAAGAACTAGGTGTCCTCACCAACCTGGAGACGCTGTACCTCAGCAGCAACCAGCTCAGCGGATGCATCCCGGCTGCGCTCCAGTCCGTGCCGACGAACGACTTCGGCCTTCTCGGCCTGCCCTGGTGCTCACTCCCTGTGGACGACCGGGCGGCCCTGGAGGCCCTCTACTACGCCACTGACGGCGACAACTGGGCCGACAACACCAACTGGCTCAGCGACGAACCCCTCGACCAATGGCACGGCGTCACCACCGGTGCCGACGGCAGGGTCACCGAACTGCTTCTCGGAAACAACGGCTTGGCGGGTGCGATACCCCCCGAGTTGGGCAGCCTCACGAGGCTGCAGGACCTCCACCTCGATGTCAATCAGTTGAGCGGCGCGATCCCGGCCGAACTCGGCCGCCTCACCGACCTGGAGTCGCTGGGGCTCGGCGCCAACCGGCTGGGCGGCTCGATACCCACCCACCTCGGCGGCATCACCAACCTGAGAATGCTCGAACTCAGGGACAATCAACTGAGCGGCTCCATACCTGCCGCGCTCGGCAGCCTCTCCCGCTTGGAGTTGCTGTGGCTTCAAGAGAACCAGTTGAGCGGAGCGGTACCGGCTGAACTCGGCAGCCTCACCAACCTGGACGGGATGTGGCTCAGCCGCAATGAGGGACTCTCCGGCCCCTTGCCTGGCTCGTTCACCGAACTGGGCGTGCTCCGAACCTTGGATCTGCGTTCCACCCATCTGTGCGCGCCGACCGACGACACGTTCCAGGCGTGGCTGCGCGGCGTCGGGGGAAGCTTCGGCGTCACCGACTGCGCCCAGCCGACAGATGACCGGGCGGCGCTGGAGGCCCTCTACTACGCCACCGGCGGCCCCGACTGGGACGAGAACACCAACTGGCTCAGCGACACCCCGTTGGACCAGTGGTACGGCGTCACCGCGGAGGGCAGCCAAGTCACAGCCCTGGACCTGCGCGCCAACAGATTAAGTGGGGATCTCCCGGCCGAACTGGGCGACCTGGCCGGGCTGGAGGTGCTGGAGATGTGGGGCAACCAGATCTTTGGGACGATTCCGTCGTCGCTGGGGAACCTGGACAGACTGCGCCTCCTGGATCTGGGCAGCAACTTCCTGTACGGGCCGATCCCACAGGAGCTGGGGGCCTTGGGCGACACGCTGCGAGCGTGGTACCTGTCCGGAGATTCACACGACCTGGAAGGCTGCGTCCCGGCCGCGCTTCGGAACGTGCAGGACAACGACTTCCATCTGCTCGAGTTGAGCTTCTGCTCGTAGGCGGTCGGCATGCCATGGTCCACCGTCGGCGCTGAACCCATGACCTCGCCCGCGCGGACACGATGTCGGGTTCCGGGCCTGCTGCCCCGAACCGCCGTGCCCGGGTGTCTGAAGCGGCGCGCCGCCGCTGGCCGAGCCTCCACTCGGTTGCGGGGCCTGCCGACGATGGGGGCCGTATTGGTGGCCATGTGCGCGGCGGGGTGCGCCGAGGAGCCGACCACCGCTGTGGTGACAGGTGCGCCGGACGGCACCTCGATATCGGAGCCGGACGACACGCCGACCTTCGATCCCACCGACGCCTCGGCCCCTCAGCCCGCTGGCACGCCGAGCTCCGCTCCCTCCAGCACCTTGACCACTAAGCCAGCCGGCACGCCGACCTCCAGCACCGCCGGTGCGCCGACCACCGCGCCTTCCGGCGCCCCGACCCCTCTGCCGGCGGACTCCTCGGCTTCGGAGTCGCCTAGTCCCGGCAAGGAGGAGCTCACAAGTCCCGAACTGGGCACCCATCTTGACGACCTCGCGTCGAGGCTGGAGGCGGGCGGCCGCAGCGAGGAGGAGATCGCCGCGGCGGCTCCGTTAAGCCGGGGTGACTCGGTGGGGATCGCCATCCACGTCAACGGCAACGTCGACGGCGTGCTCGCGCTGTTGGCCGACAATGACGTGTCGCCGCGCCATGTGGGCTCAGATTTCGTGGAGGCGTTCGTGCCGGTGCGGCTGCTGCGGCAGGTCGGCCGCGTTGACGCGGTGCTGTTCGTCGAGCCGATAGTGCCTCCCGAGCCTGAAACGGGTTTCACGGGGTCCAGCCAGAAGGAATGATGCACCGCTCTGTTCTCTGCCCCGCATGTCCGGTGCCGCCCCACCGGCCGAGCTTCCGCCTGGCCGGTCGGGGTGTGTTGGTGGTGGGGTTTGTGTTGTTTGTGTTGTTGGTGTCGGGTTGTTCTGATGAGGAACCGGCTGAGGAGGCACCGGCGAGGGAGGAGTCGGTGGGCGAGCAGGGTGGTCCTGGGGCGGCTGTTGTGGTGGAGGGTTTCGCGGTTCCTGACAAGGTGCCGTTGAAGAGTCCGCCGTTGGGCACGGCTCTTGACGATCTTGTGTCGGCGTTCGAGGCGGGCGACATCAGCGAGGAGGAGGTTGCCGCGTCGGCGCCCGTGAGCCGGGGCCGCTCGGTGGGGGTGACCATCCATCTCTCCGGCAACGTCGACGGGATGGTGGCGCTGTTGGCCGACAACAATGTGTCGCCGCGCCATGTGGGCTCAGATTTCGTGGAGGCGTTCGTGCCGGTGCGGCTGCTGCGGGAGGTCTCCGACACCGCAGGGGTGTTGTTCGTCGAGCCGATCGTGCCCCCGGAGCCGCCCCAGGCGCCTGCTCAAAGCGTCCCGGGAGAAGGCCCCGGAGTGCACGGCTCTGAGGCCTGGAACGACGCCGGGTTCACGGGTGCGGGCGTCAAGGTGGGAGTCATCGACGCCGGTTTCGAGGGTTTCGCGGAGCTGATGGGCACCGAACTCCCCGCGACGGTCCAAGCCAAGTGCTACGGCTTCGAGACGGACGCGTACGGGGGCTTTGAACTGTGCACCAGCGCGGGCGGAGACCACGGCACCGTGGTGGCGGAGTCGATCATCGACATCGCTCCCGACGCAGAGCTCTACATCGCGACGCCGGCCACGAAAGGGGACCTGCTCGATATCACCGAATGGATGATCACAGAGGGGGTGTCGGTTATCAACATGTCGCTTGGATTTGTCTTCGACGGTCCCGGCGACGGCACATCGCCATCGGAACTCAGCCCGCTGAAGGCCGTGGACTATGCGGTAGACGGGATTGTGCCGCAAGCGGAGGGGCCCCCTGTGGTGGGCACCCCTGTGGTGTGGGTCAACGCCGCCGGCAACAACGCCCGGGGGGCCTGGTTCGGCACACCGACCGACCTCGACGGCGACAAGATCTTGGAGTTCGACGGCCGCGAGCAGCTCGCCCTCAACGGGGGCTCCTGGGTGCAGCTGCGCTGGGACGGCGCCTGGTACGGCGAGACCCTCGACTTGGACCTGTACCTCTACGACGAGAACGGTGAGGTCCTCCAGCGCAGCCTCAACCCCCAACTCGGCGGCAGCGGCCACAGACCCTACGAATGGGTCGGGGTGCCCGGCAACGGACAGGCCCTCCTGCAGGTGGCCACCCGTGACGAAGCCGGCCGGCTGCCCGCCTGGATACAGGTGATGGCCTGGAGCGGATCCATCGAGGGCGCCAACGCACAAGCCAGCATGAACACCCCCGCTGAGAGCCTCAACAGCGGCATGCTCACCGTCGGCGCAGCCCACTGGCAGACCCCCGACATCATCGAGCCCTACAGCAGCCGCGGCCCCACGCCCAGCGGCGCCACCAAACCCGACATGGTAGGTGCCGCCTGCGGCTCGACCGCCACGTCGGAGGTCGTCTGCGGCACCAGCCAGGCATCGCCGCACATAGCCGGCCTCGCCGCGCTGGTGCGCCAACGCTTCCCCGACTTCAGCCCCCAACAAGTCGTCGCCTACCTCAAAGAAAACGCCGACCGCAACAGCAACCCCGACAACACCTGGGGACACGGCCTAGCCACACTTCCCCAAGACATAAGCCCCGACCACGCCGCACTCGAAGCCCTCTACCGAGCCACCGACGGCGACAACTGGGCCAACACGACCAACTGGCTAACCCCCAACCAACCCCTCGACCAATGGCACGGCGTCACCACCAACCCCGACGGCAGAGTCACCGACCTCGACCTCTCCGGCAACCAACTAGCCGGCACCCTCCCACCACAACTAGGCAACCTCACCGAACTCACATACCTGCGGCTCGACAACAACCAACTCACCGGACAGATACCCCTAGAGATCGGCAACCTCAACAACCTGAGAGAACTGGCGCTCTTCGTCAACCAGCTCACCGGTGACATACCCCCCGAAATCGGCTACCTCACCAACCTACGTACACTGGCGCTCTTCGACAACCGGCTGAGCGGCTCGATCCCGGCCGCGCTCGGCAGCCTCGCCAACCTCGAGTCGCTGTGGCTCGACGGCAACCAGCTGAGCGGCTCGATCCCGGCCGCGCTCGGCAATCTCGCCAACCTGCGCGGGCTGTTGCTCAACGCCAATCCGGGGCTGTCGGGGCCGCTGCCGGGCTCTTTCGCCGGCCTGAAGACGCTCGAAGACCTGTGGCTAGGCGGCACCGGGCTGTGCGCGCCCGACGACGCGTCGTTTCAGGCGTGGCTACGCGGTGTCGAGAACACGTCATACGTCACCGACTGCACCCCGGCGCAATCACCGGACCGAGCCGCGCTAGAAGCCCTCTACCGAGCCACCAACGGCCCTGACTGGACAAACAACACCAACTGGCTCACCGACCAACCCATCAACCAATGGCACGGCGTGACCACCAGCGCCGACGGGCGGGTGACTCATCTCCATCTCCTCGAGAATCGGTTGAACGGCAGCATTCCAGCAGAACTCGGCAACCTAACCGACCTGATTGAGCTGGATCTCGGCAACAACCAGCTCAGCGGCGCGATCCCTGCCCAAATCGGCCGCCTCGCCAACCTTGAGTCGCTGGTCCTCGGCGACAATGGGTTGAGCGGTCCGATACCTGCCCAGCTCGGCGACCTCACTAACCTGGAAGTGCTGCTGCTCGGCGACAATGGGTTGAGCGGTCCGATACCTGCCCAGTTCGGCCGCCTCGTCGGCTTGGAGACGCTGTGGCTCGATGACAACCAGCTGAGCGGCGCGGTACCGGCCGAGCTGGGCAGCCTCTCCAACCTGCGCGGCCTGTTGCTCAACGGCAATCCGAGACTCGCGGGGCCGCTGCCGGGCTCCTTCACCGGCCTCGAGGCGCTCGAAGACCTGTGGCTCGACGGCACACAGCTGTGCGCGCCCGACGACGCCGCGTTCCAAGCCTGGCTACGGGGCGTCGATGGAACGACCGGCGTCATCGACTGCGCTCCGGCGCAATCACCGGACCGAGCCGCGCTCGAAGCCCTCTACCGAGCCACCAACGGCCCTGACTGGACCAACAGCACCAACTGGCTCACCGACCAGCCCATCAACCAGTGGCACGGCGTCACCACCAACACCAACGAACGAGTCACCCGCCTCGAGCTCTCCAACAACCAACTCGACGGCCAGATTCCGGCCGCGCTCGGTGACCTCACCAACGTTCAGCAGCTGCGACTCGGAGCCAACCGGCTCAGCGGAGCCATACCGGCCGCGCTCGGCAGCCTCACCAACTTGGAATCGCTGTGGCTCGGAGCCAACCAGCTCAGCGGCGCAGTCCCTGCACGGCTCGGCAGCCTCACCAACCTGGAATCGCTGGAGCTCAGCGACAACTCGCGACTGTCGGGACCCTTGCCGGGCTCTCTCAGCGGCCTGGATGAGCTCGAAGCCCTGCGACTCGACGGCACCGGACTGTGCGCGCCCGACGACGCTGCGTTCCAAACCTGGCTGCGCGGCGTTGAGAGCACGTCGGGCGTCACCGACTGCACACCGGCGCAATCACCGGACCGGGCCGCGCTAGAAGCCCTCTACCGAGCCACCGACGGACCCAACTGGACCAACAAGACCAACTGGCTCACCGACCAACCCATCAGCCAGTGGCGCGGCGTCACCACCGACGCCGACGGACGGGTGACCCGTCTCGACGGGAGGTTGTTCGGGGGGAATCAGCTGCGAGGCAGGATTCCAGCAGAGCTCGGCAGCCTCGCCAAGCTGCAAGCGCTGTGGCTCGGCGGCAATGAGCTGAGCGGTTCTATACCGTCCGAACTCGGCAATCTCACCAACCTGAGAGCCCTGGCGCTCCACGGCAATGGGGGGCTTTCGGGGCCCCTGCCGGGCTCCTTCACCGGCCTCGAGGCGCTCGAGTCCCTGCGACTCGACGGCACCGGACTCTGCGCGCCCGAAGACGCCACGTTCCAAGCGTGGCTGCGAGGTGTGGGGACCAAGACCGGCCTCCCCGACTGCGCCCCGGCACAGTCACCGGACCGCGCCGCCCTGGTAGCCCTCTACCGAGCCACCAACGGACCCAACTGGACCAACAACACCAACTGGCTCACCGACCAGTCCATCAACCAATGGCGCGGCGTGACCATCGACGCCGACGGGAGGGTGATACATCTCTATCTCGCCGAGAACCGGTTGAACGGCAGTATTCCAGCAGAACTCGGCAACCTCTCCGAGTTGACAGAACTGGATCTCGGCAACAACCAGCTCAGCGGCGCGATCCCTGCCCGAGTCGGCGACCTCACCAACCTGACATCACTGGTGCTAGCCGAGAATCAGTTGAGCGGTTCCATACCCGCCCAACTCGGCCGCATCACCAACCTGGAGTCGCTGTTGCTCGGTGGCAACCGGTTGAGCGGTTCCATACCCACCGCGCTCGGCCGCCTCACCAACCTGGAGTCGCTGTGGCTCGACGGCAACCAGCTGAGCGGCGCAATTCCGACCGCGCTGAGCGGCCTCACCGACCTGCGTTCGCTGCTGCTCAACGACAACTCGGGACTCTCAGGGCCGCTGCCGGGATCATTCACCGCCCTGGAGACACTCGAAGACCTGTGGCTCGAGGGCACACGGTTGTGCGCGCCGACCGACGCCGCGTTCCAACAATGGCTGCGCGGCGTTGAGAGCACGTCGGGCGTCACCGACTGCGCCCCGGCCGCGCAGGCACCGGACGCGCCCGGCAGGCCGCGGCTGACGCCTGGTGACGGGCAGATCACCGTGGAATGGGCCGCGCCCGACGACAACGGCGCACCCATCACCAGCTACTTTGTGGCCTTCGGTCCGAGCGGAGATGATATCGACCTGTGGGTGGGCCTCGGACCGTTCAGCTCCACCAGACGGAGCACGACGATCACCGGCTTGGACAACGGCGTCGAATACGGGGTGGTCGTCGCCGCGGATAACGCTGCCGGCGAGGGCAGCTGGTCGTCGACCGCCACCGCTACGCCCATCGCGGCCGCGCAGGCACCGGACGCGCCCGGCAGGCCGCGGCTGACGCCTGGTGACGGGCAGATCACCGTGGAATGGGCCGCGCCCGACGACAACGGCGCACCCATCACCAGCTACTTTGTGGCCTTCGGTCCGAGCGGAGATGATATCGACCTGTGGGTGGGCCTCGGACCGTTCAGCTCCACCAGACGGAGCACGACGATCACCGGCTTGGACAACGGCGTCGAATACGGGGTGGTCGTCGCCGCGGATAACGCTGCCGGCGAGGGCAGCTGGTCGTCGACCGCCACCGCTACGCCCATCGCGGCCGCGCAGTCACCGGACCGAGCCGCGCTCGAAGCCCTCTACCGAGCCACCGACGGCCCCAACTGGTGGAGCAACACCAACTGGCTCACCGACGAGTTCCTCGCCCGGTGGCACGGCGTCACCACCAACACCGACAATACTGATGGACGAGTCACCGAGCTCCACCTCAGCGGCAATCAGCTGAGCGGTTCGATACCTGCCCAACTCGGCAACCTCACCAACCTGAGGTCGCTGAATGCCAGCGGCAATCAATTGCGCGGTTCGATACCTGCCCAACTCGGCAACCTCACCAACCTGAGGTCGCTGAATGCCAGCGGCAATCAGCTGAGCGGTTCGATACCTGCCCAACTCGGCAACCTCACCAACCTGCAGCATCTGGGACTCAACGAGAACGAGCTGAGCGGTTCTATACCTGCCCAACTCGGCAACCTCACCAATCTGGAAACGCTGTACCTCAACGGGAACCAGTTGAGCGGTTCGATACCTGCCCAACTCGGCAACCTCACCAATTTGCGTCTGCTGGTGCTCCAGAGCAACTCAGAGCTTTCGGGGCCCCTGCCGAGCTCCTTCACCGGCCTGAAGTCGCTCGAAGAGCTGTGGCTCGACGGCACGCAGCTGTGCGCGCCAACCGACGCCGCGTTCCAAGCGTGGCTGCGCGGCGTCGAAACCAGATACGGCGTCACCGACTGTGCCCCGCCCCAATCACCGGACCGGGCCGTCCTCGTGGCCCTCTACAACGCCACCGACGGCCCCAACTGGATCAACACCAACTGGCTCACCGACGAGCCCATAGGCCAGTGGCACGGCGTCACGACCAACACCAACGGACGAGTGACCCAGCTCCAGATCTGGAACAATGAGTTGAGCGGTTCGATACCGGCCGAACTCGGCAACCTCACCAACCTGACCGCGCTGGCGCTCAGCAGCAGCCAGTTGAGCGGTTCGATACCGGCCGAACTCGGCAACCTTACCAACTTGACGGAGCTGTGGCTCAGTAACAGCCAGTTGAGCGGTTCGATACCGGCCGAACTCGGCAACCTCACCAACCTGAAGTTTCTGTTTCTCGACGGCAATCAACTGAGCGGTTCGATACCGGCCGAACTCGGCAATCTTACCAACTTGACGGAGCTGTGGCTCAGTAACAGCCAGTTGAGCGGTTCGATACCGGCCGAACTTGGCAACCTCAACGGCCTGGTGGGACTGGGTCTCGACGGCAATCAGTTGAGCGGTTCGATACCGGCCGAACTTGGCTACCTCACCAATCTGACATACCTGTATCTGGACACAAACCAGCTGAGCGGGTGCATACCGCAGGCGCTGTGGGAGGTGGAGAACAATGACTTGAACGCGCTCGGCCTCGAGACCTGTGGGTCGGGTACAGGGACCCCGTGAGGCTGCCGACGTGAGCTGCTGTGTTCCTAGCTAGTGGTCCCGCGGGGGCTGTCGCGGGTTCTGGTTCTGCCGGGCTGTGGAGCGCGGTCCGGCTCAGATATGACAAGGAGAGCGTGAAGTGATCACCATACTCAAGGGAGCGACTCACCGGCCCTGCACCGGGGCGGCCGCGGCGGTGCGGGTGGCTGTGGCTGTGGCTGTGGTGGCTGCGCTGCTGGCCGCGGCTGCGCCCCCGGCGGCGGCGCAGCGGGGTCCGTTCAGGGATGTCGCCGGCGGCGTGCATGCCCCGGCCGTCGAGGCCCTCGACGCGAAGGGAATCTTCGACAGCACCGAGTGCGGCACCCGGAGGTTCTGTCCCGGCGACGCCATCGACCGCAAGACCATGGCGGTGTGGATCGTGCGCGCCCTCGACGGCGCGGACCCTTCGCGGTCGCGGTCGCGCTTCGACGACGTCGACTGCTGCCTGGACGGGTTCTGGGTGCCGTTCATCGAGCGCATGGCCCAGCTCAAGGTCACCGAGGGCTGCGGCGACGGGACCCGCTACTGCCCCGATGATCCCGTCACCAGAGCCCAGATGGCAGCGTTCCTGTCCCGAGCCTTCAAGCTGCCCGAGGCCAAGCCCGCGGCGTTCACAGACGTGCCCCCGCGCGCCTGGTACGCGCGGAATGTTGCGAAGCTTGCCGCGTCCGGCGTCACCGCGGGCTGCGGCGACGGCTCGCGCTACTGCCCCGACGACCCTACCACCAGAGCCGAGATGGCCACCTTCATCGCCCGGGCCCTCGGCCTCGTCGAATCGCCCCGACCTCCGTCCCTGCCGACGTCCACGGCCGCCAACACCATCGCCGCCGGCTGGCTGCACTCCTGCGCCATCGTTGCCGACGACACCATCACATGCTGGGGCTATAACGGCAACGGGGAAACCGACGCGCCCGCAGGCAAATACAAAGCCATCACCGCCGGCACCTCCCACTCCTGTGCCATAGCCACCGACGACACCATCACCTGCTGGGGCTGGAACGACGACGGGGCGACCAATGCGCCCGCAGGCAAGTACAAAGCCATCGCCGCCAACGACTACTCCTGTGCCATAGCCACCGACGGCACCATCACATGCTGGGGCGTGCCGTTGAACGACTACGGGCAAACGGATGCGCCCGCAGGGAAATACAAAGCCATCACCGCCGGCTGGCTGCACTCCTGTGCCATAGCCACCGACGACACCATCACATGCTGGGGCGACAACAACTTCGGGCGGACCGATGCGCCCGCAGGCAAGTACAAAGCCATCGCCGCCGGAACGCTCCATTCCTGTGCCATAGCCACCGACGACACCATCACATGCTGGGGCATGCCGTTGAACGACCGCGGGCAGACCGATGCGCCCGCAGGCAAGTACAAAGCCATCACCGCCAACTCCGAGTACTCCTGTGCCATAGCCACCGACGACACCATCACATGCTGGGGCTGGAACGACGACGGGGCGACCAATGCGCCCGCAGGCAAGTACAAAGCCATCACCGCCGGCAACTCCGCCTGCGCCATCGCCATCGACGACACCATCACATGCTGGGGCGACAACGACTTCGGGCAGAGCAACGTGCCGGCAGCGCTATCGCCCCGACCCCCGTCGCCGTCAGTGTCCGCGGCCACCAACACCATCACCGCCGGTTACGCGCACTCCTGCGCCATAGCCGCCGACGACACCATCACATGCTGGGGCCCGCACACCGACCCGCCCGCAGGCGCATACAAAGCCATCGCCGGGGCCTTCGAGCACTCCTGCGCCATAGCCGCCGACGACACCATCACATGCTGGGGCCACACCTCCAGCTACGGCGACCACGGGCAGGTCGACCCGCCCGCAGGCCGATACAAAGCAATCAGCGCCGGATACATCCATGCCTGCGCTCTGGCCACTGACGACACCATCAGATGCTGGGGCTCGAACAACCACGGGGAGGCCGACGCTCCAAGAGGCGCATACAAGGCCATCGCCGTCGGCGTCAACCACAGTTGCGCCATCGCTGCCGACGACACCATCACATGCTGGGGTCCGCACACCGACCCGCCCGCAGGCGCATACAAAGCCATCGCCGCCGGAGCCGACTATACCTGCGCTATAGCCGCCGACGGAACCATCACATGCTGGGGCGACTATGTGGGGCGGACCGACGCGCCCAAAGGCGCATACAAGACCATCACCGCCGGGGACCTCCATGCCTGCGCTCTGGCCACTGACGACACCATCAGATGCTGGGGCTCGAACGACGACCCCTGGGGCTTGAGCAGAGCCGGGCAGGCCGACCCGCCCGCAGGCGCATACAAGGCCATCACCGCCGGCGGGTACCACTCCTGCGCCATAGCAATCGACGACACCATCACATGCTGGGGCCACAACCATGTGGGGCAGACCGACGTGCCGGCAGCGCTATCGCCCCGACCCCCGGTAAGGGGCGTCAGAGTGATCGCCGGGCGGGCCAACTGGGTCTCGGGCTACTTTCAGGCCGAGCTCTACAAGCTGCTGCTCGAGGAACTGGGCTACGACGTGTCCGACCCCGCCGACCTGGAGCTCGGGCCCGCCACCGGCTATGTGGCCATGGCCGAGGGCTGGATGGACTACTGGCCCAACAGCTGGTACCCGATCCACCTGGCGTGGCTCGCGGGCGAGATGCCGGACGGCACGCTGGTGGGCGATCACGTGACGGCCGTGGGCCGGCAGATGATCGCCCACGATGGATTCGTGGTCACCAAGTCCTTCGCGGACAGGTACGGCGTGTACACCGTGGACGACCTCAACAGCAATGCCAGAGCGCTGGCCGCGTTCGACGCCACCGACCCGCGGCCCGGCAACGGCAAGGCCGACATCTTCGGCTGCTCCGAGTCTTGGCCCTGCGCCGACATCATTGCCGACATGATCGCGTTCGGCGGCTGGGACAACATCCGGCAGATCACCCAGGACTACTACGCGATGTTCGCCGAGGCCGCCGACAACGCCGGCCGGGGCGTCCCGATGGTGGCCTTCACCTGGACCCCGTCGGTGTTCATCGCCGAGCTGCGTCCCGGTGACAACGTGTACTGGATGGGCGTCGACGACATTCTCGACGACCAGCGCGGCGCTGACGGTACCGGTGGCTTCGCGTCCATCGGCAGGGACCAGTGTCCATCGGCCGCTGAGCAGCCCAGCGGATTGTGCAAGATCGGCTGGATCGCAAACGACATCCGAGTCACGGCCCGCAACGGGTTCCTCGACGCCAACCCGGCGGCCAAGAGACTCTTCGAGGTTGTCGAGCTGCCGGTCACCGACGTGTCGCTCGCCGCCCTGAAGCTGCAACAGGGCGCCGACGCGGCCGACCTGGCCGCCCGGTGGATCGCCGACAACCGATCTCTGGTCGACCGATGGCTCGCCGCGGCGTTAGCCGCGGCCTAGACGCACGCGAAGGACAATCATCCCGATGTCCGCGGCCGCGGCAGTGCCGCCGGCAAGGCGGCGCCACGCCCACTTGGCTCAGGGCTTGGGGATCCTGGCCATGGCCACCGCGGTGGCCGCTTGCAGCAGCGACCCGCCGTCTGCGCCGGCCTCGCCCGGTTCCGGCCGCGACGATGCAGCACCAATCGCGGAGGCCGACCAGCAAGCACCCAGCACCCAGACCGCCAGAGAAGACTCGGCCGCGCCGGTCGACGCCGGACGCTCCGGCCGCGACGACGCGGCACCGACCGCGGAGGCCGACCAGCAAGCATCCAGCACTCAGCCCGCCAAAGAAGACCCGGCCGCGCCGGTCGATGCGGGTGCCGGACGCTTCGGCATCGACCAGGACACGACGATTCGCGATGTTCTCGACGCTCTCACCGGCGCCGAGCAGGCCTGCATCCGCGGGGATCGCGATGACGATGTCCTGGAAGCCATGCTGGACACGACCGTGCTGCCCGAAGACGACGACGGCACGGGCCCGTCGATCTTGTCATGTCTCGACCCGGACACCGCCCGCGAGTTCTTCTTGTCGGTCGCGATGGCGACCATGGTCGCGGCGGCCGGGCAGGAGGGACTGAGCGCCCGGACAGGCGAAGACGATGAGGCCTGCATGCGAGACCTCATGGCCGGTGTGGATGTGGCCGCGCTGGCAGCGGAGCCCGACGGTTTCGAGGAGTTCGACGTGTCCGGCCTCATCGGGGCGTCCGACCTCAGCCTCGGCCTGTTCGCCTGCATTCCGGACCTCTTTGTTGCGTCCATGGGCGACTTGACCCCCGAGCAGGAATCCTGTGTTCGCGACCTCATGGCCGACGTGGTCGCCGGCGACTACGGGAGCGTTCTGGCATCGGATCCGGAACTGGAGGCCATGCTGGAGTTCGAGCCGGGACTGGCCAGCTTGGGGCCGCTGCTCGGCCTGAGCTTCGACCTGCTCACCTGCACGCCGGACGAATTCTTCGACGACGCGCCGCCGGCCTCAGGCGACTCCGACGACGGGCCCGACGACCATGCCGGCGTCCTGGAACGGGCCACACCGCTTGACGTCGGCGAGGTTGCGTCGGGGAAGATAGACCACGACGGCCACATCGACTACTTCGTGTTCCAGGCCGAGGAAGGCATGCACTACCAGATCGACGTGGCGCGGGGAACGCTGCCCTACTCCACCGCGACCCTCTATGACGCTGACGGGTTCGAGTTGGCGTCCGGCTACTACTACGACGACGAGTTGGACGAAAACATCGCTTGGGAGTCGCGCCTCTCCTGGCCGGCGGAGTACACCGGCGAGCACTTCGTGGCCGTGGAGGGCTCCGCCGGCAACCCGGGCACCTACACCCTCACCGTCGTCCTCGACGACCATGCCGACGTGTTGGACAGAGCCACATCGGCGGGTGTCGGCGAGAACGTGCCCGGCGCGATAGACGTCGAGGGCGACATCGACTTCTTCGTGTTCCGGGCCGAGCAAGGCATGCGCTACCGGATCGATGTGGCGCTCGGAACGCTGCCCGGCTCCACCGCGTCGCTCTATGGCGACGAACCGTACGCGCTTACCGGCGAATACAACTACACGGACGCGTCGCGCATCCACTGGCTGGCGGAATACACCGGCGACCACTACGTCGCCGTGCGGAGCCCCTGGGGCACTTACGGCGGCACGTACACCGGCACGTACACCCTCACCGTCACGCTCCACGCCTTCCCCGACGACCACGCCGACGTATTGGACAGAGCCACATCGGTGAGCGTCGGCGAGACCATGCCCGGCGCGATAGACGGCGACGGCGACATCGACTACTTCGTGTTCCAGGCCGAGCAAGGCATGCACTACCGGATAGACGTGGCGCTCGGAACGCTGCCCGGCTCCACCGCGGCGCTCCATCACCGTGACGGGTACGGGCTGGCCCACAGCGACGACTACGGCGACCCGGACACGTCGCGCATCCACTGGCAGGCGGACTACACCGGCGACCACTACGTCGCCGTGCAGGTCCCCCGGGACGAGACCGGCCACACCGGCACCTACACCCTCACCGTCACGCCGGTCGCCGACCATGCCGACGAATTGGACAGGGCCACATCGGTGAGCGTCGGCGAGACGGTGCCCGGCGTCATATACGGCGAGGGCGACATCGACTTCTTCGTGTTCCAGGCCGAGCAAGGCAGTCGCTACCAGATCGATGTGGCGCTCGGAACGCTGCCCGATTTGACCGCGACGCTCTATGACGCTGACGGGTACGGGCTGGCCTCCAGCGACGACTACGGCGACCCGGCCGCGTCGCGCATCCGCTGGCAGGCGGACTACACCGGCGACCACTACGTCGACGTTCAGAGCCCCCGGGGCAACACCGGCACGGACACGTACACCTTCACCGTCACGCTCGACGCCTTCCCCGACGACCACGCCGACGTGTTGGACAGGGCCACATCGGTGAGCGTCGGCGGGACCGTGCCCGGCGTCATCGACGTCGAGGGCGACATCGACTTCTTCGTGTTCCAGGCCGAGCAAGGCTTGCACTACCGGATCGATGTGGCGCTCGGAACGCTGCCCGACTCCACCGCGGCGCTCTATGACGACGCCGCGTCCATGTTGGCGTACAACCGCGGCTATGACGCGGCGTCGCGCATCCACTGGCAGGCGGACTACACCGGCGACCACTACGTCGACGTTCAGGGCCGCGGGAGATTCGACCCCAACGGCACGTACACTCTCGCCACCGGCACGTACACCCTCACCGTCGTCCTCGGCCACGACCATGCCGACGTCTTGGAGAGAGCCACATCGGTGAGCGTCGGCGAGGCCGTGCCGGGCGTGATGTACGGCGAGGGCGACGTCGACTTCTTCGTGTTCCGGGCCGAGCAAGGGACGCGCTACGAGATCGATGTGGCGCTCGGGACGCTGGGAGACTCCGATGCGACGCTCTATGACTCCTACGGGCTCGAGCTGGCATTCAACGAGGACTTCGACAACACGGGGGCGTCGCGCATCCACTGGCAAGCGGGCTACACGGGCGACCACTACATCGCGGTGCGGGACTTCTACGGCGGCGGCGCCGGCACGTACACCCTCACCGTCACGCCCGCCGCCGTCCTCGACGACCATGCCGACTTGTTGCACTGGGCCACATCGGCAGGCGTCGGCGAGGCCGTGCCGGGTGCGATGGACCACGACGGCGACATCGACTTCTTCGTGTTCCGGGCCGAGCAGGGCATGCGCTACCAGATCGACGTGGCATTGGGAACGCTGACCGACTCCGTCTTGGGGCGCCATGACGCTTACGGGCGCAAGCTGGCATTCAACGACGACTACGGCGGCACGGCGGCATCGCGCATCCACCCGCAGGCGTCCTACAACGGCGACCACTACGTCGCCGTGCAGGGTCCGACCGGCAGCACCGGCACCTACACCCTCACCATCGTGTCCACCGCCGGCCACACCTTCAACGCCGTCACCGCCGGCAGCAGCCACAGCTGCGGGCTGCGAACCGACAACACCGTCACATGCTGGGGCAGCAACTACAACGCACAGGCCGACCCGCCCCCGGGCGCCTTCAACGCCGTCACCGCCGGCAGCGACCACAGCTGCGGGCTGCGAACCGACAACGCCATCACATGCTGGGGCGGCAGCGACTACGGGCAGGCCGACCCGCTCCCAGGCACCTTCAAAGCCGTCGCCGCCGGCTGGGGCCACACCTGGGGGCTGCGAACCGACAATACCGTCACATGCTGAGGCGACTATCGCCTTCGGTCTCGCCGAACCGGTGGCGAGTCGCGGCGCCCTCATCTAGGGGTGGATAGATGTCTATGCGGGAGGGAGGGTTGTTGCATATGAGGAAGTGGGCTGTGGTGGCCGGTGTGTGCGTCGTGGCTGCCGTTGTCGCGGTGCCGGGCTCGGTTGCGGTGGCTCAGGGTCAGCGGTTCCCCTGATGTGCCGGTGGATCATTACGCGTTTGAGGCTGTGGAGTGGGCGGCTGGGGCCGGGGTGACGCTGGGTTATGGCGATGGCACGTTCAAGCCGTCTCTGGCTTTGGGCCGCTGGCACGCGTTGGTGTTCATGGAGCGCTACTACGACGAGATCCTCCAAGCCGACGAGTCAGCCGACTTCACCCGAGCCGACATGATGGTGCTGCTCAAAGCCATCAACGACGGCACCCTCCGCGACACCGCCGAGGAGCAGTCGGTGTTGCCTGCGGGCGCGTGTGGGGGGTCCAGTGACGATGATGTGGTTCAGTGGGTCGGGTCCAGCAGCGTGAAGGATGTCTCGTGGTCGCCCGATCGCACCCGGGTGGCCTTCATTCACCGCGGCGATCTGTGGCTCATGTCCAACAGAGGTCACTCACCTCGCCTGGTCGTGGACGATCAGGATGCCTGGCTCCTTTCCCCGGCTTGGTCCCCTGACGGCGCCCGGATCGCCTACGGCCGCCATTACGAGGAGGACGGGGTTCTGGGCCTCTGATATCTGGTCGGTGTCACCCGACGGCAGCGCGGCCAGGCAGCTGACCGACGGCGTCACTGTCGACCTGTGGCCGGCGTGGTCGCCCGACGGGTCCAGGATCGCATTCGCGCGTCTAGTCGACAACGACCGCTTCATCGTCGTGATGGACAGCGACGGAGGCCACCAGCAGCCGCTCACGGCGGGGGGTCTGTGGGAGTCGACGCCAGCGTGGTCGCCCGACGGAATTCGGCTCGCCTATGTCTCCGGCGACGAAGTGATCGTGGCCGACGCCGACGGCACCGGCGCCCGAGCAGCCTTCGGCGGCGTAGTACTGAATGGTGGACTGTCGTGGTCGCCCGACGGCAGCCGTATCGCGTTCGTGCGTGACCGCGGCACCGGGTCGGCGCTGCATGTGAGCACCCTGGACGGCGCCGACGACAGGGTGATCGTCGAGTCGGACGCAGAGGTGCTCATCCCGAAGTGGTCCCCCGACGGCCGGCGCATCGCCTTTCACATAGGGAGCGACACTGCCGAACGGCTCTATGTCGGCGGCATCGACTCCACCGGCTTCGTCGAGGCGGAACGGACCCGGACGATCCCGCCGGCGGGCACGGCCCCGGTCACAGAGCCGCCTGCGGCGGTGGGCCTTGATCGGTTCTACGCCAAGCACATAGACGCCGCTCTGCCGGTGGTCGGGTCCTCGGAGGTCTCTGATGAGGCGCTGAGGCGCGCCGCTCTGGTCTTCGGGCAGACCGTCGCCAACCGGCCCGACATCGTCCGAGCACTCGCCCAGCGCCGCGTCCGGGTCGCGGTCTACGCCGCCACGGAGAAGATCACGGATCTGCCGGAAGTCGCGGCGCTGTGGCCCGATCTTGACCCCGGCTTTGTCGGGCTCGACCCGGGGCCCGGGTTTCCCGTTGTTGCGACCTCAGAGGCCAACCTGCTCTGCGACGGGTACTCCTTAGTGCTTGTTCATGAGGGTGGCCACGCCGTGGACTATGCGCTCTCGCTGCTGCGCGACTACGCCTTCAAGAACCGCCTTGACGCCGCCTATGACGCAGCCATGGCCGCCGGACTGTGGGAAGGCAGCTACGCCGCCACCAACGCGGCTGAGTATTGGGCCGAGGGCGTCTTGTGGTTCATGAACGGGTCCGACGAGCGGGAGATCCCCCACCCGGGGTCAACACCCGCGACGAACTGCAGGACTACGACCCGGTGCTCTACGAGCTTGTCCTAGACGTGCTCGGCGATGTCGAGGCCACCGCCTCCTGCTACGGCAAGCAGTAGCAACCCCAGCCAGACCTCCGGCCCTTCCCGGCCACAGCCGGACCGTATCAGGATTGATCCATAAACAGTACATTGTCGCCTCTGTTTACGGTGCATCAAGGCGCCTGTCCATGGGTTGTCACCGATCGGGCCGAAGATCCCAGCCCCAGCCCATCCCTGCGAGAGGTCCCCCACCAGCCTTCATACAGCGCCGCCGGTGGCGCTGTGCCGCGCCGCAGCCAGGGGCTTGGGAGTCGCGCCTCCCGGGCCGGGTGGACGCCCGAAGCGGCCTCTAGCCGTCCGCGGCGCGGTAAGCCGACTCCGGGCACGGTCAGGATGTACTGGGGGTGCTGGGCGTCGTCGCCGAGTTTGCGGCGCAGTTCCTTGACGCAGGTGCGGACTCGTTGGCCGTCGCTGGAGCTGTCGTTGCCCCATACCCGTTCGAGGAGCCGGTCATAGGTGAGGGTGCGCCCGGCGTTGGCGCACAGCTCGACGAGCAGCTGGTGCTGGGTGGGTGTGAGCCTCACTAGGCGGCTGGCGACGGTCACGGTTCGGGCCACGTAGTCCACGGTGAGGTCCCCGAACCGGTAGGGCTCGGCCTGCTTCGACAGCGCCCGGCGCCGCAGCGCGGCGGTGATCCGGGCCCGCAGCTCCGAAGGCGAGAACGGTTTCACGACGTAGTCGGTGGCTCCCATCTCGAAGGCGCGGGCCACGTCGTTGTCTTTGTCGTGTCCCGACACCACGATGACCGGCACGTCTGAGATCTTGGAGATGTGCTGCATCATCTCGAACCCGTCGGTTCCCGGCAGCAACAGGTTCAACAGCACCAGGTCGGGCTGTTGGTCCCTGAGGACGCGGTCGAGTTCGGCCGGGTCGCTGGTGAGCATCGGCGAGTACCCGTCGTCTGTGAGGGTGCGGCGTATGTAGCGAAGCGTCTGGGGGTCGTCGTCGAGGGCCACGATGCACTCCGGCCTCGTCGGTGGACGCTCGGCGCCGGCGGGTTCGGCACCGGCGTCGGGGAGGGCGGTCTCGTCGATGGCGGGGATCGTGAAGGCGACCTGCGTGCCGCGGCCGGCGCCGTCGCTGTGGGCTCGGATGCGGCCGCCGTGGGCCTCCACGATGCCCTTGCGATCGCGAGGCCCAGCCCGTAGCCGCCGGGTTCGCGGCCGGGGCTGTGGCTGTGGGGGCGCGAGAACTTGGTGAACACATGAGCCAGGCGCTCCGGGTCGATCCCTGAGCCCTCGTCGGTGACGCTGACCTCGACCTGCAGGTCCCGCGGCACCGCCGACACCGTGATCGCGGACCATGGCTGGGAGTGCTTGGCCGCGTTGGAGAACAGGTTGTAGAGCAGCTGCATGATCCGCTGGCGGTCGGCCCAGACGCGAGGAAGCCCCGGCGCGGCGTCGACCTCGATGCTGTTGCGGTGCCCGCTGCTGGAGAACGCGTTCTTGGCCTGCTCGATCATCGCGGCAACATCTGCGGCCTCAGGCGACACCGACAGGACCCCGGCCTCGATGCGGGAGAGGTCGAGAAGATCGCCGATCAGGCTCTGCATGTGGTCGGCCTGTTCCTTGATGATGCGGAAGAACTGCCGCATCTCAGCAGGATCCATCGGATGGGGGGCCTGCTGCGCGATGGCCGCGGACCCCCTTGATCGACGTCAGCGGCGCCCGCAGCTCATGGCTGACCATGCCGACGAACTCGGCTCGCAGGCGCTCGGTCTCCTCCAGCGCGGTGATGTCGGAGATGGTGGCCACGATCGACGCCACCTCGCCGTCGTCGCCGCGGATGGCGGTGACGTTCACCAGCGTGGTCACCCGCGTGCCGTCGGGGAGCTCGATGACGATCTCCTCGGCGCGCACCGTCTCGCCGGTCAGCACCGCACGCGTCAAAGGCAGATCGGCGGCGGGCACCACCGAACCGTCCAAACGCCGGAACGTCAACTGCCCGAACACCCGCGCCGCGTCATGGGCCTCTCCGTGCGCCAAACCGACGATGCGACACATCTCGCGGTTGAACTTCACCGGTCGTCCTGCCGCGTCGAACACCAGCACCCCCACCGGCGACGTGTTGACCAGAGCCTCCAGGTCGGCTTTGGCCCGCTGCTCCTCGCCGTAGCGGCGGGCGTTGTTGATGGCCGCCGCGGCCTGCGCGGCGAACACCTCGAGGATCTCCTCGTCGTGGCCGGTGAACTCGCCGCCGTGCTTCTCGCCGACGTGGATGCTGGCGACCTGGCCGTCGCCGCCCCGGATCGGCGCCGACAGGAAAGCCCCTATGGGGGGCGCGAAGTCCGGGAACCCCGCGGATGCCGCATAGGAGGTGAAGTCGCTGGTGCGCAGCGGCTCGCTCATCTCGCTGAGATGTTTGAACAGAGCGTCCCCGTGGCGGTACGCCACCATCTCCTGGCGATCCTCGGGGGCCAGGCCCGAGATCACCAGATCCTGGAGGTTCCCGGCGTCGTCGAGTGTGGTTATGGCGCCGTAGCGGGCATCGGTGAGGGACCGGGCACCGTCGACAACGCCCTGCAACACCACCTCGAGATCAAGATCCTCGTTGATCCCCAGCACCGCTTCGGCTAGCCGGGCAAGCGGCCTCTCGCCACCAGGCCGCACCACGTCGTGCTCACCCATCTCGAACCTCGCTCTCCGTCGCCGGCGCACCCCCCAAGGCTCAGCCGTGCCCGCCAACGCCACCATACCGCTCGTTCTGTGCGGTCTCGTGGCCGACCCCCCGCACCCACAACGCTCACCGGCCACAGCCGCGGCGGACTAGAGCTCGAATGCCGGCAGTCGCTAGAGCATCTGCGGCTCGGGACTGGCGACGGTGCAAAGCGTCACGGTAGGGCCGTCGACGCCGATCACATGGCCGCTCGCGTATCGGCAGCGACAGCCCCGACACCGGCAGCTTCGCCATCCGCGCCGACATCGCCTCCGGCGAGTCCGTCGGCTTCGAACTCGAAGGGCCCGCAGCCCACTCCAAGACCAAGAACATCGAGCCCTACGCCCTCTACGGCGACCACCGCGACGGCGGCCAACAACAGCTCGCCAGCCGCGCCCTGCCCGCCGGCGACTACACCCTCACCGTTGTCGCCTATGCCTCACGGCGCCGCAGCGGCGACGGGCTCGGCACCATCGACATCGCCTTCACCGTCACCGGCTGAGCCACGGTGTCGCGAGTCCGCCGAATCGCCTCAACAACGGCACCCCAGGCAGAACCGGGCCCCGACCCGAACGGTGCCCGGTCCTGCCTGGGCGGGGGTGAACCCAACGTCAGCCGCGGGCGAAGGCCAGCCAGCCGTCGACGGTGTCGCGGTTGGCTTCGATCCAGGCCTCGGCGTCCAGGACTATCTGGTCCTCGGAATAGCCTCTCTCCGCGGTGGCCATCCTGGCGTTCTGCGCCGCGATGTCCGCCAGCGGGATGGCCACGATCTGAAGCAGCCGGCGGATGTCGGGATGGTCGTCGAGAAATTCCTCGTTGCCCACGGCGCGGATGCTGCTGACGGGCCATCCGAGGTCGCAGGGATCCGACGCGCAGCCGCGCAGACCCGACACAGCCGTGTTGCCCTCGTCGTCGTCCAGGGCGGGCGACTCCAGCCACACCACGTCGTCGCCCGGTGTGAGCACCACGTAGGTCCAGTTCGGGGTCCATGCATAAAACAGCGCCGGCTCGCCGGCCGCGACCCGCTGCTGGACACCGGCGGCGAGGTCGTTGTAGTTGCCGGAGACCTGCTCGACGTTGGCGCCCCAGTCGAACTCGGCGATGTGGTCGTCGATGACGGTCTTGCAGCCCCATCCCTCGTTACAGCCCGCGAGGTCCGCGAGGCCGTCGCCGTCGGTGTCGAACAGACGCGCCACCGACGGGTCGGCCAGCTGGCTCATCGAGGTGATCCCGTTGGCGTCGGCGGTGGCCTTGTCGATCATGTAGCCCTGCAGCGCGCCCGACGCCACCTGTGAGCCGACCGGCTCGATCGGCAGGTCCTTGGACACGCCGCTGACCAGTTCGGTATCGAGGTAGATCTCATGGATGGGGAACCATCCGTTGACCCACAGATCGAACTGGCCGCTGGCCAAAGCGGGATAGAAGCCGTTGGGATCGAGCTCGGCGTCGGCGGGGTTCGACACCGCGTAGCCGAGTTCTGTGATGAGCTGGGCGTAGATGGCGGCCTGCATGTAGCCGCTGTTCCAGTTCGCCCGGGCCATCGTCACGGTGTCGTCGTCGTCGTCCGCGCAGGCCGAAGCGACCAGCATCACCGCCGCCAAGACGGCGACCAGCCTCGTTCCCGCCCGACGCAAGGCGTTGCGGTTCATCATTCTGGTGGCCTCCTGTTCTCAGGTGTCGTCGCTGTGCGCCGACGGTCCATGGGTGAGACGCTCCCTGACACTGGCGATGAGGCCGGTGTGCTGGGAGCGGAAGATCGCCTCGTCGTAGTGGCTCTCCAGCAGGTCCAGCTCCTCGGTGAAGGCCTTCTTGAGGCTCCAGATCATCACCAACAGGATGAGCGCGAACGGCAGCCCGCTGGCCACAGCCGCGGTCTGCAGGGCGCCGAGACCGCCGCCGAGGATGAGCACGATCGCGACCAGTCCCTCCATGGCCGCCCAGAACACCCGCTGCGGCTTGGGCGAGTCGAGCTTGCCGCCGGAGGTGAGGTGGTCCACCACCAGCGAGCCGGAGTCCGACGACGTCACGAAGAACGAGATCAACAACAGCACCCCGACGAAGGAGACGAGACCGGTCAGTGGGAACTCCTCGAGCATCTCGAACAGCGCCGTGGCCAGGTTGTCATTCACGGCGGTGGCCACATCTTTCGCGCCGGTCAGCTGCAGGTTCATGGCCGAGCCGCCGAACACCGAGAACCAGAAGAAGCACAGCACCGACGGGATGAAGATCACACCCAGCAGCAGCTCCCGCACCGAGCGGCCCTTGGAGATCCGGGCCACGAACATGCCCACGAACGGCGACCACGAGATCCACCACCCCCAGTAGAAGATGGTCCAGCCCGCCTGCCAGCTGGTCCCGCCGAAGGTTTCGTTCCAGAACGAGAACTCCGGCAGTATCTGGATGTACTGGCCCAGGCTCTCGGTGAACAGCGACAGCGCGAACAGCGTCGGACCCACCGCCAGCATGAACACCAAGAACGCGATGGCCAGCCAGATGTTCAACTCGCTGAGCCGCTTCACCCCGGCGTCGAGCCCGGCGACAACCGAGATGGTGGCCAAACCGGTGATGGCCGCGATGAGAACTATCTGGAACCACGTGTCTGAGGGCAGGCCGAACAGCTTGTGCAGCCCCGCGGCGGCCTGTCCGGCGCCGAAGCCCAGTGACGTGGCCAGACCGAAGAGGGTCGCGACCACCGTGAGGGTGTCGATGGCATGGCCGTAGTTGCCGTAGATCTTCGGGCCGAGGATCGGATAGAAGATCGACCGGAACGTCAGTGGCAGCCCCCGGTTGTAGGCGAAGAACCCCAGCGCCACCGCCACCAGCCCGTAAAGCGACCAGCCGTGGATCCCCCAGTGCAGATATGTCGTGGCCAGGCCCGCCTTGGCGGCCGCGGCGGTGTTGGGCTCCACATCGAAGAACGGCGGGGGCGAACTCATGTGGAAGATCGGCTCGGCCACGCCCCAGAACAGCAGGCCGATGCCGATGCCCGCGGAGACCAGCATCGCGTACCACGACGGCGTGGAGAACTCCGGGCGTGCGTACGGGCCTCCGAGGCGGATCTTGCCGAACCGGCCCAAAGCGAAGAACAACGCCGCGCCGATGAAGATGTTGAAGTCGAGGACGTACAACCATCCCAGCGTGTTGTTGATGAACCCGAGGATCGCGTCGAACACGCCGGCGGTGGTCTGGGTGAACACCAACGACAAGAAGATGAACACCAGCAGGAACCCTGATGACCAGAACGTCACCTGCGGGTGGATGTCGAACCCGATCCTCACGATGTTGCGGTCCCCGGGCGACCGGTCCGCGACCTCGGGGTAGAAGTCGATCTCGGGATCGATCTGCAGGCCCTCGAACTTGGCCCGCTTGTGGATCGCCTCCTCGCGTTGGCGGTCCTCCTGGGCCTCCCAGTCGTGCAACGCCAAAGTGGCCTCGGTCAGATCGACGTCGGTGTCGTCGGGACTGCGATGGATCCGAGGATCCTGACCCGCCCCCGCGCCTTGGGCTTCGGTGCCTTCGCCGTCCATGACATTCCTCCGAATTGCTTGCCCTGAACCCGAAGCGACGCATCAGCCGCGAACGCTCCAGAACCTAAACTGTGGCGAAAATAGCACACATAGTCATTTCGTGCTCCAACAGGCATTAGCAAGAGTCCCGTTGAGCCCGGTCCAAGCAACTGCTACGGTGCTGTTTCAACACTTGATCCCGCAGATGCGCCGCACCCTCACCGTCTTGTTGGCCGCGCTGGCCGCGGCGTCGGCGCTCGTGCTCGCAGCGGCGACCGCTCACGCCGCAGAGGACGAGCCGGTGGTCCGCCTGGCTCGCCCCACCTGGGACACCGGATGGTTCCAGGCCGAGGTGTACCGCCTGCTGCTGGAGCGGCTCGGCTACCGGGTGCAGGGTCCGGTGACGATGGGCAACACCGAGTTCTACACAGCCGCCGCCGCAGGAGAGGTCGATCTGTGGGCCAGCGGATGGTTCCCGTTGCACGACTCCTTTCTGGAGGAGTTTGATCAACTGGAGGCAGTGGGCACCGCGGTGGACGACGGAGCCCTGCAGGGCTACTTCGTCGACGCCGCCACCGCCCAGGCCCACGGCATCGACAGCCTCGACGATCTGGCCGACCCGGGCGTGGCCGCGCTGTTCGACCACGACGGCAACGGCCTCGCCGACCTCGTCGGATGCGAGGTCGGATGGAGGTGCGCGCAGACCATTGACCACCATCTGGGGGCCTACGGGCTGTCGGAGGTGGTGGAGCACGTGCAAGGCGACTACTCGCCCCTGATCGCCGAGACCATGGCCCGCTACCGCTCCGGCCGGCCCGTGCTGTACTACACGTGGACCCCCAACTGGACCGTCGGCGAGATGGTCCCCGGCCGCGACGCGGTGTGGCTCGAGGTTCCCTTCCCGTCGCTGCCCGCAGACCAGGCCGCAGCCCTGGACCGCACCGCCATCGCCGGCATCGACGGCTGCGCGAGCGATCCCTGCCAGACCGGCTGGCCACCCAGCGACATCCGGGCGGTGGCCAACTCGGAGTTCCTGGACGCCAACCCATCGGTCCGTGCCCTCCTTGAGCAGGTGGTCATACCGCTGGAGGACATCTCCGCCCAGAACACCCGCATGGTGCAACTCGGCGGAGACCCCCAAGACATCGAGCGCCACGCCGCCGAATGGATCGAAGCCAACCTGGCCACGGTCACCCGCTGGATCGAGACCGCCGACCCCGACGCCGTTGCGCTGGACGCGGGTCCATCTGGCGACGTGGCGCCGGCGGGAGCCCTCACAGTGGCGGCGCGCGCCCTTGCCCCATTCGTGATCTACGAGAACCGCAGCTACAGCGGCTTCGAGGTGGAACTGGTGCGCCTCGTCGGCGCCAACCTCGGTCTTGATGTCGAGATCTATGCCGTGGACACCGTCGCCAAACAGATCGACGACATCACCCGCGATGTCGCCCAGTTGGGACTGGGCGGCGTGGCCGTCACCGCGTCGCGCGAGGAGGTCGTCGACTTCTCGCTGCCGGTGCTCGACTCCGGCCTCACCATCCTGACCCATGCCCAGGAATCCCGCGGTATAAGCGACCGGATCCTGTCCTTCTTCGACGCCATCGTGTCCTCGGACCTGCCCTGGCTGCTGGTCGTGTTCGCGGTGGCCGTGCTGATCGCCGCGCACCTGATCTGGTGGCTGGAGCGCCACCACAACCCCGACTTCGCGGTCCCGTACCGCCGCGGCATCTGGGACTCGTTCTACTGGTCGGTCGTCACCATGAGCACCGTCGGGTACGGCGACAAGGTGGCACGGGGGACCCGGGGCCGCGTGCTCGCCCTTCTATGGATCGCGTTGGGCACCCTCGTGTTCGCAAGCTTCACCGCGGCCATCGCCTCCTCGCTGGCGGTCAGCGAACTGCGAGCAGACCTCAGCGGCCCGTCGGACCTGCCCGGCCGGCGGGTCGCCACCGTCGCCCACACAGCCGGCGAGACATACCTGCCCTCCATCGGGGTGGGCCCGGTGCTGGCGGACAACATCGAGGAGGCCTACGGGTCGCTCTCGGAGGGCGAGGTGGACGCCATCGTCTTCGACGCACCCGTGCTGCGGTTCCACGCCGCTCGAGTGGGCGCCGGCGAAGTCGTGACGGCGGGTGCGGACTTCCAGAGGGTCCAGTACGGGTTCATACTCTCCGAGAACAACGGTCAACTGCGCGAACGCATCAACATCGCGCTGCTGGACCTCATCGAAAGCGGCGTCTACAGCCGCCTGCACGACCGATGGTTCGGCATCCAGAACTGAGTAATCGGTGAACCCTTCGGCATCGCTGGTCATTCCTTCCGACTACGTCGCGTCCTACGAGCGAGCCCGGGCTGTCGATCCCACCAGGGCCAGGAACTACATCGTCCACACGATGATCGGGGACCCGGTGTGCGACGACATGATGACGCAACTCGCCGAGGTTCCGTTGCGGGAAGCGGACCGGTTCATCCGGGCGGCCATCGAAGATCCCGACGACCCCGCGCTGAAGGATGCACCGGCCGCGGTGCACGCCTTCATCGAGGAGCTGGAGACCGTCCCGGACTGGGTCGACTTCGACGAATTCAGCGGCGGCATCCGCGCCTTCCACCGGGACTCGTCGGCGTGCCTGGCCGCGATGCTGGGCGGCGTGCTGGTCGAAGGGTTCTCGACCACCATCGCCAAGTCCTTCTTCATCACCGGACGGCTGCGCGACCAGGGTGTCAGGCGCCTGCGGCAGAACAACCGCCACATGATCGAGATACTGCTCCCGGGAGGGTTGGAGACCCGCGGCGACGGCTGGAGGCTCTCAGTGCGGATCCGGCTGGTGCACGCCAAGGTCAGGCAGCTGTTCAACGACTCCGATGAATGGGACACCGACGCCGGGGGCGAGCCGCTCAGCGCGGCCCAGGTCGGCTACGCGCTCACCTCCTTCTCGGCCAGGATGCTTCAGCACATGAAGCGCCTCGGCGCCAAGTACAACGACGCCGAGCGCGACGGCTTCATGGCGGTCTGGCGGTACTCGGGGCACTTGATGGGGATCCCCGAGACGATCCTGTACCGCGACTATGCCGACGCCCTGGAACTCTTCAAGATCGGCGGGTTGTGCGAGCCCGACCCGGGCGAGGAGTCGGTCGCGCTGGCCAATTCGCTAGTGAACTCCGCCCCCCTGGTGGCAGGAATAACCGATCCCGAAGCTCGGCGCAAGCTCGCCAAGTACGTCTTCTTGGTGTCGCGAGCCATGATCGGCAACCCGATGGCCGACCAACTGCAGTACCCGCCCAATCGCACCTTCGGCGTGCTGGGGTGGTTCCGCTTCCAGCGGCACTACCACCAGTTCCTGAAGAAGCGGCTTCCCAAACTGACGAGGGAGTCCAGCTTCACCGCGTTCAACACGCTGCTCGAAGTGTCGGCCCTTCAGGAGCTGGACATCGACTACAAGCTGCCCGACCACGTGCACGCCGAGGAATCCCGGCGGTGGTGACGCGTCCCACTCGCGGTGGCGGTAAACGCCGCGTAGACGGCTTCGACCTGCTGTTGTGTCGTCATAGCCGCACATGTCACCGCGACCGACGACGGGTGCCGTCCCCCGAGCTGCGATTTCGGGCGCGACGCTGACGGCTGGTGCCTGCGTCCCACCGTCGGCGACACGCCTCTTCTGTACCTCCTGGGCGGTGGGGACATAAACGAAGACGGCGGCTCGGTCGGGTTCAAAATCGTGTCCACGCACCCGCTCCCGAAGCCGATCACTGTGACGGTAGACACCACGGACGGCACCGCCGTCGGCGGCTCCGACTACACGACTGTCAGCCGCACCGTCACAATCCCAGCCGATACGACTTTCTCGTTTGTGTTCGTGCCGGTGTTGGATGACAGCATCTCAGAGAGCGACGAGACGTTCCACCGGCAGTGCGTCCCCGATGGCCGGGAGCGGTCCAGATCGCGACCGTGAACACGCTGCCTTGCCCGTCGGGTGTGCCGTTGGCTCTTACACACGCATCAAACTGGTCCTAACGCGAAGATCGTGCAGCGATGTTGGACGGCCCCCCGCCTGATGAGATGACCCAAGACGAGAAGGCTCGCATCGCGGCAGTGGTTCACTGCCTTTGCGTGAGAGACGGCCATCCGGTGCCAGAATGGGTGCAAGGCAAGCGAGCACGCCGCAAGGGAGGGGTGTTGCTCTCCACTACACGGCCGACGCCGATGATTTCGAGTTCTAGCAGGTGTGTCCCGAATGGGTATTGTGCATCTATAGTAGACTAAGCGGCATGAGCGAGACACCTGCTGTAGCTCCAGGATTGCGCGATTTCCCATGGCGGTGGCCTTTGCCGCCGCGCTTTGTGCCGGTTGTGAATGATCTGCACACGCGAGGGTCAGAGGTTGTCACCGTTGCTGACCTGGCACAATACGACACAGGGGCATCTCCTGAAGACACTGCTAGGGCGCTGCGCCGGGGCGGTTGGCTGGAGCCGCTGCGAACACGCGGCGCGTGGTCTGTGAGCTTTGTGACGTCGCCCACGCATCTTGGAGGCTTCCGCGAGTTGCGTGCTCGGCTGTCTACTCACCCGTCTACGCCGGCTGTGATCGCAGGCAAGTCGGTGGCGCAGGTGCATGATTGGCTGAGGCGTGGCACCGCGCACAGCATCGGTTGTCCTAACAACTACAAGGTGCCGCGCTGCTTGAGTGGCTATCGGCTGTGCCGATGGGAGCCGCGTATCGCGGTCGATGTCACCTGGGGGCTGCCGATGTGGAAGCCCGAGACGATGCTGGTGTTCATGGCGTCGCAGCCGTCGCAGTTCTCATGGGCCGACATCGCCGAGTGGCTATGGGAGGCGTGCGATTCCATCGACGCTGATCTTGTTGTCGCGGAGCTTGACGGTAGGCCCCGCTCAGCATGGATGAAGACCGCATATCTCATCAACGAGGGCCAGCGTGCAGATGTTGCCGACGCCATTCTGGGTGCCGCACCAAATGAGGACACCGGGCCATATGTTCTTGGACACCGCGAAAAGCGCATCGGGCGGTTCATCTACCCGCCTGTGTGGTCACCCAGGTTCCAGGTCAAGGACTACCTGCTGCCGTCTTGGTGGCTGCCGCGCTGGTAGTGCCATGAGGGCGTCCATATCGCGCAACGACATTCTCAGGGTCTACCCCCGAGCCACCCGCTCCCCCGACGTCGTGGCTGCCGCTGTTCTCGATGTGGCGTTCGACCTGGTGTTGCACCAGCTGCACCGCCACGAACTGTTCCGCGAGTGCGGGCTGGTGTTCAAAGGGGGTACGGCGCTGCGGAAGTTCGACATCGGGCACAAGGGCAGGTTCTCGTTCGATCTGGACTTCCATACCACAGAAGACCCAGGCGTTGTCGCTGAGATGGTCGGCGAGGCGCTCAAGGACTCCCCACAGAGCGGAATCGAACTGGAGATGACCGAACGCCGCGGTCATCACTCAATCACGGTGGCGTCGAAGCTGCTGCCCGATCAGCAGCGCCGGGCGAAGATCGACTTCTCGCAAAGAGGACTGTACCTACCCCCTCGCAACCTCGGGTTGCTCGCCAGCCCCTTGCGTAGCTCACTTACCTTTGACACAACGTTCGCCGTTCCCGTGATCGACTTGGACGAGAACATCGCCGAGAAACTGTCGCGGTGGCGCTCCAACCCTCTCATACGAGACCTCTACGACATTTCAGCATTGGCGAACCGCGTGGCCGACCCTGCCCGAGTCGCGGCGATCTATGTGTTGAAGTCGTACCTTGGATGGGTTGCATCCGCTCCAAACAGACGGCCTGCTACACCAGCAGTTGCGCTCACGGACACCCTGGAGGGTCTTGCTGCCGCGTCCTTTGATCTCGACGACCTGGTGCTGCCGAACGCGCCGTCTGACACCGACAAGCACGATCTGACCAATAAGTGGCTCAAGCGGTTGACCGGACTCTTCGACGCGTTGGATGTCCATGTGCGCGGTGAACGGTTGCAGCGTTTCGCTACCAACACTGACTCCAGCCTCACCTATGAGGCGGCGACGGAACTGGGCAAGATCGGCAAGGAAGCCGCTGCGGGTACACAGCCCATCACCTTTGGTGGGTTGGTCCTAGCCGACCAGCAAACGTCAGGTCTCGCGTCCATGGTCGGGCCAGAGGTCCAAGAACTCGACTCTGTGTCAACAGGAGCCACTTGCGGTGCCCCCACCACAGGGAACGGGACATGCGGCCATCCCGCTCCTCCGGTCGGCGGCAAGTGTGCGGCCGGACACGAACGCCGCTGACGCGACCCCGCTACACCGAGGTGTCGGTTTACTCGATCCCGTGCGGGCGACTGCGACTCGTACGTCTGGTGGTCCCGTGCGCTTGCGGCGACCACTGTCAACGGCCAGTGGGATCTGCCCAGTGGCGGCCAGCAGAATTGCCCAGTGGCGGCCAGCAGAATTGCCCACTGGCGGCCAGGTGTTCTGCCCACCCGTTTAGTTGGTCAGTGGCGTCACCCCCTTTCCGGCGGTGGCTTGGGTGAGACGGATGCTGTCACCGGCAGTGAGGACGATGTGGGCGTGGTGCAGCAGTCGGTCGACGGTGGCGTTGGCGATGGTCTTGGGCATCAGTTCGTCGAACCCTGCGGGGTGAAGGTTGCTTGATAGGGCGATGGAGCGTTTCTCATAGGCGGCGTCGACGACGCGGTAGAGCGCCTCGGCGGTGTCGGTGGTGACTGGCAGCAGGCCGATGTCGTCGATGATGATGACGTCGGCTCGCATGATGCGTCGGATGGCTTTGGCGGCGGTGTCGTCGGCGCTGTGGCGGCGCACGAGCGCTCCGAGGTGCTCGAGGCTGAACCAGGTCACCTTGTGGCCGGCGTCGACGGCGGCATGGCCGAGTGCTTCACAGAAGTGGGTCTTGCCGGTGCCTGATGGTCCGCACACCACGAGGTTCTCGTGACGTTGGATCCATTCCAGGGTGCGCAGCGCCCGCTGGGTGGGTGCGGGGATCGACGACACGGTGTCGTCCCAGGCGTCGAAGGTCTTGCCGGTGGGGAACCCGGCGGCTTTGCGCCGGGCGCGGATCGAGGACGCTTGACGGCCGGCGAGCTCCTCAGCCAGCAGCGCCCGCATCGCTTCGGCTGGGTCCCAGCGTTGTGCTTTGGCGGTGGCCAGCAGGTCCGGCGCGGTGCGGCGCATGTGGGGCAGCCGCAGAGCGCGCAGCAGGTCCACGACTTCATCGACTGGTGAGGTGGTGGTGGTCATCGGTCGGCTCCGAGGCGGCTCCAGGCGGCGGTGCCGGGCTGCAGCGAGTGCGCGTCGTCGGCGCGCCGGCGTTGTCCGGGAGGGTGAGCAGCCAAAATCGAGGTCAGGTCGCCGTCTGCGAAGCGGCCGAACATCGCGGCGTGACCAAGCGCCCAATCGACGCGGGTGCTGCCATGCAGGCGGGCCAGGTCGACGGCTTGGGCCATCTTGGTCTTGATCCGTGACGTGCCCGCGGAGGCGGCCTCGACGAGCCAGGTGCGGGCGCCGTCGCCGATGGCGAGGAACTCGGCTTCGGCCGCGCTGGCCGGCCTCGGCTGGCGCCCGAGCGGCCCGGCTGGGCGCGACGGGTAGTGGGCGTCGTCGATCATCGGGCGCCCAGGCGTCGAACGCTGATGGCGTGCCACCTCGACTGGACCTGCCGATGCGCAGTGCACCACGACGACGCAGTCGCCGTCGACGCGCACCCACACCGTCTCATCAGCCAACGTGTGCGGGACCGAGTAGGTCACCGCGCCGAAGCTGATCGTGGAGCTCCAGGAGACTTTGCGGGTCTCGCCGAACACCGCCGTGTAAGGCGCCTCGGGCAGCGCGTGCAGCCGCTGCTTTTCCTCAGCGAGCATCTCCGCTGGCGCCTGCCGGGTCACCCGATGCTCACGGCCGTTGACGTGGGCCATCCACGCGTCGCAGGCCTCGACCAGTTCGGCCCAGCTGGCGTAGTCGCTGAGCAGGTTGGCGTCGGTGGGCACCAGATCGGCCTTGGCAACCCGCACCGTCGCTTCTGAGCCGCCCTTGGACTCGGGGTCCGCCGGCACACACGTCGCCACCGTGATCCCGTAATGGCCGCTGATCGCGACCATCTCGGGATGGCGCACAGCGATCCCCGCGACGTGATCGATCGTGACGGTGCGCTCGTTGTCGGTCAGCCAATACGTCGGCGCGCCGCCGAAGGCCCTCATCGCCCGGTCCACGCAGCCGATCACCGTCGCCAGCCGGCGGTCCCAGCACGGCACCACCACCCGGAACCTCGACCACGCCAACCACGCACAGAACAGACTCGTCGCCCGGCCGGCGATGACCGGACCGGCGCCCCAGTCCCACTGCGCCCACATCCCCGGCTCAGGGATCCACGGCCGATACACCCGCCGCCGACCACGGCGATGGTTGGCCTTCACCTCAGCCACCGCTCGGCGCACCGTGCGCTCCGAACCGCAGAACCCCAACGCCTTCAACTTGTCGAAGGCCCGATCGGCGCGGATCTTCGCATTCGACCGCTCGACCCACTCCTCGATCTTGCCCATCCACGGATCGATGATCCGCTCCCTGCGCCGCGGTCCGACACCGGCCAGCTCGCCGGCGTCGCGCTTAGCCACATAGGCGGCCACGGTGTGATGCGAACAGCCGGCCAACTCGCCGGCATCCCTGAACGACCCAGTCAGGTCGAACGCTTCCAACATGTTCATGATTTCCTCGCGAGACTTCATTGGCTCCTCCTGCTCGATGGTCCCGGTGTGGTGACCGGCCATTCGAGTAGGAGGAGCACCCCGCCAAGGTGGACCCCGACGGGACACGGACTTCAACGCGGGCAACTCTGTTGGCCGCCGCTGGGCAGAACTGTTGGCCGCCAGCGGGCAGCTACATGGCCGCCACTGGGCAGGATCTCATGGCCGCCGACAGACCACAACCGGCGATGTCGGCATGACGCATCAACCGGACAAACCCTCACAACCCCGAGGATACCCCTCCCAAGGCCTGCGGGTCGTCGGGTGTGGCAGCTAGGTTCAGCCGAGTTGACACTCAAGCTGCCCATACGTCGCGTGCCCATTTCCCAAACCCACTACAGGAAGCCTCGCAATGGCGAACTCTCCCCCCATCCAGCCACACCAACTAGCACCCACCGACCCGAACCTCCAAATCGAACATCACGAATACGTCGACCCGTTCAGAGACATCTTCAGCGACCCCAAGGCCCAGGCAGCGCTCGACGCCATCGACCATGTACACCGGGCCATCGACGACGAACTCCCAGACGCAGCAATGCTCTGACTGCTCAGAGGCGACGACGGAGCCGTCGCGTTGGCCAGCTGGCTGCACAAAGCTCTCAAGGACATCTGTGACGACGAGCGCTTGATGGCTCAGGACCGGCCTGCAGCCCAAGCCCACCTCGGCACAATGAATACCGCGGTAGAATCACTGCAACAGATTGAGACCACAGCAGCGGTCCGAGTGACGCAGTCCGTCAGCGACCAACTAGCCGCCCACTCAACCCAGAGCAACCTCGCTCTGTCGCTATTGGAAGCCGCCGTACGCTTCAAGCGGAGGACAGTGCCGCCAGGCGACGACACCGCCGCTTCGACCTTGTGACGATGATCGACTCGCGCCGCGGGTGCCGAACGTGCCAGACGGGCCCGCGGTGAGAGGATTTGGTTCTGTGGATGACGCTGCCGCGGCTGCACGACCCGGGGGGCGGTTTCGAACCCGGCGGTCGCCGAATGGAACGGGGCCGCGCTGAGTGCCCCGATCACGCTGCGTCACAGACGGCAGCCGCATCCCCAACGCACCCGCAACTAGCCGTTGAGACACCTCGCGGATGATCACACGCAAATCCGGAGTCCGATCTGGGAGTCCACTGCAGCCCCCTCGAATTCGTAACCGCAAGCCACAGCAACCCCAGAGTCCACCACGCCACGGGACGCCCCGTACCTAAAGACAAAGGCCGACAAGAGGGGTCATCTGCTCTAGTAGGGGCAACCTTTGAGGCTCAGCCGCGGCGCTGGCGAGTTGTCCCGATGCAGGAACTGTCGGCGCGGCACGCGGGCCCCGACGTCCATTAGATGACCTACGCGGAGACAGACAGGACCACTCATGACAGCGACCCTCACCCCGCGACCCGCCACTTCTGCGCAGCCGACAACGAGCTGGCAGCAACGCCCTGCCCCGCCTGCGGCAGCAGATACGCCACACGACCTACGGACTGCCCGACTGCTCGGAGGCGTGTGGCCTATGGCACGACCTCAGCCCATGGAAGAGCACCCGCTCCCCCAACTCTCACCTGGCGCCAGCATGACCGCTGCCGCATAGGGGATGTCGAGCCTCGGTGACTAGTCGCCGACTGTTGCTAGAGCGCCCGCCGGTGGAGGCTCTGACATCTAGCGACGGCCCTGCTGCGCTGTGCATGTCAGGGCAGCAATCCGTTGCGCATCTGGCGCCCATCTTCGACGCATCCAGTGGTGCCAGCAGTCCAGCCCGGGCCCCAGTCACGCTCGATGCAGTACTTCGTGTACAGGTGAAGGCCCGCCAACCCGATGTCGATGCCCGCGATGAGCGTTGCCTGCAGAGCCATGATGCTCCACGCGGCGGTGACGATGGAACCGAGTACCCATATTTCGTTACCCGTTAGTGCAGCAGGGAGCCACGGAAGGGTCAGATAGCAGGCAACCGTCAGCGAAGGCACAAAGAACCACCTCGGCCACACGAACAAGCGCCACCATCGTCCACCGGCTGGCGGCTTCGGATCCGGCTGCGACTTCTGGGGTTCTGCGTCACGTTCGGTGTATAGAGCCACCATCCAGATGGTCTTGGGTGGCACTTCCTCGCGCCGGAACACTCTGCGGTGATCGAAGTCTGTCAGCAACGGATCCGCCGACTCCAATTCGATGTAGCGGCCCTCGTTGTCAGTGTCGAATCTCAAGCACCTCTCCGCTGTCGCCACCACCCGGAACTGGATCCTCGCACCAGGATCCCCCAACTGGTCGGGGCCGCAGAACGCCAACGAGCAAGTCTGACGAAACCCCGGAGCGCGCATCGACCTGAGCAGATGTCTCTCGTGTTCGCCCGGGTGAAGCCACACACGGACACGGAAACCACCATGACGAGGCGCACGGAAACCTCCCTTGGGCATGCCGGCAGAAACGTCTTGCCATCGGCGGATCACGAACGTAGGCTTGGCGCTGCTGGGACGCATCACAAGGCCGTCAAGCCGGCTCATGAACTTCGAGAACAACGAACCTTCATGCACATGCACCAGCGGCACCCGGCCCGTAGCACACACCCACTCCGAAACGTCCTCGTCGGGGAGCCGCAGTGAAGGCTCTACTTTCCAGAATGCTCGCCGAGACTCGAAGAACTCCGCCAGGATCCACCTTCCCACAAGAAACAACACGCCAGCCAAGACCCCCGTGACAACACGTGTCACGATCTCAAGAACGCTAGAGCCGACAACCGATTCCCATATGCCGGCCGAGTCCGACGGCACGGACTCGGCCGTTTGAAGCGCCAAGCCCGCAGACAACTGGTACAGGCCCATCACGATCGCACTGACAGACCCAGACGCGGCCGGTGCGGTCGTCGCTGCAGCTACCGGTAGCGCCGCCGCAGCTTGCCGGACCGCGCCCGCCGAACGCTGCGATGGCGACCGCTGTGACGCTGCTTGAGAATGCAGGGCTTGCCGGTGCTCTTCACGATCACCCCACAACTCGGATCGGCCCGATACTGGTTGGCGCTCATGTCGCCAGCGGACCCAAACCGTAGGCGGCTGGGGTCGGCGCCGGAAGCTCCGACCGCCTCCTGGACGGCTGGGCTGTTGGAGACTGCGCCGAGTCCCGCCCGCGGCGGGGCCGGCTGCAGCCCGGACATAGCATCAGAGGACATCCCAGCGTCAGCACCGGCGCGGGTGGGCGCCGGCGGCGCTATCCCGTCCTCGGCGAGGATATCTAGGGCCCTGCGCACCATCCTGTGGATGCCGTCATACGCGGCCTGCTGGTCCTTCTCGAGCCAACTCAGCCCAGGGAACGCGTCGCACAGGCCGACCCATTCCGCATCCGGCTGCGACCAGACCAAGCGGTAGTTGTATTGCTCAATGTCACTCATCGGGCATCTCGCGTATGTACTTTAGCACCTGCCGTACTTGGTATCCCTTGGCCGTTTTGCCGCGGCGCTGGATGTTCACCAAGAGTTCTGGAACCCACGGAACCCAGTATGTGATGTGACTGCCGCTTTGGTCCCGGGGCGATCCGAAGTATCCCTCGCACAGAGCGCGGAAGTCGTCCCAGTTGAGATTGTCGGGGTTCCGCTTCGCTTTCTTGTGGAGCTTGTCGAGTCGCGCCATGTGCCGCCGCCGCTCATCGTCTCGCTCGGACCGCCGTCACCAGATCGCCACCGGCACGCATCGTAGCAACATGCGATCCCGCTCCTTTCGGATCCCTATCCGCCCAGCACGTCAAAGAGATGACCGGCCCGATGCTCGGATCGAGCAGTACCTCCCCGAGGCGGAACAGACGTTGACGACGGCATCGCCCGGACGCGCCACGGCCCGGAGGACCGTCGACTCCAACAGCTGCCGCTTCGCGCGGGCGTCGATTGGCTGATTGACCACGGCGTTGCTCTCGTCCCGGCGGATTGGACAAGACCGTTGACGGTGTGGTTGTCGGGTACCGCAGACGGCCCCCACACCGCCGACCGTGGCAGCGAACTCCACCCCCCACACCGCCGACACCACCAGCGCGGCCCCAACATCCCCGACCGACGGCCCGGCCTCAGGGTCCGTCGACTCGGAGACACCGGATGGTTGCGGCTGTGCCAACCGCGACGCTGGGCGGGCTCGCGGGGTCCTGAGACTCTCTATGGCCCTCGGCGTCGGTGACGGGACCGGCGCGACGCCTCTGCCACCAGCGCGACGGCCGCGACCGGGAATCCCCAGACGCCCATGCGGCCGCACCGGAAACAGCCAGGACGGCCTGACGCCCGCCGACACCGGACCCGCTCTCCGTCATCGATGGCGGGGGGCGGGCCTGTTGGGTGCGGGTCCCATGTTCTAAATGTCTTCTAGGTCGTGGTCGTCGTCCGGGCCTGCGAGTTCGCTAAGGGGCGCTGCCCATGCCCCGGACTTGCGCCGCAGATAGAAGTGCTGCTTGCACGTACGGCATTCGTAGATCGGCTCGCCGTCTTCGATGGTGTCGGTGCGGCCGACGACGCTGTGAGCGCAGTCGGTGTCTGTGGTGTCGCTCATAGAATCCAGTATGCCGGTCATCGCTGAGCAGGGCGTCTGAGTGCTTTGCCGCCGTCGAGTAGGTCCGGCATGTCTCCGGTCTTGATGGCGGTGCGCCAGCAGTCGCGACATCAGAGGCTGCGGCCCTTGCTGCCTTCCCAGCCAGCGCGGTTTGGGGTCGTGAAGCGCAGGTCTTCTCGTTTGGGTTCACCTCGCACCTCGTGTCAACGGAGCGATCATGCCCGGCCGATCATAGAGCGCAACAGCAGGGGTGCTGGCAGCCCGATCGCGGGTCGAAGACCCCCGATAGACACTGTGCGCTCCTAGCCAACCCAGGCGAGACGCAACCCAAAGCATGATGACGTTGATGCTTGTCTCCGCGAGGGACAAGCGCCGAGCGGCCCAAAGGGCACCATGAGGGCCGCTGGCTACGATCTGCAAGATGGCTGAGTACGATCCAGCTTCCGGCCGTGATGAGTCACTGCCGTGGTCGTTGTTGCCCGAGCCGCCGGGGTTGACCGCCTTGGAGTCGGCGATGAGTGACCTCGACGAGGCGATGCAACCGTCCACAACGATTGTGGAAAGCGTTCGACTGTTGGAGTCGGCATCGTTGGGGATCTGCGACGTGGCGGACCGGATCGAGGCGTACCTGCCCGAAGCCGAAGCGACGCTGACCGTGTCGTTGCGCGGCCGCGGCCAGGACCCTGCGGCTGTCGCGGCTGGCGCAGCAGCTGACCGGATGCTTGCTGGGCTGCGCCACCTGGCCGATGCGTCGCGGGCATACGCCGCAACGCTCGACGATCCCGACGTGGACGACACCGCCGCCAAGAGGGAACTTCGCACAGCCCGGGCCGACGCGGCCGCCAGTCTGATGGCACTAATCGAAGGAACCTCTTAAGAATGCCACGTCCGCTGTCGGGCAGTAGCCGCGTCACGCCGCATTCGAAGTTCATCACTACCAACCCCAGCAGAACACACAACAGCCCAGAGGCTCCTACCAGCGCGCCACATACCGGCCGGTGAAGCTGAACGCACCGGTCACGACGGCGAGACCGGAATCTCCCATGGTTCTGATCTCTGCTTTAGCGGCTGGGTGTTTGGGTTGGTGGTCATCGGATGGGGGGTGCGTATATCAGCCCGCCGTCACGCCACGACGCGTTCAGGGTGCCGGCACGGGTGACGCCTGTGTCTTTTGAGATTTCGTGTGAAGATGTCGTCGTAGCTACCGACCTGCGCGATGGCCTGGGCGAACGCGTCGGCCGGCAGCCCCAGCCCGGCGGCTAGGTCGCCTTCGATGCCCAACAGCCGCGCCGCGGCCGGAGTTGGCGGGGCCGCGGAGAGTCTTGGCGGTGGTATGCGCATCGGCATACGGGGACGTTGAGGTCGCCTATATCGCCCTCAGCTAGACGGGACCGTGAACTCGAAGCCGACCTCGATGAG
The DNA here is from genome assembly GCA_965117015.1 of Acidimicrobiales bacterium. GTDB lineage: Bacteria > Actinomycetota > Acidimicrobiia > Acidimicrobiales > Aldehydirespiratoraceae > Aldehydirespirator. Next base: position 960,863 of record OZ220747.1, read on the forward strand.
CTGGCTCGACCGCCAGCAGCCCGACGCGGTTGGGGCGAGCACCACCGCGGCTGCCTGACCGGGCGCTACGTCGCCCACGACGAGAGTCAGGTCATCCACACTGCGTGGGCGCTGCTCGCGCTGCTCGAGGCCGGCGACCCGGACTGGGCCGCGATCTCACGGCGTGCGCGGTTCCTTATCAGCACCCAGAGCCAGCGCGGGCAGTGGCCCAAGCAGGACATGGCCGGAGTGTTCTTCCGCACCGCGCCTGGACTACGTCCTGTACAGGCGGTACTTCCCGCTGCACGCCCTCGCCCTCTACCAGGACTCACCGTGCAGTTCCACTGAGAACTGGACGAGCAACACACCTAGACCCGTAATCGTCTGCCCGCCGAGACCCTCACCTCGCGAGCGCCAACCGAGCTAGGCGGCTGTGCTGTTCGTCCCGGTGGCGGGCTGTTGGGTGTCGGCTGCCCGGCAGGCCAGTTTGTCGGCGAGGTCGTTGTGAAGGTTCCCGGCGTGGCCCGGTATCCACACGAAGGCCACCTCGCTGCGACGGGGCAGCCACAGTTCGATGAGCGGTTCCCACAGGTCGCGGTTCGCTACGTGCTTGCGTTTGCTGTTGACCCAGTTCCATTTGAGCCAGCCCTTGTACCAGCCGTGGTTGATGCCGTCACGACGTACTGCGAGTCGGAGTGGATGCGTAGCGGGTCATCGGGATGGGCCCTGACCGCCTCGAGGACCGCATGCAGTTCCATCTGCTGGTTGGTGGCACGTCGCTGGCATCCGATTGCCCAGCGGTCGCCGGGAACCAGCCACGCCCATCCGCCGGGGCCGGGGTTCCCGCGGCACGCGCCGTCGGTGTAGATGTCGGTGGGGTTCACGTCCGGGTGACGTTACTCAATTGGCGGCCGCCGGCGGGGTGAGGCCCCGAGGTGGCACGAGCCGATTACCTCGGCCACCTCGGCCTCGATTCACCCCCAGAGCACCAACTGCACCACCTCGCGAATCAAGCCCGCTCTGCCACCAGCGAGGAAGGTCTGCCACACCACAAGGAGGGCCGCTGCCTGCCGAAGGCACCAGATGCTCAGACCGCGGCGGGATCAAGATGAAGTTGTTCGAGTCTGCGTGCCGAGAGGGTGGGCAGCGTGGCTGTTGAGATGACTGGTAGGCCGTTGCGCGACGACGATCCGACCGCCACACTCCCGAACCGCGGGCTAGACGCTGACTGGAGGCACGATCTGCTCGGTCACATCCACAACCCCAACGCTCACGGTACCTGTGGTAGTTGCTCGAATCCAGGAGCCTGACGTTGGCTCCCCGGGTGAGGGTCACCTCCAACACATCGCCACGTGATCGGTGCGGTGCCTGATGCTCATCTGCGTCCACTCCCCGACGGAGATGCCAGCATCAGCCAGGAAAGCCTCCAAGTCGTCGCCCGACACCATGCCGTGTTCGTCCGCGTCGGGAGATGGAAGACGACGCCTTCGGGATCCGTCATGTACACGGGCTCGCCCCGAGCCCAGGCCCTCATAGCCAGCTACCGCCGGACCATCACGAGTCCTCCACTGGGTTCAGCTTGTACAGCCTCGGCCGTCGCGGTCGCGGTCAAGGCGATAGGGATCGACACCGATCTCGTTGACGGTGACGGGTTTCTGGTCAGATGTGAGGTCTCCGCAGTTCAAGGCGTCTCCGGGGAGGTTCGGCAGGCACGGTGTGTAGGCGGGGTGGCAGTCCTCTTCGGGGGTTTCAGTGGCGGGGTCCTCGGTTGTGGAGTCTGATTCTTGCTCGGTGGTGTCCTGCTCCTCTACTACTGCAGCGGGCAGGCCGACATCTATCTCACTGTCCGAGCAGCCGGCGAGGATGCCTTCAAGCGTGCTGACCTCGTCGGTGTCCACGGTGAGGGACCAGCGGGTCTTGACGTGCACCCACGCCGCTGCGTACCAGCAGTGCTGATTTGCCTCGGGTGGCAGCCACATCGCAGGGTCTTGGGCACCCTTGGAGCGGTTGGAGCGTGCCGACACAGCAATGAGGGAGTGCTCGTATCCGAGGTCGTTGGCGTACCGCTCGCGGCGGTCAGATGACCAGCCGTGCGCGCCGGATTCCCATGCCTCAGCCAACGGCACCAGGTGGTCGACGTCGAAGCCTCTGCCGCTGCCTTGTTCGGTGAGACCGTCGTATCGGCTGATCCACTCGCCGTCTGCGAGCGCGCATCCGCTGCCCTGGGTCGGAGCCACAACCGCCTCCGACAGCAGCACCTCGCGTCGGGTGTCGCATCCGTCGCCGTCAGCGTCGATCCAATGCCGGAACAGGCTGCGGTCATAGCCGCCTTGTCGTTCGGCCGCGACAGTGAGCGCCTCCAACAACTCCCGAACCTCAGCGACGCCCGGCCCAGACGCCGCGTCGGCGCGGTTGTTGGCCCGCCACAAGAACGTGGCCATCTGGCCGCGCGTGGTGTCATCGTTCGGGCAGAACCCGGTGCCGTCACCGCAACCTGAGGTGATGCCCGACGCGGCCAGCTTCGCTACCGCTGTCCCATACCAGGCATCCTCGGGAACATCGGCGAACCCAGGGTCGGGTCCTTCGGGCAGGTTGTAGGCCCTTGACAAGAACACTGCCATCTGCGAGCGGGTCACCGTTTCGTTGGGGCAATAGCCCGAACCGTCGCCGCAACCTGAGGTGACGTCCAACTCTGCCATGCGCTCAACGAACGACGCATAGAAGCCGTCCGGGTCCACATCGTTGAATCTCGTTTGGGTGACTGCGGGCGGATCCCCGCCGTCGAGCACCCGCACGATCCACACCGCCATCGTCTTGCGATCCAACGGATCGTCGGGACAGAAACCCTCGCCGCACTCGGTGCCAGCGAACACGCCCTGTTCAGCCAGCGTCGAAACCGGAACCGAGTAGTAGGCGCCCTCAGCAACGTCACCGAACCCGCCGGGCTGCGCAGCCACCGGTGCTGACGACACCACCGCCACCGACGCAGCGGCTACCGCAGCGACAGCAAGCAACGAAACGAGCCGCCGAACAAGAGCCTCGATCATTGTCAACCTCATAGTTGCCTAGGGCGACGAGACTACCAAGAGGCGACCATATCGAACCGCCGACCGGGGATGAACCGACAGCGAGCGGCGGCCGCCCTCGCCGAGGTCACCATCGGGCTCTACAAGACCGAGCTGGTCCGCCACCGCGGCCCCTGGCGCGGCCTCGACGACCTTGAGCTCGCCACCCTGGAATGGGTCAACTGGTTCAACAACCGGCGCCTACACCACCACAACGTCGGCCGCGTCCCCTCAGCCGCAGCAGAGGACCTCCACTACCGTCAACAACACTCAGCCCACCAGGGCCACACTCAACCCAAACAGCCTGCTTGAAACCCGATGAGGCTCATAGACTCAACCTAAACAGCCTGCGTGAAACCCGGTGAGGCTCACCCCGGCGATCGATCTACCGTCTAGAGCGAGTAAGACCAGTCGAAGGGTGTCTCGTGATCCGGCGGCTCAACCGTCTCGGTTTCGGAAAATCTCAGCGCTGCTAGACGGTTCACAATGCCACTAGGGTCAGGGTCCGCGATGGTGATTCTGACATCGTGCCTGACCCCGGCTGCAATCAGGGCGAGAATCGACGTGTCGGTCTGCGGAATGGAGTAGCCAAACACGACGAGACGCTTGGCCCTCTCGAGAGCAGCGAACGCCCGCTGCCAGACGACTGACATCGTCGCGTTCCCATACAGCGCGGACTTGTCAGCTACAGGCGGCAAGATCACGACTTGCAGGCTGTCTCGGAGGGCAGCCATCGCCCGATCAAGCGTACGCTCCTCGCTACCCCAGCGCGGCACTAGCAAGTCGAAGCGAACAATCGACAGCATGTCGGAACTGCCCAAGCGACCGTACCAGTTCGTTGAGCCATGGAGCTTGTGCAGCGAGAACGACGGCACCATCTCCTCGCCCCATCCGCCACGCTGAGGCGGCTCGGGAGGGAACGACCCGACAATATCGTTCGGCCAAGGCAGTTCTTTCTTCAAGTCCGCGTCTGATTCGTCGAGTTTCAGTGTCATCGACGCCGACTCAATGAGCGTGTCGTAGTTGAGTGTTACAACATCGCTCTTGCACACACGCCAGTGCTCCAGCAGTCCCTCGAACCACTGGGGCCACGGTTCCTGGCCAGCTAGGCGCTGTCGGTCACTGATCTGCTGAGCGATCAGCGAAGTCAGTTCCGCATACAACGCACGCCGCTGCAGGTTGCGAGTCGCCGACATGAAGGGCTGATCCGCTGCGAGCGAGGTCAGCCAGGTCTCGACATCGCCCAAAGGCACCTTGCCGTCCTCGATCGCGTCGACCTCGGCGCGGTCCAACATGGCGTACAGCAGACGATCCTCCCGGAACGTCCCCGTAACGGCTTGGCCTAGATCATCCAGAAGCGGCATGTGTGTCGAGACCGCCCGCGAAAAGCCTGAACCGAGGAGGTACACGGTCGAAGAGGTCTCATCAGCTGTCACGGCAGGTCGAACACGATTAGGTACCACTCGCGACTCGAATCTCGACGGTGATGTCGAGCGGCTCGCCCGGCTCGGCCGTGATGTCTACGACCTCCGCGAAAACGTTCAATCCAGCGTCTAGCTCAGGCCCGAGGGCGCGCGCTGCATCGGCCTGTAGGTAGCCCAGCGACGACCCAGCAGCCGTGAGGAGCACCGCATTGCGGTTGAGTCGACTGTCTCGGTCGCGATAGACCTCGAGTCCATCCCCACTTGCGACCTCATAGACAAGGCCGGAGTCGATAGCAGACCGCACCGGGCGACATGAAGCCCGAAGCGGCAGTAGCTCTCCATCGCTGTCGAGCTTGGCGAGGTAGTCGTTCGGTTGCGACTTCAGGATCGCTCTAGCGGTGGATTCGAGTTCTGCGCCTGTGAGTCCTAGGCGCTCGGCGACAAGTTCGGGGTCGAGTCGGCCTAGCCACCTCCTGAAAGCAGCGACAGGGCCCGCGCTGGCGGTCCGGTGGTAATCGTCGGCGACCGCCATCGCAGCGCGGCGCGAGGCGACACCTGCACTCATTGCCCATGCCGCCTCGGGCGAGGGAACGCCGTGCTTGACCATCCCGGCAAGGTTGGCCGCGACACGAGACTGGACCTGTGTGCTGGTCAGCGCAGAGGCCAGCCGAACGTAGGAGGACACTCCCCAGGGCAGTCGGTAGCTGAAGGCATCCTCAATGAACTCCGTCACCTCCTGGGGGTCGTCCACGCTGAACTCATCGCAGATTGTCTTCACCGGCTTTCCACCAATCCATGCTGAGAGCAGATCTCGAGCGTCAACCGATACCGCTGCTCTTGGTTCCATCTCGCTCACCTCCGCTAGACCGTCCAGCACAAGGTCGAGGCGACGGTCTATGTCTTTGGCCTCGGCGGCTAGGAGCTGCTCAACGTCAGCAGAGTTCGCCTCAACGTGGTCTGAGATCACCTGGCAGCTTCGTGAGGACAGACCCGTCGCCGCGAACAGGCGACGGGTTTCGCTATCTGGTACGTCCACACTGATCCGGCGCGCTGTGGATGTCATCACCTCGATTAGGGGTTCGACCGCGGTCTCCTCCTGGACAGCCTGTATCTGAAACAGGCTCGACGACAGAGTCTCAGCAAGCACTTGATCGTCTAGGGCGCCCTCCGCCTCCTCGACGAGCAGCGCCAGCAAGTCGGCGTCGAGCTGCCGCGCCGCTTCCTGCGAGCTGATCCGATCTGCCACAAGATCGCGAAGCATCCGGTGGAGTGCGCTCTCCACTCGCTCAACTTCCGTCCTTTGGCGCGCATAGTTGTTGAAATCCTCTACGTCATAAGGGGTTGAGGCGACGTGAACGACGGTGCCCTCTGTTTCTGCACCAGCCCGTCCAGCCCTGCCCGCAATGTTCCAGTATTCGCGCGCCGTCAGGACCCGCGGCGACCCATCCGCTTCGCGACTACGACAGCCATGGATGACTACGGTCCGAACCGGCAGGTTCACACCCTGCGCCAGTGTGCTCGTCGCGACCAGCACGCCGAGACGTCGGGCACGGAAGTCGTCCTCTAGGGCATGGCGGACAGCCGAAGGGAGTCGGCCGTGATGAAAGGCAATACCTCGGCGGAGCAGTTCGGTAACGAGGTGGTCCTCACCAAGCCACTCGGCTGCGACCGCCACTGCGCGACCCGTTGTTCGCAGCCGGAACTCATCAGGCACCGTCTCACCCGTCAGCTCCGCAAGCTCAATCCGGCGAAGCAGTGCTTTTGCCGTGGACTTCAGCCCAGTTGGTCTGCATAACAAACACGAGGACAGGCCCTAGCGGCGCGAACCGATACGCAGCTTCGGCCGCGACATCCCCCTTGCTCGTCCCCGGGAACTTGGGTCGGCGAACTCGGCCGGTCTCCGCAGCGACATGCTCGTACTCGGCCTGCTTTATCAAGTTCGGAATGAACTCGAGTCCCCCATCAGCAACATCGTCGGCTGAGAATCGCAGCGTTCCGCGCCGTCCGTTCCAATCTAGGCACCCAAGCTTCAGGACCGACGGCCGCCAATCGGTCGAGATTGCCTGCCCCGAGCTCCCACCCAACCACCTGGCAAAGTCGTCGAGCGTTGCATCGGGAACCACCGCCGACATCATCAAGAAGCGTGCTTCCGGGATCCTTCGACGAAGCCGCGACACCAGAAGCTCGAACTTCGGCCCTCGCTGACGGTCGGCTACGATGTGGCCCTCGTCGATGACGATGAGCGCGACCTTCTCAAGCAGTTCGGATTGCAGCCGAAACAGAAGGTCCAGCTTCTCAGGGGTCAGCACCAGAACGTCATCGACGGTCACGAGATCCGCGCCCATTTCGTCCTGGTCGTACCCACCCGGCACTGTGGAAGCCCCGTAGCCGAGATCGTGAAACAGATTTGCGAACGACTGCTCTATCTCGTTCGCGAGCGCGCGGTAGGGGGCCACGTAGACACACTTCGAGCCCGGCCTCTCGACAAGCGAGTGCACGATTGCGAGCTCCGCCACCCGCGTCTTGCCAGCGCTGGTCGGCATTCGGACCGCGTGGCTCTCGTCTGACACCAGCAGTCCGGACTCAACGGCCGCGACCTGTGACGGCCACAGCTCGGAGATCGACCTGCTCCCGAGGATGTCGTCACCGAGGCCACGAGCCAAGACCCTCAGGTAGCGGCGCCAGCGTGGCGACGGGCTAACTGCCTCGAGATAGCTCCAGGTCGACCGCTCCGCCATGACAGGAACGATCCTCTGCAAGCCGGCGACGGTGTTGTAGGCGACGGCGTCCCCGCTCTGAGCTAGGCCTGCGCTAGCAAGGTCGAGCGCCCTAGTAGCCGACTCGATGTGCTCATGTTGACCAGTGAGGAAGTACGTAGACATCTCCGAGAGCGCGATGGCAGTTACCGCGAGGGCAGCACGCCGGTCAACCTCCTCGTCGGTGCGCAGTAGCTCTGGACTCGGCAACTCGGTCAGCCTCGGCTGAAGCGCCCTGACCCGGACGAATAGCCGTTGGAGGAAGGCGCTGACGAGTCCGTCGAAGCTCGGGTCCGTCGTCCAATGACTCTGAGGTGCAGCGAGACGAGCAAGACACGCAGCGTTGGCTTGGTAGCCGGCCCACTCGTAGGCGAGCGCCGCATTGATCAACGCCGTCGAAGGATGCACGCGTTCACCGAGCGCAGCTAGGTTCTCCCACGCACGAGCAACCGCGAGCATCCTGCTCGCATGCGTCTCGTTGCGGTCGCTGACCTCTAGTTCTGCTGTGGCCGCCGTGAGGTTCCGGACGATGCGCTCCGTGCGATAGCGCCACTGAACCGTGTCAACCGCGTGTTGACCGAGGACGTTCAACGCCGCACGCGCACCAATCTGAGAGAGTTCGTTCCGGAACCGGGGAAGGTCGATCAGATTGGCCGGCTCAGTCACCTTCGATCACGTCCCACAGCAGCTCGGCGTAGATCTCGTCGATGAGAGCGACAGCGTTCTCGAAAGGCAAGATGCGAAGCCATAGCTCAGGCAAGTGTTTCTCAAGCTCATCAAGGTTGTCGGCGATCACCTCCGACCACTTCGTCGCCTCGAATGAGATCGCAACGGTGTGCCAGCTGTCCTTGACATCTCGCTCGCTCAGGAAGGTCAAGAAGTCGCTATAGAGTTCGGGGTCGGACTCTTTCAACCGATTCGCCAGGAACTTGATGGTCGTTGCGTACCCCGACGCGCGGTCATCAGCTAGCTGATCGTGTGCATCGACCGCGATGTTGGCCGGCGGATTAGTGCGGTACTTGACCTCCACGAACTCGAGGTCCTCGATTCCAGAGGACTCGTCTGCCATCACGAGACCGACGACGTCCGCGCCCGGCAGAGTCTGGTTCGGATCGATCTGGTACCGAAGCTTGCGAACCGGCACCAAGCGACCATCGAAGTCCTCGCATGCCTCTGCCGCGATGGCCTCAGCGAAATCTCCTCGTCGAACTGCGATCCTGCCCTGGCGCAGATCTGCAACCGCGGTTGTCCATCCGACCGCGTCCAACAACTCGGCGGTGACAGTCGGATCAGATTTTGCACGCGCCAACACGTCGACGAGCACTCCAACGAGTGTCTCGCGGTCACAGGACGGCGTGAGCTTCGAAAGCGTGAAGCCGTACGTGCTCTCATCGATCTCCTGGTTGAAGTGGTCACCGAAACGGGTCATCAGGGCGAGCCGCCTCAGTGAAGTCTGGACCTGAGTCCATCGGTGACGCCTACTCGAACTCCGCCGGTCTGCGCCGAAGTTCGAAACGTTCTCTGACACGACCCATTGGGTGGCGTCGTCATAGCCGACATCGTTCCGGCAGTCGGCTTCTCGCGTTGCGCGCTCCCCGCTCGAAGCAGTACATCGCCCGACAGGCCGGATTCGGCGGGGGTTGGCTCGCCCAGAATCCGGCAGAGATCCAGAAAGTGCTCCTGGGACGAGGAGCGTTCCTTCAAGGTGGAGGACTCCCACTTGAAGATGAACTTGTGAGGCGTCACAGACCGCCCCTTTCCCTCATCCGTCCAGTCGCGGCCAAGATGAAGCGTAGACCGCGACCCATACACGGAGCCGCTGCCGCCCCCAATGCGCTCACGCTTGCCGCGCAGGATCGGGGCCTCGGACTCCCATCGCCGCCATACCCGCGCAAGTGGCCGCGACCACGGTCCTGCTGGTGTGCCCACCTGCCCCGTCGCGTCACTGCAGAGTTCACCCTGTCGCAGACCGAATGCGAACATGCCGGCGATAGGCGCTGCCGCCGACTTAGTCTTGCAGCCGAGGCGGCACCGCACAGCCTCGCAGCAGGCTTCTAGCCGTCCATCAGGTATCGCGCTTGGCGGCGAACCCGTGCCGAGGCGTGGTCCTGCAAGTGGGTGGCGAGTTCTTGGCTTGTGTCGTTGAGTGGTGGAGATTCGAGGGATAGGCCGCCGAGCAGTGCGCTTGGCAGGTACAAGCCAGTGGAGCGAGTGGAGCTGACCCGGTTTCGTTGACGCCGTTGGACTCACGGCGTGAGAACCTTCAAGGTGCAGTTCGTAGGTGGCGACTCCTTGCTCGTGGAAGCAGACCACTACATCTCCCAGCAAGTCACCAGAGAGTACGAATTCATGGTTGGCGACAGAGTGAAGACGACCATCCCGCAGAAGGTGGTGGCCTACATCGAGGACGCCACCGACGACTGACTCTTCAGGGTCGTCGCTTGCGAACCGCCACTCGTCACGCTATTTCGGCGGTGTGTCCAGCACCGCTCGAGCCACGTTCGCAGGCGTGTCCGGTATCGGCTCCGGCCACTGGCGTCTCGGTCGCCGTTTGCGCCTAGCGGTCACGACGGCATTCCTTCCTTCGACCCAACGACGAAATCGCCGCCAGAGTGGGTGAGAGCTCTCAACAGAGTCCCAGTGGTGGAATCAAATCCGCGTCGCCAACTTGGATCCTCTTTGAGAACCCGCGTTGCTTGCAGCGCGTCGGTGATCTGAGCGGGCTGCCCCAAGTGGAACAGCAGGGAGGCCACGGCCGCTGTAAGGGCTGAGATCTGACCCTGCAGGAACGTCATCTCGGTGATGTCGACCAACCCGAACTGGCCTTGTTCGGTGGTGCCTGAGCGGAGGATTTCGTCGTAGGCGACCCGAGCGTCTTGTTCGGTTTCGGTTTCGACATAGAGCAGGTAGCGGCGAGTCACAAGGCCCGACCGTAGCACGGCCGACTAGTCGTCGAACTGAGCCTCCCCGGGCATTGCGCAGGGTCTGATGTGCGCGGCTCGCTCGTCTGCTCTGGGCTAATCCCCACTCACATCGGGCGCCCCTTAGCCACAACCCGCTCCACGCCATGGAGTCCTTGATCTGAGCCCTTCTCCCGATGCGCCCCTCGATCGCGTGGCTGGCCGTTGTCCGGCCGGACACGAAGGAGACCGCTGCGTCGTGGATGAAGTGTGGATCGTGCTGATCGGCGTCGTTGTAGGTGCGCTGCTGTCGGCCTTCATTCAGTGGGTCACTGCTCACCTCGCCAAGCGGCGAAGACTTCAGCACTTGATATTGGTCGTGTGTTCCATCCTGGATGACTTCTGCTCCGACTGTCGAGAGGCCATGGAGGAACGAGGCGACGAGTTCACCGACAAGGGAGGATTCAAGGTCCCGTCACCTACGGCTCCTGCCTTCCCCGCCGACGTTGACTGGACGACCATCGATCAAGACCTTGTGCGGCGGATTCTGGCTATCCGACCTGCTGTGAGGTCGGCCGAGATGCGCCTGAGCGAGGATTGGGACGACTGGTCCCATCCACCCGACTACCCCGACGCATTTGCGTTCCGCCGAGAACGGTGCAGCGAGTGGCTACAGGAGGCGTCGGAACTGTCCGCTGCGCTCCGCAAGAAGGCCAACCCACCAATCTGGGAAGCAGTCTCCGACGGCTGAACTTCCCCACATGGCCGATCCATTAACGGAAGGCTCCGGCCCGCGGCTGGCAAGGCGCGCCGAGCCTGTACCGGAGACACGCGCCGCTCGCGCCCGATCTCCCGCACTAGTTCACATGCCAGACCATGGGAACCACACCAAGCGCACCGAGGCCTGCGTTGAACCAAGCGAGGCGCACAAGTGAGGTGCAGACGAGTTTGGATCCTGGCCGCGGACGGCACTAGCGGCGGCGACAGCCCCTGCCGGGCGCGGGGTGAGGGGGACCCGATAGTGAGTCCAGGCGCTATGGGTGTTGGTGTTGCTTCCAGTGGGAAGCGTAGGCGGCGGGGGTGAGCCCGCCGAGGGATCGGTGGGGCCGGTGACATCGCCACCCATCTGGAATCGACTCGCACAGTTCCTATGGCACGGCGCCTCTGGGGGAGTCCGTCCACGGCGGACAAGTGGCTAATGCTCAACGAGTCCCGCTGCAAGGATCCGAGAGGAAGTCAAACAGCGGAACTTCTTTCAGCCTGACCCTTCGCACGTGAACCTGCAAAGGACTGCACTATAATGACATTGTGATAACTACAATGGCCGTAGTTCAGGAGCAGACATGAGGCATGGCGGCGGGAGAGCACAGCCCGACCTCAAATTCGCAGCCATCCAAGGAAAGGTCTTGGTCCACGTCGGCACGAATGCTCGTGGCGCGCAGCTCCTTAGGCACGCTGATGGCGCTGTGCTGCACGGAAGGCCAGGGCTCAAGGCGGCAAGCGAACTCAGCGGAGACAATCTCGTCGCTGTCGATCCCGAACATTACACCGATGATCGCACCCGAAAGCCGCAGCAACAGCTCCCGTTGGAGCAACCCCAAGAGCATGTGCTAGCCCAGACTCGCGCGAGAGCTAGCCTTCTGCTCGCCCCGTCTAACTTTCCGGTTGATCGCAGCGAGAAGAGCATCCACAAGCAGCTTGAAGCAGGAGAAGCGTTCATCGAAGCTGCCCACAAGAGCCACCCGCAACTGCCCGTAGTTGTACCTGTGGTCATCCGATCTGACGAGTTGCGCGACGGACGATGGATCGAGCCCATTGAGTCCTCAGACTTGCCGATCGCGACGGTGTTCGCCGGGTACACCAACCCCTTGGCGAAACCGGACCATGTTGAGGGCGCCATCAGGGTCATACAGGCTGCACACTTCGCGTGCGTGTTGCGTTGCGACATGTCAGCGGTAGGGCTGATGGCGAAGGGAGCGGCCACAGCTGCGCTCGGCAGCAGTTCTGGTGTTCGTCAGCTTTGGCTGAGGTCGGGCCGCCGCGGCAGACAAGCCGCGTCCTCTGACAGCATCTTTGTGCCGAAGGCTGCTGGTTGGATGCCGTCAGCGTTCCTCCAAGAGGCGCGCCTCCATGACGAGCTAAAGGGCGTGTTCCACTGCAGTTGCGCCGTCTGTGGCGAGGACGGTGATGTCAGAGTGTTGGTATCGCCCGGCGCGGAGCGCCACCTGCGCGAGGAGCACTCCATAGCGTCGGCCGTTGATCTTGCACACACCGTGCTCGGAGCTAGCGACCCGGTTTCGGCCTGGACCGACGCGTGTGACCGGGCGGTCGCCACCTATGACCATCTCCGAGACTTCGGTATCGCCGATGTGTCGAGGCCGGAAGTCCTAGATTCCTGGCTCACAGTCCTACGACGCGAACCTGCTGTAACCACATCTCAAACGCTGCTTCGGCGATAATCCACCGCTGCCAGCTCGGGCGAACGCCCCGCACGCCTGGCCAGCGGAGGACATCGCAGTCGGATCCCGTGCCGACCGCTACACCAACATCGGGGTCGACCTCTCGCAGAATGCGTTCAGCCAGTGGTCGCGATGCGATAGCGACCCGCGGACCGTGCGTACGGAGCAGCGTAACCCCACGCACGTCTGACCAGTCATGAGCGATCTTGGCAAAGCCGACAATGTCCACTGGGGGTATCGCTCGCCTTCTAGCGGCGTCGCCGACGATGTCCACCGCGTGGTTCTCTAGGAGTCCATCCATCTCCAGCAACATGGCTCCATCAAGTGCTCGTAGCTCGACCGACGCACCTTCTGGGATAGTCATGAGCGCGCGCACCATGCCTTCATCGAGCATCGCGCCGACTCCGAGTCCCGTTCGTCGGTCGATCTCTGCAGCTCTCGGTCTGATCCAGATGTCGAGGGTCTGCCCGAAGACATGAACATCAGGCACCCGCTCACCCCCGAAGAGCCGTCGGCTCACTGGACATCCCTCATGGCGACCTGGACTCGCTTGAACTGACCTCAGCAGGTCGGGCATGCAGCCTGCCTGAGCTTCTGTCCGTGCAGCTACGACCCGTGCGCTGACTCGCCAACCCATGTGGGTGGCACTCCAGATCTCCGAAGCTGCCCATTCTTGATCCATGGGGTCGCATCAGAAGCCCACAGGCCTTCCTTCGCTCGCTGGAGGGAGCCTGGCCAAGAGGCGTTCTCTTGGCCGATCCGGATTTCCAATAGATCTACTAGATTTAATACCATCATGGCGTGCATGATCCGCACGGGCCACACAAGATCACTGTCAACGGGCAAGTCACCCTCCCGGCCGAACTCCTGAAGCAGGCCCGCTTGGGCACTGGAGGCTCCGTCTATGTCGCCATGGCCGAAGAAGTCGAGGGCGCGCTCATCGTCGTTCCAGCAGAAACGGTTCGCAGAATGCTCAATACTGGACAGAGCGTCAACGCGCCGCCCACAGCCACAGCCACAGATTGAGCTCAACGCTTTCGAGACCCATCTCCCGGCGGCGATGCCTTCTCGGTTCCGCAGAGAACACGAAGGCTCGGGGCTCGGTAGTCGGGCTATCCCCCAGTGGGCGGGACACGAATCCGGCGCCAGCACAAGCAGCGACGACGATTCGCTCCGCTACCGTCGCCGGGCGGCGCATTCGGCGCCTGCAGCCGACTGGGAGACAAGGAGCAGTCCCCGCGGTGTGGTGGGATCGTGAGGACATGAAGCGCCGGATGCAGGAGGGCATGAGCCCGCCGCTTGCCACCGTCGGTCTAACGGCCTCCTGCGGCAGCCCCTGCGCTGCTCGTCGCCGGAATGTTTCTCGCAACTCCCCGCGCTGTTCGCGGCGATGGACCGCCGAGCCGCCGCCGTGGAGCGGGTCTGGGCGCAAGCCCCGGACTCCGCGACCATCACCAGCGTGCGAGCCACTTGCACCGGCTGCACCTTGCAACCGAGGTGGCAACCGATCGCGCGGCGATGTAGTGTACGGTGGGAAAAGGCCCGGAGCGAAGCCCCACGCCCTGCTACTCACAGGAGGGTGGATGTGGAGCCCGCTCCGGGTCTCTCGCGTCGGCAAGCCGACGGGAACGATCCTAACCCGCCGCCCCCGCCCGCCACAACGGTTCGGTAAACGACTAGCTCAGGGCTTCATTGGCAACGGACGACTGCCCCCGCGAGTGGCTAGCGATCCATATAGTCGCCTATCTGATCAGTCCTCGTCGGTTAGCCAGAGGTCGGGGAAGTCGGGGTGCTCGTCGTAGAGGTCGGGGTAGCCGACGGCGCGGGCGGTCTGGTGCGCGGCGATGATGTCGCCAAGAGTCACCTGGTCGGCTGGAGATACCAGCGAGACAACGGCGACGGCTCGGAGCTGATCAAGCGCTTCGTGCTGGTCGGTGTCGGCGAGCCAGTCGGCGACGACGGCGAGCGACTCGGACACTTGGGCGGGGTGCCAGGGGCGCGGGCTCGTGCGCCAAGGGTGCTGGTCATTCATAGGGGGAGTTTCCCATGAGCCGAGGGCGTCGCAACTTGGACGGTCGCCGGTGGGTATTGGCACGGCGCGTTGTGTCCAGCCGCGACAACTACCGATGCGTTCTGTGTGGCCGGGCCGGGCCGGCCAGCCGGAGTGTGACCACATCACCCCGTTGCGCGTCGGTCCCCACACACAGGTCGGCGGTTCAGTGCTTCAGATCGTCCAGATCGTCGCTCTTCGCCCAATCGAAGCCCTGTTGTGTGATCACGCCGACTGCTTCAGCAATGTCGGCGTCTAGTGCCGTGTCAAACTGGTCGTACAGCACGTCGGTCGGGTCGTGGGGGCCAGTTCCCATCCAGAGATAGTTCCCCTCTTCTTTGTCATAGAACAGTGCCGCGTCCTCGGGCGTGACGTAGTGGGCGAAGAACCACTCGATCATGTCTTCGACATTCGCCACTTTGTCGTCGGCAGCCGCGAGGGCGAACCTAGCTAGCCAGTCGAACCGCTCAGGGTCGGGCCGGTACGAGCGCAATCCGTGCGCGATGTCGTTGCGCATCAGCGCCAAGTCGTCAAGCCGGGCCGCTTGTCTGTCGCTGAGTACGCCGTCGATCGTGAGCGAGTGGATGAGCATGCGCGGCGGCACCGCACGAACAGGTCCGATGCCACGTTGCTGGATCAGCAGGAGCAGGGCGCCCTCGATGGCAGACCAGATCAGCAGTACGGCCGCGTCGGCAGACGCGCTGGCCACTTGGCGGGCCTCTTCGACTCTGCGAATGACGTCATCTCGGGCGGGATCAAGTGGCAGCGCCTCGGGTTGGTAGGTGACGATGTCGACCCGCCATCCGGCTTGGGCGGCGACCACTTGTGCTAGGCGCTCAAGCCGATCGCGATCTCGGTCACTCAAGTCAGCTGAGCGGACCTCGATGACCACGGTCTCATCGTCCCGTCGAGCTACCGCGTCGGCTGTGAAACCGCCGGGAATCAGGAGCTGTTCTTCAAGACTGACGCTGTAGCCGTCGGCCTCGTAGCGGGCCTTGGCTTGGTCCATAGCACGAAGAGCGGCCGATGTCAGGCTCATGTGAACGCCAGCCGATGTTGGGCTGCTCCGACTCGGATGAACACAAAGTCGCTAGGCGGCTCGGATAGCGCAGCTAGCAGCACCGACGGGACAGCCACCATCATGGGGAGGTCCTGAAGGTTGATGCTGCGAGCGCAGACGTCGACGACGGTCTTGTCGTCCCTATAGACGGCATCCTCGAGCGCGTCCTGTATGGGCTTGATGATGTTGTCGGTGTCGACGTCAGTGGCACCAGCAAAGAAGAAGTCGATCCGTACACGCAATGGGCCCGTCAACAACTTTGGCAGGTCTGGAGCAGCGTCGTGGACTTGCTGTTGCCATCGCTTCTTGGCGTTCGTTGACCGCTGCGATATCGGCGTGCCCCGCACGACGAAGTCAACCATCGTGAGTCCCATGACACACCTAGTGTTGGCACCACATGGGCCGCCATCGAGTCCAACAGCCACTCTTGAAGCGATAGACCGGCGGCGAACGCCGAAGATAGTAGGCAGAGGGCGGATCGCAGTCGACCGCGACCCACGCAGCATCGATCCCCTGCAGATCGACGGAGCAGAGATCGTCAGGGTCATTGAATCGAGATCCGGACCAAACAGCGCTGGTAGCCGCTGCGCGATGCGGCTGCCCGAGTTGAAGCCAGACGAACAGGTGCGCCTCGGATGCTGGATCGTTGTCCCGAGCGGCAACCAGCTTGGCTCGGTTGGCTTGAACGTGGCGCTGCACCGCTGCCGGGATCTCGCCAGCACCGGTAGAGCCAGAGAAGACCGCCGGCACGAAATGCACTCTCGGTCCCAGCTCATCGAGTTCGTACCTTCTGACGCCCGACACTTCGAACGCTCGCAGTTGCTTGACCAACTCGGAGTCGTTGCGTCTCGGCGACCCCGGAATCCGCTTGACCTCCTCGTGTCTTGCGCACCGCTCTACCTCAGCAAGGAGTCCAGGCAGGTTGTCGTCCAGTTCCTTGGCTCGGCGCCTGGCCTTGGTGTTGTCATCTGGGTTGTCGCCGGGCGGGCTCACGTCCACAAACCACACTCCAGGTAGGCCTGGCACCACGATCGGATCTATCTCCCTCACTGCGTTGTCGAAGGCGCGGTCGGCCCCTGATGTGTCGGTGGTGACCTCGACCGCGATAACGGACCCATCGGACATCACCACATCAAGGTCGTGCATCCCCTGAGCAGCACCTACATCTCGTGCCTCCCATGTCCGGGCGCCGAGTAGCTCCACGAGTAGCTCCGCGGCCCTTCGTTCATTTGCTCGCATCGCGTCCCATGCCTTGACTTGGTTGTAAGCGCTCTCGATCGCGTCACGCACCCCGACACTCCCCCGAGCAGGTTCCGCAGCCGAGTCTGCCCGGGACGCGTGACCAGCCATAGTGAAGCAACTGTAGAGCGCTAGACGGGACCGCTACTCTCTGGCATGGACCCGCTGGCCAGGCGCTGTCGCAAGGCCACGCCAAAGAGGAGCCGAGCGAACTCACTAGTACGTAGAGGCTGCGTAGCTGCCGAGGGTGAGGCTACAGCTAGCCGATATCCCCGAGGCGCTGGCTCAAGCGCATGAGCAGAGTCGACTGGTGCTGTTTGTTGGGGCGGGCGTGTCATGTGCCGCTCCGTCATGTCTGCCGTTGTTCGACGAACTCGCTGATCGCATCGCGCAAGAGGTGGGAGCGCCACACGAAGACCGCTCCCTCTCGGCCGAACAGCGGCTCGAGGAGCTCGCTGGTGCTGCGGAGCGAGGAGCATCCCTTGCCCGCTCCGGCGTGCTATGTCGCGTCTAGGAAGTCCTGAGCGCTGATGATGGGGATGCCCCGATCGCGTGCTGTGCGGGCCTTGCCGGACTGCGATAGAGGATCGGCGGCAACGAGCACATCGCACTTCTTGGTCACCGATCTCAAGGGCTGCATCCCGGCGAGCGTCGCGATCTTCTCCAACAGCGCCCTGCTCACAAGGTTGCCGTCAACGATTGCTTCCCCGGTGAAGCACACTCTGGTGCCTGCACCGAGTTCCACTCGGTCTGTTACCTGCTCGGTGACACGAATGTCAGCAGGTCCGAGGGCGAGCGCTGAGGCGACCTGCTCCGCTAGTTGCTGCTCGCTCTCGGTGACGATCCCGTCCGCGAGTATCTGCTGGATCAGCAAGTCGAAGTATTGCCTGTGAAGATGGACCCTCTCAGAAGCGTTCAGCCCGAGGTCGCCCGCGGTGCGATCCAGCCAGACGCGTTCATGGTCTTCAAGAACTCCATCGTCGAGGCAGCGGTCGAGCGCGTCCAGGTAGAGCGCTGTTGAGTCCTCGGGGCTACCCGGCCAGCGGGTGCGAGCGGCAGCCTGATGCAGCGACCCGCGCCGCGGTGGTGCATCCGGGCGCCGCGTTGTGATCCCACTGGCAGCGACGTTCGGTGCCCACGATGCAGCTCGAAGCCTCCGCAGAGCGGCGCGTGGTGCGTGCAGGTCAACAAGCAAAGCAGCGGTTCGGGCATCGGTGAGAGCGGTGTGGTTTGGTTCCGGCAGGCCTGCATCTGCTGCGGCCAGCGCAAGCTTCTGTCTCGTGAGCTTGTAGGTGCATAGCCCCTCACCAGGATCGAAGTCGGTGCCTTTGAGGCGTTGGGCTTCTTGACGCAGCATCCTGATGTCGAAGCTGATGTTGTGAGCGACGAGCACCGCCCCATCAAGCCGATTCGCGATGTCGCCCGCAACCGCATCGAACTGTGGGGCCGTCTGCAGCATGTCCGGGGTGATGCCATGCACATGCACCGGGCCCGGGTCTCTGTTGGGCTGAATCAGGGTCTCGTATTCGTCGACTACTGCGCCGTCATCGACAGTGACGCAGGCGAACTCCACAACGCGGTCATGTCGGGAGAAACCTGTTGTTTCCACATCGACGACTGCCAGCCTAGGATCCTTGTGGCGTCGCCGTTTCATGCTCTTCGTTCTGTCATCTCGACCGCCTATCCCTGCGCCTCACGATCCGGTCACCACATCCAGCTCGGAACCTATTTGAAGTCCGATAGCCGCACACGTTCCGGATAATGCCGAACGCCTGCTGCTAGATGCGCTCGAACCCTACAACCCGTTCATCAAGGTCAGTGCCCACCCGTATAGTGGCACTCATGACCGACACCGCTAGCGCCGAGCGCGGCCTCAGGTCGACTACCCGTTTCGCTATACGAGAAATCCGTTTCGCGAGTCGAGCGGCAGGTGTCCCTAGATCGTTGAGACTTCAACGATCTAGGGACTTACGCACCGACCCCCACAAACCTGGACTCGATGACGTTCAAACCGCTGAAGCCCACGGGGGATCAGCTGGGGGGCATCTCCCAAGCCGTATCGGTGACACGCGTGAAGATGGTACGGGCGGAAAGGGTGGCACCGACGGTGCGGTCGCGCACGATCGGTGCGAGGATGACATTGTTCTGAGTCGCGAGACGGCGTTCGACCTCGCTGACATCAGCCGCTTCGAGTCCAGTCGCTAACGCGAGGAACGACACCAGCAGGGCCGCCCGAGAATCGGGCGTCGCGAGGTTCTTGACTGCAGCCTGGACCATCGCGGCGGCCACGGCATCACGTCTGAGGCGATGGGTGATATGGCGCGTACAGGCGGCGTCGTCGTAGCGGTTGTGGTTTGCATTTAGCCATTCAAGGCAGCGGTCGAGGAGTTCTAGGATCTGGTTCGTATCAGCGGCAGCGAATGCGACAGCGAAGTACGTCTGTCCGGGGAGAAGATCATCCTCTTGGCTCTCGCGGCTTGCGATGATCTCAGAGAATCGGCGCCAGGTATCAACTACCTCCGGGCTTTCAGGACACAACACAGCCAGCGCATCCAATACTGGGCCGCCCCAATACGAGGATCTTTCGCTCAGCGCTCTCTCTAGCCGGCCTTGTAGGTCCTCGCGGCGTAGGCCGATTCGCTCCGGTTCAGCAAGGAGGACACTTGCAAGGTTGCCGCGCTCTCCGCTGCTCTGGAGATGAGAGACCAGAGCATCAGCGACTGTGTCGACGCTCTTGTTTCCTTGCGTGGCGAACCATGCCAAGGCACCATTCAGCTTTAGTATTCCTGGGTCATCGGTGATTGCGCCGTCGAGTTCCTGCAGGAGGGTGGCGTTCTGGTGCGCTACCAAGGCGAGTGCATCCCAGACCTCCCTTCTTGGCTTTTGCTCGCGGGTTCCGGAGAGCCGTGGCAGGAGCATGTCACCGAACTCGGATCGCAGCTCTTTCCAGCGTGAGGCGATCTGTTGCAGCAGGGTTCTGTCCGGACCGTGCATCAGATCGACCAGGGACACGCCCACCGGGTGTGCTTCACCGATTGTCTCGACGCGGCCTTCGAGCGTAGACCAGTCTCCGCACACGCAGATGCCGACCCACGCAGCGCGTCTTCGGGCCTCGTGGTCCGGCCCGTAGCACGACGCCTGTTCGCCTAGGTGAGTTAGTGCTGCATGCCATTCCGCCTCGTCGATATGTCCTTCCTCTCTCGCGTGGCGCAGGCCGCGGTGATACGCAAGCGACGCAACGCTCTTGTTGGGTTCCGCCACTTCATCTGCCCACCGGCTGGTTAGGCGTAGCACCAGCTCTGGAGCCGTGGCTCCGTCGGCGAGTGATTGGCACACCCAGGAGCGCAGACGGGCAGGCAACGAACGGAAGATCTTCTCGGCTTCGCCTAGCAACGATCTGGTCCGCGTCGGGTCGCCGTGGAAAGCGCGCAGATATGGCGCCAGAGGACGATCCTGGACACTTGCAAGGTGAGACAACATCCTCGCCGATGCCTTGGACGGATGGAACGCAGCCGCGATCTCATACCGCGGGTCGTCGTGTGCCGGCTCGTCAGTGCATGGCATGAGCGTCAACGCGTCTTCGGCAATCGCCTCCCATTCTGGCCCTGGGTCAGTGTCGTGTTCTCGGCTGGCTTGGACAAGGGCGGCGGCAATAATGTCATAGCGCGCCTTGCCAGCCTCAGGCGAGTCCTGCAGTTCTCGCAGAATGGCAAGCAGGCGAGGGAAGATGTCCTCGGCCAACAACACGTTCGTTGCGACTGTTGCAATCTTGGATGCATGCACCGGATCCCGCATGAGCGCTGCGCGCAACGCTGTGCAAGCTTCGGGGTCGTCATCAAAATTTGCGGCGAGTGAATGGGCGGCCCAATGGGGGAAGTAGGAGTCGGTGAGGTCGGCGAGAAGCCGCTTCTTGATCTTCGGCCCGCGATCAACGGCAGCGAGACCCGGTAGCGCGTAGTCCAAGACCGACCTGGAACCGTCACGTTGATCATCAACTAGATCTTCGATCGCCTCCGCAACGCGACCATTATGGCGGGATCCCGGTGGGTAGCTCGGCGCCAGCAGTGGTCGGTGACTTGCATTGATCAGCGTCACTAGGTAGGAGCTGTCTCTGGAACGGAGTTGGTCGCAGACGAGGTCGACAACCCGGTCGTCATCAGCGAACGCCTTAAGCGTCACGGCCCACGCTAGGTCACGATCCCGATACTCGGAATATGTAACTTGTCCCCTGAGGGTCTCGAGCAGGAAATCGAGAGCCGAGTCTTCGCCCTGTGCCACCTCTGCGATTGCGGCAACAAGCAACCCCTGATGGCTGTCGAGACTGGGCCAGCACCTCAGGCGTCCGAAGAGCCACGCTCGTTCCTCGGCGCTTGGCGACCGAACGTGATGTGTGGGCGTTCTAGGAGTTCCCGAGAAGATGGCACCAAGAACACCGAGCGCGTCACTAAGAGCCACCGCGCGGACGCTCTCTTCGGCGTGGGCGCGTGCTTCGTTCAATATGTCGTCAACCAATGGGTCATCCCGCCATTCAAGAGCCAGCGCAACGAGAGCGGCAGCCGCGGCGAGCCCCGAGGGGGGATCGGATAGAACACGCAAGAGGTCTTCACGCAGCCGACTGCGTTCCGGTTGTGTGCCGATTCCACTGTCCGAGCATCGCTTCGCGATCTCAAACCCGCTTGTATAGGCAACGGCGATGTCTGGGTGACGAAGTGCCCGCATTAGCAGCGTGCAGATGGTCTCCGATGAGTCTTCTGAGGGGTGTGACTCGGCGATGGCTCGGACAAGGTCAGTTGATGGTTCCTGACAGAGCAGCGTCCAGCGTTCGAGACATGTGCGAACGATGTCAACAGTTGTTGCTCCCTCCAATCCGATGAAGATGCTGTTCAGAAGGCGGGCTCTATGGGGGCCATAGGTGTGGGTCTCAATTGCCTCGATGATGTCAGGCGCATACCGCCGAATGTCTGTCGCTGGAAGGTCGTAGGGCCCAAATATGAGTTCTGCCACAAGCTCACGGGCGCGCAAGCCTGCAGGAGTGTCGTCGATGCAGGTGCTGAGCGCCGCCATGTGCTGACGCAGTTCCGCAGGACGTCTGATGCGCCACATTGTGGCCAGGATCACCTGGCTCCACCGGGGGTCACCGACCTGTTCTGCGAATAGTCCTGTCGCTTCGGCGGGACTGAACCTGTCGGAGATGAATTCGGCGGCTAGCTGCTCCTGCAGCATCCGGTGGAGGAACCCGAGGTCCGTTGGCCCTGTTCTGACCAAGAGCCCAAGCTCCCCCTCCGCTACAGCCATCAACTCATCAGCGGTAGTCGCTGCCGCCGCAGGTTCCATAGCAAGGCCGTCAGGATCCCGCAGTGCATCAATGAAATCCACGCGCAAAGCTGCTTCTGGGAGGGTGGCGAGGTCCCCTCTGAGTTGACTCTCGAAGGCGATCTTTGCGAGCACTCTTCTCAGTTGGTCATTCGTCAGCCCCTGTTGCGGTGCCGTCACCGCGGCTGCGGCTCGTCGCTGTGCGCGGTGGTCAGCAACGAGGAGCTGCACTGCCTGGTCATAGACCTCGAAGCGGCCAGCTGGCAGTCTGGCGTTTCTCGATAGGTGCAGTCCCACCAAGAGGACGAGAAAGAGTGGGATCCCGCCGAGGGTTCGTAGGTCGGACGCGCCGCGGACCTGTGACAAGAAGCCATCAACCGACCGCTCAATGACGCCTACCGCCGATGGGCCATCTTCAGTGTCAACGCTCGCATGGAAGTAGTGCGATGCGAGCAAGCGCTGTTGTGTTGGGGTCAGTGGAGCGATCCTGGCGTGGGTCCAAGCGGCACCCAGTGTCAGACGATCGAGCCCGAAGGGCCGCGCAGATACAAGAAGCGGTACGACGCGCGCGTCCGCGAAGGTCTCCAGAGCCGTTATGCCGTACCGTCCTGCTTCGTCGCTGACCCACTCGTCGAGCCCGTCGACAACCAACAGCAAGCGTTCATCGTTGAGCGCCGCCTCAACTAGTGGCCAAACGTGTCCACTGTCATGCTGTTCAAGCCATGCCTTAAGCGTTTCTCCAACGGACGCCTCCGCGCCCGTTTTGCCGGCAACACGCTGCGTGAAGAAATGAAACGGCAACCACACCGGGAGACGCTCCCCCCATCGTGCGGCGACTTCTCGCCAACTCGGTTCCTCGCTAAGGAGGTCAAGAACCAGGTACCTCAGGAGTGTGCTCTTGCCAGCACCCGGGTCGCCGACGACCACTTGGCGGGACTGCCTGCCTATCCACTGATCCGCGGGCATGCGCTCGGACACCCTGGGGCTCTCTGGGCGACGCCGTTCTTGCCCCGAACTGCGGAGAAACCAGGCATCCTCGTCCGGCGCGATCGCCTTCGACGCAGCGGCCTCCGACAAGAGCGCTGGGGCGTCTACGTCCATGCCGACTTCGCCAGGATCATCAATGGGCTGCGGGAGCGATGCTGTTTGGGGGGTGGAAGACACTAGGTCGGGTGTCACGAACCGGTCGCGCAGAGCGACTGTTGGGGTACCGGCCCAGCGGAACGCAATCTGGCCTGAATCGGCGACACCAAACGCCGCCCTGTAAATCCTGGCAAGGTCCTGGCGGAGGCTGACAACTTGCGCGGCATCTAGTCGTGGACTGAGGCTCTGCGCTTCAGCGCCACCGCAAAAGCACCGCACCCATTCCCGGCCGAAGAAGTCATCGACGAGTCTTGGGCACTCCTTGAGCCGTGTCGAGATCGCCTCCTTGTCCCAGACCACGAACTCGATCGACTCTTCATTGAGTCGCGAGGCCAGCACCTTGATCTCACTTGCAAGCTTGGTCGACCGAGCAGTCGCGCTCGTGGCGTAGATGAACCTCCGGGAGACTGGCGCCCACTTGCCTTCGAGGAAGTCGTGGACGCTCCTTCTGAGCACCGCTGGAGACATATCCTTGGTCCGACGTGCCTGGAGGGAAACAAACCGACGGTCTGGAGGCACCTCGCCGGGAACAAGCCGATCACTCGCGTACATGTCGATTCCCGACTGAGCTTGGCCTTGCACGCCATACAGCCGCACAACCGGCGCGGTTGCCGGCTCCGAGTCTTGTTCGAGGAGGCGGAGACAGAGACGCTCGAAGCTCTCCCAGGAGAGTTGATCGACCGGCAGCAACTGGGGTCGCGTCTTGACGGGGGGAGGAAGGTCGGGCGAAGCCGACGGGACCAGCAGATACGATGGAGCGGGCAACCACGTGGAAGAATCCTTCGGATCTGCAGAGGGTAAACTGTCCCCTTCCTGTTGCATCTAGCTGCCTCCTTGTCGCACTTACGGATGCTCTCCTCGCGAAGCCGGTGCCATCAAGCGTGCAGCTTGCCCTCAATTCGCCGCATTTCCGGTTCAACGCTGCAGAACCAGTGCGACGCCAGGTCAATGACTGTTCAAGGGGCGCGGTCTTCGGACCAACACATCCCAGAGAACACGGCCAACAGGCTGTCCTCGAAGGCTTGAAGCTCCGGCGGATCCCACCCGGCGGACGTGACCAACCGGCGCGTAGCCGTGTAGAAGGGGCCGAGGGCATTCTGCGCAATCGCTTACGCGTCCCGAATTGATGTGCCGGCCCGCCAGTCGCAGTGCCTTCGTCGCCGACTGCCAAGTAGAGCATCGCCCCAAGCCGGGGGGACGAGTGCCGAGAGCTGGTCGTAGATCTCCAGCATCACTCGGCCGGACGACGAGAGGTCGCCCAACTTCTCGACAATCTCGGAGGGCTTCGCCAGGCGTTCGCCATCGAGATCCCATTGCTCAGGACTGCCTTCCACGGCCGAAGTAGACAGGGCAGCTGCCTCTCCTCGTAGTTGAGACGACCGAGCCTTGAGCGCCTTGTACGCCTCGGACGCTGCCAAGCGAACGCCTCAGACAGCTTACCGACGGCCTTTCCGATGATCTCTAGCTCGCGCGCTCCACAGCAGCTCGCGCCATCCAACTGGCCTCGCAGTAGTCGCGGCCAGCATCGGCGATCTCGTCGAGGCGCTGCGCTGCTAGCAGGATGTGCCCTATGAGGCCGCGGTCGCTCACAGCGAGATGGCATCAGCGAGGACGCCACGGAGCTAACCTCTGAACTCGGGCGCCCTGTCTACGATGATCGTGGAGATGGAGGTTTGTGTGATCCCCCCTTTGCCGGACTGCGAGACAACCAAGCAGCCAGATGACCGGATGTTCTCCAAAGCGCACGGTTATCCGCTGAGAGTCCACTTTGACCTAACTTCTGCCGAGCCCGGTGAAGCGCTTCGCGTTGCACGATTGTTGGCTGCCGACTGCAAGTTTGCTGCTGTTGTGCACGGCGAATCCGATGCATGGCCTACTGGAGGCTTGTGGCCGCCCACACCGATGTCACAGTTCAGTCCTGACGACGGCAGTTGCTCTGCTCCGCTGATAGTCGACGGTGACAGACGCGAGACGATCCGCTCGGTCATTCCAACCATGGATTACATTTCCGGACTTCGAAACGCCAGAGCAATCTCGCCGGATGAGGAGAATGCGCTCCTGTGTGCGTCCGCGGGGTCCGTTCTCGCGGATCTGAGTTCTTCAGATCACCAGCGCGTTTGGCAGGACATCCAGTTGCGTGACCATGCGGTGATGTCCACGCCGGAGATGCTCGCTGTTGTCGGTCTTTGGCTGCGTAATCGTCACGAGGGATGTCACATTGCTCCAGATGGTTTGGTAATGGGCACGAGCCGCTGGTTCTCATACTTGCAGGCCGTTCGTGGGCGCCTTCCGTCCAGTTGGCGCTTCGTTACTAAGTCCTATGAACATCAGCGGGCAGGAACAGAGCGAATTGGCGATCTAGCGTTCTCGGTTCTAACCCGGCTGACCTACGCGCTGCGAGCCCGCGATGAACTGCACCTGGTCGACTGGGCACCGGAGGTGGACTCTCCAATACGCGAAGCCTTGTATCACCTGGACATCGTGTTGCTAATGATCTCGGCCGCATTCGACGCTGCGGCGCGAGCAGCCGTTCTTGCCCTTGAGCCTTCGAGCAACACGAGAAACGTTACATGGAGAAAGCCAGACCTGTTGGCGCTACACGACGACACGGATGATCTCGCACAGGCCATCGGACCTCATAGCCGAGGCCGTGCCGTTCTTGACACGCTGTCGTGCCTGAGGAATCTGATTCACGCTGAGACGTTCGATTACATAGTCGATCCCTCCTTGCCTGCCAGTTCCGTGGCGGGCGTGCCGAGAGACGTGACCCATGAACTGCGGGAGCACATCAGTCAGGTGACTTCCGATTCCGAGGCCTGGGGCGTTGTTGAGCAGGGTGACAGCTTCTACCTGCGCCCTCCTGTGTTCGTGGAGATGCTTCTCGATGAGGCTCTGAATCTGCTCGAGCAGTTGATGCAGCTCACCGGGCCCGCGGCCGGGGAGCCGCCTGATGAGTATCTACCTCCAACCGATGATGAGCACTTCGGTCGATTGCCAACCTCAGCAGCGATGCTGCTCTGCGGCGTCTCCAACAGGCCGACTGTTGCGTCAGTCCCATAATGAGTCCGCCGATGAATTCGTCCGCGAAGCCCTGCGCCAGCATCTGTAGTTGTCGGCCACCGTCTCAGCTTGCCGTCACCCAAACAGCATCGGACGCAGCAGCGCCAACAGGGTCCCCAAACGCAGGGCCGAGCCACGGCCAGGGTCAGCAGCCACAATCACGGTGACACGGCGTTGGCACCAGGCAAGTGGACGGGTGCTGGCGAGCAACGCTCTGACCCCTGCAAACGCCGAGCATCGTCACACAACTGCAACAGTCCATTCCAGACTCGGGCCAAATCCATTCGACTACGGACTTGGCCCGACGCTCTGACCTAGGCGTTTGGAATTCCGCGCACACCCCACGAGGGCGGGGCGGGTGCGTAAGTCGGTGCGTAAGTGCTCCGCGTGCATCCTAGGGGTCTGACCTGTGCGGTTGACGGGCTCGAGGAAGCCCAGGAGGGGTGTCGCTGCGGCCTGCAGGCGGCTAGGCCGTCCCCTGTTGTTGAGGCTTGGCGCGCTCGTGGGCGGTGTGGTGTCGCTGCGCCGCGGTTCGGTGGCGTCAAGCTGCCTTAGGCAGCAGGTCTTCCCATCGGATGGGCTTGTAGCTGAATCGCCTTCGGTAGGCGGCCATGTCGCCTCTTCGGATGAGATAGGCGTACATGCACTTGTCGTTCTCGCTCTGCCGATGGGCGATCCGGGCAAGCCGGTTGCGGATTCGGCCCTTGTAGAGAACGCGGTCATCCTGGAGGCGGGACTTGGTGGTCGAGTTGATTGACTCGGCGTCTTCGCGCAGTCCGAAGAAGTCTCGATATCCCAATCTCGGAGATGTTGATGAGCGGGAAGATCCACGAGGTGGTCGCCGGTGGGGGACATTCGGGCATGAGTTCATCTATGGTGGTCATCCAGTGGGCACGGATCGTCCGACCGGCGGAGACCGAGAAGATCTGTCGATGACTCGCGTGCAGCATAGATACGGCCACCGCTAAGCGGGGGTTGGTGGGCCGCGTGGCTGTCACGATCTCGGCCATTCAGATGGCGTGCGGTCCTGATCCAGTGGGCAATCTTGACCGCGCGGGTGAACTCGTCCGACGGGCGGCGCAGGATGGCTCCGATGTCGTGGTGCTCCAGGAGCTGGTGGCGCACCAGATGTTCTACAACTTCGGTTGGCGTGAGGACTTCTTTGAGTTAGCAGAGACGCTCGAGTCCAGCCGAACCGTCGGCCACATGCAGGAGCTGGCGCTCGAGCTTCACGTCGTCATCCCAGTGAACTTCTTCGAGCGGGCTCAGCAGGCCTACTTCAACACGACGGCTGTAGTCGATGCCGACGGCGCTGTCGTGGGGACCTACCGGAAGTCGCACATGCCTTTGGGGCCTCCGACGTGCTACGAGAAGTACTACACATCTCCGGGAGACACCGGATTCGGGGTCTTCGACACGGCCGCTGGGCGGATTGGCTCTTGTACGTGCTGGGATCAGTGGTTTCCGGAGGCCGCCCGTGTCATGAGCCTGCGCGGCGCCCAGTTGCTGATTTATCCGACCGCGATCGGCTCGGACTGCCACGATCACTGGCGCACGGCAATGTGTGGCCATGCGGCCTCGAACATGGTTCCGGTAGTCGCCGCGAACCGTGTGGGAACCGAATCCGACGGCGGTCACCAAACGACGTACTGGGGCCGTTCGTTCATCACAGACCACTTCGGTGCGGTCATCGCTGAGGCGGGCACCGATGACGATGAGATCATCACAGCGTTGGTCGATCCCCATAGCGCCGACCGTGATCGAGCGGCGTGGGGGCTGTTTCGAGATAGACGCCCCGACCTGTACACGCCGCTTCTCACCATGGACGGATCGACTGACGGAAGCAACCTCCGCTCGGGCCCGGAAGGTGGAGCTGGCCTAGACGAGCCGGGTTAGGGGTCCAGATCGGAGACGACCGAGTTGCGTTCCGCCACCTGAAGACCAGAACTAAGGCCGAAGAGTCAGATCGCCCACCGTGGTGCCGCCACTACGACGAATGGAAGCGTGCCTACGACGAGGCCGATGCCCTCATGGCGCGCAACTCTGAGCGAACTGAGGACTGGTCACGGGAGGATCTCGCGCGACTGGAACAGCTGATACAGACCTATGGCTGTATCGACCCGCGAGGATCTGGAATCCGTGCGAGACCCGCGGTTGTTGATCCTGTTCGCGCCAAGCGACTGGGCTGGCGGCGACAGCGACAAGAGGACCCTTAGTTCCTGTCTGTGTCGCCGCCAGCCCAGTGCGAAGGCGGGGCGTCCGTCTCGTGCTCGCTGAGCGGAGAGGGCCCCATGTGGGAGATGTCGCCGTAGACGGACACGAAGTAGTGGTGGAGTTCGCGTCGA
This sequence comes from Acidimicrobiales bacterium, assembly GCA_965117015.1. Lineage (GTDB taxonomy): Bacteria > Actinomycetota > Acidimicrobiia > Acidimicrobiales > Aldehydirespiratoraceae > Aldehydirespirator. The sequence goes on from OZ220747.1 coordinate 989,656, forward strand.
GTGGACAGCACCACGAAGAACGCTTCATCTCGACGCGACGGACCCGGTGTGGCGGGGGTCGCGTCGCCGGAGGCGTAGCGCCTGCAGGGGCCGTTGGGCTGCCGGTCGTTTAGGTCGGCGGCTGCGAGCCACTCAGCCGCGCCACGCGAGACCAGGGGCTTGTGGCCGACCGCTTCGGTAACCGTGGTGTAGAGCCGCTTCGCCCGGCTGGTGGCCTGAGCAGCGAACGCGCCAGCTGCCTCTATTGCCTCGGCAGCGTCGATGATCTCGACCGCTACCGCCAGCCAACCGGCTTGCAGCCCGAAGGCGGCATGGACCAGCTGCAGCCTGGTTGCCGAGGGGCTGATCTGTTCGAGGGCATGGGCCGTGCGGGCATCGAGGACTTCTGCGAAGTCGGGCTCGTACCCCGGCGCGATCTGCCTTCGGCTGCGGTCGGGAAACCTGTACACGCACAACAGCACCCGGCGCGACATTAAGTCCGGGAACCTGTGCTGCAGTCCGCGAGACGATCCGCTCTCGTCACGACCTCGCTGCTCAGGTGGCATCACTCAACCCCGCTTAAACTGATTATTTACTGTTTATTATCAGATTATTAATTGGTTTACTTCTGTTGATTATCTAACTATATTCGTTGGCTCGGTAGTGGACGTCGGGTCGGCAAGCACAGCCGCCGGGAACTGGAGGAGCACGATGTTGGGGCTTCGGAATCGTTCTCGAGGTGTTGGCCGGTACGGGGCGCACCGAGGTGGCGGCGCGGCCGCGCGGGTGTGGTGGCGCTGCTGGTGTCGCTCTTGAGGGTGGCGTTGGTGCAGGCTCAGCCCAATGAGGTGTCGATGTCGGGGGTCGGCACCGCCGGTCTGGAGACGGTGGTTCCACTTACCACTGTCATCCGGTGAGCGGCGCCGAACGCGGCCGTTACGACGTCGCCATTGTCGGCGCTGGTCCGGTGGGCAGTCTGTGCGCGCTGGCCCACGCCCGGAACGGCTACTCGGTGGTTGTGTTGGAGGCGAATCCGAACACGTCCAAGCGGCTGGCGGGCGAGTGGCTGCATCCACCCGCGGTGCGGGTACTCCGCGCGCTCGGGATCGAGCCTGATGCCGGCGCGGGCTGCATTCCGGGGAAGGGATTCGTGGTGTTCCCCGAGGACGGGGGCGAGCCGATAGTGCTCCCCTATCCGGACGGGCGTCCCGGTGTGGTGTGGGAGCACGAGAGGCTGGTCTTGCGACTGCGCCGGGCCGTCGAGGACGAGCCGAGCGTCGACGTGATGATGAACGCGCGTGTGCGCAGCATCGAGGGCGACCTGGTCTCCTACTCCCGCAACGGCGAAGAGGGATCGGTCGCGGCCCGACTGATCGTCGGAGCCGACGGCCGAGCCTCGGTGGTGCGCCGGTCGTTGGGATTGTCCACGAAGCCGCAGACCTACTCGCAGATGCTTGGCGTCCTGCTGAACGACGTGACGTTGCCGTTCGAGGAATACGGGCACGTCATATGCGCCGAGCGGGGTCCGATCCTGATCTATCGGTTGGGAGAGCGCTCCGCCCGGCTGATCGTGGACGTCCCGGCTGGGTATTCCACTCGGGACATGATCGACACGCTGGCCGGGTCGTACGCCGCCAGCCTGCCGGGCACCCTCGGGCCCGCGTTCCTCCAAGCCCTGCGCGAGGGCCGATTCCTCGCGGCGACCAATGCGTTGAGGCCGCGCCACACCTACGGCACCCCCGGTCGGGTCCTCATCGGGGACGCCGCCGGGCACTACCACCCGCTGACGGCGGCGGGCATGACTCTCGGCTTCGGCGATGCGTTCACACTGGCAGAGGGCGGCGACTATCGCGACTTCGCCAACCGGCGGCTTCGGGAGACCCGCGCGTCGGAGCTCCTAGCCATGGGGCTGTACGAGGTGTTCGCCGACCGTGCGGTGGAGGCCGCCGCGCTCAGGCACACGATCTACCGGCAGTGGCGGGAGAAGCCCGCCATCCGCGACCGCACCATCCGGCTGCTCGCCTGTGAGGACACCTCGGTTGTGAGCCTGAGCCGGGCCGTTGGGACGACGGCGGCACGGGCGCTCGCGACCGAGACCAGGAAGTGCTACAAGCCTTCTGCCTGGCGCCGGACACGCCCCGTTATGCGTGCGATCGCGGTTCGCTTCCTCTCGCTCGGCCGCGGGATGCTGCAGCTCCGCAAGGCCGGCGGCGTCACCGCTAAGGAGGAGCGTGCTCGGGCAACGCTGTCCAAAGCGTTTCCCACCTCGATGCGCGGCACCGATCCCAGGCCCGGTCACATCGAGGAGTCCACCCCACCCAATGCCTCCGCGGCGCTCCGCGGCGCGGCCGCGCACCTGTTGAGCCTTCAACGAGACGACGGCGGCGCTGCTCCGTGGCGACGGCGGGACTCTTCGCCCGTGGGGATCCGTGTGCACCCCGCCGCGACGACCATCGGCGCCACGGTCGAAGGCATCGACCTCACTGAACCCATCACCGACCCCAGCAGCCGCCGGATCCGGGAGGCGCTCGACGCCTACGGCGTCTTGGTGTTCCCCGACCAGCACGCCGTCGACGACGAGGCTCAGCTGCTGCTGGCCGAGCTGTGGGGGTCGCCGTCGCCAGCCCCCTGGGAGACTCATCACGGCCGCAGCAGCCTCATCACCCGCGTCTACACCAACGACTCCTTTGCGATGCCGAGCGGACGCGACTGTGCGTTCCACACCGACATGTCGTTCACCGAGCAGATCCCCGCTGTCGGGGTGCTGAGGCCGATTGTCATCCCGCCGTCTGGAGGCGCAACCACCTGGGCCGACGCCCGAGCCGCGCTGGGGAGCCTTGATCCATCGCTGGTGGACGAGCTCCGCGGACTGAGCGCGCACCACGACGGCGGAGACCGATTCGCGCAGAAGATGGCACTCATCTTCGGCGCTGAGGCCGGCGACACGGTCACCAGCAGGTTTGCCGATGGTTGTCAGCATCCCGTCGTGGCCGCGCATCCCCGCACCGGCGACGAGGTGCTGTTCGTCAACCCGCGATACACCCGCTACGTGGTTGACATGCCCGATGCCGACAGCGACGATCTGCTCGGTCGCCTCTTCGCCGCGTTCGAGAGGCCGGAGTTGCAGTTCACCCACCAGTGGCGCGCGGGCGACGTGGCGGTGTGGGACGAGCACCGCGTAGTGCACCGGGCGCCCGCCGACTACGGGTCCTACGCTCGCGAGCTGCACCGATGCACCGCCGGCTGGCATCGCCCCGGACCTGCATCGACCTGACTGCTGTCTCGGCTGGACTTGAAGCAGTGAAGCTCGGCGACATCGCCAATGAGGCCTTCGCCAGCGGGCCGCGCCCGCTGGGGGGCGTCCGGGTGCTGGCCGCCGAGCAGATGGCGGCGCTGCCCTTCGCCACCCAGCTCATGGCCCGGCTCGGCGCAGAGGTGGTCAAGGTGGAGCGGCCCGGCACCGGCGAGACCGGCCGGCAGTCGCACCCTGCCATCAGCGATCCCGAGGGGCGGGCCGTGGGCGCCACCTTCCTGCGCAACAACCTCAACAAGCGCAGCGTCACCCTCAACCTGAAGGATCCGCATGGGGTGGAGCTGTTCCTGCGGCTCGCGCCCCGCTTCGACGTCGTGTGCGAGAATTTCAAGGCAGGCACCGCCGACGCTCTGTGCATCGGCTATGAGGCGGTGCGGTCGGTTCATCCCGGCGTGGTGTACCTGTCGGTGTCGGGCTTCGGCACCGGACCCGGGTCGCCCTACCGCGACCGGGCCGCGTACGCCGCCATCGTGGAGGCGATGTCGGGGATCTACGAGTACAAGCGCAGGCCTCACAGCCCGCCCGCGGCCAACCCGGTGGGCGCGCTCGGCGACATCTCCGCGGCCCTGTTCGGCGTGATCGGCGTGCTGGCTGCGCTACGCCAAAGAGACCAGCCCGGTCCAGGATCGGGGCTGGGCCAGCACGTCGACGTGGCCATGCTGGATGCCACCATCGCCATGACCGACATCGTGACCAACTTCTTCTCGATGGGCATCCCCGACGAGGCATCCCACGACCTGGGCATCGTCGAGACATTCGCGGCCGGGCAGGGCCATTTCGTGATGCAGGTCGTGCGCGAGCACCACTTCGAGCGCCTGGCCGAGGTCACCGGCAACCCGCAGTGGCTCGACGACAGCCGCCTCGCCACCCGCCGGGGCTGGGTGGTGCACTTCGAGGACGTGCTGCGGCCCGGCGTGGAGGCCTGGGCCGACGACAAGACCAACGTCGAGGCGGTGGCTGCGCTGGCCGCGCAGGGTCTCGCGGCCGGCCCGACGCTGACCAGCGCCGAGGTGTGCGCAGATCCCCACGTGGCCGCCCGGGACATGATCGTGGAGATGCCCCCGCCCGACGGCGGCGACCCCGTGTTCATCCCGGGCAATCCCATCAAGATGAGCCGCACCGCGCAGGGACCCGAGACCAGGGTGCCCTGGCTGGGAGAGCACACCGACGCCGTGCTGACCCACGAGCTCGGCCTGGACCGCGACGAACTCGGCCGGCTCCGGGCCGACGGCGTGATCTGATCCGGTGTCGTGACGGCTAGCGCGACCCTCTGACCTGAACGGCAACGATGTCGAGGCCGTGGTACTTCTGATGCTGCACCGACGACGCGTAGTGGCGCAGCAAGCGCAGCGAGATCTCGCCCTCCTCCCATCCCTGGGCACCCTCGACTTCCTCGCTGAGGTACTCGAGCCGTTCCTCGAGGTTCTCCTCGTCGAACACGGCGAGGAACTCCAACTCCACCAGGCTGTCCCCTGGGCGGGCGATGACGATCAATCGGGCTGGGCGGTCGCCTGAAGCGTCCTGGCCCTGTCCGTCGGCAAGCATCTCGAAGTCAGCCGGCTCGACCAGGCTCATCAGCGTCTCCTCGCCAGCGGACCGCAGGCGTTGCCTGGAGGCCGGGTTCCAGCCGATGCTCGACGCGATGTCGTCGAGGAACTCATCAAGCTGTGGCAACGACGCAGTGCTGAGCTCAACCTCGAGGCGAGTCTGGCGCGCCGGGCTGGTGGCATCGAGGAACAATGTCAGCAGTATCGCTGTCGCCGCGCCGGCGACTACACCGTTGTCGAGCAGGGGAGACCAGCTCTCCCCCAGAAGGTCGCCGAACAGCGTCTGCTGGTCGAGGCTGGCACCCACCGCGAACGACACCGACGCGATCAGAGCCTTCTGCCCGTCGAGTCCGTCCTTCATCAAGGTTCGCACACCGTTTAGGAACAGCATCCCGACTGCCATGAGGATGTAGGCCCCCATGACAGGGCTCGGGATCGAGATCAGCGCGGCTAGCAGCTTCGGGAAGAGGGCCAGCACCGCGATGGCGGCTCCGATCACGTAGCCGACCCGGCGGGCGGCCACCGAGGTGAGGGTGATCAGCGTCAAGGTGCGCGACGTGTAGAAGGTCGTCGCCACCGTGCCGGCCAGACCCGACAGCAGGATCCCGAGGCAGTTGGCCTTGAGCGCGCCCTGCACCAGTCGAAAGTCGGTCACCCTGGGCGTACGCCGTGAGGCCTGTTGCACGATGACGCTGTCGGCGGTGTTCTTGACGCCGGCCATGAGGGTCACCACCACGAACGCCGGCAGCAGCGTCCAGAAGTCCAAGCCGAAGGTCACGTCCAGCCCGGCAAACCCGCCCGTCGGGATACCGGCCCAGGAAGCGTCGCGCACCGGCTGGAGGTCGTAGCTCCCGAACGAGGCGGCGGTGAGGCATCCGGCGATCAGAGCCAGCAGAGGCGACCAGGGTCGCAGGACCCGGGGCGCCCGCAAGCCCAGCACGGTGGCCACGGCCAGCGTCACCACGGCCACGACAGGCCCCACCGTGTTCGACGCACCCTCGGGGGCATCGCGGATCCGGTCCAGCACGATCGGAAAGATCGACACCGCGATGAGCATGACCACGGTGCCGGTGACGACGGGTGTGATGATCCGTCGCAGCCGCGGCAGCCACCGCGCCAGCATCAGGTAGAACAGAGATGAGGCGGCGGTGAGGCTCGCCATGAGAGCGGGCCCTCCTGCCTCCAGCGCCAGGACTGAGACCGCCACGAAGTTGGCCGAGGGCCCCATCAATACAAGGTGCTCCGTCCCGACCTGCCAGACACGGCTGGCCTGCAGCGCTATCAGCGCCCCAGCGACCATCAGAGCGGCGAACACTGCCCACTGGAGGTAGGCGTCGTCCTGGTTGCCTCCCCAGGCGGTGACGGCCACCGTCGCCACGACCGTCGCCAGGATCAGCAGCATCCCCTGCAGGCCGACCCCCACCAGCGTCAACGGAGGGCACCGGTCGTCGGGCTCGTAGCGGATGGTCGGTACGCCACTGTCCGTTGAGCCGTTGGCTGCGGTGCTCACGGTAGGTTCCGGCAGGATTCCTTGCTTCGAGTGACCAAATACTGTCCGTGTTCCGGTTACCAACTGGCTTGTATCTGTTCTCTAACTAACTATAGTTGTTGTCTGTATTGGCGTGTTGTGGGCCGGCAGGCGTTGAGCTAGAACGAGTGGGTGGGCATTCGGCTGGTGACGGTTTGTTGGCGTGCGGGGGCGGCGAGTTGAGCGCTGACGCTCGCGGTGACCGCGGCGAGCGCGAGGTTCGAGCCGAACTGGAGGCGGTGTTGGACACTGTCCCTGTGGCGGTGGTGGTGATCGACGCTCGAAGCGGGACCGGGACGCTGAGGGCGGCCAACCCCGAGGCCCGCCGCATCATGAGCGAACTGGGCACGCCGATCGACGCCTTGGCCGAACTGGCCTCAGGCGGCATCTACCGGCGCGCCGACGGCAGCAAGGTCTCCCCCGAGCAGCTTTCGCTGCAGGCAGCGGTGGAGACCGTGCGCGGGGAGGAGATGTCGCTGCAGTACCCCAACGGCCGCAAGATGGATGCGATCATCAACGCCACTCCTATTTTCGGCACCGACGGCGAGGTCGACGCAATGGTGGTCACCGCGCTGGACATGACCCCCCTCGCGACGACGGAGCGCCTGCGCGCCGAGTTCTTGGGAATGATCGGGCACGAGCTGCGCGCACCGCTGATGGCCATCAAAGGGTCCGCGGCCACCCTGCGCACCGAGCGGAACCCGCTGGACCCCGCAGAGACAGACCAGTTCCACCGGATCATCGAAGAGCAGTCCGATTACATGATCGACCTGTTGTCTGACCTCATCGACGTCGTGGGGATCGAGACCGGCACACTGCCCATAGACCCCGAGCCATGCGAACTCTCCAAGCTTGTCGAGGAGGCGCGCACCACCTTCATCGGCGCCGGCGGCTCCCACAGCATCCGCATCGACGTGCCCGTCGATTTGCCGTGGGTGATGGCCGACGGTCGCCGCGTCACACAAGTCATGGTCAACCTGTTGACCAACGCGGCCCGCTACTGCCACGAGGCGTCCCCCATCTATGTGGAGGCCACCGCCGACCGCAGCGACGGCGGCGTGACCGTGTCGGTCACCGACAACGGCCAAGGACTCACCGCGGACAGCCTGCCGCACCTGTTCGCCAAGTTCTCGCGCCCCGCCGGCCCCGACCAACGACGCGACCTCGGCCTGGGCCTGGCCATCTGCAAGGGAATCGTCGAAGCCCACGGCGGGCGCATCTGGGCCGAAAGCGACGGCCCCGGGCTCGGCAGCCGGTTCACGTTCACGCTCCCAGCCGCTGACGAGGCCGCCACCGCGGCCGCCCACAGCACCCACAGTGGCGCTCCCGGCGCGACGCGGATCCTGGCCATCGACGACAACCCCCGGGACCTCAAACACATCCGCGACACCCTCACCGCCGCCGGCTACGACACAACCGTCACCGGCAACCCCGCCCGCATCGCCGCGCTGGTCGCCGACACCGACCCCCACATCGTGCTGCTGGATCTGATGCTGCCCGGCGCCGACGGGTTCGACGTGATGCGCGACATCCTCGCCGCCCGCGATGTCGCGGTCATCTTCTTGTCCGCCTACGGGCAGCACGATCTCATCGCCAAAGCACTCCAGATGGGCGCCGCCGACTACATCGTAAAGCCGTTCTCGCCCACCGAACTCACCGCCAGAATCCAAGCAGCCCTCCGCAACAAGCACCAACCAACAGCCCTCCCCGCCACCTCCCCCGGAGCGCCCGCTCAGGCCCCGCTCAAGATCGGCGACCTCGCCATCGACCACCACGCCCGCCTCGTCACCGCAGCCGGCCAACCCGTCGATCTCACCCCCATCGAGTACCGCCTCCTAGCCGAACTCGCCGCCAATGTCGGCACGGTCCTCACCCACGACCAGCTCCTCACCACAGTCTGGAGCACCGACAGCCCAACCGATCCCGGCCGAATGCACACCGCCATCAAGAACGTCCGCCGCAAACTCGGCGACGACGCCCGCAACCCGCGCTACATCGCCACGGTCCCCCACGTCGGCTATCGCATGCCCAAACCCGACCCCGCCGACCTCCCAACGCCGCCCTAGGCCCTACCGCCTTCCTGCGGGTCTGGTGTCTGATCTATTTCTGTAGCAGTGGCGTTGCCTTATTGGCGATGTTCTGCTGCACGAGTGTCTGATGCGTGTTACGGTCACCGGCGGCTTGGGCTGCAACTTGGCTCACGCGAGTGCGCCGGAGCGTCCGGGCCCTACCGAAGCGATCAGTAGGGGGAACGTTATGGACGCCGAAGACACTGGGGCGGGGGTGGACCCGCGGATCCATCGCAGCCCTGATGACACTGACATCAACTTGACTGAGGCGACCCTCGCCCTGCACGACTGGGAGGAGGAGGAGGAGCGCCGCCGCTCCGAGGCGATCGCCAACCGCAAGTCGTTTGAGGGTCTGCAGGTCGATCCCGACATCGACTTCTACCCCGAGGTTGCCGACCGGGAGCCTGGGGACCGCAACATCGTGCGGGCCGGGTTCGACATCCACCCGCAGGTGACGTTCTGGGCGTCGGGGTTCTTGGTGGTGTTCATCTTGTTGTCGATTTTCGTTGACGCCACCCAGGACTTCTTCAGCGAGATTCTCGACTTCATCAACGGGTCGTTGGGCTGGTTCTACATCCTGGATTTCAACATCTTCGTGCTGGTGGCGATGTACTTCGCGTTCAGCCGCTACGGCAAGATCAAGCTCGGAGGCCCCTTCGCCTTACCGGAGTTCTCCACTGTGTCGTGGTATGCGATGTTGCTGTCGGCGGGGTTGGGCATCGGGCTGATGTTCTGGGGGGTCGCGGAGCCGATCTTCCACTTCACCGCCCCGCCGCCGCTGTTCGATGTGGAACCCGGCGGCATCGAAGCCGGCAAGGCCGCGCTGGCCACCACCTACCTGCATTGGGGTATTCACGGTTGGGCCCTGTATGGGCTGACGGCGCTGGCGCTGGGCTTCTTCGCCTACAACCGGGGCCTGCCGCTGACGTTCCGGTCGATCTTCTACCCGATTTTGGGGCCGCGCATCTACGGCACCTGGGGCCACGTCATCGACATCCTGACCGTCATCGCGACGCTGTTCGGGCTGGCCACGTCTTTGGGCTTCGGTGCGCAGCAGGCTTCCGCCGGTCTCAACAAGCTCTTCGGGCTGCCGGACAACCTCGGGTTCCAGATCATTCTGATTTTGGCCATCACCGGGCTGGCCACCATCTCGGTGGTCGCCGGTCTCGATGCGGGGGTCAAGCGGCTCAGCGAGCTGAACATCTGGCTGGCCGGCGCCTTCCTGGTCTTCGTGCTGCTGGTCGGCCCGACGCTGTTCATCCTGTCGCTGTACACCCAGAGCCTCGGCTACTACGTGCAGGTTCTGCCGGAGTTCGCGTTCTGGAACGCAGCCTTCGAGGAGACCCAGTGGCAGGCGTGGTGGACGATCTTCTACTGGGGATGGTGGATCTCGTGGTCGCCGTTCGTGGGAATGTTCATCGCCCGCATCTCCAAGGGCCGCTCCGTGCGGGAGCTGCTGGTGGGAGTGATCTTTTTGCCGTCAATCCTGTGCTTTTTGTGGATGTCGGTGTTCGGCGGCTCGGCCATCAACCTGCAGATGACCGGCGAGCGCGACGTGGCCACCGCGGTCAACGAGAACGTGGCCACCGCCCTGTTCGACATGCTGGAGGCGTTCCCGCTCACCGGCATCGTCTCATTCATAGGCGTGCTGCTGCTGGTCTCGTTCTTCGTGACCTCGTCCGACTCCGGCTCGCTCGTGGTCGACCACCTCACATCGGGCGGCAAGCTCGACTCGCCGAAGCCTCAGAGGGTCTTCTGGGCCGTGATGGAGGGCCTGGTGGCGATCGCGCTGCTGATCGGCGGCGGGCTCAGCGCCCTGCAGACCGCAGCAGTCTCGATCGGGCTGCCGTTCTCGATCATCTTGTTGATCATGTGCTGGAGCATGAAGAAGGCCTTCACCGAGGAGCTCGACCTGCTCGAGAGCCACTACGACGAGCAGATCTTCCGCGCCCAGCACAGCGGGCTGATAGCCCAAGTGAAAGAACGGCTCGTAGAAGGGCCGAAGAAGTGACGGGCCGGCTTGAGAAGGGAGGAGGCTCGATATGAGAAACCAAAGACGCAATGCCATCGTCCTGGTCGCAGCGCTGGCCGCACTGGTCGTCGTGGCCCTCGTCGTGATCTTCAGCGGCGAGGAGGAGGACCACACGGTGAACATGGCCCGGGCCAACTGGTCCAGCGGCTACATGCAGGCCGAGATCTACGCCCAGCTCATCGGCGAACTCGGCTACACGGTCACCGACCCCGGCGCCCACACCCTCAGTCCCAACTCCTTCTACCCGGCGTTGGACAGCGGGCAGTACGACCTGTGGGCCAACGGCTGGTTCCCCACCCACGACATCTACCTCACCTCCGAGACAGCCGCCGGACTCGAGTACGACCGCAGCATCGAAGCAGTCGGCCAACAAGTCCAATCCGGTGCCCTCCAGGGGTACATGATCGACAAGGCCACCGCCGACGCCATGGGCATCACCTCGATGAGCCAGCTGGCCGACGCATCGGTCGCGGCGGTGTTCGACCGGGACGGCGACGACCTCGCCGACCTGATCGGCTGCAACGAGGGCTGGGGCTGCGCCACCATCATCGACAACCACATCGCCGAACTCGACTGGGGCGCCAACGTCGAGCAGGTGTCGGGCACCTACGGCGCGCTCATGCAAACAGTCCAAGACAGGGTGGCCGCCGGTGAGCCGGTGCTGTTCTACGCGTGGACGCCCAACTGGACCTACGAGGCACTCGCACCAGGCGTCGACGCGGTCTGGCTGGAATCGCCGGCCCTCGAGGACGATGAGGGCACCACCGAAGTCCGAGGCCTCGCCGGCTGCGCCAGCAACCCCTGCAACCTCGGATGGCCCGTCAACAGCATCCGAGCCGTGGCCAACAGCGAATTCCTCGACGACAACGCCGACATCCGGCGCCTGCTCGAACAAGTGCAAATCCCACTCGGCGACATCGCCGCCCAGAACGCCAAAGCCAACCCCGACGCCAAAGCCGACGCGGCCGCATGGATCGCCGACAACCGAGCCCTAGTCGACATCTGGCTGACCAACGCCAGAAGCTGAGCCCGCCGGCAATCTCACCCCCAAAGTGGCGGAACTGGGCGGCAGCAACGGAGCCGTCGCCCAGTTCTGCCGCGTCTGCAAGTGGCACACCAGCGAACTTCTATACAAGCAGGTCCGCAGGCCGCTCGGGAAATGGGCCAGTGACGCAGGCAGATGACGCAGAGACTGTCCGACGTCCGTGATGTGCCGCCTGGCCCCTAGACGAGTTCGCGTCGGCGTAGCCGCCGCTGCTGGGTTGCTGGTAAGCGCCATGTGGTTCGCTTGCTGTCCACACAGCCGCGACCGCGCACGCCCTGCGGCCCACGGATGCCGAACCCGGAAATCCCGTGGCAGCCGCCGCCCTCAGTTAACACGACGAGACTGAGGGCTCATCGGACTCCTCGCCCTCGTTGCCCGATATCGGCCAGATGATCGGGCTCGCGGCCACGATCGCGCTGCGGCATCGTGACCCGCCTGCGCCGTTAGCCTCGCCGCGTGAGTGGTGGTCCTGCCGGGATGCGGCCGACTTGGGTGTCGGACGAGTTGTATCCCTTTGAGAGTCGCTTCTGCACAACGCCCCGCGGCCAGACCATGCACTACGTGGACGAGGGCTCGGGCGAGCCGGTCGTCTTCGTGCACGGCAACCCGGCGTGGTCGTTCGAGTTCCGGCAGCTGATCGCGGGTCTGCGCTCGGAGTTCCGCTGCGTCGCGCCCGATCACATCGGCTTCGGGCTCTCGTCACGCAGCGACCGCAAGGACGACCACCATCCGGCCTCGCACGCCGAAGCGTTCGCGGCGCTGCTGGACGATCTGGGCCTGCGGGACGTGACGCTGTACCTGACGGACTGGGGCGGACCGATCGGGCTCGACTTCGCCCGCCGGAACCCGGATCGCGTCAAGCGGCTGGTCGTCACCAACACCTGGTGCTGGCCCGTGAACCGCGACCCTCACTTCTGGTTCTTCAGCAAGATGATGGCGAGCCCGCTGGGGCAGTTCCTCATCAAGCAGGCGAACTTCTTCGTCAACGGCGTCATGCCCAGGGCGGTCGGGAACAAGGACGTGATGACGCCCGAGGTGATGGAGCACTACCGCAACGCCCAGCCCAGCGCGGCGGCACGCGCCGCCGTCGCCGCGCTGCCCGGTCACATCGTCGGCGCCACTAACTGGCTCCAGGAGATCTGGCAGGATCGCGCCGCCTTCTGCGGCAAGCCCACGCTCATCTTCTGGGGCGCCAAGGACATCGCCTTCCGGTCGAAGGAGCTCGACCGCTGGCGATCAGAGCTCGCCGACGTCGAGGTGCACGAGTTCGCTGACTGCGGCCACTTCCTCGCCGAAGAGGCGCCCGAGCGGATCCTGCCGGCCCTACGGACGTTCCTGGGATAGAAACGCCTGGTGCAATCCCATTTCGCCATTGTTCACTCTCACGGCTAGTTGCCCACGCATAAGTCAGCGCTGAGGCAGCGGCGCATGCCTTGGAGAGTTACGGTCACCGGCCGTGGCGAGGGCGAACTATGTGGCGCTGCTGCGGGGCATCAATGTGGGCGGCAAGAACATCGTCCGCATGGCCGACCTGCGGGCCGCGTTCGAGGACGCCGGGTACGCATCGGTCAGCACCTACATCCAGTCCGGCAACGTGCTATTCGAGTCAGACGGGCCGCCGGCAGCGCTGGAACGCGACATCGAGACGATGCTCGAAAGCGCCTTCGGCCTGTCTCTCGTCGTGGTGGTGCGCTCGCACCGGCAACTCCGCAACGTCGTCACCCGAGCACCGGACGGGTTCGGCGCTGCGCCCGACATCCATCACTCCGATGTGATCTTCCTGAAGGCGCCGCTGACGAGCCGTCAAGCGCTGCAAGCCGTCGAGTTGCGCGACGGCGTCGACCAGGCATGGCCCGGCACCGGGGTGCTCTACTTCTCGCGTCTAAGCGAGCGGTTGTCGCAGAGCCGCATAAGCCGGATCGCCAGCACCCCTGAGTACCAGAACATGACCATCCGCAACTGGAGGACAACAACCAGGCTGCTGAGCCTTCTAGACGAGCGAAGCACCGCTCAGGGCGCTTAGGACAAGAACCCGCGCGGACGCGTACGTGGGATAGAACGCTGTGGTGCAATCCCATTTCACAGCCGAGTTGTTCGAGTTCCTGCTCGAGTTGCGGGCGAACAACAACCGCGAGTGGTTCGGTGCGAACAAGGGCCGCTACGAGCAGCACCTCAAGGAGCCGCTACTGGCGTTCATCGAGGACTTCGAGCCCTACCTGCACTCGATCAGCGAGCACTTCGTGGCCGATACCCGAGCCAACGGCGGCTCCATGTTCCGCATCTACCGCGACGTGCGCTTCTCCAAGGACAAGACGCCCTACAAGACCCAGGCCGCGGTCCAGTTCCGCCACCAGGCCGGCAAGTCGGTCCACGCGCCCGGCTTCTACCTGCATCTGGCCCCCGGCGAGGTCTTCGCAGGGGTCGGCCTGTGGCGGCCCGACACAGCCGCGCTGGGACGGATCCGCGAGCGAATCGTGGCCGATCCAGCCGGCTGGGAGGCGGCGGTCACCGATCCCGGGTTCGCCGAGGAGTTCGACCTGGAGGGGGACTCGCTGAAGCGCCCGCCCAAGGGATTCGATCCCGAGCACCCGCTCGTCGAGGACCTCAAACGCAAGGACCACGTGGCCACCTGCATATTCGACGAGGAGGAGGTCACCCAACCGGGGTTCATCGACGACTTCGCGGACGCCTGCCGCACGGCCTCGCCCTACATGGAGTTTCTGACACAAGCCGTGGGCCTGCCGTACTGAGGGGGCGGTCAGCACCGCTACGAGCCGGCCGACCGACCGCGTAGCCGCCCGCGGCAGGTCGCACCGCATGTGTCGTTGATGTTGAATAATTGACAGTGAATATGGTGTTGACACGAAGTTGATCGTCATGTAGCTTCATGAGCGAGCTTCGCTTGCCGGGCTTCGTCGGCAGCCAATCGAGAACACGACCGCCCTGCTGCTGCAACGGCCGTCAGCCCGAGACGAGGCTCCGATGACCACTACATCCGCCATCCCCGCCGCCGAAGCGGCACCCCACATGGCCGACCCTCCCGACACCGAAGCCCAAGCCCCGCCGCAGCCGATGCCGGCCGCGCGGGCCAAGGCCTCAACAGGAAGACCCCGCCTGCGCGACCAGGCCGCAGAGAACCCCCTACTCACCCTCTTCGGCACGACCATCATCGCGCTGCTCGTGTTCACCCTCGGCACCACGAACCTCCGCATCAGCGACACCAACGACCGGATCGACCGCCTCGAGGACCGATTCGACCGCCTCGAAAACCGGGTCATCGAAATGGACCGCAATCTGACCGCGCAGATCGTCGAGTTGGACCGCAAGCTGACCGCGCTGATCGCCCACCTCAACGCCACCGCAGCGGTGGACGCCGCCCTCGAGGGTCGGCTCCTGCCGTCCGACGTCGGCGACCGCGACTCCCAGCCCGACCGCGAGCCACCAGACGGCTGAGCCTTCAAGTGCCTGCCGTGCTGAGAGAATGTCCATACGCGCCGCCGAAAGAGAAGGCGGCGTGCGTCGGACATTCCCGGACATGTCTTCAGCGTTCTGTGTAGATGTCCGTTCTTGTCCGACATGGGCGGTGCGGAGACGGCACACTGGGTGTGTGCGATACGGGGCGATGCAAGTGGAGGCGGTCTCCACCACCGGCATCTACTGCCGGGCCGAGTGCTCGGCCACGCCGCTAGCCCGCAACACCGCTCCATACCCCAGCTCGGTCGCCGCCGAGGCCGCCGGCTACCGGCCCTGCCTGCGGTGCCGGCCCGAGCGCAGAGCCGGATCACTAGCGGGCCTCGATGCTCCCGAACCGGTGGCCGCCGCGCTGCTGCGCATCACCGACGGCTTCCTCGACGATCACGACGAGCGGGCACTCGCCTCCCACGTGGGCTACAGCGCCCGGCACCTGCGGCGACTGTTCGAACTGCACGTCGGCGCCACGCCGAGCGCCATCGCTCGATCCCGGCGCGCCCACTTCGCCCGCCGGCTGATCGACGAGACCGACCTGCCGTTCGACGCCATCGCGAGGGCGGCCGGTCTAGGCGGGCCGCGGCAGCTGCACCGGGCCATGACCTCACTCTTCGGGTTCACGCCCAGCCAACTGCGCTCGAAGCGCGGGCGGGGCGAACGGCCCGGCGTCGACGGCGGCCTGGCACTGTCTGTCCCCTACATGGCGCCCTTCGACTTCAGCGCGTTCCTGGCCCACCACGCTCCACGTGCGATACCCGGCGTGGAAACCGCCAACGGCACCTATGTGCGCTCCATCAGCGTGTGCGGTCACGGCGGCGTCGCCGAAGTGGACGACGCGTCCGACGGCGAGCATCTGCGGCTGCGGCTGCACCTGCCCACCTACGACTCGATCATCGACGACGTGCACCGCGCCCGCGCCCTGCTCGGCACCGACGCCGACCCTGACCGTCCGGCCGTGCTGGACGACGATCCGGTCATCGGTCCGCTGATGCGAGCAGCACCCGGCTTGCGTGTGCCGCGATCTTGGGACCGGTTCGAGACGGTCATCAGGATCGTGGCCGGTCAGCAGGTCTCGGTAGCCGCGGCGTCGACAATGTGCGGCCGCATCGCCCGGCGTCTCGGCGTTCCTCTCAGCGTCGCCGATACGACCGGCAACGAAACGGCAGGCAACCGGCCATCGCGAGCCCAGCACCGGCCGCCCTCGGACCCCTTCCCCACCCACCTTTTCCCCAGCGCGGCCGCGCTGGCCGATGCAGGAGCCCGCGGCCTCGCCGGGCTGGGGTTCACGCAACGCCGGATCGACACGATCATCGGCGTCGCACGGGCCGTGTCCGGCGGTGATCTCGACCTGGAGGCCGCCCACAGCCTCGACGACACCGTGGCGCAACTGTGCCAACTCGAAGGAATCGGTCCGTGGAGCGCTCATCTCATCGCCATGCGGGTCTTCGGCCACGACGACGCCTTCCCGGCATCGGACCTGGGGCTGCGGCGCGCCGTCGCTCATCTCACCGGGCAGCCGTGCAGCCCCCGTGAACTGCAGGCACGGGCCGAGTCCTGGCGTCCGTACCGTTCCTGGGCCGCGCAGCATCTGTGGAGCGCGGCCGCAGGCTCGTACCGTCCACTCCCGTCCAACCACCGGCCCGATTGACCGGGTTCCGTCAGCCCACATCCCGACCGGCAAGGAGAGCAACACCATGAGCCGCGCACAGAACGACACACATTGGCACACCACCATCGACAGCCCGATCGGGCCGCTCGGCCTGGTGGCCACCGACCGGGGACTGCGGGCCGTGAGCTGGAGGGGTGAGGAGACCTCGGTCGAGCTGCCGTCCGACATGCTCGACGGCTCGGATCACCCGGTCCTCGCCCGGGCAGCCGCGCAGCTCGCCGAGTACTTCCGCGGGGACCGCACCAGCTTCGACCTCCCCCTCGATCTGCGCGGCACCGAATTCCAGGTAGCCGCCTGGCGGGCACTTGGCGACATCCCCTACGGCAGCACCCGCAGCTACGGCGAGCAGGCCGCGCTGATCGGTCGACCCAAGGCGGTTCGGGCCGTGGGGCAGGCCAACGGCCGCAATCCCGTGCCGATCGTGTTGCCGTGCCACCGGGTGATCGGAGCCAACGGCTCGCTCGTCGGGTTCGGCGGCGGGCTGGACACCAAGACGCTGCTGCTGCAACACGAGGGGGCCCTGGACTGACGGTGGCGGACTGTCACCCAGGTTGACGATGCCTCAGTAGTGTCGTGGCGGTGAGCGACGCCGCCGAGGTGCGAACAGCCAGCAGGGAACGCACCGGCCGCGAATTGACTCCCTGCCGACCGCTGCTCAAATGGCCGGGCGGGAAGCGGTCCGAACTGCCGCTCATCGCACCCCGGATACCCGAGCATTCACGCTACTTCGAGCCCTTCTTCGGCGGCGGAAGCGTCTACTTCGATGCCATCGACGCCGAGTCCCATGCCAACGACCTCCATCCCGACCTGATGGAGTTCTACCGCTGCGTCAAGCACAACGATGAGCGGTTCTTCGAGCACCTGTACTCCATCGTCGAAGATTGGGAGTTCGCCTCACTCGCCGGAAGAGACGCCATCTACTACGAATGCAGGAAGCGGTACAACGCATCCCCTCCCACAACCGTTCAGCGCGCCGCCGACTTCTTCCTCCTAAGGGAGCTGGCCTACGGAGGAATGTTCCGCGTCAATGCAAACGGTCACTTCAACGTCCCGTTCGGGCGGGCCTACGCCAAGAACAAGAAGCTGCGCGAGAAGGTGGACCATCTTCGCTCCGACGAGGTGGTGGCCAAGATGGAGCGCCTCAATCTGTCGGCTCTCGACTTCGCCGACTTCTTGGACTGCTTCGAGTTCTGCCAACAGGACTTCATGTTCGTCGATCCGCCTTACGACTCATCGTTCTCCAAGTACGACACTCTCGACTTCTCCGAACAAGACCAACGACGTCTGGCCGAGGCTCTGATGAAGTTCGCGGGACGATTCATGCTGGTCTGCAAGGCGACGCCGCTCATCGAGGACCTGTACCACGGTGTCGAACACTTGCGAGTGCACCACTACGAGTACCAGTACAAGTTCAACATCAAAGGCCGCTTCTCGCGGTCGTCCACCCACGCGATGATCACCAACTATGAAGCCGCTCCCGCCGGGAGAGAGGCGAGCTGACGATGCACCGGAGTTGATGTGCGTATCGGGATCTCGCCGTTCGCCACCACACGGGAGACCACGCTCGAGCTGAGCCGGATCGCCGTGGAGGGCGGCCTCGACACGCTCTGGCTCGGCGACGGCTACCTCGCCAACCCCGACTTCACCGGATGGGCCGGCGCGATGGAGAGCCTGGCCGAGCTGGCGTGGCTGGCCGGGCGGTATCCCACCGCCCGGGTCGGCATCGCGGCCGCGATTCTCCCGCTGCGCGATCCTTCGTGGCTCGCCAAGCAGGCCAACACGCTCCACCGGATGGCGGGCGGCGGGTTCGTCCTCGTCGTCACGCCCGGGTTCTGGGCCCATGACCTCCAAGCGAGGGGCATCGCCTTCGACGATCGGGCCAAGGTCTTCGACGCGGGCCTGGCCGACCTCCGCCGGCTGCTCCTCGACGAGACGCTGTCCCCA
This sequence comes from Acidimicrobiales bacterium, assembly GCA_965117015.1. Taxonomy (GTDB): domain Bacteria; phylum Actinomycetota; class Acidimicrobiia; order Acidimicrobiales; family Aldehydirespiratoraceae; genus Aldehydirespirator. The sequence goes on from OZ220747.1 coordinate 1,008,250, forward strand.
GGACCGGCCGACTCCGGCCCGCCGCCGGTGTGGCTGGCTGGAGCGGCTGCGACCATGGCCCGGGCCGCGGCGCTGGGTCTGCCCTTCCTGTCCTCGCGGGCCACCCCCGACGAACTGGGCCCCGTCGCCCGGCGGTTCTTCGACGCGGGCGGGGAGTTCCTCGCTCACCGGACCCGGCTCGAATACGGCGAACACGATGTGACCGGCGACGTCGTCGACTGGCACGCCATCACCGGCTCAACCGGCGAGCTCGTCGACACCCTAGGCCGATACGCCGAGCTGGGCGTCGGGGACCTCTCGATCATCCCCGGCCAGGACGATGCCAGCTCGCTGCGAACCGTCGAGATCCTCGCCACCGAGGTGCTGCCGCAGCTGCCGGAGGCCGGTGACTGTACGTAGCGGTGACTGTCTGTTGACCGAATTTCCTGGACAATTTCTCATATCAGAGCTTCACAGGTAGAATTCCACATCGGCGCGGCTTAGGAGAAGTAGCGCAATGCAACGATGTGTGAAGGTGCAGGCGTCAGCTATGACGGCGGCCTCCACGACACCGACGGCACCGCAGTAGAGAACTTCACCACCACATTGACGACGACGGAGCGGAACTGATGGTCTCGGGCGGGGCTCGACAGACGGTATGGCGGGCGGCAGTGCTGCTGACTGCGGTCGCCGTTGTCGCAGCCGGGGTGTGGTTGTGGCAGCGCGGCGGCGACGCTCCGGAGCATGAGGTGATTGTTCTCGCCTCGCAGTCGGCGGAGGCACCGCTGTCTCCCGCAGATCCGGGAGTGGTGCCGGGTGCCAAGCCCGCGCAGGATGCCGAGGGCGCGCCGAGTGCCATTCCCATGGTTTCAGAATCCCGCGAGCCTGCCGTCTCCTTGTCGCAAAAGGATGCCGTGCCGGGGGCGGGCGGCCCAACAGCCAAAGACTCCCCCGAGCCCGACGAAGTGACCGAGACAACCGACACGGTATGTGATCAGGCATACACCTACTGGGACGGCGACGTCGAGCGCACAGTGATGCTGTGCCCTGCGGAGTCCGCTATCGGACACGCTGGTGACGACTCCGGACGTAGCCGGGCGGCAGGGTCGGGAACCGGCTCGGCCGATCCCTTGGTGTTCCGCACCGAGCAAGGCGTCGAGATGACGCTGGAGCACAGCATCATCCTGATCCTCGACCCGGACTGGAGCCGCGCCGACGTCGAGCGGTTCCTGGGCCGCAACGGCATCCGGCCCAGCACCGTCTCTCCGCTGGGTTGGATCCCGAACGGCTTCACGGTCACCACCGGACCGGGCATAACCCCGCTGCTGATGGCCAACGCACTCGCCCAACAGGACGGTGTCGTGATGTCGAGCCCGAACTGGGCAACAGAATTCGAGGTCAAGTAGATGACGTCCTCGCGGCGGGGCCGATGGAAGACGGCAGCAATCGCGTGTCTGATGGTCGCCGCGCCACTGGGAGCACCCGCAAGCACCGGAGCGCCTGAGTTCGTGCCGGACACCCATCACGCGAGTATCGAACCCGGCAGTGCCGGCACTGTGTCTTCGTCCGAGCAACTCAGTGAGCGTGCGTATCAACAGTTGCTGGAGGCATGCCGGTCTTTGGACCGCAGTGACGGCGTCGAGGACGAGCTCTCAGGTTGCCAGTGGCATCTGGACAATCGGGCTCAGCGAGGAGGCACCCAGGGCGAGGACGCCAATGTGGCCGCTGCCCACGCCGCGGGCTACCTGGGAGAAGGCGTGCAGGTGGCGGTGGTGGACGCGGGCATCTACCTCGACCACGAGGATCTTGCCGGAAACACCGACAGCTCCCGGTCCCGCACCTATTGCAAGTCGAGCACCGGGCCGTTCAACCCCTTGGACCATCACGGCACCTCGGTAGCCGGCGTGATCGCGGCACGCGACAACGACATCGGGATGCGAGGAGTTGCGCCGCGGGCAGAACTGCACAACCGGCGTCTCCTGTGCGGGCGCGTCAGGAATGTAGAAATCGCGGAGGCGATGACGGACGAGAGGGCATCCATTTGCGTGTCCAACAACAGCTGGGGTTACCAAGACGGTGTCGGCGTGGCGCCGGTCTCGTTCGCGGTCGATCTGGCCATTAACCAAGGCCTCACAACTGGTTGCGGTGGCAAGGGCATCGTCTATGTCTGGTCGGCTGGCAACGGTGGGCTGGTGAATGACGACGCCAATATCAGCGAACTCTCCAACTACTACGGCGTAACGACGGTGGGCGCGGTGAACGCAACCGGCGTCAAGTCGGCCTTTTCGGAATCGGGAGCCAACCTGTGGGTGAGCGCACCGTCGGACGACGCCTGGTGGAGAGGCCTACCGGGGGTGGCCACACTGGCGAATTACGACAGCTACCGGGATGATTTTGGTGGCACCAGTTCGGCCGTTCCAATAGTTGCGGGTGTCGCGGCCTTGGTGCGCGCCGCCAACCCCGATCTGACGTGGCGTGATGTCAAGCTGATCCTGGCCGCGTCGGCCCGGCAGAATGATCCCGACGACAGCAGTTGGCGAGAGGGTGCCGTCAAGTACGGAGAGACCGAGGAGCGCTACCAGCACAGCCGCAGGTACGGGTTCGGGGTGGTGGACGCTCACGCGGCCGTTCAGCTGGCCGAGACGTGGACGAATGTCCCTCCAATGGTCACCGAGACGCGGGTGTCGAGGGAAGATGCGTTCCAGATTCCCGGCCCAGGGGAGAGCATCTCCAGGTCGGTGAAATTCGGTGAGGCCATCGAGTTTGTGGAATTCGCGCAGATCAACACGGAGTTCAGAACATCGCGCTTCCGGGATCTGCGGATCGACCTCATTTCGCCCTCGGGCACTGAAGTAATGGTCGTTCCAGCCGCGCCGTCGGAGACCGATTCCACGCCGCTCAACAGCTTCTTCCGCTTCGGCGTGGCGGGGCTGCTGGGCGAGCCCGCCGCGGGAATGTGGACGCTCAAGATCACCAACAAGGGTTCGACGAGTCCGGGCTCGCTACAGAACTGGAGCATCAAGCTGTTCGGGTATAGCACGAAGAGAGTGTCACCGCTGCTGACCGACGTGGTGGCGAATGGGTACAAAGTGACAGCGACATGGACGCCTCAGGAGCACGAAGGTGCGAACAAGATCATCGGTTACGACGTCACATATGCCGGCCCCGAACGCAGATGGATCACGATGGGAGTTCCCGGCGGTGCGGACGCGCGCAGCCATACCTTTGAGGTGGCCGAACCGGGCCGCCACGACCTGAAGGTGAGGGCGAAGGAAGCCGGCATCGCCGTGGACGGGCCCTGGTCGGAGGTGATGTCGGTGATTGTGCCCAACACCGATCCGGCATTCGCCGCCGATGCGGTGAGCATCGAGGTGGCCGAGAACTCGGCCGCGGAGACCGCGGTCGGCGAGCCGGTGGCGGCCACCGATGTGGACAAAGGTGCCGTGCTCGCGTACTCGCTCGACGGTGCCGACGCCGCCAGCTTCGCGATAGACGGCGTCACCGGGCAGATCAGCGTGTTGTCCGCCCTCGATTTCGAGGCGCCTACGGACAGCGATAGCGACGGTACCTATGAGCTGTCGGTGTCGGTGTCGGACGGTCTTGACGGCGACGGTGGGCCGGACAGATCGGTGGACGATTCGGTGGCGGTAAGCGTTGAGGTGACCGATGTGGACGAGCCGCCGGCGCTGGTGAGGGGTGATTGCGATCTTGAGGTGGCTGACTGGGCCAGCGGCGACTGGGAATGCGTGTTCGAGGCGACTGACACCGAGGGTGCGACAGTGGCGTGGTCGCTGTCGGGTGACGACGCGGCCCTGTTCGACATTGACGGTGGGGTGGTGAGCCTCGTTTCGGCGGTCGATGCCGGGGCGCCCGGCGACGCGGACACTGATGGCGTCTACGAGGTGACCGTGACCGCGACTGTTGGCGACCATGTCGTGTCGGCGGACGTGTCGCTGTCGGTGATCGATGCCAACGCGCCGCCGGTGTTCGAGGGGCGGGCGCCGGGGCGCAATCATGCGCCGCCGGGGGTGTTGGTGAGCCTGGTGGCGCCGCAGGACGATTTCGTCGATCCCGACGGCGATGAGATGGCGTTCACCTTGACCGCGAGCCGCGATGACGCGCACCTTCCGGGTTTCCTTACCTACAGCGAGCGGTACGGGCGCATCTTCTTCGCGCCGAAGAACGCCTGCGCGCTCGACGCGTTGGACCCGCCGTTGCCGCTGGTGTTCGACACCGTCGTGACGATGACCGCCACCGACCCCGAGGGCGCTTCGGGGTCCGTCACCGCCACGTTCCGCACCGACCGCACCGACTATGTGTGCGCGTCGCTGAGCTCGGCGACGGTGGACGGCGCGGCGGTCACCCTCGAGTTCGACGCGGCACTGGCGAGCAGTCTGGTGCTGGGTGAGGATCTGTCGCTGGGCCTGCACACCGTGCCCTCGCCGGGCGAATTCCAGATCACCGCCGACGGCGTCGCGGTGGCCCTGGCCGATGCCGAGGCGGTGTCGGTCGAGGGCACCACCGTCACCCTGGCGCTGGCGTCGCCGGTGGCCGCGGGCCAGGCCGTCGCGGTCAGCTACACCCCAGGCGTCAGGCCAGTTGCGGCGGCGTTCGCCGGTGAGACCGCGACCAACAACACCCCGGAGCCGCCCGAGCCGGCAGAACCGGACTGTTCTGCTGAACCCGACGAGGCCGACCCCACCGTGCCGGTCTGCGCGGCGGTGAGCGGCAAAGAGCTGACTCTGACCTTCAACCGCGACCTGGCCGCGATAACCAAGGCGGCGGCCGACTCGCTGCGCTTCTCGTTCTTCATCGAAGGCGCCTACTACCAAGGCACTCCGATAGCGCAGTCCCCCAACCGGGTCGCCGTCGACGGCGCGACCCTGACGCTCACCCTCGGCACCGCGATCCGCGCCGGCGACGAGGCCACCGTCAGCTACTTCGGCAACACCTTCCACGACAACGACGGCACCCCGGTAGCGGACTTCACCACCACCCTGACCACGACCGAAAGAAGCTGATGACGTGCAACGACGGATGACGCTTATGTTCCGGGATGAGTCGACCAAGCGGCCGATGTCATCGCTCGTCGGGTACCGCGCTCGTCGCCTGGTGGGTGGAGGTCATCACGCTGCGCAACCCGAGGCCCATCACCACCCGGTTGATGTAGGCGTAGTAGGCGACCATGTTGTTGAGATCGAGGATGTCGAGGTCGCTCAGCCCGTGCTCTCGCAGCGGTTCGAGATCGTTCTCGGTCACAGCCGCGGGCGACTGCGTGAGCTTGGCGGCATACGCGCAGATCGCGTCGAGGCGGCCGTCCCCTGACCTCACGCGGGCCGGGTCGGTGTCGATGGCGTCCAGGATGTCGGTGGCGAGCCCGAGCGATTCGAGCTTGAGCCGCAGACCCGAGGCGCAGTGGTCGGTGCCGTTGAGACGGGACGTCACCAGGGCGGCCGACTGGCGCTCGATGGCGGTGAGCTGCGACGGGCAATGCTCCACGGCGCGGTAGAGCCGGAGCCGTTCCTCGACGATCGACGGGTAGAGGCTGCCGAGCATGGTGAACTCGGCCGGCTCGCCGAGCTTCGCCGCCTGCCAGTCGTAGGCGTCGCGGAGCGGACCGGAGGCGTCGTCCCACTCCACGGTGTCGATCCAGGCCATTGCTGTGATGGTAGACCGGTGCCGTGAGCGGCGACACCGTTCCTGCGGTCGGCGTGTGGGTGTTCCCCGACGCGCCCGCTGCCGCGCTGATCGACCTGGCCCGCCATGTTGAGGACCGCGGCCTCGACGAGCTGTGGGTGGGCGACGAGGGGCCGGCACGCGACCCCTTCGCCGTGCTCGCTGCGGCCGCGGTCGTCACCGACCGGATCCGGCTGGCCACCGGCATCACCAACCCGTACGTGCGCCATCCGGGTGTGACGGCCGCAAGCATGCTCACCATCCACGAGCTCAGCCGCGGCCGGGCCGTGCTCGGGGTCGGTGCGGGGGGACAGATGTCGCTGGCGCCGTTCGGCCTGGAGGCTCGCAAGCCCGTCGAGCGTGTGCGTGAGTTCCTCGATATCACCCGGGCGGTAGCGACCAGGACACCGGCGGCCGGCTACACGCCGCCGGATCTGGCCGTCGACGAGGTGGCCGCCGGCGCGCCGCTGCCGGTCTTCGTGGGAGCGCGCGGGCCCCGGCTCAACCGGCTCGCGTCCGAGCTGGCCGACGGTGCCTTCGTGTCGGGCATGCCCCCGTTCCGCTACCCCGCCGTCGTCGAATGGGCCCGGTCGGAGCGCCCGATCGACATCGCGCTGTACCCCAGCGTCGCCTTCACCGAGGAGGCGGTGGAGCGACACCGGCCCGAGATGATCTGGTCGCTGCTCGACACCCCGCTGGAAGTGCGGGAGGAGCTCGGACTCGACGTCGAAGCCGTGAGCTCGGCCGCGGGAGCGCTCCGGGCCGGCGACCCGGAACCGGCGCGGACGCTGATCGACGACACCGTGTTCGGACGGGTGATGCTGGCGGGCCAACCCCAGGTGGTGGGCCGGCGACTGGCCGAGATGGTCCGCGAGCACCGGCCCACGAGCATCGGGCTCGCCCTGCTCCAGGACGACCTGCACGAAGGCGTGGATCACGCGGCCGAGGCCTTCGCAACGATGGCCGCCGAGCTCAGAAGGTGATCGATGGTCGGCGTGATCAACCATGTGCCCAACCCCGACGTCGAGGCCGCGGTCGGGCTCGCCCAGGCGGCCGAAGGCGCGGGGGCGGCATGGATCGGCGTCGCCGACGCCTTCTGGTGGCGGGATGTGTGGATGCTGCTCGGAGAGGTCGCCTCACGGACGGAGCGCATCGAGCTCGGACCGGCCATGACCAACCCGTACATGCGCCACCGGTTCCACACCGCGTCGGCGCTGGCCACGCTGCAGGAGCTGGCGCCCGGCCGGGTGTTCTGCGGGATCGCAGCGGGCGGATCCGAGGTCACCGCGGCGGCCGGGATCTCCCGTCAGGACGCGGCGGAGAAGGTCACCGAGCTGGTCACCTTCCTGCGCGAGGTCGAAACCACCGGGACACTCGATGCCGCGTCGGGCCGCGGTCTCGATATCGGCCTCGATCCCGTCCCGATCCTGATGGCGGGGCGGGGCGACAGCATGCTGCGGGCCGCGGGTGCGCTGGCCGACCGGGTCCTGCTGTGGGCGATCCCGGCGTCGGACCTGGAGCGTTCGGCGTCGATCGTCCGTGACGGCGCCTCCGGCCGGGCTCGGCCGCCGGAGCTGGTCTGGGCGCCGCTCGTACGCCACCGCGACGCTCCGCAGGCGTCGATCATGCACGTCGCCGTCTACGCCTCTCTCAACACGGTCGCTCCGGTGCGACTCGGGTGGGGACTGGACGACAGCCGGGTCGACGCCATCCGGGAACAGCTCGTGCGGGGCGACCTGCCGGCCGCGGGAGCCCTCGTCCCGCCGGAGGCCCTCGAGGACCTGGTGTTCGAGGATCTCGACCCGGCCCCGGTCGCGGCCATCGCCCGCGGGCTCGGCGTATCGTCGTTAGCGGTGCCCGGGTTCGACCCGGCAACGGTTGGCGATCACGTCGGCTGGGCCGCCTCGGTCGAGGCCCTGCTCGACTGACAAGGGAGGCCCCTGGTGGCGCTGCAGCATGATGTGCAGACGATCCTGGACGGAGGCGTAAGAGCCGGCGACGTCGTGGGTGCAGCCGCCCAGATCGTCACCGGCGACAGGCTCCTCGCGGCGGCGGCTGCCGGGGAGCGGTCGGCTGACGCCTCGGCCGGCGCCGGCGGAATGACGCTCGACACGGTCTGCTGGATCGCCTCCATGACCAAGGCCGTCACCGGCACGGCGGCCATGCAGCTCGTGGAGCGGGGTGAGCTCCACCTCGACGCGCCCGCCGCGAGCGTGCTGCCCAACCTGGCCGACGCCGGCGTGCTCGAGGGCTTCGACGACGGCGGGCGGCCTGTCGTGCGCCCGGCCCGGGCGCCGATCACGCTGCGCCACCTGCTGACCCACACGTCGGGGTTCGGCTACGACACCTGGAGCGAACTGCTGCTGCGCTACCAGCAGGCCGCCGGGACCGTCTCGATGACCAGCGGGGAACTGGTGGCGACCACGACGATGCCGGCCCTGTTCGATCCCGGCGAGGGCTGGATGTACGGCATCAGCATCGACATCGTGGGCCGCATGGTGGAGGAGGTCTCAGGCCGGCGGCTCGACGACTACTTCGACGAGCACATCCTCGGTCCGCTGGGCATGGGCTCCACCTCATTCGGGCTCAGTGACGATTTGCGGTCCCGGCTCTCGGCGATGCACGCCCGGCAGCCCGATGGATCGCTGGCCGCCATCGAGCTCGCCCGGTCCCCCGAACCGGAGTACCCGTCGGGCGGCGGCGGGCTGTACAGCACGGCCGAGGACTACGGCCGGTTCCTGCAGATGATCCTGGGCCGGGGCAGCCGCGACGGCGTCGCGATCCTGCAGCCCGAGACGGTCGACCTGATGACGGTCAACAACATCGGGGACCTGCGGGTGGTCGCCCTGCCCGCGGCGAGGCGTGAGCTGAGCAACGACGCCGAATTCTTCCCGGGCGTGGCGAAGACCTGGGGCCTGACGTTCCAGATCAACGAGGAGCCGCTGCCCACGGGACGGCCCGCCGGCGGGCTCATGTGGGCCGGCATCGCCAACACCTACTTCTGGATCGACATGGACAACCGGGTCGCCGGCGTCTACCTCAGCCAGCAGCTCCCGTTCGCCGACCCCCGCTCCTACCGGCTCTACACCGGCATCGAGTCAGCCACCTACAAGCACCTGAACATCTAGACGGACGGCCTGCTGCGGCGCTGGAACGACCCGCCGTCCGCTGACGGTTGCATGAAGAACGGGTGGGGCTGGGTGAGGCTGGTTCGAAGCATTTGAAGTTGTTGCTATAACTTCGCTTGAATTGTAGTTTCAACGTAGTTACTGTGAGGAAACCCGGGACCGTGTGTCTGCCCCTGGACAGGAGCAGCACTCGGGACGGGGACGAACAGACAACAAGACAAGAGAGACCGTCTGAGGACTGGAGGGAACCATGACCAAATCAAGGCTTGTCGTGGCTGCGCTCGTAGCGTTCGCGCTGCTGGCGTCGGCGTGCGGCGACGACGAGGAAGGGGAGGCACCGGCTACAGCCGATGGCACCGAAGCGACTACCGAGGCTGCGCCGGAGGACAGCGAAGGCGAGACCGCGGCTCCGGCGGAGTCTGAGGCCGCACCGGCGGGGGATTCGTCTGATCCAATCCGGATCCCGTTGCACAACTGGTCGAGCCAGCTCGTGGGGGCTGAGGTTGTAGGTGGCATCCTGGAGGCTGCCGGCTTCACCGTGGAGTACGTGCCCTCCGACAGCCAGGTGGTGTACCAGTCGATGTGCGACGGCGACATCGAATTGGTGCACGAGGTCTGGGAAGGCGCCTTCGGCGTGGCCTTCCAGGAGCAGGTCGACAAGGGCTGCGTGCTCGACTGGGCCACCCACAACGCGGTGACCCGCGAGGAATGGTGGTACCCCATCTACGTCGAGGAGCAGTGCCCCGGCCTTCCCGACTGGCAGGCTCTCAACGACTGCGCGCACCTGTTCGCGACGGCTGAGACCGGCGACAAGGGCCGGTTCCTGGGCGGACCGGTGGACTGGCTCAAGGGCGACGAGGAGCGCGTCGAGGGTCTCGGCATGAACTTCGAAGTCGTGAACGCGGGCTCCGCCGCGACCCTGTGGGCCGAGTTGGACGCGGCTTCGGCCGACAACACGCCGATCGTGTTGTTCAACTGGACCCCGAACTTCGTGGAGGCCGTCTATGAGGGCCGCTTCATCGAGTTCCCGACCTTCGAGGACGCCTGCCGCACCGACCCGGCGTGGGGCATCAACTCCGAGCTGACCCACGACTGCGGCAACCCCGCCGACGGCTACTTGAAGACCGGTGTGGGCGAGCACTTCCCCGAGAAGTGGCCGGCCGCGGCTGCGATCGTGCAGCGCATGGACTTCACCAACCCCATGCTGGCCGCCATGGCCGCCGCCGTCGACGTCGACGGCAAGGAAGCCTCAGAGGCCGCCACCGAGTGGCTGGCCGCCAACGAGGATCTCTGGCGAGGCTGGATCAGCGGCGACGTAGCTGCCCCCGCAGAGGCCGCGGCCGCAGCCGACTCCACTGATCCGATCCGGATCCCGTTGCACAACTGGTCGAGCCAGCTCGTCGGGGCCGAGGTCGTGGGCGGCATCCTGGAGGCCGCCGGCTACTCGGTGGAGTACGTGCCCTCCGACAGCCAGGTGGTGTACCAGTCGATGTGTGACGGCGACATCGAGCTTGTCCACGAGGTCTGGGAGGGCGCCTTCGGCGTGGCCTTCCAGGAGCAGGTCGACAAGGGCTGCGTGCTCGACTGGGCCACCCACAACGCGGTGACCCGCGAGGAATGGTGGTACCCCATCTACGTCGAGGAGCAGTGCCCCGGCCTTCCCGACTGGCAGGCTCTCAACGACTGCGCGCACCTGTTCGCGACGGCTGAGACCGGCGACAAGGGCCGGTTCCTGGGCGGACCGGTGGACTGGCTCAAGGGCGACGAGGAGCGCGTCGAGGGTCTCGGCATGAACTTCGAGGTCATCAACGCCGGTTCGGCGGCCACGTTGTGGGCTGAGTTGGACGCGGCTTCGGCCGACAACACGCCGATCGTGTTGTTCAACTGGACCCCGAACTTCGTGGAGGCCGTCTATGAGGGCCGCTTCATCGAGTTCCCGACCTTCGAGGACGCCTGCCGCACCGACCCGGCGTGGGGCATCAACTCCGAGCTGACCCACGACTGCGGCAACCCCGCCGACGGGTACTTGAAGACCGGTGTGGGCGAGCACTTCCCCGAGAAGTGGCCGGCCGCGGCTGCGATCGTGCAGCGCATGGACTTCACCAACCCGATGCTGGCCGCCATGGCCGCCGCCGTCGACGTCGACGGCAAGGAAGCCTCAGAGGCCGCCACCGAGTGGCTGGCCGCCAACGAGGATCTCTGGCGAGGCTGGATAGCCGGGTAAGTCCCCTACGACTGGCAATTAGTAGTAGTTGCTAGTCCGCTAAAGTACCGGCCGGGTGGAGGCGAACGCCTCCCCCGGCCGGTTCTTTTCTGGAGGCGCGGATGGCTACGTCATGAACGGTGACGCGATGATCTCGTGCCGGGACGTATGGAAGCTCTACGGCCCCGATCCCGAGAAGTTCCTCAGGCACCACAACGGGGAGCCCAGCATCGACACGGTGAAGGACGCCGGGTACATCCCGGCCGTCGTGTCGGCCAGCCTCGACGTGATGCCCGGCGAGATCCTCGTTCTGATGGGTCTCAGCGGATCGGGCAAGTCCACGCTGGTCCGATGCCTATCGCGTTTGATCGAGCCGACCTCCGGCCGCGTCCACTTCGGCGGCGTCGACCTGCTGGCCGCGTCCGGGCGGGAGTTGATCGACATCCGCCGGCACCGGATGGGGATGGTGTTCCAGCACTTCGCCCTCTTTCCTCATCGCACCGTGGCCGAGAACATCGTGTTCCCGCTGGAGGTGCAGGGCGTCGACAGTGCCGCCCGGCGCGCCCGGGCCGATGAGATCCTCGCACTCGTGGGTCTGGAGGGTCGGGGCGGCTACTACCCGCGCGAGCTGTCCGGAGGCCAGCAGCAACGGGTCGGCATCGGCCGGTCGCTGGCCGTCGAGCCCGACGTGTGGTTCTTGGACGAGCCCTTCTCGGCGCTCGATCCGCTGATCCGGCGGGAGATGCAGGACGAGTTCCTGCGGCTCCAGTCCGTGTTGCACAAGACGATCGTGTTCATCACCCACGACTTCAGCGAGGCGATCCGCCTGGCCGACCGGATCGCGATCCTCTATGAGGGTCAGATCGTCCAGCTGGGCTGGGCCGAGGACCTGGTCACGCAGCCCGCGACCGACTACGTGCGGAACTTCGCTCGCGACGTGCAGCGCGACCGGATCCTCACCGCCCGCAGCGTCATGGGCGACGTCTCGGACGCTCCCCCGGACGCGGAGACGGTTGAGGCCGGCGCGGTGCTGCGTGAGATAGCCCCGGCCGTGCTGGCCAGCCCGCACCCGCTGGTAGTCGTCGAGGACGGCGCGGCGGTCGGGAGCCTCAGCCGCGATGCCGTGATCGACGCAGTGTGGGGCACCAGCGACGCCGAGGGCACAGACTCCGGCGCCGGCTGATGGCTGCGACCGTCGAGTCCGCCGCACCCGAGAACCTCCTGGAGCGGTTCCGCCGCACCAAGGGCTGGCGCATGGCGCTGCTGTTGCTGTCGCCCTACATCGTCATCCAGATCATCCATCAGGCCGCACCCGGCCTGTTCCCCGACTGGCTGTCGAAGCTGGGCGACTTCAGGTTCCTGCCCGACTGGGCCAACGAGGCCCTGCTGTACCTCAAGGACGAGGAACTGCTCGGCCTGTTCAACTTCAAAGACGTCACCCGCACGGTGTCGGGCTGGCTGGAGTACCCCCTGGACCTGAGCGAGCAGCTGCTGATCTCGGGTGGGGACTCCTTCGGTTGGGGTCCGGTGCCCTGGATCGTGATCATCGGGCTGCTCGTCGGGATCGGCGCGCTGCTCGGCGGCTGGAAGCTGGCGGCGCTGGCCGGAGCGTGCTCGCTGTACCTGGCCATGTTCAACACCTTCGGCTGGGGCGCGGTGCCCTGGGTGGTGCTGGTGGGCCTCTTCGCGGTGGCCGGGGCCAAGCTGGGCGGCTGGAGGCTGGCGCTGCTAGCCGGCGGTTGCTCGCTGTACCTGGCCGTCTTCGGCGTGTGGAAGGACTCCATGATCACGCTGTCGATCGTGTTCGTGGTGGCGCCCCTGGCGGCGCTGATCGGCTGGGCCTCAGGGCTCGCCGCAGTGAAGGCCCGGTGGTTCGAGGCCCTGCTGGTGCCGGTGCTCAACGTGATGCAGTCCATGCCGCACTTCTCCTACCTGCTGCCGATCTCGGTGTTCATCGGCATCGGCGACGAGGCCGGCGCCATCGCCACCGTCCTGTTCGCGGTGCCGCCCATGGCCCGGCTCACCATCCTGGGTCTGCGCTCGGTCTCCCCGGAGGTGCGAGAGGCCGGCCTTATGTCGGGCTGCACCAAATGGCAGATGCTGTGGCGCGTCGAGATGCCGGCGGCGCGCCCGCAGCTACTGGTCGGCATCAACCAGGTGCTGATGCAGTGCTTCGGCATGACCGTTCTGGCGTCCTTCGTCGGCACTCGCGGCTTGGGCCTGCCGCTGTTGAACTACCTGCAGAGCCTCCGCATCGGCAAGGCCCTGGAGGTGGGGGTGGCCATCGTGTTGATGGCCATCATGCTCGACCGGCTGGGCCAGGCCCTCGGAGCCCGCAGGCCCGAGCACATCGACATGACCAAGAGCTGGACGGCGCGGCATCCGTTCTGGATCGGGGGCTCGGCGGTGGTCGCAGCCGGGATCGTGCTGGCCCGGCTGACCGAGTACGCCGCGCTGCTGCCCAGGGGCGGGGCAGTCAGCACGGACCGGCTCTGGGAGCTGCGCCTGCCCGGGACCGACATCGTCCTGATCGACGGGCGCAAGGGGGCGACGGTAAGCACCGAGCCGTTCTGGGAGTGGATGGTCGACTGGGTGCAACTCAACCTGAAGTCCCCGCTGGGCCATTTCCGGGACTTCATGATCCTGGAGATCCTGTTCCCCATGCGGGACGCCTTCCAGGCGCTGCCCTGGATCGGGCTGCTGGTCCTCGTCGCCGCGGTCGGCTGGCGCTTCGGAGGCTGGAGGCTGGCGGCCATAGTGGCGCTGTTCGTGGCCTACCTGGCCTTCTCGGGGTTCTGGATCGAGTCGATGGAGACGCTCTACCTGGTCGTGGCCGCCCTGATCGTCAGTGTCGTCATCGGGGTGCCGATCGGGATCTTCGCCTCGACGAGCGACCGGCGCTACGCCTCGGTCCAGGTCCTCTTGGACACGTTCCAGGTGCTGCCCTCGTTCATCTACCTGATCCCGGTGGTGATGCTGTTCCGGGTGGGACCGGTGGCCGCCCTCACCGCCATCGTGATCTACGCGACGGTCCCGGCCGTGCGCTACACGATGCTGGGGCTGCGCAACGTGCCCGCCGACATGATCGAGGCCGCCGAGATGTCGGGCTGCACCCGGACGCAGGTGCTGCGCAAGGTCAAGTTCCCCATGGCGTTCCCGGAGATCATGCTGGGCATGAACCAGGTGCTGCTGTTCGGACTCCTGCTGGTGATCATCTCCGCCTTCATCGGCGGCATCGACGGCCTCGGCGACGACATCCTGCTGGCCCGCACCGAGCAGGCCCTCGTGGGTGAGGGCATCGTCGCCGGCTTCAACGTGGCCGTCATCGGACTCACCGCCGACCAGCTCATCACCAACTACGCCCGCGAGCGCAAGGCCCAACTCGGCATCGACTGACGCCGAGGGCGGTGTCCGGCGCTACTGGTCTGGCGGGCGCTGGGGTATCGCGCTGGCCATGACGTGCATCAGCCATGCGGCCCAGTCCTGTCCGGACGGGACATGGCGATCCGCCAGCCCGGCGGACAACACCAAGTGAGTGCCGATCCCGATCGCGTGGATCATCAGTGTTGCGGAGGCAATGTCGTATTCGGCGTCGAAGAGTCCCTCGTCCGCCGCCCTCTCAACCAGGCCGCGCAACTGGTCGGCCTGTTCGTCCAGGAAACGCTGCAAGAGTTGTTGAATCGCGGCGTTGTTACGGGCGCTGCCGAACACTTGGTTCAGCACGTCTCTCACTGAGTCAGATGTCAACAGGGACGTACCCCACAACTCGAGGATCTCCGGCACGGTCGCCTCGGCAAGACCCATGTCCTGGAGCCTTCGCTCAGGCAGCAACTGCTCAAGGAGGTGCTCAACGGCAGCCACCATCAGGTCGTTCTTGTGCGGCCAGCGCGGGTAGATGGCTCCCGGCGTCACCCCGGCGCGGCGCGCAATGTTGCTTATCACCGCTCCGTCGTATCCCCGCTCGATGAATTCCGCGGCCGCGGCTTCCACCACGCGCTTCGCCGTCCGTTCCGAATCACCTCGTCGGCGCGGCTCGCCGCTAGCAGCCATGAGCCCCCTTTCACATAGTTGCTCGATGATATCGAAATATTCATCCAGGCTCGAACACCACGGCTGTGCGCTACAAATGACCCACCTGGGGCACTCGCAGTAGTGTGAAGCCGTGGGTGCGTGGCTGCTGGCAATCTCGATAGCACTCGCACACGGGCTGCTGGCCGTGTTCATCATTGTCGGCGCTCCATTTGCGGCACTCAGGCAACGGTTGATGAGCTGGTACTTGGTCATGCTGGTGCCGACTGCTGCGGTGAATCTCCTCCAGTTGCCGTGCCCGCTGACGGTCTGGGAGAAGCACTTCTGGCGCCTCGCGGGTGAGACTCCGTACCGGGGCGGCTTCATCTCCCAGTATTTCGTGAAGCCCTTCCACGCCCCCGGTCTGAGTCCTAGCGACGAGACGGTCCTGCTCGTCGCGGTGGTGGTCTGGTGCCTGTCGTGGCTGCTGTTCGCCGCGGTGTCACGACTGCGGCTGCGGATGCGGCTCTGAGGCCGGCTTCACCCGGTGTCGCGGCCCTCCCGGGCGAACACCTCCTCGGCCTCGGCGACGACCCTCCGGCTGTGCTCGTCGAGGCCGGCGGCCACTTGGGCAGCCTGGCCCCGGCCGGCGGCGCTCATCTTGGCCAGGGTCTTGGCCACTATGTCGGCCGCCTTGGCGTCGTCGTCGAGCCGGTCGAGTACCGAGCGCAACTCCGTCTCCAGGAACGTGAGGCTCACCGCGTCCTCGAAGGTCTGCACCTCCGGGTCGGATCCCAGCCCCCGCTTGGTCACGATCCGGGTGGCCCTGGCCGCTACTGAGCCGTCCACCCGGGCCTCGTCGAGGATGGCGGCCAGGTCTCGGGCATGGCGTTCCCGCTGCGCTCTCCGCCAGCGCAGGTAGCCGGCCCGGCCCTCGGGATAGTCCGAGCGGGGCAGCGCCCAGCGACGCAGATGATGGGCCCGGGCCGCCAGCCTCAGAGCGTCAGACGCCTCCGGGTCGAGGCGGACCACCCACTCCTCGGCCCGGCGACCCTGGGCCAGCGCCAGCGGCTCTGAATCGTGGCTTCGGGGGTCGGCGGCGTTGGCCGCATCGATCGCAGCCCGGGTTTCGGCGACACCGCCGGAACCGCTCACCTCGTCGAACCCCGCTCGCCCCGCACTAGAGGTTGGCGATCTCGTGCTCAAGCCGGGACTCGATGTGGGCCCGGGCTGCTTCGATCCGGGTAGGCAGGTGCATCGACGGGTACAGACCGTCGTGGGGCTTGTAGCCCTTGAGCACCTGCTTGGCGATGGTGTCCTTGTGCACCTCGGACGGTCCGTCGGCGATGCCCATGATCGGCCCCGACATCCACATGTGAGCCAGCGGCATCAGGTTCGACACGCCGAGCGAGCCGTGGGCGTGCATGGCCCGGTACACCACGTCGATCAGCACCTTGGGCGTGGCCACCTTCACGCCGGCGATGTGCTGGCGGATCTTGGCGTAGTCGCCCACTTCGTCGATCAGCCAGGCGCAATGCAGCACCTGTAAGCGGAACTGCTGGATCTGCACCCACGAGTCGGCGATCCAGTGCTGGATGGCCTGCTTCTCAGCGATCAGGGAGCCCTTGGTCTCCCGCGACAGCACCCGCTCGCACATCATGTCCAGCGCCCGCTGAGCCGTCCCCACCGAGCGCATGGCGTGATGGACCCGCCCCCCGCCCAAGCGGGTCTGGGCGATCTTGAAGCCTGATCCCTCCTCGCCCAGCAGGTTCTCGGCGGGAACCCGCACGTCGTTGAACCGCAGGTGGGGATGGTCGCCCTCGCCCAGGGGCTCGGAGCCCAAGCCCACGTCGGTCACCACCTCCAGGCCCTCCGCGTCCGACGGCACCAGGACCATCGATGAGCCCCGGTACACCGGCACGTCGGGGTTGGTGATGACCATCACGATCAGGAAGGTCGAGTACCGGAAGTTGGAGGCGAACCACTTCTCGCCGGTGATGACCCACTCGTCGCCGTCCCGCACCGCCCGGCATGTGAAGTAGTTGGGGTCTGACCCGCCCTGGGGCTCGGTCATCGAATACGTCGACGAGATCTCGCCGGCCAGCAGCGGCTTCAGGTACCGCTCACGCTGCTCGTCGGTGCCGTAGTGGGCCAGGATCTCGGCGTTGCCCGAGTCGGGCGCCTGGCAGCCGAAAACGATCTGGCCCCACAGCGACCGGCCCAGGATCTCGTTCATGAGGGCCAGCTTCACCTGCCCGTATCCGGGGCCGCCCAACTCCGGCCCGAGATGGCAGGCCCACAGGTCCTGCTCCTGCACCTGGCGCTGCAGGGGACGCACCAGAGCGTTGGCGGTGGCGTTGGTGCGGTCGAAGGGGCTGACCGTGTCACGGAAGTAGAGGTCGAGCGGCTCGACCTCCTCGCCGACGAACCGGTCCATCCAGTCGAGCTTCGCCTGGAACTCCGGCTCGACGGAGAAGTCGATGGCCATGGCTCAACGCTAGAGGCTGGTGGTGCGGGCCAGTTCGGCCGCGGCCGCGGCCATGTCGAGGACGACTGCGCCGAACGCCTCCATCTTGGGGTTGTCGGCCCCTCCGGCCACGTACCGGGCGTAGCCGCCCTCGAGCACGATGGCCATCTTGAACCGGGCCAGGATCACGTAGTAGTCGATCTCCGCAACGTCGCGGCCCGACACGGACGCGTAGCGCTCCAGCAGATCGCCGCGTCCCGGCATGCCGGTGTAGTCGACGTATCCGCTGACCCGGCGTCCGGCCCCGCCGGCTCCGGTGTCGTCGGGCCAGCCCATCACCACCCAGGCCAGATCCAGGAGCGGGTCGCCGACCGTGCCCATCTCCCAGTCGACGATGGCCGCCATCCGCGCCGGAGCCCCGTGGTGGAACATCACGTTGGCGAACTGGTAGTCGCCGTGCATGATCCCCGGCTCGTAGCTGCGGGGCTTCCGTCCCCGCAACCAGTCAGCCGCGACATCCAGCCCGGGGATGTCACGGAACTCGAACCGCTCGAGGTGCGCGTGCCAGCGATCGACTTGACGCTCGTGGAAGCCGTCGGGCCGTCCCAGGCCCTCCAGGCCCCTGGCCCTCCAGTCGACTCGGGACAGCCGGGCGACAGCCTCCACCAACTCGTAGGCCAGGCCGGCACGGACATCCAGGTCCGAGAAGAACGGCTCGGGCCAATCCGGTTCGCTGATCGGCGACCACCCGTCCACGAAGTCCATCAAGTAGAAGGCGGCGCCCAGCACGTCGGGATCGTCGCAGGCGCCCGCGGCCCGGGCGTGGGGCACGTCCGTGCCGTCGAGCGCGGCCAGGATGCGGTATTCGCGCATCATGGTTTCGTTGCGGCCGGGCGGCACGTTCCTCGGCGGGCGTCGCAGCGCCCACCGATGGCCACCGCGGCTCACCTCGAAGATCTCGTTGGACGCTCCGCCCGAGATGAACCTCACCGCCAACGGCTCACCCTCTCCGGGCAGGCCCCGGTCGTTCATCCAGTCACCCAGACGCTCGGAGTCGACCAGCCCTGCGGTGCGCTCCGCCTCGGAATCGGACCCGTCGCCGCGACCTGCGGACGGAGCGTCCGGCTCGCGGCCGGTCGGTGGACTCACAGCGGCCGAACCTAGAGCGCGCGCGGCGAGGTGCAAACCCGGCGCCCACAGCCCGCACCGGGGCGCAGGTCTAGCATCGAGCAATGCTGCGCTGCTGCGAGCCCGACGAAGCGCTGCGTGTCACTGCACCGGCCCTAGTGTCGCTGCGCACCCGGGTTATCCGTCGGGCCGCCATCGCGCTGGCCCGGGTCATCGACGGCGCGGCGTGGATCGGCTCGCGCATCCCGGCTTGGCTGGCCCACGGGCTGGCCACGATGGGCGGCAACATCCAGTGGGCCCTGCGGCCCAAGCGGCGCCGGGACCTGGCCGCCAACCTGTGCCACGCCGTCGGGGCACCACGGGACCATCCGAGGGTCCGGGCCGCCGTGCGCCGGGTGATGATCAACGAGTCGCACGCCGCGGCCGACATTCTGTGGGCCATCGGGCGGCCTCAGGAGTTCCTGGACACGGTCGTCTACGAGGACTGGCATCACGTTGACGAAGCCGTCGGACGGGGCCGCGGCCTGATCCTCGCCGGTACGCATCTCGGAGGGTGGGAGGTGGCCACGGCCATCCCGGGGGCGAGAATCGCGGTGCCGACCAATGTGATCGTGGCCGACAACTGGATCGCGTGGGCGATCGAGCATGTCCGCTCCTCGGTTGGGCTGAACGTGATGTACCGCCAGGTCGCGGCCCTGCGCAGCGTTCGGCGACTGCGGGCCGGCGAGGCCGTGCTGCTGCTCGGCGACAACAGCGAGTTCGCCGGGCACACCCACAGGCTGCGGTTCCTGGACAGCGAGGTTGAGATGGCAGCCGGCGTGGCCGCCCTGGCCCGCCTTGCCGGCTCCCCCATCATCTCGTTCACGGTGCTGCCGCTCGGACCCCGCCGGTGGCGCGCCGCGATGGATCCCCCCATCGAGCCCCCGCCTTCGGAGTTGGGCAAGGCCGGCGAGCAGGCCGTAATGCAGCAGTTGGCCGATCGATGGTCCGAGGCAATCCGGGCCAACGTGGGGCACTGGGCGATGGCCGCGCCCCTGTACTGGGTGGAGGAACCCCGCTGAGAGTCCTGCGAGAGTTCGCCATCGGTGCGCTGTGCATCGGCGGCTACTTCGGCGTGCGCCGGCTGGTGTGGAACGAACGAGGCCGGCGCCGGGCCGCCCGCAACGCCGATCAAGTGGTAGCCCTCGAAGAGCACCTCGGGCTGCGCATCGAGCCCAGCGTCCAGCGGGCCGCACTGCGTCACCAGCGGCTGGTCGACATGCTCAACGTCGGCTACGCGGTCGGCAACCTCACGGTCAGCGTCGGCTGGCTCATCCTGCTCCACCACCGGCACAGTCCCGCCTTCCTGCGGGAGCGGCGGGCGGCGGTGGCGGCCTACCTCGGCGCCCTGCCCGTATTCCTGGCCTTTCCCACCGCCCCGCCCCGCAACCGGGACGACCAGGTCGACACCCTGCTCGACCGGGGCATCGACATCGAACACCGGATGCTGGTGAAGCTCTACAACCCGATCGCGGCCATGCCCAGCCACCATGTGGCCTTCGCGGTGGTCACCGGGTTCGGGATGGCCCGCTTCGCCCGCAGTCCGCTGATGCGGACCGTCGGAACCGTCTATCCGGCGGCCGTCGCCGCGGTGGTGGTGGCCACCGGCAACCACTACACCCTCGACGTGATCACCGGGGCCGCTCTCGGCGCCTTGGCGAGGATCGCGACGCGATGAGCGGTCAGACTCCCGACGACCACAGAGTGCCACCCGAACCGCAGGATCCGCCGCCAGAGACCATGTCGCCCGCCGCGGCGAGCCGGCTGGAAGCACTGAGGGCGCTGAGCCCCGGGCAGGTGATCCTGACCGTCGGGGTGGCCGTGATCGTGACGACAGTGCTGGTGGTGTCCATCGGCCGGTTCGCCGGATTCACCAAGTTGGGCGACACTCTCAGCGGTGCCGCCTGGGGCTGGCTCGGCCTGTGCGCCGTGGGCCAGATCGGGGTCTTCGTCGGCTACGCCGGGGCGTTCCGTATGTCGGTGGCCGGCAGTGGCGATCTTCTTGCCGAGCCTGGCAGCAACCCGCCCCCGGTGGGGTTCTGGTACTCGCTCAAGGTGGCGCTGGCCGGTTTCGGTCTCACCCAGCTAGTAGCCGCGGGCGGCGCAGCGGGCATGGCGTTCACGTTCTGGGTGTTCCGCCGGCTGGGATTCTCCAAGCCGAACGCCATGTTGCAGCTCATCACGCTCAACACCGCCGTCTACTTCGTGTTCGGCGTCCTGGGATGGCTGGGCGCGCTAGCGGGTCTGCTGGACTCGGCTGTACCCATAGCCATGGCCGCGAGCTGGCTGGCCAGCTTCGCGGCCGTGATCGCAGTGGCTCGCTGGTTCACACAGCCCAAGCGCAAGGCCACCTTCGCGGCCACTGAGGACGCGCCGCGGCTTCGACGAGCTCTCGCCGTGGGCGTGTCGGCCGCTGCCCGGGTGCGGGAATGCACACACACGACCGACGGGCGACGGCTGCTGGCCTGGGCGCTGCTGTACTGGATCGGCGACCTGGCGAGCTTGTGGGCGGCCCTTCAGGCCTTCGGCGTGACCGTCTCGGTGCCCGCCATCGTGGTTGCCTACGTGCTCGGATATCTGGCCCAGTCGGTGCCCATCCCACTCATCGCCACCGGGGGTGTGGACGCGGCGACCACCTTCACCCTTCGAGCCGTCGGGGTGCCGATCGAGGTGGCCCTGCTGGGCGTGGTCGCCCATCGGGTGTTCGCCTTCTGGCTGCCGGTGATCCCGGGGTTGTGGTCGGCAACCGTGCTGGCGCGAGAGGAGCTGCCTGCTAGCAGCCGAAGGGGTCGGCGGCTCCGGAGCGAGCGCTCGGAGTGAACGTCACCGGCATGGCCACTACGCCGGTCATGAGCAGGTTGCCCGGATAGGGCTTGAAACCGTCGATGTCGATCTGGTAGTCGCCGACGCGGCTCAGCACGTCTCCCAGCATCAGCTCCGACTCGATGCGAGCGATCGACGAACCGATGCAACGGTGGCCGCCTAAGCCGAAGGACAGATGCTTGTTGACGGCACGGTCGATGCGCACCTCGTCGGCGTCGTCGAACACCGAGGGGTCGTGGTTGGCGGAAACCCAGCTGATGAAGACCACATCACCCCGGCGGATCTGCCGGCCCGCCAGCTCCACGTCGCGAGTGGCGGTACGGGTGAGCGTCTCGCTGGGGCTGTAGAAGCGCAGGAACTCCTCCACGGCGCCTGCGATCAGGCCCCGGTCGGCGATCAGGCGGGTCCGGTCGCCGGGATGGGTGCCGAGGTGGTGCAGGCCCCACGAGACCAGCGACGTGGTGGTGTCGAGGCCACCGGCCACCAGGTTCCACATGATCCCGGTGATCTCGTCGTCGGTCAGGGGCCGCCCGTCTATGACCGCGGTCACCAGGGCGGTGGTGACGTCGTCGGCCGGGTTGTCCCGCCGGAATGCGGCGAACCCGGCCAGCTCGGCCCACATGTCGTCGCGGCGGGCCACCGCGCTGCGGAACCTCGGATCGGACGGCTCGTAGGAGGAGGTGGCGTGGAAGAAGTCGGCGTAGTGCCTCCAGTTGGACGACTCCATGCCCATCAGCTCGAGGGTGAGCACTGCGGGGACCGGAGTGGCGTAGTCGAGCACCAGGTCCGCTGCGCCGGCCTCCGTGAATTGATCCAGGAACCAGGCCGACACTGCCGCCATCCTCGGCCGCTGGCGCTCTATGACCCGGGGCGTCATGTACGGGTTGAGCACCCGGCGCAGGTCGGCGTGCTCAGGCCCGTCGATCTCCGACACCCCCATGCGGGGCACATACGGCGGCCTGGGGATGCCACAGATGCCGTGGTAGGAGATCCCGTCGTCGGAGTCGGGCTCGTACTTGTGGGCGAAGGTGTCGTTGTCGCGGGCCACCGCGGCCACCGACTCGTAGTCGGTGACCATCCAGAAGCCCCCGTAGTTCTGGTTGAACACAACCGGGCAGCCGTCCCGCAACTCGGCATAGCGACGGTGGCGGTCGGCGATGAAGCTCGGGGCCTGATGGTCTACATCGATGGTGCCGTGGGGCAGGTCTTGCATAGGTCTGGCCGATCCCGGTGGCCGCGCATCGTACTCCGGCTCCAAGTCACGCATGGGACTGCGAACACTGCCAACTAGTGTCTCGACGATGACCGACCAGCCAGAGGATCAAACGGCCGGCGCAGCCTCACCGGCCATGACGGTGGCGGAGGCCGACGCCATGCTCACGGGCCCGGGCGGGTTCTTCGAGATCATCACCGAGAACGTCGGCGGCAGGGAGATGGGCGTGGTGGCCAGCCCCCACGGCAGCCTGCGAGACCTGCTGGCCGCCTCGGCCAACCACGGGGGCGACGGCTCAGCCCGCTACTACCTCTTCGACGACGGCCGCAGCGCCACGTTCGCCGAGAACATCGACCATGCGGCGGCAGTGGCCGCGGCCCTCACACAGCGCTTCGGGGTGGAACCCGGCGACCGGGTGGGCCTGCTGGGCTCCAACCAGCCGGGCTGGATCCAGGGATTCTGGGGGACGGTCAGCGCCGGGGCCGTCGCGGTGGCCATGAACGGCTGGTGGAAGGGCGACGAGATCTCCTACGGCCTCGAGCTGACCGAGCCGAAGGTGCTGATCGCCGACCGACGACGCCTGGAGCGCCTCGACCACGATCCGGGTGTGCCGGTGATCGCCATGGACGCCGATCCGGCCGCCGAGACAATCGACGGCCTGATCGACGCATACGCCGGTTCTCCCCTCCCCGACTGCCCGATCGCCATCGACGACCCGACCGCCATCCTGTTCACTTCTGGCACGACCGGCAGGCCGAGGGGGGCCATCCAGACCCACCGCAACTTCTTCGCCTACCTGACCTGCGCGTACATGATCGGCGCCCGCCAGTTCCTGCGCTTCCCGGGCGAGTCGATGGACGTCGGCGGGCCGACCCTGGCATGCAGTCCGCTGTTCCACGTGTCGGGCCTGCACGCCTGTGCGGTGATGGCCGTCGGGGCGGGGATCAACCATCTGTGGACCACCGGCCGCTACCAGGCCGAGAAGATCCTGCGCCTCACTGAGGAGCACGGCATCGCCCGCTGGGGCGGAGTCACCACCCAGCTCTGGAGGCTGGTGGAGCACCCACGGCTTGCCGACTACGACACCTCGTCGGTGGTCAGCATCGGCGGCGGCGGCTCCGTCTGGTCGCCGGAACTGCAGGAGATCTGCCGCACCGCCCTGCCCCACGCCCGCGTCAGCGTCACCATCGGCTACGGGCTGACCGAGAGCTCCGGTCTGGCCACCAGCGCGGCCGACGACGTGCTGCGCGACCACCCCGACTCGGTCGGCTACCCGCTCCCCATCGTCGGCGTGCGCATCACGGACGACGGCGGCCGAGAACTCGACGAGGGCAAGGTCGGCAACGTCTGCCTGTCCGGCCCGATGATCACGCCCGGCTACTGGAACGACCCCGTTGCCACGGCCGAGACCATCCGCGACGGCTGGCTGCGCACTGGCGACTACGGCTACGTCCGCGACGGGCTGCTGTTCCTTGTCAGCCGCCGCAGCGACCTCATCATCCGCGGCGGCGAGAACATCTACCCCACCGAGATCGAGCAGCGCCTCGACGCCCACCCCGCAGTGACCGAGTCGGCCGTTGTGGGCGTGGAGCACCGGGAACTGGGCCAGGAGGTCAAGGCGGTGGTGGTGGTTACCGGCGAGCGGCCTGCCACCGACCTGATCGGAGAACTCGAGTCCTGGGTGGCCGCTACATTGGCCGACATCAAGGTTCCGGCCCACTGGGAGTTGCGGACCGAGCCGCTGCCCCGGAACGCCACCGGCAAGATCCTCAAGCAAGTCGTGCAGGGCGACGCCGACTACGACTTCATCGAGGAGTAGCCACCGCATCAAGGAGGGACCGACATGGACATGAACGACATGATCCTCGTGAGCGTCGACGATCACTTGTGCGAGCCGCCCGACATGTTCGACCATCACCTGCCGGCCAAGTGGCGCGACGAGGCCCCCAAGATCCTCCACACCGACAACGGCGACGACGTGTGGACCTTCAACGGCTCGATCATCCCCAACATCGGCCTCAACGCGGTGGCCGGGCGGCCCAAGGAGGAGTACGGCATCGAGCCGACCAGCTTCGATGAGATCCGGCCCGGCTGCTACAACGTCCACGAGCGTGTCAAGGACATGAGCGCGGGCGGGGTGCTCGGATCGATGTGCTTCCCGTCTTTCCCCGGCTTCGCGGGCCGGCTGTTCGCCAACCACCCCGACAAGGAGTTCGCGGCCGACCTGATCCGGGCCTACAACGACTGGCACATCGGTGAGTGGTGCGGCGCCTACCCGGGTCGGTTCATCCCCATGGCCCTGCCCATGATCTGGTCGGCCGACGAGTGCGCGGCCGAGGTGCGCAGGGTGTCGGAGCTGGGCTGCCACTCGATGACCTTCACCGAGAACCCGGTCCCGCTGGACCAGCCCAGCTTCCATGACCATTACTGGGACCCGCTGTGGGAGGCCCTGGTGGACTGCGGGACGGTGCTGTCCATCCACCTCGGGTCGTCCGGGCAGATGGTGGTGAGCGCGCCCGACGCCCCCATGGACGTGATGATCCACATGCAGCCCATGAACACGTCGATCGCGGCCTCGGACCTGCTGTGGTCGACCGTGCCCCGCCGCTACCCGGGACTCAAGATCGCGCTGTCGGAGGGCGGGTCGGGCTGGGTTCCGTACTTCATGGACCGGGCCGACAAGACCTACGACATGCACCACCTGTGGACCGGCCAGTCCTTCGGGGACCTCAAGCCCAGCGACGTGTTCCGGCGCAACTTCCTGACCTGCTTCATCTCCGACCCGGTGGGGGTGACCCTGCGCCACGAGATCGGCATCAACAACCTGTGCTGGGAGATGGACTACCCCCACTCGGACTCGAACTGGCCCGAGGCTCCGGAGGAGCTGGTCGAGGTGTTCGAGGGCGTGCCCGATTCCGACATCGACCGGATCACCCATCTCAACGCCATGGACTGGTTCAACTACGACCCGTTCTCGGTGCTGGACCGCTCAGACTGCACGGTGGGGGCGCTGCGGGCGTCGGTGGCGGGCCACGACGTGTCGATCCAGTCCCGCGACACCGGCCGTCACAGCGACAAGAACACGTCCCTCCAGGACTTCGCCGTCAAGGCCGGCAGTTCGGCGACGGACTAGCGGGCAGAGGCTGACAGCAGTTCGTAGGCGTTGTCGCGCATCACCTTGCGAACCTCGTCGTCGCTGAAGCCGGCGATGTCGTCCAGATAGGCGGACGGCTCGGCCAGACCCTCGGCGTGGGGGTAGTCGGAGCCGAACAGCATCCGGTCGGCCCCGATGCAGTCCTTGATGAGGGCCATGTCGTCCTCGAAGTAGGGCGACACCCACACGTTCTCGATGAAGGCCTCCACCGGGTGGCGCTTGAACTCCCACGGCATCTTGCCGTGGCAGATCTTGAGGTTGCGCAGCAGGTCGGGGACCCACATGGCTCCGTTCTCGATGGTGGCCAGGCGCAGAGCCGGGAAGCGATCGAGCACGCCGTGGCAGATCAGGGCCGCGAACGTGTCGGAGATCGAGCGGTCCGAGAAGGCCACCAGCGGGAAGGCCATGTGCTTGAACGCCTCGAACTGGCCCCGGGACGGCTCCCACACCTTGCCGTACTGGACGGTGCCGTTGAGCCCGGCGTGCATGGCCAACGGCACCCCGGCCTCCTCCAGGCGGGCCCAGATGGGGTCGTAGCCGGCCATGCCGGGCGACTGGTAGCCGCTGCCGGTGGGCACCGGCCCCGGAACGGTGCACACGATGCGGGCGCCCATCTCCAGCAGCCGGTCCAGCTCGGCCACGGCCAGCTCCGGGTCGGCGAAGGTGAGCATGGGCACCGCGAAGATTCGGCCGTCACGGTCGAAGCCCCAGTCCTCGTCGAGCCAGGTGTTGAACGCGCTGAAGGCGGCGTGCAGCGCTTCGATGTCGCGCTTGAGGGCCTCCTGCATGCCCACGCCCTGGGTGGGGAACAGCAGCACCGACTCCAAGCCCTGGCTGTCCATCAGCTCGACGCGGGCCGACCGGTCCCGGAAGCCGGGGTGGTCGTCGAGAGGATCCAGCTCGCCGAACATCGCCGCGATGTCGCGGCCCTCCAGGTTGCGACCCCGGAAGTAGTCCTCCAGGCTGCCCGGCTTGGCGATCGGGTCGAAGGTGGGGTTCGGGATGAACCTGTTGACCTTGCCGGCCACCATGAAGCGCTTCCGGCCGTCGATCTCGGCCCACTGCATGCAGCGCTTCTTCATGGACGGGTCGATGTGACGGATGAAGGCGTCCGGGGCCTCGTAGTAGTGCTCATCCACATCGAACGCCCGGAATCCCAGCGCCGGTTGTTCCGTCATCGTTTCGATGTTACCGGGCACCCCGGCCGGCGGGTCCTGTCGTCGAGGCCGTCCGACCGACGGGGCTTCGCCCCATTGTCGGTCGGACGTTCCTCGCCGCCACCCCCCGGCCTACCGGCTGTGCGCGATGACTGTGTCGCCGTAGTGCTGGAGAGCTTCTAAGGCATGCGAGAGGGAGTCGGCGGGGATGGGGGCTGCGCACCAGGTGACGCCCAAATCGGCCAGTTGTTGCAAGGCTTCCAGGTGGGCGTCGGGGTTGAAGTCGTCGTCGGCGGGGGTGTTCTCAGCCAGGGTCATGAACGAGACGTCGATCTCGGCGGGGTCGCGTCCGGCTGAGTCGGCTTGGCGCCACAGGTCATCGAGCATCCCGCGCAGATCGTCGACAGTCTCCAGCGGAACGGTCCGCGCAGTGGCGGCCAGCCCGCGGGGAGCGGGGAACGGGACCCAGCCATCGCCGACGGTGGCCACCCGGCGGCGGCTCAGGCGGCTGTTGCCTCCGATCCAGATCGGGATCGGCCGCTCCGGCTTGGGGTTGGCGGTCTGGCCCCTGGCGGTGAAGTTGCGGCCCTCGTAGCTGAAGTCGTCGGTGGTCCACACGCCCCGCACGACCTCGATGGCTTCGTCGAAGAGGTCGTTGCGCTCGTCGAAGTCAACCCCTAGGGCCCGGTACTCGCCCTTGAGGTAGCCGGTCCCCACGGCCAGCACGAACCGGCCATCGGACATAGCGTCGATAGTGGCCGCCGACTTCGCCACCAGGAACGGGTTGCGGTAGGGCAGGACCACCACGTTGGGGATCAACTGCACACGCTCCGTGACCGCGGCCGCGAACGCCAGCGCGGCGAAGGGATCGAGCGCGTCGTGACCGCCGGCGGCCAGCCAGCGGTGGGTGGGGGCGGGATGGTCGGTGAAGCTGATCCCGTCGAAGCCGGCCTCCTCGGCCGCCCGGGCGAACTCCACCAGGCCCCGCCGGGTGGCGAACTCAGCGCTGCAACGGCCCGCGGCCAGCGGATAGGTAACCGAGAACCTCACCGGTCGGTGCCCTGCCGGAAGCGGCGGTAGCGTCCCTCGGCCGCGGTCGCGTGCCCGGCGCGGGGCTCCACCCGGTGCGAGACCCGGCCCCAGCGCCGGGCCTGCGAGGTGTCGGCCTCCAGTCCGGCGGTGACCCGGCTGTGGTAGGCCGCACCGAGAGCGGCGCTGTAGGGCTCAACCGACACGTCGACGGCCAGGCCGGTCGTGTCGGCCAGCGCCTGCATCCAGGCCGGCGACTGGGTCCCGCCGCCCACGGCGACGATCCGCGAGGCGTCGAGACCGGAGAGCTCTATGTGGTGACGCACCACGAAGCCGGCCGCCTCGTAGGCGGCCATCAAGACATGGGCCGGAGTGTGGCCGACGTGAAGGTCGAGCAGCTCGGCCCGGCGATCGGGATCGTGCAACGGAGTCCGCTCGCCTCTCGGATAGGGAAGCCACACCGGCAGGTCGCCACCGTCGAGCGCCAGCAGATCCTCTGAAGCCGGATCGCTCACCAGAGCCCGGACCCGGTCGATGAACAGGCCACCGGCGTTGCTTGCCCCGCCCACCACCATGAGCCCGGCCCGGGTCGACGGGAACGTCCACAATCCGGCGACCTCGACCCACTCGCTGGTGAACACCCACGGCAGCAGGGTCGTGCCGCACATAACCAGCACATCGCCATCGTCGCCACAGGGGGCCACCAGCTGCTCACCCAGCGCGTCGACGGTCCCAGCCGAGACCAGAGCGCCGTCTCGCTCGCCGATGGCGGCCGCCCCCGGACTGATGGTCGGCAGCTGCTCCGAGGTCATGCCGATCTCATCGAGCAACTCGGGCGCCCAGCCCTGCCCGTCGGACATGGGCGCCATGGCCATGGCGGTCGAGGAGTCGAGAGCGGCGGTCCGGCAAAGCGCATGGTTGGCCGCCGCCTGCGCCGGCCAGAGGGCCTCCACTCCATCGCAGTCGGCCAGCCAGCGAGCAAACCCGGCGGCCTCCCCGTCAGTGGACTCGGAACCGGATCCGACCCCCCGGCCGCGGGCGTCGCCGTAGAGCAGGCCGGGCGTGACCGGCGCACCGGCGGAGTCGACCCCGCACATCGACGGCACCATGGCCGAGACGGTGACCGCGGCCACCGATCGGCCGGCAATGCCCGCCGTCACGTCGTCCCAGGCACCCATCACACCGTCGATCCAAGCGGCCTGAGGATCGTGCTCGAAACGGCCGGGATCGGTCGACACCACCCGGTGAGGGATCCGGGCCCGGGACAGGACCGCACCGTCGCCGTCGGCGGCCACAGCCTTGACTGCGGTCGTCCCGATGTCGATCCCGACCGTCACCTCGTCCATGCGCACTCCTGTGGCAAGGCCGGCAGCCTGCGCCGACCGCCTACAGGAAGCTACGCCGTCGAGGGCGGGGCCACGCCACCGCACGGGCTGACAGGTGGCCGCGGGCGCTAGCGTCGCCTCGTGAGCCGGCCACGAGTGTTGGTTACCGCGCCCCTTCGGGGCCCTGCCCTCGACGAGCTGCGCGACATCGCCGACGTGGTGTTCGAACCCTGGATCGAGCACCAGCCGATCAGGCTCTACCGATCCAAGGACTTCGCCGCCAAGATCCTCCACGAGGGAGCCGACATCGTCGTGTGCGAGGCCGACTCGTGCAAGGGTCCGGTGCTGGAGCTGCCGCTGATGGCCATCGCCTCCACCCGGGCCCGACCCACCAACGTCGACGTCGACGCGGCCACCGCGGCCGGCATCCCCGTGTTGCGCACACCGGGCCGCAACGCCGACGCCGTGGCCGAGATGACGGTGGCTCTGCTGATGGCGGTGACCCGGTTCGTGGTCGCCGGCGATCGCGACGTGCGAGCGGGCAGGATGTTCGGCGAGACCCTCCCCTACCAGCGCTACCGGGCCTGGCAGGTGGCGGGACGCACTGCCGGGCTGGTGGGACTGGGCGCCGTGGGCCGGGCCGCCAAGTGGCGCCTGGAGGGCCTGGGCATGACGGTGATCGCCGCCGATCCCTACGCCGCCGACGCCACCCACAGCCTCGACAACCTGCTGGCGGCCGCTGACGTGGTGTCGATGCACGCCGCCGTCACGCCCGAGACGTCGCAGATGATGGGCTCAGACCAGTTCGCTGCGATGAAGGTGGGGGCGGTCTACCTCAACACGGCTCGGGCCGCGCTTCACGACACCGACGCCCTGGTGACCGCCCTGGAGTCGGGCCATCTGGCCGGCGCCGGCCTCGACCACTTCGAGGGCGAGATCCTGCCCACCGACCATCCCCTGACCGCCATGGACAACGTGGTGCTCACGCCGCACATCGGCGGGGCCACCTACGACGTCGAGAGCAAGCAGGCGGCCATCGTGGTTGCCGACATCAAAGCCATCCTGTCGGGCGGCAAGCCGCTCCACTGCGCCAACCCGGAGGTCCTCGAGTGAGCATCGCTGCCAGCCATCCCAACCCGGAGGTCCTCGAGTGAGTGTCGAAGGAGACCGTCTGGATCCTGTCCACCAGGAGGTGGCCGAGGTCTCGCAGCAGATGGAGCGGGCCGGGTTGGTGGTGGGCACGGCCGGCAACGTCTCGGGCCGCCGGAGCGACGGCTCGATCTGCCTCACCCCGTCGTCCACCCCCTACCCCGACGTCACCGCCGGCAACCTCGCCGTCCTCGGCCTCGACGGCGAGCATCGGGGCGGATCGGGCCAGCCGTCCACCGAGAAGGCCATGCACCTGGCCTGCTACAACGCCTTCGAAGAAGTCGGCGGCGTCGTCCACTGCCATCCGCCCCACGCCTCGATGTTCGCGATGGCCCACCAGCCCATCCCGGCCAGCATCGAGGAGGTGATCATCTACGTGGGCGGCGACGTGCCGGTGGCCGACTACGCCACCACCGGCACCGACGAACTGGCCGCGGAGGTGGTGCGCCACCTGGCCGACCGGGGCGCGGTGCTGATGGCCAACCACGGCCTGCTGTGCGTGGGCAAGTCACCGTCCGACGCGCTGCACACCGCCCTGGTGGTGGAGCACACCGCCAAGATCATGTTCGGGGCCCGCGTCCTCGGCGGCGTCGTGCCCCTGCCCACCAAGATCGCCAGGGACTTCGCCGGCATATACGGCTACATCCGCAGCACCTGGTCGCCTCCCGGCACCAACGGCGACGACTGACATCTCGAGGAAGG
Source organism: Acidimicrobiales bacterium (assembly GCA_965117015.1). GTDB lineage: Bacteria > Actinomycetota > Acidimicrobiia > Acidimicrobiales > Aldehydirespiratoraceae > Aldehydirespirator. The sequence goes on from OZ220747.1 coordinate 1,039,430, forward strand.
AACTCCCCATGCAGCACATGCTCTACGAGACCGAAGAGCGGGTGGCGGTGATCACGCTGAACCGCCCCGACAAGGCCAACGCGGTCAGCGGTCTCACGCTCGACGAGATGGACGAGTGCTTCACCCGCGCCGCCGACGACTCCGACGTGCGGGTGATCGTGCTGCGGTCGGTCGGCAAGCACTTCTGCGCCGGTCACGACCTCTCCGGCAGCGACGAAGCACTGGAGAAGGCGGCCGCCGGAGAGGGCGGCCCGGCCAAGGGCAGCTTCGTGGACTGGAAGGAGCGGGGCCTGGAGGCCATCTACGAGTGGGAGACGATCCACTACCTCGGCTACAGCCGCCGCTGGCGCGACATCCCCAAGCCCACCATCGCCGCGGTGCAGGGCCAGTGCATCGCCGGGGGACTGATGCTGTGCTGGCCCTGCGATCTGATAATCGCCGCCGACAACGCCATGTTCTCCGATCCGGTGGCCCGCATGGGCATCGGCGGGGTGGAGTATCACGGCCACACCTGGGAGCTCGGCCCCCGCAAGGCCAAGGAGATGCTGTTCACCGCTCGCCGGATCAGCGCGGCGGAGGCCGAGGCGGCCGGCATGGTCAACCGGGTCGTGCCCCTCGACGACCTCCACACCGAGACCATGGCGCTGGCCCACGAGATCGCCCAGATGCACCCGTTCGCGCTGGCCCAGTCCAAGCGGGCCGTCAACCGGACCATGGACATCCAGGGCTTCTACTCGGCCCTTCAAGCCGTCTTCGACATCCACCAGACCGGCCACGGCAACGCCCTGTCGGTGGGCGGATACCCGATCCTGACCGGCCTGACCGACATGAAGAAATCCCAGCAGTAGCGCCACGGGCTCGACATCGATGAAGGTCCCCTCCGGGGCCGGTCCTACCGTGAACCCCGTGAATCTCTGGGAGCGACCGGACGTCCACGCCCGGCGCTGGTTCCTGCTCGGCGTGCTCAGCCTGACGCTGGTGCTGGTGGTCATGTCGGTCTCGGGCCTGAACGTGGCCCTGGCCACCTTGCAGCGGGATGTGGGTGTCACCGGGCCGCAGCTGCAGTGGATCGTGAACGCCTATGCACTCGCCTTCGGCGGGCTGCTGATGACCGGCGGGGCCATCGGCGACCGCTACGGCCGCAAGGGCGCCCTGCTCGGCGGCCTGCTCGTGTTCGGGCTCGGCGCACTCCTCGGAGGCTTGGCCGACACGGCCGAGGTCATCCTGGTCGCTCGGGGAGCCATGGGGGTGGCGGCCGCCTTCGTCATGCCGGCCACGCTGTCGCTGCTGATCGAGATCTTCCCACCTCCCGAGCGGCCGCTCGCAATTGCGGTGTGGTCCGGTTTCGCGGGGGGCGGCGCAGCCATCGGGCCCGCGTTGACAGGCCTGTTCGTGACCGGGTGGTGGATCGTGCCGTCATGGGGCTGGGAGGCCGGCTTCCTCTACAACGTGCCGGTGGTGGCCGTGGTGATGATCGCCATGGCGCTGTGGTTGCCACGGTCGCGGGACGAGCACCCCCGGCACCTCGATCCCGCCGGTGCGGGACTCTCCATCGTGGCCATGACCGCGCTGATCTATGGGATCATCGAGGGGCCCGAACAGGGCTGGACTTCGGCGCCGGTGCTGTCCGCCTTCGCCATGGCGGTGGTGTTCGGCGCGATCCTGCTGCAGTGGCAGCGACGGGCCCGTCATCCGATGCTGCCGCTGGACCTGTTCAGCGACCGGCGCTTCAGCATCGGCTCCTCCGTGGTGACCATGACGTTCGTAGTGATGATCGGCTTCTGGTTCCTGTTCGCGCTGTACGTGCAGTTCGTCCTGGGATACTCCGCTCTGGAGGCCGGACTGGCGACCATGCCCGAGGCGCTGTCGTCGATGGTTGTGGCCCCGTTCACCGCCCCCCTGGCCGCCCGGTTCGGGTCGCGCCTGGTCATGGCCTTCGGCTTCGCAGTGCTGGCCCTCACATTCCTGCCGCTGGCGCTGGTGGACACCGACACCAGCTATTGGTACCTGCTTGGTCCGCTGGTGCTGGCTGGGGCGGGGCTGAGCCTGGCCATGACTCCCGCCACCAACGACATCATGATCGCCACCCCCTACGAGAAGGCCGGCATCGGCTCGGCCGTGAACGACACCGCCCGCGAGCTCGGGGCGGCGCTGGGCATCGCCACGCTGGGTGCCCTGTCCACCTCGATCTATCGCAGCACGGTGAACGTGGCCGAGTTGCCGGCCGAGGTGGCCGCGCCGGCAGCCGAGTCGATGGGCGCGGCCATCGAGGCCGCCTACGAACTGTCCCGATCGGGCGCCCTGGGCGAGGCCGCGGCCCAAGCGACGATCACCGAGACGGGGCAGGCCTTCACCACCGCCTTCGCCCAGACGATGGCGATCTCGGGCGTGGTATCCGCCCTGGCCGCGGTCGCCCTGCTAGCCGGCCACCTCGCGCAGGCCCGCCGCTCTCTCATCTGATTCGCGGGCGGTCGACTCGTAGATGGCCGCGGCCATGACCGACTGCTGCTCGGCCCGGCGCTGCCAGTAGATCCCGGCCCGCACGCCGTGCACCGCGGGGTTGGCGGGCTCGGCCGCCGCAGCCAGATCGATCAGGTGGCACGCCACTGCGGTCTTGCCCTCCCCGGCCAGGGTCTCGGCCCGGCCGGCCAGGGCGACCGGACCGCCGGCCAGATCGGCCAACTCCGAAGCCACCGCGGCGTAGCGGGCCGGCTTGAGGTTGCTGGCGACGCCGTCGTACCAGCCGCCGTAGAGCCGCCAGACGTTGCGGACCACGAATTCCGGCTCGTCGTAGGTGGGCGCCAGGTAGGGACGCCGGATCCGCTCGCCGGCCAGACGGGCCTCGGCCAGCACGTCGTCGAGGCTCGCCCCGCGGTTCATCAAGTCGAGGGTCATCGTGGTCAGTTCCTCGAGCACCGACGCCGTGTCCAGCAGCACGCGACGGATCCGCTCGCGGCCGGCGATGGGCAGCCCGTGGCCGGGCAGCAGCAGTTCGGGTCCAGCCTCGGCGATGTCGCGCAGGGCCGCGGCCCATTCCAGCGGGTAGCGCTGCGACTTGGCCGGGTTGCCGGCGTTGGGGAAGTGCCACAGCATCAGGTCGCCGGTGACGGCCACGGCCCTTTCCGCGATCCATGCCCACAAGTGGTCGTCGGTCTCGGCTCGCACATGACGCAGCTCGACCTCAAGCCCGCCAACGTCCAGGGTGATCCGGCGGCTGAACGACACATCCAGATCGGGCACGTCGAACGCCCAGCCTCCGGCCAGATCCCAGTTGGGCACCCTCCCGAACTGTCGCTGGTTGACGACCTGGTTGTAGCCGTCGGTCAGCCGGTACCGGGCCACCCGGTCCGGCAGGGCCTCGTGCCCCACCAGCAGGGGGCGCCCTCCCGGCGTGGCCAGGCCGTCAACGAGAGCGGCCGCCCCGCCGGCGTGGTCGCGGTGTCCGTGGGTGAGGACGACATGGCTCACCGGTGCCCGGGTTCGGGCCCGAACCCGATCGGCCACCCGGGGCCCGAGATCGGGGACGCTGGAGTCGAACACGACGGCGGCGGCGTCGGTCTCGATCACATGCACATGGGCGAACGACTCGATCATGGTGACGCCGTCGTGCAATTCGTGGCTGGCGCCCAGACCGTCGCTCGGCAGCCCCAGGCCGAAGGGCCGCCCGTCGGGCTCGAACATCACGTTGTCGTCGATAGCAGCGGCCGACCTGGCCAGAATGTCGCTGGTCATGGCCCAATGATGGGCCACGGGCCGGGTCGATGGAGTCAGCGGGGGTCAGAAGCGGTCGGCTATGCGGATCGACACCGCCGCGCCGGCCACCGACGAGGCGGCCACGGCCAACCACATCGCCGGGTAGCCGGAGTGCTCGATCAGCCACCCCGTGACCAGAGGCCCCACGAACACCCCGACGTAGACGCCCATCTGCGTGATCCCGGTGGCACTGCCGGCAGCTCGAGGGTTGGCCCGCACGATCCCGTAGTTCGTGAACACCGGCCAGATCCAGCCGCACCCGAAGGACAGCAGCATGGCGGCCACATGGGTGGCCGGCGAGCGCAGAGCCAGCCCGGCCATCCCTATCGAGCCGACCAGGGCGGTGATGCCCCCCACCCGGAACGGCTTGACCCTCATCGTGTCCGACAGCCAGCCGCTCACCACTCTCATCGTGATGCCGGTGGCCGCCCCGACACTCAGGAACAGCCCGGCGGTGCCGGGTCCCAGCCCGGCGTCGACGCCGGAGCCGACCCCCCACGCGACGAGCGACCCAGCACTGAAAGCCAGGAACGCACCCACCGCGGCGCCCAGGAAAAGGTCCCGGGACGACGACTCCGGCTCGGCTGCACGGTCCGGCGTCCGGAACACCGAGGACCCGACGGCCGTCCTGACCAGCACCAGCGACATCAGCGCGAACACCGCGCCGGCCACATAGGCCCAGCGCCAGCCCACGGTGAGGGCCAGCGACGGCACGGCGAAGCCGGCCAGCAGAGTGGCCGTAGGCAGACCCGACTGCTTGATCGACACGGCCAGACCCAGCCGGGGCAGTTGAGCCTGGGCCAGGGCCAGGTTGACGGATGTCTGGTTGGCGGCGTTGGCCAACCCGGCCAGCACGAGGAAGCCGATCACCGCCAGGAACGAGCGGGCGCTGGCGGCTAGAGCCAGCTGCACCGCTATGGAGACTCCGAGCGCGAGGGTCATCTGGTTGAGCGGCCCGATCCGCTGGGCCAGCCGCCCCAACATGATCGACCCGACCATGGCGGCCCCGAAGAACGAGCCGAGACCCCACCCGTACACCCCTTCGGAAACACCCATCTCCGCGCTCACCTGCACCGACATGGCGCCGATGAGGAAACCGGGGAGCACGGTGGACACCGTCGCCATCACCGCGGCGTTGATCACCAGGGACGGACGCGCTTCAGCAGACACGACGCGAACTCTTCCTTCCGCTCTAGCCCTGGTTGATGGGACGGATCATGCACTCCTGGGCGAAGGAGGCGACCAGCGCACCGCCGGCGTCGAAGGCGTGGCCCTGGCCGAAGCCCCGGGCCCGGGCCAGCGTGGGCGAGTGCTGCGCGATCAGGCACCACTCGTCGAGGCGGAACGGGCGGTGGAACCAGACGGTGTGGCTGGTCACTGCGGTGTGGAGGGTGTGGTAGGAGTCGGCCTGGCTCACGCCCTCGACCGGGAGCAGAACGGTTCCGACGATGGTCAGGTCGGTGGCGTGGGCCAGGAGCGCCTGGTGAACGGCCGGGTCGTCGCCGAGGCGCCGGTCCTCGACCCGGGTCCAGAAGGCGTAGCGGGGAGGAGCCGGTGCGGGGTCCCGCAGGTCGGCGGCGCCCGGCACCCTGGTCGTCCAGGGGATCATGGACATGTCCGTCGCGGCGGCCTCGTCAGGGCGGCTCACGTCGGGGGCGGGTTCCTGATGCTCGAAGGCCGACGCCTGCTCCAGCACGTGCATCGAGAGCAGGGCCGCAAAGATGGTCTTGCCATGCTGGCTGGCCCGGACCCGGCGCAGCGCGAAGGTCCGTCCGGTCTGGGTCTCCTCCACCTCGAAGTCGAGTGGATCGGTGGTCGAACCCTCCCGCGGGAACAGGCAGCTCAACGACTTGACGACCTTGCCCTCGGTGGTGGCCGCCCCCAGCGCGACGGCTTGGGCCAGCAGCTGGCCCCCGAAGATCCGGGGGTAGTGCATCTCGATGTTGGGCGCAGTCCACACGCCCGGCCGCACCGGCTGCACTTCCAGGCAGCCGAGCAGGTCGTCGAGGCTGATGACTGCCATCAGGTCCCCGGGTTCGCCACAGGACGGAACAGCGGGACGTGCCACTCGCCGCTCTCCTCGAACAGCACCTCGACCCGCATCCCGATCTCGACCTCGTCGATCTCGCATCCCACGATGTTGGTTCCGATCCGCACCGTCGGATCCTCGTCGAGCTCGACGAACGCGAAGACATAGGGCGGCGTGAACCCCGGGATCCACTCCTTGCGGTTGATGGTGTACGTGGCGACGGTGCCGGTGCCTGCCACCGGTTCGGGGTCGACGCGGCGCGAGTGGCAGAAGGGGCAGGCCGGGCCGGGCGGGTGGACCCAGCGGGAGCACTCGCCGCAGCGCTGGATCCGGAGCCGGCCGTCGGCCCCGGAGCGCCAGTAGAACTCGCTCTCGGGCGAGGCCAGCACGAACCGGGGCGGGTTGTCCGCGCTCATGAGGGGCCCTTGGTCAGCAGCAGGCATCCCGTCTCGGGGCCGCCTCCCGCTCCGACCGCGACCACCTCGCAGCCGGGTACACCGATGTTGGCCGTGCCCCGTAACTGCATGACCGCCTCGTGCAGGTGGCCGAAGCCGTGCAGCCGGCCCGCGGAGAGCTGGCCGCCGGAGGTGTTGAGCGGCACCGGACCGTCGGGGCCGATGTTCGTGCCGCCCTCGACGAAGGCTCCGCTCTCCCCCTTGCCACAGAAGCCCATCGCCTCGATCCAGGCCAGGGTCAGCCAGCTGAAGCCGTCGTACAGCTGAGCGGTGTCCACGTCGTCGACGGTCAGCTCGGTGCGCTCCCACATCGAGGCCGCGGTGTGGCGCATCATCATCGATGTGAGGTCGTCGAACTGGTCCCAGGAAGGCCGGCCCCGGATGGCGGTCCCCATGGCGTTGACGCCGACCACGCCCGCTGGGGCGTCGGGTGCGTAGTCGCGGTGCGAGACCACCACCGCCGTCGACCCGTCGCAGGGAACATCACAGTCGTAGAGGCACAGCGGGTCGCTGACCATGCGCACGGCGAGGTAGTCGTCGATGGTCATGGGATCGGTGTAGATGGCCTTGGGGTTGGCCGCCGCGTTGGCCCGCCCGTTGACCGCGATGGCACCGAGCTGCGTGCGGGTGGTGCCGTAGTCGTGCATGTGGCGGCGGGCGTAGCAGGCGACCCAGCAGGCGGCCGACGCCGCGCCGTAGGGGATCATGAACTGGAACGGACCGGCCGAGCCGGCCATCCCGCCGCCGCCACCACCCCCGCTGCCGGGGCGCAATGGACCTCCGCTGCCCTCCACCACGGTGCGGAACACCAGCACGTGGCGGGCCAGGCCGGTCGCCACCGCCAGAATCGCGTTGTGGACCGCGCCCAGCGGTCCGGCGGTCTCCACGCCCGCGCTGCGCCAGTTGAGCGACAACCGCAGAGCCTCGTGCAACTCGGCCCCCATGGCCCCTCCGAAGGAGCCGCCGAAGCCTGGATAGGTGGACACCCCGTCGATGTCGGCGGTGGTGAGCCCGGCGTCCTCCACGGCCCGAAGCGCGGCTTCGACGGTGAGGTCGATGCCAGTGCGGTACAGCCGGCGGCCGATCTCGGACTGGGCCGCGCCGCTGATCACAGCCCGCCGTTCCATCCGCTCACCCATCAGTGAGGTGCTCCCGACTCGAATAGGCGACTCTCCAAGGCGGCTCCAGCCTCCTTCGAGGGACCCTGCCAGGTGATCATGCCGTGCTCGAGGACGGCGGCCCGGTCGCACAGCGCGAGGGCATGGCCGACCTGCTGCTCCACGATCAGCAGCGCCGTCCCCGCCCCCCGGATCTGCGAGAGCGTCGCGAAGACCTGGTCCACCACCATCGGTGCCAGACCCAGCGACAGCTCGTCGGCGATCAGCAGGCGCGGTGACTCCACCAGCACCCGAGCCAGCGAGAGCATCCTCTGCTCGCCCCCCGACAGCGTGCCGGCGATCTGGCCGCGACGCTCGCCCAGCCGGGGGAACAGCTCGTAGGCCCGGTCCAGAGCTTCGGCCAGCCCGGCTCGGCCGAAGGCCCTTTGGAACGACAGCGCCAGATTGTCTCGCACACTAAGAGTGGAGAACACCGAACGGCCCTCAGGGGCGTGCATCACTCCGGCGCGTACGAATCGCCAGGCGGACGGGCTGCTCTCGTCGACCGCCGAGCCGTCGATGTGAACCGACCCAGCGCTGGGATGAACCAGGCCGCTGGCCACCCGGGCCAGGGTTGTCTTGCCCGCCCCGTTGGCACCCACCAACGCCACAGCCTCCCCGGCGCCGACGGTCAGCGACACCCCAAACAGCGCCCGGAACGGCCCGTATCCGGCCTCCACATCGCGCAGTTCAAGAATCGGCGCGCTCATGTGACCTTGAAGCTACCGAGGTAGGCCCGCCTGACCCTGGGATGGGCAAGAACCGCTGCGGTGGGCCCCTGAACGATCAGCGCACCCGAGTCGAGGACATAGGTGCGCTCGGTGAAGTCGGCCACCAAGGCCACATCGTGCTCCACCAGCAATACCGCGTACCCCATGGCGTCCTGCGCGGCCCTCAGGGTGGCGGCCAGGGCCCAGGTCTCGTCGCGGTCCAGCCCCGACGAGGGCTCGTCGAGCAGCAGGATCTGCGGGCCGGTCATCAGCGCCCGGCCGACCTCCACCAGCCGGCTCTGGCCGAGGCTGAGCGACTCGACCGGTTTGCCAGCCAGTTCGGCGATGCCCAGCAGCTCCAGCACCTCGTCGCACGCGGCGACCTCGTCGGGTGTCGGCCGGCCCCGGCCGATCAGGTCCTTCCAGAATGCGCCCGTGCCGTTGCGGATCCGCTCCGCGATCAGCAGGTGCTCCCGCACGGTTGTGTCCGTGAACAGCTCGACCCGCTGGAAGGTGCGTCCCATCCCGGCCCGGACCCTGCGGTGCACCGGCCATTCCCCCACGTCGGTGCCGTTGAGCAGAACCCGGCCCGAGTCGGGCCGCAGGATCCCGAGCAGGCAGTTGAACAGGGTGGTCTTGCCCGCACCGTTGGGCCCGATCAGGCCCACTCTCTCGCCGGCGGAGACGCTCATCGTCACACCGTCGAGGGCGCGGATGCCCGAGAAGGTCATGCTCACCTGCGCGGCCTCCAGCAAGCCCGTCATGTCGCCGCCCCCTCCCGGGCCGCCAGCCAGCGGTTGATGCGGGTAGCCGAGCGCCGCTTGCCGTGCTCCACCAGGCCCTCGGGATGGCGGGCGAACTGCATAGCCATGAGGCCGAACAGGATCAGCCGCCAATTGCCCGAGATCGGGAACAGGCCGGGCAGCCGCTCCTCGCCCCGCACGATCCAGCCGAGCAGCTCGCCCTGGAGTATCAGCGGCTCGAACAGGGCGAAGGCCGCACCGGCGATGATGGCCCCCTCGACTGTGCGAGCTCCGAGCGCGACCACCACCACCAGCCAGAACAACGCGACGATGGGAGCGAAGTTGAGCGCGTAGTTCACATTCTGCTGATGCATCGAGAGCAACGCTCCGCCCAACCCGGCGATCGCAGCCGACACCGCGAACGCGACGATGCGGGCCCGGGCCGCGGAGATGCCGATCGACGCGGCAGCCACCTCGCTTCCCCGGAGCGCGGCGAGGGTGCGTCCAATGGTGCCCTCGCGCAGCTGGATCACCACCACCGACGCCACCACCAGCGCCACCACCGCCAGCACCAGGAAGGCTCGGTCGCTGGCGAAGTCGATCGGCCCGATCAGCGGGCGGGGTACCTGGGTGCCGGTGAGCAGGGCGGTGCTTCCCCCTCCCACCCAGGAGAACTTCACCATCACCGCGTCGAAGAAGAAGGCGAACGCCAGCGTGGCGATGGCGAGCCACACTCCCCCCAACCGCAGGACCGGAAGTGACAGCAGCGCTCCGACTACTGCGGCCAGCGCCGCTCCGATCAGCGCGGCGGCCAGAACCGACATGTTGAACCGGTCCGCCATCTGGAAGACGGTGAAGCCTCCGATGGCCGCGAACGTCCCCTGGCACAGCGAGATCTGGCCGCCCATGCCGGTGATGACGGTGACCGACAGGTAGATGAGCGCGATGATCACCGCCTTGGTCACGAGGCTCATCCACAGAACGTCGGCCCGGAACCACACCACCAGCCCGACCACGGTCACGAAGAACACCCCGAACAGCCGGGTGAACAGCGTCAGCTTGGGGTGGCGCTCGAGGGCGGCCAACGCGGGCGGCGGGGGATCCACGCCGGCCAGGGGATCGGATGCCTCACGCTGCCGGCCAACGGCGCGCCACAGTACGAGAATGGCGAACAACACCACGAACGGCAGCGACGGGGTGAGATTCTCCTGGAAGGGCTGCAGCCAGGTGTGGTCGTCGGCCAGTCCGGGCAGGAAGGTGTTGAACACCGCGATGAACCACCCCAGCCCCAGCCCGCCCAGCAGAGCCCGGGGCAGACTGACGAGCAGCCCTGTGGCCGCTGCGGCCACCGCGATGATCACCAGCGTGAAGTAGTCCCCCGAACTGAGCGAGTTGAACCGGGGCGCGATCAGCACGCCGGCCATGCCCGCGAACGTGCTCGACAGGGCCCAGGCGAACGCCGAGACCCGGTTGGCGTTGATCCCGCTCAGCTCGGTCATCCGGGGACTCTCCACCACCGCCCGCATGGACAGGCCCATCATCGTGAAGCGGAACAGGGCGGCCAGGAGCAGCGTGCCGGCCAGCGCCACCGCCATCATGGCCAACTCGTCGCGGTTGAAGCGGTAGACCCCGAACGGGTCGTAGTACACGCCGGCGCCGTCACCCACGATGCCGGTTATCTGCCGGCCGGCCACCGCGCTGAACCGGGCTGCCCAGTTGAAGATCTCGGGCAGCGCCACGCTGAGACCGATGGTGACGACCAGGTTCGACACCGCCGCAGCGGTGCGGAGGTGGCGGAAGATGGCTCGCTCGAGCACTAGGCCCACCAGCGGCGCGAGCACGAACACCGCCACGAGAAGGGCAGCCCACTTGGGCCAGCCCCACACGCTGTGGGCCTTGAAGTACATGGCGGCCGAGATGTAGGCCTGTGCGCCGAACGCCAGGTTGAACACGCCCGAGGTCTTGTAGGTGAGCACGAAGCCGAGAGCGATGAGCGCATACACCGCCCCGGGGGGCGTGCCTTGCAGCAGACCCCGGAAGAGGTCCTCGAAGAACCCGGACGCGAGGATCACACTGCGGCGCTCAAGGCTCGGTTGCGGTCAAGCGCGCGTGCCGGGGTCAGGCTGCGAAGTCGGTGGGCGTCGGCTCGGACCATTCCTCGGTGTCACCGGGCCAGCACATGAACGGCTCGGGCTGGAATCCGACGAAGGTGCCGCCCTCCATCCGCACCGAGGACGTGCAGTCGAGTTCGTACGCGTGGTCGTAGATGTCGGGCTCGACCGCGATGTGCTGGCGGCTCCAGTCGATCGGGTTGATCATGCCGCCCGCGTCATAGGTGATCTGGTTGAGCGAGTCGATGATGGACTGCCGGTTGAATCCGGGACCGGCCTCCAGCAGACCGGTGACGAACAGGTCGGCGTTGATCCAGCCGACCAGCGTCTGCTCGGCGACGGGGCCTCCATCGGCCGGCACCCACTGGTCGTAGGCCTGGCGCAGCGGACTGTCCACCTCGTACTCGAACGCGGCGAACACCAGCAGGGCGTAGTCGCCGTCAAAAAGATCGCCAGCCGCCGCCACGAACTCATCGTTGTACGAGTTCGGATGGAGCAGGGTGATCTGGTCCCTCGCGCCCTGGCGCTCAAGTTCCTGGGCCAGGGTCAGCATGGCGTTCAGGTCCATGCAGGTGGCGATGAAGTCGACACCGGCGTCGATCATCTGGGTCACCTCGGGCCCGATGCCGTTGGGCAGGCCGTAGGCCATGTCGTCGTTGAAGTAGGCGACCTCCATCCCGAGCGCAGGCCCGTAGAGGTCGATCGAGTCGGAGAAGGCCTTGGCGCACACCTTGGAGGTCTCGGTGATGCCGTAGCCGAGCAGCCCGACCCGGGTCGCGCCGGCCTGCGACGCGATCCAGACGAAGCTGCGCGACGTGCATGTCGGGCAGCCGATCACGAAGTTCCCGAAGATGTTGAACCGGTTGATGGAGTCAGCGCCGTGGATGTTCCACACGAAGGTCGGAACCCCTGCGTCATTGAGGTCGCCCCATCCCGAAGGAAGGAGGGTCGCCTGGAACGCGGCCAGGCTGCTGTTGTCGGCGATGATCTTGAGGGCGTGTTCCTGGTTGCGGAACAGCTCGTCGTCGAGGATCTCATCGATGACGAGGTTGCGGCCGTAGACGCCGCCCGAGTCGTTGACGTAGTCGAAGTAGGACCGGATCCCGGTGACGTAGCAGTCGAGGATGCAGGTTCCCAGCGGGTTGTTCTGCTTGATGCCCACGACCGACACCCGGATCTCGTCGTCGGTGACTCCCGGCACGCCATCGAGGGCCACGAAGGTGTGGCGCTCCGGGTAGGGGTCAACCGGCTCCTCGACGGCGGGCTCGGTGGTCGTGGGCTCGTCGGTGGCGGACTCGCCGGTGGCGGTCGGCTCCGGGTCCGACTCGGGCTCTGGCGCCTCATCAGTGCCGTCCGGCTCCGGGTCCGACTCGGGCTCTGGCGCCTCACCGGTGCCGGCCGGCTCGGGCTCAATTTCCGGCTCCGGAGTGGCAGGCGAGGTCGTGGTGGGCGCGACGGTTTCGGATGCGGGGACGGCTCCGTCGCCGCTGGGGCTGTTGCCGCAGGCCGCGGCCAGCATGGCCATGGCGCAGAGGGTTGTGAGTGTGCGTCGGCCTCGGTTCATGAGTCCCCCTAGGTGTCGCGCCGCAATTCTGCCGCCCCGGCGCCGGCGCTGGCGACTCGCGCCGCGGTCGGCAACCTTCCCATCGCTGATGCTAGACGGAGCCGTCCGCTCGGCCTCTGACGGCTTGCCATCGCTGATGCCAAGAGAGGCCGTTCCCTCGGCCTCCGACGGGTTGCCGATACAGTCGCTGCGGTGAACGCCCGGGGGACGGTGTGCGGCTGACCTACACCTCAGAGGTCGAGGCGTTCAGGGATGAGTTCTCGGCCTGGCTCGACGCCAACCTGCCCGACCCGGCCTCGACGACGGCGCGGCCGCGGTCGAGCGGGGACATCCCGGCTTGGGCTCGGGAATTCCAGCGCCGCATGTTCGACGACGGCTGGCTGGTGCCCGGATACCCGCCCGAGTTCGGCGGCCGCAACGCCAGCCTCTACGAGCAGGCGGTGTACTGGGAGGAGCTCGGACGGCGCCGGGTGACTCAGAGCTTCAATCCCCAGGGTCTGGGCATCGTCAGCGCGTCGATCATCACCTTCGGCACCGACGAGCAGAAGCACCGCTGGGCCGTGCCGATCATGCGGGCGGAGCGGACGGCCGCGCTGGGCATGAGCGAGCCGGGCGCGGGCAGCGACCTGGCCGGACTGTCCACCCGGGCCGTTCTGGACGGCGACCGCTTCATCGTCAACGGCCAGAAGGTGTGGACCTCCGGGGCCCACCACGCCGACGTGCTGCTGGCCTTCGTGCGCACCGATCCTGATGTGCCCAAGCACAAGGGCATCTCGGCGCTGATCATCGAGACCGCCACGTCCGGTCTGGTGCGCCGGCCGTTCCAGGACATCACTGGCCGGCAGCCCGACTTCAACGAGGTGTTCTTCGACGATGTGGAGGTTCCTGCCGAGAATCTGGTCGGTGAGCTCAACGACGGCTGGCGGGTCTGCACCGGCTCACTGGCCCATGAGCGCGAGATGTTGTGGATCCTGTGGTCGCAGGGCCTCGACCAGATGCTGGACGCAATGCTGTCGCAACTGAACGGCGGGGCCGGCGCGGGCGCGGCCGACGACCCGGTGGTGCTCGACGGGCTGGGCAGTTCGATCATGGACTCCTGGGCCCTGCGCCTGCTGGGCCAGCGCCAACTGGCCCGCAGCCAGAGAGGCCTGCACGTGGCCGACCAGTCGCTGCTGAAGCTGCTGGGATCGGAGGCCCAGCAGAAGCTGGCGCTGCTGATGCTCGAGTCGCTGGGCCCGGCCGCGCTGGACCGCACCGTGCCCGAAGGTGCGCAGTCGCCCTACGACAGCGACCGCTCGGCGCTGTCGTGGGCGGACCGGTACTGGTTCACCTTCGCGGGCACCATCAGCGGGGGCACCAGCGAGATCCATCGCAACATCATCGCCGAGCGCGTCCTCGGCCAGCCCCGGGGCTAGGGCGATGGAGTTCGAGTTCAGCGACGACCAGCTGGAGCTCCAGCGGGCGGTGCGCGACGTGCTCGACGCCGAGGCGCCGCCCGAACTGGCCCGGGCGGTGGCCGACGGCCAGTCCGATGCCGCCGACTTCTGGCAGACGCTGGTGGGTCTGGAGTGGCCGGCCATGGCCCTGCCGGAGCACGCCGGTGGCCTCGGCTACGGCTGGGTAGAACTGGCCATAGTGCTGGAGGAGCTGGGCCGCCACGCCGCACCGGGGCCCTTCCTGGCCACCGTCACCCAGTTCGCGCCGCTGGTGGCCGAAGCCGCCGGGCCGGCCCAAGCGGCTGAACTGCTGGCGCCGGTGGCTGCGGGCCGCGTCACCGGCAGTATCGCGGTCGATGAGGGCGCAGGGACCTGGGACCCGGCCAAGGTCCGTGCCACCGCTCGCCGCGACGGCGACGAGCTGGTGCTGTCGGGTGTCAAGCAGTACGTCGTCGACGGAACCACCGCTGACGAAATCGCCGTCGCGGTCCGGGTCGACGGCGAGCTGAGGGTGGCCCTGGTGCCGGGCTCGTCGGTCCAAGCCACCGGCGGCATCCCCGTCGATCCCGGAGTCCGCCACGCCACCGTCGCCCTCGACGGGGTGCGGGTGCCGGCCGGGCGCCTGCTGGGTGACGGCGACGCCGCCGATGCGGTCTGCCGGGCGCTGGAGGAGTCGGTAACCGCCGTCGCCGCAGTCACGCTGGGCGCCTGCCAGCGGATCTTCGACATCATCAACGCCTACGCCAAAGAGCGCATCCAGTTCGGCGTGTCCATCGGCTCATTCCAGGCCGTCAAGCACAAGCTGGCCAACATGTACCGCGACATCGAGCGAGCCCGGGTGCTGGTCTACTACGCGGCCCTCGCCCTGGCCGAGGACCACCCTGACCGCACGCTGGCCGCGTCGATGGCCAAGGCGGGCACGGGCGAGGCCCAGCGCCGATGCGTGCAGGACGGCCTCCAGCTGGCGGGCGGGATCGGTTACACGTGGGAGCACGACCTGCACCTGTTCCTGCGCCGGGCCAAGGTCGGCGAACTCCATTTCGGCTCGGCCTCCCACCACCGCCGCAAGGTCGCCCGTCTAGCCCTCCAGTCCAGCGCCGCCTAACTGGTCGGTCGGTGGTGGCGACGCCTGGGGATCGACCAGGAACCCCGCGCTCGCCAACGCCAGGATGAGCATGTCGACCTTGCCTTCGAGCCGGTCGATTCGCGCGTTGGTCTCACGATGGTCGGCTCTGTTCTCGGTACGAAACTCCTGCAGGTCGGCTCTGTTCTCGGTGCGGAGCTCCTTGATATCGGAGCGCAGCAAATGGAAGGCCCCCGCAAAGACGCCCAACAACGCCGCCACCAACACGCCGATGAGCGTCGCGGCAATCGCGGGATCCACGGGAAGCCCCTAACCCTGCGAGTCGGCCGGTGGCTGCGGATCGATCAGAAACCCCGTCCTCGCCATCGCCTGGATCAGCCCGTCCAGCTTCCCCTCAAGCCGGTCGATCCTCCGGTTGGTCTCGCGATGGTCGGCGCGGTTCTCGGCACGCAACTCCTTGAGATCGGAGCGAAGAAGATGAAACGCGCCAGCCAGCACACCGATGAGCCCAGTGCCCAAGACGCCGATGAGGGTGGCGGCTATCGCGGGATCCATACCGGCATGCTAGTCATCTCCTTGTATGGAAGCAACATTAAAAGCATGGAAATATCTCAGAAGGGTCCGGATCAGGCAAACGGCGGGGTCAGGACGGGTCGAAGAGGACCGGCAACTCCCGGGGGCCGCGGAAGGCGTAGCCGCTGATGATGGGCACTTCGGCGTCGGGATCGAGGCGCAGGTTGGGCAAGCGGTCGAGCACGGCGTTGATGCCCACCTCAAGCTCCATGCGGGCCAGGTGCATGCCGAGGCACTGGTGCGGGCCGGTGCCGAAGGCCATGTGCTGCTGGGGCTCGCGATCCAGGTCCCATTCGCCGGGGTCGGCCCAGCGGGCTTCGTCGCGTGATGCTGAGCCGTTGATAATCGAGACGGACGACCCGGCCGGTACCGGGCAGCCGCCGATCTCGGTGTCGGTTGTCGCCACGCGGGCCACCAGCGTGACCGACGTCTCCCAGCGCAAGGTTTCCTCCACTGCGGCCGGCACCAGCGAACGGTCGGCCAGCACCCGGGCCATCGCCCCGGGACGCTCCAGCAGGGCCAGCAGGCAGGACCCGAAGGCCCGGTAGGTGGTCTCGGCCCCGGCCGGCAGCAGCAGGCGCAGGAACCCGTAGATCTTCTCGTCGGTGAGCCGGGCACCGTCGATCTCGGCGTGCACCAGCTCCGACAGCAGGTCGCCGGTGGGCTCGGTCCGTCGGGCCTCCACCAACGGCTCCAGGTAGTCGCGCATGGCCTGGGACGCGGCCCGTCCCTCCTCGGGGTACAGCGGCCCGTAGTTGATACGCATGGCCCATGCATTGAATTGCTCGTGGTCGGCGGTGGGGACGCCCACGATCCCGCAGATCACCTGCACCGGGAACTTGCTGGTGACCTGGGCCACCAGGTCGGCCCGCCCGGCCACCGCTATGGCGTCCAGCAACGTCTCGATCACGGGCTCCACCAGCTCGCCCCGCCACCGCTCCAGCGTCGAGCGGCGGAAGGCGTAGGCCACCAGGTTGCGGTAGCGGCGATGCTCGTCGCCGTCGAGCCCGAGCATCAGCTCCCCCATGTACGGCCCCATGACCTCGCCGTTGATCGACGCCGAGAAGGAGCGCCAGTCCCGCAGCACCTGGTCGGCGTCGTCGAAGGTCGTGACCGTGAACCTCGGCAGCGCCGGCTCCTCGGTGAAGCTGAACCCCTCCTCCCGGATGACGGGGCAGTGCCGGCGGGCATGGTCCCACTGGCCGTAGGGCTGGGCGGAGTCCCACTGGTCGTAGGGAGGCGCCGAATAGTCCATCTCGGCCCCCACGTCGGCGCTCTCCATACCTAGAGGATGGCTCCGCGGGACTTCAGAGCGGCGATCTCGTCCCAGTCGATGCCCAGTTCGGCCAGCACCAGCTCGGTGTGCTCGCCCAGCTCCGGCGCCCGGTCCACTTCCACGGGGGTCTCGTCGAACTGGGCGGGGCTGGCCACAAGCTGAACCGGATTCCCGGCGGCGTCCTCCATAGCGGGCAGGTAGTTGTTGGCCACCACCTGGGGGTCGTGGTAGAGCTCGGCCAGGGTCTGGAACGGGGTCCACACCCCCTCGAAGTCGGCCAGTCGCTCCTTCCACTCGTCGAGAGTGCGCCCGGCGAAAGCCTCGTCGATGATGTCGATGCACTCCGGTCCGTTCTCCGAGCGGGCCTCGGAGGTGTTGAACCGCTCGTCGTTCACCAGGATCGGCCGTTCCAGCCGGGCCGCGAAGTCGTCCCAGTACCGGTCGCTCTGGAGCAGGATGAGGCTGATGTAGCGGTCGTCGGCGGTGCGGAACACGCCCACCCCCGGATTGGGGTTCTTGCGCCGGTCTCCCCGGGGCAGCGAGGTGAGCCCGAACAGCTTGGCCGCCACCACCAGCGGCGAGACCTGCCACATGGCGGTAGCCAGCAGCGACACGTCGATCACGCTGGGCTCGCCGGTGCGCTCCCGCTTGAGCAGCGCCGCCGCGATGGCGCCGGCCAGCGCCATCCCGCCCATCACATCGCCGAAGGCCGGGGAGGGCTGGCCCTGGGGCCAGCCGGCCGGGTCGGGCGGGAACACCGCGGCCACCGCGCCCCGAGCCCAGAACGAAGCCCCGTCGAAGCCGCCCTTCTCCGCGTCGGGACCGGCCGGACCCTGCCCGGTCCCGCGGGCGATGACGATGGACGGGTTGCGGGCCAGGATCGCCTCGTTGTCGATGCCCAGACGGCGCCGCACCGGCTCCAGGTAGTTGGTGAGGAACACGTCGGCTGTCTCGACCAGCTTCATCAGCGCCTCCCGGCCGTCGGGGTGGGCGATGTTGAGCGCCACCGAGCGTTTCCCCCGGTTGGGCTGCTCGACCATGAAGTTCACAGTGCCAGCGGGGATCAGCCCGGATGTGATCAGGCCCCGTTGCGGATCGCCGCCGGCCGGGTTCTCGACCTTGATGACGTCGGCGCCCCAGTCCACCAGCACCGACCCTCCCGAGGGAACGAACATCCAGGACGCGACCTCGACGACCCTGACGCCCTCCAAGGGCCTCGACATGGCGGACTCCTCAGGCTCGCGCCGCGGTCAGACCGCCAGCAGTTCTTTGAGGTTGCCGCCCATGATCTTGGCCGCGTCGTCCGACGACAGCGACGACGGCAGGTCGTCGTAGAAGCTCACCGGGTCGCCCAAGCCCTCCGGATGGGGGTAGTCGGAGCCGAACAGGATGCGGTCGGGGCTCATGACGTCGATCAGCCCCTCAAGGCCGTCCTCCCAGAACGGGTTGACGTAGACGTTGCGCCGGAAAGCGTCCAGGGGATGCTCGGGGAAGTCCTGGGGCAGCTTCTTGTACACCCCTTCCAGCTTCTCCAGCAGGGGCTTGACCCAGGTGCCGCCGTTCTCGATGGTGGCGACGCGCAGATCCGGGAACCGGGTGAAGGCTCCGTGGCAGATCATCGCGGTCATCATGTCGCTGATGGCCCGGTTCTGCATCACCAGCAGGCGCAGCGGGTTGGGCTTGAACGGCAGGAACTCTGTCTTGCCCTCCCAGATGGAAGCCAGGTCGGCATAGCCGGAGTCCGACGAGTGCATGCCCACCAGCACGCCGGCCTCCTGCACACGGGCCCAGAACGGATCGAACTCGGGCAGGCCCGGCGACCGCGGCCCCCGCAGGCCCCAGGCCGGGGCCGGCCGGATCAGGATGCAGCGGGCACCCTTGTCCAGGCACCACTCCAGCTCCTCGATGGCCTTCTCCACGATGGGCAGGGTGATGATGGGGGTGGCGAAGATCCGGTCGTGGTAGTTGAACGTCCACTCGTCGTGGATCCACTCGTTGAGCGCGTGGACGACGACGTGGGTCAGGTCGGGGTCGTCGCGCATCCGCTCCTCGAGCAGGCTGGCCAGCGTCGGGAACATGAGCGAGCCCTGGATGCCGAGCTCGTCGAGGTGGGGCAGGCGGGCCTCGGCGTTGCGGGCCCAGTCGGGGCAGCGGATCGGCTTGCCGAAGATCTCCCGCAGGCTCTTGCCATCGGGGTTGCCGTGGCGGTAGTACTCCTCCTGCGCGCCCGGCGGGGCCACCACCTCGAAGGTCGGGTTGGGGATGTACTCCGATATCAGGCCCTTGATGGCGATCTTGGTGCGGCCGTCGATCTGCACGTAGCGGATGGCGCCCTTGTAATCGGCGGGGAGGTGCCGGGTGAAGGCGTCCTCCGTCTCGTACATGTGGTTGTCGGAGTCGTAAACCGGAAAGCCTAGGTCGCGAGCCATGACGGTTCCCTCCTTGCCGTCTGTGCGAGTTTGCTCAGGTTACCGTTTGCTTGCCGCGTGCGGGATCGGTTCGTCCCAGCCGGCGGGATCGCTCGTCCCGGCCGGCGGGTCCTGTCGTCGAGCCGAGATGACCGACACGGGCTTCGCCCTACTCGTCGGTCATCTGACTCGCCGCCACCCCCCGGCCTAGCCGAGGATGCCTACGACAGATTCCAGCGGAAGTCGTACGCTCGCGTGATGGCGACCTTCGACCCCGTAACTGCCGAGCGGAGGTTCCGAGAGCCTGGTTACGTGCCTACCGCTGAGCGGTTCGTACGGCATGTGGCGGACGAGTGGGGGGACCGGGATCTGGTACTGGTGGATGGGGGGCGGCTTAGCTACCGGGACCTTGAGGTTGAGTCCCGGCGGTTGGGGCGGGCTTTGCTGGCCAGTGGGGTCACTCGGGGCAGCCGGGTGGGGCTGCTGGCTCCGAACGGGCCTGAGTGGGTGGTGGCCTGGCTGGCTGCGGCCAGGGTCGGGGCCGTGGTGGTGCTGCTCAACACGTTCTACAAGGCCCGGGAGCTGGGCTGGGCGCTGAGCCACTGCGAGGCAGAGGTGCTGCTCACCGTGGACCGGTACCTGGGCCACGACTACGCCGCCCGGCTGGAAGAAGCCGTGGACGGTCTCGGTGAGCAGCGTTGCGGAGCCATCGACTGTGACAGCCATCCGAGCCTGCGGGCGGTGTGGATGTGGCGCGACGCCGCGGCCACTCCGTCCTGGGCCGGATCGATGCATGACCTGCTGGCCCGATCGGACGAGGTCTCCGACGAGCAGTTCGAGACGGCGGCCCGCGGCGTCGAGCCGCAGGACCCGATGGTGGTCATCTACACGTCCGGCAGCACCTCGGAGCCCAAGGGCGTAGTCCACTCCCAGGCCTCGGTGATCGTCCATCCGTTCAACCTGCTGCAGTTCCGCGACTTGGCCTGTGGCGACGTGCTCTACACCCCGATGCCGCTGTTCTGGGTCGGCGGGCTGTCATACGTGCTGGTGAGCGCCATGCACGCCGGCGCTGCCGTCGTGTTCGAGGAGCGCTTCGAGCCCGAGAGCACGCTTGATCTGATCGAGCGTCGACGGGCGACGCACGTGATCGGCTGGCCCCACATTGCCAAGGCGCTCGTCGAGCACCCGTCGTTCGGTGAGCGAGACCTGTCGTCGATCCGGGGCGGCAGCTTCGACGAGTTGCTGCCGGTGCGCCTCCGGGTCAGCGATACCCGCAGGAAGGCCACATCGCTGGGCATGACCGAGTCGCTCGGTCCTCACTCGATCGAGCCGCTGCACACCGAGCTACCCGTGGGCAAAGAGGACTCGTTCGGCCGCAGCGTTCCCGGCATCGAGCACCGCATAGTCG
The DNA here is from genome assembly GCA_965117015.1 of Acidimicrobiales bacterium. Lineage (GTDB taxonomy): Bacteria > Actinomycetota > Acidimicrobiia > Acidimicrobiales > Aldehydirespiratoraceae > Aldehydirespirator. The sequence goes on from OZ220747.1 coordinate 1,060,137, forward strand.
ATCCCGACACCGGCGATGAACTGCCGGCCGGCCAGGCCGGGGAGATCTGGATCCGGGGCTACTCGCTGATGCTGGGGCTGCTCGGACAGGACCCGGCCGACGTCTTCGAGCCCGGTGGCTGGTACCGCACCGGCGACCGCGGCCTGCTCGACTCCGACGGGCATCTCTACTTCGAGGGCAGGCTTGGCACCGTGATCAAGGCCGGGGGAACCAATGTGGCGCCCCGCGAGGTCGAGCTCGCGATCGAGTCGCAGCCCGGTGTGATGCACGCCTTCGTGGTCGGCGTGCCCGCCGCCGACGGGCGCAGCGAGGCCGTGGCGACCGCAGTGGTGGTCAAACCGGGCTCCGAGATCGATCCAGCCGACCTGAAGATCCGCCTGCGCAGCGAAATGGCCAGCTACAAGGTCCCCCGCCACGTGGCCGTATTCGCCGAGCAGCAGGATCTGCCCTGGCTGGAGTCGGGCAAGATCGACCTCCAAGCCCTCCGACTGCTGCTCGCCGAGCGTTTCAGTTCTTGACCGCGTCGCTGGCCGACTAGTGGTAGGAGAGGGCCTCCAGCACATCGAGGCGGTTGGCCCGGCGAGCCGGCGCCAGCGAGGCCAGCAGGCCGGCCACCGCCGCCACGACCAGGTACACCACCACGGTGCCCCCCGGCAGAGCCACGGTGGAGATAATGCTGCTGGGGAGGGACCCGGCCGCGATCGACCCCGCCACCAGCCCGGTCACGACACCGATGACCCCGCCGAAGACGGCCACGATGACCCCCTCCAGCAGGATGGCGGCCCGGATCTGCCGCTTGCCCATGCCCACGGCCCGCAGAAGCCCGATCTCGCGGGTCCGCTCGAACACCGACAGGGCCATGGTGTTGGAGAAGCCCATCACCGCGATCACCAGCGCCATGATCAGGAACACGTTGATCACGACCAGCAGGTTGTCGACCTGAGTGGACCGGCTGGCGCGGTACTCGGCCTGGTCGCGCACCACGACCTGCGGGTAGTCGGCGAGACCCGCCTCCAGCGCGGCCCGAGCGTCCTCGCTGTCGACTCCCGCCGCGGTGACGGCGGTGACCAGGCTGTCCTGGTCTCCGACGACGTAGCGGTCCCAGTCGTCCAGGTCGATGACCCAGGAGCCCACCACCGAGTCCTCGGTGTGGAGGGCCACCACCTCGAAGGCGGCTTCCTCGTGGCCCGAGATCTCCAGCAGCACCTCGTCGCCCACGGCAAGACCGAGCTCCTCGGCGGCGTCGACATGCACCATCACGTCACCCGGACCGGCCCCGGCCACGCTGCCGGAGGTGACGTTCGGCTCCACATGGCTCGAGAACGAGGCGAGGTTGGCAGCCGATAGCACGTGCTGGGTGCCGTCGGCGGTGCGCACGCCGTTCGGCCGGAATCGGAACACCTCCACCGATTCAAGTTCGGGCATCTGGACAATCTCGGATCCGGCTTCCGAACTGAAGGCGAGCTGCTGGTTGTCGCAGCGACCGGCGCACAGCATCCAGTCCGCCCGGACCGAGTCCTCCAGTTGGCCGTTGAGGGTCTGCTTGAAGGACGTGCCCAGCACGGTGACCAGCGACACCATGGCCAGCCCGATCATCAACGCCGAGGCGGTGGTGGCCGTGCGGCGGGGGTTGCGAACCGCGTTGAGTCGGGCCAGACGCCCGTTCAGGCGGAATAGGCGGGCTGCCGGCCATCCCAGCACCTGCGACATCGGACCGGCGACCGCGGGGCTGCAGATGTTGACGCCCACCAGCACCCCTAGGGCGCCGAAGCCGAGCAGCAGGACCAGCGCCGATATGGACAGGTCCGACAGCAGACCCACGACCAGAAGCACCAGCCCGATCGCGCCGACCACCGACCCGATGATGATCGACCTGCGCCGGCTGTAGGGGTCGATGTTGGCGTCGTCGGCCAGCGCCACCATGGGCGTCACCCGGCGGGCCCGCATCGCGGGCAACAGGGAGATGATCACCGTCAGGCCGACGCCGAGCGCCAGCGCGGCGATGATCGGGCCTGCGCCGACGTTGAGATCTGTCGAGGGAAGATTCGAACCTGCGGCGGCCAGGATGCCGCTCAGGGCCTCGGACACCAGCAGACCGAGACCGAGACCCACCACGGCGGCCAACGCACCCATGACCAGGGCCTCGAACGCCACCGTCGAAGCCACCTGCCGCCGGTCGGCTCCGAGCACCCGCAGCAATCCGAATTCCTTGATGCGCTGGCCTGTGACCAGGGTGAAGGTGTTGTAGGTGATGAACGCCGATATGACCAGCACGATGACGGCGAAGGCCAGCAGCGCGTTGCGGAAGATGTCCAGGAGGTCGCTCATCTCCTGATCGCGGGCATCGACCTGCTCCTGCTGCGAGAGGACTACGTAGGCCGGGCCCAGTTCGCGCTCGATAGACGCGGTCACCTCGTCGAGCGAGGCGCCCGGCGACAGGCGTACGTCGATGAGGTCGTACCCGCCGCCGTCGTGCAAGACGTCACGAGCGGTGTCCATGTCCCAGGCAACCAGCTGGAACGGGGCCTGGAAGTCGGGCTCCATGAAGTAGAAGACGCCGACCAGTTCGAACCGGTGTGTTCCGGTGGGGGTGGCGACCTGGTAGCGCTCACCGATCCGGAAGCCGAAGGTGGACGCGGTGTGTTGGTCCATGGCGAACTCGTCCGGCCCGGCCGGCCGGCGGCTGACCCCGTCGTCGACAGGGAAGATCCTGCCCAGCGACTCGTCCTCCGGCCAGCCCATTCCGCCTTGCTGGGAGAGCTCCGGATCGGTGGCCTCGCCGTCGGCGCCGATGGCAACGACGTTGAACTCCGACACCGCGCCGGCTGTCTTGTCCACACCGTCAATGGCTTCCAGCCGATCCTTCAACGAGGGGTCGAGCAGGGGCAGGTCCTGCCACTGGTCGGCGCTGTCGAGGGTCGACTGCGCGCGGACCGACAGGTCGACCTGGTCGTAGAGATCGTTGGCCAGATCTCTGAAGGCGGCCCGCAACCCGTCGGTGTTGATCAGCACGCCGACGGTGAGGGCCACCCCGATCACCACCGCCAGGGTGGTGAGCCCGAACCGGATCCGCGTGGCCGCAATGTTGCGGAGGCTGTAGCGCAGCAGGGTCATCGGTCCGTTACGGAATCAGGATCGACCGAATCGGCCACTGCCGCTGGTCGGTTATCACTCTTCCAGTTCTTCCATGAACTTGAGGACTTCGTCCATGGTGGCGCCCTCGGGGATGCCCCGGATGAACTGGCCCACCTGCAGGATCTTCATATGGTCGAGGATGAGCTCGGCGCTGGGGTTGATCAGCTCACCCCGGAGTATGCCGTCGGACAGGAACACGGTCCGGTCGGCGAAGGAGGCCGCCCGGGCGTCGTGGGTCACCATGGCGATGGTCTGGCCCAGATCATCCACCGCCTGCCGCATGAACCGGAGGACGTCGGTGCCGGACCGGGAGTCGAGGTTGCCGGTGGGCTCATCGGCGAAGATGATCTCCGGCCTGCTGGCCAGCGCCCTGGCCACCGCCACCCTCTGCTGCTGGCCGCCGGAGAGCTCACTGGGCCGGTGGCCCAACCGGTCGCCCAAGCCCACGGTGGCGACCACGCCGTCGACCCACTCCTGGTCGGGCTGGCGCCGAGCCAGCTCGATGGGGAGGGTGATGTTCTCGATGGCGGTCAGAGTGGGCACGAGGTTGAACGCCTGGAAGATGAACCCCACCCGCTCGCGGCGCAGCCGGGTCAACTCCTTGTCGGTCAGGGTGCTCAGGTCGGTGTCGCCGATGAAGGCCCGGCCCTCGGTGAGGTCGTCCAGAGCGGCCATGCACTGCATGAGCGTCGACTTGCCCGACCCCGACGGGCCCATGATCGCGGTGAATTGGCCCTGCTCGAAAGTGATGTTCACGCCGCTGAGGGCCCGGACCTCGATCTCGCCCGAACCGTAGATTTTGACGGCGTCCTCGGTTCGGGCCGCGGCGACCGCGCCGGAGGCCTCGACGGCAGCGTTGCTCATGACTCTGGCACCTCGCTCAGCCCTTTCGCCCCTCGCTTTGTAGTAGCAAGCATCTTAGGAGACTCATCCCCTGGGCAGGCCCAGAAGGCGCTCGGCGATGATGTTGCGCTGGATCTCGTCGGTTCCGCCCGCGATGGAGCCCGCCTTGGACCACAGCCACTGGCGCTGCCAGGTGCCCGCGGTCAGGTCCTCCACGGGCTCGGGCCAGAGAGGGGCCTCAGCTCCTAGCACGCCCAGCGCGGCCGCCGACAGCCGGCGCGTCATCGACGAATGGATGAGCTTGGCGATACTCGAGTCGGGTCCCGGCTCGATGCCGCGGCCCAGCCGCGACAGCGTGCGGTAGTTCCGCAGGCGCAGAAGGCGCAGCGCCACGTACGCATCGACGAGGCCGTCGGCGGCGACCGGATCGCTCATGGTGGCGAAAGCCCGAGCGTCGGCCATCAACTCGTCGAAGTAGATCTCGTGTACCACCTGCTCCTTGAACGGGTAGGAGGTGCCACGCTCGTGGGCCAGGGTGGTGCTGGCCACGGTCCACCCCTGGTGCAGCCCGCCCACCAGGCAGTCCTCCGGCACGAAGACCTCGTTCAATCCGACCTGGTTGAACTCGAACTCGCCGGTGATCTGGCGCAGGGGCCGGACCTCCACTCCCGACGCCTCCATGTCGACCACCAGGCAGGAGATGCCCCGATGTGGGCTGCCGTCGATGCCGGGGTCGGTGCGTACGAGAGCGATGCCCCACTTGGCGAAGCCGGCATACGAGGTCCACACCTTCTCTCCGGTCACCAGCCACCCGCCGGCGGCCGGCTCAGCGCGAGTCCTCAACGATGCCAGGTCCGATCCGGCGTCGGGTTCGCTGAAGAGCTGGCACCAGATCTCGCTGGCGTCGAGGATCGACGGCAGCCACCTCTGCTGCTGGGCGGCAGTTCCGTGGGCCAGCAGCGTCGGCCCGGCCAGGTTGATGCCCACCCGGTTCACCGGTTGGGGGGCTCCGGCTCGGGCGTACTCCATGTTGTAGAGCGCCACTTGCACCGGGGTGGCGCTCCGGCCCCCGACCGAGTCTGGCCAAGCGATGGCCACCATCCGCGCCTTGGCCAGCTTGGCCTGCCAGCGCCGACCCCATTCGATCGCCTCCTCTCCACTGAGAGCGGCGTCGGGACGCTCGGTGTTGCGGGCGAGCCAGGCCCGCACCTCAAGTGCGAACGCCCTCTCGTCGGCCGACAGCGCCAAGTCCATGCGTCGCGGACCCTACCGCCCCCCAACGGGGGCAGCGCCCGACTCCAGACGGGTAGCGTGAGGTATGGACAACACCGCGCACGACTTGGATGCGGCTGCGGCGACGGATGCGATCCGGCTGCTGCTGGACACGGCCGCGATCCGCCGGCTGCTGGCCGCTTGCTGCCATACCCTCGACGACGGCCACTTCGACGAGTGGGTCAAGCTGTACACCGACGACTGCCAATTCGCGGTGATGGGAAGCCGCGCCGAGGGGCGTGAAGAGATGAGGGCCATGATCGAGCCCTTCCAGACGACCGAGCTCAGGGGCAAGCACATGATCAGCGAGCCCCGGATCAACGTGCACGGCGACGAGGCCAACGCCACGACGGATTTCGCCTTCGTGGCCAAGGACAACAAGATCCTCCAGACCGGCCGCTACCACGACGTTCTTCGCCGGGAACCCGACGGCTGGCTGGTGGCGGGTCGGGAGATCGTGTTCACCGGCGACGAGCCGATCGGCCTCGAAGACTGAACACAGCGGACCGCCGGTGGCCCTGGACAACCTGCTGACGGGCGCGCCGGCCCGCCACGACCTGGTCGTGGACGGCGACGGCCGACACTCCACGGAACAGGTCGAGAGCCGGGTCCGGGCGGTGGCGGCCGCCCTATCGGCCCGCGGCGTGGTGTCGGGCGACCGGGTGGCGTTCCGCCTGCCCGTCGGTGTGGATGCGGTGGTCGCGTACCGCGCCTGCTGGCGGATCGGAGCGGTGGCGGTGGCGGTGCACCCCGCGGCCGGCTCGCACCAGATGGGCGAAGCGCTGGCCCAGGCCCGGCCGGTGGTCACCATCGCAGGCCCGGACTTCCTGCCTGTAGGTGGCGCCCACTTCCTCGCGCTGGATGAACTGACGGCGGGGGCGGATGCCGCGCCGGGCGGTCCATGGAGCGCGAGCACCGCCGACACCGATGCGGTGATCATGTTCACTTCGGGGTCGACCGGCGCTCCTCGTGGGGTGATCCATACGCATGGATCGCTGACCTACAAGATCGTCCAGCTCACCGAGGCCCACGGCCTGACCCCCGATGACTGTGCCCTGGTGCCGTCCCCGCTGGCCCATGTCGCCGGTCTCCTGCACGGTGTGCTGATGCCGGGAGCGGCCGGCATGAAGACTGTGCTGATGCCCCGCTGGGATCCCGAGGCGGCTCTGGGACTGATTGAACGGGAGGCGGTCACCTACATGGTGGGGCCACCGACGCTGTTCACGACCCTCATGGACTGCGACGCCTTCAATCCGGCGCGCACTGCCTCGCTGCGGATGATCTCCTGCGGAGGGGCAGGCGTGACGCCGGCTTTCTGCCGGCGGGCCGCAGCCACGCTGGGGGTGGTGGTGAAGCGCTCCTACGGGTCGACCGAGGCTCCCACCATCGCCACCTCCCGGTTCGACGACCCGACCGACAAGATGATCCTCACCGACGGGCGGGCCTTCGGCGACGCCCGGCTGCGGGTCGACGCCGACGGCGAGCTCTGGGTGTCAGGGCCGGAGCTGGCTCGGGGCTACCTGGATCCAGCCGACACCCGGACTGCGTTCGTGGACGGCTGGTTCCGTACCGGCGACCTGGCCACGGTCGAGGACGGTTGGGTCACCGTCACCGGCAGGCTGGGAGACCGCATCATCCGCAGCGGTGAGAACATCTCGGCAACCGAGGTGGAGCAGCACCTGGAGGCCCACCCGGCCGTGCTGGCGGCCGCGGCCGTGGCCGAGCCCGATGACCGGCTCGGCGAGCGGGTGGCTGCGTTCGTGGTAGCGCCCGGAGGCTTCGACCTGGCCGCATGCCGTGAGTGGTTCGCCCAGCGGGGGGCGGCCCGCTTCATCACCCCTGAGCGGATCGAGGTGGTGGATGAGCTTCCGGTGATGGCTTCTGGCAAAGTGGACCGGATGAAGCTGCAAGCCCGCTTGATGGACCCGTCCGGCAGGACCGCGGGGAGCGACCGGTGACCCTCGCCACCACCATGGCCGCCGCCGTCTACCGGCGCCCGGGCGAGCTGGACGTCACCGAGGTGCCCCTGCCGGAGCTGGGACCCCACGACGCCCTGGTGGAGGTGGCCTACTGCGGGGTGTGCGGCACCGACCTACACATGGTGCTCGACGGGTGGGGCACGCCCGACACCATCCTCGGTCACGAATGGTCGGGCCGGGTGGCCGCAACCGGCGCCGAGGCCCGGATCGACGGAGGCACCCCGGTGGTGGGTCGGGGCTGGGCCGAGTGCGGCCGCTGCCGGCACTGCCGGGCGGGCCAGCCCGGGCTCTGCGTCCAGCGCCCCCTGGCCGGGATCGATGACGGCCACTCGGGTGCCTTCGCCCGCTATCTGGTCGCCGACTACCGCAACCTCACCGCCGTTCCCGACGGCGTGAGCCTGAGGGAGGCCGCCTACGCCGAGCCGCTGGCGGTGGCCATGCACGCCGTCTCCCAGGGCTCCATCTCCGACGGCGGACGGGCCATGGTGTTCGGCTGCGGCCCGATCGGTGCCGCAGTGGTGGCCGTGCTGATGGCCCGCAACACCGACGTGACCGTGGTCGAGCCGTCGGAGCCCCGCCAGGAACTGGCCCGGCGGCTGGGCGCCGCGGTCCGCTCGATCGACGAGTTGGAGACTCCGGCCCATCCGGGCCAGGTCGCGGCCGACGCCGTCGGCTGGGTGTTCGAGACGTCCGGGGCCCGCCAGGCGGCCCAAGCGGGCCTCACCCAGCTCGCCGGGGGCGGCACGATGGTGATCGTCGGCACCGGCATGGACTATCCGAGGCTCGACACCAACCGGGTGATCCTCAACGAACTCGTGGTCACCGGCGCCTACGAGTACGACCCCGACGGTCTGGCTGCTGCCCTGGATCTCATAGCGGAGGGCGCGCTGCCGGTGGATGTGCTGGTCGAACCGGATCCCGTCGGCCTCGACGGCATCCTGGACGTCATGGGCCGCCTGCGCTCCGGCGAGGTGGCCGGAAAGGTACTGGTGCAACCGTGAGCATCACCGACTTCAAGGGCCCCGCCCGTTTCAACCATGTGGCCATGAGCGTGCCCGCCGACCTGCTCGATGAAGCAGGCCGATCCGCGATCACCCGCTTCTACGGTGACGTGTTCGGCTGGCGGGAGCACCCCACCATGACCGAGGACCGCAAGCGGCTGGTGATGGGAGTGCACTCCTACGACCAGTTCGTGTTCGTCATCGCCGACGACAACCCCATGCAAGCGCCCCGGGGCGACCATTTCGGGATGGCCGTCGACAGCCTGGAGGAGCTGAAGGAGGTGCTGCGGCGGGCCGAGGCCTTCGCCGCCACCGACGGCCGGGTGGACGTGATGGACTACGAGGTCGAGGATTTTGGCGTGTTGAAGCTTCACAGCTTCTACGTCCGCTACCTGCTGCCGCTGATGGTGGAGGTCCAGTACTTCGAGATGCTCGCCTGAGCGGCCCGTGAGCGCAGCGAACAAGAGCGGGAAAGCCGATCGCCTGAGCGGCCGCTAGAGCGCCGACGCGAGCCCGCGCGTGGCAGCCGCCCAGCCCGCCGCGGCCGCGGTGCCGGCCAGGAGGTAGGGCCCCAGGGGCCGGCTGGCGCTCCGGCCCTGTCGAACCAGGACGACCAGCGCCTCGGGCACGGCCAGCGCGAATCCCGCCGCGAGGCCCCACAGGGCTACGTCCCAGCCCCACCACCCGCACAGCAGGCCGTTCAGCACGCTGAGGCGGACGTCGCCGAAGCCCATCCCAGGCGGGTGGATGAAGTGGACCGCAGCCATGATCGCCCCGCACACGGCGGCCCCCACCGCCGCGCCGATGAGACCGCCCGGCTCGGCCTCGACCAGCGACGCCACCGCGTAGAGCAGCCACACGGTTCCCGCGGTGGGCCAGATCAGCCGCGTCGGCAGCCGGCCGGTTCGAAGGTCGGTCACGGCCAGACGCACACCGGCGCCCAGCCAGGCCACGACCGCGACTGCTACCAGCACCGAGGCCATGATCTAAGGGTCGGGCCAGATGCCGGCTCCCGACTCCACCCGGTCGCGCAACACCGCCGCCAGGCGGGCCCGGTGGTGGCGGGCGTCGCCGAACGACACGCTGTCGAGCTGGGCTCGCTTGAGGTATAGGTGCACGTCGGCCTCCCAGGTGAAGCCGATGCCGCCGTGGACCTGGAGTGCCGACTCGGCCACCCGCACCGCCGCGTCGCTGCACCAGATCTTGGCCACCGCCGCGGTCTCGGCCGCCTCGCGGCCGCCGGTCCCGAGCGCCCAGGCCGCGTGGTACACCGAGGAGCGCATCGCCTCCACATCCACCAGCATGTCGGCGCAACGGTGCTTGACCGCCTGGAAGCTGCCGATGGGCCGGCCGAACTGCTCGCGGACCTTGGCGTACTCCACGGCGAGGTTCATCACCGACTCGGCCGCGCCCAGCATCTCGGCCGAATGGAAGACCGCGCCCCGGTCCAGGTGGGCGGCCACCTCACCGGCACCGCCCACCGTCACCGCTGTTGTACCGTCGAGGTCGATCCAGGCCAGCTCCCGGGTCTGGTCCATGGCCGGTTCGGGCCGCCGGGCCACCCCGGCCAGCTCCACTGCCACCAGCTCGCCACCGGCCGGCACCACCAGAACATCGGCCCTCGCCCCATAGACGACCGGCTCGGTCCGGCCCGATACCGACCCGTCCCCGGCCCGCTGAAGCGGGGTGCGGGCCACGCAGGCGACCGTCTCTCCCGACAGCAGGCGGTCCCCCCACGAGCCGCCGGCCAGCGCCGCCAGCGCCGCCAGCTGCTGAAGCAGCGGCACCGGGGCCAGATGGGCGCCGGTCTGCTCGAGCAGCACAGCCGCCTCGACTGTTCCCAGCCCGACCCCGCCGAGCGCCTCGGGCACTGCGATGCCGGTCCAGCCCTGGTCGACCATGGCCTGCCACAGCCCAGCATCGAACCCGCCTCGGTCGCAGGCCCCCCGCACCGCCGACATGTCGCAGCGGTCGTCCAGCAGAGCCTTGGCCGCGTCGCGCAACGCCAACTGATCGGCTGACAGATCGAAGTCCACCACTCCGCATCGTAGGCAACTGAGCGTTCCTGGAAGCATCGTTGCGTGGTAGACCCGGACGTGTGGACCTGACGCCTACCGCTGAGCAGCGGGCGTTCCGGGCCGAGTGCCGGGCCTGGCTCGAGGCCAACCTGCCGTGGGACTACGGCACTGGCCTCCCGCCCCTGTTCGACGACCTGGCCGAAGAGGTGGAGTTCGGCCGCCGCTGGCAGCGCAGGCTGGCCGACGCCGGCTACGTCGGTGTCACCTGGCCCGCCGAATACGGTGGCCGGGGCGCCGACGCGGTGTTCAGCTTCATCGTGCAGGAGGAGTTGGCCCGGGCCCGGGCCCCCGAGCTGGTGGGCCGCATAGGCGTCAACCTGGTGGGCCCGTGCCTGCTGGCCCACGGCACCCGTGACCAACAGCAGCGCTGGCTGCCGGCCATCGTCGGTGCCGAGCAGCTGTTCTGCCAACTGTTCAGCGAGCCCGACGCGGGCAGCGACCTGGCCTCGCTGCGAACCCGGGCCGAGCCAGCCGACGGCGGCTGGCACCTGCAGGGGCGCAAGGTGTGGACCTCCTACGCCCAGTTCGCCGACTGGGGCCTGTGCCTGGCCCGCACCGACCCCGAGGCTTCCAAGCGGGCCGGGATCACCGTCTTCATGGTGGACATGCGGGCTCCCGGGGTGGAGGTGCGTCCGCTGCGCCAGATGACCGGCGAGTCCGACTTCAACGAAGTCGTCTTCGACGGCGTCTTCGTGGCCGGCGACCAGGTGATCGGCACGGTCGACGACGGCTGGAGCGTGGCCGGATCGGTCCTGGCCGGCGAGCGGGGCACCAACCCCCGGCAGCTCGTGATCCACGCGCAGCTCTTGGATGAGTTGGTGCATCTGGCCTCCCAGCGAGGTCTGGACGAGGAGCCCCGCACTGCTCAGGATCTGGCCCAGGCCTTCGTCGAGGTGCGGCTGTTCCAGCTCCAGAACTGGCGCACCCTGTCCAAGCAGGCTCACGGACGCCAGCCGGGGTCCGAGACGGCCACGGCCAAGCTCTACTGGAGTGAGATGAGCCAGCGCCTGCACGCCACTGCCATGCGCATCCTCGGCGACGCCGCCCCGCTGTGGCGCGACGCGCACGACAATCCCGCCGGCGGCCGCTGGCAGCGGTCGTGGCTCTACTACCGGGCCGCCTCGATCTTCGCGGGCACCAACGAGATCCAGCGCAACGTCATCGGCGAGCGGACCCTGGGCCTCCCCCGAGAGCCCCGACGATGAGCCCGTACACTTGTTGACATGGCTGAGTTCTCGACCGTCGTCTACGAGGTCGAAGGCCATGTGGCCACCATCACCATGAACCGGCCCCAGGTGGCCAACGCCCAGGACACCCGGATGATCGACGAGATCGACGCCGCCTTCGACCTCGCCGACGCCGACGACGAGGTGCGGGTGGTGGTGCTGGCCGCCAACGGCAAGCACTTCTCGGCCGGCCACGACCTCAAGGCGCTGGTGGGCGACGTGGAGCCCGACAAGTGGCGACTCATGCGGGACACGCCTGAGGGCAAGTGGCACCACGAGAAAGTGATGTACTTCGACCGCTGCCTGAGGATCCGCGACTTCCGCAAGCCGACCATCGCCGCGGTGCAGGGAAAGTGCGTGGCCGCGGGAGTGATGCTGGCCTGCATGGCCGACATCATCGTGGCCAGCGACGACGCTGCCTTCCAGAACCCGGTGCTGCGCATGACCGGCGCCGCGGTCGAGATCCTGGTCGAGCCGTGGGAGATGCCGGCTCGCAAGGCCAAGGAGTTCCTGCTGACCGCCGAGACCATCAGCGCCACCGAGGCCGAGCAACTCGGGATGGTCAACCGGGTGGTCCCCCGCGACGAGCTCGCCTCCGCGGTGCGCGAGCTCGCCGGCAAGATCGCGCTGGTGCCACCGGCCACCGCGCAGGTGGTGAAGCGGTCGATCAACAAGACCCTTGACCTCCAGGGCCAGCGCGACGCCTGGGACTACCACTTCCAGGCCCACCACTGGATGCACAACACCGCTACTGCCCTGGGTGCGCTGGAGCGGCGCATGCAGAGGGGCTCGATGAAGGAAGTCTTCGCCGAGCACCGCGACCCGCAACCCCGGTGAGACAGCCCCTGGCCGGGATCAGGGTGCTCGATCTAGGCACCCGGATAGCGGCGCCGTTCTGCGCCGGAGTCCTGGGTGAGCAGGGCGCGGAGGTCATCAAGGTCGAGGACCCCGGCCGGGGTGATCCGACCCGCATCAACGGTCCCTTCGCCACCGACGACACAGGCAACCGCTACTCGCTGTACTGGTCGGTGGAGGGCCGGGGACGCAAGTCGGTGACCATCAACCTGCGCGACCCCCAGGGCCAGGACATGTTCCGGCGCCTGGCCTCGGTGTGCGACGTGGTGTGCGAGAACTTCCGTCCCGGCACCCTCGAGCGCTGGAACATCGACCCGTCCCAGCTCGACCCCCGCCTGGTCACGGCCCGCATAAGCCTGTTCGGCCAGGACGGCCCCAAGTCGCTGTACAACGGCTTCGACCACAACGCCGTCGCGTTCGCCGGGCTGACGCACCTCACCGGGCACGCCGACGGACCCCCGGCTCGGCCGGGCCTTCCCGTCTCCGACTACCTGACCGCGGTGTTCGCCGCCCAGGCCGTGACCAGCCTGCTGTACGAGCGCGACGCCAGGGGCACCGGCACCGGCGGTGTGGTCGACGCCTACCTGTACGGCTCGGTGCTGCGGATCATGGAATGGACGATCGCGGCCTACGACCGGTTGGGCGAGGTGCGCCAGCGCACCGGCAACCGATCCGAGCGCGCCGCGCCCCTCGACAACTACCGGAGCCGGGACGGCCGGTACGTGTGCATCGTGGCTGTGCGCCAGCCGGTGTTCGAACGCCTGTGCGAGGCGATGGGCCGGCCCGAGCTGTCGACCGACGAGCGCTTCCGATCCTCAGGCACGCGCGGCCGCGACCGGGACGAGGTCAACCGGATCGTGGCCGCATGGGCGGCCGGACTGGACGCGGCCACCATCGAGGAGCGCTGCCTGCGCCACAGCGTGCCGGTCGGAATCGTCTACGACGTGGCCGACATGGCCGCCGACGAGCATGTGCGAGCCCGGGGTGACCTCTGCACCGTCGACGACCCGGTCATCGGCCCGGTGCGCCAGCAGGCCCCCTTCCCCCGCTTCGAGGACGGCCCGCCTCCGGTCCCAGCCGGTGCGCCGCGGCTGGGTGAACACACCGACGAGGTGCTCACAAACCTGCTGGGACTCTCGGGAGCCGAGATCGCCTCCCTGCGAGACGGCGACGTGATCTGAGCTCTCCGACGAAGAGGGGTTCGACCCGCTAGCGCGATCCTCTGACGTGCACGGTCACCACGTCGAGGCCGTGGTACTTCTGGTGCTGGACCGAGGCCGCGTAGTGGCGCAGCAACCGTAGGGAGATCTCGCCCTCCTCGATTCCCTGGCCTCCCTCGGCCTCCTCGCTCAGGTACGCCAGCCGGTCCTCCAGGTTCTCCTCGTCGAACACGGCCAGGAACTCCAACTCGACCCGACCGTCGGCGGGGCGCGCGATCACTATGAAGCGGGGCGGTCCCTCGCCGGGCGCGGGCCCGCGCGGGTGGATCAGGCTGATGAGCGTCTCCTCGCCGGCCGAACGCAGTCGCTGGGTGGAAGCCTGGTTCCAACCCAGCCGGGAGGCGATGTCGCACAGGAACCGGTCGATCTCGGGGAGCGACGAGACGCTGAGATCGACCTCGAGCCGGGTCTGGCGCACCGGGTTGGTGGCCTCGATGAACAGCGTCAGCAGGACCGCGGTTCCGGCTCCCATGACCACGCCGTTGTCCAGCAGCGGGGACCATGTCCCGCCGAGCAGGTCGGCGAATATGGTCTGCTGCTCCAGGCCGGCGCCCACCGCGAAGGCGACCGACACGATGGCGGCCTTCTGGGCGTCGAGGCCGTCCTTGACCGCGGTTCGCATGCCACTCACGAACAGGGTGCCGATGGCCACCAGGATGTAGGCCCCCATGACGGGACTGGGGATCGAGACCAGGACGGCGGCGAGCTTCGGGAACAGGGCCACCAGGGCGAGGACCGCTCCCATCACGTAGCCGACCCGGCGTGCGGCGACCGATGTGAAGGTGATCAGCATCACGCTGCGAGACGAGTAGGCGGTGGTCGGCGGCGTGCCGACGAACCCCGAGAGCAGGATGCCCAGCCCGTTCGTGTTGAGCGCGCCCTGCACGAGCCGGAAGTCGGTGACCCTGGGCTTGCGGGTCGAGGCCTGCTGAACGGCGACGCTGTCCCCCATGTTCTTGACACCGCCCACGAGGGTCACCACGACGAACGCCGGTAGCAGCGTCCAGAAGTCCGCTCCGAGAGTCAGGTCCAGCCCGGGGAACCCGCCGGTGGGGATCCCGGCCCACGCGGCGTCGATCACCGGCTGGAGTTCATAGGCGCCGAGCATGGCGGCGGTGACACAGCCGGCGAACAGGGCCAGCAGCGGCGACCAGGGTTTCAGGATCCGGGGCGCACGCAGGGCCAGCACCGCGGTCACGGCCATGGTCACGAAGGCGATGAAGGGCCCCCACGTCGGATCCGCACCCTCGGGAACCTCCCGGATCCGTTCGAGCGCGATCGGCAGGACCGACACCGCGATCAGCATGAGCACGGTGCCGGAGACGGCCGGGGTGATGATCCGGCGCAGCAGCGGCAGCCAGAAGGCGAGCATGAGGTAGAAGAGGGAGGCGGCCACCGTGAGGCTGGCCAGCAGGGCTGGTCCGCCCGCCTCCAGCGCCAGCACGGCCACGGCCACGAAGTTGGTGGTTGGGCCCATGAACAGGATGTGGCCCGCTCCGAGCCGCCAGACCCGGCTGGCCTGAAGCGCGATGAGGGCCCCGGAGATGATCAGGGCGGCGAACACGGCCCAAGTCAGGTAGTCGTCATCCTGGCCGCCCGATCGGGCGGTGACGGCGACGATCACCACGATCGAGGTCAGGATCATCATGACGCCCTGAAGGCCTACGCCCAGCAGCAGCAGTGGCGGGCACCGATCGTCCGGCTCGTAGCGGATCCCCGAGCTGTTGGCGATCCCGTTGTCGGCGGACGTCATGGTCAGGGTCTGCGGGCTAGTCGTATACTCGCAGGCCGTGATTGTAGTAGCTCGTTGTAGTTACGAAGTCCTCCTGGCTTCGGGGTAGCGGAGGGCACAATGAGGCGCCCCCTGGAGGGCCTGCGGGTGATCGACCTGGGATCCCGGGTCTCGGCTCCGTTCTGCTCCGCGATACTAGGCGAGCAGGGCGCCGAGGTCATCAAGATCGAGGAGCCTGTCCGGGGCGACCGGCTGCGCGAGTTGGGTCCCTACGCCCACGACGACGACGGTGAGCCTTACTCGCTGTACTGGTCGGTGGAGGGCCGGGGCCGCAAGTCGGTGACCATCGACTTGCGCCGCCCGCAGGGCCAGGAACTGCTGCGCTGTTTGGCCGACTCCAGCGACGTTGTGGTCGAGAGCTTCCGCCCCGGCACCCTCGAACGCTGGAACATCGACCCGTCCCGGCTCTCGCCGCATCTGGTGACGGCCCGCTTCAGCCTGTTCGGCCAGGACGGCCCGAAGTCGCTGGTGGTGGGCCTCAACGGCAGCGCGCTGGCCTTCAGCGGGCTGATGCACCTCACCGGCGATCCCGACCGGGCGCCAGCGAGGCCGGGAGTGAACATCGCCGGCTACCTGAGCGGCGTGTTCGCGGCGCAAGCGGTCACCAGCCTGCTGTACGAACGCGACGCCCGCGGCACCGGAACCGGCGGAGTCATCGACGTGTTCATGTACGGCTCGATACTGCGGATCATGGAGTGGACGATCGCCGCACACGACCGGCTGGGCATGGTCCGCAACCGCTCTGGCGACAGCCTCGACATAGCCGCGCCGGTTGGCAACTACACGAGCCGCGACGGGCGCTACGTGTACCTCGTCGGCGGCAGCCAGGTCTTCTTCGAACGGCTGTGCCGGGCGATGGACCGGCCCGATCTGGCCGTCGATGAGCGCTTCGCCAACGCCGCCGCCCGGGCCGACAACCGGACCGAGATCAACGCGATAGTGGCCCAATGGGTCTCGGAGTTGGACGCCGACGTGGCCGAGGCTCGCCTGATTGCCTGCGACGTGCCCGCCGGCAAGATCTACGACGTGGCCGACTTCGCCTCCGACGAACACGTCCAAGCCAGGGGCGACATCTGCACGGTGCAGGACCCGGTCATCGGGCCGGTCCGCCAGCAGGCGCCCTTCCCCCGCATGGTCGGTGAGACACCTGCAGCGCCCTCAGGTGCGCCCCGCCTCGGCGAGCACACCGACGAGGTGCTGGCGAGTGTGGTCGGCCTGTCCGCCACCGAACTGGACGCCTTCCGAGCCGACGGCATCATCTGATCCCCGGCACTCCTTCAGCCGGCAGCGGAGGCCCGGGTCGTTCAGTTGAAGCGTTCGATGAGGGTGCCGGTTCCCAGGCCTCCGCCGCAGCACATCGACACCAGGCCGTAGTCGCCATCTGTGCGCTCCAGCTCGTGGACCGCCTTGGTGGTGAGGATGCAGCCGGTGCCCCCCAGAGGGTGGCCCAGCGCGATGGCCCCACCGTTGGGGTTGGCCCTGGCCGGATCGGCGCCGACGGTGCGCTGCCAGGCGATCACCACCGACGCGAAGGCCTCGTTGACCTCGAACACGTCGACGTCGTCGATGGTGATCCCCTCGCGCTCCAGCACCCGCTCGGTAGCCGGTATGGGGCCCTCCAGCATCAGCACCGGGTCGCAGCCCACCAGCGCGGTCTGGGCCACGCGGGCCATCGGCCTGAGTCCTAGCTCAGCCGCCTTGTCCGCCGACATGAGCAGCACCGCGGCGGCGCCGTCGGCGATCTGCGACGACGTGCCCGCAGTGTGGATGCCGTCGTCGCGGGCTACCGGCTTGAGCGCGGCCAGCGCCTCCAGGCTGGTGTCGCGGGGCACCTCGTCGCGGGAGAACTCAACCGTCTCGCCGGTCTTGCGGCCGTCCTCGTCCACCAGCACCGCATCTATGGGCACGATCTGGGTCTCGAAGCGGCCCTCCTGCTGGGCGGTGGCTGCCCGCAACTGCGACTCCAGTCCGAGGTCGTCGGTGTCCTGGCGCGATATCCCGTAGGCGGTGGCGATGCGCTCGGCGCCCTCGAACTGGCTGGTGAACTCGTAGTGCTGGAAGTAGCTGCGCGACACCGGCTTGCCGGGACCGTTCATCACGTTGGCCGCCAGGGGCACCATCGACATCGACTCCACGCCGCAGGCCAGCACCGTGTCCTCCGCGCCCGAGGCGATCAGGCTGTAGGCCAGGTTCACGGCGTGCTGGGACGAGCCGCACTGGGAATCGACCGTGGAGCAGGCGGTGGCCTGGTCGCCGCCGTGGGACAGCCAGGCGGTGCGGGTGATGTTCATGCCTTGGGCGCCGACCTGGTCGATGCAGCCGCCGACCACCTGGTCGACGTCGCCGCTGGTGACCCCGGCCCGGCTCAGGCACTCCATCTGCACCGGTCCGAGGATGTCGGCCGGGTGGGTGTGGGCCAGCGTTCCGTTGCGCTTTCCTACCGCTGAGCGGACTGCCTCTACGATCACTACGTCGGTCATCGCTTGTCCTTTCTGGCGCTCGTGGGCCAGCCTACGTGCTCTCGTTTGCTCGTGGTTCCGCCCGGCCGGCGGGTCCTGTCGTCGAGGCCGTCCGACCGACGGGGCTTCGCCCCATTGTCGGTCGGCCGTTCCTCGCCGCCACCCCCCGGCCTTCCGGGTCGCGGGGCTACGGCCTCCTCAAGGGGCGGCGGCTATTGCTGTCCAGTCGAGGATCTTTTCGGGTTTCTCGGTGCGGTGGGCGAAGCCTTCGACCTGCACCGCGAACACGTGGCCGGAGGCGGCTGGGGCTTTGTCTAGGAGGGTGTGGCGGAACGACACTTGGTCGCCCTCGAACGCGGGGCCGGTGTGGTCGCAGGCGTGCCATCCCACCACGGTGGCCATTCCGGGCAGCACCCTCGACAGCGACGCCTGAGCCAGACCGACGATGTGGCCCCCGTAGAGCAGGCGCTGCGGGTAGGGCGACTCATTCGCGTCGCGGTGGACCATGGCCAGGTTGTTGGTTAGGCGTACCAGCCCCAGCGCGTTGTCGACCACGTCCCGGGCCGGGTCCGCCAGGGTGGTGCCGGGCTGCCATTCGATTCCGGCGCCGAGCGGCTTGAAATCCCAATGGGCCGGCACGAGCTCGGCGTGCGAAGCAAGGTCCAGTGGCGGCGCCGCCCCCAGGTCGTCATCGTGGCCGGGCTGTGCATCGCCTCGCTGGGGCAGCAGTGGTGCCCGCTGGTAGGTCACGGCCGGCTCGCCGTCGGTGGTGGTGACGATGTCGACCAGGACCTTGCCCCTGTGGGGCCGGCCGGGTCGGGGCCGGCTGTCGGCCAGCGCGGCCACGGTGACGGTGGTGGAGATCGACTGGCCTACGAGCACCGGCCTGAGCAGCCGCACATCGCGGTAGAAGAGGTTGGCGATCGCCCTGCGAGTGAGCGTGGTGCTGTGCCCGATCGACAGGTGCATCACCAGTGCAGGGCTGGCCAGACGGCCTGGGCGCCCGGTGACCGCCTCACAGACGGCCGGATCCATCACCATTGGGAGCCGCTCGCCCACCATCGACTGGTACAGCGCGGCCATGCCGTCGTCGATCACCACCGAGGGCTGGCGGGGCATCTCCTGGCCTACCCGCAACTCCTCGTAGTAGGGGCCGTCGAGCGGGATCACGAACTCGAAGGCTACGGGCGGGCCGTCACGGCCGCGGCGACAGCACCGCGGGACCGTCGGCGGTGACATGCACCACGTCGCGACGGTGGCCGTCGGCGACGCTGAGGACCATCCCGGCCTCCAGTCGCTCGCCGGCCCCGACACCGGGGCCGATCACCGGCTGCTCGAAGCCCATTCCCAGTCCACGTACCAGCCAGTCACCGGTGGTCGCGGCTGCGGACAGTTCGGCGTGGGTCGCGCCCGCTCGGCAGGCCCCGGTCAGTGCGCTGGTACCGGCGCGCCGACCAGCGGCAAAGACACCGCCTACGCCTCCCTCGTAGAGGTCGCAGATCACGCCGACATCGACGGCCAACTCGGCACCGCGCCGCTCGGCCCGTACTCCCGACGACGGGACAGTCACCCCCACACCGGCCAGAGCCCTGATGGCTGCTACTCCCGGGGCGGTGCCTCCTGCCGCGCCGAGCGCGGCCTCCACCCCGACCCAGGCGACGGCGCAGGCCCGGGAGATCGCCTCGACCTCGCCCCGCAGCTTGTGCCGCCGGACGTCGGCCATCAGGTCGTCGGCGGGAACGATCTCGGCTCCAGAAGCGAAGCCTGCCGCGGCCCGGCGGAACGACGGCGTCAGTTCATCCACCCCGATCCGGCCGGCGCCGGCCAAGCCGTCGACGGCGGCCATGGACGCAGCCATGATGCGAGGATTCCAGGTGAGCGGGTAGAGGTCGTCGAAGGTCATAGGGGACTCGATACCCGCCTCCCAACTCGACAGAGCGTGGACCCGCTGCGTGGAAGCGACCACGATGCAGCCCGCCCCGAACGGCCGGGTGCCTGCGGTCCACAGCCGGCGCATCCCGCAGGCGTACCCGGCGTTGTCCTGGCGTCCCAGCACCAGCACGTCAATGCCGGCCGAGGCCATGGCGTCCAGCACCCGGTCGCGGCGGGCCAGCACCAGATCGTTGGTCATGATCGGAACGGCTCGTAATGGTGACCCCCGCCAAGCAGGCGCCAGCCGTCGTCGGTCACGGCCACGATCTCCTCGGCCCGGTAGCCGCCCACGCCGTCGGTCCAGATGACCGGCTCGAACACCAGCACCATGCCCGGCTCCAGCACGTAAGCGTCGTCGAAGGCCGGGCCCAGGTCGGTGCCGATCATGGGCATCTCCGCGCTCTCCAGGCCGACTCCGTGGGCCAGGTAGAAGTGCGGCAACCACGGCGTGTCATGGGGCTCGACGGACCGCGCGGCCCGGCCCACATCGCCGAGGGTTGCGCCGGGACGCACCGCGGCCAGCGAAGCTTCCAACACCGCCATCCAGCGATCGAACAGCGACTGCTCGGCCGCAGTCGGAGCCCGTCCCACCACCCATGTGCGCCCGAAGTCCGACATGTAGCCCTGGTAGCCCACCCCGGCATCCACCCACACCAGGTCGCCCTTCGCATAGACCGGGTTGTCGACCCCCGTGGGGAAGGCGACATGGCCCGTGGATGTGCGCACTCCGCCGTCGCGGCGGGTCGGCATGGGCTGGAAGATCGGATCGATCCCGTTCTGATAGGCGGCGCCGGACTCCGGGTCGCCGTCCCGGAGAGCGGCCAGGAACGCTCCCGCGACCTCGGTCCGGGTGGAGCCGGGAACACACGCGGCCTGAGCCGCCTCCATTGCACGCTCGGTGTGCCGTTGGGACTGATCGATGCAGGCCAACTCGTCTTCGGTCTTCACTGCCCGAGCCGGCACCAGCACCCGGCTCGCGTCGACGAGCTCGGCTCCGTCGAGAACGCCGGCGCGAGCCATGGCGCCGGTCATCCCATCCACCGCCACCCGGCGTCCGGTCACGTCCCCGAGCACGTCGGCGATGGCCTCGCCTACGCCGGCCGCTCCGTCGTCGAGCTCGGGCCATAGCGGGGGGCCTGCCTCGACGCCAGCCACCTCGTGGGCATGGAGCCGGGCCGGTCCGTCCGGCGCGCTCACGATGGCTACCGCGCGCCGGTGGTTGGCATGACCGGCGTCGACCGCCTCGGGAACATGTCCGGTGGCGTAGGTCACGTGGGGACCATGCATCAGCACAGCCCCGTCCACACCCTGGGCCCGCATCTGGTCGCGCAGCCGGCTCAGCCGCTGCGATCGCATACGGCCCGGATCAGGCGCCTGCGGCGCGATCTCATCCACCGGGACGCCGTCGCCGCTCATCGCATCACTATGCCCGGTGGCGGGTTCGCTCGCGAGCAGTCTCGGCCCCGGCACCGGAGATGAGGACGTGCATCGGGCATAATCTGGCCGCAGTCGGGCGCCAGAAGGAGGCAGCGCAATGCGATCCATTGCTGACATACCCCGCCGGCAGGCCGCCGAGAACCCGGACAAGCCTGCGCTGATCTGTCACGACCGCACGCTCACCTACCGGGATCTCGACACCGAGTCCTCCCAGGTGGCCAACGCGCTGATCGCGGCCGGCGTCGGCTCGCAGAGCCGGGTCGGGTTCATCGGCAAGAACATCGCCGAGTACTTCACCCTCGTGTTCGGCGCGGCCAAGATCAACGCGGTCACCGTGGCCGTCAACTGGCGGCTGGTGGCGGCCGAGATGGCCTACATCCTGAACCACGCCGAGGTCGAGGTCGTCATGGTGGAGGACGAGTTTCTCGGCCATCTGGCCGACATGGACCTTCCCCGCCGGCCACGAGTGGTTCTGGTCGGTGCAGGCACCGCCGACGAGGGACAGGACCACTACTCCGACTGGATCGAGGGCCAACCGGCCACCGATCCCGCCTATCCGTCCGTCGAGGACGACACGGGCCTTCAGCTCTACACGTCGGGCACCACCGGCCTGCCCAAGGGAGCCGAGCTCAGCAACCGCAACATCTTCTCGATAGTGGGCCCGATCAGCGGCATGCTCGGCCTGCACCCCGACAGCGTGATGCTTCACGTGCTGCCCCTGTTCCACATCGGCGGCAGCGGAGTGGCCACCGTCGGGCTGTACATGGGCTGCACCAATGTGGTGCACCGGGACGTGGACCCGGCCGCCATCTTCACCGACATTCCGGGCCATCGGGTCAACGCGGCCTTCATGGTGCCGGCGCTGCTCCAGTTCCTGCCGATGATGCCGGGCGCGTCAGACGTGGACTTCTCCTCGCTGGAGAGCATCGTGTACGGAGCGTCGCCGATCACCGAGGAAGCGCTCACCGCGTCCTTGGCCCTTCTCAAGTGCCCGCACACCCAGGTGTACGGGCTCACCGAGACCACCGGCGCTCTGACCCTGCTGGCGCCCGAGGACCACGACCCGGGCGGGCCGAGGGCGAAGCTGCTCCGGTCAGCCGGCAAGCCGCTGCCGGGCGTGGAACTTTGCCTCGTCGACGGGGACGGGCGCGACGTCTCTGCCGGTGAGGTAGGCGAGGTATGGGCCCGGACCGTCCAGAACCTCAAGGGCTACTGGCGCGACCCGGAGGCGACGGCCGATGTATTCCCCGAAGGCCGCGACGACCAGGGACTCGGCTGGTTCCGCACCGGCGACGCCGGCTACATGGAGGACGGATACCTCTTCATCCACGACCGGATCAAGGACATGATCGTGTCGGGCGGTGAGAACGTGTACCCGGCCGAGATCGAGAACGCCCTGATGGCCCATCCGTCAGTGGCCGACGTGGCCGTCATCGGGATCCCCAGCGAACGCTGGGGAGAGTCGCCCTTGGCGCTGATCGTGCCCGCGCCCGACACCGACCCCAGCGAGGAGGAGCTCATCGCCCACTGCCGCCAGCTCCTGGCCGGATTCAAGATTCCGGCCGCAGTCGAGCGCATCGACGCGGTGCCCCGCAACCCGTCGGGGAAGATCCTCAAGACCGAGCTGCGCAAGCCCTACTGGGAAGCTCGCGACCGGCAGGTCTGACAAGGCTGGACGGGGCTGGAGGCAGAACTCAGCCGACGATGAGGGTGTCCTCGCCCATGATGGCGCGGCCGGAGGTCTCCCGCTGGTCCTGGTGGTTGTCGGCCAGTTCTGTGGCCGGATCGCCGGCAATGCGGGTGTGCCACATCACCCGGGGCTCGGTCATGTCGAAGGGGGTGCCCCGGTGCATGAGCCGGCGGTTGTCCCACAACGCGGCGTCGCCAGCGGCCCACTGGTGGTGGTGGATCCGCGGCGGCTGGCACGCCTCGGCGTTCAGCTGGTCGAGGAAGGCCTCCGACTCGTCCTCGGACATTCCCTCGACGCCGTATGCGTGCCGCCCGATCAACAGGTTGGGCCGGCCCGTCTCGGGATGCACCTTCACCAGCGGCCTCAGCGACGGCTCGAGGTCGTGGAAGCCGTACATGTCATAGCCGCCGCCCTCGGTCTTGGTCGGCATGTATCCAGACCGGCTCTGGCTGTAGTAGAGCGAGTGGTAGGCGCGCATCTCGGCCAGCCGCTGCTGGGTCTCCGGGTCCAGCGCCTCGTAGGCGGCCCGCATGTCGGCCCACCCGGTGGCTCCGCCCCGGCTGGTCACCACCTCGGCGGTGAACACCGAGCCCTTGGCCTGCAGCGGCATGTAGGTGCTGTCGTGGTGCCAGCCTTCGTTGCCCCGCAGCGACTTCACCACGTCGTGATCGGGGTCGTTGAGGATCTTGCCGTCGGCGTCCACGTTGCTGAAGGCCACCGCGGTGAACTCCAGCGGACCGAACCGCAGGGCGTAGGCGTCCTGCTCGGCCCTGGTCAGGAACTGCCCCGGGAAGATCAGCAGGGCGTGCTCGAGCCAGACCTGGTGGAGGGCACGGAATGCGGTGTCGTCGATGGACCGCAACTCCACCCCGGTGACCACCGCGCCGAATGTGGCGTCGAGCGGTTCTACTTCGAACGGATCATCTGCCATGGCCCCAGCTCAGCCTCCGTCGCAGGCTGCCGAAGCCAAGCTACTCCGATCTCAATGACCGCCTACAGTTGGCTGCGTGCGCACCGGGGTGTTCCTGTTCGGCGGGGTCGAGATGGACGACGCCGGCCCCGGCCTGCCCGTTCCCACCGACCGCCGCTACGACCACAAGGAGATCTGGCGGGCCACCGAGCGGATCATCGATATGGGGGTGGTGTGTGACCGGTTGGGGTTCGACTCGTTCTGGTTGACCGAGCACCATTTCCAGCACGAGGGCTACGAGGTGGTCCCCAACGGGATCCTGGTGGGAACCATCCTGGCCGAGCGCACCGAGAGCGTCCGCATCGGGATGGCGTTCAACATCGTGCCGCAGTGGCATCCGCTCAGGCTGGCCGAGGACTTCGCCACGCTGCACAACGTGTCCGGCGGCCGCGCCATCCTCGGCGTGGGGCGGGGGACCGTGCCGCGCGAGGCCGAGACCCTGGGCACCAAGATCGGCAGCTTCGACAACCCGGACAAGGTTGCGGCCGACGACTTGAACCGCAAGCAGTTCGACGAGGCCATGGAAGTCATCCTCCGAGCCTTGAACAACGACACGTTCAGCTTCCACGGCGAGGTCTATGACTTCCCGCCGGCGGGCATCCCCGACCGGGGCGGGTTCGTGACCGAGCTGTCGCTGGTGCCCCGGCCGCTGTACCCCTACGAGATCTGGCAGGCCGCCAAGTCGCCGGCCACCCTCGAGCAGATACCGCGCTGCGGCTGGGGCGGGGTGTTCTGGAACTACCACCACTCCATCGTCAAGCAGCGCTGGGAGCAGTTCGCCGACAGGTACCTGGCCCATCACGGCCGCGAGCTGGGCCGCGGCGAGCACCGCATGCTCGTGCAGAACGTCCGGGTCGAGGACACCCGCGAGCAGGCCATGGCATCGGTGCGCAGCGGCCACGACGAGCTCTGGAAGTTCCTCGGCCCCTACGGCTGGAGCAAGGGCTACCTCGGCCCCGACGGCGAACCGGCCAAGCCGGGGCTGATCCCCACCCTCGAGGAGTCCATCGACCAGAAGGTCTGGGCGGTGGGAAGCCCCGCTGACGTGGCTGAGTCCCTCAGCTGGTACGACGAGCAGATCGGAATCGAGAACCTCCTGATATTCCCGGCCATGCCTGGCGATGCGTACGAGAAGGTCGAGGAGCAGTTGCACCGCATCGCCGAAGAGGTGCTCCCTCTGCTTTCTTAGCCGAGCCTTTCCGGCCGGCGGGTCCTGTCGTCGAGTCAGGTGACCGACACGGGCTTCGCCCTACTCGTCGGTCACCTGACTCGCCGCCACCCCCCGGCCTGTGGGTTCGCGGTTGGGAGCCGTAGGGTCTTCGAGACCCGATGCAGGAGGCCATCGATGCTGGGACTGTCCGCTGACGAGCTGCTGACTACGACCCGCGCCGTTCGCAGGCGCCTGGACTTCGACCGCCCGGTCGATCCTGGGCTGATAACCGAATGCCTGGACATCGCACTCCAGGCACCCAGCGGCGGAAACCGCCAGGACTGGGTGTGGATGGTGGTTGCCGACCCAACCAGGAAGGCGGCGCTGGCCGGGCTCTACCGCCAGGCGTGGGCCGCCTACCGCGAGTCGCCCTACTTCCCCACCAATGAACCACCTCACGAAGACCCAGCCGTTCGCGCCTCCTTCGAACGGATCGCGGATTCGGCCCAGTACCTGTCCGACAACCTCGAGCGGGCTCCGCTTTTCCTGATCCCATGCCTGGCCATCAATCGCGTCGAGCGACCATCGTGGGGCGGAGCGGCATCAAGGCTCGGATCAGTGATACAAGCGTCGTGGAGCTTCATGCTCGCCGCCCGGGAACGGGGACTGGGGACATGCTGGACCACCTTGCACCTGGCTTACGAGCAGCAGGCCGCGGAGATCCTGGGAATCCCGTACGACGAGTGCACGCAGGTCGCACTCATCCCCATCGCTCACACCATCGGCACCGACTTCCGCCCCGGTATGCGGGAGCCGCTGGACAAGGTGCTGCACTGGGACGAATGGAAGGGCGCCCCGCCGCCCCGCCAGCCGTGACCGCGGCCGACTGGGCCCGTCGCGATGCCGCCGTCGTGTGGCATGGCTTCACCCAGATGGCGGTCTACGAGGGCTCGACCCCGGTCATCGTGGAGCGGGGCGAGGGCAACTACCTCTACGACACCGACGGCCGGCGCTATCTGGATGCCATCTCCTCGCTGTGGGTCATCACGCTCGGCCACGCCGACCCCGATCTGAACCGAGCGGCCCACGAGCAGCTCGAACGCATCAGCCACTCCACACTGCTGGGCAACGGCAACACCGCCGCCATAACTCTGGCTGAGGCTCTGCGCGACATCGTGCCGGTGACCGAGCCCCACTTCCTGTTCGCCTCGGACGGAGCGACCGCGGTGGAGCAGGCCATCAAGATCGCCTTCCAGTACTGGCACAACCTCGGCGTGCGGGGCCGCACGTCATACCTGGCCCTGGGCGACGCCTACCACGGCGATTCGGTCGGCTCGCTGTCGGTGGGCGACGGGGGCTTCGGAACCGACCTGTTCGACCCGCTGCGCTTCGGCGTCCTCCGCACCCCCGGATACGACGACCCGGACTGGGTGTCCAAGGCGATCGCCGTCCTCGACGAGCACCACGACCGGCTGGCCGCGGCCGTTGTCGAGCCGCTGGTCCAGGGCGCGGCCGGGATGCTGGTCACCGACCCCGATCAGGTGGCCGCGTTCGCCGCGGCGGTCCAGGCCCACCGAGTGCCGCTCATCTGCGACGAGGTCGCCACCGGGTTCGGCCGCACCGGTGCGATGTTCGCCAGCGAGCTTTGCGGGATCCGGCCCGATCTGATGTGCCTGGGCAAGGGCATCACCGGCGGGTACCTGCCTCTGTCGGCCACGGTGGCCGCCTCCCACGTGTACGAGGCGTTCCTCGGGGAGGACCTCGGGCCCCGTACCTTCTATCACGGGCATTCCTACAGCGGGAATGCCCTGGCCTGCGCGGTGGCGGCTCGCCACCTGGAGCTGATCGGTGAACGCGGCCTGATCGACCGGGCCGCCGCGGCAGCTGAACGCCTCGGCGATGCGCTGGCCCCGGTCGCGGCCCTGCCCGCCGTGAGGGAGGTCCGCCGCCGGGGCCTCATGACCGGCGTCGAGCTGAACCCTCCCGCGGGTGCCTCGAAATGGGGGCGCCGGGTCTGCGCAGCCGCGGTCTCCGCCGGGGTCCTGCTGCGACCTCTGGGCGATGTCGTGGTGGTGATGCCCCCGCTGTCGATCACCGACGACGAGATCGACACCATCGCAACCACTCTGATCTCAGCCATCGAGACGGTGGCTGCCGAGGACGCCGGCGGACAGTAGTGAGCGACTGGGACGGCATCGCTTCCGCCGCTCTGGATGCCGTCGCGGCCGCAAACCAGTTGCGCCAACCCCGGGATCTCGACAGCGGAGATCCCCGGACGGCACTGTCGGCGACCGGGCAGCCGGTGGTGTCGTTCGCCTCCAACGACTACCTCGGACTCACCCAGCACCCCGCCGTACGGGCCGCGGCCCGCACCGCTATCGACGACTACGGCACCGGCTCAGGATCGGCCCGGCTCATCGTCGGGTCGCGTCCCGTGCACAGCCGCCTCGAGGAGCGCATCGCAGCCTGGCGCGGGGCGGGGGCGGCGGTGCTGTTCACCACCGGATACGCGGCCAACCTGGGCGTCATCGCCACGATGGGCCGGTGGGCGTCGGTGCTCTGCTCCGACGAGCTCAACCACGCGTCGATCATCGACGGCTGCCGTCTGGCCCGGGCGCCGACGCGCGTCTATCCCCACTGCGACCCGGCCGCAGTGGACGACATGCTGGGCCGCGCCGAGGGCCCCGGCATGGTGGTCACCGACTCGGTCTTCTCCATGGACGGCGACCTCGCGCCGATCGGCGATCTGTCGGCCGTATGCGCGGCCCACGGGGCGCTGCTCGTGCTCGACGACGCCCATCTCGTCCTGGACCATCCCGAACCTTTGCACCCGGACTGCCACCTGCTGCGGGTGGGGACCCTGTCCAAGGCAGTCGGCGCGCTGGGTGGCTTCGTGACCGGACCCCGGACGTTCATGGACCTGCTCGTCAACGCGGCCCGCTCCTACATCTTCACCACTGCGGCCGCCCCGGCCGCGGCCGCAGCCGCGGCTGCTGCCATCGATGTGATCGACTCCGAGGAGGGCGACGAGCTTCGGAGGCGGCTGCGGACCAACATCGATCGCATCCGGCCCGGCCACCCGAGCCCCATCATCCCGATCATCGTCGGCGCCGAGGACAAGGCGTTGGCCGCCTCCGACACCCTGGCGAGGCAGGGCATCCTGGTCCCCGCCATCCGGCCCCCGACGGTGCCGGCCGGAACGTCGCGGCTCCGGGTCACGGTCTCGGCAGCCCACGGTGACGCCGACCTCGACCGGCTGATCGACGCGCTCCGCCGGGCAGGGATCCATGCCTGATCCAGCGGCTGCGTCCGAAGGCCAGGCCCGCCCCGACGTAGTCGTCTTCGTCGCCGGCACCGGCACCGAGGTGGGCAAGACCTGGGCGGCAGCCGAGCTGGCCCGGGTCCTGCGGGACAGGGAGTGGGTCGTGGCGGCGTGCAAGCCCGTCCAGTCCTACGACCCGGACGAGGCCGGCCCGACCGACGCGGCTGCGCTGGCCGCGGCCACCGGCCAGCACCCCGACGACGTCTGCCCGCCCGAGCGCACCTATCCGGTGCCGCTGGCCCCGCCCATGGCCGCCTGCAAACTCGGTCGGGTCTGCCCCACCGTCGACGAGCTGGCGGCCGGATGCCGCTTCGGCGCGACAGTCGACATCGGGTTGGTGGAGGGCGTGGGCGGCCTCTACTCGCCGCTGGCGTCCGACGGGCACAACCTGGACCTGATCGAGCGGATCGAACCTGACCTCGTCATCGTGGTGGCGTCGGCCGCGCTCGGCGGCATCCACGACTCGATGGCCTGCACGTTGCCGCTGTCCGCCTACCGTCACGCGGTGTTTCTCAACCGCTTCGATCCCCGGATCGAGGTCCACGCCCTGAACGTGAAGTGGTTGCACGGCACCGGCTTGGCCGTAGGGACCAATCTGTCCGAAATGGCGGACATCGTCTGCACGGCTCCCCGAGGGCGGTCCCGCGGCGACGCTTGATCTATTCTGCGGTGTGAGATGAGCTTGCAAGTCAGCGACAAGCTCCAAGGGCTTAGAGGAGACATCTTCGGGGGGATGACCGCGGCTGTGGTCGCCCTGCCGCTGTCGCTGGCTTTCGGAGTCGCTTCAGGGCTCGGAGCCATCGAGGGTCTGTACAGCGCCGTCGTGGTGGGCATGCTGGCCGCGCTGCTGGGCGGATCGAAGACGCAGATCTCGGGACCCACCGCCCCGCTGTCGGTGGCGATGGCGGTCGTGTTCGTCGACTACGCCGACGGTGAACTGTCCAAGGCCCTGGCCATCGTGGCCATGGCGGGGATCATCCAGGTGCTGCTCGGCGCATTGCGGCTCGGCACCTTCGTGGCCTACACGCCCTACGCGGTGGTGTCGGGGTTCACCAGCGCCGTCGGCCTGATCATCATCATCGTCCAGGTGCTGCCGTTCTTCGGCACCGAGGTAGCCCTCGGCGGCGCGCTCAAGTCTCTGCGCGAGTGGCCGGATGCAGTCGCCAACGTCGACCCGAGCGCGCTCACGCTGGGGCTCATCACTCTGGCCGTGTGTATCTTCTGGCCGGGACGGCTGCAGCGATTCCTGCCGCCTTCAGTGGCCGCGTTGATCATCGGAACGCTGGTGGGCGTGCTGTGGCTGAGCGAGGCGCCGACGATCGGGGAGGTCCCCACCGGCCTCCCCGACCTGATGGTGCCCGAACTCAGTTTCGGCGATCTGGGGAGCGCGCTGCCGGCTGCGGTCACCATCGCCCTGCTCGGCTCCATCAACAGCCTCCTCACCGCGAGGGTGGCCGACTCACTGACGCGCCAGAATCACGATCCCAGCCGGGAGCTGATGGGCGCCGGGGTGGCCAACGTGGTGGTGGCTTTCATCGGCGGTGTTCCGGGCGCGGGGGCCACGTCGTGCACGGTGGCCAACGTCAAGGCGGGCGGCCGCTCCAGAGTCTCCGGGGTGCTGTGCGCCACCATTCTGGCCGCGCTCGTTCTGGGACTGGGGCGTTACGTCGACGCCATACCCCACGCCGTGCTCGCCGGCATCCTCATCAAGATCGGGTTCAACATCATCGACTGGCGCTACCTCGCCCATATCCATCGCGTCCCGAGGGAGAACGTGGTGGTCCTGGCGCTGACTCTCGTTCTGTCCATCGTCTCGGACCTGGTGATCGCGGTGGCCGTAGGGCTGGTGATGGCGGCGTTGACCGGCGCCCGCCAGGTGGAGCGCCTGGAGCTCGACAAGGTGATCTCAACCCCGCTGCTCGACATGACCTTCCTGGCGGATCCCGAAGCCGACGACGATGCCTTCGATCTCGACGACGACCCGTTCGCGGCCCGGGTCGGCCTCCTGTCGCTGCGGGGCAGCTTTACTTCGGCCTCGTCCACCAGGCTCTTCAAGACCATCAACCACGACATGGCCGAGCACGAAGTGGTGATCTTCGACTTCACCGACACCGCGTATGTGGACGACAGCGCCGCCCTAGCCATCGGCCAGTTGGCCGACACGGCGCGCGATGCCGACACCCAGTGCATCGTCCTGGGCATGTCCAGCATGACCGACACCAGCGTCTACGCGCTGAACGTGCTGCGGGAGATCCCCGAGGAGAACTTCGTCGAGGATCTCGACGAGGCTCGGATCGTCGCCCGCCGTCTGCTCGACGCCTAACCTTCCCGACAGGTCAGGTGAGGATCCCGGCCCGTTCTCTCGGGTGCAAGGGGTGGTCGAAGGGCCGCACGCCGAAGCGGCGGGCCAGCTCGAAGTAGCCGCGGTAGAGCCCCGCCCCGGCGGCGGCCTCGTCGTAACCGCCGGTGGCGTCGGCGTGGGCCGACAGCCGGTACCAGGGCACACCCGGGTCGGCGTGGTGGACATGGTGGAGGTTGTTGAAGAGGTACAGCATGCTGAAGAAACGCCCCGACCGGATGACCGCGGAGCGGGTGGCACCATCCACCCAGCGGTGCTCGCAATACGACCTCATCAGGGTCAGGGCGTTCCCCAGATAGGTGGCCCCCAGCAGGTACTGCCACCAGGGCACCCCCATGACCATCACCACGAAGGCGACCAGCGCGGCCGCGGCCACCACATGCGCCGACCACCACCGGGCCAGCTCCCGGTCGCCCCGGCGGATCTCGCGGGCCTGGTGGAAGAGCACCCCCACGATGTATCGGGGCGGTCCCAGCACCAGGCGGCCGAGCAGGGTGTGGTGGGCAAGCACGAACGCCCTGCGCAGGCGACCCATGGACTGCCACTGCTCGGCAGTCACATAGAAGCTCTCGCTGTCGTCGGTGGGGTCGGTCAGCTCGGGACAGTCGTGATGGTCCCAGTGGTAGCGCCGGTACACCAGGTAGGGCAGGTTGAGCGCCACGGGCAGCGAGCCCACCAGGGCATTCAGCCTCTGGCTACGGAACGGATGGCCGTGGATGGTCTCATGCTGGAGCGAGCCGTGCCAGCCCGCGATGAAGCCCAACGCTACGACGGTCACCGGCCAGGGCGTCACGTCGTGGAGGGCCAGCACTGCCAGCCATAGGCCGTGCACCGCGACTGCGACCGCGACCGTGCGCCACTCCACGGTCGGCCCAGAGGCCGAGCGAACCGGCGCATCGGCAGCCATCGCACCTCCAATGTCGCGACAGGGCCGGGACGATCCCCCAGTCCCCGTCCATCAATGTAGGAATTTCGACCCTAAGCCGGGCGATGAGTTGCACACAATCCGTAGCATTCTCGCACAAAGCACAAGATCTGTAGCGCTAATACAACAAATATTGTAGTATCGCCACACCATGGCCAGCCAGACCGAGTTGGTGAACAGCTTCCGGGAGCGGCTCGGCGAGTTGGTGGCCGACACCGGGCAGTCACGCTCTGACTTCGCCGCCGACGCCGGGATCGACCGGTCCACGCTCTCGCAGCTCCTGTCCAGCCGCAACCGTCGCCTCCCCCGGGTGGAGACCCTGGCCGCAATCGCCGAGGCGTCGGCCGTCTCGGTGGACTGGTTGCTCGGCCTGTCCCACGGCGGCCCGGCCCGTGCCGACATCGTCCACGAGGAATTCGCGTTGAACCTCGACGAGCTGAGCCCGCTCGACGAGGCCTGGATCGAATGGCACGAACAGTCGGCCGGCTCGAAGGTCCGCAGCCTGCCCGCCTCGCTGCCCGAGCTGCTTAAGACAGAGGCCGTGATCCGCCATGAGGTGCAGCGCTACACCACGATCAGGCCCGAGCAGCGGATCGAGACGGCCACCGCGCCCCTCGAGCTCGCCCGGGCGCCGGGAAGCGATCTGGAGTGCTGCAACTCCATCCAGGCCATCGAGGGTTTCGCCCGGGGATGGGACGTCTGGGGATCGCTCGAGCACCGGCACCGGGTGGCACAGCTCGACTGGATGATCGAGCTGTGCGAGGAGCTGTATCCGACATTCCGGTGGTTCCTCTACGACAGCCGTCAGCGGTACTCCGCCGCGGTAACCGTCTTCGGCCTCGACCGGGCCGTGCTGTACCTGGGACAGATGTATCTCGTGCTCAACAACCGCAACCATGTCATGACGTTCGTCAAGCACTTCGACGACTTGATCCGCGCGTCGGTGGTGCAGCCCCCGGGTGTCCCCAACCTGCTGCGCAAGCTCCGATCCGAGATCACCTAGGGGGCCGCGCCGGTAGGATTCGCCGTCGTGACCGCCTCTGATCGCACCGTGTCGTTCGAGCCGGAGCGGTTCGAGACGATCCGGGTCACTGTCTCCGATCACGTCTGCCGCGTCACCCTCGACCGGCCCGAGGTGCTGAACGCCTTCAACGACCGGATGCGCTCCGAGATCCGGTCCACCTGGCGGGCGCTGCGCACAATGGACGAGGCGAGGGTCGTGGTGGTGACCGCCACCGGCGAGAAGGCCTTCTGCGTGGGCGTCGACCGCTCTGAGGATCTGGTGGCCCTCGAGGGCACGGGCGGCAAGCTCTACGGCACCTCGAACAACTACATGTACGACGACCCCGGCGACGACATCGGTCCCAAGGCGTGCGACCTGTGGAAGCCGGTGATCACTGCGGTCAACGGCATCTGCTGCGCCGGTGCCTTCTACCTGGTGGCCGAGTCCGACATCATCATCGCCGCCGAGAACGCCACCTTCTTCGACCCCCACGTGACCTACGGGATGGCCGCGGTGTACGAGCCGATGAAGCTGGTGCCGCGAATGCCGCTGGGCGAGGTCCTGCGGCTCGCTCTGGTCGGAAGCCACGAACGCATGACCGCGCAGACCGCGCAACGGATCGGGCTGGTGTCGGAGGTGGTGCCGTTCGCCGAGCTGCAGGACGCCGCCGACCGGCTGGCAAGGATCATCGCCTCGCAGCCGCCCGACGCCGTGCAAGGCACCCTCCGGGCCATCTGGGCCGCCAGCGACATGGGCCGCCTCGATGCGCTGGCGATGGCCCCGTCGATCCTCACCACCGGAACCAGCGTCGACGCGCTGGCCGAGGGCCAGGCCACCTTCTCGGAGGGCAAGCGAATCGAGCCCCGCCTGCGCTGAGGCCGAGCAGCCTCGACTTATTCTGGCGGATGCGCCACTGCTAGGTTGACTCCGCCCGCCGATACCGCCGGCCCTGGGAGCGCACTATGACCGAGCCCTACCCGAACACGCTCGTCTTCGTCGACTTGCCCACCGACGAACCCGACCGGGCCGAGCAGTTCTACCACGAGGTATTCGGCTGGAAGATCAACCCGCGCCCGGCCGGGTCGTTCTACCAGGTGGTGCCCGGCCAGAACTTCAAGCTCCCCGACGGCACCCAGGGCCCCACCGGCAACCTGCACCTGGGCATCACCAACGTTGCCAACCGCCGTCCCCACCCCACCGACGAGGGTCTCGAGCCCCGGCACCTCTGCCGCGACGGGCACTCCACACGCCTCTGGATCCTCGTGTCGCCCGACGACGACATGGACGCCATCTCCGACCGGGCCGTGGCCCGTGGCGCCACCGACCTGTGGCGTCACCACTATTTCGGGGAGTTCAACGGCTACAACAACGCCTTCATGGATCCCTGGGGCAACACCCTGGTGCTGTGGACCTACGGCGGCGACGAGCCCGACATCCCCGACGGATGGACCCAGGAGTAACCGGACATGGCCGACACATACACAGTCCATCCGCCCCACGCCCGCTGGACCCACGTGGCGCTGCGGGTCACCGACATCGACGCCAGCATCGACTGGTACACCACGCACACGCCGCTCAAGCTGCTGGACAAGCGGGAGGACGCCGACGGCTACGGCGCCTGGCTGGGACACGACGACTCCCCCGACAAGCCCTTCATCCTGGTGCTGGCCCAGTTCTTCCCCGAGTCCGACCCGTTCAAGGACGCTCCCATCGCCACGCTGGCACCCTTCGCCCACCTGGGCGTGGAGGTGACCAGCCGGGAAGAGCTCGACGCCGCCGCGGAGCAGGCCAGGGCCGAGGGCTGCCTGGCCATGCCTCCCACCGACATGCCCGCGCCCATCGGGTACATCTGCATGATCAGCGATCCCGACGGCAACATGATCGAGCTCAGCTACGACCAGGGCGTCTACGCGCACGCCCAGAAGGTGATGCGCTGAGCGCCTCCGACGCGGGGAGCGACGCGGCCGAAGCGACAAGGTCCGTCGCGGCGTCCTATCTGGCCTCGTTCGCCACGGGCGACCCTGAGGCGGTGGCCGCGCACGTGAGCGAGGGCTTCTCCAACGTGCATACCAGCGCGCTGGGATCGCCCAGCCAGGGCCGGATGCAGTACTTGGATCGCCTGGGCGAGTTCCTGACCACGTTCTCGGGATTGACCTACGAGGCCGTCGACATCGTGGTCGAGGGCGACCGGGCGGCTGCGGCCTACGTGATGCGGGCCGAAGTGGACGGAACCCCGATCGAGATCGGTGGCGTGATGCGGCTGACGATCACCGACGGGCTGATCGAGCGCCGGGTCGACTACTTCGACAGCCTGACCTTCCTGCACCAGACCGGCCAGGCCTAGCCGCCCGCCCGGTCGGCTCAACGCAGTTGCGTTTGTCACACTGATTCGCGCCGCTTGCGGGCCGCTCGCGCCCTTAGGCTGCGCACGGTGCTCCCCCGACTGAGGTCGATCATTGCAGCGGTCGCGCTGCTAGCGGCGGCATGCAGCGGCACGGCCAGCGACGAGTCTGCCGACACCGCCCCGACGACCTCGCTCGCTGCCACAACCACCGCCCCGACTACGACCACAACCACAACGACCGCACCGGCCACAACCACAACCACGACAACCGCCCCAGCAACCACGACGACCACGACAACCGCCCCGACCACAACCACAACCACCACGACGACGGTGCCGCCCACCGAGGCAGAGGGGCTGGGCGACAGCTTCTACCCGTTCCTGGGCAACGGCGGATACGACGCCCTCCACTACGAGATCGATCTCGACGTCGACCCGGCAGCCAACACCATCTCGGCGCTGACGTCGATCACCGCTCAGGCCACCGACGACCTCGAGACGTTCAACCTGGACCTGCTGGGTCTGGAGGTCCACTCCGTGGCTGTCGACGGCGCCCAGGCCGAGTTCTGGAGATCGGGCCACGAGCTGACCATCCAGCCCGCGAGCCCGCTGGCAGCTAGCTCGCAGTTCGAGGTAGCCGTCTCCTACTCGGGCTCGCCCGAGGCGCTCGACGATCCCGGCGTGCCGTTCTCCAAGATGGGCTGGCTCCACCGGGACGGGGTGATCTACACGCTGGGCGAGCCGTCGGGATCGATGACGTGGTTCCCGTCCAACAACCACCCCACCGACAAGGCCACCTACGAGATTCAGATCACCGTGCCGGAGGGTGTAACCGCCGCCTCGAACGGTCTCCTGGTCGATGAGACCGCCACCGGCGGGCTGATCACATACACGTGGCGAATGGACGACCCGATGGCCACCTACCTGGCCGCCGTCTACATCGGCGACTTCGAGCGCATCGACCACGGACCGCTCTACGACGGTGGCCCGATCATTCGCGACTACGTGCCCCGCGGCGCCTCGCCTGACGTTGCGCAGGCGCTGTCGGTCACTCCGGAAGTGATCGCCTTCCTGGAGGAGCGCCTCGGCCCCTACCCGTTCGACGCCTACGGCACCATCGTGATGCCGTTCCCGCTCGGTCTCGCACTCGAGAACCAGACGCTCTCCATCCACGGGCCGGCCACCATCGGTCCCGGCATAATCGCCCACGAGGCCGCCCACCAGTGGCTGGGCGACTCGGTCTCGCCCGACGACTGGAGCGAGATCTGGGTGAACGAGGGATTCGCCACCTACCTGCACCTCATGTTCGAGACCGAGCACTTCGGAGGGGACTTCAACGACACCATGACCCAGGTTCACGCGTGGCTGTCCGCCGAGGGCATCGGGCCGCCGAAGGGCATCGAGATCGAGGACCTGTTCGGTGCATCCGTCTATTACCGGGGCGCGGCAACGCTGCACGCCCTGCGCCTCCACACCACGGATGACACCTTCTACGAGATCCTGAGGACCCACTACGATCGGTCGGCCGGCGGCACCACCAACACCGACGAGTTCCTGGGGATCGTCGGCGAGTTCGCTGGACCGGAGGCGGTGGACCTGGTCGAGTCATGGCTCTACGACGAACCGCTGCCGGAATTCCCCGCAGCCGCGTAGGCCCCAGGTCCAACCGACCGCGACCGGCGCTAGACAACCAGCGATGGAGCAAGACCGGCCCGAGGGTGAGCGGTACACCCACGGGTATCACGAGGTGATCCTCGAGTTCTACCGGCGGAGGACGGCCGAGGCGTGCGCGGCCTTCCTGCTGCCCCACCTGCAGCCCGACGCCGCGGTGCTTGACATGGGATGCGGCCCCGGCACCATCACCGTCGGGCTGGCCCGCCGGGCCCGATCGGTGGTCGGCGTGGACACTTCAGCCGAAGTGGTCGAGTCGGCCCAGCACCTGGCCGCCGAATCCGGTGTTGACAACGCCAGCTTCGAGGTGGGCTCCGCCTACGAGCTCCCGTTCGACGACAGGAGCTTCGACGTGGTGTACGCCCACCAGCTGATGCAGCACCTGTCCGACCCGGTGCGGGCGCTGCGGGAGGCCCGTCGGGTTCTGCGCCCCGGCGGCCTGGTGGCGGTGCGCGACTCCGACTACCAGACCATGGTCCACGCTCCGGTCGAGTCGGCCCTCGAGCACTGGCTGCGCCTATACCTCGAAGTGGCTGCGGCCAACGGCGGTGAGCCCCGCGCCGGGCGCTTCCTGCCCGGCTGGGTGAGAGCAGCCGGCTTCATCGATCCCGTCGTCACGACCAGCACCACCACCCACGCCGACGAGGCCGGGCGCGAGCTCTGGGGAAGCATGTGGGCCGTGCGGGTGACCGACAGCGACTTCGCCGACCACGCCACCGACGGCGGGTTCGCCATGCGGAGCGATCTGGTGGCGATCTCGGCCGCCTTCCGCCGTTGGGCCGACCACCCCAGCGGCTTCTGGGCCTGGCTCAACGGCGAGGTGGTGGCGGCGAAGCCGGGCGATTAGGCGCCGCCGCCCGGGTCAGCGGCAGTCGTCGATCACCGACGCGAAGCCGTCGATGGTCTCGGCATATCCCTCGACCGCCGACGAGCGCAGAACTGCGGCCAGGTTCAGGCTGGCGCTGGTGAACCCCAGGGCGGTGACCTCGTTGACCTGCTTGGGAATCTCCGACGGCGCCCCGGCTATCGCGTAGCGGCGGATCCAGTCCTCGGTGACCAGGTCGAACAGCTCCGGCGGGTCGTAGCGGTCCAGGTCGAAGTACCAGCCGGTGGCCCGGCCCAGCGCCTCATCGATGGCCGCGAGCCGATCAGGATCGATCTCCGCCGGGCGGATTATGGCCAGATAGTGGGCCACGTAGCGCACCACCGAATGCCGGGCCAGGTCGCCGTCGGACGACACGCACAGCGTCAGGCGCGGCGCGATGTCGATATCGGCGACATCTCGGCCCGCCCGGGCCGCTCCCTCGGCCAGCCACCCGTAGTACTGCTGGGCGATCTCCGGCGTGAAGTGCCGGGCGCCCACCAGGGCGATGTCGGCCAGCTCACCGGCCAGGCGCATCACCTGGGGGCTGCGGGTGCCCACCGAGATCGGCACCGCCACCTCGGGCGGTCGCACCAGCCCGGCACCGTCGATGGGGAACATCTCGCCGTCGAGCTCGACCGTCTCGCCGGCCAGGAGACCGCGGATGCCGGTGATCGCCTCCCGGAGTGCCCGCACCGGCCGGGGGTAGTCGATGCGCAGGTCCTCCAGGCCGGCGCCCACTCCGATGCCGAGGAACATCCGGCCACCGGAGAGCTCCTGCAGCGTGGCCACCGCGCCGGCCAGCATCGCGGGATGGCGCGAGTAGGGGTTGGTGACCATCGAGCCGATTTGGATCCTGCTGGTTGCCTGCGCGACCAGCCCCTGCAGCACGAAGCAGTCAGGCCAGAACACCACGTCGGACACGCCGAAACGGTCGAAGCCGGCCTGCTCGCAGCGGACCGCCAACTCGACAAAGTCCTCCGAGCTCATGCCCGGACTGATCTCGGCTTCCAGCGTGACCGTCACGGTGTTGCCTGGCTTCGGTTCGCCCGTTGCACGATCACCGACGATAATCAGCGGCCGCAGGAGTGACCCACCGGGAGCGACAGTGAAACCGACTGACACGGACGGCCGGACAGTGATGGTGTCGGGGGCGAACCGGGGCATAGGAGCGGCCATCGCCGAGCGGCTGGCGGCCGACGGCCACCGGCTCAGCCTCGGGGCCCGGCGGCTGGACGCGCTGGCCGCCAGCGCCCCCGGCATCGATCCCGACCGGATCCTGCTCAGCTATCACGAGGCCACCGACGGCGACTCGGCCCGCCGCTGGGTGGAGGCGACCGTCGAACGCTTCGGCGGCATCGACGTGCTGGTCAACAGCGCCGGCATCGTCGACCGCACCGGCCTGGAGAGCATGGACGAGGACATCCTCGACGCGATGTGGGAGGTCAACGTCAAGGGGCCGCTGAGGCTCACCCGCCTGGCGCTGCCGTACCTGCGCCGGTCCGGGTCGGGCCGGGTGGTCAACCTCGCCTCACTGTCGGCCAAGCGGGTGAAGGGCGACGCGATCCCGGGCTACTCGATGACCAAGTACGCGCTGTTGGCCCTGTCCCACGCCGTCCGGCAGATCGGCTGGGACGACGGCATCCGGGTGACCGCCATCTGCCCCGGCCCGGTGGCCACCGACATGATGGACCCCGATGACGTGACCATCACCCAGCCCGAAGACGTGGCCGACCTGGTGGCCACCGTCATCGAGTTGCCCAACACCGCCTCGGTGTCGGAGCTGCTGATCACCTGCCGGCTGGAGGCCTGGGCCTAGCGGTTAGGCCGCGGTTCGTTTGGCGGCAGTGGGCCGCGGTCGCCTGTTGTTGCTCCGCCGGCGCCGCGACTGGTTCTTGGTACGCCCACGAGCAGGCCCGCGAGACTTCTGCCTGGTATCCGGGTGTCGCGGCTTGCCAGCTTGGCGCCGCGGCTGCGAGTCGGCTGCGGGTTGACGGGTTGGACCGGCGATCACCGCGGGCTCCATGGAGCGGCTCGCGCCACCGTCGAGCGACCGGAGGGCAGCGAGATCCACATCGGTGAGCGGCTGGTGCAGGTCCAGCTCGCGCTGCATGTGCCGCAGTTCCTTGACCTGACCGGGCTGCACGAGCGACACGACAACACCGCCCCGGCCGGCCCGCGCGGTGCGGCCCGACCGGTGGAGGTAGGTCTTGTGGTCGCCGGGGGGGTCGTAGTGGATCACGGCGTTCAAGCCCTCGACATGGATGCCCCGGGCGGCGACGTCGGTCGCAATCAGCGCTTCCACCTTGCCGGCCGCGAAGGCCTGCAGTGCTCGGGTGCGCTGGTTCTGGCTCCGGCCCCCGTGGATCGCGGCGGCGCGAACCCCGATCCGGTCGAATCGGCGGGCCAGCCGGTCGCAGCCGTGACGGGTCCGGCAGAACACAATCGCCGAGCCGGCGGCGGTGACCGCGTCGGCGGCCACCTCGGTGCGTTCGGTGCTGGACACGTTCCAGAACAAGTGGTCGGCCGCGACCACGTCGGGCGTCTCCTCGCCGATCTCGTATCGCACGGGACGATGCTGGTAGTCGCGGGTGAGCGACGCCACATCACCGTCGAGCGTGGCTGAGAACAGCATCGTCTGCGGCTCCGGCCCGGTCTGGTCGAGCAGACGCCGCACCGCGGGGATGAACCCCATGTCGGCCATCCGGTCCGCTTCGTCGATGACGACTCTGTCGACGGCGGACAGGCTGACCTCTCGCTGATCGATCAAGTCTTCGAGGCGGCCGGGGCAGGCCACCAGGATGTCGACGCCTCTGCGCAGCGATTTGCGCTGGGCGTCGTAGCCCACGCCGCCGTAGACCACCGCGGTGCGGACGCCGCCGGCGAAGGACCGGATCTCGGTCATGATCTGGTCGGCGAGCTCGCGGGTCGGGGCCAGCACGAGCGCTCTGGGCTTGTGCGGTCCGGCCCGGCCGACATTGGCCACCAGCGGAATCCCGAAGGCCAGCGTCTTTCCCGACCCGGTGGGAGCGCGGCCGCAGATGTCGTGTCCGGCCAACGCGTCGGCCAGGACGGCCGCCTGGATCTCGAACGGCTCGGTGATGCCGCGCGACGCGAGGGCGCGGTCTATGGAATGGGGGACGCCCAACTGGGCGAAGGTGGGGGACATTGTTCTCCTTGCCCGCGTCATGCAGGCGAATAACAGGGTTCGGTTGCGCCTCAGGAATCAGGAGGCCTGGCGGATATCTCGGGTTTGGTTCACCATGACCGGAAGAACCAACACCCGTCTGCGAACCCGCCAGCCGGACGTCCCGGCTGGATATCCACAGGCTAACGGCGCAGGCGCGGCGATCCTCAGCCGGCGCTCCAGAGGCCCTCGCGCTCGAGGCCGGCCATGACCTCCTCGATGCCGGCCCGCAGCGTGTCGACCAGCCAGTCGATCTGGTCGGTGGTCAGCACCAGAGGCGGCGACAGCACGTTGAGCCGCCCGATGGGACGGACCAGCAGGCCCCGTGCGTCGCAGGCGTCGGAGATGCGTCGGCCGATCTCCACCTCCGGGGGGAACATCTCTCTGGTGTCGCGGTCGGCCACGTTCTCCAGGCACATCATGAAGCACTTGCCGCGGATGTCGCCCACGATGGGCAGATCGCTGAGGGTGTGCAGGCGCTCCTCGAAGTAGGGGCCGACCCGGCGCACGTGGCCGCACAGGTCCTCACGCTCGAAGATCTCGATGTTGGCCAGCGCGGCCGCGCACGACACCGGGTGACCCGAGTAGGTGTAGCCGTGGGCGAACTCGGCACCGGGCGCCTGCGGCACCGAGATCACGTCGTAGATCTCGTCGGAGAGCAGGCTGGCCGACAGCGGCGCGTACCCGGACGTGAGTCCCTTGGCGGAGCTGATGATGTCGGGCTGGATGTCGAACACGTCCTTGCTGGCGAAGAAGTGACCGAGCCGGCCGAAGGCGGTGACCACCTCGTCGGAGACGTAGAGGATCCCGAACTCCCGGCAGGCCTCACGCATCCTGGGCAGGTAGCCGGGCGGCGGCACCAGCACCCCGCCGGCGCCCATTATCGGCTCGGCGAAGAAGGCGGCCACGTTCTCCGCGCCCAACTCCTCGACCTTGGCCCTGAACTGGTCGACGAGGTGGTCGGTGTACTCGGCAGGCGTCATGCCGTCGGAACGCCGGTAGATGTCGGGACCGTCCACCCGGGTGATGAGCGGCTCGCCGATGATGTCGAAGCCGATGTGGTCGTGGGCCACCCCGGTGAGCGACATGGCCAGGTAGCTGGAGCCGTGGTAGCTGTTGACCCGGGTGATGATGGTCTTCTTGTCGGGCTGGCCGAGACGGTTGAAGTAGAAGTGGATG
Organism: Acidimicrobiales bacterium; assembly: GCA_965117015.1. Lineage (GTDB taxonomy): Bacteria > Actinomycetota > Acidimicrobiia > Acidimicrobiales > Aldehydirespiratoraceae > Aldehydirespirator. Next base: position 1,102,028 of record OZ220747.1, read on the forward strand.
ATCCGCACCGCGGTGTCGTTGGCGTCCGACCCGGACAGGCCGAAGAACACATGGTTGAGGTCTCCCGGCGCCAGCGCGGCCAGCTTGTGGGCCAGGGTGGCTCCCGGCACCGAGGTGGTGTTGGTGAACGGCGAGTAGTAGGCCAGCTTGCGGGCCTGGGTGGCCATGGCGTCGGCGATCTCCGCCCGGCCGTAGCCGGCGTTCACGCACCACAGCCCGCCCTGGGCGTCGAGGTAGCGCTTGCCGTCGGAGTCGTAGACGTAGGCCCCCTCTGACTCGGCCATCACCAGGGCGCCCTCGTCCCCCCAGACGGCGAAGTCGGTGAAGGGGTGGATGTAATGGTCCACGTCCTTGCGCCAGAGTGCCTGGGTGTCGTAGGCGTCGAAGCGGCTCGGCGCCTCCTGAACCACCGCCGGGACGCCGCCGGTGAACATGGTCTCGGTCATCGCTCTCCTCTCGGGCCTCTCAGTCCCCGCCGGACGCTAGCGCGGTGATTGCCGCTGGGGCCCGCCGGCGTCAGAGGGCAGCCACGACCTCGGACATGAAACGCTCGGCAACCTCGGGTGCCTCCTCGGGGGAGAGATTGAAGTCGGGGATGATCAACTCGTCGGTGCCGGCCGCGGCGTAGGCGGCCACCTGCTCAACGAGCTGTTCGGAGGTGCCCACCAGCTCGGGGCGCCCCGACGCTCCGACCTGCAGCCGGGCCGCCTCGGTCTCGGAGTCGCACATGCGCAGGATGACCGCCGCGGAGCGGGCGATGGTGGCCGGATCCCGGCCCTGGGCCTCGCAGAGCCGGTCGATGAGGGCATTGAAGTAGCCCATGTCGGCCACCGTGCACCAGCCGTTCCACTCGTGGCCCCAACGCACCATGGTGGGGATGGTGCGGCGCTCGCCCCGGCCTCCGATCATGATGGGCAGGGGATCCTGGAGCGGCTTCGGGGTCAACGGCGCACCCTGCAGGCGGTAGTGGGCGCCGTCGAAGTCGGTGCGCTCGTTGGCGAACAGGCCACAGATCACGGCGCAGGCCTCCTCCAGCATGTCGGACCGGCTCCGCCTCGTCCCGAACTCGAGGCCGTAGCGGCGGTGCTCGTTCTCCTGCCAACCGGCGCCGAGTCCGAGCACGAGCCGGCCCCCGCTGATGTGGTCGACGGTGGCCGCCTGCTTGGCCAGCACCGCCGGATGGCGGTAGGTGTTGCCGGTGACCATCGCCCCGAGACGTACCCGGGGCACCGCCGCGGCGAGAGCGCCCAGCAGGGTCCAGCACTCGTGGGTGGGCAGCAACTCGGGGTCCACGCCGGGCGGCTCATGGCCGTAGCCCCCCTCGGGCGGCATGAAGTGGTCGGGCAGCCACAGGCCGTCCCAGCCGCTGGCCTCCGCGGCTTGGCTCACTGCCAGTATCTGATCCCACCGGTGGGCGCTCGACGGCCAGAATCCGAATCGCATAGATCGACTTTCTAGCCCCGTATTAGGCCACGACCTCGAAGAGGATGATCCTCAAGCCGTCGGGTCCGGCTATCTCGAGGCTCTTGTGACCCCAGGGTTGCAGTTCCGGCGAACGCACGATGGTGGCCCCCGCGGAGACGAGCCGAGCGTGCTCGGCGTCGGCGTCGGTGATCTCCCACGACACCGAGACGCCCGTAACTCCGGGCGTGTCCCATCCGGCGCCGTCCTCGATGACCTCGATGCGGCCGGCGGCGGCCAGCAGGATGGTCCCCCTGAAGATCTCACCGAACGACCGCTCTACTTCGAGCCCCATCACGTCGGTGAAGAACCCCACGGTGGCGTCGTAGTCGTGAGCGACGAAGATGACTCTGAACTCGGCCATGGTCCGACCCTACCGCCCCCGTATCGCCGCCTATTCGCTCGGCCTCTAGGTTGGCTTCCGTGGCAAGGTCAGCAGCGAGCGGTCTGCTGCGCTCCGAGGACTGGGTCACGGTGTGGCTGGGCACCGCGACGATCGCGCTGGTCCTGGTCGGAATCCGGCCCGCCGCGGCCGGCCTGTCGTGCAGTGACGGCTTCAGCGGGCTGTTCGGGCCCGCCAGCCTGGCGACCACACTCGGCGTAGGGGCCGCTCTGCTGGTGCTGTGCCTGATCGGTGTCCGGCTGATGGACGGTGCCGTTGGCGGCTTCGCGGTGGCCTTCGCGGCCGTGTTCGCGCTGGCCTGGGCGGCCCGTGCCATCGCATGCAACGCCACGCTTAGCGAGCGCGGCGTCAACTACGCCATCACCGCGCTGGCCCTCGGTCTGTTCGTCTCCAACGTGCTCGGGGTGCCCGGCTGGCTCCGGGCCGCCATCCGGACCGAGTACTACATCAAGACCGGGCTGGTGATCCTGGGAACGAACGTCCTGTTCGGTCAGGTGTTGGAGGCCGGCATGTACGGGATGGTGCAGGCGGCCGCCGTGATCGCCGTCATCTGGTACCTGTGCTATTGGATCTCCCGCAAGCTGCGAGTGGACGACGAGTTCTCGGCCATGCTGGCGACCGCGGTGTCGATCTGCGGGGTGTCGGCGGCTATCGCGGCCTGCGGCGCCATCTCGGGTGATCGCAAGAAGCTCTCCTACGTGACGTCGCTGGTGCTGGTGGTGGCCGCGCCGATGATGATCCTGATGCCGCTGGCGGTGGACTGGCTCGAACTCTCCGATGTCGTCGGCGGCGCCTGGATCGGCGGCACCATCGACACCACCGGCGCGGTCGTGGTGGCCGGCGAGAGCATCGGCGACTCGGCCACCAACGCGGCCACCATCGTCAAGCTGTCGCAGAACGCTCTGCTCGGCGTGGCCGCCTTCGCCCTGTCGGTCTGGTGGACCGTGCGCGGCGGTGCCGGCGGCGCCGACCGGCCGGAGGTGTCGGCTTCGGTGATCTGGGAGCGCTTCCCCAAGTTCGTGCTCGGCTTCCTGGCCGCGTCGCTGGTGTTCTCCTTCGTGCTCACCGACGGTCTGGTGGACGCCACCGGAAGCCTGCTCCGGGGTCTGAGGACGTGGCTGTTCGCGTTGGCCTTCGTTTGCATCGGCCTGGAGACCCGGCTGCGCGACCTGCTGGCCATGGAGGGCGGTCGCCCAGCGGTCGCATTCGTGATCGCGCAGGCCGCCAACGTGGCGTGGACGCTGTTGCTGGCCTGGGTGCTGTTCGGCGGCTCGATCTTCGCGGTGCCCGACCTCTAGCGGTCGTGCGGTCGCCCGCTCGCCGGCGGCTAGAGCACTGGGAACTTGGCCTTGTCGGGCAGGCCGGAGCGGGCGGTGATGGCCTCGCCCGCAGCCTGGCAGCGCCCGTAGAAGGTGTCCTCGTCGATGGTGGTCATGCGACCGGCGTCGACGACCTTGACCCCGTCCACGAACACGGTGTGAACGCCCCGCCCGTCGGCCGACCACACCAGCTGGTTCATCACGTTGAGCAGGGGCCGCCATTCGGGCCGGTCGGTGTCGTGCAGCACCACGTCGGCCTTCTTGCCGGGCTCGAGCGATCCGATCTGATCTTCCATCAGCATGGTGCGGGCCCCGCCCAGGGTGGCCATCTCGTAGGCCTTCTCGGCCGGGAACATCTGGGGGTCCATGCGGGCGTCCTTGAACAGCCCGGCCACCAGGTAGGTGGCCCGGTGCATGTCGGCGTAGTTGGAGGCGTTGTTGCCGTCGATGCCGATGCTGACGTTGATGCCTCGCATCACCATCTCGGGGATCTTGCCGACCTGGGTGACGCCATAGCTGACCTTGAGCGCGGTGGTGGGGCAGTGCTCCACCGAGCAGCCGGCTGCGGCCATCACGTCGAGCTCGCTGTCGTCCACCCGCACGCAGTGGGTCATGGCGGTGTCGGCGCCGAGCACGCCCAGCTCGCCGAGATGGATCATGGGGCGCTGCCCGAACTCGGCGATGAACCCGTCGGGGTCGAGGTTGGCCGGGCTCATGTGGAAGTTGAGGCCCACGCCGTGGTGGTCGGCGGCCTCCCGGGCGGCCCGCCACAGCGGATCCGAGCAGGTGGTGTGGCCCACCACCATCGACCATGCCTCCAGCCGCCCGCCGGCCGTGCCCCGGTGACGCTCGATGGTGTCGTTGATGTTGGCGATGGCGGTGTCGGTGTCCTGACGGTAGACGTCGGGCTCCGGGGGCAGGTCCCACACCCACTTGCCGATGCGGCCCCGGATGCCGGCTTCGACCAGCCCGTCCATCACTTCGTCGGTGAAGCGGATCGTGCCCGCCTCGAGGAAGGTGGTGGTGCCCGACTTGAGCATCTCCACCGCGGCCAACTGGGCCGAGAGCCGCTCCTCGTCGGGCCTGTACACCGAGTAGAGGGGGCACAACCACATGAACACGTTCTCCTCGAAGGGCGTGTCGTCGGGGACGTAGCCGCGGGTGAGGGGTTCGCCGGTGATGTGGATGTGGGTGTTGACCAGGCCGGGGGTGACGACGAACCGGTCGCCGCCCACGGTCTCGGCCGCTTCGTAGGCCGCCTCCAGGTCCGACGCCTTGCCCACGGCCACGATCTCGCTGCCCCGCACCGCCACCGCGCCATGCCGGATGATGTCGCGGGTCGGGTTCATGGTGACCACGTACCAGCCCTTGATCAAAGTGTCGATCCGCTCCCGCTCACTCATTCCGGTCTCCTGCCTGAGGTTGTGGGACTCAGTCTCGGGGCCTGGAGGCCACGTAGGCGAATTGGAAGCCGATGGGTTCGATGAGGCGGACGGCCTCGAAGCCGGCGTCCCGCAACCAGCCGGTGGCCATGTCGGTGGTCACCCCGAAGCCGTTGACGGTGCTGGCCATCATGGTCATGCCCATCAGCACGGCGTGGGGGTTGGTCTTGTGGTTGGGGCCGATGAAGTAGTCGGCCATCACCACCCGCCCTTCGGGACGCAGGGCCGCGTAAGCCCGCTCGACCAGATGGCGGGCGCCGTCCGGTCCCTCGGTGCGGCAAATGTGGCCGAGCACCACGACGTCGTAGGCGCTGTCCTCTATCGGGATCGTGTGGAAGTCACCGGGACGGAACTCGCAGCGATCGGCCACGCCGTGCTCGGCCGTCTTGCGCCGGGCGACGTCGATCACGCCGTCGAGGTCGTTGATGGTGGCCCGGCCGTCACCGCAAGACTGGAGCATGGCGATCGACCATGGTGCCCCGCCCGCACCGAGGTCGAGGATCCGGGGTGCGGCCAGCGCGCTGTAGCGCATCTTGAAGTCGGCCCGGGTGGCGCAGCGCCACATGGTGGTGAAAGTGCCCTCCACCAGCGGCACGTAGAAGGCGGCCGGGTCGTCGTCGATGGGGGTGGCGGGCCGGCCGGAGCGCACAGTCCCGGCCAGACGTGTCCAGTTCTCATGGGGTCCGGGAGCCACGGGGATCAGCCCGGCCATCGAGGCCGCCCCGTCGACGAGGAGGTAGCGGCGGGCGGCGTCGTTGAGCTTGAAGCCGTCGATCACCCGGTCGAGCAAGCCAAGGGCTACCACCGAGTCCAGCAGCGCCTCCAGGTGCACCGCCGGAAGTTCGAGCCGCCCGGCCAGTTCGTCCGCCGTCATGCCGGCGTCCGGTGCCTCGTCCAGAGCCTCGAACACCCCGAGCTCCAGCGCGGCCAGCAGCACGTGGTAGCGCCCCAGCCCCTCGATCACCGCCCACACCGGCGCGGCCGCCGGCGGCTTGTAGTCCGTGAACGGCCGCCCGACGCGGGCCATCGTGTGGGTCTTCTTCAACTCCGGATAGGGAGCATCCCGAGAACTATCAGACATGGACTCTCATTCTTGCTCGCCTCGCTGCGGCAACTCGTTCACGCCGAGCCTGGCCGCTTCCAGAAACTCCGCCAAGTTGCCCCACTCATCCTCGGTGTCGAGCGGGACATCATGGAACACCTGGTAGGAACGGTCGATCTCAGCGGCTCGGTGCTCGTCCATATGAGCAATGGCCAGCGTCGCCTACCAGGGGCGCAGGATCTCGACGCGGTCGCTGGCGACCTCGTCGGAAGCGGTTAACAGGGGAAGCTCCAACCGCTCGGCCAGGATCAGCGCCGACCAAGAGTCAAGCGCGTCGACCGCATTTCGACCGGCCCGGTCGAGCGTCTCCGCCACGATCATTCGGACCGGGAACCACTCGTCCACAAGCGACAACGTGAGCCCCACCTCCACCTGGATGGTCGCGGGCCTGCCCTCATGACGAGCCGCCAAGAACCGGCCGACCGTTACCGACGACCAGTCAAGGGCCAGCAACTCCGAATAGGCCGGGGCCCCACTTCCCAGCGCTCCCGCAGCGGCCAGGACTCCGCCCGCGTCGCAGACGACACTACGAGGCATCCATGTCCCGCAGTCGCTGCCGTATGGCCAGGAACTCTGCTCGGCTCATGGGTTGGCGATCGCTGGCGAATTCAGCAGGCGAACGCCGCGATGCGATACGTGTCAGCTCGTTGCGAAGGTACTGCTGGACCGACAGGCCCGCCGCGGCCGCCTGCTCCTTGAGCCGCCGCGCTACGTCGTCATCGAGATCCTTGATGTTCATGTCCACCTCCATCGTTCTACCAAATCGGTAGAAATCTGTCAAGACCGCTGCATATGGCATGGGAAATTGATATTATTAGAACTATCTTATGTATCCACCATCACAAGAGATGAGTCACCATGAATTCGATCATTCAGCGGAGACCGCAACCAGCGGCACAAGGACGCTGGCGGAGGTGACGGGCAACAAACCGGGGGCGGGCGACATTGACCTCACACTGCCCGAACGCACTTTCGTGGCCATGCCCGCATTCCTCGAGTGATGCGGCTTCTTGTAGACGCCATGGGAGAATTCGGGGTATGAGTGATGTACACACCAATCCGGAGCGGCTCTGGTCGCGGTTGATGGACATGGCCGAGGTCGGGGCTACCCCGGCGGGGGGCTCCAACCGGCAGGCGCTGTCTGATGACGACAGGGCGGGGCGGGAGCTGTTCATCGGCTGGGTCGAACGGGCCGGCTGCTCCATCGAGCTCGACGGGGTGGGCAACCTCTTCGCGCGCCGGGATGGCACCGATCCTGATGCCGCTCCGGTGGTGCTGGGCAGCCACCTCGACACCCAGCCCACCGGCGGGCGGTTCGACGGGGTGTACGGGGTGCTGGGCGGGCTCGAGGTGGTCGAGGCCCTCAACGACCACGCCGTCCGGACCCCCGCCCCGATTGAAGTGGCGGTGTGGACCAACGAGGAGGGATCCCGCTTCGCGGTGTCGATGATGGGATCCTCGGTTTGGGCCGGTGTGCTACCCCTCGACGAGGTTCGGGCCATCACCGACCGCTCCGGGATCAGTGTCGGCGACGAGCTCGACCGCCTCGGTTGGGCCGGCACCGCGGCGTTCGGCAAGCCGCTGCGGGCCTACCTGGAGTTGCATATCGAGCAGGGCCCGATCCTGGAAGCCAGCGGCTCGTCGATCGGCGTGGTAACCGGCGTGCAGGGGATCCGGTGGTTCAGAGTGACCATCGAGGGCTTCCCCGCCCACGCCGGCACCACGCCCATGGACCGGCGTCGCGATCCCTCCCGATCACTGGCTCTCGCGCTCAGCGGGCTCCACGACATGGCTGCGGCCCACGCCCCGCAGGTGCGTCTGACGCCGGCAATGTTCGCGTCCGAGCCGGTGTCGCCCAACACCGTGCCGGACCACATCACATTCACCGTCGATATGCGCCACCCCGACGCCGCCACGCTGGAGAGCCTCGACGCCGAGTTGCGCAGCCTCGTAGCCGGCGCGGCCGAGGCCCACGGCTGCGGGCACCGGATCGAGGTCATAAACGACTGTGCTCCGGTCGTGTTCGCCGACGAGTGTGTGAAGGCCGTCGAGTCGGCCGCGCAGCGATGCGGCTTCGCCTACGAGCGCATCGGCTCCGGCGCGGGCCACGACGCCTGCCACGTGGCCCTCAAGGCTCCCACCGGCATGATCTTCGTCCCCTGCGAGGACGGCCTCTCTCACAACGAGGCCGAGTCGATCGAGCCCGAAGCCGCCGGCCGCGGCGCCGAAATCCTCCTCCACGCCGCCCTGGACTTGGCCGGAGCGGGCTAGGGACGGAGCAGGATCTTTCCGAAGAAATCGCTCTCGAGCATCTTCTGCTGAGCGGCTGCCGCCTCCGGCAGCGGGAACTCCGAGTCGATCACCGCGGTGAACTCGCCCGAGCCGATGCCCTCGCAGAAGGTGTCCCACAGCGGCCCCATCTCGTCGGGCCGGTACGGGTCGGACCCCATGATCCGCAGACCATTGTGGAACAGGTGGCCGAGCGACCCGATGGTGGCGGTGTCGCCCGAGGCATTGCCGCAGTTGACCAGCCGGCCCCCGATGGCCATCGAGAACAGCGACTGGGTGAACAGGGCGGTGCCCACGTGGTCGAACACCATGTCCACCCCCCGGCCCCCGGTCACCTCCATGGCCCAGCCGGTCACGTCGCCGGTGCGGTTGTTGAGCACGTGGTCGGCGCCGATCTCGGTCGCCCGCTCGCACTTGGCGTCGGTCCCGGCGGTGGCCAGCACAGTGGCACCGGCGTGCTTGGCCAACTGGATCCCGGCCACCGACACCCCCGATCCGGCCGCGTGGATCATCACCGTCTCGCCCCCAGAGAGACCGCCCGTGGCGAACAGGGCGTGGCCGGCGGTGAGCCACACCGTCGGGAAGGTGGCCGCCTGCTCCAGCGACACGTGGTCGGGCACCCGGTAGCAGTGCGAGGCCGGCACCAGGCACTTGGTGGCGTAGCCGCCGTCGAGGGTCGCTCCCAGGATGCCGAGCTCGCCGTAGAGGTCGCCCAGGCCCGCGTGCTTCGAGTTCTCGGGCACGCCGGCCATGGACGGGTCGGCCACCACCCGGTCGCCGGGCTGCCACTCGGCGACCGCGCCCCCCACCTCGGACACCACGCCGGCAATGTCCATGCCGGCGATGTGGGGGAAGGTGAACCCCGGCATGTAGTACCAGCCGTTGCGCTGGAGCAGGTCGAGCCGGTTGAGTGCGGTGGCCGCGACCTCCACCACCACATCGCCGTCGCCGGGCACCGGGTCGTCGACATCGGTGTACTCCAGCACCTCGGGTCCGCCCGAGGCGTGGTACAGCATTGCCTTCATCGGGGCCTCCTGCGGGCTGAGGGTTCGAGCGCCGGTGGCGCCCTCATCGGGACCTACGCGCGTTGCCTCAGCCGTGACCCTCGTCGGGGGCGGCGCCCCACTCGATGATCTGCAGCATGTTGCCGTCGGGATCGGCCACCGTGCCGATGAGACCGAAGGGCATCTGCTCGACCTCGCGCACCCACGACGCGCCGTGGGAGTTGAGATGGGCCTCCAGCCCGCGGCAGTCGCCCACGTCGAGGTTGAGGATGATGCGATGCCCGTTCTCGTTGGGTCCCGACACCTCGCTGTGCTCCTCGATGAAGAGCTGGATCCCGCCGAACACGAAGGCGCCCATCTCGTTCTCGTCGGGCCCGAAGCAGGCCCGGTACCAGTCCTTCATGACGTCGACCTGCGACGATCCCACCAAGATGCTGCCCAGATTGGGTACTGACATCGGATTCCTCCTGAACTCACGAGCTGTTGGCCGGACGGTACGCCTAGCAAGCGAGCCGAACCAAATCCGCCCGGGAAGGTTCCAGCCGGAGTTCAGCGGTAGTGTCGCCGCCACAGGGGGTTGCCATGACCGAGACCGCTTCGCCTGCCGCCACGGCACCTGCGGGCCAGCCGCCGCCGTCGCTGCTCACCCACATCGCGCTCCCCGTGCGCAGCCTCGACAACACCCTCGCGTTCTACGAGAAGTTCACCACGCTGGTGAAGATCTCGGAGCGCCACGACAACGAGACCAAGATGCGAACCGCGTGGCTGGCCAACCAGCGCGACATCACCACCCCGGGGGCGGCCCGCTTCGTGATCGTGCTCATGGAGGGCGCCCTGCCCAAGCAGATCACCGGCGACATCGTCGAGGAGTACGGCTTCCTCACATCCATAGCCCACCTCGGCATCTCGCTGGACACCCGGGACGAGGTGGACGAGGTCGCCCGCCTGGCCGCCGAGGACGGATGCCTCGTGCTGGGACCTATGTACCGCAACCCCGATGTGGGCTACATCTGCCTGATCAAGGATCCCGACGGCAACAACGTCGAGTTCTCGGTGGAGCAGGTCCTGGGCTGACCGGCCCCGACGTCAATCAGGCGTTCTTCTCGGAGGCCGATCCGGGCACGTAGGTGCCCTTGTTGCGCCACAGCACCACCTCGTTGCCCCAAGGGTCGCGGAAGGCCGCGTGGCGGGCGTCGAATTCCTCCCAGTAGTACTCGTCCCACATCTTGGTGGCGCCCATCTCCATGGCGGCCGCCAGCTTGGCCGGCGGATCGTCGACCATCACGTAGATGCGGGGCACGGGCCCGGTCACCGGCTCGGTCTCCAGGTGGATCCCGAGGTTGGGCTTGACGCCCGGCAGCACCTCGTGGAACTCGCCGGCCGGGCGCCGCTTGTACTTCCAGTCGAACAACGTCTCGTAGAACTGCGAGGTGGCCTCGGGGTCGGGGGTGGGCAGGTCCACGAAGATGAGAGGGTTAACCATGCCGGTCGCTCCTTGATGACAGTCGATGGATGGCAGTCGACGCCTCAGGCCACGCTAGACCAGCGCCTTCGGTCGGGCGACAGCGGACAACAGGTGATCGCGTTGCAGCAAGGTCACTCCCGCTCCTGTTCGCTGCGCTCACGGGCCGCTCGGGCCACGGCCTCGCTCCGCTCGGCCTCAGGAAGCCGGGCGACAGCGGCGTCGCCGAGCTCCACGAACCGCTCGTAGCTGGCCCGGTAGGCCTCGTCGGGCTCCGGCTCGATCCGGGTCATGGCGGCCAGCGGCCAGGAGTCCATGCTGGCCGCCCCGACGCCCTCCCACCAGCCCAGCGCCGCTCCCGCGGCCAGCGCGCAGCCGTGGGCCGACAGCTGCTCGGGCCTCTCGGGCATGTCGACGGCCACCTCCAGCACCGACGCCTTGATCGAGCACCACAGGCGGCTGAGCGCAGGCGAGCCGCCGCAGCACATCACGTCCATCTCCACCCCGGCACTCCGGAGCTCCTCGTGCACATGCCGCAAGCCGTAGCCGGCCGCCTCCAGCACGGCCCGAGCGATCTGAGCCACGCCGGTGTCGAACGTCAGGCCGTGGATCTCGCCCCGCAGGCGGGACTCCCACCGCGGCGCTCGCTCCCCGTCGTGATAGGGCAGCACCAGAAGGCCGCCCGCGCCCGGATCCACGCTCCCCGCCAGCGTCAGCAGCTCCTCGATGGATCGGCCCGACACGCCCGACCACCACTCCAGCAGCTGCCCGTGCCCGTTGGTGGGACCGCCGACCACCTCCACCCCGGCCACCGGGCTGAAGTACCCGGGGATGTCGGCGGGACGCCGTGCCGCGTCCACGGCCACGCCCAGCCCCCCGGTGCGCCCGCCGGGGTCATGGCCCCGGCGGGGAGTGCCGAGGCCGCCCGCCCAGAAGCTCATGTACGCGTCGTTGGACGCGCTCACCAGCGGGGTGCCGGCGCGTAGGCCCAGCGACCCGTCGCAATACCCGATAACGGTCCCCACCTCGACCCGCTCGCCGTATCCCGCGATGGCCTCCTCGCCGGGCCACAGTCCCTGGATGTCGCTTGCGCCCAAGCAGCGCAGCGCCCAGTCCCAGATCTGCGCGCCGGCCAGCGGGCGGCCCGCCTCATGACTAAGGAATTCGAGTTGGGCCAGGTGCTGCCCCGTCCGGTCCAGGCCGATGCCCGCCGGATGCCGGCAGGTCGCGGCCCACCCGACCGGATCGAGGCTCAGGTCGTCGGTCAGCGGGACGGTGGTGGGGCTCTGCCCGCCCACGCCCACGGCTGCGATCTCCAAGCCGGCCTCATCCACCCGGGCCAGGAGCCGGCCCAGACCGTCGAGCCAAGCAGAGGGATCAGCCCGACCGGGAGACCACGACTCGGCACCGGTGAAGGGCTCGTACATCCACAGCTTCACGCTCCCGCTTCGAGCCAGTGCAACCGCGCGGGCTCCACCGGTTCCAAGATCGATGCCCACAACGACCGAGTTCACCGCGGCGGGTCCTCCATGTCAGCCAGAGGTACGCCGTGTTTCCCGCTCATGTTCGCTGCGCTCACGGGCCGCTCGGGCCACGGCCTCGCTCACCTCTCGCTCGATGCCCACGAGCCACCGGATACCCGCTCGGCCTCTCACCCGACCATCACCCGGTAGACGGGCTGCGACGCGGCCAGTGTCAAGGCGTCGGCGACCTCGTCCAGGCGGTAGCGGGCGGTCACCAGACGGTCGAGGTCGGCGGCCAGGGCGCCGGACTCCAGCAGGCCCGCGGCCGTCCGCCAGTCCTCCGGCTCCTGGCTGAACACGCCGATGATCGACAGTTCGTGGTGGTGGATGCGGTCCGCACCGACCGACGCCGTCACATCTTTGGGGAAGGCCCCGTAGAGGATCACCGCCCCCGCGTCGTCGCACAGGTCCAAGGCCAGTTCGACGGCGCCGGGTGCACCGGCGGTCACGAACACCGCATCGTGCCGGCCCTGCCACTCGGCCAAGCCGTCCGGCCCGGCCACCCAGTCGGCCCCGGCTTCGGCCGCTTCCGTGAGGCGCTGCTCGTCGATATCGACCAGGCCGACACGGGACGCGCCCCAGGCCCGGCAAAGAGCCAGGTGCAGGCGGCCCATGTAGCCCGCGCCGATCACGGCCACCCGGTCACCGGCCCGGAAGCCGCTCAGCCGGACGGAGTGCACCACGCAGGCCAGCGGCTCGCCCATGGCGGCCTGCTCGACCGGGATCTCACCGACCCGGTAGGTCTGGGCCGCAGGCACCCTGACCACCTCGGCCAGGCCCGCGCCCATCGAGATGGTGCCGTCGCTCAGGGTTCCGCCCTGGGGTCGCTTGCACAGGGCGCTGCGGCCTCGCCGGCACATGTGGCAGGTGCCGCAGCGGGTGAGCAGGTCCATGGTGACGAGGTCCCCGGGTTGTGGAGTTCCGGCCAGGGACGCCACAGCCTCGCCGACCTCGATCACCCGGCCGGCGGCCTCGTGGCCCGGGGCGACGGGATAGATCGGCTTGGTGCCGTCGAAGAGGCGCCTCTCCATCGTGCACAGACCGCAGGCCCCCACCGACACGAGCACATCGTCGGCGCCGGCTGCGGGCCGAGGCTCCTCGCGGAGCTCGACCGCTCCCGGTCCGGTGACGACGGCAACCTGCATGATGCTCCCTAATTCGCTCCAGTAGAGGTTAGGGACACGGGATGTGGGGCCATCGCTGCGGTATCTCCAGACCGGCTCTCGCCAGCAGCGAACTCTGCGCCTCAGCGGCCTCAGCATGCAATGCGGCCAAGTCGACAGTGACACAGCCACCGTGGCGCACTACCGGCCGGCCGGCGACCACCACGTCGCGTACGGAGCGCCCGTCGGTGCCCCATACGAGCTGAAGGACCGTCTCGCCCCGCGGGTTCCAGGCCACCGAGGTGGTGTCGTGCACCACGATGTCGGCCTGCTTCCCGATCTCCAGGCTGCCGATCCGGTCATCCATGCCGATCGCGGCCGCGCCCTCGATGGTGGCCAGTTCGAAGGCGGTGTGGGCTCCGAAGCGCTCGGGATCGACGCGGGTGTCGCGGGCCAGGCCCGCGGCCAGGGCAGCCGCCCGCAGGATGTCCGAAGTGTCTCCCGCGTTGGAGGCGTCGCAGCCCAGCGCCACCCGCCCGCCCCGCTCCACGATCTCGGCGTGGCGGCCCTGGCCGGCCACGCCCTGACCCAGACGCAGATAGGCCCACGGGCAGTAGGCGATGGCCGTGGACGTGGCCAGCACCAGCTCCACCTCGGAGTCGTCCAGCCACACGCCGTGAGCCACCAGCAGGTGGGGTCCGAGCACACCCAGCGCGTCGAGGTGAGCCAGCGGTCGGCGGCCGGCGCGGGCCAGGTACCGCTCCGGATCCGAGGACGTGGGCGACATGTGCATGGTGAGGCCCGTGCCCCGATCCCGGGCCAGATCCGCAGCCCCGGCCAGCAGCTCGTCGGAGGCGAGATCATGACCGACCAGGGTCACCCACCCCTCGACGAGTCCCCCGGATCCCAGGGCGTCGACCACGTCGCGCTGGCGCTCGAGCACCTCGGTCGCCGGCGCAGTGAAGGGACCCTCTTCGATGTCCCATCCCCAGGTGCCCATCGTGCCGCGGATCCCGGCCCGACGCATCCCGGCCGCGGCCCGGTGCGGGTTGGCCACCGTGCCCGCCTCCACCACCGTGGTCACGCCGTTGGTGAGGTTCTCCACCGAGGACAGCACCGCCGAGAGCTCGTCGTCGTCTCCGGTGTGGGCCCCATGGGCGGGCACCGACCATTCGAAGATCGAGGCGCCCGGAGGCAGCAGATCGGGAATGCAGCTGCGAATGAGGGGATCGCCGGTCAGGTGCTGGTGGGCGTTGACCATTCCCGGCGTTACCACACACCCGGTGGCGTCGATCACCTCGGCCTCGGGATAGCGACCGGCCAGCTCGGTGCTGGAACCGACCGCGGCGATCACATCGCCGGCAATCGCCACCGCACCCCCGACCAGCACCTCCCGGGCGGAGTTCATGGTCACGACGTCGCCACCCGACACCAGCAGCGTCGCACCGGCCGTCGGCGCCGTCTCGGCCCCCATCGCGACCGAGCATAGGCGGAGCGGCTCGCGCGAGAATCAGCGGGTGAGGAGCGCGACCTCGATCCTGAATCCGGGCCAGGGCCGTATCGACGGCGAGCACTACCTCCCGGTCACCCCGGAGACGTGCCGGTGGGGCTGGTGGCCGAACCGGCTCACCAGGCCCGTGCTGTCGGTGGCCGGCGGCGCGGTGGTGACAGTCGACACCCTGTCGCACGAGGGGATCCTCGAGGACCAGGGCCGCGATCCGACCGCCTTCTTCGGAGTCCGGGGTGTTGCCCCCGGCAATGTACTGGCCGACGCGGTGGAGATGGCCCGCGACGTGCCCCACACTTTCGGAGTCGACGGCCCCCATGTGGTGACCGGACCGATCGAGGTCCGGGGAGCCGAGCCCGGCGATCTGCTTCAGGTCGACATGCTGGCCTTCGATCTGCGGGTGCCCTACGGCGTCACCTCCAACCGCCACGGCCTCGGCGCGCTGGGCGGCGAGATGCCCGACGGGACCGCGCCGGCCGACACGCTCACCCCCGGCGCTCCGGGCAGCACCGTGTCGGTGTTCACCGAAGTGGAGGGCCATGCCGGCAACGGCACGGCGATGCTGCGCTACACCGGAGGCCGCGCCGTGCGGTACCCGATTGCGCCGTTCCTGGGAATGATGGGAGTCGCGCCCGACACGTCCGAACCGGTCGCCACCCGGCCGCCGGGGCGCCATGGCGGCAACCTTGACGTCAAGCATCTGGTGAGCGGCACGACCCTGTACCTGCCAGTCCAGACCCCCGGCGCCGGGTTCGCAGTGGGAGATCCGCATTTCGCGCAGGGCAACGGCGAGGTCGCGCTGACCGCGCTGGAGGGCTCGCTGCGGACCGACCTGCGCCTGTCGTTGCTGCGCGGCCCCGACGCCCGACGGGCCTGCGGGCTTATCGAGAACCCTCTGGGCGAGACCGCAGACCATTGGGTGCCGATCGGGCTCCACGCCGACCTGAACGAGGCGATGCGGGAAGCGGTCCGCGAGGCCCTGCGCTTCTGCGAGAGCCGGCTAGGCCTGCCCCGCCACATCGCCTACGCCTACCTGAGCTGCGCAGCCGACTTCGAGGTGACCCAAGTGGTGAACGAGGTAAAGGGCGTCCACTGCATGATCCCCAAGCGGGACTTCCCCGGCGTCTGACAGTGCCCGGAGAGCCTGGTTCCCGAACGCCTACTTCCCGGCTTCGCCCGGAGCCAGGTCCTGCTGGCTGCCCTCCACGTTGAGGTTGGGCAGGATCCGGTCGAGCCAGCCCGGCAGCCACCAGTTGCGGGCCCCGAGCAATTCCATCGTGGACGGTACGATGAGCATGCGCACCAGGCTGGCGTCGGCCGCCACCGCGGCGGCGAGGCCCAGACCGAACATCTTGATGGCTCGCTGGTCCTCGAACACGAAACTGCCGAACACGAACACCATGATCAATGCGGCCGCGGTGATCACCCTGGCCGTGGCGGCCAGGCCGTCGGCGACGGAGTTCACCGCGTCGCCGGTGCGCTCGTACTCCTCCTTCATGCGCGACAGCAGGAATACCTCGTAGTCCATCGACAGCCCGAACAGCACCGCGAACAGCATCATCGGCATGAACGGCTCGATCGGACCCGGCTCGATTCCTATGAGACCGCCGAGCCAGCCCCACTGGAACACCGCCACCAGCACGCCGTAGGCCGCGCCGATCGACAGCATGTTCATGATGACCGCCTTGAGCGGCACGACCAGCGAGCGGAACACGGCCATCAGCAGCAGGAAGGAAGCGCCCAGCACCGCCACGAAGAACACCGCGGTGCGCGACTTCAAGAAGTCGCTCACGTCCGCCTTGACCGCGACCAGCCCGGTTATAACCGGATCGAGGTCCGTTCCTGCCGTCGCCGCGGGGATCACCGTGCTGCGAAGGTGCTTGACGAGGACCTCGGTCTCGGCAGCCTGAGGTCCGGTGGTCGGCCTGACTTCGATTGCGGCCGCGGTCGGCGCAACCGGGCTGTTGGGTATGGGCGGGCTCACGAAAGTGACGCCGCTGGCGGCCCCGAGGGCCTCGGCCAAGCGGTTGAGTTCTGCCATCTGCGAGGTTCCCGAGACCTCGGTCACCACCACCAGCGGGCCGTTGGCACCCGCTCCGAAGCCCTCGACGAGCAGCTCGTAGGCCTTGCGGGTGGTGGTCTCGGCCGAGTAGTTGCTCTCGTCGGCGAAACCGAATCGCAACACCAGCACTGGGGCGGCCAGCAGAAGCAGGAGGATGGTGCCGCCTATCGCGAACGCCCACGGTCGGGCTTGCACCGCCCGGCTCAGCCGGTACCAGCCGGTCTCTCGCAGCGGCCGCTCCCGGCGCGGCCGCAACATGCGCCGCAACGGATTCCGGTCCCGTCCGAACAGTCCTGCCACCAGCACGATCACAGCCACCGGCACGGCTCCGGCCGCCAAGGGTTCGATGCCGGCACCGAAGCCGAAGAGGGCGACGCTGAACAGCACCGAGGCGATGATGCCTCGTACGCGGGTTGTGGTGATCCGATCACCGAGCAGAGCGATGAGCGACGGCAACAACGTCACCGAGCCGATCATGACGACCGCCACCGTGGCCGCGGCGGCCACACCGAAGCCGGTCACGAACGGGATCCCGATGAACAGCATTCCCAGCAGCGAAACGACGACGGTCGCTCCCGCGAATATGACAGACCGGCCTGCCGAGTCGAGTGCCACCACCAAGGCCTGCTCACGCCCGTGGCCCTCGCTCAGAGCGTCCCGGTAACGGGTGATGATGAACAGGGCGTAGTCGATGCCGACACCCAGCCCGATCATCAGGCCGATGGCCGGCGCGAAGTCCGGCACCGTCATGAGGTTGCTGAAGACGATGATGGAAGTCGCGCCGATCCCGACCGTCACCAGGGCCGCAGCCACCGTGGCCCCCATGGCCATCACCGAACCCAGCACTGCGATCAGGACGAAGATGGCGAAGGCGAGGCCGATCGCCTCTGACTCGGGCGGCCGTAACTCCGCGAACCAGATCCCGCCGACCTCCACTTCCAGACCCTCGATGGAGTTCAGATCCAATTCCTCGATCAGACCCTCGATGGTCCTGCCCATGTCCTGGGCCTCAGTGCCGCTCGTTCCGGGCGGCAGACTCACATCGGCGTAGGCGATCCGGCCGGCTTCGCTCCCTTCCTGAGCTATCCGCAGCACTCCGACGAACGGGTCATAGGGCGTAATGACGTCCGTGTCCTCGAGGGCCTTCACCCGAGCGAACAACTCGCCCATCGCAGATCGCACCTCGGGATCGTCGACCCCCTGCTCGGCCCGGAACACGATCGTCCCGGCGGGGCCGGCGCCCGCCCCTGAGAAGTGCTGCTTCAGAATCTCGTTCCCGTCGTGGCTCTCGGTGCCCGAGATAGCCAGATCGCCGCTGTAGGCCTCCCCGAGACGCTGGGAGGCACCCAAGGCCAGGAAAAGGATGACGAGCCAGACGACAACCCCGCGCCACGGATGGCGGAAGCAGGATCGAGCCAGGGACGAATACACCGCGGCGCACATTAGCCCAGCGGCGCCGCGGGTAACTCGGATAAAGCGCCTGAATCAGTGCGGTCGTGGTGCCGGCGCGTCCGGACCCGAGACCGGAACCGTGCCCCTGATACGCAGCCATCCTGTCATGACGAGCACCAGTACCGTCACGCCGACGGCAGCCCAGGTCGGCCCCGATCCGAAGCTGTCGTACATCCAGGCGGCAGGAAGGGCCGCGATGGCGGCCCCGGCCACCTCGGCCGCGCCCATCAGGCCCAGGGCGGCCGCCTGGCGCTGCTCGGGCACGGCCCGGGCCACTACCGCGTGAGCCGCGGTGAAGCCGTAGCCGTCCGCGAAGCCGACCAGCGTCATCACTCCCGCTATCGGGATCACACCGGGAATCACACCGAAGGTCATCGTGCTCAAGCTCACCACAACGAGCCCGGCCATCGTCACCCGCACCGGTCCCACCTGGTCGGCCAGCCGTCCCGCCCGAGTGCCCACCAGCATGATCGGCAGTGCAACCATCGTGAAGGTGATGCCGGTCAGAGCAGCACCCGCGCCCCGGTCGGCGAACATCACGGGCAGCACGGCTTCCCAGGCGCCGATCATCATGAAGTAGCCACCGACGATGATCAACGCGCCCTGCAGGCGCCTGCCCCTCAGGAGATCGAACGATGTCGCCCGGCCCGAGATGTCGAGCAGGCCGCGGTCGGGCGGAAGTCGCATCGCCACCGGCAGGAACAGCAGCATGGCGGCCGCGAACACGGCGAAGGGCAACCGGATCCCGCCGACCCACACCAGCAGGGCAGTCAGGGTGGGTCCGAAAATGAATCCTGTGGTCTCGGCCACCACCATTCGCCCGAGGTTCTCGCCCGCTCGGGCCGGATCGTGCACCGAAGCGGCCCTGCGTACTCCCGGAAGGATCAGCCCTCCGGCGAAGCCCAGAGCAGCCCTGCTCAGAATCCACACGGTCAGATCCCCGGCGAAGACCATCACCAGCATGGCCGCCGCGCTCAGCGCGATCCCCACCGTGGCCATGATCCGGGAATAGCCCACATCGGCCAGCCGGGCCAGGGTCACCTGGGACACGAAGGCGGCCACGAAACCGCTGGCCACCATGATGCCGATCCCCGTCCCGCTGAAGCCCAACTCGTCACGCAACTCGCCGAGCACGGTGACGATCCCGCCTATGCCTCCGGCGGTCACGCCCATCAGCAGCTTGTAGGGCAGCATGTCGCGGTCGGCATTCCGGCGCGACGAGGCGCCGGGCCGGCGAGTCACGGATTCAGACCTCTTTCAGCAGCAGATCGCTGGTCTGGCCCGAGACGAACAGCTCGCTGCCCGCCTTGAGGATCTCCCGGTAAGCCTCCTCGGTAGGCAGTCGCTCCAGGAATTCGTCGAGCACGGCCAGGCTCGGGGCGTCGATCATCCAGTACACCTTGCCGTAGGAGCCGTAGGCCTCCATCCACGAGGTGACCGTCACCTGCTCGGGGTCGGCCGCGGCCATGTAGCCGGTGTAGCGCTCGATCCAAGCGCGCACCCGGGCCACGTCGCTGGAATCGACCTGGGCCTTGCGAACCATCCTCACCATCGCAGCTACTTCCCTTCCCGAACTTCGAGGCCTATTCGCTTCGGCTCGCCGCCATTGGACGCCGACGTCTCGCTGGGGCAGGCCGACACCGCGGCCAGCACGTCGATCTCGGCTCTCAGGTCGATGTAGTCGCCGGCGGCCGCGGGCGACTCCCGAAACAAGAGGCGCCGCTCGTCCTCCACATCGGTGTACATGAACACGTTGAACACGTCCGGTATCAGATCCCGGTCCACGCCCCACGGCCTGACGGCCTCCTCCAGGTTGCCCTGGCAGGTCCTATGCTCCGACTCGATGCCGTCGCGGATGGCGTAGACGCCGGCCGAGCAGCGGCCGCCGTTCCAGGCGAAGTGAACGCCGACCGGGTCGTCGATGACGGTAAGCATGGGCCGCTCGTAGGGCGGGCGCGACCACAGCGTCGTGATGCGCCGCATGGTCCCGGTTCCGGCCAGCATGTTGAGGGCCACCGTCTGGCCGGCGTGATAGCCCTCGCGCGGGTTGTCGAGAGCCAGGAACGTCGAGTCGGCCACCTGCGGGCCGTCCAGGGCCACGATCCTGAGCACCTGCCCGGCCCGCACCTCGACCGCCCGGCCTTCGCAGCGGGGCACGACCACTTCCTGCAGGACCCGCCCGGACGGCCGGAGGCCGGCGGTCCCTGCCGGCGGCGTCATGCGGCCTTCTCGAAGCTGGTCTCGCCGGCGCGGGCCGTCGTGAGCTTCGCATCGGCCGACATCAGCTCCAGCCATGCTCGCAGATAGCCCCGCATCGGCCCCTCGTGGGTGACCGGCGCCCGCCGGACCCCGTCGGCAGTCACCTCCTCGGCCTCGTGGCCAAGCCCCTTGCTCATGTCCACCCACTCCACCTCAGCTATGGCCAGACCCTCCTGGCAGCGCTCGAATATCTCCAGGTCGTCGGGGTTGCCCAGGCTGGGGAAGTCTTCGGCGATCCGCATGCGCAGGACGTTCACCTCGTCGGGCGCTCCCTCGGCGGCAGCCACCCAGGTGTGCAGCCGGGTCTCGGCCACGCTCATCGGGTCCACCGTTTCGAAGGTGTTGCCCTTGATGAGCAGGTTCGGGAAGATCGAGAGGTTCACCATCGAGCCCGGTGCCATCTCCAGCACGCCGGCCGCGTCGTCGCCGAAGCGCTCCGAGATGCGGTCCGCGTACCACTCCCGGCCCGGCACCGGCCGCTGCGTCTCCCAGAAGGACTGGTTCAATCCGGGGCGCTGGTCCACGAACATGTGGCCGTTGCCGAGGTCCAGGCCGTACATGCCGGTGTCGTCGGGGCTGGCCTTGAACTGCGACAGGGAGCGGGCACCGCCATGCTGCCGCTCGTTGAGCACCAGGAAGCTGCGATGGGCGAAAGTGGGATGCAGCCCGTCGCCGGCGTTGTCCCAGGCCAGCTTCCAGTTGCCCCGATAGATCATCCGCTGGCAGTTGCGGACCTCCATGCGTCCCGTCGGCGAGCGGTCCACGAACTCGTCGATCAGGGGGCCTGCGGGGCCGAGCCAGTCCGCCAGGCTGGGGGCGTCGAGGTTGAGCGTGCCGAAGATCAGGCCCCGGTAGGTGCCCAGACGCGGCACCTGCGCGAGGCCGTGGTCGGCCTTGTCGAAGTCGGGCGGGTACCCATCGGCGAAGGGCACGTTGACGAGTTCGCCCTGGTTCGAGTACGTCCATCCGTGGTAGGAGCACTGGAAGCGCCGCGCCGAGCCGCACTCCGACTGGCAGACGGTCGACGCCCGATGAGCGCAGCGGTTGAACATCCCGTGCAGATCGCCGTCGTCGTCTCTGGTGAGTATCAGGGGGCGCAGACCCATCCGGGTGGTGATGAAGTCGTTCGGTTCGGGCAGCTGGCTCTCGTGAGCGAGATAGACCCAGGCGCCTCCGAAGATCCTCTCCATCTCGGTGACGAAGATGTCGGCATCGGTGTAGAGCGAGCGATGGACCCGACGGGGCTGTATCAGCGTGTCGAGAGCGTCCATCTCGGCCTCTATAGCACGAACGAGAACTTGCGGACATCGCCGGCACAGTCCACCAGGCGAACGATCTTGTACCTGATGGCCCAGCCGTCTCCCAGCGAGGCCAGCACGTAGTCGTTGCGGCTGGCGAACGGCGTCAGCCGGTCCTTGCGGTGCTCCCACACCACCGTCGAGCAGCGGGCCAGAGTGTCGCCGTCATCGGTGGGCCAGGCCTCCACGTTCGACACGGTGCGAGAGGTCCTCGAGGGCGGTTCCTGGGCGTGGGCCCATCCGGTCTCCAGCAGTCCGATGCGGTCGGCCATACGACGGTGATCGTCGAGGAAGTAGGAGATCTTCGTCCGGGGATCGGCAACAGGATCGAGGGGGACCCAGTAGATGCAGTCATCGGTGAACCTCTCCAGCCAGGCTCGGTACCGGCGGTCGTCCAGAAGGCGGGCCTCGTGGTAGAGGGCCTGCTCCACCGCAGGGCGCAGACCGGTGTCGCCGGGGCCCCGGTCGGGCGAGTCCGCCGACACCATGCCCGCGAGACGCTGGTACAGGTCATCGTCCACGACTGACACGGCCGACGCGACCACCAGAGGGACTCCTCGCCCTACGCGGCGCCCGCAGCGCCGTGCACGGCTTCCAGCAGGCGACCCACCAGCGCGGCCGGGTCGTCGGAGCCCCAGACGTTGCGACCGAAGGCCACGCCCGCGCCACCCGCTTCAACCACGCCGCGAGCCAGCGCGACGACCTGGTCCTCGTCGTTGACCTTGGGACCGCCCAGGGCCACGACCGGAGCCGGGCATGCCTCGGCCACCGCCGCGAACTCCTCGGGGGCGCCGGGGCACATGGTCTTGACGATGTCGGCGCCGAGTTCCACCGCGAGCCGGGCCCCCCGGCCGACGTTCTCCGCGGTCCAGGGCACAGTGCGGGGCCAGCCTCCCGGTATCGACTCGGCCATCACCGGCAGACCCAGGAGCTCGCACTCGGCGGCCAGGCGGGCCAGCCGCCCCAGCGAGTGCTCTTCGTCGGGGGTGCCGGGGAACACCATGATCACCACGGCGTCGGCACCGAGCACCATCGCCTGCTCCGCCGAGTAGAGCAACGAGGTCGTGTCGCTGGCAGGCGGATCACCGAGATCGGAGATCCCGCCGTCGACCCGCAGCACCAGTCCCGCGCCCGCGAAGGCCTCGGGACGGGTGCGGGCCAGATGCCAGGTGGCCAGGACGGCGTCGGGCTGCCCTTGCGCGATCGCAGCGGCGGCGGAAGGCGCGACACCCATGCCCATGTAGGCGGGATGGTCCATGGCCACGAAGACAGCCCGGCCATCGGCGCGGAAGATGTGACGGAAGCGCCGGCGCTTTCCCGCCGACACCGCCGAGGCCGGCAGGCCAGCCGTGCTCATGGATGTCTTCCTCTCGTCCGGTTCAGTCGGCCGGCAGCGGCCCGCTGAACTCGTCGTCAGCCAGCGGCGTGGCCACGTCGGCCCGAACCAGCTTCATCACGTGGGCGGCCCGACCCTCCCAGGTCGAGGCCGGCCCGACCCGGTAGAAGGGCGAGCGCAGGTTCTTCATCAGCTCGGTCACCATGTTGGTGTCCTCAAGGTTGGTGGTGGCCAGACGGTCCAGCTCGAAGTCCTGCTCCTCTGCGGACTTGTCGATGCCGTATATGCGGCTGAACAGCCGGGTGCGATCCGGGGCGATGGGGTCGGCCCGCACCAGGATGAGCTGCGTCGGGTAGGGCAGCGGCGTGAGGTTGGGGTAGATGAAGTCGGCGTAGTGGCCGAGCAGCTGCTCATGGGTGAGATCGGTGCGCCCGCCGGTTGAGTCCTCCTCTTCGGAGTGGGGCTTGAAGCCGCTGCAGGTGTGGCCCTCGAAGCGCACGATGGTGTCCATCTGCTTGCGGTACCGGTTGAGGCGCCGGTGCACGAAGCGCACGTGGTAGTCGTCGTTGGAGTTCTCCGCGAAGGCCTTCCAGTTGATGGGGTAGGTCTCGTCGAGCTCCCGGTAGTAGCGGGTGAAGGTACCGAACCTGTAGAGGTCGTATCGCTCGGCCAGGGGGGCGATCCACTCCCGGAACGGCGGCGCCTTGCGGGACAGGCAGCCGAACACCAGCTTGTCCCAGGCCACCTCGACGCGGATCGGCGCCAGCCCGTAGTCGGAGGTGGGCAGGTCGTCGGGGTACATGCGGGCCCGGTCGGGGATGCCCACCAGCCGGCCGTCGATGTTGTAGGCCCAGTTGTGGTACGGGCATGTCATGGTCTTGCCGCAGTTGCCGGCCGGCTCGTACAGCAGGCCCGACGCCCGGTGGCGGCAGTTGTTGAGGAATCCACGGACCGAGCCGTCTTCCTGGCGGATCACCATCACCGGCTGGTAGCCGATGGTTCCCGTGATGAAGTCACCGGGCTCGACCAGGTCCTCGGTGTCGCCCAGCCAGACCCAGGATCGGCCGTATACCCGCACCATCTCGAGGTCGAACAGATCCTGGTCATAGACCTCGTAGGGCTGCAGCATCGGGCTGTCCAGCGGGGCGTCGACCAGCCCGGAGGTTTCGCCCACCCTGCGTCGCAGACGCTCCACCACCGGCTCGTGCTCAAGGTCCGCGATCACGACGCGACCCTACCGGAGTGGCCCGGAGCCAGTCCAAGCCCGCGCCGCATCCGCAGCGGCGCCTCGGTGGACCGCGGTCTAGAACCAGTCGTAGGCGTCATCCGGGCGGTGGGACCAGCCCGAGCGGCCGATCTCGCGCATGGCCGGCCCCAGGCGGGTCATCTGCTCCGCGTAGAGAGCGGTACCGACGTGATGCCAGTTGCCGTGGCCCGGGAACACCCATTCCACCGGCAGCGTCGCCAGCCGATCCATCGAGTCGGCCAGCGCCTCCCACGAATGGAACATCGGCCCGGCGAACACGTCGAGCTCGCCACGCCGGTGGTTCCAGTGGAGGGTGTCGCCGGTGAGCAGCCAGCGGCCATCAATGTGGAACACGACCGAGCCCTCGGTGTGGCCCGGAGCCGGAACAGTCACCACCCCCGGTGCGACCTCGACGATCTCGTCGCCCTCGAACAACGCGGTGGCATACGGCGCGGCGTCGGCGTCGGCTTCGTGGATCCAGACATCGGCGCCGTAGCGGCCGGCCCAGCGGTCGGCGTCGGCGACGTCGTCTCGGTGGGTCAACAGCACATGGCGCACCCCGCCGAGGTCGTCGATCCCCTCGGCCAGGCCGCGGGTGAACCGTGGCGAGTCGGTCATCAGGTTCCCGTCGAGTCGGGGCACCAGGTACGAATGCGCTCCGAACGACTCCCTGGCGTTGTGCCCCAGGGCGTACACGCCGGGCGTCAGCTCGAACGGGAACGCCGGTTGGGGCGGACGCCGGGCCTCGGTGGTCCCGATGGACTGCGTCGGGCAGGCCACCGCAGCCCGCCACAGTGCGGCGACCTCTCCGGCATTCTCCGGCTGACGAGCCACAAATGAGAGCCCGTCAGCGTCCCTGTCGATGAGCTCCGGCGCCCAGTGCCGGGAGGCGTCGCACCGGATACAGCGCGTGTCGACAAACCAGATCCCCTCAGCATTGTCCGGATGCACCATGTCGATCCGAGCCATGCATTGATGGTAGCTACGCCGCTCGGCCGTGGACCCACGACGCGATCAACGCAACAGTGCGACAATGCGGGGCGAGATGACGTCGCCGGGAGCCAGCCAAGCCATCCGCTACGAGCCGGACGAACCCTGCCCGCCGCTGATCGCGCTGAGCGTCGGGGCTCAGGGCGTCATGCTGGTGCTGGCAACGATCGTGCTGATCGTGGCCATAACCGCCCGCGCCGGCGACCAGGACGACAGCTACCTCACCTGGGCCGTTTTCGCGTCCCTGGTCATCGCCGGGGGACTCACCGCGCTGCAAGCCAGCCGGTTCCGGCGGCTCGGCGGCGGGCACATCCTGATCATGGGGCCCACACCCAACTATGTGGCCATCTCCGTGCTGGCCCTGGCGGCGGGAGGCCCGGCCCTGCTCGCCAGCCTCACCGTGGCGGCGTCGCTCTTCTACCTCGCTCTGTCGCTCTGGCTCCCGCTCGTGCGCCGGATCCTCACGCCGGTCGTGTCGGGAACGGTGCTCATGCTGATCGCGGCCGCGATCCTGCCCGTAGCACTCGACCGGGTGAACGAGGTGCCCGAGGCCGCACCCGCCGCGGCCGGCCCCCTGGCTGCCCTGGTGACGCTGACCGCGGTGGTCGCGCTGTCGCTGCGCGTGTCGGGGTCCTGGAGAATCTGGTCCCCCTTCATCGCCATCGCAGCCGGCTGCGCAGTGGCGGTGCTGTTCGGCGCCTACGACGTCCAGCACATCAGCGACGCCCGATGGGTCGGACTGCCCACCGGCGGGTTCCCCGGACTCGAGTTGACCCCCAGCGTCGACTTCTGGGCGCTGCTGCCGGCCTTCGTGGTGGTGGCCCTGGTGGGCAGCGTGAAGAACATCGGCGACTCCATCGCCATCCAGCAGGTCTCATGGCGCCGGCCCCGAGTGACCGACTACCGGCTGGTGCAAGGATCGCTCAACACCAACGGGATCGGCATCCTGCTGTCGGGTCTGGCCGGCACGCCGCCGACCAGCGTCTACTCGTCGTCCAGCCCATCACTGATCAACCTCACCGGCGTAGCGGCCCGCCGTGTCGGCTATGCCGTCGGGGCGCTCATGGTGGTGCTGTCCCTGCTGCCCAAGGTGACGGCCGTGCTCCTCGCCATCCCCAGCCCGGTCATGGGCGCCTACCTGCTCACCGCCGTCGGCATCCTCTTCGTCAGCGGCATCCAGACTGTGGTGAGCGGCGGCCTCGACCGGGGCAAGGCCCTCGCCGTGGGGATCGCCTTCTCGGTGGGCGTCGGCCTGGACAACCAGACCATCGGCGCAGACCTGATGGGCGAGACATGGGGGCCGCTGATCGACAACGGCATGCTGGCCGGCGCTCTCGTCGCGGTGCTGATAACCCAGTTCGTGGAGTTGACAAGCCGGGGCCGGCGGGCGCGCCTGCGGGTCGACCTGCACCCGTCGGCCGTCAGCAAGATCGACGAGTTCCTCCACGGTTTCGCGGCCGACCTCGGATGGGACGACGCGGCCGCACAGCGACTTCGATCAGCAGGAGAGGAGACGCTGGCAAGCCTGCTTCAACAAGCTGGCGACGGCTCGGCTGCCGACTCTCCGGGCCTGATCGTCGTGGCCCGCCAGAACGGCGCGGTAGTGGAGATGGAGTTCCTTGCCGTCTTCGACGAGCAGAACCTCGAGGACCGGCTGGCCCACCTGAGCGAGGAGTCCCAGAGCGCGGCGGGCATGGAGGAGGGCGAGATCTCGCTCAGACTGCTCAAGCACTACGCCTCCTCGGTGCACCACCAGAAGTTCCATGGGCTCGACGTTGTGACGGTGCAAGTCAGGGAGACGGGCTAGCCCGGCCTTCTGGGCTGGCTCCGGCACCCGGTACGATCCCCCCGATGGCCTCGGAAGCTGACTGGAACCTTCCCGAGCCACTGTCGGTCCACGAGGTCCCGGTGGACGGGGACGCCACCATTACCGTGCGCCGGCACGGTAACCCGGAGGGCATCAGGCTCGTCCTGAGCCACGGCATCGGTCTCTCGATTGATCTCTACTACCCGTTCTGGTCGCTACTGACCGACGAATTCGATGTCGTCGTCTACGACCTGAGGAGTCACGGCTGGAACGCGGTCAGTCCCCTGTCGGACCACACCGTCCCCACCTTCGTCGAAGACCATGACCGGGTCCTCGAGGCCATCGACGACCGCTACGGGGAGAAGCCGCAAGTGGGTGTGTTCCACTCAGTCTCGTCGTTGGCTCCGTTGCTGTCGTCCACGGAGGGGAGCCGGTTCTCGGCCCTCGTGCTGTTCGACCCTCCCCTGCGCAAACCGGTCGAGACCCGCAACGAGTTCGACGAAGCGATCAAGCGCGCCGCCAAGATGGCCGAGCAGCGCACCTTTCAGTTCAAGAGCCTGGAGGTCTACGCCGACCTGCTCGCCTTCCTGCCCCCGTTCAGGCAGATGGTCCCCGGTGTCCATCAGCTGATGGCGAGCACCACGCTGCGCGAGGCTGAGAACGGCTCCGGCTTCGAACTTCGCTTCCCCCGGGAGCACGAAGCGCAGATCATGGCTCATGCCCGGATCTTCGCGGTGCTGGTCGATCTGGATGCTCTGCGATGCCCGACCAAGGTGATCGGCGCCGACCCGACGCTGCCCTACTCGTATCTCCCGACGCTCGACTTCGGCGAGATGCTGACGGTGGACTACGACTTCCTGCCCGACGCCACGCACTTCCTCCAACTGGAGCAGCCGGACAACTGTGTGGCCATCATGCGCAAGTTCCTGGAGCCGATCGGCCTTGCCTGATTCGCCCCGACGCCCCGGAGGCCCGCCTGGGTCGCCGATAGCGGTCGTGGGCATGGCGTGCCGGTTCCCCGGCGCACCCGATGTAACGGCCTTCTGGCAGCTCCTGGACGACGGCGCCAGCGCCATCACCGAGGGCGAGCCCGGCTCGGGTGTCGGCCGTGTCGGGGAGCTGTTCCGCGATGCCGCGGTCCAGAACAGCGCATGCCGCTTCGGCGCCTTCATCGACGGGATCGACCAGTTCGACGCGGCCTTCTTCCGTATCTCGCCGGTGGAAGCGCAGCTGCTCGACCCGCAGCAGCGGCTGATGCTCGAGGTGAGCTGGCAGGCCTTGGAGGACGCCGGCATCGACCCCGACCGGCTCGAGGGCAGCCGCACCGGTGTGTACGCGGGGATAAGCAACAACGAGTACCGGACCCTGGTGCTCGACGGGAACGACACCGCCGAGCCCGCGGCCAGCCTCTACTCCGTCGCCGGGACCTCGTTCAACACCGCCATCGGGAGGGTCGCCTTCGCACTCGGACTGCGAGGCCCGGCCATGGCGGTGGACACGGCCTGCTCCTCGTCACTGGCGGCCGTGCACCAGGCGGTGTCCGGGCTCCAGAGAGGCGAAGCCGACCTCGCCCTGGCCGGCGGGGTCCACGCCATCCTGTCGGGCCGCCTCTTCGAGCTGCGGGGCAACGCGGGGATGCTGGCGCCCGACGGGCGCTGCAAGACCTTCGACGCGGCCGCCAACGGCTACGTGCGGGGCGAGGGCTGCGGGATCCTGGTACTGAAGCGCCTCAGCGACGCCGAGGCCGACGGGGATCGGATCTGGGGCGTGATCCGGGGCACAGCCCTGAACCAGGACGGTGCCAGCCAGGGTCTTACCGTCCCGAACGGAGAGGCCCAGCAGCAGGTCATCGCCGACGCCCTGGCCTGGGCGGGCGTCGAGGCCGCGGACGTGGACTACGTGGAAACCCACGGCACGGGCACACCGGTCGGCGATCCCATCGAGGCCGAGGCCACCGGGATGGCATACCGCGCCGGAAGGGACCGCCCTCTGCTGATCGGGTCGGTCAAGACCAACCTCGGCCATCTGGAGTCGGCTGCCGGCGCGGCCAGCCTGATCAAGGTGATGCTGGCCATGAAGCGAGGGGTCATCCCCTCCCATCTCAACTACCGTGACCCGAATCCCGAGATTCCGTGGGAGCAGCTGCCGCTGCAAGTCACCGCGGAACCCACGGATTGGCCCGGTCACGGCGACCGCCGGCCGCTTGCCGGGGTCAGCGGATTCGGCTGGTCGGGCACCAACGCCCATGTGGTGGTGGAGGGGTACGGAGCCGCGGACGCCGCCGTCGAGGGCAACGACCCGCGGCGATGGCTGCGCGGACCATCCAGACCCGTCGCCATCAATGCTCCAGCAGACGCTGGAATAAGGGCAGCACCGTCGGCTCGCCCTGCCCGGCTGCTGCCATTGTCGGCCAAGACCGGTGACGCCCTGCGGGAGACGGCGGCCCGCTACATGGAGTGGCTCGAGGAGCGCTCCGAGGATCCGTCCGACGAAGAGGCGGACCGGCCGCTGTCCGACGCGGCCTGGACCGCAGCGGTGGGACGGAGCCACTTCGCCCGCCGGACCGGCGT
The DNA here is from genome assembly GCA_965117015.1 of Acidimicrobiales bacterium. Lineage (GTDB taxonomy): Bacteria > Actinomycetota > Acidimicrobiia > Acidimicrobiales > Aldehydirespiratoraceae > Aldehydirespirator. Next base: position 1,131,663 of record OZ220747.1, read on the forward strand.
GGTGTTCACGGACAGGGAGTCCCTGAACGCAGGGTTGAGAGTGCTCGCGGAGAGCGACGAGCCGCCGCGCCGGACAGCCACCAGGATTGCCTTCGCCTACACAGGCCAGGCCAGCCAGTGGGTGGGCATGGGCCGCGCCCTCTACGACTCCGAGCCGGTCTTCCGGGCCGTCCTCAACCGCTGCGACGAGGTGCTGCGAGCCGAGCGCGGCGTCTCCATGCTCGAGGTGATGTTCGACTCCGGCACCGATGCCGAGGATCTGGACGATCCGGCCTGGACCCAGCCGTGCATCTATGCGATCGAGTGCGCCCTCACCAGCCTCTGGGCTAGCGCCGGAGTCCAACCCGATGTGGTCGTCGGCCACAGTCTCGGGGAGATCGCGGCCGCCCATGCCGCCGGGGCGTTCAGCCTCACCGACGGGCTCCGGTTCGCGGCCGCCCGCGGTGCGCTGATGGGCAGGCTGCCCGAGGACGGTGCCATGGCCGCGGTGTTTGCCACCCCGGAGCGGGTGGCAGCTGCGGTCGAGGAGCTCAACGCATCGACGGGGGGCTCGCCGGCGAGCGTGGCCGCCGACAACGGGATGCACCAGGTGATCAGCGGCCCGGCCGGCAAGGTCGACAGCCTGCTCGAGGGCTTCGAGTCGGAGAAGGTATGGGTTCGCAGGCTGCGCAAGAGCCCCGCCTACCACAGCGCGCTGGTGGAGCCGGCCCTCGACGACCTTGAAGCCGTGGTCGACGGCATCGAGACCGAGGCGCCGTCGGTCACCTACGTGAGCAGCATGACCGGCCAGGTGCTGGAGGCGGGCGATGCCCTCGACGGCCGGTACTGGCGGCGCCAGGCCCGAGCCCCGGTCGCGTTCCGCACCTGTGTCGAGACTCTGGCCGCCATGGGCGTGGACACGGTGATCGAGATCGGTCCCGACACGGTGCTGGGCCCCACCGTCGCGACCGCATGGCCCTCCGAACCCGGCACGACCGAGCCGGCCATCGCCTCCAGCATGCGGAAACCGTCGGCCGGCAAGCCGGACCCGCCCGACGGCAGCGGCTTCCTCGACGCGGTCGCGGCCGCCTACGGTGCCGGAGTCGACCTCTCGTTCGAGGGCCTCTTCGCAACCGAGAGCCGGCGCCGCGTACCCCTTCCCGGCTACCCGTTCCAGCACCAGCGCCACTGGGTGGAGCCTCCCCGCCGGCGAAGGCAGACCGCAGGCCACCCGCTGCTGGGAACACGCCACGACTCGCCGCGGGGCGAGACCCTCTACACGACCGAGATGTTCGCCTCCGACCCGGCGTGGCTCGACGACCACCGGGTGTACGGGCGGGTGATCACACCGGGCGCGCTGTACGGCTCAATGGCCGCAGCGGCCTGCGAACCGCCGGGCGATCCGTGGTCGCTGATAGTGGAGGACCTTCAACTCCACAGCCCGATGATCTTCGACGAGGACGACCCGCAGGACGCCGCCGAGACCACGGGGCGCAGCGTGCAGTTCGTGCTCGACCGCGCCGACGCGGCGGCACCACGCCCATTCGAAGTGTTCAGCCGGTCCGACGGCGAGGACGGATGGACTCTGCACGCCCAGGGCCAGGTGTCGTCCGGTACCAGCCCCTCGCTCGGCTCCGAACCGCTCGAGGGGGAGCAACTCGGGGCCGATCTCACCGCGGTCGACCTAGCGGAGTTCTACCGGGCCCGGGCCGACGCGGGAGTGGACCTCGGCGAGTCGTTCCGCACGCTGCACTCGCTGTCGGTAGGCGACGGCGAGGCGTTGGGCGAGGTCGCCCTGCCCGACGGCGTGGACGGCGGTGGCGCGGTGATGCACCCGCTCCTGCTCGACGGCTGCTTCCAGGTGATGGCCGCCGCCCGGCGCACCGCCGGCGCGGAGGACGGTTCTCCCTACCTGCCGTTCGGATGGGAGCGACTGTGGCTCGACGGCCCCCTCCCCGACCGGCTGCTCTGCCACGCCCGCCTCCGTGAGCCGGGGGGCGTGACCGACGGCGAACCGGCGGGACCCCGTGAGGTGATCGCAGCCGACCTGCGGTTCTACGCCCTCGACGGCACCGGTATCGGCGGCTTGGACTCCTACACGGTCAAGCGGGCCACCCGGGCGGCCCTGCTCTCCGCGGCCGAGGGGCTCGACGACCTGCTGTACGAGGTTGTGTGGCGGGACCGACCCCTGCCCGACGGGGTGGTGCCCGCCGACTTCCTTCCGAGCCCTGCGGCGGTGGCCGCCCGTTCCAGCCCGTTCGAGGCGTACCTGGAAGCCGCAGGGGTGGACACGGCCGGCCGGACCAGCCTGTTGACCGACCTGGAGCGGTTGTCGTGGCGTTATGCGCTGCAGGCGCTGGAGCGCCTGGGCTGGCAGCGCACCGGGGGCACCGAGATCGAGCCCGACAGCCTGCGCCAGCAACTCGGAGTGCTGCCCGAGCACAGCCGCGTCTTCCGCCGGCTGTTCGAGTTGCTGGCCCGGGCGGGCGTGGTAGAGGCCGCGGGTGACGCCTTCGTTGTCAAGTCCGGGTCCCCCGATGCCCTGTCACCGGAGATGCCTCGGGACCCGGAGGAGTTCGCGGCCGAGATGGCCGGCCGGTACGAGCACGGCTCGACCGAGATCGGTCTCTTCCGGCGCAGCGCCGGTGCCCTGGCCGAGGTGCTCACCGGCGACGCCGATCCGCTGACGCTGCTGTTCAGCAGCGGTGAGCCCACCGCGGCCGACCTGTATCTCAAGGCGCCGGTGGCAAGGGCGGCCAACCAGATGCTGGCCGACGCGGTGGTGGCCCTGCTGGAGCAGTTGCCCGAAGACCGGATGCTGCGAGTGGTCGAGGTCGGTGCGGGCACCGGCTCGGCCACGGCCGCAGTGCTGCCGGAGCTGCCCGAGGGGCGTTTCGACTACACCTACACCGATATCTCTGCGGGCTTCTTCGCGGAGGCCGAGGGGCGTTTCGGCGGCCGCGAGGCGTGCATCGAATACCGGGTGCTCGACATCGAGAAGGACCCGGCCGCCCAAGGCTTCGACTACCACAGCTACGACCTGCTCATCGCGTCCAACGTGCTGCACGCCACCCGCTACCTGTCCGAGACGCTGGAGCACTGCCGGAACCTGCTGGCACCGTCGGGCCATCTCGTGGCCCTCGAGAACCTCCGGGGGCAGGGCTGGCTGGACCTGACATTCGGGCAGCTGGACGGTTGGTGGCGCTTCGCCGATTCCTGCCGGCCCCACCACGCTTTGGCCGGTCCCGCCGTCTGGCGGCAGGCGCTCGCCGATGCCGGCTTCGATGGGGCCGAGATCCTGGGAGCGGACGAGTCCGATCCCGAACAGGAGCCCGACCGGGGCGTGATCCTGGCCCAGGGTCCGGCCGAGGTGACCGAGCGCCCGGGGGTGTGGGTCCTGGCCGCCGATCAGACCGGAGTGGCCGGCGAGTTGGCAACCCGGTTGGCGGCCCGCAACCAGATCGTCGTGCTGGCCACCGACGAGACGGAGCCCGGGCACGCGGTGCCCCCACCCGACCGGGTCTCGCTGGCGGTCATCGACATGGAGCAGCGATCCGATTGGCTGGCACTCTTCGAGAGCCTCCCGCCGGACGTGCCCCTGAGCGGCGTAGGCCACTTCACCGCCCTGGACAACCGTGGCGCGCAGGCTGCTACCGGAGAACTGGCATCCGACGTGAAGAGGGCCACGTCGACGGCGCTCGCGCTCATGCAGGGTCTAGCCGATGCGGATCTGGCGGTGGCCAAGGGCGTCTGGTTCGTTACTCGGGGCAGCCAGGTGCTGGAGCACGAGCGGGTCGACGGTCTGGCCGGTTCGGCTCTGTGGGGCTTCGGGAAGGTCGCAGCCCGGGAGGCAGCCCATCTGCAGCCGAGGATGATCGACCTGGATCCTGCGGCGACCGCTCCGTCGCCCGACCTCTCAGAAGAGTTCCTGTACCCCGACCCCGAGACGCACATCGCCTACCGAACCGGGCACCGCCAGACCGCCCGGCTGGTGCGGACCTCCGCCGGCACCGAGCGCCTGAGCCTGCCCGAGCCGGCCGGCGAGTCGGCCTGGCTGCTCGAACCCGACCCTCAGGGCGCGCTGGAGGGACTCCAGGTGGAAGCCGCGCCGGCCCGCTCGCTGGCCGCCGGCGAGGTCCGTGTGGCCGTGCTGGCCACCGGACTCAACTTCTGGGACATGTTCCGCTCCCTGGGCGTGATCGACGAGGGCCTGCTGGGAGGCGAGTTCTGCGGGCGGGTGCTCGAGGTCGGGCCGGGCGTGACGACGGTGCAGGAGGGCGATCGGGTGGTCGGCCTGGCGTTCGGAACCTTCTCCTCGGAGGCGGTGACGTGCCAGGAGATGGTGGCTCCGGCGCCGGCCGGCCTGCCCGACGCCGCGCTGGCAACGATGCCGACCGCGTTCGTGTCGGCCGCCCTGTCGTTCGACTGTTCGGGACTGGACTCCGGTGAGAGGGTTCTCATTCACGCCGGCGCCGGCGGAGTGGGCCTGGCCGCCATCCAGCTGGCCCAGGCCGCGGGAGCGGAGGTGTTCGCCACCGCCAGCGCTCCGAAGCAGGCCTACCTGCGCTCGCTGGGCGTGGACCACGTGTTCGACAGCCGCTCCACGAAGTTCTCCGAGCAGATCCTCGAAGCCACCGGCGGCACCGGCGTCGACGTTGTGCTCAACAGCCTTACCGGACCTGGCTTCATCGATGCCAGCCTGGCGTGCCTGGCCCGCGGTGGCCGGTTCGTGGAGTTGGCCAGGGTCGACATCCTCAGCCACGACGAGATGTCGGAGGCACGGCCCGATGTCGGCTACTGGATCCTGGAGCTGGACGTGCTCAAGGAGCACGACCCGGACCAGCCGGGATCTGCCCTCAGGCAGGTGATGCAACAGCTGGCCGCCGGTGAGTTGAAGCCGCTGGTCCACACCAGGTGGTCGTTAGCCGAGGCCGGTCCGGCCATGATGTACATGCGAGCCGCTCGCCACATCGGCAAGATCGTCTTCGCCGCGTCGCCACTGGAGACGGGCCGGCTGCGCGGCGACAGGACCTATCTGGTGACGGGCGGCCTGGGCGGCATCGGCTGCACGATGGCCGAGTGGCTGGCCGACCGCGGGGCCGGCGCCATCGTGCTCAACGGTCGGCGCGACCCGGACTCCGAGGCCGCCGCGGTCATCGCCGGGTTGCGCGAGCGGGGTGCGACGGTGGGCGTGGAGCTGGCCGACATGACCGACGCGGCCGCGGTGGACGCCATGCTGGCCCGCATCGCCGACACGTTGCCGCCGCTGGGCGGGGTCATCCACAGCGTGGGCGTGCTGTCGGACGCCTCCATCCCGAACCAGAGCTGGGAGAGGTTTGAGCAGGTGCTGTGGCCCAAAGTGCTGGGTGCCTGGCAATTGCACCGCGCCACTGAGGACCTTGATCTCGACCTGTTCGTGCTGTTCTCGAGCGTGGCCGGCGTCATGGGAAACCCGGGTCAGGCCAACCACGCAGCCGCCAACGCCTTCCTCGATGTGCTCGCAGCCCACCGCCGGTCGCGGGGCCTGGCAGGACAATCCATCGCCTGGGGAGCGTGGTCGGGGCTCGGCGAGGCCGAGGAGCACCGGGAACGGATCGCCGGACAGCTGGAGGCCGCGGGCACGGGCTGGATCACCCCCCAGCAGGGCTTGAGAGCCTTCGACCGTCTGGTCAGGCAGGATCCTGCCGCGCCCATGGTGGCCGCGGTCGACTGGCAGGTGGTCTCGGAAGGCGATCAGCACCGTTCGCCGTTCGTGGAGGATCTGCTGGCCGCGGCCGACCGTTCCGGAACGCAGGAGACGCAGGCCGACCTGCTCTCGGAGCTGGACCAGTCGCCCGCGGCCGGGCACGAGCAGATTCTGGTTGAGTTCCTGCGACGGGAACTGCAGGCGGTGATGCGTCTGCCCAACCTGCCGGCCCCCTCGGCCGAGTTCGCCGATCTGGGGATGGACTCGCTGATGGCGGTGGAGTTCAGGAACCGCGTGAACCGCGGCTTCGCCGGCGCGTACTCGGCGGGCAACACCGTGGTGTTCGACTATCCCAGCGTTCAGAGCCTCGCCGCCCATCTGGCATCGGAACTGACCGAATCGGGCACGATCGAGCACCCCGACACCGGCGACGACCGGCGCTTCGCCATACAGGCCCCGACCGACCCGGGCCCCGCCGAGACGCGCCGGCCGGAGCGGCCGGCACAACCGGAGCGGCCCAGCCGACCGGAGCAGGCGAACAGGAGCGACCCTGTCCCGGCGGCCGCCACCGTGCAGGACCGTCCCGCGCCGGGGGTCGTGCCGCCGAGCGTGACCGGCAATCAGGGGATTGCCATCGTGGGCATGGCCTGCCGGTTCCCCGGCGCGCCCGACCTGGACGGCTTCTGGCGCCTCCTGGAAGCAGGCGAGAACGCGGTCACCGACGGGCGTCGGGATCCCGGTCCCTGGAACGGCGCCTCCGGGGATCCCGACAACCCGGATCCGGGCAGCCGGGTCGGGGCGTTCGTCGACGGCATCGACCAGTTCGATGCCGGCTTCTTCCGAATCCGGCCGATCGAGGCCCGCATGATGGACCCCCAGCAGCGAATGCTGCTCGAGACGACCTGGCAGGCACTCGAGGACGGCGGCATCGATCCGGCCAGCCTCAAGGGAAGCCGCACCGGGGTGTACTCCGGTATCGGCGGCAGCAGCGAGTACCGCAGGGTGATCGCCGCGGCCGGCCGGGGCGACAGCTACTTCGGCACAACCTCGAGCGTGGCCGTCGGTCGGATCGCCTTCACCCTGGGCCTGGCCGGCCCGGCCGTGCCGTTCGACCTGGCCTGCGCCTCGTCGCTGGTCGCCATTCACCACGCGGTCACGGCGTTGCAGCGGGACGAGGTGGACATGGCTCTGGCCGGAGGGGCCAACGCCGTCTTGTCCCCGTCCATCGCGAAGTTCCTCGAAGAGACCGGCATGCTGTCGGCCAGCGGGCAGTGTCGGGCCTTCGACGCCGGCGCGGACGGCTACGTTCGAGGCGAGGGCTGCGGCATGGTCGTGCTCAAGCGGCTGGACGATGCCGTCGCGGCAGCCGACCGGATCTGGGCTGTGATTCGGGGCACCGCGGTGAACCAGAACGCCACCGGTCTCGGTCTCACCCAGCCCAACGGACCCGCGCAGATGCAGGCCATGGAACAGGCCCTGGAGCGGGCGGCCGTGACGCCCGCTGACGTGGACTATCTGGAGGCTCACGGGCCGGGCTCGCCGTTCGGCGACGCGGTCGAGATGAATGCGGCCGCCAACGTCTACGGTCGCCGCCGCGACCCCACCGAGCCCCTGCTGGTCGGTTCGGTCAAGACCAACATCGGCCATCTGGAGTGCGCCTCGGCCGTGGCCGGCGTCATCAAGACAGTGCTGGCCATGAACCGCGGGACGATCCCCAGGCATCTGCACTTGACCGAACCCAGCGAACAGATCGACTGGGAGCGGCTGCCGGTGCGGGTCACCACGGAAGCGACCGGCTGGCCAACGTCTGATGGCCGACCGAAGCTGGCCGCAGTGAACTCCTTCGCGATCTCGGGTGCCAATGCGCATCTGGTTCTGGAGGGACACGACGCGGGGTCCAGCGAAGTCCCCCGCCCCGGACCACCCGGCGATGCGCAGCCGGCGCTCCGGAAACGGCTCCTGCCGCTCTCGGCGCAGTCCGATGAAACGCTGATCGAGCTGGCCGGCCGCTACCTCTCATGGCTCGACGAGCATGCCAACCAGCTCTCTGCGGGCTCGGCCGGAGAGTTGCTGGCCGACATGGCATGGACCGCCAGCGTGGGACGCAGCCACTTCGATTGTCGCGCCGCAGTCCTGTTCAGCGACATCGAGTCCCTGCGCGAGGGACTGCAGGCGATCGTGGCCGGGCAGGGGCAGAAGGCTCAGGATCATGAGGCCAGCCCGGTACAGGCCGTCGCGGCAGACTACGAGGCCGGGGGTGATGCGGGTCTCCGCGAGTTGTTCGAGGGTGAAGCCCGATCCCGAGTATCGCTGCCGGGCTATCCGTTCCAGCGCCGCCGCCACTGGGTGGAGCCACTTATTCCGGCTAGTACAGAAAATTGAATTGACATGGGCAGCGGTGTCACTAGGCTCCCGCTGACGTTCCCACACAGCAACGAAAGGAACCAGGATGTCATCCACCGAAGAACGGATTCGAGCACTTGTGGACGCGAACCTCCAGATCGAGGGCCGCGCGGCAGGCTCGCCGCTGACCCCGGATCTCAACATCGTCGACGCAGGAGTCAGCTCCACGGATGTGGTGGCGTTCTGGAGGCTCGTGTGCGAGGAGTTCGGCGTCGATATCCCCGCCGAAGAGTTCGCCGAATTGCTCACCCCGAGTGATCTGATCGCGTATCTCGACGCCCAGTCGGGCTGACGCGGAGGTCTTCTGACTCCTCTCCCGTCCGGGGAGCTCCTCACGCCGGTCCTCCCGGCAACTGAGGGTTCAGAGCATCGGTGCAGTGCGTTCCGCGCCTTCGATGATGTCCGCGTACTGCATGTAGACCTGTCGACCGGCGATGGGCGCGAGCAGCGCGCCCTGCGGTGGCTCGACTACACCGAGCAGCGCCGGCGAGAACGGTTCGTGTACGAGAGTCCCAGGCACCGGTTCACGCTGTGCCGGGCTGCGCTGCGGTCCGTGCTGTGCCACCAACTCGGCTGCGGCAACGAGCACCTCGCCTTCCGGACCTCAGAACACGGCAAGCCGTACGCCATCGTGCGCGGGCGGCGCTCTCCGGTCAGCTTCAACGTGAGCCACAGTGGTGCCCACGGGCTGATCGCCCTGGCCTCCGGGGGGCGGGTCGGGATCGATGTCGAGAAGCGGGTTCCCCACCGGAACCTCGCTGAGTTGATCGAGGCGGTGTTCGGCCCCAACGAGAAGCATGAGTTGGCCGCCGCGAGCAACCGGGATCGGCTCCACCTGTTCTTCAGGCTCTGGACGATGAAGGAAGCGCTGAGCAAGGCCCACGGCATGGGCCTGTCGTTGGACGTATCCCGCTTCGAGATCCCGCAGGAAATGAGGGCCGGCGCGACCAGCGGCTCTGTACGGTTCGCTGACATGCCGGGCACCGGATGGAGGCTCGAGGACATCGGCACCGACCGCTTCGCGGCCGCGGTCGCCTACGAACAGGGCGGGCCATGACCGCGGCTCGGCCTCTGCGACCCGTGACCGGCGACGAGATCGAGACGTTCCACCGCGACGGCGCGGTGCTGCTCGAAGGTGTGCTGGCCCCCGAGTGGGTGGACCTGGTCGCCGATGGGCTGGAGGAGTGCTACGCCGAGCGCGACCACATGTCCAGCGAGGTGGTCGCTCAAGGGGCGACCGTGCGGGCCGACCAGCTGCTGGCCGCCCGATCGGCCAGCCTCCGCCGGTTCGCCAACGACTCGCCCGTCGGCGGCCTCGTGGGCTCCGTGCTCAGCGCTCCGGTGCGCTTCTACATGGACCAGATGTTCTTCCGGAGGGCGGGGTTCATGGCCCCCACCCCGTGGCACCAGGACACCAGCTACCACAACGTGGAGGGCCACCACCTGGTGCGGGCCTGGGCGTCGCCGGACCGGGTGCCTCGCCCGGCCAGCCTCGAAGTGGTCCGCGGATCGCACCGCTGGAACGTCACCTACCGGCCGATGGTGGGCCGAGACCCCGACATGTCCGACGAGGAGAACGCTCTCCGGATGGCCCTGGCCCGCAAGCGCGGCGTCTACGAGAAGGGGGGATCGGGGTTCGCCTACCGCGGCGTGGTGATGGACAAGTCGCTGCCGCCCACCCCGGACGTGCCCCGCGATCGCGGATCGTTCGACATCATGGGATGGGACTACCAACCAGGCGACGTGATCCTGTTCCACGGCAACCTGCTCCACGGAACGGCCGAGGGAGTGACGCTCGAACGCGACCGGCGGGCCTACGCCGCCCTCTTCGCCGGACCGGAGGCCCGGTACATCAAGCGACAGGGTCAGATGGTGCCCGACCCTCCGAGCCTGGCCGAGCAAGAGCCCCAGACGGGCCAGACCCTCGGCTCCTTCGGGGATGTCTTCCCACTGGTGTGGTCACCGGGAGACTGGAACTAAAGACCGGACGTGGTTCACGATTGGGCAGTCACCAGGGGATGCAGCGTGATCCCCGAGGACATTCTGGATCTGGCGGCTGATACCCAGGCCACCCTGGGCGACAAGCTTGCCGCGCTGCGCTCACTGAGCGAGCCGCTCCCCAACGCCGTCGGGCCCGCGGTCAGCGACGGATGGATGTACGGCTCCGATACCACGGGCAGCAGGATCGTCACCGGAGACGAGGAGGGGCGAACACCACCGTCGGCGAGGGGCGACCACCCGGCTGCACTGAGCGCCGCCGCTCTGCTGGAGGGCTACAGGACCGGGGTGTTCGATCCGGTTGAAGTGATCGAGGTCTGCATGGCTCGCCTCAGTGACGCCGATGCCGCGGCCGGAGCGGTGGCAACCCGCAACGACGGTGAAGCTCGGGCGCAAGCAACCCGTTCGGCCGAGCGATGGCGAAGCGGCAACACCGGACCGCTTGAGGGTGTGCCGGTCGGGGTGAAGGACATCATCGATACGGCGGGTCTGGCCACGACAGCGGGATCGAGCCTGTACGCGGGCCGCGTCCCTACGGCCGACGCCACCGTCGTGGCCCGGCTGCGGGACGCCGGCGCGGTGATCCTGGCCAAGACCACCACCCCTGAGTTCGCCTTCGGCGACGAGACCGGTGACGGCGTGACCAATCCGGCCGCGCCGGGCCGGTGGGTGGGCGGCAGCTCCTCGGGTTCGGCCGCGGGGCTGGCAGCCGGACTCTTCTGTGTGGCACTCGGCACCGACACCGGAGGCTCCATCCGGGTGCCGTCGTCGTACTGCGGTGTGAGCGGACTGAAGCCGACCTTCGGTCGGGTCCCCCGCGACGGCGTCTTCGGGGTGTCATGGACGCTGGACCACGTCGGTCCTATGGCCCGGACCGTCGAGGATCTGGGGCGCGTGTTGGCCATCATCGCGGGCCAGTCCCAGGCCGATCCCTACTCGGCATCGACCCCTGTCCCCGCCTACGGAGCGACTCCGGCGTCGGTGAGGGGCCTGCGGGTTGGGGTGCCCGACGGTTGGCTCCCCGAGGGCTCATCGCCGGGCGTGGACGCGGCCCTTTCGGGCGCGCTGGAGAGCCTGGAGGACCTCGGCTGCGCGGTCGAGCCGGTCCCGTTCCCCCACGCCGAGCTCGCTGGCATCATCGCCTGGGTCATCACCGTGGTGGAGTTCGCCGCCCACCACGTGAGCAACATGGGTCGCATCGGCGAGTTCACCCCGTCCGCGGCTTGCCGGCTGGCGGCGGGAACCCGAACCAGCGCGGCCGACTATCTGAGGGCCATGCGGGCCCGCAGTCTGGTCCAGCGCGACCTCGACACAGCCTTTGAGCGGGTGGACGTCCTGGTCACCGCGGCCACGCCCACCTCGGCGCCCGACCCGGCCACCTTCTTCGACGACGGCGACCGCCTGTGGCTCGACAAGGTGGCCCGCAACTTCCTGCCGTTCAACGTCGCCGGCCATCCCGCGTTGGTGGTGCCGGTCGGACTGGACGAGGACCGACCGGCCGCAGTCCAGATTGTGGCCCCGCATCACCACGACGCCCTGTGCCTACAGGTCGGCGAAGCGCTGCAGACAGCAACCCAATCCCATACTCATTGAGTTGCCTATCCCGATACGAAGCAGCCTGAGCCGGCCAACTAGGTTCGACGCAAGGAACCACGCCGCACGCGCAGACCTAGCGGAGACACGAGCCATGACAGTGCTGACCGACGATCTACTGGCCAGCTTCAACGAGTCGGTCCGTCCCGTGGACGAGGCCCGGCTGCTGCCGCCCGTCCTCTACACGTCGCCGGAGTTCTACGAGTTCGAGCGGCGGGCCATCTTCCAGCGCGAGTGGCTCTGCGTGGGGCGCGTCGACCAACTCTCCGAGCCGGGCGACTTCCGCTGCATCACCATCGCGGGCGAGCCCCTCATCGCGGCCCGGGACTCCGGTGGTGAACTCAGGGTCATGTCGGCCGTCTGCCGCCACCGGGGAATGGTGATCGCGGAGGGCTCCGGCAACTGCCGCCGCTTCACCTGCCCGTACCACCATTGGAGCTACGGGCTCGACGGTGCACTGCTCGGCACCCCTGCCATGGACCGCGCCGTGGATTTCGACCACAGCGATCACAACCTGCCCGAGCTGAAGGTGGAGATCTGGCAGGGGTTCATCATGGCCAACTTCGATCATCACGCCTCGCCCTTCGGGCCGACCATGACCAAGATCGACGACATGCTCACCAACTACGGGCTGGAGTCGACCACCACGCTGGAGGGCAAGACGATCCCCGACCTTCCATGGAACTGGAAGGTCATGATGGAGAACTTCAACGACCCCTACCACGCCAGCCGGCTGCACGGTCCCCTCCAGACCTTCGCTCCCAGCCACATGAACGACTTCCTGCCCTGGGACGACTCCGACGGAGCCATCGGCCGGATCCAGCATTTCACCGACATCGACAGCTCGTTCAATCCCACCCAGCGCTGCATCCTGCCCGTGTTCTCCAACCTGACCGAGGAGCAGCGCAAGCGGGGCGGCTTCGTGCTGATCCCGCCCACGCTGGCGCTGGCCATCGTCCCCGACGAGATCGCCTACTTCATCATCAGTCCGCAGGACGCCGGCCACATCACCATCCAGATCGGCTATTGCCTGGAGCCGTCGGCGCTGCAGGACCCCCTGTTCGACTACCTGTTCAAGGCGGCCGAGGATGGAGTCAACAACTTCAACGAGCAGGACATCTACGTGGACGCCATGACCCAGAAGGGCCTCAACTCGCATCTCGCACCGAGGGGCCGCTACTCGTGGCAGGAGGAGACCCTGGTCCAGTTCAACCGCTGGCTGGTGAGGCGCTACCGCGAGCACTGGCCCTCAAACGGCGTCTGAGCGGGCGCTCCACGCGACACCGGCACGGACCAGCACCAGTGGACCCCGAGCGCACCGTCACCTTCGACCCGGCCGAGCACCCGCCGATGGAGCGGCAATTCATGCTGTCGCAGCTGGTGGTGCCGCGGCCCATCGCCATGGTGTCGACCCGTAGTCCCGACGGCGTGGCCAACATCGCACCGATGAGCTACTACCTGCCCCTCACCGGCGATCCGATGCTGCTCGGCATCACCATGGGTCTCCGGGAGACCGGGCAGCTCAAGGACACCTACAACAACGCCATGGCCAGCGGCGACTTCGTGGTGAACGTCACTACCGAGGTCTTCCGTGACCGGATCGAGACCGTGGCCATGGAGGCTCCTAGCGACGTGGACGAGTACGAGTTGGCCGGCTGGACCCCGGTGCCGGCCACCAAGGTCACATCGCCGGCCATCGGTGAGGCTCTGGCCCGCCTCGAGTGCGAGGTGCGCAAGGTGGTCGACCTCGGAACACCGGGAAGGATCTTCAGCGAGGTCCACCTAGTGATCGCCGAGGTGGTGTGGGTGGCCTACGACGCCGCTGTCTGCGACCCCGACGGCCGCATCGACCCGCTGAGGCTGGGGCCCATCGGCCGGCTCGGTTTGCGGACCTATCTCCGCACAGTGGACGATGGCGCCTACTTTCTGGCCCGCACCCCGTGGTCGGAGTTCATCGAGAGCGATAAGGAGCTGTAGTGGAGACGTCGACGTTGCTCGGCCTGTACCGCGACATGTGGCTGATACGGGCCTTCGAGCAGGGACTGGAGCGCGAGTTCGAGAAGGGCAACGTGCCCGGCATGCTGCACACCGGGCTCGGCCAGGAGGCCACCCAGGCCGCGCTGGCCTGGCACCTCGAGGCCACCGACACCTTCTTCCCCGACCACCGCTGCCACGGCATAAACGCCCTGGCCCAGCAGCGCCACGGCGGCAACGGCGAGCGGATCATGGCCGAGCTGTTCGGCAAGGCCACCGGGGTGTGCAGCGGCAAGGGCGGCAGCCTGCACTCGGCCGACCCCGCCGTGGGGAACTTCGGCGACAACGCGGTGGAGGGCTCCTACATGGCCACCGTGCTGGGCGTGGCGCTGGCCGCCAAGATGCGGGGCCAGCCCAACGTCGCCTGCGCCATCATCGGCGACGGCACGGTGGGGCGGGGCGAGTTCCACGAGAGCCTCAACATGGCGGCCATCTGGGACCTGCCGGTGCTGTACGCCTGCGTGAACAACGGCTACGCCATCTCCATGCCGGCGGGCGAGGGCCACGCCTCGGCCGACATCGTCGACATGGTGCAGGGCTACGGGTTCGGTAACCGGCAGGTGGACGGGAACGACATCACCGAAGCCTGGACGGCGGTGGGAGCCGCGGTCGAGCACATTCGCTCCGGTGCCGGCCCCTACTTCCTGGAGTTCAAGACCTGGCGCTGGCAGGGGATCTTCGCCGGGGAGTTCCGCCCCGAGGCCGAGGTCAAGTACTGGAAGGAGGAGCGGGACCCGATCATGCTGGCCGCCGAGGCACTGGCCGAGCAAGGTGTGAGCCAGGCCGACCTCGACGCCGTCGAGAACGAGACCCGGGCCCAGATCGAGGAGTGGATCGACTTCGCCCTCGAGAGCCCCGCGCCGGACCCGGACAAGGCCACCGCTGACGTCTACGTCGGCTGGGAGGTGTCGTCGCGATGACCGCCGCCGACACTGCCCGCCCGGCACGCAAGGCTCGCACCCCCCGCAAGCCCAGGGACCGGGTCCGCAAAGCCAGCTTCACCCAGGCCCTCAACAACGCCCTGGACCTGGCAATGGAGAAGCACCCCGAGATGTTCCTGATCGGCGAGGACATCGCCGAGATGGGCGGCGACTTCGGCGTGACCAAGGGGCTGCTGGCCAAGTACGGGCCCGAGCGGGTGCGGGACACCCCGCTGTCGGAGGCGGCCATCATCGGCACCTGCGCGGGCGCGGCCATGGTCGGCATGCGCCCGGTGGCCGAGATCATGTTCGCCGACTTCATCGCCGAGTGCTACGACCAGGTAGTCAACAACGTGGCCAAGCTCCACTACATGTTCGACGGCCAGTTCAAGGCTCCGCTGGTGATCCGCACCGCATGCGGGGGCGGGTTCGGCGGCGGGCCGCACCATTCCCAGAGCGTGGAGGGCTGGTTCCTGAACGTGCCCGGCATCGTCATCGTGGCCCCGTCGAACCCGGTCGAGGCGAAGGGCCTGCTGCTGGCGTCGATCGACAGCGACGACCCGGTGCTGTTCCTGGAGCACAAGGCGCTGTACCGCAGCCGGGCCGAGGTGCCCCCCGAGTACTACACCACCCCGCTGGGCAAGGCCTCGATCGCTCGCGAGGGCAGCGACGTGACGGTGGTGGCGGCCATGCGGATGGTGCCGATGGCGCTGGAGGCTGCCGCCGGCGCCGAGGCTGATGGCGTCTCGGTCGAGGTGGTCGACCTGCGGACCATCCGGCCCTACGACGCGGCCACCGTGCTGGCCTCTGCATCCAAGACAGGCCGGGTGGTGGTGGCCAACGAAGCCCCCAGGATCGGCGGGCTGGGCGCCGAGTTGAGCGCCCGCATCAGCGAGGAGTGTTTCACCGAGCTTCATGGCCCGGTGGTGCGGGTCGACGGCCTCGACACGCCGATCCCCTTCTCGGTGCCCCTCGAGGACATCGTGCTCCCCGGCACCGACGACATCGCCGCGGCCATCAAGGCGGCGGCCCAGCACTGATCCAACGATCCATGAGGAGAACTGAATGGCAACCAATGTGATCCTGCCCAAGTGGGGGCTGACCATGGAGGACGGAATCGTGGTGGCCTGGTACGTCGACGAAGGCGACCATGTGGTCGAGGGCGAGGTGATCGCCGAGGTCGAGACCGAGAAGGTCGAGAACGACCTGGAGGCGCCCTGTGCCGGGGTGGTGGCCCGGATCCTGGTCGACGAGGACGAGACCGTGGACGTGGGCACCGTTCTGGCCGTGATCGCCGACGACGAGGCCGAGGCGGCGACCATTGCGGGGGGTTAGCCGTGAGACCTGACCGCTTCGACGGAGACACCGTGCTGATCACCGGCTCATCCAGGGGCATCGGCGCGGCCACCGCCCGAGCGTTCGCGGCCGAGGGAGCCCGAGTTGCGATCAACTACCGCAGCGACGCCGACGGCGCGGTCACCACCCGCCAGACCATCGTCGACGCGGGCGGCACGGCCGAGGTGTTCCAGGCCGACATCGGACGCGAGGCCGACGTGGCCCGGCTCGCCCGCGAGGTGGAGGCCTCGCTGGGGCCGGTGTCGATCCTGGTCAACAACGCCGCCCTCATCGACCGCTCCTCGATGTTCGACCTGTCGTTGGAGGCCTTCGACACGGTCTGGCAGGCCAACGTTCGGGGGCTGTTCCAGCTGAGCCAGCTGGCAGCGGCCGGCATGGTGGAACGGGGCCGGGGCGCCATCGTCCACGTCAGCTCCATCCTGGCCCGCCTCGGGGTGGTCAACCGCTGCGCCTACATAGCGTCGAAGGGCGCGGTCGAGGGGCTGACCCGAGCCATGGCCCTGGAACTGGGCCCCAGGGGGGTGCGTGTCAACGCGGTGGCGCCCGGGCTCATCGCTACCGAGGCTCTGCTGGCCGGGATGCGGGACCCCGACCTTCAGACGGCCATCCAGCGTCACATCCCCGAGGGCCGGTTCGGGCGGCCCGAGGAGATCACCGCGGCCATCCTGTTCGCGGCCTCGCCCGAGGCCAGCTACCTGAACGGCGCCATCATCCCCGTCGACGCCGCTCTGGGCGCCCGCGAGTCCACTCCCGCCTGACATGATCAGCGTCAACCGCGAGGCGATGAAGACGGTGAGGGTCATCCTCGACGAGGCCGACGCCCTCGGCGTGACCGTCGAGCGGCTCGGCAACGGCACCACCGTCGTCGACATGGGCCTCGAGACCAGAGGAGGCTGGCGGGCCGCCCAGCTCTACACCCTGGCCAGCCTGGGCGGGCTCGGGATCGTCAGCTACGAACCCTTCGAACTGGCCGGGCGCATGCTCACCGCGGTGCGGGTGATGATCGACCACCCCATCGAGGCCTGCGTGGCGTCGCAGATCGCGGGCTGGCGCCTCCAGGCCCCCGGCACCGAGCACGCTGCGATCCTGGCCGGACCGGGCCGGGCCCTGAACCGCGACAGCCTCGACCACTACTTCGAGTGGATCGACTACCGCGACGACCATCACGAGTCGGTGGTGGCCGTACAGACCTCCGAGCCGATCCCGGTGGAGATGACCGACATGATCGCCTCGGCGTGCCGGGTCGACCCTGGCGACCTCTACGTGCTCTTCGCGCCCAACCGCAGCCTGGTGACCGCCGTGCAGGTGGCGGCCCGCATCGTGGAGCAGTCGATACACCGCCTGGCCGAGGAGGGCATGGACCTGCGCGGCCTGCGCTACGCCTACGGCCTGGGGGTAGTCCCGCCCCTGGTGGACGACGACTTGATCTCTATGGGCCGGATCAACGACAGCCTGCTCTACGGCGGCATCTCCAACGTCACCGTGGAGGGCGACGACACCCAGTGCGCCGAGATCGTCGAAAGGGTGGTGTCGGAAGCCTGCGAGGCCTACGGGCGCCCCTTCATCGAGATCTACGAGGACGCCGGCCGGGACTTCTACGAGATACCGATAGAGCTGCACTCCCCGGCCGAGATCCATCTCACCAACCTGACCAGCGGCCAGACGTTCAGCGCGGGACGCATCAACTACGAGGTGCTCACCGCCTCCTTCTTCGAGTGACCGCCGAATCCACTCCGGTCGCGGTCGTGACGGGCGGCGGATCCGGCATCGGTCTGGCCTGCGCGGTCGCGATGTCGGAGCGAGGCACGCGCTGCGTGCTCGTTGGGCGTCAAGAGGACCGGTTGCGGGCGGCGGCCGAGAGCGTGGTCTCCCCGACTGTCCCGCTGGCTGCGGACCTCACCGAGCCCGGCGAACCAGAACGTGTGGTCCAACGGACGCTCGCGGCCTACGGCCGCATCGACGTGATCGTGCACAGTGCTGGCACCTTCGACAAGGCGTCGGTTCCGGATGTGACCGCGGACCATTGGCACCGGGTTCTGGACATCAATCTGAGCGCGGCCATGGCCTTGACGAGGGCCGGCTGGGAGGCGCTCAGCGACTCCAGCGGCCAGATCGTGCTCCTCAGCAGCATCGCGGCGGTGCAGGCCTTTGAGGGCAACGCTGCCTATGCGGCGTCGAAAGGCGGACTCAACGCGCTGGGCGAGGTGCTTCGGCTGGAAGGGCGGGACTGCGGCATCAGGGTGATCACGCTGTGCCCCGCCCAGATCGACACCGAGCTGTGGGATGGCAAGGCCCCCGATTCTGTCCGGGCCCGGATGATGCCCGCGGCCGGGGTGGGCGAGCTGGTGGCCAGCCTGGTCCACACTGACCGCCGAATCGATATCGGACCGGTCGTCATCAGGCCCGTCCACGACCCTTGGGTGGAGCCCGGATCGTGACCTCCGAGCCCATAGCCCTGGGGCTGCAGATCGTCCCGACCATGGGCTCGGCGGAACTGATCGACACCATCGTGGCCGCCGAGGAACTCGGCTATTCCTACTGCATGGTGGCCGACGAGGGCCTGATGCTCGACGTCTACGCCGTGCTGGGCGCGGCGGCGAAAGCCACCAGCACGATCCGCCTGGGCGCGGTCACCAACCCCTACACCCGCCATCCGGCGGCCACCGCGGCCGCCCTCGCCACCGTCGACGAGATGAGCGGCGGCCGGGCCTTCGTGACACTGGTGGCCGGCGGCACCATGGTGCTGCATCCGATGGGCCTGGAGAGATCGGCGCCGCTGGCGACGATGACCGACACCATCGAGGCCCTCCGGCTGCTGTGGCGCGGCGAGCCGGTCACCTGGCAGGGTCGACGGCTGTCGCTGGAGGGCGCTCAGCTCACCACCGGCACCCACTCGATCCCGATCTGGGTCGCGGCCCGCGGCGAGCGGATGCTGGCGGTGGCCGGCACCCACGCCGACGGCCTGGTGCTGATGGTCAAATCGGATCTAGGCGACGCGTTCGCCCTGGCCGAGCAGGCCCGCACGGAGGCGAGCGCCCCACTCACGCGCGTCTACCTCGACCGCCTGGCGTACAAGCCCGAGATGATCGAGGAGGCCAAGCACCTCTACGGCTACGCCATCATGGACAGCCCGCCCCGGATCCTCAAGAACCTCGGCCTGAACGATGCCGAGATCGCCGGTCTCAAGCAGGCCTTCGCCGAGGGCGGCCCCGAAGCAGTCGGCCAACTCGTCACCGACGAGCTGGTGGCCTCCTACCAGATCGCAGGCACACCTGCGGAGTGCCGCGACCAACTCCAGCACCTGATCGGCGCGCACCAGCTCGACGCCTTCTTCGTCAACATCATCTCACCGGGCCTGAACACCAACCGCGACCTGCTATCCGAGGTGAAGTCGATCTCCAGCAGCACGCATCCCTAGGACTGGCAGCTGGAGCGTCAGCTCACTAGGAACGCGGCGAGGTCGTCCAGGGCCTCTCGGGCCTCAGGGAGGTGGTGTCGCAGTTGCCAGCCGTGCCACAGGCCGTCCCACACCGAGAACTCGACCGGGACCCCGGCGCGGCGCAACGCGGCCTCGAGCCGGCAGGAATCCGACAGCAGGAGCTCGCGGCTGCCCGTCTGGATCAGCGCGGGTGGGAGTCCGGCCAGGTCGGCGAACAGCGGGGAAGCCTCCGGGCTGGCCGTTTCCCGGCCGGCATACACGGCCGCGAACGCGGGCGGATCGAGGGTTCCCAGGACAGGATCGGCTGACGCCAGCGTCCGGTAGGTGTCGCCGGAGCACGTCAGATCGACCCAGGGTGACAGCAGGCCGAGCCGGCCAGGCGGCGCTGCGCCACGATCGCGCAGGGCGACAGCCGCGGCCAGGCTCAGATTCGCGCCGGCCGACTCGCCGTAGACCGCCGCGAGCCGGCGCGAGGTCAGCACATCGAGGCAGACGTTCACGATGTCGGTGAGCCCGGCCGGGCACCGGTGCTCGGGAGCCAAGCGGTAGTCGATCGACACGACGGGCATGCCGGTGCGCTGGGCTACGCCCACGGCCAGCGCGGCGCTAGCGGTCGGCGAGCCGAGAACGAACGCCCCGCCGTGCAGGTGCACGATGACCTGCTCGGCGCTGAGAGCCTGCTCGTCGACCGCGAAGGTCACAACCGGCACTCCGGCGATCGTCGAGGGCCGGCTGATCCAGGGTCCCTCGAGCCCCTCGTTGAGGGTGACCCAGTTGGCAAGGGACATCCGGCGGGCTGTTTCGACCGCGTCCAGATCGGTCGGATCGAGCGGCGGCAGAGGCGCGAAGTCCGCCAAGAACTGCTGAGCCTCCTCACTCAGGTGAGAAGCGGGCTCGATCAGACCCATGGCTCGCACCTTACCGACCGTCCTGGGTGCGCTCAGCCTCGAAGATCGGCCAGAGACGCCCGCACCAGGAAGTCGTCCTCGGAGCCGGGCCCCGCGTCGTCGCCGGGGTGCTCGACCCGGACCAGCCCGATGATCCGGAACGGCGCGTCATCAGGCTGACCGGAGACGTCGATGGAGAACCGGGCCACCGATCCGTCGAGGCGACCCTCGCAGGCACGGCCGTCAGCGAGCTGTCTTGGGACGGTGTTCGGATCCAGGGCACGGGAGACGACCTCCGGACCCGCTCGGCCGCCGTCGGTGACGTTGGACAGCCTGCAGATGACTCCGGCGCCCGTGTAGCCGTTGGCGGCATCGACGAAGAACTCTGCCGTCCACGCCAGCGCAGGACCGGGGCGGGGTGTCTCGGAGAGCTGTAGTTCGACAAGGAGCGCGCCCCCGCCCGACAGCGAGAGGTTGATCGCGGCGATGTCGGCGCCTTCGTCGCAGCCCTCCCCCCTGTCGAGGCGGGCCTCCCGGCAGTCCTCCAGCTTGTCAGCCACCTCCAGACCGCCAGGATCGGCAGGGGCGAACGGACCGAGGTCCAGCAGGGCGGCGGTACCGAGCGCCAGGACCCCGAGCGCGCCCAGGGTCATGATCACCGCCATCAGCAGCAGGACCCACCAGCGTGCCGGGTGCCGCTCAGGAATCCCCGTCGTCCTCCAGCATCGACGCCGACTTGGCCGCGATCCACTCGCCGGACACGACCGGCTCGTAGCGGGCGGGGCGCTCCGTCGTGATGGTGGTCGGGATGGTCTCGATGACGGCCCGGTACGACGGCTGGAAGAAGAACGGCACCGACATCCGGTCCCGGCCCCGGTCGGTGCCGTCGGGGATGACGACCCGGTGAAGGGTCGATACCCAGCGGTCGTTGGTCCAGCGGGCCATCAGATCGCCCAGGTTCACCACGAAGCCGCCCGGCACCATCGGAACGTCGGCCCAACTGCCGTTGGCTCGGATCTGCAGGCCCGGTATCTGCTCGGCCGCCACGACGGTGAAGGCGCCGTAGTCGGTGTGGGCGCCGCGGCGCAACTGGCCCGGGCGGGTCGCCCCCGCCACCGGCGGGTACCAGTTGAACAGCAGCAGCGCGGTGTGGTCTTGCACCTTGTCGTCGAACCACTCCTCGGGCAGGTCCAGGGCCCGGGCGAAGATCGGCAGCATCTGCATGCAGAGCCGCTCCATTACCGCGTAATAGCGCTCGAAGAGCGGTCGCAGCCTCGAGGGTTCGTCCGGCCATCGATTGGGGCAGAACGTGGCCTCGGCGCCGGCGACGTAGGCCCGAGCCCGGATCTCGGGGTCGTCGAAGCGACCCACGTTGAAGGACTCGCACAGATCGGGCGGGGTCTCGTCGTCGCCAAGGGTGGCCGCCAGCGACGTGGTGTCGAGGCCGAGGAAGCCGCGGTAGTCCTCGAAGTTGGGCGGCGCCACCTTCTGCTTCTCCTCGAATGGAAGCTGGAAGAACTCCCGGGCCATGCCCATGGTCTCGTCCACCAGGGCCGGCGGCACACCATGCCCCATGGCCACGAAGAAGCCGCTGGCGACGCAGGCGTCGTCGACCGCCCGGGCCGCGGCCTCCATCCCGCCGGGATCGCCGGCCAGTGCGCCGGAGATGTCGACCGTCGGTACGGGGGACACCGCGCCCGAGGGGTCTCAGGTCAAGCCGCGGACGAAGGGCTGAGCCAGCGCCCGGGGCTCGCGGGTGCGGTGGGCGAAGAAGGTCACGGTGACGATGGTCACCACGAACGGGGCGGCCGACAACAGCTCGGAGTTGAGCTCGTGGCCCACGGTGGGCAGGGTCAGCCGGAACGAGTTGACCGTGCCGAACAGCAGGCAGCCGCCTATCACGCCCCGCATGGTCCACCCGCCGAAGATGACCGCGGCGATCGCGATGAATCCCTGGCCCCCCACGACGGCGTCCTCGAACCGCCCGATCTGGCCCAGCACCAGGTAGCCGCCACCGAGTCCGCTCGTGAGCCCTGCGAGGTAGATCGACTCCCGGCGGCGCTTGTTGACGTCGATGCCCGACACGTCGGCCGACTGGGGGTTCTCTCCGACGGCCCGCACCTCCAGGCCCCACCGGGTGCGGTACAGCAGCCACCATGCGGCCGGGATCATCGGGTACACCAGGTACAGGGGCCACGGCTGGTTGAACAGGGCGTCGCCGATCAAGGGGATCTCCGACAGTGGACGGATCTCCAACCGGTGGGCCGCCCTCGACACTGGCTGGATGCTGGTGTTGAGGAAGCTGGCGATGCCCAGCACCAGGGTGTTGAGGGCCAGCCCGACCACGAACTGGTTGGCGGTGAGCCGGTGGCTCATGTTGGCCTGCACCGACGCTACGACGACGCCGATGGCCATGGCGAACAGCAGACCGACCGTCACCGACTCCGTGAGGTGCATTCCCAGAGCCCCCGCGAAGGCGCCGCCCAGGACCATGCCCTCCAGCGAGATGTTGAGGGTGCCGGCCTTCTCGGCGATGGTCTCGCCGATGGCCGCGAAGGCCAGCAGCGCGGCGAAGCGCATGGCACCCGAGTAGGTCACCTCGTTGGTGACCACATCACCGATGGCGGTGAAGAAGTCGCCCATAGCTCAGGTCCTGTCCCTGGTCGCGGCCAGCGCACGGCGGCGCTCGCGGATGAAAAGGATGGCCGGAGGCACCAGCAGGGCCAGCACCAGCAGAGCCAGCACCACTTGGGAGATCTCGCGCTCGACCCCGGTGGCGGCCAAGAAGCCCGAGCCGGCTCGCAGTCCAGCGAAGCTGAAGGCCACCACCACGATCCCGACCGGGTGCGAACGGGCCACCAGCGCTACCAGCAGCCCCTCCCACCCAATGTTGTTGGCGAAGCCAGGTGTGAACCGGTAGTTGCCGAAGTCGCCGCCGGAGAGCATCATCGCCCCGGCCAGTCCCGCGCACGCCCCGGATATGAGCATGGCGGTGGTCCCGTACTTGACAGTGGACACCCCGGCCCGCGTCGCGGTGAGGGCGTTGCGGCCCAGCATTCTCATCCGGAAGCCCCACACACTGCGCTTGAACAGGAGAAACACGATCACAGCCATCAGCACCACCGCGATGGAGCTGATCGGGAAGTCGTTGCCCCAAATGTCGATACGGGGCAGCCGGGTGTCCGAGGCGAGCTGCTCGCTCACCTGGTTGCGCACCGAGCGATCCGCCCGGAACGGAGCCAGCAGCAGCCAGTCGACCTTCAGCGCGTAGCCGGTCGCCTGGGAGGCCACCGTGATCAGCAGCAACGTGGTGAGCACCTCCGGCACCCGCCGCCAGTACAGGAGCCAGCTGGCGATGCCTGCCCACATGGCTCCGGCAAGAGCGCCCACGATAAGCAGGCAGATCACCACGATCGGTCCGGGACCGCCCATGTTCACGCCGACGTAGGCGGCGAAGGCGGTGCCCATCATCACCTGGCCCTCCTGGCCGATGTTGACCACACCGGCCCGGCCGTTGATGGCGGTCCCGAGGGCCACTACCACCAGCGGGATGGCGATGCCGATGGTCTCGCCCCACCGCCCCGGGGCCCGCAAACTGCCGTCGAGCAGGGCCGAGAAGACGGCCTGCCACGAGCCTCCGGTCGTCCACACGATCAGAGCCGAAGCGAACAGGGCGACGATGATGCACGCGAGGTACATCGCCGCGGCCACCCCCGCCTCGCGGAGCCGGGACGGCGCGGCCGCCGCACCGGCCACGTCAGCACGGTCGACGGCCGACTGCAGCGCCCGCTGGTCGCTCATCCCCGCACCTCGACCTAGGCCGCCTCAGTTCCGGCTTCGGCGCCACCCAGCAGGAGGCCGAGCTCCTCCAGGTCCACGTCGGCTCGGTCCATCTCTCCGATGATTCGGCCCCGGAACAGCACGACGACGCGGTCCGACAGCTGCAGGATCTCCTCCAACTCGTTCGAGATGAGCATCACCGCCACGCCGCTGTCTGCCACTTGGCGGAGACGGTCGGTCATCCACTCGATGGCGCCGACATCGAGTCCCCGGGTCGGCTGGGACGCGACCAGCACCTTGGGCGAGTAGCTCAGTTCCCGAGCCAGCACCACTCGCTGCTGGTTGCCGCCCGAGAGCGACCAGAACGGGGCGTCGGGACCGGCCGTGTGGATGTCGAAGTCCTCGATGAGTCGGGCTGCGTCCCGCCGCATCACCGCCGGGTCGTAGATCCCGCGCTTGGCGATCCGCTCGATGTCCACCAGGAACAGGTTCTCGGCCACGGTCATGTCCAGCACGCAGCCGGAGGAATGGCGGTCCTCGGGGATGACGGCCACCCCCGCGTCGGACATGGCGCCCGGCTTTCCCGGCTCTACCTTGACGCCGTCCACCTCAATGGTGCCCGCGTCGGCGTCCAGCAGGCTCGACAGCAGGTCGGTCAGCGCGGCCTGGCCGTTGCCCTCCACCCCCGCCACTCCGACGATCTCGGAGTCGAACACGTCGACGCTCAGGCCGTCGAGGGAGATCCGACCGTCGGGACCCCGGGCCACGACGTCGCGAAGACGGAGTGCGGGCATTCGGGTTCCGGACCCACCGTCGACGGCATCGGACTCAGCGTCCCGAGAGGCCTCACCGTCTCCCGCGCCGGCCGCGACCGTCTCTATCAGGCCGAGAGCCGATGCCTCCGAGCGAAGCGACACCTCCCGTCCGACCATGGCCCGGGCCAGCATCGGCGCATCCGCCTCAGAGGTCTCCATGCGCTGTACGACCGACCCAGCCCGCATGATGGTCACCTCGTCAGTGGCGTGGAGGATCTCGTCAAGCTTGTGGCTCACCAGCGCCACCGCCCGGTTCTCCTCCCGAACGGCCAGACGCAGCACATCGAACAGCCGCTCCGACTCGCCCGGAGTGAGCACTGAGGTCGGCTCGTCGAAGATCAGAATGCTGGGATCGCGGCGCAGGCACTTGATGATCTCGACGCGCTGGCGGACCCCGGCCGAGAGATCACCGACCTTGGCGTCGGGGTTCACCCCCAGGCCGTAGCGCTCGCTGATCTCGGCCACCCTCTGGCGGGCCGCGGCCGCGTCGAACCGGCCGGTGTCGCCCAGCATCACGTTCTCCCACACCGTGAGCGGCTCCACCAGGCTGAAGTGCTGGTGGACCATGCCGATGCCGCGGGTGGCGGCGTCGTGGGGATCCCGTATCTGGCAGCGCTCGCCGTCCACCTCGATGGTGCCGCTGTCGGGGAGCACCAGTCCGATGAGCACCTTCATGAGGGTGGACTTGCCCGCGCCGTTCTCTCCGAGGATGCCGTGTATCCGGCCCCGATGAAGAGTCAAGTCGACGTGGTCGCAGGCCACGATGGCCCCGAACGACTTGGATATCGAGGAGAGGCGGACGGCGGGAACCTCCGTTCCCGCCGTCCGTTGATCAGCCATATGGCGACCTCTCGGGTGTGGTTGCCCTCAGGACGCGCTCAGGCGTCCGAGCAGGTCAGCGGTGCCTCCATCTCGACGCCGCCGTAGGCGATCGCCCTGATGGCGTCGAACTCGGCCAGGCAGTAGCCGTTCCAGACATCGGCGTGGGCCTGGTCCAGCTGCTCCTTCTGTTCCGGCGTGGGATCGCAGATCAACGCGCCGACCTCCGCGTCGCGGCCGACCGCGAACTTGTAGATGTCGCCCTCTACGAACGCTCCGGACACGATGAGCGGGAACACGGCCCGGGCGAAGTCGCCGCCGTCGAACAGCGCGGCCATGTCCCATTGCAGATCGGTCCGGGAGCACACGTCGGACGCGCCCGCGCTCGTCACCGGGATGCCATGCTCGTTGGCCAGCTGGACCAGGGGCTCGTGGGCCCCGCCCAGGTACGGGTAGACGAGGTCCATCCCGGCGTCGAGGGCGACGTTGAACGCCTCGGTGGCTCCGGCCACGTTGTCGAAGTCGAAGGGGAAGTTGCCCGTCGGCGTGTAGACCACGTCGAAGCTGGGATCCACGGCCTTGAGGCCCAGACGCATCGCCAACTCGGTCTCGACTTCGAAGCCCAGGTCGCAGCAGCCGATCATGTACGCGGTGTCGCCACCGTGCTCCTGGAGGAGCAGGCCGGCAGCGACGCCGACGACGTACTCGATCTCGGCGCCGTCGTTGGTGCTGAGGGCCACCCCGTCCATCTGCGGGAATCCGGTGCCGCAGTTGCAGTACCAGAAGATGTCGGGGTACTGCGCCACCAGGTCGGGCAGCGGATCTGAGATCTCACCCGCTCCGACCGCGATGATGTCGACGCCCTGCGCGGCCAGGTTCTCCAACTCGGTGGCGGCCACCGCCGGCTCGATGTTGTCGACCACGATCGGCGGCTCCCAGCCCTGCGCCGCCGAGATGTCCTCGGCTGCGTCTACCAGGGCCTGGTAGTAGGCCCCGTCGTCGCGGGGGCCGGCCGCGGCCACGCCGAGGATCACCTTGCCGTCGCCGTTGGTGTCCATGTCGAGGGTCGCGATGGTCTCTATGTCGCCCTCCTCGATTGCCTCGGTGATGGCCTCTTCCTCAGCCATCGGCTCTTCCTCAGCCATCGGCTCTTCCTCAGCCATCGGCTCTTCCTCAGCCATCGGCTCCTCTTCGTCAGCGGCCGTCGGCGCATCGTCCGCTGGGGCAGGAGCCGTCTCGGTCACCGCGCTCGTGTCGTCTGCGTCGTCGTCGCCGCCGCAGGACGCGGCAAGCAGACCGAACACCGCCGTCACGGCTGCGATCCAGAAAATCGTGTGTCGTTTCATGTTTCCTCCAGTGTGTGGAACCGCGTTGCGTGCCGTTGTCTGACAATCAGACCCATCGACGAGCGGACGTTACCACTAGCCCATCTTTACTGTCTCGCCGGGCCACACCCCTAATCGTCGAATTGGGCGCGGCGCCAGGCCAGTGCAGCCTTCAGGCCGTCGCGGGCTGCCCGGTCCCGGAACTCTTTGCCGACCCCGGTCTCCGCCGCGTAGACCGGGGCCACTACGTCAAGCCCGGCGTGGATGGCTGATCGGAACCCGGCCGCATCAGCGCCCCGGTTGATGCCCAGCTTGGCCGCAGCCAGAGCCTCGGGGGCGATCAGCGCCATGCGATGGGCGTAGGCCAGGGTCTCGGTGCGCAATTCCTCGGCGGGGACGACCCGGTTGACCATGCCCAGCTCCAGCGCGGTGGGAGCATCGATCAAGTCACCCAGGTAGTGGAGCTCCCGGGCCCGCTTGTAGCCGATGATCCAAGGCATGATCAGCCCGGGGCCGGGGTCGGAGAACCGGACCTCGGGCTCCCCAAAGACTGCGTCCGAGGCCGCGATGGTGATGTCGCACAGCAGAGCGATCTCACATCCCCCGCCCACCGCATGGCCCTGGACCGAGGCGATAACCGGCTTGTGCAGGTACCAGTGGGCCAGCATGAACTCGAGCCCCTCGGCCAGCATGGCGTGCCTCGACAGGGCGTCATGGCCATAGACCTTCTGGCCCGGCTCCGGCTTCGCCCCGGAGATGTCGAATCCCACACAGAAGCTGCGGCCCTCCGATCGCAGCACCACGACGCTGGTGGACTCGTCTGCCTCAGCGGTCCGCAGCGCGTCCCACCAGGCGTGCATCAGCCGGGGGCTGATCGCATTGAGCTTGTCGGGCCGGTTGACGGTGATGATGCCCACCGGACCGTCGGTCTCATAGAGAACAAGATCGGAGGGCGCCTTCCGACTCTCAGATCCTTCTGGGTCAGCAGCCATGGCTCTCCTCTTCGGGTCCTGCTGATCTGGGCACGATCAGGGCGTCGACTGCCGCGCAGCCCCGCCCGTCGGACAGCACAACCACCGGATTGAGGTCGACCTCGGCCAGGTGTTCCCGTTCGGCCCAGGCGAAGCCGGCCAGCGCCTCGATGCACTCGACCAGAGCGTCGACATCGGCCCGCGGCTGCCCTCTGAAACCCGACAGCATCCGGGACAGCCGGGGCGACTCCGAGACCATGTCGGCCGCGTCCCCGACGCCGAGCGGAAGCACGCGCAGAGCCACCTCGCCCGGTTCGGACAGGTCGGCGGCGACGCCACCGGGGCCGAGGGCCAGCGTCAAGCCGAAGTCCGCGTCTCGGCTCACTCCGACGAGCGCCTCGACACCACCGGCGACCATCTCCTGTACCAGCACGCCGGCTGCGTCGAGACCCTGCTCCTCAATGCTGGCGGCCAGGTCGTCCCAGGCCTGTTCCAGGGACTCGGAGTCGACGATCCCAAGCTTGACCAGATCGAGGTCCCACTTGTGCGCAACGCGGTCCGACAACGCCTTCAATGCGACGGGGAACCCCACCTCAGCCGCTGCTCTCCGGGCCTCAGCCATGCTCGTCACCAGTTGCTCCCGGGCGACGGGCACGCCGTAGCCCGCCAGAACCCGCTTGCAGTCGTGCTCGTGGATTGCCGGCCGTCCGCCGTCCGCCAGCAACGCGGCCACCCGGTGCTGGCTGGGCGTGCCGTCCAGCACCGGCCGGGGCTTCCAGAGCGAGAAATCGGCTAACCGCGCGATGGCCGACAGGCCCTGGCGCAGGCCCCCCAGCGTGGCGCCGCCCCCTTGGGCCAGCAGCTCCACCTGGGTGCGGTGCATGAGCCCGGGGCGGGTGTTGAGCTGGTAGTGCGGCTTCTTGCTGGCGGCCGCGGATGCGGCCAGCCAGGGGGTGTAGGCCCGGCCGAAGTCCCAGCCGCCCATCGGCTGACCGTCGAAGGCGTCGTTGGGGAACACCACCACATCGATGTCGTCGCTCGCTCGGGCCACCTCCAGCGCCTTGGGAAGGTTGGTCTCGAAATGGCCGCTGCCCCACGCGTCCAGCGGGTTGCCATCCCCCGACACCGGCCCCATGAAGCTCTCCACCGCGTTGCGGTCCGCCGCAGACAGCCGGGGCAGCTCGATCCCGACCGTGGGCGCGGTGTCGAGCATGAGTTCCACCAGCCCTCCCGAAGCCGTCACCACCGACGCCCGGTTACCGGCCGGCAGGTGCGCGGCCTGGCAGGCGGCCAGGATCTCGGTCAGCTCGTCGAGGCCGTCCACCTCTATGGCCCGGTGGGCTCGCAGGAGCGCCGAGAAGACGGGCGCGGAGCCGCATAGCGCACCGGTGTGGCTGGTAACGGCCCGCTGGGATCGGGTGGTGCGCCCT
This sequence comes from Acidimicrobiales bacterium, assembly GCA_965117015.1. Classification (GTDB taxonomy): domain Bacteria; phylum Actinomycetota; class Acidimicrobiia; order Acidimicrobiales; family Aldehydirespiratoraceae; genus Aldehydirespirator. The sequence continues at coordinate 1,161,098 of OZ220747.1, forward strand.
GCCTTCAGAACGACGACCGGCTTGCCGGCCGTCGCCGCCCGGTCGAGAGCGGCCACAAAGCCCTCGGGGTCGGCGATGTACTCGCTGAATAATGCGATCACCTCAGTGCAGGGATCGTCGACGAGGTGATCGATGTAGTCGGCGGTGGTCGCTACGGCCTCGTTGCCCGATGAGACGATGGTGGAGAATCCGAACCGGCGGGTATCGCTCATCAGCCCGATGCACACCGAGCCGCTCTGGGACACAAGACCCACGTTCCCGTGCAACTGGCCCGGGTCGTGGACGAGCTGCGCGTAGGCGGCGGTGGCCCCCGCTGGATTGAGGAACCCCATGCAGTTCGGTCCGCACAGCGCGATGCCTGCGCTGCGGCTGATGGCCGCGATCTCGGCCTGGAGTTCTTTCCCGCTCGGCCCCGCCTCGGCGAAGCCGCCGTCGAAGATGACCGCACCGGCGGCGCCGATGCCCGGCAGGAGCCGGTAGGACTCCAGCACCCGGTGGGCTCCCACGCAGAACACCACCACATCCGGTGCTGCGTCGAGGTCCGTCAGTGACGGCCGGCATTCGAGGCCGAGCACTTCGGTGTACTTGGGGTTGACGGGGGCGATGGTCCCGCTGAACCCGATGTTCCTGAGGTTCTCCACCACCGAGCGGCCGATCGAAGGGTTCTCGGACGCGCCGACCACCGCCACCGACGACGGGTTGAGCAGCGCCTCGACGTCCACCGGCGCGGACGCTAGTGGGCCGCGCCGACAACGGCCGACGCGGCGCGACCGGCTTCCACTTGCCGGAACAGCCCCCTACAGTCGCGGGGCGTGCTCGTCGGTCTGGTTGTAAACGGATCCCAAACGACTGTCGACACGACCCCGGCGGCCAGGCTGCTCGATGTGCTGCGCGACCACCTGGACCTGACCGGCGCCAAGGAGGCCTGCGGTCGGGGCGACTGCGGAGCGTGCACGGTGCTGGTCGGCGACCGGGCCGTGCCTTCGTGTCTGGTGCTGGCCGCCCGGGTGGGCGAGCCGGTGCGAACCGCCGAGGGCTTGGCCGCCGACGCCTCGGCTCTGCGGGAATCGTTCGCCGACTGGGGCGGGCTGCAATGCGGGTATTGCACACCCGGACTGGTCGTGCGGGCTTATCAACTCATCGAATCCGGCGAGTGCGACACCTCCTCCAATGACGAAGTCCGGCAAGCCCTAGCAGGGAACTTCTGCCGCTGCACCGGCTACAACGGCGTGGTCGCCGCAGTGCAGCACGTCGCCGCGGACCGCGCCATACCCGACGGGGCTTGAGGGGCGAAGGAACCATGGCGGGTCTCGGCCAGCGGGTACGGCCCGACCAATGGGATGAGCGGACCTCAGGCGCGGCCGTCTACACCACCGATGTGGTACTGCCCGGGATGCTCGAGGCCCGCATTCTGCGCAGCCCCCATCCCCACGCGGAGATCCGCAGCATCGATACCTCGCGAGCCGAGGCGCACGCCGGCGTGGCCGCAGTCATCACCGCCGGCGACCTGCCCGACCGCACCTACCTGCACCTGGGCGAGCCGTTCAGCGATCGGTCCGCGCTGGCGCGAGACCGGGTGCGGTTCATCGGTGAGGAGGTCGCCGCCGTAGCGGCCCGCACCCGGGCCGACGCCGACGCGGCCCACGACCTGATCGAAGTGGACTACAGGCTCAGAGACAGCGTGTTCACGTCCCGGGCCGCCCGCAGCTCGGGCGCGGCCACCGTGCACGACGACGCCGAGGGCAACCTGGCCCTCCAGACGGTGCGTTCCTACGGGGACCCCGACATGGCCAGGTCGCAGGCGGAGGCCTCGGTGAGCGGCACGTACACCTACGGGCCCGCGGCTCACACGTGCCTGGAGCCGCATTCGACGGTGGCCCGTTGGGATCCGGTTCGGCAGCAGCTCGACCTGTGGGTGTCCACCCAGGCGCCCTACTTCGTCCGCAAAGAGGTCGCCCACATGCTCGACCTGGACATGGATCAGGTTCGCACCCACCCGGTGGCCGTGGGCGGCGGCTTCGGGGCCAAGGCCAAGGCTGGCTGCCACGAGGTGGTCGCGGCCGCGCTGGCGATCAGGACGAAGCAGCCGGTGCGGCTGGTGCTCGACCGCGACGAGGAGTTCGCGGTCACCGCCGTGCGCCACGCTTTCGCGGTCGACCTGGCCACCGGAGCCCGGCGCGACGGAACCCTCACCCACCGCGACGGCTACGTGACGGTGGACAACGGCGCCTACAACCACGCCGGGCCGTCGGTAGCCATCTACGCCACCATGCTGGCAGCCGGGCCGTACCGGTTGGAGGGGTGCGAGACTGCCGTGTCGCTGGTCTACACCAACAAACAGCCGGGCGCGTCGTTCCGCGGCTACGGCAACCCGCAGATGACCTTCGCGACCGAGTCGCAGATCGACGAGTTGGCCGACGAGTTGGGAATCGACCCGATAGAGCTGCGTCTGCTCAACGCCCCCGGTCCGGGCGACGTGACCCTCACCGGCTGGCGGCTCGGATCGGCCCGCCTGGACGAGTGCCTCCGGCGGGCCCGCGACGAGATCGGTTGGGAGACCAAGCGGGAGCTTGGCGGCTACGGGCGGGGCGTTGGAGTGGCCGCGGCCGTTCACGTCGCCGGAGCCAACGCCTTCGAGCACTCCGAACTGAGCGAGGCCGCGGTGGAGGTCCACGAGGACGGCACCGCTCGGGTGTGCTTCGCCGGAGCCGACGCCGGAACGGGCCAGGCCGCGCTGCTGCGCCAGATCGCGGCCGAGGAGCTGGGGCTTGCCTTCGACGACGTGTCGGTGACCATGATGGACAGCCACGACGCTCCCCAGGACCTCGGGGCGTGGTCGTCGCGGGGCACGATGTGGAGCGGCCACGCCGCCGCCGACGCCGCCCGGAACGCGGCCCGAGCCCTGAAGGAGGCCGCAGCAGCCAAGTTCGGTACGGATCCCGCCCGGGTGACGCTCATCGAGGGTGAGGCCCGCTGCGGCGCCGACGCCGTGCCCATAGGGGATGTCGTGGCCCTCGCCGGAGGCTCAGCCGACGGATGCCTGCGGACCGACGGCAGCTACCTCACCGATGTGGACAAGATGGACAAGGTGCACGGCCGGGGCCATTTCTCGCCCGCGTACTCCTTCTGCGTGCAGGCGGTGGAGGTGGAGGTGGACTACGCCACCGGCCAGGTCAAGGTGCTCGACGCGGTGACGGTGCACGACTCGGGCGCGGCCCTCAACCCGGCCGCGGCCGAGGGTCAGGCCGTAGGGGCCATGGCCATGGGGCTCGGCGCCGCCCTCGGCGAGGAACTCGTCTACGAGCAGGGACGCCTGGTCAACCCCAGCCTGCTCGAGTACGCCGCGCCCAGAGCCTCGGACCTGCCTCCGATACGGGCCGTCCTGCTCGACGGGCACGACCCGGCCGGACCCTACGGAGCCAAGGGAATCGGCGAGATCGGGGTAGTGCCCGCGCCGGCCGCAGTGGCCAACGCGGTGGCCCACGCCACTGGGGTTCGAGCGAGGGAACTACCCCTCACCCCCGAGAAGCTCCTGCCGCTGCTCAACCCGAACACCTCGGCCGCCCGCGTGAGCCGCGGCAGGCCTCGGCCCGGCGCCCTGGGCTGGGAGATGATGTGGACCGGCCTTATGCGCAGCCTCTACGGGCGCGGCCTCTTCAAGCTTCTCGACCGGCTGGCCCGCAGACGTCGAAGCAGGCGAGGCCCGACGGCACCTGTTCCGGAGATAGAGGCAATCGAGCAGCCCGCCAGCGTGGCCGCGGCCGTCGAGGCTTGTGCCGCCCAGCCTGATGGCTCTGATTATCTGGGAGGCGGCACCGATCTGCTGGTGGCCCGGCAGCAGCGACTGACCGCGCCGGTTCGCCTCATCGACACGACCTCCGTCCGCGAGCTGCGACGACTCGATGAGACGCCCGGCGGCGACCTGAGGATCGGCGCCGCGGTCACCCTGGAGGACCTTCGCCAACGGATGTCGGCGCCGGATGTCCAGCCGGGCGACTCGATGCTGTCCGACCTGCTCGAGGAACTCGCCACCCACCAGATCCGCGAACTGGCCACGGTCGGCGGCAACCTCCTGCAGGAGAAGCGCTGCGCCTTCTATCGCAACGGTTTCGATTGCTACAAGCGCAGCGGATGGACCAGCCCCTGTTACGCCGTGCTCGGCGATCACCGGTTCCACCACGCGGTCCTCGGCGGGCATCGCTGCCAGGCCGTCACCCCGTCTGACCTGGCCACCGGCCTGCTGGCCCTCGACGCCGTCGCCGAGAGCGTGCCGTCCGGGTCGAAGCCTCCCCGCCGACGGACGATCGACGAACTCTACGCGGGGCCGGGTGAGCCCGACCTGGCCGAGGCCGAACTGCTGACACAGGTGAGCGTGCCTTCGGCGGCCCGGGCCCGCTCTGCCGCCTTCGAGAAGCTGAGGCTCTACGCAGGTGACTTCGCGGTGTGCTCCGCAGCGGTGTCCCTGGCCCTCGACGCAGACGGCGCCACCATTACCGACGCACGGGTGTCCCTCGGCGCGGTGGCGCCCAAGCCGTACCGGGCCAAGCGCTCTGAGGAGCGACTGCTCGGTGCCAGCCTCCAAGACCCCGAAGCGCTCAGAGAGGCCTCCTGGGCGTGGGTCTACGACACCCAGCCGCTGCCCGGCAACGTATGGAAGGTAGAGGCCACCTGCGGCCTGCTGCACCGGGCCCTGACACGCATCGCCAGCAATACCAATCGATAACAAGCGTTTTCATATCATTCTGTTGTCATAGCTGATCCAAGCCGGTACAGTCGTCCGCGTCCGCAACAAACACCGGGGAGGAGTCGATGACAATGGACGGTACGGCCGAGAAACAACCTCCCGCCGGCGACTCCCCGGCAGAGCGTGTCGCCGCGCTGTTCGCGGATGCCCGTGCCCTCCACGACGCCGCGCTGGGCCGCCTGGACGCCGGTGACATCAGGGACGCCGCCGAGAAGGCGTGGTGCGCCACGAAGCGGGCCGCCGACGGTCTCATCGTGGCACGCACCGGCGAAGAGCCCACGAAATCCCCACTTACTACGAGGGAGATCAACCGTCTCGGTGTCGACGACCCGGACATTCGCCGCCTCGCCGATCACTACCACATCGTCAAGGACGCGTTGCACGGCGACTGCTTCTACCTCGGGTTCTGCGAGCCGGTCGAACACACCGAGCGCCTCATTCACGAGACGCTCGACTACATCGACGAAGCCGAGCGGCTGGCCGCCGCCTGACCTCCCTTCGACGGCTCGGCGGCAGCCTGTTCGGCCAGGAGGAACTTGCGGATCTTGCCGACGCTGGTTCGGGGCAGCTCGTCGATGAGGGTGATGGCGGCGGGACGCTTGGCCTTGGCCAGGCGCTCGGTGCACCAGGCGTCGAGCTCGGAGACGGACGGCGCCGCCGACGCATCCGCGGCGACCACGAAGGCCACGGGGACCTCGTCGCGGATCTCGTCGGGGCGGCCCACCACGGCCGCCTCGAGCACGGCGGGATGCTCGGCCAGGGTGGACTCGACCTCGACGATCGAGACGTTCTCGCCCGACACCTTGAGCACGTCCGAGCGGCGGCCGTCGAAGTAGTGGCGCCCGGTGCCGTCGCGCGTCGCCCGATCACCTGTCAGGAACCAGCCGTCCCGGAAGCTGGCCGCGGTGATGTCCGGGGCATCGAGATAGCCGGCGAACAGGGTGACGCCCGGCTCGCCCCCGACCACCACCTCGCCCACGACCCCCGGCTCCACCGAGCTTCCGGCCGCGTCCTGCACGTCCACCGCGCAGCCCGCAGATACCCGGCCCATCGAGGCGTGGTGGGGGTCGGCCGCCTCGTCGGTGAGGACCGCTGGGATGGTCTCGGTCATGCCGTAGAGCTGGCGGGGCCGGCAGCCGAACCACTCCGCCACCGTGGAGTACTGGTCGGCGGCGATGTTCTGCGCGTACCAGCAGTGACGCAGGACAACCCCCTCCGAGGGGCCGCCCCGGGCCAGGATCATGCGGATGGGCGCGGCGAACAGGCTGGCACAGGTCGCCGAGTGGCGGGCCGCAGCCGGCAGGAACCCCGACGCCGAGAAGGCCGGCATCAGGGCCACGCTCGCCCCGGTCCAGATGGCCGACGCGAACGAGTAGTACTGCGCGTTGGCGTGGAACAGGGGCAGCACCACCAACTGCCGGTCGTCGGGAGCGAGCCCGGCCGCGGTGGCCATGACCTTGCCGGCGAACGCGTAGTTGGCCTGGGTCACCTCCACACCTTTAGGCCGTCCGGTGGTGCCGGACGTGAACATCACCGCGGCCCTGTCGAGCAGACCGGCCTCCGGTCGCTCAGCGGCGGCTAGAGGCGCGGCGTCGAACGGCGCCAGCGCGGCATCGGCCTCGTCGATCTCGACGACGCTCAGGTCGTTCCGGCCCGCCGCGGCAACCGCGGCCCGGTAAGTGCCGGCCCTGGCCCCGGCGCACAACCCGACCGTGGGACGGGTGCGCTCGATGTGTCCGGCCAGTTCCGGCGCTCGACCCATCGGGTCAGACGGAACGATCCAGGCACCCAGGCGGGACGCGGCCAACCATACGGCCACGAACGTCGGCGAGTTGGTCAGGGCGAGATGGACAGCCGCGCCCGGCTCAGTGCCCAGAGCGGCCAGCGTCCCGGCCACCCGGTCCACAGCCTCGTCGAAGTCTCCGTAGCTCCAGCGGCACACGTCCCCCGACGGCGTCTCGAAGATCAGGAATGTCTCGTCGGCGCGGCCCGACACAGCCCGATCCCACACCGACGCGAAGGACACGGGCTCAGCCCAGGTGCTCACGACCCGACCGGCTGATCCTGATCTGGCGGGTTCGATGCCGGCGCGCCGTATCCGCCGCCGCCGGGCAGTTCCAAGCGCACGGTGTCGCCGGGCTGGAGCGTTATACGGGTCTGGGTGGTCACCGGTTCGCCGTTCACCTGGAATGACCCCGACGCGCCCGGCTCGCCCCCGAAGATGCCCTGGGGCGGCTCGGTCAGGCGGCTGGTCACGGCGTTGAGCTGCCAGGGCCGGGCCGTGTCCACCTCGAATTCGATCACCTGACCCAGCCCGCCGGGCTGGGATCCGCCACCGCCTGAGTCCGGGCGCAGCGCCTTGCGCAGGAACCGGACCGGGGCCGACGCCTCCACCACCTCGATGGGCACCGCCGACACACCGGTGGGGTACGAACAGGCGTCGAGACCGGGTTTGGTGGCCCGGGCTCCCACGCCGCCCGCGTAGGTGAACATGGCGGTGATGAACGGCGACCCGTCGTCGTGGTGGCCGTTGACCTGCATGGTCCATACCGCACCAGCGCCTTCGGCCATGGCACCGGAGGGCTTGACCCGGGCCAGAGCCTTGAGCAGCGCATTGGGCAGGAACATCCCCACCACATGACGGGCCGTGCCCGGCTGCGGGGGCACCGCGTGCACAACCGATCCCTCCGGGGCCCTCATCTTGATGGGCGCCAGGCTGCCGTGGTTGTTGGGTATGTCGGGGTTGAGGACCGACCGAACCGTGAAGGTGGTGTAGGCGTGGGTGTAGTTGCGGACCACGTTGATCCCCCAGGGACTGGCCTCGCTGGATCCCTCGTAGTCCACCGTGATCTCCCCGGCCTCGGGGTCGACATGCATGGTGCACACGATGTCCACCCGGCTCCCGTCGGCCAGATCGAGCACCGCCGAGGCGCCGTGGCTGCCTGCGTCCAGCTCACGGATGGTGGCCCTGGTGGCGGCCTCGGAGCGCTCGATGATCTCGTCGGCGAGGTCCTCGATGTCGTCAAGGCCGTGGGTGTCGCACAGCGTGGCCAGCCGCTGCGCCCCCACCTCGCCCGAGGCCATCTGGGCATGGAGGTCGCCGGCCATGTGATCCGGCTGGCGGACATTCGACAGGATGAACTTCCAGACGTCGGCGTTGCGCTCCGAGCCTCCGGAGCCGTCGCCCCGCATCAGCCTGCAGATCGGGATCCAGAGCCCCTCCTCGAAGCAGTCCCGGCCGCCGGCGCCGATGCCATAGCCGCCCACGTCGGTGTGGTGGATCGTGGAACCGAACAGGGCGATCAGCCGGGGCTCGCCCCCGCCCGCCGGTACCCGCCAGGCCGGCACGAGCACGGTCACGTCGAGGAGCTGGCCCGCGGTCTTGTACGGATCGTTGGTGATGAGCACGTCGCCGGGCACCAGCGACTCGACCGGATACTCCTCGAGCATGGCGGCTGCGCCGAGGGCCAGGCTGTTGATGTGGCCCGGTGTTCCCGTCACCGCTTGGGCCACCATGCGACCCCGCCGGTCGAACACGGCGTTGGCCAGGTCCCCGGCCTCGCGCACGATGGGGCTGAACGCGGCCCGCTGAAGGGCTCGGGCTTGCTCGTTCACCGTGGAGATCAGCGACTGCCACAGGATCTCCAACTCCACCGGATCGAAGGCGGGAGCCTTGCTCATGACCGGCTCCTGGTGGCCACGAGGCTCCCGTCGGACGCCACCTCCGCTTCCCAGCCCGGCCGGATCACGGTGGTGGTCTCGCGCTCCTCCACGATGGCCGGGCCCCCGAGCGTCGCTCCCACGCCCAGATCCTGCCGCCGGTACACGGGCACATCAACCGCGGCGGTGCCCCGCGCGAACACCACCGGACGCCGCGACACCGGCTCAGCCGCGCCGGCCTCACCGGTGGCCCCGGTATCGGGGCGCACCTGAACCTTCTCGGCGTAGGCCGACAGCCGCCAGGTCACAGCCTCGACGGCCACATCGGGAATGGTCATGCCGTAGATCCGCCGGTATTCCGACTCGAAGGCGGCCCGCACATCGGCCTCGCTCGCGGGCCAGGCCTCGCCCGTGCCCACCCAGACCGTGATCTCGTTGCCCTGGCCCGAGTAGCGGGCATCAAGCCCGTAGCGGAACCGCACATCGTCGGCGGGCACGCCGGCGGCGGAGAGAACCCTGCGTCCCTCGCCTCGCAGTTCGTCGAGCAGCCCGTCCCGTTCGGCGACGTCCACGCCGTCGAGCAGCCGGGGCATGGAACGGGCCAGATCGATACGCACCGGCGACACCAGGGTCCCGAACGCGGAGAGCACGCTGGCGTTGACAGGGAAGATCACCCGGTCGCTCTCCAGGAGATCGGCCACTCCGCAGGCGTGCACCGGCCCGGCGCCGCCGAAGGCCAGGATGGTGACCCCTCGGAGGTCAACTCCCTGCTCCACCCCGTGCATGCGGGCGGCCGCGGCCATGTTCTGGTTGACGACCTCATGGATCCCGGCGGCGGTGTCGACCGTTGACAGCCCCAAACCCTCCGCAGCAGGTGCCGTCGCCGCGTGGGCTGCCGCCGCGTCGAGAGGCATGTCACCTCCCAGGAAGGCACCCGGGTCGAGCAGTCCGAGCACTACGTCGGCGTCCGTCACCGCGGCCGTGGTGCCGCCCCGGCCGTAGGAGGCAGGACCGGGATCGGCCCCGGCGGACTCCGGCCCGACTTTCAGCAGACCAAAGCGGTCGAGACGGGCCAGCGATCCCCCGCCGGCGCCGATCTCGACCAGGTCGACCGACGGCACCGACACCGGGAAGCCCGACCCCTTCTTGAACCGGTAGATCCTGGCCACTTCGAAGGTGTTGGTGAGTGCCGGCTCGCCGTTCTCGATCAGGCAGGCCTTGGCCGTGGTGCCGCCCATGTCGAAGCACAGCAGCCGCTCGGAGCCGAGGCGGTTCGCGTACCACGTGCCGGCCAGAGCACCGGCCGCCGGCCCCGACTCGACCAGGCGGATCGGACCCCGGGCCGCGTCGTCGGCCGACACCACACCGCCGTTGGACAGCATCATCAGCACCGCCCCGCCGAAACCCTCCGCCGAGAGCCATCTCTGCAACTCGTCGAGGTAGGGGCCGATCACCGGCATGGTGGCTGCATTGCAGGCCGCGGTGATCATGCGGGGGTACTCGCGGATCTGCGGCGAGATCTCGGCGGAGATGCACACCGGCACTCCGAGCTGGTTGCGGAGATGCTCGGCCACGGCCTGCTCGTTGGCCGGGTTGACGTAGGAGTTGAGCAGGCACACGGCCACGGACTCCACCGCCGCGCCGGCCAGTTGCGAGCCCAGCCGGTCGAGGTCGGCGGCCGAGGGCTCGGCCAGCACGGCGCCGGTAGCCGACGTGCGCTCGTCGATCTCGAAGGTGAGATCCCGACCGATGGGGGGATCGGGAAACTCGATTTGGAGGTCGTACATGTCGTAGCGGTGCTCGTCGCGGATCAGCAGCGTGTCGCCGAAGCCTGTCGTCGTCACCAGTCCGGCCCGGCCGGTGCGACCCTCGATCAAGGCATTGGTGATGAGGGTGGTGGCGTGCACGATGGGCGCGGTGATGTCCGCCGGTGTGACCTGTGCCTTGGACAGGAGCTGGTTGACGCCGGCCCGTACGCCCTCCAGGGGCGCGGCCGGAGTGGTGAGGGTCTTGTCCACCACCACCCGGCCCGACTGACTGTCGAGCAGCACCACATCGGTGAAAGTCCCGCCAATGTCGACGGCCAGCCGCCAATCGGCCATATCAGCCGTGGTCAGCCCGTGTCGGCAAGGTCGGAGCGGGGCGGGGCGAACACGTCGAGGATCCAGCACTCCCCGTAAGCGTCATCCCCGATGAACACCGAGTCGCCGTGCCAGACCGAGCGGGGGGCCAGGTATGAGTCGCCCTCGCCGAGCACGATGCGCTCGTCGTTGGCTCCGTCGGGGCCGATGCGGAAATCGAGTTTGCCCCGCATGATGACGCCGAGTTGCTCGTTCTCGGTGTGGTTGTGCAGCACCGAGCCCCGAGCACCTCCGGTGATCCGCCAGAAGCAGAGTTGCAGGTGTTCACCGGTTATCACCCGGTGCCTGAAACCGGGGCGGGCGGTCTCGACGAAGGCGTCGTCGTCGAGGAAGTAGCAGTAGGGGTTGCCGAGGCTCTCGGCGATGCTCATGGTCAGACGCTCCTTACCGGTCCCGGGGAGGGGGAGTCATCCGAGAGCGGCGAACCGCTCTCTGTCGGCATCGAGGTCGAGCGGGCGGATGATGGCCTCATGCTCCTCGTCTCCCCAGTACTGCGGGGGCACCAGCCACATCACCTCGAATTCCAAGCCGTCAGGATCCTTGGCGTAAAGGCTCTTGTTGGGGCCATGGTCGCTCTGGCCCACCAGGGCTCCGGCCTCGATCAGCCGCTCGCGCATCTCGGCCAACTCATCGAGGGTGCCGACCTCCCACGCGATGTGGTAGAGGCCGACCGTGCTCCGGCCGGCCTGGGAGGGGGCAGCGTCCTCGCCGATCGAGAAGAAGACGATGTCGTGGTGATTCGCCGATTCCGGCGCCCGCATGAACACGTAGGCGCCGGGTCCGTCGATCACGGTGTTGAAGCCGAGCACGTCGGCGTAGAACTTCTGGTGGCGCCGGGCGTCGCGGACGTACAGGACGGCATGGTTCATTCCGGAGATCATCGTTTCGACGATACGTCCGGACTGCGGCAGTTAGCCAATGTGGCGCGCCGGGCGCCAATTGAACTCGGTAAGGACCATCCCGTGCCCCACCGGACCGAAGGCAGTGACCGATGCCAGGCTCACCCGCAGGCGCATGATCATCTCGGCGGTGCCGTCCAGCAGCCATGCCACCGCCGACTTGATGGGGGTGGCATGCGTCACCACCACGATGTTGCTGGTCGCGGCCTCCTCCACGATCTCGGCGACCGCCTCGCCCACCCGCTCATGCAAGCGGGCCATGGACTCGCCTCCGGGCGGCACGTAGGAGATGTCCGAGGCCCAGGCCGCGCCGAGTTCGACCATGACATCGGAGATGCGGCGGTCGTCATAAGCACCGAAATCGATCTCCATCCAGCGGTCGTCGATCGTGGTGGGGACATCACCGAGGCCGGCGGCCCGGGACGTCTGCTGGGTGCGGCGGCGCGATGACGTCACCACGCGATCCACGGGCCAGCGGTCCCGAAGGGCCTTGCCGACCACCGCGGACTGCTCGAAGCCGACCTCGTCGAGAGGCGAGTCGATCTGGCCCTGAAGCCGGGCCTCGGCGTTGTTGGGAGTGCGGCCGTGCCGTAGGAGGATCAGGATGCGCCGATGGTAGACGGAGCACTGGTTGGCCCGCCGTGGCGCGGGCCGCGGCGGAGGCTGTCAACCCGGTCCGGTGGTGGACGCCATGGGGCGACGGCCGCCTGCCGTGCAGCGGTGCAACCGGCGTTCGTGAGGAGCAAAGTCGTTGGGGCCGCGGTGGACGGTGCGGTGCTCGTCCCACACGGCGACATCGCCCGGCCTCCAACTGCGGCTGAAAGAGATGGCCGGATCGGTGAAGGCCTCGAACAGCCGGGAGAGCAGGGCGTCGCTGCGGTCCCTCGGCAGCCCGATCACATGACGGGTGAAGCCGGCATTCACGAACAGCAATTCATCACCGGTACGCGGATGCACAGCAACGATGGGATGGCGGTAGCCGGCTCCGAAGCGGGCATCGAGCTTGTCGGCCACCTCGGTGCCGAACCGGACCTCCATCTCACGCCGGAAGCCCGGCCCCATGTCGTGATGGGCGACCCGGCCCCGCAACCTGTCCACCAGGTCATCGTCGAGCATTCCCAGAGCGGCACGCGCGTCCGACCACAGCGTTGCCCCGCCCACGGGGGGTATCACCAGCGGTCGCAGCACGGCCACATCAGGGATCTCGGGATTGAACGAATAATCGGTGTGGAACGAGCTGTCACCGCCCGCGGCCGGAGGGTGATCGGCGTCGTTGTAGACCACGCCGATCACCTCGTCGCTGCCGAGGAACTCCACTATCGGATGCGGCTGCGGGGCGGCCCAGATGGAGGCGATCCGCTTCTGGGACTCGTCGTCGACCGCGTCCTGGCCCACGAACACCAGCACGCCGCGCTCGTCCAGCGCGGTCCTGATCTCGGCGGCGAGCCTGTCATCGATGTCGGCCGACAGGTCCACGCCCGACACCTCGGCGCCGATGGTGGAGTCGGCGGGGCTGATGCTGAGCGCGCCCACGGCCCGATGCTACGAGGCCGAGCGGGTGGGCGAGCGAATCCGGTCCAGTACCCTCCGAGCCCGCCGATGTCTGGCATCATCTCCGGTATGGCACTCACGGATGCCACTCAATCCGGTCCCGACGGCGACCGCGTCGACCTCGAACTTACCGACGCGCTGGGCCCCTCGGTCTCCACCGAGGAGTTGTGTCGTGTCGTGGGGAGCCGGGTCCGGGAGTTCCGCCGGTCGCTGAACATGACGATGTCGGAGTTCGCGGCCGGCGCCGAGATCTCCCTGGGGATGCTCTCCAAGATCGAGCACGGCCAGAGCGCACCGAGCCTGTCGACCCTCGTGCGGCTGGCGGCCACCGCCCGCGTCCCGGTCACCGCCCTGTTCCGGGGCCTGGACGAGGAGCACGACCTGGTGATCGTGAAGGCGGGCGAGGGTCACGAGATCCATCACCAGGGGGGCGGGCCGGGGCGCCTCTACCAGGATCTAGGCACCCTGCGCGGCCCCAACCGGGTGATCGAGCCGATGATCACCACCATCACCGAGCCGGGCGGGGTGTTCCCCCTCTACCAGCATCCCGGCGTGGAGTTCATCCATGTGCTGGAGGGATCGATCGACTACGGCTACGGCGGGAAGGCCTACCGCCTCGAGGCGGGCGACACCATGCAGATCCACGGCGAGGTGGCCCACGGCCCGGTCGAGCTCGTCGAGTTGCCGATACGTTTCATCTCGATCAAGGTGTACCCGGCCAGCGAGCCCGGGACCGGCGCGGGAGGATGACGCTGTGGGCCTGCTGATCATCCTCGACTGGTTCAGCGAGGGCAACGCCATCCGCCAGAGCCTCGTGCTCTGGATCCTGCTGGTCGGCGCGTTGGGGCTCACGGTCTGGGAGTGCCGCGAACGCGGCTACCGGGTCCACATTCTGCTCTGGTGGGTTAGCGTCGTGGCCATCACGCACGTGCTGGGGTACATAGCTCTGCGCTTCTTCGTGCGACCGCCCGACAAGGCCTGACCCCGCCTCGCCCATCCCAGGACCGCATCGATGACCGACCCGACACCCGAAGAGAGGCCCACCGGTCTGCTGGGTCGCATCACGGCTATGCAGGGACGCACCAAGTTGCTGATCGCGGTCGGACTGGCGCTGGTGCTCATCTCCGTGTTCGCCCCGCAGAGCTGCGGGGGCAGAGAAGTGGAGGAGGACGAGGCGGTCGCCACTGCCAGTGCTGCGCTGGCAGCCGAGCCCGGCGCCTTCGCGCCCGACAAGACAGAAGCCAAGCTGCTGCGCCAGGGCTTCCCGGCCAAGTTGATGTGGGTGGTGGTCTTCACCGTGGACGACCCCGAGGGCGGCCCCGAGGACTTCCTGCACAAGGCCGACATCTGGGTCAACGCCAACACCGGGGAGCTCGCGCAAGTCATAGTCCACGAGCCGGACGAGCGCTAGAGGCCGAGTCGCGAATTCTGGGAAAGATTCGCGAACCCTGTGAAAGGTTCGCTAACCCCGGGAAAGCGCCCGATGGGAACAGCCGAACTGTCTGTGCTATTGTCGGCAGGTCCGGCCGACCGGTCGGAGCGGACAAGAAGAATTGGGGGTGAGTCAATGAGCACTGCCATAGTGTTCACCGAGGCTTACTACTTCTTCACCGTCGCAATCATGTGGCTGCTGCACGTTGGGTTCATGACCTACGAAGCCGGCGTGAGCCGCCGCAAGAACATCATGTCGACGGCGATGAAGAACATCATGACGATTGCCGTGGTGACGCCGACGTTCTACTACCTCGGCTGGTACGTGTACTTCTGCATGCAGGAAGGTTTGAAGTTCACAGTTTCAGCCGATGGAGCAAGCCCCGCAGGTCTGACGGGGCTTTATTTCTGCGGTGACGGCTACGGCCTGGCGTGGGACGGCTCCGCGGGACCACACCTCGGCGACAACATCACGGGCGTCTTCTGGGCGGCCTTCGTGCTGTTCTCCTGGACGACGGGATCGATCATGTCCGGCGCGGTGATCGAGCGCATCCGCATCTCGGCCTACCTGTGGCTGACCGCCCTGATGGGCGGCCTGGTCTGGGTCGTCGCCGCGGCTTGGGGATGGAGCTACGGAGGCTGGTTGACCGTGCACTTCGGCTACCACGACTTCGCGGCTTCGATGGTGGTCCACGGTGTGGCCGGCATCTTCGCCCTGGGCGTGCTGTACAACCTCGGTCCGAGGATCGGGAGGTACGACAGCAACGGCGGCACGAGAGCATTCCAGCCCCACAACCTGCACCTCACGCTGATGGGGCTGATGATCATCTTCACCGCGTTCTACGCCTTCTACGCGGCGTGCCTCGCCATCACAGCCGACACCACTCCGGGTTGGGCCAACATCTACTTCAACCCGGCCACGCTGTCGGCCATCACCTACACCATCACGATGGGCTTCGCAGGCGGTTTCGCCGGCGGTTACATCTTCTCGAGGGGTGATCCGTTCTGGACCATCTCCGGAGGCCTGGCCGGCGTGGTGGCGGTATCGGCGGGCGCCGACATCTACAGCCCCAACCTGGTGCTGATCCTGGCCTTCTTCTCGGCCGGACTCTGCTACTACATCGGCGGCTGGCTGGAGACCAAGGCCCGCGTCGACGACGCCGTCGGGGCTGTGTCAGTCCACGGCTTCATGGGAATGTGGGGCGCGCTGGCCGTTGGCATATTCGCCAGCGGGTACCCGACCGGCCCCGCCGGCGTGGAGACCAGCTTCCTGGGCCAGCTTGTGGGGATGACCGCGATCTTCGCGCTGTCCTTCGTGACCGGCTACGTCGCATCGTGGATCCTCAAGAAGCTGAACCTGCTGAGGGTTCCGCCCGAGGTGGAGGTCGAGGGCCTCGACATGGCCGAGTTCGAGACGGACTTCTATCCGGAGTTCGGCCGGGCCGACGAGCCCATCATCCACGCCGACGGATCACGGGAGTCGGCCGCAGCCACGCTGCGGGCGGATCTGGTCGCCAACCGCTAGCCGGTGTCCGCCTCATGGCTGCAGCTCGTCGGAGCACTCGCCGTCATGTACCTGGTGGTGGCAGCCGCCGGGTACTGGGGCAAGCGCAGGCGAACGCAGCTGGAGGCGCAGGATCATCGACACGACAACTAACAACGTTCAGAACCAAGGAGGACTGAATGAACAGCTTCCCCTTCGACAGTTGGGAACAAGGCGTTGAGATGGCCGGCCCGTATTTCACGTGGGCTGAAGGCCCCGTCTTCGGTGCCGGCCCCTCGGTCGTCTTGGCCATTCTCGGGATCGCGGTTTCCGTGATCTCGGCACTGCTCGTGACCGTGCGCGAGGACAAGCTGCTTAACCACGCAGCCGACCGACTCGCCGACAAGTACGGCTCGGAGGACTGACATGGCTCGTCGTAAGCAAATCGAGTTCCAGGGAAAGCAGGGCCACGATAAGGGCATCGAGATGGCGTTCATCGTCTTCACGATCGCCTGCATCGTCTTCACGATTATCGCCATCCAGGCTTTCTGACACCTGACTCACCCCATTCAAGGAGGCTGGCGCCGTGCCGCACTGAGCGGTGCGGCGCCAGCCCCTGCATCTGCGCCTCTAGCCTGACGCCGTGAGGATCCCTCGCAGACGGATCGCGCAAGCGTGCGTGATCGTCATAGCCGTAGCAATGTTCCTGCCGTGGCATACCACCACAACGGAGAGCGGAACGGAGTCGGTGCAGGGCATCGCCAGCGGCGAGGGTCCAATTTTGCTCGCTGTCAGCCTCATCACTGCAGGACTCATCCAGGTGGGCTGGAGACCGGCTTGGATCGGGGCCGGCTTCGCCGGCGCCATCGCCATTCGGAGGATCCTCGACAGCGAGATTGATCCCGCGTTCGGGCTCTGGATCGGGGCCGTCGCCTCCATCGTGGCCGTCGTCCTGCTGATCTGGGACATGTTCGCCAACGTCTCCGCCACCGGCACCGAAGGCAAACCACCAGGGCACGGACTGTCTGGACCCTTGGGCCGACGGAGGCGCTGACGCCGGTTGCGTGTTCAGGCGTGCACCGCGAGACTGGCCCCAGGACTTCACCATGCCTAGGGAGGCGATCATGACCACGATCGCACCGGACCAGCCAAGAGTCCTGGTGCCGGGGTTGCTGATGCTGGAGCCGGGAGTGGAGCGCTACCGGGTGACGGGCGGTGGCGCCACGGTGGTGGCGCTCGACGCGGGCGATGAGTTGGAGGTCGTCGACCCCGAGGGTCGCCAGCCTTGCGAGCTGGTGGCATTCGACGCCGCCGGCCGATCCGACCCCGGCCTGCTCGGCCCCGCGGACGCTTCGGGGAACGGCAACGGCAGTCGGGCCCGCTCCACCGGAGACCCGGCCGCGGTAGGCATCCTCTCCGCCGAGCTTCAGGACGCCCGGCGGGTGCGGGCCGGACTTGAACGCGTCGGCGTAGACCTGGCCGCCCTGCAGGCCGCGACTCCATTGAGGGTCTTGGACGGCGACAACACCGGCGGCACCCGGTCCCGGGTAGTGGCCCACGCGGACATCGCGTGCGTTATCGCTGCGCCGGGTGAGCCGATGTCGGCCCACGGCGGTTCTCCCCCCACCGACCTGATCGCCTACGTGCACCGCCGCGATCCAACCCGCGCTAAGGCTGAGCCCCTGCTGCCCGCGCCGCTGGCCGACCCCAGCCAGGACTTCATCATCAAGCACAGCACCGCCAGGGCGTACGAGGTCGCCAAGGGCGACTGGTTCCAGGTCGTCGATGTGGAGGGCCGGCAGTGCTCCGACTTCCAGTGCTTCGCAGCCGCCGATCTCGACGCCGGGCTCGACGTGAGCCTCGACGCCACGATCACTCGCTCCCTCATGGGAGCGACCTGTCCGGCGCCCGGCCTCTACTCCAAGTTCTTCAACGCCAAGATGCAGCCGCTGGTCGAGGTGATCCAGGACACCGTGGGCCGCCATGACACCTTCAACACCGCCTGCAACGCCCGCTACTACGAGGAGCTGGGCTACCCGGGCCACATCAACTGCACCGACAACACCAACAACGTCCTCGACCCCTACGGAGTAGCCCGCCGCCGGGGCTGGGAGGCCATCAACTTCTTCTACAACACCAACCTCGACGACCACAACCAGATCTACCTCAACGAGCCGTGGTCCCGTCCCGGCGACTACGTCCTGCTGCGAGCTCTGGAGGACCTGGTGTGCGTGTCCACCTCCTGCCCCGACGACATCGACGCGGCCAACGCCTGGAACCCCACCGACATCGCGGTGCGGGTCTACCCCTCTGCCAACCGGTTCAAGAAAGCGACGGCGATCCGCATGACTGCAGACTCCGAGGCACAGCTGACCTCCGAGACCGGCTTCCATCCCCGCACCTCGGCCCTCACCCGCAGCTTCAGCGAGTACTGCGGCTACTGGCTGGCCGATT
Source organism: Acidimicrobiales bacterium (assembly GCA_965117015.1). Taxonomy (GTDB): domain Bacteria; phylum Actinomycetota; class Acidimicrobiia; order Acidimicrobiales; family Aldehydirespiratoraceae; genus Aldehydirespirator. Next base: position 1,179,461 of record OZ220747.1, read on the forward strand.
CCTACACGGCCCACGGACCCATCACCGAGTACTGGGCCTGCCGGCAGGCCGCGGCGGCCATCGACCTCTCCCCGCTGCGCAAGTACGAGGTCACCGGCCCCGACGCCGAACTGCTGATGCAGACCTGCGTCACCCGCAACGTCCGCAAACTCGCCGACGGCCAGGTGTCGTACACCGCCATGTGCCACCACACCGGCGGCATGATCGACGACGGCACCGTGTTCCGGCTCGGGCGCGAGAACTTCCGCTGGATCGGCGGGCAGCTCGGGTACAGCGGCGTCTGGCTGCGGGAGCAGGCCCAGCGCCTGGGACTGCAGGCATGGGTGCGCAGCTCCACCGAGCAGCTCCACAACCTCCAGGTCCAGGGGCCCAACAGCCGCCAGATCCTTGAGCAGGTGATCTGGACCCGTCCCGACCAGCCGACGATCTCGGAGCTGGGGTGGTTCCGGTTCGCCATCGCCCGCATCGGCGACTACGACGGGATCCCGCTGGTGGTGTCCCGCACGGGCTACACCGGCGAGCTCGGCTTCGAGGTGTTCTGCCACCCCAAGGACGCACCCGCGGTATGGGACGCCATCTTCGAAGCCGGCGCGGAGCACGGCCTGGTGCCGATGGGCCTGGCCGCGCTCGACATCCTGCGCATCGAGGCCGGCCTCATCTTCGCCGGGTACGAGTTCTGCGATCAGACCGACCCCTACGAGGCCGGTATCGGCTTCACGGTGCCGCTCAAGACGAAGGAGGACGACTTCATCGGCCGGGACGCCCTCCTCAAGCGGCGCGACAACCCGCAGCGGCGGCTGGTCGGCCTGGAGGTGGACGGGGGCGAGCCCGCCTCCCACGGCGACGGCGTGTACGCCGGCCGCAACCAGATAGGCGTCGTCACCAGCGGCACCATCTCACCGGTACTGCGCAAGAACATCGCCCTGTGCCGCATGGCGGTGGAGCATGCCGAGATCGGCACTGCCGTGGAGGTCGGCAAGCTCGACGGCCACGAGAAGCGGATCGCAGCCGAGGTCGTGCGGTACCCGTTCTACGACCCCGACAAGACCCGCGTCCGCGGCTAAGAGGGTGCGCTACCCGCTCGGTCTCTAGCGGCGGAGGACCTTCGGGACGGTGGTTCCGAAGTCTGACGGCAGCTTGACGATCTTCACGCCGCACTCCCGCATGAGCTTCACCTTCTCGGCGGCCGACTCCCCGACGGTGGAGACGATGGCGCCGGCATGGCCCATGGTGCGCCCCTTGGGCGCGGTCAGCCCGGCGATGTAGCCCACCACCGGCTTGTGCATGTGGTCGCGGGCGTACTGGGCGGCCTGGGCCTCCTGCAGCCCTCCGATCTCGCCGATCATCACGATGGCCTCGGTCTCGCCGTCGGCTTCGAAGCGCTTGAGGTGGTCGAGGAACGAGCTGCCGTTGATCGGGTCGCCCCCGATCCCAACGCTGGTGCTAACCCCGATCCCGACCGCCTTGAGCTGTGACGCCGCCTCGTACCCGAGCGTGCCCGACCGGCTGACGATGCCGACCGGGCCCCTCTCGTAGATGTGCGGCGGCATGATGCCCATCATGGCCCGGCCCGGGCTGATCACCCCCGCGCAGTTGGGGCCGATCAGACACATCCGGCTGGCGTGCTGGTAGCGGCGCTGGTAGCGCTTCACCTTGATCATGTCCTGGATCGGGATGCCCTCGGTAATGCACACGCAGTACTCGATGCCGGCGTCGGCGGCCTCCATGATGGCGTCGGCCGCGAACGGCGGCGGCACGAACACGATGCTGGCGGTAGCCTCGGTGGCGGCCACCGCCTGCTTCATGGTGTCGAAGACCGGCACGCCGCAGTGGGTGCTGCCGCCCCGGCCCGGCGTGACGCCGCCCACCACGTTGGTGCCGTACTCCAGCATCTCGGTGGTGTGGAAGGTGGCGATCCGGCCGGTGACGCCCTGCACCAACACCGGTGTCGTCTCATCGAGGATGACGCTCATCAGGCTGCCCTCCGCCGCACCGCGGCGGCCGCCTTGGTGCCGGCCTCGGCCAGCGAGTCGGCGGTGATCACGCCCACGTCGGCCTCGGCCAGGATGCGCCGTCCCTCCTCGACGTTGGTGCCCGACAGCCGCACTACCACCGGGACCTCCAGGTCGAGCTGCTCCAGCGCCTGGACCACCCCCTCCGCCACCCAGTCGCACCGGTTGATGCCGGCGAAGATGTTCACCAGCACGGCCTCGACGTTGTCGTCGGAGAGCACCAGCCGGAACGCCTTCAGCACCCGCTCGGGGGAGGCCCCGCCGCCGATGTCCAGGAAGTTGGCCGGCTCGCCGCCGGCGTGCTTGATCATGTCCATGGTGGCCATGGCCAGCCCGGCGCCGTTGATGATGCAACCGATGTTGCCGTCGAGCCCCACGTAGCTGAGCCCGCGATCCACCGCGGTGCGCTCCCGGGGATCCTCCTGGGACTTGTCCCGCAGCTCCGACACGTCCTGGTGGCGGAACAGGGCGTTGTCGTCGAAGGTCATCTTGGCGTCCAGCGCCAGGAGGCGACCATCGGCGGTGACCGCCAGGGGGTTGATCTCCAGCATGGTCGCGTCGAGATCGTCGAAGACCCGGAAGCAGGAGGTCATCATCTGGACCGCCTGGGGGACCAGGGTCGACTCGAGACCCACCGCGAAGGCGATCTCGCGAGCCTCGAAGGCCTGAAGACCGACAGCCGGCTCCACATTCACCCGCACGATGGCACCCGGATCACTGGCCGCGATGTCCTCGATGGCCATGCCGCCCGCGGCCGAGGCCACGACCATCACCCGCTCGGCCGACCGGTCGAGCACGAACCCCAGGTAGATCTCGCACTCGGCGGACACGGCCGCCTCCACGTACAGGCGGTACACCCCCCGGCCTCGCTCCCCGGTCTGGTGGGTGACCAGCCGCCTGCCCAGCAGGTCGTCGGCCGCGTCCCACACCTCGCGCTCGCTGCTGCAGAACTTGATGCCTCCGGCCTGGCCCCGGGCCCCGGAATGGATCTGGGCCTTCACCACCCAATGCTCGCCGCCGATCTCGGAGGCTCGGTAGGTGGCCTGCTCCGGGCTGTAGGCCAGGCCTCCCTCCGGTATGGCCACGCCGTAGTCGGCGAGTATGGCCTTGGCTTGGTACTCGTGAATCTCCATGAACGCCCCTCCTGCGCTCTCCCAATCGGACCGACCCCGACTCCCGGGTCACGACCCCCTGTTATCGATGGCCTCGGCCATCTCGACGACGTTGCGAGCCATCCGGGCCGAAGCGGCGTCGATCATCCGCCCGTCCAGCTGGGCCGCTCCACGGCCCGCAGCGGTGGCCTCCTCCAGCGCCTGAAGCACCCGGCGGGCCTGATCCACCTCCGACTCCGGCGGCGTGAACACTTCGTTGGCCAGGTCGATCTGCGCGGGGTGGATGGCCCACTTGCCGTCGTAGCCGAGGGCCGCGGCCCGGCGGGCGCCGGCCATGAACCCGTCGGGATCGCCGAAGTCCCCGAACGGGCCGTCGACGGCCCGCAACCCGTTGGCCCGGCAGGCCACCAGCATGCGCGACAGCGCCGAGTGCCACTGGTCGCCCGGATAGTCGGGGTTGAGCCCCCCGATGGATATTGTCCTGGCTCTGCAAGAAGCTGCATAGTCGGCCACTCCGAAGTGCATCGCCTCGAGCCGCGGGCTGGAAGCAGCCACCGCCTCCACGTTGGCCATGCCCAGCGCGGTCTCGATCAGAGCCTCCACGCCGACGCGCTGGGTCAGGCCCGTCGCCGTCTCGATCTGGGTCAGCAGGGCGTCCACGGTGTAGACATCGCCGGGCACGCCCACCTTGGGCACGAGGATCGTGTCGACGTGCGCCCCGGCCCGCTCCACCACGTCGATCAGGTCGCGGTACATGTAGTGGGTGTCGAGGCCGTTGATCCGCACCGACACCGTCTTGTTGGACCCCCGCCAGTCGATGTCTCCCAGAGCCTCGATGACGTTGGCCCGGGCAGCCTCCTTCTCATCGGGGGCCACCGCGTCCTCGAGGTCCAGGAACACATAGTCCGCCCGGCTGGCCGCGGCCTTCTCGAACAACTCGGGCCGCGACCCCGGCACAGCAAGCTCGCTGCGGTGCAGCCGGCGCCTCGCCTCGGTGATCTGATGATGGCTCATAAGGGCTCCTGCGGGGGGTTCTTTTTGGCAGAATCGTGCTAGGCGGTCGCTCCCACGGGCTTCTTCCGACAGAATTCTCAGCGTTTTTGCGCACACAGTCGAGTTCTTGAAGACTTGTCGCGGGCCTACGCCTATGCGGGATGGCTCAAGCGGGATGGATTCTCCTATGCTCTCAGTGACGAAATCGCTAATCTGATGGAAGGTAGCACCACTTCTATGAAAGATCAAGGGGACTTGGGTAAGCCGAGCCCGCTGGTTGAGCGGGTTCTGATGGGTCCCGGCCCGTCCAATCCCTACCCGGAGGTGATCGAGGCCTTCACTCGGCCGGTGATGGGCCATCTCGACGGCGCGTTCCTCGACCTGCTCGATGAGACCTGCGACCGCCTGAGAACCGTGTTCCGTACCGGCAACGCGCTCACCTTCCCGGTGTCGGGTACGGGCTCAGCCGGGATGGAGGCGGCGTTCGTGAACGTGGTCTCCGAGGGTCAGACGGTCGTGGTGGGGGTGAACGGCGTGTTCGGCGAGCGCATGTGCGATGTCGCGGCCCGGTGTGGCGCCAACGTGGTGCGCGTCGACGCCTGCTGGGGCACACCCCTCGACCCGCAGCGCATTCTGGATGCCCACCCCGCCCCTGACGTGATCGCGGTCGTCCACGCGGAGACCTCGACCGGGGTGCGCAACGACCTGGCCGAGTTGGGCGCGGCCAAGGGAGACGCCCTGCTGCTGGCGGACTGCGTCACCTCGCTCGGCGGCATCGACGTCCGTCTCGACGACTGGGGTGTCGACATCGCCTACAGCGGAACCCAGAAATGCCTCGGCGTCCCGCCCGGTCTGGCACCGGTCAGCGTCTCGCCCCGGGCCGTCGAGCGGATCCACACGCGGCCGCGGTCGTGGTACTTCGACATGGGAATGATCGCCGACTACGTGAACGGAGGAGGCGCCAGGGCGTACCATCACACCGCTCCGATCTCGATGATCTACGCCCTGCACGCCGGACTGGGGGTAGTGCTCGACGAAGGGCTGGAGGCAGCCCACAGGCGCCACCAGTACTGCGGCGACCTGCTTCAGGCAGGGCTGGAGGCCCGCGGCCTAACGCTGGTGCCGCCGGTCGCGGCCCGCCTGCCCCAGCTCACTTCGGTGAGGGTGCCCGAATCCCGGCTGCCGCGGGGCATGGGGGAGGCCGACGTCCGCCGAGCGCTGCTCGACCGCTACGGCATCGAGATCGGCGGCGGGCTGGGCCCCTGGGCAGGCCAGTGCTGGCGAATCGGCAGCATGGGCCACACCGCCCGGCACCGCAACGTGACGCTCGTTCTGGCCGCTCTAGACGAAATGCTCGGCTAGCGGCTATTTTCGCTCTGCGCCTTGCCAAGAGGCAGAGAAAGTTTTACTGTAGATATAGAGACACCTAACCACAGGGGGGGTCACGATCATGACACGAGTGGCTGTCATCGGCGCTGGGCCGTGCGGCCTGGCACAGTTGCACGCTTTCACCAGCGATTCGGAGGCGGGCAGCCCGTCGGCGCCTGAAGTCGTCTGCTTCGAGAAGCAGAGCGACTGGGGCGGGCTCTGGAACTACGACTGGCGTACCGGGCTCGACGAGCACGGCGAGCCCTGCCACGCCAGCATGTACCGCTACCTGTGGTCGAACGGCCCCAAGGAGTGCCTGGAGTTCGCCGACTACGGCTTCGAGGAGCATTTCGGCAAGCCGATCGCGTCGTTCCCGCCCCGCGAGGTGCTGTACGACTACATCATCGGACGGGCCAAGCGCAGCGGCTTCCGCGACCAGATCCGCTTCAACCACGCGGTGCGCCGGGTCAGCCGTTCCGCCAGCGGCGGCTTCACCGTCACCGCCCACGACCAGGCCAACGACACCGACGTCAGCGAGGACTTCGACTACGTGGTGGTGTCCACCGGCCATTTCTCCATCCCCAACATGCCCCACTACCCGGGCTACGAGACCTTCGGCGGCACGCTGATGCACGCCCACGACTTCCGCGACGCCGTGCAGTTCAGCGGCCGCGACGTGCTCGTGATCGGATCGAGCTACTCGGCGGAGGACATCGCCTCGCAGCTGTGGAAGTACGGCGCCCGCTCGGTGATCTGCACGTCGCGCAGCGGGCCCATGGGCTTCGACTGGCCCGACGGCATAACCGAGAGGCCCATCCTGACCCATGTCGACGGCCGTACCGTGCACTTCACCGACGGCTCGACCGCGGACGTGGACGCCATCGTCTCGTGCACCGGGTACCTGCACTACTTCCCGTTCATGGACGACGATCTGCGCCTGGTGACCGCCAATCGCCTGGCCACCTCGATGCTCTACCGCGGCGTGGTGTTCCAGCCCGAGAACCGGATCCTCTACCTGGGCATGCAGGACCAGTGGTACACGTTCAACATGTTCGACGCGCAAGCGTGGTACGCCCGCGACGTGATCCTGGGCCGCATCTCCCTGCCCGGCGCGGACGAGCAGGCCCGCTGGATAGAGGCAGCCCAAGCCGAGGAGGACGCGCTGGCGGACGACTACGCGTGCATCGACTTCCAGGGCGCCTACACGCAGGATCTGGTCGACCAGACCGACTACCCCGACTTCAACACGCCTCTGGTCAACCAGATGTTCTACGCCTGGAAGAAGCACAAGAAGCAGTCGATCATCGGCTACCGCGACCACGGCCACACCTCCCCGCTCACCGGCACGGTGGCACCCCTCCACCACACCGCCTGGGAGGACGCGCTGGACGATTCACTGGAGTCCTACCTGGCCGACTCGGCCTGACAGCCGCACATAGGGGCTGCCATGGACGATGTGATCATCGTCGGGGGCGGCATCGGGGGCCTGACGCTGGCCCTCATGCTCCACGAGCGGGGCATAGGCGCCCGCGTCTATGAGGCCGCGCCGGAGATCAGGCCCATCGGCGTAGGGATCAGCCTGCTGCCCCATGCCAGCAAGGAACTGGGGCTGCTGGGCCTCACCGATGCGCTCACCGAGGTGGCCGTGACCACCAGGGACTCCCGCTTCTTCAACCGATTCGGCCAGTTCGTGTACTTGGAGCCCGCCGGCCGCTACGCCGGCTACGACTGGCCGCAGTTCCAGATACACCGGGGAGACCTCCAGCAGGTGCTGTGCCGCGCCTACCTCGACCGGGTGCCCGACGGATCCGAGCGTCTGCTGACCGGGCACCGCTGCATCGCCACTGACTCCGGCACCCGGGGCGCGTCAGCCCACTTCGTCGACTCCGTCACCGGCCGAGCCCTGCCGTCCGCCGAGGGCGCGGCCGTGGTCGGCTGCGACGGCATCCATTCGGCGGTGCGGCGTCAGTTCTTCGGTGACGAGGGTCCGCCCGTCTACTCGGGTGTGAACATGTGGCGGGGCACGACCGTCTGGGAGCCCTTCCTCAGCGGCTCCACCTACCTGCGGGCCGGCTGGCTGACGGTCGGCAAGATGGTGATCTACCCGGTCCGGCACGACGTCGACGGTCAGGGCCGCCAACTCGTCAACTGGGTGGCCGAGGTGCAGACCGACCAGTACAACGAGCAGGACTGGAACCGCACCGGCCGCCTCGAGGACTTCTACGACGTCTTCGCCGACTGGACCTTCGACTGGCTCGACGTGGCCGGGCTCATCAGGGGAGCGGAGCAGATCCTCGAGTACCCGATGGTCGACCGCGATCCGCTGCCCCGCTGGACTCACGGGCGGGTGACGCTTCTCGGCGACGCCGCCCACCCCATGTACCCGCGGGGCTCCAACGGCGCGGGCCAGGCCATCCTCGACGCGCGGGCTCTGGCCGACGGCCTGCAGTCGCAGGAGTCGGTGGACGAGGCGCTTCAGGCCTACGAGGAGCAGCGGCTCCCAGCCACCTCAGCGGTGGTCCACGCCAGCCGGTCCGCACCCCCGGACGTCATCCTCAAGGCGGTCCACGAGCGAACCGGCGACCGGCCCTTCGAGCGGATCGAGGACGTGATCACCTCCGAGGAGATGGCCGCGCTGTCCGACAGCTACAAGCGCGTGGCCGGATACCACCGCGAGTCCCTGGAGCCATCGGTCTCCTAGTGGAGGTGGGGCCTCAGCCAGTCGAGCGTGACCCGATTGAACTCCTCGGAGTTCTCCATCGTCACGAGGTGCCCGCAGCCCTCGAAGACCACCAGCTCGGACCGGGCGATGGCCGCATGCAGCTCCCGCGAGCACGACACGGGCAGTACGTAGTCGAGGTCGCCGACCGTTATCAGGGTGGGAGCCCTCACCCGTCCGGCCTCGGCGCTCAGGTCGTAACTGAGATTGGCCTCGATCTGCCCGAGCAGTCCCTCCCTGGTAGCGGAGTGAGCCTGCATGTGGGCGAGGATCTTCATGAGGTGATCGAAGTTGTCCATCATGAAGGAGCAGCTGAACAGCAGTGGCAGGGTCGCCTCGTAGTAGAAGTCGGTCCCACCGGTGACGAGGAACTTCTTGAGCAGGCCGAGCGAGTACGCGGAGAAGCCCCGGGTGGCCAGCCAGCTCGAGTGCAGTTGCAGAGTCAGCACCCGATCGGGAGCATGAACAGCCAGATGGAGGCCGATGGCCCCTCCCAGCGACGAGCCCGAGACGTGGGCTGCACCGACGCCGGCCTCGTCCATGACGGCCAGGGTGTCGCCGGCCATCTGCTCCACCGTGTAGGGGGCCGGCGTGGTGTCACTCCGGCCCACACCTCTTCCATCGAAGATCACGCACGGAACCTCTGGCGAGTAGGCCTCGACCTGCGGCATCCAGCGCGTCCCATCCGCTCCGGTACCCCGTATCAGGACCAGGGGCGGGCCCGAGCCCTCGCCGTGCTGCTCGAAGTAGATCCGAGCGTCGTCGGATTGTGCGTAGGGCATGCCAGGACTCCTATTCGCTTGACCTTGCTGCGGCGGCCTGATCAGCCGGTTCGGGGAACGCCGCCACAGGCGGCTCGACCGCCAGTTCAAGGGCCGCCGCGATCTGCACAGCCTTGTCCTCCCGCCAGCGGGCGGCCATCAGTTGAACGCCCACGGGCAGACCGTCCGGATCGACGCCGGCGGGCACGATGCTGGTGGGTAGCCCGGTCACGTTGTGCGGCACGGTGAAGATCATCACTGCGTCCCGCAACGGCCGGGTCTGACCGTTCCAGACCGCTCGATCACTGTCGTCGACGCGGCTCGGCCCGACCCCGGACACCGGACTCAGGATTGCGTCCACCGACCGCAGTCCCCGCTCGAACGCGGCGACTATCCGGCGACGTTGCTCCAAGGCGGCCAGGTAGTCCCCAATCGACACGTCGGTGGCCGCCTCGAGCCGCGAGCGCACGTCGGAGCCGTAGTCGGCAGCTCGTTGCGGGTACAGCCCCATCGAATGGTGCACGTGATAGGCCTCTGCCATCTGCAGCGGCACGAACGCCGACCGGATCGACTCCGCATCGGGCAGGCCGACCTCCACGATCTGGGCGCCCAACTGCTCCAGCAGACCCACCGCGGCGTCGAACACCACCTTGATGGATCCGTCGAGCCCGACATTCATCAGGTCGGCCGAGACGCCGATGCGAGCACCGTCCAACGAAGCCGGCGCCTCAGGGACCTCAGGGGGCGGCAGATCCAGCGGGCAGGCCGGGTCGACGCCATCGGCTCCACTCATGGCCTCCACTACCACCGCCGCGTCCTCGACTGTCCGGCCCAGCGCTCCCGCCGTGTCGAACGAGGGCGCCAGCGCCATCCCGCCCGTGCGGCTGATCCGGCCGAAGGTGGGCTTCAGACCGGCCACTCCGCAGAAGCTGGCCGGGATGCGGATCGAGCCCCCCGTGTCGCTGCCCACAGCCACCGGAACCATCCCCGCAGCGACGGCAGCGCCCGATCCGCCGCTGGACCCGCCGGGAATGCGATCAAGATTCCAGGGATTCCGGGTGCCGGCCCTGCGCTCATGCTGGGTGGTGATGCCCCATCCGAACTCGTGGGAGCGGGTCGTGCCCACTATCAGCGCCCCGCCCTGCCGGAGCCGGCGAACCAGCTCGGCATCAGCCACCGCCACCCGTCCCGACAGCACATCGGACCCGTAGTCACACGGAGCGCCCTCAACATCGAACAGCTCCTTCACGGCCACAGGAACGCCATGAAGGGGACCGCGGCTCACGCCCCTGGAGAGCTCATCCTGCAAGACGCGAGCGGCGGCACGGGCCTCCTCGTCAAGAACGCATGCGAAGGCCCCGACCATCGGTTCGACGGCCCGAACCCGCTCGAGCGAAGCGTCGAGCACCTCGACAGGACCGACCTGGCGGGCACCGTAGAGTCGGGCCAGGGCGCGAGCCCCCAGTTGCCAAAGCTCGGTCACCGATTTCGAAGGATCGTCGGCACCGCCACATAGCCGGCCTTCTCCAGCGATGGAACACCCCCCAGGATCCACAGAATGACCATGGGCTCCTCCGGGTCGCTGCCCGCGGAGTGGGGCGCGTTGGCTGGAATGAAGACGATGTCGCCGGGGCCTATGTCGTAGAACTCCGATCCGACCCGGTGCCAGCCCGTGCCCGACATGACAATCACCACTTCCTCCGCGTCGGGGTGGAGGTGATGCTCATGGGTGCTGTTGGGCGGGTAGATGGTCTGCCCCACCATCACCTTCTCCGAGCCGAGGCGCTCCTCGGAGATCAACGACCGCACATCCAAGTGTGCGAAGGCCGTGCCCGACCAGTCGTCGGGCTCCGTCGTGTCGGCTCGAACTACTTGCTCTCCCACCTTCTCCCACCTCTCGATTGTGGGTTCGAACACGCCTGACGCACTCGATGAATGACCGAAAGATATACTATAGCCTTGCCTACAATGACGACCCGTGACGATCTCCTGAGCGGCTCGGAGATCCTCGATTTCTACGAGTCGGGCTACCTGTGTCCGGGGCGGGTCTTCAACGACGCTGAGGTCGACGCCCTGCGCGGTCTCCTGGCTTCGGTCCAGGACCGTGAACGGGACGAGGGACGGGTCTACGACCTGCTGGATCCCGACCTCTGGCCCGACGTCGACGAGCCGCGGCCCACCGGCGCAGGCCCCGTCGAGTTCCTGTTCAATCTGTGGCGGGTGGAGCCCGAGATCCAGGCCTTCGTGTTCAATCCGATCCTGGCCCGCTGGGCCTCACAGCTCATCGGAACCCGCCGAGTGCGCCTCCTCGAGGACAACGCGCTCACCAAGGCGCCCGGATCGGGGGGCGAGCTGAAATGGCACCAGGACTTCCCCTACTGGCCGTTGGCCCAACCGAACGCGGTGACGGCGTGGATCGCCCTGGACGACACCGACGCCAGCAACGGTGCCATGCACATGGCGGTGGGCAGCCATCTGACCGGGGAGCGCCTGCCCTCGGTCTTCGGCACGGGAACGCCCTACATGCGGGATCGGCGACCTGCCGTGGTCAAGCCCATGGAGGACCCGGCAGCCATGGGGTTCGAGGTGCGGACGGTCGCCCTGGCAGCCGGCGAGGTGTCCCTTCACTCGTCGCTTGTGTGGCATGCGTCAGGACCGAACCGGACCGACCATGCGAGACGGGCCCTCGTCATCCGTTTCGTGGGAGATGGGACCATCTGGCTGGGATCGCAGCGATACGAGTACAACTACAGTGACGCAGAGGTGGGGCTGTCCGCCGGGCAGCCCATAGGGGGCGAGTACTTCCCACTCATACCGTTCTGAGAGGCCGAGCGGATAGGAGCAACGATGAACAGTCCCAGCCTCCGGTTGCGTCGCATCGAGAATGCCCGACTGCTTCCCTGCGTCGATGAGACGACGATCACCGACGGCACCGTAGTGATCGACGGTGAACTGATCGCCTGGGTCGGGCCGTCGCACGATCTGCCCCGCGAGTTCCGCGACGAGACGATCCCGGCGGTTGGCGTCGACGGCGCCACGGTCATGCCCGGGCTGGTCGACGGCCATATGCACATCAGCTTCGGCGAGCCGTACACGGAAGAGGAGCTGTACATCTACACGCCGTCGGCCTACCGAGCCATCCGGGCCGCAGCCAACGCCGAGACGGTGCTGCTGGCCGGGGTGACCAGCGCCTGTGATCCGGGAGGGCCGACCGGGATCGCTCCAGCGGTACGCGACGCAGTGGCTGCCGGGCTCATCCAGGGTCCGAGATTCTCAGCCGCGGGCAGGCAGATCACGACCCAGCAAGGCATCGGCGACACCCTTCCCCGATGGATCAACGTGGACGAGTCGTCGTTCGGGGCGCTCGTTCACAGCCGGGACGAACTCCTGAGTGAGATACGCGACCAGGTCAAGGACGGCGTGGACCTGATCAAGATCGCCGGATCCGGTCCCGGAACCACCGAGTGGGCGGCGTTCCGGCGCGACGAGTTGGAGCTCGCCGTCGACGAGGCCCACCGGCTCGGGCGCCCGCTGGCCATGCACGCTCGATCCCGGCAGTCCGTCGCCGATGCGGCCGCGGCCAGCGTCGACTGGATCATGCACGCGTCCTACATGGACACCGAGACCCTCGACAGGGTGCTTGACCGCGGCATCCCCCTGCTGCCGGCCATGACCCTGCTCGTCAACTCCCTGGAGGCCGGCGGCATGCGACCGGCCACCAACGACGCCATACGGCGCGAACTGGACGCAGCCGTCTCCATCCTCTCCAAGGCCCATGAGCAGGGAGCGACCCTTATCGCCGGATCCGAGAGCGGCTTCGCCATGACGCCCTACGGCCAATGGCACACGCGTGAGATGGAGCTCTTTGTCAGCCATCTCGGCATGACCGACATGCGGGCCCTGTTGTGCATGACCCGCGACGCCGCGGTCGCCGTGCCTTCGCACTCGGCCATGATCGGCACGCTGACCCGGGGCAAGTACGCCGACATGCTGGTAGTCGACGGCCGGCCCGATGAGAACGTGTCCGTGCTGGCCGACCGGCGCCGTTTCCGCGTCATCAAGGGCGGTCAGGAAGTCAAGCCTTGGCGACCAGACGCACTGCCGGCCCGCCGCATGCCCTTCGAGCAGTACCGCCCTTATGTCCCGGCCCTGTTCGAGCGCGAACTTCCATGACTCCGCTCGCGGATCTCTGGTCGCTGGAGGGCCGCTGCGCAATCGTCACCGGCGCGGCGCAGGGGTTCGGGGCCGCCATCGCCCGGCGGTTGGCCGAGGCGGGGGCGACCGTCGTCATCGCCGACATCAACAAGGCCGCCGCCCGGTCGACGGCCGACCGGATCGCGGCCGAGACGGGAGGCACCTGTGTCGGCTACCGCGTCGACGTCTCGGACGAGGCGTCAGTGGCAGGGCTGTTCGGCGAGGTCGAGTCCCGAGTCGGACCGGTGGACGTCCTGGTGAACAACGCAGGCGTGTTCTCCAACTATCTCGCCACCGAGATGCCCCGCGACGAGTTCGCTCGCATACTCGACGTCAACGTCACGGGCGGCTTTTTGTGCGCACGGGCCGCGGCCCGAAGCATGCGGTCCAGGCGGACGGGGGTAATCATCAACGTCGCCTCGGTCGACGCCCAAGTGCCATCGGCGGAGGGGCTGGCCCACTACACCACCTCCAAGCACGCCATCGCCGGACTCACCCGCTCGCTGGCCATGGAGTTGGCGCCCCACGGGATACGCGTCAACGCCGTGTGCCCCGGCGCGGCCATGACCGAGGGAACCGTCGAGTTCGTGAAGGCCGGAGCCCCGCAGGGCATCGACCTGGAGGCGCAGTGGGCCGGCATCGTGGACCGGACGCCGCTCGGCCGCCTGTGCAAGCCCGATGACGTAGGCCGGGCGGCCGTCTTCCTGGCGTCGGACATGGCCGAGTTCATAACGGGCACGCTCCTGGCGGTGGACGGTGGAATCCTCATCCAGCCCCTCGAGGGCTACGTGTCCGCCGGCCATGACTGACCCCGTCCTCGAAGTCCGGAGCATCGACAAGTCCTTCGGTGCGGTCGAGGCCCTGCGCCAGGTCAGCCTCGGCGTGCACGCCGGCGAGGTGCTGGGACTGATCGGCGACAACGGCGCAGGCAAGTCGACCCTCGTCAAGTGCGTGGCCGGGATCATCAAGCCCGACGCCGGTGAGATCCGCATCCACGGTGAGAAGGTCGAGTTGACATCGCCGCGCGACGCCCATGAGCGAGGCATCGAGACCGTCCATCAGGATCTCGCGCTCATCGACACACTCGATGTCACCGGCAACATCTTCCTGAACCGGGAGATCCGCCACCGGCCGCGGCTCGCGGGATGGATGGACAAGCGTCGCATGCACCGTGAGGCCAAGGAGATCCTCGAGGGCCTGCACATCACCATCCCGTCGGTCCGCCACCCGATCCAGAAGCTCTCGGGCGGGCAGCGCCAGGCGGTGGCCGTCGGCCGCTCCGTGGCCTGGGGCCGCCAGATCGTGCTGATGGACGAGCCGGCGGCCGCGCTGGGTGTCGAGCAGTCCCGCCTCGTGCTGGAACTCATCAAGACGCTGCGGGACCGGGGACTCGCCGTCATGTTGATCAGCCACAACATGCAGGAGGTGCTCGACGCCTGCTCTCGCGTCGTGGTGCTGCGGCACGGCGCGGCCGTAGCCGACATCGAACTGGCCGACGTGACCACCAGGGATCTCGTCCAGCTGATCACCACGGGAACGGCGGCCTGAGAGCCGCGCTGACAGCTCGCCGACTAGCGCCCTCACCCCGGCTGCCTATAGTATATTCTGGTCAGATAGTGCAGATCTCTCGCGTCCGGAAGGGGACCCAATGGCGCAGTTGCTGGTCGGTTACGACGTCGAGTCCTTCGCCATAGGAGAGGGCCTCGCCCGGATCGGCGACCACGGGATCGTCCAAGCGACCGAACCGGATTCCACGCCCCAGGGCATCGAGGTGATCCTGCGGAACCACGAGGAGTTCGACGCGCCGGCCACACTGTTCGTGTGCGGCCGGACGCTGGTGCACCATGTCGCCCTGTTCCAGGAGCTGGTCCGCCATCCGCTGATCGACATCCAGCAGCACACCTACAGCCACGCCCTCTTCAAGCCCGACTACTGGAACGGGGGCGTGTTCCTGGCATCGCCCGAGGAGGCGCTCGAGACGGAGCTGATGACGACGTCGGCCGCCATCGACAAGCACCTCGGGATCGAATGCATCGGGCTGCGCACGCCCCACGGCCACTACCTGGGATTGAGCGACCGCCCCGAACTGCTCGACATCGTGGCTCGCTGCGGCATCCGCTACATCAGTTCGTGGGGACGGGGCGCCAACGGAGAGAACCCCACCCCGATCTCGACACAGCCGTTCTGGTACGCCGAGCAGGGACATCCCGGAATCCTCGAGATCCCGTTCCAGCACTGGCTCGACGGCATCTGGTTCGAGGCCAACGGCATCGACAAGGGCCGGGAGTTCGGCCGGATACTGCAGGGCGCCATCGACGAGATCGTGGCTGATGACCTCGTCTACGGCGCCTGCTTCCACGACTGGGCCATGCTCCGTTACGACGAGGCAGGCACGCAGTGGGTCCGCTCCCTCCTCTCCTACGCGCGAGCCTCAGACGTGGAGATCGTCTCGTACACCGACTACTACCGGTCGATGCCCGCCCTCGTACCGGCCTGATCAACACATCATCACCATCCGGTGACCAACACAACACAGGGGGAACCCATGTTCAAGAGCACTGTTCGTCTTCTTGCGGCGCTGCTGGCGCTGGTTCTGATCGCGGCCGCGTGCAGCGGCGACAGCGGTGACGGCGCCGACGCGTCCGCGGGGACGGTCGCCTTCAGCTACGGCAACGAGACGGCCGGCATCTATCCCATCGTGGCCGGCCCGGCCCGGATCCAGGCCGAGTCCCGGGGCTACGAGTTCATCGAGGGCGCAGCCAACGGCGACTGCGAGCAGCAGGTCCAGGACATAGAGAACTTCATCGTCCAGCAGGTGGCCGCCATCGTGGCCCTGCCGCTGTGCGGAATCGAGCCGCTCCAGCCGACGATCGACAAGGCCAAGGAGGCCGGCATCGTCTTCGTCGGCTACTCGACCGAGGTGCCCAACGGCGACGCGGCCATCGTCTACCAGAATGTGGCCGGGGCGGAGAAGGTGGCCAACGAGGCCCTCAGGTGGCTGGAAGAGGACTTCACCGGGGACCGCAACGACTTCTCCTGGGTCCTGTTCACCTTCGACCAGTGCGGATCGGCCTGCACGCAGCGCACCGATCCGATCAGGGAGATCATCGTCAACGCCACCGGAGTCGCCCCGCTCGAAGCCGCTGTCGTGGCGGAGGACGCTGGCCTGGAGGCCACCGAGACCTTCTTCCAGTCCAATCCCAACATCGCCATGATCATCGGCATCAACGATGCCGGCGCCCTGGGCGCCTACCAGGCTGTCCTGGCCCAGATGAGGGCCGGGCGCGACGCCAGCGAGTTCTTCGTGGCCGGGATGGACGGCCAGAACGAGGCCCTCGAACTGCTGGCCGCCGGCGGCGGCGAGGGCGGCATCTACCGGGCGAGCGGCGCACTGGTTCTCGACGACCTGGGACGGGCGGTCGCCGACCTGCCCATCGACCTTCTCGAAGGCAACACCACCGAGAACCTGGAGCTGCCCTACGAGTTGATCACTCCGAACGACGCGGCCAGGGCTCAGGAGATCCTCGACGCCTACACCGAGTTCACGGGCAGCTGATCCCCAGCCAGCCAACGGGCCGCTCCCACCGGAGACGATCCCAGCCAGAATGAGCACACCCGCAGACTCCTCTCCCGAGTCGCGCCCCGCGGCAAGCACAGTCGGAACAGACCCCGAGCCGCGCCCCGCGGCGGCGAGCACCGTCGGAACAGACCCCGAGTCCCCGCTGGCGCGCATCCGGACCGGGTTCCTCCGCAACGGCATCGTCATCGCGCTGGTCCTGGAGGTGCTGTTCTTCTGGTCGCAGTCCGAGAAGTTCATGACCACGTCCAACATCCGGCTCATCTTCCTTCAGGTGGCCGTGGTCGGGATCATGGCGGTGCCCACCGCCCTGCTGTTGATGTCGGGCTACATCGACTTCGCGGTCGGGTCCACTCTCGGCTTGAGCGCCGTCGTGCTGGGAAAGCAGCTCGAAGCCGGAATGCACCCCGTCACCGCCTGCACACTCACCATCATCGTGGCGGCCGGCGTGGGCCTCTGCCAGGGCACCCTGGCGACACGAGGCCGGTTCGCCCCGATCATCGTCACCCTGGGCTTCTACACCGCAGTGCGCGGGCTGACTTTCGTGGTGAACGACGGGGACCTGGCCAGCGGCTGGACCGGCAGATTCAAGGAGATCGGCCAGGGTCTCCTCCCCGGCGTCGGGATCCCGAACCCGGTGATCATCGCCGGGGCCGTCTTCATCATCGGTGGGCTGTTCCACACCAAGACGGTGTGGGGCCGGCACATGGTGGCTCTGGGCGTGAATGCGGAGGCCGCCCGCCGGGCCGGCATCAATCCCTGGCGGCTCCCCCTCCTGCTCTACGTGGCCAGCAGCGTCGGTGCCGGCGTAGGTGCCATCGTGCTCGTGTCCCGGCTCAACTCGGCTCCCCCGACCCTCGGCGAAGGGATCGAGATCGAAGTGCTGAGCGCCATCCTGCTGGGAGGGGTGGCCTTCGGAGGGGGAAAGGGCAACCTCCTCGGTGTGGCCGCCGGGGTATTGTTCATCGGCGTGCTCAACGACGGGCTGCTGCTGCTCGGAGCCAAGCCCTTCTGGGTCCGCGTGAGCGCCGGGCTCGCCCTGGTGGCCGCGGCCGCCTTGGACGCCACCAGCAGATACTTCGAGCGCCGAGCAACCGGAGGAGAGGAATGACACGGCAGCATTCACGCCCGCTGCTCCGCTCCAGGGCGGGTGAGATCCGATGAGCATCGTCGGCAGCAGGGATTCCAAGAAGGCGGCCGCCTCGGTGCCCGACATCGTCGCCAACGAGGTACGGGGACTAATCCTGGACGGGACGATCAGCCCCGGCGAGCGGATCAACATCCGCGACCTGGAACGACGCCTCCAGGTCTCCCACATCCCCATCCGGGAAGGCATCCGCATGCTCCAGGCCGAGGGTCTGGTGGAGACGATGCCCAACGTGGGAGCGGTGGCGACCAAGATCTCACTGCGCGAGCTCGAGGACGTGTACGACCTACGCCGCCTGATCGAACCGCCGGTGGCGCGGCGCGCCGCCTCGAGCATGCCCGACTCGCACATCGGTCTGCTGCACGCGGCCCTGACGGAGCTGGAGAGCTCCGTCGACACTCCCGGAGCCATGGACGGCGGCTATATCGCAGCCCATCAACGGTTCCATCGGGTCCTGCTCGCCCCCAGCCTCACGCCGACCATCGAACGGACCCTCGAGCGGCTCTGGGGGGTGACCGAGAGATACCTGAGGCTCACACGGGGGGCTGCCCTGCCCGTCGCCGACACGCAACACCGGCTCATGGTCGAGTTGTGCGAGGAGCGCCGCGGCGAGGAGCTGGCCGACGTGTTGAGCCAGCATCTTCATCTGACGACCGACACGATCCACATCCTGTACGGCGCGTCCGGATCGGAAAGCCCGGATCCTGCGCAATGACCCATGAGGTCATCATGCCCAAGACGGGGATGTACGAGGGCAGCGTGACATTGACCGAGTGGCTCGTATCCGACGGAGGCGAGGTCGTCGCGGGCGAGCCGCTGTTCGTGATGGAGAGCGACAAGGCCGAGATGGAGATCGAGGCCGAGTTCTCCGGCCTGGTCCACCATGAAGCCGAGCCGGGCCTCGAAGCTCCGATCGGCACCCGCATCGGCGTCATCGTCGAGACGCCGTGAAACAGTCCCCTAGCCAATCGGGAACGGAGCCTGCGGCCCCCCAGGCATCGGCCGAGGCGCTCGGGAGCGGACTGCGAATGATGCTTCGCATCCGCGGGTTCGAGGATCGCCTTCTGCGAGAGTTCGCCAAGGGCGACATGCCTGGGTTCGTCCACACCTATCACGGGGCCGAGCCCGTCGCCGCCGGCGTGTGCGCTCATCTGACCGACGACGACATCATCACCAGCACCCACCGGGGCCACGGCCACTGCATCGCCAAGGGCTGCGACCTCTCAGCGATGGTGGCCGAGCTCTACGGGCGGGAGACCGGCCTGTGCAAGGGTCGGGGCGGATCGATGCACATCGCCGACTTCAGCAAGGGCGTTCTCGGTGCCAATGCCATCGTGGGGGGCGGCATCTCGCTGGCTGTGGGGGCCGCCCTCGCCGCCCGGGTGCTCGGCGACGGCCGCGTGGCCGTCTCGTTCTTCGGCGACGGGGCGTCCAACCAGGGCATCTTCCACGAGTCGCTCAACCTGGCGTCCATCTGGCGCCTTCCCGTGGTGTTCGTGTGCGAGAACAACGGCTGGGCCGAGTCGACGCCGACGGCCTACGCCACCAGCGTCACCGACATAGCGGTCAGGGCCCAGGCCTACAACATGGCAGGGGTGGTGGTCGACGGATCCGACTACCTGGACGTGCTCACACAGGCCGGACATGCCATCGATCGGGCTCGGCGGGGCGAGGGACCCACACTGGTCGAAGCCAAGATCACCAGAATGCGCGGCCACTATGTGGGCGATCCCGAGCAGTACCGGTCCCGTGAGCAGCGCCGCACGGCACGGGGCCTCGATCCCGTCGCTCGTCTCGTCGAGGCCACCGACCTCGACGTCGAGGGGTGCAAGGCCGGAATCGAGGCTGAGCTCGACGAGGCCTACGACGCGGCCAGAGCCGCTCCCTGGCCCGATCCGGCCGAGGTGGAGCGCTACGTTCTCAGCGAGGACCGGCCCGACCGGGAACTGCCGGTCGCCGCGCCTGCGACGGCGCAGGAGGGCTCATACGTCCAAGCCGTTCACCACGCGCTGGCCGGGGCCATGAGGGCCGACCCCAGCGTCATCATCCTCGGGGAGGACATCGCCGGCGGCGCCGGGCTCGGCGCCCCGCTGGAGGGCGCCATGGGCGGAACGTTCGGCGTCACCAAGGGCCTGATCGAGGAGTTCGGTTCCGAGCGGGTCCGCGACACACCGATCTCCGAGGCCGGATTCGTGGGCGCGGCCGTAGGGGCGGCCATGGCCGGCCTCCGGCCCGTGGTCGACATCATGTGGGCAAGCTTCGTTCCCTATTGCTTCGACCAGATCTTCAACCAGGCCGCCAAGATGCGTTACATGTTCGGTGGCCAGGCCAGCGTGCCCGTGGTGTTGCGCATGGCGGTGGGCGCCGGGCTGCGGGCCGGGGGCCAGCATTCCGACACACTGCAGCAGATCTTCACCAGCATCCCGGGACTGAAGGTGTTGGCTCCGGCTACACCGGCCACGGCCAAGGGGCTGCTCCTTCGGGCTGTCTCCGACGACGACCCGGTCGTGTTCCTGGAACACATGAGCCTGTACCGGACACATGGGCCGTTGCCCGAGGGTCACTACGAGTTGCCCATCGGAAAGGCGGCCATCGAGCGCCGCGGCGACGACGTGAGCCTGATCGCCGCCGGTGCCGGGGTGCTGCTGGCCATCCAGGCTGCTGAGCAGCTGGCCACCGAACACCAAGTGTCGGCCGAGGTCGTCGACTTGCGAACTCTCTCGCCCCTGGACACGGACACAGTCGGGGCTTCGGTGATACGGACCGGACGGGCGGTCGTCATCGATGAGAGCCCGCCCCATTGCAGTGTGGCCTCCGAACTGGCCGCCACCGTCTCCGAAGTAGCGTTCGACCAACTCCGCGCTCCCGTAGCGCGGATAGCTGCCGCAAACTCACCGGTGCCCTTCAGCCCTCCTCTGGAGGACGCTTACCTTCCCTCAGTTGACAGCGTCATCGACGCCGTGTTGAGAATGTCGCACGGCTAGGAGCGAGCGGGAGACAGCGCGTGCGTACCGGGTCGCTTGAGATTGCTCCACCACTCCATGAATTCATCGCGGTCGAGGCGCTGCCGGGCACCGGCGTCCAGATCGACGAGTTCTGGGGTGCTCTGGAGTCCATTCTGACCGACCTCGGGCCGCGCAACGCAGCATTGCTGGCCCACCGCGACGAGCTCCAGGCCCAGATCGACGACTGGCACCGGGCGGCCCGGGCCGACGGCCGCGGCCACGACCGTGATGCCTACGCCAACTTCCTGCGCGACATCGGATACCTGCGGTACATGGACAGCGCGGTGACCGCCACAACGACCAACGTCGACCCCGAGATCGCCGAGGTGGCCGGACCACAGCTGGTGGTGCCCGTCGACAACGCCCGCTACGCGCTGAACGCAGCCAACGCGCGCTGGGGGAGCCTGTACGACGCCCTCTACGGGACCGACGTGCTCAGCGAGGCGGACGGTTGCAGCCGCGGCGACGCCTACAACCCGGTCAGAGGTGACCGGGTGATCGCCGCGGGCCGCGAGTTCCTCGACACGCACTTCACCCTCGACTCGGCAAGCCATGCCTGGGCGACCGGCTACCTGGTGCAGGACGGCTCGTTGAGGGTTCGCAGCGGGGACGGCACGGTGAGCGCGCTGCTGCGCCCCGAGCAGTTCGTCGGCTACACCGGCGACGCGGATGCGCCCGCATCGATCCTGCTGCGCAAGAACGGCCTGCACTGCGAGCTGCGAATCGACGCCGACCACCCGGTAGGAGGCCGGGACCACGCCGGCATCTTCGACATCTGCCTCGAGTCCGCACTCACCGCCATCATGGACTTCGAGGACTCCGTCTCGGCCGTGGACGCCGATGACAAGGTGGCGGTCTACCGGAACTGGCTCGGGCTGATGCGAGGCACACTGGAGACGACGTTTGTGCGCGACGGCAGGACGGTGAACCGATCACTGCACGGTGACCGCAGCTTCACTGGCCCGGACGGCGTGCAGATCACGCTGCCGGGGCGTTCACTGATGCTGGTCCGCAACGTGGGACCCCACCTCACCACCGACATGGTGAGGCTCGATGGCGAGCCGGTCTACGAGACCATGGTCGACGCCATGGTCACGGCTCTGTGCGCGATCGGTGATCTGCGGGGGATGGGGCGGGTGGACGGCCGACCCATCCGCAACTCGGCGACCGGTTCGGTCTACATCGTCAAACCCAAGATGCACGGGCCGGATGAGGTAGGACTGGCCTGTGAGCTGTTCAGCCGGGTCGAGGCCGCGCTGGGCCTGGTGCAGCGCACCCTCAAGATGGGGATCATGGACGAGGAGCGGCGCACATCGCTGGGCCTGAAGGAGTGCATCTCGAGGGCTCGTGACCGGGTGGTGTTCATCAACACCGGCTTCCTGGATCGCACCGGAGACGAGATTCACACCGACATGGAGGCAGGACCGGTCGTCCCGAAGACCGAGATGAAGGCGGCAGCCTGGCTCGGCGCCTACGAGAACTCCAATGTCGACACCGGCCTGGCCTGCGGGCTGCGGGGGCGGGCCCAGATCGGCAAGGGCATGTGGACGATGCCCAGCGAGATGGCGGCCATGGTCAAGGCCAAGATCCAGCATCCGATCGCGGGCGCCAGCACCGCCTGGGTGCCGTCCCCCACGGCAGCGACCCTGCACGCCATGCACTACTTCCTGGTCGATGTGGCCGACCGCCAGAGCGACCTCGCCGACCGCACGCCGGCCCGCCTCGCCAGCCTGATCGATATCCCGGTTCTGCCGGCGGGCCGGGAACTCAGCTCGCACGAGATACAGCGCGAGCTGGACAACAACGTCCAGGGCATCCTCGGATACCTGGTTCGCTGGGTGGGCCAGGGAGTGGGATGTTCCACCGTGCCCGACATCGCTGATGTCGGCCTGATGGAGGATCTGGCCACCCTCCGGATCTCCAGCCAGCACATCGCCAACTGGCTGCATCACGGACTGGTGTCCGCAGATGCGGTGCGCGAGACCATGCGTCGCATGGCCAACCTGGTCGACCAGCAGAACAGCGGCGACGCCGACTATGAGCCCATGGCCCCCGACTACGACTCCAGCGTTCCGTTCGCGGCTGCCGTCGAGCTCGTGTTCTCGGCCCGGGAGGAGCCCAACGGCTACACGGAGAGAGTGCTTCGCTCCCATCGCCAGCAGGTCAAGGCCCGCTCGCGCCGGTAGGCAGCCGGGAAGTCGAGCGGATCGGGCGCCAGATGCCGCCCGGACACCGCGACAAATTGTACGATCCGCCACCATGCGCACCATTCCGGCTGAAGCCGACGTCATCGTCATCGGAGCCGGCGTGTCCGGCGCCAGCATCGGCTACCAGCTCGCCCGGCATTCGGACCGCCGGGTGGTCGTGGTGGACGCTCGGCCGCCTGTCGGCGGCATCTCGGGGCGCACCTTCGGCCAGATCCGCCAGCACTACTCCAACGAACTCCTGGTGCGCATGGCACTGCGAGGCTTCCACTGCATCCGCAACTGGGCGTCGGAAGTGGGATACGGCGACCCCGGCTACGCACGCCTCGGCTACATGCTCATCGTCACCGAGAACCAGATCGACGGTCTGCGGCGCAACGTCGCGCTGGGACGCAGGCTCGGCGTGGACACTCGCTTCGTGGGACCGGACGAGATCGCGGCGATCGAGCCTCTAGTCAACGCCGAGAACCTTGCGGGCGGCGCCTACGAGCCCGACGGGGGCTATATCGACGTGACCAAGATGGTGTTGAGCTGGCTGGGCGCCGCCAGCGAGTGCGCTGCGGACGTGCTGACCCCACTCGCCGTGCAGGAGATTCTGGTGGTCGATGGCGCGGTCAGCGGAGTGGCCACCGACAGGGGCGAGATCAGAGCGCCCGTGGTCGTGGCGGCAACCGGCGCGTGGGCGCCCGACCTGCTCGAACCGTTGGGCGTGCACGTGCCCATCGAGCGACGGCGCCTCGACATGGCAACCCTCGAGCAGGAGCCCGGGGCCCGGGCCTTGCAATCCTGCATCACCGACGGCAACTCCAATCTGGTGATCCGTCCCGATATGGGTCGCCGGATAGTTGCGGTGGCGTACCCGCCGGAGATGCCCGCGGTCGATGATCCGCTGGCCGACGCCCCACCGGGGGCCCTCCGCGAGCACGCGGCGCGCCTGGAGAGAGCCCTGGCGGAGCGGCTCCCGGCGCTGAGGTTGGCCGGGATCGTCGCGAGCACTAGCGGGGCCTATGACATCACGCCGGACTACCATCCCATCCTCGGGTGGGCTTCCGAGATCGCCGATGTGACCGGCCTGTACCTCGCCGTCGGGCTGTCCGGACACGGGCTCAAGCTGTCGCCGTGCATCGGCGAGATCGTCGCCTCCCAGGTGCTCGGCGTAGAGCAGGTCGGCAGCGCCCCTCCGATCGACGCCGGCGCGCTCAGACCAAGCCGGTTCGCCGATGGTGACCTCATGCACCTGACCTACGGCCCGAGCGCACGCGCATGAGCCACGTCACAGCCCGCGAGGTAGTATCCACCCGACCATCGAGGATTTGACTGAGGAGCGTAGCGATGGAGATCAGCGCCGAGAGAGAAGGTGGAGCCGTCATTGCCAGGGCCAACGGCCGCATCGACAGTTCCAACTCTCGGGAGTTTCATTCAGGCCTGGAGGCGGTTGTCACCCATGATGACTCTGCAGTTGTGTTGAACTTCGAGGACGTCTCCTACATCAGCAGCGCCGGGATGAGAGTGATCCTCCTTGCAGCCAAGAGCCTCCAGAGCAGTGGTACGAAGTTTGCTCTTTGCTCAATGGACGAACCAATCCGTGAAGTGTTCAAGATCAGCGGATTCGACAAGATTATTCCGATCCACGGCTCGCAGTCCGAGGCGCTCACCGCAGTCGACACATAACTGGCTATCTTCGATCGCTAGAGAGGACCCTAATGACTATGACTGAATCGCCGCAGAAGCACAAGATTCTCGTGGTCGACGACGAGCCCGATCTCGAACCCCTCATGCTGCAGCGCATGCGGCGCTACATCAGGACTGGTGTGTACGAATTCGTCTTCGCCCACGATGGGGTCGAGGCGCTTGAAGCGCTGGACGCGGACGAGAGCATCGACATGGTCCTGTCGGACATCAATATGCCCAAGATGGACGGCCTCACACTTCTTGACAGGATTCCGGATGTAGCGCCGGATATACGGGCCGTCATTATCTCGGCTTACGGCGATATGAAGAACATCCGGATCGCCATGAACCGCGGTGCGTTTGATTTCGTCACAAAGCCGGTCGATTTCGACGACTTGAAGTTCACAATAGATCGAACTCTGCAGCACATACGTGAATGGAAAGAAGCCCTCAGCGCTCGTGACAAGCTTGTCGTCCTGCAGAACGAACTCAATGTTGCAAGCATGATGCAGCAGTCCATTCTGCCTAACAAGTTCGCTCGCAATGACGACTACAAGCTATTCGGCACCATGCAGCCGGCCCGCAACGTAGGGGGCGACTTCTTCGATGTGATCGGTCTGTCCAACCAGAAAGTGGGCTTGGCCATCGCGGACGTATCCGGGAAGGGCGTGCCTGCGGCGTTGTTCATGATGTCCAGCCGCACGCTGCTCAAGGGTGCCGCCATGCGGGCTGAAGGACCCGGCGAGGCGCTCACAGAGGTGAACGACGTACTCAACGAGGACAACGACGCCTGCATGTTCGTCACCATGATCTATGCCGTGTACGACCCGACGACCGGTGTGCTCACCTACGCGGACGGAGGCCACGACCCGCCCCTCGTAATACATGCGGACGGCACCAGCACCCAGCTGCCGGTGACCGACGGGCTTGCCCTGGGCGTACTGCCCGGATTCGACTTCCTCCAGCACTCCTACGAGCTGTCACCCGGCGACACCGTCATTCTCTACACCGACGGCGTAACCGAGGCGATCAACGCGGAGGAGGAGCAGCTGGGCCTGGCCCGGTTGCGTGAGGCCTTCGAGGCCAACCCTCCGGGCGATGCAGAGGACGCCGGCCATCGAGTCATCGATCTCGTCAATGAATTCGCCGGCGATGTGCCGCAGTTCGACGACACGACCTGTCTCGTGCTGCGTCGAGAGAACTGACCGCGCCATGCTGTTCCTGACCACCAACACCAACGGCGAACAGGTCCGTTCCAGCTACGAGGAGCTGCCGGAGTTGGTCGCGGCCGTCGAGGCACTCGGTGAACGGGACGGCTGGTCCGGCGAGCTGACCTTCCGGGTCAGCCTGGTGATCGACGAGCTGGCCCAGAACGTCGTGGACTACTCCCACGAGGGCCGGCCCAGCGATGTCGAGGTGGAGGTGACCTCTCTCCAAGAGGACATCGTCATCGAGATCATTGACGACGGCATCCCGTTCGATCCCCTGACCGAGGCACCCGAGCCGGACCTGACGTCTTCGATAGAGGACCGGCCGATCGGCGGTCTGGGCGTGCACTTCACCAAGACCCTGATGGACGATGTGGAGTACTGCAGGGAGTCGGGGAAGAACCGCCTGAAGATCGTCGCCCACAAGTGAAATGACCCACCACCGCGGGCCGCGTCGCCGATGGACTACTGCCGTCGGATGGTCGGCGGTGGCGGTTGCGGTGTTGCTCGCGGCGTGCGGCGGCGATGAAGAGACCGTAGAAGCCCCGGCCGTTGGCGATTCGGTGTCGGTCCGACCCGTCGTCGAGCCGGAGGGTGACTCATTGGGCCTGACCGCGGAGCGGATCCTGTTCGGACAGTCTGCCGCGCTCAGCGGACCGGCCAAGGAGCTGGGCATCAACATGAGGCTGGGGATTCTGGCCGCGTTCGACGAGGTGAACGCGGCCGGAGGTGTCCACGGGCGAGTCCTGGAGCTGCAATCCCTCGACGACGCGTACGAGCCCGAGGACGCGATAGTGATGACGCGCCATCTCATCGAGCAGGAGGAGGTGTTCGCGCTCATAGGCGCGGTGGGCACTCCGACCTCGCGCTCCGCCACCCCGATCGCCCGCACCGCCGGGGTTCCCTACATCGCACCCTTCACTGGTGCCGCCTTCCTCCGCGACGACGAGTGGGACAACATCATCAACCTGCGAGCCTCCTACAACCAGGAGACCGAGGAGATGGTGGCCCGCCTCACGGAGGATCTCGGGATCACCCGGATCAGCGTCATGTACCAGAACGACTCCTTCGGACGGGCCGGATTCCGGGGCACGGTCGCGGCCCTCGAGCGACGGGACATGGAGCTCACCTCGATCGGGATCTACCCCCGCAACACCACCGCGGTCAAGACGGCTTTGCTCGACCTGCGGCAGGGCGACCCCGAAGCGGTGATCATGATCGGCGCCTACGAGCCGGTCGCGAGGCTCATCCTGTGGGCCCGCCGCACGGGCATGGACGCGGTCTTCATGACGGTCTCCTTCGTGGGCAGCAACGCCCTGGCCCAGGAACTCGGGCCCGACGGCGCCGGGGTGCTGGTGACCCAGGTCGTCCCGTTCCCGGAGGATGACACCCTGCCCGTCATCCTGTCGTACCTGGACGCCCTGGCGAGTCACGATCCGGAGGCAGAGCCCGGGTTCGTATCGCTGGAGGGCTATCTGGCGGGACGGATGGTGATCGCGGCGCTCCAGGAGTGCGGGGAAGAGGTCGACCGATCCTGCCTGCTCGACCAGTTGATCGACCGCGGCGATTTCGACATCGACGGATTCAAGCTGCGGTTCGGTGAGGGCGACAACCAGGGTTCGGACGAGGTATTCCTGACGGTGATCGGCTCCGACGGCAATTACCACCCGGTCCACACTCTGCACGAGACCGTTCTCTGGGTGACTCGATGAGCTCCCCACTCATCGACCCAGTGGCGACTGACACCGACCGGTCGTCGACCGAGGAGGCACCCGCCGATGACGCGACGAGACCTTCGCTCGGGTTCTGGTCCCGGATCTCCACCAAGCTCTACCTCGGCATCGGCGGAGCAGTGGCCCTGACGGTTGCCGCCAGCTTGGTCGGATGGTTCTCCTTCAACCGCGTCGGCGACGTGCAGAGACGTGTCAATGAGGGCAGCGTTCCCGAGTTGGTCGCCGCATTCGGGGTCGCGCAGTACGGCGGAGTCCTCGCCAACGCCGCGCCCAGCCTGGCCGCCGCGGCCACGCCCATGGAGCTCTTCCAGCAGAGCCAGCAGATAGACCAGACCGTCCTGACGTTCGAGGAACAGATGGCGGTCCTCCAGCAGAGCGACAGCGACGACGCCGGCGTGGCCCGCATCCGCGAGAGTGCAGACACTCTGATAGCCAACATCGCCGAGATCCGGCGCGAGGTCTCCGAGAGGTTCGAGATCACCGAGCAGCGAACGGTGCAACAGGCGGAGCTTGTGAACCTGAGGGCCCGGGTGAGCGATGTCCTGGTCCCTGCCCTCGACGACCAGCTCTTCTACACCCTCACCGGCCACTCCGAGCTCGATGAGTCCCCGGTTCCCCGGTCCGAGCACTTCTCGGAGGACGAGGTCTTCCGGTACCGGCGCCTGGCCGAGCTCGAGGCCGATGCCAACATCACCTCCGACCTCCTGGCCAGCGCCTTCGCCGTGGCCGACCAGAGCCTGCTGGAGCCGCTGCGGGAGCGCTTCGAAGCGGCTGCCGGCCGGATCGACAGGAACCTCCTGACGTTGCAGGGAACGCAGTTCCATGCCGACGCGGCCCCGCTCTTCTCCCGCCTGCGGGAGCTGGGACTCGGCCCGGAGAACTCTTTCGACCTCGCGGCCAGCGACTTCACGATCATCGAGCACCATCAGGAGCTGCTGGACCAGAACAACCAGCTCTCGCAGACGCTGGTCTCCGAAGTCGACAGTCTGGTGCAGGCCTCCCAGGAAAGAGCCGCGGAGGCCACCACCGCGTCCGAGCAGGCCATCATCACCGCTCGCACCCTGCTGCTGGCCATCAGCGCGTTCAGCATTGTGGGCGCCCTGTTCATCATCTGGTTCTTCGTGGGCAAGGCCCTGGTGCGGCGCATCGCCCTGCTGTCGGACTGGATGCGGCGCATGGCCGGCGGCGACCTCGAGGTCACCGTCCCGATCACCGGCCGGGACGAGGTGGCGGACATGGCCGCCACCCTCGAGGTGTTCCGGCGCCACGCCCTGGAGGTCCAGCGTCTCAACCTGGTCGAGCAGCTCGCCTCTGAGCTGCAGGGCAAGAACGAGCAGCTTGAAGGGGTCCTGGCCGAACTGCAGAAGGCTCAGGACCAGATCGTCACGCGGGAGAAGCTGGCCGCTCTGGGCGAGCTCACCGCCGGCGTCGCCCATGAGATCAAGAACCCCTTGAACTTCGTGAAGAACTTCGCCGAGGCCTCCGAGGAGCTCATCGACGAACTCAAGGAATTGCTGGAGGACATCGGCGACGACATCAGCGACGACAACAAGGACTATGTCAACGAGATCGCCGGCGATCTGACCGGCAACATAGAACGCATCCGCTCCCACGGCGAACGGGCCGACCGCATCGTGCGCGACATGCTGATGATGGGACGCGACTCCGGCGAGTGGCAGCTGACCGACATCAACGACCTGCTGGAGCAGCACGCCCAGCTGTCATTCCACAGCGCCCGGGCGCTGGACTCGGACTTCCAGCTCGACATCCAGCAGGACCTCGACCCGGATGTGGGCCAGCTCAAGGTGATCGCCCAGGACCTGGGGCGGGTGTTCCTGAACATGGTGACCAACGCGGGCCACGCCACCAACGACCGCCACCGCGCCGAGGTCGCAGCCGGCAACGCCGGCTTCCAGCCGACGCTGTGGCTCTCCACGACCCGGTCCAACGATCACGTCGAGGTCCGCATCCGTGACAACGGCACGGGCATGCCCCCCGATGTGATCGAGAAGATCTTCAACCCCTTCTTCACCACCAAGCCGACCAACCAGGGCACCGGTCTCGGCCTGTCGATCTCCAGCGACATCGTTCGCCGTCACGGTGGCAACATCGCAGTCGAGTCGGAGCCCGGCGAGTTCACCGAGATGTGCATCACCCTGCCGGTGGAGGCGCCACTGGAGGCTGAGCAGGTCGACGCGGGCGACTCCTGGGTCTAAACGCTTACCGCCCGCTCCTGTTCGCTGCCACCTGAAGGCCGGCCTCTGTCACCACCAGCGGGACTCCTCGGAGTACACATGGTCGGGCAGCTTGTAGTCGATGTCCAGTTCCTGGAGGGCCGACACTTCGAGCAGCGTGTTGAAGGCGGTGAAGCTCGACTCCCGGGTCAGCTTCGGGAGCCGCTCCTTCAGGAACTGGTGGTAGCGCCGCTGGAAGCGGAACCACGGCAGCACGCCGAAGGTGTGATTGGGCGGGTACTCCAGCTGGTCGGCCATCGGGTTGCCGATCATGGCCCGCGACACCAAGAAGACGTACTTGGCGAGCTTGCGGCGCGCTTGCGGCTCGGTGATCCCCGCAACCACGGGAGCGGAGTTGACCAGCGAGTTGGCCAGGACGACGGACTCCATGCCCGGGTCGGGTTCGCACAACCCGCCTACCCGGAAGAGCTCCAGGGCGTCGTCGTAGTCGCGGTACAGGATCGTCTCGGGGATCCCCATCAAGTGCCCGGAGTACCGCCAGACCGCCATGAAGCCGTCGCGCTCCTCGGTGTCGTACTTGGCGCCGAGGCTCTTCATGTGCTGAAGCATCCTCGCCGAGAAGGAGGTGAGCGCATAGCCGACCTGGGCCGCGCTGAGCGGCACGCCCCCCGCGGCGGTGTCCCATTCATCGGAGTCGTTGAACAGCTGCCTGACCTTGGCGTGCACCAGCCGGATCCGTACCGACAGCCTCCAGCCGTCGCCGCGGGTCTCCAACCCTCCCGGGAGCAGTATCTCGATCATGTGGCGGTTGTTCTGCCGTAGGCGCCTCACTCCCTGATCCCGCAGCCGACCGGTGATGAAGAAGGACTTGGCGATGGTGGTCGAGAACCCCTCGACCAGCACGCCCCCCAGCATCGCGGCCAGGCACGCCGACGAGTCCCGGTGGAAGGCGCGAATGCCGCCCGTGAAATCGCCGTAGTCGACCCAGTCCGGGACGGTCTCCAGCTCCTCGATGAACGCGTGCAGCCCGGCCGGAGCATCCTTCACCGCGGGGTCGTCGGGATTCTCGATGGCCGCTCGTATGAGCCGGTCCGATTCTCGCAGCGGCATCTCAGCGAGTTGCGCCATCATGTTGTCGCAGACCGGGTCCCCGATCATCGTGTGGACGATGTAGTTCCTGGCCCTGGTGGGATCCACGGCCCGGGCTCGTTCGTAGGACGCGATGTAGTCGGAAGGTATTGCCAATGGAGCAGCCGTTTCAGACGCTTCGGTGCTGGACTTGGCCTTCCGATCATCCTGCACCATCTAGGACGCGCCCTTCCGAAGTTGCATCTGCACAACCTCGCAAAGCGTAACCGCTGCGTGCTGATCGGCACGCAGCGGAGGTGCGCGGGCTCAGCTCCAGGGGTAGGGCGAGTTGCTCACCGGGTGGAGCCTGCCCTCGGCATAGCGCGACCACCGGAACGGCTCCAGGAGGGCCTGCGGCTCGCCCAGCAACTCCTTGGCCACCAAGGTGCCGACGCCGATCATCTTGTAGCCGTGGTTCGAGTCGGCGATGAAGTAGGCGTTGTCGCAGAACGTGTCGAACACCGGGAAGTTGTCGGGCGAGAAGCTGCCGATGCCGCCCGAGGGCTCGGTGCTCATGAGATGCGACTTGCCCTCGAAGCGCCTCTGGCAGTGGGCCAGCGCGGCGGTCCATGTGCGGTAGAAGTCCTCGCCCACGATGAAGTCGGGGGAGTCAGGCCCGTAGGGGTCGACGGCCACCTCGTCCGCCGGCTTGTCCACGACGTAGGGCATGTAGCCGCCCTGCACACCGCCGAAGCTGAAGTCAGGCTTGTAGTAGACGCCCCACGGGCCTTCGGTGACCAGGCCGCTCTCGTCGTAGAGCGGGGCGTCGGTGTCGATGTGGACCACGGGCGGCATGTTGCCGTCGTTGTCGGTGAGGTAGCCGGGGTCGACGGCCAGAGTGCCTTCCTGCAGGCACATGTAGGTCCAGGTGGGCCGCCGGTGGAGGCGGCCGTCGCCGCCGAGCACGTCGACACTGAACGGCAGGTCGAGCATGGCCCATATCTGCTGCACCCACGGACCTACAGCCACCACCACCTGCTCGCAGGCGACGGGGCCCTGGTCGGTCAGCACCGCGGTGACCGCTCCCGAGGCGTCGCGGTCGAAGCCGTTCACGGTGACGCCGCCCACGACGGCCACTCCCTGGGCCTCGGCCTTGCCGAGCAGCCCCTTGAGCGACGCCATGTTGTTGGCGTAGCCGCCGCGGTGCTCATGAAGCACGCTGGTGATGCCCTGGGCCTGCCAGTCGTCGAAGATTCCCCGCATGTAGCGAGCCGACTCGGTTGCGCCCTCGATGAACGTCGACGAGTAGCCGATGGCCTTCTGCTGCTCGTGGATCGAGGCCACGTCGGACCGCATGGCCTCGTGGCTGATCTGCAGGTAGCCCACCGGATGGTAGGAGAAGGCCTCCGGATCGCTCTCCCACACATCGACGCAATGGGCCATCAGCTCGCGCATGGCCGGCTGGAAGTAGTTGTTGCGCACGACGCCGCAAGCGATGCCCGACGCTCCTGCGCCGACACCGGTCTTGTCGATCACGACCACATCGTCGCCCGACCCGCGGCCGGACGACTTCAGGTCCCGGGCCAGGCTCCAAGCGGTCGACAGACCGTGTATGCCGGCGCCGATGATCACGTAGCGCGCCGCGCTAGGAAGTCCCATTCGCGCTGCCCTCCTTGGCTACTTGACCTCCCACCGGCCGTTCAGTGGCCAGCGGGGGCGGTCCAACCCTCCAGCACCGGCTGCTTCCAGTCGGTGCCCACGATCGGTGAGTCCTCCACCCATGGACCCAACTCGACCTGCGGGAACTTGCAATGGATGTCCTTGAGGGTGATGCCGTAGGAGTTGCCCTCGGTGAGATGCTTGACGAGCACCTTGCGGGCGATCTCGTCCTCGCGCCCTTCGGGGATGTCGAAGTAGATCTTGAGGAACGAGTTCGAGTAGCGGTCGAACACCGCCGGGACCCCGTCCTCCTCCAGCAGGGTGATGTCCTCGAGCCAGTTGATGTCCTGTCCCGGGGTGGCCGCCAGCAGGTCGATGTCCTCCACCAGGGACATGTCCTCCTGGTAGGCGAAACGCTTCCCTGCCAGGACCTCCGCATCGATGGCAACCGTGCGGGTCTCGCGCGGGCTCTCGCCCGTACTCGCCGATCCAGCCATTTCACACGCCTCCATCGATCACATGCTTGTCGAACAAGTCGCGTATCTCTTGCAGCGTCCGCTCCTCGGTCACGCCGGGGATGTAGTTGGTGCC
Source organism: Acidimicrobiales bacterium (assembly GCA_965117015.1). Lineage (GTDB taxonomy): Bacteria > Actinomycetota > Acidimicrobiia > Acidimicrobiales > Aldehydirespiratoraceae > Aldehydirespirator. Next base: position 1,212,678 of record OZ220747.1, read on the forward strand.
GGCCAGCGGCACCTTGGCCATGGCCGCGGCCTCGTGGGTCAGGGCGGCCAGGTCCTCGGGCTCCAGCGAGTGGATGTCGGTCTTGCCGCAGGCCCGGGCCAGCATCTGCACTTCCATGGTCAGGGTGATCAGGAAGTTGTAGACCCGCAGGGCGGCCTCGTCGACGTCGAGACGCTTGCGCAACTCGACGTCCTGGGTGGCCACTCCGACCGGGCAGCGACCGGTGTGGCAGTGGTAGCACTCGCCCGCAGGGACGCCGATCGTGCCCTCGTAGTCGGTGACTCCGGGGATCTCCTTGTTGCAGTTGAGCGCCATCAGAGCAGCGGTGCCCAGCGCGACCGCGTTGGCCCCGAGGGCCAGGCACTTGGCCACGTCGCCGCCGTTGCGGATGCCGCCTGCCACCACCAGGTCGATGTCGTCGGCCAGGCCCACATCCTCGAGGGCCCGGCGGGCCTCGGGGATGGCTGCCATCAGCGGGATGCCGGTCTCCTCGGTGGCGAGGTGGGGGCCCGCTCCGGTACCGCCCTCGGCGCCATCGAGATAGATCACATCGGGGCCGCACTTGGCTGCCATTCGCACGTCGTCGTAGACCCGGGCCGAGCCCAGCTTGAGCTGGATCGGGATCTGGTAGTCGGTGGCCTCGCGCACCTCCTGGATCTTCAGCGACAGGTCGTCTGGGCCGAGCCAGTCGGGATGCCGGGCCGGGGAGCGCTGGTCGATGCCCGCCGGCAGCGAGCGCATCTCGGCCACCTGCTCGGTGACCTTCTGGCCCATGAGGTGACCGCCGAGGCCGACCTTGCAGCCCTGGCCGATGAAGAACTCCACCGCGTCGGCCAGCATCAGATGATGGGGGTTGAAGCCGTAGCGGCTCTGGATGATCTGGTAGTACCACTTGGTGGACAGGTCGCGCTCGGGCGGGATCATGCCGCCCTCGCCCGAGCATGTGGCGGTGCCGGCCATGGAAGCGCCCTTGGCCAGGGCCATCTTGGCCTCCAGCGACAGCGCGCCGAAGCTCATGCCGGTGATGTACACCGGGACTTCGAGCTCCAGGGGCTTGGCCGCGAAGCGCGAGCCGATCACCGTCTTGGTGTCGCACTTCTCGCGATAGCCCTCGATCACGAACCGGGTGAGCGTTCCGGGCAGGAACACCAGCTCGTCCCAGTGGGGGATCTTCTTGAAGATCGAGAAGCCCCGCATCCGGTAGCGGCCCAGCTCGGACTTCACGTGGATGTCGTTGATGACCTCCGGAGTAAAGATCCGGCTCTTGCCAAGGACATCGGTGCTCTTGTTGACTTCAGCCATGGTCCACCCCTAATGGATTACGAGCTTGCGCTCGGAGGGCTCCAGCGCGTCGTAGTTGTGGAGCTGCTTGCCGCAGACGAACTTCTGGAACTCGGGCGGATTCCCGAGCCCGTGGATGCGGAACTTGCGCTCGATCAGCTCGGTGTCGGCGTCGTCCCAATCGCCGGGCACGCAGTCGACGCCCAGGGAGCGCACCTTGCCGGCCACATAGATGGCGCCGTCGTACATCGAGTCGCCCAGGTTCATGCCCGCGTTACCGCAGATGATCTGGCGCCCCCGCTGCATCATGAACCCGGTGTTGATGCCGACGTCGCCCATCACGATGATGGTGCCGCCCTTCTGATCGATGCCGGTGCGGGCTCCGACGTCGCCCTTCACGATCAAGTCGCCGCCGCGGATGGCGGCGCCGGTGAGAGAGCCGGCGCCACGCTCGATCGTCACCACTCCCGACATCATGTTCTCGGCCACCGACCAGCCCACCCGGCCGTTGATGGTGACCTCGGGGCCGTCGATGAGCCCGCAGGCGAACCAGCCGGGGCTGCCCTCGAAGTGGATGCGGCAGCGCTTGAGGATCCCCACCGCCAGCGAGTGCTTGGACGAGGGGTTGAGCACGGTCACGTCAGTGACGCCGTCGTTGTAGATGAGCTGGCGCAACGCCATGTTTATCTGGCGGATGGTCAGATCGGCCGCGTCGAAGCGGGCTCGATCGCCATCGACCTCGATGTTGTCGGGCATGTCGGCATGGGGTTCCACCAGCCCCCGGGCGTCGTAGGAGACGCCGCTGCGCGAACCTGAACCGGGCATTAGAACTCCCCCGTCCTGTCGCGGCGCGGACTCAGACCTGCCACACCAGCACCTCCCGCTCGTAGGGGTCGCGAGTCTCCACCTCGCGCTTGACCAGCGACCGGATAGCGACCTCCTCGGTGGCCACCGCCACCAGGGGATCGGACTCGAACAGCACCAGCGGCTTGGCCGCCATCTCGTCCTTGGCGATGCCGAGCTCATTGCCGGTCACGCACACGTAGGTGAACACGCCGTCGAGGTCGTCGAGGCTGTGCTTCATGGCCGTCTCCAGCGAGAGGCCCCGCGCCATGTACTCGGCCAGGTACACCGCGATGATCTCGGAGTCGCACTCGCTCTGGAAGCGGTGACCGTGCTGCTCCAGGCGCCGGCGCCACTGGTGGTAGTTGGTGAGCTGGCCGTTGTGGACCACGGCCACATCGGCGAACGGGTAGGCCCAGTAGGGGTGGGCGCTGGCCAGGTCGACCTCGGACTCGGTGGCCATGCGCACATGGCCGATGCCGTGCGTGCCCCGGAACGAGCCCAACTTGTACTGGCCGCTGACCGTCTGGGCGTCGCCCAGGTCCTTGATGATCTCCAACGAGTTGCCCAGCGACAGCACCTCGCAACCGGGAACATCCTCGAGGTAGTCGGCCAAGGCCTTGAGGTCGCCGCCGTAGCGGATGGTGGCCCGGAAGGCGTAGCCGGTGTCGCTGCTGACCGTGGCCACCTCGGCTCCGATCTTGGCCAGGCGCGACTCGACCTCGGCCCGGTTGCGCTCCAAGCGCTCCTCCATGCCGAAGCCGGTGCTCTTGTTGGGCTCGGCCAGCACGAACCGGATCACGACCAGGTCGTCGGCCGGTCCGTACACCGCGTAGCCGGTGGAGTCGGGCCCGCGGTGCTTCATCGACTGGAGCATGGCCGTGAGTTCGGCCCCTACATCGGCTGTGCCGTCACGGTGTATCACGCCGGCTATGCCGCACATGGTTCTACCCCCTTGTTGAAGATGTCTTGATTCTGTCTCTTGGGTTCTATGGCCGTCAGGGCAGGACGTCCAGGTACTCCTCCACGTCCCAGTCCGTCACGGTGGCCAGGAACCGCTCCCACTCGTCGCCCTTGTAGTGGAAGAACACGTTGCTCATCTCGCCCGGCAGGGCACGCATGACGACCTCATCGTTGCGCAGCGCCTCGAGGGCCTCGCCGAGAGTGAGCGGGATCTTCTTCACATCCTTGCCGGCCTCCATGGCCTCGTAGATGTTGCGCTCCTCGGGCTCGCCCGGATCGAGGCCGCGGTCGAGGCCGTCGTCCATGGCCTGCAGCAGGCCTGCGAAGGACAGGTGCGGGTTGACCGCGCTGTCCACCGAGCGGTACTCGAAGCGGCCCGGGGCGCTCACCCGCAGGGCGGTGGTGCGGTTCTGGAAGCCCCAGTCCGCGAACACCGGCGCCCAGAAGCCCGTGTCCCACAGGCGGCGGTAGGAGTTGACCGTCGGCGATGTGAGGCAGGTCAGGGCCTGGACGTGCTCCAGGATCCCGCCGATGGCCTTCATGCCGACAGGGCCGGGCAGCTGTGGATTGTCGCCCTCGGGCATGAACTTGTTGTTGCCGTCGGCGTCCCACAGCGAGATGTTGTGGTGGCAGCCGTTGGCCGACACCCCCATGAACGGCTTGGGCATGAAGCACGGGAAGGCGCCCAGCTCCCGGCCGACCTGCTTGCAGACCTGGCGGTAGGTGGTGAGCCGGTCGGCGGTGAGCTCGGCCCGGTCGAAGTTGAAGTTCAGCTCGAGCTGGCCGGGGGCGTCCTCGTGGTCGCCCTGGATCATGTCCAGCCCCATGGCCTCGCAGTACTCGATCACCCTGTGGATCAGGGGCTGCAACTCGGCGAACTGGTCGATGTGGTAGCAATTCGGCTTGGTCATGCCCTCGACGGTCGGCTTGCCGTCGGCATCGGCCTTGAGCCACATCATCTCGGGCTCGCAGCCGGCCCGCAGGTGCAGCCCGTGCTTGGCCTCGAACGCGGCGTGCTGGCGCCTGAGGTTCCCCCGGCAGTCGGAGGTGAGGTAGGCGCCCCCGTCGACCTCCTCCTCGCGGCCCCTGAACAGGGTGCACCACACCCGGGCCGTCCTGGAATCCCAGGGCAGGGGCATGAAGGTCTCGGGCTCGCCGATGCCGACCAGCTCGCGGGCTTCGGGGCCGTAGCCGATGTAGTTCCCGTGGCGGTCGATGAAGAGGTTGGCGGTGGAGCCGTACACCAGCTGGAAGCCCTTGCGGGCAATCATGCCGAAGTGCTTGGCCGGTATGCCCTTGCCCATGATCCGTCCCGTCACCGAGACGAACTGGCAGTACAGGTACCGGATGTCGTCGGCGTCTATACGGGCCTCCACCTCTCGGATCTGCTCCTCGCGTCCGTCGGCGGTGACGAACCTCTCAAGATCAGTGGCCATTTCTCCCCCTACGGGTGTGTTGGTGTTGCGGCGAAACCGTAGCGCTGTTGGCCGGAGCCTCGCCAATATGCCTCGAGCCGGACTCAACCCTAGCGCGCCGACTCCCCGTATGTCTAATCAGAGTAGTGGATCTTTCCCCACATTACTGACACAGGTAGGGGCGGCTGCGGCTCTCGCCCGGACTGATCCGTAGAGTTGCCCGGGATGCAACGGGTATCGCGGTCGGCCTGGCTGACACTTGCCGTGGTCTCGGTGGCCGTGTTCATGGTCGCGATGGAACTCACGATCATTGCTTTGGCACTGCCAAAGATCCGGGCCGCGCTGGCGGGCGCCACGCCGGCTGCCCTCTCCTGGGTGGTGAACGCATACTCGATCGTGGTGGCCGCCCTGCTGCTGCTGTCGGGCTGGCTGGCCGACCGCTACGGCCGCAAGCGGGTGTTCCGCACCGGGTTGGCCCTGTTCGCGCTGGGCTCCGTCGCGGCCGGCGCCTCAACCAGCATCGGGATGCTCATCGCGGCGCGGGCCCTGCAGGCGGTGGGCGGCTCCATGCAGTATCCCGCCGGTCTGGCCTTGCTGCTCGATGCGTTCCCCCGGAGCCGCCATCAGACAGCCATCGGCACCTGGGGGGCCGTGGGTGGTCTGGCCGCGGCGGTCGGACCGGCCTTGGGCGCAGTACTCATCGAAGCCTTCGGCTGGCGGGCCGTGTTCTATGTCAACGTGCCCGTGGCTCTGGCCGCCCTGGTGATCGGCGCCCGGGTCCTGCCAGAGAGCGCCCTGCCTCCGGCTCTTGTTCGCTCCGCTCACGGGCCGCTCGAGCCCAGGGGAGAGGTGCCCCCGGCCAGGGTGGACGTGATCGGCGTGCCGCTGGCGTCGGTGGGGGTGGGGGCGATCATCCTCGGAATCGTTCAGGGTGAGACCTGGGGATGGGCGACCGCGGCCACGGTCACCTGTTTCGTAGCCGGAGCGCTGCTGGTGGCCGCCTTCGCATGGCGCAGCCAGCGCCACCCCGCACCACTGTTCGACCTCCAGTTGCTTCGCATCCGTTCGTTCATGCTCGGCAACCTCGGCTCGCTGTTCTTCGCAATCGGTTTCTTCGCCCTGCTCGTGCCGTTGCCGTCCTTCATCCAGGAAGTCTGGGGATGGTCGGCGCTGGAGACCGGGCTCGCATACTCGGTTGGACCCATGGTCTCGTTCCTGGTCGCGCCGCAGGCTGGCCGGCTGGCCGACCGAATCGGCAACGCCCCCCTCCTCACCGCCGGATCGGCCTGTGGCATGGCAGGACTGCTATGGCTCGTTCTGACCATCTCCACCGATCCTTCGTTGGCGCGCCTTCTAGTGGCCACCGTCCTGGTGGGAGTGTCGGCAGGCACCGGCTTCTCGCAGTTGGTGGGCGCGGCGCTGCGCGACATTCCCCCGGAGCGCTACGCCATGGCCACCGCCGGTCGCACCACCTTCTTCCAACTCTCCGTGGCGTTCGCCATCGCCATCGCGTTCGCGATGATCGGCCGGCCGGCCGGCACCGCGGCCCAGCTGGCTGCCTACAACACGGTGTGGATGGTGTGTGCCGGCGGCTACCTGTGCAACTTCGTGCTGTTCACCTTCATCTACCCCCGACGCCCCTTCCGGCCCGTAGAGTCGCGGCCGTGAAATTCGGGATCTTCTACGAGCACCAGTTGCCCCGGCCCTGGCACGAGGGCGACGAGCAGAGGCTCTTCAACGAGGCGCTGGAACAGGTGGAGCTGGCCGACCGGCTGGGCTTCGACTACGCCTGGGAGGTGGAGCACCACTTCCTCGAGGAGTACTCGCACTCCTCCGCGCCCGAGGTTTTCCTGGCCGCGTGCAGCCAGCGCACCCGGCACATCCGGCTCGGTCACGGCATCGTGCTGATGCCCCCCGGCTACAACCATCCCGCCCGGGTCGCCGAGCGGATCGCCACCCTCGACCTGGTGTCGGGCGGCCGGGTGGACTTCGGCACCGGCGAGTCGTCATCCATTCTGGAACTCGGCGGCTTCGGCGTCCCGGTGGACGACAAGCGTCCGGCCTGGCAGGAGGCCGTCGAGCAGTGCTGCAACATGATGGCCATGGACCCCTACCCCGGCTATGACGGCGACTTCTTCTCGATGCCGTGCCGCAACGTGGTGCCCAAGCCGGTGCAAAAGCCCCATCCCCCGCTGTGGGTGGCCTGCTCGAACCGGGAGACGATCAAGCTGGCAGCCAGGCTGGGAATGGGTGCTCTCACCTTCTCCTTCGTCGATCCCGGCGACGCGGCCGCGTGGGTGCAGGACTACTACCGGATCCTCGAGACCGAGTGCGTGCCCATAGGCCACGCCATCAACCCCAACATCGCAATGGTCACCGGGTTGTCGATTCACCCCGATGAGCAGGAGGCGAAGCGCAGGGGACTAGACGGCTTCCAATTCTTCGGCTACGGGCTCGGTCACCACTACATCTTCGGCCAGCACAAGCCGGGGCGCACCGACATCTGGGCCGACTATCTGGCGGCCAGGCACACCATTGAGGACAGGGGCAACCAGAGCGGTATCGGCACGCCCGAGCAGGTTCGCAAGCACCTGCAGGGCTTCGCCGAGGCTGGTGTCGACCAGGTCGTGTTCATCCAGCAGGGCGGCAACAACCGCCACGATCACATTTGCGAGACCCTCGAACTGTTCGCGACCGACGTGATGGGCGAGTTCGCCGAGTCCGAGGCCGAGCGGGAGCAAGCCAAGCTGGAGCGACTGGCTCCGGCCCTGGACGCGGCCATGGCTCGCAAGGCACCGATGCGAGTCCTCGATGACGACGAGATCCCGGTCTTCGAGGCACTGGGACGCAGCATCGTGGCCACTCTCCCGCCGGAGGAGGCCTCCCAGGTGGCCAAGACGGTCAAGGAGTGGGCGGAGACGGACATGCCGATCCACGTACCCGACGACTTCGGCACCTGACGATCACTCACCGCAGAGCGGCGGGCGCGGGCCCGATTATCGGGCCATGAGATCCGGAGTCGGATTGTCGATTCCGAGCAGCACCGCCAGGGCTGCTGTGACCTGATTGCCCACGGCCGGATTCCGCTCCGGCGGCACGAAGCCGGCCGCAGTCAGCCGGTCACCCAGACGGATGAAGATGGTGCAGAAGCGCATAGCCCCGAACACCTCCCAGTAGTGGGGGTCGAGCACAGCACGTCCCGAGGCCTGCTCGTAGTGGGAGATCATCTCATTGCGGGTGGGATAGCCCTCGAGCCGTGCGATGCCCATGTCGTCGAAGGACATGCGGTCGAACATCAGCCACCATCCCATGTCGGCCTCCGTCGGGCTGAGGGCGCACACCTCCCAGTCGAGCACGGCCGCGGCCCGGTAGTCCTGCAGGATCATGTTGCCCAGCCGGGCGTCTCCCCACGTGAGCCCGACGCGCTCGTCGTCGGGGTCGTTGGCCTCCAGCCAGTTGAGCGCGGCGTGCAGCACGGGATGCTCCCTGCCGGCCAGCTCCGAGATGACATGGTTGCGGTACAGGTCGATCTGGAGCGCGGTCGTCGGCTGGCCGGTGCCGCTGGGGTCCAGCCAGCCCAGGTCCGCGACGCGCCAATCCAGGCTGTGAATACCGGCGATGGTGTCGATGGCCGAGAGCACCATGCGCCGGCGCTCCTCCGGCGTCGCCTCGTCCACCACGAAGCCCGCCTCGGTGTAGCGGGGCACGTCCGCGGGAATGCGGCCGTCAACGAAGCCCATCACGAAGAAGGGAGCGCCCAGCACCGCGGGGTCGGGCTCGTAGCCGAGGAGCGGCGGGACCGGGGCCACACCCGCTTCCGCCACTGCCTTCATCGCCCGGTACTGGAGTTCCACCGACACTTCGCAGTGCGGTGTCTGGGGCGGGAACATGCCGCCGTCGGCCGGCTCGATCCTCACGGCGTACCGGCTCCGGCGGTCGGTGCCGTCCTCGGTCCAGGCTGCGTCAAGGATCACCGTCTCGTTGGAGAACCCGGTGCTGACCGGAACCTCGATATCGACGACTGCGAGGTCCCGTCTGGCGGGGAAGGCCCGCTGCATCCACTGCTGGAGGGCAGTCCGGTAGTGGCTGCGGTCGGTCCGGAACTTTGGGGCGTTGGGCAGCTCGCTCTCCGCCTGGTCACTCGACACACCGCGTAGTGTGCCGCAGATGGCCAGCACTTCGCCAAGCATTCAGCCCGAACCGGCTTCTGCCGACGGCGGGACCGGCTCCGCTAGCCATGCCCACCGGTTGCACCATCAGGATCGGATGGCGCGCGAAATGGGCATCGAGTTGACCGAGGCGGGGCTGGGCCGAGCCACGGCACGCATGACCGTGCGGGACGACATGCTCAACGGCGCGGGGCGTTGCCACGGCGGCGCGATCTTCACGCTGGCCGACACCGCGTTCCAGTGCGCCTGCAACAGTCATGGGCGGCTTACCGTCTCGGCCGGTGCCTCCATCCAGTTCGTCCGACCCGCGTCGGCGGGGGATGAACTGACCGCGGTGTGCGTCGAGCGTTACCGCAATCGTTCCGGCGGAGGCTACGACATCACCGTTACCCGGACCAGCGATGAGGATGCCGCCAGCGCGCCACAACTGGTAGCCCTCTTCAGGGGCCAGGCACACGAACTGAGGCCAGCGTCTCCATAGACGCTGACCTCGGCTCGGTGTTGATCAGACCTGGGTCTGCTGGCTCAGGAACGACCGCTCGGCCAGTCCGTGCCACTCCGAGATGCCGTCGCGGAACTCGCGCCACGGTCCGAGGATCCGGGCGAAGTTCTCGTCGTCGGCGGCCACGGTGTCGAGCACGTTCTCGGTCTCGGCCTTGAACGCGGCCATCAACTCGGGCGGGAACTCGCGGATCTGCGCGAACTGCTTGATCCTCTGGAGGTCCGCCTGGTTGAACACATCGTAGGTCGCCATGGTTCTCATGTTGGCGTCTGTAGCCGCGCACTGGATGGCGGCCTGGTACTCCGGAGGCAGCTCGTTCCACCTCTCCAGGGAGATCTGGATCTCCACTGCCGTGCCCGGCTCCCACCAGCCCGGGTGGTAGTAGTACAGGTCACCCTGGAACTGGTCGAGGCCGAGGATGAGGTCGTCGGTCGGGCCGACGAACTCCGCGCCGTCGATGGCGCCGGTCTGGATGGCCTGCAGGATCTCGCCGCCGGCCAGCGTCACCTGCTCGCCGCCGAGGTTCTCCAGCACGCGGCCAGCCAGACCGGGGATGCGCATCTTGAGGCCGTTCAGGTCGTCGACCGTGTTGAGTTCCTGGGTGAACCAGCCGCCCATCTGGCAGCCGGTGGCGCCGCCGGGGAAGACGATGATGCCGTGCTCCTCCGCGTAGAACTCGTTGAGCATGTCGATGCCGCTCCGCCTGTCCTCGTTGTCGAAGGTGCCGTACAGCCAGGCGTTCTGCTGCCGCTGGTTGAGCCCGAACGGGACGGCGGTGCCGAACTGCTGCACCGGACTGATGCCGACGTAGTAGTAGGACGCGGTGTGACCCATCTCCACGCCGAGGTCGCGCACCGTCTGCAGCACCTCGAGGCCGCCGACGATCTCGCCCGCAGGCCGAGCGTTGATGACGAAGCGCCCGCCGGTGAGCTCGCCCACTCTCTTGGCGAAGTACTGCGCCGAGCCGAACAGCGTCACCAGCGCGGTGGGCCAGCTGGTGGCCATCTCCCACTCGAGCTCGGGGCCCTGTGCGGTCACGGCCACCGTGTCGGTGGGCTCGGCGGCCGCAGCCGTCGTGGTGGTCTCGGCGGAATCGGGCGCGTCCGTCGCCGTGGGGGCCGGGGCCTCCTCGGCGTCATCTCCGCAAGCAGCCAGGATCGAAGAGGCCGCCGCGAACCCGGCTACACCGAGCCCACCCTTGATGAACCCCCGCCTGGCCAGACTTGAAGAGTTGACCTCGTCGAGGACCGAGTCGACAGCATCACCGTCGGTCGGGGCCGAGCTTGCTTCCTGAGTCATGAGAATCCCTCCATGTTGGACGCTTGTTGCTCCACCATCGACTCCTCCGCACAGGCGGATAACTCAGAGTCGTTGGCGGGCGGAAGAATACACGACCTACACGCGGCTTGCCCAGGAACGCCAACATAATGATCGCGCTGACTATTTCTTTTTGAGGACCATGACGCGGATCCGCGGCGCGGCCAGCGTCAACCGAACCGGAACGCCTCGATCGACGTGTAGGTGATGGCGGGGAAGATGGCCAGGATCACCAGCGCCAGCGCCTGCAGACCCATGAACGGGAAGGCGCCCTTGTGGATGTCGGCCGTCCTGACCTCGGGTGGCGCGACGCTCTGCAAGTAGAACAGCGAGAACCCCACCGGCGGGGAGATGAACGCCATGTTCAGGTTGACCGCCATGAGCACCGCGAACCAGATCTTCTCGTCGGGAGTGAAACCGAGCAAGTCCATGGCGGGCACGAAGATCGGCACCACGATGAACGTGATCTCCAGGAATTCCAGGTTGATGCCGAGCAGGAACACCGCGACCATGGCGATGACCACGAAGCCCCACTTGCCTCCGCCGATCGAGGTCAGCCACTCGGAGGTCTGGTCCGACCCGCCGAGCTGGAAGAACATGGCGCTGAAGAACGTCGAGCAGAACAGCAGGGTCATGACCAGCACCACCACGTTGGTGGTGGAGCGGGCCGCGTCCTTGACCGCCTTCCAGTCGAGCCGCCACCCCTTGGTGATGTGGGTGGCGCCCCCCTTGACCATCAGATCGTCGAACAGCCAGTTCAACACGGTCAGCACCAACGCCCCGAACACTCCCACCGCGCCCGACTCCGACGGGGTGGCGATCCCCGCGAAGATGGACAGCAGCACCCCGAAGATCAGCGCCAATATGGGCACGATGGCGACCAGCACCTCGGCGGCCAGCATCCGAGTACGCAGCAGGATCGCGAGGAAAACGCCGAAGTGGATCACAGCCACCACCAGTGGCGACCACCCACTGGACAGGAAACCGATGCCGCTCGCCCTGGCCAGCAGCGTCACCGCCCCCACCATCAAGGCCAGGATCATCGCGATCAACAGCTTCGTCCGCAGTGACGGGTCGCCGGAGAGCGTGCGCTGCTCCTTGGGCATGGCCGGCCCCGTCTTGGGCCTCAGCCACGCCAGCACCAGCACGTAGATCACGTAGAGCCCGCTGAGCAGCAGGCCGGGCAGCAGTGCGCCGGCGAACAGCCCGAGGATGCCCACGCCCAGCTGCTGGGCCAGCAGGATCAGCACGATGCTGGGCGGCAGCAGCTGGGCCAGCGTGCCCGAGGCGATAATGGCGCCGGTGGAGAGCTTGTTGTCGTACCCGAGCCGGACCATGGCGGGCAGCGACAGCAAGCCCATGACGATCACCGTGGCGGCCACCACACCGGTGGCCGCGGCCAGCAGGGTGCCGACCAGCACGACGGCGGCCGCCACGCCGCCCCGCAACCGGCCCATGAGCATTCCGAAGGCGTTGAGCAGCCGCTCGGCCATGCCCGACCGCTCGAGGATGGCACCCATCAGCACGAACAGCGGCACGGCCAGCAGCGTCGGGTCGCTGATCGCCTTGTACCACCGCCCCGGCAGCGTGTTGAGCGTGTTGGGGTCGAAGACGTCCAGCCAGTCGCCCACGAAACTGAAGAACAGCGCGGTGGCCGCGAACGAGAAGGCCACGTTGTAGCCCGACAGGATCACCAGCATGAACACCGCGAACATGGTCAGGGCCAGGAACACCCCCGCGTCCATGCCGAGGATGGTCTCCAGCGCAAACAGCATCGGCGCCTACTCGATCCTCTGCGGGCTTCTCACGGCCACGCCTACTCGATCCTCAGCGGGACGTCGCGCTCGACGATGTCGCCGTAGTCGTTTCGGTTGATCAGCACGAACCCGGTCTTGATGACCTCGGCCAGCAGCTGCAGGCCGAACAGACAGAAGCCGATCAGCAGCATCGTCTTGATCGGCCCCACCGCGAGGCCGCCCGCGTCCACGGCCTCCTCCCAGCTCTGCCACACCCGCCAGCCGGCGGGCCATTCGCCGTTGTGGCGCCGGCCGAGGGCGGCCGCCGCGTAGTGCTGGAGGATGCGGACGCTCATGAAGATGAATGGCAGCAGCAGCACCGTGTGCATCGCGAAGTCCAGTGCCGCCTTGGTCTTGTCGCTGAAGTTCACCCACCAGAAGTCGATGCGGGGATTGACCCCGTCACGGACTCCCATGTTGATGGCCACCAAGAACATCAGCCCGAAGGCCTGCCATGCCAGGCTGACCACTTCACCGATGAGGATGTCCTGGGCCACGTACTCGTTGCTGTAGCGGGTGATCACGTTGAAGAACTGCAGGATGAACACGGCCCACGCCAGGATCATCGCGAGCTTGAGCGTGACCTTGGGGATGAACTCGATCCCCAGACGCAGACGGTGAAGCCCGTCGTGCCACGCCGAGATGGCCACACCGGCGACGAGAAGGATCCACCACCACCACTCGAAGTGGCCGATCAGGTAGGACGTGTCGGTGAACAAGTGGGCGACGACGGCCCCGAGCAGCGTTGCCAGCGCCACCCACCCCGACGGGTGAAGAGTCCGCCAGCCCAGCACTCGCTGGTCGGACCCGGGCGCGGTAGCGACCGACATGCTCCGCGACACTAGTTGTCGACCGGACAGGCCGCTAACAGAGGTCTCCCTAGTAACCGAGGCCTTTTTTGTAACAGAGGCCTTCTCGCGGCGGCGCAGGGCTGGCCCCGCGGCCGTAGTCTGGAACGTGGTGAACGACGCCTGCCCGACCGGCGAGACCGAGGTCATCGATGTCCTGCGGACGGTGGACGACCCGGAATACCCCGGAGTCAGCGTGGTGGACATGGGCATGATCGGCGCGGTCGAATTCGCGGGCCGGCGGGTTGCGGTCGAACTGATCACCACCTACAGCGGCTGTCCTGCTCTGGACGTCATCTCGTCCGAGATCGCCCGGGCAGTTCGGGCGCTGGACGGCATCACCGACGTGGAGGTGCGGCGCAGCGCCGAGGCCTGGGACACCTCCAGGCTCAGCGAGCATGCCCGGGCCGTGATGGCCCGCGACTTCACGGTGGCGGTCGCCGTGCCCGGCAAGCCGTCCGAGTGTCCCCGTTGCGGGGCTGCGGCCCTGGTGGAACAGTCGCCCTTCGGCCCGGCCCGGTGCCGGTCGGTGAATCGTTGCACGGCCTGCCGCGAGGTGGTGGAGCTACTGCGGGCCTGAGCGGCTGGTGCCGCAGTGGCGACACCTGGCCGTCCAGCCCGCGGGGGTGACCGAGGTGGCCAGCCACGCGCCGCACGACCCGCAGTAGCGGGGCGGATCGAGTTCGGGCAGGCAGCCGGCACAGTCCCGGTGGCCGCAGCCGTGGCAATAGGGCTCCTGGCCGCTCAAACCGCGGCGGACAGGCTGCCGATCGGCATGCGCAGGTCGGCAAGCATGTCCAGATCCTGCTGGGGCGACCGTCCCAGGGTAGTCAAGTAGTTGCCCACGATCAGGGCGTTGATCCCGGACGTCATTCCCATGGCCTGGAGGTCGCGCAGGGTTATCTCCCGACCGCCCGCAAAGCGCAGGATCACCGACGGCAACGCCAGCCGGAACAGCGCGATCCAGCGGATGGCCTCCAAGGCTCCCACCGGCTTGCGGATCTGCAACGGCGTGCCCGGTCGGGGATTCAGGAAGTTGATGGGAACCTCGCAGGGCTCCACCGCCCTTACCTGCTCGATCAGCTCCAGACGCTGCTCGACGCTCTCACCCATGCCGAGCAGCACTCCGCAGCACAGTTCCATGCCGGCCTCGCGCACGTAGGTGCAGGTGTCCACCCGCTCGTCGAAGCTGTGGGTGGTCACGACCCGGCTGAAGAACGACCGGCTCGTCTCCAGGTTGTGGTTGTAGCGGTGGACCCCGGCCGAGGCCAGCTCGAAGGCCTGGTCCCGGGTCAGGATGCCGGCGCTGACCGCGACGTTGAGGCCGGTCTCGGCCGAGACCAATGCGGTCAGCTCGATAAGGCGATCCATGGTGCGGCGGTCCGGGCCGCGCACCGCCAGCACCATGCAGAACTCGCTGGCCCCGAGCTCCGCCGTCTCGCGGGCCGCGGCCAACACCTCCTCGGTGTCGAGAAACGGCGTGGCCTTGACCTGAGTGTCGAATGCGGCCGACTGGCTGCAGAAGTGGCAATCCTCCGGACAGCCTCCGGTCTTGGCCGACAGGATGCCCTCGACCTCGACAACCGGGCCGGCCCAGGCCAGGCGCACCTCGTGGGCCAGGGCGGCCAGCGAGGGCACCGCCGAGTCGTCGACCGCGGCCAGCTCGGCCAGCTCATCGACTCTGAGTTGGCGGCGCTTGTCGAGCAGCGCGGCCGACGCGCCAGCGATGGCAGGCCCAGTCACGCCGATGATCCTACGCAGGCTCGCTCTAAGCCTTGAAGCAGGGCTCGTACTCCCAGTTCAAGGCGGTCTCGGAGGCGTAGGGCCCCTTGATGAGGGTGAAGCCGTTGTTGCTTCCCTCCTCCGACACCGTCACACCGGGCGTGTACCGCGAGAGGTCGACGTCGTACAGGTAGGTCTCACGCACGACGTTGTTGTTGGGGTTGCCCCGCCAACTCTGGTCCGGCGAGAGGTCTTTGAGGTCGGCGGTGATCTGGTTGGCCGCCGCCAGAACGCCGGCCCGGGTGAGGTTGCCGTTGCTGATTGCCTGGTCCAGGACCTGGTGGGCGACGTAGCCCAGGATCCAGCTGACGATGTAGACGTCATCGAACGGCGCGTCCGGGCGGTACTCGCGCATCCCGGCGATCATGTCCTGCATGCCCTCGGAGTCTTCGGCGTCCCACAGCACCACGTAGGTGGAATGGGTGTAGACGGCGTCAGCCAGCTCCGCGAAGCCTTCGATGCTGAGCAGCGCCGGGTTCCAGCTGGGGGCGATGCCCGCCCACTGACCGGTGAAGCCCGCTTGTGCGGCGCCGCCCATCAGGTTCGCGGTCGTGCTGGGGCTCGTAGCCAGCCACACCCAGTCGGCGCCGGACTCGGCGATGCGGGTGATGACCGGGGTCAGGTCAGCACCGGGGATCACTTCGGCTTGGCCGTCATAGACGATGTTGAGTCCCAGTGCGTCTGCCGCGATCTTCGCCCCCTCGGCGCCGTCCTCGCCGTAGTCGCCGGGGAAGCTGGCGATAGCGAAGTCGGGGCCGTAAGTCTCCGACATGTACGTCACAACGTTCATGGCCTCGATGCAGTAGTTGGTCCCCACCTCGAACACGTTCTTGCCGATCTGGGGGTCGGCCCATCCCGAGTACCACGAGATCGGGATGGCGACCAGGTTGTCCTCGATGAGCGATTCGGCGGTGGCTGCGGTATGGGGTGAGCCGACGGACATGCTGAACATCACCACGCTCTGGTCGCCGTCGCCCGCCATGGCCTCATAGTTCTCCAGATGCGTGGAAACGTCGTAGCCGTTGTCCAGCACAACCGGCTCGACCGACCAGCCCTGGATCCCGCCCGTGTCGTTGACCCGCTCCCAGTAGGCCAGATGTCCGTCGGTGATCTTGGTGATCAGCGGGGCGAAGATGCCGGTCAGGTCGGTGTTCAGGCCCACCCGGATCGTCTTCGACTCTATGTCCACGCCGAAATCGTGAGCTATGGCGCCCTCGGCCGCAGCCAGCGCCTCCTGGGCCGCGGAAGCCGCCCCCGCGGCCGCGTCGGCCTCCGCTTGCGCCGCTTCCAGCGCGGCCTGCGCCGCCTCGGCCTCGGCCCGGGCGGCCTCCAGCGCGGCCTGCGCCGGCGTGTCCGGCTCGTCGTCGCCGCAGGCCGAGGCAACCAGGGCCAGGGCACAAAGGACCACCAGCATCCATTTCATTGGTCTCACGGTCTCCTCCCAGAGGTTCTCGGACAGCAGGCTCACTCGGTGACGGACGCGTCCAGTTCCGTGCTGCCGAGATAGGCCGCGATCACATTGGGATCGCGCTGCACCTCGGCCGGGGTCCCCTCTGAGATCCTGCGGCCGAAGTCCAGGACCATCACCCGGTCGGCGATGTCCATCACCAGGCCCATGTCGTGCTCCACCATGAGCAGGGTGATGCCGAGTTCGCGGCGGATGTCGAGGATGAAGCGGGCCATGTCCTCGGTCTCCTCCAGGTTCATACCCGCGACCGGCTCGTCGAGCATGAGCATCTCAGGATCCATGGCCAGCGCCCGGCCCAGCTCTACTCGCTTCTGAATCCCGTAGGGCAGCAGGGCCACCGGGTGCTTCCGCCACCCCTCGATCTCGAGGAAGTCGATGATGTCCTCCACCCTGCGACGGTGCTCGATCTCCTCACGCTTGGCCTTGCCCACCCACAGCGCTCCGGCAAGGAACGAGCCGGTCATGCGGATGTGGCGACCGGTCAGCAGGTTGTCGAGCACGGTCATGTGAGAGAAGAGCTCGATGTTCTGGAACGTGCGGGCCACCCCCAGTCGGGCCACCCGGTCGGGCCGGGTTCCCATGATCGAGGCACCCTTCCAGCGGATGTCACCCGACTGCGGCCGGTAGACCTGCGAGATCGAGTTGAAGATCGAGGTCTTTCCCGCCCCATTGGGTCCGATGATGGAGAACAGCTCGCCCTCCCGGACTTCGAACGACACCGAGTCGATGGCCGTCACCCCGCCGAAGCGCAAGGAGATGTCGTCCACCTCCAGCAGGGCAGGAGCAGACTCTCCAGAGCTCATGACAGCCAGGCCTCCCCAGATGAGCGCCTCCCAATCATGACAGCCAGCGCTTGCGGCGCTTGTAGTGCTTGACGTCGCGGAACGACTTGCGCTCTCCCTCGGCGTGCAGGCCCAGGTAGAACTCCTGCACGTCCTCGTCGGCCAAGAGCTTCTTGGGATCGCCGTCCATGACCACTTTGCCCGACTCCATGACGTAGCCGTAGTGGGCGATGGACAGGGCCATGACCGCGTTCTGCTCGATCAGCAGCACGCTCGTGCCCTGGGCGTTGATGTCGATGATGATGTCCCGTATCTGCTGGATGAGCATCGGCGCGAGCCCCAGGGAGGGCTCGTCGAGGATCAGCAGCTTCGGGTCGGCCATGAGCGCCCGCCCGATGGCCAGCATCTGCTGCTCGCCGCCGGACAGGTACCCGGCGGTGTCCCGCCGCCGGCCCTGCAGGAGCGGGAACAGTTCCATCACCCGCTCGTAGGCCTCCTCGTTCTCCTTCCGGTCACGCACAGTGAAGGCGCCCGTGTTGAGATTCTCGTCCACAGTCAACTCGGCGAAGACCCGCCGGCCCTCCATCACCTGGGTGATACCGGCCTCGACGATGCGGGACGGCTTGAAGTTGGAGATGTCGGTGCCGTTCCAGACGATGGAGCCCTTGGTGATGTCACCTTCGTGGACGTCGAGGAGTCCGGTGATGGCCCGCACCGCGGTGGTCTTGCCTGCCCCGTTGGCACCGAGCAAGGCCACGATACTGCCGTCGGGAACGTCGATGGACAGGCCGCGCAGCACAAGGACAACCTCGTTGTAGACGACCTCAAGGTTGGCGACTTCAAGCATGTAGCAGTCTTATGGGAGGGAGGGTCCGAGCGGCCCTCAGGTCGCAGGGAACAGGAGCGGGAGTCAGGCCCGGCGGGGCGGCCTGCGCTGCAGGTGCCGCCCCGCCGACGGGCCTCAACGGACTAGGAAGCCACGAAGCAGGGCTCGTACTCCCAGTTCAGGGCCGTCTCGGAGGCGTAGGGCCCCTTGATCAGCGAGAAGCCGCTGTTGGCCCCCTCATCCGAGATGGTGGCCCCCGGCGTGTACAGCGACAGGTCGACGTCGTACAGGTACGTCTCGCGCACCACGTTGTCGTTGGGGTTGCCCACCCACGACTGGTCGGGTGCCAGGCCGTTCAGGTCGGCGGTGATCTGGTTGGCCGCGGCCAGCACCCCGGCCCGGGTGATGTTGCCGTTGCTTATGGCTTGGTCGAGGATCTGGTGCACGACGTAGCCCTGGATCCAGCTGATGATGTAGAAGTCGTCCCAGCTGGCCTCGGGGCGGTATTCCCGCATCACGTCGAGCAGCTCCTGCATGCCTGCGGCCTCGCCTACCGCGCCGGCGCCCGCGCCCTCGCCCAGCAGCACCGTGTAGGTGGAATGGGTGTAGTACGCGTCGGCCAGTTGATTGAGTCCATCACTGAGAAGCAGAGCCGGGTTCCAGCTCGGCGCGCTACCTATCCACTGACCGGTGTAGCCGGCCGCGGCCGAGCCGCCCAGGAGCTGTGCCGTCGTGCCGGGGTTGAGCGTGACCCACACCCAGTCCGCTCCGGACTCGACAATACCGGTGATGACCGGGGTCGGGTCCGCGCCGGGGATGACCGCGCCCTCGCCGTCGTAGACAACGTTGAGGCCCAGGGCCTCGGCCGCGATCTTCACGCCCCGGGCCGCGTCCTGGCCGTAGTCGCCGGGGAAGGTGGCGATGGCCACGTTCGGACCGTAGGTCTCGGCCATGTAGGTGGTGCCGTTCATGGCCTCGATGCAGTAGTTGGTCTGCACCTCGAACAGGTTCTTGCCGATCGACGGGTCGGCCCAGCCCGAGTACCACGACAGCGGAATGGCGGCCATGTTGTCCTCGATGAGCAACTCCGCGGTCGCCGCGGAGTGGGGCGAGCCGGTCGATGTGGCGAACATCACCACGCTCTCGGGACCGTCACCCGAGAAGACCTCGTAGTTCTCGAGGTGGGTGGGCACGTCGTAGGCGTTGTCGAGCACGACCGGCTCGATCGTCCAGCCCTGGATCCCGCCGTTGTCGTTGACCCACTCCCAGTAGACCAGGTGGGCGTCGGTGATCTTGGTGGTCAGCGGAGCGAAGATACCGGTCAAGTCGGTATTGAGGCCAACCCGGATCGTCTTCGACTCTATGTCCACACCGATGTCGTGAGCTATGGCTCCCTCGCGCACGGCCAGCGCCTCCTGGGCCGCAGCCGCTTCACTCGCGGCCGCGTCCGCTTCGGCTTGGGCATCCTCGGCGGCAGCCTGAGCAGCTGCGGCCTCAGCTTGGGCCGCTTCCAGCGCAGCCTGCGCCTCAGCCTGCTGTTCAGCGCTCGCCGCCTCGGCGGCAGCCTCGGCTTCGGCCAGCCTTGCCGCGGCTTCATCGGCCGCGGCTTGGGCCTCCTGCGCGGCGCTCTGGGCCGCGTCGGCCTCAGCTTGCGCCGCGGCTCGCTCCGCTTCAGCCGCTTCGGCCTCAGCCTCAGCCGCCGCGGCCCGCTCCGCTTCAGCAGCCGCTTCGGCGGCCGACGTATCGGGTTCGTCGTCGCCGCAGGCCGATGCGACCAGAGCCACGGCGCACATCACTGCAAGCAACCATCTCGTTCGTTTCACGGTATTGCCTCCAAGCTTGTCTGTTGGTCTAGGAGCACTCGTACGGTCCCCACATCTTGACGGAGGATTGCTGCCTTTTCAATAGCGAGCCTCAGTAGCTGAACGGCCACCTCTTCCAGTAGTTGCGTACACGGACCCAGATGCCGAAGATTCCCAGCGGCTCCACGATCAAGAAAACGACAATTAGCGCGCCGAAAAGGACGATGTTCCAATCGAACACGCTCAGCGTCCATCCGGGTGTCTGGATGGCGGTGTTGATGATGCCGAAGTCGTCCCCCTCCGTGAGCAGGAACCGGGCCAGCAGCTCGGTGAGTCCGCCCTCGGCACGGTCGAGCCACTTGGTGAACTCCTCCACGAATTGCGGCACCATCACCACGAAGAAGGTGCCGATCAGCGTGCCGGATGTGGTCCCGGCCCCGCCGATCAGCAGGATGGCGATGAACTCGACGGACAGGAACAGCCCGAAGTCGGTGGCCAGGATCCGCTGGGACAGTGCCGAGAACAGGGCCCCGGCGACACCCGCGAAGAACGACGACACCGCGAAGGCGATCACCTTGTAGCGGAACTCGGGTACACCCATCACCTCGGCTGCGATGTCGCGGTCGCGGATCGCTTGCAGGGCCCGACCGGTGCGGGTGCGGGTCAGGTTCTTGGCCACGAGCGTGAACGCGATGGTGAGCACCAGCAGGAACAGGTAGCGCTTCTGGAGGTCGGTGACGTCGAACCAGAGCCAGTGGCCGTCGTCCTCCACATTGATGAGCGGGGTCTCCTCCTTCCACAGCCGCACATCCAGGCCCGGGAATTCGCGGCCCAGCGCGGGCGGTCCGGCGATCTTGCGGCCCCAACTGGTGTTGCCGAAATGGATGCCCAGGAAGACCAGGCCCAGGGTGACGATGGCCAGATAGAGACCCCGGAGTCTCACCGCCACCGGGGACACGGCCACCCCCACCAGAGCCGCGACGACGCCCGCGCCGGGAAGCCAGATCCATATCGGCAGGCCATGGCCCCAGGTCGCCTCGCCGCTGGTGCCTCCGAGATAGACCGCAGTGCATGCGCCCACTCCCATGAAGAAGGCATGGCCCAGTGACACCTGGCCGGCCACACCGGCCAGCAGATTGAGGCCGAGGGCAGCGATGGCCAGCACCATCAGGAGCGCCATGGGCCGCATCCAGTCGCTGTCGCCCAGAAAGCGCACGACAGGAATGTGGCTGATGACCGGCAGATCGAAGGGCAGCAGGAACAGCATCGCCACGAAGAGCGTGCACACCACCTTCTGGGTCCACGTCGGCAGCAGTTGCGCTTCTTGCCGGTATGCGGTGTACAGGCGGGGTCGACCGAGCACGGCTCTCGTCACACCCTCTCGATCTCAGGTGTGCCGAACAGGCCGTAGGGCCGAACCAGCAGGCCGATGATCATCACGATGTAGGGCACGATCAGCGGGTACCCGGCGCCGAGCCATGAGGTGTGGGCCGCCGCGTACTGGCCGGCGTAGATCTCGGCGACCCCCACTATCAGGCCGCCCAGCAGAGCGCCGGTCACAGAGTCGAGTCCTCCCAAGATCACGGCGGGAAGGGCCCGGAAGGCGATGTTGGCCGTGTTCTGATCGACGGAGATCGTCTGCTCCACCGGGGGCTGGGTGGCGAAGATCCCGCCGACGGCGGCCAGGACCGCACCCGCGGCCCAGGCGATAGCGAACACCCGGCCCACGTTGATTCCCTGGGCCATGGCCGCCTCCTGATCGAAGGCGACGGCCCGCATGGCTATGCCGAGCCGGGACCGGTAGAAGAAGTAGACGGCTACGAAGGCGGCCGCCGCCGCGACCATGGCCGCCACGAAGCTCCAGTTGATCAACATGTCGCCCACTTTGAAGCCGCTTATCTCCCAGGGCACGCCGATCGGGCGGAGTTCGATCTCGACGGCGTCGTTGTTGAAGACCCGGAACATGATCTCGAGGCCGAGCGTGATCACGGCCACCGAGAAGAGCGGCTCCCCGATCATGGGCCGGATCGCCAGCCGTTCGACCACGAGTCCGACCAAAGCCGCGAACGCGAGGGCCACCACAACACTGAGCGACCAGTGCACCCAGTGCGGGCCGCCAATATTGTCGAGGGGGTTGCTGATGTTGGTGAAGGGGATGTGGCCGTCTCGTTCGACCACGCTCTGACCCTCCGAGAAGATGCTGCGCTCCTGCACCAGGAACGCCAGGAACAGCGCGCCGGTGGCGGCCAGTGCCCCCTGGGCGAAGTTGACGGTCTGCGTGGCCTTGAAGATGAGGACGAAGCCGAGCGCGATGAGGGCGTACACCGAGCCGAGCCCCAGTGACTTCATCAGCGTCTGGAAGAACAGGACCGGATTGTTGGCCAGCTGCACCATCCCGAAGATCAGGGCTGTGGCCAGCGCTCCGACAAGGAAGCCCACCGGGGCGCCCCGACGCAGGTCGACCGCCTGAAGCCTGGTTGCCATGCCTGCCATCAGATCAGGCTCTCCGGGCCTCGGATCGCCGCGCCGGCCATCAGTACATCGACTCCACCAGGTCGCGGAACATGTCCTCCATGGCGCTGCGCTTGAGCTTCTGGGTGGCGGTCAGCTCCCCGTCCTCGTGGTCGAGCTCCTTGGGCAGCATCTTGAACTTCTTGATCTGCTCGACCCGCGCGAACTTCTTGTTGGTCTCGTCCACCACCTTGGAGACCAGCTCGATGACCTCTTCCTTCTCGGAGAGGTCCCGGTAGGTGGTGTAGGGGATGTTGTTGCGCTGGGCCCAGTCGCCCACCGTCTCCAGCTCGATGCCGATCAGGGCGGTCACGAACCTGCGGCCGTCGCCGATGACCATGGCCTCCTTCACGTAGGGCGACGTCTTCAGGCTGTTCTCGATCTCCGACGGCGAGATGTTCTTGCCGCCGGAGGTGATGATGATGTGCTTGATGCGGTCGACGATCTTTATGTGGGTACCGTCCACCCACTCCCCCACGTCCCCGGTCATTAGCCAGCCGTCGTCGGTGAACGTCTCCGCCGTCTTGTCGGGCTTGTTCCAGTATCCCACGAACACGCCGGGATGCTTGGTCTGGATCTCGCCGGTGGTCTCGTCGATGCGCAGGCCGATGTCGGCGTACGGCTCACCTACCGTCCCCAGCTTCATCCGGCCCGCGAAGTTGCAGGTGGCCACGGCCGAATTCTCGGTCATGCCATAGAGCTCGAACACCGGCACGCCGATGCCGATGAAGAACTCCAGCACCTCGGGAGCGATGGCGGCCGCGCCCGAGCCGGCGTGGCGGCAGCGGCGCAGACCGATCCGCTCTTTCACGGCCCGGAATATCAACGGTTGACCCACGGCGTACAGCAGGCGGGTAACCAGCGTGTGGTTGCCACCGTTGGCCACCTTCTGCTGTCCGATCACCTGTGCGAGGGCCATCGCGAAGCGCAAGCAGACCCGCTTGAAGAAGGTCGCATCGTTGCCCTTGATGGTGACCAGGGCATGCAGCCGCTCCCAGATCCTGGGTACGGCGAAGAACAGCGTCGGCTGGATCTCGCGGAGGTTCTCGGTGACGGTCTCGATCGACTCCGCGAAGTTCAGGGACGGGCCCGCCCCGACGAGAGTCCACGTGGAGAAGATGCGTTCAGCCACATGGCACAGCGGCAGGTACGTGACGATGAGGTCCTTGGGGTTGGGGCCGGTGCCGTCGGGGAAGCGGTCGGTCTCGTTGACGATCTTGTCGACGCAGTAGCTGGCATTGGCGTTGGTCAGCATTGCGCCCTTGGGCGGACCGGTGGTGCCGGAGGTGTACACCAGCGTCATCACATCGGTGTCGGTGGCGGTGGCCATCCGCTCGGCCACCGCTTCGGGGTGGGCCTCGCGGTGGCGGTGGCCCATCTCAAGGAAGGTGTCCCAGAACAGCAGTCGCGGATCGTCGTAGTCGCCGAAGCCTCTCGGCTCGGTGTAGATGATGCGCCGGACGGAGGCGGCCGTCTCATCCGGAACCTCGAGCACCTTGTCGGCCTGCTCCTGATCCTCGGCGAAGAAGACCACCGGTGTGCAGTCGCTGATCAAGTACTCCACTTCGGCGGTCGGGTTGGTCGGGTACAGGCCGACGGTTACGCCCCGCACGGCCACGGCGGCCAGGTCGAGAATGACCCACTCGGGCCGGTCCTCGGAGTGGATGGCCACCCGATCACCGACCTCGACACCCAACTCCAGCAGGCCATGGGCCGCGGTCTCGATCAGGTCCCAGGTCTGGGCCCAGGTGTACTCCTGCCAGATGCCGAAGTCCTTCTCCCGCATGGCGACCTGCTGGGGGCTGCGCCGGGCCCAGTCCCGAGCCAACGACGCGACCGTGGTGGCGCCGGCCTCACCGTCTGCCGGCAGCGGAAGCTCAGGACTGAGCCGTTCCGACGTAATCGTCACGGGTCGACCTCCTTCGGGTTCAGGTAAGCAGCCGCTCGATCGGCGAAACGCTACTTCAATCGCGTGCGAGCTGTCGCTGCCGCGCCTCCTCCGCCGGATCGCCGAGCCCCTCGTGGGCTGCCAACTCCGCCCGGCCGACCACGAACCAGTGAACCTCGTCGGGACCGTCCGCCAAGCGCAAGGTTCGCTGGTTGGTGTACATACGAGCCAGCGGCGTCCACTGCGACACACCGGTGGCGCCGTGCATCTGGATGGCCTGGTCGATGATGTTGCAGACCCGTTCCGGAACCATGGCCTTCACCGCGCTCACCCAGACCCGGGCCTCGGCGTTGCCGAGGGTGTCCATGGCCTTGGCCGCCCGCAGCACCATGAGCCGCATGGCCTCGATCTCCACCCGGGCCCGGGCGATGATCTCGGTGTTCCCGCCGAGTCGGGCCAACCGGCGCCCGAAGGCCTCCCGGCTCAGACCCCGGCGCACCATGAGGTCCAGGGCCTTCTCGGCCGCGCCGATGGAGCGCATGCAGTGATGGATACGGCCCGGGCCGAGGCGCAGCTGGGATATCTCGAAGCCGCAACCCTCGCCGAGGAGGATGTTCGATGCCGGCACCCGCACGTCATCGAGTCGGATGTGCATGTGACCATGAGGCGCATCATCCTCGCCGAACACATGCATCGGGCCGATCACGTTCACGCCCGGTGTGTCCATGGGCACCAGGATCTGAGACTGCCGGCGGTGCGGAGGGCCATCGGGACTGGTCTGCACCATGCAGATCATGATCTTGCAACGTGGGTCCCCGGCTCCCGAGATGTAGTACTTCTCGCCGGTTATGACCCATTCGTCGCCATCGAGAACCGCCCGGGTGGCGATGTTCTTGGCGTCCGATGAGGCCAGGGTCGGCTCGGTCATGGCGTAACACGACCTGATCTCCCCGGCCAGCAGCGGCTCGAGCCACTGCTTCTTCTGTGCGGGCGTGCCCACCCGTTCGAGCACCTCCATGTTGCCCGTATCCGGGGCGCTGCAATTGAGGCATTCCGAAGCGATGGGGTTCTTGCCGAGCTCGGCCGCGATGTAGGCGTAGTCGAGGTTGCTCAGGCCCTCACCGCTGGTGGCGTCGGGCAGGAAGAAATTCCACAGTCCGGCGGTCTTGGCCCGCGCCTTGAGGCTGTCGAGCAACTCGAGCTGGCCGGAGCCGTAACCCCAGCGCTCCGCCCGGCCCTCACCGAGCCTGAAGAACTCGGCCGTGACCGGCTCCACCTCGACGGCCACAAATTCCACCACCCGGTCGAACAGCGGGCGGGCCTGCGGCGACATCGCAAGATCCAGCGAGGCCGGGTCCACATTGCCGATCAGTGCTGAAGGTGTCATTCAGGGTGGCCTCTCTCATTCCCGCTCTTGTTCGCTACGCTCACGGGCCGCTCGGGCCGTGACCTCCGCTCTTGTTCGCTACGCTCACGGGCCGCTCGGGCCACGGCCTCGCAAGCTCGGCCTCTGGGTTCAGGACGACAGCAGTGATGCTACGGCCCACACGGCGGCCACCGAACCGACGACTATGTAGAGGATGCTGCGACCCAGCGGAGCGCGATCCAGATCGGACGGGTCCCGACGCTGCGATCTCGGTCGCAGCAATGCCGCAAGGTTGCCTGCGGCCATCGACGCGCCCAGGGCCAGCACCAACCAAGCCAGGAGGTTCTGACCAAGGAACATTCGGGTTCTCCCTTAGATGCCCTGCCGGGCCGCGAAGTTGGCGAACGTGGTGAACCGCGACAGGAACGCCAGAGTGGTTGTGGCTGTGGGGCCGTTGCGGTTCTTGGCCACTATCACCTCGGCCGTGCCCGAAGTGTCGGTGTTGTCGGGGTTGTAGACCTCGTCGCGGTAGATGAACATCACCACGTCGGCGTCCTGCTCGATGGCACCCGACTCCCGCAGGTCAGCGAGGATGGGACGCTTCTGCTGGCGCATCTCGAGATTGCGGGACAGCTGCGACAGCGCCACGACCGGGCATTCGAGCTCGCGAGCGAGGATCTTCAGACCCCGCGAGATCTCGGCTACCTCGACCTGGCGGTTGTCGGCACTCTGGCGGCCCGTCATCAACTGCAGGTAGTCCACGACGACCATGGCGAGGTCGCCGACCTGGCTCTTCAGGCGACGGGCACGGGCCCTGATCTCCATGACCGTCACGTTCGGGTTGTCATCGATCCAGATGGGTGCTTCCGCCAGCCGACCGATGGCGGTGTTGATCCGATTCCAGTCGTCGTCGGCGAGACGACCGTCGCGCATCTTGGTGGAGTCGACCCGGGCCTCGGAGCAAAGCAGTCGCTGGGTCAGCTCCATGTGGCCCATCTCCAGCGAGAAGACCAGGACCGGCCGCTGCCCGCGTATGGCCGCGTGCGCGGCCATACCCAGCGCGAACGAGGTCTTGCCCATGGACGGGCGGCCACCGACCACGTACAGCGAGGACGGCTGCAGACCCGACAGCAGCTTGTCGAGATCGTTGTAGCCGGTGGCGGTGCCGGTGATGGCCCCGCCGTGCTCGTAGAGCTCCTCGAGTCTGTCCAGCGTGCCGTCCAGCAGTTCGGAGAGTTGGACCGTGTTGTCCCCCACCTGGCCCTGAGCCACCTGGTACATCAGGTTCTCGGCCCAGTCCACCGCCTTGGTCACATCGTCGGGGCGGCCGTAGCCCAACTCCGCGATCTCTCCGGCCACCTCGATGAGGCGGCGCAGCGTGTGGTTCTCCTGCACGATGCGGGCGTAGGAGGCGGCGTTCGAGGTGGCCGGCGTGTTCATCTGCAGCGACAGCAGGCCGTCCAGGCCTCCAATGGCCTCCAGCGTGTCGTTGCGCTCGAGGATCTCGGCCACCGTCACCGCGTCGGCCGGGTCGCCGGCGCTGTAGAGGCTGTGCACCGCTTCGAAGACCCGAGCATGCGCGGGCCGGTAGAAGTGCTCAGCGGTCACCGTCTCCAGCACGTCGGCGATGGCGTCGCGCGACAGCAGCATGGCACCCAGCAGGGACTCTTCGGCCACCAGGTTGTGGGGAGGAACGCGCACGTCACGCCGTTCGGCCACGGTGCTTGTGCCCCCGCTGGGCCACGGCGCGCTATCAGTAACGCTCACGAACTAACGCCCTTCATGTCTCCCCACACCGCCGAGTTCGGCGGTGTGGGCGCGACGCTAGCGAGGGGGTACGACGCGGGAGTCCCGCCAGCGGGGATAACCCGGGGGAAATCCCGAGCCTCGGCGGGGAATTAGGGGGATGTCTCGCCCAGCATGTGGACGGCCTGTGGGCGGATCAGTCCTGGGCCGTTACCTCGACGGTCACCGGCACCTCCACGTCATCGTGCAGCCGGAACAGCACAGTGTGAGAGCCGGTTTCCCTGATGGGTGTCTCCAGGGCTACCGCTTTGCTGTCGACCACTGCCCCGACCTGGGACTCGACCGCGGCCACGATGTCGACCGGTCCCACCGAGCCGTAGAGGTGCCCGGACTCCGCGGCACGGGCCGACACCGCCAGAACGGCCGGAGCAAGCCTCACCGCGATCTCTTCGGCATCCGCTCGGTCGGCCGCCCGGCGCAGCGCAGCGCTGCGCCGCATCGCTTCGGCCTGGCGCTCCGCGCCGGCCGACGACTTCAGGGCCAGGCCCTTGGGAACGAGATAGTTGCGGGCATAGCCAGCGGCCACATCGCACACGTCGCCCTTGCGGCCCAGCCCGTCCACGTCGGCACGCAGGACGACCTTCATGCTCGGTCCTCCCCCGCCTCGGCAGTCATGGCATCGACGAGTTCGCTGGTAGCTGCGTCGGCATCGTCGGTTTCCTCCTCGGGGGATGCACCCCCGGGAGGCGGCGCGGACGGGCGCGGCGCCGGGCCGGCCGCACGGGACCGGCCGTCACGGTCCTTGTTCTGGCGCTGAGTCGTGACCCGGTTCGAGTAGGGAACCAGGGCCATCTCGCGAGCCAGCTTGATGGCATCGGCGACGAGCTTCTGCTGCTGGGCGTTGTTGCCGGTTACACGCCGAGCTCGGATCTTGGCCCGCTCGGACATGAACTTCCGCAGCAGCTTCTCGTTCTTCCAGTCGACGTAGGTGATTCCTTCAGTGGTAAGGAAGCTCACCTTCTTCTTCGCTCGGCGATTGTTGTCGCGGTTCTTGCCCCGCACCTTGGTCTTCGCCATTTCTATCTCCCCGTCTTGTGGCCGAGTCCTAGAACGGCTCGTCGCCAGGATCAGCCTGACCGGGCGAACGGCTGTCGCCGCGGCTCGGCGCAGGCCTTGGGGCGCTGTCGCTGCCACCGCGGAAGCCGCCCCCGCGGCCGTAGTCGCCGCCGGAGGACCGCTCATTCTTGGTGACCGCGGCGGTGGCCCACTTCAAGCTGGGCGCCACATCATCAGCCAGAATCTCGACCTTCGAGCGACGGTCTCCGCTGTCCGTCTCCCAGCTCCGCTGCTGGAGGGTGCCATAGATGACCACCCGAGCTCCCTTGCGAACCGATTCGGCGACGTTCTCGGCGAGCTGACGGAAGCAGGTGACATCGAAGAACGAGACTTCGTCCTCCTGGTCCTGCCGCCTGCGATTCCAAGCCACCCCGAACTGGGCGATGGCCATTCCCGATTGGGCGAATCGCAGTTCAGGGTCGCGCGTGACGTTTCCCACGACGGTTACGGTGTTGTCGAATCCCATTGAGGAACCTCCGGATCTCAGCCGGCCGCTGCCGGCGTGGCTTCCGCAAGCAGGCCGCGGCGCTCAGCCTCAGCCTCGGGAAGCCTGAACAGTTTGTGGCGAACGATGTCGTCCGCGAGCCGCAGCCGCCGTTCGGTGTCAGGAAAACCGGCCGTGTCAGTCACGATCTCCCAGACCACGTACGTGCCTTCGGTCTTGTGGTTGATCTTGTAGGCGAATTTGCGCCGACCCCAGTTGTCGGTGGACACGATCGTCCCTCCCTCGTCGGTGACGAGGCCGGCCACCTGGGCGATCACGGACTCGACGTCGGCTGTTCCGACATCGGAATCGATGATGATCATCAGTTCGTAGGCCCGCAGCACGGGCAAGCACCTCCCTCTGGACCCGGCGGAGCCGGGGCCCCTCTCCGGGGCAGGGTTGGGGAATTCTGTGTTGTCGAACACGGACCGGACCCGAATCGCAATGACCGGAGCCAGTCGTTGTCGGCACGCAGGGTATCGGTCGCGCCCCCCATGCCAACCGACCGATGTGCCATCCCCAGCCATCCACAACGCCATCCCCAGACGCTTGCCGGGGTTGATGGGACCTGTTTCCCGCTCCTGTTCGCTGCGACCTGAGGGCCGCTCGGGCCACGGCCTCACCCGTATGAACCGAATTCTTTCGCCTGTCAGCTCGGCCTCTGGTCAGACGCCGGCGACTCCGAGCGCGGCCAACTCGGCCTCCGACAGGTGGTACGACTCCTCCAGGGCCGGGAAAGCACCGGAACGAACGTCGTCGGAGAAGCGGCGCACAGCCTCCGTGGCGGTGGTATGCAGATCTGCGTAGCGACGCACGAACTTCGGAGCAAGCCTTTGCTCGAACCCCAGCAGATCGTGGTAGACGAGCACCTGACCGTCACAGTGGGGGCCGGCACCAATGCCGATCGTCGGGATCTCGATCGCCTCGGTGACCATCTCCGCCACCTGGACGGGAACGCCCTCAAGCACGATGGCGTAGCAACCGGCGTGCGCCAGTGACTTCGCCGCCTGCACCAGCCGGCGAGCTGCCTCGGCCTTGCGGCCCTGAACCTTGAATCCGCCCATGGCGTGAACCGACTGGGGCGTGAGGCCGATGTGACCCATCACCGGTATCTCAGCGTCGCAGATGCGTTCGATCATCGGCAGGCGCTTGCGCCCGCCCTCCAGCTTCACCGAATGCGCACCCGCCCTGATGAGTTGCGCCGCGTTGCGGACCGTCCTGGAGGCGGACACGTGGTAGCTCATCCATGGCAGGTCGCCCACGATGTGGGCATCGGGCTCGGTCCTGGCTACGGCGGCGACGTGGTGGGCCATGTCGTCGACCGTCACCTGAAGGGTGTCGTCGTAGCCGAGCACGACCATGGCAACGGAATCGCCGACGAGGATGAGGTCGGCGCCCGCCTCGTTCACGACCCGGGCGCTCGGCGCGTCGTACGCCGTCACCATCACCAGTGGATCGGCCCCGTCTCGAACCTTGCGTACCCGTATGGCGGGCGCGGTGAGCGTGTCCATGGGATGCTCCTTCCCGTCCAGCGCGCTGCGGCTGCCAGCGGTGACCGCAGGCTACCGCCCGCCGCATCACGACCGCAAGCGGGTCACGCGGGTATCGGGAGATGTCAGGCCGAGCGCTTGCCGCCGAGCGTGAACCGGCGCACAAGGTGGTTCCACCCGCAGTCCGTGCAGACCTCGACCACGTACCCGGTCGACAGGCTGGCGCGGTGCTGCAAGCGCCGCATCTCGGCCAGGGTCGTGACGCAGCGGCCGTGCTTCGGAAGCCGCGAACCGAAGACATACGTCACCTCGACGAGACCCGCGACCGCGCACACGGGACACCGGCGCCCCGTCGGCTGACCACAGAACTCCGCGTTTCGGTGCAACTCCCGTTGGGCGTCGCAGACCTCGTGTCGACCGAGTTGGCCCGACTTCCAGGCTCTCAGGGTGGCCGCCCGAGCCAGCCGGTAGTCCACGGCCGCGGTGGTGGATCCCTCCGACGCGGGGACGCTCTCAGCAGCAGCCGTCGTTCCATCCGGCAGGCCGCTCGCGGCGGCAGCCAGGCTGAACGGATTCGGCTTCACGGTTCGGCACAGTAGTCCGTTGCCCGCCACCGTTGCAGGGCTTCCACCGCCTCGGCCTTGCTGGGCGGGCCTTCCTGGAAGGCCCTCTCACGCAGGAACGCAAGGGCGCGACCGACATCCGGACCGGGGTCGAGGCCGAGTACTGCCATCACTTCGTCGCCGTCGACCGGAAGCGTGAGATTGTCCACATCCTCGACTCTTCGCAGCTCGGTGAGCGTGCCTGCGAAGTCGAGCAGCCGATCAGTCGACCGGCCGGAGGCCGTGGCCACCGCGATGGCAAAGGCAAGCGCGGCATCCACCGGCGCCGGAGACGAAGCGACGAACCGGCGCACATCGGGCCGGCTGCTGCCGGTCTCGGCCAATCGGGCCTGGGTCGCGATCAGTGCGGCCGCTGACGAGACCACCGCGTTCGAGCAGCGCAGCCTGCGCAGGCAAGCCGCGGCGGTCTCAGCCGAGTCGTGTACGAACAACGAGGCCCAGCGGGCCGCCGGCTCGGCGGCCACAGCAGCCGCGATCCGTCCCACTTCCGACGGGTCGTTTCGGCGAGCCAGGTCTTCGACCACCCGCGCGATCAGGCCGGTGCGGAACAGGAAGCGGAAGCCCTCCGACGGGTCGTCAAGCAGCAGCAGCTTCTCGAACTCGTCGCGTACCCGCTCCACCGAGACAATGTCCAGCCGGTCGCCCATGGCCTCCACCGCACCGACCAGCGCATCGTCGGGTGCGAGTCCATGGCTGGCAATGAACCGAGCCGCCCGCAGCATGCGCAGAGGGTCGTCGCCGAAGGAGACCGCGGGGTCGAGAGGTGTACGCAACACCCCTGCCACCAGGTCGTCCCGCCCGCCGTGCGGGTCGATCAGGGCGCCGTCGGCCGTGTCGATCGCCATGGCGTTGACGGTGAAGTCACGACGCGCCAGGTCCTGGACCACGTCGTCGCCGAATGCCACCACGGGCTTTCGCGACTGCCTCTCATAGCGTTCGGCGCGGTGGGTGGTGATCTCGAAGGCCCGCCCCTCCACGACGCAGCCGATGGTGCCGAACCGCTCGCCCTGGGTCCAGACCGACGTTGCCGCATCGCTGACGATCCGCCGCACAGTCGCCGGGCGGGCGCCAGTGGTGCAGTCGAGATCCGCTTCAGGGAGGAAACGGCCGGCGACAGCCTCTCGCACCACCCCACCCACGAGGTACAGCCGATGTCCGGCTGCATCGAAGAGCCGCTTGAGGCCGGACGCGGCGTCCAGCGCGGCTGAGAGCGCGTCGCGGGCTTCTTCGCTCACCGTTCGTCGTCGCAAGCCGCAAGGCGGGCCGCCGCTTGCACGACCTCCATCCCCGGACCGGAGCTGCTGGCAGGCTCAGGCCGCAAGTCGAGGCCCAACAATGCTCCGGCCACGGCGTATGACGAGGCCCGTGTGGCTTCCAGGTCGTAGCCGCCCTCGAGCACGGCCACAGTTCGTGGCGCCAGCGGCATCAGTTGCCGGACGAAGTCGCCGTAGTCCGACGACGAATAGCACAAGCCCGTTAACGGGTCGGCTCGATGCCCGTCATAGCCCGCCGATACCAGCAGCCAATCCGGAGCAAACCGCTCGACCGCTGGAATGATCGCTTCGTCCAGCGCGGCCCGCGCCACCTCGCCGGTGGCGCCCGGCGGCAGCGGCACATTGATTGTGAAGCCCTCTCCTGGGCCGGCGCCCCGCTCGCCGAGCGCTCCCGTGCCCGGATAGAGCGGGTACTGGTGAATCGATGCATAGAGGACATCGTCACGGCTGAAGAACACGTCTTGGGTGCCGTTGCCGTGGTGGGCGTCAATGTCGACAATGGCGACCCGATGGCCGGCCGCGGCCAGTGAGGCCGCGGCCACGGCAACCGAGTTGAACAGGCAGAAGCCCATAGACGCCGACGGCGTGGCGTGATGTCCCGGCGGCCGCACGATGCAGTAGGCCTCGGCTTCGGTGCCGCCGGCTCCGAGCTGCTCCACAGCCGACAGCACCGCTCCGGCCGCGAGCAGTGCTGCGTCCAGGCTGGCCGCGCCCATGGGAGTGTCGGCATCCAGGTGGCCGCCACCGTGCTCAGCGAGCGTTACGACCCGGTCGATCATCTCCGGACGGTGCACCAGCTCCAACTCCGACCGTTCCGCCGGCCTCGGCGCGCGGCTGTCCGAGAGCAGCTCGGCGTCCACCGCAGTCACCCCGGCCAGGGCGGCTCTCAAGCGGTCAGGCCTCTCGGGATGCCGGAAGCCGGTGTCGTGGTCGAGGAAACGCTCGTCGGTGATCACCAGCACGGTCCGGATCGTACCTGGTGCCTCCCACTCGATTAGGTGAGAGCGGCGCGTATCGTGGCGGCCCATGCGACGCCTGAGTTCGTGGCGCTGACTTCGGTAAGGATCGGTTCGGCGCGATTTCGCGTCGGTCCCTGGCAGGGCCAGCATGATGTGGCGTACCTCGCCCCGGTCACCGCCGCTTCGACTCTCGCACCCCCAGTGTTGGGCTCCCTGCGGGATCGGCTCCGGCATCAGGGCTTCAGGTCCGTCATTACTGCTGCCGTTGCCCCGCCGGCGCGCGATTGGCTTATCGACGACGGCTTCAGCATCCGGGCCGAGCTCACCGCCCTGAGCCGGGATCTGGACGTCTCCCGAAGGCTGGCCCATCCTGGCGGCCGGACCCAAAGGGCCCGCCGTCGCGATCTGGACGGCGTTCTGCGGGTTGATGCCGGGGCCTTTCCCCCGTTCTGGCGACTCGACGCCGAGGGTCTCCACGAGGCCCGCACCGCCACACCGTCAAGTCGATGGCGAGTGATTCGAAGCCCCGCGGTGACTGCCTACAGCATCACGGGACGAGCGGGGCCGATGGGCTACTTGCAGCGCCTGGCGGTGGCAACCGACTCCCACGGCCGGGGCATGGGCACGCTGCTGGTCTTGGACGCACTGAACTGGCTGCAACGCCGAGGTGCGCAGACCGCGCTGGTCAACACCCCGCCCGACAACGAGCGAGCCCTCGCGCTCTACCAGCGGTGCGGGTTCCGTGTGGAGCCCGACCGACTCGCAGTCCTGCACCGCGACCTCACCTGACCCCTGCTACCGTCGCTCAGGGAGGCATCAGCCTTCCACAACCAGCGATACGAGGAGCTGACATGGCCGTTGGCATCGTCACCGACAGTTCCTGCGACCTCGGCGACGCCGAACTCGACGGGCTTGATGTGCAGATCGTCCCGTTGTTCATCCGTTTCGGAACCGACGAGTTCGTCGACCGCGAGCAGATCGCGGTGGAGGACTTCTATCAGCGGATGGCGGCCGCCGAGGAGTTGCCGCAGACCGCGGCGCCGCCGCCCGGGCGCTTCGAACAGGCCTTCCGGCGGTGCTTGGACGCCGGCTCCGAGGCTGTGGTGTGCATCAACCTGTCTGCGGCCATCTCGGCCACGATGCAATCGGCAGTGCAGGCTGCCGATGCCATCCGAGCTGAAGACGGCGGCGCCGACATCCGGGTGCTG
Organism: Acidimicrobiales bacterium; assembly: GCA_965117015.1. Taxonomy (GTDB): domain Bacteria; phylum Actinomycetota; class Acidimicrobiia; order Acidimicrobiales; family Aldehydirespiratoraceae; genus Aldehydirespirator. The sequence goes on from OZ220747.1 coordinate 1,247,137, forward strand.
GACAGCCGGTCGGTGACGGCCGGGCTGGGCACCATGGTGCTGCAGGCGGCTCGCATGGCCGTCGATGGCGCCGGCGCCGACGCGATCGAGAGATTCGTGGCGGACGCCTCCGAGCGAACCCACGTCTTCGGCACCCTCGACACCCTGGAGAACCTCCGCAAGGGGGGGCGCATCGGCGGCGCTCAGGCCCTGCTCGGCTCGATGTTGTCGATCAAGCCCATCGTCGATATTTCCAGCGGCGAGGTGGCAGAGGCGGCCAAGCAACGGACCCGGCGCAAGGCGCTCGGGTGGCTGCGCGACACGGTGAGAGCGGCTGCGCCGGTAGAACACCTCGCGGTCATGCACGGCGAGGCTCCCGACGTGGACGACTTCCGCGCGATGCTGGCCGAAGTGCACTCCGGCGACATCCGGGTCTGCAAGGTCGGACCGGTCGTGGGCACACACGCCGGTCAGGGCGTACTGGGCATGGCGTACCAGGTTCCAGGGGCTTAAGGCCCCTCTGTCGGGAGCCGGTTTCGATTCGCGACGAGCTCGACGACGCCAGACTCACCCGGGCCGCGCAGGCCGGAGACCGGCGTGCTCTCGAGCAGCTGCTGCGACTCCACCATGATCAGATCCACGCCATCTGCAGGCGCCTGGCCGGCAACGACGCCGACGGGCAGGACGCCACCCAGGAAGCGCTCATTGCCATCGTCCGAGGACTCCCTCACTTCGGTGGCAGAGCCAAGTTCTCGACCTGGGCCTACCGGGTAGCAACCAACGCCGCTCTCGACGAACTGCGGCGACGTAGCCGCCGCCCGGTGCCCACGGTGATCGAGGCAGGCGACCGCTTCGCCGGGACGGCCACCGCCGACGACTCGACCGCGGTGGTGGCCCGACTCGACTTCGATGCCGCCCTGGCCCAGTTGCCCGAGGAATTTCGAGCACCGGTCGTGTTGCGTGACGTTGCCGGCTGTGACTACGCAGAGATCGGGTCGATCCTGGAAATCCCCGCGGGAACGGTCAGATCCCGGATCGCGAGAGGGCGAGCCCGGTTGGCGGAGGCGATGCGAGCCGACGGCGGGAACCACCACGACGCTGCAGAACGTCGAAACGACGAGGCAAGCAATCATGAGTGACGAACAGTTCCGCGAAGACGAACTCGTCTCGGCGTATCTCGACGGTGAGGCAACCCCGGCTGAGATCGCTGAGGTCGAGCAGAACGACGCGCTGATGGCTCGGGTCGAGCAGTTGCGATCGGTTCGCGACGCGGTGGCGGCTCCGGTCCCGCCCATGTCCGCGGAGCGGCGGGAGCAGATGATCAGTGCCGCTCTGGCGGTGTCCGATGCCGAGAACGTCCAACGACGCCAAGCCAGGATCGCTCCGGTCCACCGGCGCCGCGAGACGCTGCTCGCGGTGGCCGCGGCGGCCGTGCTTCTCGCCGCCGTCGTCAGCGCGGGCCTGATCGCCAGCCGGGGCGGTGACGAATCAGATGAGATGGCCGCCAGCGCTCCTGCCGCGGACACCGCCGAAGCGGCCGCGCCAGCCGACGACGCAGCCCCCATGGCCGAAGAAGAACCCATCGCTGCGTCGACCACCGCGGCGTATGCCGAGATGGCGGACGAAGAGCCGATGGCCGAAGAAGAACCCATGGCCGAAGAAGAACCCATGGCCGAGCTCGAGGCTGCCATGGCCGAAGCGGACGACGCACCGGATGAGGCCGAGATCGCTGAGCTTGAGGCCGCCATGGCCGCCGCTGAAGCGGAGTTGGCCATGGAGGCACCCGCGGAGGAAGCCGCCGATGCCGGGCCGGTCGTCGACATGGGCGCGTTCGAGAACCTCGAGTCGCTCTTCGTCGACATCGCAGCGCGCTGGTCCGCTGCGCTCGAGGATGGAGCAACTGCGGACCCGGGGACGTGCTCCGCCGCGGTGCACGAGCGGGAACTCGAGTTGGATGTCGAGACAGGACGACCCTTCATCGCCACGGTCCGAGCCGAGGATCCCCTGATCTTCGACGGCCGCTTCGCGCGCCGGGCGGACGGCACCGCCATCATCATCTACGCCGCGCCGCCCAGTTGCGAGATCGAGACCCACGACCTGGACGAGTCTGACGGTTCCTGAAGCCCGGCTTCTAGGCTTCATTTCATGGCTGATGCCGAGTCCACCCCCCGTGACCGGCCGACGTTGAGCCTGGGATCCGACGACTGGCCGGCGACCGTCGCCGACAAGATCGTCGAGGTCGTTGACTCGGTACGGGTGCAGACCACCGACCGGGCTGTGTTCCTGCTTCGGGCCGTCGTCTATTGCCTGGTGGCCGCAGTGGCCGCCATCGCGGCCGTGGTATTGCTGGCCATCGTCACTGTGCGCCTGGCCGATGCCTATCTGCCGATAGGTGCCGGCGTCGGTTCGGCGACATGGGCGGCCCACGGCTTCATTGGATTGCTGGTCTCCATCATCGGATTCGGCGCCTGGCGGGCTCGCACGGGATCGACGAAGCCCATCTATGTGGCGGTGATCATCGACGCTCTCATCATCCTGGGCGTGGTGCTTTATGGTGTGATCGAGGCGGTGGCCTGAGGAGCGATGCTGGAATGAGCCTTGACGACCTCGCCGGGCGCGAGGTGGAGGTGGCCATCATTGGATCCGGCCCGGCCGGGCTGACCGCGGCCATCTACGCGGCGCGGGCCAACCTCCACCCGGTGGTCCTGGAGGGCGAGCCGAGTTCGACGAGCGATCAGCCGGGCGGGCAGCTCATGCTCACCACCGACGTGGAGAACTACCCCGGATTCCCCGAAGGCGTGATGGGACCGGAATTGATGCAGCGATTCCGGGACCAGGCGGTCCGGTTCGGGGCCCAGATCCACACCGTGAAGGCCTCCCGGGTCGACTTCTCGAACCAGCCCTACGGAATCTGGATCGGAGATCCCGGCGCGGACGAGCCCACGCTGAGAGCCCGGACGGTGATCGTGTCGACCGGGGCCCAGTCCATCATGCTGGGGCTCGACCGCGAGGTCGAACTGGTTGGGCACGGACTCTCAACCTGTGCCACCTGCGACGGCTTCTTCTTCCGCGACCAGCACATCGCCGTGGTGGGAGGGGGCGACTCGGCCATGGAGGAGGCGACCTTCCTGACCCGGTTCGCTTCGCGAGTCACCATCATCCATCGCCGGGACGCACTCAGGGCCTCCAAGATCATGCAGCAGCGCGCCTTCGACAACGAGCGGATCGACTTCATGTGGAACAGCGTCGTCGAGGAGTACCTCGGCGAGTCCGCTCTCGCCGGCCTGCAGCTCCGCGACACCAAGACCGGCGAGACATCGGTGCTCGACGTGACCGGATGCTTCATCGCCATCGGCCACCGGCCCAACACCGACCTCTTCGTAGGCCAGCTGGAGATGAAGGAGAACGGTTACCTCACAACCGAGCCGAACTCCACCAGGACCGTTGTGGAGGGCGTGTTCGCCTGCGGAGACGTGCAGGACGACTACTACCGGCAGGCCGTCACGGCTGCGGGAACGGGCTGCATGGCCGCGATCGAGGCCGAGCGATACCTCGAGAGCCTCCACTCGCGTGCGGCGTCATGACTCGTCGCACCGGCAAGTAGGGTGACCGCGTCAGGCCCGTCGCAGAGCGACGAGCGATATGTCCTCGATGATGCAAGTAAAGGGAAGAAATCGTGGCAGGACCAACCATCACGCTGAGCGCCTCGACATTCGACGAGGAGGTCAACAGCGCGTCTACACCCATTCTCGTGGACTTCTGGGCTGAATGGTGTGGCCCGTGCAAGCTGATCGCGCCGATCCTCGACGAGATCGCCTCCGAGCAGCAGGGCAGGCTGACGGTGGCCAAGCTCAACGTGGACGAGGCCCCCGACGTCGCCCGCAGGTTCGGTGTCATGAGTATCCCCACCATGATCCTCTTCGACGGCGGCGAGCCCGCCAAGCGAATGGTGGGAGCCAAGCCGAAGGAAGCCCTGCTGGGCGAACTCGCGGAGTATCTCTAATCGCGCCCCACGGCCTGCCGCTTCGCCGCGGCGATTCGGGCGACGCCGTCCGCGATCTCCAACGTCGGCTCGCCCTGATCGGCTACCGCACCGACGGGGAACCGCAGGAGTTCGGCACCGAGACCGAGGCTTCGCTGCGTCGTTTTCAGAACGATCGCGGCTTGGTGGTCGACGGGATCTGCGGTCCTCAGTCGTGGAACGCCCTTGTCGAAGCCGATCACCGGCTCGGTGATCGGCTCCTCTACTACCGCGACCCGATGATGCGGGGCGATGACGTGGCGGAACTCCAGCGTCGACTCGGTCAGCTCGGCTTCGATCCCCACTGGGTCGACGGCATCCTCGGCCCCCGGACCCACAAGGCGATCCAGCAGTTCCAGCAGAATTCAGGCCTTCCTGACGACGGGGTGATCGGACGGTCCACCATTGACGCCCTGGACAGACTCACATCGCGAACCACCGGCCAGTTGACGATTGCCGAGGTGCGTGAGCACGAGCGGCTGCGCCACCAACCGAACCGGGTGGAAGGAAGGCGCATCGTGGTGGGAGATACCGGCGAACTGCCCGTGATCGCTCAGGCGATCGCTCGCCGGCTGCGCCAAGTCGGGGCGGACGTCCTGTCCTTCAGCACTCCCGACCTCGGTCACCAGGCTCGAACCTCGAATCAGTGGAACGGCGACATATACCTCGGTGTGACGCTGGCCGACGACAATTTCGGCGTCTCGTACTTTGCTATGAGCGGGTTCGAGTCGGTCGGGGGTCGGGCTCTGGCCCAACGGTGCTCAGCCGCGCTTGAGCCCTGGCTCGCTGAACCCGCCCCGACGATGCCGATGCGACTGTCCATACTCCGAGAGACTCGAATGCCTGCGGTCTGGTGCCGCATTGGCCCTGGATCAACTGTCGTGCCGAGGGCTCCCCACATCGCGCGTGCCCTCGCTGATGCAATCACCGACTGGTGCCGCGACCCCGGATTACAGTAAATGCAATAGAAATCCGGTTTCTCAGATCATCGCGCCATCGATCATCAGACAATTAGGTGATAGATCCGCTCGAGGTCGGACAACCCGCTGAACTGGATCGTGATCTTGCCTCTTCTCTTGCCCAACCGCACCGAGACCCGGGTGTCGAGCCTTGTCGAGAGAAGATCCTCGAGCTCGAGAATGCCGGCCTTCAACTCATCCGGCGTGGGCGCCTCGTTGCCGTGCTCGGACGACGCTGCCTGCCCCGATGCCGCGTGAACCTCTGCGACTCGGCGTTCCGCCTCCCGAACCGTCAAGCCCTCTTGAACGATTTCCTCAGCCAGAGCTTGCTGGGCTGACTCGTCCTCGAGGGCCAGCAGTGCCCGACCGTGGCCGGCCGAGAGATCACCCTCGACGACGAGGCGCTGCACGGCCGGAGCCAGGTTCAGGAGCCGCATGGTGTTCGCCACTGCGGAACGGGAGCGACCGACCCGAGCGGCGACATCCTCCTGGGTCAGTCCGAAATCGTCGATCAACTGCCGGTAGGCGGCGGCCTCCTCGAGGGCATTCAAGTCTTGGCGGTGCACGTTCTCAACCACCGCAGCTTCAAGGGCTCCCCTGTCGTCCGCATCCCGTACAAGCGCCGGGATGTCTCGGAGGCCGGCTCGTTGGGCAGCTCGCCAGCGCCGCTCCCCTGCAACAATTTCATATCCTTCTGGTGCTTTTCGTACAATCACCGGTTGGATCACCCCAACCTCAGCTATAGAAGCAGCCAACGAAGTCAGGGACTCCTCCTCGAAGCGTTCCCTCGGTTGGTACGGATTCGGGACGATGTGACTGATGTCGATCTCCTGGAAGATCGAACCTGCTGGATCTGGGTCGGTCGGGATCAGGGCTCCCAGACCCTTCCCGAGACCACTACGACGCGCCACGGAGCACCTCCTTTGCCAGGTCGCGGAATGCTCTTGCCCCCTTGGATGAAGGGTCGTAGAGAATGATGGGCTGACCGAAAGACGGCGCCTCACTGAGACGCACGGTGCGGGGCACGACCTGCCAGCAAACCTTGTCGCCATAGTGTGTCCGAACCTCTCGGGCGACATCCCGCGAGAGATTCGTGCGGGCGTCGTACATGGTGAGGATCAGCTTTGTCAGCTCTAAGTCGGGATTGAGGCTGCGCTGCACCAACTCGATGTTCTTGACGAGTTGGGTCAACCCTTCGAGCGCGAAGTACTCGGTCTGGACGGGAACGATGACCTCGTCGGCGGCCGTGAGGCCGTTGATGGTCAGCAAGCCGAGCGAGGGTGGGCAGTCGATCATGACCAGGTCATACTCCGTGACCGCCCCCGACATGGAGTCCCGGAGTCTCCGTTCCCTGCTGTAGGCCGGCACGAGTTCGATTTCGGCGCCGGCGAGATCAAGATTGGAAGGAGCGATGTGCAAACCCTTGATCATTGTCGGTTCGATGATCTCTTCAAGTTCGAGATCTTGGAGCAACACGTCGTAGATCGACCCGTCAAGTGCTCGCGGATCCAAGCCCACGCCAGTCGTTGCGTTGGCCTGGGGATCAAGATCCACGATGAGGGTCTTGATCCCGTTCTCAGCAAAGCACGCTGAGAGGTTCACGGTTGCGGTCGTTTTTCCGACGCCGCCCTTCTGGTTGGCGACAGCAAAGACCCGAGCGTGACTTGGGCCGGCTCGTTCTGTCATGCCCACGGCGGTCCGCCCCCTGTCGCAGCGACTCTCGGGTACGGTCCCATACGACCCCCAGCAAGTCAAGCATCCCTCATGTTTCACGTGAAACGCCAGAGATACCGGTGCAGATGCGCTGCTAGGCCAAGGGAGAGCGGGTTCGCGCCGGGCGGCGGCGTGGAAGGCTCGACGGGATCGGGCCGAATCGTTTGACCGAGAGGTAGCTGCCGTGGGGTGTCGTCCAAGTTGCCTCGATCTCGCAACCAGTCCGCACCACCAAGGGAATCTGCTGCCAACGTCGGGAGGTCGACGCCGAGACAGAGACCACGAGCGAACCGCCTTCGTTCAGCAGCGGGAGGGCACACTCTGCAAGTTCCGGCACTGGACCGAATGAGCGTGCCACCGCTCCGTCGTATCCTCCTCGGCCGTCGGTGCGAGCCATCTCGTCCACTAGGGCGTGCTCCACAGTGACCCGCCCCGTGAGGCCGGCCGCGGCCACGGCTCGCTGCGCCATCTCGCACCGCCGTTCCTTGGCGTCTACCAGGCACCACTGCGACCCCGGAAGCTCAAGCGCCAGAAGTACCCCCAAGACACCGGCGCCGGTGCCGCAATCCACGAACTGTCCCTCCGGCAGCGTCCGCCACTCATCCAGGATGTACCCGCCGGCGTGAAGGCGAAGGGCGTCGATTGAATCTCCTCCGACGGTGCCGGCGGCCCGCGCCGGTATCCACGCCTGGTCCAGCCGCTCCAGAAGTGCTGGATCTATCTCAGCTGGCAGATGGCGCGGAGCCGGCGTCACATGCTCAGTCGGGAACGGCTGCGATGATCACCCGCCGGTGAGGATCCTCTCCTTCGCTCCGACTCTCCACATTGCTCATCTTGGAGATGACGTCGTGGACGATCTTGCGATCCATCCGGTTCATCGGCTCGAGGGCGATATCCGATCGCGTCTCGACAGACTCCTCAGCCACCTTGCGAGTGAATTCTGCTAGAGCTGCCGCACGGCGAGCGCGAACTCCGCCCATGTCCATGCGGATCTTTCCTTCCCTGGTCGTTCCACCGGATCGTTGCAACACCGTTCGAACCAGTTCGTCGATCGCTTGGGCGGTACCACCCCGGCGACCGATCAGGACCCCCATTCCGTCTCCGTTTGCCTCGATTCGCATGATGCCGTTCTCCAAGTCATGCCGCTTGAACGTGACGACAATGCCCAGCGATTCTGTGATACCCCGGACGAAGGTCTCGGCGAGGTCGGCTTGCTCCAATAGCGAAGGACCTCTATTTTGATCAATTGTCATGTTCTTTGCATCCTCTCTCGTATCACGTGCCTTCCGGCCTTGTTGCTGGGGTTTGTCCCGGGCACCGTTCTCAGCGCTAGCAGACTGTTGGGACTCCGAACCAGAGGAGTCCTTTCGACGGGAGCGAGCGACTGGTTCCGGTGTTGCCTCGCTGGACGCTCGCGAGGACTCGGATCGCCGTGAAGATCCCGACCTGCGGCTGTTGTGGCCTCGGCTCCTGCCGTCCTTCGGGCGCACCGGCGTGGGAAGCACTCGCGCCCGAACCCGAGCCTCCTGCTTGATCCTCCCGAACAGCCCCATCCTTGCTTCCGAGAGCACTTCGAATTCTGCATCCGACTCGTCGACGCCAAGATGAACGAGAGCTTGCTCCTTGGCGCTTTCCACCGTTGTCGCTCTGACTTCCAACCATTCCATTCCAGAAGAACTCCTTCGTGCGGCGCGATCCTCAGCGCCTCTTCCTCTTGCTGCGGCTGCGATTCTGGTTGGGACGCTTCGCGCCCGAACCAGGCGGCGTGACGCGGCCACCACCAGGCCGGTTGCCGGAACGGCTCCGCGAGGGAGCCTTGCCGGTCCGTCCCCGTCGTTCCGTCGTCTTTGCCTGCGGAGGTGTCCGCTTCCGCGCAGGCGCCTTGTCGGTGCCCTGGGTCCGCTTCCGCGCAGGCGCCTTGTCGGTGCCCTGGGTCCGCTTCCGTGCAGGCGCCTTGGCCTTGGACGGCTTCGCGTCCCTCTTCGGCGTCGGAGCACCCTTGCCCTCGGTCAGCGACTTCGCCGAGCGAGCCTGAGTGCCGGCGGCACCGGTGCCTTCGGCCTCAGCGGCCGCCCGCTGCTTGGCAACCTGGGCCCCGAGGGAATCCTCCCCCCGGTAGAAGGACCGGGTGATGTAGGCCTGTTGCGCGATCCGGACCAAGTTCGAGACGATGAAGTAGGTCACGACCGCGGCGGGCATCACGTACGAGAACACCGGCAGCATGTAGGGGATCAATTTCATCATCATCTGCTGCTGTGGATTGACCGCGGCGGCGCTCTGCCTGCCCTGGATCTGACGCTGCTGGTAGAGGCTCGTAAGCAGCACGACCACAAGCATCAACAGATAGGGGAGCGCCGCAACGATGCTCTCGGAGATCACAGAACTCGCGCTGCGAGACAGATCGACTCCCAACGAGACCATCTCAACGTCCTGGCTCAGGTCCTGATAGAGGTCGTTGTCCTTGGCCAGGAAGTCGGGATCAAATGCCAGCTCATCCCTGGAAATCGGGGTCTGGACGTAATTGGGTGCCACTCCGGACACGGTGTCGGCAAAGAGACGGGAGGTGAAGCCGAGCTGAGTGCCGATCTCGGTCGTCCTTCGGGTGAGTCCATCCACCACCCGGAACATGATCAGGAATATCGGACCCTGGACCAGCATGGGGAGCAGACACCCGACTGGATTGAGCCCGTGCTCCTTGTAATAGGCCATGGTGGCCTCGTTGATGGCCTGACGGTCGCCCTTGTACTGGTTCTGCAGCTTCTTCACTTCGGGCATGTGCTGCTGCATCTGCAACATGTTCCGCGTCATCTTCAACGTGAGCGGAGTCACCGCAACCACCGCAGTCAGCGTCAAGAGGGCAATAGCCACGCCATAGTCCGGCAACAGGGAGTAGAACCAGGCCAGGATCGCGGTGACGACGTCGAACAGGGGATCAAACATCGGAGGTCTCCCCCGTCACGGCCGCGGCTCGCCGGCCATCAGGCACCGGATCCAACCCCATCGAGCGCCACGGGTGACAGCGGACCAGGCGGCATGCTGTCAGCCACGTGCCGCGCACCGTACCGTGCTTCTGCAGAGCCTCGAGGGCATAGGCCGAACACGACGGCATGTAGCGGCACGTCGGCGGGCGCCCGGCCCGGGCCAGCTGGTAGGCCCGCACTGCACGGCAGGCAAGTCGTGTCGGCAGCCGGCGCCTCACCGGATGTCCCCCAACATCTCCCCCAAGGTCGTTCGGAGCTCGGCGGCCGACAAGCCTTCGAGCGACGACGAGATGCCCAGCCGATACTCCCCGCCGGACAGCACGATCGTTCCGTCGCCGGCAAGCTCGCGCAAAGCCTCCCGCACCCGCCTACGAGCTCTGTTGCGCACAACCGCCGTCCCGACCGACTTCGGCACTGCGTACAGGACGCGCGCGTCTGTCGGCGTAGCGCGGTACGAGACCCTGAGAGGACCGCGGCGAATACTGGCCGGCACTCGGGGTTCGTGACACGCGCCGCGGCTGATCGCCGAGCCGGTCACGCGGCCAGTCGGCTCCGCCCTCTGCGGCGGCGGGTACGCAGCACAGCACGCCCCCCGCGTGTCCTCATTCTGGCTCGAAATCCGTGTTTTTTATGCCTTTTTCTTATATTCGGCTGAAAAGGGCGCTTCATGAAGATCCTCCTCGGCCTGCTCCGATTCGAGCACGCCACAAGAGCCGTCACCCGGGTCGCTGCTGTGGATGAACGGCGGTCGGCATCCACCGTAGGGCTGACCCTGCGTTGCGACAACCAACCGGCTCAGACAGGCGCCGCGCGCCATCCACCGCCCGGTGGTCGTGGACGGGATCAAAGAACACTGATGTCATACATCTTACGTATATGTAGTTAACTTGGACTTCATCCAGTCTGAACTAGTCATTTACCCGCACTCCGGCGTCGGACTTGCAGCCGATGTGGATGCTGCTACGTTCCGCTGGTCACCACCGCAACTGGATCTGGGTCCCACCCTCCTCCACTAAGGGGCCACGGAGATCTCTTGTCCACATCTGTGGATGATTCTGTGGAGAAAGGAGATCGACAGGTGAACACCGACGCCGAGGCGGAGCGGATATGGACTAGTTGCGCCCAGAGCATCCGCAGCCAGGTGAGCGACGCCGTGTGGAGAACCACCTTCAGCGGCGCCCGAGCAACCGCCTTCGACGAGCGCTCCCTGACACTGGTTGTGCCGACCAGCCTCCAGAAGGCCCGGATCGAGCGCCGCTATTTCGATCTGCTGACCGACGCCCTGGACGAGGCCGAGCCGGACGTGATGGTTCGGATCGAGATCGACCCGGACTGGGATGAGAGCGAGGACTTCTCTGTTGCGGACGTCGCAGCTCCAGCAGAAGAAGCGCCAGCGTTGCGTGATGCCGCCCGTGAACCGGGAGCCGCAGGCACCAACGGAGATACCGGGCCCCATGCTCGCTTGACCTTCGAGCAGTTCGTGACCGGAACCTCCAACCGGTTCTCGCACGCAGCGGCACTCGCGGTGGCCGAGACCCCGGCCGGGCCGTACAACCCGCTGTTGATCCACGGAGACTCCGGGCTCGGGAAGACCCACCTTCTGAGGGCCATCGCTCATTACGTGAACCACCATTACCCCTCCTACAAGGTGCGCTACGTCACCAGCGAGACCTTCCTGAACGAGTTCGTGCAGGCGATACGGAACAGCACCCAGCCGGAGTTCAAGCTCCTGTACCGCAGCAACGATGTGCTCCTAGTCGACGACATCCAGTTCATGGAGGGCAAGGACGGCCTGCAGGAGGAGTTCTTCCACACGTTCAACGACCTCCTGCAGAACGGCGCGCAGATAGTCCTCTCCTCCGATCGCTCTCCCGATGCGATGCCCACTCTGGAGGACCGCCTCCGAAGCAGGTTCAAGTCGGGTCTCATCACAGACATCCAGCCTCCGGACCTCGTCACCCGGTTGGCCATTCTCGAGAAGAAAGCCGAGTCAGCGGCCATCGAGATCCCGGGCGAAGTGCTCTCATTCATCGCCGAGAACGTCACCGACTCGATTCGTGAACTCGAAGGGGCCCTCATCAAGGTCACGGCGTACGCCAACATCACCGGTCAGCCATGCTCCTACGAACTCGCCAAACGCGTCCTGGCGGACCTGATAGGCAACACCATCAAGGCACCGGTCACGGTCAGGAGCATCCTCGCCGCCACTGCCGAGCTCTTCAGCTTCTCTGTAGAACAGATCACCGGCGGCAGCCGGCGCCGACCCCTCGTCGACGCACGTCAAATCGCCATGTACGTGACCCGGAACATGACCGACCTGTCCTACCCAGAGATCGGCAGGGCCTTCGGCAACCGGGACCACACCACCGTCATCCACGCCGTGCGCAAGATCGAACACCACATGACCGAACGCAAGGACATCTTCGACAAGATCCAGGACCTCCAGAGGCGAGTCGGAGAAATCTCGTGAGCGCATTCCACCAGGCACAGGGGAGAACCATGGGGATCGTTGCCCCCATTCCTCTGGACAACTGTGTCAAACAACACCGGAATCAACACCCAGTCGGCAACGCGCTGCCGGATCACTGACCGGCACGGCAAATCTGGGCATATCAGAAGCGCTGTGATTTCAAGGCGTGCCGACCCAAATCCCCAATCCACAGTGCCTAATGTCCTCTACAACCCTTTGAATCCAGCTAGAGGAGAAGCAAGAAGATCATGGGCATGAAGTTCCGTTGCGAGCGAGACACGCTCTTGGATGCTCTGACAGTCGCGGTGCGGGCCGCGGCGGGTGCCGGTTCGAACCGGGCCGCATTGACGGGAGCTCATCTCGACCTGACAGAGGGCGTCCTGACCGTCACCGGCAGTGATCTCGATTTGACGCTGTCGGTGACAGCCGAGGTGCTGGGTACCGCCGGCGGTGCCGCGGTGACGCCGGCCCGGCTGCTTACCGATGTGGTCCGGGCGGTTCCGGCCGGAGCGGTCGAGTTCTCGGTGACCGAGGGCGAGGCCTCGATCGTGGCCGGTTCATCGGAGTTCTCGATCCGACTGATCCCTGAGGAGGACTACCCGCAGTTGTCGTTCACCCAGGAGGCAAGCGAGGACGGCGACTCGGCGGCATTCAGTCCAGCAGTCACGTTCAGCGGGGCTGAGTTCCGGGACGCGCTCAGCCAGGTCGTCCGGTCGGCTTCGTCCGATGACTCCAGGCCGATCCTCACTGGTGTGCTCATGGCTTCGGAGGGGGAGGGTCGATTGCGGCTGGTCTCGACGGACTCGTACCGGCTCTCGGTACGAGATCTCGAGGGCTCGTCGATCCTTGGTGAGCACCAGCGAGTCCTGGTGCCGAGCCGGGCTCTCGGTGAGCTGCAGCGGCTGATCGCGGATTCAGACGAAGTGACGTTGAAACTGGCCGAGCACTATGCGCAGTTCGTAGTGGGAAACGTTCAACTGACCACGCGGCTGATCCCCGGGGACTTCCCCAACTACCAGGGCTTGATCCCGACCGACCATCCGAACTGCCTGACCGCCAATCGCGAGCAGCTGCTGGAAGTCGTTCGACGGGTACGCCTGCTCGCCCAGGATTCGACGCCGGTCCGGCTGGTGATGAGCGACGGGAGCCTCGAGGTCATTGCCATAACGCACGATGTCGGCAAAGCGAACGAATCCATGGAGGCCGATTATGCGGGTGAGGATCTGACCGTCGCGTTCAACCCCGGCTACCTCATCGATGGCATCGAGGCCACCACCGGCGAGGAAGTCACGCTGGAGACGGCCGACGCAGTGAAGCCGGCTCTGCTTCGTTCGGTGGGGGACGAGGGGTTCCTTTATCTGCTGATGCCGGTGCGGGTGAGCTGATCGTCTCGGGCGTCGGCCGTGCGGGTCTGCTCCCTATCGCTTATCGACTTCCGGTCCTACGCCGAAGCCGAGGTTCTCTTCGCCCCGGGCATGACGGCGATCACCGGGCCGAACGGCCATGGGAAGACCAATTTGCTCGAGGCCCTGGGCTTCGCGGCCGGCCTGGGTTCGTTCCGGGGTGCCGCCGACGCGGCCCTCATACGTGACGGGGCATCGGCCGCGGTCATTCGCTGTTCGGGGCTCAGGGATGGAGACCGCGAGATACTGATCGAGGCGGAGCTGGCCCGGGCCCGACCGAACCGGGTGCGGGTGAACCGGCAACCGGTTGCGCGGCGCCGGGACTTGCTCGGAGTGCTCACGGCTACGGCCTTCTCACCGGAGGACCTCGAGTTGGTGAAGGGCGAACCCGCAGTCCGGCGACGATGGATGGACGACGCCCTAGCGGCGGTCCGACCGGCCTGGGGGGCGCTGCGCAGCGAGCTGGACCGGATCCTCCGCCAACGCAACACCCTGTTGCGCCAGGCGCAGGGCCGCGCCGTTGGTGATGTGGCCATCACCCTCGATGTGTGGGACGACAAGCTGGCCGCCGTGGGCGACGAGCTCCGCGTCCGGCGCCGTGACCTGCTGGCTGCGATGGAACCCCGGATCCAGCGTCACTATGGCCACATTTCCCAGGGTCAGGGCGACGCCGACGTGACCTACCTCTCGTCCTGGGGGGAGGACTCGTTGGCCGGTGCACTGGCAGCTGCCCGACCCACCGATCTCAAGCGATCGACGAGCACGGTCGGTCCCCACCGTGACGACGTCCTGTTGAAGGTGGGAGGACTTCCGGCCCGAAGCCATGCTTCCCAGGGGGAGCAGAGGTCCCTCGCCCTGGCCTTGCGATTGGCGGTGGATGCAGAGGTTCGCGAGTGCCGGGGCGTGGAGCCGGTGTTGTTGCTCGATGACGTGTTCTCGGAACTGGACGCCGGCCGGGCGGCTGCTCTATTGGAGACGCTCCCGTCCGGTCAGCGAATCCTCACTACCGCTACGCCCGAGCTGCCCGCGGGCGTCCAGCCCCACCAGGTGATCCGGGTCGTCAACGGCACCGTTAGGTCGTTGTGACGGTGTCAGCGGGAGATGAGCCCATCGAGCTGGCTGATGCTCTGGAGCGGGTGTTGGGCTCGCTCGGGGCGCCACCCGCCGACCTGCTGTCGACGGTGTTCCACCGGTGGGAGGAGGTGGTGGGCGCCGAGGTGGCTCGGCACTGCCGGCCCGTCTCGGTGGAGGGTGATCGGCTAGTGATCGTGGCCTCCGATTCGATGTGGGCCAGCGAGGTACGATGGCTGGCTGAACGGGTGGTGGAACGGGTCAATGAACTGTCGTCTACCGATCGGCTGAAGTCGATTGCGGTGCGGGTGAGGCCCGTCGCGGACTAGTCGAACAAAGCGCCGTTCGGCCGATGCTCGCTGGTAGAATGACGAGCGTGATCGGTGGCTCGACGAAGGGCTTTGTCCCGGTTCGGTGCCCCCGGCTCGCCCGGTCCTTGTCTGCTGTGGCCGGGTCGTGCCAGTGAGTGCTCGAAGCCTCTGTCTTGTTCTGGCGGCAGACCTCCGATCCATTGTCGCCCGTCGCCCGCGGGACCGTATGAGGAGGGTCTGTTCGGCGTGACTGCCAGCGAGCCGGCAATCGAGACAACCCCCGGCGTCGACCCCTCGTACGGCGCGCTCGAGATCACTGTCCTGGAGGGCCTCGAGGCCGTGCGCGAGCGGCCCAGCATGTACATCGGGTCGACCGGCCCGACCGGCCTGCACCATCTCGTGTGGGAGGTTGTGGACAACTCGGTGGACGAGGCCATGGCCGGGTACTGCACCCGGATCGACGTGACGCTCCACGAGGACGGTTCGTGCGAGGTGGGTGACGACGGCCGCGGCATTCCCGTGGATCCGCATCCCCTCCATGACCACATTCCGGCGGCTGAGTTGGTGATGACGCTGCTGCACGCGGGCGGCAAGTTCGGTGGCGACGGCTACAAGATCTCGGGCGGCCTCCACGGTGTCGGCGTTTCGGTGGTCAATGCCCTCTCGGCGAGGTTGGAAGTCGACATCTACCGCGCCGGGCAACAGCATCGCATGACCTTCGTCAAGGGTGGCGAGGTCGAGGAAGCCCTGGCTGTGCTGGGGCCCGCGCCACAGCTGAACGGCGACATCCGGACGGGCACGACGATCCGCTTCTGGCCGGACCCCTCGGTCTTGGAGGATGTGTCGTTCCGCTACCAGACGGTGGCTGAACGCTTGGAGATGATGGCGTTCTTGAACCGGGGGCTGGAGATCCGAGTCCGCGACCTGAGGCCTGGCCCGCACGGACACAGCGAGTGGACATCGTTCCGCTACGAGGGCGGCATTGTCGACTACGTGAGCCGCCTGAACCAGTCGAAGGTCCGGCTCTTCGATGCCGTCGGGCACTTCGCCGACACGGAGACCATCGACGGCAATCCGCACGAGGTGGAAGTGGCGTTCCAGTGGAGCACCGGCTTCAACACCGACGGCCTGCACAGCTTTGCCAACGGGATCTCCACCATCGACGGCGGCATGCATGAACAGGGCTTCCGCTCGGCGCTGACCCGTACTGTCAATGCCTACGCCCGCGAGAAGGGACTGCTCAAGGAGAAGGCCGAGAACCTCCACGGCGAGGACATCCGTGAGGGCCTCACCGCGATCGTCAGCGTGCGTATCGGAAAGCCGCAGTTCGAGGGTCAGACAAAGGCCAAGTTGGGCAACATGTCGATGCGGTCGTTCACCGAGCGGGTCACCAACCGCCACTTGTCGGAATGGCTCGAGGAGCATCCGGCTGAGGCGAGACGGGCAGTGTTGAAGGCCGTGGCGGCCTCCGCGGCTCGTGAGGCCGCGGCTCGGGTGCGTTCCGAGGTTCGCTCCAAGTCACTGCTGGACGGGGCCGGCATGCCCGACAAGCTGAAGGATTGCACAGCCACGGACTCTGCCCGCAGGGAGTTGTTCATTGTCGAGGGGGACTCCGCGGGCGGTTCTGCTGTGCGGGCACGCGATCCCGAGACCCAGGCGGTGCTGCCGATCAGGGGCAAGATCCTCAACGTTGAGCGGGCTCGCATAGACAGGATGCTCAAGAACAACGAGATACAGGCCATCATCGCCGCCATCGGCACCGGCATCGGCGGCGCGGCGGGCTCCAACGGCAACGGCAATGGTGATGGCAGCACGGCCGACGGCCGCGATCCCGACGACCATAGCTGCGACATCACCAAGGCCCGGTACCACAAGGTGATAGTGCTGGCGGACGCCGACGTGGACGGCAGCCACATCCGCACGCTCCTGCTCACGTTCTTCTATCGCCAGATGCGCCCGCTGGTTGAAGCCGGCTACGTGTATGTGGCCCAGCCGCCGCTGTACTCCACCAAGGTGTCGAACTCGAAGACGGTCTACTTGCTCGACGACGCCGCCAAGGATGCGTTCCTGGCGGAGCGCCCCAAGCACAAGCGCGAGTTCCAGCGGCTCAAGGGACTAGGGGAGATGGACTGGGACGAGTTGCGCTCCACCACCATGGACCCGCAGACGCGCAACCTGTTGCAGGTGTCGGTCGAGGAGGCCGCGATCGCCGATCAGGTCATCTCAGTGCTCATGGGCGACGACGTTGAGCAACGCAAGAACTTCATCGTCACCAACGCCCGAGAAGTCCGCAACCTCGACTTCTGATCCCCCACGGAAGCACCCCCATGAACGAAACGACAGACGGAACCGGCGAGGCTGACTCCCCAGACCCCGCAGGCCCCGCGACCGGTGACAGCCTGGGGGTGACCGTCGTAGAGATACAGGAGGAGATGGAGAGCTCCTTCCTGGACTACGCCATGTCGGTGATCATCAGCCGGGCGCTGCCCGACGCTCGCGATGGTCTCAAGCCGGTGCACCGCCGGATCCTGTGGTCGATGTACGACCAGGGCTTCCGTCCCGACCGGGGCCATGTCAAGTGCGCCCGGGTGGTAGGTGACGTTATGGCCCGTTTCCACCCCCACGGCGACGCAGCCATCTACGACGCCCTGGCCAGGATGGCCCAGCCTTTCTCGTTGCAGCACCCCCTCATCGACTTTCACGGCAACTACGGCTCGCCCGAGGATCCGCCGGCCGCGTCCCGCTACACCGAGTGCCGCCTCGATGCGCTGGCCATGTCGATGCTCGCCGACATCGGAGAGGACACCGTCGATTTCGTCGACAACTATTCGGGGGACTTCACCGAGCCGTCCGTCCTTCCGGCCCGGCTGCCGAACCTTCTGGTGAACGGCAGCCAGGGGATCGCGGTGGGCATGGCCACCAACATCCCGCCTCACAACCTCGCCGAGGTGATCGACGCAGTGGTGCTGCTCCTGGAGGACCCCGACGCCGGCGTGGAGGACCTGATGGCGCGCGTCCACGGCCCGGACTTCCCCACCGGCGGGCAGATACTGGGCCGCACCGGGTTCGAGTCCGCCTACCGGACCGGGCGCGGCTCGGTCAAGATGCGGGCCGACGTGGCGCTCGCCGAGATCGCGGGTCGCAATGCGCTCGTAGTCACAGCCCTGCCCTACCAGGTGTCGGCCGGCGCCGTCGCCCGCAAGATCGCGGACCTGGTCAACGCCAGGGAGCTGGAGGGGATCGCCGACGTCAACGACGAATCCTCCGGCGACGACACCCGCTTCGTGATCAAGCTCAAACGCGATGCCAACCCGGAAGTGGTGCTGAACAACCTCTGGAAGCACACGCCGCTGCAGTCCAGCTTCGCCATGAACGTGGTGGCGCTGGTGGACGGCGTGCCTCGCACGCTCAACCTGCGCGACGCGCTGGTCGCATACGTAACGCATCAGATCGAGGTGGTGACCCGGCGATCGGAGTTCCGCCTGGCCGCGGCCCGGGCCCGGCTCCACATCGTGGAAGGACTGCTGCGCGCCCTGGACGCCATCGACGAGATCATCGCCACGATCCGCGCCAGCGAGAACACCGCCGCGGCCCGTGCGTCCCTGATGGCTGAGCCCTACGAGTTCTCGGAGGAGCAGGCCAACCACATTCTTGAGATGGCCCTCTCCCGCCTGACTCGCCTGGGCCGCACCCAGCTCGAGACGGAGGCCGCCGAGAAGCGCACCTTGATTGCGGACCTGGAGGCGCTGCTGGCCGATGAGCATCGCCTCCGGATGGCGATCCGCGACGAACTCAAGGAGATCTCCGAGAAGTTCGGGACCGCTCGCAGGTCGGTGCTCGAGATCGACCCGGGCGAGCTCGACATCGAGGACTTGATCGACGACGACGACTTGGTGTTCACCATGTCGGCGTCGGGTTACGTCAAGACGGTCCCCACCGACGAGTTCCGCCTGCAGGGCCGCGGCGGCCGCGGCGTGGCCGGTGCGAAGCTCAAGCAGGCCGACAGCGTCATGCACCTGATCCACACCACGGCCCACTCCTACCTGCTGTTCTTCAGCAACCGGGGCCGGGTCTACCGGCTGAAGGCCCATGAGGTGCCGGTGGCCTCGCGCACCGCGCGGGGCACATCGATCGTGAACCTGCTGTCGCTGCAGGACGGCGAGCGGATCCAGGCTGTGATCGACACCCGCGACTACGAGATGAACCGTTATCTGTTCTTTGCAACGGCCAAGGGCCGGGTGAAGCGCACGAAGTTCACGGCCTACGACTCGTCCCGCAAGGCGGGCCTCATCGCCATTCGCCTGTACGACGACGATGAGCTGGTGGCGGTCGTGCCGACCGACGGGGTGCACGACATACTGCTGTCGTCGCGTCTGGGTCAGACGATCCGCTTCGCGCAGGACGAGGTTCGCGAGATGGGCCGCACGGCCGCCGGAGTCATCGGCCTAAGGCTGAAGCACAAGGGCGATTCGGTCGTGTCGTGCGCGGTGGCCCGTCCGGGCGCGGCGCTGCTGTACGTGACCACTCGGGGCTATGGCAAGCGAACGCCGGTGGCCGCGTTCAACTGCAAGGGCCGTGGCGGCCAGGGGAACATCGGGTCCAAGCCGACGGAGGAGAAGGGCGAAGTGGTCGGAACGCTTGTCGTGGATCCTGGCGACGAGATTCTGGCCGTGACCGCCAATGGCGTAGTGATCCGGGTTCCGGTGGGCGACGTGTCCGAGCGGAGCCGGATGGCGTCGGGTGTCAAGGTGATGAACCCGGACTCCGGCGATGAGGTGGTGGCCTTTGCCCTGGTCGGTGACGACATGAACGGCAACTCGATCCGGGATCCTTCCGAACACCCAGAAGCTGAGCCAGACGCGCAATGACGGCCCGGGCGAGGCCGGTGCCCCGTGACCGGGGCCAAGCCGCGCCCCTGATGGTGGTGATTCTGCTGGTGTTGGTGGTGGCGGTTGCGGCGACCGTCGAGATCGGGCGGTACCTGGACGAGAGCGCCCGGGCCCGGACTGCGGCCGACGCGGCGGCCTTGGCCGGAGCGGCTGCCGGCCGCACCGAAGCGGCCGACCTTGCGGCGGCCAATGGGGGACTGCTGCTGTCCTACACAGAGCAGGAGACGGCCGGAGACGTCGGTGTCATGCTGGTGACTGTCGAAGTGAGGGTGGGCCGAGCCAGCCAGACCGCCCGGGCCGAACGCCTGGTCGAGTGGACTGCGCCCTCTGACACAAGGCATAACTAGACTGCGGCATCGTCGGAGGGTCGTGGACAACTATGAGCGAAGAGTCGACTTCCGGCACCGGTGATCAGAATCAGGGTTCGTCGTCAGGTGACGCCCCGGCTCCGGATGTCGCGGCGAATTCGAGTGTCGACGACGGCGCCCTGCCCGGTCCGAGCCCGAGGCCGATGCCACGTTCGGCCGTCGGCCGCGCCCTGAGAGCCCGGTCCAATCGACGGCTGCGCGCCCGCCGGGTCCGTCGTCTTGTGCGGCACGTCGAGCCCTGGTCTGTGTTGAAGGTCTCGTTGATCCTCTATTTCTGTGCCTGGGTGGTCATGTTGTTCGTGGGGGTGACGCTGTGGAACCTCGCGGTGAACTCCGGGCTGGTCGCCAACATCGAGAACTTCGTGGTGGAGCTGTTCGCATTGGAATCGTTCCAGATCAACGCCGACCAGATCTTCCGGATTGCGGCCGTCGGCGGGCTGGTCCTGGTCCTGGCGGGAAGCGGGCTGACCGTGCTCGGTGCGGTGCTGTTCAACCTGATCAGCGATGTCACCGGGGGAGTGCGCTTGACTGTCATCGAGGAGGAGACGGCCCGCCCGCGCTCGCGCCGGACCCGGCGGCGGGTTCTGGTGGCTGCACCGCCTCCCAGCGCCGAGCCGCCCGCCAGCCCACCGTCTGATCCTGCCGAGACTGAGACAAGCGGGAAACCCGAGAGGCCGAGCTTGCGAGGCCGTGGCCCGAGCGGCCCGTGAGCGGAGCGAACAAGAGCGGGAAACCCGAAGCCCGCGGTTAGCGTGGGGCGCCCCTGGGGCTATAGCTCAGCCGGTTAGAGCGCACCCCTGATAAGGGTGAGGTCGCTGGTTCGACTCCAGCTAGCCCCACACTCCAGACCCACAGCCTGACACCGCCCGGAGGCCGTCTTGGCCGCAGGATTCATCACCTTGATCCGCCGGACGTTCGTTGCCGTCATCGTCGGTATGGCGGTAGCCGCGGCCATCCGGGTGCGCGGCCGGGGCGGCGTGCCCCCCCAAACGGGAGGCTGGCGCGAGCTGCGGGACGACGAGTTGACGTGACGAACGTGGTTGTGTTCGGCGCGGGCGCAACCGGTGCTCGGATCGTTCGCATGTTGGCCGCCAGTAGCCGCGTGGGCTCCGTTGAAGTGCGCGACACCGATCCGACCCGGTTGCAGGAGGTCTCCACTTCGTTCGACGACACGGTGGTCCTCGGCCGAGGCTCGGACGTGCCCGACTCTGCCGACATAGTGGTGGTGGCCACGGCCGCCGGCACGCAGGCCGCGGTGGCCCTGAGCGCGGTGAGAGCGGCCGCGGCGGTGGTCACGACCACCAACGAGATCATCGAGACCCGCGATCTGCTGGCACTTGATCAGCAGGCCAGGCAACATGGCGTGCCTTTGGTGGTGGGCGCTGGGTTCATGCCTGGGCTCACCTGCCTGCTGGCTCGTGCGGGCGCGTTGGAGTTCGACTCAGTCGATGAGGTTCATGTCGCCAAGGTCGGCACAGGCGGCCCAGCGTGCGCTCGCCAGCACCATCGTGCCCTGAGCAGCCTCGCCATCGACTGGAGAGACGGTCGTTGGACCCGCCGACCGGGCGGCTCGGGACGGGAGTTGTGCTGGTTCCCTGATCCGGTGGCTGGACGGGACTGCTACCGGGGAGCGCTCCCGGATGCGCTGCTGCTGGTCCCGGCGTTTCCGGGCGTTGACCGGGTGACGGCCCGGATGGCCGCCACCCGCCGTGATCGGCTGACCGCGCCGTTGCCGATGATGCGTCGCCCTCATCCAGAAGGTGGGGTCGGGGCGGTGCGTGTCGAACTGCGCGGCTGGCGTGATTCTGGTCGCCACGTCGTTGTGCTCGGCGCCCAGGCGCGCCCGGCAGAGGGCGCGGCCGTTGTTGCCGCTTCGACGGCCCTGCACCTCATCGATCACCCCCCGGAGCCTGGCGCCGCCGGGTTGGCCTCGATCCCTAGCCCTGATGGCCTGCTGAGGCAGGTAGCGGCTCGGAGACTGCAGCCCTGCAGGTTCGAGGGTTTCGCCCTGTCACGTGACGCCGCCATCTGAAGATCTGAAGCAGTCAACTGGGCGAGAGTTTGCCGCGTTGCCGCGCTGTCATCCCCGCTCTTGTTCGCTTCGCTCACGGGCCGCTCGGGCCACGGCCTCGCAAGCTCGGCCTCTGGAAGCAGCCCAGCAGATCGTCGTGCAGGGGTCCGTTGGTGGCCACCGCTGACCCGCTACGCCAGTCGTCTTTGCCGGCCGTGTCCGAGAACCGGCCCCCGGCTTCGGCGATGATGACGGACATCGGGGCGACATCCCAGTCGAAGCACTCAGGATCGACCATGGCCTCCGCCCGCCCGGTCGCCACGAGGGCATAACCGTAGGCGTCGCCCCAGGTTCGCACCCGGGCACCCCCGGCGCGAACCCTCTGCAGGGCGCCGTCCGGCCAGTAGGAGAGACCGCTCGTGCAGATGTAGGAGCCCTCGAAGTCGGAGCGGTCGCTGACTCGGCACGGCTCGCCGTCCCAGTGGGCACCGCGGCCCCGTCCGGCCCAGACGCACTCGTCCAGGGCAGGCAGGAAGATGACACCTGCCGCCGGGCCCCGGTCATCGATCAGGGCCAGCAGGGTGGCGAAGAGGGGGACGCCTTGAGCGAAGGCCTTGGTGCCGTCGATCGGATCGATCACCCAGGTGCGTCCGGTGCGGCCGGCCACCTCGCCCTCCTCCTCCCCGAGAATCGTGTCGTCGGGGTATGTCGCCAGGATCTCCGAGCGCAAGAACCGCTCGGCTGCGTAGTCGGCCTCGGTAACCGGCGACCCGTCGCGCTTGGCCGTCACCGACAGGCCTCGCCACTGGTACCAGTCCAGAGTGATACGCCCGGCCCGCCGGGCCGCGGCCACCGCGAAGTCGACGAGGTCCTGCTCAATCATGCCTGTAACAGCTGATTATAATATTTTTTGATATGGTTCATTCTATGTCAAGCAGTTCCCAGCTATTCCAGGAGGCGACCCTCAAGGCACTGCGGGCCGAGAGGTGCCGCTCTGTGGCGGAGATGCTCGATCGTCGACGAGTTGTCTTGGCCGAGCGCCACCGGCCCGTGGCAGCTCTGCACCATGAGGAGGTCTGGAGGGGACGGGCCGCCACCGCCAGCCGCCACAAGCTGTGCCGCGTCATCGGCGCGGCACTGTATTCCCTCGCTCTCGACCTGGCGACAGCCAGCCAAGCATTGCGCGGCGAGGCCTCCAGGCTCGAACAGGAGGCGACCGGGCTGCGGGCCAGAGCTAGGGCTCTGGCCGATGCTGAAGCCCGAGCCGCCATGAGAGCCGGTGGGATATTGTCGCGATCATGATTATCGACACCCTCAGATCGGTTCTGCGTTTCCGCCGGTTCGAGTTCAGTGCCACGAAGCGGCGCCTCCAGAGGGCGGCCAGCATCGAGGATCTGCGCCGGATTGCCCGCCGCCGCCTTCCCGGCGGGGTATTCGACTACATCGATGGGGGTGCCGAGGACGAGGTCGCGATGGATCGCAACACGCGTGGCTTCCGGGAGCTCGAGTTCGTGCCGAGGGTGCTGCGAGACATGGGCAGCGTGGACACCACCGGCACGATCCTCGGACGCGAGGTGCCCTTCCCGCTGATAATGGCGCCGACGGGTTTCACCCGGATCGCCCACCCGCCCGGCGAGTTGGCCGTGGCCAGGGCCGCGGAGCGTGCCGGACTGCCCTATTCGTTGTCCACGATGGGCACCCGGTCGGTGGAGGAAGTGGCCGCGGTCAGCAATGGCTCGAAGTGGTTCCAGGTCTATGTGTGGCGTGACAAGGGCCTGCTCAAGGACATGATCCTGCGGGCGGCTGAAGCCGGCTTCGAAGTGCTCTGCATCACGGTCGACGCGGCAATGCTCGGGCGTCGTGAGCGCGATGTGCGCCGGGGATTCACGTTGCCCCCCAAGATGGGACTGGACATCGTCGTGGAGGGGATGATCCGGCCCAGCTGGAGCCTGCGGTTCGCGTTCTCGGAGCCGATCGAGTTCGCCAACGTCGCCGGCAATACCGATATCGACGGATCGACCGCGGTGGACCTGGCCGCGTTCATGAACGAGCAGTTCGATCCGACGCTGTCGTGGGAGGACGTGGAGTGGATGCGATCGCTGTGGGACGGGCCGGTGCTGATCAAGGGCGTCCAGAGCGTGGCCGACGCGGTGATCGCTCGCGACCGGGGCCTTGACGGCATCGTGCTGTCCAACCACGGCGGCCGCCAGCTCGATGGGGCCCCCGCCATCATCGATCTGGTTCAGCCAGTGGCCGAAGCGGTCGGCGGCGACCTCGACATCGTCTGCGACGGTGGCGTCCGCCGGGGCAGCGACATCGTCAAGGCGCTGGCCCTCGGAGCCACGTCGTGCATGATCGGCCGGCCCTACCTGTACGGGCTGGCCGCGGCCGGGGAAGAAGGCGTGGACTGGGTCATCGAGCACTTGCACACGGGCATGAAGCGAGACATGGCCCTGTGCGGCGCGGCGAGCGTGTCGGAACTGACTCCGGACCTGATCTACCGGGCCGACTCTGGGCGGTGAGCTAGTTGCAGCAGTCGCTACAACCGGAGTCCTAGAGAACCCCTACTGTTTGGGTTAGACATACTCACATAAATGTTGTAGCCTCTAAGCGAGTCAGTCAGGTACGGACCGTTTTCCCGCGGCACAGGAGGCGTACGGTGGGGGATAGGGAGCAGGCTCGCCATCATCTGCTGCCGCACTTCACGCGGGGCGACGCCTGGCGCAGCGATGACCTGGTCGTGATCGACCGCGGCGAGGGCTGCTACGTGTGGGACGCGGACGGAAACCGGTACCTCGACGCCCTGGCCGGCCTGTTCTGCACCAATCTCGGTCACGGTCGCAGCGATCTCACCGCGGCTGCGTCCAAGCAGATGGACAAGCTCGCCTTCTACCCGAATTGGGGCATGGCGCACCCTTCGGCGATACAGGCAGCGTCGATGATCGCTGCCGTCGCGCCAGGTGACCTCGATCGGGTGTTCTTTGTCAGCTCGGGATCTGAGGCAGTGGAATCGGCCCTGAAGTTCGCCCGCTGCTATCACCTGGCCAACGGCGAGGAGCGACGTCACAAGGTGGTGGCCCGCCGGTGGGCCTACCACGGCACGACCTTGGGCGCCCTGGCACTGACGGGCATTCCCAACTTCCGGGACCCATTCCTGCCGATGCTCGCCGACAACGTGCTCCGTGTTCCCAACACGTTGGAATGCACCGCAGCGGCTAGCCGGCCTGCCACCGAACTCGACTGCGTGCAAGCGATCGAGGAGGCGATCGTCGCCGCGGGCTCCGACACCGTGGCCATGGTCATCGCCGAACCGGTGCAGAACGGTCGAGGGGCTCTCGTCCCGCCCGAGGGCTACTGGCAGGAGCTGCGCCGCATCTGTGATGCCTACGGCGTGCTGCTCTGCGCCGACGAGGTCATCAACTCCTTCGGGCGGCTGGGCCATTGGTTCGGCAGCGAGCGTTTCGGTGCCGAACCCGACATGATCACCTTCGCCAAGGGGGTGACCAGCGCCTACCAGCCCCTCGGAGGGCTGGTGGTGCGCGGCCCGCTCGTGGATCGCCTGTGGGACTCGCCGCTTGCCATGTACGTCCATGGCTCCACCTTCGGTGGCCACCCGGTGGCCACCGCGGTTGCCGTGGCCAACATGACCGCCATGCGCGATGAGGACGTCTTCGGGCGCGTTCTGGCCAACGAGGCTCGTCTGGGCGACGGCCTGCGGGCGCTGATGGAGTCCCACGCCTGCGTCAAGGACGTAAGGGGCACCGGCTACTTCCATTCCGTCGAGTTGATGCGCGACCGGGACTCGGGAGCGGAACTGACCGAGGCGGACGCCGCCGAACTGCTCCCGGGAGGCGTCCTCGACGGTCTGGTTCGCTCCGCACGCGTGCTGGTGCGGCCCGACGGCCGGGGCGCAGTGATGCTCGCGGTGTCGCCACCGCTGGTAGCCGACGAATCCGTGATCGACGACCTGCTCGGTCGTCTCGACCAAGTGCTCGACCGCGTAGGCGGTTGGCTGAAGACCTCGACATGAGGCTTCGACATAACCAACGAATTGGAGGGACCCCCATGAAACGACTATTGGCCTTACTGGCCGTTCTGGTGCTTGTTGCCGCCGCTTGCGGCGACGATGAAGAGGCACCCGCCGCCGCCGACGGCGAGGACACCACGGCTGCGGCCACCACCGACGACGATGCCGCACCAGCAGCACCCGACGAGATGATGCTGGAAGAGTTGAATGTGGCGTACTTCCTGGAGTGGCCGACGGCGAACCAGGTGGCCCAGGCCAGAAAGACCTACGACGACGCATTGGGTCTGACGGTGAACTGGATCCCGTTCGCGTCCGGCGGTGACATGGCCCAGGCCATGGAGTCCGGCGACATCGACATCTCCTACTCGCAGGGCCTGACCCCGTTCGCGAACTTCGTGACCGGCGGATCCGACCTGCTGCTGGTGGGTGTGGCGGTTTCCTACGCGGACGCCGACAACTGTGTGGCCAATCCCGACTACGGGGTCACCGCGGACAACGCGGCGGAGACACTGGCCGGTCAGAGCATCTACACCCCGCTGGGCAACGTGACCCACTTCAAGCTGCTGAAGATGCTCGAGCACCTGGGCGTGGACACCTCCACGGTGGAGTTGATCCAGTCCGAGGGTGGCCCGGCCGCGGTGGCCGCGCTGGACTCGGGTGCGGTGGCCATGGCGTGCGCGTTCGGCGGCGCGGTGAACCAGATGATCGCCAACGGCGGCAACCTGGTGATGACCGGCTCCGAGCAGGAGGCCATCGGCATACGGGTCTTCGACATCATCTCCACCACCGGCACGTTCGCCGCGGAGCATCCCGACATCCTCACCGGCTTCCTGCAGGTGACCGAGGACGCCAATGTGGCCTACAACGACGACCGGGGGCCGTTCATCGACATCATCGCCGAGGCGGCCGGCATGGACCGCGAGTCGACCATCAATCTGCTCGACGCATTCTCGTTCCCCGAGCGCGACACCCAGCTGTCCGGAGCGTGGCTGGGCGGCACCGTCCAGCAGGTCATGAAGGACCAGATGGACTTCTTCGTGGCCCAGGGCGAGATCGACTCGGCTCTTGGAAGCTACGACGACTTCGTCGACACCAGCTTCCTCGAAGCCGTCGAGGGCCGGGCCGGCGGGAGCATGGCCGCGGCTGACGAGATGATGCTGGACGAGTTGAACGTGGCCTACTTCTTGGAGTGGCCGACAGCCAACCAGGTGGCCCAGGCTGAGAAGACTTACGACGAGACTCTCGGCTTGACGGTGAACTGGATCCCGTTCGCGTCCGGCGGTGACATGGCCCAGGCCATGGAGTCCGGCGACATCGACATCTCCTACTCGCAGGGCCTGACCCCGTTCGCGAACTTCGTGACCGGCGGATCCGACCTGCTGCTGGTGGGTGTGGCGGTTTCCTACGCGGACGCCGACAACTGTGTGGCCAATCCCGACTACGGGGTCACCGCGGACAACGCGGCGGAGACACTGGCCGGTCAGAGCATCTACACCCCGCTGGGCAACGTGACCCACTTCAAGCTGCTGAAGATGCTCGAGCACCTGGGCGTGGACACCTCCACGGTGGAGTTGATCCAGTCCGAGGGTGGCCCGGCCGCGGTGGCCGCGCTGGACTCGGGTGCGGTGGCCATGGCGTGCGCGTTCGGCGGCGCGGTGAACCAGATGATCGCCAACGGCGGCAACCTGGTGATGACCGGCTCCGAGCAGGAGGCCATCGGCATACGGGTCTTCGACATCATCTCCACCACCGGTGACTTTGCTGACACCTACCCCAGCGTTATCACCGGCTTCCTGCAGGTGACCGAGGACGCCAACCGGGCCTACAACTCTGACCGGGCGCCGTTCATCGACACCATCGCGGAGGCGGCCGGCATGGACCGCGAGTCGACCATCGCGCTGCTCGACGCATTCTCGTTCCCCGAGAGCGACGTGCAGCTGTCCGATGCGTGGCTGGGCGGCACCGTCCAGCAGGTCATGAAGGACCAGATGGACTTCTTCGTCGCCCAGGGCGAGATCGACTCGGCTCTTGGAAGCTACGACGACTTCGTCGACACCAGCTTCCTCGAAGCCGTCAACTGACCTCCCCGTGAGGGGCGGGCGGGCGCCTGAGTCCGGAGCGCCCGCCCGCCTCTGACAGCCACGCCTTCGCACGACTACGTTCGTGTTAGTTGAGATCCGGGCCAAAGGGGGATCCGAATGGACTCGATTGTTCAAGGATTGGCCGACGTTTATGACGTCATCACGCTGATCGTCGCCCGGGGCGCCTACTGGGTGTCGGTGGCGCTGCTTGTGGTCGCCGCCCTCGGGGCGCTGGCGATGGTCGTGGACCTGCTGTTCCTGACACCGTCAAGCCGGTTCCACAGCGCCGACCGGGCGGCTCAGCCCCGCGACGGCATCATCTTGATCGGCCAGATCATGGCCGGGGTGTCGATCGCCGGTGGCGTGGTGCTGGCATTCCGCGACACGGCGTCACCGTGGCAGCCGGCGGTGGCACTGATCGGCGGCGCGGCGCTGCTGGCCCTGTTGGTGCTGTACCGGCGGGCCGACGAGGAGCGGCAGGCTGCGATGGCCCGGTTCGTCTGGCTCGCGCTGGCGGTCATCTCCGTCATCGCGGTGGTGCTGGCCTACATGCAGCGCGATGACTCCGCCATCCCCTACATGGGGTTGCTGTTGGCGGCGTTCGTGATGGCTCGGGCATGGTTCACGCTGGCCCGCCCGGAGGTGCACTTCGATGCGTCCAAGGTCGAGGTGACCAGGGAGTCCAGGACTGAGAGCCCGCTCATCGTCGACCGTCTCGGCATGGTGTACGAGCTGCCCGACGGGGGCAGCGTGGAGGCTCTCAAGGATGTGACCTTCACGCTGGAACCCGGCCGGCTGCTGACCCTGCTGGGACCGTCAGGGTGCGGCAAGACCACGCTGCTGAACATCGTCGCCGGGTTCCTGGCCCCAACGTCGGGTGAGGTGAAGCTGGGCAGCGACCCGATCACCGGGCCCGGCCAGGACCGGGGCATGGTGTTCCAGCGGGGCGCGCTGTTCGAGTGGCTCAGCGTCAACGACAACGTCGGTTTCGGGGCCCGCATGAACGGCCGTTCCCGGCCGGCGTCGCGCGAGGCGGTGCAGGATCTGCTCAACATCGTCGGCCTGCAGGACTTCGGCGACAAGGCCGTGTATGAACTCTCCGGCGGCATGCAGCAGCGTGTCGCGCTGGCCCGATGCCTGGCCAATGACCCCAAGTTGATCTTGATGGACGAGCCCCTCGGCGCTCTCGACGCGCTGACACGGGAGAAGATGCAGGGGCTGGTGCTGAACCTTTGGAACGAGACCGGCAAGACCATCGTGCTGGTCACCCACAGCGTGGAGGAGGCGCTGTACCTGGGCGACCAGCTCTTCGTGATGGCGCCCCGGCCCGGCCGCATCGAACGCACCTACGACCTCCCGTTCGCCCGTCAGGCCCTTACGGCCGATGCCCGCGAGCTGAAGACCTCTGCGGAGTTCATCCGGGTCCGGGAGGAGATCCTCACGATGATCTGGGAGATGGAAGAGCAGATCATGGGAACCGCGGGAGGACACTGATGGTGGAAGGTCCGGGCGGTCACGCCCTCGGTGACAACATCGAACAGCAGAACAAGATGACGAACTGGCCGTTCAACTGGCTGTTCCGCAAGCGCGGCTCCGACGCCCGCAAGACGGTCACCTTCGGCGACGCTGCAGAAGTCAGCGGCGCCCTGGTGTGGACCGTCATCAGCCTGATAGTGATCCTGCTGCTGTGGTTCATCTCCACCACGGTGTGGGGTCTGCCCGACGAGTGGAACCAGTACGCCGACGAGGTCCGCGCCGGGCTCAGCGAAGACGAGAGCTACGGCCAGCGCGACCTGCTGCGCGACTGCGACAACTCCGCCGACAGCCCCGAAGACTTCCCGGGGCTGCCGCCCTGCTCCTACGTCCAGTGGCTCAGCGAGGCGACGCTGCCGAGCCCGGTCCAGGTGGCCGAGGCGACCTGGGACTTCGCCCGCAACGGGTACAGCGGCTTCACCGTGTGGCAACACCTGTGGCTGAGCTTCAGCCGCCTGGCCAAGGGGCTGTTCTGGGGAGTGGCCATCGGCGTGCCCATCGGCCTGTCGATGGGCCTCTCCAGCCGTTGGCGGGGCATATTCGATCCTGTGGTCGAGTTGTTGCGTCCCATCCCGCCGCTGGCGTTGATCCCGCTGTTCATCGTGTGGTTCGGCATCGGCGAGGAGGGCAAGGTCAACCTGCTGCTGTTCGCGGCCATCTGGATCATGGTCATCGCGGCCCGTTCCGGCGTGCTGGCGGTGAACACGACCAAGGTGCACGCGGCCTACTCGCTGGGCGCGTCCAAGGCCCAGGTCCTGCGCCACGTGATCCTGCCCAACGCGCTGCCCGAGATCTTCACCGGCCTGCGCGTCGCCATCGGCGTCTGCTGGGGCACCCTGGTGGCCGCCGAGCTGCTCGGAGCCAGTTCCGGCCTCGGCTTCACCATTTTCAAGGCCCGCCAGTTCTTCCTGCTGGACCTGATGCTCTCCGCGGTGATCCTCATCAGCATCCTGGGAGTGACCATGGACGTGGCCATGCGCATGGCCGAGAAGCGGCTCATCCCCTGGCGCGGCAAGGGGTGAACCACACCCCGCCCGCGCCGGCGGGGCAGACCAAGATCGTCGACTCATGGCACCGCCGGGCCCGCGCCTGCCGGGCCCGGGTGGTGCTGGCCGACGGCCGCGACGACCGTGCCGTGGCGGCGGCCGAACTCCTGGCCGGCGACGGTCTGGCCGACCCGGTGCTGGTGGAGGAGGCCCGCACCTTTCGCTCGGCCGCGGTCTGCTCGCGGGCGGCGGCCTCGTCGTGGCGTGACCGCATCGACCTGGACGATCCACTCCATGTGGCCGCGCTCATGGTGGCCGCCGGCGAGGCCGACGCGTGCGTGGCGGGGGCCTCACGCCCGACGCCCGACGTGGTCCGGGCCGCTCTGTTCTGCATCGGCCAGGCCCCGGGCGTCGACCTGGTCAGCAGCTGCTTCTTCCTCGTGCTGCCCGACGGAACGCCGGTCACCTACGCCGACTGCGGGGTCGTGCCGGAGCCGGACGCGGAACAATTGGCCTCCATCGCGATCTCGAGCGCGGCCACCCATCGGGAACTGGCCGGAATCGAGCCGCGGGTGGCGATGCTGTCGTACTCCACCAAGGGCAGCGCCGGTGGCCCACGGGTTGAGTTGGTCCGATCGGCCACCGAGATCGTGCGCCGCCGGGCGCCCGCGTTGATCGTGGACGGCGAATTGCAGTTCGACGCCGCGTGGGACACCGAGGTGGCCGCATCGAAGGCGCCCGGGTCGCCGGTCGCCGGTCGGGCCAATGTGTTCGTATTCCCGGATCTGTCATCGGGGAACATCGCCTACAAGATCACGCAGCGCCTGGCCGGCGCCCGTGCCTTCGGACCCCTGCTGCAGGGCACCGCGGGCGTGATCCACGACTTGTCGAGAGGATGCGACGTCGAGGACGTGGTCAACGTGGCCGTCATCGCGGCCTGCCAGGCCGCAGGGAGAGACGGGCTTGTCAGTCAGACCTAACGTTCTGCTATACCTGCTAACTTCCGGTTGCGGCGTGAGCCGGGCGACGGAACGATCTGGGAGGCATGGTGTGACTGTGCGCGACGCTAAACCGGGCTCGGCTCGGCGATCGCTGGACAGCGACACCGTGATCACTGCCGCGGCGCGGATCGCCGACAAGGAGGGGCTGGACAAGCTGACCCTGACCCGGGTGGCCGACTCTCTCGGCGTCCGCCAGCCCGCCCTCTACCGGCACGTGGGCGGCTACGACGACCTCATCCGCAGCCTGAGCCTCCTGGGCCGGGAGATCCTGGCCAAGAGGCTCTCCGATTCGGCCGTGGGGCTGGCCGGCCACGACGCGGTGGCGGCGGTGGGCCACGCCTGGCGAGCCATGGTCCGGGACCATCCCGGCATCTACGCCGCCACCGACCGCTACCCCTGCGCCGGCGATCCCGAATTGGAGGATGCGGTGGAGCAGGTGCTGGCCGTGGTGGGCCAGGCCCTCAGGTCTTACGACCTCACCGACGACGATCGGGTCCACGCCGCCCGCACCCTGCGCAGCGCCTTCCACGGT
Organism: Acidimicrobiales bacterium; assembly: GCA_965117015.1. GTDB lineage: Bacteria > Actinomycetota > Acidimicrobiia > Acidimicrobiales > Aldehydirespiratoraceae > Aldehydirespirator. The sequence goes on from OZ220747.1 coordinate 1,279,473, forward strand.
TTCAGCCACCTCGAGTCGGGCGACGGCCATCCGCTGCCCCACGATCCCGAGGAGACGTTCCGGCACCTCGTGGAGTTGCTGTGTGCCGGCATCGAGCGGTTGTCCCGCAACACCGGCGCCCGTGGGGCTGCCGCCTAAGGCCTCGTGGATGGTTCTCTTGCTCGGCAGTGACAGGGCTGTGATGTGACCCGGCTGGGGTTCCTGCTCGACAGCGACAGCTGCATCGGCTGTCACGCATGCACGGTCGCGTGCAAGAGCGAGCACGACGTTCCTCTAGGCGTGAACCGCACCTGGGTCAAGTACATCGAGACCGGCACGTTCCCCAACGTCAACCGGCACTTCTCGGTGATGCGATGCAACCATTGCGACGACGCGCCCTGCATCACCATCTGCCCCACCGGCGCGCTGTTCCGGGCCGCCAACGGGGTGGTGGACTTCGACGACAGCAACTGCATCGGCTGCAAGGGATGCATGAACGCCTGCCCCTACGACGCCATCTACATCAACCCGGCCACCAACACCGCCAACAAGTGCAACTTCTGCAACCACCGGATCGATCAGGGCCTTGAGCCGAGCTGCGTGGTGGTGTGCCCCACCCACGCCATCAAGGTGGCCGACCTCGACGACCCGAACGATGAAACCACCCGGCTCATCGCCCGCAGCGACACCGCGGTGCGTGCCCCCCAGCAGCAGACCCTTCCCAAGGTGTACTACCGGGGTGCCGACCAGGCGTCGCTGGATCCGCTGCGCACCGCCATCGCGCCCGACGGCATGATCTGGGCCGACACCACGCCCCAGCATCCGACGGCCGAGCCTGACGGCCACGGCACCGTCGCCCGGACCGCCTACACCACCGCCCACCAGATGACCTGGAAGGCCAAGGTGTCCAGCTATCTAGTCACCAAGGCGATCGCCGCCGGCGTGATGGCCGTGGCCGCCCTGCTGGCGCTGCTGGGCCACGGTGACTCGCAGGCGGCGGTGGGAGTCATGCCGCCGGTGGTCGCGGGCATATTCCTCGCAGTCACGGGCGGGCTGCTCGTCGGGGACCTGAAGCGCCCCGAGCGCTTCTACTACCTCCTCACCCGCGGCAACCGCCGCTCCTGGCTGGTCAAGGGCGCATGGGTGCTGGGTGCCTTCGCGGCAGTGTGCGCGGCTTGGTTCGTGGCCGGTGCCGCCGGTTCGGCCGGTGCGCTTGTCGGCTTGGCCGTCCCCGCCGTGCTGCTGGCCGCCGCCACCGCCGGTTACACCGCCTTCCTGTTCGGCCAGTGCGAGGGCCGGGATCTGTGGCAGACGCCGCTGTTGCTGCCGACGCTGCTGGCTCAGGCCGCGGTGGCCGGGGGCGCCGCATACTCGCTCGCGGATGTCGCCATGGAGATACCGGCAGTGACCGCCGTTCGCTGGACAATGCTGGGCGGCCTTCTGGCTACCGGGGTGCTCATCGGCGCCGAGGTGACCTCTCAGGGCACCAGTCACGTCGAAGCCGCGGTGACGGCCATGACCCGGGGCCGCTACGCCCGCCGCTTCTGGGCCGGCGGCATCGTGCTGGGCCTGCTCGTGCCCGCCGTCCTGACCGCATCCGCCCTAGCCGCCGGTACGGGCCCGGCACTGCCCGCTCTGGCCGGACTGGCCGCTCTGGCGGGCATGTGGTTCTACGAGGACACCTTCGTGCGGGCCGGCCAGTCCGTCCCGCTGTCGTAGGGGGATCGCGCCGTGGCCGAACTGAACAGCTATCCCCCGCACGAGACGTGGCACGACGCGGTATCCCTCGACGCCAAGGCCTGGCCCCGGCGGGTCGAGCACCATCACACGCTGGTGCCCACCACCTGCTTCAACTGCGAGGCGGCTTGCGGCCTGGTGTGCCATGTCAACCACGCCACCGGCCGCATCGACCGCGTCGAGGGCAATCCGCTGCATCCGGCCAGCCGGGGCCGCAACTGCGCCAAGGGTCCCGCCACCCTCAACCAGATCGACGACCACGAGCGCATCCTGCACCCGCTTCGCCGGGTGGGGGAGCGAGGCGGCGGCCAATGGGAGCGGGTGAGCTGGGCTGAGGCTCTCGACGACATCGGCGGCCGCGTCCGCTCCGCCATCGCCGAAGGCCGCCACAACGAGGTCATGTACCACGTGGGCCGCCCCGGAGAGGACGGCTACGCCGAACGGGTCCTGCAATGCTGGGGGGTGGACGGCCACAACAGCCACACCAACATCTGCAGCTCCAACGCCCGCATCGGCTACCAGAGCTGGATGGGCCACGACCGCCCGTCGGCCGACTTCGCCAACGCCGAAGTGATCTTCCTGATCTCGTCGCACCTCGAGGCGGGGCACTACTTCAACCCCCACGCCCAGCGCATCATCGAGGCCCAGGGCCAGGGCGCGACGGTGATCTGCGTCGATCCCCGGCTGTCCAACACCGGGGCCAAGGCCGACTTCTGGCTGCCGGCGTGGCCCGGAACCGAGCCGTTCCTGCTGCTGGCCATCGCCCGCCTGCTGCTGGTTGCCGGCACCTGGGAGAGAGACTTCGTGCGGCGCTGGACGAACTGGGAGACCTACCTGCGCCAGCGACACCCGCAGCGGGCTGTCGACTTCGACTCTGTGGGTCCGGCTCTGCTCGAGGACTACGCGGCCTACACGCCGGAGGAGGCCGAACGGGTGTGCGGCGTGCCCGCGGCCCAGATCATCGAGATCGCACGGATAATCGGCGCCCACCCGACGAAGTTCGCCTCCCACAACTGGCGGGCCGCGGGCGCCGGCAACCTGGGCGGCTGGCAGACGGCCCGGTGCCTGTTCTTCCTCAACGTGCTCACCGGCTCGGTCGGCACGGTGGGCGGCACCACCGGCAACGGCTGGAACAAGTACAAGGCGCCCCATCCGCCGGGGGCTCCGCCGGTGCAGCACTGGAACGAGCTCAACTGGCCTCGTGAGTATCCGCTGGCCTACCACGAGATGTCGATCCTGCTGCCTCACCTCCTCCACGAGGGCCGGGGCCGTCTCGACGTGTACTTCAGCCGGGTCTACAACCCGGTGTGGACCAACCCCGACGGGTTCAGCTGGCTGGAGGCCCTCAAGGATCCCGGCAAGGTGGGCTGCCATGTGGCGCTCACGCCCACCTGGTCGGAGACGGCCGTCTTCGCCGACTACGTGCTGCCGATGGGGGTCGGCGCCGAACGCCACGACGTGGCCAGCTTCGAGACCCACGCCGGCCGCTGGATCGGGTTCCGCCAGCCGGTGCTGCGCCGCTACGCCGAGATCCGGGGCGAAGCCGTCGGTCACGCCTCCCGGACCCACGAGTTCAACCCGGGCGAGGTATGGGAGGAGAACGAGTTCTGGATCGAGCTGTCGTGGCGCATCGATCCCGACGGCGAGCTGGGCATCCGCCGGTGGTTCGAGAGCCCCGCGCATCCCGGAACACCCATGTCGGTGGACGAGTACTACTCCACCATGTTCGAGGGCGTCCCCGGCCTGGCCGACGACGCGGCCGCGGCCGGGCAGACCCCGCTGGAGTTCATGCGCGACCGGGGTGCCTACGCCCTCGATGGCGACATGTACCAGCCGTATGAGCGCGCCGTCGACCCGGCCGCACTCCAGGACTGCGAGATGGACAGCGCCGGCGTCTTCCGTCGCCCGGGCACACCGGGTACCTGGTCGGGCGAGCCTGAAGAGCTGGGTGCCCTGAAGCTGGCCGGGCTCGGTGACGGCTCGCCCGCGGTGGAGGTGGACGGCATTGCCCGGGAGGGCTTCCCCACCCCGTCTCGCAAGCTCGAGCTGTACTCGCAGACCCTGGCCGACTGGGGCTGGCCCGAGTACGCCACACCGGCGTGGATCCCATCGCACGTGCACTGGGAGGACTTGGACCTCGAAGGCGATGAGCGCATCCTTCTGCCTACCTTCCGCATCCCGACGCTCATCCACACCCGCTCGGCCAACAGCAAGTGGTTGTCGGAGCTCAGTCACCGGCATCCGCTGTGGGTCCACCCCACCGACGCCGAGGCTCTCGGGATTGAGGTCAACGGCCTGGTGCGGATCACCACCCGCATCGGACACTTCGTGATCGGGGCCTGGCGAACCGAGGGGATCCGCCCCGGCGTAGTGGCCGCGTCGCACCACATGGGCCGGTGGCGGCTCGACGCCAACGCCGGCGGCTCGTGGGCGGGCGGCGATGCCGACATCACCAGCACCGGATCGGTGTGGCGACTCCGGCGCAAGGGTCGGCCGGAGCGCCATACCAGTGAGGATCCCGATACCGAGCGCATCTGGTGGAGCGACACCGGCGTGCATCAGAATCTCACGTTCTGCGTGCAGCCCGATCCGGTCTCGGGCATGCAGTGCTGGCACCAGCGGGTGAGAGTGGGTCCCGCCGAGGAGGGCGACACCTACGGCGACGTGGTGGTCGACACGGCCAAGGCCCGCGAGGCCTACCGCGAGTGGCTGGCCATGACCCGTCCCGCGCCCGGGCCCGGAGGCCTGCGCCGCCCCCTGTGGTACGCCCGCCCCCTCAAGCCCACCCCCGCCGCCTACGCGTTGTAGTCCAGTCGATACAGTGGCTCGCACCGAGCGGCGAGCTGTAACGGAGGTGCCGCTGATGAGCCTGAGCAACCCCACTGAAGGGGTCGACACTTCGAACGCTCCCTATGTGATCGTGTCGAGCGACACCCACGCCGGGCTTCAGTGCGAGGAGTACCGCCCCTACCTCGACTCTGCCCTGCACGACGAGTTCGACGTCTATGTGGCCGGGCGCCACGAGCACCGGCGGGTCCAGGAGGAGGTCAACGCCGAGTTCCTGGCCGAGTGGGAGGGCGAGAACGCCGAGGGGCTGCGGGGCGCCTACGACCCCGAGGTGCGCGACAAGGAGCTCGACGCCGACGGCATCGCCGGCGAGGTGATCTTCGCCGACGGCGACGCGGTCACCGGTCAGGAGTCCCCGCCGTTCGGCGCCGGCCTGTCCGCGGGCCAGATAACCGACCCCCGCCAAGCCTTCGGCGGGGCCCAAGCCCACAACCGCTGGTTGGTGGACTTCTGCGCCACCAACCCGCCCCGCCGGGCCGGGGTGGGCCTGGTGCCGATCACCCACGACGTGGACAAGTCGGTGGCCGAGATCGAATGGCTGGCCGGCAAGCCCGGCATCGCCGGGATCATGATCCCCACCATGTGGCACGGCTTCCCGCCCTACGGGTCCGACCACTACGACCGGGTGTGGGCCGCCTGCGCCGAGACCGGCCTGGTGGTGCACACCCACTCGGGCGAGGCCGATTTCCCGTCATACGGCGACAACGTGGCCATGTACGTCTCCGAGGTGCCGTTCTGGACCCACCGGGCCCTGTGGCAGCTGCTGTTCTCAGGCAAGTTCGACAGGTTCGGTGGCCTGCGCTACGCGGTGGTGGAGTGCGGCTCCTACTGGATCGCCGACCTGCTGTGGAAGACCGACGTGAACTTCGGGGCCAGCAACAAGATCAAGAAGCTGGGCTCGCGCATGAAGGGCCTGATCTCGCGCCTGCCGTCGGAGTATTTCGGTACCAACGTGTTCATCGGGGCGTCCACCATGAGCAAGGAGGAGATCCGCCGCCGCCACGTCAACGGGATCGACGCGCTGATGTGGGGCACCGACTACCCCCATCCCGAGGGCTCGTGGCCCCACACCGCCCGACGCTTGGAGAGCGACTTCCGCGATGTGTCCATCGAGGACGCTCGCCTGCTGCTCGGCCTCAACGCAGTGGAGTGCTACAACCTCGACCTCGACTCCCTCACCGACATCGCGGCGCGGATAGCACCCACCCCCGAGCAGCTCCACCAGGACCCCGCTCTGCGCACCCCGCCGGACGCCAAGCGCACCGCCCGCTGGTGGATAGACGAGTACGGCTGCGAGCTCCAGTACTGAACCGCGTCCCGCAGTGAGCTACGAGCCGAGTCCCTGGCAGCCGATCGCCGACCACGTCGATCGCTACCTGGCCACTGAAGGGGCCGACGGCTTCGAGTGGGAGGGCGCCCAGTGCGTGATCCTCACCACCGTCGGGCGCAAGACCGGCAGCCTGCGCCGCTCCCCGCTCATCCGCATCCGTGACGGCCAGCGCTACCTACTGGTGGCGTCCATGGGCGGCGCCCCCAGCAACCCCAGCTGGTATCTCAACCTGGTCGAGAATCCCGATGTGACCATCCAGGACCGGGCCGAGACGCATCATCTGAGAGCCCGCACGGCCACACCCGAGGAGAAGGCCGAGCTGTGGCCCCTCGCCGTGAGCCAGTGGCCCGACTACGACGACTACCAGGCCCGCACCACCCGCGACCTTCCTCTGGTGATCTGCGAATAGGACTCGCGTTCACCCCGAGGGCGTAGCCGCGTAGAGCTCGGCTACCACGTCCAGGGCTTGGGCCACCAGGGGCAGGGGCTCCCCGGCACGGGTGAGCAGCAGGAGGGGCACCGAGGCCCACCCCTCGAGCAGACCCACATAAGTCAGACCGGGCGGCTGGAAGGTCCGGACACCGGCGGGCACCATGGCCACTCCCTCGCCGGCGGCCACGAAACCCAGAATGGTGGCGTACTCGGTCGCCTCGATGATCGGGTCGTAGGTCACGCCCTCCGCGCCCAGCATCCCGGCCAGCACCGCGTGAAGGCTGGGCGAGACGCGCCGGTCGAAGCCGATGATCGCCTCGCCGTCGAGGTCGCGCAGGTTGGCGTCCGGTGCGGCCGCCAACCGGTGGGACGCGCCGGCGGCAACCAGCAGGGGCTCCTGCATCACCAGAGTTGCCTCCACCCGCTCAGGGTCGGCCGCGGCCCGACCGATGCCCAGATCGATGCGACCGGCTCGGAGAGCCTCGACCTGCTCGTCGGAGCTCATGGTGTGCAGCTCGTAGTCCACCTGAGGCCAGCGGCGCCGGTACTCGCTGAGGGCTCGGGGCATCACCTCGTAGGCGGCCGAGTCTACGAATCCGACCCGCAGGGTGCCGGCCTGCCCGTGACGCCGCTGGTCCATGAGGCGGTCGACGCTGTCGGCTTCGGCCAGCAGGCGCACCGCTTCCGGGTACAGGAAGGCGCCGGCGTCGGTGAGGCTCACTCTGCGGGTGCTGCGGTCGAACAGCGCGGTGTCGAGTTCCCGCTCGAGCAGCCGGATCTGCTGGCTGAGCGGGGGCTGGGACATGTGCAACCGCTGAGCCGCTCGCCCGAAGTGCAACTCCTCAGCCACGGCCACGAAGTAGCGCAGCCGCTGAAGGTTCATCCCTCAATCATATTCTAAGCGACTTAATCGATCCATTATTGATACTCTGAATCGCTGAAGAACTCTGCGGCCGCGCCTACGATGCCGTGGCGATGACCGGACCGGGGCAATGATCAGAATCGGACGTCGACCGCCGAAGTACTCCGCGGCCGGACTGGTCTGGCGGGGTCTGCGGGGCGAACAATGGCCCCGGATCTGGCGCGACACCGAACTGAAGCGCTCCTATGACGCGGTGGTGATCGGCGGGGGCGTGCACGGCCTGGCCACCGCCTACTACCTGGCTCGCAACCACGGCATCTCCGATGTGGCCGTCGTGGACAAGGCCTACCTGGGCAGCGGAGCCTCGGGCCGCAACACCGCCATCGTGCGGGCCAACTACCTGACCCCTGAGGGTGTCGCCTTCTACGACCGGTCGCTGCAGCTCTACAACTCCATGGCGCTGGATCTGAACATCAACGTCATGATGAGCGAGCGCGGCCATCTCACCCTGGCCCACACCGACGCCGCGCTGCGCACCATGAACTGGCGGGCGGAGGTCAACAAGCTCCAGGGCGTCAACTCCAGCGTGATCGGTCCCGACGAGATCAAGAAGATCGCTCCCGCCCTCGACACCTCCGACCATCCCCGCTACCCGATCCTGGGCGCGCTGCACCACCCGCCCGGCGGGATCGTCCGCCACGACGCGGTGGTGTGGGGCTACGCCCGGGCCGCCGACCACATGGGCGTCGAGATGCACCAGAAGACCGAGGTCCTCGACATTCTCTGCGAGGGCGGCGACGGTCCGGACGGCAAGGGCGCGGGCGGCAAGGTCGTCGGCGTTCGCACCAACCGGGGCGACATCTCCACCCCGGTGGTGGTGAACTGCACCGCCGGCTGGGCCGGCCTCATCTCGGCCATGGCCGGCGTGCGCCTGCCCATCACCACCCACCCGCTCCAGGCTGCGGTCACCGAGCCGGTCAAGGTGTTCCTGCCCACCGTGGTGGTATCGGGCTCGCTGCACGTCTACATCAGCCAGACCGACCGGGGCGAGCTCGTCTTCGGCGCCGCCGTCGATGCGGTGGCCACGTACTCGATCCGGGGCTCACTGGAATTCACCGAGGAGTTGGCCGGTCATGTGCTCGAACTCATGCCGAGCGTCTCCCGCATGAGGCTGCTGCGCCAGTGGTCCGGCCTGTGTGACATGACCCCCGACTACTCGCCGGTGATGGGGTTCACCCCGGTGGACGGCTTCCTGGTGGATGTGGGATGGGGCACCTACGGCTTCAAGGCAGCCCCGGTTTCCGGCGAGCAGATGGCCGAGGCCGTCGCCACCGGCCGGACCCCCAAACTGATCGAGCCCTTCGCCCTCAGCCGCTTCGACACCGGCGAGCTGGTGGGCGAGAAGGGCGCTGCGTCGGTGGGGCACTGATGGGCGCGCAAGTTTCTCAATCGGCGGTGAGGCACTGATGTTGCTGGTGCCCTGTCCGAACTGCGGGCCGCGCAACTCCGCGGACCTGCGGTACGGGGGCGAGTCCCACGCTCGTCCCGACCCCGCCACTGCGACCCCCCAGCAGTGGCGGGGCTATCTCTACCTGCGCGACAACCCCGCCGGCTGGCTCCGGGAGACCTGGTACTGCCGGTCCGGCTGCCGCCGCTGGTTCACCCTCGACCGCAACACGGCCACCAACGAGTTCCGCACCCCGCCGATGCCCGGCGACAAGCGAGGCGGCAAGGCATGACGATGAGCCGCTTGGGCTCCCAGCCCACCGAGGTGATCGACCGCTCCACGAAGCTGCGCTTCCGTTGGAACGGCAAGCGCTTCGACGGATTCGAGGGGGACACCATCGCCTCGGCGCTGGCCGCCTCAGGCGAGCACGTCTTCTCGCGCTCGATGAAGTACCACCGGCCCCGCGGCATCCTCACCGCCGACTACTGGGATCCCAACCTGATGGTGCAGGTGGGAGACGACCCCAACGTGCGGGCCGGGCACCGCCTGCTGGAGGCAGGCATGGACGTGCAGGCCCAGAACGTCTGGCCGTCGCTGCACCGTGACATCAAGGCGGCCAACGGACTGGTCGGGCGTTTCCTGACGGCCGGCTTCTACTACAAGACATTCATGCGCCCCGCGTGGCTTTGGCCCACCTACGAGCGGGTGCTGGCCACGTTCGCGCCGGGTGGCAAGGTCGACCCGGACACGCCCCACCGCTACCACGACAAGCGCTACTTGCATCCCGACGTGGTGGTGGCCGGGGCCGGACCGGCCGGGATCGAGGCCGCTCTGGCCGCGGCTGCAGCCGGTGCCGGGGTGCTGCTCGTGGAGCACGAGCACACGGTGGGCGGCCACCTGCGCTACAGCAGCAGCGACTCGGATCGGGCTGCGCTGGCCGAGTTGCGAGCGGCACTCGACGCCTCCGACGTGGAGGTGCTCACCGACTCCACCGTCACCGGCCGCTACGAGGACAACTGGCTCGGGATCGTCCAGCGCAACCATCCGATCGCGGTCGAGCGCCTCATCAAGGCCCGGGCCAAGGTGCTGGTAGCTGCGCCCGGCCTGATCGAGAGGCCCTACGTGTTCGAAGGCAACGACCGGCCGGGCGTGGTCACCTCGGGTGCGGTCCGTCGTCTGATCAACCTGTGGGGGGTCAAGCCCGGCGAGCGGGCCGTGGTGTTCACCGCCAACTCCGACGGCGACGCGGCCGCCGCCGATCTTGACCGGGTCGGGGTGGAGGTCGCCGCGGTCATCGACGGCCGCGAGGGCCGGCTCGTCAGCTCGGCCCAGGGTTCGTCGAAGGCGGTGGAGGCTGTGGTGGCCGGGGGCAATCGCATCGAGGCCGACCTGCTCGTGATGGCCGCGGGCTGGACCGCTCCCACTTCCTTGCTCAACATGGCCGGCGACCGGCCGGTGTATGACCCGGCAGCCGCCCGTTTCTTCCCGTCGGATCCTCCCGGCAACGTGCTGGCCACCGGCGGGCTGGCCGGCGACGGCACCCTCGACGACCTGCGGACCCACGGAGCGGTCACCGGGCGCCTGGCTGCGCAGCGAGCTGCCGCTGTGGCTCATCGCCTGCAGGCGCGGACCGCCCGGGCCCGGCCGGTCGAGGGCGACGAACCCGCCTGGGCGCCCGATGAGCGCACCCCGCTGGGCCGCGACTCCCATCCCGAGCTGTACCGCTCCGACACCCACGGCATGGTCGACCTCTCCGAGGATGTCGGATCCAAGGATCTGGTCGCCGCCGCCCGGGAGGGCTACGACTCCGTGGAGCTGGCCAAGCGCTTCACCACCGCCACCATGGGCCCCTCGCAGGGCAAGCTCGAGACGGTCAACACCGTGGCCGCCATCGCCGAGGCCCGGGGCGAGACCATCACCCAGGTCGGTACCACCGTGTGGCGACCGCCCTACGCGCCGCTCACTCTGGGCGCGTTGGGCGGGCGGGTGTTCGAGCCGGTGCGGGTGTCGTCGATCCATCCGTGGCACGAGGCCAACGGGGTGAGCACGATCCTCGCCGGCCAGTGGATCCGCCCCGACCACTACGGCGATCCCGCCGCAGAAGTCCGCAACGTGCGCACCAACGTCGGTCTGATCGACGTCACGCCGTTGGGCAAGCTCGATTTGCGTGGTCCCGACATCCCGAAGCTGCTCAACCTGCTCTACACCAACAAGTGGTCGAAACTGCCGATCGGCAAGGTGCGCTACGGGATGATGTGCGCCGAGGACGGCGTGGTGCTCGACGACGGCGTCACCGGCCGCCTGGGAGAGGACCACTACCTGATGACCACCACCAGCTCCGGCGCGGGCAGCGTGTGGGAGTGGGTCGAGAACTGGCTGCAGACCGAGCGTCCTGACTGGAAGGTGCACGTCACCCCGGTGACCACCGCCTACGTCAGCATCAACGTGGCCGGCCCCAAGGCGCGCGAGCTGGTCGGCCGGGTGACCGAGGGTGTGGACCTGTCGCCCGAGGCATTCCCCTATATGGAGGTCCGCATGGCCACGGTCGCGGGGGTGGCCGGCTGCGTCATGTGGCGTATCGGCTTCACCGGTGAGCTGTCCTTCGAGATCCACGCCCCCGCGGGCCATGGCCGCCACGTCTGGGAGGCGCTCATGGACGCCGGCCGAGACCTCGGCGTCGGACCGTTCGGGCTGGAGGGTCAGCGCATCATGCGGCTGGAGAAGGGCCATTTCATCGTGGGCCAGGACACCGACGGCCTGACTCTGGGCCCGAGCACCGGCCTGAGCCCGCTGATCAAGCTCGACAAGGACGACTTCGCGGGCAAGCCTGAGCTGGCCTGGGCCACCGACCGCCGCCTGCCCATGATCGTGGCCATCCAACCGGACGATCCCAATGTGGTGCCCGAGGAGGCCGCCCAGATCGTGCGGGGCAACACCAACGAGATTCTGGGCCGCATCACCTCGGCCCGGATGTCGCCCACCCTGGGCCGGTCGATCTGTCTGGGCCAGGTGGAGCCTGAGCTGGCCGCGGGCGGCACCAAGCTGACCGTGCTGCTGGCCTCCGGTGAGCGCATCAGCGCCACCGTGATGGACCACCACGCCCATTTCGATCCGGCGGGGGAGCGGCTCCGTGGCTGAATCGCCCGCCTTCGAGAGCCCGGTCGTGCGGAGCTACGAGTTCTCTTCTGGTGGCCCCCTCATGCTCACCGACGCCAGCCCCACCACCAAGTGGCTGGTGCGGGGTGAGGTCGGAGGCGCGGCCGCCGATCGGCTCGCCGCACCGTTCGGGTCGTCCCGGGACGCAGGGGGCGGAGCGCTCGTGCTGGGCTCCAGGCCCGGAGAGTGGATCGTTGTGGGTCCCGCCGACGCGGTGGCCGCGGTGGTGGCCGGCCTTGACGAGTTGGACTCGTCCGAGTTCGTGACTTCTCTCGACTGGACTCACGGTCGGGCCCTCTTCCTGGTCACCGGGACCGACGCGCCCCGGATGCTCGAGAAGGTGTGCAGCCTCGACTGGTCCGACTCGATGACGCCGGACGGCGCGGTGGCCTCAGCGTCGGTGGCCAAGGTCACCTGCGACATAGCCCGCTGCGACGGTGACGGCACACCCTCGTACATGATCTTCTGTGACCGCTCCTTCGGCCAGTACCTGTTCGACGCTCTCATCGACGCAGGTGACGAGTTCGGCCTCGCTGTCGACGTCCCCGGCGGCTGACCAGCTCCCGGCCGCAAAGTCACCCTCGCCGAGGGCAGCCAAGCGCGGTCAGACCGCCTATCCTCGTGTCGCCGGGGCTCGTCGCTCCGGCACCGTCCGGTCCGCCCCCCACCGCCGATGGAGACGCTAAGTGGTCGACGTACCTGAGTATCTGCTCGAACGCTCGCGTCAGCGTCGGGCCGAACTGACCGGTACCGAACCCTCAGACGCCGGCGACGCCGGGCCCGCCGGTGATGCCCCGTCGGCCGCGGCTCCTGCGGCCGCTGCGGCGGCCGTGCCCGCTCCGGCTGCTCCCGCTCCTATTCCTGAGGCCGCCCCTCCGCCTCCGCCCGAGCCGGACCCGCCCTACGTGCAGGCCGCCCAGGCCCGCAAGCGGATGCCGTACTGGGCCGCGTCGGTGATGGTGTTCCTGCCCATCTGGGCCATCTTCTACGTGGGCATGCTGGAGCCGCCCGACTCCGAGGAGCTGGTGCTGGCCGACAACGGAGCCACCGTGTACAGCACATGTGCCTCGTGTCACGGCGCCGACGGCTCCGGCACGGCCACCGGTCGCCAGCTCAACGACGGCGAGCTGCTGCTCACCTTCGGTCCGGCGCCCGGATTCGACGGCTTGGCCCACCACCTGTCCTGGGTGTATCTGGGCACGGCCGACACCAAGCGCCTGGGGCTCGACTTCTACGGCAACCCGGACCGGCCCGACGGCCAGCGCGAGGTGGACAGCTTCGCCAGCGGCATGAGCGGCTTCTCCAACCTGAGCCTGGAGGACCTGGTCTCGGTGGTGTACTACGAGAGGGTCGTCCACGGCGGCCTGGACGCCGAGACGGCGGCGCTCGAGGAGGAGATGCTGCTCGCTCTGGTGGCCGATGCTCCAGCCTTCGAAACCGGCTCGCCCGACGAGATCAGCGCCCTGCTAACCGAGTCCGCCGAGGGCCACGGCATCGATCTCGCCGCCGGCGAGTAGCCGGCCGGGCCAGTCGAGGCCCACCCTAGTGACCTCCATGGACATCACGGCTACCACCGAGTGGACGGCCTTGCACCGCCACGCCCGCGATCTGCAGGCGGCGGGCGTGGACTTGGCTGGGCTGTTCAACGTCGACCCGGACCGGGCTGGCCGCTGCACTTCGCTGGTAGGCGATCTGGTTGTCGACTGGTCCCGGCATTTGGTCAACGACGGCACTGTGGAACTGCTGCTGGCCCTGGCTGACCGGGCAGGAGTGGCGGCGCGGATCGAGGCGATGCTGGCGGGCGAGCGGGTCAACGTCACGGATGACCGTGCCGTTCTGCACACCGCTCTGCGGGCTCCGGCTGGTGAGGCCGTCGTGACCGGAGGGGTTGACGTGGCGCCGGCCATTGCCGCCGAGCGTGAACGGATGGGGGCCTTCGTTCGGGCGTTGCGCTCCGGGGAGAGGCGAGGGGCTACGGGTCTGCCGATCCGCACGGTGGTGAACCTCGGCATCGGCGGTTCACAGTTGGGGCCGTCCATGGCCCACGAGGCGCTGGCCGCCTTCCGTTCGGGTGACCTCGAGTGCCGGTTCGTGTCGAATATCGATCCGGCCGCGCTGGCTTCGGGCCTGGACGGCCTCGATCCGGCTGAGACGCTGTTCATCGTGGTGTCGAAGGGCTTCGCCACCGCCGAGACACTGGCCAATGCCCGCGCCGCTCGGGCCTGGGCCGCGTCGGTGCTCGGTTCTGAGGCCGCGAGCCGGCACTTCGTGGCGGTAACCGCGGACCGGGACGCGGCAGTTGAGTTCGGCATCGAGCCGGACGATGTGTTCGCAACATGGGACTGGGTCGGCGGCCGGTTCTCGATGGGGTCGGCGGCGGGTCTGGCCGTGATGGCGGCCATCGGCGAGGAGAACTTCGCGGCGATGCTGGCCGGGATGCGCACCATTGACGAGCACGTGGCTGCGGGGCCGGCGGCCAGTGTCCCGATGCTGCTGGGCCTGCTGTCGGTGTGGTACCGCAACTTCTGGGGGTTTCAGACGCGGGCGGTGGTGCCGTACTCGGAGCGGCTGCGGCTGTTCGGTGTCTGGTTGCAGCAGGTGATCATGGAGTCCAACGGCAAGCGGGTCCGTCTCGACGGCAGCCCGGTGGGCTGCGAGACCGCCGAGATCGTGTGGGGAGGTCCGGGAACCGACAGCCAGCACTCCTTCCACCAGTTGCTGCACCAGGGCACCACGGTCGTGCCCGCCGATTTCATCGTGCTGGCCCGCCCGGATGCTGACGTCGCTGGTGTCGCCGGCGCCGCAGAGCGCCACGAGGCCCTTGTTGCCAACTGCTTCGCCCAAGCCGCCGCGCTGGCCTTCGGCACCCCGGCCGGAGCTGATCCTCACGGCGAGCTGCCCGGCAATCGCCCGTCGACGGTGATCCTGGCACGGGAGTTGACGCCCTCGGTTCTAGGACAGCTGGTAGCCCTATACGAGCATCAGACGGTGGTGCAGGGAGCGGTGTGGGGCATCAACAGCTTCGACCAGTTCGGCGTCGAGCGAGGCAAGACCCTGGCCGATGGGATAGCCGCCGACCTACAGGCCGGCACCGCCCCAACCGACACCGACCACGACCCCTCCACGAAGTCACTGCTCGCCCACTACCACCGACTTATGTAGAGCATGTCGTCGGAAATCGCCGAAGAATGACGGCTATAGATACATAAGTCGGTGACTCGGTCAGCTTCTGGGGGGTGACAGGTCGATCCGGAGTCGCTTCAACTCTTCGTCGGACGCGCGCTCGCCCAGCAGCTCGACCAACTCCTCCTGGCGCGGTTGACCGAAGGCGAGGCGATACGCGGCGAGGGTCTTTCGCAACTTCGGCAGGGCGGCCGCCTCCTGGCTGAACGGCATGACCGGCACATGGCGCTCGATCCTCGCAGGTCCCTGGTGAAATATCCAGTAGGGCACCATCTCGTCGTCGTCAGCGTCTCGCGTGGCCACCGCCAGATCATGAAGGACGGTCCAGGGGTCGGCGCTGGCGTTGAGTCCGCCGGCGAGCAGGTGCGGGCCTAGGGTCGCGGCGATGTTGCGCCGGACCGCATGGCCCTTGTAGCGGTGGATACGACCCTCGCGCTGCTCCAGGTCGACCGGGTTGGAGGGCAGGTTCCAATGAACGACGGTATGGCACCATAAGTGGAAGTCCAGTCCCTCCTGCCCGATGGACGTCGAGGCCAGCACGAAGGGCCAGAACGGCGAGTTGAACGCAGCAGAGACGGACTCGACCCGGACCTCGCCGCCGCGTTCAAGCGTCTGGTTGGCGAAGGCGACCGCGAAACGGGTGCGCATCCTGTGCCGGTCGAACTCGATCTTGCGGCCTTTGTGCTTCTTACGGCCCTTGCGCTTTCTGATCGGGATGTCCACCCGATACGACGACGTGCGCAGCTCGAGGGCCTCTGCGATCTTGGCTGCGATGTCGTGAGCCGCTTCCCAGCGTCGGTCGTCGTCGGCCGCTTCCTGGTGCTGGTCGGCGTCTTCCAGGCTCAGATGGCCGAGCCAGTCGCGCAGTACGTGGCCATGCTCGTCGAGAACGGCTTGGAGGTTGCCATCCACACAGTGCCGCACAACATCACGCCAGTAACGGCCTTCGCCCTCGTCGGCGTCCGGGTGAGCGGAGTGTCCGCTGGCGACGACCGCGGTGACCTCCGGAGCGTTGAAGAAGCTCCTGAAGGCGGCCGCTATCCATGCGGCGTACTCAACCGTGCCGTCATCGTCGGAGACGGGCAGTCCGCAGACCGATGAGATCATGCGCAGCGCGCATTGCGCCGGGCCGCCCACCGCGACTTCGGCAAGCACCTCGACAAGATCATCGGGAGGCCGGCCGAGGGCGCCTAGTCCATAGTCGACCATTGCCCGGGCCTCGGCGACGTGGGCACGGAGCCCCCGTCCAGCGTCGTCTTCCCAGTAACTGGCGCCATCGGAGCCGAGCAACAGGTCGATGACCTCCGGCGTGCGCTGCTGGTCGAGGAACAGCGGTGCGGCCCAGTACCACCGCCGGTCCACCACGCCGTCGTCGGGCGCGGCCCGAATCAGCGGTTCGATGGCCTGTCTCAGCCGGGAGGTGACGCGGTCGAGGACATCCGAGAGCAGGGGGCGGTCGCCGGTCGACCGCGTCGCCTCATCGCCGATCCCCGGTCCTGGACGTTGGCGGGGCGTCTGAGGTCGGGGGTCGCCGAGTCTGGCGAGGCTCGGACTCGGCCAGGTCAGCAGGAACGCGGTCATCGCGGCCGCTCGTCGAGTTGCCGATGTTTCCCCTGGCCTGGGTTGCCCCGTCGACTCCGTGGTTCGGAACCGCAGGCGCTGGCCGCCGCGTCTCCTGTACTTGGCCGAGTAGCGGTGGTCACGGGCCGCGAAGGCCCGCCGCTCGGCCTCGAAACTGACCAGCGCAGAGACCGCCTTCGGTACCACTGTCCATCCCGAGAAGATCAGGCGCTTGGTGAATCCCGTGGCCTCCGGCGATTCATACACCGATCCGGCGTCGTAGTAGCGCATCGACGGAGGGACCCACAGCAGTTCGAAGGCGCGGTAGTTTGCCAAGTCATCGATCAACCAGCGGAGCCGCCCATTCTGGGGGTCGATCTGCTGGTATTGCTCGATGTCTTCCCAGCTCAACAAGCCCGGGCCCGGATCGAGGTCTTCGCCGTCCAAGAGCCCGCACTCCGCGGCCTCCGTCACTGCATGTTTCAGCTTGTACGCCTCCATGAAGTTGACGAGATAGGGCGCCGACTTCCAGTACTCGGTCGGCTCGTGGTGCGCCACCGCTTCGGCTAGGCCGCCGATGCGCATGTAGGCGCGGAGGTCGTCAGAGCTCACAGCCGTGGGGGTCTCAGTTTCGTTGAGCATGCCGTCGCGGTCCGGGGTGGCCGCCAGCCGTTCGGTTCGTGCCATCACGCCGCGCAGTTCCACCTCGACGTCGCGGCAGATCGCGGTGGCCCGGTCGAGCGAGTCCCGCGACGTCAGCGCAGTGCGCAACTCCCTGAATCGACTCTGGAGCTGTTCGACCCGGTTCGGGTCCCCGAACAGGAACAAGCAGGTGTCGAGGAAGTCCTTGTAGTGGTCGCCTTCGAGTTCGCCCGAGGTGGTGTACATGCGGTACGGCGTCGCCGACAGCAGCAGCGTCCGCGTCGGTCGCCCGGTATCAGGATCTCGGTAGTCGAAGAGTCGTTGGGCCAGTTCTGCCGCCAGATTCTCTGGCTCGGGCTGAAGCAAGTCCTTGAATCGCTGGAACTCGTCGAGCACCACTAGGTCCGGGCAAAGAGCATCGATGCCCACCAGTGCCATCACGCGGCGGACTTCCCCGATGAATTCCTGTCGGCGGCGGTGCAGTTCATAAGGGATCCTTCGCTTGTATGTCAGCCCGTCGACGAGTTCCTCGAACAAGGTCTGGAGACAGGGCCGGCCGTCTGCGATCCGGGCTCGGTCCGCTTGTTCGAGTCGCGTGCCGAAGTGCCCGAGTGATCCTTCGATCTGGGGGCGGTACCACCTCTCCCATTCGCGTACCCATCTGTCTCGGTCGTGTCGGCTGCCGGACCGGAGGCCCTCCCAGAAGATGCGCTTGACCGGTGATCGGCTCATGGCGTTCGCCCCCCAATGACCCCGCAGGAACGTGTAGGCCAGGCACCGCTCGGGGAACGTGCCCGTGCTGCGGCCGAACTTCAAGGACGTGCCCGGCGTGATCGCCAGCAGATTGATGCCTGTACGCGTCTCGTCTCCTTCGTCGAGCTCGGCCAACGGCAGCATGGTGAGCCGATCGACCCTCGCTACCGGCTCGATCCCCTTGGGGGCGAGCTTGCGTAGGTTCTGCCGGGCGATCGCGCCGTTCGAGCAGACGTAGACGATGTCGTGGCGCTCGTCACCGGTGTGGCCTAGGTGGTCGATGACTTGGGCGATCACGCCCTTGGCGACGTGGGTCTTGCCCAGTCCGACCTCGTCGGCCACCAGGAACCGGAGGGCGGGGTCGTCATCGGCGAACATTCGCTCGAAAGCCCAGCGGGCGGTTCGTCGCTGGAAGTCCTTGAGGTCGGCGAGCACCGCCTCGGCGTTGATGGCCTGTCCGGTCACTGCGCCGGTCCCTCTGTGATTGCCACCTGATGGATCATTTCCCACAGCTCGGCGAAGCCCGGTGGCAGCGCGTCGTCGGCGGCCAGGTCCGACACGAGGGGATGGAGTTCGGCCAGTTTGCCCGGCTCGCGTCGCATGGTCCGCAGCAGTCTCTCCAGCACCGGAAGACTGATCAGCTCGCCTCCCTCATCCTGGTCGTTCCCGCTGATTCGCTCGATGGTGTGGATCACGCTGGACTCGCCGGTGTCCTCTTCGAGCAGCGCCATGAGGTAGCGGAAGAAACGCTCCGCGTTTCCAATCAGGGACCTCAATAGCTCCCGGTCGCGCTGCTCGGGCACGCCGGTGAGCGCGACCGGGACCACGAATCGGCACAGCTCGCCCTCGGTATGGGTCAGCTCAAAGGCAAGGAAGCCGCTGAGGTTCTCCAGGCTGGTCTTGAAGCACTCCTCCAGCGGCTGTCCTGGGGCCACCCGCCGCCGGTTCCCGGCGACGGTGAGCGGCCAGCAGTGAATCGTCACGTCGGTGGGCTCAGGCATCGGCTCGGTCGTCCGGTAGGTGACCGCCCAATCGGAGCTACTCCCGGTGACCTGTCCGTTGTAGGACAGCCGGGCGATGGTCTGGCGCCAGTGGTCGATCGATGGTTCTCTGCTCGGTTCATCGTCAGTGCACGGCCTGCGGTACTCGTAGAAGAGGTCACGCAGCCCCGGCTCGTCATCGCTGTCCTGGCACAACCGGTCGATCCCGAGCACATCGATCGGGCCGGTCAGTTCCACGAGGATCTCGACATTGCTGCCGAACGCTGGGCCGGTGGCGTTAGCCGATCCTAGGAACAGCCGGGCGCGGTTCTTGTCCTCAAAGGCGAAGACCTTGGCATGCAGTCCAACCAGTGGCCGTCCGGGGTCGAAGGGCGAACGCTTGTCGCCGTCTGAAACGAAGTCCGCGGCGCTCCCGTCGTCGAATGCGTGCGCCTTGCCTACCTTGGCCAGTGAGTCCTCCTCGAGGCGGTCGAGCCAATCCGGGCTGCTAACCAGCTCGTCGATCGTGAAGGGGTGCGTTCTGGTGAAGAAGCTGTCGCTGACGAATGGCGAGATGATCAGCGATCGCTTGGCATCGCTTGGTAGTGGCGACGGCTTGGGTTCCAGACCCAGGACATGGACCTCAAGATCGTCCACACCCGCAGGCAGGGCGAACAGGGCGTCTTGGAGAGCGGATGCCAGTGACTGGACTCGCGCGAGATGGTCCTCTGGGACGTCGACCGCGCAACGGCTGAGAAGACCTGTGAACAACTCGCCTACGGGTCTCAGGGTCGTTCCGCCCGATCCGGTGGTCTCGTCGAGGCGTACCATCGTGTCCCAGCTCGCATCGAAGGTGAGGTTGCGGCTGGCGATAAGCACCCGGAGGCGCGTATCGGGTTGGCTACCATCCGGCTGATCGCCTACAGCTTCGTAGCGAAGCACCCACACCTTGGGGTGCACGATGCCGCCCCGTGGAGCGGTGACAGGGACGACAGCTCGCTCCAGGAACGCGAAGATCCGGCGTGACGGGGGCAGGGCGATCTCGCCGACTTGGCTGAACACGGTCAACTTGCGGGCATGGGACCGGAGCGCATGGATCAGCTCGATGGGCTCGTAGCTGTCACCTTCAGCCTTGGAGGCGGTGCCGTCGCGTCCGGTGAGCGCCAGGGCGGCCGGCGCGGCCAGGAGTGCTCGAAGATCCAGCGTGTAGGTCACGGCCATGGCCGCATCGAAGCGGAACCCCGCCGGGGGCCGCATGGAGTCGATCAAGGTCAGCCGGTTGGCAGGCTGCAGCATCAGCCCGCCTCTCCGGCCGCTGCCAGATCCTGGAGGTAGGTCTTGGTGATACCCCACCGATAGTCGAGTTGACCTCCGAACGGCATCTGGTTCCAATTCTCCAGGGCGGCCCGGTGCGACAGCCGGGCCCGCTTCGACTTGAGCCGCCGTTCCCGGTCGCGGATGAGCCGGTGGACCGCAGGGCGTTCCGCGAACCATGCCGGATCGTCCACCGCGTGCCGGGCCATCTCGTTCCAGTAGTGGAGAGTGCCTTGGGCGATGCCGTAACCAGCGAGCACTTGCCGGAACTCATGACGCGCCTTCACCCAGGCCAGCAGTTCCGCATGGCGGCCGCCGACCAACTCGCTCCAGTCATCGAGCTCTTGTTTCTGGCTCTCTTCGAGTTCCTCCGTGTCCCAGCCGAGTTCATTTCTCGCGGCCCGGGCCAGCAGCAGGTTGTAGACCAACTGCGGCCCGTGCGTCAGCTCCGAGAAGCAGCGGGCATGGTGCAGTATCTCGACGAGACGGTCGGGGAGCCGTGGTGCCGGCGCGAACCACGGGTAGTCGATGCCCTCAAGCGACAGTCCCGTCACTGTCGTCAAGACAGCGATGAGCGTGTCGGGGTGGCGCCGTCGAATGCCGTCGGTCAGTACCTGGGCCTCGTCCGGTTCGAGTTCGAAGGTGATCTCGCCTGACGGGAAGTTCTGGGGCGCTTCAGGAACGGAGCCCCAGATCGATGCTGCCGGTTCGGTCGCGTTGCCGTCGTCGTCGCGTTCGGGCCGGAACCGGCCTCGCGCTCTCGCCTGCTGGCCGTACTCAGCGATGCTCATGTCGAGTCGTCTAATACCCCAGGCCGCCATGCTGCCCCAGTAGAGGTCGCTGGGCATCCGCCGGAGACTGCGTCCGGCGATCCGGCCGATGACGCCCTGGTTCGGACCCAGGGGCCGGAGGCAGTCGATGAGCTTGGCCTCGTAGTCGCGAAGCTTGCGGGCGAAGTTGGCCGGCGGCACGCCCTCAGCCTCTAGGCGTTTGAAGATCCACGGCAGGAAGATGAAGTAGCGCAGTCTGGTCTGGATGGTCGAGGTCCCCGGGGTGAGCATGTCTGAGAAGGAGTCGCGAATTGACCCGAGGCCCAGAGCGTCGATGGTGCCGGGCTCCTCAAGCGAGCGCAGAAGAGAGGCAACCCGCTCGCTTGCGGCGGTGTCGAGGTCGAGCCAACCCAGCGATGATGCCGGGGCGTAGTCGTTCATCGGCTCAAGTCAAGCACCGGCGCGTGACACGCCGGAGAGGAACCGCCATCGACATAGCCCCTTCTATGAGTTGGCATGATGTTTCATAGGAGCTTGTCACACCCCCTGTTTAGTGTGGCTGGCATGGAATCGAGGATCGAATCTGTTGAGGCTCCCGGCGCCGAATGTGTGGCGTGTGTTGGGGATGTGGAGGTGTCTGCGCTCAGCGATGACGAGTTGTTGGAGCGGATGACGGCGCTGGGCCGGCGGCGGTGCCGGCTGGATGCGATGCTGGCCGAGACCGCGGCGGAGATGCACCGTCGTGATGGGGGTCGGGCGGTGTCGGCTTTGATGCGTGAGAGGCTGCATGTGTCGGCCCGTCAGGCCACCGCCGAGGTGGAGTTGGCTGCTTCTTTGGGTGAGCTGCCTGCCACTTTGGATGCTTGGCGGGCCGGGGAGATCACTGCGGGCCATGCCCGGGTGATTGCCCGGGTTGCTGCGGATCCTGATCATTGCGATGAGTCGGCGTTGTTGGAGATGGCTCGGGGCTATCCGGTGGACATGTTCGCTCGCATGACCCGCCAGTACATGAAGCCTGGGGTGTCGTCAGAGGAGCGCAACCGTCAGCACGAGAACCGGTGGGCGTCGCTGGTTCAGGATCCTGACGGGTCTTGGCGGCTGTCGGCGTACTTCGACGCCGACAACGGCAAGCGCGTCAGCTTGGCCTTCAACGCCATGGTGCGCACCTACCGCACCGGCGCGACCGCCTGGGGGCCCGAGCCCATCAAGGGGCTTACCTCCGCGCAGCGCCGCGCCGACGCTTTGGTGAACTTGATCACCGGTGAGGGACCGCATCGCCGCCCCAAGACCACGCTGTTGGTGATCGCCGATTACGACGCTGTGACCCGCGAGCTCAAGAACTTGCGCTATGACGACGGCCTTCCCGTGGCTGCTGACCAGATCGCGAGGCTCGCCGCGGACGCCAAGGTCCTGCCCGCTGTCTTCAGCGCCGAGGGCGACCCGCTGTGGCTGGGAAGAGCCCAGCGAGATGCCAGCTCCGGTCAACGCATCGTGCTGGCGGCCCGTGACGGCGGCTGCGTCAACTGCGCCGCACCCGCCGAGGCGGGCGAACCACACCACATCGAGTGGTTCAGCCGGGGCGGACCCACCGACATCGACAACCTCGCGCTGCTGTGCGAGCGCTGCCACCACCTCGTCCACGACGACAGTTGGCAACTGCACTCCGCCGACGGCCGGCTCAGACTCCGGCCACCGCCACGGCCAGTGGCCCGGCCCCGCCCCCGGTCCGGCACTAGTCGCCAGGCTGGGCACAACAGCCACTCCGGCGGCCGTGCCAGGCCTGACGCCCGCGCTCGACCACAGCGCAATCCGGTCCTGCGAACGTGACGGTCACCGGTGCCGCGACAGGCACGGCGTGACGTCAGCGGGTGAAGAGCAGCTGGAACTCCATGATTCCGTGGTCCTCTACCGACACGACTACCGGGGCAGTCGGTGCGGTGACGCCGTAGTCGCTGAAGACCACGTCGCTGGAGCCGACGGTCACGATGATGTCGCCTACAAGCTGGGCTTGCAGGTCGAAGGTGGTCCGGTTGGTGACGCCCTTGATGGTCAGGTCGCCCTCAGCCGATCCTGAGAACGCCTCTCCGTCGGCCATACCGGCCGGCAGCTCAACCGGCTCTGCCAGGGTGAAGGTCGCCTTGGGGAACTCGCTGGTGTTCAAAGCCCCGTAGATCCTGCCGTCGCGGAAGCTGTTGTCGGTCCGCAGTGTGGACATGGTCACCTCTACGGTTGCGGCCACCAGCGCCGTGTCGCTCAGCTCGATCGAGCCCGAGACATCGGCAGTGCGGCCCACCGCAGTGAAGTCGCCGATGCTGTTCAGCACCTCGTCCACCCGGAACCCGGCGAAGCTCACGGTCGGCTCGCCCTGCAGGTCACCGGCGTCCTCGGCCACCTGCACGGTCCATACGCCGGCGAGCCCGGCCGGGGCATCGACCGTCTCGTCCGCCGATGCCGTATCGGCGTCAGAGTCTCCAGTGCTCGTGTCGGCGGTGTCGTCGTCCACCGCAGTCTCTCCAGTACCGGTGGCTGAGGTGTCGTCGCTCCCGGCACTCGATGCGGTGTCGACATCCTCGGTGTCGTCAGCGGATCCACCGGTCGACGGTGTGTCTGCGTCGCTGTCGTCGGCAGGTTCAGGAGCCGATGACATGTCGGTGCCGTCCTCGGCCGCCTCGATCCGGGCCACCGTCGTCTCCAGGTCGACCGCCTCGGGGGCGTCGTCCCGGGTCAGGAGATACACCGCCACCACCACAACGAGCAGTACGACAACGGCCACAACCGCACCGATGACGATCTTGATGCGCCTCATTCCTCCGAGCCCCTCTCCATCTCCTTGGCGGTAGCGGCGGCGGCGGCCACGGTTGCCTCGATCTCTGCTTCGGTGTGGGCCAGCGACGGGAAGATCGCCTCGTAGGCCCCCGGAGCGAAGGCCACACCCCGCCGCAGCATCCCGTGGAAGAACGGCGGATAACGACCGTTATCGGCCGCTTTGCGGGCCTCATCGAATTCACGGGGAGCGTCCTCGGCGAAGAAGAGGCCCAGCAGGGGACCGACCCGCGGCAGCACCGCAGTCATCCCGGCCGCGGAGAAGGCTCCGGCCATCCCCTCCTGCAGGGCGGCCGCGGTGGATTCGAGCCGACCGTAGGCGTCGTCATCTAGCAAGCCCAGCACCGCCAGCCCGGCCGCGGTGGCCAGCGGGTTGCCCGACAGTGTCCCCGCCTGGTACACGCCGCCCAGGGGGGCCAGCCCGGACATGATCTCCGTCGAGGCTCCGAAGGCACCCACCGGCAGCCCGCCTCCGATGACTTTGCCGAAGCACCAGATGTCGGGCTGTACGCCGAACCACTCGGCGGCCCCGCCCCGGCACAGCCGGAAGCCGGTGATCACCTCATCGAAGAGCAGCAGCGCGCCGGCCGCGTCGCAGGCGTCGCGCAGGCCCTGGAGGAAGCCGGGCTCCGGCGCTACCAGTCCCATGTTGGCCGCCACCGGCTCGACGCACACCACGGCCACCGTCTCGTCGAGTTCGGGCACCACGTTGTAGGGCGCCACGATGGTGTCGGCCACCGCGCCGGCGGTCACTCCCTCCGACCCGGCCAAGCCCTGCTGGGCGACGCCCGATCCGCCCGCCACCAGCAGGGAGTCGCTGTGGCCGTGGTAGCAGCCCGCGAACTTCACCACCGTCGGACGACCGGTCACTCCCCGTGCCAGCCGTACCGCCGACATCACCGCCTCGGTTCCGCTGTTGGTCAGCCGCACCATCTCCAGGCCCTCCACCCGGGCGCACATCGCCTCGGCCATCAGCACCTCGTCGCGGGTCGGTGCGCCGTAGCTGGTGCCCCGCCCGGCCGCCTGCCGCACCGCTTCGATCACGGCCGGGTGGGCGTGTCCGCAGATGCCCGGCCCGTAGCTCTGCACGTAGTCGATGTAGCGGCGGCCCTCCACGTCGTAGACGAAAGGACCGGAGGCCTCGGCCACGAAGTAGGGCGTGCCCCCCACCGACCGGAAGGCCCGCACCGGCGAGTTCACCCCGCCCGGGATCACCCGCTGGGCCCGCTCGAACAGCGCCTCGTTGGTGAGGGGCCGGTTGCTGCTCACGGCAGTGCCTCGTTGGTGTCGGCCCCGGCCGCGCTCACTGCAGGGCCTCGGCCAGGCGGCGGGCGAAATAGGTGAGCACCACGTCGGCGCCGGCCCGGCGGATGGCGAGGACGTGCTCGTGGGCCACCGCATCGAGATCGAGCCAGCCCCGCTCGGCCGCGGCGCACACCATTGAGTACTCCCCGGACACGTGGTAGGCGGCCAGCGGCACATCGAACGTGCGGCGCGCCTCCGAGATCACGTCGAGGAAG
This sequence comes from Acidimicrobiales bacterium, assembly GCA_965117015.1. GTDB lineage: Bacteria > Actinomycetota > Acidimicrobiia > Acidimicrobiales > Aldehydirespiratoraceae > Aldehydirespirator. The sequence goes on from OZ220747.1 coordinate 1,304,808, forward strand.
GACAGAGCCGGCTTCACCATCACCATGTCGGCGCCCTCGGCCACATCGAGCCGGATCTCCTCTAGGGCCTCCCGGGCTCCGGCCACGTCCTGCTGGTAGGTCCGGCGGTCACCGCCGCCGGCGATGGTCACGTCCACCGCATCGCGGAACGGCCCGTACAGCGCGGTGGCGTACTTGGCCGAGTAGGCGAGGATGGCTGCCTGCTCGAAGCCCGAGCCGTCGAGAGCGGCCCTGATGGCCCCGACCTGGCCGTCCATCATCCCCGAGGGCGCCACGATGTCGGCCCCCGCGGCCGCTTGGGCCAGCGCGATGCGGGCGTAGATCTCAAGGGTGGCGTCGTTCTCGACGTCGCCGCGGCCGTCGAGCACCCCGCAGTGGCCGTGGTCGGTGTACTCGTCCATGCACAGATCGGCGATCAGCACAATGTCGTCACCGAGATCGGAGCGCAGGTCGGCCAGAGCCACCTGCACGATCCCGTCGGGATTCCAGGCCTCCGACCCGATGTGGTCCTTGTGCTCGGGAACGCCGAACAGCACCACCGCGCCGATCCCCAGGGAATGCAACTCCTTGACCTCGGCTCGCAGCGACTGCCGGGTGTGCTGGAACTGGCCGGGCATCGAGACGATGGGCTGGGGTTCGTCGATGCCCTCGCGCACGAACAGCGGCGCGATGAAGTCGGCGGGATGGAGCCGGTGCTCGGCCACCAGCCGGCGCAGGGCCGGGGTCCGGCGCAGCCGACGCATGCGCCGCTGCGGGAAGTTCACCCTGCGAGGCTACCCAGCGTCGTCGGGCGCCGACCACGGGCGGGCGTGGCCGACCAGGGCGGCCACCACACCGTCGATGGTGTGCTCGGATGCTTCCACGGTGACTTCCAGGCCGTGGGAGGCTGCGGTGGCTGACGTGGCCGGGCCTATCGAGGCCACCAGGGGCGGGACCGCGTCGGCGCCGACCTCGGCCACCAGACGCGTGACCACCGACGACGAGGTGAACACCACACCGTCGGACCCAGCCACCGCCCGGCGCTGGTCGTCGGTCAGGCGGGCGGCCACGTTCCGGTAGGCGGCCACGTCCAGCACCTCCCAGCCGGCGTCGCGCAGGCTGTCGGGGAGCACGGGGCGGGCGACCGCGGCCCGGGCCAGCACCACGAGGCTGCCGCTGCGTCCGGAGCCGGGTGCAGGGAACGCCTGCACCAAACCTTCGGCGATCGATCGGTCGGGCACCAGCCGCACGGTCAGCCCCACCGCGGCGGCTCGGGCTGCGGTCCCCGGTCCGATTGCGGCAACGTTGACGCCGGCGGCGAGCGGCCCGGCGGCGGCCGCTCGCTCGGCCCCGTTCGGGCTGGTGACCACCAGCCAGTCTCCCCGTTCCAGCCGGGCCAGCGCCGCCCGCAGTCCGGCTCCCCCGTCGGCAGGATCGGTGATGGCGATCACCGGGGCGCTGACCACCTCGGCACCGGCCGCGGCCAGCCCGTCGGTCAACGGCTGGGCCTGGTGGCGCGGCCGGCAGACCACGATCTTCAGCCCGGCGAGCGGCTTAGGTGCGTGAGGCCGGGCCCGTGCCGGGCTCATGGGGCCGCTCCCAGGAGCTCCCGGCCGCCGCATTCGTCCAGCAGGTGCCGGGCCACTGACCGGCCCAGCGGCTCGGGATCACGACCCCGGCGGGTGTCGCGGATGAGCTCCCGGCCGTCGAGCGACGCCACCAGCCCGGTCAGCTCCAGACCGCCGCCGGGAGCGTCGCCGGCGTGGGCGCCGGCCGGCAGGCTGCAGTCGCCGCCCAGTTCGGCGAGGAAGGCCCGCTCCGCGTCGACCGCCCGGCGGCTCGGTCCGTGCTCCATCGCGAGCAGTGTCTCGAGCACGGCCCGATCATCGGCTCGGCACTCCACCGCGATGGCTCCCTGCCCGACCTGGGGCACGAAGACGTCCGGTTCGAGCACGTCGAGCACGTCCGGTTCGAGCCCCAGGCGTTGCAAGGCCGCCGCGGCCATGAGGATGGCGTCGAAGGCTGCGGCCTTGTCGAGCCGGGTGGCGATGTTGCCCCGCAGCTCGGCGAAGGCCAGATCGGGCCTCATCCAGGCCAGTTGGGCCTTGCGCCTGACCGAGCCAGTGGCCACCGTCGCGCCGGCCGGCAATTCTGCCAGCCGGCAGCCCACCAGGGCGTCCCGCGGGTCACCGCGCCTCGGTATCGCGGCCAGCACCAAGCCCTCAGGAGTCGACGACGGCAGATCCTTGGCCGAGTGCACTGCGATGTCGGCCCGTCCGTCGAGCACCGCGGCCTGCACCTCCTTCACGAACACTCCCTTGCCGCCCATGGCATGGATCGGGTCGTCGGCCTGCCGGTCACCGGCAGTGGACACCACCACCGGGTCGGTTGTGACCCCGCCGGACGCGGCCAGCAACCCGGCCACGATGCTGGTCTGCCGGCGGGCCAAGGCACTGCCCCGGGTGGCCGCTCTCAGAGGCCGAGCGGTCATGGTGCAGTGTCTATAGATCGAACAGGTCGCGCAGTGCTTCGGCGAGCCGGTCGCCCCGTGCATGGCCGGCCGCGTCCTTGAGCCGGACGGTCGGCTCGTGGAGCAGCTTGTTAATCACGCCGCGCAGCAGGGACTCCACCGCGGCACGCTGGGCGGGCGAGAGATCGGCGAGACGCGACGCATGGCGTTCCAGCTCGCTCGCGCTGAGAAGCTCGGCTCGGCCCCTCAGCGCCGCGATGAGCGGGGCGACTTCGCGGGCCGACGCCTCGGCCAGATAGAACTCGACCTCTTCGTCGATGATGGCCCGCACGGAGTCGATCTCCTGGGTGCGACCGGACCGTTCCCGTTCCACGAAGTCGCCCAGGTCGTCCATGTCGAGCAGGGTCACGCCGGGCAGCTCCCGAGCGGCGGGATCCACATCGCGGGGCACGGCCACATCGACGATCACCAGGTCCGCGCCGCTGCGCCGGGCCATCACATCGTCGAGGTCGCTGTGCTCGAGGACTATCTCGGTGGCGCCGGTGGTGGTGATGGCCACATCAGCGCCCACTAGTGCGGCGTCGAGTTCGTCCAGGGCCACCGCCCTCCCGCCGCACAACTGCGCGGCGGCAACGGCCCGTTCCGGTGTGCGGCTGGCCACCGCTATGTCGGCGGGTCCGGCGTCGGCCAGAGACTTGAGCGTGCCCGCCGCCACCTCGCCGGCACCCAGTACCAGCACCCGCCGTCCGGCCAGGTCCCCGAGCCGGTCGGCGGCCAGTGCCACCGCGGCATGGGAGAGAGAGGCGATGCCCCGGGAGATGCCGGTGTGAGTGCGGGCCCGCTTGCCGGTTTCCACCGCCCGGCGGAACAGGGGCTCAAGCACCGCGCCGACCGTGCCCTCAGTGCGGGCGGTCTGCCACGCGTCGCGGACCTGGCCCAGTACCTCGTGCTCGCCCACCACCATCGAGTCGAGCCCGGCGGCCACCGCGAACAGGTGCCGCACCGCGTCGGCGTCGTGGTGGGCGTACAACTCGTCGGCCACGGTCTCGGGTGGCAGGCCCGAATGCCGGGCGATCAACTCCCGGATGTCGGCGTAGCCGCCGTGAAAGCGCTCGGCGTAGGCGTAGACCTCGATGCGGTTGCAGGTGGACAGCAGGACTGACTCGCTGAGATGCTCGGCTGTGGCGAGGTCGTGGAGGGCCTTGGGAAGATCGTCGGGCGCGACCGTCATCCGCTCGAGCAGGCCGAGCGGCGTGGAGCGGTGATTGCAACCGACAACCACGAGCGACATCGCCTCGGATGCTATCGCCCCCAGAGGCCGAGCGAATAGGGGAGCGAGCATGTAGATCGCCTCGAAGCGCCGAGCGAGGCCGTGGCCCGAGCGGCCCGTGAGCGCAGCGAACAAGAGCGGAATGACAGCCGTGCCGCGGCGGGGGTCGGAGGGGTGTCAGCGGGCCAGGAAGAAGAGCTGCAGCACCCCGGCCACGACGATGATGGTGAGCAGCGCCACGATGGCGATGGTGGTTCCCGGTCTCATGGTCGGTCTCCTTGTTCCTTCAGCCTGGCAGGCCCGCCGGATCGGGGGGTGAGCCCGACCGATGTCACCACCGTCTGGCTGCCTGGCCGGCGGTCGCCGGCCGCGGTGGTGAGGCGCACCTCGGCGCCCTCGTGGAGCCCGAGCTCGTCGGCCGCGGAGCGTTGGGGCAGAGCCAGTGACACCAGTCCGCTCGAGTCGGTGACGAGGCCGACGCGTCCCGGGGGCACGTCCGCATAGGCCCGGGCTCGCTCAGCCGTCCGCAGGTCTTCTCCGGCCGTCACCTGCAGCAGGGCGCCGGTGGCGGCCATCTCGTCCACTTCAGCCGGATCGATGTTGAGCTGGCAGTTGCCGAAGCGGTCCACCCACAGCACCTCGGCCACCAGGTCGTCGCCGTCGCGCCGGCTCACCGGCAGCATTCCGGGAGTCAGCGTGGCCACGTCGACCGCCGGCCCCAGATCGCTCAACGGCACCCCGAGGCAGAGGTGGGCGGCCGCCGGTGCGAACACGTCACGGCCGTCGAAGGTCGAGCCCAACTCGTCGAGGTTCTCCAGCCGGTAGTCGGCGTTGGCCAGCTCCACCGCCCGCCCGGCTCCGCCGACTAGGGCCACCACGGGGGCCAGCAATCCGTTGTCCGGTCCGACCAGCACCGAGGCGCCGTCGCCCACCTCCACCGCCACCGGCCGGCGGTCGGTGCCCACCCCCGGGTCGACGACAGCCAGGACCACGCCCGGCAGCAGGTACTGGGCGGCCCGGGCCAGCGCCAACCCGCCGGCTCGCACGTTGCAGGGTGCGATGCCGTGGGTGACGTCCACCACCCGCACATGGGGCGCGATAGCTGCGATGACCGAGTGGACCACCCCGACGAACTCGTCGCCGTGGCCGTAGTCCGACAGGAACGAGATCGTGTCGTAGCCGCGCCCCGCGACGGGCTTCATTGGCCCAGCTCGCGGGAGCGGCGGGTGGCTGCTTCGACCACCCGGTCGATGAGGCCCATGAAATCGGCTTCGTCGAGCACGGCCAAGCCGGCGGCGGTGGTGCCGCCCGGGGAGGTGACGTTCTCGCGAAGGCGGCCGGGATCTTCTCCCGACTCCGCCAGCAGCGTGGCCGCCCCGAGCAGGGTCTGGCGTACCAAGGCGTCGGCCACCGCAGGATCGAGGCCCTGAGCGGTGCCGGCGGCCCGCAGCGCCTCGGCCAGCCGGAACAGGTACGCGGGGCCGCTGCCCGACAGGCCGGTCACCGCGTCGAGGTCGGCCTCGGCCACTATCGCCACCGTGCCCACCGCCTCGAGGATGCCGCGGGCCCATTCCAGGTCCTCGGGCGCGGCCGCCGATCCACCGGCGATGGCGGCCGCGCCCGCCCCGACCAGCGCCGGGGTGTTGGGCATGGCCCGCACCACCGGGGTTCCTACCGGCAGGCCGGCCTCGATCGCATCGGTGCGCACCCCCGCCGCGATGGACAGCACCCGTGCTGTCGCGGCCGCAGCCAAGGCGGGCAGCACCGCGGCCACCACGTCGGGCTTGACTGCGATGACGGCGCCGATCCCGTAGAGCGGTTCGGTGGAGACCGACACGCCGCCGACTGAGGCCGAGACGGCCCGCTGACGGGCCGGGTCGGGCTCCACCACGTGGAGCTCGTCCGCATCGGCCCAGCCGCGGGACACCAGACCCCCCAGCAGGGCCTCACCCATCTTTCCGCCGCCGATCACCTGCAACCGGGCCATGGAGCCATGCTAAGAGGCCGAGCAGGTAACTGAGGTCAGCCGATGCCGGTGCTGTAGCGGGCGGTGATCTGGAGGTCGCGGCGGATCACCCCGGTCAGCGCCGCGATCACGATGATCCCGCCGACCACCTGGGCGATCTTGATCGGCTCGTCCAAGAAAAGGGCGGCGAGGACCATGGTGAGCGGGGGCGCGCCCAGAAGGGCCATCGACGAGACGGTGATCCGCACATGCTTGTGGGCCCAGTTCATCAGCAGATGGCCCGATCCCGGAACGGCGACGAGCGCGGCAACCCACAGCCAGGCGGTCGTATCGGGCCAAGACAGGCCGCCACCGGTCAGGACGGCCGGCGGGGTGACCACGACCATGGCGACGATCCACGCCACCGCTTGGAACTCCAATGCACCGACCTTCTGGCGGGCCTCCTTGGCCAGCGCCATCTGCGCGGAGAAGCACAGCAGCGCCAGCACGGCCAGCCCGTCGCCGCGCAGGCTCCAGGTGGGCACCGAGGTCGAGCCGAACAGCACCAGCCCGGTGCCGGCTAGCGCGGTCGCCACCAGCGCCAACAGTTTGAGCGAGACCGGTTCGGCGAACCGGTGAATCGCCGCCCAGATCAACACGACGGGCACCAGCGACACGATCATGGCCACGTTGGTGACGGTAGTGGACTTGATGCTCTGGTAGAACGCGATGTACCACAGCCCGAGCATCACTGCGGAGGGCAGGCAGGCTCGTACTTGGGGCCACGTCAACCGGCCCCGCCGGGCCAGCACGACTCCCCCGTAGACGAGGGAGCTAAGAACCAACCGCCAGAAGGCCAGTTGCACTGCGCCCAGGTCCACCTGGCGCACCAGAATGTTGCCGAAGCCCCAGCACACCACGGCGCCCGTTACCGCCGTCAGGCCCATGGGGTGCCACTGCGTGGCCGTGACGACATGGCGGCAGTCATGCGGGGCGGGTCGGGCCGGGTTCAGGCGCCGACGGCTCTGATGGCCCGTCCGGTGGTGCCTGCCGGCAGCAGGCCGGCATGGGCGTCGGCGTCGGCTCGCAGTACCGCATACAGCGCCTCGCCCATGGGGGCTACCCGGTCGATGCTGGTGTCGACGTGCAGCATCATCGACTCCTGGGTGGCGGCCAGAGCGCTGTCGCCGCTGCGGCGCAGCTCGTGGAACAGGTGGACCCGCTTGGGATCGGCCCCCGCGACCGTGGTGTCCACCGCCAGAGCGGTGCCGGGGGCCAACTCGTCGATGAAGACGATGTGGGTCTCCACCGTGTAGAACGATCCGCGGGTCGCGGCCCGGTAGTGCTCGTCGAAACCCATCCGGATGAGGTACTCATCGCTGGCCATGCCGAACACGACGCCGTAGAAACCCTCGCTCATGTGGCCGTTGTAGTCGATCCACTCGTCGAGAACGGCGCCTCGCCAGATGCGCAGGGGCGCGCCCTCAGCCATAGGCATCGAGCCTACGAACCGGGGTCGGATTCAGAACAGGGTGAGGTACTGGTCGACCTCTCCGGAGGTGACCACATGGTGGTGGGCCAGGAACTCCTCGCGCTTCACCTTCACGTAGTAGTCGCGGTAGGGGCCCTCGGCGGTGTCGCCCAGGCCCCGACCGATCACGTCGTTGGAGGCGAGCTGGTCGGCGGCGTGCAGCAGCGTGGGAGGCAGGGCCTCGATGCCCCTGGCCGCGATCTCCTCCGCCGACAGGGTGTACAGGTTGTCCGTGTTGGGCTCGCCCGGGTCGAGGTCGCGGTCGATGCCGTCGAGGCCGCAGGCCAGCGTGGCCGCGAACATCAGGTACGGGTTGGCGGCGCCGTCGCCCAGGCGGATCTCGATGCGGTCGGGCTCCGGCACCCGGATCATCTGGGTGCGGTTGTTGCCCCCGTACACCGCGTAGGCCGGCGCCCAGGTGGCCCCCGATGTGGGCGCACCCACCCCCATGCGCTTGTACGAGTTCACGATGGGGCACAGCACCGCCACCAGCGACGAGGCGTGGTCGACGATGCCTGCGGTGAACTTGTAGGCCATGTCGCTCAGACCCAGGCCCTTGGTGTCGGGCCCGCCGGCTCCCCCGCCGATGAACAGCGGCTCGTCGGGGTCGGCCGACCACAGGCTGAGGTGGATGTGCAGGCCGTTGCCGGTCTTGTCGGCGAACGGCTTGGGCATGAACGTGGCGTAGCGACCGTCGCGCTGGGCCAGGGTGTGCACCATCAGCCGGAACAGGATGAGCCGGTCTGCGGTGGTCAGCGCGTCGGAGTACTGCCAGTTCTGCTCGTACTGGCCGTTGGCGTCCTCGTGGTCGTTGGCGTAGTTGCCCCAGCCCATGGCGTCGAGGTTCTTGGACACCGCGGTGAGGTGGGGCAGCATCCGGGTGAGGCCCTTGGCGTCGTAGCAGGGCAGTGACATGTCATCGCGGTCGTCGGCCACCGAGAGGGACCCGTCGTCGTTGCGCACCACCAGCGAGTACTCGGCCTCCACACCGCACTTGAGCACGAGGTTGCGCTCGGCGGCCGCCTCCAGCGCCCGGCGCAGGATCACCCTCGGCGCGTACGGCCACAGCTCGCCCTCCACTGTGGGGTCGCACTGCATGGCGGCCACATTGGGCTGCCACGGCAGCTGCGTGTACGACGCCGGGTCGGGAAGGGCCAGGATGTCGGGGCTGGAGGGATCCTGGCCCATGGGGCCGGCCGCGAAGCCCGCGAACCCGGCTCCGTCGCTCATCAGTCCCTCGAGGGCGCCTACGGGCACCAGCTTGGCGCACGGCTTGCCGTGCATCTCCACGAACATGGCGTAGATGAACTCCACGCCGTCGGCTTCCACCCGGCTCCGGATCTCGTCGAGCGCGCTCATGGTTCCCCCTGTGGTCGTGCCGTAGTTGGCTGGGTCGCGGCAGCCGAGAGTAGTCAACGATCCCGCCATGAGGGAATTGGCCGAGATGTCGAGCCGCCGGGCCCAGAGGCCGAGCCTGCGAGGCCGTGGCCCGAGCGGCCCGTGAGCGAAGCGAACAAGAGCGGGCCCAGAGGCCGAGCCTGCGAGGCTGTGGCCCGAGCGGCCCGTGAGCGAAGCGAACAAGAGCGGGAATTGAGTCGGGGGGCGGGACGGGCGCTACCGTGCGGGCCGGACTTTGCCAGGTAGAGCACTTCGGGGGACAAGCGGAATGTGCGGGATCGTTGGATTGTTCTGCAAGACCGAGACCCACCGTCACGAGCTGGGCCGGCTGACCGCGGTGATGCTCCGGGAGATGAGGGACCGGGGCCCCGACAGCGCCGGGTTCGCCTCCTATGACCAGGGCGCGGCCGGCCGCACCCGCATCACCGTGCTGGCCGAGGGCATCACGGTGGACTGGGGTCCGGTGGCGGCCGCGCTGGAGGGCGTGCTGGATGCCGACGTGACCGTGCGGGCCGTTCACGACCACGTCGTGTTCTCCACCGACGGCGACGGCCGGGCCGCCCGCCAATGGATCATCGACAACGTGGCCGGGGCCACGGTGCTGAGCTACGGCTCCCAGATCGAGCTGTACAAGGCGGTCGGCGACCCCGACTTGGTGGCCGAGCGCTACGACCTGGCCTCCCGCACCGGCACCCACGCCCTGGCCCACACCCGCATGGCCACCGAGTCGGCGGTCACCACCAACGGCTCGCACCCGTTCGCCACCGGCGCCGACACCTGCCTGGTGCACAACGGGTCGCTGTCCAACCACAACCGTCTGCGGCGCTTCCTCGAGGGCCACGGCGAGTCGTTCCAGACCGAGAACGACTCCGAGGTGGCCGCCGGCTACCTGTCGTGGCGGATCCGCTCCGGCGACACCATCTCGCAGGCGTTGGAGGGGGCGCTCGACGACCTCGACGGCTTCTACACGTTCGCCATCGGGGTGGCCGACGGTTTCGCCATCCTGCGCGACCCCATCGCATGCAAGCCGGCGGTGGTGGCCGAGACCGACGACTGGGTGGCCATGTCGTCGGAGTACCGGGCCATCGCCCGCCTGCCCGGCGCGGCCGACGCCGAGGTGTGGGAGCCCGAGCCGGCCCGCATCTACACCTGGAGCCTGGCCGCATGACACGTCACTTCGACCTCGCCGAGGTCAGCCGGCGCGAGCTCAACCAGGCGCTGCACGATGCCTCCGACGGGGAGTCTTTCGAGGTGACGAACCCGCGGGGCGCCCACGCAGTGGCCTGCGGCATCACCGCCGAGATCGACGTGGCGGTGCGGGGCTCGGTGGGCTACTACTGCGCGGGGATGCACCAGCGGGGCCGGGTGCTGGTGGAGGGCAACGCCAGCACCGGGCTGGCCGAGAACATCATGTCGGGGCGGGTGCACATCACGGGCAACGCCACCATGTCGGCCGGAGCCACCGGCTGTGGCGGTCTGGTGGTGGTGGGCGGCAACGCCGGGGCTCGCTGCGGCATCTCCATGAAGGGGGTCGACATCGTCGTAGGGGGCAATGTCGGCCACATGAGCGCGTTCATGGCCCAGGCCGGCAACCTGGTGGTGTGCGGTGACGCCGCCGCCGATCTAGGCGACTCCATCTACGAGGCGCAGATCTTCGTGCGGGGCGACGTTGAGTCCTTGGGCGCGGACTGCATCGAGAAGGAGATGCGTCCCACCCACGTTGAGACGCTGTCCCGCTTGCTGGCGGCGGCCGCGACCGTCCCCGCCGTGAACGGGGCCGACCCGGCCGACTTCCGCCGCTACGGCTCGGCCCGGCGCCTCTACAACTTCACCATCGACGACGTGGACGCCCTGGAGGCCGAGCGGACGGGATCGGTGGGATGAGGACTCGCGAGATGCCGAGCGAGGCCGTGGCCCGAGCGGCCCGTGAGCGCAGCGAACAAGAGCGGGAAGCCCTGGAGGCGGCCTGATGACGACCACGCCATCGCACGACGGCCCCGATCCGGTGGAGTCCTCGGATCCCGACTTCTGGCACCTGCGGGAGTCGTACACCTTCGACCGCAACGTCATCGCCGAGATCCGCCGGGCGGCCAACACCGGCATCTACCGCATCCGGGGCTGGGGAGCCAAGCGCCACCTGCCCACCCTCGACGACTTGGTGTTCTTGGGGGCGTCGATGTCGCGCTATCCCCTGGAGGGCTACCGCGAGGCGTGCGGCACCGATGTGGTGATCGGCGAGGACCGGGCCGAGCGGCCCGTCCACCTGAAGATCCCGGTGACCATCGCGGGCATGAGCTTCGGGTCGCTGTCGGCCCAGGCGAAGGAGGCCCTGGGCCGGGGCGCGTCGGCCGCGGGGACGTCCACCACCACCGGAGACGGCGGCATGACCGATGAGGAGCGCCAGCACTCCGCCACTCTGGTGTACCAGTACCTGCCGTCCCGCTACGGCATGAACCCCGACCACCTGCGGGTGGCCGACGCTATCGAGGTGGTGGTGGGCCAGGGGGCCAAGCCCGGCGGCGGCGGGATGCTGCTCGGCCAGAAGATCACCGAGCGGGTGGCCGAGATGCGCACCCTGCCCGAGGGCATCGACCAGCGCTCGGCGTGCCGCCACCCCGACTGGACCGGACCCGACGACCTTGAGATCAAGATCGGCGAGCTCCGGGAGATCACCGACTGGCAGGTGCCGATCTACGTGAAGGTCGGCGCGGCCCGCCCCTATTACGACACCGCGCTGGCGGTGAAGGCCGGTGCCGACGCGGTGGTGGTGGACGGCATGCAGGGCGGCACCGCGGCCACCCAGGACGTGTTCATCGAGCATGTCGGCATTCCCACCCTGGCCGCCATCGGCGAGTCGGTGCGGGCCTTGCGGGAGCTCGGCGTGCACCGCCGCAAGGTGAAGCTCATCGTCGCGGGCGGCATCCGCTCGGGCGCCGACGTGGCCAAGGCACTGGCCCTGGGCGCCGACGCGGCTTCCATCGGCACCGCCGCGCTGATCGCCATCGGCGACAACGACCCCGCCTATGAGGCCGAGTACCGGGATCTGGGAACCTCGGCCGGGTTCTGGGAGGACTTCCAAGCGGGCAACGACCCGGCTGGGATCACCACCCAGGATCCCGACCTGTCGGCCCGGTTGGACCCGGTGCTGGCCGGGAGGCGGCTGGCCAACTACCTCCAGGTGCTGACCATCGAGACCCAGATCCTGGCCCGGGCCAACGGCAAGTCGCATGTCCTGAACCTGGAGCCCGAGGATCTGGCCGCCCTCACCGTCGAGGCCGCGGCCATGGCCAAGGTTCCCTTGGCAGGAACCAGCTGGGTGCCCGGCGTAGACTGACCCATCTGGGCCGGGCTGTCCGGGCCACTAGATCGACGGAGGGGAGTTCGATGGTCCATCCGCTGCCCGACCGAGCCCAGGTTGTGGTGGTGGGCGGCGGCATCGTCGGCTGCAGCGTGGCCTATCACTTGGCCCGCCGGGGCATCACCGACGTGGTCGTGCTCGAGCAGAACAAGCTCACCGGCGGCACCACCTGGCACGCGGCCGGCCTGGTGGCCCAGCTCAAGTCGACGTTCAGCCTCACCAAGCTGGCCACCTACTCGGCCAGCCTCTACGAGGCGCTCGAGGACGAGACCGGGCAGGCCACCGGCTGCCGCACTCCCGGGTCGATCTCGGTGGCCGCCGACGCCGAGCGCTGGGAGGAGATCAGGCGGGGCGCGGCCATGGCCATGTCGGTGGGGGTCGAGACCCGTGAGATCGGCATCGACGAGCTGAGCGAGCGCTGGCCGCTGATCCGCACCGACGACATCGTGGGCGCCCTGTACATCCCCCGGGACGGCCACACGTCCCCGGTGGACACCACCATGGCGCTGGCCAAGGGGGCCCGCAGCCGGGGAGTGCGCATCCTCGAGGACATCGCCGTCACCGGGCTGCGCACCCACGACGACGCTGTCGCCGGGGTCGACACCGAACAGGGCAGCATCGAGACTGAGACCGTGGTGCTGGCCACCGGCATCTGGACCCGCCAGCTCGCAGCCCAGATCGGGGTCAACGTGCCGCTGCAGGCCTGCGAGCACTTCTACGTCGTCTCCGAGTCCCTAGGGCTCGACGCCGACACGCCGGTGCTGCGCGACCCCGGCAACTACACGTACTTCAAGGAGGAGACGGGCAAGCTCATGGCCGGCTTCTTCGAGCCCCGGGGCAAGGTGTGGAGCCTCGACGGCATCGGTCGCGACTTCTCCTTCGGCACCCTCGGCGAGGACTGGGACCACATCGGGCCGATCTTCGAGCGGTCCATCCACCGGGTGCCCGCGCTGGGGGAGTGCGGCATCCAGCTGTTCCTCAACGGCCCCGAGGCCTTCACCCCCGACGGGGTGTACTACCTGGGCGAGTCACCCGAGGTGGACGGCTGCTTCGTGGCGGCCGGGTTCAACTCGGTGGGCATCCAGTCCGCAGGCGGGGTGGGGTGGGCCCTGGCCGACTGGATCGTCGACCGCCATCCCCCCATGGACCTGTCGTCGGTGGACATCCGCCGAGCGTTTCCGTTCCAGGCCGAACCCGCCTACCTGTCCGAGCGCGTCCCCGAGAGCCTGGGTCTGCTGTACGCCATGCACTGGCCCTTCTACCAGTACGAGAGCGCCCGGGGCCAGCGGGTGTCGCCCCTGCACGACCGGCTGGACGCGGCCGGGGCGGTGTTCGGCGAGACCGCGGGCTGGGAGCGGCCCAACTGGTACGCCTTTGACGGTCAGGCCCGGGAGTACGTCTACAGCTACGGCAAGCAGAACTGGTGGGCCAACGCCGGCGAGGAGTGCCGGGCCGTGCGGGAGCGGGTGGCGCTCTTCGACCAGACCTCGTTCGCCAAGTTCACCGTGGACGGTCCCGACTCGCTGGTGGTGCTCGACGAGCTGAGCACGGCCCGCATCGACGTGCCGGTGGGCAAGGCGGTGTACACGCAGTGGTGCAACGACCAGGGCGGGATCGAGGCCGACTTGACGGTCACCCGGCTAGGCCTGGACCGGTTCCTGGTGGTGACCGCGGCCGCGGCCCAGACCCGGGACTGGGCCCGCCTGCGCCGGGCGTGCCGGGGCCGCAACGTCGAGATCTCCGACATCACCGAGCACTGGGCCATGATCGGGCTGATGGGTCCCAAGGCCCGCTTCGTGCTGGCCCCGCTCACCGACGCGTCGCTCACCAACACCGACTTCCCGTTCGGCACGTCCCAGCGCATCGACGTCGCCGGCATCGACGTGCTGGCCCTGCGCATGAGCTACGTGGGCGAGCTCGGCTGGGAGCTGTACCTGCCCAACGAGCACGCGGTGGAGCTGTACGACGCACTGATGGAGTCGGGTGAGCCCCACGGCCTGGCCCTGGCCGGCTACCACGTCATGAACACGCTGCGGCTCGAGTCGGGCTACCGGCACTGGGGCCACGACATCACCGACGAGGACACGCCGATCGAGGCCGGGCTGGGCTTCACCGTCGGCTGGGACAAGCCCAACCCCTGGAACGGCCGGACCGCGCTGGAGAACCAGCGGGAGCAGCCCCGCAACAAGCGCCTGATCCAGTTCCGCCTGGAGCACCCCGAGCTGCTGTGCTACCACGACGACCCGATCCTGCGGAACGGCGAGCCGGTGGGCAGCACCACGTCGTCGATGTGGAGCTACGTCGAGGACCGCTGCCTGGCCATGGGCTACCTGCACCGGCCCGGCGACGAGGGCGTGGTCCAGGAATGGCTCGACGCCGGCACCTTCGAGATCAACATCGGCGGCGAGTTCGTGCCGGCCACCCCGTCGATCCGCAGCTTCTACGATCCCCGCAACCAACGAGTCCGACTGGAGGACGGCCCCTAGCCGTCAAGTGGTTGCGCTCACGCGGTTGCGGCCGGGGGCAGTCTGGACTCGTAGGCATCCATCAGGCGGGGGAACCACCGGTTCCAGAACTCGGCCGATGTCTCGCCCAGCGAGCGGTCGATCTCGATAGCGAAGGACTGCATCAGATGGGAGTTGGCGAACAGTTCGCTGTGAGCGCTGACCGCCGAGTGGGCCGTCATGAAGGCTCGGCGGGCCCGCCTGCCGGCCCAGCTGTCGGGGAGGAGTTCGGAAGCCAGCAGCGGATCGTCGCGCAACACCGCTTCGGTGTCGACTATGGCACCGAACATGGATGCCGCCAACCGGTCGCCGTCCGTGGACGGGGCCTGCTCGGCGATGGAGACCAGGCGCTGCTCGACCGCGGTGTAGCGGCCGTCGAGTGCATCCAGCGGCCAGAGCCGGTTGACGATGTCGGCGGGTCGCCTGTGCTCCCCGACCTGGATTGTTGTGGTGACGAAGCTGGTGACCGCTCCGGACACCCCGAGATGGGAGGCGAGTTGGCGCACGAAGTCAGTGAGGTCGTCGGAGTGCACGTAGAGGCCTGCCTGTACCGGAGCGGCCCCTAGTTCGACTAGGAGGCCGCGGAGAGCGTCTCGGGCTCCCCGGCGCCTCTCGGGGATCTCGAAGCCGATGAGGTGCCAGCAGCCGTCCCAGGACTCGAGACCGGCGTCTACGCGATGCGCGAGCGCCGTCCACCCGATGTCGGCGTCCAGTTCGGCCTTCCCCAGGCCGGTCGCCACGTATTGCGCCGAGCGCCCACGGCCCGCGACGCGGGTAAGGAGCCCGTCCCGCACGACCCGGGCCAGGCAGTCCCTCATGGCCTTGTCGCTGTGTCCCGCCACCCCGGCCACCGCGAAGAGCGGCCCGGCGTCGAGCCTGCCGTCCGCGTCGATCGCCGACAGCACGAGCGTCCGGGTGGGCAGGGCGCCACCCTGGTCTGCTCCCGAGCCGGGCGGCGTGCCGTCCATATAGCGCATTATATCAACGACCGTTTGCAAAATACGGCATAGTTGGTACGCTGACTGTCATGACCACATCCGCAGTGGCCTTCGATCCAAGGCATGCGCTTCCCAACGCCTTCTACCGCGACCCGGCTGTCCTCGACGCCGAGGTGGCCGCCATCTGGCACGGCGACTGGGTGTTCGTGACAACGGAGGATCACGTCGCCACGCCCGGCGACCAGCTGCCGATCACAGTCGGCGATCAGCCGGTGCTGCTCCTGCGCAACCAGGAGGGAGCACTCCGTGCCCTCTCGAACCTGTGCGCCCACCGGGGCACGCTGCTGGTGGAGCGCCCGGCCAAAGGCAAGCGCATTCAGTGCCCCTACCACGCCTGGACCTACAACGACGGCGGCCGGCTGCTGGCGGCGCCGTTCACATCGAAGGACGACGTCGACAAGGCGGCGCACTGCCTGCCGGAGTACCGGGTCGAGTCATGGCACGGGCTCGTCTTCATCAGCCTCGACCCGGCGGTGGAGCCCCTCGCCGAGCGCTTCGCGGCGGTGGAGTCTCTCGTGGTCGAGCGTGGCCTCGACGAACTGCACCACTACTCGGATTACCAGGAAACGCAGCAATGGGACTGCAACTGGAAGCTGGCCATCGTGAACGCCATGGAGAGCTACCACCTGTTCCAGGTGCACCCCAAGACGCTTGAGCCGTACACGCCGACCCGGGACGCCTACTACATCACGGGCTCGGCCCGGGCCACCGCTACCGGCGGCCGCGTCGAGGGCGGCGACGACTACCTGCTCATCAGCCTGCCGCCCAACTTCGTCGGCGTGTTCACCGCGGGCAGCTTCGTCTGGCAGGCGGTGCACCCCATCGGTATCGACCGGTGCTCGGTGCGCACCGGAGGGGCGTTCAGCGCGGCCCCGCGAGGTTCCTCCAGCGGCCGGTTCGCCAAGTGGATCAGCCGGACCATGGGTTCGGGGTACTCGTTGCCGGACTTCCTGCCCGAGGACAAGGCCATCTGCGAACGGGGCCAGCGGGGCGCCTCCGGTGATTTCTCTCCCGGGCGGCTCATTCCCGCCGAGCGGGTCGTCGCCGACTTCGGCCACTACCTCAACTGGCGGCTCAACCACGTCGAGCCGCCCGGCGTCCACACGGAGGCAAACCCATGATCCCCACCTGGCAGCACTCGTCGCCCACCCGCACCCGGGGAGCGTGGCCCGTATGGGCCGCGCTGGCGGCGCTCTGGTTGATGACACTGGCCGGCCAGTACTGGATCTACGCCGTGCTGTTTCTCGCCTGGGCCGCATACGACCTTGCCACCGGTGAGAGCCACTTCATCCAGCGCGTCACCCGCGGCGGTGAACCGGTCACCTACTGGCTGGTGGTGTCCACCTGGATCCTGCTCTCCGTTCTGTGGCTGATCTACCCCTCCGGGTAGTTCCGAGGCCGAGCGGCCGCGCCGCAACTACACTCCCGGTTCGCCGCGGCCTGCTGACGCGGCTCGGGTGCGCACAATCTCAGGAGGGGCCGTGACACAAGAGGCGCGGTGCGTGATCATCGGCGGTGGGGCCATGGGGGTCGGCCTGCTGTACTACCTGGCCCACGAGGGCTGGACTGACACCATCCTGCTGGAGAAGGGGGAGCTGACCTCCGGGTCCACCTGGCACGCGGCCGGGCTGATCCCCAACTTCATCGGCGACCTGAACATGGCCAAGGTCCATGAGGAGGCGGTGGCCCTTTACCCCCGTCTCGAGGAGGAGACCGGGCTGTCGGCCGGCTGGCACGGATGCGGAGCCATCCGGCTGGCCCGCACCGACGACGAGGTCGACTGGCACCGCTACGTGCACGCCATGCTCACCCAGGTCGGCATCGAGTCGCACATGATCGGTCCAGCCGAGATCCGCGAGCGCCACCCGCTACTGGAGGACCTCAGCGACATCCAGACCGGCTTCTACACCCCCAACGACGGCTGGACCGACCCGTCGGGCTGCACCAACGCCATGGCGCGGGGCGCCCGCAATCTCGGCTGCGAGATACGGCGCCACACGCTGGTCACCGACATGAACCACCTGCCCGACGGCCGCTGGGAGATCATCGCCGCCCCCGGCGGCATGAGCGGCAAGGGCGCCGGCGACAGCTACCGGATCGTGTGCGAGCACGTCGTCAACGCAGCCGGCCACTACGCCCCCCAGCTCGGGGCCATGGTCGGCCTTGACGTGCCCATCGTCTCTGTGATCCACCAGTACCTGGTCACCGAGCCCCTCCAGGCCATGATCGACCTCGGCTACGAGCCCCCGGTGACCCGCGACCCCCGGTCCTCGTGCTACTACCGCCGGGAGATCGACGGCCTGCTGGTCGGCCCCTACGAGATGTCGGACTCCAGGGTCTACGGCGTGGAGGGAATTGACTGGGCCCACGACTTCTACCTCACCGGCGAGAACGTCGACGTGCTCGAGGAGTGCCTGGAGTACACCGCCATGCGCATCCCCGCCTTCGCCGAGGCCGGGATCAAGCAGATCGTGTCCGGCCCGATCACCCACACCCCCGACTCCGGGTACCTGATGGGGCCCGCGCCGGGACTGCGCAACTACTGGCACTGCAACGGCGCGTCCATCGGCATCACCCAGGGTCCCGGCGCCGGGAAGTACCTGGCCCAGTGGATGATCCACGGCCAGACCGAGATCAACGTCCGGGGGATGGACCCCCGCCGCTTCGGGGACCACAGCGGGCCCCGCTCGACCTTCGCCATCGCCAAGGCCCACGACGAGTACCACGAGATGTACCAGGTGCGCCTGCCCGGCGAGTTCCGGGCCGCGGGCCGGCCCCAGAAGACCAACCCCATCTACGACCGCCTCGACCGGCTGGGCGCCCAGTGGCAGGAGGTGTACGGCTGGGAGCGGCCCCAGTACTTCTCGCCCAACGGAGCGGGCGAGCGGCATTCGTTCCGCCGCTCCAACGCCTTCGACCCGGTCGGGACCGAGGTGCGGGGGGTGCGCGAGCGGGTCGGTATCGCCGACATCACCGCCTTCGCCTCCTTCGAGGTGACCGGGGCCGACGCGGCCTCCCTGCTCGACCGCCTGTCGGCCAACCGGCTGCCGGGCCGAGACGGAGGCATCCGGCTGACGCACATGCTCACCGAGTTGGGCGGCATCGAATGCGAGATGACCATCGCCCGCCTCGCACCCGACCGCTTCTATCTGACCTCGGCCATCATGGGCCAGAGCCACGACCTCGACTGGCTGGTGCAGCACATCGCTGATGGCGAGGACGTGAAGGTGGCTGATGTCACCGACTCCACCGGCCTTCTGGCGGTGACCGGCCCCCGGGCCCGCGACGTGCTGGCGCCGCTCACCGACGCCGACCTGAGCAACGAGGCGTTCCGGTGGTTGACCGCGGCCGAGATCACGGTGGCGGGCGTGCCGTGCCTGGCCTTGCGGGTGTCGTACGTGGGGGAGTTGGGCTGGGAGCTGCACTGCAACCTGGACCGGCTCGCCGAGCTGTACGACGCGGTTGTGGCCGCCGGCGAGCCCCACGGAATGGTCCACTTCGGCAGCTACGCCATGAACGTCATGCGCATCGAGAAGGGCTACAAGGCGTGGGGCTCGGAGCTCACCACAGAGATCACCCCGATCGAGGCTCGCCTCGAGCGCTTCATCGACCTCAACCGGGCCTTCATCGGCCGCGACGCCACCGTGGCCCGGCGCGATCAGACCGAGCCGCTGTCGATGGTGCTGGTGTACTGCGAGGTGGACGCCACCGACAACGACGTGCGGGGCAACGAGCCCGCCTTCGATGCCGACGGCAACGTCATGGGCATCGCCACCAGCGGCACCTGGGGCCATACCGTGGGCCGCAGCCTTGCCTTCGTGTATGTGGCTCCGGAGTTCGAGGCGCCCGGATCGACGTTCGAGCTCGACCTGCTGGGGGAGCGCCGGGTATGCACGGTGCTGGCCGAACCGGCCTACGACCCGGCCAACACCGCGCCGCGTGCGTGATGTGAGGAGGTGACGCTCGTGTCCGATGGATCAGGCGGACGGCGTCGGGGCGGTGGACGGGCCGGCCGCATCGCGGCTCGCCAAGCGCCGCTGGAAGCCGATGCCCGTCCGGTGCGCCCCGGACTGCCCGGCGGCAAGTTCGCCCCCTTGAGCGAGTCCGACATGCAGCAGGTGTACAACGCCGCGCTGGCGCTGCTCGAAGACGTCGGCATGGGCTCGCCCATCGAGGAGTTCGTGGACGTTGTCACCGCGGCTGGCGGCCATGTCGACGATGCCGAACGCCTGCACTACCCGAAGGGCGTGGTGGAAGGCGCCATCGCCACCGCGGCCAAGGAGTGGGTCTGGCATGGCTTCGACGACGACCGCTCCATCACCGTGGGCGGCGACCGGGTCCACTTCGGCACCGCCGGCGCTGCGGTCCTCATGTACGACCACGTCGCCGAGATCTTCCGTCCCTCCACCGCGGTAGACGTCTACGACTGCGCCCGCTTGGTGGACTTCCTCGACAACATCCACTTCTTCGTCCGCACCGTGGTGGCCCGCGACATGGAGGACGCCCGGTTGCTCGACCTCAACACCGCCTACGCGGCCATGGCGGGCACCACCAAGCCCATCGGCACGTCGTGGTTCGAGCGTGAGCACGTGTACGAGACGGTGGACATGTTCGACATGGCGCTGGGCGGACCGGGCGAGTTCCGCAAGCGGCCCTTCGTGGCGGCCAACAACACCTTCGTGGTGCCGCCGCTGCGCTTCGCGGAGGAGTCGGCGAAGGCCATGGTGGCCCAGGTCGAGACGGGCATGCCCATCAACCTGCTGTCGGCCGGGCAGGCCGGGGCCACCTCGCCCGCGGCCCTGGCCGGGTCGCTGGCCCAGGCCCTGGCCGAGTGCCTGGCCGCGCTGACCGGCGTGAACTTGCTGAGCCCGGGCCATCCCTGCGTGATGGGCATGTGGCCATTCGTGTCGGACCTGCGCACCGGCGCCATGAGCGGCGGCTCGGGCGAGGAGGGCATCCTCAACGCGGCCGCAGCCCAGTTGGTCAACTGGATCGGCCTGCCGTCGGGGGTGGCCGCCGGCATGGCCGACTCCAAGGTCCCCGACAACCAGACCGGCTACGAGAAGGGCATAAACATCACGCTGGCCGGCCAGGCCGGGGCCAACCTGGTGTACGAGTCGGCCGGGATGCTGGCCAGCATCCTGAGCTGTTCGCTGGAGGCCCTGGTGATCGACAACGACATGCTCGGCTCCATCAACCGCACGGTGCGGGGCATCGAGGTGAATGAGGAGACCCTGTCGGCCGAGTTGATCGCCGACGTGGTTTCCGGCCCGGGTCACTTCCTGGGCTCGCCCCAGACCCTGGAGCTGATGCAGCGCGAGTACGTCTACCCCGAGATCGGCGACCGCGACACACCCGACAACTGGCTCGACGCCGGGGGCAAGGATTCGCGGGCCCGGGCCCACGAGTACGTGCAGCGGGTTCTGGCCGAGCACCGCCCGACCCACATCAGCGCCGAGGTTGACGCCCGCATCCGGGCCGCCTTCCCGATCCACCTGCCGTAAGCTGCACGCAGAAGGGAAGTTGCCATGAGAGTTCGCATCGATCAGGAGGCCTGCCAGGGCCACAACCGCTGCTACATGCTGGCGCCCGAGCTGTTCGATGTGGACGACGAGGGCACCGCCTTCGAGATCGGCGACGGCCAGGTGCCCCCCGAACTGGAGGAGAAGGCCCGTCTGGCCTTCGACAACTGTCCCGAGTACGCGGTCGAGTTGATCGAAGACTGATACTGCGGCGGTTGCCGCGAATCCTCTCTGGTCAGCACTAGCCGTTCACGGCCGACCCGGTTAGTGTCGGCGTCCCTATGCGTGCTCAGGCCTACCAACGGGAGGGATAGTCAGCGTGTCGTCGCAATCCATCAGAAACGTCGTCCTCGTCGGTCACAACGGCAACGGCAAGACCACCCTCGCCGAGGCAATGCTGTACCGGGCCGGTGTGTTGAGCCGCATGGGCCGCGTAGACGACGGCACCGCCCACTGTGACCACGACCCCGAGGAGAAGGCCCGTCACCAGAGCCTGGGCGTGACGGTGGCGTCGTTCGACTGGCGTGACCACAGGGTCAACATCATCGACACCCCGGGCTACACCGACTTCGTGAGCGAGGCCGTCAACGGCATGCACGCAGCCGATCTGGCGGTCTTCGTCGTGGATGCGGTGTCGGGGGTACAGGCCCAGGACCAGGTCATGTGGCGCCACGCCGAGCGCTTGGGGCTGCCCCGGATGGTGTTCGTGAACGGGCTCGACCGCGAGCGCTCGTCGTTCGAGCGCACCCTGGACGGCCTGCAGTCGCACTTCGGCTCCCATGTCGAAGCGGTGGAGCTCCCTCTGGGAGTGGAGGCGTCCTTCCACGGCATCGCCGATCTGGTGGGCGACGGCGCCCTCGACTACAGCAGCGGGCAGTCGTCGGCCGCGCCCATTCCCGACGACGTGGTCTCAGCAGCATCCGACGGCCACATCCAGCTCGTGGAGGACGTCGTCGAGGGCGACGACGAGCTCCTCGAGCAGTACCTGGAGGGGGAGGAGCCCACCCAGGAGCAGCTGGAACAGCTCATCAGGACCGCGGTCCTGGACCGCAACGTGGTCCCCGTGCTGTGCGGCTCGGCGGCCAAACCCATTGGCGTGGACCACCTGCTCGACTTCATCTGCCGGGCCGGTCCCGCGCCGGGCGACACCGGCCCGGTCGCCGCGGTGCGGGGCGGTGAGTCGGTCACCCTGGAGATCGACGATGCCGGCCCGCCGGTGGTGCTGGTGTTCAAGACCCGCATCGACGACTTCCTGGGGCAGATCTCGTTCATGAAGGTGCTGTCGGGCACGATCCGCTCCAACGAGACGCTGGTCAACAGCCGCACCGGCGACAAGGAGCGGCTCCACAACCTGATGTCGTTCACCGGCGCCGACCACCACGCGGTGGATCACCTCGATGCGGGCGACATCGTGGCCGTCACCAAGCTCGGCGATGTGCGGACCGGCGACACGCTGTCCAACGACGCGGCGCTGTCGGTGCCGATCACCCCGCCCCCCGTCCCCGTCTACGGCGTGGCGGTCCATGCCTCGGCCCCGGCCCAGGAGGACAAGCTGGCGTCGGCGCTGCGCCGCTTCGCCACCGAAGATCCCAGCCTCGTGATCCGCCAGGACCCCACCACCCGCCAGACGGTGCTGTCGGGTGCCGGCGAGGCCCATATCCGGGTAGTGCGCTCCCGGCTGGAGCGCATGGGGATCGACTTCGAGGTCGAGAACATGCGGGTGGCCTACCTGGAGACGCTGGCTCGGCCGGCCGATGTGGAGGCCAAGCACAAGAAGCAGAGCGGCGGGCACGGGCAGTTCGCGGTGGCCATGGTGCGTTTCGAGCCGCTGCCGCGGGGTGGCGGCTACGAATTCGACACCGAGGTGACCGGGGGCGCCATACCCCGCAACCTGATCCCCGCTGTGGGCTCGGGCATCGAGGACGCCATGGCCAACGGGGGCCGGCACGGCTTCCCGATGGTGGACCTGAGGGCGGTGTGCTACGACGGCAAGCACCACTCGGTGGACTCCTCGGAGATGGCCTTCAAGATCGCGGGATCGCTGGCGCTCAAGCAGGCCGTGGAGCAGGTGGGCAGTGCGGTGCTCGAACCGATCAGCGAGATCCAGGTAGAGGTTCCCGACGCCCACCAGGGCGATGTGCTGGGCGACTTGAACTCGCGGCGGGGCCAGGTGTTCGGCACCGAGCCGGGCTCGACTGCAGGCACCAGCGTGATCCGGGCCCACGTTCCGACGTCGGAGATCCTCAGCTACGTGATCGACCTGCGGTCGATGACCGGCGGCACCGGCACCTTCAGTGCCGAGCACCACGACTACCAGCCGCTGCCGCACGCCCTGCTGGCCAAGCTTGTCGCCGCCGACGACTGAAGCACCACCGGCGGACATCCAGCCTGCGAGCAGGTGGGCTCAGCGCGCTCGAAGGGACTCGAACCCCCAACCTTCTGATCCGTAGTCAGATGCTCTATCCAAATTGAGCTACGAGCGCTGGGGACGCGCAAGTGTAGCCGAGTCACCCTGAGTCGCTGTCACAGACCTTTCACACCGCCGAAACCTCGCGGAAACACGACTGCCGCATCCTGCACCTCGTCACGCGACGCCGCTGGGGCGGTCGCGGCCGATTGCTCAGGAGGGCATGGTCGGATGCGAGGAATTCACAGGAAGATCTGGGTGGGAGCACTCATCGCCGCGGGCGTGGTGCTCCTCAATACCGCCCCGGCTCTGGCCCAGGACGGCGGGGTGTCGGCGGAGAGCGTCGTCATGGACAACCTATGGGTGCTGATAGCCGGCGTGCTGGTGTTCATCATGCAGGCAGGTTTCGGCATGGTCGAGGCCGGCATGACGAGCGCCAAGAACGTAGGCAACATCATGGCCAAGAACCTGGCCGACATGTGCGTCGGCGCCCTGGCGTTCTTCGCCGTCGGCTACGGCATCGCCTACGGCACCGACGCCGGATCGCTGCTTGGCACCGACAACTTCTTCCTCAGCGGCGCCGAGCCGGGGTTCGACGCCGGAGGAGGCCTGAGCGTCTTCACCGACTTCTTCTTCCAGGTGGTCTTCGCAGCCACCGCGGTGACGATCGCCTCGGGCGCCATGGCCGAGCGGACCAAGATGTCCGCCTACCTGGTGTTCAGCTTCTTCATGACGGCTCTGATCTACCCCGTCGTGGTCCACGCGTTCTGGAGCGGTGAGGGGCTGATCGCCGACCTGGCCATCGGTGACGCCAAGTTCGGCGACTTCGCCGGCTCCACGATCGTTCACAGCACCGGGGGCTGGGCTGCACTGATGGGCGCGATCTTCCTGGGACCCCGCATCGGCAAGTACGACCGAAACGGCAGGTCTCGAACGATGCCCGGACACAGCGTCGCCTTCGTGGTGGTGGGCGTCCTGGTCCTGTGGTTCGGCTGGTTCGGCTTCAACGCCGGCTCGGAGCTGGCCGCCGACGACGTGGTGATGCGGGCTGCGGTCACCACCATGCTCGCTGCTGCTGCGGGTGCCGCCACTGCTGGTGCACTCGTCTGGATCCGGGCCGGCCATCTCGACGTGGCCATGACCGGCAACGGGGTCCTGGCCGGACTGGTGGGCATCACGGCAGGCACAGCCACCATGACTCCCGTGGGTGCAGTGCTGACCGGAGCCGTTGCCGGGGTGGTTGTCGTGGGCTCGGTGGCCTTCTTCGACCGGGTCCGGGTCGACGATCCGGTGGGTGCCATCTCGGTACACGGCGTGTGCGGTCTCTGGGGCACTCTCGCGGTGGGCCTGTTCGCCCGCTACCGCGACGGCTTCGTGACGACCGACAACGCCGGGCTGTTCTACGGCGGCGGAACCGATCAGCTGCTGGTGCAGTTGCTCGGTTCGGTGATGGTGTTCGTTTGGGTGGTTGCCACCACCGGGATCCTGTTCGCGGTGATCAAGCGCACGGTCGGGCTCCGGGTTTCGCCCGAGGTGGAGATCAGCGGTCTCGACATCTTCGAGCACGGACAGCCCGGCTACGCCTTCACGCCGGCGAGCAACGGATCACAGAACGGATCGCTGGTCACGCACTCCAGTGCGAGCGGCCGAAGCGGTAGCCCACCGACCTGACCGTCTGGATCAGGCTGGCGTGCTCCTCGCCGAGCTTGGCCCGCACGCGGCGGATGTGGACGTCGACCGTTCGGGCCCCGCTGAAGTAGTCGTAGCCCCACACCCGGCTCAGGAGGTCCTCGCGGGTGAAGACCTTCCCCGGCCGCGCCGCCAGGAACCGCAGGAGCTCGTACTCCATGTAGGTGAGGTCGAGGGGCCGGCCCGCGACCGCCGCCTGGTAGGTGTCGAGGTTCATCACCAGGTCCTCGAAGTGGATCATCTGGGTCGCCGGTCCGCGCCCCAGCAGGTGACTCAGGCGGGCCTCGAGCTCGCCGGGCGCCGGCGGCCAACCGCAGAAGTCGTCGAACAGCCCGTGATGGGGCTCCAGCTCGGCGATGCTCTGGTGACTCACCACGACCAGCACGTCGAGAGGGGTCTCGCGGCCGTCGCGCAGGCCCCGGCAGAACCCGAACGCGGTCTGCCTCGTTGCGGTGCCGTTGCCGACGGCCACAACCGCGGCCGCGCACTGGTGGGCGCCGTTCGCGGCCTGCCAGGAGTATCCGGCCTCGTGGAGCGCCCGGGCCAGCTCCGCCGGCGGCGGGTCGGGGTGAACGAGCAGCAGGTGACCGGTCATGCCGCTCTCACCAACGGGTCAGATAGCGCTCCAGCTCCCAGGGCGTGACCTGGGTCCGGTAGCTGTTCCATTCGGCGCGCTTGTTGCGCAGGAACCACTCGAAGATGTGCTCGCCCAGCGTGTCGCGCACCAACTGTGACCCTTCCATCACGTCGAGCGCCTCGTCGAGAGAGCGCGGCAGCAACTCCACGCCGCTTCCGGTGTGGTCGAAGGACTCCTCGAACAGGTTGTGGGTCGTCTCGGCGGGAAGTTCGTAGCCGCGCTCGATGCCTCTCATGCCCGCGGCCAGCAGCAGCGAGAAGGCCAGGTACGGGTTGCAGGCCGGGTCGAGGGCCCGGTACTCGATGCGCACCGACTCGGGCTTGCCCCGCCGGTGCAGCGGCACGCGCACCAGAGCGGAACGATTGTTGCGGGCCCAAACCACGTGCTGGGGCGCCTCCGACGCCTCGCCCAAGCGCTTGTAGGAGTTGACCAGCTGGTTGGTCACCGCGGTGATCTCCCGGGCATGGGCCAGCACCCCCGCCATGAACTGGCGCCCGACCGCGGAGATGCCGGCGGGGTCGTCGGGGTCGTTGAAGGCATTGGCACCCTCGCTGAACAGCGACAGGTGGGTGTGCATGCCCGAACCCTGCACGCCGTTGAGCGGCTTGGGAATGAACGTGGCGTAAGCGCCGTGGGCCATGGCGATGCGCTTCACGACCAGCCTCAGCGTCATCACGTGGTCGGCCATCTCCAGAGCCTCGGTGTAGTGCAGGTCGATCTCGTGCTGGCTGGGGCTGTCCTCGTGGAATGAGTACTCGACACCGATGCCCATCGCTTCGAGCATGTGCAGCGTGCTACGGCGCAGACCGCTGGCTACGTCGAGTGTGGTGAGGTCGAAGTAGGAAGCACGATCCAGGGGCTGGGGCCTGCCGTCGACCGGGTTGTCGGAGTCGAAGTAGAAGAACTCCACCTCCGGCGCGGCCATGAACTCGTAGCCTCGTTGATGTGCCGCCGCGACTGTGCGGCGCAGGACTTGCCGTGGATCGCCCTCGAAGGGCAGCCCGTCGACCGTCTCGATGTCGCAGAACATACGAGCCGTCGGCTCGTCCGCGTCGGCCCATGGCAGCAACTCGAACGTGGCCGCGTCCGGCCGGGCCAGCACGTCGGCCTCGTTGACCCGGCTGAACCCGTCGATGGCAGTGCCGTCGAACTGCACACCCTCGCTGAAGGCGGCCTCGAGCTCGGCCGGCGAGATGGCCACCGACTTGAGTTGCCCGAGCACGTCGGTGAACCAGAGCCGGACTAGGCGGACGCCGCGCTCCTCCGCGGTCCGTAGCGCGTAGTCCTGCTGCCTTTCCATAGCTTGAGCAGCGTAGGCCCCTCAAGACGGCGCCACTGCCTGGTTTAACGCGCTGTTCACATATGGGAAACAGGTCCGAAACAAGGTCCGGGCAGATTGCTCATCGGATCCGCGGCCGCGGGTCCGACCTTCTATGACCACGCGTCCGACCCCCGGCCGGACGCCGACACCCAGCAAGGAGATGTTGTGACTTTTCGAGCGGAGTACTTGTGGATCGACGGCGTTGAGCCGGTGGGTGCGATCCGCACCAAGACGAAGATCCTGAAGAACGATGAGGCTCCCCCGATCTGGGGGTTTGACGGCTCCTCCACCAACCAGGCCACGGGCGACAACTCCGATGTGGTGCTCAAGCCGGTGTTCACTTGCGGCGACCCGGTGCGCGGCGGCGACAACATCTTGGTGCTGTGCGAGACGCTCCTGACCCATGACCTGTCGCCGCACCCGACGAACAAACGGGCCGAGTGCGCGGCGGTGTATGAGAAGTACAAGGACCAGGTGCCGCTGTTCGGGCTGGAGCAGGAGTACACGCTGCTCGACGCCACCACCCGCTGGCCGGCTGGGTTCCCGCCGGCTGGCTTCCCGCCTCCCCAGGGCCCCTACTACTGCGGGGTCGGCGCGGGCCGCATCTCAGGCCGCGACCTGATCGAAGAGCACACCACCGCCTGCATCGAGGCCGGTCTCACGATCGCAGGCACCAACGCTGAGGTCATGCCGGGTCAGTGGGAGTTCCAGATCGGTCCCCTGGACACCGTTACCGTCGCGGATCACGTGTGGGTCGCTCGGTACCTGCTGTTCCGTCTGGCGGAGAAGCACGGCATAGAGGTGACCATCGAACCCAAGCCGATGCTGGGCGACTGGAACGGCGCAGGCATGCACACCAATGTCTCCACCGAGGCGATGCGCAACAGCTATGAGCCGATCATCGCGGCGTGCGAGGCGCTGGGCATGGCCGGCAAGCCCGAGGAACACCTCGGCGGTTACGGCGCGGGTATCGAGTTCCGGCTGACCGGCGAGCACGAGACCGAGCGCTATGACCAGTACTCCTACGGGGTGTCTGACCGGGGCGCGTCGGTGCGGATCCCCTGGCAGGTCGCCCGCGACGGCAAGGGCTACATCGAGGACCGCCGCCCCAACGCCAACGCCGACCCGTACGAGGTCACCACGCTGCTGACCAGGACCATCTGCGAGGCCCTCGTCGGCTACAGCTAGGCCGAGCGGGCGATCAGCCCACCCGGCAGCGGCAGAGGCAGCGGGAACGGTTGCGGTAGCCGGCCGCCAGTCCGCTATACACATGCGGGTTGCTTCGAAGGGAGCCCGAGTGACCCGCAAGCCCGACCCGTTCACCGTCCCGTTCGGGACCGTCCTGTGCGACTGGATGACCACCGCGCGCGCCGACGGCGGTGCCTACGTCTACGGCGGAACACCCGAGCCCTACCGGGACCACTCGGTCAGCCCGGCCGCGCACGCGCTGCACTACGCCAGCGCCATCTTCGAGGGCCTCAAGGCCCATCGCCAGAACGACGGTTCGCTGGCAGTGTTCCGCCTCGACCGTCACATCGAGCGGATGGCGACCAGCGCGGCACTGCTGCGACTGCCCGAGATCGATCCCGACACGCTGCGCCGGATGATCATCGACTCGGTGGAGGCCAACGCGCCGGAGGTCCCCGATCCGCCGGGCTCGCTGTACATCCGCCCCACCCTGGTTGGCACCGATCCCGACATCGGTGCGGCCGCCCGCCCGAGCCGCAGCGCCCTGCT
The DNA here is from genome assembly GCA_965117015.1 of Acidimicrobiales bacterium. Taxonomy (GTDB): domain Bacteria; phylum Actinomycetota; class Acidimicrobiia; order Acidimicrobiales; family Aldehydirespiratoraceae; genus Aldehydirespirator. Next base: position 1,333,574 of record OZ220747.1, read on the forward strand.
GTACGTGGTGAACAGCCCGGTCGGCGACTACTTCAAGGGCGGGGTGCGGCCGCTCACCCTGCTGGTGGAGACGTCGATCCCCCGCACCGTGCCCAAGTTCGGCATGGTCAAGTGCGGCGCCAACTACGCCATGGCGTTGGGTGTGACTCTGGACTCGATGGCCGCCAGCGAAGCAATCGACCAGATCCTGTTCGCCACCAACGACGACATCACCGAGACGGGTGCGGCCAACTTCTTCCTCGCCGACGACGAGCGGGTGGTCACCCGGCACCTGGACGAGTCCTTCCTGCACGGCGTCACCCGGGCCTCGGTGATCGAGCTGGCCGATCACCTCGGTTACCAGGTCGAGGAACGCACGATCCATCCCGACGAGCTGATCGACTGGGCCGAGCGGGGTGAGGCCTTCCTGACGGGCACGGCCGCGGTCCTGGCGCCGGTGGGCAGCATCGTCCATGACGGCGCGACGCTCACGTTCGGCGGCGGCCAGCCGGGCCGCAACGCGATGAGGCTGCGCCGGGCGCTCGTGGACATCCAGGTGGGAGCGGCACCGGACCCGTTCGGCTGGCGCACCCCGGTCCGGGGCTGAACCGACGCTACGAACTCTCTATCCCGGCCCCGCCGGCCATGGCCCACCGGGCTGCGGCGCGGCCCTATCCTGCTGGCACGACGGCTTCGCATTCGGTGGTGCTGGTGGTGTCGATCGACGGGTTGGCCCCGCGCCATGTCACTCGCGCCACCATGCCCGCGCTCACCACCCTCGCCCTCGAAGGGGCTTCCTGCTTCACTGCTCGCACCGTCACCCCGCCGACGACGCTGCCGGTTCACACGTCGATACTGCGGGGCGTCGACCCGTCCACCCACGGGTTGCACAGCAACACACCGGCACCCCTGCGCACAAACGCTCCCTCGTTCCTTCAAGCGGCCCGCGACGCTGGCCGGTCGACCGCGGTCTTCGTCAACTGGCTGCCCCTGGACGCGGTGATCGAGCGGGAGGCGGCCGGACAGCGGTTCGTTATCGACGGCGGCTATGACCCCGACGAGGACCGCCGCTGCGTAGACGCCGCCGTTGCGGTCGTGGCCGACGGCTGCTGCGACGTCTTGTTCGTCTATCTGGTGCGTCCCGATCTCGCCGGTCACGCCTACGGCTGGGACAGCGCCGAGTATGCGGCTGCGGTCACCCGGTCCGACCGGGAGTTGGCCCGGTTGCTTGACGCTGCAGGTCCGGAGACGGCTGTGCTGGTGACCACCGATCACGGGGGTCTCGGCACCGGCCACGCCGACGAGGTCACCGACGTGATGGAGACGTTCATCGTGGTGCGGGCACCAGGCCGGGTTCCGGCCGGTTCGGGCTGGCCGGCCGCGTCGCCGCTGGATGTCGCTCCCACGGTTGCCGATCTGTGCGGCTTCGCGCCCGATCCCCGCTGGGAGGGGTCTTCGCTTCTGGGCCGGGAGCTTCCGCTGGTCGAGGTCGTGTTGGACCTGCTGGCCGCCATGGCGCAGGAGACCTATGGCGAGCGGGTGACGATGCTCGACCACCTACTGCAGTCAGCGGCGCTCGCCGCCGCGGACGGTGCCGGTGACGAGATGGTGCTCGCCTGCCTCCTGCACGATCTCGGCCACGTCCTGGGCCGGGTCGGCCAGTGGGGTCTGCCCGGCCATGCCGAGGTCGGAGCCCGGGCCCTGCAGCCGGTTCTCTCCCCCGCCATCGTCGAGCCCATCCGGGGCCACGTAACCGCCAAGCGGTACCTCGTGGCCGTCGAGCCGGCCTACCGCGATCGCCTCAGCCTCGCTTCGAGGATGTCGTTGGCCGAGCAGGGAGGCCCGCTGGCGGCCGGCGACACCGAGGCGTTCGCCACGGGCGCCTTCGCGGCGGAGGCGATGCGGCTGCGGGACTACGACGACCGGGGCAAGGTCGACGACCTCGTAGTCCCTTCGCTTGAGACCTACGGGGGCCTGATCACCACCGCCCTCAGGCCGGAACGTCCGATCGACCCGTGGTGGGCACGGGATGCCTGCCGTTGCTCCTCTTGCCGTGATCCGGACAACGGGCAGCACTTGATCGATGCCTCGGTGCTCGACGGGTGGACGGTGGTCCGCACCGACCGGACCGGCGACGAGTTGACCGTCACCCTCCACCACCGTTCGGGTGAGCGGCACGTCTGCCGCATCCCCACCGCAGGACCCGGCGACCTGCCCGCCGACCCGTGGGGGCCGGCCTTCGCCGAACAGCTCCGTGCCGACAGCACAAGCTGGGCCGGCGATCATGGCGCGTTCGTCGATCATCTGGCCCGGCGGGGCATCGCATTGCTTCACGACTGCGGGGTCGAGCCGGGAACGGTCCTAGAGGTCGGCAACACGATCGGGTTCGTGCGGGAGACCAACTACGGCGCACTCTTCGACGTCGTCGCCGAACCCGATCCCGTCAATCTCGCCTTCACGCCGCTCGCCCTGCCCTCCCACACCGACAACCCCTACCGGGAGCCGTGCCCGACGGTGCAGCTGCTGCACTGCCTGGCCGCGGCGAACGACGGCGGCTCCAGCCGGTTCGTCGACGGCTTCGCCGCCGCTGCGCTGCTCCGAGCGGAGGATCCAGCCGCGTTCGAGACGCTCACCGCAACCGACGTCACGTTCCGCTATCGCAGCGAAAACGTGGACCTTCAGGCCCGGCGTCCCCTGATCGAACTCGACTGCGACGGTGCCGTGCGGGCGGTGAGCGTCAACAACCGCTCAATGGAGCCGCTGGGGGCAGACCGAGCCGACACGGCGAAGTTCTACGGCGCCTACCGTGCATTGGTCGATCTCCTCGACCGCGACGACGTCGGGATCGAGATCACCTTGCGGCCCGGCGAGTTGGTGGCGTTGGACAACCGCCGCGTGCTGCACGGTCGGCGGGCGTTCCGGGTGACCGAGCGCCGGCACCTGCAGGGCTGCTACATCGACATCGACGCCATCCGTTCCGCGGCGCGACTGATGTAGCATGCGGGGCCTGGAGACGGGCCGGATCAAAGAGGGGAGGTCGGATTCCCATGGCAGACACGAACCCAACTGTTGGCGGGTCGCGTAGTCCGGGGACCAGGGGTTTCGAGCCCGATGTGCCCATCACGGTTTCGCCGATACTGGACTGGCCGCCGCGGCCGGCGGCGACGCTGCGGCATATCGCTTCGATGATGCTGCCCCAGGGACTGCTCTGGGTGGGCATCGCCGCGGTGGCCTGGAACTTCTTCACCCCGTCGATGGAGCGCATGGCGACCCTGAGCCCGAGATGGGTTCTGGAGATCTATGCCCGCAACGTCGTGATGTTCTCCCTGGTGGCGGGAACGCTGCATGTGGCGCTGTACGTCCGGCGGGTCCAGCAGCAGCGCTACAAGTACGAGCGCCAGTGGCTGAGCACCACCAACCGGGAGTTCCTGTGGAACAACCAGACCCGCGACAACATCTTCTGGTGCCTGGTCAGCGGCTGCTCGGTGTGGACCGCCTATGAGGCGCTGACCCTCTGGTTCTACGCCAACGACTGGATCCCGCAGGTGGAGTGGAGCTCGGGGTGGCTGTACCTGTCGGCGCTCACCGTGTTCACGTCGCTGTGGTCGGTGACCCACTTCTACTTCATCCACCGGGTGCTGCATACGCGCTGGGTGTACGACCATGTCCACTACCTGCATCACCGCAACGTCAATCCCGGGCCCTGGAGCGGCCTGTCGATGCACCCGGTGGAGCACATGATGTACCTCAGCATGTTCGTGCTGTGGTGGGTGGTGCCTGCCCACCCGTTCATCCTGATCCTCACCCTGTCGTCCAACAGCATCGCCACCGCGCTGACCCACTCGGGGTTCGATCGCTACGAGATCGGCCGGCGCAACGGACGCTCCATGAAGGGCGCCGACTATTTCCACCACCTGCACCACCGGTACTTCGAGTGCAATTACGGCAACCGGCCCGTGCCGCTGGACAGGCTGTTCGGCACCTTCCACGACGGCACACCGGAGGCCCACGCCCGGATGCGCCAACGCATGAAGGCCCGCCGCGCCGCCCGGACCCGCTGATAGCCCCCGCGCGGGGCCTTTCGTGGTTGTATTGGCCCCATGAGAAGGCTGAGTGTTGTGGTCTTGGTGCTGGGGTTGGTGCTGGGGTCATGCACCTCCGGCGAGCGGGGGTCTACCGGCGCGGCGGGCGGTCTCCTGGACGAGGTCGGGGCCAGGGGCGAGCTGATGTGTGGGGTTTCAGGCACAACGGTGGGGTTCTCCGAGCAGCAACCCGATGGCTCCTACGTGGGCTTTGACGTTGACTACTGCCGGGCCGTTGCCGCCGCGGTGCTGGGCGACGCCGATGCGGTGACGTTCGTGTCATTGGGATCCTCTGAGCGGTTCGGTGCGGTGCGGAGCGGGCAGGTGGACGTGCTGTTTCGCAACACCACTGTCACCCAGAGCCGTGACACCGCCGAGGGCGTGGACTTCGGGCCGGTGATCTTCTATGACGGGCAGCAGTTCATGGCCCGGGCTGCGGACGGCTACACCGAGTCCTCGACGGTGGCCGACCTGGCTGGGGCGGTGGTGTGCGTCAACGCCGGCTCCACCACGGAGCTGAACCTCATCGACGCTGCCGCCAACGCCGGGGTGCAGGTCACCGTCAGGAGCCTCGATGGCCGCGACCTGGTGGTGGAGGACTTCATCTCCGGCGCCTGTGACGCGATGACCTCCGACGGCTCCGGCCTGGTGGGCCGCAGGTCCACCCAGCAGCCGGAGGGTCAGCGGTGGGTGATCTTCCCGTCGACGCCCATCTCTAAGGAGCCGCTGGCGCCGGCCTATGCGCACGATGACCCGCAGTTCGGCGACGTGATCGACTGGGTGGTGTACGCCACCATCATTGCCGACGAGAAGGGGGTCACCCGGGCCAGCGTCGAGTCGGCGGCTGCCGGTCCCCCCGACGTCGAGGTCGCCCGCCTGCTGGGGTTGGAGGGTGAGTTGCAGACTGCGATGGGTCTGTCCCCGGACGCCTTCTACCAGGTCATCAGCCAGGTCGGTAACTACAGCGACATCTTCGACCGGCACCTGGCACCGGTCGGGTTGAGTCGCCAAGGCACCGTAAACGCAAGCTGGCTCGACGGCGGCCTCATCTACGCCCCCCCGGCCCGCTGACGGGTTCCCATCGCATCATCCGAGGTCAGGGCATCGCGAGTCGATGTCTCAGAAACCTCTCGGGGAGGCCGGCCATGACATAGGCGATGAGAGTTTCGAGAGCGATCACACGCCTTGCGGCCGTCACGGTGCTTGCCCTGTTGTCGGCGGCGGCTGTCTCAGTCGTCGAGCCCGGCCGGGCCCGCGCCGACCACATCCCCCGCATTTGTCCCGACCCCGTGGTGGAGGGCGATACCGCGCAGATGGGAGTTCACATGGCGAACTGGAACGAAGGACCAAGGATCTTCACGTTCACCATCGACCACACCGCGAGCTTCCACGACTTCACCCCGTACCTCGGCAACATATTCGAACCAGGGGACCCGATGTGGATCCCGATCGTCACCACAGAGGACACCCTGCCCGAGCACGATGAGACCTTCTCCATCGGCTTCTTTGCCGACGGGGGCTGGCACGAGTGCGTGGTGACCATCGTTGACGACGATGCGCCGAGGGTCGTCGGCGTGGATCTTGTGTCGAGTCCCGCCGACGGCGTCGCCTCCCGCGCCGGCGACGACATCGATGTCGCCGTGAGACTGGACCGCAACGTGGAGGTCGAGGGAACGCCCCTGCTGTCCCTGTACCTCAGTGACAGCGGCTCCAGCACGTGGCGGGGCGCTCGCTATCACCGCGGCTCGGGCAGCAGGGAGCTCATCTTCAGATATCGCGTCCAGCCCACCGATCTCGACCTCGACGGGCTCAGCGTGGCCGCGGCCGCCACCGCTGAGGACGGCACGCCCGCCTACGGCTTCAACGGAACCATCAACGCTGCGGGCACCGACGTCCCCATCGACTACACCCATCCCGGCGTCGAGCCGGCATGGCATCAGAAGGTCGACGGGCGGCCGTATGTGCTGAGCACCCGGATCATCTCGGTGCCCTCGGCCGGGCAGGGCGTCTATCGAGCCAACGAGGTCATCAAGGTCGCCTTCACGTTCAACACCCGCGTCGTGGTGGAAGGCGACGTCTGCGTGGAGCTGTACGTCGGGTACGACGGCAACCACTGGAACTCGCGGCGAGAAGCGAACTACCAGCGCGGCTCCGGTACCGACACCCTCGTGTTCGGCTACACCGTGCGTCCCGGAGACATGGACTCCAGGGGCATCATGTTGGCCCGTGGACGGCTCATTGCAAACGAGCTGACCGGTTTCTGCGGGAGCGGCACCATCAGAGCTCACGGCACCGACGTGCAACGCAATCCCTGGTACCCGGAAATGAACGTCCAGAGAGAGCACAGGGTCGACACCGAACCGCCGGCCGTCTCGGCGGTCTCCATCGTGTCGCGGCCCGCCGGCGGCGATGCCTACACCGCCGGCGAGACCATCACCGTCGAAGTCGCCTTCTCCGAGGAAGTGACGGCGAGCGGGCTGCCTTACATCGAGCTGGACATCGGCGGGGAGACCCGGCACGCGACGGTAGCTGCAAGCCGGGAGGCCAGCAGCCGGATCGCCTTCGAGTACGTGGTGCAGAGCGGCGACGCCGACGACGACGGGGTCGGCATCAGCGCCAACAGCCTGTACCTCAACGGCGGCGATATCCACGACCGCGCCGGCAACCTGGCCGACCTGTCCTTCGACACCGTCGCGGCCGACCCGGACCAGCAGGTCTCCACCCTCGACTGAAGAGGCCGCGTCCTAAGAAAGTCGCCCTGGCAGGCCCGTCTGGCTGGCTGGCGGAGACGGTGGGATTCGAACCCACGAACGACTTGCATCGTTACTTCCTTAGCAGGGAAGCGCCTTCAACCGGACTCGGCCACGTCTCCGGAAGATCAGAGCGTACCGGCGTGCCGGCTATGAGCAGTCCACGCAGGCCACGTCGTCCACGTCGGTGCCGCCCAGGAACGCGGTGAGCCAGTCGAGGAAGGCCACCCCCTCCACCTTCAGGGTGTACATGCGCTCCAGCGGCAGAATGCCGTGGTCCGTCCCGGGTGCCGTGTAACTGGCCTGGTTGACGCCGGCGGCCTCGATGTTGGCCTCGTTGAGCGCCATCAGCTCGTCGATCCGGCTGGCGTCGAACCCGGCTAGACCGGCGAAGAACTCCTGGGTGCTGTCGAAGGCGTTGTCGAAGCGGGCGAAGCGAATGCGGGGCGCGTGCAGCCCAGCCTGGATGAACAGTTCGGGTAGACCCCACTCCGCGGCGGTCATTCCCTCGTTGACCGGCCAGTCGGGCACGACGCTGGTTGTGCCCCATAGACCGCCGATAAAGGAGTTGATGCCCGGAACACTGGGGTAGGCACCCGACGCGTCGGCCACCACGGTGATGGCCGCTTCGGGGAAGGCGTCCGCGGCCAGACCCCCGTACAGCGCCGCCGAGGCCGACCCGGCGCTCGTACCCGCCACCACCACCTCGGTGGCGTCGCCGAATCGCTTCACGGCCTCGGTCAGGGCGGTGTTGGCGTTGACGAAGCCGTTGTGGTGCACGAACAGGCCACCGCCGTAGTCGTTGGTCCGGTTGCCCAGGTGCACATCGCCGGTGCAGTAGGGAGCCCCCACGAACGAGTAGTCCCGCAGCGGGTTGAGCGGGTTGTCGAAGTCGAAGATTCCCCCGGCATTGTCAGGATTCTCCGCAGGATCGCTCGGATCGACATCGGGGTCATAGTTGCCGTTCGTGAACGAGCAACTTGCTCCCGTGAAGCAGGCCCCTCCGCCCTCAAGGTAGAAGACGACTTTGGTGGGGTCGGCCTCCCGGACCCAGTAGTAGTACGGGCTGCCGTCGGCGCAGACGCAGTCCTCGCCACCAAGGATCGCCACCCACTCAGATTCCGGAAACGAGATCGTGGCGGGAACAGTGGTGGTGGTCGTGGTGGGTGGGACCGTGGTCGTGGGGGCCACCGTTGTCGTAGGCGCGGCGGTCGTGGTTGGGGTTGCGGTGGTTGTGGGGGCCGCAGTCGTGGTCGGTGCCGCGGTGGTTGTCGGTGCCGCGGCCGTGGTAGTTGGTACGGTGGTCGTAGGTGCCTCGGTTGTGGGCGCGGCGGTCGTTGTCGGTGCTGTCGTGGGTGCGGCTGCCTCCTCGCCGTCGTCGGAGCTGCAGGCTGCGGCTACGAGAGCCAACACGGCTAGAGCGAGCAGAAGGCGGGTGCGAATCATGGGGGCTCCTCCAAGCGATCGTGTCGGCAGGCTAGGCCCTACCGGTCCAACGGGACGCTTCACGACGCATGATTCGCTGCAGTTACGAAGTTAACCTCGCCTTGACGCGCGCTCGCGCCGGTGGCGGCTGGACGCGGCGCTCAGCCGGGGGAACCATCCGTATAGCCTGCCCGCGATGATTCTGCGGTAGTGGTAGCGGCAGATCGCTCGCGGGCCGCCGCTGGGGTCGTTGGCTCGCGTGGATGGCTTGTTCGGGCAGTGCATCACGGCGCACTCGCTGGGGTTGGCGGCTGGTCGAATCTGGTGTTGGTGTTGGTGATGCATCGCTGCTCCTGTTGGCTGGGGCCGCTGCTGTTGGGCCCCCTCTGGCCCGGATCGACGGCGATTTTGGCGCGTCTCGGCTCCGGAAGGGGGGCAGCCATCGCAGTGTTTCGAGTCGTAAACGCTGCAGACTTTCAGCAAGCGGCACAGACACCCTACACGAGCGGGCGGTTCATTGCCGACGCGAAGCTGCCCAACACGGAATTCGACGGCGCGACACTGTATGGCGTCGACTTCTCATCCTGCGGCGGAGGGAGGGGGATTCGAACCCCCGGGACCCGTGAAGGCCCAACGGTTTTCAAGACCGTCGCAATCGTCCGCTCTGCCATCCCTCCGCAGCCAAGGATAAGCGCTGGAGTCGCCGGCTCTGCGGGGCCGGCATCAACCGACGATGCGGCCCCTGAGGTCCTCGATCCAGGCCACCGCCTTGCGCAACCCCACCTCGTTCATCAGATGGTCGTGGTGGTCCGCCGCCGCCGACGGGTAGGAGCCCAGGAACTTCACCCGGGTGGTCTTCATGCTGAGGCTGCGCAGGGCGTCGGCCAGCACCTCGTCGGCGACGTGGCCCTCGCAGTCGATCAGAAAACAGTATTGGCCCAGGCTGGCCTTGGTGGGACGGCTCTGGAGGCTGGTGAGGTTGATGGCCCGGGCCGCGAACTCCTGGAGGATGCCGATCAGCGAACCCGGCACGTCGGAGCGCTGGTAGATGACCATGCTCGTCTTGTCGTGGCCTGTCGGCGGGGCGATGACACCCGAGCGGACCAGCACGAAGCGGGTCTGGTTCTCGGCGTGGTCGGCGATGTCGGCAGCCAGCACGTCCAGCCCGTAGACCTCCGCCGAGCGCAGGGGAGCGATGACCGCGGTGGTCGTATCGGGCGAGGTGGCCAGGTTGCGGGCCGCGTCCGCGGTCGAGTTGGCCGCCTCGAACACCGCGCCACCGAGATGGGTCGCCAGGTACTCGCGGCACTGGGCGTGAGCTACCGGATAGGACCGGACCCGCTCGATCGACTCCAGGGTCGTGCCCGGCCGGGCCAGCAGGTTGAGGTTGACGTCGATGATCACCTCGCGCTGGATGTACAGGTCGGTGTCGAAGGCCAGCGCGTCGAGGGTGGCCGTGACCGACCCCTCGATCATGTTCTCGATGGCCACCAGGCCCATGTCGACGTCGCCGCTCTCGACCGCTCGGAGCACGTCGATGATCGAGTTGATGGGGCGATGGTCCATGTCGGCCAGGTCGGGCTGCGAGTAGATGGCCTGCTCGGTGAACGTGCCCGCCGGCCCCAGGTACCCGACGGTCGGTTTGCGCGGCTCTTCTCGCTGCCCCATGGACAGGCAGGGTACGGCCGATCAGAGGAGTTCGGCCGTGAGCGCAGCGAACAAGAGCGGGAAATAGGGTGATGGATGTGGACGACCGGCTGTACTTCCGCCAACTGCTGTCGGGGCGCGACTTCGCGGTAGACGACGGGGTGGCCCGCCAGATGGTGAACTTCGTGTACGCCATCGGCGATCGCGCCACCGGCCAGGCCGTGCTCGTCGACCCGGCCTACGACACCTACGGGCTCATTGACCTGCTGGAGGCCGACGGCATGACGTGCGCCGGCGTGCTGGCCACCCACTACCACCCCGACCATGTGGGCGGCCACATGATGGGCATCACCATTGAGGGCATCAGCCGGCTGCTGGAGCGGGTGTCGGTGCCGATCCACGTGCAGGCCACCGAGGCCGAACTCGTCAAGAAGGTGACCGGCGTGGACGACGACTGCCTGGTCAGTCACGCCTCCGGTGACGTGGTGATGGTGGGCGCGGTCGAAATCGAGCTCATCGCCACGCCGGGGCACACCCCCGGCAGCCAGTGCTTCCTGGTGGACGGCCGCCTGGTGGCCGGCGACACGCTCTTTCTCGAGGGATGCGGGCGCATGGACCTGCCGGGCTCGGACCCGGCCCAGATGTACGAGAGCCTCACCACCCGGCTGGCCCGGGTGCCCGACGACGCGGTGCTCTACCCCGGGCACCGCTACTCGCTGGAGTCGTCGGCCACCATGGGCGTCACCCGCGAGCGCAACTACGTGTTCCGTCCCACCAGCCGCGACCAGTGGCTGGCCGCCTTCGCCTAGACCCAGGGGCAGTTGGAGTTGCGGTCGCCGAAGGTGGCGCCGGTGCGGTAGCGGTCGAGGGTGAACGGCTTGAGTTCGTCGGGCTTGTCGCCGTGCACCAGCATCTCGGCGGTGAGCTTGCCCACCCCGATCATCTTGAACCCGTGGTTGGAGTCGGCGATCACCCAGGCGTTGTCGGCCACGTAGTCGAACACGGGCACGTTGTCGGGGGTGAACGCCCCGATCCCGCCGTTGCGGCGCTCCTTGAAGAACGGCCGCAGGTTCTCCAGGCGCTTGAAGAGCATGCCCAGCGTCGCGCAGTAGTAGTCGGCGAACCACTCCTCGGCCTGATACTGGTCGTTCAGGTGGCCGTAGGGCTCCACCGCCGCCCTCGGTCCGATCTTCACCGGGATCGTCCCGCCCTGCAGGCCGGGGGCGCCGACCCGCTCCGCGGCGTAGCGCACGTAGGTGTAGAAGTGGTCCTTGAGGAACCGGCCGTCCTCGGAGTACACCGGCGTGTTCATCAACTCGACGTGCAGGACCGGCGAGTCGCGGTGCTGGGCGGTGCGGAAGTCGACGCCCTCGGGCAGCATCACCTCGCCCTCCAGCAGGCGCCAGTAGGTCCACATGTCCATCTGCTCCTCGACATGGCCGTCCGGGTAGAGCACGTCGAGGTGGGAGGGTCCGCCCAGCCACTCCCAGTGCTCGGGAGTCCAGGCCCCCGCCCCCACCACCACCTGGTCGCAGGAGATCGAGCCCTGGTCGGTCTCGACCGCGGTCACCGAGCCCGAGGCGTCCAGGGTGTAGCCGGTCACGCTGGCGCCGTACACCCGCTGCACGCCCCACTGCCGGCACTTCTGGTCCAGCCCCCACACCGCCATGTGGGTGCCCGCGTACCCGGAGCGGTGCTCGTGCAGCACTACGTCGCAGTTCTCGGTCTTGAAATCGGGCCACAGGTTGGTGAGGAAGGCCTTGGCCTCGGATCCGGTGTACACGTCGGACGGGTACCCGCTGGCCGCCTGCGAAGCCTGCAGCTTCAGGTAGTCGTCGATCTGGTTCGACTCGCCCACCGACACGTACCCGACCTGCTGGAAGCCGAAGTTCACCGGGTCGGACTCCCACACCTCCACGCTGGCCCGCAGGATGGCGTGCAGTGGGCCGGTCATGTACATGTTGCGGATGCAGCCGCAGGCCAGACCGGTGGCGCCCGCGCCGGGACCCTGCTTGTCGATCAGCACGACGTCGGAGCCGGACCCCTTGCCGGTGCGCTCCAGGTACATGGCCAGGTGGTAGGCGCTCGACAGTCCGTGCACGCCCGCGCCGATCACTACGAACCGGGCGCTCGGGGGCAGGCGCACCGCGTCGAACACCGGGATGACGGCCGGGTTGACGGTGCCGCCTGCCACCTCGGGGGGCAGGGGCCGGTTGGCGAACGGGTACCACTGGTTGTGCTCGGTGGGGTTGGGGATGTCGATGGTCATCGGTTCTCCTATGGGTTCGTGTCTAAGTTTGCTCACCGGCGGTTGGGAGCCGGTAGTCGGCTCCCAGGGTCCGCCAGATCAACGGGACGCCCGGCCGGTAGGCGAGGTGGTGCCGGCTGGGGGCGTCGAGGATTGTCACCTGCGCCGGGCCGCCGGGCACGATGCGGCCCACGTCGTCACGGCGCAGCGCGGCCGCGCCGCCGGTGGTGACCGCGGCCACGGCCTCGTCGATGGTCATGCCCATGTCGCGCACGGCCAGCGCCATGCAGAACAGCATTGAGGTGGTGTAGCTCGATCCGGGGTTGCAGTTCGAGGCGATAGCCACCCGGACGCCGGCGTCTATGGCCCGCCGGGCGTCGGGGTAGGGCTGGCGGGTCGAGAAGTCGGTGGCCGGCAGGAAGGTGGCCACGGTGTCGCTGGACGCCAGAGCTTCGATGTCGTCGTCGGACAGGTAGGTGCAGTGGTCCACCGAGGCGCAGCCCATCTCCACCCCCAGCTGCACCCCGGGCCCGTGTCCGAGCTGGTTGGCGTGGAGCCGCAGGCCCAGCCCGGCGTCCCGGCCGGCGGTGAGCACGGCCCGGGACTGGTCGGCGTCGAAGGCTCCGGTCTCGCAGAACACGTCGATCCAGCGGACATGACCGCGGACCGCGTCGAGCATCGGACCGCACACCAGCTCGACGTAGTCGTCGGCGCGCCCCTCGTACTCGCTGGGCACCAGGTGGGCGCCCAGGAAGGTGGCTTCCGGGGTGACCTCGGCCGCCAGCGAGGCCAGCTCGGTCTCGGAGTCCACTGACAGCCCGTAGCCGGTCTTGATCTCCACCGTGGTGGAGCCGGCCCGGTGCACCTCGGCCAGGCGCCCGTCGAGAGCCGTCTCGAGCCCAGCCCGGCCGGCCGTCCGGGTGGCGCCGGTGGTGACCCGGATACCGCCCCCGTCGTAGGGCTGTCCGGCCATTCTCCGGCTGAACTCCTCGGCCCGGTCGCCCGCGAACACCAGGTGGGTGTGCGAGTCCACGAACCCGGGCAGCACGCAGCGGCCGCCCGCGTCGAGCCGCTCGTCGGCGATGGCGCCGGCCGGACCCACCGCCACCACGGTGTCGCCGTCCACGACGACGGACGCGCCGGCGACTACCCCGAGTGGGCCGTCCCCCAGCGCGGGGTCGTTGGTGACCAGCTCGCCGATGTTGTCGATCACCAGCGTCATGGCGCGGTGACCTCCGCGGGTACGGGGCAGGGGCCGGTCGCCAGCGTCATGGTGCGGTGACCTCCGCGATGGCTGCGGCGAGTTCCGCGGCAACATCGATGGTGGTGTGCCGTCCTTTGCGAACGACGGCTCTCCCGCCCACGACCAGGTGGTGAATGTCGGCGCTGGTAGCCGCGAAGACCGCCGCAGCCAGGGCGCTCTCGGCGTCGACTCCGGCCGTTCGCACCGAGTCGAGCCTCACCGTGGTGAAGTCGGCCAGGGCGCCGGCCTCCAGCTTGCCGCCCTGTGGCCATCCGAGTGACTCGTAGCCGCTGGTCGTTGCCATCGAGGCCAGGGTCGCGGTGGAGAACACGCCCCGGTCGCCGGAGGCGGCCCGCTGGTCGAGTTCGACCGTGCGGGCCTCTTCGAGAATGTCGACGGTGGCGTGGGAGTCCGACCCCAGGCTCAGCCGGGCCCCTGCGCCGGTCAGGCCGACGCTCGGCCCGGTGCCGTCGGCCAGGTCCCGCTCGGTGGTGGGGCACAGGCAGCAGCCGGTCCCGGTTTCGCCGATGAGCGTCCGGTCGTGCTCGGTGGCGTGGGTGGCGTGGACCAGCGTCGTGTCGGGGCCCAGACCGCCGGCTTCCGCGATCACCTCGATCGGGGTCCGGCCGTGCACGGCGAGGCACTGATCGTTCTCGGCCGGCTGCTCCGAGGCATGAAAATGCAGCGGCGCGTCCTGGTCCCGGGCCCAGTCGACGGCCACCTTGATGGAGGCCGGATCGACGGCTCGCACCGAGTGCACCGCCGCGCCGACCTTCGTTGCCGGACCGGACGCGGTGGCGGCCAGGCCATCGGCCCGCTCAGCCCATCGTTGGACGCTGCCGTCGCTGAAGCGGGCCTGCTCGGGCTTCAGCGGGCTGTAGCCGCGGCTTGTGCCGGCGTCCAGGCCGGGATCCAAGCCACCGTGCAGGTAGAGGGTGTCGAGCAGGGTCAGCCGCAGGCCAGCGTCGCGGGCTGCGGCGACCAGCGCCGCGCCCATCGCGTTGGGGTCGTCGTATGCGCCGCCGTCGGGCCGGTGGTGGACGTAGTGGAACTCACCGACGACGCCGATGCCGGCGAGGGCCATCTCGCCGAACACCGCCCGGGCCAGCCGTTGGTAGCAGTCCGGATCGAGACGGGTCGCCACCCGGTACATGAGGTCGCGCCAGGTCCAGAACGAGCCCCGCCCGCCGTGGGTGCGGCCCCGCAAAGCCCGGTGGAAGGCGTGGCTGTGGGCGTTGGCCAGCGCCGGCAGGGTGAGGCCGGCTAGGGGGACGGCGTCCTCGGGCCGGGTGCGCACCTCGGCCGCCACTCCGGCGATGCGGTCGCCCGCCACTTCGATCACCACCCCCGGCTCGGCCCGGGATCCTCCCAGCCACGCCAACTCGCACCAGTACCGTGCCGTCATGATCGCGGCTCCGTCACCCAGCACTGTGCCGTCATGATCCGACCAGTTCGGTGAATCGGGTGATGCGTTCGATGAAGGCGTCACGGTGGTGCCGCTCGAACTCTTCCCAGGTGCAAAGGGTGGCCGGGTCGGCCCTATCGGTGATCAGGACCCCGTCGAGGTGGTCGCACTCGTGCTGCCAGGTTCCCGCGGCCAGGCCCCGGGCCTCGACGCGGTGCTCGATGCCGTGGCGGTCGAGGTAGCGGACCCTGAGGTTGACCGAGCGGACCACGTCGCCCCGCAGCGGCACCGACAGGCAGCCCTCGTTGATGACCACCGTCTCGCCGTCCAGCACTTCCAGCTCGGGGTTGATGGCCACGGTCAGCGGGATGGGCGGCTTGTAGGGGTATCGGGGGTTGTCGTTCACTTCGATGACGACGATCCGGTCCGTCTCGTCGATCTGGTTGGCGGCCAGACCCGCGCCGTTGGCGTGGCGCATCGTGTCGATGAGGTCGTCGACGATGCCCTGCACCCGCTCGCCGGCGACCTCGGCCACCGGAACCGCGACAGCCGGGGCTCGCAGGGCCGGGTGGCCGATCGAACAGATGTCCCGCACCGTCATCGGCTCGTCTGTCGCGCCGCAGCGGTCATGACGCGACCGCCGGATCGGCCGGTATGTGCACGCCGCGGTCGGCGGCCACCTCCCAGGCCCGGTCGTAGCCCGCGTCGGCGTGGCGCATCACCCCGGTGGCCGGGTCGTTGGACAGGACCCGCTCCAGCTTCCGGGCGGCCAGGTCGGTACCGTCGGCCACACTGACCTGCCCGGCGTGGATCGACCGGCCGATGCCGACGCCGCCCCCGTGGTGGATGCTCACCCAGGACGCCCCCGACGACGTGTTGACCAGCGCGTTGAGCAGGGGCCAGTCGGCGATGGCGTCGCTGCCGTCGAGCATGTCCTCGGTCTCGCGGTAGGGCGAGGCCACTGAGCCCGAGTCGAGGTGGTCGCGCCCGATGACGATGGGTGCTGACAGCTCGCCGGAGCGGACCATCTCGTTGAACCGCAGCCCCAGCCGGTGGCGCTCCCCGTAGCCCAGCCAGCAGATCCGGGCGGGCAGGCCCTGGAACGCGACCCGCTCCGCAGCCAGGGTGATCCACCGTTTCAGGCCCTCGTCCTCTGGGAACTCCTCGAGCACGGCCCGGTCGGTGGCCGCGATGTCGGCCGGGTCGCCCGACAGGGCCACCCATCGGAACGGCCCCTTGCCCTCGCAGAACAGCGGCCGGATGTAGGCAGGCAGGAAGCCCGGGTAGTCGAAGGCCCGCTCGCAGCCGCCGAGGGCGGCCTCGGCCCGCAGGCTGTTGCCGTAGTCGAACACCTCGGCGCCCGCGTCGGCGAAGCCCACCATGGCCTCCACGTGGGTGGCCATGGCCGCCCGTGCCCGGCGGATGAACTCGTCGGGCTGCCTGCGGCCCATCTCGTCGGCGGCCTCGGGCGTCAGGTCGTTGGGGACATAGGTCAGCGGGTCGTGGGCCGAGGTCTGGTCGGTGACGATGTCGGCTGCCACGCCGTCGGCCAGCAGGCGGGGCACGATGTCGGCCGCGTTCCCGACCAGTCCCACCGACAGCGGCTGGCGTGTCGAGACCGCCTCAGTGCAGCGGCGCAGGGCGTCGCCGTAGTCTTTGGCGACCACGTCGAGGTACCGGGTCTCCACCCGCCTGGCGGCCCGCTCCGGATCGACCTCGATGCACAGGGCCACCCCCTCGTTCATGGTGATGGCCAGCGGCTGGGCGCCCCCCATCCCTCCCAGTCCGGCTGTGACGGTGAGGGTTCCCGCCAGCGACCCGCCGAACCGCTTGCGGGCGATGGCTGCGAAGCACTCGTAGGTGCCCTGCAGGATCCCCTGAGTGCCGATGTAGATCCACGAGCCCGCCGTCATCTGGCCGAACATGGTCAACCCGAGATGCTCGAGCCGCCTGAACTCGTCCCATGTGCCCCATTCCGGCACGAGATTGGAGTTGGCGATCAGCACCCTGGGCGCCCACTCATGGGTTCGCAGCACGCCCACCGGCTTGCCCGACTGCACCAGCAGGGTCTCGTCGCCGGCAAGGTCGGTCAGGGCCCGGATCATGGCGTGGTATGCGTGCCAGGACCTCGCCGCCCGTCCGGTCCCGCCGTAGACCACGAGGTCGTCCGGACGCTCGGCCACGTCGGGATCGAGATTGTTCTGCAACATCCGGAAGGCGGCTTCCTGAGGCCAGCCCCGGCACGTCAACGCGGTGCCTGTTGGAGCTCTCACGCCCCCATCGGGAGCGCCCGCAGCTTGCGGTGCGGTGACAGTCATGGAGAACCTCGCTCAGCCGGCTGTGGCTTGTTGCACTGTACCGGGCGATAGCCTATTCTGTCAATATGCAGCAAGAGATTTCAGTTAATGAAACATCACCGCCGGCACATCAAACCTTGCCGCCGTCGCCGCTGCACAAGTCGCGCTCGGCTGGGCGTGTGCTGACTCTCCTGGACGCCGTTGTCTCCGCGGGCACGCTCAGCCTCACCGCAGCCGCGGCCCGCACGGGTATGCCGACGAGCACGGCTCTGCGCCATCTGAGGGTCCTGACCGACCGCGGTTATCTCGTGAAGAACGACGCGGGCACGTACTCCGTCGGGCCCTCGTTCGTGCGCACCGCCCTAGCCTCGCTGCAGTCGGGCCCCTACGCTCGTCTGACCGCGGCGGCCCGACCCGAACTCGAGCGGCTGGTCGCGGCCACCGAGGAGTCCGCCTACCTGGCCGTGCGCGACGGCGACGAAGCGGTCTATATCGACACCGTCGAGGGCCGCCGGGCCATCCGCCACGTCGGCTGGGTGGGCCGGTCGGTCCCCATTGGCGGCACGGCCGTCGGCGAGGCCCTTTCCGTCGCTGCGCTGGCGCCGCCCACCCGCCCCGCGCCCATCTTCAACACCGGAGCCATTGAGCCCGACGTGACCGCGGTCTGCGCGCCGGTCCACGGCCCGGCGGGTCCGATCGCGGCTCTGTCGGTGCTCGGTCCCGCCGACCGGCTTACCGGCGGCCGCCTCCAGGCCGCGGCCGCGGCGGTGGTGGAGGCAGCCGTGGCGACATCCCAGGGCCTGTCCCCAGCAGAGGCCGAGCGGGTGTGACTGTCGAACTCGACGGCGCAGGCGTCACCGTCTCCGATGTCGTCGCCGTCGCCCGCGACGGCGAGCCGGTCCGGCTCAGCGATGCCGCCATGGCCCGCATGGCCGCAGCTCGCAGCGTCGTCGAGGAGCTGGCCGAGGGGGAGCCCGCCTATGGGGTCTCCACCGGCTTCGGGGCCCTGGCCAACACGGTCGTCCCCGCCCACCGCCGGGCCGTGCTGCAGCGTTCCCTGATCAGGTCCCACGCGGCCGGGATGGGGGCTCCGGTAGAGGCCGAGGTGGTCAGGGCCATGATGTTCCTCAGGGCCCGCACGCTCGCCCTGGGGGTGTCGGGGGCGCGGCCGCAGGTCGCCGAGGGACTCGTGCGGCTGATCAACGCGGGCGTGGTGCCGGCCGTGCCCGAGCACGGCTCCCTCGGGGCCAGCGGCGATCTCGCGCCCCTGGCCCATGCCGCGCTCGTGCTGATCGGCGAGGGCGAGGTGCTGGCCGGCGGCGGGGGAACCACCGCGGCGGGCGCGGCCCTGGCCCAGGCGGGTATCGAGCCACTGGCACCCCTGGAACTGGCGGCCAAGGAGGGCCTGGCCCTCACCAACGGCACCGACGGGATCCTGGGGACGCTGTGCCTCGCGGTCCACGACGCCAGGCGGCTCATGACCGTCGCCGACATCGTGGCGTCCTGCAGCGTCGAGGCGCTGCTGGCCACCGACCGGGCCTTCGCGGCCGACCTGGTGGCGCTGCGTCCCCACCCCGGCCAGCAGGCCAGCGCGGGCAACCTCCGGGCCGTGCTGGACGACTCGCCCATCGTCGCCAGTCACCGGGTTGACGACGACCGGGTGCAGGACGCTTACTCCATCAGGTGCACCCCCCAGGTTCACGGCGCAGCCCGCGACACCCTTGACTTCGTGGCGGCGGCGACAGATCGGGAACTGGGTTCGGCCATCGACAATCCGATGGTTCTGCCCGACGGCCGCGTCGAGTCGTGCGGGAACTTCCACGGTGCGCCGGTCGCATTGGCGGCCGACTATCTGGCCATCGCCGCGGCCGAGGTCGGCGCCATCGCCGAGCGCCGTATCGACCGGCTGCTCGACGCCGGCCGGTCCCACGGTCTGCCCCCGTTCCTGGCCCACGATCCGGGCGTGGACAGCGGTCTGATGATCGGCCAGTACACCGCGGCGGCCCTGTGCGCCGAGAATCGGCGCCTGGCCGCCCCGGCCTCGGTGGATTCGCTGCCGACCTCGGCCATGCAGGAGGACCACGTGTCGATGGGCTGGGGCGCGGCCCGCAAGTTGCGCCGGGTCATCGCCAACCTGCGCCGCATCCTGGCCGTCGAATGGGTTGCGGCCGCTCGCGGCATCGAACTGCGCGCCCCCCTTCAGCCCGCGGCGGGGACCGCGGCGGCTGTCGGACTGCTGCGAACCCGGGTACCCGGCCCGGGGCCGGACCGATGGCTGTCACCCGAGTTGGCGGCGGCCGAGCAGATGCTCATGGACGAGGCCCTGGTGCTCGCAGTGGAGGCCGCGACGGGTCCCCTGGTGTGATGATGTGCGCGAGGGGGGACTTGAACCCCCACGTCCTTTCGGACACAGGAACCTGAATCCTGCGCGTCTGCCAAATTCCGCCACTCGCGCGTGGCCCCGACCCACCCGCGGGCGGACCGGGCACACGAGGCTAGCCGCCCGCTATACGAATCGCCTGCCTGCCGGCGGTCCCGAGTCCGGCTGACGGGGGCCGTTAGCATCGCCGGAGTGCGCCTGGATTACGGGGCCGCCACCCATGTGGGCCTGCACCGCCACGAGAATCAGGATCGTTACCTCGCCGACGGTGCCGTCTTTGCGGTAGCGGACGGGCTCGGAGGCCACGCGGGCGGGGGCACTGCGGCGGGCATTGCCACCGACGTCCTCTCCCGTGACGCCGGCGTCGAGTCGCTGGCCCAGCTGATAGCGCTGGTGGGCTCGGCCAACGTCGCCATCCTGGAAGCGGCCAGGGACGACCCGAGCCTGTTCGAGATGTCAACGACCCTGTGCGTACTGGCTGGCATCAATGGCGCCGAGGACCGGCCGTGGCTGGCGGCCTGCAACGTCGGCGACTCCCGGCTGTACGTGCTCACCCCGGACGGCTTCAGCCGCATCACCATCGACCACACGATCTCCGAGAATCTCGTCCGCGGTGGCGTCATCTCCGAGGCCGAGGCGGCCACCCGCGCCGACCGCCACACTCTCACCCGGGCCGTCGGGTTCGAGCGCCGGGTGCACGTCGACGGCTGGGAGCTGGCGGCCGTGGAGGGGACCCGCTTCCTGCTCTGCAGCGACGGGCTGACCAATGAGGTGGCCGACTTCGAGATCGCTGAGATCCTGCGATCCGTCGAGGATGCCGGAGCCGCCGCCGGCAGCCTGGTGGAGCGAGCTGTGCGGCCGGGGCACGGCCGCGACAACGCCACCGCGGTGGTCGTCGACGTCGTGGGTGACGCCGAACTCCAGCCCGACGATTCGGAGCAGCTCATCGTGACGTTCCTGCCCGCCGTGCTGACCTGATCGCGGCGCCGGTCAGCCGCGGCGATTCACGGCTCTGATCCCGGCCTAGGGGCGCCCGTTACAATGGCTCACGGTGTCAGATGAGGGCCTGACCGTCTTCAACGGTCGCTACGAGTTGCTCCGCCGCATCGCGCGGGGCGGGATGGCCGATGTCTACCTGGCCCGGGACGCGTCGCTCGACCGGCAGGTGGCGGTGAAGGTCCTGTTCCCGGAGTTCGCCAATGATCCGAGCTTCGTCGAGCGCTTCCGCCGGGAGGCGAAGGCCGCGGCCAACCTGAACCACCCCAACATCGTCGGCATCTACGACTGGGGGCAGGAGCAGGGCACGTACTACATCGTCATGGAATACGTGGTGGGCCGCAGCATGGCCGACGTGATGCGCTCCACCGGACGTCTCAGCCCGGACCGGGCCGCAGAGATCGCGGCCGACGTGGCCGAAGCGCTCAGCAGCGCCCACAACGCCGGGCTCGTGCACCGCGACATCAAGCTCGGCAACATCATCGTCAGCGACGACGGCCAGGTGAAGGTGGCCGACTTCGGCATAGCCACCGCTCTGGCCCGCAGGACCGGTGACAACCTCACCCATATCGGGTCGGTCATGGGCACGGCCACCTATTTCTCGCCCGAGCAGGCCCAGGGCAAGGCCCTCGACGGTCGCAGCGACCTGTACTCGCTCGGGGTCGTGCTCTACGAGATGATCGTGGGCAAGCCCCCCTTCACCGCCGACACCTCGACCGCGGTGGCCGTCAAGCACGTGCAGGAGCGTCCGCTCGCGCCATCACTGCTGGGCGTGAGCATCGTGGAGTCCCTCGAGGCCATCATCCTCAAGCTGCTGGCCAAGAACCCGGCCAACCGCTATCCCAAGGCGGAGGACCTGCGCGCCGATCTTCAGCGCTACCTGGCCGGCGCCCACAGCATCCCGACCCGGACCGGCCAGTCGCCCCGGGTCCGGACCGGTCAGTCGCCCCGGGTCCTCACGGGCGAGCGTCCCGCGACCGGATCGCAGGTGCCGCCGGCCCCGCCTGCCGGCCGGCCGCGCACCGGCCCGGTTGCGACCGCTCCTCCGCCCAGTGGCGGTCCCCCCACCGGGCCCCGAACCCAGGTGCCCGCCGCGCCGGGGCCGGGGCCTCCGCCCCAGTACGCGCCCCCGGCCTACTACTACGAGGAGGTCCACCGATCCGACGGCTGGAAGCGGGCGGTGCTCATGTTCCTGGGTCTGGTGGTCCTCCTGGTCGCCCTCGGCTTCCTCGGGTGGACCTTCTACGACTCGCTCGGCCTGGGCGACAACAACGGGCCCGCGGAGCCGGACGCCCCCGACGGTGCCACGCTGATCGAAGTGCCCGACGTGTCCGGGCTCAGCTACGGGGAGGCGGACGCTCTGCTGAGGTCGGCCGGTCTGGAGCCGGAGCCCAGCTACCAGGTCAACACGGGCGTGCCCGAGAACACGGTGTTCGCCCAGAGCCCGCTCGCCGGTCAACGGACCGAGGAGGGCGCCACGGTGGCGCTCACCGTCAGTCAGGGCGAGACCCCGAGGGTCCCGCCGGTGCGGGGCCGCAACCGCGTCGATGCCACCGAGATCCTTCGGAGCGCGGGCTACGAGGTCATCGTGATCGAGGGCACCAGCCAGGCCGAGGCGGGCATCGTGGTGGGGCAGGAGCCCACTTCGAACACCGAGCTTGCGCTGGGCGAGGCGGTGACCATAACCGTCTCCACCGGACCGGGGCAGATCTTCGTGCCCGACGTGCGGGGCCAGACACTGATCCAGGCCATCCAGACCCTGGCCGACCAGGGGTTCCGCGTCGCCGAGCGGCGCGAGCCGTCGGCCACGGTCCCGGAGGGCGAGATCATTGAGACCGATCCGCTCCACGGGTTCCCGGTGGCTGTCGGCCTGGAGATCTACATCATCGTTTCGGACGGCCCTCCGCTGGTGGCCATCCCCGACGTCCAGGGCCTGCTGTTCGACACCGGGAAGCTGACCATTGAACGAGACGGGCTCGTCGTCGGCATCGTGACCTTCGAACCGGTCGAGCCGGGATCGGCGGACGTGGGCCGGATACTGGCCCAGACACCGCCCCCCAACCTCGAAGTGTCGGCTGGGACCGAGGTGGATGTCGTGGTAGGTGAGTCGGCCGAGACCGAAGGCGATCAGATCGGGCCTGAGTCACCGGAGGGCGAAGGCGGCGAGACGGAAGGCATCGACCAGACCGGAGCAGGCCCGCCCGAGGAGCCGGCCGAAACCGGCTGAGTCCAGCTGTTCCCGCTAGCGGCAGCGGGCCAGGAAGTTGTCGAGCAGGTCGCGGCCGGAGTCGGTGAGCACCGACTCCGGGTGGAACTGCACTCCCTCGGTGTGGTGTTGCCGATGCCGCAGACCCATCACCAGGCCCTCGTTGCAAGTGGCGGTGACCTCCAGGATGGGCGGAACCGAGGCGCGCTCGACGATCAGCGAGTGGTAGCGGGTGGCGGTGAAGGGGTTGGGCAGGCCCTCGAACACCCCCGAGGAGTCGTGCTCGATGACCGACGTCTTGCCGTGCATCACCTCCGGAGCCCGGATGACGGTCCCGCCGAACACCTGGCCGATGCACTGCATCCCAAGACACACCCCGAAGATGGGCACCGCGCCGCTCAACGTCGCCAGCAGATCGTTGCTCACGCCGGCATCGTCCGGCGTACCCGGCCCCGGACTGATCAGCACGCCGTCGGGCTCGAGCGCCCGCACCTCGTCAGCCGTAACCGCATCATGCCGGTACACCAAAGGCTCGGCCCCCAACTCCCCCAGATACTGCACCAAGATGTAAACAAACGAGTCATAGTTGTCAACAACAACAATCCGAGGCCGCATCCCTAAGACGCTACCGGTTGCCTAGTGCCGCACCGGCAAGGCCGGGGGGTGGCGGCGAGTCAGATGACCGACGAGTAGGGCGAAGCCCGTGTCGGTCATCTCGGCTCGACGACAGGACCCGCCGGCCTGGGGGGAAGTGTCCCTAAGCGGTAGCAGCCGAGTCGCGAGCTTCGACTGCCTCCAGCACGTGCAAAGCGATGTCGGCGACCTGGACCGAGTCCTCATCGACACCGGCCGCCCGCACCCCATCGTCCATCATGATGTAACAGAACGGGCAGGCGGTGGCGATGCGCGACGCCCCCGTGTCGAGAAGCTCCCGGGACCGCTCATCGTTCACCTTGGTTCCGATCGTCTCCTCCATCCACATGCGGGCCCCGCCCGCGCCGCAGCACATCCCCTTGGTGCCGTTGCGGGGGGCCTCCACCAGGTCGATGCCGCCGAGCGAGCCGAGCACCCGCCGGGGCGCCAGGTACACGTCGTTGTGCCGCCCCAGGTAGCAGCTGTCGTGGTAGACGACCCTCTCGGCGAGGGTGGCCCCTTCGAGGTCAAGGCGGCCCTCGGCCACCAGCGCCTCCAGGAATTGGCTGTGGTGGATCACCTCGTAGTGCCCGCCGAGCTGCGGGTACTCGTTGGCCAGCGTGTTGAAGCAGTGGGGGCACTGGGTGACGATCTTGCGCACCCCCATCGAGTTGAGGGTCTCGATGTTGGCCGACGCCAGCATCTGGAACAGGTACTCGTTGCCGGAGCGCCGGGCCGAGTCGCCGGTGCAATTCTCGGCCGGGCCGAGGATGGCGAAGTCCACGCCGGCCCGCTCCATGAGCTGGGCCATGGCCCGGGCCACCTTCTTGTTCTTGTCGTCGAAGGATCCCGCGCAACCGACCCAGTACAGGTACTCGGCGTCCAGGGGGTCGCCGCCGGACAGGACCCGCACCCCGTCGAGGTCCCGGGCCCAGTCGGCCCGCTCGGTCTGGCT
Source organism: Acidimicrobiales bacterium (assembly GCA_965117015.1). Classification (GTDB taxonomy): domain Bacteria; phylum Actinomycetota; class Acidimicrobiia; order Acidimicrobiales; family Aldehydirespiratoraceae; genus Aldehydirespirator. Next base: position 1,357,820 of record OZ220747.1, read on the forward strand.
CAGCGACCACGGGTTGGACGAGTTCTCCATGCCCCGGAAGGCCTGGCCCAGCTCCGAGGGGAAGTCGCTCTCCATCAGGGTGAGGTAGCGGCGCATGTCGAGGATCTTGTCGAGGATCTCGATGTTGACCGGGCAGATCTCGTCGCAGGCCCGGCATGAGGTGCAGGCCCACAGCTCCTCGGTGCTGATGCGCTCGAACATCCAGTTGGCCGGCACCTCGACGGTTTCCTCGCCGCTGCTGAGGGGCGGCGACGTCGGAGGGCTGCCGGTGAGGGCCATGACCTCACCCGTCTTGAGCACGATCTCGCGGGGGTCCAGGGGCTTGCCGGTGGCGTGGGCCGGGCACACCGAGGTGCAGCGGCCGCACATGGTGCAGGCGTCGGTGTCGAGCAACTGCTTCCACGAGAAGTCCTCGATCACCGAGGCGCCGAATGTCTCGAGCTCGGTGTCGCCCTCCACCAGGTCGGGCATGGGCCGCATGGCCCCCTTGGGACGGTCGCGGTGCCGCAGGTACATGTTCAGCGGCGATGTGAACATGTGACGCAGCATCGTCGTCGGCAGGATCACCAGGAAGGCCACGAAGGCGACGACGTGGGCCACCCACCACGCCTGGTGCCAGCCGTGCACCGCCGAGCCGTCGACGAGGGTGGCCAGCGGGTAGCCGATGAAGCTCCAGCGCTCGTGGTCGGGCAGGCCGTCGGCCGCGATCCGGAAAGCCTCAGCGCCGAAGCCGGTCACCCCGATGGCCAGCATCACCCCGCCGATGACCGCGTGCTCGGGCCGGGTCTTGGTGCGGATGCGGTAGGGCCGCCACGCCGGCGGTCCGAAGCGGCGCAGGATGGCCCACAGCATGCCGACCACGAACACCGCCCCGGCCGCGTCGCCCACCGCGGAGTAGGCCCGGTACACGTCGCCGTGCAGGAACTTCGCTCCGTCCGGGAGCTGGTGGTCGACCTCCAGGGTGGTGGTCACCCCCAGCAGTACCAGGAAGCTGAAGTAGATGAGCGAGTGCATCACCCCGGCGGCGGGCTCCCGCAGCAGGGTCTGCATGTAGACGCCGGCCCGGAAGTCGGCCATCCGGTGGTGCACGTTCTTCGGTGTGGTTCGGCGGTTGTCGGGCCGGCCCCGCTCCCAGTTCTTGACCCGGTTGGCGAACAGAACGGACCCGTAGACCAGCAGTATCGGGATGACGGTGTAGAAGGCGGCCTTCAGCGGGGTGGGGACGTTGCCGAAGACCTCGCGGGTGATCGGGCTGTCACTGTGGAAGCCGGTGATCCCGGCGACGATGCCCGAGGCGGCGGTGAACAGCGCGATGGCGACACCGAGCGCGACGACGATGTGATGGGGCTTGATCCGCACGACGGGCGCGACACTACTCGCCGCGCCCGTCTCAGGTAGCGGAGGGGCCTGACGCTTGGGCGGCTACTTCGGCGGCCGCGGCGGCTGCGGCGGCTGGATCGAGGGCCCGCTCCAGGGGATGCTTGGACTCGGTCGGGAACATGTCGGAACCCAGCGCGTAGTGCAGCGGCATCCCGGTGGGGATGTTGAGGGCGCCGATGTCGTCGTCGGAGATCCGATCCAGGTGCTTGGCCAGGGCGCGGAGGCTGTTTCCGTGGGCCGAGACCATCACGGTGTGGCCGCGGCGCAGGTCACCGACGATGGCGTCCTGCCAGTAGGGCAGCAGCCTGGCCAGAACGTCCTTGAGGCTCTCGGTCAGCGGTACGAGTCCGGGCGCGAGGTCCGCGTAGAGCGGCGAGCCGTTGGGGTTGAACTCGTTGTCGCTCCGGATGGGCGGCGGCGGGGTGTCGTATCCCCGGCGCCACCGTTGGAGCTGCTCATCGCCGTGGGCCCTGCGGGTGGCCGCCTTGTCCAGCCCCGTCAGGTCGCCGTAGTGGCGCTCGTTGAGTCGCCAGCTCCTGCGAACCTCCAGCGAGCCGAGGCCGAGGTCGTCGAGCACGATACTGGTCGTCTCCGTGGCCCGTCGCAGGACCGATGTGTGTACCGCGGTGGGCACCAGGTCGGCGGTGCCCAGCATCTCGGCCGCCCGGTGGGCCTCTGCTCGACCGGCTTCGTTCAGTCCGCAGTCGTACCAGCCGGTGAAGAGGTTCTTGTCGTTCCAGGTGCTGCGGCCGTGGCGCAGGAGGATCAGGTCGTGAGCCATGACCGCCAAAGGTACCCGGCCTGGCTCCGAGAAAGTTGATAAAGATAGACTCAAGTTTTCGTGCAAATGGGAATGAACTTCGCTACTCTGTGCGTTCTAGGTTAGGCAAGACATAAGTGAAAGGAAGCCTCACCATGCCAAAGGCCGTCGGTATCGATCTCGGTACCACGAATTCTGTCGTTAGCGTCCTCGAGGGCGGCGACCCCGTCGTCATCCCCAACGCCGAGGGATCGCGCACCACTCCCTCCGTCGTGGCGTTCAGCAACGACGGCGAGGTGCTCGTGGGCGAGGTCGCCAAGCGCCAGGCCATCACCAACCCCGATCGCACCATCCGCTCGGTGAAGCGGCACATGGGCACGGCCAAGAAGTTCAAGGTCGACGACAAGAGCTACGCCGCCCAGGAGATATCGGCCCGGGTGCTGATGAAGCTCAAGCGCGACGCCGAGGAGTACCTGGGCGACACCGTCACGCAGGCGGTGGTCACCGTTCCCGCCTACTTCGACGACGCCCAGCGCACCGCCACTCACGAGGCCGGCAAGGTCGCCGGGCTGGAGGTGCTGCGCATCATCAACGAGCCCACCGCGGCCGCCCTCGCCTACGGACTCGACAAGGAGTCCGCCGACCAGACCATCCTGGTGTTCGACCTCGGCGGCGGGACCTTCGACGTGTCGGTGCTGGAGCTCGGTGACGGTGTGTTCGAGGTGAAGTCCACCTCCGGCGACACCAAGCTCGGCGGCGACGACTGGGACGAGGCCGTGATCGACTGGCTCGTGGCGTCGTTCAAGGGCGACCACGGTGTGGACCTGTCCTCCGACGCCATGGCCATGCAGCGTCTCAAGGAGGCAGCCGAGAAGGCCAAGATCGAGCTGTCCCAGACCCCGTCCTCGCAGATCAACCTGCCCTTCGTGACCGCCACCGACAAGGGCCCGCTGCATCTCGACTACACGCTGAGCCGGGCCAAGTTCCAGGAGCTGACCGCCCACCTGCTGGAGCGCTGCCGCGGCCCCTTCGAGCGGGCCATCTCCGACGCCGGCATCGCCAAGGGCGACATCCACCACGTTGTTCTGGTGGGTGGGTCGACCCGCATGCCGGCGGTGGCCGAGCTGGTCCAGGAGATGACCGGACGCGAGCCCAACAAGACGGTCAACCCCGACGAGGTGGTGGCCATCGGCGCGGCCATCCAGGCCGGTGTGCTCAAGGGCGAGGTCAAGGACGTGCTGCTGCTCGACGTGACCCCGCTGTCGCTGGGTATCGAGACCAAGGGCGGCGTGATGACCACCCTCATCGAGCGCAACACCACCATCCCCACCCGCAAGAGCGAGATCTTCACCACCGCCGAGGACGGCCAGCCGTCGGTGGAGATCCACGTGCTCCAGGGCGAGCGGCAGATGGCCGCCTACAACAAGACCCTGGGCAAGTTCCAGCTTGTCGACCTGCCGCCGGCACCCAGGGGGATGCCCCAGATCGAGGTGACCTTCGACATCGACGCCAACGGCATCGTCCACGTGAGCGCGCAGGACAAGGCCACCGGCAAGGAGCAGTCGATGACCATCACTGGCCAGTCGTCGCTCGACTCCGATGTCATCGACCAGATGGTGTCCGACGCCGAGGCCCACGCGGAGGAGGACCGCCAGCGGCGCGAGGAGGCCGAGATCCGCAACGCGGCCGACACGCTCGTGTACCAGACCGAGAAGCTGCTGAAGGAACATGCGGACGAGGTGTCCGACGACGAGAAGGAGGCCATCAACTCCAAGCTCGCCGATCTGCGCAGCGCGCTGGAGGGCGACGACGTCGAGGCGGTCAAGTCGGCCACCGAGGCCCTCATGGCGGCCAGCCAGGAGTTCGGCCAGAGGCTCTACGACGCGGCCGCCGCGGCCGAGCGCGGGCCGGGCGCGGCCGGCGAGGCCTCCGATGACGACGACGTGGTCGAGGCTGAGATCGTCGACGACGACCGCGAGACGGCGTGAGCGCATCGTCCCCCGACATCAGCGAGCTGGAGGCTGTCTCCGACGAGCCCGACGCATCTGGCGTGGACAGCGGCGAGGCGGCCGGATCCGTGACCGACGAGCCGGAGCTCGTCGAGGGTCAGACCGCCGGTGACACCGAGCTCGACCTGGCCGCGGTCATCGCGGAGCGGGACGCCTACCTGGAGGACCTCCAGCGGGTTACCGCCGAGTTCACCAACTTCCGGCGCCAGACGATGAAGCGCAACACCGAGCTGGTCGCCCAGGCGGCCTCGAGGCTGGCCAGAGAGCTGCTCGTCGTCCTCGACGCGTGCGAGGCTGCGGTCAGCCAGGGCGTGGAGGGCATCGAAGCCCTGCAGTCGCAGCTGCTGGGCGTGCTGTCCGCGGAGGGCCTCACCGTGCTCGGCACCGTCGACGAGCCCTTCGATCCCGGCTTCCACGAGGCAGTCATGAGCGAGGAGTCCACCGGCGACGGCCAGGACGCTCCGATCGTGGTGGAGGTGCTGCGCACCGGGTACGCGTGGAACGGCCGGGTGCTGCGGCCGGCCATGGTGAAGGTGCGCGGCTAGGAGGGCGTGAGCATGGAGCCCCAGCGGGAGTGGTTCGAGAAGGACTACTACAAGATCCTCGGTGTGGCCGAGGACGCCTCGGCCTCCGACGTCTCCAAGGCCTACCGCAAGCTGGCCAAGAAGCTGCACCCCGACGCCAATCCGGGCGACCAGGCCGTGGAGGGACGCTTCAAGGAGGTGGCCTCGGCCTACGACGTACTCGGCGACGACTCCAAGCGTAAGGCCTACGACGAGGTGCGCCGGCTCGGTCCCATGGCGGGCTCGTTCGGCCCGGGCGGACCGGGCCCGGCCGGGGGCTTCAACGTGGGCTTCGAGCAGATGGGCGATCTCGGCGACCTCTTCGGTGGTCTGTTCGGACGGCGCCGCCGCGGCAACCCAGCCCAGCAGGGCGCCGACATCGAGACCGAGGTGAAGCTTGACTTCGCCGATGCCGTGTCGGGAACCACGATCGCGGTGCCCGTGGCCGGCGAGACCCGCTGCCGGACGTGCAAGGGCCTGGGCGCCAAGCCCCCGGCCAAGCCTCGCCCGTGCCCAACCTGTTCGGGCACCGGAGTGCAGGACGAGAACCAGGGCCTGTTCTCCTTCAGCCGGCCCTGCACGGCCTGCGCCGGCCGCGGCACCGTCATCGACGATCCCTGCAGTGCCTGCGGTGGCCGGGGCGTGGAGCACCGGCGCCGCGAGGTCAAGGCCCGCATACCGGCCGGGGTGACCGACGGGCAGCGGATCAAGCTCGGTGGCCGGGGCGCACCCGGTCAAGGGGTGGGCGGCAAGCCGGGCGACCTGTACGTGCGGATCCATGTGAAGCCGCACCGGCTGTTCGGTCGGGACGGCAAGAACGTCACCCTGACCGTGCCGGTCACGTTCTCGGAGGCCGCCCTGGGTGCTGAGGTGCCGGTGCCCACCCTGGACGGCTCGACGGTGACTATCCGCATACCAGCCGGCACCAAGACCGGTCGGCGTCTCCGCATCCCGGCGAGCACCTCCACCGGAGGTGCTGACCTCATCGTCGAAGTCGATGTGGACGTGCCGCAGAACCTGTCCGACGCGCAGCGGGCCGCAGTGGAGGCCTTCGCGGCCGCCGACGGCACCGATCCGCGGGCCCACCTCAAGAAATGATCTCAACCACGGAGAATTGCCATGACCGATGACCGCTTCCATCGAGCCGTGTACGTGATATCGGTGGCCGCCGAATTGGCGGGCGTCCACCCCCAGACGCTTCGCATCTACGAGCGAAGGGGCCTGCTCGCGCCGGCCCGGACCGCAGGCGGCAGCCGCCGCTACAGCGATGCCGACCTCGCCCTGCTGGAGCGCATCGCCGAGCTCACCGACGAGGGTCTCAACCTTGCCGGCGTGCAGCGGGTCCTGGAACTCGAGCAGACCGTGGCCGACTTGAAGGCCCAGCTCGACGAGGCCCGCGGGGCACGCGAGCGCTACCTGGACGAGTTGACGGCGCGCGGGTTCAATCCTGGTGACCGGGTGCCCGCCGTCCCCCGGACTCGGGCCGTGACCATCTACCGCGCCACCCGCGCGCCGGCCTCGGTAGTTGAGCCTGTGCCTGGCGGGAATCAGGCGAGGAGCGGCTGAGCATGGCCTTGGACCCCAATCGCTGGACGCTCAAGACGACCGAGGCATTCGCGGCCGCCACCGAGGCGGCCCGGGCCGGCTCCCACGCCGAGGTCACGCCCGACCACCTCCTGATCGCCCTGCTGGCCCAGACCGAGGGCCTGGTGCTGCCGATGCTGCACTCCGCGGGTGTCGACCACTCAGCCGTGCTGGAGAGATCCCAGCAGGCGGTGGCCATGCTGCCGCGCGCCTACGGGTCCGACGTCGGTGTCTCCCGCGAGTTGCACGACGTGCTGACCAGCGCCGACAAGCTGCGAGCCGACCTCGGCGACGACTACCTGTCCACCGAGCATCTGGTCATCGCCCTCGGCGATCGCCTGGACCTCGACCGCGAGCTCCTGCTGAAGGTGTTGCATGATGTTCGGGGCAGCCATCGGGTCACCACCAAGGCGCCCGAGGATCAGTACCAGGCCCTGGAGCGCTACGGCCGGGACCTCACCTCCGAGGCCCGGGCCGGCAACCTCGACCCGGTGATCGGCCGCGACGACGAGATCCGGCGGGTGATCAGGGTCCTGGCCCGGCGCCGCAAGAACAACCCGGTGCTTATAGGCGAGCCCGGCGTGGGCAAGACCGCCATCGTGGAGGGCCTAGCCCAGCGCATCGTCGACGGCGACGTGCCCGACAGCCTGGCCGGCAAGCGGCTCGTGGTGCTCGACCTCGCCGCCATGGTGGCCGGTGCCAAGTACCGGGGCGAGTTCGAGGAGCGCCTCCAGGCGGTGCTGGCCGAGATCGAGGAGGCCGGAGGCGAGATCGTCACCTTCATCGACGAGTTGCACACCATGGTGGGTGCGGGCGGCGCCGAGGGAGCGATGGACGCCGGCAACATGCTCAAGCCCATGCTGGCCCGCGGCACGCTGCGGATGGTGGGTGCCACCACGCTCGACGAGTACCGCAAGCACCTCGAGACCGACGCGGCTCTGGAGCGCCGCTTCCAGCCGGTGCTCGTCGAACCGCCCTCCGTGGAGGCGACCGTGGCCATCCTGCGAGGTCTGCGGGAGCGCTACGAGGTCCATCACGGGGTCCGCATCAAGGACTCTGCCCTGATCGCCGCGGCCGAGCTGTCCGACCGCTACATCACCGGTCGGTTCCTTCCCGACAAGGCCATCGACCTGATCGACGAGGCGGCCAGCTCGCTGCGCATCGAGATCGACTCGGTGCCCACCGAGATCGATGTGGTGGAGCGCCGGCTGCGGCAACTCGAGATGGAGCGGGTCGCGGTCTCCGCCGAGAGCGACGCCACGTCCCGAGCGCGTCTCGACGACCTGGAGCGCGAGATCGCCGACCTCACTGAGGAGTCCTCCGCGCTGACGGCGCGCTGGCAGGCCGAGAAGGAGGCCATCGGCGTCATCCGCTCCCTCAAGGAGGAGCTCGAGACCCGCCGGTCCGACCTCGAACGCGAGCCCGACCTGGAACGGGCCGCCGAGATCCGCTACGGGATCATCCCCGAACTGGAGCGCCGCATCGACGAGGCCACCAGCCATCTGGCCGGGTTGCAGCGCGACTCGTCGATGCTCACCGAGGAAGTCGACGCCGACCACATAGCGGCCGTCGTCAGCCGGTCCACCGGCGTGCCGGTGTCGCGCCTGATGGAGGGCGAGGCGGCCAAGCTGATCCGGCTGGAGGAGCATCTCCACGAGCGGGTGGTGGGCCAGGACGAGGCGGTGAGCGTGGTGGCCAACGCCATCCGTCGCAGCCGCGTCGGCCTCAGCGACCCCCACCGGCCCATCGGCAGCTTCCTGTTCCTCGGCCCCACCGGCGTCGGCAAGACCGAGTTGGCCCGGTCCCTGGCCGCGTTCTTGTTCGACGATGAGCAGGCCATGGTCCGCATCGACATGTCGGAGTACCTCGAGAAGCACTCGGTGTCCCGCCTCATCGGAGCGCCGCCCGGATACGTGGGCCACGACTCCGGCGGCCAGCTGACCGAGGCGGTCCGGCGCCGCCCCTACACGGTGGTGCTGCTCGACGAGGTGGAGAAGGCCCACGCCGACGTGTTCGGCGTGCTGCTGCAACTGCTCGACGACGGCCGTCTCACCGACGGGCAGGGCCGCACGGTGGACTTCAGCAACGTCGTGTTGATCATGACGTCCAACCTCCAGGGCGAGCCGGGCAACTTCTTCAGGCCCGAGTTCGTCAACCGCATAGACGACATCGTCCGGTTCCGCGCCCTGGAGCCGGAAGACCTCGTGCCCATCGTCGACATCCAGCTCAGGCAGCTGGACGATCGCCTGCAGGCCCGGCGCCTCGGGCTGGAGGTCACCGGCGAGGCCAAGGCCCATCTGGCCCGCGCCGGCTACGACCCCGCCTTCGGGGCCCGGCCCCTCAAGCGCCTCATACAGCGCGCCATCGGAGATCCTCTGGCGGTGGCCATGCTGGAGGGCCGCTACCGGACCGACGACACCGTGGTCGTGGACGTGGACCGCTCCGGTGAGACGGACCCGTCGATCATCCTCAGGTAGAAACCAGTACAATCGCACGGTAACGCCCGCCCCTGAAGGAGAGCGCCGTGCCTGCGACCGTTGTCGTCGGTACCCAGTGGGGCGACGAGGGGAAGGGGAAGTTCACCGACCTCGTCGCTGCCGAGATGGACATGGTGGTCCGCTACCAGGGCGGCCACAACGCCGGGCACACGCTGGTAGTGGGCAGCGAGACCTTCGCACTCCAGCTGATACCCAGCGGAGTGCTCTATGAGCACATCACTCCGGTGATCGGCAACGGCGTCGTCGTCGATCCCAGGGTCCTCATCGCCGAGATGGACGCGCTCCAGTCCCGGGGCGTCGACTGCAGCTCCCTGCGGCTCTCGGGCAACGCCCACCTGATCATGCCCTACCACCAGGAGCTCGACGCGCTGCACGAGCGCCACCTCGGCGACGCCAAGCTGGGCACCACCAAGCGGGGCATCGGGCCGGCCTACGCCGACAAGTCGATGCGCATCGGGCTGCGGGTGCAGGACCTGCTCGACCCGCGGATCTTCCGGGCCAAGCTCGACGTGTCCCTGGGCCACACCAACAAGGTGCTGGCCAAGGTCTTCAACCGTCTGCCCCTGCGGGCCGACGACATCGTCGCCGAGTACCTGGACGAGTGCGCGCCCCGGCTCGAGGCCCATATCTGCGACGCGGTGGCCGTGCTGCACGAGGCCCTCGAGTCGGGCCGGCAGGTGCTGTTCGAGGGGGCCCAGGCGACCTTCCTCGACCTCGATCACGGCACCTACCCCTTCGTCACGTCGTCCAATCCGGTGGCGGGCGGTGTCTGCATCGGTGCGGGGATCGGTCCCCGCCACGTCGACCGGGTCATCGGCGTGGCCAAGGCCTACGTGACCCGGGTCGGGTCGGGGCCGTTCGTCACCGAGCTGTTGGACGAAGTCGGGGACCACCTCGTCACCGTCGGCTGCGAATTCGGGACGAACACCGGCCGCCGCCGCCGCACCGGGTGGTTGGACCTGGTGATGCTGCGCCACGCGGTGCGGCTCAACTCGCTGACCGAGGTCGCCCTCACCAAGCTCGACGTGCTCGACGGGCTCGACCGTCTCAAGGTGTGCGTCGCCTACGAACTGGACGGCGAGCGCTACGAGCACATGCCCTATCACCAGTCGGTGATCCACAAGGCGGTGCCGGTGTACGAGGAGCTCGACGGTTGGAGCACCGACCTGAGCGGTATCACGTCGTCGGCCGAGCTGCCGGCCGCGGCCGCCGACTACATCGCCTTCCTGGAGGAGGGCATCGGCGTGCCCATCCGGCTCGTCGGGGTCGGCCCGGGCCGCAGCCAGTACCTCTACTGGCAGGAAGCCGCCTAGGGGTCCAGAGGCCGAGCGTATGAGCTGCAGTACACGAGGACTTTGCATGACGCGGAGCGAGGCCGTGGCCCGAGCGGCCCGTGAGCGCAGCGAACAAGAGCGGGGCTCATAGTGGAGGCTTCACACCCCAACGTGCTGGCGGGCCGTTACGCCAGCGAGCGGATGCGGGCACTGTGGTCGCCGGAGCGCCGCGTGGTGCTGGAGCGCCGGCTGTGGCTGGCGGTGCTGGAAGCTCAGCGCAAACTCGGACTTGATGTCGGTCAAGCCGTCGTCGATGCCTACGAGGCGGTGGTGGAGGTGGTCGACCTCGAGTCGATTGCCGTCCGGGAGGCCGTCACCCGCCATGACGTGAAGGCCCGGATCGACGAGTTCTGCGCTCTCGCCGGCCACGAATCCATCCATCTGGGCATGACTTCACGCGATGTCACCGAGAACACCGAGCAGCTGCTGATTCTCGACTCGCTGAAGGTGATCCGCGACGACCTGGTGGCGGTGATCGCCCGGCTGGCCGATCTGGCTGAGGCCCATGCCTCGACTGTGATGGTGGCCCGCACCCACAACGTGGCCGCGCAGGCCACGACGCTCGGGAAGCGCTTCGCGGACGCCGCGGCGGAGACGATGCTCGGGTACTCCAGGGTCGCGGAGCTATTGGACCGGTACCCGCTGAGGGGCATCAAGGGGCCGGTCGGCACCCGCCTCGATCAGCTCGACCTTCTCGGATCGGCGGAGGCGGTTGACGAATTGGAGAGCTTGGTGGCCGAGCATCTCGGCTTCGGAGGTGTGCTCGATGCGTCGGGGCAGACCTATCCGCGCTCTCTGGACCTCGACGTCGTGGCTGCGCTGGTCCAGGCTGTATCCGGGCCGGCGTCCCTGGCGACGACAGTGCGGCTCATGGCTGGGCACGGGCTTGTATCGGAGGGGTTCCGAGCCGGCCAGGTCGCCTCGTCGGCAATGCCCCACAAGGCCAACGCCCGCTCCTCGGAGCGCATCGGTGCGCTGGTGGCCGTGCTCGACGGCCATCTCGCCATGGCAGCCTCGCTCGCGGGGCGCCAGTGGAACGAGGGCGACGTGAGCTGCTCGGCCGCCCGGCGGGTCATGCTTCCCGACGCCTTCTGCGCGGCCGACGGCCTGCTCCACACCGCGCTGGGAGTGTTGAAGGAGCTCCAGATCGACAAGGCCGCCCTCGCTGCCGAGCTCGAGCGCGCTCTGCCCCTGCTGGCGACCACCCGTCTTCTCACAGCCCTGGTCCGGGCCGGGATGGGACGGGAGGCGGCCCACGAAGTGCTGGCCGAACCCACCCGGCGGGCCGCGCAACAAACGACCGGCGACGATCCCGTCGACCTGGACGGACTGCTCGATCAACTGGCCGCCGATGAACGGGTGCCACTGCGCCGCCCGGACCTGGCCCCACTCATGGCCGAACCGGAGCGGTTCGCAGGAACAGCGTCAGAACAGACCGCGCGCGTGGTCGAGGCGGCGCGGCGCGTCGTTGCCCTCCACCCAGAGGCCGCTACCCAGCCAGCTGAACTGCGATTGTGAAGAGTGTCAGGTGCCGCCGCGGGAGATGCCAGCGCGCTTGAGGGTTGCGGCAGGGACTCCTACCTCACGCCACGCCGCGTATGTGATTCCCTTTCGGCCGCTGTAAGAAACGGCGACTGCCACGAATGCGTCCTCGAGTTCGCTGATGTCGACTGTCTCCGCGGGTGCGCTGAGGGCCCGCTCAAGATCGATGCGCTCTTGGACTAGCTGGACCCGCCGTATCGGTGTTGCCGACTCAAGCGCTTCGCTGATTGCTTCCATTCGCTTCTTGATGGATTCGGCAGTGCGCTTGCGACCCGGACGTGGCCGGTTCGACTCAAGAGCCTCCAGATATGCGCTTACGGACCTGTTCTCGGCCCGAGCTTTGGCATTTGCAGCCTTGTGTTCATCTGACATGTGTCGTACCACTGACCGCGTCCTTTCAACGGTTCAAGTTATTCAACGGGAATAGTAGTGGATAAAGTTTCGAATCGTGGTCTGCGACGATGTGCTTTGTTGCTGGACAGTAGACGATGAGATACTGGGAACGATTATTGAACTCGATCATCAAGGGAGTTGAATTGGACACACCGACCCCGGCTTACTCAATCACAATCAAGGTGTCGCTGGGAAACCGCCCCGGGACGCTGGGCCGCTTCGCCACTGCGATCGGTGACGCGGGGGGCAATATCGCCGCCATTCCGGGCTTCGAAGCCAAGGGTCCGGTCATCATGCGCGAGATCGACGTTCTGGCCGAGTCCCCCGACCATGCTCGTGACATTGTCACGGCTGTCAGTGATCTCGACGGCGTCACCGTACTCGATTGGTGGGACCGCACATTCCGGCTCCACGAGGGCGGAAAGATAGAGGTCAACGCCCTTTGTTCGGTTGGCGACGCCCACGACCTGGCTATGGCGTACACACCGGGCGTGGCCCGTGTGTGCAAGGCGATCCAACGGGAGCCGATGCTGCGCCACACCCACACGATCGTCAAGAACATCGTCGCCATCGTTACCGACGGGACAGCTGTCCTCGGGTTGGGAGACATCGGTCCTGCCGCGGCCCTGCCCGTGATGGAGGGCAAGGCCCTGCTGTTCAAGGAGTTCGGCGGGGTCGATGCGTTTCCGGTGTGCCTCGACGTGACCACACCCGACGAGTTGGTTGAGACCGTAGTACGCATGGCCCCTTCTTTCGGTGGTATCAATCTGGAGGACATAGCCGCGCCCGCTGCTTTCGAGATTGAAGACAGGCTCATCGAGGCGCTCGACATTCCTGTGTTTCACGACGATCAGCACGGAACAGCCATCGTGACCACGGCTGCGCTCTGGAACGCTCTCAAGCTTGTCAACAAACAGATCTCCGATGTGTCAGTGGTTATCTCGGGAACGGGCGCGGCCGGTCTAGCTGTAGCAAAGATGCTCCACGATGCCGGAGTCGGCGAGATAGTGGGCGTCGATCGTGCTGGTGCGATCCATGCAGATCGCAGTGATCTGAACGACGCCAAGCAGTGGTTCGTGCACCACAGCAATCCGGATGGCAAGGCTGGATCGCTCTCCGAGGTGATTCGCGGGGCGGATGTGTTCGTGGGACTGTCGGCTCCCGGGCTGCTAAGTGCGGAGGATGTGCGCTCGATGGCGCACGATCCGATCGTCTTCGCCATGGCGAACCCCGATCCGGAGATACGCCCGGAGGAGGTCGACGGTCTGGCCGCGGTGATGGCCACCGGCAGATCCGATTTTCCCAATCAGATCAACAACGTCCTGGCCTTTCCCGGCGTATTCCGGGGGGCTCTGGATGCCGGTGCAACGTGCATTACTGAACGGATGAAGGCAGCCGCCGCCCAGGCCATCGCCGAGGTGATCGGCGATGAGGACCTGGACCGCAACTACATCGTGCCGTCGGTCTTCGATCGCCGGGTCGCCGCCCGGGTGGCGACCCGGGTGGCGGCTTGCGCGGTCGCCGAGGGCTGCGTGCGGGCGGTTGCTCCGCCGGTCCCTTCCGACCTGCTTTGAGTGCTCTGAGTGCCCGCTCGGCCTCTATCCGCTGAGGCGGCTGACGTCGCGCACCGCGCCCTTGTCGGCGGAGGTGGCCATGGCCGCGTAGGCCTGCAGCGCGGCTGAGACCTGGCGCTGGCGGATCGGGGGCTTCCAGCCTCCCTCGCGCTGGTCCTCGGCGGCTCGGCGGCGTTCCAGTTCGGCGTCGTCCACCCTGAGGTTCACGGTGCGGTTCGGGATGTCGATGTCGATCATGTCCCCGTCGCGGATGAGCGCGATGGCTCCTCCCTCGGCCGCTTCCGGCGAGGCGTGGCCCATGGACAGGCCCGACGTACCGCCCGAGAACCGGCCGTCGGTGAACAGAGCGCACTGCTTGCCCAACCCGCGGGCCTTGATGTACGACGTCGGGTAGAGCATCTCCTGCATGCCGGGACCGCCGCGGGGACCCTCGTATCGCACGACCACCACGTCGCCGGCCTCTATCCCGTGCTCTTCGTCGAGGATCCCGTCGCACGCCTCGTCCTGGCTCTCGAACACCCTGGCGGGGCCGGAGAACCTGAGGATCGACTCGTCCACTCCTGCGGTCTTGACGATGCAGCCGTCGGTGGCGATGTTGCCGTAGAGAACGGCCAGCCCGCCGTCGGCGTTGTAGGGGTTGGCCACCGAGCGGATGCAGCCGTTGTCGCGGTCGGTGTCGAGCGTCGGCCACCTGGTGGACTGGCTGAACGCCTCCTGGGTGGGGATGCCGGCCGGACCGGCCCGGAAGAACTCGATGACATCGCTGGACGGGCCCCGCATTACGTCCCACACCTCGAGGGCGTCGGCCAGCGTGGCGGAGTGGACCGTGGACACCGACGTGTCGAGCAGCCCGCCCCGGTCGAGCTCGCCGAGGATTCCCATGATCCCCCCGGCCCGATGCACGTCCTCGACGTGATACTCGGCTGTGGACGGGGCCACCTTGCAGATGTTGGGCGTGCTGCGGCTGAGCCGGTCGATGTCGGCCATGGTGAAGTCCACCTCGCCCTCGCGGGCCGCGGCCAGGATGTGCAGCACGGTGTTGGTGGAGCCGCCCATTGCGATGTCGAGGCGCATGGCGTTCTCGAAAGCGGTCTTGGTGGCGATCGAGCGGGGCAGCACCGACTCGTCGTCCTTCTCGTAGCAGCGACGGGCCAGGTCGACCACCCGCCGGCCCGCCTCGCAGAACAGCTCCCGGCGGTCGGAGTGGGTGGCCAGCACCGTGCCGTTGCCGGGCAGCGAGAGCCCGAGCGCCTCGGTGAGGCAGTTCATGGAGTTGGCGGTGAACATGCCCGAGCAGGACCCGCAGGTGGGGCAGGCCGAGCGCTCCATCTCCAGCAGCTCCTCGTCGCTGACCGACGAGTCGCCGGCGGAGATCATGGGGTTGATCAGGTCGAGCTTCACGCTCACCCCGGCCAGCTTGGTCTTGCCCGCCTCCATGGGCCCGCCCGACACGAACACCGTCGGGACGTTGAGCCGCATGGCCGCGATCAGCATGCCGGGGGTGATCTTGTCGCAGTTGGAGATGCACACCAGCGCGTCGGCGCAATGGGCGTTGACCATGTACTCGACCGAGTCGGCGATGAGGTCGCGGCTGGGGAGGCTGTAGAGCATCCCGTCGTGGCCCATGGCGATGCCGTCGTCCACCGCGATCGTGTTGAACTCCTTGGCCACCCCGCCCGCGGCCGCGATCTCGTCGGCCACGAGCTTGCCGAGGTTGCGCAGGTGCACGTGACCGGGCACGAACTGGGTGAACGAGTTGGACACCGCGACGATGGGCTTGTTGAAGTCGTCGTCGGTCATGCCGGTGGCTCGCCACAGGGCGCGGGCGCCGGCCTGGTTCCGGCCCTGCGTGGTGGTGTGTGATCTCAGCTGCCCCATGGGTCAAGACTACCGAACTCTGCTTTGGTGCGTCCCCCCGGCGGGCGCTGCGGGTGTCCGCTTGCTCGCACGGGCTTCGCCCTACTCGCTCGCAAGTCGAACACCCGCATCCCCCGCCTGTTGGACACGGCACAGCCCGCCCGGCGGGCGCTGCGGGTGTTCGCTTGCTCGCACGGGCTTCGCCCTACTTGCTCGCAAGTCGAACGCCCGCATCCCCCGCCTGCCGTCTGCCCCCCGCCGGGGGGGGGGGGTCAGTGCTGGGTTGGTCTTGGGTTTATGGGGGTGAACTGGGCTGGTAGGTGCTTGATGCCGTGGATGAAGGCTGATGAGAGCAGTTCGGGCTCGCCGGTGGCCTCGATGTCGCCGATGCGGGTGAACAGCTCGCGGAACATCACCTTGATCTCGCGGCGGGCCAGGTGGGCGCCGAGGCAGTAGTGCGGGCCGGGACCCCCGTAGCCGACGTGGGGGTTGGGGTCACGCAGGACGTCGAACTTCAGCGGGTCGTCGAACACCGTCTCGTCCCGGTTGGCGCACAGGTAGTGCATCACCACCTGGTCGCCCTCGTCGATCCTGACGCCCTCCAGTTCCGTGTCGCACAGGGCGGTGCGGCGCATGTAGGTGACCGGGCTGGCGATGCGCACGATCTCCTCCACCGCGCTGTGGGCCGCGCCCTCGAAGTCCTCGGCCCAGATGCGGCGCTGGTCACCATTGTCGGTGAGGTACACGAGGCCCCAGCTGATGGCGTTGCGGGTGGTCTCGTTGCCGGCCACCACCAGCAGGATGAAGAAGCTGGCCAGCTCGGCCCGGGTCAGCCGCTCCCCGTCGACCTCCGCGTTGACGAGGACGCTGGTCAGGTCCTCGGACTCCACGCCCACCTTGGACTCGGCCACGTCGTCCATGAGCTGGCTCAGGGACTCCCCCGCGGTGAGGATGGCGGTGACGAGGTCGCCGAACTCGGGTACGTACTCCTCGTCGGCCGCGCCCAGGATGATGTTGGACTGGTCGAACACGAAGTCGTGGTGCGAGGACGGGATCCCCATCAGGTCGCAGACGATGCGCAGTGGCAGGCGGGCGGCCACGTCGGTGACGAAGTCGCACTCGCCCCGCTCGCAGACCTCGTCCACGATCAGCCGGGCCTGATCCTGCACCGAGTCCTCCAGCCGGGCCAGCATCCGGGGGGTGAAACCGGCCGACACCAGGCGTCGCAGCCGGGCGTGGCGGGGGTCGTCCATGGCGATGATGGAGTTGAAGTACTCGTTGAACTCCGGCGGGAAGTCGTTGATGGTGACTCCCCGGGCCGAGGAGTAGATCTGCGCGTTGCGCGACACCTCCAGGATGGGAGCGTGCCGGGGCACGACCCAGGCGCCCGGCGTCTTGATGCCCGCCAGTTCGTCCACGAACTGGAATCCGGGGAAGAACGTGAGCGGCTCGGAGCGGAGCCGGGTCAGGTCCTCCTCCACCTCGTCGCGGTGCCGCCGCCAGAAGACGTTGTGGATCGGGTTTTGAGGGTCCGCCTTGTCGGCCGGAGGGGGCTTGGTGGAGGGGCCGGGCGTGACGACGGTCATGGCATCAGGACGGTGGGCGGATCCGCCGCTCGGCGGATCCGCGCTTGCACTCTAGTGGTCGGGCGCGGCGTCGATCCGCGGACCTTCCGCTTTTCAGGCGGACGCTCTGCCAACTGAGCTACCCGACCGGGGTTGTCGCCGCCCCGGAGGGCGGCAACGCGGTCCTGACGGGATTTGAACCCGCGGCCTCCACCTTGACAGGGTGGCGATCACTCCAGACTGATCTACAGGACCGGGTGCACGACGAGCGTGCGGACTCAGGAACGCTAGCGAGCCGTCCTGATGCTCGCACCCCCAACGGGATTCGAACCCGTGTTACCGGCGTGAAAGGCCGGCGTCCTAGGCCGCTGGACGATGGGGGCCCGCCGGCCGTCGCCGACCGGCTCAGACTACCGGTCGCGGCGCACCGTCTCCCCACCTGCCGAAGTAGACTCCCTCGTGTTGCTAAGGGTGGGAACGACTACCATCCGCAGCGTGAACATGAGGATCAGCCCTCGATGAATACCACAAGCGGTGTGATGACCAAGCCGCTGAGCCTGATCGACGAACTCGTCCTGACGCTCCTCAACGAGGAGAGCGGCTACTTCCGCCAAGTTCCGGGCTGGAACCTCAACTGTGCCGTCGTCGGCGCGGCCCTTGCCGAGCTGTCGCTCATGGCTCGCATCGACACCGACATGGAGTCCCTGATCCTCCTGGACGGGACCGCGACCGGCGATCCCGCGCTCGACCCCATCCTCTACCGGATCGCGTCCGAGACGGATCAGCGCAACGCCCAGTACTGGATCGAGCGGCTCGCTCCCCATGCCGAGTCGATCATCGACATGACTCTGGACCACTTGTGCCACCTGAAGATCCTGCAGCATCACGACGGCGACTTCTGGTCGCTGGCCGGGTCCGCATGGAGGATGGGAGTCCACACGGGGTCCGAGGTGGGCACGGCCGTCGAGCACGTCAAGACCCGCATCAGCAAGGCCATTTTCAACAACGAGATCCCGGACCCGAGAGACATCATCATCATCTGTCTCATCGACACCTGCGACGTCCTGCGGTTCATCTTCGAGCTCGACGAGGAGTCCGAGCAGCGGGTCCAGGACATCTGCAGGATGGACCTGATCGGGCGGGCCATCGCCGATGCCGTCGGACAGAACATCACCGCGCGGTTGTTCAGGCAGACCGCCCTGACCAAGCAGATTCCCGTCGTCCCGCTGCGGCGGCTGCTGCGCAGCAAGCATGTCCGCACCCGCAACCTGCCCGCAATCTTTGCCGAGCTCCAGGAGGAGTTCGGCCCGGTCTTCGAGATCAAACCGCCCTTCGCTCAGGACATGATCTGTCTCGTAGGCCCGGAGACGAATCACTGGGTGCACCGCCACGGCCGCATGCACCTGAGAGCCAGGGACTATCTGGAGGACTTCGAGAAGGTCTACGGCGGGGTGGGGCTGCTGCCCGCCCTCGACGGCGCCGACCACTTCCGGTATCGGAAGTCGATCCAACCTGCCTATTCGCGCACCAGGCTGGAAGAGCAACTGGACGAGTTCCTCTCCTACGCGCGGAACGAGATAGCGACCTGGAGGGTCGGGGACACCCGCTCCGCGGTGGACATGTGCCGGAAGCTGGTCAACGCCACGATGTCGCCGCTGTCGGTCGGCATCGACTCGCAGGACATCGTCGACGACATGCACAAGTTCAAGGACCGGGCCCTCAAGACGCACATCGGCAGGACCCTGCCCAAGTTCATGCTGAAGACCCCGAGCATGAGGCGCCGGGCGAAGCTGGTCGGCGAGGTGGTGGAGCGGGTGCTCCACGGCCATACGCCCGCCCAGCGGGCCGGGTGTCCGCGGGACCTGGCCGACGACCTGCTGACCATGCACAACAACGATCGGCAGTTCCTCCCCGAGTCGAATCTGCGGTTCGTGCTCTCGGCCCCGCTGATCGCCAGCATGTACGTCGGCGACCAGCTCAGCTTCATCGCCTACAACTTGCTGGCGCAGCCCGAGTTCTACGACAAGATCCGTAATGAGGCCGATGCCGTGTTCGGCGGAGGCAATCCGGACCGCGAGACGCTCACCGGACCGGCGACCGACGTAACCCGCCGGTTCATCATGGAGTGCATGCGCCTCTACCCGATCGTCCCGCTGTCGGTCCGGAACGTGGCGAACGCCTGCGAGGTCGAGGGCTACGAACTGCCCGAGGGCAGGCGGGTCTTCATCATCCAGACAGCCACCCACTACATGGATGCCCTCTTCCCCGATCCCTTCAAATTCGACATCGACCGCTATGAGGCGCCCCGCAAGGAGCATGTCGGCACCGGGTACGCCCCCTACGGCCTGGGCACCCACACCTGTCTCGGCGCCCGGTTGACCGAGATGTACCTGGCCACCAACCTGCTGATGATGGTGCACCACTTCGAGCTCGAGATAGCCCCCAGGAACTACAAGCTGAAGATCAGCCCGTTCCCGTCGATGTCTCCCAGCAAGAAGCTGAAGTTCCACATCTCCGAGCAGAGGCGCGAGCTGCCCGTCTGAAGCGCCCCGTTCCCTCCAAGCGGCGCGAGCTACCCGTCTGAGGCGCCCTCATCCTTGGCGTGGCGCTGATGTATCTCCTCGACGGCGACGTCCAGGTCGTCCCACATGCGCTGCACCGTCGAGCGCAGGCGCATGTTCTCGTAGGCGCCCCAGACGGTCATCGCCGGCGGTACCACCAGGATGGCGACGAGCAGCGAGTACGCGATGGAGATGGCGGCGGTGACGCCGAACTGCTGGATACCGGCCAGCGGTGAGAACATGAGCACGCCGAACCCGAGCGCCGTCGTCAGCGCCGAGCCCAGCAGAGCCGACCCGGTGGTCGCCAGCGTTCGCACCGCCGCTTCCTCCGGGTTGCGCACCCGGGAGAACTCCTCCCGGTAGCGATGGATCACGTGGATGGTGTAGTCCACGCCGATACCGATGGAGAGGGCGGTGATGATCGAGGTGATCAGCCCGTAGGGGATGTCCAGCAGCGCCATCGTGCCCAGGATCCAGATGAGGACGAGCACGATCGGCCCGACCGCGATGGCCCCCAGGGTGGGCCGGCGCAGCGTGACCCAGAAGAAGAGGACGAGAATGCCGAGGGCGACGGCCACGGTCGAGCTGATGGCCTCCGTCTGGCGGGATGTGATCTGGTCGGTGACCGTGACCGACAGGACGCTCGTCGAGGTCACGGTGATGGCGTTGTCGTCGCCGGACCACAGCGCTTCGATCTCCTCCTGGAGCACCGCGGTGGCTCCGGGGTCATCGGTGTAGGTCGGGAACTGAAGCAGGATGGCGTCGATGCCGGCGGGATCGTTGGCCAGGATGTGGCTAAGGGCCGGATCCATCGCATCGAGCCTGTGCAGCAACAGTCGCATCAGCATCGGATCGAGCTGGACTCCGGCCGACGCCTCGGAGAAGATCGCGGCCAGTTCGGGGTCGTACTTGTCGCCGGGCTGCCCGCTGTCGTTGGTCCAGTCGTTCAGGAGCGACACGTAGGTTGTCTCCATCGGCCCTGTGGCTGCCTGGGGGCGCCGCTGCGGGTCCGCGAAGGCGTCGGTGAGTTCCTGCACGTTCAGCAGCGTGCGGGTCT
The DNA here is from genome assembly GCA_965117015.1 of Acidimicrobiales bacterium. Classification (GTDB taxonomy): domain Bacteria; phylum Actinomycetota; class Acidimicrobiia; order Acidimicrobiales; family Aldehydirespiratoraceae; genus Aldehydirespirator. Next base: position 1,378,497 of record OZ220747.1, read on the forward strand.
CGGTGGCCTCGGCTCTCACCAGCACGCTGGCCAGCTCCGTAGACCCCCCGACGGCCGCGTCGAGGGTCTCGAGGTCGTCCATGACGGACCCGCCGCGGGGCAGGATCTCGCGGATGCTGAATTCCGAGTGGAGTCCTGTGGCCGCGATTCCCATCCCGATGGTCACGGCCAGCACCGCGATGAGGTAGGGCGCCGGCCGGCGGGCCACGCTCGTGCCCAGAACCCTCGCCACCCGCTCGATCCCGGGCAGCGCGCCCGAGACCGGCCGGGCCGGCCGCAGCTTGCCGCGGGCCTCGCGTCGCCGGTCGATGATCGTCCGTCCGGCCGGGACCAGTGTGAGCATCACGATCAGGCTCAACCCGACCCCGAGCCCGGCCACGATGCCGAAGTCGCCGATCACGTCGATCGGGGAGAACAGGGTCGCTAGGAAGCTGGCGATCGTGGTGACGGCGGCCAGCGTGAGCGGCACGGCGACGTTGCGCAGCCCCGTCCGGACCGCCTGGAGCACCGGCTCGCCCTCGACCCGCTGCTCGCGGTAGTGCGACACGGCCTGGATCGCGTAGTCGACCGTGAGGCTGATCACGATGATCGGCACCATCGCCGTGAGCGAGCTCGGAGGACCGATCCAGCCCAGTGCGTCCGGCCCGAGCCAGCCCTCCGCCCCGATGATCCAGACCAGCGAGAAGACCAGGCCCGTGAGCGTGAGCAGCAGATCGGACAGCGTTCTCAGGAAGAGCACGATCAGCGCCGCGATCAGCAGCAGCGCCACCCCGACCAGTTGCCCCATTCCCGTCTCGATGGCGTCGGAGTACTCGTCCTCGATCACGATGGTCGAGAGGCTGCTGACTCGCAGGGGGCCGGCCGAGTCGGCCGCCAACTCGTCGATCGTCCTCTCGACATCCTGGACTCTGGTGTCGCCCGTGTCGGTCAGGCGGATGCTGGCGATGGTGATGGTCGTGCCGTCCGTGTCGCTCCCGCCCATGGCGGCCAGTGCGCCTCCGATCTCGGGGACGCTGAGGACGGAGTCGATCTCGGCCTCAGTGGCCGACGCGGCGTCGACTCCGCCCAGGGCCTCGATCACCAATGTGGGCGCGACGATCGGATCGGCCGGTGCCAGCAGTTCCGCGACGCCCGGGCTGGCCAGGATGCTGTCGAGGAGGGCGTCCATCTGGGCGAGCCCTCCCGGGGTGAGGGCTTCGCCGCGGAATACCAGCGTCACCACGCTCACGTCGCCGGACTCCCCGAAGAACTCGTCCAGTTCCTCCACCGCAGTCGCGATGGCGCTTCCCGGCGGAAGGAACGCCACCGAGGCTCCCTCGACCGGGGGCAGGCGGCGGGTCGCCCCCGCGGCCAGCACGACAGTGACCAGCAACAGGACGATGATCGTGATATACGGGCGGGCCGTGACCAGCCGGCTGAACCGGTCGAGCGGGCGGCTCATGGCGCGTAACTGTACCTTCCGGGCGTCGGCCCCCTAAGGCAGGAGGCTAGTTCCAGGTCACGTCCAGGGGGAGGTGCTCGTGGCGGCGCACGAACATGCTCTTCTCCCAGCGGGGCTGGTCGTCGTCGGCCAAACTGAACCACGAGGTGTCTCGCAGCAGACGCTCTAGCGAGCAGAGGGTCTCTAGGCGGGCCAGCGGAGCGCCTACGCAGTGGTGGATGCCCCGTCCAAAGGCCAGGTGGCTGCGGGGTAAGCGGCGGTCCAGAACCACTTCGTCGGGCCGGTCGAACTCGGCCGGGTCGCGGTTGGCCGACGACCACAGCAGGAAAGCGGTGGTGCCAGCAGTGAGGGTGAAGCCCCCCAGTTCGCAGTCGCGCTTCACCTGGCGGTAGTGGCCTCGAAACGGCGATTCGAGCCTTACGGCTTCCTCGATGAAGCGCTCGATGAGGCCGTGGTCGGCCCGGACTTGCTCCTGAAGGGAGGGATCGTCGGCCAGCATTCGCACGGCGTTCCCGATCAGCGATGCAGTGGATTCTCCGCCGGCGCCGAGCAGCACGGTGAGGGTGCCGACGGCGTCGCGCACGTCCAGATCGCCGCCGGCCACCGCTTGGGCGCACACCCCCAAGAGGTCGTCGCCGGGATCGTTGCTGGCTTCACTCAGCTTGGTGTACAGAAACCTGTTCGCCCCGTTCGGCTCTTTGGTCAAGGCGATGAGGTCCTGCCGAGTGAACAAGCCTGCCAGCACCCTGCCGCCGTCGAGGGCCCACTTCATCACCTGGGGCCAGTCTTCGTCGGGCAAGCCAATAAGCCGTCCGATGACCCGGGCGGGCACAGGATGGGCCACGGTGTTGGCCCACTCCACCCTGGTCCCCTGGGATCGGGCGACGGCCAACCGCTCGTCGATGAAGACCTCGATTTCGGGCCGCATGGCCTCCATGCGGCGGGCGACCAACTCGGGGAATACCAGGCTGCGGTGAACGGTGTGCTCGGGCGGGTCGGCGGTGGCCAGGGTGGTGGTGCCCTCGCCGAACTCCTCGGTGTGGAACAAGTCGGGGTAGCCGTCGTCGCCGGTGATGACCAGCATGTCGAGGTGGCTGGAGAAATCGTCGATCCGGCGGACGGCGTCCACGATGAGATCGTGGGTGGCGACGTAGGCCAAATCGAGTCCTGGCACCAGCCACACGGGACGCTCCCGGCGGAGCCTCTCATAGAACGGATAGGGATCGGCCCAGACTGCCGGATCGATCACCGTTCGAGCCTCCAAGGCAGTCATCCGACTTCGCCCCCCTCTTCTATCCGTCGGCCGCTGGACGAAGGTCGACGACGGTATCGGCGTCGTCGGCTGCTGCGGGCAGGTCGGGGTAGAACTGCGCGCAATAGGAGCGGAACCGCATGATCTCGCCGTCGGAGCGGGCCAGGCGCGGGCGGGACCGGTAGCTCTTGGTGCTCCATATCGGCACGTCCTGGAGCACGTCCCGCTTCTCGAAGGCCGCCATGATCCTGTTCATGATGGGAGCGCGCAGCCTCACCGGGAGGAATCCCAGACCCGCGATCCAGCGGCTCGGACTGCGTATCTCTCCCGTTTGCGAGACCACCGACAGGTCGATGAGCGTGCCGTCGACGGGCGTGGCCAGGATCCACAGGCGCATGTCCAGGCCGATGGTGTGCTCGCGTATCTCCACGAACGAGTAGCCCAGTCCCACGACGAGCGTCTTGGCAGACACTCTGAGCTTGGTTGAAGCGAACCGGGTGATCTTCCGGGTAGTGGCGAAGTCGAAGTCGCTCAGCAGGATGTGCCCGTCCACCGCCAGCGCCTCGACGCGGCTGACGCTGTCGTATCCGTGCACGTAGCGCAGATGGGCCAGGTCCACCGAGTTCTCGGTGGTCTCCTGGGGATGGCCACGGAAGCGCGAGGTCCAGATGTGCAGGTCGCTCCAGCCGGCCTGGTCAAGCTCATCGGCGGGCAGGTGCCATTGGGGTTGGCGCCCGTCGATACCCCACCATGCGAAGACCAAGCCGGCGATCTGGTGGGATTCGAAGACCCGCAGCCGTGCCGCCTTGGGCGCGGGAGCGAAGGGGGTGGCCACGCACTGGCCTCCGGTGTCGTACTCGAAACCGTGGAACGGACAGACGAGGCGGCCGTCGCGCACGCGCCCGCCGACCGAGGGCCCCATGTCCGAGCCCAGATGCGGGCAGTAGGCCTCGGCTACGCAGACGTGCCCGTTCTCATCGGACCAGGCGACGATCTCGGTACCCATCCAGGTCTTGCGGACGATCCTGGCCTTCTCCAGGTCTTTGCGGCTCGACACGAAGTACCAGCCTTCGGGAAAGGCCGAAGGCGTCAGGGCGTTCGCGGGCTCCTGTCGTTGGGCCGGCATCGTCCGAGATTACCCGCCGGGACCCCTATTCTCGGTCGTCGGTGCCGGGCGGCAGGGTTCCGGCCGCGGTCGCCACCAGCTGGTCGAGCAGTCCGCCCAGCCATTCGTAGAGCATGTAGCGGGCTGCCTCCTGGGGCTGGTCGCCCGGTCGGGGCGGATCGAACGTGGCCGCTCCGACCTCGAGCGTGTTGCCCAGGTAGAGGCGCAGGCTGTTGAGAGTCTGCATCCAGGCCGACACTGCTTCGTCGTCCAGAGGAGCGCCGGCCAATCCGGCCTCCACGATGTCGAGGGCCTCCAGCCGGTGCCGCAACAGGGGTCCTGCGGCCATGTCCCAAAACTCGTCGGAGGCCTTGTGGTCGTGGATGTGCACCGGCGGCTGGAAGCGCAGCATCGAGGCGTCCGTGCCCTCCAGGAGCAGTTGCCGGAACTGCTCGAGCACGGCGGCCAGCCCCGATCGCTCGGCGTCCCGCAGTGTCACCGTGATGCCGTCGGGGCCTGACCGGAACTTCCCGCGCGCCATCAAGCCGCTCAGTCCTGCTCGAGGATGGCCCACAGGCCGTGCTCGTGGAGCCGGTACACGTCGAACTCGGCCTTCTCCCGCTGACCCGACGCCACCACGGCCTTGCCCTCGGTGTGGACCTGCATCATCAGGCGATGCGCCTTCTGCTGCGAGTAGCCGAACAGCTTGCGGAACACGTAGGTGACGTACGACATCAGGTTGACGGGGTCGTCGAGAACGATCACCTTCCAGGGCAGGTCCGGTCTCCGGTCGGTCTGGTCCACCGGATCCAACACCGGTGAGGTAACCGGAGAGGCCGAGCTTGCGAGGCCGTGGCCTGAGCGGCCCGTGAGCGCAGCGAACAAGAGCGGGGATGAACGCGTCATGACCTAGCTCCGACCATTGACACGCGCTGGACCGACTTTGTAGATCCGGCTGCCGGGTCGTGAGCGGCTTTGACGATCTCGATCCAGGTGATCGACGCCAGGGCCACGTGGATTCCCACGAGCAGTACGGGCACGCCGGTGAAGTACTGCGTGTAGCCGACGGCTCCCTGCACGACGAGGAGTACCGCGATCCGTCCCATCCGGGCGTGCCCCCCCGAACTCGATGCCCGCAGCCGCCACCACGTCCACACCACCATCCCTAGCAGGGCCAGCGCGACGATGCTGTGGACTCGGGCGACCTCACGCACCAGCAGCGGGAGCCGTTCGGCCCGGCTGTCGCCGGCATGGGGTCCAGCCCCGGTTACCAGGGTGCCGGTCACCAGCAGCGCCCCGCCCACCACCAGCACCGCCCACTGCATCAGCCGGGTCGTTGCGTCGGGCGGTCGTTCAGGAGGCGTCCGGCCACTGGACCGTCCTGCGGCGCCCGCGGCGACGGCCTCATTGCGGGCTCTGATGTCGAGCACGGCCGCATTCCAGAGCAGCACCATCGACAGCAGGAAGTGCCCCATGGTGAAGCGGGGATCGAGCTCGCTCAATACCAGCAGTGCGCCCAGCCCGACCTGGGCCAGCACCCCCGCCACCAGGCCCAGAGACAGCAAGATTAGGTCGGTTCGCCGGGGCCGCCGCCTCCAGGAGCCGAGCACGGCCGCGATCACCGCGATGGCGACAACACCGGTGAAGAGCCGGTTCACGAACTCCACTAGGGCGTGGAATTCGAGGTCGGCCACGAAGCGGTCCTCCGAGCAGGTGGGCCAGTCCTCGCAGCCCAGACCCGACCCGGTGAGGCGGACGGCTACACCGGTCACGACGATCGCGGCGAGCGCCCACAGGGCGAAGCGCGTGAGCCGGGTGTAGGCATGCGGTGCCACACATCGATGGTAGGGCCAAACGGGGGGCATGAGATTCGACGGTCGGCTGTCCGCGTGGCCTCTCAAGGTTCTAGCCTTCCGGGGGTGACCGGAACCGTGAGCGGCGGGGTACGCGCGCCTCGCCGAGCCCGCGCCGCGGCCTTCGTGGCTCTGACCAAGCCCCGCATCATCGAATTGCTGCTGGTCACCACCGTCCCATCGATGATCCTGGCCGCTCAAGGCCTGCCGTCTGTGTGGTTGATCGGGGCCACGGTGGTGGGTGGGGCGCTGGCCGCGGGCGGCGCCAACGCGCTGAACATGTACGTCGACCGCGACATCGACCGGCTCATGCACCGGACCCGCAACCGGCCCCTCGTCACGGGCGCAGTCCGTCCTGTTGAGGCGGTCGTGTTCGCGGTGGGCCTCACCGTGGGTTCCTTCGTGTGGCTGTGGGCCTTCGTGAACCTGTTGTCGGCCGTGCTGGCTGCGGCTGCGGCTGCGTTCTACGTGTTCGTCTACTCGCTGTGGCTCAAGCGCACGTCCATCCGGAACATCGTGATCGGCGGCGCGGCGGGAGCGGTGCCTACCCTGGTGGGCTGGACCGCGGTGACCGGCTCGCTCGACTGGCCGCCGGTAGTGCTGTTCGCGGTGATCTTCTACTGGACGCCGCCCCACTTCTGGGCCCTGGCCATCCGCTACCGCAGCGACTATCAGGCTGCCGACGTTCCCATGCTTCCCGCGGTGGCCGGGCTGCGGTCCACCGCTCGCCGCATCGTCGCCTACACGGTCGTGCTGGTGTCCCTCTCACTGCTGCTCGTGCCGGTGGCCCAGATGGGCGCCCTCTACCTGTCTGCCGCCCTGGCCGGCGGGGCTGGTTTCGGCGGCCTGGCCCTCAATGTGCTGCGCCGCCCCGATGCGGCGCGGGCGATGCGGTTGTTCAACTGGTCCAACGCCTACGTCGTGCTCCTGTTCGGGGCCGTTGCGGCCGACGTGCTGATTCGCAACGGCCTGTGATGTGTAGCATCGCCTCCCGATGACGCTGACCGAACCGGCGATCGCGGACTCCGAGGCTGCCTCCGGCGCCGGTGGCGCAGCCGCGCCGGAATCCTCTGACGAGGCGGCCGCGGCACCCGGCATCCTGGCCCAGCCCTTCGTCACCAGCGACGCGGCCACCGTCGGCCGGTTGTTCGTGTTGACGTCGCTGCTGCTGGCCGTGGGCACCTCGGTGATCGGAGTTCTGCTGTCGCTCGGGCGGACCGAGGCCGTCGCTCCCTGGGATCTGTTCGGCGGATTCAACGCCTACTTCCGCATGTGGACCCTGTACCGGATGTCCTTCATGTTGCTGGTGGTGATGCCGCTGCTGCTGGGCGTGGCCCTGGCCGTGGTGCCGTCGCAGGTCGGCGCCGGCAATGTTGCCTTCCCCCGGGCTGCGCTGGCGTCGTTCTGGTCGTGGCTGATCGGGGCGGTGATCATCGTGGTGTCGGTGTTCGCCGGCGGGGGCTGGGGTGCCATCGACGGCGTGACCGGCAACGAGAGCGACGCCATGGCGCTCACCCTGCTCGGCACCGGCATGGTGATCGTGGCGCTGCTGCTCGGTGCGGTGACCGTGGCCGCCACCGTGATCTCGTTGCGGCAGACGGGTATGAGCCTGATGGACGTGCCCCCCTTCTCGTGGTCGATGCTCGTGGCCGCCGCGGTCTGGCTGTTCACGCTGCCCGTCGCCATCGCCAACCTCGTGGTGATCTATGCCGACCTGCGGGGCAGGCCGGCCATCGCCTTCGGTCGGGCCGAGGGTCCCGACATATGGCTGCAACTCGACTGGCTGGTGGAGCAGCCCGCCGTCTACATCATGGCCGTGCCGGTGCTCGGCATCGCCGTCGAGGCAGTCGGTGCCACCGTCGGGGCCCGCTCCAGCCGCCCGGAGGCCATCACCATAATCGTGGGGTTGTTCGGACTGCTGGCCGTGGGCGGCTGGTCGCAGGACTACTTCACCGCTCCCCAGGACCTCCGCGACGGACTGGTCTACGTGGCTTTCGGTCTGGCCGCGGTCGTGCCGCTGGTGGCGCTGGCCGGCGGCGCGGCGGAACTGGTGCTGAGGGGCACCAAGACGCCGGACCGGCTGCTCGACGCCAGGATGCTGGGCGCGGGCGCGGCCCTGAAGCTCTTGGGCGCCGCCGCACTGGTGGGGGCTCTGCGAGTGATCGAGCCGCTCGACCTGCTCGAGACCACCGCCACCTGGGCAGTGTTCCACGGCGTCGTGGTGGCGGGGCTCATCGCCGGGGTCGTCGCACTGCGGAACTGGTCGCACGAGCTGCGGGTCTTCCCGCTCTCGGTGGTTGCCGGCCGGGGGGCGGTCGCGCTGCTGCTGGGCGGCGGCGGGCTGCTGGTCCTGTCCGATCTGATCTCAGGGTTCCTTGCCGATGCGCCCGACCTCATGGCCCTCGCGCTCGACGGCAGCGCCGCGCTGAACGTGGTGGCCTTCGTGGGATCCATCCTCGTGGCCGTAGGCGCAGCCGCGGCTGTTCTCGGAGCAGTCTCAGCTCTGCGGATCCCGGCGCCCGGAAGCGAAGCAGCATGAGCAGCCGGGGCTGTACGGGAAGGGGAGCAGCATGAGCGGCCGGGGCTGTACGGGAAGGGGAGCAGCATGAGAACGACGGCGCTCCCCGCCGCGGAGGCGACCCGGCCTCGCACCGCCGTCGTCGGCGCCCTGCTCGCCACCGGCGCGGTCTTCATGGCCTTCGCCGCACTGGTCGCGGTGTACGTCCAGCAGCGCCAGCTGGCTCGGGCCGCCGGTCAGGAGTGGTTCCCGGAAGGCAGCGTCGAGCTCGGCCCGGCCGGGATGATGATGATGACGCTGGTGCTGTCGATGGTGACGGTGCAGTGGGCCGTTCAGGCCGCCCGGGACGAGGACCGGCCCCACGGGTTCATCGCGCTCGGCGTCACCTTGATGTTCGGGGCGGCGGTGATCAACCAGTTCTGGTTCGTGTACCAGGACACCGCCTTCGCTATTGACGGCGGTCGGGCCGAGTTGTTGTTCTATGCGGTCACCGGCTCATTCATCGCGATGCTGATCGGCGGGATGGCGATGCTGGCCGTCACCACCATCCGATCGCTGATGGGGCCCTTCGGGCGGGACCTGGCCCACGGTGTGCAGGCGGCGGGCTTCTACTGGCACATGTGCGTGCTGTGCTACTTCCTGGTCTGGTACGTCATCTTCATTACGAAGTAGCTGCTGATGTTCACTACCGGGTTCAAGTTCTTCTTCGGATTGTTCGCAGCGTTCTGTGCCGCCGCGCTGGTCTACGGCTACACCACCGGCGGCAATCACGTCGGACCCTTGTCGCTGGGATGGAAGGGCGGCGTCGGCGACCACATCGGTTACGGCGTGCTGGTGGGCCTGGCCGGCGTGTCGCTGACCATCAGCCTCGTGCTGGTGTCGTTCCGCGATGCCGACGCCGCGGCTCAGGCCCATCTCCAGAATCTGGCCGAGGTGCTGACCGACCAGCCCGTCACCGCGAGCTTCTGGCCGGTGGTGGCCTCCTTCGGCGTGGGCGCGGCGGCCGTGGGCCTGGTGCTGCACCCGATGGTGTTCGTGCTCGGCTTGGCCGTGATCGTCCTGTCGATGGTGGAGTGGACGATGGACGCCTGGGCCGACCGGGCCACCGGCGACACGGCCGTCAACCGCGAGCTGCGCAACCGGATCATGGCCCCGATCGAGATCCCCGTCGTCGGAGCGCTCGCGGTCGGGGTGATCGTGCTGGCGGCTTCGCGGATCCTGCTGACCGTGTCGCAGCTGGAGGCGGTGACCGTCGCCGGCGTGGTGTCCGCCCTAATCCTGGGCGGCGCCTGGGTGTACGCGTCCCGGCCCGGGCTCGGCCGCCGTCTCGTGCGCATCCTGGGGACGGTCGGTGCGCTGCTGCTGCTGATAGGCGGGGTGCTGGCCGCCGTGGCCGGCGAGCGGGACTTCGAGCACCACACCGACGAGACTCACGAAGAGTCCGTCGAGCCGACCGGCACCGGTGACCACGGTGGCTGAGCGAACGGCCCCTCGCCGACTCCTGCTCGGGGCGTTGGTGTTGCTGGGCGCGGCCGTGGCCACCGGCTGCGCTTCGGATGCGGAGCTCGACACCTTCGACCCGCAGGGCCCGATCGCCAGGGAGCTGCACAGCCGGGGCGTGCTGCCGGTCTTCTGGATCGCCGCGGTGGTGTTCGTGGGCATAACCATCGCCATGGTGTGGCTCATCTGGAAGAACCGGGTCAAGACCTACGACGGCGACGACGAATGGCCGGCGCAGACCCACGGCCACGTCCCGCTGGAGGTCGGTTGGACGGTCGGATTCCTCGTGACCATGATCGCGGTGGCCGGCATCATGCTGTGGTCGCTGCCCACCGTGGACGCCACCGAGGACAACACCATGGCGGTCACCATCGACGACCACAGCGTCATGTGGGAACCGACCATCGTGGTGGTGGGAAACCAGTGGTGGTGGGAGTTCCGCTACTACTTCTCGGACCAGGTGGACCTGGCCGACCTGCGGGCCCACGGAGACGCCAAGACACTGCCCCCCGCCGACATCGTCACCTCCGGCCAGATGGTGATCCCCACCGGCGAGGAGGTCGAGTTGATCATCACGTCGCGCGACGTGATCCACTCCTTCTGGATCCCGGCGCTCAACGGCAAGCGCGACGCCGTACCCAACCGCTTCTCGCCCTGGAAGATCGAGGCTTCCGAACCCGGGTTCTACTTCGGGCAGTGCACCGAGTTCTGCGGCCTGTCGCACTCGCGCATGAGGATGCAGGCGGTGGCGCTCAGCCCGGCCGATTTCCAGGCGTGGGTGGACAGCACCAGCGCCGACGCGGTGGAGCCCACCGATCCGGAGGCGTTGGCGGGCTTGGAGGTGTTCTCGGGCATTTGCACGTCGTGTCATCTGATCGAGGGAGTGAACGACGACGTGTACGAGGGGGCCGACCAGGCCTCGGGAGCCGCACCCAATCTGACCCACTTCGCCAACCGCAGCACTTTCGCGGGCGGGATCTTCAACACCTACAACGCGGACGGGTCGCTCAACCGCACGGACCTGGAGGCATGGTTGCGCGATCCCGGCGCTCTCAAGGAGAATTACACCGTGCCCGGCGAGCAGTACCGGGGCATGCCCGACCTCGACCTCAGCGAGCAGCAGATCGACGACCTGGTGGCTTACCTTTCAGGCCTGGGAGCGAAGCCCGCCGGCTGGATAATCGAAGCGACCCAGGTGGAGTGACGCTATGGCAATAACCGAGAAGACTCCGCTCGAGCTGGGCCCCGGCGATTCCGCCCGCTATGCCGAGCGACCCCTCGGCGTGTTCACCCGCCCCCAGGGGGGTCGGGGCTGGCGCGACTGGCTCAGCACCGTCGACCACAAGCGCATCGGGATCCTGTACGGCGTTTCGGCCATGTTCTTCTTCCTGGTCGGCGGGGTCGAGGCCCTGCTGATCCGCCTGCAACTGGCCGCACCGGAGGGCTCGGTGCTCAGCGCCGACGTCTACAACCAGGTGTACACCATGCACGGCGTCACCATGGTGTTCCTGTTCATCATGCCGCTGGCCGCGGCCTTCTCGAACTACTTCATCCCCCTGCAGATCGGTGCCCGCGACGTCGCCTTCCCCCGCCTCAACGCGCTGTCGTTCTGGATCTGGCTGTCGGGGGCCATCTTCCTGAACACGTCGTGGATGGTGGGCGGCGGCGGGGCCGATTGCGGCTGGTTCTGCTACTCGACCAACAGCGGGGTGGCCTTCTCTCCCAGCCACGGCGTGGACTTCTACGCCATCGGCCTGCAGATCCTGGGCATCGCCTCGCTGGTGTCGTCGGTGAACCTGATCGTCACCTGCCTCAACATGCGGGCCCCCGGTATGACGCTCATGCGCATGCCGGTGCTCACCTGGATGCTGCTGATCACCCAGTTCCTGCTGCTGTTCGCGCTGCCGGTGATCACCGTGGCGCTGTTCCTGCTGATGTTCGACCGGCTCTTCGACGCCCAGTTCTTCAACCCCGACGCCGGGGCCGACCCGCTGTTATGGCAGCACTTATTCTGGATCTTCGGCCATCCGGAGGTGTACATCATCATCCTGCCCGCGTTCGGGGTGGTGTCCGAGGTGATTCCCACCTTCAGCCGCAAGCCCCTGTTCGGATACGAGTTCATGGTGTTCTCGGGCATCGCCATCGGGTTCATGGGCTGGGGCGTGTGGGCCCATCACATGTTCGTGTCGGGCATGGGCCCCATCTCGGTGGCCGCTTTCTCCTTGTCGACGATGTTCATCGCAGTGCCGACGGGGGTGAAGGTTCTCAATTGGCTTGCCACGATGTGGGGCGGGAAGCTGCGCTTTACCGTGGCCATGAAGTTCGCGGTGGCCACGGTGGCCATGTTCACCATCGGCGGCCTGTCGGGCGTCACCCACTCGGTGGCGCCGGCCGACACCCAGCAGACCGACACCTACTACATCGTGGCCCACTTCCACTACGTGATCTTCGGCGGCGGCGTGCTCGGCCTGTTCGCCGGCATCTACTTCTGGTGGCCCAAGATATGGGGCCACTTCCTCAACGAGCGGCTCGGCAACTGGAGCTTCTGGATCATGCTGGTGGGCTTCAATCTCACCTTCGGTCCGATGCACATCCTGGGCCTGCAGGGCATGTCGCGCCGTATCGACACCTATGCCCGGGGTTACGGCTTCGAGTTCTGGAACATGGCGGCCACTGTCGGCTCGCTGCTGATCGCGGTGGCGGTGGCGATCTTCCTCTGGAACGTGGTGAAGTCCAAGCGCGACGCGCCCCACCTGCCGCCACCGGGCCCGGACCCCTGGGACGGCCGCACCCTCGAATGGTCGATCCCGTCGCCGGTGCCGGTGCACAACTTCGACACGGTGCCGCAGGTGCACGGTCGCGACGAGTGGTGGCACACCAAGTACGCCGAGAACGACGAGGGCAAGGTGGTGCGGGTCGCCACCGTGGAGGAGGCCGCCCAGACCGGTGAGGCCACCGGTGTGCACCTGCCGTCGCCGTCCTTCTGGCCCTTGGCGGTGGCCGTCGGATTGCCCCTCATCGGCTACGGCCTGATCTTCAACCTCTGGCTCGCCCTGATCGGCGCCCTCCTGACAATCGCATCGCTCTACTCGTGGGCCCTAGAACCGGTAGACGACCCCGACGCAGCCCACGACCACCACGAAGAAGATCACGAAGACGACGGGAACGAAGACGACCAAACCGGAGGTCACGACTCATGAACGCCGCCGCACTGACCGCGTCCTGCGGCGAAAGGGGCGGCGCCGAGTCGGGGCGACCGGCGAGTAGGGCGAAGCCCGTGCCGGTCGTCACGAGCTCGGTGGCGACCCCAAGCCTGAGGGACGTGCCATGAGCGCTGAGGCTGTGACTGCCGACCTGGACCACGCGGCCGAAGACCACGGCCACGACGAGCACGCCACCACCACCGGCCTGTCCCACACCAAGCTGGCCATGTGGGTGTTCCTGGGCTCGGAGTGCCTGCTGTTCGGCGGGCTGATCTCCACCTACCTGCTGTACAAGACCCGGGGCAACGGCCGCACGCTGCCCACCGACGTGTTCGACATCCCGTTCACGTCGGTCAGCTCGTTCGTGCTGTTGATGAGCTCGCTGACGATGGTTCTGGCCCTGTCAGCGGTGACCCGGGGCGAGGCCGAGGCCGGCCGTACCTGGCTGCTGGCCACCGCCCTGCTGGGAGGCGTGTTCATCGGCGGGCAGGTGTACGAGTTCACCGCCTTCGTCCGTGAGGGCGTGGCCTTCACCACCAACCCGGCCAGCAGTGCCTTCTTCACCCTGACCGGCTTCCACGGCGTGCACGTGAGCCTCGGCATCGTGATGCTGATGTCGTTGTTCGTGGCTTCGCTGAAGGGCAAGCTGACCCAGCGAAACGCCGAGACGGTCGAGATCGTCGGCCTCTACTGGCACTTCGTGGACATAGTGTGGATCTTCATCTTCACCGTCATCTACCTGATCCCCGCCGACTAGACCCATGAGCGACATTGGCCCCATGAGCGACATTGGCCCCATGAGCGAAACCGTCCGATGAGCGACACCGCCACTTCGGAGCACTCCGAGCCCGAGGCCGGCGCGACCGACGAGCACCACGACGAGGGCCACGCCCACCCCTCGGACTGGGCCTACGTAAAGATCGCCGTCGTCCTGGCCCTCATTACCGCTCTCGAGGTCTTTACCTACTTCGAGTCGGTGGTCGACTGGGGTGTGGCGCTGGTGCCGTCGCTGATCTTCATGATGGTCGTCAAGTTCTATTTGGTGGCCACCTGGTTCATGCACCTGCGCTTCGACAGCAAGCTGTTCGGCCGGATGTTCACAGCCGGATTGGTTCTTGCCGTCGGCGTGTACCTGGTGACGCTCACGGTCTTTGAGTTCTGGGTTTAATGATGGCCGCGCTGGCCGCGACCGATGCCTGGCGCTTCCAATTCCACCCTGAGGTGTGGCTGATGGTCGCCGCGATCGTCGGCCTCGGCTTCTACGTGGTCCGGGTGGTGGCTCCCGCGGCTGGCCGCCCTGCGGGCACTGCTGCGGTCGCCGGTCGTCAACGGCTGTGCTTCGTTGCCGGTGTTGCCCTGCTGTGGGTCTCGGCGGACTGGCCCATGCACGACATCGCCGAGGAGTACCTCTACTCGGTGCACATGGTGCAGCACCTGCTCATCAGCTTCGTGGTGCCGCCACTGCTGCTGATGGCCGTGCCCGAGTGGCTGGCCCGGCTCATCGTCGTCGACGGCTCGCGCTCGGCCCGGATCATCCGCCGCCTGGTCCACCCGCTGCTGGCCGGGGTGGCCTTCAACGCCCTGCAGGCGCTGATGCACTGGAACACCGTGGTGGAGCTCTCAGTGCGCAGCGGGCCCTTCCACTACGCCATGCACCTGCTGATGTTCGCCAGCGCGCTGGCCATGTGGACGCCGGTGGTCGGACCGCTGAGGGAGCTGCACCTGTCCGAGCCGATGAAGATGGTGTACCTGTTCACCATGTCGATCATTCCCACTGTGCCGGCTGCCTGGCTGACCTTCGCAGAGGGCTCGGTGTACCCGGTCTACGACCACGCCCAGCGTCTGTTCGGCATCTCGGTGGCCGCCGACCAGCAGGCCGCCGGCGCGATCATGAAGGTGCTGGGCGGCCTGTACCTGTGGACCCTGATCGCCATCCGGTTCTTCCGCTTCTCGGCTGACCAGCGCCACGCCGACGCCACCGAGCGCCGCCGGCGCTTCGAGGCCGAGACCCTCACGACGGAGGATGTGGAGGCCGAGTTCGAGCGCCTCGGCCCCCCGCCCTCGGAGCCCCGGATCTAGGCTTGAAGCGAATGTCCAAGCTGTTGCGAGTGCTCACCGGGCTGCGGGCGGCAGACCGGGTCGGAGGGGGAGTAGCCCGCCGGATACGGCGCTTCGACGGATGGCTCGACCGGGCGTCGGGGCGGGATGCCGACGCGGCCGACTACGACCACACCGAGACGGTCAAGGAGTACTACGACATCAGCAACGCGCTGATGGTGTGGGGTTGGGGCGAGTCCCTGCACTTCGCGCCGCTGTCGCCCGGCGAGAGCGTGCAGGACTCCAAGATCCGGCACCAGCGGCTGATGATCGACAAGTTGGAGCTGCGCGAGGGCATGACGGTGGTCGACATCGGTTGCGGGGTCGGCGGCCCGATGCGCCGGGTTGTCACGGAGGCCGGCGTCAGAGTCGTCGGGGTCAACATCAATGAGACCCAGCTGGACAGGACCAAGGCGTTGAACACTGAGGCCGGGCTCGACCACATGGTCGACTACCTGTTGTGCAGCTTCATGGACATGTCGGCCGTGGCGGACGGCACATTCGACCGCGGCTACGCCATCGAGTCGACATGCCATGCGCCCGACAAGGAGGGCGCGTTCGCCGAGATCTACCGAGTGCTGAAGCCCGGAGCCCTCTTCTGGGGTCAGGAGATGTGCCTGACGGACCGGTTCGATCCCGGCGACGAACGGCATCTGGCCATCAAGCAGGAATTGATGCACGGCATCGCGCTCAAGGAGATCGCAACGTTCAGTGAGGTGGACCGGATGCTCGAATCGGTGGGGTTCGAGCTCATCGAGGGGATGGATCGGGGCGCCGAGGAGAACGGCTCGACCACGCCGTGGTACCAGCCCCTGGAGACTTGGAACAGGACCTTGGGCAATTCCCTGATCGGGGTTCCGCTGGGCCGCAAGACGGCCGGCGGGGGATCCAGGCTGGCCGAGGTGCTGAGGATCTTGCCGAAGGGCTCCGCCGACGTCGTCAAGATGTTGGATCAGACCGCCAGCGCCTACGCCGCCGGCGGCCGATCAGGGATCTTCACCCCCCTGTACTGCTTCCTGGCTCGCAAACCTCTCTAGGCCTTGCGGACTCCACCGGCCCAATTCCCGGAAATGTTGATCGAATATGTCGGGATTTCGATGGTGCGCCTCTAGATTGCACTGTCACCGTTGCAATCGCGGTTCGTGATCGGCCCGTAGCTCCGGTGAGTCAGCGCCATCAACACAGGAGGCAGCAACCCGATGACCAGCGCAAACGTCGACAACGGCGTGAACGTCGAACACCTGCTGGGTGCCCGCAACGCCCTCACCGAGGCACGTGAGGCGGCCCAGTTCACCTGGAAGGCCACCAATGAGTGGTTGAACGGCACTCATAGCCGCTCCGCGGTCGACAGCTACCACGGGCTCGGCGAGGAGCACCAGCATCGCTCGACCTTCACCTTCGAGGCCGACCACCCCCTGGTGTTCGGGGCCGAGGACAACGCGGCGACACCGGTCGAGCTGGTCCTGGCCGGGTTGGCCAGCTGCCTCACCGCCGGCGTGGCCGCCGTGGCCCAGAACCGCGAGATCCAGTTGCGATCGGTCAAGGCCACCCTTGAGGGCAGCATGGACATCCTGGGCATCCTCGGCGGTGACCCGGACGTGCGCAACGGTTTCAACGACGTCAAGGTCTCCTACGACATCGATGCCGACGCCACTGCCGACGAGATCAGGGCGCTGGTGGCCCAGTCCCAGAAGCGGTCGGCCGTCTACGACATCATCACCAACCCGACCAACGTGCAGGTAGAGGTCAACTAGCCCGGAACCGGGCCGCCTACGGTTCGCCCGGCGCATTCATGAAGACAACAACCGTCGTCGTCGGGGCCGGGCACTCCGGCCTGGCCGTCAGCCGTCGCCTCACCGAGCGCTCCATCGATCACGTCGTGATCGAGCGGGGCGAGGTAGCCAACGCCTGGCGGACCCAGCGCTGGGATTCTCTGCGGCTGCTGACCCCCAACTGGCAGAGCCGGCTTCCCGGCTACGACTACGGGACGCACGGCGGCCGCGACCCCGATGGCTTCATGTCGATGCCGGAGGTCGTCCGGTTCATGTCGGACTACGCCCGGCTCGTCGACGCTCCGATCCGGACCGGCACGACGGTCACGTCGGTGCGCGCGGAAGGTGCCGGCTACATCGTTGACACCGACAAGGGCCGTTGGGAATGCAAGACCGTGGTGTTGGCCTCGGGCGGGTTCAACGTGGCCAAGGTGCCGGAGCTGGGCGGCGCGCCACCAGCGTCCGTGACCGCCCTGAGCGCGTTCGAGTACCGCAACCCCGAAGCGCTGGCTCCCGGCGGGGTGCTGGTGGTGGGCGCTTCGGCCACCGGCGTCCAGATCGCCGACGAGGTGCACCGCTCGGGCCGTCCCGTCACCGTGGCGGTCGGCGAGCATGTGCGCATGCCCCGCCTGTACCGGGGTCGTGACGTCCTGTGGTGGATGGAGCGCTCGGGCCTGTTTGACGAGCGCTACGACGAGGTCGACGATGTCGTGCGGGTGCGCCGCACGCCGTCACCGCAGCTGGTGGGCACCCCCGAGCGGGCCACGCTCGACCTCAATGCCCTCACCGATCAAGGCGTGAGTCTGGTGGGACGGCTCGCGGCCCTGCGCGGCACCGAGGCGCTGCTGTCGGGATCACTGACCAACAAGTGCGAGTTGGCCGATCTCAAGCTGGGCCGGCTCCTCGACACCTTCGACGAGTGGGCGGCGGAGAGCCGCGTCGATGCGGTGGGACCGCCGGAGCGGTTCGCGCCCACCCGGGTTCGGACGTCACCGCCGCTGCGACTGGATCTGGCACGCGGTGAGATCCGCACCATCATCTGGGCCACCGGCTTCAAGCCCCAGTACTCCTGGCTCGACGTGCCGGTGCTCGACCACAAGGGCCAGATCCGCCACGACGGCGGCGTCGTCACCGAGTCGCCCGGCCTGTACGTCATCGGACTGAACTTCCTGCGCCGACGCAAGTCGAGCTTCATCCACGGGGCCGGCGACGACAGCTGGGACCTCGTCTCGCACCTGGCCAGCCACCTCGACTCGCTGGTGGCGGCCTGAACACCCCTACCTAATTCGATGATGTACGGGGCTGGACCGAAGTCCGGTGCTTATGGATCTCCTCGTCGCGATGGCGCTCGGCCGGCGTGCGGCGAGTCGGTCCCGCAGAGCTCGACCCCTCCCGGACGACGGGTATCTGCACTCTCTGGGGCCGCTGGAAGTTGAACAGGCCGGCCTCGTCCACGATGACCCTGTCGTCGTAGTCGTCGAACCACAGCGCTTCGGGGTTGCGCCCGACGATGGCCGTCTTGCCCCGGTCGCCGGCGTCGGCCGGGCTGCGGAGCACCTTGAACACCACCACGCCGTTCTCGGCGCCGGGCAGGCCCGGGATCGGCTCGTCTGTGACCGTGGCGACCTCAGTCTTGCCCTTGAAGTGCACCAGTGTGAGCCGGGCGTGGGCCTCCACTCCCGAGAGTCCCTGCTGGGACTCGTTGAGGATGCGCCAGGCGGTCTCGACGGGCACGTTGAACGCCTTGTAGGCGACGATGTTGCGCCCGCCGAAGAAGTAGTGGTTCTCGATCCGGGCCGCCTTGAGGGTCCGCTGCAGGATCCTGAGGGCCTCGGGGTCGTCGTTGACGCCACGGATGATCGGCGACTGGTTCTCGACGCAGATCCAGCCCCTGGAGGTGACCGCGTCCACGGCGCGCCTGACGCTGGGATGCCACCGGTACTGGCCGTTCTCGCTCTTGGCGTAGCCGCCGCTGGTCCGGATCAGCAGCTCGTCGGGATGGTTGAAGTGCACCATCAGACGGAGTGCCACGTCGGGGTAGACCTCGTGGAACTGGTCGAGCATCGCCATGAACGCGTCGTCGAATCGGTCGGGATGGAAGGCCAGCTCCTTGGTGCCCACGCGGATCACCTCCACCCCGGCTTCGGCCAGTGCGGTGAACCAGCCGGCCAGCTTGGAGTTGGGCAGCACCATCGGATCGCCGCCTGAGAGCAGCACCTCGCGCAGCTTGGGCCGCCCGGTCTCGGGGTGTTCGCCCCCGTTGGCGGTGACCGCGGCGTTGTGGGCCCCGATGTAGTCGGTTACCTCCTTGAGCTGGGCAAGGCCCTTCTTCTTGACGGTGCCGTCGGCCCGGGCGATGTCCTTTCGGGCTATCAGTTCCTCGCGGTAGCAGAACCGGCAGTGGGCCGAGCAGGTGGAGATCACGTACAGCAGCGCCATCTCGTACTTGTGGAGCAGCCCCTCGACCGGGCTGTAGTCCATCTGCCCGGCAGGGTCCTCGTCGCCCTCGAGGTTGGCGGTCTCGTCGGCCGAGGCCTTCACGAGCTTCTGGAGGGCCGGACTGACCCTGGCCATCTCGAAGTAGTGGCGGGTGATCTTCACCGGCATCCGGGTCTCGACGTCGCGGTCGGTCCCGCGGAGGTTTCGCAGCTCGGCCAGCTCCTCCGGTGTGTAGAA
Organism: Acidimicrobiales bacterium; assembly: GCA_965117015.1. GTDB lineage: Bacteria > Actinomycetota > Acidimicrobiia > Acidimicrobiales > Aldehydirespiratoraceae > Aldehydirespirator. The sequence continues at coordinate 1,397,914 of OZ220747.1, forward strand.
GCCCTCCATGTCGGTGGGAGCGCCGTCGTCGATGAACGGGTCCAGGCCGTTGACGATCTGCCGGTCGTAGCGCGGGTTCTCGACTTGATCGAGGACTAATCGCTCCCGATCAGTGGGCTCATACTTTGGTCGGCGGATCTTGGTCTGGTCTGTGCGTGTCATGTCAATTCTCAGGTCCCTGTAGCTGGCGCCGGCGGGCAGTCCACCGAGCGGGCTGGCTCTGGGGCCGTGCCTGCCGGAGTGTCGGTCCGTCACGTGCGCCGATTGGGGACTAGTCATAATGGCAGGAATTCCACAGGTGTGCAAAACGATGAACTACTAGTACATGTTTCGCGAGCACTTCACCCCGCGTCTGCGGTTGAGCCGGTACCGTCTGCGGCGTGCTCGACCTACGCCTGCTGAGGACTGATCCCGACACTGTCAAGGCAGCCGTCGCCCGGAGGGGCGAGCCCACCGCGCCCCTCGACCAGGTTGTGGTCCACGACGAGCGCCGGCGGGCCGTGGTCAGCGAGGCCGACGAGCTGAGGGCGGAGGTCAAGCGCATCTCTGCTGAGGTCGGAGCCATGCACCGGGATGGCCGGGCCGACGATGCCGAGGAGTTGCGGGCCCGCAGCCGGGAGCTGGGCTCTCGCATCGACGAGTTGGCCGCAGAGGCCGACCAGCTCTCGGAGTGGATCAGGCGGATCCTGCTCTTCGTCCCCAACATGCCGGCCGACGACTGTCCCGACGGCTCGGGCCCCGACGACAACGTCGTGGTACGCACGGTTGGCTACGACCCCGGCTCCTATGGCGATCACCGTCGGGTGCCGCACTGGGACATCGGCACCGAACTCGGCATCCTCGACATCGACCGGGCCGTGCGCATGTCGGGTGCGATGTTCGCCATGTACCGCGGGCTGGGAGCCCGGCTGGTGCGGGCCCTCATCGACTACGGGCTGGACCGCAATCGCGACCTGTACGAGGAGATCCGACCGCCCACGCTGGTGCGCACCGAGACGATGACCAGCACCGGCCACCTGCCCAAGTTCTCCGACGACGCCTACCAACTCGAACGCGACGGGCTGTGGGCCATCCCCACGGCCGAGGTGCCGCTCACTTCGCTGCTGTCGGGTGAGATCGTCGACGAGGCCGACCTGCCCATGAGGCTGATGGGCCACACGTCCTGCTTCCGGCGCGAGGCGGGCTCTGCCGGGCGCGACACCCGTGGGCTGCTGCGGGTGCACGAGTTCGACAAGGTGGAGCTGTACGGGTTCTGCACGCCCGAGCAGGCCTCCGACATCCACGCCGAGATCCTCGACCGGGCCGAGCGGGCCATCGTCGATCTGGGCCTGGCCTACCGGGTGCTCGACCTGTGCACTGCCGATCTGGGCGACGCCTCGGCCCGGACCTTCGACATCGAGGCCTACGCGCCCGGATCGGACCGCTGGCTAGAGGTGTCGAGCGTGTCGTGGTGCCGCGACTACCAGACCCGGAGGGCCGATGCCCGGTACCGCCCGGCTGCCGGGGGGCGCACCCAGATGGTGCACAGCCTCAACGGGTCGGGCCTGGCCGTGCCCCGGGTATGGGCCTCGCTGGTGGAGACGTACCGCCAGCCCGACGGCTCGATAGCGGTTCCCGAGGCCCTGCAGCCCTACATGGGCGGGATCACGTCTATCGGCAGGTAGCCGGTCGCCCCTAGAGTCGGGGCGTGGACCTTGCCCAGATGCGCGAGCAGTACTCGGAGGTGGGACTCCGCGAGGAGGACGTGGCCGACGACCCCATTGTCCAGTTCAGGCGCTGGTTCGACGAGTGGCTGTCGACCAGGCCCTACGACGCCAACGGAGTGATCCTGGCTACCACCGACGCCGACGGATGGCCCTCAGCTCGGGCTGTGCTGTTGAAGGGGCTGGACGAGCGGGGCTTCGTGTTCCACACCAACCGTCGCTCGGCCAAGGGGCTCGACTTGGAGGGCTCGCAGCGGGCCGCGCTGTGCTTCCTGTGGCATCCCGTCGAGCGCCAGGTGCGGGTGGTCGGGACAGTGCGGCACCTGCCCGACGACGAGAGCGACGCCTACTTCGCGTCACGGCCCCGGGGCGCACAGATCGCGGCCGCCGCCTCGCCGCAGTCGCAGGTGATCGCGGGACGGGCCGAACTGGAGCGCCTCACCGCCGAGACCGAGGCTCGCTTCGACTCGGACTCCGAGGTGGTGCCGAGGCCCCCGCACTGGGGCGGCTATCTGGTGCGACCCCTGACTGTCGAGTTCTGGCAGGGCCGCCGCAACCGCATGCACGACCGGCTGCGCTACCGCCGGCAGGACTCCCCGTCCGGGGCAACCTGGCTGATAGAGCGCCTCGCCCCCTAATCCAGTTCCTGAGGGGTCCAGGCGTGGACGGCGTCCACCAGGGAGTCGATCAGGGTGCTGACCTGCGGTGCCCGGGGAGTGCCCTCGTGGTCGGACCAGTTGCGGGCTTCCTTGTTCCAGCGGATGGTTGGGGGCAACTCCAACTGCACGCCCGCGCCGGAGGGCAGGTTGACCGGGTTGGCCTCGTGCAGGCCTCGCAAGCCGCGCGGGATGTCGTCGAGATCGTCGACCACCCCGAAGGCGTCGGGAAGAGCGGCTCGCAAGTGCTCTGCGAGGTGGTTGGCCAGCTCCCGGTTGCGTCCGCCCAGGAGCACGTTCCAGAACTGGGTCTCACGGCCGTAGCCGTGCACGGCGATGACCGTGTCGACATGGTCGAGGAACCGTTGGAGCATGGTGGAGTGCTCGGGTCGGATGGTGATGGAGGGAACGTGCTCGCGCAGCGGCGCGTGCTGGATCACCGCGTACAGGGAGGCTCCGGTGCGGGTTGCGACTTCTCGGGCGATCACGTCGGTGGTGCGCTCGAGGTTGCCGCCGTGGAACGCCATGATCCCGAACGGGTCCCGCAACTCGCACACCTCGTCCACATCAGGGTGGGCGAGCAGCGCCGGAAAGCTGCTAGTCAACTTGTGGGCTGAACGTGATCGGCGCGGGACGCTCCCGGTGCCGGACCCGTCTCACGACCCGCCAGAGGATCCAGACGACCAGGGCGGTGAACAGGATCTCCAGCGGCACTCCGTAACGGGCCGGATCGGTGAACCAGTGGCCGATGCGCAGCGGCCATCCCGCCACGAAGCGCCACACCGGCAGGACCACGAACTCGGCCCGGTTGAAGTAGAACTCGACCACCAGGTACAGGGCCACATACGCCGCACTCACCGTGCGACGCAGCCACACGCTGGTCTCGCCCTGGCGCCAGCCCTGTACCAGCACGCCGAGCACGCCTAGCCCGCACAGGACGCCGATGCGCTCGGCGGTGGCGTCATCGATCCAGTTGCTGACCGCCGCCTGGAACTCGGTGAACTTCTCGACGAAGACGTTGCTGGCCAGCGGATCGTCGATGACCTGAAGCTCCCACCAGCCGTAGTTGGCGACGTAGACCCCCGACGCGATCAGCACCAGTCCCGAAACCGGGTTGATCCAGCGGAACATCTTGCGCATCGCAGGGACCACGCTGGAGCGGGCCAGCGCCAGCGCCAGGGTCAGGAACGTGATGACCGCCCCCATCCCGACGCCGTAGGCCACGAAGTTGGCGGTGCCGTTGGCCACACCGTCGGCCGAGAAGCTGGCCGCCACCGCCGCGATGAACAAGCCGATCGTGCACGACAGCGACACCACCGCGTAGCTGACGCCGAACATGAACACAGACCCCAGGCCCCGGCTGCCGGTACCCCGGTTCATCTTCGGCAACCGCAGGTTGATGGCCCGCCCGGCCAGCAGCCACAGGCCCAGCAGAGCCATGATCGCCCCGATGGCGATGGTGACGTAACCGATGCGGTCGAGCACGGTGCCCTGGCTGAGCACGGTCTCGAACAGCGCACCGAAGGCACCGAACACGACCACGAACCCGGCGGTGAGCGTGAGGGCCACCACCAGGGCCCGCAACATCGCGCCCAGCGCCTGCGCGCCCGACGACGGCCGCGCATCGTCGGACTGCTCGACACCGATGAAGTACCCCAGGTAGGCGGGCAGCAGGGCGAAGCCGCAGGGATTGAACGCGGCCACCAGCCCCAGCGAGAAGGGGTAGGCGAGTGTGGCCAGATCCATGGTCCTAGCCTCCGGGCGCCGCGTCGAGATCCATTGCCCTACGGTCTAGCCGCTATGCCGAGCCCATCCTCGATGAACTCGGCCAGCGACTCCGCGTCGAGCGCTCCGGCGAAGGTGTCGACCAGCTCTCCGGAGGGCGAGACGAGGGCGGTGGTGGGCATGGCGATGCTCCCGGTCGCCTCGTACACCTCCAGGTCCGGGTCCCAGCCCACGTCGTAGGTGACGCCGGTCCTCTCGACCAGATCGAGGGCGGCTTGGGTCGACTGGTCCTGCGAGAGTCCGAGGAACGCCACCTGCCCGTCGAGTTCCTCGAAGACCTCCTGGAACTCGGGCATCTCCCTGACGCAGGGCGGGCACCACGACGCGAAGAAGTTGACCACCAGGGGTGTGCCCTCGTAGTCGGCGAGGGTGCCGGCACCGCCGTCGAAGCGGTCGAACGTCAGCTCCGACAGGTCGGTGCCGTCACCGGCGCCGGGCTCCAGGACGGCCTGCGCCACGAATGCGATCCCGGCCGCGGCCAGCACCACGGCAATGCCGGCGAGCAGGCGCGGTCGGATGCTGCCTCGCGGGTCTGGCTCGGCTTTCGTGGCGCGGCCATCCGCGGCGGCAGCGGCGTCTCCGTGGTCAGCCACGCGGTGGGGACCCCGCCCGTTCGGGTGTCCGCGGCTGGTAGTGCAGCAGGCCGTCGGGATCGCGATTGCTTTCGGCCTCTCCGATCACGCGGAGGTGCTCCAGGTGGGCGAAGGTCTCGCTGGCGGCCATGTCGCCCCACGCCCGCTCGCTGAACAGCTCCTTCATGTAGGCCTCCACCGGAGCTCTGCCCAGCGCGGATGCGGCCGCCCGGAGCGTGTCGAGCCGCTCGCCGTGGTGGCGGCGGATGCTGGCCGTGCGCCCCCGCAGATCAGTGAAGGGATGACCGTGGGCGGGCAGGCACACGTTGACGCCGGTGAAGGCGCCCACCCGCTCCAGCGACCCGAAGAAGGCCGCCAGCGGGTCGTCGAGCTCGGTCGAACCCGCGATGTGGGGCGTGATGGTGGGCAGCACGTGGTCGCCCGACAGCAACACGCCCTCGGTCGGATCCCACAGACACAGATGGTCGGTGGTGTGGCCGGGGGTGTGCACTGCGAACCAGTCCCGCCCGGCCAGGCGCACGGCGTCGCCGTCGGCGACCCGGATGGTCGGCTCCGGCACCCTGAACCGGGGCAGGCTGCCGGCGACGTCAGTTTGGATGAAGAGCCTGATGGCCTCGTCGGGCGGCGGCTCGCGCGGTGTCCCCCAAGGGGTGCTGCCCCGGTTCGCCAGCTTCGCCTTCCACAGCTCGACCAGCGCGTCGGGATCCAGTTCCAGCAGTTCCAAGTCGATGTCGGCGTTGGCGTCATCGGCTGCGGGGCTGGACGTGAACGCAGCGTGGGCCAGCAGTTCGGTGCCGGTCTCCTCCCGCAGCTGGTGGCTGCCGCCGTAGTGGTCGGGATGGGAGTGGGTGACGATGGTGGTGTGCACCCGTCCTAGGGGGATGCCAGCCTGCTTGAGCCTGTCGCCCAGCGCGGCCCACGACTCGTCGCCGGGCAGTCCCGGATCCACCAGCGCCACACCGTCGGAGTCGACCAGGGCGTAGCAGTTGACGTGGCCGAGGCCGGGCATGCTTATGGGCAGCTGCATCCGCAGCACCCCCGGTGCCACCTCGGTCACCTCCGAGGATGCGGGCTCCTGCTCCTGCTTGGTGTACGTCGTTCGGGTCATCGAAGTTCTCAAGCGCCGGTACCGATGAACCCCGCCCGCCGGTACCAGCGCAGCTCCTCCAGGCTCTCGGTGATGTCGTCGAGGGCCCGGTGGCCTCCAGCCTTGGCTGGTGCACGCTCATACACCGATGGTTGCCAGCGGCGGGCCAGCTCTTTCACCGTCGACACGTCGATCGACCGGTAGTGCAGGTAGTTCTCGATCTCAGGGAGGTACTGGGCCAGGAAACGACGGTCGGTGCCGATCGAGTTCCCGCACAGCGGGACGGTGCGGGGCTCGTCGATGTGCTCCCGCAGGAATCCGAGCACGGCCGCTCCGGCGTCGGCCAGGCTCACCGTCGAGGATCTCACCTGCTCCAGGAGGCCGCTGGTGGTGTGCATGGTCCGGACGGTGTCGTCCATGCGGGCCAGCGCCTCCTCTGGCTGGTGGATGACGAGATCGGGCCCGGTGGCCACGATCTCGAGGTCGTCGTCGGTGATCAGCGTGGCGATCTCGATGATGGAGTGGAGTTCGGGATCGAGTCCGGTCATCTCCAGGTCCATCCACGCGAGCACTGAGGCAGGATAACGAGGCCACCGGCCGTGCGGGATGGTCGCCCGCCCGCTCGACCTCTTGGCTACTCTCGGCCGGTGCTCGAGGTTCCCATACTGCGGCTCGACCCGGACCTGCCCCTTCCGGGCTATGCGCGGCCCGGCGATGCCGGCATCGACCTGATGGCTCGGAGCGCCACCGTCCTGGCGCCCGGAGGAGGCCGGGCGCTGGTGCCGACCGGCGTGGCCGTGTCGTTGCCGGAGGGCTGTGCCGGTTTCGTTCTCCCTCGCAGCGGGCTGGCTCTCAAGCATGGTGTGACCTGCCTCAACACGCCCGGCTTGATCGATTCCGGCTACCGGGGAGAGCTGAAGGTGATACTGGTGAACACCGATCCGTCGGAGCCGTTCACCGTGGAGCGGGGCGAGCGCATCGCCCAGTTGGTGGTGATGGCGGTTGAGCAAGTGCGCCTGGTGGAGGTGGACAGCCTCGATCCGTCCACGCGCGGCGACCAAGGCTTCGGCTCGACCGGCCGCTAGACCAGCGATCAGGCTGCGGGGCGGCTGCCGGGGCGGCCGACGGGTTTGCGCATCAGCAGCCAGCCCCGGTCGGACTCCACCGTGGCGGTGACGTTTGAGGCGTCGACCACCTTCTTGAACCGGGCCGCGTCCGTCGCCGCGACGCTGGCCTCGTCGGTGCGCCTCGCCTCCACCTCCAGGCATCCGCCGTTCGCCCGGAACACGCACTCGATGGCCGCGCCGTCCGTGGCCGGCTGCACGAGCAGCAGCTCGGTGGCTTCGTCCATGGCTGCCCGGAGTTCGTCGATCTCGGTGAACGACATTCCCTGCCGGAGGGCCACCGCGGCCGCGCCGACCCGCACGACTCGGGCGTAGTCGGCCGACGCCGGGACCCTCAGGACGATCTCGTCGATGGCGAGCGCTTCGCTCACGTTCCAAGATTGCCACGAATTGCAAGGATTCCTGCGGCATCCTCGCCATGAATCTCTCGGAATCTCGTGGGCCGGGCTGTTCGGGCGGCGCCGGTAGCCTGATCAGCCGTGGCATTCGTCGTAGAGAAGTTCGGTGGCACCTCGGTGGCCGGCCCCGACCGCATCCGGGTCGTGGCCGACCATGTGGCGCGCCGTCGCAGCCGCGGCGACGAGGTGGTGCTGGTTGTCTCAGCCATGGGAAGTGAGACCGACCAGCTGCTGCGCATGGCCTCTGATGTGGCCGCCGACCCACCCGGCCGCGAGGTCGACATGCTCATTACCGGGGGCGAGCGCAAGGCCTGCGCTCTGATGGCCATGGCGCTCAGCGATCTGGGGGTCCCGGCCGCTTCGTTCACCGGCAGCCAGGCCGGGTTCCGCACCGACTCCTGCCACACCGACGCCAAGATCGTCCAGATAACGCCGGGCCGCATCACCGAGGCCCTGGCCCGCGGCATGGTGCCGGTGGTGGGCGGCTCCCAGGGGGTGTCGGGCGACGGGGACGTGACGTTCTTCGGCCGGGGCGGCTCCGACACGACCGCTGTGGCCCTGGCCCACGTCCTCGGCGCGGACTACTGCGAGATCTACACCGATGTGCCCGGGGTCTTCAGTGCCGACCCCCGGATCGTGCCCGAGGCACGGCGCATGGACCTGGTCTCATTCGATGAACTGCTCGAGATGACCGCCAGCGGCTGCCCGAAGCCGGCCATGCGGGCAGTGGAGTTGGCCCGGACCTACGGAGTGGAACTGCATGTGCGGTCCGCCTTCAGCTGGATGCCGGGCACGACAGTTACCGGGGAGGAAGCCATGGAACACGCCATCATCTCTGCCGTCACCCACGACGCCAGCGAGGCGAAGATGACCGTCTCGGGAGTCGCCGACAAGCCCGGCGTGGCCGGCCGGCTGTTCCGGGCGCTGGCCGACAGCGACGTGAACGTGGACATGATCGTGCAGAACGTGTCGAGCCAGGGCGTCACCGACATCAGCTTCACCGTCCCGCGGGCGCAGCTGGACGCGACGCGCGCTGTCGCTCAGGGACTGATCGATGAGTTGGGTGCCGACGACGTCTCCGCCGACGACGGCATCGCCCGGGTGAGCCTGATCGGGGCCGGCATGCAGACCAACCCGGGTGTGGCCGCCCGGATGTTCGAGACGCTGGCCACCGCCGGGATCAACATCGAGATGATCTCCACCTCCGCCATCCGCATCTCCTGCGTGATCCGGGCCGAAGACATGGAGCAGGCCGTCAGCGTGCTGCACGAGTCGTTCGAGCTCGCCAAGGACCCCGCCGACCGGGCCAGCGTCTACTGAAGCGGCCGCTAGCCGCCAATTGGCAGCGTTGTGCACGGTATGCGTGCATTGTGCTGCCAGTTCGCGGCGGGATTGGGTTGGTGCGGGGAATTGGCAGCGTTGTGCACGGTATGCGTGCATTGTGCTGCCAGTTCGCGGCGGTCGTAGCGGCTGGGCGGCTCATTGGCGGCGATAGTCTGCGGCCTTATGGACGTAGGAGTCGTGGGCGCGACCGGTCAGGTGGGCGGGGTGATGCGCGCCCTGCTGGACGAGCGCGACTTCGGTGTGGACGACCTCCGCTTCTTCGCCTCCTCACGCTCGGCCGGGCGCACCCTGCACTGGCGGGACCGGGCCATCGTCGTCGAGGACGCGGCCACCGCCGACTACACCGGCCTGGACGTGTGCCTGTTCTCCGCCGGGGCCACCACCAGCCGGGCCCTGGCCGAGCGGGTGGCCGCCGCCGGAGCGGTGGTGATCGACAACTCGTCGGCCTGGCGGCGCGATCCCGACGTGCCGCTGGTGGTGTCCGAGGTCAACCCCCATGCGCTGGATGCGATCCCCAAGGGCATCGTGGCCAACCCCAACTGCACGACGATGGTGGCCATGCCCCCGCTCAAGCGCCTCGACGCCGAGGCGGGCCTGGCCGCCATGGTGGTCTCGACCTACCAGACGGTCTCCGGCGCGGGCCTGGCCGGGGTGGACGAGCTGCACGAGCAGGTGCAGAAGGCGGGCGAGGACGCGCCGTCGCTGACCTTCGACGGCGGCGCGGTCGGCCTGCAGGCGGGCGAGAAGTTCCCCGAGCCCATCGCCTTCAACGTGATCCCGCTGGCCGGCTCGATAGTCGAGGACGGCACCGGCGAGACCGACGAGGAGCAGAAGCTCACCCACGAGAGCCGCAAGATCCTCGAGCTTCCTGATCTGGCCGTGGCCGCCACCTGCGTGCGGGTGCCGGTTTATTGCGGGCATTCCCTGTCGATCAGCGCGTCGTTCGAGCGCCCGATCAGCCCGGAGCGGGCTGTCGAGGTGCTGTCCGGCGCGCCCGGCGTGGTGATGACCGACGTCCCGACACCGTTGAAGGCCGCGGGCGCCGATCCGACCTATGTGGGCCGCATCCGCCGCGACCCGACCCGCCCCAACGGCCTGTCGCTGTTCGTGTCGGGCGACAACCTCCGCAAGGGCGCCGCGCTCAACGCCATCCAGATCGCGGAAACCATGGCCGCCCGCGGCCTTCTCCCTGCGGCCTAGACCGGACTCCGGTCACACCGGCTCGACGGCGGGCCGGCTTCCGGCTATGGCCACCATCACTAGGCCGATGCCCAGGAGTTCCTGGCTGCTGGGGACTTGGGCCAGGGCGGCCAGGCCCACGATCGTGGCCGTCACCGGCAGCAGGGCCTGCAGCAGGGCGAAGCGGGGCGGGTCGACCCGGCGCATCACTGCCTGATCGATCCGGTAGGGGATCACGTTGGACAGCAGCCCGGTGGCGACGCCCAGCGCGAGCACCAGCGGGGCGTCCAGCGCTCCGCCCACCGCCGAGATGCCGAATCCGCCGATGGCCACCGCCCCGGCGAGCATCCCCAGACCCAGCCCGTCCACCGAGGCCGGGCTGCGGGCCACCCGGTGGCCGAGCAGGATATAGCCCGCCCAGAACGCGCCGGCCAGCAGCGCGAAGGTCACCCCCCGGGCGGTGCCCTCGGCCTCCACGCCGGCCAGCACCAGCACACCGGCCACGGCCAGCACCAGCGCCCCCGCCGAGCGCAGGGTGCGGGCCCCGAGCGCGGCCACCACCACCGGTCCGGTGAACTCGATGGCCACCGCGTTGCCCAGCGGCAGCTTGTCCATGGCCAGGTAGAAGCACAGGTTCATGGCGGCCAGCGACACCCCGAAGGCCGCAGCCCTTCCCAGCACGGCCAGCTCCCAGTGCCGGCGCCACGAGCGTCGCAGCAGCACGATCATGGCGCCCGCGCCCAGCACCCGGAGCAGCGCCACCCCGCTCGGCGCCAGCTCGTCGAACAGCGTGGCGGCCACGGCCGCGCCTAGGTACTGCGATATCGCCCCGACCATGAACAGCGCCTCGGGAGCGAGCGCTCGGGGGCGCATCAGGCTCCCCGATAGGGTGTCGCCATGGCACTGGACGACCAGCTCGTGAACCGGCTCACCTGGAAGATCCCCAATGCTCTGGCCCTGATCGGGTCGCGCTCAGGCGAGGAGCGCAACGGCATGACCGCGAGCTGGATCACGCAGTTGTCGATGGAGCCGGTGCTCATAGGTGTGGGGGTGGACAATACGGCAGTCACGCACCGTCTCATCTCCGAAGGGGGCTCGTTCACCGTGAACCTGTGGAACGCGGAGGACACCCGGGTGTTCGTAAAGTTCTCCAAACCCGCCACCTACGCGGACGGAACCCTCAACGGCCGCCCGGTGCGGGAGGCAACCACCGGCGCGCCGGTGTTCACCGAGGCCACCGCCTGGATGGACTGCGAGGTGCGCCACGCCATCGACCTGGGCACCCACACCCTGTTCGTGGGCGAACTGGTGGACGGCGACATCCAAGTAGACGAGGCCCGCTCCGCCTCGATGAGCGACACCCGAATGAAGTACGGAGGCGTCAAGCGCCACTGAGTTCGCGGCCGGCGGTGCTCAAGCGGCTGCGAGAGGCAGCGAGGAGGCCCAGTAGCGCGCAGGCTGCGGTGACGACCCCCACCGCGACCAGGGCGGTGCGGCTGCCGAAGGCGTCCACCATCCAGCCCAGGATCGGACCGCCCACGGCGCGGGCCCCCACGAAGACGACCCCGTATGCCGCGGACACCCGGCCCTGCAGGAGCGGATCGGCCGCAGTCTGCACCGACCCGTTGGACAGGCTCAGGAACCCGCCGCCGAAGGTGCCCACCACGAAGATGACCGCTACGCCGGCCAGCAGGTGGTTCACTGCAGACAAGGAGACCATGGTCGCGCTGAACACAACCAGCAGGATCGCAAGACTGCGCGATCCCTCCAGCTTCGATGCCGCCATCATCACCGAGCCGATCAGGCTGCCCACAGCCATGACCTGGGCCAGGATCGCGAACGTGCCCGCCCCGCTGGCCAGCTGCTTGTCGGCGACGACCGGCAGCAGCACAGCCAGATTCCAGCCGAACAGCGTGAAGGAGCACAGCAGGGCCATCGGTATGGTCACTGCCGGGGTGCGCAGCAGGTAGCCGAGCACCCGGCCCCCGGCGGCTCGGGCTGCTTTCGACGTGGTGGCGGTGGTGGTCACCACCCGGAGCACCAGCATGGCTGCGAGCAGCGATGTCACTCCGTTCACCGCGAAGCAGGCCCATGCCGCGGACAGGCTCAGGAAGAGCCAGGCAGCGCCGCTGCCCAGGAACCGACCGATCGACATCACTGAGGTGTGCAGCCGGGCCGCCCGGTCGATCCCGTCGGCGAGGACCACATCACGCACGAAGGCCCGCCGCAGCGGCGTGTCGATGGCGCCGATCACGCCCAGCACCGCGACGGCGCCGAACAGCACTGCCAGCGGCAGGTCTTCTCCCATCGCTAGCGCGAGGAGCGCCAGCGCACCGGCGACGACGGACTTCGAGCCCTGAGTGGAGGCCAGCAGCCGGCGCCGGTCCATCCGGTCGGCCAGCGTTCCCGCCAGCGGCGCGAGGACGACGGCCGAGCCCGACCGGATCGCGACGGTGAGCCCGACTACGAATGCGCTGCCGGTGATCTCATACACCAGCCACACTTCCGCGAGGTGGTGGGCCCACATCCCTGCGCCGTGCAGGAACTGGGCGCTCGCGTAGCGGCGGAAGTTGGGGTTGCTCAGCGTGTCGGTCAGCCGGCCCAGTGCGATCCTCACGCGCTCATCACTCCGACAGTTTGACATCTCAGGCAGGTTGTCAGACAATCTGCCATGAGGGCGGGCCTTCGAGGCGCGGTCTTCGTCGTTCTCCTGGAGGATGGATGCGCACTGGGGACAGCTATGTCGAGTCGTTGCGAGACGGTCGCAACGTGATCCTCGACGGTGTCCCGGTCGAAGACATCACCTCCCACCCGGCCTTCTCGGCCGGTGTGCGCACCGTGGCCCAGCTCTACGACTTCGCGGCCGACCCGGCCAACCAACAGCTCATGACCTACGAGTCGCCCACCGACGGGCGCCCGGTGAACCTCAGCTGGCTGGTGCCCCGCTCGGTGGACGACCTGCGCCGCCGCAGGCTCGCCATCGAGGCCTGGTCGGAGCTCAGTTACGGGTATCTGGGCCGGTCCCCCGACCACGTGGCCTCGTTCTTCGCCGGCTTCAGCGGCTCGCTCGACACCTTCGCCAAGGCCGGCGACCGCTACGCCGAGAACGTGCAGCGCTTCTACGAGTGGGCCCGGGACGAGGACCTCTACGTCACCTACACCATCATCCACCCCCAGATCGACCGGTCGAAGGGTCCCCACGAGCAGTACGAGCCCAATCTCTACGCCTCGATCGCCCGCTCCAGCGACGACGGCGTGGTGGTGCGGGGCGCGCAGATGCTCGGGACCGGCACTCTCATGTCGGACTACTTGTTCGTCAGCTCCATACAGCCCCTGCCACCCGGCGCCGACGACTACGGACTATCGGTGGCGATCCCCGTGAACCACCCCCGGCTGCGCATCTACCCCCGCCGGCCCTACGGCCGCGACATCACCGCGGCCGGCGACTACCCGCTGTCTGCCGTCTACGACGAGACCGACGCGCTGGTGGTCTTCGACGATGTGGACGTGCCCGCCGAGCACGTGTTCGTCGACCGTGACCGTGACATCACCTTCGCGCAGTTCAACCGCACCCCGGCCCATGTGCTGGGCAACACCCAGGCCCAGATCCGCTACGCGGTGAAGATGAGGTTCCTGGCCGGGCTGGCGTCCCAGCTGGCCGAATGGTCGGGCCAGGCCAAGGACCGGAGCTTCCAGTTGAGCCTGGCCCGGGTGGCAGCTCAGGCGTCGGTGCCCTACGGGATGGTGCTGGCGGGGGAGTACAACGCCACCATCGACGGCAACGGCGTGGCCCGGCCCGATCCGGAGATGCTGTACGCGGCCATGACGCTGCAGCCGGCCCTGTACCGCGACATCACCTACGCCTTGCGGGAATTGACCGGCGGGACCACCATCCAGGTGCCGTCATCGGCGAGTGCCTGGGACGACCCGGTCACTCGGGCCGACTTCGAGCGGTTCGTGCGCTGGCCAGAGGTGGACGCCGAGCACCGGGTCGCCCTGCTGAAGCTGGTGTGGGACGCCATCGGCTCGGAGTTCGCCAGCCGGCACTTCCAGTACGAGATGTTCTACGCCGGCTCGGGATCGGTGGTCCAGGGCCGCCTGTACCGCAACTACGACTGGGAGCGGGCCCGCTCCATGGTGCTGCGCTGCCTGGCGGAGACCCCCGGCCCGCACCAAGATCCGGAGATCGAGGGCGCCCCGTGACTGCGACCGAGCCGATCGGCGTTCTCGACACCGGTTTCCGGACCGCCCTGAACCGTCTCGACCACGCCGGATTGCTGGCCAGGGTGTCGCGCACCGTCGATTTCGACCTCGAGGCCGCGGCCATGATGAAGCACCACGACGCCGGCGCGGCGCTGCTGTTCGAGAGCGTCAAGGACCACGACATTCCGGTGGTCGGCAACGTGTTCGCCACCCCGGAGTCGTCGGAGGCGGCCATGGGCCTCGACCGCGACCGTCTGCGGGCCGCGCTGGCCAGGGGCATCCGCACCGACATCGAGCCGGCCGCGGCGAGCGACCCGCCGGCCCAGCAGAACGTGTGGTGCCCGGGCGAGATCGACTTGGGTGCGCAGCTTCCCGTGCTCAAGCACGCCCCGGGCGACGGCGGCCGCTTCGTCACCGCCGGCGTACTCATCGTGCGGGATCCGCTCACCGGCGTGCGCAACGCGTCCTTCCACCGGCTCCAGCTCATCGGTCCCGACGAGGTGGCGGTCAAGATCGACCACGGACGCCATCTCGGCCGGGCCCTCGACCATGCCGCCGAGATGGGCCAGGACCTGCCGGTGGCCGCCTGCATCGGCACCGACGTGGCCCTGATCTACGCCGCCTCAACCATGGGGGCGCTCATGCCTGAGAGCCGCGACGAACTGTGCGCGGCCGGGGGCTGCCGCGGCGCGCCCCTGCCGGTAGCGCCCGGCGTGTCGCAGGACGTGGACGTCCCCGCCGACACCGAGATCGTGCTGGAGGGTGTGATCCGGGCCGGTGCGAGCGTCACCGAGGGCCCCTTCGGCGAGTTCGTCGGCTATGCCTCGCCCGCCGGTCCGGCTCCGACGATGCATGTGACTGCGGTCACGACCCGTGACGAGCCCGTCTACCACGCCATCAACGGCGCCGGCCGCGAGACCATCGTGCTGCGCAAGCACGTGCTGGAGGTGGCTGCGCTGGAGGCGGTCCGGCCGGTGACCCCGATCGTGGGCGACGTGTGCATGCCGCCGGGAGGACTTCACCGGTTCCATCTGGTGATGGCGCTGTCGAAGCGGTCCGAGCGCGACGACGGCATGGGTCGCAACGCCGCGCTGGCCGTGTTCGGGGCCCTCAAGGATCTCAACATGATCGTGCTGGTCGACGACGACATCGATCTGCACGATCCCGACGACGTGGCCTACGCGCTGGCCACCCGCTTCGACGCCGCGTCCGATCTGGTGATCCTGCCGGGTATGCGGGGCCACGAGTACGTGCGCACATCGCAGGCCGGGGTGGGCACGAAGATCATCCTGGACGCTTCGGTGCCTTTCGAGAGCCGGGCCGATTTCGAGCGCATTTCGTTCGCGGCGCCCTCCGGCGACGAGCTCGATGCGGCCTATTCCGGTACGACGGTGTTGAGCTGGCTGGGGAGACACCCATGAAGCTGAGCCGCGAGACGCTCGCCGACCGGCTGCAGGAGCAACTCAAGCGCCAGATGCTGTCGGGCCGCCTGGCACCGGGCGCGGTGATGCCGTCGGAGCGCGAGCTGCGAGAGGTGTTCGGCGTGGGTCGCACCACGGTGCGCGAGGCGCTCCAGGGCCTGGTGTCGTCGGGCTTCCTGACCCGCGAGTCGGGCCGGCTGATCGTGCAGCACCCCACCGACATCAGCCCCCGGATGCTCGACCTCGCGGCCCGGGCCTCCGACGCCTCGGTCCAGCAGGTGTTCGACGTGCGCAAGCTGCTGGAGATCCACGCGGCCGGCCTGGCCGCGGCCAACCGCACTACCGACGACCTCGCCGAGATCGCCGCGTGCCTCGGGCGCATGGACACCCAGGACGAGGCCCAGTACCACACCGCCGACCGGAGCTTCCATTGCGCGGTGGTGCGAGCATCCCAGAACACCATCCTGGCTGAGCTCTATGAGGCCGGCGTCGGGCTCTTTTTCCGCAAGCCGGCCTTCTGGCGGGTGTTCACCCGCGCTCCCGAGCAGCGCCACCGGGTGGGTTCGGGCTACGAGGGCCATCTGCAGATACACGACGCCATTGCCCGCCAGGACGCCGATCTTGCCCGGGAGCAGATGCGGCGCCATCTGCAGCAGGTCGAACAGAGCCTCCTGGCCGTGATGCACGAGACCGTCGATGTGGCCTACGAGAGCCCCGCCGTGATGCACGAGACCGTCGACGCGGCCGATGATCCGTCGCCGGAACCGTCCCCTACCACCTCCCCCGCCGAAGAAACAGAGAGGAAGCCATGAGACAGGGATACCGGGTGATCGACGCCGACACCCACGTCACCCCATCGGTCGAGGTGCTCGTCGACTACGGCGACCGCGAGTTGAAGGACCGCGCCGATGAGCTCACGCCCTACATCCGGGTGACCAAGCCGACCGCGGGCCGGGGCCATCCCACCCACCCCTACGGCGTGGTCCGGGTCAACCCCCAGCCCTATAGCCGGGTGGCCGGGCACAAGCCCGACGCCTCAGTCGACACCCGCGGTGCGGGGGCCAAGGGGGCTCTCGAGGGCCGGGTCCAGAACCTGGCGGTGAAGCCCATCGCCGATGGCATTCAGCACACCAACTCCGAGGGCCGTCTGGCCAACATGGACGTTGAAGGGGTGGACATCAACTTCATCATCCCGGGCACCTGGGCGCCGGGCAGCACCGCGTTGGACCTGAGCCTGGCCAAGGCCATGTACCGCTCCTATCACCGCTACATGGCCGACTACTGCTCGGCCGACCCCCGCCGTCTCAAGGGACTGCTGCTCGCGCCGGGCGCCGATCCCGAATGGGCCGCCGACACGATCCGCGAGCACGCCGGCGAGGAGTGGCTGTCCGCAGTGTGGCCGGTGCTGCCCGAGGGTCTGCCGGTGGACGATCCCGACCTGGAGCCGATCTGGCAGGCGATGGACGAGGCCGACCTGCCCATCATGCACCACAGCTTCTTCTACGAGGCTCCCTACTTCCCCGGCTACCGCGACATCTGGGGCAACGTGGCCGTGGCCCGCACCGCCGCCCATGTCTGGGGGGCCCAGAGGCTCATGGCGTACGTGCTGGTGTCGGGGATGCTCGACCGGTATCCCAATCTGCGGGTGGCCACCGTGGAGACCGGCCACGGCTGGCTGCCGCACTGGATCATCCGCCTCACCAGCCAGATCGACTACGTCAAGGGCGCCGTGCCCGCCGACCTGAAGCACACCCCCCTGGAGTACGTGCAGATGGGCCGGGTGTTCTGCGCCATCGAGCAGCACGAGGGACCGGAGATGACCAAGGCGGTCATCGACATCCTCGGCGACGGCGTGCTCATGTACGAGTCGGACTTCCCCCATCCCGAGTGCTACTACCCGAACAGCACCGACAACGTGATCTCTTGGGGCCCCGTGATCGGCGAGGAAGCCCTGCGCAAGCTGATGGCCGACAACGCGGCCCGTTACCTGCGACTGCTGTCGGTCCCCTGGGACGACGGCGACGGCTCCGGTTCGAGCGGCAACGGGCAGGGCACCAATGGACGTTGAGCAGGCACTCGAGCTGGTGCAGCAGGCCCGGGCCATCGGGGCCTCCCGCGGTATCAACGCCACCGTGGCCGTGCACGACGACGCCGGCCATCCCCTTGTAGTGGTCCGGGGCAAGCGCTGGCACGGGCCCTACATGGCCATGGGCAAGGCCCGGCTGGCGGCCGCCTTCGCCAAGCCCACCAAGGATCTCGTCGCGCAGTGGGCCGACCGGCCCCTGTTCCCCACCAGTCTTGTGGACATCATCCCCGGAGGGGTCACCGTCAATCCCGGCGGTGTGCCTCTGTTCTCCGACGGCGTTTGCGTGGGCGCCATCGGTGTGGGCGGGGGTTCCCCCCAGATCGACCATGAGATCGCGGCCGCGGCCGCGGACCAATTCCACGGTTCCCAAGCCACCTAGATCTGATGAATTCAATTCACAGACCCAAAGGAGGAAACAGCAAAATGCGATACATAAGGAAGAGACTGGGGGTGCCGCTCGCGGCGCTCTTCGTCCTCTCGCTGATCGCCGCGAGCTGCGGCGACGACGAGGCGGACGCTCCCGCCGCGCCGGTGGTCGACACGGCCGCCGTCGAGGCCGCGCAGGCTGAAGCCGACGCGGCCGAGGCCGAGGCCGAAGCCGCCCGGGCTGAGGCTGAAGCGGCTGCTGCTGCCGCCGCCGATGCCGCGGCGGCCCTGGAGGCGGCCGAGGCGGCTGCTGCCGAAGCCAATGCCGAGCAGATGGCTGAGGCGCAGGCCGCGCTGGAAGCGGCCCAAGCTGAGGCCGAGGCGGCCCAGGCTGCCGCCGCGGATGCCGAGTCGAGAGCCGCGGAGGCTGAGGCGGCCGCCGAAGAGGCCGCCATGGCCGCCGAGGAAGAGATGATGGAGGAGGAGGCCGCCCCGACCGGAGATCCCGGCAGGGTCACCATCGCCGTCACCACCGAGCCCTCGACGCTCGACCCGCAGGCCGTCAACGACCGCAGCTCGCGGGTGGTGACCGCCAACCTGTTCGAGTCGCTGCTCGGTCGGGACGCCTCGACGGCACTGGTTCCGGTGCTGGCCACCGGCTACGAGGCATTCGACGACGACACGTGGCGCTTCTCCGTGCGCGAGGGCGTGACCTTCCACGACGGCCAGGCCCTCGACGCCCAGGCCGTGGCGGACGCCCTGAACCGCATGCTGGATCCGGACTACTCGACCCAGCGAGACTCGTACATCCGGGGTATGACCTCGGTGGAGGCGGTGGATGCCTACACCGTCGACATCCACACCGACGGGGTCAACGCCACCCTGCCATTGCAGATCGCGCAGCTCCCCATCTTCGCGCCGGGCACGGCCGACACGGTGGGTGAGAACCCGGTGGGGACCGGTCCCTACATGTTCGAGTCCTGGGAGCGCGGCCAGCAGATCACCGCGGTGCGGAATGACAACTACTGGGGCGACGCGCCGTCGATCGACGCGTTCACGGTGCGGTTCATCCCCGACAAGCAGACGTCGCTGGCCGCTTTGCAGGCCGGCGAGGTCGACTTGGTGCTGGACATCCTGCCCGAGCAGGTTCCGCTGGTGCCCCAGGCGCTCAGCGTGCCCGCCACCGAGTACAGCTACATAGCGCTCAACGCCCTCCGTCCCGATCTGGCCCCGCCCGAGATTCGGGTGGCCATGAACCTGGCGGTCGACAAGGAGCTGATCGCCGAGACGCTCTATGAGGGCTACGCCGAGCCCAACCACGCCCAGCACCTGTCGCCGGGGATGCTCGGCTACAACCCCGACATCGGCCCGTTCCCGTACGACCCGGATCAGGCGCGCGAGATCATGGCCTCGCACGGCTGGAACGAGGACAACCCCTTGTTCCTCGAGATCTACGCGCCGATCGGCCGGTACCTGCGCGGCGTGGAGACGACTCAGGCGGTGGCCACGATGCTGAACGACGTCGGCTTCAACACCGAAGTGCGGCTCGCTGAGTGGACCCGCTTCCGCGCCGGCAGCCGGATCAGGGGCGAGGAGCCCGGCGCCTATGACGCCCGCTACGGCTGGAACTCCAACGAGTGGTTCGACGGGGCTCGCACCCGCAACTTCCTGGTGTGCGGCGGCTCGTCCTCCAAGCTGTGCGACGAGTACGTGACGGAGCAGTTCGAGATGGCCGGCTCGACGACCGACCAGGACCTGCGCAACGTCCTCTACCAGAGGGCTTGGGCCCGGCTCCATGAGAACCCCCATGCCATCTACCTGCTGCAGCAGGATCTGATCTACGGCGCGACGGAGCGTCTCGACTGGCAGCCCCGGCTCGATGACGAGTACCTCGTGTCGGAGATGAGCCTGAACTAGCGCATCAGGCTGGTTGGCTTGCTGTTGACCTGCTGGCCCGGCTCGGTCGTTCCAGGCCGAGCCGGGCCCGGCAGGGCTGAGCGTCCATAGGTGTCGATGGAAATGCAAACCACGACGGAGACAGCGCCGCCGTCGCAGCGGCCGCGGCGCGGCCTGCGGCAATGGCTGCGCGACCTGCAGCCTGGGTCCGATCGCGTCGCCGCCGGAGGGTCACTGGGCGGCCTGCTGCTGCGGCGACTGCGCGACGGCGTCATCGTGCTGCTGCTCGTGGTGACGGTGATCTTCTTCCTGGCCCATGTCGTCGGGAACCCGGCGCTGGTGTTCGCCCCGGTGGACGCCACCGATGAGCACATCGCCGAACTCCATCGCCAGTTCGGACTGGACCGCCCGGTGGCGGAGCGCTACTGGGAGTACCTGGTGGGCCTGGCCCAGCTCGACTTCGGCGAGTCGACCTGGCAGCAGCGCCCCGCCATAGATGCGGTGAGGGAGGCGTTGCCGTCCACGATCTACCTCACCGTCGTCGGCTTGGGCGCGGCCGCGGTGCTGGGGGTGGTGCCCGGCATCGTGGCTGGTGCGCGGGCGCGCAAACCGTTCGACAAGACCTCGAACCTGCTGTCGGTGGCCGCGCTGTCGGTGCCGAACTTCTGGCTGGGGCTGCTGCTGATCCTGGTGCTCGGGGTGCAGCTCGGCTGGCTTCCCACCTCAGGGCGTTTCGAGACCGCCAGCATCGTGATGCCGGCGCTCACCCTGGGCATCGTGCACGGCGGGCGCATCTACCAGTTGGTGCGCTCGGCGACGTTCGAGGAGATGTCCAAGCCGTACGTGACCGTGGCCCGCAGCAAGGGCCTCACCGAGTGGAACATCCTGCGCCGCCACGTGGTCCGCAACACCGGGGTCACCACCGCCACCATCGTCGGCTGGGAGTACGTGCGGATGTGGGGCGGCGCGGTGTTCGCCATCGAGTACGTGTTCGCCTGGCCGGGGGTCGGTCTGCTGACCATCGACGCCGCCCACCGCCAGGACTTCTTCGTGCTCCAGGCCGCGGTCATCATCGCGGGAGCGTTCGTGATCTTCAGCAACCTCCTGATCGACATGGGCTACCAGTTCATCGACCGCAGGATCGCGGCCAGCTGATGAGCATCACCGTCGCCAAACGCACGGGCACCGATCCGGGCCGAGCCTCGCAACCCCGCGTCTGGGGCCGCCTCATCGACATGCTGGGCAGCCGGGGCTGGATCCTGCTGGTGCTGTTCCTGGTGCTGCTGGTGGCGGCCTCGATCGCGCCCGACGTGTTCGCCCCGCACGACCACGACGCCCAGAACCTTCGGGCCCGCCTGCTGGGGCCGGGGGAGTCCTCCTCCGAGGGCCTGCACCTGCTGGGAACCGACAGCCTGGGCCGGGACCTCTTCTCCCGCATGGTTGTAGGCACCCGCCTCACCATGTTCATAGCGGTCATGGGCACTGTTATCGGCGCGGGGGTGGGCGTGCTGTTCGGGCTGCTGGGCGGCTACTTCGGCGGCCGCACCGACCGGCTGCTCATGCGCTTGGGCGAGGCCCAGACGGCCATGCCGATGTTCCTGGTGGCCATCCTGCTGCTGAGCCTGCTCGGGCCCAGCGTAGGGATCCTGCTGGTGGTGCTGCCGTGCCTGGTCTGGCCGATCTTCGCCCGGGTGGTGCGGGCCGAGGCGCTGCGGCTGCGGGAGGAGACGTTCATCGAGGCTTCGATCGCCACCGGCTGCTCCACCTCGACCATTCTCGGCCGCCACCTGCTGCCCAACGTCGCGCCCCGCATCCTGGTGCTGTGCGTGGTGGAGATCGGCCACGTGATGCTCTCGGAGGCCGGGCTCAGCTTCCTGGGCGTCGGGGTCCAGCCCCCCGACACCACCTGGGGACTGCTGATCTCCGAGGGCCGGCCCCTGCTAGCGGTGGCCTGGTGGCTCACGATCCTGCCCGGCGTGCTGCTGGGCATCACCGTATTGGTGCTCAACCTGCTGGGGCGCTACTGGGAGTCCCGCTCAGGAGCGGCCGGATGAGCGGCATGCCCCTGCTGGAGGTCGAAGACCTCCACGTCACGTTCCGGACCGCCTCAGGTCCGGTGCACGCCGTGGACGGCGTGAGCTTCACGATGAGGCCCGGTTCGTCGCTGGGGGTGGTGGGCGAGAGCGGCAGCGGCAAGAGCGTGACCGCCCGGTCCCTGCTGCGCCTGTTCGCCATCACCGACGACGTGCAGATCTCCGGGGCGGTTCATTTTGACGGCCAGGACCTGTTGCGCATCGACGAGGGCAAGCTGCGCGATGTGCGCGGCGGGCAGATCGGCATGATCTTCCAGGATCCGCTCACGTCGCTCAACCCGCTGATGGCGGTGGGCGAGCAGATCGCCGAGTCGCTGCGGCTTCACCGGGGCATGAGCCGATCCGAGGCCGCCTCCGAAGCGGTCGAGCTGCTGGCCCGGGTCGGCATCGCCGACCCCGAGCAGCGGGCCACGGAACTCCCCAGCAGCTTCAGCGGCGGCATGCGCCAGCGGGTGATGATCTCGCTGGCCATCGCCTGCCGGCCGCGCCTGCTCATCGCGGACGAGCCCACCACCGCCCTCGACGTGACCGTGCAGGCCGAGATCCTGCTGCTGCTCGACGAGCTGCGCCGATCCGAGGGCATGGCGCTGATGCTCATCACCCACGACTTCGGGGTGGTGGCGGCCACCTGCGAGGACGTGCAGGTCATGTACGCCGGCAAGCTGGTGGAGAAGGCCTCGATGGCCCATCTCTTCGACCGGGCCAACCATCCTTACACCGAGGGGCTCCTGCGGCTGGTGCCCCGCTTCGAAGACGCCCACACCGGACGGCTGCACCCCATTCCGGGCCAGCCGCCCATCACCGGCGGGGGCGGCTCGTCGTGCGCTTTCGCGCCGCGGTGCGGCTACGCCGTCGACCGCTGCCGGACCGAGGTGCCGCCGGAGGTGGCGGTGGGTCCCGATCATTTCAGCGCCTGCTGGCTGGCGGCCGACCGGGCCAAGGACACCACCGAGGCCGGCCGGCCCTGGAGGCGGGACCAATGAGCGTGCTCGAGGTGGATGACGTCGTCGTGGAGTTCGACACCGACGGAGGCCGCATCACCGCGGTGGACGGGGTGTCGCTGCATCTGGCCACCGGCGAGACGCTCGGCCTGGTGGGCGAGAGCGGGTGCGGCAAGTCCACGCTGGCCCGGGCCATCATGCAGCTGGTTCCGATGCAGCAGGGGTCGGTGCGACTCGAGGACACCGACCTCGGCTCGTTGCCGCGGCGGGAGCTGCGCCGCATGCGCCACCGCATCCAGATGGTGTTCCAGGACCCCCGCGGCTCGCTCGACCCCCGCATGAACGTGTCGACCCTCATCGGCGAGCCGCTGAGGGTTCACGGCATCGGCGACCGGACCAGCCGCGCCAAAGCGGTGGCCGAGGCCATGGAGTTGGTGGGTCTGCCCGCCGCGGTGGCCGATCGCCTCCCCAGCGAGCTGAGCGGCGGGCAGCAGCAGCGGGTCGGCATCGCCCGGGCCATCGTCACTGACCCGGCCGTGCTGGTCTGCGACGAGCCCGTGTCCGCGCTGGACGTGTCGATCCAGGCCCAGATCATCAACGTCCTCGACGAACTGCGCGACACCCTCAGCCTGGCCATGCTGTTCATCGCCCACGACCTCTCGGTGGTGCGCCATCTCAGCGACCGGGTGGCCGTCATGTACCTCGGCCAGATCGTGGAGACGGGAACCGCCTCCGAGGTGTTCACCAAGCCCCGCCATCCCTACACGCACGGCCTCATCTCGTCGGTGCCCCGAGCCGACGCCGAGAGCGCGGCCCGGCTCCAGACGGCCCGCCGTCTGGTGCTCGGCGAGCTGCCCAGCCTCCTCGACCCGCCGTCGGGGTGCCGGTATCGCACCCGCTGCCCGTACGCCACCGACGAATGCGCCGCCGCCGAGCCCGCGCCGGCCGCGGTGGACTCCTCTGAGGGTCTCCATTCAGTGCGGTGTCACCACCACGACAGCATCGCCGCCCGGACCGGGCCGCAACCGTTCGCCACCAGTCAGGAGCAAGCACAATGAGCGACCGCACTGCCATAAGCACAGACGGGGCCCCCACCCCGACCGGCCCGTTCAGCCAGGCCATCCGGGTCGGGAACCTGGTGTTCACTGCGGGGCAGGCGGGGCGCAACCGCGACACCGGCGAGATGGGCGACATCGGCGAGCAGGCCGACTGGGCCCTGCGCAACATCGGCAACATCCTGGCCGCGGCGGGCGCCTCCATGGCCGACGTGGTCAAGACCACCGTCTACCTCAAGGAGGGCACCCCCACCGGACCCCTCAACGAGCAGTGGGTGAAGCACTTTCCGGAGCCCCTGCCCGCCCGTTCGTCGGTGTTCGTGGCCCGCCTGAAGAACCCCGAGATGCTCATCGAAGTCGAGGCGGTCGCCGTTGTCTGACGGGACTGCTCCCTCCCAGGCTGCGATCAGCGCCGGCTGCCGGGAGGCAGCCGACGTCGGCGCGGCGGTGCTGGCGTCGGGAGGAAACGCGGTCGACGCGGCCATCGCCGCCTCTGCGGTGCAGTGCGTCCGCGAGCTGCCCTGGTGCGGTCTGGGCGGTGACGGCTTCGCGCTCGTCTCGGGTCCCGACGGCTGCGTCGAGGCGCTCAACGGCGCCGGCGCGGTGCCCCGGGCCTTGGCCACCACCCCGATCCCGGGTGGCACCCTGCCCCGCTACGGCCCGCTGTCGATCTCGGTTCCGGGCCTGGTGGACGCCTGGTGGCGGCTGTGGGAGCGCCACGGGACCCGGTCGTTCGCTTCTCTGGTGGAACCGGCGGCCGCGCTTGCCGACGACGGGTTCGCCCTCGACGCCGCCTTCACGCGGGCTCTCGACCGGGTCCGGGCCGCGACCGGCCCCGACGATCCGTTCGTCTCGGAATTCTGCGACGGCAACGGCTCGGCGGCCGGCGAGGGCTTCCGGCTTCCGGCTCTGGCCCGGACGCTGCGCGAGATCGGGGCCGATGGGCGGTCGGTGTTCTACGAGGGCCGCCTGGCCCGCGCCGTCGTGGACACGCTCGACCGGCTCGGCGGCCTGATCTCGACCGACGACCTCCTGGAGCACTCGTCCGACTTCGAGGCGCCCCTCACCGTTGGCTACGGCTCCGCCGAGGTGTCGGTGACGCCTCCGGTGTCGATGGGCTGGGTGCTCCTGCAGCTCTTGCTGCTCTACGACCGCCTGGAGGGCCGTCTCATCGACGACGAGGCCGACCGGATCGACTTGATGGTGCGCTGCAAGCATGCCGCCTTCGCGGACCTGGGCCTGATGTCCCGCTGGCAGGAGGCGGCCGATGTGATCCCGGTCCTCAACGGTGACTCTGTCGACCGCTGGTGTTCCCGCATCGACGAGCAGCGCCGGTCGCGGCCTGCGCCAGTGGCCGCGTCGGCTGCGCCGGCTGCGAGCGGGGGCACGGACACCACCTGCCTGTCGGTCGTCGACGACCAGGGCCTCATGGTGACCTTCATCCACAGTCTCTTCAACGAGTTCGGCTCCCGGGTGGTGGTGCCCGGAACCGGGATCGTGCTCAACGACCGGCTGGCCAAGCAGCCCGCCCGGGTCGGGCAGTCACCCGAGCCGCCGCGTTTCCGTCGCCCGCTGCACACCCTCGTCGGCTATCACGTCTCCCAGCGGGGCCGGCGGCTGGTCGGGTCCACTCCCGGCGGGCGGGGCCAGGTGCAGACCAACTTCCAGGTTCTGCGAGCCATCATCGACGACGACGCCTCACCGCAGGCGGCCGTCGACACCCCCCGCTGGCTGTCGGGAACGCCGCGGCTGCCCGACTCCGAGGATCTGCTGTTCCTCGAGCCCGGCTTCCCCGCCGGCCTCGACGCAGAGTTGGCCCGGCGCGGCCACACGGTCGCCGACGAGGCGCCCGCCGACGCCGACCTGTTCGGAAGCTGCACCATTGTCGGTCGTTGCACCCAGCCCAGCGGTTCGGTGGCCGCAGCCGACCACCGTAGGGGAGCCGCGCTCGCTCTCGTCGAGGGTTCCGACGACTCCGGCCGTCCCCGCACTCGAAAGGAGATTCCATGACCGACGTCCTGTCCGCCCCGAAGTTCGGGCCGAGGGCCATCACCTACCCCCACCCGATCAACCACGACTGGTACGACTGGCCGACGTTCTCCGAGGCCGAGTTCGAGCGGCGCCACGCCCTGGTGAGGGGCTTCATGGCCGAGCACGACCTCGACTGCCTGCTCGTGGCCGGCGCCGCCCACCTGTGGGACCGCGGCTGGGCCAACGTGCGGTGGATCACCAACTACATGGGGACCATGGAGCTCGACAGCTTCGTGATCTTCCCCGCCGAGGGCGAGCCGACGCTGGCCATCCTCGGCCTCAACGCCCGCCTGCCCGACCGGGTCACCCGCTCGATATTCGGTGACGTGCGGGGCGCCCTCAACACCCGCACCATCCTGGTCGACCGGCTCGAGGAGCTGGGCCTGCACCGGGGCAGGGTGGGCATCGTCAACCCCACCCCGTACCTGTCGGTGTCGCGGGACCACTGGGCCGCCCTCACCGGGACCTATCCGGAGATCGAGTTCGCGGAGTTCTCCGACGAGTTCTGGAAGATGCGGCTGGTGCTGTCCGACGAGGAGGTCGCCTGCCTGGAAGAGGCGGCCCGCATCGGCGACGCCACCCAGGTGGCGGTGATGGAGCAGCTGCGCCCCGGCATGACCGAGCACGACCTGTTCCGGATCATCTTCACCACCATCGCCGAGGAGCGGGGCGAGATCCCGTGCATGGTGCTGGCCGGCAGCGAGTCGATGAGCAACCCGACCAGCGGCTTCCAGCGGCCGCGGCCCATCGGTCGCACCATCACCCCCGACGATGTGCTGCTGATGGAGGTCGGGGCCCGCGACGGCCACGGGTACGAGGCCCAGACGGGCAAGGCGATGGTGTTCTCCGAGCCGCCGCCCGACTACGCCGACCTGCTGGACGTGATGCTGGAGGCCTACCACCGGATAGTGGCCGAGCTGAAGCCGGGCTGCACCGCCAAGGAGCTGCGGGCCGCTGGCAGCATCATCACCGAGCGGGGCTACACCATCGTCGCTCCGCTGGTGCACGGCGTGTTCAACCCCATCGACGCCGGGCCGTTCGTGGGCACGTCGCACCGGCCCGACAAGGACGTGGTGCTGGAGCCCAACATGGCGCTGTGCGTGGAGATCCACCCCTGCACCACCGACATCCTCAAGGGCGTGTTCATGGGCGACACCTACGTGATCACCGAAGACGGCGCCCGCAACATCAACCACCGCCTAGAGCCGAAGGTCTACGAACTGGGGTGACTGCCATGGCTGAGAAACCTGAACTGGAGTTCCACATCCCCGACGGGGCGTGGCGCCCCGCGGGCGGTCCGGTGGAGGGCATCGACGAGATGATCCTGTCCACCGACGGCCGGCCCGACGGGGCCTACACCCGGCTGATGCGCTTCGCGCCCGGGGTGGACTCGTCGCCCAACGGGGTGCTCACCCATCACTTCTGGGAGGAGGTGTACATCGTGGAGGGCGACCTCACCGACCTTCGGCTGGGCGAGACCTTCACCGCCGGCATGTACGCCTGCCGCCCGCCGGGCATGCCGCACGGGCCGTGGCGCAGCACCTCCGGAGTGCTGATGGTGGAGTTCCGCACCGGCGGCTACAACCCGTGACCCCGCTGCCGAGCCCGGGGTTCGGGCGGTGAGGTTGTCGGTTGACGGGGTTGAGCGAGTGTTCGCGCCCGCCGCCCTGGTCGTCATCGGCTACGCGGGCCGCGACCGGGCCGCGGTCGAGCACCACATCGACGAGTTGGCCGCCCTCGGTGTTCCCCGCCCGGCCAGTATCCCGCTGTTCATGGTGTTCCCTCCCTGGCTGATCACCCAGGAGCCTTCGTTCACCGTGGCCGGCGACGAGACCTCCGGCGAGGCCGAGATCGTGGTGGTGGTCGACGGCGACGAAGCCTTCGTGACGCTCGGGTCGGACCACACTGATCGGACCGTGGAGGCGGTCGACATCGTCGCCTCCAAGGGAGTCTGTCCCAAGCCGGTGGCCCTGACGGGCTGGCCGGCGGCTGAGGTGGGGGACCGCTGGGACGATCTGGCGCTGCGCAGCCGCATCGACGGCGGCGTGCTGTATCAGGATGGATCGGCCGCCGCCAACCTGCACCCGCTGGAGCTGGTGGCGGCCATCCCGTGGGCCGGCCCCCCGCCGAGCTGCTTCGTGGCCTTCACCGGCACCGTGCCGGTGATCGGCGACATCCGGCCCAGCGCCGGCTTCCGGGCCGGGCTCTCGGGTCCGGGCTTGGCGCCGATCGAGTTGAGCTACCGGGTCGAGACCGTGCCGGAGTTGGCTTGCTGAGACGGCCCGACGGCTCGTCAGGCGCCCTCCTCCGATTTCTCCGATTCGTCTGACTCGTCGGACTCCGGCTCGCATCCCCATGAGGGCTTCACTGCGATGGGCAGGTTGCACAGCGGTGTGTAGTCCTCGATCGGGTTGCCTAGGAGGTCCAGCCGGTGGAGCAGGGTCGAGCCGGCCAGCGGCGACACGTCGGTGATTTCATTGAACGACAGCCACAGGAAGTACAGCCTGGGAAGGCTCGCCAGGGGCCGCACGTCGACGATCTCGTTGCTGCTCAAGGACAGCAGGTAGAGCTCGGGCAGGCCGGCCAGAGGTGAGAGATCGCTGATGTCGTTGCTGTTCAGGATCAGGCGGTAGAGGTTGGTGAGGCCCGCCAGCGCCGAGATGTCGTCGATTTCGTTGCCGGTCATGTAGAGGGTCTCGAGGTTGGTGAGGGCGGCCAGCGGCGAGATGTCGTCGATGTCGTTGCGGCTCAGCCCGAGGGTGTGCAGGCCTGTCAGAGCCGCGAGCGGCCGGATGTCGCTGATGCTGTTGAAGCCCAGTTCAAGCAATCCGAGGTTGGTGAGGCCGGCCAGCGGGGAGACGTCTTCGACCTCGTTGTACGTGAGGAACAGGGAGCGGAGGCCGGTGAGGCCGTTCAGCGGGGAGACGTCGGTGACCCCGGACCGGTTCAGGCTGAGCGTGTGGAGGTTGGTGAGGCCGGCCAGGGGTGAGAGGTCCTCGATCGAGCTGTTGTGAATCTGCAGTTCCTCGAGCTGGGTGAGCCTGGCCAGCGACGAGGCGTCCCCCAACTCGTAGTTGTGGATGTGCAGTTCCCGCAAGCCGCGGATGCGGGCCACGACCGCCCAGTCGGCCACCGTGTTGCGGTGAAGGTGAAGCGCTCGGAGGTTCCTGAGCGCCCGCAGGGGAGCGAGATCGACGGGTCCGACGTTCTCGATCACCAGCTTCTGGAGGTCGTACAACCCGGCCAGCGGCTCGAGCCCCACGCCGGTTGCCGTGCTCAGCCAGAGGGTCCGCAGCCCGGTGAGTCCCCCGAGGGGCGCGACGCTCTCCAGCCGGTTGTCCTGGAGCCACAGGGTGTCCAGTCCGGTGAGTCCCGCCAGCGGCGAGACGTCGGTGACGGCGTTCCCGGCCAGATCGAGCCTGCGGAGGTTGGTCAGGGCGGCGAACGGCGTGGCGTCGGTGATCGCGTTGTCCCGCATCCACAGCGTCTCCAGTCCGGTGAGGCCGGCCAGCGGCGACGCGTCGGTGACGCTGGCATCGTCCATGGTGAGCGTCCGCAGTCCGGTGAGGCCGGCCAGCGGCGAGGTGTCGGCGATCGGGTTCTCGTCGAGCATCAGGGTCTCCAGGCCCTCGAGGTCCGCCAGCGGCGACACGTCGTCGACCGCGTTGCCGGACAAGCCCAGGGTTCGCAGGTTCTTGAGCGGGGCCAGGGGCGCTAGGTCCGTCACCAGGTTGTTGGGCATGCTGAGGGTGCCCAGGCTGCGCAGCTTGGTTAGAGGTGTCACGTCGTCGATATCGCTGTAGGCGAGGTCCAGGGTCTCGAGCTTGCTGAGCGCGGCGAGGGGCTCTGCGCTCTCGAGGTGGTTGGCGTACAGGTAGAGGCGTCGGAGGTTCGTGAGCTGGGCCAGCGGCGTGCCGTCGACGACCTCGTCGCCGATCATGCTGAGCGTGTGCAGCACTCGCAGGTCCGTGAGCGGGGCAATGTCGGAGACCGGGTTGCGGTCGAGGTTCAGTGTCCGCAGCGACCTGAGGGAGGCGATCGGCGTGAGGTCGGTGACGTTGTTGTGGCTGAGGTTGAGCCGGCGGAGTCCGACAAAGTGCTCCAGGCCGGTGAGGTCTTGGATCTCGGCGTAGCCGGCGTTGAGCGCTCGCAGCTCCTGCACGTCGCTGCGGGTGATCCTGGCGCCCGGTGACTTGCCGATGGCACGCTCGACGATGGTACGGAGGTTGGCGTCGGGGATATCCACTGTCGTCAGGCGCACGGTGCGTCCCGAGCGCCGGTCGAAGTCCGCCGGCAGCCAGTTGCGGGCGCGGTCCAGCAGCGATGCCATCTGTCCCCTGGTGACCGACTCGTCGGGGCAGAAGCGGCCCGGCGAGCACCCCTCAGCGATTCCTGCAGCCACGACGCTGTCGATGTCGGCTGTGTGGACGCTGTCGCCGAGGTCGTCGAACCCTGTGCTCTCGACCGGCTCGAGGCCGAGGCCGCGGGCCAGGAACGATGCCATCTGCGCTCGCGTCACCGGCTGGTCAGCGCAGAACTGGTCCTGCTTGCATCCTTTGGTGATTCCGAGCTGAGCCAGCCGCTCGACGTGGGGAGCCCACCATTGCCCGCCGTCGACATCGGTGAAGCGGGGCTCGTCCATCCCGTCGGGGTCGCCGCCGTCGAAGTAGCGGACCAGCCACACCGCCATGTGACCGCGTGAGATCGACTCGTCATGACAGAACTCCGCGGCGCCGCACTGGGTGCCGTCGAGCACTCCCTGCGACGCCAGGGCATTGATGGCTGCGTAGTGATCGTCGAAGTACTGGGCGTCGATGAACTCGGCCGCGGCAGAGAACCGGCCGGTGGGTTGGGCGCTGTTGGGCGTCGTGTCGCCGGCAGCGGCTTGTGCCGGCACGGCGACGGACAGGGCCAGCGCCGCCCAGGCTGCCGTAACCAGGCTCGCGGATCGACGGCGTGTAGTCAGAGGACATCTCCTGGCGACCGGCGGGCGTCGAGCCACTCCTTGGCCTGGCGGGCCCGCTGCTGCACGATGGCGACCGGATCATCCAGTCCCTGCTCCCGGCGCCTGGCGGCCCAGCGGGCCCCGAGACTGGCGGCCACTGCTCCGGCGGCCGCCGCGACGAGCGCCACGGCGAGGACTGTGACCGCGGCGAGGCTGAGTGCGGCCACGAGCCGCCGCAGTCCGAGGATCCTCGCCGGCCCGATCGACAGCGTCCTGTCCCGCCCGGATCTCTCCGAGCGCCAAGACACCCGACCTTCGAGTAGCAGTTCCCGCAAGCGGCCGTCCCCCGTCGGATTGACTGTTGTCCCTTCGAGGGTACTGCCCGATCCGGGGTCGGGGTGTGCGGCCGCGGTAGCGTCGTCGGATGCGATTGCTCGTGCTTCAGCACATCGATTGCGAGCATCCCGGCCGCCTGCGCGACTTCCTGAGGGCCGATGGCGTCGAGTGGACCGCGGTCGAGCTCGACGAGGGCGAGCCCATCCCGCCGCTGGAGGACTACGACGCGATGTGGGTGATGGGCGGCCCGATGGACGTGTGGGACGTGGAGGAGCATCCGTGGCTGGTGCCTGAGAAGCAGGCCATCCGGCGCTGGGTGCGCGAGCTCCAGCGCCCCTTCTTGGGGGTGTGTCTCGGCCATCAGCTCCTGGCCGACGCTCTGGGAGGGACGTGCGGCCCGCAGCGCCCGCCCGAGATCGGCGTGCTGCCGGTGGAGCTGACCCCGGAGGGGCGCGCCGACCCGATCTTCGACCGGATGCCTGACCAGCAGCACGCGCTGCAGTGGCACTCGGTGGCCGTGGCCCAGCCGCCGGAGGACGCGGTGGTGCTGGCCAGCTCACCGGTGTGCCGGGTGCAGGCCATGCGGGTGGGCCCCTGCGCCTGGTCGATGCAGTACCACGTGGAGGTCGAGGACGACACTGTCCGCAACTGGGGGGAGATCCCCGCCTACCGCCAGGCGCTGGAGTCGGTGCTCGGCGAGGACTCCGTTGACGCCCTAGCCGCTGATGCCGACCGCCACATGGATGGCTTCGTGTCCGACGCCGAGCAGCTCTACCGCAACTTCATAACCGCCGCCTCGTAGTTCGTCCCAAGCCTTCTCGCTGCGCCGGATCTATCGGCAGTACCGACCTAGCGGTGCATTTTGCGGTATGGGCGGGGTGTTTCTTGCGGTATCACTTGTCAGTCAGTCAGTCGGGCAGGCGGGATTTGAACCCACGACCTCCTCGTCCCGAACGAGGCGCGCTACCAAGCTGCGCCACTGCCCGTGTGCAGCGCGGAAGAGGTTAGCTGGGGCCGGAGCGGGCCACTCAGGCGGCTGCGTCGGCCAGGGTGGATGCCACCAGGCGGGCCAGTGCCATCGGGTTGATCGGCTTCACCAGCCAGGCGTCGGCCTCGCTGCGGCGTGCCAGGAACTCGTCGGCGTCGCGGTCGAGCAGCATGATCACCGGTCGGGGCTCCAGCCGGCCCATGTCCTCCTCCTGGCGGACGGCCAGACATGCCGCCATGCCGCCCATGTTGCCCACTTGCAGGTCGAGCAGCACCAGATGAGGTTCGACAAGCTCGATCGCGTCGAGGGTGTCGGCTCCCTGCCTCACGCGGTGAAGGCGATAGTCACCGCTCAGCGCCGCCTCGCACTGTTCCGCGATCCAGTCGGCGTCGGTTACCAGCAACACGTCGGCCACGGCGCAGATCGTACCGGTTCGCTGGCTACCCCGATATCCGCAGCGGCGGTATATCCTCCTCCCGTGCTGGACATCGAGTCTTTCCACAACGAGGCAGGGTCGTACCGCCTGCTTCGCCCCACCGGGGAGCTCGACGCCTACACCGTCGCCCAGTTCCGCGAGGCGCTGGCCGAGCAAGCCACCTCGGGTCGCCTCGTGGTCGATCTCTGCGGTGTGCCCTTCATCGACTCGGCCGGTCTCGGCGCGCTGATCGGCGGGATCCGCCGCATCCGCGAGAACGAGGGCCGGGTGGTCGTGTACTGCAACGGCACCACGCTGCTCCGCCTGCTACACACCACCGGCTTCGACCGCATCGTGCCGGTGGAAGAGACCCTCGAAGCCGCCGTCGGCGCCCTCGACCGCGATCCCGAGGCCTAGAGGCCGAGCTAGCCGGCGGCGGCACCGCTCCCTACTGCGTCGTTCGATGAGGATCACCCGGCGGGCCCGCGTGCTCACTCTCGCTGTGCTGCTGGGTGCGGCCCTGGTAATGAGCTTGCCGGCGGCGGCCGCCGCCTCGAACACGACCGTCGTTGCCGCGCAGGCAACACCGGGCGTGGTGGACGTGGTCGAGGTCTCGGGCTATCTCGACCCGATCATGGCCGACTTCATCGAGCGGTCCATCGACAAGGCCGCGGCCGACGGATCGCTCGGCCTGGTGCTGCAGGTGAACAGCTCCCGGGCCACCGTCGACGACCAGCGGCTTCGTGAGCTGGCCGACCGCATCGCCGGTGCGGAAGTGCCCGTCACGATGTGGGTCGGCCCGTCCGGGGCCGAGGCCCGCGGCGGGGTGGGTCAGCTCGCCGGGGTGGTCGCCGACTTGGCTCTGGCTCCCGGCTCCGAGCTGGGCGACCTCGGTCCTCCGGTCCTGCCGGCCGGGCACCTGGCGGAGGCCTTCGCCCAGGCCTACCCGAGCATGCGGTCCTCAACGGTCTCCTCCGCAGAGGCCATCGAGCTCGGCCTGGCCCGGGAGGCGCCCACCCTGCCCTTCTTCGTGCTCGACCTGCCCGGCTTCGAGACTGAGATCGACGAATCCGGCGACGAGCCGGTGAGGGTCCCGGTGAGCCGGGTCCGCTTCGCCAAGCTCGCACTGCTCGACCAGTTCATGCATGTCGCGGCCAGCCCTGCGGTCGCCTACCTGCTGTTCCTCGTGGGCGGCGGGCTGCTCGTCTTCGAGCTCTACACCGCCGGCGTGGGCATCGCCGGCGGGATCGGCGCCGTCACCTTCGTGCTCGGCTGCTACGGGCTGGCGGCGCTCCCGGCGCGGTGGTGGGCCGTTGCCCTGCTGCTGGTGGCCATGTTCGGCTATGCGGTGGACATACAGATCGGCGTGCCCAGGGTGTGGACGGTGATCGCCACCGTGTGCCTGGTGGCCGGGTCGCTGACCTTGTTCGCAGGCGTCATGCTGTCGTGGATCACGCTGCTGGCGGGGATCGTCGGGGTGTTCGCCGGAATGGTGGCCGGCATGCCCGCCATGGTGCGAACCCGTTACGGCACGCCGAGGATCGGACGCGACTGGATGATCGGGTCCCTCGGCGTGGCCCGCGACGATGTCGACCCCGAAGGCGTGGTGGTGATCGACGGTGCCCCATGGAGGGCCCGGACCCAGCGGGCAACCCCCATCTCCGGGGGCGATCCGGTGCGCGTCATGGCGCTGGAAGGGCTGATCCTCACGGTGGAACCGGCCGACCCGGAGGACGACTCGGCTGAGGATTCTGAGATTGAAAACGCCCCCTGAACCCCGACGGCCGCCGCTGCCGGAGTTCGAAAAAAGCTCTCCGGCGGCTTGTATCTCCGTAGGTGCATGTGCTATTTCGTCACTTGGAGGAGGCGCTCTTGTATGAGATTTGCTTCGCGCGAGGAAGTCGAATGGCAGTTGCGGGCGGCTTGCCGGGGACCCCACGCCTCGGTGTTCTTCCCGCCGCCATACGTTGAGAAGCGTGACGAGAAGCGGCGCCGCGAGCTTCGGGCCAAGGACATCTGCGCCTCCTGCTCGGTGCAGCCCGACTGCCTGCAGTACGCGCTCGACATCGGCGAGCAGCACGGCATCTGGGGTGGCCTCAACGAGATCGAGCGGCGCGACCTCCTGCTGCGCATGGCCCGCACCTGATCTGCAGCTTCCGTCTGAAGTCTTGATCTACACCTGAGGCAGCCGCGATCCGGCGATGCGCAGGTCTCCCCGCCGGCGCGTGACGCCCGTGCCGTCCAGCCTGGCCAGCAGGGCCAGGGCGTACTTGCGGGTCGTGCCCCAGGCGTCGCGGACCTCGGCCACCGTCACCCCGTCGGGCTTGTCGGCCAGCAGCCGGGCCACCACCCGCCCCGCCTCGGCCACCGCGTCCGCCCCGAAGTGGATGCCGCCGCTCTCGACCAGCCGGCCCTGCCTCACCAGCAAGCGCAGCTCGTCGCCGCCGACGCCGTCGGGAGCGGGCGGTGCGAACGGAGCGGCCTCGACCGCCTTCACGAACGGGTGGTCGGCCAGTGGATCGGTGCCACCGGCGGGCCGGGCCCGCCCCTCGACTGAGTCGATGCCTTCCAGGGTGTCGATCACAGCCCGCTCGAAGTCATCGAGGGTGGCCAGATCGAGACCGAGCGGCCCGGCCGCCGCCACCGCCTCGGTCAGCCGCCGGATGGTCTGCTCCAGGTGCTCGGGCGCTACTGCCCACCGTCCCAGGTCGGCCGGGCGGGCGATCCCGGTCATCCGCTCCAAGCGAGCCGCGTCGATGCGGCCCCGCTCCGCGATGATTCGGTCCACTGAGCGGTCGGGCCGGGCCCTGGACGCGGGCAGCACCGGCTCGACATCGAGAACCTCGCCACCCCCGACCGTCTCGGACCGCCCCGACTCGCGCAGGATGAACCGGTCGCCCATGCAGAGCGGCAGACGCAGCGGCAGGTGCAAGCGGACGAGCCCGGTCCTCCCCGGCTCGATGGCCGCCGGCCCCAGCACCCGCAGCCGCACCGGATGCTCGCCCGACCCGATGTAGGCCGCGTAGGCGCCCCGCCGGGTGACCGGATGGTCGAGCGAGGCCAGCACCGACAGTTCGGCGTCGATGGTGTCGGTGGCGTGCCACTGCTCGGCCCGCACCACGGCATCTCCCCGCGCCACGTCGCGGTGGCCAGCCCCGACGAGGTTGACCGCTACCCGGTTGCCGGGACCGACCTGGTCGCACTGCTGGTACAGGCTCTGTAGGGCCCGCACCCGCACGGCGCGCCCAGCGGGAAGCAGGGTCAAGGTGTCGTCGGCGGTTAGCGCTCCGCCGGTCAGCGTGCCGGTCACCACCGTGCCCGAGCCCTTGATGGCGAAGGCCCGGTCCACCCAGAGCCGGGGCCGGTGGCGATCGGCCGCGGTAGGGGTCAGGGCCAGCAGGCCGTCCAGCGCGTCGATGAGAGCGTCGATGCCGGCCCCGGTCACCGCGTCGGTGGCCACGATCGGCGCGTCGGCCAGGAACGTGCCCGCCACGTGATCGGCCACGTCGAGGCGGGCCAGTTCGACCAGGTCGTCGTCGGCCTCGTCCATCTTCGTGAGGACCACCAGCCCGTGGTCCAGGCCGAGCAGTTGCAGGATCCGCAGGTGCTCCTCGGACTGCGGCTTCCATCCCTCGGTGACGTCGACCACGAACACGCAGGCGTCCACGCCACTCACCCCGGCCAGCATGTTCTTGAGGAAGCGGACATGGCCGGGTACGTCGATGAAGGCGATCTGCCGTCCCGACCGCAGCGGCATCGATGCGAAGCCCAGGTCGATGGTGAGGCCCCGCTCCTTCTCCTCGGCCAGCCGGTCGGGGTCGGTGCCGGTGAGGGCCCGCACCAGCGTGCTCTTGCCGTGGTCGACGTGGCCAGCGGTGGCGACTACATGCATGGACGGGTAGTCGGCTCGCGGGCGGGAATCGGAATTGGCAGCGTTATGCGCCGTATAGGGGGCATTCTGCTGCCAATTCGGTTCAGGCGGCTGGCTCGGTGACGCCGACAGCCTCGCGCAGCGCCGCGGCCACCTCGGCGTCGTCGTCGGGATGGACGGTGCGGAGGTCGACGACGGTGGCGCCGTCGGCAACCCGGGCGATGATCGGACGGGGCCGCGATCTCAGCCGGCTCACATGGTTGCCGGTCGCGGCAACGCCCACCGACTCGATCTCGACACCGGGCAGGGTGCCCCCTCCGGGCGTGGCCGCGGTGCTCACCTCCCGCAGGCCCTCGTAGGCACCTAGGCGCTCTCGAAGCTGGGCGGGAGTGAGCGCTGCCATGCGCCAGAACTCGATGGCGTCGCCGTCGCCCCGCAGGTAGGCCAGCGCGGTGTGCTGCAGCGCGGCCAGCACCAGGGAGCCAGGCCGCAGGGCACGGGCCAGCGGATGGCGGCGGCACGCCTCGACCAGGTCGGCCCGCCCGGCGATGATGCCGGCCTGGGGCCCGCCCAGCAGCTTGTCGCCTGAGAAGGTCACCAGCGCTGCGCCGGCCTCGAGGGTCTGTCGGGCCGCCGGCTCGGAGTCCAGCCACGGCGGGGGACCGCCGGCCAGCCATCCGCAGCGGCTGTCGATCAGGCCCGACCCGATGTCGGCCACCAGCGGCGGGCCCAGGTCGGCCAGTTCCGCGGTTCGGGGCGCCTCGGTGTAGCCCACCACCCGGAAGTTCGACCGGTGCACCTGCACCACCACAGCCACGTCGTTGGCGCCGTCGGCCACCGCGGCCGCGTAGTCGGCTCGCCGGGTGCGGTTGGTGGTACCGACCTCCACCAGCCGTGCCCCCGACCAGGCCATCACGTCGGGCACCCTGAAGCCGCCGCCGATCTCCACCAGCTCACCCCGGGAGACCACCGCGTCGCGGCCCTCCGCCAGCGCGGCCAGCACCAGCATCACCGCCGAGGCGCAGTTGTTCACCGCCATCGCGGCCTCGGCCCCGCAGGCCCGGGCCAGCAGCGCCGGCGCGCCCGCCTGGCGGTCGCCTCGCTCGCCGCTGTCGAGGTCCAGCTCCAGGTTCGAGTAGTCGGCGCTCTGGCTCCAGGCCAGCGGCGCCCGACCCAGGTTGGTGTGCAGCAGCACGCCGGTCCCGTTGATCACCGGCGCCAGCAGCCGGCGGCGGATGCGCTCGGCCCGACCCTCGGCCGAGCCGGGGTCACCGGCCGCGATCGCGGCCCGGGCCGCGTCGACCAGCAGCGGATGAGGCAGTCCGGTCCCGGCCAGCGAGCGGGCCAGCCGGTCGACTGAGGGCGGTCGGTCCTTCGGCGACACGTCGGTGACAAGGCTACGCACCCGGCTGCGGGGCTTGCGCCGGTCGGCGGCGAGGCAAGCCGATGCCGGCCTCCCCGAGTCCCTGGCCCTAGTGCCGCCTGCCCGTTCGGCCTCATACGCTGGGGGCGTGTTCGTCGTGCTGCTCCTGCTGCTGCTGTGCGTGCCGCTGTTGGAGCTGTATGTGATCATCCAGGTGGCCGGCGGGATGGGCACCGGTCAGACCATCGTGCTGCTGATCGTGGTCTCGGTGGTGGGGGCGTGGATGGTGCGCCGCTCCGGGCTGGGGGTGCTCAACCAGATCCGCAACCGTCTGAGCCGCGGCGAGCTGCCCGCCGCAGAGTTGGTGGACGGGTTGCTGATCCTGGTGGCGGGCGCGTTGATGCTCACGCCCGGCTTCATCACCGACGCGGTCGGGCTGTTGCTTCTGTTCTTTCCCACCCGCGTATTGGTGAGATCGCTGCTGATGCGCCACTTCTCGAAGAAGATCACCGTCGGGGGTTGGTCGGCGGGGCCCGGCGGGCGCGGCGGTTTCGGCTTCGGCTACAGCTCGGGCGGTCCCGGCGGGTTCGACGCGGGCGGTCCCGATGTACGAGATGTGAACGAGGTGCGTGAGATCCGCGACGGCCGGCAACGCAGTGAGGACCCAGATGGAGATTGACCCCGGCACAACCGCAACCGTGGACGAGGTGCTCACCACTACCCGCGCCGTGCGACGGCGCCTCGACCTCGAGCGCCCTGTCGACGACGAGATCATCCTGGACTGCATCGACGTCGCCGAGCAGGCCCCCACCGGCGGCAATCAGGGCAGCCGGCGCTGGCTCATCGTGCGTGATCCGGAACTCAAGCAGAGGTTGGCCGACCTCTATCGCGACGTGATCGGCAATCGCATGATCGAGGCCCGCGACCGTCTGGCCGGCACCGGGGACCCGCGGGAGCGGGCCATGCTCTCGGCGGGGCATCTGGCCGAGCACCTCGGCGAGGTGCCGGTCATCGTCATCCCGGTGATCCTCGGTCGTCATGACGGCAGCGGGCGTCCCGGCCTGTTCGACTCGGTGATCCAGAGCGGCTGGAGCTTCTGCTTGGCCCTGCGGGCCAGGGGCCTGGGCACGGCTTGGACCACCGCCGGCCTGGCCAAGGCCCCCGAGATCAAGGAACTGCTCGGCATCCCCGACGATGTGACCGAGATCGCGATGTTCCCGGTGGCCTGGACCGTGGGCACCGACTTCAAGCCGGCTCGGCGGCTTCCGGCCCGCGAGATCGCCTACTTCGACGGCTATGCCCGCACCTACGAGCGGGGGCCCAGCGATCCGGTGTGCATCGCCGACGGTCCCGGCACCGTCGTGGAGGTGGACATCCGGGCCGAGCCGGCCGCAGTCTGGGCCGAGGTGACCGACATCAACCTGCCGGCGCGGTTCTCCGAGGAGTTCCAGGGGGCCGAGTGGACCGGCGGAGGTGACGGCCCGGCGCTGGGCGCCAGTTTCGTGGGCCGCAACCATCACCCGGCCCGGGGCGACTGGGAGGCTCAGTGCTTCGTGGACGTGTTCACCGAGCAGGTCGCGTTCGGCTGGTGTACTAGCGACATCGGCAACCCCGGCGCCCGCTGGCGCTTCGAGCTCGAGCCGCTAGTGGGCGGCACCCGGCTGCGCTTCCGGGGCATCCTCGGTCCCGGCCCCTCCGGGCTCGACGAGATCATCTCAGCCCGCCCGGACCTCGAGCCCCGCATCATCGACCGTCGCATGGCCGAGCACCGAGCCAACATGCAGCGAGTGGTGGAGGGGATCAAGGCCCACATCGAACAGGCTGTCGCCGGCTCTTGAGCGTGAGCGGCCCGTGAGGACCTCGGTCCAGCTCACTGCGGATGCGGCACCGTGGCCCGAGTCGGTCGACTTCGTGGCGGGAGCCGAGGCCCTGGGCGTGGATGCGGTATGGGTTGCCGAGGCGTGGGGGTCCGATGCGGCCTCCCCGCTGGGCTACCTCGCGGCCCGGACCGAACGGGTGACGCTGGGCGCGTCCGTCTTCCAGGTCGGGGTCCGCTCCGCGGCGATGACGGCCCAGACCGCTCTCACCCTCAACGAGCTGTCGCAGGGGCGGTTCGTGCTGGGGCTGGGAGTGTCGGGACCGCAGGTGATGGAGGGTCTGCACGGAGTGGGCTTCGCCGACCCGCTGGGCCGAATGGCCGAGACGCTCGACGTGATCGCGCAGGCCTTCGCCGGTGAGCGCATCGCCTATGAGGGCCGTCATCTGCGGCTTCCCCTGGCCGGCGGGGAGGGCAAGTCGCTGCGCCTGTCGATCCGGTCCGGGACGGCCCCGCCCGTGTATCTGGCCTCGATGCTGCCGAGGATGCTGGAGCTGACCGGCGAGCGGGCCGACGGCTGGCTCGGCACCAGCTTCGTGCCCGAGGGCGCCGAGGACGCCTATTTCCGTCATCTGCGAGCGGGCGCGGCCCGGGCCGGGCGGACCCTCGACGAAATCGACATCTGCCAGGGGGCCGAGGTCGCCTTCGCCCGTGACGAGGCTGAGCTGGCCGCCATGATCGACGCCCGCCGGGCCGGGCTGGCTTTCAGCCTCGGCGGCATGGGCTCGGGCCGCTCCAACTACTACAACTCTGCCTACGCCCGCCAGGGCTTCGCCGATGTCGCGGCCGAGTCGCAGCGTCTGTGGCTGGCTGGCGACAGGCAGGGCGCGGCCGCGGCGATCCCCGACGAGATGGTGCTGGCCACCACCCTCATCGGCACCGTCGAGATGGTGCGGGACCGTTTGGCCGGGTGGGCGGCCGCCGGGGTCGACACCGTGCGCCTGTACCCGGCCGGCGACACCGTGGACGAACGCCTCGACACTCTGGGCCGGGCCCTCGACCTGGTCCCGTAGCCGCGAGGGGTGTCCGGCTGTGGATCGGTGCGCTGACATACTGTGTCCGGTGCGAAATGGAAGCTGACCGCGGTTCGAGACCCGTGGTGGGAATGTCGCTCGGGTTGGCGGTAGCCAGGCGGGCGCTGTTGCTGGCCCTAGTGGCGCTGCTGGTCGCGGTGGTGGCGCTGGTGGCCGCCTTCGTGGCCGACTCCGGCAGTGACGACGCGGCCGACGCCGTCGACGGCGCCGACCTTGCGGAGGCGCGAACCGCTGCGGCCGCGGCTCAGGCCAGTGCCGAAGACGCTGCCATCATGTCCGCCGCATCGGCGGTCAAGGCCGACGAGGCGGCTGTCGTGGCCCAGGAGGCGGTCGTGATGGCCCAGCAGGCGGCGGCTGCGGCCGAGGCGGCGGCTGCTCAGGCCGCCGCGGCGGTGGACGCCCTCGTCGCGGCCCAGGCTGCGGCTGCGGCCGATGGTGGTACGCAGCCGGCGGCGGCATCGGCCGGGGAGACCGAGGCTGAGACGCCCGCGGCCGAAACCGATTCCGACGCCACCGAGGACACCGGGGAGACCGAGGAGCCCGCGGCCGCCGAGACCGAGCCCGACGATACGGACTCGAGCGCGGACACCGCGGACGCCCAGGACGCCGACGCCTCCGACACAGGCGGCGACGAGTCCGGAGAAACGTCGACGGACGGAGCCGACGGTGCGCCCGAACCGGCTGTGTCCCTTCCCGGCGAGCCTTACGAGTTCGGCCCGACGGGGGGCGCCGCGCTCGCGGTGGTCGGTGTCTCCCACGACAGCGTGCTGAACGTGCGTGACGTGCCCGCCGGGCAGATCGTCGCCCGGCTCGACAACGTGATGAACGTGGGCAGCGAGCCGGTCGTCTACGTCCGCGAGGCCGACTCCGATGCACTCATTGCCACCCTCGATCTCAATCGGGGCGTGATCGCCACCGGCAACACCCGGAAGCTCCCCACCACCATCTGGCACGAGATCCGCATGGCCGACGCGGTGGGATGGGCCAGCAGCGCGTTCCTGTCGCCGTTGGGCGCTACCTCGGACACCACCGCCGAGATTGTCGCCGTCCTGGGCGAGACGCCCGCCGCGCCGACTCTGGCCGAGCTGGCCCGGATCGTCGCCGGAGCGGTGGCCTCCGACGATTCGTCGTCTCGCATCGTCGTGTCGGGCGCCCCCGTGATCGGCGATCTGGCCGAGGTCACGGTCGACGTGTTGGGTCTGCCCGACGACGCCGTCCGCGGCTTCCGGCTGCAAGTCTTCGCCCAGCAGGATTCCGATTCCGGTGCGTTCGTCCTCAAGTCCGTCGAGAGCACGACGATCTGCGACAGCCACCGAGGCGTAAGCGAAGAAGGCCTCTGCAACTAGCCCGCTGAATCGCAGCCCCCCGGGGGTAGTTTGCGGTCATCGTGAGCGGTGTGGTCTACGACGGAGGGGTTGGATGATCCCTGTTCATGGCGACCAGCAGGTCAACGATCCGTGGGAGGCCATCGAGGCCTGTTACACCGCCGGCTGGACCGACGGCCTGCCCGTGGTCCCGCCGACCGAGCCGCTAATCGAGGCGATGCTGGCGGGCGGGGTCTGGGCTGCCGACGAGGTGCTGCTCGACGACCCGTGGCGGGGGATGGCCGTCACCGCCGGCAAGGCTGCGGTCAACGCGGTGATGGCCGGCTGCGTGCCGGAGTACTTCCCGGTGGTGGGCGCCGCGCTGCAGGCCATGAGCGCCCCGGAGTTCGCCTTGCACGCCGTGGCGGCCAGTACCGGCGGGGCGGCGGTGCTGGTTGCCGTCAACGGGCCGATCCGTGACGAGATCGGGATCCACTACAAGGAGAACCTCTTCGGGCCCGGGTTCAGGCCCAACGCCACCATCGGCCGCACCGTCCGGCTGGTGCTGCGCAACTGCCTTGCGGCCATACCAGGTGCGCTGGACAAGAGCACTCAGGGCTGGCCCGGCAAGTACGCCATCTGCTTCGCCGAGGACGAGGCGACGTGTCCCTGGGAGCCCTTCCACGTCTCGCGGGGATATGACCCGTCACAGAGCACGGTCACGATCATGGCCGCCGAGTCGGGCCACAACATCGTCAACCACGCCTCCGCGGAAGTGTCCGAGCTGCTCGGAACGTTCGCCGACGCGATGGCGGCCTTCGGTTCGCTCAGCTCGGGCCGCTCACTGATCGTGTTCGCGCCCGAGCACGCTCACAAGATCTCGGCCTCCGGGTGGAGCCGGTCCCAGGTTCAGGAGTACCTGTTCGAGCACTCGGCCCGCTCCTTCGCCGACGTCAAGCGGGGTGGCAAGGTGGAGCCGGGAGGCTTCGTGGAAGGGTTCGACCCGGTGTGGTGGATGAGGTCGGACCCGACCGTTCATCCCGGCGACGAGGACATCCTGGTACGGCGTGGGACCGGCCCGGACGACATCGCGTTGATGGTCGGCGGCGGCGACGCCGGCGGGCACTCGGCGTTCTTCCCGACCTGGAGCCGGGACCGCAGCGTCCCGCTCGTGACCCAGGAGATAGTCACCCCATGACGATCACCCTCATCGATCCGACCCTGGCTCCGGCCGGCACGGGCCGAGATCTCGCAGCCCGTCCCGCCGACCTCGACGGTGCTGTGCTCGGTCTGGTCAACAACGGCAAGACCCGCGGCCGCGAGATCCTCCAGCGGGTGGCGGACAACCTCGCGGTCAGGCACCGGATCCGGGGCACGATCCTGGTGACCAAGCCCGACTCCAGCTTCCCGGCCGCTCCGGAGGACGTCGAGATGCTGGCCGCGGACGCCACCGCCATCATCGCGGCGATCGGCGATTGAGGCAGCTGCTCGTCGGGCAGTGTGCTCGACGCCGTCCGGTTCGAGGAGCTCGGCCTGCCCGCGGCCGCCATCGTGACCGAGCCCTTCACGACCACCGGCAAGGTCATGGCCGAGCTGCAGGGCTTCGCCGACTACCCGTTCGCCACCGTCCCGCATCCGATCGGCAGCCTCTCGGAGGATCAGGTGATGGCTCTGGCCGACGCGGTCACGCCTGCGGTG
Organism: Acidimicrobiales bacterium; assembly: GCA_965117015.1. GTDB lineage: Bacteria > Actinomycetota > Acidimicrobiia > Acidimicrobiales > Aldehydirespiratoraceae > Aldehydirespirator. The sequence continues at coordinate 1,441,705 of OZ220747.1, forward strand.
GAGAGTCTCCTGCTTCACGGCGAGGCCGGCCTCGTCGCTGCCGCGGGTGCCGAGACGGGGGGCCTCGACGCGGTGGTGGAGTCCCTTGCTGTAGCTCTCCGGGCCGACCGTGCCGATCTAACCGCCGAGCAGTCCGGGAGCCGCATCATCTTCAGGCTCCACATTCCCGACGAGGCCTGCGCCGAATGCGTGATGCCCTCGTCGATGCTGGTCCCGATGTTCCAGCACCGTGTCAACCAAGAACTCGGCCCCGGATTGACGGTGGAGTTGGAGGATCCCCGAACTTCTGTGAATTAGCCACCTGGGAGGTGGATAATCGACAGAAGTCCGTAGGGACAGCCCGTCAGGCTTCGGCCGCGTCCACCGCGTCGAGCGCGGCCACGGCGGCCTCCAGCATGCGGGCGCTGCAGCCGGCCATCTCCACCGGCGGCACGTGCTCCTCCGACAGGGCTTGGGCCGCCGCCTTGAACGCGTCGGCCGCCGGGCCGTCGCCCAGCACGGCGGGCTCGCCCGTGTCGAAGCCGTCGGCCACGGCGGCCTCGAGAGGAATGCGGCCCAGCAGCGGCACCCCCACCTCCGCGGCGAGGGCCTCGCCCCCTCCCGAGCCGAACACGGCGTGACGCCCGCCGTCGGGGGTGGCCAGGTAGCTCATGTTCTCGATCACACCAACGATGCGCAGGTAGTTCTTGCGGCCCATGTCCACCACTCGGGCCGCCACCTTCTGGGCGGCCGTCGCCGGAGTGGTCACGATGATCATCTCGGCTCGCGGCAGCATCCTGGCCAGGCCCATCTGCACGTCGCCGGTGCCGGGCGGCATGTCGATCAGCAGGTAGTCCAGGTCGTCGCTCCAGCGGACGTCCTCGCAGAAGTGCTGCACGGCCCGGTTGAGCATCAGCCCTCGCCACATCAGCGCCGAGTCCTCCCGGTCCACCAGGAAGCCCATCGACACCACCTCGAGGCGACCTTCGCCGACGGTCCGGGTGATCGGGACGATCTTGCCGTCGAGGGAGCGGAGATCGCCGTCGACGCCCAGCATCCGGGGCACCGAGTAGCCCCAGATGTCGGCGTCCATCACGCCGACGTTGAACCCTTGCGCGGCCAGTGCCGCCGCCAGGTTGGTGGTGACCGTGGACTTGCCGACGCCGCCCTTGCCGCTGGCCACCATCAGCACCTTGGTGGTCGGCGGGATGGCGGTGTCCGGGGCGCGTTGTGCGACGTTGAAGCGGGCTTTGGCCATGGCCGCGGCCTTCTCGTCGTCGGTGAGCTCGGCCCACACGATGCGGACCTTGGTCACGCCGGGAAGGGACTCCAGCCGGGCCTTGACGTCCTTTTGGATCTGGGCCCTCAGGGGGCAGCCGGAGGTGGTGAGAGCGATCTCAATGCGGATAACGCCGTCGTCGGACACCTGCGCCCCCCGGGCCATGCCCAGTTCCACCAGGTTGCTGCCCAACTCAGGATCGACCACTCCCCGCATCATGTCCATCACGGCCTCGGCCGTCGGTACGGTCGTGGTCACAACTCGATGCTACCGTGGTGCCTGTCAGGCCGATCCGGCCCGCCGGTAGCCGCGTCGGCCGCCGCTCGCTAGGTTGGCACCAATCCGAGTTGCCTCACCCATCAGCCCACGGGGAGCCATCATGATCACACTCACCGAGAAGGCGTCGATCAAGGTATCGGAGCTCATCAAGGCGGAGGGAGAGGATGGCCTCGCCCTGCGGGTGGCTGTGCGTCCCGGCGGATGCTCGGGATTCTCCTACGAGATGTACTTCGACACCGACATAGTCGACGGCGACACCAAGGAGACCTTCGGCGACGTTCAGGTGGTGGTGGACCCGTCGTCGGCCATGCTGCTCGATGGGGCCACGCTCGACTATTCCGATGGGCTGCAGCAGGCCGGGTTCTCGATCGACAACCCCAACGCCCAGCGCAGCTGCGGCTGCGGCCAGAGCTTCAGCTAGCCAGGCCGCTCGGGCCGATCGGCCCGGGGCATAAAATTGATGACGCTTCAGCCCTCTGAGGCTCAAGATCCGCACCGGTTTCGCGAGAGTTTCGAGATCGTCGTAGACGGCGCGCCGGTGGCGGTGGCCGACGATGGGCTGACGTTGCTGGACGTGCTGCGCGAGCAGTTGGGTGTGCGCTCGGTGAAGGACGGGTGCAGCCCCCAGGGCCAGTGCGGCTGCTGCACTGTGCTGGTGGACGGTCAGCCCAGGGTGGCCTGCGTCACCCCGGCCCGGCGGGTGGCGGGCCGGGCCATCACCACCCTTGAGGGCCTCGACGCCGACGCGCGAGACAGCTGGGGGCGGGCCTTCGCGGCCACCGGAGGCAGCCAGTGCGGGTTCTGCACGCCCGGGATCATCTGCCGCTTCGCCGGGCTCCACGCCAAGGGCGCCGACCACGATGACCGGAAGGTCGCGGCCCGGGCCCTGGCTGCCCATCTCTGCCGCTGCACCGGCTGGCAGCCCATTCTCGATGCTTGGCAGGCCTACCCGGGGTTCGCGGCGGGAACCGCCGACGCTGCTATCGACCTGGAGCCCGACCAGAGGGCCGCGGCTGATCTCCGGGCGACGATCGAGGGGCACACCCGGCAGTCCACCGGTCCCCACGTGTCGCTTGGGGCGGGCGGCTTCGCCGACGACACGGCCCCGGCGGGCGCCCTCGTGGCTGTGCGGGCCGGTCCGGACTCGGGTGCGGCCGACGAGCACGGCTGGGTGGTTGCCGAGACGGCCGTCGAGGCGCGAAGTCTCGCCGGGCAGATTCCGGGTCGGCGCACCACTGCCAATTGGGATCCGCCGTTGGAGGTGCCGCCGGGCGACTGGGCCGTCACCCTGCGGACCAGTTGGACCGAGCCCGGCTACCTGGAGACCGACGCAGCCTGGTGCGAACCAGGCCGCGAGCCGGCCTCACCGCTGGGCAACGGTGGAGCGTTCGGCGGGAAGCTCCACTCGCCGGTGGCGGAGGCCGCCCGCTTGCTCGCCGACCGTCACGGCCGGCCCGTGAGGGTGCTGTGGTCGCGGCCCGACACGGTCGAACTGGGCCCCAAGCGGCCCCCGATCGCAGCGGGAGTGCGGTCCGACGGCAGCGGAGAGATGGTCGTGGCCCGAACCCCGGGAATCGCCGAATCGATCCGGGCCTACGCACCAGACCTGGCCGTGACCGAAGTCGACCTGCCAGGCCCGCCCACTTCTGCGCAAGTACGGGGTGCGGGTTGGGCCGAGGCTGCGGTTCTGCTGGCCGCGGCCGGGGGCGAGCCGGGTTGGATCACCTGTCCTGGTGGGGGGTCGGCGACCGCCTCGGTGGACGGCGACGGCTCGATCAACGTGCGGGTGCGGGCCGGTCGAGTCCTTGATGAGACCGTACTGCGCTCCTACTGCACGGGGGCGGCCCACATGGCCTATTCGTGGGTGACCAGCGAGTCGCTCGGTGTCGATCCCGACGGCGTGGTCCACGACCTGACCGTGCGCTCATTCGGGATAGTCAGCGCGGCCAACATGCCGGCGGTGCAGGTCGATGTGCTCGACGGCGGCTCTGAGCCGGTCAACGGCAGCGACGCCGTGTTCGCGGCGGTGGCCGCCGCGGTGTGGATCGACCGCGGCTGCCCGCCTATCTGGCCGACCGGATCTTCGACTGGAGCTTAGAGCGCAGCGACGGCGGCTCGGGCCGGTGCGGGTAGCCGGTCTCGGCCTCCTTGCGGGCCAGCTCCAGGTACTCGTTGGAGCGGTCGCCATCTCGGTTGGCCGCGTCGGAGTCGATCTTCAGGAAGCTGCCCAGTGCTGCGGCCAGGATCCCGCTGCCGATCAGCACGGCCACCGGGAACACCACCACCAGCACGATCACCATCACCACCGCTCCGGCCACGCACCGAGCATACGCGTTTAGGGTTTACCCGTGCATCAGCTCATCGGGGGGCAACGCCGGCTGGGGCAGGGTGTCGACCCGCTGGCGGTGCTCGAGCCGGCCACCGGTGAGGTGCTGGCCGAGATCGACACCGCCGCGCTCGCCGACGTTGACGACGCCGTCGCCGCGGCCAACTCGGCTGCCCCCGAGTTGGAGCGGCTGAGCTTCTTCGAGCGGGCCGACCTGCTGTGGGCCACCGCCGACCGCCTCGAAGCCGGCGCGGCGCCTCTCGCCGAGCAGTTGGCCCGGGAATCGGGCAAGGCGCTGGCCGCCGAGGCGGTCGACGAGCTGGCCGAGTCGGCTGACATCTTCCGGCTGGCCGCCGAGGAGATCAAGCGGCTGGAGACCCATGTACTGCCCAGCGTCGATCCCCGCAAGCGGGTGTTCACCCATCGCAAGCCCAACGGCGTGTACGCGCTGGTCACGCCGTGGAACTTCCCCATGAACATCCCCGCCGAGCTCCTGGCCGCCGCGCTGGCCGCCGGCAATCCGGCCGTGATCAAACCCTCGGAGAACGCCCCGCTCTCCGCGCTGGCTCTGGCCGAGGCCGTGGCGGGCGCCGGTTTCCCGACGGGAGCGGTGTCGGTGGTGATGGGCCGGGGAGATGTCGGTCAGGCTCTGGTCTCGCATCCCGGTGTCCACGGCGTGGGGTTCGTGGGCTCTCAGGCCACCGCCGCGGCGATCGTGGCCGCGGCCGGCATGAAGCGCACCATCATCGAGGCGTCGGGCAACGGCCCCCAGATCGTGTTCGATGACGCCGACCTGGAGGCCGCGGCTGACGCCGCGGTGTTCGGCGCCCACTTCGTGTCGGGCCAGTGCTGCGTGGCCACCGAACGCCTGCTGGTGCACGACTCGGTGCATGACGCCATGGTCGACCTGCTGGTCGATCGGGCCGCGGCCGTCACCCTTGGCGACCCGCTGGACGATGCCACCCTGATGGGGCCGCTCAACAACGAGGTCGTGGCAGCCCGAATGGATGCCCATGTGGCCGGCGCGACGGCCCAGGGTGCCCGGCTGCTTCTCGGCGGGCGTCGTGAGCCGGACCGTCCGACCGGTCTCTCCTACGAGATGACCGTCATCGACGATGTGACCCCGGCCATGGACGTGTTCCGCCACGAGAGCTTCGGTCCCGTCGTACCGGTGACCCGCTTCAGCTCGGACGACGAGGCCTTCGCGCTGGCCAACGACTCCGACCTCGGCCTGCAGGCGTCGGTGTTCACTGCGTCGCTGAGCAGGGCCTACCGGGCCGTCGACGAGTTGCGCACCGGCACGGTGCTCGTCAACGAGGGGACCGCCTTCTGGGAGCAGCACCCGCCCTTCGGTGGGGCGTCGCGCACCGGCACCGGTTGGGGCCGCATCGGCGGCAAGTACACGATCCTCGACATGACCGACCTGCGCACCGCCATCATCGACACTGGCTAGAGGCCGAGCTTGCCGGGCTCTCGCTAGATCTCCGGAGGCGCGATCGTGTCGGCGATCAGGGCGTCGACGACGGCCTTGAGAGCCTCGTCCTCGGTGGCGCCCTCCTCGAGCGCACCGCGGTACACGGCGAGTTGGCGATCCGCGGAGGTGCCTCGCTGGCAGATCGTTCGGGTGTGCTCGATCTCCGCCACGCAGTTCAGGGCCTCGGCGTCGGGTCTGACCATCTCGATCAGTTCCTCCAGCAGGTCACCGAAGGGCACTAGCACGCCCTTGCCGAAGTCCATGAGCTCGCCACCGATTCCGTAACGCTCCGCTCGCCACAGGTTCTCCGAGAGCAGGAAGTTGGCGTAGCTCCGCCAGCGGCGGTTCTCCTGCCTGAGCCGCCAGAGCATCCTCATCAGGCAGACGTACATGGCGGCCAACGCGATGGTGTCCTCCATCCTGGTGGGCAGGTCGGTGACCCGCATCTCCACGGTGGGGTAGCGCTCCGACGGGCGGATGTGCCACCACACCATGCTGGAGTCCTCGATGATCCCGGCTTGCACCAGCACATCGATATGGCGCCTGAACTCGGACCACGAGGAGAACTTCTCCGGGAATCCGGTGCGGGGCAGAGCCTCGCCCACTGTCAGGCGGTAGCACTTGAGGCCGGTGTCGCGTCCCTCCCAGAACGGTGACGAGGTCGACAGGGCCAGCAGATGGGGCAGGAAGTACGCGGCCTGGTCCATCAGATCGATCCGCAGATCGGGATCCTCGATGCCGACATGGACGTGCAACCCGGAGATGAGCAGCCGCCGGGTCACGGCCTGCAGGTCGGTGGTGAGGACCCGGTAGCGCTCCTTGTCGGTGTACTGCTGCGAGAGCCACCTCGCGAACGGGTGGGACGAGGCGGCGATGGGCGCCATCCCGTATTCGGCGGCAGCCTCGGCCACCGCTTGGCGGAGCACCCAGATGTCGGCGCGGAGCTCCTTCAGGTTGGAGCAGACGTCCGTGCCGATCTCGATCTGGGAGTCGAACAGCTCCCTGGCCACCAGGCCGTGGCGCACGTTGGACACTGTCTCCATCAGGCCGGGAGGCTGCTTGGTGATGAGGGCCCCGGTCTCGCGCTCCACGAGCAGGTATTCCTCCTCAACGCCCATGGTCCACGCCGGTTCGTTCATCACCCTGCTCCTGTCCGATGGTCGCTGCGAGACTAGCCGTGCCCCTCAGCCCGCGAACACGGCCTCGGTAGTGAAGGTGATACCCCGCTCCAGGGTCTTGTGCACCGGGCAGCGGCGGGCGATGTCGGCCAGGCGGGAGCGCTGCTCCTCGTCGAAGTCGCCCTCGATGAAGATCTGGCTGCGGACCCGGTCGATGTAGCCCGAGGTCTCCGACTCGCAGTCGTCGCAGTCGTTGGCATGGACCCGGTCGTGCGTGTAGCTGGCCGAGACCGAGTGCAGGTTCCAGCCCTTGCGCCGGCAGTACATCGACACGGTGATGCAAGTGCAGGCGGCCACCGAAGACAGCAGCAGTTCGTAGGGGTTGGGGCCGGTGTCGGCCCCGCCCACGTCGGCGGGCTCGTCGGCGTGCCACAGGTGCGAACCGGATCTCAGTTCAACCGAGAACTCGGCGCCGGGTTCGATCTTGACATCCGCAGTGATGGTGGTCATGGCGCAAGCGTACGGCTGAGACCGACCGGCGCCGGTCGAATTGGCAGCGTTGTGCACGGTATGCGTGCAGTGTGCTGCCAGTTCGTGGGGTGGCTGGTTGCTGGCCGGGAATTGGCAGCGTTGTGCACGGTATGCGTGCAGTGTGCTGCCAATTCGGTGGAGTGCGATACTGAGACATGCCAGCGGCCACCTACGAGCGCGACGGGCATGTCGCCACCATCACCTACAACCGCCCGGAGGCGCTGAACGCGGTCAACGGGGCTATGCGCCGGGCCCTGGACGAGGCCTGGGTGGCCTTCCGGGAGGACACCGACGCCTGGGTGGCCATCGTCACCGGGGCGGGCCGGGCCTTCTGCGCCGGCGCCGACCTGAAGGACTCCGAGGGCTCGACGGGGGAGTGGCCCGGCTCGTTCTGGGAGTGGCCCACCATCACCACCTTCGAGTCGGGCATGGAGATCTGGAAGCCCACCATCGCCGCGGTCAACGGACCCTGCATCGGCTACGGCCTCACCGCGGTGCTGGCCTGCGACTTCGTGCTGGCCAGCGAGCGGGCCACCTTCGCCTACCCCGAGGTCCGCATCGGCGTGCCCACCATCGTGGGGGCGCTGCGCCTGCCCGACCGGGTGGCCTGGCCCGACGCCCTGGAGCTGCTGCTCACCGGCGAGACCATCGACGCGGCGAGGGCCAGGGAGACCGGCCTGGCGTGGAAGGTCATCCCTCACGACGATCTCATGGCCGAGGCCCGCAGGTTGGCCGACCGGCTGTGCGCGGGCGCACCCCTGGCGGTGCGGGCCACCAACGAGATGGCTCACCGGGGCCGCACCCTCGGATGGACGGAGGCGGTCCGCATGGGCGAGACCATGCGCCGGGTGGCGTCCAACACCGCCGATGCCGCCGAGGGGATAGCCGCCTGGAAGGAAGGCCGCCCCCCGAACTGGCAAGCCCGCTGAACGGATCGGCGGGGAAGGGAATGTCTCCGATTCGTATCAGGGCGGCAGTCCCGGCTGATGCTGGTCCGTTGGCGAGAGTCCACGTCGATACGTGGAGGACCGCATACTCCGGCATCGTGCCGGCCGACTACCTGGCGGGCTTGTCGTACGAGGCGAGGGAGTCGCGATGGAATGACATCTTCGTCGCCAACCAGCCCGCCACCAGCACCTTCGTTGCCGAGACCGGCGAGGGCGAGATCGTCGGATTCGCGAGCGGCGGGCCTGAGCGTCAGGGCGATCCCACCTACCTCGGAGAGGTCTACGCCGTCTACGTGCTCCAAGACCACCAGCGGCGTGGTGTGGGGCGACATCTCACCGTGGCCGTGATCGGGCAGCTGCGGCGCGACGGATTCGCATCGATGTTGTTGTGGGTGCTCAAGGACAACGCCCCAGCCCGCCGGTTCTACGAGTCGATGGGAGGCGAGCCGGTCGGTCGCAGGATTACCACGATCGGCGGGGCGGACCTCACCGAGCTGTCCTACGGCTGGAGGGACATCACCCTGACTGGGGGCTAACGGCCGGACGGTTGATCCAGAGCGCGCCGGCCGGGGCGCCCCGTGCGGGACGCCCCGGCCGTGCGGCTCGAGTGCTAGCTCTTGGCCTGGCTGTGCATGTCCTGGATCAGCAGGGCCATGTCGCCCGCATGCGGGATCAGCTCGAGCCGGGCGTCGATCTCCGGTGGCGGGTAGATGCCCGGGTCTTCCAGGATCTCGGCGTCGATGTACGGCGTGGACGCTGAATTGGGGCTGGCGTAGAAGGTCCAGTTGGTCAGCGTGGCGCCGTTCTCGCCGTCGGTCAGGAAGTTGATCATGGCGTGGGCCGAGCAGATGTTGTCGGCGTTGTGGGGTATGGCCATGTTGTCGACCCAGCGGACCCCGCCCTCGGCCGGGATGGTGTAGACGTGGGTCTCGTAGGCGTCGGCCTCGTCGATGGACAAGGCGAAACCGCCGCTCCAGCCGTGGGCCACATCCACCTCGCCGTTGACGAGGTCGTCGCCGAAGGTGACCGAGTCGTACTTGAGCAGCCGGTCGTTGGTGGCCCTCAGCAGCTCGCCGGCTGCGCGCACGGCGTCCTCGTTCTGGTTGTTGATCACGTCCTCGATGCTGTAGCCGAGGTACTTGAGAGCCGCGGAGACCGTCTCGGGAGCGTCGTCGAGCATCGAGATGCTCCCCGGGACCAGCGCGGCGGTCTCGGGATCGAAGATCACCGCCCAGGTGGACTCGCCCAGAATGTCGAGCACCTCGTAGGTCATGCCGATGCCGGTGGTGCCCCACTGGTAGGCCACGCTGTACTTGTGCTCGGGGTCGAAGGGCGGGTTGTTGAACTCGGGCGCGATGTTGGCCGCGTTGGGTATGGCGTCGAAGTTCAACTCCAGCAGCAGCCCCTCGCGGCGCATCGTGTCGACCATGTAGTCCGACGGCACGACCAGGTCGAAGATGGCTGCTCCGGACTCGACCTTGGTGAGCATCTCCTCGTTGGACTCGTAGGTCGTGTACTCGACGTTGATGCCGGTCTCAGCCTCGAACGCGGCCAGCAGCTCGTCGTCGATGTACTCGGCCCAGTTGTAGAAGGCCAGGTCGCCGTCGGTCTCGCCGGCCGCGCAGGCCGCCGCTCCAGTCGCTTCTTCGACCGGGGCTTCCTCGGCCGGTGCGGGGGTTTCCGTCGTCTCCGGAGCCTGGGTCGTCTCGGGGGCCGCCGCGGGTTCGGCGGCCTCCTCATCATCGCCGCAGGCCGCGGCCAGTAGGCCGGCGGCGCCGACGATCGCTGCCACCAGGATGAGGCGGCTTCTGCGTGGCTGCCACCTTGGGGTGGCGCTTCTTGCTTTAGTCATGGGTTCCTCCCCTCGAGAACTCCGTCATTGAGCCTAGCATCCGATAGGTACTATAGAATTTGAGTCTGTTGCGATGCGCTGGCACGGCGTCGCTGCAGGGCGAGCGAGCCCAGCACCAGCGCGATCGACGCAGTGAGCATAAGCGTGGAGATGGCGTTCAACTCAGGCGTAACGCCCCGGCGGATGCTGCTGAACACATACACCGGCAACGTGGTCGAACCCGGACCGGCCACGAATGCGGAGATCACGACGTCGTCGAGCGACAGGGTCAGTGCCAGCAGCCCTCCGGCCGCGATGCCGGGCATGATCAGGGGCAGGGTGATCCTGCGGAACGTGCGCCAACCCGTTGCGTAGAGGTCGCGGGCGGCCTCCTCCAGCGTGCGGTCGAACTGGTCGAGCCTGGCCCGTACCACCACGCACACGAACGAGATGTTGAACGCGATGTGCGACAGGGCCACGGTCGAGATGCCCAGTGTGAACCGCGGCCCGAACGAGTCGATGAACTTGAACGCCTCTGCGAAGAACACCAGCAGCATCACCGCCATGGTGATGTCGGGGATCACGATCGGCAGGTACACGGTGCCGTCGAGGGCGCGACGGCCCCTGAACCGGTAGCGGTCGAGGGCGAGGGCCACCGCGGTGCCCAGCACCACCGACACGACCGTGGAGACCAGCGCCACGATGAGCGACACCCTTATGGCCGAGGTGATCACGTCGTTGCGCAGAGCCTCGCCGTACCACGCCAACGAGAAGCCGCCCCAGATGTTCACCCGGGCCGACGCGTTGAACGAGAAGACCACCAGCACGACGATTGGCACGTACAGGAAGGCGAACACCGCCCAGGCCCACACGGCCAGCGCTCGCCGGGTGCGCCGCCCGAGACCGACTTCGACAGCGCCGCTCACGACGCCACCGCCGCGGGTTCGGACTCATCCGGGGCGCGGGTTCGCCTTCGAACGCCACGCCGGCCTTCGTCCTCCGCGCCGCTGCCGGATCGCTGGTTCAGCGCGACGGCCACCAGCATGGCCACGATCAGCAGCACGCTGAGGGACGCTCCGAGGGGCCAGTTGCGGGCGTCGCGGAACTGGCGGGCGATGTATGAGCCGACCAGCAGGGTCTTGGCCCCGCCCAGGATGTCGGGGACCACGTAGGAGCCGAAGCTGGGAACGAACACCAGCACGCAGCCGGCCACGATCCCCGACCTGGTGAGGGGCAGCGTGACCTTCCAGAACGCTTTGGCGCCGCTGGCGTACAGGTCCCGGGCCGCCTCGGTGAGGCTCCAGTCCATGCGCTCCAGCGCCACGTACAGGGGCAGCACCATGAACGTGAGGAAGCTGTAGACCATCCCGATCGTCACCGCGGTGGGGGTGAACAGGATCCGGAAGGTCCCGAAGCCCAGGCTCTCGCTGAGCGCGGAGGCGGGCCCGTTGGACCCCAGCAGGAAGCGGATGGCGAAGACCCTCACCAGCGCGTTGGTCCAGAACGGGATCATCACCATCACCAGCAGCACGGCCCGCACATGGCGCGGCCGGGTGGCGATGTAGTACGCGAAGGGATACCCCACCGCCACGCACAGGACAGTGGTGAGCGTGGCCAGCCACGCCGACCGTCCGATGATCCCCACGATGATGTCGTCGCCGAGGGCCCGGTAGGACTCGACGTTCCAGCCACTCAGCGACGTCCGGCCGGTGGAGGTGCGGGTGGCGAAGGAGTAGACCGAGATCAGGCCGAGCGGGACGACGAAGAAGATCAGCAGGTAGAGGGCTCCGGGCGAGGCCAGCAGCATCCCCTGGCGGCGCCGGGCCCGCGCCGCGGCCTCCTCCCCGCCCACTCCGGCGGTTGGTGACGACCGGCCGGCGCGCTCCATCGGCGTCAGTCCGCGACCACCGCGGCCGCGCCGCGGTCCCAGGCGACGGTCACCGCGTCGCCGGCGGCGAACGGCTCCCCGACCTCGCCCTCGACCCGGACCTCGATGGAGACCGGGCCCGCGGCCACCTCGTACACCACGGCGTGGCCGAGATAGGTGATGTCGCGCACTTCGCCGTCGAGGCTGGAGCCCTCGGCTGCTGCCGTGCCACGCGGCTGTAGGCGGACCCGCTCAGGCCGCAGGCTGACCGCCACCCGCGAGCCCTCGGGCGTCGAGGTCTCAGCTTCAATAGAGGCGCCGCTGTCCAGGCGCACTGTGGTGGCCGACTCCACCGAGGCTTCGAGGATGTTTGTCCGGCCGATGAAGTCGGCCACGAAGCGGCTGGCCGGACGGTCGTAGATCTCCCGGGGAGTGCCGACCTGGAGCAGGCGGCCTTCGGACATGACCCCGATCCGCTCGCTCATGGCGAGGGCTTCCTCCTGGTCGTGGGTGACGAACACGAAGGTGATGCCGACCTCTCGCTGAAGCGCCTTGAGTTCCTGTTGCATCTCCTGTCGCAGCTTGAGGTCCAGCGCCCCGAGCGGCTCGTCCAGCAGCAGCACCTTGGGCTGGTTGACCAGCGCCCGGGCCAGCGCCACCCGCTGCTGCTGGCCGCCGGAGAGCTGGTTGGGCCTGCGATCTTCCATACCGGCCAGCCGTACCATCCCGGTGGCTTCAGCCACCCGCTGGCTGCGCTCGGGATCCTTGACCCTGCGCATTCTCAGCCCGAACTCGATGTTCTGGCGGACCGTCATGTGAGGGAAGAGGGCGTAGGCCTGGAACACGGTGTTGACCGGCCTGCGGTCCGGCGGCGCCATGCCGACTTCCTCACCGAAGATGCGTAGGCTCCCCTCGGTGGGCAGATCGAGTCCGGCGATCATGCGCAGCGTGGTGGTCTTGCCGCATCCCGACGGGCCGAGCAGGGCGAAGAACTCCCCGTCACCGATGGCCAGGTCGACGTTGTCGACCGCCACGACCTCGCCGAAGCGCTTGGTGACGCCGCTTATCTCTACCGCTGCTGCCGGTTCGGTCATGGGTGCCCTCCCAGGTGGGCATTATTGCCGCGTCGGAGATTGCTCGTCGCCATCGACCCGGCTGTCCGATCAGTCGATCGCGAGGGCGTCCGCCAACTCGGCCACCGCTGGCTGGTCGTGATCGCTGGACCAGATGAGGGCCAGTTTGGCCTCGTCTATGTCGACGATCGGGATGGATACAACACCGGGCCGCCGGTACTGCTCGCTCACCGTCTTGGCCGTAATGGCGATGCCCCGGCCCAGCGCGACCAGGTCCATGAGTTGCTCCGCCGACGTGGGCGCCGGTTGGACCGTACTTGGTGCGGAGCCGTCCGGCCGGGGGTTGACGAGCCAGAAGTCTCGACTGAAGTTGGAGTCGAGGACGGGGTCTCCGGCGATGTCGTCGATGCTGATCTGGGATCGATTCGAAAGGCGATGGCCGGGCGGCAGCACCGCGACCCTGGGTTCGGAGTGCAGCAGCCGGGATGTCACCCCGGGCTCGGAGTGCGGCAGGTGGATGATGGCTGCGTTGACGGATGCGTTGCGGAGGTGGGTGAACGGCTCGGACCAGTCGATGCGCACCAGGTTGATCTCCAGGCGGGGCTCGGCTGACGAGGCCGCCGTCACCAATCGGGATTTGATGGCGTGGGGGGTGCCCGCCACGCAGGCGATCTTCAACTCGGCGGGTTCGGTCGCCCGGCGGGTTCGGGCCACGGCAGCATCGGCGTGCTCAAGGAGGGTCCGGGCCTCCTTGAGGAACACGCGGCCCGACGCGGTGAGCGTGACTCCTCTGCGTGAACGGTCCAGGAGCTGGCAGCCGATCTGCTTCTCGAAACGCTTGATTTGCTGGCTGAGCGCGGGTTGGGAGATCAGCAATCGATCGGCGGCGCGCCCGAAGTGACGGACCTCTGCGACGGTGACGAAGTATCGGACCGCCCGAAGGGACAGATCCATAATGTGAGATTATCACAGGCTCGCAAACTGGTCTTGGACAAGAACGGATCGACCGGCGTACGTTCGGCTCGTCACGAGCTAGGCGGTGAGGGGGACCGGCTACCGGCTCCTCTCACCTCTGGATGTTCATCAGCGCAGAGACGGGGGGATAGTCGTGACACGATCAAGTCAAATCTCCAGGAGGAACTTCTTGTGGGGGTCGGCGCTCACCGGAGTTGCGGTGAGTTCGCCGGCACTGCTCGCGGCCTGCAGCGGGACCCCGGGCGAGAGCGCGGCCCCGCCACCAGACCTGCCCGATGTCCGCTTCCAGTTCGACTGGATCAAGAACGTTCAGTTCGCCGGACACTACGTCGCCGCCGACCAGGGTTACTTCGCGGCTGAGGGCATCGAAGCGATGCTGGTTCAGGGCGGGGGCGGAATCCGCACTGAGGTGACCATCAACGGGCCCGGCATCGAGATGGGGGCCAGTGCGTTCCTGTCGCGCACGGTCGACGCCATGGCGGCCGGGGCCGACCTGGTGGTGCTGGGTGCTGCGTTGCAGCAGTCGCCCATCGGGTTCATATACATGCCCGACAATCCGATCAACACCATTGAGGATCTCGTCGGCAAGCGGATCGGCTTGCAGGGCGAGGCCGGTATCACCGACGTCAACACGCTGTTTGCGATCAACGGCATCCAGCCCGACTTCGAGAACGTCCCGGTGGGATTCGATCCCAGCGCAGTGGTCGAGGGCGAGGTGGACGCCTACTACGCGTTCTTGACCAACCAGCCGCTGGCACTGGTGTCCCAGGGCATCGACCACGGCGTCGTGAGCCTGGGCGATCTGGGCTGGACGCGGTACGGACGGCTCTGGGTCACTACCAGGACATATCTAGCCGAGAACCGGGACCTCGTCGTCGGCTACATGCGGGCCGGCATCAAGGGCTGGGAGCACGCTTTCGCTGACAACGCCCTCGCAGTGGACCTGACCGTCAACACCTACGGTGTCGACCTCGGTCTCGACGCCCAGAGAGAGGCGGCTCAGCTGGTTGCCCAGGCAGGGTTCATGAAGAGCGATACGACCGCGGCCAGAGGGCTGTTCTGGTTGGACGAGGCCACCATCGAGGGCGAGTACGAGGGCCTGCGAGTGGCCGGTCGGGAGAATCTGCCGGCCATTGACGACCTCTGGGACCGGAGCGTCCTCGAAGAGGTCTATGGCGGGGCTACTTCGCTGTACTGAGGCGTAGCGTCTCCTCGACCAATTTGAGCGGACCCGTATTGCGGGATTCGAACGGAGGCTTGTGAGCGACACGCTGCTGGACGCGGCCGGCGAGACCGCGCTGTACGAATCCTTCCGACGCTTCTGGCTACCGGTTGCGTACTCCCGCGACCTCCAGGGCGACCTGATGGCCGTGCGGGTCTGCGACAACGACCTGGTGCTGGCCCGCCTCGGCGGCAGGGCTCGGGCTTTCGCCGACCTGTGCCCCCACCGGGGCGCCCGCTTGTCGCTCGGCTGGCTCGAGCAGGACTCGTTGCGCTGCGCCTATCACGGTTGGCTGTACGACTGCGGTGGCATGTGCATTCAGATCCCCGGCAGCGAGGACCAGCCCATTCCCTCCCGCGCCCGGCTGCGGAGCTACCGCTGCGAGGAGGCCGGGGGCTTGGTGTGGGTCTGCCTCGAGGACCGCCCCCACTTCGGCATCCCGACGTTCCCCGAGTACGACGACCCCGCGTACCGGATCGTGCCCATTCCGGCCATCGACTGGAACGCGGGCGCGGCCCGGCGCATCGAGAACTTCGTAGACCTGGCTCACATTCCGTGGGTGCACGACGGCCAACTTGGCAGCCGCCACCGGCCGGAACTTCCGAGACATGACCTCCAGCGCGACGGCGACAACATTCACATGTGGGGTTCCTTCGCAGAGGTGCCCAGCATCAAGACCCGTTCATCGGAGCTGGCCGCCAGCGATCCCTCGCTCACGTCGAGCCACCATTGGCGGGTTTACATGCCGCTCACCGTCTGGTGGCAGCAGAGCCTTCCCGATGATCGGTACTTCGGCCTGCTGGTCGCGGCGCTGCCGGTCTCCGCGGGTATGACCCGTACGTTCATGATGAACTTCCGCAACTTCGCCCACGACGAGCCCGACGAGCCCTTCTGCCAGTTCCAGGTCGAGATCGCCGAGCGCGACCGGGCCGTCGTGGAGTCCCAGCGCCCGGAGGAGTTGCCCACGGACCTCACCGCGGAGCTCCACACCCGGGCGGCCGACAAGATGTCAATCGAGTACCGGCGGTGGCTGGTCGAGCTGGCCCGGGGGCTGGCTCCGTCACCGGCGTGACCGTCCCCGCACCTAGGAGAGGCGCAAGCCCATGAGCAACGAAGGAACCAAGTCACTCGTGCAACTCGGGCACAGTTCGCTCGAACTGTCCCGGGTGGGCCTGGGTGGTTGGGCGATCGGCGGAGGGGGCTACCGGTTCGGCTGGGGCCCTCAGGACGACGATGACTCGATTCGCGCCATGCATGCCGCAGCCGAGTCCGGCGTCAACTGGATCGACACCGCCCCCGTGTACGGGCGGGGCCGCTCCGAGGAGGTCATCGGGCGATTCCTGCGCGAATGCCCCGAGGACGACCGGCCGATGGTCTTCACCAAGTGCGGGATCGTCTGGGATCCGGACGATCCCACCCAGTCCACCCGCACCCTGCATCCCGACTCGATCCGCACCGAGTGCGACAACTCGCTGAGACGTTTGGGCGTTGACCGCGTCGACCTCTATCAGTTCCATCAGCCGGACCAGGTGGGAACGCCTGTGGAGGATTCGTGGGCCGCCCTGCTCGAGCTGGTGGATGCGGGCAAGGTCCGGGCCGCGGGGGTTTCCAACTTTGAGGACGATCTGCTGGAAGGCTGCTTCCTGGGTGGCCGGCTCGCCTCGGTGCAGTCGCCGATGTCGCTGATCGACCGCGACATCGGCGCCACGATCGTGCCATGGGCCGCTATGCGCGGCGTCGGCGTGCTGGTGTACAGCCCGATGGCCTCGGGGCTGCTCACGGACTCCTTTGCGGCCGGGAGGGTCGCGACCCTTCCCGACGACGACTGGCGCAGCCGCGATCCGCGGTTCCAGGAGCCGCAATTGGGCCGGAACCTCGCGCTGCGCGATTCGCTGAGCGAGATTGCTGCTCGGCACGGAGCCACCGCGTCTGCGGTTGCTGTTGCCTGGACGCTCGCCTGGTCGGGTGTCACAGCCGCGATCGTCGGTGCCCGGCGACCCGAGCAGGTCGCCGGCTGGGCCGGGGCCGCGGGCCTTGAGTTGACCGACGAGGATCTTGCCGACATCGAGGCGGCCGTCGGCCTGTCCGGGGCGGGATCCGGGCCGGCCCGCCCGGACCGCCGGTGAGGGGTCCAGAGTGAGAGCAAGCCCGCACACGAATTGCCGCAACCGCCGGGGAGGCATCTCTTGAGAACCGACGACCCCAAGTCCCGGCGAGTCATGCTCATCGGCATCGACGGTGCGATGCTCTCGATGGTCGAGCAGTACCTGGCGTCCGGCTCGATGCCGATTCTGGCCGGCCTGCTGAACGAGGGCAGTGCCGTGGAGGCCCTCCCCTCGGTTCCGGTGGACACGCCCACCAACTGGACGACGATCGCCACCGGCGCCGAGCCGGTGAGCCACGGAATCAACAGCTTCATAGCGAAATGGGCTGGCGAGGAGCTGACCGCGCAGGACACCGAACGAGCCCGGAGCATGCAGTCCACCACATCGCGGGCGGAGCTGCTGTGGGAGACGGTAGGGCGCCACGGGGGCTCCAGCCTGGTCATCAACTATCCGGTTGGCTGGCCTCCCAAGGGCGAAGGAGTTCGGGTGATCGGTGGCGACACGCCTGGCGGCGTGATCTGGCACAAGACCCGCGAGGAGCTCTACGCGCAGGGCCCGGTGCGCGACTCCTTGTTGAAGCTGCACGGCGTGACCATCGATCCCACACCGCTGTCGTTCCGCCCAGCGCCGCTATGGCGCGACACGGTGGGATCGAGCCCTGAGTCGGTCTTTCTGCCCGTCAGCGGTCACGAACCGGCCGGTTTCTGGGCCCAGCGCCGGCTTGCTGGCGGCGATGTGCGCCTGGCCGTGAGCCGTGACGAGGCGGGCGAGCACCAAGTGGCGGACCTGGCGCCTGGCCAGTGGTCAGACTGGATTTCCATGGTTCTCGACGGGCGGGAGTCGGCCACCCGGTTCCGCCTGATCCGCGCCGACGCCTCCGGCAACGTCGAGCTGTATCGGAACCGGGTGGAGCCCGTCGACGGCTACACGCACCCGACCGATCTGGCTGCCGGGATCAGCTCGCGGCACGGACCGTATGTGGAGGGGCTGGAGTGCCCGTATGTGCCCGCCGGCGATGACCGTCCGTACGGCCCGGCCAACATCAGTGGCGATGTGATGCTGGAGTTGGCCGAGCAGCAGGTGCGCTGGATGACCGACGTCATCTGCGAGCAGGACGCTGTGCAGCCCTTCGACCTGCTGATGTCGCACTTCCATCTCATCGACTATCTCAACCACACCATGCTGGCCTACCTGGACCCGGACTACCCCTACGGCGCGCCCGCCTACCAGCGACTCGCCGAGGAGATCTACGGCGAGGCCTACCGGCTGGTGGACCAGCTGATAGGCGGGCTCGTCAAGGGCTGCGGCGACCGCGACACCAGCGTCGTCGTGGTCTCGGACCATGCCTGCCTGCCATGCTGGCGCCACATCTCGGTGGTCGACATCCTGCGCCAGGAGGGTCTCGTCGCCTACGACTGGGACAGCCAGGCGGAACGCTACGTGCTGGACCCGGCCCGGTCTCTGGTCGGCCCCGCCCTGCAGCCACAGCATGTGTGGGTCAACCTCAAGGGCAGGGAGCCCAGCGGCGCGGTCGATCCGTCCGACTTCGAGTCGGTGCGTCAGCGCGTCATCGACGCTCTGCACGCTGTGGTCGACCCCGACACGGGAGAGAGACCCTTCGAGTTGGCGGCCCGCCGTGAGTCGCTCAATCTGAGCGGCACCGCCGAGGAGACGGTGGGCGACGTGGTGTATTTCTTCAAACCCACGTACACCCCGTGGGACGGGTCTCACGACGCCCACTCCATCGGTGAGCTGTCACCACAACGGATGGCCCGCAAACCCATCCGCCCGACCCATGTGGTGGCCGGCCATCACACGCCGTACCTGCCCGCGGCGCGTAGGGGCCTGTTCCACAACAGCGCGCTGTCGCTGTGGTTCGGTGCCGGACTCGCAGCCGCAGGCAGGCCTGCGGCCCCAATCCACCTGCGCGATGTCGCACCGACCATGGCGCGGCTTCTCGGCATCGACGGCCCGCCACAGGCTGACGGGGCGGTCCGCTACAGCCTTCTTGGAGGGGACTGAGGTTCGAGACGCCCCGGCGTCGGGGCTCAAGCCCAGCGCTGCTGGGGGTGATGATGGCCGATCCAGGCACCGAGACGAACCGAAGCGCCGGCAGCCGAGCCATCGACTTGCGCGGCGTCAACAAGGTGTACGAGGTCCGCCGGGGCCAGACGGTCACCGCGCTGGAGGGATTCGAGTTGGGCGTCGACGACGGCGAGTTCGTGGTGCTCATCGGGCCCTCCGGCTGCGGCAAGTCCACCGCACTGAGGCTCATGGCCGGACTCGAGGCCGCCGAGTCCGGCTCGGTGTTGCTGTTCGGCGAGCCTCCCGAGAGCACCGTCCAGGCCGGAGGGATCGGGATGGCGTTCCAGGATCACGCGCTGATGCCCTGGCTGACGGTGGTCGGCAACATCGGATTGCCGTTCCGGATCAGGGGCGAGGCTAGGAGCGAGAAGAAGGTCAACGAGCTCATCGAGTTGGTCGGCCTTACGGGGTTTGAACGGGCTCGGCCCAAGCACCTCTCGGGCGGGATGCGCCAGCGCGTGTCCATCGCCCGGTCCATCGTTCTCGATCCGAAGGTGTTGCTGCTCGACGAGCCGTTCGGGGCCCTCGACGCGGTGACCCGTCGCTCGCTCAACCTGGAGCTTCAGCATCTCTGGGCTCGTGGGAGGATCACAACCGTCCTCGTCACCCACTCCGTGGAGGAGGCGCTGCTGCTCGGCGACCGTGTCGCGGTCATGTCCCGGAGCCCGGGTCGCGTCATCTTGGACGTGAAGGTCCCCTTCGAACGGCCCCGGCACAAGGAGGTGTCCCAAACCGCCGAGTTCAAGCGGCTGCACGACGAGTTGGTCGGAGCGCTCGACGAGCCAGCTCACCCGGACGGTCCGTGACGGGCTCCCCGGCGGCCCGAATCGGGCTTGGTGCTGCCGGCGCCGCCTGCTTCCTGCTGCTGTGGGAGGCCGCGGGCCGCAACGGCTGGCTCGGACGGACCTTCCCTCCGCTCTCGGATGCCGTCGCCGAGATCGGCAGGCTGGACGACGTGATCCGCCGGGCCGCAATCGCCACTCTGGAGCGCGCCGCTTGGGGCTACCTGCTCGGCGCCGGCTTGGCTGTTGCTCTGGCCGTCTTCGCGCTCTTGCTGCCGCGCTTCGAGAACGCCACCTATACGGGCTCGATCGTGGTGCACGCCATCCCGGCGATCGCGCTTGGACCGGTCATCAACGCTCTGGGCTTCATTGGGTACACCCCGGCGCTGTTCGCCCTGATGTTCGTGTTCTTCACCATCCTGGTGGCCGCGGGCGCCGGCTTTCACAGTGGATCGCAGAGCACTCACGACGTCTTCTCCGTGCTGGGCTCCTCGAAGGTCACGCGCTTCCGGCTGCTACAAGTTCCCAACGCCATCCCCAACCTCATAGACGGCCTTCGGGTCGCTGCGCCCGCCGCCGTTTCTGGTGCCGTGCTCGGCGAGTGGTTCGGATCCGAGCGAGGCCTGGGCGTGCTGCTGCTCAACTCGATGCGCAACTTCCGCATCGAACAGCTCTGGGCGGTGGCCATCGTGCTGGTTCTTCTGGCCGGTGGTGCCTACGTGGCGCTCGGGTTGGTCGAGAGGGTCGTCGAGCAGATCTTCGGGAGGGTGGTGGCGGTCGGGGGAGTTCACCGTGTCGGCGGGGACAGGAGCTGGGTGCGGGCCCTGGCCTCCCAGCTGTGGGTGGTGGCCCTGCTGATCGTCGGATGGTGGCTGTGGATCGTGGGCGAAAACGTGCCTGAGCTGGTCGCTCCGTCGCCGCCGGAGACCCTCGCGGCGGTGGCTGACAATCCTGGCCTATACGCCGAGCACACTCTGGCGACGCTGCTCTCCGCCATTGGCGGTCTCGCGTTGGGTCTAGTGCTGGGAACGTCGCTAGCTCTGTTGAGCTCGGTCTCGCTGACGTTGCGCAACACTCTGTCCCCGATGGTCGTGATCATGCCGACGGTGCCGATCGTGGTGCTGATCCCCGTGATTGCCCGGCTGTTCGGGTTCTCTCAGCTGACGGTGCTGGTCATAGCTGCCGTAATTGCTTTCTTCCCCGTATACGTCTTCGCGCTGTCCGGCCTCCGAGCGCGGCCTCCCGGTGCGGACGGCGTGTACTCGGCATTGGGCTCTCCCGGTTGGCGGCGCCTGGTGCTGCTGGCAATTCCCTCGGCGGTGCCCAATGTCCTGACCGGAGTCCGCATCACCGCGTCGACGGTCTTCCTCGCTGCGCTGACTGCCGAATGGTTGATGGGAACCAAGGGCCTTGGATTCCTGTTCAGCACTAGCCGCGCATCATTCGAGAACTCCGAGGCGTGGGGGGCCATCGTGATCGCAGTCGTCTTTGCAGTGGTGACCTACCAACTGGCCAGCACGCTGGAGCGCTGGGGTCGGGAGCGCTGGACCTGATCCAGCCGCCCGGAACTAGCCCGGCGCGGCGGCGACTAGGGCCGCGATCACGTTGGTCAGCAGGCTGGAGGCGCCGAAGCGGAGACGGTTTGGCGTTAGCCAGTCCTCTCCCAGCACGGAGCGCACGATGTCGACGTACCCGATGGCCTCGTCGGCGGTGCGCACACCCCCGGCAATCTTCAGGCCCACCGGGCGCCCTCCGGCAGCGCAGTGCTCGGCAACGGTCTGGGCCATTGCCAGCACGGCTTCGGGCGAGGCACCCGCGGCGCCCTTGCCGGTGGAGGTCTTGACCATGTCGGCTCCGGCGCCGATGGCCAGCCGGGTCGCCTCAGCGATCGCGCCGCCCGAGCCGAGTTCGCAGACCTCCAGGATCACCTTGAAGTGGGCCCCGCCGGCCGCCTCCTTCAGCGCCCCCAGCTCGGCCGAGGCGATGTCGCTGCGGCCCGACAGGAAGGCGGAGCGGTTGAGCACGGTGTCGATCTCCTGAGCGCCGGCGGCGACTGCGGCCCGCACCTCGGCCACCCGCACCTCCAGGGGGGACAGGCCGCTCGGGAAGGCGCCGGCCACGCTGGCCACCGCCACCGGCGTGCCCGCCAACAGCTCGGCGGCCAGCGGAGCCAGCGCGGGGTACACGCACACCGCGGCCACCGGCCCCACGGTGGGATCGGCTGGGTCGGGGCGCAGAGCCTGCGAGCAGAGCGCCCGGATGCGCCCCGGAGTGTCGTCGCCCTCCAGGGTGGTGAGGTCGGTGCAGCGCACCACCAGTCGCAGGTCGTCTGCCCGTTGCAGGTCGTCTGCCCGTTGCAGGTTGTCTGCTCGGGATCCGTCCGAGGGCTCCGCGGTCGGCATCACGGTCGCAGTCTTGCCTGTCGGCGGAGCCTCGGCTGCGGCGGTGACGCCATCGCGCCCGTGCCGCTCGGGATCGGCCACATGCCGCACGGCCGCGTCCAGCAGCTCCGTGATCCGTGTCCGGGCCTCGACCCGGGCGGAACGCAGCCCGCCGGCGTCGTCAACGTCGACGACGGCCTCGGCGTAGACCTTCATCTTCGGCTCGGTGCCGCTCGGCCTGACGATCACCCTGGCCTCGGCGCCGTAGAGCTCGAGGACGACGACGTCCACGGGGGGCAGGTGCTCCGATCCGCCGGCCAGGTCGTGCACCGTGGTCACCGCGTCTCCGGCCAGTTCCGTCGGCGGGTTGCTGCGCAGCGCGGCCATGGCGCGGGCCATCGGCCGCTTGTTGCCAGGAGCCGCCTCGAAGCGGACCGAGCGCTGCCCGGTGGCGTGCACTCCATGGCGGCGGTGGAGCTCGTCGAGCAGCTCGGGAAGGGTTCGTCCCTCGCCCTTGAGGTGGGCCACGAGCTCGGCCATGGCCAGTGCCGCGCCGATGCCGTCCTTGTCCCGGACCGCCTCGCCCACCGCGTAGCCGAGGGCGTCCTCGTAGCCCAGCACCAGCTCGTGGCCGGGCCGTTGCGAGCGGGTCTGCATGATCCATTTGAAGCCGGTGGGCGTCTCGGCCCAGTCCGCGCCGTGGCCGGCTGCGATGCGGGGCAGCAGGCGCGACGACACGACCGTGTTGATGACCAGTCGCGGCGGTCGAGGCTCCCCGCCGTTGCCGGGAGCGGACCGGCGGAGCAGGTGCTCGGCCAGCAGGCAGCCCGTCTCGTCGCCGGTCAGCAGCCGCCACCGCCCCCCGTCGGGCACAGCCACCCCCAGCCGGTCGGCGTCGGGATCGTGGGCCAGGGCCACGTCCGCGCCCGTGTCGGAGGCCAGCCGCAGCAGGCGGTCGAGGACGCCGGTCTCCTCGGGGTTGGGGAACGGCGTGGTGGTGAACTCGGGGTCGGGTTCGGCTTGGTCGACCACCAGCGCCGGTGGGTCGAACCCCGCCTTGGACACGGCCCGGAGGAACGTGCCCGCTCCCACGCCGTGAAGCGGTGTGTAGGCCATTCGCACCGAGCGGGGGCCTCCGGGCGCCAGCAGACCCACTACCGCCTCCAGGTAGGCCTCCACCACCTCGTCGCCGGCTGTGGTGATGAGCGGATCGTCGCCGGGGGCCAGGTCGGAGTCCGCCGGTGGGGCGGTGCGGTCGATGAGCCGGCCGATCTCCTCGTCGACCGGCGCGGCCAGCAGGCGCCCGCCCCGCCAGTAGACCTTGTAGCCGTTGTCGGAACGCGGGTTGTGGCTGGCGGTGACCATCACCCCGGCCGGCGCGCCGAGATTCTTGACCGCGAAGGCCAGCACCGGCGTGGGCAGCTCACCCGGCAGCATCCTCACGCCGACACCCCGCCCGGCCAGCACCCGGGCCGCGTCGGTGGCGAAGTCCTTGCTGTTGTGGCGGGCGTCGTGTCCGACGATGACCGCTCCATCGGGCGGCCCGTCCTGCAGCAGCCGTTCGGCCAGGGCCCAGGTCACAGTCCTCACCAGGACGCGGTTCATGCGGGCCGGACCGGCCCCCATCGGACCCCGGATGCCGGCCGTGCCGAAGGCGAGCCGCCCGGAGAAGCGGCGTTCTAGCTCGACTGGGTCGCCGTCCAGCAGGCCGTGCAGTTCGGCCCGCGTCCCGGGGTCGGGGTCGGCGGCCAGCCACCGCTCGGCCTCTTGGAGGATGCCTGCCGGATCACTCCCGGTGACAGGCGGCTGCCGTGTCAACTACAGGATCGCCGGTGTCGACTCGATGGCCATCTGGAACGACTCCAGAGCGTTCATGATGTGCCTGCGGCTCATCTCCCTGGCCTGCGCGGCGTCGCCCGATGCGATGGCGTTGTAGATGTCTTCGTGCTCTTCCCAGGTGATGTCGCCGCGGCTGTCGGTCACCACCGAGAACACCAGCTCGGTCTGCTGGCGGAGCGGGTCGAGCACCTGCTGAAGGAACGGGATCCCAGCCGCCTTCTCCACCGCGATGTGGAACTCCCGGTGGCACAGGGCGGCTGTGACCGCATCCCCCCGCTCGGTCGCCTGCCGGCCCTCCTCCATGCACTGCCGGATCCGCTCGATGCTGTCGGGATCCTGGAGCATGGCGGCCTGCTCGACGGCGTATCCCTCCACCAGGATCCTGATCTGCTGGATGTGGTGGACTTCGCACTTGTCGATGGCGGAAACATGGGCGCCCCGCCGGGGCACCACCTCGATCAGGCCGGTGGCCTCCAGCGATCGCATGGCCTCGCGCACCGGGTTGCGGCTCACCCCCAGCCGCTCCGCGAGCTGACCCTCGACCAGTCGCTGGCCCGGTTTCAGCTCCCCGTCAAGAATCATCAAACGAAGCTGGCCTGCGACGACTTCTCGTAGAGGCTGCTCACCGTCCTTGTCGTTCAAGATCAGTCCTCCATGGGCGGTTGGCCGATGTTACAGGCTCGCCGATCCCGATAGGAAGCTGAGCAACGCAGCCGGGTAGACAGTCGGGCGCGCCCACCGCCCGACGGGGCGCAGGAAGGACGAGCCATGACCACCCTGATCACCGGCGCCGGCATGATCGGCTCGCTGGCGGCGGCCCGCATCGTCTCGGAGCGGAGCGAGCGGCCCGTCCTCTACGACGTCGCCTTCAGCGAGCGGAACCTCAGCGAGCGGCTGGACCGCGGTTCGGCGGAGCTCGTCAAGGGCGACATCGGCGACATCGGCGACCTGCTGCGAGCGATCGAGGATCACGGCACAGAGCGCATCATCCACACGGCGTCGCTGCTGACCCGGGACCTGATCCCCCGCCCGGTGTCGGGCGTGAGGGTCAACGTCATGGGCACGCTCAACGTTCTGGAGGCCGCTCGCATGGCCGGACTGGAGCGAGTGGTGTTCTGCAGCTCGACGGTGGTGACGATGGGCCGGCGCCGGGTCGCCCCCGCCGACGACACGGTGGAGGACTTCGCCCTCAGCGTGGTGAGCGAGTATCCGCCGTCGCTGTATGCGTCGATGAAGCTGGCCTCGGAGTGGCTGTGCCACAACTACACCGACTCCTACGGGCTCGACACCGCGGTGGTGCGCTTCGGCGGCGTGTTCGGACCCTGGCACGGCGTGCCCGGCGGCGGACCCAGCAAGCTCCTGAAGCAGCTCATCGAGTGCGCGCACTTCGGGCGCACCTACCGCATCGCCGAGCCCGACCTGCACCGCCAGGGCATGGACTACACCTATTCCGTCGACGGCGCCCAGGCTCTGGTGCGGGCGGCGTTCGCACCAGAGGTCCCGAACCGGGTCTACAACGCCACCATGGGAGAGCTCCACACCATCGCGGCCATCATCTCCGAGATCGAGCAGGCCGCGGGTCGCCCGATCGACCTCGAGGTCACCCAAGAGGATTCGATGACCAAGTACGGCAACCCGACCAGTCCCATGGATCTGACCGCGTCGCGCCGCGACCTCTCCTACAAGGTGGAGTTCCCGATGGGCAGGGCCGTGGCCGACTACTTGGAGTGGCTGGCCCGGTGAGGCTCGTCTCTGTGTGAGATCAGGCGGCCGGTCACGGCCATCACCGCCGCGGCCGCACCCGAGGTGATGGCCGCGAAGCTCCAGGCCCAGCCGTAGCTGGTCGCCTCCACCAGCAGGCCGAACAGCACCGGACCGCACACCGCTCCGGTGAAGTTGCCCGTCATGGTGATGCCGGTGGCCGCGCCCGGCGCCGACGGGTTGTAGCGCACCGTGGCCAGATGGAACAGGCCCGGCCACGCGTACGAGGTCGCGAAGGCGAACGGCATGGCCGTGTACAGCATCGCCTTGGATCCTGTCGACAGTCCTACGAAGGCCAGTGCAGCCACCGCGAACATCGCGGTGAGCATGTGGAACGGGCTGAGCGACGCCCGGTCGGCGCTGGCTCCCATGGCGAGCCTCGAAGCGATCCCGACCACGCTTCCCGCCATCAGCAGGATCCCGGCCGCGGCCTCGTCGATGCCGATCTCCACGCTCGACAGCACGAAGAACGAGCTGAGCGCCATGGAGCCCATGGCGGCCAGGCAGGTGGAGCAGGTCACCGCGATCAGCAACCGCATGGCGACGTCGGGGCGGGGCCGGACCAGCGGACGGTCGGTGACGGCACGCCGGCGACTCGTGGCCGGCGGCCTCCTGTCGACGGCCGGCACGCCCAGCGACACCACGAAGGCGAGCAGCCCGCCCAGCACGAAGGCCCAGCTCCAGCCGATCGTCAGCCCCACCGTCGGGATGGCCAGCCCGCCCAGCAGCGCGGCGGCCGGAACTCCCGCCTTCTGGATGCCCAGAGCAAGCCCCTGGCGGCGGCTGGAGACCCCCCTGGCCACGTACAGGTTGGCGGCGGGCTGTCCCCATGAGTTGGCCAGGCCGGCCAGACCCACGAGGATCATCAGTGCCAGCCAGGACCGGCCCACCACGCCGGTGACGACCAGGACGGCACCGGCCGCCGCGGTGGAGAGGCGCAGCCCCGCGGTGGACCCGATGCGCTCCACCATCCGTCCGGACAGTGCCGAGGTCAGGGCGCCCACGAAGAAGAAGGCACTCACGGTCATCCCGATTTGGGCCTCGCCGATACCGAGGTCGTCCTGGATCTGGACCGCCAGGGCGCTCACCAGCGTCGGGCTGAGGTTGGCGGCCGCCGTCACCAGCAGGGAGGCCGTCACCAGGGCGGCGAACCCGGCGCTGTGTTCCGCACTACCCATGAGGCTGCCTGGGCCCGGTCCGGAGCGATCGTGCACCTGGATGCGTCCTCTCGTTTGGCAAGTCTCGAACCGGTCGGCCTAGGGTATACGGCGTCCTGTATACAAAGCGCGGTCGTGCGCGGCGCGCCCGCCTCGCGGGCGATGCGCACGCTGGTGGAGGCACACCATGACGCTGGTACCCGCTCGGATCACCGTCGACGGCAGCGGCGACGCCGACGAGGTTGGCATCCTGATCGACGGCGCCATCCGGCCCGGCTCGGGCCCCGAGCAGAAGCTGGTCAGCCGCAGCGACGGCCGGGTGCTGGCCGTGATGCGCAGCGCCGGCCCCGAGGACGTCCGCGCCGCGTACGAGGCGGCCGCCCGTGCGGCGCCGGACTGGGCCGCTCTGGGTCCCGCAGCCCGGGCCGAGGTACTGCACCGTGCCGCCGGGCTGTTCCTCGAGCGGGCCGACGAGTTGGCCCCGATCATCTCGGCCGACATGGGCAAGCCAGCCTCGGAGGCCAAGGTCGAGGTGGCCAAGGGGGCGGCTGTGCTCGACTACTACGCCGAGCTCGGCTACCGGCGCCTGGGCACCACGTACTCCACCGACTTCGACGAGGACATCTTCACGCTCATCGAGCCTCTCGGCACCGTCGCCCTCATCACCCCCTGGAACTTCCCGTTCACGATCCCGATCCGCAAGCTGTCGGCCGCCCTGGCCGCCGGCAACGCGGTGGTGTTCAAGCCGTCCACCAACGCCGGCATCACCGGCCTGATGATCGCAGCCACCCTGCTCGACGCCGGCCTGCCTGCCGGCCTGCTGCACGCCACGATCGGCCGGAGCTCGGTGATCACCGACGCCCTGCTGTCCGCGCCCGAACTCGACGGCGTGAGCCTCACGGGCTCCTACGAGGCCGCGGTGGACATCAGGAGTCGGCTCCGGATGGAGGTGCCGTTCCAGGCCGAGCTGGGCGGCAAGAACACCATCGTCGTGTGGGCCGACGCCGACCTCGACAAGGCGGCCGACATCATCGTGGCCTCGAGCTTCCGCAACAACGGCCAGATATGCACTGCGGCGGGACGGCTGCTCGTGCACACCGACGTCTACGACGACCTGCTGTCCCTGCTGACCGCCCGTTTGGGCGACATGACCGACACGTCCGGCCGCGACGAGCTCGGGATCCTGGTCAGCGACGGCGAGGCTGGCCGGGTCGAGGACTACGTGTCCCTGGCCGAGCATCAGGCCCGCGGCGTGGTGCGCCCGGAGCCCGGCGGGTGGCGCGACGGCCGGGTGGCGCCCGCCCTGCTGGTGGATCCGGACATGGGGCCGCTCACCACCGAGGAGATCTTCGGTCCGGTGGTCACCTTCGAGCCGGTGAGCGACATCGACGAGGCCGTCGCCAAGGCCAACGCCACCGCCTACGGCCTCACCTCCGGCATCGTCACCGGCGACATCGCGGTCGCCCGCCGCTTCTGGAAGGGCTCGCACGCAGGCACCGTCAAGGTCAACTCGCCCCTCACCGGCGTCCCCTTCCATGTGCCCTTCGAGGGCTACGGGCACTCCGGTGCGGGCTGGGCCGAGGGCGGGGAGTCGTCGCTCGAGTTCTTCACCCGCACCAAGACCGTCTACATGCGCTCCTAGCCGAGACAGCGATCACCCAAATCACCACAGAAAGGCTTCCCATGCTCGGACCTGCCGAATACCGCCAAGCCCTGGAGGCTGCTCGCGACGAGTGGCACTCCAAGAACCACCCCTTCTTCAAGACCTGGGCTGCCGGCGAGCTGTCTAACGGGGCCATGAGGGCCTACTGCCAGCAGCACTTCAACTTCGTGAGCAATGCGTCGCGCTACTCCGGGATCATGTACGGGCTGTGCGACTGGCACGACGCCCGGGAACTGCTGCTGGAGAACCTCAACGAGGAGGAGGACCCCGACGAGCGCCACGTCGACCTGCTCTCCCGCTTCGGCATGGCCCTGGGCATGACCTTCGAGGAGGGGCGGTCGGCCCCCGACCTGCCCACCACCGCCGCGCTCAAGGACTTCATCATCAACACGCTGATGATGAAGAGCGTGCTGGAGGGCATCGCCACCCTCACCATCGGGCTGGAGTCGCAGGTGCCCGAGCTGTACGCGCCGCTGATCGACCCGCTGCGCAACGTCTACGGGTTCTCCGACGAAGACATCGAGTTCTTCACCCTGCACGTGGTGGCCGACGTCGAGCACGGCGACGCCGGCTTCGAGATCATCACTAACCACTCGGTCGACGAGCGGGACCAGCAGACGGTGATCGAACAGGTGCGCCTGGCCGCCATGAAGCGTTGGTTCTACATGGACGGGTTGTGGCTGCAGTACGTGGAGGGCCGCCAGTGGTACCCCGCGGCCGGCGCCCAGGCCGCCGCTTGATCCTGCCGCCGGCCCGGAATCCGGGCCCCCATGACCACGCTCACGGACCTGCTCGACCTGCCGGCCGGAGCGGTCGCCGACGCCGACGTCCCGATGTGGATCGACGGCCGGGCGGCGGCATCGGCCGACGGCGACGCCGCCATACGCGACGACGTCTGCCCTTCCACCGGTGCGGTGCTGGCCCGGGTTCATCAGGCGTCCGCGGCCGACATCGACCGGGCCGTGGCCGCCGCGGCCCGGTCCCAGCCGGCGTGGGCCGCGATGGGCGTCCACGAGCGGGCCGCCCGGCTGGCCGAGTGGGGCCGGCGGGTGGCGGAGGCCGCGCCCCGGCTGGGCCTGCTCGATGCCCGCGACGGCGGGACGGCGGTCTCCTCCATGGCGGCCAGCGCGGCCAAGGGCGGCAAGTTCCTCCAGACCATCGCAGGGGTGGCCCCCGAACTCCACGGAAGGACCATCCCGGCCACGCCCTCCGGGTTGCACTTCACCGAGCCCGCGCCCTGGGGCGTGGTAGCCGCGGTGTGCGCCTACAACCATCCCACCCTCTTCACCTGCATGAAGGCCGCGCCGGCGCTGGCCGCGGGCAACTCGGTGGTGCTCAAGCCGGCCGAGCAGACTCCCTTGTCGCCGCTGGTGGTCGCCTCGCTGGCCGCCGACCTGCTGCCGGAGGGCGTGCTCAACGTCGTGCCCGGGGGAGCGGCCGCGGGCGAGGCCCTGGTCGGGCACCCCGACGTTCCCCGGGTGTCGTTCACCGGCTCGCTGCGCACCGGTCTGGCCGTGCAGGCCGCCGCCGGCGCGTCGGGGGTCCTCAAGAGCGTCACCCTGGAGTTGGGCGGCAAGAACCCCATCCTGATCTTCGACGACGTCGACTGTGACACCGCCGCGGCCGCGGTGGTGAAGGGCTCGAATTTCGCCCGGGTGGGCGGGCAGAGCTGCGGCGCCACCAGCCGGCTGCTGATCCACGCCGATCTGCGTGCGGCCGTACTCGAGCGGGTGGTGGAGCAGACCGAGCAGATCCGCATCGGCATGCCCGACGACCCGTCGTCGGACATGGGCTGCATGGTGTCGCACGCCCACCGCGACCGGATCCTGGGATTCGTCGATGCGGGCAGGGCCGACGGCGGGCGACTGCTCACCGGTGGCACGCCCCCGGCCGATCCGCAGCTCGCCGCGGGCGCCTTCATCCGGCCGGCCGTGTTCGACGGGGTCGACCACGGTGCCACCATCGCCCGGGAGGAGATATTCGGGCCTGTTCTGGCCGTGACGTCCTTCACCGACGCGGCCGACGCCGTCGCCATGGCCAACGACACCCCCTACGGGCTGACCGCCAGCATCTGGAGCAACGATGTGAACCGGGCGCTCGGCGCGGCCCGGGCCATCGACGCCGGCTACGTGTGGGTAAACGACGTGGAGGTGCGCTATCCGGGCCTGCCCTTCGGAGGTTGGAAGCAGTCGGGCATCGGCAAGGAGCTGGGCCTCGTCGACGACATCTTGAGCCACACCCGTTCCAAGGCCATCAGCATCGCCATCACGCCGGCGCGTGACTGACGGCCCCGCCGCCGCCGGCGGCGCCCCTCCGGTGCCGCGGCGGGAGGTCGTGGGCCAGTACGCGGGAGCGATGCTCTTCTCGCTGAGCCTGGGCATGACCGTGGTGGCCTACCCGCTGTTCGTGATCGATCAGGGCCGGTCACCGACAGTGGCCGGAGTGCTGGTGGGGTTCTCCGCCGCGGTGCAGGTGCTGACCCGGTCGCGGCTCGGCTCGATGATGCGGGTCATGTCCAACTCCGACGTCATCAGCGCCGCGGCCGTGCTGATGTGCCTGTCGGTCGGGCTGCTGGTCTTCGAGTCGGGGCTGGCCGCACTGGTTGTCTCGGCCGCGGTGCAGGGTGTGGCCCGGGCCTGCTTCTGGACGGGAAACCAGGTGCAGATCGTGCGGTCGCCCCGGTCCACCTCCAGGGCGATCGCCACCCTCAACATGGTGGCCACCATCGGGATGCTGATCGGTCCGGCCGCGGGCGGGATCATCGCCCAGAGCTCGTACCGGGCCGCGTTCGCGGTGGCATCCGCGGTGGCCCTGGCCGGCATCGCGCCGACGCTGGTGCTGTCGCGCCCACCCCCGTTCGCTCGGGTGGGCGGCCACAGCTACCTCCAGCTGCTGCGCAACCCGGGAGTGCGAGTGGGCGTATGGGCCAGCGTCGCGGTCGGCGCCTGGCGGGGCCTGCTGGGCTCCTATGTGCCCATCGGGCTCGACGCGGCCGGCAGCACCGAGACCGCCATCGGCGTGGTGGTGGCGGTGGCCAACGGCGCGGCTGCGGTGAGCGGCTATCTCGCGGTCGACACGGAAGGCTCGCGGGTGGCCCCCGGTGTGGCCCGCTGGGGCGCGGTCACCCTGGTGGCCACCGCGCTCGTGGGCTTCGAACTGCCCGTCGCGCTGATTACGGCCGCGCTGGTGGCCGGGGGAGCGGCCATCGGCCTACTGCAGGTGCTGGCCATCACCGCGGTGGGCGAGGCCGTCCGTCCCGAGCTGCAAGGCGACGCGGTGACCATCGCCGGGGTCGCCCGGGGTGTCACCCTGTCCGGCGCGCCGCTGGGGGTGGCCGCTCTGCTGGTGATGGGGCTGGGACCGGCCGTGCTGGCGGCGACGATCGCGCTGATCGGCCCGGCGGCCTTGTTCTGCCGGCCTCGCTTCAACCGGGAATGAACCTGAGAATGAGCTCGGGAATGAGCGAGTTCTTGTCGCTGTATACAACGATTTGCAGGGTTGCCGGTGCCGGTATACCGTGAGCGGTCCGGCTGTGGATCCGTATGCCACAGCTGTCCTCAACCACGGATTCACTTGGGGGGTTAGCTCCAGATGTTGAAGAAGCTCACGTTCATGCAGCGGCTCTTGGCTGCTCTGTTCGTCTTTACGCTCGTTGCGGCCGCGTGCGGCGACGACGAACCGGCAGCTCCGGATACCAGCGCAGCGGACGCGGCCGCGCTGGCCGAGGCCGAGTCTGAGGCCGCCGCGGCTGAGGCTGAGGCCGCCGCGGCGCAGGCAGAGGCCGACGCCGCTGCCGCTGAGGCTGCCGCCGCTGCCGCTGAGGCCGAGGAGGCCGCGGCTGCTCTGGCTGCCGCTGAGGCCGAAGGGGCTGCGAGTGCGGACGAGCTCGCGACCCTGCAAGCCGAGTTGGCTGCCGCCCAGGAGGCTGAAGCCGAAGCCGCCGCCGCCGCCGCGGCTGCTGACGAAGCTGCTGCTGCCGCCGAGTCTGAGGCTGCCGCCGCTGCCGCTGAGGCCGAGGAGGCCGCGGCTGCCGCTGAAGCGGCCATGATGGCCGCCGAGGCTCCCGAGTCGATCACCATCGCCATCCTCGAGGGTCCCGGCCGGATCGATCCCCACTACCAGGACGGCGAGATGCGCCGCACTATGGAGAACGTCTACGAGCGGCTCCTCGAGCGCGACCTCGTGAACCCGTCGATCTTCGTGCCGAGGCTGGCCGCGTCGCTGCCGAGGCTGGTCGACGAGACCACCTGGGAGCTCAAGCTGCGCCGGGGCATCAACTTCCACAACGGCGCCCCCTTCAACGCCGCCGCGGCCAAGTACTCGATCGAGCGGTTGATCGACCCCGAGTTCGATTCCGACCTCCGGGAGCAGGTCGAGAAGATCACCAGCGTGGACGTCGTGGACGACTACACCATCCGCATCAATACCGACGGACCCGATCCGGTGCTGCCGGCGCGGCTGTACATGGTGCAGATGGTCGAGCCCGGAGCGGCTGCCGACGGCCTCGAGGACGAAGCCGTGGGCACCGGCCCCTACAAGTTCGTTGAGTGGATTGCCGGCGATTCCCTGACGCTCACCCGCAACACCGACTACTGGGGCCCCGAGCCGCAGATCGATGATGTGAAGTTCGTGTTCCTGCCCGATGAGCAGTCCCGGGTGGCGGCCGTGCAGGCCGGAGACGTGGACCTGGCCGTCGGCCTCTCGTCCGATTCGGCTGGAGAGGTGCCCAAGCTGTTCGTGCGCGACGAGGGCATCGAGTACCCCTACCTGCGGCTGAAGAACTACGAGGGACCCCTCGGCGACTATCCCGAGTTGCGGGTAGCCATCGCCCACGCCCTGAACGTGGACGACTACGTCGAGTTCATCTACGAGGGCCAGGCCAGCCGGGCCAACTGCCACATCTTCGGCTCGGGCGTGTTCGGCCACAACCCGAACATCACCGATCGGGCCTACGACCCGGCGCTGGCCCAGCAGATCATCGCCGACTCGGGCTATCAGGGCGAGGAGATCTCGTTCCTGGCCAACGGCACCCGCTGGACCAAGTTCGACGAGCTCTCCGAGGCCATCGCGGCCGACATGGCGGCCGTCGGCCTGAACGTGGACTTCCAGCTCCTGGCCTGGGAGGTCTGGCTCTTCGACGAGTTCCTCAAGGGGCCCGGCGAGGTCGGCGGCGACATCTTCCTGTCGTCGTCCTCCAACGAGTTGCAGGACGGTGCCCGGCTGGGCTCGTACATAGGCGACACCATCACGTCCTCCTACCTCGACGACACGCTCGTCGGCATGCTGGATGCGGCGGCCAGCGAGCTCGATTCGGTCGCTCGTGAGCAGATGTACCACGAGATCATGGCTTACAACTGCGACAACGTCGGCATCCTGCCGCTCCTCACCTACCTGAGCGTGAACGGCGGCGCCGAGAACCTCAGCTGGATCCCGCGCTACGACGACACGGCTCGCGTGGAGGACATGACGCTGAGCTGATCGTCGAGGCCTAACGGTTCCCCTCCACCTGCGAGGGAGCACGACCTGATGAGGACCGGTCGTGCTCCCTCGTGGGCTTCTTGCTAGGGGCCCGGAATGACCGCCGTGTATCCCTGGCACGATGCCATCCCCCCGGACGACACGGCCCGTTACCTCGCCGCCGGGTACGGGGACACCTTCGGCGGCGACGAGTTCCGGGCCATCAGCGCGGGCACATCGCCGGCGCTGGTCGTGGTCGACATGACGCTGGCGTTCGTGGACGGTCGCTGGCCCACCGGCTGCCCCGATACGGCGTGGCCCGCAGTGGACGCCAACGCCCGGCTGCTGGACGAGATGCGCCGGCTCGGCCATCCGGTGTACTTCACCAAGCTGTACGCCGACCCGGGCCACGTTCCCTTCCCCGGCCAGAAGGGACGCTGGAAGACGGTGGGCCGGCGCCCGCCCGCTGACGACCTGCCTCCGGGCGACGTGATCGTGGACGAGCTGGCCCCCAAGCCGGACGAGCTGGTGATCTGCAAGAGCCACAAGCCGAGCGGGTTCTTCGGTACCGAGCTGGCCGCGCTACTGGTCTACGACAAGGTGGACACCGTGGTGGTCACCGGCCTGACCACCAGCGGATGCGTGCGAGCCACCGCGGTGGACGCCTTCCAGTACAACTTCGACGTGGTGATCCCCTTCGAGTGCGTCGCCGACCGCAGCCAGATCTCCCACAAGGTCAACCTTCTCGACCTGCACATGAAGTACGCCGACGTGGCCCCCCTAGACCACGTCATCGACTGGCTCAACAGCCTGCAGAACTAGCGCCCGCCGCGTGGGTTGTCCGGCCGGCGGGTCCTGTCGTCGAGCCGAGATGACCGACACGGGCTTCGCCCTATTCGTCGGTCATCTGACTCGCCGCCACCCCCCGGCCTGCCGGTAGTAGTCAAGCCGTCATCACGTGGCCCCGATAGGCATCACGTGAACCGCCAGGCCGGGGGGCGTGTACGGCTAGGCGGGAGACGGCGGTGGTCGACTTGCGAGCGAGTAGGGCGGAGCCCGTGCGAGCAAGCGACCGCCGGCGGCCACCCGCCGGGCGGGCAGGTCAGTCAGTCACCCCGATAACGGCCGAGGTTCCGTCGCGGCGGGGATCGCTGGCCGCAGTCAGCGTTTCGGCCCGTCGCAGGATCGCTTGGGCGCCGCCGAAGCCCCCGATCACGTCGGCTGTGTCCATCATCTCGTATCCCGAGGCTTCGATGGCGGCTCGCCAGGCCGGCTCGAGGCTCGCCTCGGCAGTGACTTGCCCGTCGCCGATCAGGCGGAACCGGCCGGCTTCGACCGCGGCAGGCAGGCCTGCGCCGCCGAGTACGCGGTGCAGGATCTGCAACTGGCCCTGGGGCTGCATGATGCCGCCCACTACTCCCATGCCCAGCATGGGTTGGCCGTTCTCGAGCACGAGCGTGGGAACGATCGTGTGGTAGGGGCGCTTGCTGGGTGCCACCGCGTTCGGGTGGCTCAGATCGGTGGAGAAGCCCCGACCCCGGCTTTGCAGCACGAAGCCGCCTTCCGGCACGGTCACTCCCGACCCGAACCGGTCGCACACGCTGGAGGTCAGCACGACTGCCTGCTCGGCGGTGAACACGACGGTGAACACTGTTCCCGGCCCCAGCGGCATCGGCCCGTGCCGCGGCGCACCGGTCATCCGGGCCAGCATCTCGTCGTATTCGGGCACCTCGGCTGCGGCTGGGTCGGCCAGACAGTCGAGAGCGACCGCGAAGGCCCTGTCGAGCGCCTCGACCATGGACGCCGCCGCCTCGACTCCGGCATCGTCCCCGGTGGCACCGAGCAGGCCCCGGTCGTGCACCCATTCGGCGGCGAGAGCGGTGACCGCGCCCTGGCACGGCGGCGGCACGGTGATCAACTCGTGGTCGCCCAGACCTGCCCGCAGCGGCTCCACCCAAGAACTGCGATGATCCGAGAGGTCGTCGACGTGCAGGCTCCCGCCCGCGGCGGCGGTCGCATCAGCAATGGCCCGGGCCAGCGGGCCCCGGTAGAGCGCGTCGGGGCCGTCGGTGGCTATCTGCTCCAGGACCGCGGCGAGGGCGGGGTTGCGCCACCGCTCTCCCGGTGCCGGAGCTGTGCCGTCCGGGAAGTAGAAGACCTCACCCGCGGCGTCCAGCCGGACTCGGGAACCCTCCCATAGCCGGCTCCCGGTCACGCCGACCTCGACGCCGTCGGTCGCGGCTTCGATGGCCGGCTCGAACAGTGACGGCCACGGCAACCGGCCGAACCGGCCGTGCAGGTCCTCCCACGCGGCCACCGCCCCCGGCACGGTCACCGCCCATCCGCCGACGGAGGGCACGAAGCCGTGGCCGTTGTCGGGCACCGTCTCCGGGTCGGTGCGCCGCCCGGAGCGCCCGCTGCCGTTGAGCGCCGAGACCCCCTCGCGTGTCGCCACGACAGCCATCAGATCGCCACCGACGCCGGTGCCGGTGGGCTCCACCACCCCCATGACCGCATCGGCCCCGATGACCGCGTCTACCGCCGATCCTCCCTCACTCAGCAGACGGACGGCTGCCTCTGTCGCCCGCGCATGCCCGGCGGCCACGGCGGCCCCCGATACGCCGGGGCTGGTGTCGTGGGGGAGCACGGCGCATAGTGTCGCGCCTCGCGGACCAAGCCGCGAATCGGCGGCGGCGGCAGTTCTGGTCCCGTCTACATCAGCAAGTAGGGCGTGGGCACCACTTCGTGCTTCCAGGGATTTACGGTCAGGAGAAGCCCCTGGAGCGTGTAGGCGCCCAGCAGGGGACGGGCGTCATCGTCACCGAAGATCACCCACGTAATGGCACTGCGCCCGCTCACGGTGGCCCGGGCCTCTCCCATGTCGTAGATGGCGGTCCGCCCGTCGGCCAGTTCCATCTCGACCTTCACCTTGGGTACGACTCCCAACTCGTGGAGCAGGCCGGCTGGCACAGACGTGCAGCTGCTGCCCGTGTCCACTAGGGCTTCCAGATGCAAGGACCTCTCGCCGTCCATGCTGTCGAGCCGGATCGGCCAGTCGAATGTGCCCACCGGTCCCTCCCAGTCCTTGAAGGGCAGCCACATCCGCCCTCTTGTTCGCTCACCGGTGCTTGTCATTGCATTTCATTATACACCGTTACAAGTGCCCGCACAACCACGGGTTGCCGCTCTCGTGGTCTTGGCAGTTAGCGCTGGCTGATGAGATGTCATATGCGGCGGTTGTATACAGTCAGTCGCCGTGGCTGCCCGGCTCCGACACCTTGCGATTTCCGTGCCCGACGTGGCCGCGGCCCAGGCCTTCTTCGAGCAGGCCTTCGGCATGACCAAGGCCGGCGACGCCGGTCGCGGGGTGTACATGACCGACGGCGTGATGAACGTCGCCCTGCTTCACTTCGGCGACGACCCTGTGGTCGGGGTCACTGAGGACGGTTCGGAGCCCTTCTACGGGCTCTACCACTTCGGCATGTGGGTCGACGACCTTGAGGAGGCCTCCGAACAGGTGGAGCGGGCCGGGGCCGAGCACCTGAGAGGCCGGCGGCCCGACGAGCCCAACCGCTACTACGAGGTCAAGTACCGCTCACCCGACGGCCTGGTGTTCGATCTGACCACCTCGGGCTGGATCGGGGCGCTGCGAGACCCTGCGGAGCCCGATCCGGCAGATTCCGGTGACACGAGCTGACGACCGGGTTCTGATCGCCGGTGCCGGGCCGGTGGGGCTGGTGCTGGCCCTGTCGCTGGCCCGCCGCGGCCACCGGGTGACCGTGGTGGAGAAACTGGTCGATCTACTCGACCAGGTTCGCCGGGCCGGCACCATCCACGCGGCCACGCTGGAGATGCTCGACCACATCGGCCTGTACGACCGCCTCGAGCGCCGGGGGCTCGTGGCTCCCCTGGTGCATTACTGGGACCGGGGCGACCCCGAGCCCATTGCGGTGTTCGACCACGCCGTGCTGGCCGGCGACACCCGTTTCCCGCACGCGCTGCAGTGCGACCGCCTGAAGCTCATCGAAGAGGCGTTGAAGATGGCTTCGGACACCGATCTGATCGAGATCCGCGTCGGCACCGAGCTGGTCGGCTTCGAACAGGACGGCGATTCGGTCACCGCGGTGGTCGAGACGGCCGACGGCGAGCGGCAGGAACTGCGGGGCACCCATCTCGTCGGGTGCGAGGGCGCCCACAGCGTCGTGCGCAAGCAGCTCGGCATCGATTTCGAGGGCTTCGCCTTCCCCGATCGCACGATGACGCTCAGCGTGGTGTTCGACTTCGACTCGCTGCAGCCCTACGGCTTGCGCAACTACATCCTCGACCCGGTGGAGTGGGCCAACCTGTTCAGGTGGACCGACTTCTGGCGGGTGGTGCTGCCCGCCGATGTCGACGCCGACCCCGACACCCTTCTCGACGACGATGTCATCGAGGCCGGGCTGCAGAGGTTCCATCCGATCGGAGCGCCCTACGAGGTGGTGTCCAAGTCCCTCTACACCGTGCACCAGCGGGTGGCCGAGACGTTCCGGGCGGGGCGGGTGCTGCTGGCCGGCGACGCGGCCCACGTCAACAGCCCGATCGGCGCGATGGGCATGAACAGCGGCATCCACGATGCTGTCAACCTGGCGGCCAAGCTGTCGTCGGTGCTGCACCGTGAGGCCGCCGACCAGGTGCTTGACCGCTACGTGCGCCAGCGCCGTCATGTGGCCGTGACCCACGTGCAGGCCATCACCATCCGCAACAAGAAGCTGATGGCCGAGGCCGACC
The DNA here is from genome assembly GCA_965117015.1 of Acidimicrobiales bacterium. Taxonomy (GTDB): domain Bacteria; phylum Actinomycetota; class Acidimicrobiia; order Acidimicrobiales; family Aldehydirespiratoraceae; genus Aldehydirespirator. The sequence continues at coordinate 1,480,603 of OZ220747.1, forward strand.
CGGGCACGCGGCGGCGCAACCGCGACGAGCTGCGGCGGGCCGCCGACGATCCCGCCCTGGCCCGGGAGTTCCTGCTGCGGGCCTCTCTCATCTCCAGCGTCCGCGAAGCCGCGGAGATCGCCTGATGGCGGCCGGCGCGATCGAGGCCAGGCTGGCTGAGCTGGGTCTGAGTCTGCCCGAGCCGCGCCGGTTCCCGAGCGAGAACCGTCAGGGGTGCGTGCGGGTCGGCAGCGTGGTGTTCGTGTCGGGCCACGGCCCGCACCATCCCGGCATGGACATCGTGCGCCGGGGCAAGCTCGGCGCTGAGCTGTCCGTCGAGCAGGGCTACGAGGTGGCCAAGGCCTGCGGGCTGTCCATCCTGGCCACCCTGCGGGCCGAGTTCGGCGACCTCGACCGGATCAGCAGGGTGGTGAGGCTGCTGGGCATGGTGAACTGCACGCCGGAGTTCGAGCTGATGCCCAAGGTCATCGACGGCGCCTCCGACCTGTTCTTCGAGTTGTTCGGCCCCGAGCGGGGCCGTCACGCCCGGGCGGCGGTGGGCATGGCCAGCCTGCCCCGCCAGCAGCCGGTCGAGATCAGCGGAGAGTTCGAGGTGTTGGACCCATGACCACCCTGGTGACCGGTATCGGACTGGTGGGGACGTCCTTCGCCCGCTGCGCGTTGCAACGGGGCGAGCCGGTCGTCTTCCTGGACCTGCAGTCCCGGGATGAGTACCTGCGGGAGCGTCTCGGGCCGGTGGCGGCCGGCCTTCCCACCGTGAAGGCCGACATCCGCGATCTGTCGGCGCTGGTCACGGCCATGCGGGACCACAAGGTGGACACGGTCGTGCACACTGCCGGGCTGATCGGCGACAGCGTGTCGCGGCCGCTCTACACCGGGCTCGAGGTCAACGTCACCGGCACGATCAACGTCCTGGAGGCGGTCCGGCTCGCCCGGGTGCGCCGGCTGGTGCACATCAGCAGCTTCGCGGTGTACGACCGGCGCCGGGCCAGGGGTGCGCCCATCACCGAGGACGCGCCCCGGGGGCCGGGACGGGCCTACGGCAACTCGAAGGTCATCAAGGAGTTGGTCGCGGAGAGCTACCAGAAGGAGTTCGGTTTCGAGCTGGCCATCCTGCGACCGGCCAACGCCTACGGGTACGGGCACTTCGAAGGGGGATCCTTCGGGTCCAAGATCCAGGCCCTGCTCGAGGCCGGTCTGAAGGGCCAGACCGCCTTCGTCAAGCAGGAGCACACCATGGACTTCGAGTATGTGTACGACCTCGACGTGGGCCGGGCCGTGGACCTGGCCTCCACCGTGGACCTGCCGGAGCCGGCGGTCCTCAACATCGGCACCGGCGCAATCACCTCCTTCGACGATCTGGTGGCCGCGGCCCGGAAGATCTGCGGGGACCTCAAGGTGCAGGTGATCCCCGGCGCTCCTCCCGCGGTGTCGGCCGGCGACCCGCTCGATCTGTCCCGGGCCGAGGCTGTGCTGGGCTGGACGCCCACTTTCGACATGGAGGCCGGCCTGAGCCACTACGCGTTCGAGCTCCGGAGGCTGGCGACATGACCCCATTCCGGAATTGGCAGCGGTGGGTGCCCGTTTGGGCGTCCTGGGCTGCCAGTTCGGCGGTGGCGTCGAGTCGTGGCGGGAATTGGCAGCGGTGGGTGCCCGTTTGAGCGTCCTGGGCTGCCAATTCGGCGGTGGGGCGATGAGCCGGGGAGGCTGAACAGATGATCGACTTGCTGGTTCGCAACGCCGACTGGCTCATCACCGTGGACCCCGAGCGCCGCATGGTGCGAGACGGGGCGCTGGCCGTGGACGGCGGCGGGATCATGGCGGTGGGGCCCACCGCCGAGGTGGAGGCCGCCGGCTACCGGGAGGCGGTCCGCACGATCGACGCCCGCGGCCGGCTGATCACCCCAGGCTTCGTCGACAACCATCAGCATCTGGCCCCGTTCTTCGTGCGCGGTCTCGGCGACGACGTGCCCCTCAAGGTGTTCCTCCACGATCGCTGCTACCCGATGGAGGCCGGCGTCACCGACGAGGAGGCCTACCTGGCCGCCATGTGCGCCCTGCTGGAGTCGGTCCGCCACGGCACCACTACGGTGTGCGACCCGGGCTCGCAGAATCCCGAGAACTCGGTCCGGGCCGCCGATGAGATCGGTTGCCGGGCGGTGCTGGCCCGCTCGCTAACCGACCTGGCCGGGGGCCGGGCGATGCCGGGCACCTTCGACTCCACCACCGACGACGCCATCGCGGACGGGCTGGCCTTCGTGGAGTCCCATGCGGGCGCGGCCGGCGGCCGGGTGCGGCCCTGGTTCTCGCTGCGCACCGAGCGCATGGTGTCGGACCGGCTGTGCCGCGCCGTCTCCGAGCTGGCCGCCGAACACGGCACCGGCGTCGTGTCCCACATGATCTCCAACCGCGACTCGGTGGAGCACCACCAGCGGGTCTTCGACGGCGAGCGGCCCATCGCCCGCTACGAGCGCAACGGCGTGCTGGGCCCCAACGTGCAGCTGGTGCACTGCCACTTCCTCACCGACGACGAGTGCGATCTGCTGGCCGAGCGCCACGTGAAGGTGTCGATGTGCCCCACCGCCAGCGCGGTGTTCGGCTGGGGCGGCCTGCAGCGGGCCACCCACCTCAAGCTGCTGGAGCGGGGCGTGACCGTTGGGGTGGGCACCGACATCGGAGCCTGCTCGCACACCACCGACATCCTGCGCATCGCCCAGTACTTCCGTGTCTACCGCGACATCTTCGAGGACGCCTCGCTGATGCCGGCCGAGACGATCCTGGAGCATCTCACCATCGACGGCGCCCGCTCGGTGCTGTGGGACGACGAGGTCGGCTCCCTGGAGGCGGGCAAGCGGGCCGACTTCCTGCTGTTCGACCTCGACCGGCCCGAGTGGGTGCCGCTGCACAACCCGCTGTCGAACCTCTGCCACGGCGTGAGCGGCGACTCGGTCGACACCGTGGTGATCGACGGCAAGGTGATCGTGGAGGGCGGCGAGTTCGTCAATCTCGACGCCCGGGCCATCATGGCCCGAGGCCGCCAAGCCGCCAAGGCCGCCGCCGACCGCACCGGCCTATCCCAGTACGCACATCCCCGCTGGCCTGTGGTCTGAGCGGGGCCGTTTGGCCTTCCGGCCGGCGGGTCCTGTCGTCGAGCCGAGATGACCGACACGGGCTTCGCCCTATTCGTCGGTCATCTGACTCGCCGCCACCCCCCGGCCTCGCCGGTCGCCGCTGCTCTCGCGGATCTCTTACCTGAGCATGCGATCCTTGGGTCACTCCAGCCCCCAACGGTGCCGAGGCCTCCCCCCAAGGGTCTCGGCACCGCCGCGTCTGGAGCTGAACCGGCTGTATACCGTTTGGTCTGTTCCGCTGGCAGACTTGTCGCTGTGAGGATCTGTGTGGTGGGCGCCGGTGCCATCGGCGGGATGATGGCGGCTCGATTGGCTGCGGCCGGGCATGACGTGAGCGTCGTCGCCCGGGGCGAGCATCTGGAGGCGATCAGGCGCGATGGGCTGCGGCTGGTGGAGCTTGACGGCACGGAGACCGTTGCCTCCGGTCTGGACGCATCTGACGACTTCGGGGCGCTCGGCACGCACGACACGGTGATCCTGGCTCTCAAGGCTCACCAGATCGCGGCTGTGGCCGACGAACTCGGACGGCTGTGCGACGACGGCACGATGATCGTGCCGGTGCAGAACGGCATCGGATGGTGGTACTTCGAGCGCCACGGTGGACCCCACGACGGGCACCGGCTCAGGTCTCTGGACCCCGACGGTACGATCGCGGCCGCGGTGCCGCCGGGACGCATCGTGGCCTGCATCGCCTACCCGGCCGCGGAGAAGACCGCACCCGGGGTGATCACCCATGTCGAGGGCGACCGCTTCCCGGTGGGCGAGCTCGACGGCACCAAGTCGGAGCGGGCGAGGGAGTTGGCGGACGCTCTTGCCTCGGCGGGGTTCAAGTCCCGGGTGCTCACCGACATCCGCTCGCACCTGTGGGTCAAGGCGTGGGGCAACCTGGCCTTCAACCCGATCAGCGCCCTGACCGGCGCAACCCTGGCTGAGATCTGCCGCACGCCGGCCACCCGGGACCTCGCGGCGCGGATGATGACCGAGGCCGGCCACATTGCGGAGGCTCTCGGGGTGAGTATCCGCATCAGCGTGGAGCGTCGCATCGCCGGAGCCGAGGCCGTGGGCGAGCACAAGACCTCCATGCTCCAGGACGCTGAGGCCGGGCGCCCGCTCGAGCTCGACCCGCTGGTCGGCGTGTTCGTCGAGCTGGGCGAGCTCACCGGCGTGCCCACCCCGGCCATCAGCACCGTCTACGGCCTCGCGTCCCTGCTCAACAACCGCCTGGAGGCCGGCTGATGGCAGCCGACGGAACGCTGCGAGGCCTTCTTGACGCCGGAGCCGATCCCGCTCCGGCGATCGTCGCGCCCGACGGCTCGGTGCTCACCCACGCCCGGTTCCGGTCCGAGGTGGACCGGCTCGCGGGCCGGCTCCGGAGCCTCGGCTTGGGCCCGGCCGATCGCATCGCCATCGTCCTTCCCAACGGCCCCGAGATGGCCATCACCTTCCTGGCCGCGGCCTGCACCGGATGCGCCGCGCCGCTCAACCCGAAGTACCGCACCGACGAGCTGCGCTTCTACCTCGACGACCTCGGTGCCAAGGCGCTGGTCACTGTGCCCGACGACTCCGGAGCCGTCGCCCGGGACGCGGCCCTCGCCGCCGATGCCGATGTGCTGCCTGTGGCGTTGACCGGCTCGGTTGCCGGCGGCATGGGCTCGATCGACCTGCTCGCGTCGTCGCCCGCCAGCGAGCCGGCGGCCCAGGGCGGGCCGTCCCCCGACGACGTGGCTCTGGTCCTGCACACTTCGGGGACCACCTCGCGGCCCAAGATCGTGCCGCTTCGCCAACGGAACCTGGCCCGCTCGGCGGCGGGCATCGCCGAGTCGCTCGCCCTGACTCCCGAAGACCGGTCACTGCAGGTGATGCCGCTGTTCCATATCCACGGGCTGCTGGCCGGGCTGCTGGCGCCGCTGTCGGCGGGGGGTGCGGTCGCCTGCACCGAGGGATTCGACGTCTTCAGGTTCTTCGCGCAGCTCGAAGCGCTGGAGCCCAGCTACTACACCGCGGTTCCGACCATGCATCAGATGGTGATCTCCCGCTCGGACCGCCACCGCGACACGGCCCGCTCCGCCGGTCTGCGCTTCGTGAGGTCTTCGTCGGCTTCCCTTCCGTCCCCGGTGCTGCACGAGCTGGGCGACCTGTTCGGCGCGCCCGTGATCGAGGCCTACGGCATGACGGAGGCCACTCACCAGATGTGCGCCAACCCTCTGCCCCCGGCCGTGGCCAAGCCCCGGTCGGTCGGGGTTCCCACCGGCATCGAGCTGGCCGTGCTCGACCACCGGAACCGGCCTCTGCCACCGGGCGAGCGGGGAGAGGTGTCGATCAAGGGCTCGACCGTGATCGACGGCTACGAGAACAACCCGGAGGCCAACGCGGCCGCCTTCACCGATGGCTGGTTCCGCACCGGCGATGAGGGCTACGTCGACGACGACGGCTACCTGTTCCTCACCGGCCGCCTCAAGGAGCAGATCAACCGCGGCGGTGAGAAGGTCTCCCCGCTCGAGGTGGACGAGGCCCTGCTGGGCCACCCGTCGGTTGCCCAGGCGGTGACCTTCGCCGTGCCCCACCCCAAGCTGGGCGAGGAGGTGGCCGCCGCGGTCGTGGCTGTCGCCGGGAGCCCCGTCGACGAGCGGGAGCTTCGCCGGTTCCTGTCGCAGTCGCTGGCCGCGTTCAAGGTTCCCCGCCGGATCCTGGTGCTCGACGAGCTGCCCAAGGGCCCTACCGGCAAGCTCCAGCGCATCGGCCTGGCCGAGCGCCTGGGCCTCGCCCCAGCCGACGACCAGTAGACGACCCTCCCGGCCGGCGGGAGGGGCGGCGATCACCGCCTCCGGTTGGCTGCTTAGACTGCGACGGTGCCTCAGATCGAGATGTTGACGCTGGCCAACCATGCTGAGGTGCAGAACGGGCTGCTGTACTTGATGGGCGCGGGCTGGGACACCGTCACCCGGGCCTACAAGGAGGGCAAGAAGCCCCGACCGCAGCACTTCTCCATCGCTCTGTCGGTGCTGGTCCCGTGGATGGAGCACAACCAGCGCCACGAGATGATGATCCGCGTCGAGGACGAGGACGGCCACCACAAGCTGATGGAGGCCAAGGCCAACATCGAGGTCGGTCGCCCGCCCGGCAAGGTCCCGGGCTCCGACAGCCGCTCGCCGTTGGTGGTCACCGGCATTGTCCAGTTCCCCAAGCCCGGCGGCTACCGGGTGCGGGCCACCCTCGGCGACGAGCAACGCGACTACGCCTTCCGGGTCATCGACAAGGTCACCTGACAACCGTGCCCCACCGAAATTGATGCGGATACTGGGCATCCACGGCCCATTTCGTCGCCAATTTCGGGGGCGGTAGCGTCTCAGTCGTGATCCGAGAGTTGCTGGCGCTGCCCCGGGCCACTTGGCCGCGGGCCGTGCTGTTCGCCGGGATCGCCGCCGTACTGATCGCGGTGCCCTCGGACATGATCGACACGCCCATCTTCGGCCGGCCGGTGGCGGTGCGTTGGGTCGACTACGTGATCCTGGCGGTCACTTCGGCCCTCATCGGCCTGATCTTCGCCATCCGTCCCATCCCGGCCGAGTCAAGCGAAGTGGCCGAGGCCGCCGAGCGCCAGGGCACCAGGACTATCTGGGGCGGGTTCGTGTCGTTCCTGGCGGTGGGCTGCCCGGTGTGCAACCAGGCCGTGGTGGCGCTGGTGGGCGTGGGCGGAGCGCTGTCGTGGTGGGCGCCGGTGCAGCCCTTCGTGGGCCTGCTGGCGGTGGCCCTGCTGCTCTACACCCTGCGCAAGCGCCTCAACACCTACAAGCTCACCGCCTGCCCGATCCCCGCGTAAGCCCCGACTCACCGCGCCTCACCAGCGGTAGGTGTCACCGCCCGGTGCATGGCGGCGGCCACCAGTGCGGGCAGGCCCAGCGCGGCGAGCATCAGCGCGAACAGGGGCACGCCCAGGCTCAGCAGGCCGCTGGCGATCGCCGACAGCAGGGCGGCCGAGCCCAGCAGCGCGGCCCGGAAGGTTCCGATCCCCCAACCTGACTGGGGAGGCAGCGCGGCCACCAGCATGGCGTTGGCCACCGGCAGCACCGACACCGCCATGCCCACGAACGGCACCAGCAGCCACACGCCGGCCTCCGCCGGCAGCAGCAACATCGGCAGTCCCAGCGCCGAGGTGCTCACTGTCATCAGCCGGGCCGTCCACGGTCCGCCCCGATGGTCGTAGAGGGCGCCCCCGACGATCTTCACCGGCGCCGACAGAGCCCGCCCCGCGATGAGCATCGCGGCCACCAACCGCAGGTCCAGGCCCCGGTCCACCACGAAGAACGCCGTTGAGAAGCCGATCACCACGAAGTGCATCGAGACCCCGCCGAAGCTGGCGTAGAAGGCCAGCCGGTAGTTCCGCTTCCGGGCGTTCTGGGCCAGCTGAGCCAACCAGGCAACTGGTGCTGGATCCCGGTTCACCTCGGTCCAGCGGGGCACGTATGCGATGGCCAGCGCGGCGGGCACCGCGCACCCGACGTACACCCAGCGCCAGGCACCCCCGGCGAAGGCGCTGGCGGCCGCCGCGGCCAGCCCGAACGAGTAGGCCTGGCCCCACACGGCGATGGCCTTCCCGGGCGCGTCCGGGTAGAGCCGGGCCACGCTGGCCAGCGCGGGTGGGAAGTAGATCCCGAAGGCGACCCCCAACAGGGTCTGGCCCACCAGCAGCACCCAGAACGACGGGGCCACCGCCGACAGCGCCATCCCCGCGGCCAGGCTGACTGCCGTGGCCCTCACCAGCGACCGGTCGCTCAGCCAGCGGCTGACGGCCCCGCCGATCACGTTGAACGCGGCGATGCCTCCCGCCACCGCGGCCAGGATGGCGGCCAGGTTGCTCTCCGACAGGTCCAGGTCCTCCCGCACGAGCGGGAACAGCGGCGAGATCATGGTCTCGGCGCCGCCGAGGATGAAGTACAGGGTGAACAGGTAGCCGAACGTCGCCCCGCGGGCGGTCAGGCCGCTCTCGCTGTCGCCTGGGCCTCCGACGGCGCTGGTGACCGGTCCGCTCAATTCACCCAGCAGGCCACCAGGTGGCCGCTGGAGCGCTCCGTCAGCGGGGGGCGCTCGTGGAAGCACTGGTCCACTGCGAGGGGGCAGCGGGTGTTGAACCGGCAGCCCTTCGGTGGGTCCATGGGGCTGGGCAGGTCGCCCTTGAGGGGCTCGTGGTTGCCGCGGGTGGTGGGGTCGGGCACGGGTACCGCGGACAGCAGGGCCTGTGAGTAGGGGTGGGTCGGGTTCTCGTAGATGTCGTGGTGGCTGCCGATCTCCATCAGGTGGCCCAGGTACATGATGGCCACCCGGTCCGACACGTGGCGCACCACGGCCAGGTTGTGGGAGATGAACAGGTACGACAGTCCCACGGTGTCCTTGAGCTCGACCAGCAGGTTCACGATCTGGGCCTGGATCGACACGTCGAGGGCGGCGGTGGCCTCGTCGGCCACCACGAACCCCGGATGCAGCGCCAGGGCCCGGGCGATCACGATGCGCTGGCGCTGGCCGCCGGAGAAGGCGTGCGGGTACTTGTCGGCCGCGCTGGCGGTCATGCCCACCATCTCCAGCAGCTCGCCCACCGCCGCGTCCAGCTCCGCGCCCCGCTTGCGCGTGTGCACCAGGAACGGCTCGGCGATGCTGTCGCGGATCTTGATCTTGGGGTTGAGCGCCGAGTAGGGATCCTGGAAGATCATCTGGACCTGCTTGCGCATGGCCCGCCAGTTCCGCCGGTTCAGGTCGGTCACGTCCTTGCCGTCGTAGAACACCTGGCCCTTGGTCGGCCTCACCGCTCCCAGCAGCGCCCGGCCCGCGGTGGACTTGCCGCAGCCCGACTCGCCCACCAGGCCCACGGTCTCGCCCGGCGCCACCGCGATGCTGAGGTCGTCCAGCGCGTAGACCGTTCTCCTCCGGCTGCCGACCCACCGCGTGTAGTGGACGCTGAGGTCGCGGCTCTCCACCAGCGGAGTGACCTGCCCGTTCATGCCGGCCCCTCCCCGGTGCGGTTGTAGCAGGCCACCCAGCGCCTCTCCGCGATCTTCAGCAGGGGCGGCGGGGTGTCGCGGCACCCGTCGCGGGCCTCGTTGCATCGGGGCTCGAACGCGCAGCCCGGCGGGAATTGGGCCCGGTCCAGCGGCTCTCCCGGGATGCCCGTCAACTCGCCGTCGTCGCGGTCGACCCGGGGCACCGAATGAAGCAGGCCGAGCGAGTAGGGGTGCTGGGGATCGGCGAACATCTCGTTTATCGGGGCCCGCTCCACGATGCGGCCGGCGTACATGACCTGAACCCGGTCACAGAACTGGGCCACCACTCCCAGATCGTGGGTGATCATCAGCACCGACATCCCGAGCTCGGTGGACAGGTCGTGCAGCAGGGTGAGGATCTGGTCCTGGATGGTCACGTCGAGTCCTGTGGTCGGCTCGTCGGCGATGACCAGCGTCGGTTCGCAGGCCAGCGCGGTGGCGATCATCACCCGCTGGCGCATCCCGCCCGACAGCTCGTACGCGTAGGCCCGCAGGCGCTCGGATGCATTGGCGATGCCCACCATGTCGAGCAGCTCCAGCGAGCGTTGCCTGATCTCCGAACCCTGCAGGCCGACCCTGCGCTGCAGGAGTTCGCGCAACTGCGAGCCGACGGTCTTGAGCGGGTTGAGCGACACCATCGGATCCTGGAAGATCATGGCGATCTCCCGGCCCCGCACCCGGTTGGCCACCGCGGGGTCGAGCACGTCCTCGCCCCGCCAGCGAACCGAGCCCCCCATGATCCGGCCCGGGGGCAGGACCATGCCCAGGATGGCCAACCCCATGACGCTCTTGCCCGAGCCCGACTCGCCCACCACCCCGAGGCGCTCGTGCGAGCCCACGTTGAGGGTCAGGCCGTCCACGCCCCGCACGATCCCGTCCCGGGTGGGGAACCCCACCGTGAGGTCCTTCACCTCCAGCAGGCGCTCGGTGCGACCGTCGCCGTTGGTGGTGCTCATCCTCCCGGCCTCTCCAGGATGATCTGCTCCCGCTCGGCCACGTCGTTGAACGACTGCAGCCACAGCGACAGCAGGTTGACGCCCAGCACCACGATGGAGATGGCCAGGCCGGCGAAGGTGACGATCCACCATCCGTCGGTTATGTAGTTGCGGCCCTGCTGGATCATCAGCCCCCATGACGAGCGGGGCGGCTGCACCCCGAAGCCGAGGAAGGCGAACGCCGACTCCGACAGGATGGCCGCGGCCAGCTCCAGCACGCACAGCGTGATCAGCGAGCTGACCAGATTGGGCAGCAGGTGACGCCACATGACCCGGGTCGACGGCGCGCCGCTCAGCTCCGAGGCCTCAACGAACAGCGACGTCTTGAGGGTAAGCACGAGGCTGCGGCCGACTCTGGTGAACACCATCCAGCTGGAGATGGCGATGACGACGATGACCAGCCACACGCTCGGCCCGAATGCGGCCACCAGGATCAGCCCCGCCAGCACGCCCGGGAACGCCATCTGCACGTCGGCGGCCGAGATGATGAGGGTGTCGATCCTCCCGCCGACATAGCCCGCGATCAGACCCAGGGCCGTGCCGAGGATGGCCGCGATGATGACCGCGGCCACGCTCACCAGCAGCGAGATGCGGGCGCCGTCGATCAGCCGGGCCAGGATGTCGCGGCCTAGCTGGTCGGTGCCGAGGGGGTGCGCCCAGGTGCCGCCCCAGCCCACCGGCGGCGTGAGCTTGTCGGGCAGGCTCTGCTTGGCCGGGTCGGGCAGGAACGGCAGCCACGGCCCGAAGACGGCCACCAGCGCGAACAGCGAGCAGATGATGATGCCCGAGATGCCTGCCTTGGACTTGCGCAGGTGCGACCGCAGATCGGCCAGGACGGTGACGCCCTCGGGCGGGGCCGCATCGGCCGCGCCGGTGTCGGCTTCCGATCTCACCGTGTCGTCTGTGGCGGTCATGCCAGCTCCACCCGCGGATCGATCATCCGGCGGGCTATGTCCACCAGCAGGTTGGTGGCCACCACCAGCGTGGCCAGCACCACCACCGCGGCCTGCACCAGGACGAGGTCGCGGTTCTCGATGGCGTGGATGGCGAGGCGGCCCACGCCGGGCCAGGCGAACACCACCTCGATCACCACCGTGTAGCCGGTGAACATGCGGGTCAGCTCCCAGCCGGTCATGGTCACGAAGCCCGAGGCCACGTTGCGGAACGTGTGGTGCACGATCGTGTACGACCGGGAGAAGCCCCGCGACAGGGCGGTCACTGCGTAGGGCTTGCGCAACTCCTCCACGATGCCCCGGCGGGTCATCTGGGCGAGGCGGCCCGCGCTGGCGAGGCCTATCGCGAACGACGGGAGGATCAGCGATACGAATCCTCGCGAGCCGAAGGTCGGCACCCAGCCGAGCTGCACCGCGAAGACGATGATGAGCAGGTAGCCGATCCAGAACGGCGGCGCGCTGATGGACGCCATCGAGAAGCCGAGCACGGCGTGGTCGGCGAAGCGGCGCTCCCACCAGGCGGCCAGCATCCCCATGGGCGCGGCCAGCAGCACCGTGACCGCGGTGGCCCCCGCCACGAGCTTGAGGGTGGCCGGCAGCCGCTCCAGCACGAGCTTGGATGCGGGCTGGTCCTGCCAGAACGACTCGCCGAGGTCACCGACCACCAGGCCCGACACGAAGTCCCAGTACTGCACGGCGAGTGGGCGGTCGATCCCGAGTGCGGCCCTGCGCTGGGCCCGGTGCTCCTCGGTGGCCTCCAGCGGCAGGGACACCGTGGCCGGGTCGGTGAAGACGTGGGTGACCACGAACACCAGGGAGGTGACGACGAACACCACCAGGGCGGCGGCGATGATGCGTCTCGCGAGCCACCGAAGCAACGCGCTCCCTCCCGTCCGGGCCAAGACTGGCCCGGGTGCCGGGCCGCTCTGTATACCGTAGCCGGACCCTGTGGGATGCTCCGAGTCAGGCGCCGTGTCCGCAGGTTCTTAGTGGGCCGCGGCCCGGTTCTGGGTCAGGCGGCCCAGGAGGCTGAGGGCGGCTGCGGCGAAGGCCCAGACCGCGGCCGTTGCCAGCGCGGCCGACGAGGACACGTTGTCGGTGATGGCTCCGAAGGCTCCCGGTCCCAGCACCGCGCCCAGGTTCAAGCCGCCGATGGCGAAGGAGGTGGCCAGGCCTGGGGCGTGGGGGTTCATACGCACCAGGGCCACCACCATCAGCGCCGGCCACGACCAGCCCAGGATGATGGCCACCTGCCCTCCCAGCGCGTAGAGCCACGGCGTGTCGGCGGCCATCAGCGCGTAGCCCGCCGCGCTGGCGACCAGAAGGATCGCGACCGTGCCGATGTCGCCGGTGCGGCCACGGTCGGCCATCACGCCGAGGGTGATGCGGGCGGTGATCACGCCCGCGCTGGCCAGCGACAGCAGCAGCCCGGCCGTGCTCTCGGAGATGCCGGCGGGCTCGCTGCTGACCACGAAGAACGACGCTGCGCCGATCACTGCGGCCGACGCCAGGGTGGCCGCCGCGCCCAGCACGAACAGCGGGGCCAGCCTGACGTGCGAGAAGCGCCCCGTCGCCGACCTGGCCACCGGCGGCAGCCGGTCCTGCCTGGGCTCGGCCGGGAGCATCAGCATCCCGGCCGCCGACAGCACCGCGCCGCCGACGAACGCCCAGCGCCACCCGTCCGTGCCGCCCACGACGGGCACCGTCAGCCCGGCCAGCAGCGGGGCCAGCGGTATGGCCGACATGTGCACTGCGAAGGCGACGCCGTGGCGCTCCGCCGACACGTGCTGGGCCACGAGCACCTTGGCCGCGGGCCCGGCCAGGGTCAGGCCCGCGCCGGCCACCGCCATCGACGCCAGGAACGTCCCGAACGACCGGGCCAGCACGGCCACCGCCAGGTAGCCGGCCAGCGTCACCCACATCGACAGCAACAGGCTTCGCCGGGCGCCCATCCGGTCGGCCAGCTCGCCGGCGTGGATCGACGCCACTCCCGACAGCGCGTAGGTGACCGCCAGCGTCACCCCCAGACCGGTGTCGCTGATGCCGAAGGTGTCCTTGATGTCGCTGCCCAGCGCCCCGGCCAGGAACCCGGCCATGACGCTGGCCGTGAGGCAGGCGATGGAGGCCGCGACCGCCCGTACTGGAACCGCGTCGGGATTCTGCGGCAACGCCGGGGGCGCCGGGCCGGCCACCGTCGCCGCGCTAGCCGGCCGGCTTACTGGTGAGGGCCACCGGTCGCGTGTCGGGGCTGCGGATCGCTCGCACCTGCTCACCGAAGCGCTCCACTCCGGCCAGCTTCACCTCCTCGTAGCCCCTGATCACGTCGGGGAGCTGGGCCAGCTTCACGGCCCGCTCGTAGGTGCCCGGCGTGAGGGCGTTCAGTTCGGTTTCCATCAGGGCCCGGTAGTCGGCGATGAGCTGCCGCTCGACCCGGCGGACCTTGGCGTAGCCGAACAGGTCGAGGGTCGTGCCCCGCAGCCTGCGCATCGCCTTCAGCACCGCCAGCGCGGGCCGCTGGAGCGGTCCCAGCGAGATCTTGCGCTTCAGTCCCAGGGCCCGCAGCGCCGGCGGGTGCAGCAGGATGCGGTAGCCGGCGTAGTCGCCCACCGCGTCTCGCAGCGCTTCGTTCAGGCCGGGTCGCAGGTGCAGCCGGGCCACCTCGTACTCGTCCTTGTAGGCCATCAGCTTGTGCAGGTAGCGGGCCACCGCTTCGGCCAGCTCGGTCCGCTCGCCCATCACCTCGCGCTCGCGGGCCGAGGCCGCGTCCACGAAGTCCACGTACTCCGAGGCCAGCGAGGCCGACTGGTAGTCCACTAGGTCGGCGGCCCGCCGCTCCACCATCTCGGCCAGGGCGGCGGCGCCGTCTGTTGGCACCGGGGCCAGCCCCGACCGCTGCAGCAGTGTCCGGGCTGTCGCCTTGGCTCTGGCCGGCACCGAGTCGAGGCCCAGGCCGGGGACTGCGGTGGGTGTCTCCGGCGACGTCGCCGCGGGGGCCACCCCGGCCAGGCTGACCAGGCCGTCGGCGCCCTCGCGCACGTACACCCGCCCCCACCGGAAGGCGGCGATGTTGGCCGCCACCGCCACCCCGTTCAGCTCGATGGCCCGCTCGATGGAGGCGGCCGACACTGGGATCCCGCCGGCCTGGTAGGCGGCCCCCAGAGCGAGCACGTTGGCCGGCATGGCCGTGCCCAGCAGGGCGTCGGCCATCCGGTCGGCGTCGAGGCGGACGCTGGCGCTGGCGCGGGTGGCGCCGTCGATGGCGGCCAGCATCCCGTCGATGTCGGGGTATGTCTGCTCCACGTGGGCCACCATGTCGCCGGTGGGCAGCTTGCTGGTCGACGTCACCGCCAGCGTGCGTTCACCGTTGGCCTTGGCCAGGTTCTTGGGGTCGGCCGCCACCAGCAGGTCCAGGCCCAGGTAGCAGTCGGCGTCGCCCGCGCCGATCAGGTTGGCGCCGGAGGCAACGCCGGTGAAGAAGCGCAGGTGCGACACCACCGGCCCGCCCTTCTGGCTGAGCCCGGTCTGGTCGAGACCCAGGATGTCGAGGCCGTCGAGCAGGGCCGCGGTGGCCAGCACCTGGCTGACCGTCACCACGCCGGTGCCGCCCACGCCCGCCATGAACACGCCGTACCCGTCGGGACCGGGAACGGGCCGGTCCGGTTCGGCGATATCGGCGGGAGGCTGGGCCCGCACGGTCCGTGCCGCGCCCGCAGTGGACGCTCCGGCCCCGGCCGGCCCGGTCTTGGCTGCCCGCGTCTTGACCCGGATGAACGACGGGCAGTCTCCCTCGATGCAGGTGTAATCGAAGTTGCACGACGACTGGTGTATGCGGGTCTTGGTGCCCAGCTCGGTGTCGATCGGCTGCACCGACAGGCAATGGCTCTTGGCCCCGCAGTCGCCGCATCCCTCGCACACCGCCTCGTTGATGAAGATGCGCTTGGTCGGCGTGGGGCGCAGGCCCCGCTTGCGCTCCCGGCGCTTCTCGGCCGCGCACTGCTGGTCGTAGATGAGAACGGTCACTCCGGGCGTGTCCCGCAGCAGGAGTTGGGCCTCCTCGAGGCGGTCCCGGCCCCAGATCTCGGCGCCGGGGGCCAGCGGCCCGCTGTCGGCGTGACGGTCGGGGTCGTCGCTGCACACGATGGTGCGGCTCACGCCCTCGGCCGCCATCGACTGGGTCAGCTCGGGCACTCCGATGACGCCGGCCACGTCCTGGCCGCCGGTCATGGCGACCGCGCCGTTGTAGAGGATCTTGTAGGTGATGTCGACGCCGGCGGCCACCGCGGCCCGCACCGCCAGGCTGGCCGAGTGGAAGAACGTGCCGTCGCCGACGTTCTGGAACATGTGGGGCCGGTCGGTGAACGGCGCCCGGCCGATCCAGGTGGCTCCCTCGCCGCCCATCTGATGGACGACCTGGGCCCGCTCGTCGATCCAGAGGGCCATGGCGTGGCAGCCCACCCCGGCCGCCGCGAACGAGCCCTCGGGCACCGCGGTGGAGCGGTTGTGGGGGCAGCCGCTGCACCAGTACGGCGCGCGGGCCACTTCCGCCGCCCCGGCCTTCGAGGCCGCCTCGATGAGGGCCAGGCGGGCCTCCACCGCCATCGGCAGCGCGCCCACCTCGCCTCCCAGCACCCCCGAGCGGAGCCGGTCGGCCACAACGGCCGCGATCCGGTCGGCGCTGAGCTCGCCGTCGGCGGGCACCAGCCGGCGGCCCAGCTCGTCGGTCTTGCCCACCACCCGGGGTGCGCCGGCCCGGCCGTAGAGGATGTCCCGCACGAACAGCTCGATGAAGGCCCGCTTCTCGTCCAGCACGAGGATCTCGTTGAGGCCCCCGGCGAAGCGGCGCACGATCTCGGGCTCCAGCGGCCACACCATCCCGATCCGCAGCAGGCGGATCCCGAAGCGGTGCAGGGCGTCGTCGTCGAGGCCGAGATCGCTGAGGGCCTGGCGCAGTTCCTGGAAGGTCCGGCCCGCGGCCGCGATGCCGAGCCGGGCCGCTCCGGTAGCCCCGCTGATCTCGTTGAGGCCGTTGGCCGCCGCGTAGGCCACCGCCGCCTCCAGGCGCCCGTAGGCGATGTCCTTCTCCTGCTCGAGGCTCAGGGGCGTCACCAGGCCGGGTCGCTGGGCGTGGCGCCAGGGCTGGCCGTCGATCTCCAGTTCGGGCAGGGTGGGAACGATCCGGTCGGGGGTCACCTCGGCGAGGCCGAACCCGTCGGCGACGGTGGTGACGACCTTGAACGCCACCCACAGGCCGGAGTACCTCGACAGCGCGATGCCGTGCAGGCCCAGGTCGATGATCTCCTGCATCGAGCCGGGGTAGAGGATGGGGATCTGGGCGTCGTAGAAGGTGGGCTCGACCTGGGTGGGCAGGGTCGACGACTTGGCCAGGGGGTCGTCCCCGGCCAGCACCAGCACCCCGCCGTTGGGGGCGGTGCCCTTGAAGTTGCCGTGCTTGAACACGTCGCCGCAGCGGTCCACGCCCGGGCCCTTGCCGTACCACATGCCCACCACGCCGTCGTGCCGGGCGAGCGGCCCGAGCAGCGGCTCCTGGCTGCCCCACACCGCGGTGGCGGCCAGTTCCTCGTTCACGCCCGGCACCCACACCACGTCGTGGGCGTCGAGCAGGGCCTTGTTGCGCTCGATGGTGAGGTCGACGGTGCCCAGCGGCGATCCCTGGTAGCCGGAGATGAAGGTGGCCGTGCGAAGGCCCCGGGCCGCGTCGGCCCGATGCTGGTCGATGGGCAGGCGCACCACCGCCTGGATCCCGGTCAGCAGCACCCGTCCCCGTTCCAACGTGAACTTCTGATCGAGATCGAAGTCCTCCGGCAACTGGGGTCCTCCTTGTGTGGCTGTTCGCTGTGTGACTGCTCGCTCAGCCGATGATCTTGCTCAGCCGATGATCGCGCAGTACTCGGGGACGATGTCGGCGGTGAGCATGTCCATCCATGCCGGGCGTTGCTCGATCAGCCGGGCCACCACGTTGCGGTGGTTCTCCCGGTTGTTCCAGGTGCCGATCAAGTAGAACCGCTCGGGATCGTCCTCGCTCTGGTACAGCACGCCCTCGTGCACGATGCCAGGCGTGGTGTGGACGATGTTCTCGTCGCTGTGGTCCCAGGCCTCGAAGGCGTCGATGAAGTCCTGGGCCCGGCCCGGCTTGGCCTGGAGCGTGTAGTGGAAGGCGAACGACCCCTCCGGCAGGTCCTTCAGGAGCGGGTTGGCGTGATCGCCGTGGTCGTGGTCGTGGTGCTCGTCCGGCATGGCGGCTCCCTCAGGTGGCGGCGGTGAAGGCCGCGGCCGCGGCCTGCGAGCACACCACGTCCTCGGCGTGCTTGGCGCCGGAGATGCCGAGCGCTCCCACGATGGTGCCGGCCGCGGTCGTCAGCGGCTCGCCGCCCTCCACGGCCAGGATGTGGTGGCGGGCGGTCATGGGCGGGCCGAGCGACTTGTCGGTCTGGAAGTAGTCCGACAGCGCGCCGGTGTCTCGCTTGAACGTCAGCGCGGCCAGGGCCTTGGCGATGGCGTTCTCGAGGGCGATCTCCACGACGTTGTCCATGCGGTGCACCAGCACCAGGTTGCCGGTGGCGTTGACCACGGCAACGCACACGGCCAGGCCCTCGTCGGCCGCGGTCGACAAGGCCGCGTCGGCGGCGAGCTTGGCTCCCTCGAGGGTGAGCGTCTCGACGTTCATCGTGTTCATGGATTGCTCCTGGATTGGGTTGGGGGGTTGGTCGGTGCTTGACGGGCGGGCCGGCTGGGGACCGCTCAGTGCTTGATCTGGAATATGGCTTCGACCTCTACCGAGGCGCCCAGGGGAAGCTCGGCCACCCCGATGGCGGAGCGTGCGTGCCTTCCGGCCTCGCCGAACACCTCGATCATGAGGTCGCTGGCGCCGTTGATCACCTTGGGCTGGGCGTTGAAGCCGGGGTCGCTGGCGACGTACCCGGTGAGCCGCACCACCCGCAGCACCTCGTCGAGGCTGCCCAGGTGCTGGTGCACCGACGCCAGGATGGCTTCGGCCGCACCCCGGGCGCTGGCCTGTCCGGCTTCGATGTCCATGTCGCCTCCGAGGCGGCCGATGTGGGCGATCCCGCCGCCTCCGGGGGCCAGCGCGATGGAGCCCGACACGAACAGCACGTCGCCGACCTGGGCCACCAGGTCGAAGTTGCCCGCTCTCAGCAGGGGCATGTCGAGGTCGACGCCGGCGTCGCGGGCCGCCTGCTCGTAGGACATGTCGGATCCTCCCGTGACCGTCCGGCGAATCTTGTATACCGACCCTACAGCGCCCGTTCCACCTATGGCCGACTCGGGCCGGGCCGGGCCCGGCCGCTAGCTTGCCGCCTCATGGATCTGGGCTTGACCGGGCGGCGGGCGATCGTGTTCGGCTCCACCGCGGGGCTGGGACGGGCCACCGCGGAGACTCTCGCCGCCGAGGGCGCCTCGGTGGCCGTCTCGGGGCGCCGGGCCGAGCTGGCCGCCGAGATCGCGGCCGCGCTGCCCGGTGCGGTGGCCGTGGCCGGCGATCTGACCGTCGACGGCGAGCCGGCCCGCATGGTGGACGAGGCCGCGTCGCTGCTCGGTGGCCTCGATATCTGTGTGGTCAACACCAGTGGCGGACCCCCGGGGGGCATGACGGAGGTGTCCGCCGCCGACGAGGTGGCCGGCTACGAGCGGATGCTGCGGCCCGCGCTGGCGGTCACGAGGGCCGCGACCGGGCACTTGCGTGCCGGAGGCGACGGGCGCCTGGTGTACATCACAGCCCGGTCGGTGGTGGAGGCCTCGCCCGAGCTGGCCCTGTCGGGGGTGTTCCGCAGCGGCGTGGCGGCTGCGGCCCGCTCGCTGGCCATCGAGCTGGCGCCCGAGGTGTTGGTGAACGTGGTGGTGCCCGGCCAGTTCGACACGGGCGCACTGGCCCGCTCCCAGGAGGCTCGGGCTGCGGCCGAGGGCATCACCGCCGAGGCGGTGCGGGCCCGCCATCAAGCTTCGATACCGGTGGGCCGCTTCGGCCGGGCTGGCGAGCTGGCCGACGTGGTGACGTTCCTGTGCAGCGCCCGGGCCAGTTTCATGACCGGGTCCGTCGTGCGCGTCGACGGGGGCGCCGTCATCGGCTACTAGCCACCCCGGCTCCCCGATTGAAGCCGCGGGACGGTATACAGAGCGCCGTGAAGATTGCCGTCCTGGTCAAGCAGATCCCTGCCCCGGTCGAGTTCCGGATGCACGAGGGGCGCCTGGTGCGGGACGGCGTGCCGCTGGAGGTCAACGCCTACTGCCGGCGGGCCAACGCCAAAGCCGTCGAGCTGGCCGGCGCCGACGGCGAGGTGGTGGTGTTCACCATGGGACCGCCCGCGGCCGCCGACGCCCTGCGGGAGATGATCGCCTGCGGCGCCCACCGGGGCGTCCACCTCAGCGATCCGGCCTTCGCCGGCAGCGACACGCTGGCCACTGCCGTGGCGCTGGCCGCTGCCATCCGGCGCGAGGGCCCGTTCGACCTGGTGCTGGCCGGGCTCAACTCGCTCGACTCCGACACCGGCCAAGTGCCCGTCGAGGTTGCCGAGCTGCTGCACCTGCCCTTCGCGGCCGGGGTGCGGGACCTGGAGGTGGACGGCCGCGCCTTCACCGCCCGGCTGGAGACCGACGACGGCTACCGCACCGTCACCGGCGACCTGCCCGTCGCACTGTCCGCCGCCGAGCGGCTGTGCGCGCCCTCGAAGGCCCCGCCCGAGGTGTACGCCGAAGTGGCCGACAACCTCATCGTGCGGCTGGCCGCGGCCGACCTGGACGTTCCGGTCGAACAACTCGGCGCCTCCGGATCACCCACTTCGGTCGGCCCCGTCCGGGTGCTCACCGCCACCCGGCGTGCCTTGCGGGCCGCGTCGGTGGCTGAAGCGGTGGACATGCTCGAGGAGTTCGGCGCCTTCGTCGACGCCCCCGAATCCGATGATGCCGCCGACGACGCCTTACCGGGCAGTGCGATCCTGCTTGAGGCCGGAACCGACGGGGCCCACGCCGAGGTCGGCGAACGGTCGGTGTGGTGCTTCTTCACCGAGCCGGGGGTGGGCGCCGAGCTGCTGGGAGAGGCGGCCGAGCTCGCTGCGTGGATCTCGGGAACCGTCACGGCGGTCACCACCATCGCCGACCCAGCCGACCGGTCCGGGTTTCCAGCCGCGGGCGCCGACCGGCTGCTGTTGATCGAATCGGCCGCGGAGCCCTCCGAGCAGGCTGCCGCGCTGGCGTCCGCCGCGGCCGAGCGGCTGCCGTGGGGGCTGCTGGTGGAGGGGACCCGCTCGGGTCGGGTCGTTGCCTCGATCGTGGCTGCCCGCTGCGGCTGGGGACTCACTGGCGACGCCGTCGGGCTCGAGGTCAGCCCCGGCGGTCTTCTGGTGGCGTGGAAACCTGCGTTCGGCGGTCGTCTCCAGGTGCCGATCCTGTCGCGCTCGCCGGTGCAGATGGCCACGATCCGCCCCGGCGTCCTGGCCCTACGGCCGCCCCGCGTCGATGCCGTCGAGCCTGAGGCCGAGCTGCTCCCGGCGCCTCCGCCCGCCCGGATCCGCACCGTGGCCGTCGAGCGCGATGACGATGACACCGGTGAGCTGCGTCGGGCCCGCACGGTGGTGGCCGTCGGTGTGGGCGTGGACCCCGACGGCTATCCGGTGATCGACGAGCTGCGGGCCGCTCTCGGGGACGCTGCACTGGGCGCCACCCGGAGGGTCACCGACCAGGGCTGGGTGCCCCGTGGCCGCCAGATCGGGGTCACCGGGCACGCGGTGGCGCCCCGGCTGCTGGTGGCCGTGGGTTCCAGCGGCCGCTTCAACCACACCGTCGGCATCCGCAACGCCGGGGTGCTGATGGCGGTCAACTCGGATCCGGAGGCCGAGATCTTCGACCAGGTGGATGTCGGCCTGATCGGCGAGTGGCAGACGATCGTGCCCGAGTTGACGGCCGAACTGAACAAGCGGGGCGTCGGTGACCAGATACGTTCATCCGACGCTCCCGACAGCCAGGCGGGGGATGCGGGTGTTCGACTTGCGAGCAAGTAGGGCGAAGCCCGTGCGAGCGACGCTCCCGAAAGCCAGGCGGGGGATGCGGGTGTTCGACTTGCGAGCGAGTAGGGCGAAGCCCGTGCGAGCAAGCGGACACCCGTAGCGCCCGCCGGGGGTCGTTGAATATGACCCGGGCGCGGAAGGACTGACCAGGGGGAGGGAATGACATGGCGGAGGTACTGACATGAGGATCGGCATCGGGCTGCCCGTCACCACCAAGGGCACCAGCGGCGAACTGCTGCTGGCCTGGGCCCGCCGGGCCGAGGAGGTCGGGTTCGACGCGCTCACGGCCATCGACCGGATCGTGTACCCCGGCTTCGAGTCGCTCACCGCCATGGCCGCGGCCGCGGCGGTCACCGACCGCATCGGCCTGCGCACCAACGTGCTGCTCGCCCCGGCTCGCAGCGCGCCAATGGTGGCCAAGCAGGCTGCGTCGGTCGACCAGGTCAGTGGCGGGCGCTTCATGCTGGGCATCGGCGTGGGCCGCCGTCCCGACGACTACGAGGCCACCGGCCGCAGCTTCGGCACCCGGGGTCGCCGCCTCGACGCCGATCTGGAGGCCATGCACGCCGAATGGCGGGGGGAGCCCGCCGGGGGCAGGGCCCGGCCCTCGACGCTGCCGCCCGTGCGAGACGGCGCCGTTCCTGTCTTCTTCGGCGGGAGCCTGGCCGCGGCCATTCCCCGGGTGGTGCGCCACGGCGTCGGCTGGAGCGTCTCGTCGCGGGGTCCGGCCGACACCCACGACATGGCCGAGCAGGTGCGGGCCGCCTGGCGCGAGGCCGGCCGCGACGGTTCCCCCATCATCATGGTGATGCACTACTTCGCCCTGGGCGACGACCCCAATGTCGACTACCTGTTCGACTACTACGGCTACCAGGGCGACCGGGCTCGGATGTTCGCCGAGGGCGCCTACCAGCGGGCCGCCGACGTGACCGCCGCGGTGCGGGACTTCGCGGCCGTCGGCGTCGACGAGTACACCTTCGTGCCCACCATGGCCGACCTCTCCCAGGTGGACCGCCTGGCCGACGCGGTGGCTGCGGCCGATGCCTGACCCGAATCCTCCGGGCCCGGCGGAACCGCCCGCGGGTCGGCGAGCCGACCTGATCGTCGAGGGCGCCTACGTCGTGACCCTCGACGATTCCCGTCCGGTGATCGTCGACGGATCGGTCGCGGTGGCGGGCGACAGGATCGCGGCCGTGGGCTCGGCACGCGACGTCGACGCGTCGTTCCCGGAGGCCGCCGAGCGAATCGACGCCTCGGGATGCCTGGTGATGCCCGGGCTGATCGACGCCCACACCCACTTGTTCCAGGTCCTGGGCCGGAGTCTGGGCGACGGGCTGGAGTTGATGGCCTGGCTCCGCGATTTCATGCTTCCGATGGCGGTGCATCTCACCCTTGACGACGTCGTGGCCGCGGTGCGGTTGAGTTCGTTGATGTCTGTCCTCGCCGGGACCACCGCCGTGGTCGACAACCACTACGCTCCCACCGATACGGCCACCACGCTGGCCGTGGCCTCCGCGGTGGAGAGCGTCGGGCTCCGGGGCGCCATCGCCCGGGGCGTGTTCGGCAGCCGCGTCGAGGGCAGCGACCGCATGGGGGTCCCCGACGAGCTCCACGCCTTCAGCGCCGCGGAGGAGCTCCGGATCATGGACGAGTGCCTCCGGCACCGCCCGCCCGGCTCCCGGGTCGAGGTCTGGCCCATGCCCGAGAACGTCGTCTACGTCGACCGGGACCTGATCGCGGCCTGCGCCGACCTAGCCGAGCAGCGCGACCTGCGCTGGCAGGCGCACTGCAGCGAGGCCCAGGAGGAGGTCGTGATCTTCACCGACGTGCACGGCGAGCGGCCCGTCGAGTGGCTTAGCAGGGCCGGCCTGCTCGGGCCCCGGGCCACCCTGGCCCACGCCATCTGGCTCAACGACGACGAGGTGGCCGCCATGGGGGCGGCCCGTGCCTGCGCGCTGCACCAGCCGGTGTGCAACCAGGTCATCTCATCGGGCGTGATGCGGCTGCGCGAGCTCGTCGACGCGGGCGCCACGGTCGGTCTGGGCACCGACGGCCTAGCCGTCAGCGGTCAGAGCATCTTCGAGGCCATGAAGTCGGCCTACGGCCTCCATCGCCTCAGCCGCATGGATCCCACCTGGCCGCCCGCCGAGCAGCTGCTCGATCTCGCGTGCCGGCACGGAGCCCGGGTGCTGGGCAGGCCCGTGGGGGTCGTCTCCGAGGGCGCCCTGGCCGATCTGGTGGTGATCGACCTCCAGACGCCGAGATGGGTGCCCGCCCACCGGCCCGTGGCCATGCTCGCCCTGATCGGCCACGGAGCCGATGTCCGCGACGTGGTCGTGGACGGCGAGGTGGTCGTGCGCCGGGGCCGGTCCACCCTCGTCGACCAGGACGAGGTGATGGCCAAGGCTCGCGAGGCTGCCGAGCGGGTGGCCACCGCCGCGGGCTTGGAGCCGCTGAGGGCGGCTTGGATCGATCGGTAGCCGGCCCGACGGCCCGCGGTCGTATTGGCCCCGAAAATGCGGTTGAATGGTGACATGAGGCTCCCTTCGTGGGCACGCGCCGTTCCGCTGGTTCTGGTGGTTCTGGTGGTGACGGCCGTTCTGGCTGCGGGGTGCGGGCGGTCGGGCTACGAGTACGTCGAGAACGACGACGAGACTGTCTTTCTCAAGATCCCCGAGAAATGGCAGGTGGTGTCCGAGGGCCATGTGGACTTCGCCATCACGCCGGACGGCAACTATCCGCAGATCCTCCCCGGTGAGGACGTACTGGCCTGGCGGGCCCAGTTTGCGGCTGCCCCCGACATCGACTCGTTCGACTTCGTGGCCGGTTTCGTCGAGGTTCAGCCCGTGGACCGGCGGATGCGGTCGGATCTGAATCTCGCCTCGTTCTTCCCGCTTGAAGCGACCGACAGCGTCGGCGAGATCGAGGTTGTGCGCCACGATCTGGTCACGGTGGGCGATATCTCCGGGCACCGGGTCGCTTGGAAGCAAACCACTGCCGACGGCCAGGAAATCATGGGTGATCGGCTGGTTATGACCAACAGCCTCAACAGCGTGGTGTACACCGTCGGTCTGGGCTGCACTGTCGGCTGCTACAACGCCAACGTCGCCGAGATCGACGAGATCATGCGAACGTTCACGGTGGAGGACTAGAGGCGATGCGTCTGCGGCTGTGGCGCAAGCGCCGGGAGCGGGCCGAATCGAGGCGGGCGGCTGAGCCGGTGATGACTCTCGGCTCGACCACCTCCCGGCCCCGCGACGCCGATCGCAGGACCCGCCGGCGCCTCGATCCGTGGGACCGCTCCAAGTACCTGATCCTCGGCTCGGTGCTGTTCGGGTTCTTCTGGTGGCAGAAGCTCAACGCCAACCCGATCAAGTCGGTGGTCGACGGGTTCTGGGAGACAGTCGAGAAGCAGGCCTGGGTCTGGATCCTGCTGGGGCTGGAGGTGTTGCGCCAGCTGCACTTCGTGGTGGCCGAGCACTGGTCGGGCTACTACCGGTTCTGGAAGTTCAAGGTGTTCAAGCGGGTCGAGAACCGCCAGTCCCGTATGGACCCGTGGGTGCGGTTCCGCATTGGCCGGGTGCTGAGGATCCTGTTCTGGCTGCTGCTGTTCGGGGTCATTATTGGCCAGTTCGTCGACAAGAACCCGGTGGCGGCTCTGATCGGTCTGCCCGGCATGCTCCACAGTTGGCTGCCGTGGGCGGGTCGGTTGATCATCTACCCGCTGCTGCTGATCAGCCAGTTCGTCCTGCTGTTCTGGTTCCTGTCGCGGGGCGGGGTGGAGACCTACTTCCCCGACGACATCGACACCCGCTTCGAGGACGTGTGGGGCCAGGACCCGGTGAAGGAGCGGGTGCGCGAGAACCTGATCTTCCTGGAGAACCCCGAGTCGATCGAGGAGGTGGGGGGCTACGCCCCGGGCGGCATCCTGCTGTACGGCCCGCCCGGCACCGGCAAGACGCTGCTGGCCGAGGCCGCCGCGGGCGAGACCGGCAAGCCGTTCGTGTTCGTGGAGCCCGGCGCGTTCATGAACATGTTCTTCGGGGTGGGCATCCTCAAGGTGAAGGGCCTGTTCCGCAAGCTGCGCAAGCTGGCGTTGCGCTACGGGGGCGTGGTGGCTTTCTTCGACGAGGCCGACGCTCTGGGCAACCGGGGCGCGGCGGTGGGCGGTGACGGCGGCTTCCGCTCGGAGCGGTTCGCGGCTTTCCTGCGCGACACCACCGAGGCAGGCTCGTCCTATCCGTACCTTTCGCCGGGCGCGCAGCGGGCTCTGCAGGAGGCCGCGCTCGGCGGCTACGACCGGGCCGGTTCGGGGGGCTCCTACGGCGGCGATCCGTGGGCCGGTCCCCGGCGGGAGTCGATCATGATGATGGGCGGCGGCGGGGGCGGCATGGGCACGCTC
This sequence comes from Acidimicrobiales bacterium, assembly GCA_965117015.1. GTDB lineage: Bacteria > Actinomycetota > Acidimicrobiia > Acidimicrobiales > Aldehydirespiratoraceae > Aldehydirespirator. Next base: position 1,506,153 of record OZ220747.1, read on the forward strand.
CAGGCTCTGCTGGCCGAGCTGTCGGGCCTCAAGAAGCCTCGGGGGTTCTTCAACCGGATCGTGCGCAAGATGCTGGGGATGCGGCCCAAGCCGCCCCCGAAGTTCCGGATCCTGGTGATGATGGCCTCGAACCTGCCCGAGGCGCTGGACCCGGCCATGCTGCGGCCCGGCCGTATCGACCGGATCTACAAGGTGGGCTACCCCACCCAGGAGGGCCGCAAGCGCACCTACGAGGGGTACCTCGACAAGGTCGACCATGTGCTCACCGACGACGACATCGAGAAGCTGGCCACCATCACGCCCTACGCCACCGGGGCCACCATCAAGGACATGGTCAACGAGGCGTTGATCACCGCCATCCGCGACGGCCGGCGGGTCATCACCTGGGCCGACATGATCAAGGCCAAGCAGCTTAAGGAGCACGGCCTAGCCGACGACTTCGACTACGTGGAGCACGAGCGCCACGCCCTGGCCATCCACGAGGCCTGCCACGCGGTGGCCCTGCACCGGGTGAGCCGGCACCGGATGATCGATCTGGCCACCATCGAGCGCCGGGGCCAGGTGGGCGGCTTCGTGTCGCACATCCCGCCCGAGGACCGCTTCACCCACTGGCGCTCGGAGTACGAGGCCGACCTGGAGGTGTCGCTGGCGTCGCTGGCCGGCGAGCGGATGTTCTTCGGCGACGACAACTCGTCGGGGGTGGGCGGCGATCTGCGCAACGCCACCCATCTGGCCGCCATGATGTCGGGCTACTGGGGCATGGGCGACACGCTGGCCAGCCACGCGGTGCAGCAACAGTTCGGGATCGGCGGCGGGAAGCGCCAGGGCGACGACGATGACCCCGAGAAGGAGTTGCTGAGCAGCGCTCTCGGCGACCAGATCGAGCAGCGCCTGGCCGACCGCTATGCCGCGGCGCGGTGCCTGCTGGAGGCCAACCGGATCGAGGTGCTGGCGGTGGCCCACGCCCTGGAGACCCACAAGACCATCACCGGCGAGGACGTGAGCGCCATTGTGGACCGCGAGGTGGGGCCGTTCCTGGACGGCCGGGGCTACTACAGGCCCGAGGCGGTCGAGGCCCTCGAGGACTATCACACCGCGGTGCTGGAGCTGCGCCGCACGGGCGGGATGCAGCTTCCGCCGCTGCCCAGGATCAGCGGCATAACCGGCCGCCTCGTCGAGACCGTCGCGGTCCCCGCTGCCGTACCCGTCGGCGCCGGCGCCACGACGGGCGCCGAGTCCTCCAGCTCCAACGGCTCAGACGACCAGGACGACTGACCCCCCTGCGGGCTCGCGGCGCGGGTTACGTTGGGTGGCGATGCTGGCGGCGGAGGGCTCGGTTCAGGTGGCGGCCACTCCGCGGGAGGTGTTGGAGCTCGCCTGCGACCTGCGGGCCTACATGGCGCTCGACGGCAAGATCGTCAACGTGTATGAGAACCCGTCGATCGACTCCGACGGCAACGGCTTGGCGGTCATCCGGGGGTCGGTGCGGGGGATCCGCAGCCCCAAGCAGCGGCTGGCGGTGAGGCTCGACCGGTGGTGGTCGGTCACCTTCGAGAGTGCCGGCCCCTGGCTGACCGACCGTCTGATGTGGTTCCGGGGAGGCTTCGTGGCCCAGCCGTCCCATGGCGGGTCGTGGGTCACGCACTCCTACCGCTTCCGGTTCAAGGGACCGCTCGGCCCGCTGTTCGAGCGCTACCTCCGCGACTGGCTCGAGCGGGACGTCAACGACGAGCTTCAGCGGATCAAGACCCACTTCGACCGGCGGGCCGCCGGACTACCGCCGCTCCAGGTTCCCCACCGGCGACAGGCCCGCACCGACAGCCAACAAACCCGGGCCGGCAAATGGAGGGACTTCATCGGCGGGGGCGGGGTGTAACGGGCCAGTCGGCGCGGGCCGCGGTCACGGGTTGGCGCCCATGCGCACCAGGCGACGCCGGCCGGCGTCGGCGGCCAGGGCGGCCAGCAGGGCGCAGGCCGCGATCATCAGGAACCCGGCGGTGTAGGAGACCCGGTCCACCAGCAGGCCGAAGGCGAACGGTCCCACCACGCCGCCCACGTTGAGCCCGCCGGAGGTCATGCCGGTGGCCGCGCCGGGCGAGTCCCGGTAGGCCCGCACCACGGTGTGCACGATCAGGCCGCTCCAGGCCCAGCCCACCCCCAGCGCGAACACCGCCCCCACCGGCACCAGGACTCTCGTGCCGGTGGCCGCGGCCAGATAGCCCAGGGTGCTCACGCCCAGCAGGACCGACACGAACTTGAGATGCCCGGTCTCGTAGTGGTCGGCGAGGTAGCCCCCCGCGGTCCTGGTGAGGATCACCAGGAGGCTGGCCGCGGCCAACAGGTGCCCGGCCAGTCCCTCCTCGATCCCGGCGTCGGTGGCGGCCGACACGAAGAACGCGGCCATGGTGGTGGCTGCGGCCGAGCCCAGCGCGGCGGTCAGCATCAGCATGTTCAACGGCCCGTAGTCGATCTTGCTCAGGCCCCGCGACGCGCCTGCGGTGCGCACCGCCCGGCCCGCCGCAGCCCCGTACGGCGGCGCCAGCGAGTACCCGGCCAGCGGCACCACCAGCGCGATGGCGAAGGCCCAGCGCCATCCCAGCGTGAGCCCGACGGCCGGTACCGCCAGACCGGCCAGGAACACCGACAGCGGGACGGCCGCGGCCTGGATGCCGAAGGCGAACCCGTGACGGTGCCGTGGAACGCCCCGGGCCACCATGGTCTTGGTGCCGGGTCCGGCGATCGTCAGTCCGATCGCCCCCACGGCCAGGGCGGCCAGCAGGGCCCAGTAGGAGCGGGCGGCTACCGCGATGCCTCCCAGCGACACCACGCTGAGCGCGTTGGCGACTCGCAGCGACCGCTGCGGGCCGAGGCGGTCGGTGAGAGTCCCGGCGTGGGGGGAGGTCACCGCGGCCAGCAGGAAGAAGAAGGCCACCGCCGTTCCCAGGCCGGCCTCGCCGAAGCCCAGGTCGTCGCCCATCTGCAGCGCCAGCGCGCCCAGTCCGAAGGCGGGCAGCATGGCTGCCGTCTGCGACGACACCGACGAGATCAGCGAGACGACCGGCCGGGCCCGCTCCTCGCCGAGCCGGCCGATCGGCGGGTAGGTCACTGGGTGGTGCGGGTGCCGAAGTTGTCGGTCAGCACCATCCCCGCCTCGGCGATGGCCCCCAGGTCGGTGGAGTCGTGCATGTTGAAGATCAGTCCGTCGAGCCCGGCGTCGAGCAGGGCCGCTACCTGTTCGCACACCCCGTCGCGGTCTCCCTCGATGGCGTAGCCGAGGTACTTGTCCATGCTCATGTTCCGCCTGGACCGCATCTCGGCGCCGATGCGGGCCGCGTCGGCTGCGGTGTCGGCCATGACCAGCGCACCCAGGCGGGTCTTGGAGATCTCGGCCGGGTCCCGGCCGGCCCGCTCGCAGTGGGCTTCCAGCACGTCCAGCTTGTGGCGGATCCCGGCCGGGTCGCCGAAGATGTTGCAGGCGTCGGCGTAGCGGGCCGCGATGGCCAGGGTGCGCCGCTCGCCGCCCCCGCCCACCAGTATCGGCGGCCCGCCCGGCGTGAGGGGTCGGGGCCGGTTGAGGGCTCGCTCAACGCGATGGCGCTTGCCTGTGAACGTGGCCGGCCCTCCGGCGAACATAGCCCGGCAGATCTGCACCGCGTCCTCCAGCCGGTGCATGCGCTCGCCCACCGGCAGGAACTCGTAGCCGTAGGCGATGTGCTCGTCCTCGTACCAGGCGGCGCCGATGCCGAGCACCGCCCGACCGCCCGACACGACGTCGAGGGTGGTGACCGTCTTGGCCAGCAGGGCCGGGTTGCGGTAGGTGACGCCGGTCACCAGCGCTCCCAGCCGGGCGGTGCGGGTCCAGGGGGCCAGCCCGGCCAGCAGGGTGTAGGGCTCAAGCATGGGCTCGTGGTCCGGGCCCATGGGCGGGATCTGGTGGAAGTGGTCCATCACCCACAGGGAGTCGAACCCGCTGTTCTCGGCGGTTGCCGCGGCCGCGCAGACTGCGCTGAACATGTCGGAGTCGTCCACGCCGGGGTAGCTGAAGCTGGGGATGTTGAACCCGAACCGGGTAAGCGTCATGATGCCTGTATACCGCATTCACGTCAGCACCTGACCGGACCGGGCCCGTGAGGACCGAGCCGCAGACACTCGATCAGCTCCCCACGCCTTGCCTGGTCGTGGAGCGCAGCCTGTTCGATGCCAACGTGGCGGCCATGTCGGCGGCCTGGCCCGGGCTGTCGCTGAGGCCCCATGTGAAGGCGTTCAAGTCCACCGCGGTCGCCCGGATCCTGGCCGAGGCCGGGCATGAGAACTTCTGCGCGGCCACAGTGAGGGAGATGGAGGGCCTGGCCGGGGCCGGGCTCGGGCGCGACCTGCTGCTGGCCAACGAGGTGCTGGACGCGTCCCGTCTGGGGAGGCTCGTCGATGCCGGCCATCGGGTCACCGTGGCTGTCGACTCCGACGCAACCATCGCCGCCGCGGCTGCCGGCGGCGTCACCGAGGTGCTCGTCGATGTGCACGTGGGGCTGATGCGCTGCGGGTGCGATCCGGCCGACGCCGGACGGTTGGCCGACACCGCCCGGGCTGCGGGGCTCGAGGTCCGGGGCGTGATGGGCTACGAGGGGCATCTGATGATGGCCAGCGCGGCCAGCAAGCCGGCCCGGGTGCAGGCTTCGATGGAGGTGCTGACGGCGGCTCATGCCGCGGTGGGGGGAGACGTGGTCTCGGGTGGCGGCACCGGCACCTACGCGGTCAACCGCTGGGTCACCGAGCTGCAGGCCGGCTCGTACTGCCTGCTCGACACCGACTACGCGCGGCTCGAGAGCCCGTTCGAGATAGCGGTGTCGGTGCTGGCCGCCGTGGTGTCGGTGAGCCCGCGGGGCTGGGCGGTGGCCGACGCCGGCCTCAAGGCGTTCGGCATGGACCACGGGCCGCCGTCATGGCCTGGCGGCGAGGTCGAGTTCGTGTCCGACGAGCACACGACGCTGCGTGATCCTCAAGGCCTGCTCAGGGTGGGCGACCGTGTCCGGCTGCTGCCCGGGCATCTCGATCCGACCGTGGCCCGCCACCAGCGCTTCTGGGTGGTGGACGGCGACGACGTGATCGACTGCTGGCCCGTCGACCTGCGCCACTGGTGAACCGCAGATGAGTACCGCCACGTTTCGCAACTGGGCCGGCAACCAGATGTGCGTGCCGAGCGAGATCCTGCGGCCGGGCTCTGCCGACGAGGTGGCCGCCATCGTGCGCCGGGCCTCCGAGGGCGGGCTGAGGGTGAAGGCTGTCGGGTCGGGCCATTCCTTCACCGACACCGCCTGCACCCGCGGGATCCTGGTGTCGCTGGACCGCCTGGCCGCGGTCGAGGCGGTCGACACCGTCCGGTGCCGGGTCACGGTGCAGGCCGGCGTCCGGCTCGATGCTCTGAACCGCCGGCTCGACGCGGCCGGGCTGGCCATGCCCAACCTGGGCGACATCGACCGCCAGTCGCTGGCCGGCGCCACCGCCACCGCCACCCACGGCACCGGACTGGCCCTGGGCAACCTGGCCACCACCATCGTCGGCATGGACATCGTCGACGGCCGGGGCGAGCTGGTCCATTGTGACGAGCACGAGCGGCCCGAGCTGCTGCGGGTGGCCCGGGTGGGGGTCGGGGCGCTCGGCATCGTCACCCGCATGACCTTGCAGTGCGTGCCCGCCTTCGATCTGCACGCCACCGAGACCGTCGAGCCGCTCGACGAACTGCTCGACGGCTTCGAGCAGCACATGGCCGGTCACGACCACATGGAGTTCTTCTGGATCCCCGCCTCGCGCCACGCCCACGTCAAGCGAAACAACCGCACCGAGGAGCCGCGCCGCCCCCAGAACCGGCTGGCCGAGACGAGGGACAAGATCCTCTACGAGAACGTCGTGTTCGGTCTGGCCAATCGCACGGTGCGGCGCTTCCCGTCGCTGGCGTCGGCGGTGGCCAAGCGCACTACCGGAGCCGTGGTTGAGCGGGACTTCGTGGACGCCAGCCACCGGGTGTTCGTGTCGAGGCGGTTCGTGCGCTTCTACGAGATGGAGTACGCCGTCCCCCGCGCCGCCCTGCCTGAGGCCGTGCGCCGGGTCGGGGCCCTGGCCCGGAGCCTGCCGTCGCCGGTGACGTTCCCCATCGAGGTCCGGGTGTCGGCCGCCGACGACATCCCGCTGTCCACCGCCTACGGCCGCGACACCGGCTGGTTCGCCTGCCACGTGTACAAGGGCACCCCGTACCTGGCCTACTTCCAGGGGGTGGAGGCCATCGCCGCCGACTACGGGGGCCGCCCCCACTGGGGCAAGCTCCACTTCCACGACCACCGGTCCCTGGCCCCGCTCTATCCCGAGTGGGACCGGTTCCAGCGGGCCCGCTCCGAGCTCGATCCGGCCGGGACGTTCGCCAACACCTACACCGACAGGGTGCTTGGGCCGGTTCGTCCGGCAGAATCGTGACTATGAGCACCCCAGCCACCGCAGACCTGCACTCCGACGATCAGGTGTCCCTCACCGAGTGGGTGGACCGGTTCTCCGGCCACGTGGCCAACCTCCGCTACGAGGAGGCGGCCGCCATGATGGATCCCGAGGTGAACAGCTTCAGCACCTGGCAGGACGTGGTGGTGGGGGTGGATCACTTCGTCAACGGCCAGTGGCGCAACGTCTGGCCCTCCATGACGGACTTCGTCCTGCTGACCGACAAGATGCGGCTCCGGGTCTCCGGCGACCGGCTGATGGCCGCGGTGATGGTGACCTGGACTTCGACCGGCTACGCCTCCGACGGCGAGCCCTTCGACCGCCCCGGTCGCTGCTCGTTCGTGCTGGTCAGAGACTCCGTCCACGGCCCCTGGCGGGGCGTGCAGGGCCACTTCTCACTGATGAGGGGCGTCCCCCAGCAGTCCTTCGGCCCAGGCGGCCATAAACGAGTCGAGTAGCTGGGCGGGGAGGAGGCGCTTGAAGTCCGACGGATGGGCGTGGAATCCGACCGATGCGGACAGTCCTTCGGCCCGGCAGGCCATAGTCGAGAGCGGTAGCCGGGCAGGGAGGGGGCGCTCGAAGTCCGTCAGGCCGAACGATAGGGCGAAGCCCGCTGAGGTCTGACGGACCTTCGTAGAAGCGCCCTCCCCGCCCGGCGGTCGAAGCGACTCGGTTTCGGTAGCCCTCAGCCGAGAGCCGCTTGCAGGCCGGCGGCGTACTTCTTGCGCTGCGCCTTGACCATCAGCGGCACGAAGGGACGCATGAGGATGAACGGTCCCGACGGGGTCATCTCCAGGTCCATGGCTATGCGGGTGCCGCCGCCACTCGTGTCGCTGAGCCGGTAGGTGCCCGCCACGGGCCATGAGGTGTCCTCGGCGCACACCCAGGTGATCGACGAATCGGCCTCCATGGCGGTGATGCGGAACTCGACCTCCTGGCCGCGGTTGGCCTGGCGGTAGACGGCCCCCACCGTGCCGGCGGCCCCGTCGGTCAATTCGCAGGTGCCGACGTCGTGGCGCCACTCGGCCTGGTTGGCGGCCTCGGCCAGATAGGCGAACGTCCGCGCCCGGTCGGCGGCGACGTCAATCTCGACTGTGCAGATGCTCATGCCGTGGAAGCTACCGCCGCACAGGGGCCAAGGGGTCGGCGGCGATGCGTCAGGGTCTATGCGACACTCCCGTGCGAGGCCGTGCCCGAGCGCCTCGTGAGCGAAGCGAGCATGAGGGGGAATGCCCGCGTCAGGAGCGCTCGTAGGCGAGGGTGGCGATCACCACGTCCTGGAGGGCCACGCCCTGCGACTCGAACAGCACGATTCCGCTGCCCGGCCGGGGTGGCGTGACTGTGCCCGCGATCACGTCGGCCAGATCGGCCAGACTGTCCCAGTCGAAGACGCCCTCCGCCGCGGCGTGGGTCAGGTCGCCGGCCTCGGTGCGGGCCCCCTCGGCGCTGTCGCTCACCACGAAGCCGGCCCGCCGCACGGTGGTGCTGTCGACTTCCTGGCGGTCGGCCTTGGTGGACCCCACCGCGCACACCAGGGCGGCCGGATCCAGGAGCGAGCCGTCGAACACGGGCGTGTAGCTGGACGTCACCGTGGCCACCACCCGGGCACCCGCGACCGCTTCGTCCGGGTCGGCCACGCCCCGAGCGGGAATGCCCCGTTCCCTGCCCCAAGCGGCTACCTCCTCAGCCTTGCCGGGGTCGCGTCCCCATACCCGAAGGTCCCGCAAATGCAGTTCCTGGGCCAGCGCCTGGAGGTGCGGCCGGCTCTGCGTGCCGGTGCCGAACACCGCGGCGGTGGTCGGGTCGGGTGGGGCCAGGTGCCGGACGGCCAGCGCGCTGGCCGCTGCGGTGCGGATGGCGGTGAGGCCCAGCCCGTCGAAGGTGGCCACCAGCCCGGCGTCGGGGCTGAAGAGTCCCACCAGGAAGGCGAAGCCGTCGGGGTGGGTCAGGTACAGCTTGCCGCCCACTACCCGGTGCCGGGGCCACGACGCGGCCATGGCGCTGCCCATCAGCCCTTGGGCGGCAGCCCGCACCCTCAGCGTGGTGGCCGCCTCGCCCGCCCCCAGGTCACGCCAGGCCCGCTCCAGCCAGTCGGTAACGGTCTCCAGATCACAAAGCTCCGCGATCTGCTCCTCGGTGAAGTGGGGCACGGCGCTCATGACGGCTCCTCGGTGAAATGCGGTACCGGGCTCATGGTTGCTCCGCGGTGAGGAGGGGGACCGGGCTCATGACGGCTCCTCGGTGAAGTGGGCGGGGCTCACAGCAGTTCCTTGAGGCGCGGGAGGGCTCGGGCGCTGACGGCTGCCGCGAAGGCGTCGGTGCTGGCCGGATCGGTGCCGTCGGGGGCCAGGTCGTAGGTGAGCGGCCCGGCCTGCAGCGCCTCCGAGAGGGCCTCGGTCACTGGCGGACCCAGATCGGCGGTCTCCGGGAACCACTCCAGCAGCGCGGCCAGGGCCAGGTAGGCGCCTGACGGGTTGACCCTGCCCTTTCCGGTGTGGCGGGGCGCGGAGCCGTGCACCGGCTCGAACAGGCCCACGCAACGGCCCTGTACCGGTGGGCCTGGGTTGACGCTGGCCGAGCCGCACAGTGCTATCGAGCCCGCCCTCCCTGCGGCCAGGTCGCTGAGCATGTCGCCGAAGATGCCCTCGGTCAGCACCACCGTGTCGGACACCACGTCGTCGTGGGCCAGCTCGAAGGCCATGCGGTCCACGTAGGTGTGGCGCAGCGGCACGCCCCGGTTCTCGGCCACCCGGCCGGTGATCGACCGCCACAGCCGGCTGGTGGCCATCAGGTTGGCCTTGTCGGCTGAGACGATGCTGGAGGCCAGACCCTGCTCGACCAGGTCGCAGGCCATCTCGGCCAGTTCGGCGATCTGCTCCGGCGTGAGGATCACCTCGTCGCCGGCTGCCTGCGAGCCGTCGCTCTCCGTGCGGGTGGACGCCGCGCCGTAGGCCCCGCCCAGCAGGTTGCGCAGCACGATCAGCGGCCTTCCGCTGCTCTCGCCGGCCCTGACGATGTTGCGGATGCTGACCCGCAGGTCGTAACGCTGGCGCAGGCCGATGATGGAGTGCTCGGGCCGGTAGTCGTCCAGTGAGACGCCGGGATGCTCCCCGGCCGCACCGAAGAACATGGCGTCGCTGGCGTCGCAGGCGGCCAGCGTGTCTTCGGGCAGGCCGGTGCCCAGCTCCCCGAAGGCGGAGGCTCCCACCGGCCAGGGACCGGTCAGCTCGATGCGGCCGGCGCCGGCGATGGCTTCCAGCAGCTCGACCGGTCCGGCCACCACCTCGGCTCCCACCCCGTCACCCGGCAGCACCGCGATCCGCCGCACCCGACCCGCCGATCTCATGCCGTCCCCGCCCGCCGCGGAAATTGGCAGCGTGGGAGTCCCGTTTGGGCGTTCTCCGCTGCCAATTCGAAGCGGCTGTCCCGGGCCCGCGGGAATTGGCAGCGTGGGAGTCCCGTTTGGGCGTTCTCCGCTGCCAATTCCGGAGGGCTCATGCCAGGATCGCTTCTGCCGTGGCGCGGGCCACCAGCTCCAGGCCGCGGTCGCCCAGGATCGGATCGAGCCGCTCGACCCAGTCCCGGATGCCCTCGGCGATCGGCGGGTAGTCCCGGTGCCCCAGGTCGCTGCCGAACACCAGCAGTTCGTGCGGGTAGGCGGCCACGAGGTCCTCGGTGGTGGGCCCGGCCTCGCCGGCCAGGAGGTCGGCCAGCACGCCGATCTCCAGGTGCGCGCCCAAGGCCCTGAACTGCTCCAGATGCTCGTCGCGCCAGCCCAGGAAGTTCAGGCCCGGATGGTTGACCAGCAGACGGTCGACTCCCCGGCGCCGGGCCGTGTCCAAGGCCACCACAGCCTCGTCCATGGTGAGATGGCCCGACGCCAGCACCATGCCGGCTCGGGCGGCCTCGTCGAACACGTCCAGCCACTCCGGGCGCACCGCGCCGTCCTCCACCACCGGCACCTCCCGGAACGAGATGCCCCGGTGGGCGCTGAGCTCGGGGTTGCTGCTGGCCGCGATGTGAGCAGGCGCCGAGATGGTCGGCAGCCACACCACCCTGGCTCCGAGCGCCGCGGCCACTGCCACTGCGTCGGGGTTGGCCCCGCCGACGGGCGAGTTCAGCACCACGCCGCCGACGACTTCGTCTCCGAGCAGGGCAGCCCGCTCCGCTGAGGACCCCTCGTGGGCCTTGAGCACGAACCTTGCCACTCCCGCGGCCCGGGCCTCCTCCAGGGTGTGCGGATCGTGACTGTGTCGCGGAGCCAGGCTCGGGGCCGAGTGCACATGGAAGTCGACCAATCCGTCGATCACGGTCATGTGGAGGCCCCGGTCTTACGTCGGTCGCGGTCATCCGGCGCCTCCACCAGGTCGACCCACTCCAGCACGGTGGCCTCGTCGAGCAGGCGTCGCCGTACCTTGCCCACGCCGGAGTCGCGGGGGATCTCGGCCAGGCGGGCCGCCGCTGCCGGCTGCATGAACGGGGGCAGTTGCCGGCTGACCGCGGCGATGGCCTCGGTCGGGATGGAAGGGCCGACGAGGTACAGCACGATCTCATCGTCGACCAGCTCACTGTTGCGGCGCCACACGGCCACGTCTGTGACGCCGTCCACGGAGGCGAAGCGCTGCTCCACGTAGCCGATGGGCACGAACTCGCCCTTGACCCTGATCGACTCGCTGGCCCGCTCGATGAACACAAGGTTCCCGGCGTCGTCGACCCGGCCCAGATCGCCGGTGGCGAACCAGCCATCGGCGTCGAACGGCTGCACCAGGCCGTCGCCTCGCCGGTAGCCCGAGAACAGCACCCCCGCACGGTTGGCCCGCACCTTGATCTCTCCGCCGGCATCGACTCGCCACTGCACCTCGTGACGGGCCCGGCCCCCGTAGCGGGACATGCCCTCGGGATGGTCGGGCCGCTCGCCCCGTCGCCAGGCCCAGATGTGGCACAGGCCGCCGGCCTCGGTGGATCCGTAGGCCGAGAAGCCCAGCGGCACGTCGAACGTCTCCAGGAAGCCGGGGTCGGCGAAGAACACCCGGCTCACCCGGTGGCCGGCCGCGTCGGCGGCAGTCGTCGCCCGCTTGAGGATCTCCACCGGCGGGGCGTGCAGGATCAGTACGGTCGCTTCGGTGTCGCGCACCAGCGGCCAGAAACCGCTCGCCGAGAAGCGCTCGAGGCCCAGCACCTCGGTGCCCCCGGTCAGCCCGCCGACCACGCCGTAGCCGAGCGGGTTGATGTGGAACATGGGCAGCGGTGCCAGCACGGTGTCGGCCTCCGAGAAGCACATCGAGTCGGCGATGAACCGGCCCAGGCGCAGGAAGTACTCGTGGGTCTGCTCGCAGAACTTGGGCACGCCGGTGGTGCCCGATGTGTGCATCCAGCCGGCCACATCGAAGCGGTCCCGCCCCAGCCCGGGCGCATCGGCCAACCTGTCAAGCCCGTCCGTGGCCCCGTCGGTGAGCACTGTCCCGTCGAGGGCTGCGGCCAACACTCCCTTGTCGAGTCTGCCGGCGTCGAGTTGGACGGCTTCGGGGGCCACCGCCGGCGACACCTCGCGTCCCGACCACACGACCGCAGCCGGTGCGAGTTGCTCCAGCATCTCGGCCAGCAGCCCGTCGGGATAGTCGGGGTTGACCAGGGCGACCTCGGCCCCGGCCAGCACCAGGGCCAGCCAGGCCGTCAGGTAGGAGTCAGATGTCGTGCCGATGAGCGCCACGCGCCGACCTAGGCCCGCGCCCGCCTCTTCCAGTGCTCCGACGGCGCCCCGTGCCCGGCCCACCGCTTGCCCGAGGGTGGGCGTGGCCTCGCCGGCCATGCCGAAGCGGGCGCCGGTCCGGCGCTCCACCCGGTTGCAGACCAGCTCGGCCAGGTTCCTCACGCCGCTACCCAGTCCCGCGAATTGGCAGCGGGCAGAGTCCGTTTGGGAGTCCTGCGCTGCCAATTCGGCAGGAGGCTCTGGGCTGGCCGCGAATTGGCAGCGGAGAGAGCCCGTTTGGGAGTCCTGCGCTGCCAATTCGGCGGTTGGGGGTCAACCCAGGCCCTCGTAGTCGTCTGCTCGCAACACCCGGCGGGCCACGTAGTTGCGCAGCACCTCCAGCGAGCCTCCCGCCACCCGCAGCACCTTCATGTCGTGCAGCAGCTGGCCGTAGTCGGTGTCGGTGTAGAGGCCGTGGCCCCCGGTCAGGGCGAACGCCTCGTTGACGGCGTGCTCCGACGCCCCGATGGCCATCTTCTTGGCCAGCGTGGTGGCCAGGGCCACGTCGCGGCCGGCGTCGTGGAGGTTGGCGGCGTGGTCGCGGGCCAGCGACGCCCCGTAGAGGTCGCTGTAGCAGTCGGCCACGGTCCACTGGATGCCCTGGAAGTCGGTTACCACCGAGTCGCCCACCTCCCTGTCCGATCCGTAGGCGATGGCGTCGGCCAGCGCCCGCCGCCCGAACCCGATCAGCTCCGAGGCGTTGCCCAGCCGGCTCATGTTGAACGTCGAGAAGAACGTGTCCATGCCCCGGCCGGCCTCGCCCAGCACCGCCGATCCCGGCACCCGCACGTGGTCCAGCATCACGTCGGCGGTGGGGATCAGGCGCAGACCGATCGGGTCGGTGTGGGTGGTCGACACGCCGGGCAGGTCGGTGTCCACCAGGAAGGCGGTGATCCCCTCGGGGGCGATGGCGTACACCAGGGTGACCTGGCTCTCGCATCCCAGGTTCACATGGGTCTTGGCTCCGTTGATGATCCAGTCGTCGCCGTCTCGCTCGGCGGTGGTGCGCATCAGCTTCATGGACGAGCCGACGCCGGGCTCGGAGATCGATTCGGAGAAGATCAGCGTGCCGCGGGCCATGCCCGGCAGGTAGCGCTCCCGCTGCTCGGGTGTGGCCCAGTCGATGAGCCACCGCTGGCCCTGGATCGAGATCTGCGGCGACACCAGCCCCAGCCGGCCCACCTCCTCCTCGATGAGGCAGTACTCGGCCACGCCCAGGCCGCTGCCCCCTTCATCCTGCGGGGTGAACGGACCGACCCAGCCGTGGTCGCCCATGGCCGCGTAGATCTCGGCCGGGAACCGGGCGGCCTGCTGGCACGACCGCAGCTCGTCGCGGTGCTGGGCCGCGAAGTCGGCCATGGCCTCGATGGTGGCCTGGGGCCAGTCCGGGTCCGTGAAAGTCAGGTTTACGTACATGGCTAGTCCTGGGATGGATTCGGCTCATGTTGTATACCAACCCGCGGGCAGAACACGAAAGCCGCGCCGCTCTAGAGCGGCGCGCCGGTGGCCGCCGCCGTGTCCGCGGTGCTGGTGTCGCGGGATGCTCAGCAGCGGGCGTCGTTTGCGAGCAACCCCGCGATCACTGCGACGTTGAACACGGCGGCGGCGTTTCCTCCCCGTCGCGTTCGACCGCGGCGGGGGAGGGGGAGGATTCGTCAACTTCGCCCACGGACCCCTCGGCGCTCTCCGGCGGACCGAGGATCTCTTCGAGCGTTCTCATGGCTTCGGCCCGGCGCGACGAAGGGAGCGACTCGACGTCCACGGGATCAAGTCCGCGCAGTCGCTCGATGACGTCCTCGTCGAGGTCACCGTCGAGGTCACCGTCGAGATCGTCACCTGGTATCGAACCATCACCGGTTGTCACATCTGCCTGCTTTCTCGTGCCCACCACACGGCCCCCCAAGTTGTAGGAGTGTCACGCGTCGCAAGGGACGGTGGCACTGTCGATTCGATCTGCGAGCCGCTTGCGGGCTCGGTGCACCCTGATTGCCACTGCGTTGGGAGAGATGCCCAAGGCCTCTCCGATCTCGGCATGTGAGAGCTCCTCCCATGCCACCAGCATGAGGATCTCGCGATCCTCCTCCCGGAGGCTGCGCAGGGCCGGTAGGAGGGCGTCGGTGCGGTCCGACGCCTCGAAGCGGTCGTCGGACCAGGATCCCGGTCGAGCGACGCTGTAGAGCTTGCCGTTGAGAGCATTGCGGCGGCGAGCGGACCGGTTGGCAGTGAGGATCGTGTTGCGGGCCACTCCGAAGAGCCAGGCCCTCTCGAAGCCCTCGGGAATCTCGTCCCGCCTGCGCCACGCGACGAGGAACGTGTCGGCCACCACTTCGTCGGCTGTCTGCTCATCCACACGTCTCCTGGCGTAGGCCAACAGCATCCGGTAGCTGTCGTGGTAGAGACTGGTGAACCAGTCCCTGTCTCGGCTGTTGGTCGCTGTGACGCCCATCAATTCACTCTTGTCCACCTTCCTCTCTTCCTTTCTCCCCCCATTCGCGGCAGATGCGCCGGTTGCCGGCGCATCTGGTCGAGGTCTTGCGAAGGGATCCCGCCGGCCTGGAGTCGACGCATCGGGGCCGCGGTTCTCGCCCGGCTCTCGGAAGCAACATCGGGCGAGGCGTATGTCTTGCGTGCCTTCAGTTTCTCCGCTTGTCAACCCGCTGTAAACGTGCCATCCGTCACACGTCGCAGCCGTGCCCGACGCGGTGGCGGATCGTCAGGAAACGGCCAGGGCCGCGCCGCCGGATCGGGGGTCGCTGGCCAGTTCGGCAACGCTCCTCTGGCCGCGGCGGCCGGGGCCGGTGTCGTCGCCGCCGACCACCAGCTGCAGCCCGCCGCCCACGTTGCTGGTGTGCCTCACCTCGTAGCCGGCCAGATGGGCGTCGTCACGCCAGGCGATGCCCGGCTCGGCGAAGGCGTACCACGGCTCGCCGATGCCGGCGGGCACGCCGAAGCGGTCGCCGGTGGGGCACACGAACCAGCGGGACCCGGCCGCGATATCGGCTGGAGCCGCGCCCTGCCGGAAGCGCTGGATGGCCTGGGCCAGCCACTGCACCTGCCGGTCGCCACCGGGGGTGGCCACCGTCATCCAGCCCGGACCGGTCCGGCGCCGCACATGGGCCGCGCTGAGCGTGTGGGGCAGCACCGCGCCGCCTCGGAGGTTGCACCCGGGCAGGTCCGCTCGATCCGACAGGGCGGTGCCTACCCGGTTGCTGAAGGCCACTCCGGTGTCGCCGGCCACCCAGCCGGTGCCGAACTGCACTCCGGCCAGGCTGTGCACCACGGTCGCCGACAGGCCGCCGGCGTCGAGCGCGGTGGCCACCGCCGTTCCCGCCGGGCGGGCCGGGCCGCGGACGCAGAACTCTGTGAGCTGCTGTTCGGTGAGCGGGGCCACCGCTTCGGCGAAGTCCCGCGACGCCGGGTCGGCGCCGGGCGGCGCGGCGGCCAGCAGCGCGGGAGTGATGGCGGCCTGGCTGGGAGCGCCGGTAACCCATACGACGATGTCGTCGAGGTCGAACCGCAGGGCCGGCTCGGCGGCGGCCTCCACCGCGGCCAGATCGTTGTGGCTGAGCGCGGCCCCCTCTGCCTGGGCCGCCTCCACCAGCCGGTCGGCCAGCCTGCCGTGGTAGAAGGCGTCGGGCCCCTGCCACGCGACCGTCTCGAGGGTGGCGGCCAGGTCCGGCATCCGGATGGTCGCTCCCGCTTTCGGGGCTTGCTCGCTTCCCAGCATCCGTTGCAGGGCGACGGTGTGGCCCCGGCTCTCGACTTTCTCGTACACGTCGGCCATGCGCGCCGTGACGGTGTGACCGGCCGCGGCCGCTAGAGCCCCGGAGAAGAGGTCGGTCCAGTCGAGCCTTCCGCGGGCCCTCCACGCGGCCTCGGCGCCCCGGAGCGAGCCGGGCACCACCGCGTTGCGGGGACCGCTGGTGGCCGGCCAGCCCTCACGACCAGCGCTGTCGCCGCCGGCCGGGGCGAGCGGAGCCCGCGACCATCCGCCGTAGACGTGCACGCCGCCGCCCGGTTCGGCTACCAGCGCCACCATCTCGCCGCCGGGACCGGATTGGGGGGCGTTCACCACCCACTGGGTGAACGCCGCGGCCAACGCCGCGTCCACTGCGGTGCCGCCGGCGTTCAGCGCCTCGATGCCGGCCTCGGTGGCCAGCCGGTGGCCGCTGGCCACCCCCGCCGACCCGCTGACCGACCCGGCGATCTTCATAGCGTCGCTAGAGCCTGGTGATGGCGGGCATGGCCTCCACCAGGTCGTCGAAGCCCATCGGGCGGTCCTGCAATGCCGACCGGCTGGCCGCCTCGGCTACCAGCATCACGATGTCGGCGGCGCTCCAGCCGCCGGTGCCGTCGGCCAGCTCGGCGGTCAGGTCCTCGTCGAGCTCCAGCCCGTGGGCGCCGGCCAGCGCGGCGATCAGCGCACCGCGGCGGTCAGTGTCGGGGTTGGCCACCTCGAGGTGCACTCCGAGACGTCCGGAGCGCAGCACGGCCCCGTCGATCAGCTCGGGCCGGTTGGAGACTCCCACGACGAACACCTGGCCTTCGGCCAGCACGTCGTCGAGCGAAGCCAGCAGGGCCGACACCACCCGCTCGTCGGTGCGCTCCCCGCTCTCTCCGGCTCTTACCGGGGCCAGCGCGTCGAGGTGGTCGAGCATCACCAGCGATGGGCGGGCTTCGGCCGCCCGCCTGAACAGGGCCCGCACCGCTTCCTCGGACTCGCCCAGCCACTGGTTGTAGACCTTGCTGCCCTCGATGGCCACGAAGTTCACGCCCAGCTCCGAGGCCAGCGCGTGCACCAGCGCGCTCTTGCCCGACCCGGCCGGGCCGTGCAGCAGCACGCCCTGCCCGCCGCTGTCGGGCGCCACCGCCCGCCGACCCAACTCCCGCAGGCGTGCCTTCAGGTCGCCGAGTCCCACGATCTGGTCCCAGGCGATCCGGTCGGTCCGGGTCACCACGTCTCGCAGCACGCTGGGCCGTACCGTTCGCAGCGCGGCCTCGAGGTCGCCGGGCTCGACCGCCAGTTCGGTGCCCTCCAGCGAGTCGGCCATCTCGAAGCCCTCGCGGCCGGTGGCCAGCCGGTCGGCGGCCTCCAGACCGGCCGAGCGGGCCAGGTGCATCAGATCGGCTCCGGTGAAGCCTCCGGTCTCGGCGGCCACTGCGGCGATGGCGTCCTGCGCTTCGGCCACCAGGGGCATCTCCCGGGTGTGGATGGACAGGATCTCGGCCCGGGCCGCCTCGTTGGGCGGGCCCACGAAGATCTCCTCCTCGAAGCGTCCGGGCCGCCGGAAGGCCGGGTCGATGGCCTGGATGCGGTTGGTGGTGGCCATCAGGATCAGGCCGTCCACCTCCTCCAGCCCGTCCATCAGGGTGAGGAGCTGGCTGGCCGCCCGCACGTCGCTCTGCGACGCCAGGCGCTCCCGGTTGGTGGCGATCACGTCGAACTCGTCGATCATCACCAGCGACGGGGCGTGGGCCAGCGCCCGCGAGAACAGCAGCCGGAGGTTGGCCTCGGTCTCGCCCTGCACGCTGCCCACCAGCTCTGTGGCCGACATGCGGTAGGCGGTGACGCCCAGCTCGTTGGCCAGCGCCTTGCAGATGAGCGTCTTGCCCGTGCCGGGCGGACCGTGCATCAGCACGCCCTTGGGCGGGCGCACTCCCAGCCGGCGGTAGAAGGCGGGGCGCAGCAGCGGCAGCTCCACCAGCTCCCGCAGGCGCCTGATGATCGGGTCGCACCCGCCGACGTCGGCCAGGGTGATGAGCCTCTCCGAGACGCTGACGTCGGCCCGGTGCAGCTCCACCTCGGTGCTGTCGCCCATCCTCGACGGCGAGGGTGAGGCCAGGTCGATGCGCACCAGCATCCCCGCACCGCCGGGGTAGATCTCGGCCAGAACCCGGTTGCCGCCGTACAGCGGTGTCCCGTCGTCGCGCAGCCGCTCCAGCAGCCGCTGGTGCAGGTTGAACGTCAGGTTGTAGGGCGGGGTGATCCGGGCGCTCTCGGCGGTGGGCAGCTCGCCCTCCGCGGCCACCTCCACGGGCTCGCCGGGGCGTACCGCGAGCTGGGGCCACAGCATGCGCCCCAGCCGAACCAGCTTGTCGTCGTGGTCGTGGGCCCGGACCACCGCCCAGGCGGTGTGGTCGCCGTTGCGCAGCGCCGCCGCGTCGCCGTCGGCGAGGCCCAGCTGCTCCAGGCAGGCCGCCGACAGGCTGGCCTCCGACGGCCCCAGCTTGGATCCCGGCGCGGGCCGGGCCGCCAAGCGGGTCAGCTGTGCTGGGCCTGCCACTCCGGGCACGGCTCGAGCACCTCCATGGCCACGCCTCCCTCGGGGCTGATGGCCGAGTCGAGGTTGGCCCAGCACACCAGCATCCGGGTCGGTCCCACACCGGTGTTGAAGTGCTGGTAGGTCACCCCCGACTCCTTGATCGGGATGGCGATCACGTCGCCCTCCTCCCATTCGTGGGCCCGGCCGTCGAGCACGGTGTGGCCGCTGCCGGCCATCACGAAATGGATGATCCCGCCCTGGCAGTACAGCTTGCCGCTGTTGGAGCCCTGACCGATCTCCAGCTCGTGGAAGTACAGCGCTCTGGTGCTGGGGGTCTCCAGGTGAGGATGCAGGTACCAGCGCATGGTCCCCATGCGGTTCAGCTCGGGCTCGCAGTCCTCCCGCCCGATGAGGTTCTTGGCCTGGGCCCGGCGGTCGCGCTCGTCCCTCGACTCGGCGAAGGTGATGTCATAGAGAGTCTGGTCAGCCATCGCCGGCCCTCTCGCCGATGATCCGGGTGACGGCCACGATCGGGTCCTCGTCGGCTTCGCCGTCGGTGCCGCCCGGGTCGTCGGTGCCGGCGTCGGTGGCCGCCATCTCCCGCCAGTTCGACTGCTCCTTCACCTGGGCCAGCATCGAGCCGGTCTGGAACAGGAACGGGATGTAGATGAAGGCGATCCACTGCGAGCTCTGCGAGTCGTCGTAGTTGAAATGCTGGTGCTCGACGCCGCCGGGTTTCACCGGCAGGATCAGCAGGTCGCCGGGCTTCCAGTGGTACTCCACCCCGTCGAACACGCTGTAGCCCGCACCCCGGGTGACGTAGATCACCAGCCCGCCCTGGTGGGTGTGGGCCCCCGACTCGGTCTGGATGTCCTTGCGGAACACCATCCAGTCCTGCACGGCCCGGTTCTCGGCCCTCATGTGCAGGTAGTACTTGCTGCGGCCCTGGCGGGACTGCTGCCAGGGCAGGTCCTTGCCCTTGATCACCACCTGGCCGCTGTCGGCCAGGTTGCGCCGCTCGGCGAACGTGGAGAAGAAGACCTCGTACGGGTGCCGGTCCTCCTCGCTGCGGTCACGCTCCCTCAGCCGGGTCTGCTCTCGTTCGACCATCGTCCGTCCCTTCCGAGTCCTGTCTGTTGAGTCTGGCGTGCCCGGCCGCGCCGCTCGGCTGCTGCGACGGTCAGGCCGCCATGCGCAGGAACCGGGAGGCGTTGCCCGAGAACAGTCTCTCGCGTTTGGCGTCGTCTTCAATGCCCCATGCCAGCGCCGCGCCCGGCGAGTCGGGGAAGCGGCACTGGGCGTGGGGGAAGTCCGACTGGTACATGAGCACCCCGTCGCCCAGGACGCTGTCGACGTAGTCGTAGATCTTGCGGCCCTCGTAGAGCTCGATGCCGCAGTAGACGTGACCGGCCCGGGCGTACTCCGACGGCAGCATCGAGAGCTGCGGCCCCTTGCTCTTGAGGTGCCTGGACTGGCCGTCGAGGCGCAGCAGCCATTCGGGCAGCCAGCCGCAGCCGGTCTCGGAGAAGCCCACCCTGAAGTTGGGGTGGCGGTCGAACACTCCCGACAGCAGCAGGTAGGCGAGGCGCAGCTGCGCCCCCCACGGGTGGGCCGCGGTGCGGGCCACCACGATGTTGTCCCACACGTCGCGGTAGCCGGGGAAGTAGGGCGGCTCGTAGAAGAACGAATGGTGCAGCAGGGGCAGGTCGGCCGCGGCCAGCGCGGCCCAGATCGGTTCCAGGTCGGGGTCGTCGATCGGGTAGCCCTCGGCCAGCGCCAGCATGGCTCCGGCCACCGACGGCTGATCGCCGCACTGCTCGATGTGGCTCACCGACCATTCGACGTCCTCGCCGGTGAGCATCAGCAGGCTCTTGAGCCGGCCGGTGTCTATGGAGCAGAAGTCGGTCATGTAGCGCTGGTACGACTCGTACAGCCCGGTGGCCACGTCGGTGGGGCACACCGTCACCGACTGGGGCCATGTTCCGGGGATGATCAGGTGCACGTCGACGCCCTCGCGGTCCATGTCGGCGATGCGGCCGGTGGCGTTGTCGTGGCCGACGCCGTAGCGGGGCGAGTCCTCGGTCACCACCAGGCCCCGGATCTTGCCCTCCAGCGCGGCCCGGCCGCCCGCGCCCAGCTCTTCCTCGAGGCGCGATTTCTCGCCGATCTCGCGCAGGTAGCCGCGGGGCTCGATGCTGAGGTTGGTCCAGGGGCCGTCGGGGTCGCCGTAGGTGAGGGGCAGTTCCACCCGGCGCTCGTATTGGGCCAGCTCGGCGTCCCAGCGGTCGAGCAGTGCTTGGTCGGCGTAGCGCTTGAGCACCTCGACCGACGGCCACACATGGGTGTCGGTGTCGATGATGGTCAGGCCGTCGCGCACGCTGTTCCTCCTGGTTGCAGCTGATCGCTTCCGGTAGCGCCGCTTCCGGTAGCGCCGCTTCCGGCCGACCCGCAGCGCCGGATTGTATACCGTTTGGGAGATGAGCCTGCATCGGGGATTGGAGCCGGGCCGCTCGGGCCCGGGTATCCGCTCTTGTTCGCTGCACTCACCGGGCCGCTCGGGCCCGGGTATCCGCTCTTGTTCGCTGCGCTCACCGGGCCGCTCGGGCCCGGGCATGGCAGGCTGACCCGATGCGGGTGGTTGTGATAGGTGCCGGGATCGCGGGCGCGTCGGCGGCCTGGCACCTCGCCGACCACGCCTCAGTGGTGATGGTGGAGCGTGAGGCCCACCCCGGTGCCCATGCCACGGGCCGCTCGGCCGCCCTCCACACCGAGACGTCGGGCGCTCCGGTGGTGAGCGCGCTGGCTGCGGCCAGCCGCCCGTTCCTGACCGACCCGCCCGAGGGGTTCGCCGACCATGAGCTGCTGTCGCCCCGGGGCCTGCTGTGGATCGCCCGGGCTGCGGAGCGCGACAGGTTGGAGGAGAAGGCGGCCGCCGCCGAGGCTCACGGCGTCGAGGTCCATCGCCTCGACTCGTCCCAGTGCTGCCGGCTGGTCGGCGTCCTGCGCCCCGACGCTGCCTACGCCGGTGTCTACGAGCCGGGTGCCAAGAACATCGACGTGGACGGCCTGCTGCAGGGGTTCCTGCGCGGTGCTCGCCGCCGGGGTGTCGAACTGCACCTGGATGCCGGGGTGACCGCCCTCACGGCCCGGCCCGGCGGTTGGCGGGTTGAGGCCTCCGATCGGCATTGGGACTGCGATGTCGTGGTGAACGCTGCGGGGGCATGGTGCGATCCGCTGGCCGAGATGGCAGGCGTGGTCCCGCTGGGGTTGCGGCCGCTGCGTCGCTCGGTGTTCGTGTTCCCACCGCCCGACGGCGTCTCCACTGCAGGCTGGCCCATGGTGTGGGACATCGGAAACCGCTTCTACTTCGAGCCCGAGGGCCCGCTGCTGCTGGTGTCGCCCGTCGACGAGACCCCCAGCGAGCCGTGCGACGCCCGTCCGGAGACGGAGGACATCGCGCTGGGCGTCGAGGAACTGGAGGAGGCCACCACCCTCCGGGTCCGGGGCGTGCGCCGCACTTGGGCTGGCCTGCGCACCTTCGCTCCCGACCGGGTGCCGGTCGCCGGCTTCGACCCCGACCGTCCGGGGTTCTTCTGGCTCGCCGGCCAGGGCGGCTACGGCATCAAGACGTCACCGGCGCTGGGGCGCTTGGCCGCCGCGCTGATCACCGATGAGTGCGAGCCGCCGCCCCTGCCGCCGGGGTCGGTCGACGCTCTGAGCCCGGCCCGGTTCCGAGACTGACTTCTCGAGCCGGCTGGCTTCCCGGCCGCTGGCTTCCCGGCCCGGCTGGCTTCGCGGGCCCGGCTGGCTTCCCGGCCCGGCTGGCTCAGCTGGGGTCGATCGGCAGGGCGGTCACGTCAGCGGGGTCGTGCTCGGCGCTGTCGTGCCGGCGGCCGCCGGTGATCAGCGACCTCTTGACGGCCTTGGCCGCCAACTCCTCCAGGTCGTCCCGGCGCGGGTCGGTCAGGTAGGCGTCGACCGCGGCGGTGTCCGGGAAGGAGAGCACCAGCACCGCGTCGGGGCGGCCGGGACCGCCCTCCACCTCAGCGGCTCGGCGCTCGGCGCGGCCGCCGTGGCGGGCCGCCAGCTTGAGCAGCCGGCCTATGTAGCGCTCGAACTGGCGCTTAGACCCGGCGCGCCACAGCCGGAGGGTCAACTCGATGCGCTGGTCGGCGTCACCGCTCACACCACGATTGTACGTCCCCCCTCCGACACGCCCGGAAGAAACCCGGCAGCGCTGGACGCTGTTTCTCGGGTTGGTTTTGGGTGCCTACCGCGCAGAACTGACCCGAGATTTCCGGGGAGGGCTGGACGCTGTTTCTCGGGTTGGTCTTGGGTGTCTACCGCGTAGAACTGACCCGAGATTTCCGGGGAGGGCTGGGCGCGGTGCGCTACAGGTGGCTGGCCCGTCGCTTGGCGCCTGCCCGCTGCTGCTCGTACCGCTCATCGTCGAGGCGCCGGCCCAGCTCGGAGATGCGCAGGCCCCGGGTCTCGATGGGGGCGACCCCTGCGTCGGCCAGGCCCTGGTAGCGGGCCGCCAGCGCCTCCTTCTTGCGCACCTGGTGGGGCTGGAAGTCGTCGAATTGCCGGGCCGTGATCTCGTCGGTCACAACCAGTTCCCCGGCCTTCACCGCCGAAGCGACGAGTTCCTCGCCGATCTCGGTGCGAACGATGATGCCGTTGAAGCCCTCGTCCTCGCCGGTGGGGGCTCCACCCGGCCAGATGTCGGCCGAGGCCACGTCGGCGGCCTCGCCCAGGGCGTCCGGGCAGAACTTGCAGCGGGTCTCGACCTGCCAGCCCGACTCGTCCTCCCACATCTCAAGGTAGGGCTTGGAGAACCGGCGGCCGTCCAGGGTCTCCACCACCGTCGCTCCGGGGTTGCCGTGGCCCCGGTAGCGGAACAGAGCGACCTCGGTCTCCTCCAGCCCGAACTCGTCGAGCACGGCCTGCGACTTGGTGAGCCGCGACTGCCCCCCGCACACCAGCACCAGACGGACGATGCACAGCTCGTCGACCCGGGGATCTGCCTTGGAGAGCGAATGAACCGCGCCGAGGTCGCAGGGCTTGGCGATGAGCGCGAAGGGCCGGCCCCGCTCCAGCGCGGCAGCCAGACCGGTCAGCGGCGCGGTGGGGCCGTAGCGCGACGCGGTGTTGGCCTGCACCGACTCCGGCGTCTCCGAGATGACCCAGCGGCTGCGCATGGGCTGGTCGGGGTCGGCGCCTACGTGGAGCACGAAGTCGACCCGGCCGGTTCGCAGCGCGTGCATGCCCAGCGCGGTCAGCACCCCGCCGGTGGCGCCCTCGTAGCGGACGTCGGGATGGGCGGCCCAAGCCCTGGCCATCGACCGGTAGGCGCCCCAGACGGTGTCGGACTTGCAGCCGGCCTCGACACGGGCCTCGGCCACCGCGCCCGGGCAGGCGGCCACCAGTTGGGCCTCCTCGGCCGGTGTGAACCCGTCCGCCGGCGAGGGTCGCAGCGATCCGGCGGCGGTCATGGCCATCTTGACCCGGCCACCGGTGAGCGCCTCACACAGCCCGCAGCCGATGCACATGTCGTTGGCGACGATCTCGGCGATGGTGCGGGTCATGGTCACCCGATGCACATGTCGTTGGCGACGATCTCGGCGATGGTGCGCGATCCGGTCATCCGAGCGTCGACAGGAGGTGCCCGTTGCCGGGTGCGGCCGGCAGTCCCAGGTGCTTCAGCATGCGCCAGTAGAGCGCCCCGTCGGAGGCCACCAGGGGCTTGCCGGTGTGGCTCTCGACCATGTCGAGCACCCGCACCATCCGCATGCCGGCCCCGGTCTGCACGATGGCGTCGGCCTCGGGGGCTCGGGCGTGGGCATCGACCGCGGCCGCGAACATCATGTCGTCGGGGTAGTCCCACAGCGTGGCGGCCTCGTGGCGCAGCATCTCGTCGTGGTCGGCGATCAGGCCCTGGTCGATGATGTTTCCTGCCCACAGAACCCGGAAGCCGGCCGCCTCCAGGTAGGCGTTGATGCCCGCGGCCCAGTCGGGCCGGAAGTACCCGTTGGCGATGGTGATCGTCTCCGCTCCGATCTCGCGTAGCCCGTCCACGATGGCCTGGCCGGCCATCACGAACGGCGCCCCCGCTTTGGCTGAGATGTCGGCGCAGATGCGCTCTATGTCGGTCGGGCTGGTGCCGGTGCAATGCACCCAGTTGGTGCCGACCTGGCCGATGACCTGGCAGTGGGAGCGGCCCAGGCATATGGTCGACTCTTCGAGCACCCCGAAGTTCCGGGCCCGGTCGTCGAGCGTGTACCGGTACTCGTCGATGTGGTTGACCCGCTGGATGATGCCCACCCCGGGCGACGCCACATTCACGAACTGGGTGGGGGAGTCGTCGAAGAACTGCGGCGTGGTCACGAACCCTGCATAGGCCCGGTACTGCCGGCGCACAGCCTCGATCACGGGCGGCTCCCCTTCTCAAGCACGGTCACGTCGCGCCGAACCCTACTAGCGGGCGCTTGCTGCGCTGACGAGGGCCGGCCGGACTCAGTCCGGCGCTTCGGGGCCTCGCTTGGCGGGGAGCTCCAGGAAGATCCGGCCGTCGCGCACCTCCAGCGAGTAGCGGGGCTGGTAGCGCTCCCTGGCCTTGCAGAAGCCGGTAGTGACCTCGTAGGCCCACTGGTGGCCGGCGCACACCAGCCGGGTGCCCAGCATGACGCCCTCGTTGAGCTTGCGGCCCCGGTGGATGCACACGTTGGACAGGGCCACCGGCTCGCCGTCGTTCCACAGCAGCAGGACCTCGTGGCGGTGCAGGTGCACCACCAGCTTGCCGGCTGCGGCCAGCTCCTCAGAGGTGGCCTCCACCTCGAACCATCCCTTGGGCGCCGCCACCGCTCAGCCCGTCCCCAAGCTCAGCCGGCGCCGGCCCAGCCCGTCCGGGACCCGCCCCCGTCGCCGGGCTCGTCGTCGAGTCCCACCTGGTCGGGATCCCAGCTGAAGGTCACGTCGCCCCGGGTGTAGGTCTGGCACGCCAGCCGGTAGCCCTCGTCCACCAGCTCGCCCAGCCGGGCCCGCTCCCGTCGCCGGGGCGGGTCGAGGTTCTCGGCCCCCTCCTCCACCACCAGCCGGTCGGTGCCGCAGTTGCCGCTGGCGCACTGCCAGGGCACGTCGATGTCCTCGCGGATGGCCATCCGGAGCACGTTGACCTCTTCGCCCTCGGCAAACTCCACGTACTGGTCGGCTGTCTTGAAGTAGATGCGCGGCACGCCGACCTACACCCTCGGCTGCGCCGCTTCCCGCCGCCAGCGGTACTGGATCAGCCGACGAGCGCGGGCTTGCGCTCGTCTTCCTCCACCCAGGCACCGAGGTCGGGCTGCACGTAGGTCTCGTACAGCGCCTTCGTGTAGGCGAAGCGCATGTCGGCCGCCTCCCGCACGTAGTGCAGGCAGCGCTGCTGGAGCTCGGGTGTGTCGGCGTACTTGAGCACGATCTGGTAGCCCCGCTCGCCGTGGATCTCGTCGGAGGTGATGTGCAGGTCGAAGAACTCCGCCTCCCACTCCGAGAACCCGTACTTGTTGATCAGCGTGGGGTACTGGGTGCGGTAGATCGACGGCACCTGCGACTCCAGGCCCACGATCAGCGCGGCCGACGACACCACGAAGTTCTCCCGGCCCGACACGTAGTACATCCAGCCCTGCATGCCCTTGGCGAACGGCATGGCGTTGTTGCGGTCCTGCACGTAGGCCCGGGTGCCGCCGCACGCCTCGGCGAAGCGGATCAGCAGGTCGGTGTGGCGGTCGTCGCTCAGCTCCTCCTCGTACATGTTCTGCAGCAGGAAGTCCTTGGCGTCACGGGCGTAGTCGGGCGTGTTGGCGTACATGAGGCCCAGGTAGTCGCCGAACGGGCCGATGTAGTGGTAGTGGTTCGTCGCCCAGTGGACGAAGTGCTGCTTGTGGAGCTTGCCCGTGGCCCAGGCGCGGCTGAAGGACGCGTCCTTGGCCATGGTGCCCGAGAAGGCCTGCTCCAGGGCCACTCTGAACTCGCTCGATGACATCAATTCGGCCATTGACCGCTCCTAGCGATTTGGTTTACGTTGCGTGTCCGCATTGTTTCTGCTGTAGCTGTTGTTGCGGTTGAGGGCGCCGGGGGAGACACCACATTCCCCGGCGCCCGCCGTTGTTGCTCGGTCACTGTCATTGCGGTTGAAGGGCGCCGGGGAGAGGTCGGAATCCCCGGCGCCCGCAACTGTATACACTATCTCGCTCCAGCATTGGACTCCAAATCCGGGCCGGTTCAGCGGACCCGCAGGGGGGACGGCCGTGCACGAGACCCAGGTGGCCTTTTTCAGCGAAGGCGAGAGGCTGAGCGGCCTGTTGCGCTCGCCGGACGGGGTCTCGGCTCCGGCCCCGGCCATCGTCCAGGGGCCAGGCTGGCTCGGGCTCAAGGACGCCAAGCTCTACCTGCCCTACCACGAGGCCCTCACCGCGGCCGGCTTTCACGTGCTGATATTCGACTACCGCGGTTTCGGCGATTCCGGGGGCGATCGGGGGATGCTGCTGCCCCAGCTCCAGCTTGAGGACCTCATCAACGCGGTCACCTACCTGTGCACCCGCGACGACGTGGATTCCGACAACATCGGCGTGTTCGGCAGCGGCGGCACCGGGGGCGGCAACGCGGTGCTGCTGGCCGCGGCCGACCGCCGGGTGCGGGCCGCGGTGTCGCAGGTGCCGGTGGCCGACGGCGAGGACTGGCTGCGCCGGATGCGCCGCGAGTACGAGTGGTACGAGTTCCTGGCCCGTCTCGAGGCTGATCGCAACCAGCGGGTGCTGACCGGCGAGGGCGAGATGGTCCATCCCCGCGAGGACATCATGGTCCCCACCCCCGAGCGCCGGGCGTCGAAGGTGAAGGCCGATGTGGACGACCGGATCCCGTCGTCGGTGCCGCTGCGCTGCGCCGAGGCGATCATGGACTACCGCCCCATCGACGTGGTCCACCGGGTTGCCCCGGCCGCGCTGATGATCATCGCGGTGGCCGACGACGCCACCACCCCCACCGATCACGCCGAGCGGCTCTACGAGAGGGCCGGCGCCCCCAAGAAGCTGGTCATGCAGCGCCACACCACCCACTACGCCGCCTACAAGCAGTACGGCGACGCGGTGATCCCCCAGATGGTGGACTGGTATCGCACCCACTTCACCGGCGGCTCGGTCGAGGTGCATCAGAGTTCGTCGCCTGAGCCGCCCGAGCTGCTGGTCAAGGACCCCAACGGCGCGACCGGCTAGCTCGTCGCCCGGCTCCCTCATGCCCGCTGTCTCTGCCCCCGTCGACCGGATCGTGACTGGCGGCACCGTGGTGTCGGGCGCGGGCACGGAGCAGGCCGACGTGCTGATCGCCGGCGAGCAGATCGCGGCCATCGCCTCGCCCGGGGTGGTCCCGCTGCCCGACTCCGTCGAGCGGATCGACGCTGCCGGCAAGTGGGTGCTGCCCGGCATGGTCGACGTCCACGTGCACTTGCGCGAGCCCGGCTACGTCCACAAGGAGGACATCAGCACCTGCACCGCGGCGGCCGCGGCCGGCGGGGTGACCACCGTGTTCGGGATGCCCAACCTCAACCCGGTCACCAAGAACCTTCAGGTGCTCGAGGAGCTGTTCGACCTCTACGACGCCAAGAGCATCGTCGACTGGAACCACAACCCGGTGCCCAGCGTGCTGGGTGAGGTGCAGCCCATGGCCGACGCCGGGGTGGCCGCCTTCAAGATCTACATGGTGGTCGACACCGGCCGCGACTACCCCCATCCCTCGGGCACCGGTATCCACGACCACGGCCACCTGCTGCGCATGTTCGAGGCCATCGGCCCCACCGGCCTGCCGTTCATGATCCACCCCCACGACCAGGCCATCATGGACGTCACCGAGCAGACCCACTGGGACCGGGGCGACCGCAGCCCGGCCGCCTACGCCCAGACCCTGGCCACCCACAACGGCCTGATCTGGGACGCCGCCATCGCGGTGATCCTCCAGATGGCCGAGGCCACCGGCACCAAGCTCCACATCGTGCATATGCAGACCGAGGGGTCGGTGGAGCTGGTGCGCCGGGCCAAGGAGCGGGGCGTGCCGGTGAGCTGCGAGGTCAACCACTGGGCCCTGTTCCTGTCGCGGTGGCGCGACATCGAGGAACTCGGCCCCTACGCCCTGTCGTACTGGGTGCCCGACCACCACCGTGAGGCGGTGTGGGAGGCCCTCAACGACGGCACCATCGACATGCTGTCGTCGGACCACGCCCCCCACACCCGGGCCGAGAAGGACATCGGCTGGGAGGACTGCTGGGCCTGCCACACCGGCACCCCCGGCGTCCAGGAGCAGTACCCGATGCTGCTGGACTGCCACATGGACGGGATGATCTCGCTGCGGCGGGTGGCCGAGGTGGTGGCCGAGGAACCGGCCACCGAGTTCAAGCTGGCCTCCAAGGGCTTCCTGAAGCCCGGCTACGACGCCGACATCGTGATCTTCGACCCGGCCGACCAGACCCGCCATTCGGCCGACACCGTGCTGTCGAAGTGCGGCTGGACCCCTTATGACGGCCGGATCACCAAGGGCCGTATCCATCGCACGATCGTGCGGGGCCGCGACGTGTACGTCGACCGCAAGGTGGTGGGCGAGCCCGGCTGGGGCCGCCATGCCTGCCCCACGCTGTGACCCCACCGAATTGGCAGCGTTGTGCACGGTATGCGTGCATTGTGCTGCCAGTTCGCGGCGACCCGCCGCCGTGCCGTCGAATTGGCAGCGGCGGAGGCCCGTTTGGGCGCTGTGGGCTGCCAATTCGCGGCGGCCCGATCCCATTCCACCGAATTGGCAGCGGTGGAGGCCCGTTTGGGTGCTGTGCGCTGCCAGTTCGCGACGCCCCGCGCTGTGAGCCTGTGAGGAGGGCCTGATGACTGACACCTCGGCCATGAAGTTCGGACTGCTGATGCCCCATTTCGGCGGCCATGCCAGCCGCCGGGCTGTGCTTGACGGCGCTGTGCTGGCCGAGAGCTTCGGTTTCGACTCGCTGTGGGTGCGCGACCACCTGGTGTTCGAGCCCCATTCCGAGATGGAGGCGGCCGACATCACCTTCTACGAGGCGCTCACCACGCTCACCGCCATCGGGGCGGTCACCGAGAACATCACCCTGGGCACGGGGTCGTTGATCCCGTTCCGCCATCCGGTCCACACCGCCATCAGCATCGGCACGCTGTGCAGCCTGGTCGGCGACCGGGTGGTGCTGGGCTTCGGGGCCGGCACCTTCGACCACGAGTTCGACGTGATCGACATGGCCGGGGTGGACCGGGTGGGGATGGTGCGGTCCAACGCCGAGATCCTGCGCCGCCTGCTGACCACCGACGGCGTCACCTACCGGGACGACGTGTACTCGTTCGACAACATCTCGATCGAGCCGAAGCCGGGCGCGCCGGTGCCGTTCTGGTACTGCGGGGCCACCCCCCGCTCGGCCCGCCTGGCCGCCGAGTACTGCGACGGCTGGATGCCGGGCCGCACCACGCTGCTCACCATCGAAGAGCGGGTGGCCACCATGAAGCGGATGACCGCCGAGAACGGCCGGCCCATGCCCACGGTGGCGGTGATCCCGCCCACGTCGATCGCGGCCACCCATGAGCTGGCCGTGTCCGGGGTGAACCTGGAGGGTCTGCTGGCGTGGGCCAACCTGCGGGGCAAGTGGTGGGCCAAGCCGCCGTCGGGGAGCTTCACCACTGCGGAGGACATCGAGGGCTCGCTGATCGCGGGCACGCCCGACGAGGTGGTCGAGCAGGTGGGCCGCTTCGCCGATGTGGGGGTGGAGCACCTGGTGTTCGACCTGCGCATGAACTTCGACCGCTGGTTCGCCTCGGTCGAGCTCCTAGGCCGAGAGGTCCTCCCCGCCCTGCGATCTTGACTTGAGTTGCACTACAAGATATTTGAAGCTATTCTGATCTAAGAGCTTCGCCATCGGGCCATACAGCGGTGCGCCACTGTCCTTCATCACGCGTACGAGTTGCACCCGCATCCGCGCCGCTGGGCCCAGGAGAAGCCCCATGACATCAGTCGCCCCCGCCCACCGGGCAGAACCGCCGATGACCCACACCCCCGATCCGGCAACAACATCGCCAGCTCAGACCGTCGACGACGCGGTCGAGGCTTCGACCACCAGGTCCAGATTGCGAGACGAGATCGTCGAGAACCCGCTGCTCAGCCTCTTCTTCGGGCTCATCCTGGCCCTGCTGACCTTCTTCGGCACTCTGACGGTAGGGGTACTCCTCTTCTTCTTGAACGACATCAACGACGGCCAAGACAGTCTCGGGGAGCGCATCGACCGCGTTGAGGTGAGTCTCGGGGAGCGCATCGACCGCGTTGACCAGCGCATCGATGGCCTCGAGGCCAGGATGGGCGCCGGATTCGCGGAGCAGGGTGCCCAGATTGCCGGGCTCGACCGCAAGCTGGCCGCCCTGATCGCTCACCTGAACGCCACGGAGGCGGTAGATGCGGCGCTCGAACACAGATTGTTGGTCCCGGGCGCGGGGACCCGCGAGCCCGAAGGCGAGCCGCTCAGCTGAACCTCCGATCCCTAGGCTGGCCGGTGAGGGCTTGATGTGCGGGAAGCAGTTGACCGGGAGTTCGTGGTGGAAGCGGCGCGCGACGAGGTTTGGCCCCGGCTGCTGGATGTGCACGCGGTGGCGTCGTGGCTGCCGATCATGCACTCGGTGACTGAGGTGTCGTCGGGCGCTGACAGCATCGACGGCTCCAGTTTCCAGGCCGCCTTCGAGGACAAGGTGGGTCCGTTCTCGCTGCGGGCCGACCTGCATATCGAGGTGGCCGGGGTGCTCGAGCCCGAGGAGGTGTCCATCCGGGCCCGGGGCGAGGACCGCCAGATCCGCTCCCGCATCATGATCGACGCCGCGGCCCGCCTGTTCGACGCCGGCCCGGGCCGGACCCGGGTCGAACTGAGCGGCTCCTACGAGATCACCGGCCGGGTGGCCACCCTCGGCGCCGGCGTGATCCGCTCCAAGGCCACCAAGCTCATAGACACCTTCTGTACCAACGCCGCCGCCGGCCTCGCCGGTTCCTGAGAGGCGCTGGTTCTTGTAGGAGTGGGCCACACGGTCGGCTCTCCACAAGGATTGGGCTGATGGCTGTGCTGCCTGAGCTTGGGCTGGTCCGCTCCGAGGAGTTGGACGAGGTGCTGGCTGCGGTCGACTACGACCATGCGCCCTACGCCGGGGGCACGGAGCTCGTGCCGGCCATGGGCCTGGGCCTGCGCCGGCCGACCGCCATTGTGGACCTCAAACGGGTCGAGACTCTGAAGGGGATCGAGGTCGACGCCGAGGAACGCACGGTGACCATCGGCGCGGCTGTCACCCACCGGCGGTTGTCGGACCACAGGGGCGTCCGCGAGCATCTGCCGACGCTGGCCGCGGCGGCGTCCCGGGTGGGAAATGCCCGGGTGCGCTCCAGCGGTACCGTCGGCGGCAACCTCTGCTTCGCCGAGCCCCGTTCCGACCTGGGCTGCGTGTTACTGGCCCTGGACGCGACGGCGGAAGTCCGCTCCGCTGCCGGTGCCCGCACCCTCGGAATCGACGAGCTGATTGTGGGCGCGTTTGAGACGTCGCTGGACGAGAGCGAGATCCTCGTCGCCGTGACCGTGCCGTTCGAGCCGCCGGGCATGTCGTACTGGAAGCTCCAGAGCTACGAGCGACCCACCCTCGGAGTGGCCCTGGTTGTGACCGCCGAACAGTGGGAGGTCACCGTGGGCGCGGCCACCGAGCGCCCCACCCGCATTGTGCTCGCCGCGGACGACACCGCTGGACTGTCCGCCTTCGTCGACGGGCTGGAGTTCAGCGACGACATGACCGGCCCGCCTGACTACAAGCGGTCGGTGCTGCGGACCTACTTGGAGCGCGCTCTGGGAGTGGCGTGGTGACCGTCCCGGCTGCGACCTCGACCGTGATCCAGTGCCGGGTCAACGGGCGGGACGTTGAGATGCTGGTGCCGGTGCGGCTCACTGTGGCCGAGTTGCTGCGGGACGGCCTCGGGCTCACCGGCACCAAGGTCAGCTGCGAGATGCAGGTGTGCGGGGTGTGCACAGTGCTGGTGGACGGCAACCCGGTCAGCTCCTGCACCACTCTGGCCTGCGACCTCGATGGCACCGAGGTGCTCACCGTCGAGGGCCTCGCTCAGGGCCGGGACCTGCACCCGATGCAGGAGGCGTTCATGGCGTCCAACGCCCTGCAGTGCGGCTTCTGCACGCCCGGGTTCATCATGATGGCCGTCGCCCTTCTGGACGCCCATCCCGACGCCGACCAGGCCGAAGTGCGGGAGTGGATGGACGGCAACCTCTGCCGCTGCACCGGCTACGCGCCCATCGAGACCGCGGTCACCGTCGCCGCCTCCCGGATGGACGCCCAGTGACCGGGTCCGAGCCCCGGCGGGACGGCTGGGAGAAGGTCACCGGGCGGGCCCGTTACGCCGTCGACGCGGTCCTGCCCAACATGGCCCACGCCGCGGTGGTTCGCTCTGAGCGGGCCCACGCCTACATTTCCGGCATCGACCGGGCCGAGGCCGAGGCCGCGCCCGGCGTGATCGCGGTGGTGATCGCCGAGGATCTCGGTGACCTGGGCCGTCGCTTCGGCCACATCGTGCCCGACCACGCCATCCTGGCCGAGGGCAAGGTCCGCTACTTCGGCGAGCCGGTGGCGGTGGTGGTGGCCGAGACCCCGCACCAGGCCGCCGACGCCGCCGAGCTGGTGTGGGTCGACTACGACGACCTGCCCGCCCTCACCGACGCGGCCACTGCCCTGGCCTCCGACGTTCTCATCCACGAGCAGTCCTACGTCGAGCCGGGCCAGAGGTTCCTGGATGTGGCCCCGGCCGCCTCCACCGACAACGTCGCCCACCGCAACGAGTTGGCCTGGGGCGACGTCGAGACCTCGCTGGCCCGCGCCGCCACCGTGGTGGAGACCACGACGACTTTCCCCCTCGTCTACGGCTACGCCATGGAGACCTACAACGCCCTGGCCGACTGGCAGCCGGGCTCCCTGCACGTGGTGTCCACCGCCCAGCACCCGCTGATGGTGCGCAGGGAGCTGGCCCGGATGTTCTCGCTGCCGCTGGCCGCGGTGCGGGTGGAGGTGCCCTACATCGGGGGCGGCTACGGCTCGAAGTCCTACACCAAGCTGGAGCCCCTGGCTGCCGCCGCCTCGTGGGCCTCGGGACGTCCCGTCAAGGTCACCACCGATGTCGAGGCGGCCATGTACACCACCCGGGCCGACGGGGCGCTGGTGACCGTACGCACCGGTTTCGACTCCGGCGCCCGGATCGTGGCCCGCGACATCGACATCCGTTTCGACACCGGCGCCTACGCCGACAACAGCCCGCTGGTGCTCACCAAGAGCATCAACCGCAGCTTCGGTCCCTACCGGATGCCCAATCTGCGGGTGAGGGGCGTGGCCGCCTACACCAATACCTCCCCGGCATCGTCTTACCGGGGCTTCGGCGCCCCCCAGGCGGCGCTGGCCGGCGAGCTGAACATGGACATGGCCGCCGACCGGCTGGGCGTCGATCCGGTCGAGTTGCGCCGCCGCAACCTGCTGGCCCCCGGTGACACGCTCATCGAGGGCAAGCGTCCTCTAGACGCCGACCTGGTCGCCGACCTCGATGCGGTGGCCAGCGCCCTGGACACCCACGCCGCCGCTCCCGCCCCCGGCACGCTGCGGGGCCGGGCGGTGGCCGTCACCGCCAGCGACGCCGGCGCCTCGCCCATCTCGACCGCCCAGGTGCGCATGCACGCCGACGGCTCGGTGACCCTGCTGGTGAGCAGCACCGAGATGGGCCAGGGCAGCCGCACCGCCCTGGCCCAAATCGCAGCTCGGGAGCTGTGCGTTCCGATCGATGAGGTGGCCGTCGGCCAGAGCGACACCCGGTTCACGCCGTTCGAGTGGACCACCGGCGCCAGCCGCACCACCACCGTCGTGGGCCTGGCCGTCCAAGCCGCGTGCGCCGATCTGTGGGACAATTTGAGGGACCGGGCCGCCGATTCGGCCGGAGTGCCGGTCGACGACGTGAGGGTGAGCGACGGCCTGATCCATGCCGGCGACGGGGTGCTCACCCCGGCCGAGGTGATCCGCAAGTGGTTCGGTGCCGACGCCGGCGAGGTGGTGGGCGTGGGTGTGGTCCGCCGTGACGGAGCCACCGCGGTCCTGCCGCCGTTCTGGGAGATCGGTGCGGTGGGGGTGGAGGTGTCGGTGGACGAGGCGACGGGCGAGGTGACCGTCGAGCATCTGGTCACGGTGGGCGACGTGGGCCATGCGGTGAACCCGGATCTGGTGAAGGGCCAGGACCTGGGCGCGGCCACCCAGGGGTTGGGCATCGCCCTGTGGGAGGAGATGGTCTACGACGGTGAGCAGCTCACCAACCCCAACCTGGTCGAGTACCGGGTGCCCCGCCTGCGAGACACCCCCCGTCGCATCACGTCGGTGCTGGCGGAGCGGGGCGACGGGGCCGGCCCCTACGGCGCAAAGGGCGCCGGCGAGGGTGCTCTCAACCCGGTCCCGGCTGCGGTGGCCGCGGCAGTGGGCCGGGCCGTGGGCGCCTGGCCGACCGAGCTGCCGTTGACGCCGCCGAGGGTCTGGTCCCTCCTCCAGCAGGCCCAGCAATAGCCGTACAAGACAGCCCCCTCAGAAATCTCGGGTTGGAAATGTGGGGTATGTCCCCAGAATCGCACCGAGATTTCTTGGCGGCGGCTAGGCGGCGTCCTCGGCTAGCAGCGCCAGGGCGGCGTCGAGGTACTGCTCGGCGGCCTGGGTCATGCGGATCAGCCCGTAGCCGTCGAGCACGGCCCGCTTGAGACGCTCAGGGCTGGCCCGGCGCAGCGTGGCCTGCTGTATCACGCCGGCCACCGCATGGACGGGCTGATCGCCGGCCCCGGACCGGCCCAGCAGTTCCTGCCGCTTGTGCCTCACCACCTCCGCGATCTCGTTGAGGGGCACCTCGTACAGCGAGCGCTCGCCCAGCTCCCGCACCACCACCGCCGACGTCCCGGCCAGCCGAAGCACCTGCTGGACCTCACCCCCGTTGTCCAGCTCGTCGACCTCTACCTGGCCCCGCAGCGTGAGCCGTCCCAGGGCCTGCTCCATAGGCGCCCGGGCCCGCTGGGTGACCTTCGACGATCCCGCCCCCCGGATGTAGAGCCGGTAGGCCCGGTCGGCGGTCACCGGGCCCTCGGCGCTCACGATCTCCAGCAGGTAGGTGGCCACTTGAGAGACCGGAGCAGTGCGGGGATCGGGCAGCCCGTCTCCCTGCCAGGCCTCATGGGGCCGGGGACCGGCCGCAGTGTCGTAGGCGACGGCCGGCACCCCGTCGCTGCTGTCACCGGCAGAGGCAGCGTCAGCCGCCTCCGTCCCACCCGGAACGGGCTGCAGTTCCATCCAGCCTTCCGGCGCGGGCGGCTCGGTGAACCCGAACGACCGGTACAACTCGTGCGCATCTCCGGTCTTCAGCAGCAGCCGTTTGATCCCGGCCACCGCCGGGTGCTCGCAGGCCGCGGCCACCACCGCGCGGCCCAGCCCCAGACCCCGGTGCTCGGCCAGCACGTACACGTCGGTCAGCCAGCCGAACGTCGCCCGGTCGGTCACGATCCGCGCCCCGCCCACCATCGACCCATCCGGCGCATACACCCCCAGCACCACGCTGTTGGCCGCGCCCTCCGCCGTCTGCTCCCGGCTGCGCCCGGCCGCCCAGTACCCCTCAACCTCGAGGAAGTCGTGCATAGCGTCGGCATCGAACCGTGCCGGGTCGTCGGAGATCACATACTCCCCGCACCGCCACTCGCACGGACCCCCCTCGCTCACGGTGCCCGACGCTACCGGTTGCGCCCAGAGGCACGAACAGGGCAGGTCCAGTTCGTGACCGCCGCGAGCTGGAGGCTCTGGCGTCGTGGGGTGTGCTGTCGCCGAGGCTGGTGATGGCCCACGCGGGCCCCGGCACTTGCCCTGGATCGCGAGATTGGTAGTCTCGAAGCGGGTAAGCGGGCCGATTTGGCCGTGGTTCGGCGCGACCGTCTGCACACCACCCCGGCTGGCGGCGCCGATGTCTTCTCGGAGTTGGTCTACGCCCACACCTCCGCCGACGTCGACACCGTGCTGGTCGACGGCCGGGTGGTAGTAGCCGACGGCCACCCCGGCTAGCCGCGGTAGTTGCAGTTTATTACTAATTCTGGCAAGATTAGTAGTATCCTCCTGCCTCGGGAAGAAGGGGCACCAGAATGAAGAAGCCCTTGCCGCCTCCGGATATGGCGGAGCTGTTGTCGGAGATTGCCGACCGCGGTCCTCAACGGGCTTTCGACCTGTTCGCGAGCGGCCGTCCGGTAGATGAGAAGGGTCGCTACCTGCACTGGGACCAGATGCGGCACCGGCAGCCTCCCGAGAGGTTGACGCTTGACGAGTGGTGGGTCAGCACCGCCGCGAGCCGGGCAAACAACGCCCGGACGTTGCCGTTCACCGGCACCGACGGCGAGCCCTTCCGGTTCACCAACATCGACCGCATCCAAGAGATGGTCCACCGCATCGACCAGCAGGCCAGCGGCCGTATCGAAACCGACGACATCGTCGCCAACGCCGGTTCCCGCAACCGCTATCTGGTCTCGTCGTTGGTCGAGGAGGCCATCACATCCAGTCTTCTGGAGGGCGCGGCCACCACTCGTCGTGTCGCCAAGGAACTCCTGAGGACTAGACGCGCGCCGCGTGACACAGGCGAGCGAATGATCCGCAACAACTACTTGGCAATGCGAATGGCCCAGGAGGTCGCCGGCTCTGGTGAGCCCCTAGTCCCCGATGATGTCCTTGAGCTGCATCGCATCGTCACCGAGGGGACCCTCGACGATGAGTCCGAATCGGGAAGACTCCAGGAGCCTGGCGAGGCCCGGGTGGTAGTCGAGTGGGATCACGCCGAAGTCCTGCATGTGCCGCCGCCCGCCGAGGAACTCCCGGCTCGACTCGAGCAGTTCTGCGCGTTCGCCAACGGAGATGTGGGCGAGGGCTTCCTGCATCCCGTTGTGCGAGCCATCCTGCTCCACTTCTGGATCGGCTACGACCACCCCTTCGCCGACGGCAACGGTCGCACGGCCCGGGCCCTCTTCTACTGGTCGATGCTTCGGTCTGGGTATTGGCTGGCCCAGTACATCTCTATCTCGTCCATTCTCCGAAAGTCGCTCAGCGAGTACGTCCTCTCGTACCTGTACACCGAGACCGACTCCAACGACGTCACCTACTTCGTGATCCACCAACTTGAGGTGTTGGAGCTCGCCATCGAAGAGTTGCGGACCTACCTGGGTCGAAGAGTCTCGGAGATCTCCGAGGTGGAGAAGCTGATGCGTGGTGTTCCGGACCTCAACCACCGTCAGCTTGCGGTTATCGGAGAGGCCTTGCGTGACCCCGATGCGTACTTCACGATCGCTGGACACGAACGCGTGCACCGCGTGGCGTATCAGTCTGCGCGGACTGACTTGCTAGGCCTGCAGAACCTGGGCGTGTTCCGCAGGGTGCAGTCGGGCAAGAAGTTCGAGTTCTGGCCCGTCAATGATCTCTCGGATCGACTTCGAGCGTTGGCCGACGAATCACACCGGTGACATACTAATCTACTACTAATATCTACTAAATTAGTAGTTGGCGTGCTCCCTACAGCGTGGGCAGGAGTTCGTCGGAGAGGGCGCTGAAGCGTTCGGACGCGGCGGCTGCGGTCTCGATGACCTCGGTGTGCGACAGGGGCTGGTCGGAGATGCCGGCGGCCAGGTTGGTGCACAGCGAGATGCCCAGCACCTGAGCGCCCATGTGGCGGGCGGCGGTGGCCTCGGGGACCGTCGACATGCCGACCATGGATCCGCCCAGCGCCTGGGCGAGGCGGATCTCGGCCGGGGTCTCGAACATCGGGCCGTGGAACCAGAAGTACACGCCTTCCCGGAGCGTCTGCCCCAGCCGGGCCGCGGCCGCGTGGGCCTTGGCCTGCAGCTCGGGCGTGTACACGTCGGTCATGTCGGTGAAGCGGGGCCCGAGGCGCTCGTCGTTGGGGCCGGCCAGCGCGCTGATCCCGGCCAGGTTCACGTGGTCGGTGATGACGGCCAGGTCGCCGGCGGCCATGCCCTCTCCGCAGGCGCCGGCCGCGTTGGTGAGCACCACCACCCGGCATCCGGCCGTGATCGCGGTCCGCACCGCGAACGTGATGGCCTCGGGGTCGTGGCCCTCGTAGGCGTGGGCCCGCCCCGACAGCATCAGCACCCGGTTGCCGCCCATCTGCGCCGAGTAGGCCGTGCCAGCGTGGCCGATGGCGGTGGGGATGGGGAACCCGGGCAGGTCCCGGTACGACACCGCCACCTTGTCGTTGATCCGGTCGGGGTAGCCGCCCAGCCCCGACCCCAGCACCACGCACACGTCATGCCGCTCGCACCCGGTCCGCTCGGCCAGCACCCCGGCCGTCCCCCGCAGCCGCTCATACAGATCAGTCACGACACCCTCCTGCTCGTATGGCCGGGACTCTCGCCAGCTCATGCTGCTCTGGGAGCCGGTACAGCATTGCAGCCTGTGGTCGGTC
Source organism: Acidimicrobiales bacterium (assembly GCA_965117015.1). GTDB lineage: Bacteria > Actinomycetota > Acidimicrobiia > Acidimicrobiales > Aldehydirespiratoraceae > Aldehydirespirator. The sequence continues at coordinate 1,545,225 of OZ220747.1, forward strand.
CGGGGTCACCAGGTGGGGCGGGTTAGGACGCCGCCGTCTACTACCAGGTCGGCGCCGGTGATCCAGCGGGCCAGGTCGGAGCACAGGAACACGCAGGCGTCGCCCACGTCCTCGGGGGTGCCCATCCGGCCCAGCGGTGCGGCTGCGTGCCATCGGTCCACGCCCTCGGGCCAGTCGTCGGCCAGGCCGGGCCGGTCGATCAACCCGGGCGACACGCTGTTGACCCTGATGCCGTGGGGCCCCAGTGCGCCGGCCGCGGCCCGGGCGTGCATCAGCAGGCCGGCCTTGGCGGTGGCGTAGTGGCCGTGGAAGTCGGTGGGCTGGCGTCCCTCGATCGACGCCACGTGCACGATCGACCCGCCGGTGCCCCGGGCCCGCATGGCGGTGGCTGCGGCCGCAGTCAGGCGGTGGACGGCGTTGAGGTTGGTGTCGATCATCTCGGTCCACTGGTCGTCGGTCATGTCGGTGAAGTGGACGACGGGCTGGATGCCGGCGTTGTTGACCAGCCCGTCGATGCGCCCATGGGCGTCCAGCGCCGCGTGCACCACCCGCTCGGCTGCGTCGGGGTCGGTCAGGTCGGCGGTCACGGAAGCCACCGGCTCGCCGCCGGCGTCCACGAGGTGGTCGACGGGTGAGGAGCGGGTGTGGGCCACCACTGTCGCCCCCGAGGCGATGAGCCGCCGGGCGATCCCGCCGCCGATGCCGCCGCCCGCGCCCGTCACGACGATCACCCGCCCGCCCAGCCGGATCATCTCGCTCGGCGCAGGTAGCCCGGTCACGGTGTGCTCCGGGTGATGTGGGGTCGTCCGGTTGGGACCGTTCCGTTGGGGGCAGGCAGGTCGCTCATGGCAACATCCTGGTCATGGTGGGTCTGCCGGTTCGGATCGGCTGGTCGGGGACAGGCAACTCGGTCACGGTCTGCTCCGGTGCAGGGGTGGTTCCGAGCGTTCGGGCCGTGCTGGCCGAAATTGATGACGGGACCGCCCGCTGAGGGCCAAGATCGACATCAATTTCGGGGGCGTTGTGGTCACTCCGGCCTCCGGGTGAAGCGGGCGATATCGGCGGCGGCCTCGGGATAGGCCTCGGTCAGTTCGTGACGGTCGCCCAACTCGAAGCCGTCGGGGTCGTAGGGGGGCGCCAGGGTGGCGCCGGTCAGTGACCAGTCGCCGGTGGTGGTGGCCGCCATCCACACTCCGGCGGGGACGGCCACCATCGGGCGCTGGCCGCTCGCCAGATCGTCGCCCAGCACCGGCCGACTGACTGCGCCGTCCGGTTCGAGCAGCAGCATTTCGACGGGCGCGCCCGCGTAGTGGTGCCACAACTCCGGCCCAGACAGCCGGTGCAGGGCCGAGAAGTCGCCCGGCCTCATCAGGTAGTAGATGGCCGACGACTGCTCGTCCCGCCAGGTGAGGGCCAGCATCCCGCCCTCCTCTTCCAAGGGCTCCAACCCCAGCAACTCGATCACCGCGTCGGCGTTCACGGGCGGGCTCCGGTCAGTCTCCGGGACGCTGCTCAGGGTCGGCGGTCACGGCGCGGTTCCGGTCAGTCTCCGGGCCCCGGGCTCGGGCCTCGGCCACTGCTCCCGGATCGGCGTTCACGGCAGCCTCCAGGTCCGGCCGGTCGTCGGGTGGGCTCGGAGATGGCCGGTGATTGGGTGGGCTCCGAGATGGCCGATCATCGTGCCAGCCTTCTGGCACGTGTTTCGGCCTCGGCCATCGCTTCGGCCACGTCCAGGGTCAGCACCCGGCCGCCCTCCACTACCTTGCGGCCGGCCACCCACACCGCGCTGATGGCGCCCGGGGATCCCGACCACACGATCCTCGACAGCGGGTCGTCCTCGGCTTCGATCACCGGGTGCAGCGCTGGCTCGGCCGCCGACAGCGCCATCATGTCGGCCCAACACCCGGGCGCCAGCCGCCCCAGATCGTTTCCCTGGCCGATCACCTCGGCCGCTCCTGCGGTGGTCATCCGCAGCGCCTCGGCCGGCCCGAACGTCTGGGCGTCGCCCGAACGGATCCGGGCCGTGCGGATGGCGGTGCGCATCTCCTCGAACAGGTCGAGGCGGTGATGCGACGCCGGGCCATCCGTGCCGATGGCCAGCCGCAGCCCGGCCGCCTGCATCTCGGTCACCGGGGCCACCCCGGAGGCGTGCTTGGCGTTGGAGCACGGGCAGTGCACCACTGCGGTGTCGTTGCGGGCCAGCACCTCGATGTCGTCGGAGGTCAGCCACACGCCGTGAGCCGCGATCACGTCGCCGTCGAGCAGCCCGAGCGACTCGAGGTACTCGGGTGCGGCCAGCCCGCCGGTGCGCTCCCGCACCGCGGCGTCCTCCCATTGCTGCTCGGCCAGATGGATTTGAACCGGCATCCCGGCGCCGGCCGCCCGTTCGGCGATGGCGGTCAGGCACTCCGCCGACACCGAGTAGGCGGCATGGGCCGCCATCCCCACCTCGATCAGGTCGCTGCCGGCCCAGCGGTCCCGCAGGGCGACCATTTCGTCGAGCTGCTCGGGCCACGGCCCGGTGAGGGTGAAGTCGGGATCCTCGATCACGCCGGGGGTCACCAGGCAGCGCAGCCCGGCGTCGGTGGCGCCCTCGGCCATGGCCTGGCCGGCGAAGTACATCTCGACCGACGTGGTGATCCCGTTGGCCAGCAACTCGACCGCACCCAGCCGCATCCCGGCTCGCACGTCGCCGGGGGTGAGCTTCGACTCCCGGGGCCACATCACCTCGTGCAGCCAGCGGTCCACCGGCAGCCCCTCGCCCGCGCCCCGCAGCAGCACCATCGGCGTGTGGCAGTGGGCGTTGATGAGGCTCGGCATGAGGATGCCGGTCCGGTGCACCGCGGCGCCGGGGCCGAGTTCGGGTGCGTCTGCAGCCGGGCCGCACCAGGCGATCCGCCCGTTGTCGCCCACATCCACGGCGCCGTCGATGATCGGTGCAGGGACGGCGCCGGCCGGCCCGTCCATGGTGACGAGCACGTCGCACAGGTACCGGTCCATCAGCCCAACCCTAGAGAAATCGCCCGCCCCCTCCTTCCGGGTCCCTCTCCCTCCCGGTCCCCCTCCCGAGATTCCTGTGGAGAAGGGCCTGAGGGGTCCTCAACTACAGGGATTTCGGCAGCGGGATGGCGACAACTAGCCTGCCGGGGGCATGGACGGCGGCAGTTTGCGGACGCTGGACTGGGCCGGAGGCCCGGATGGCGTGGTCGAGATGGTCGACCAGACCGCCCTGCCTGGCGCCTACGACATCCTGCGCATCGACAACGTGCCCGACATGGTGGCCGCCATCCAGCGCCTGTCGGTGCGAGGCGCTCCCGCGATCGGCGTAGCTGGCGCCTTCGGGGTGGCCCTAGCGGTCAGGGCCCACGGCACCAGCGGACCAGCTTTCGAAGACGCGGTCGCCTCCCTGCGCCAGGCCCGGCCCACGGCCGTGAACCTGGCCCGGATGGTGGACCGGGCCGCGGCCCGAGCGTCCGGGGGCTTCGACGCGGTGCTGGCCGAGGCCGCCGCCATCCGCGACGAGGAGCTGGCCGCCTCGCACGCCATGGGCAACCTCGGCGCCGACCTGGTGCTCGACCTGGTCGGCCGCCCCGATGTGAGGGCCATGACCATCTGCAACACCGGCGGCCTGGCCGCGGTGGAGCGGGGCACGGCCCTGGCCGTGATCCAGACCCTGCACGAGCGGGGCCGGCTGGCCGAGGCCCTGGCCCTGGAGACCCGCCCCTTGCTGCAAGGCGCCCGGCTCACCGCCTGGGAGCTGGACCGGATGGGCGCGCCACACCGCCTGCTGGTTGACTCGGCCGGTCCGTTCATGCTGGCCAGGGGCCAGGCCGATGTGGTGCTCACCGGCGCCGACCGGGTGGCGGCCAACGGCGACACCGCCAACAAGATCGGCACGTTCTCGCTGGCGCTCGGCGCCCACCACGCCGGGGTGCCGTTCATAGTGGTCGCCCCCGAGTCCACCGTGGACGCCGACACCCCCGACGGCGCCGGCATCGCCATCGAGGACCGGGGCACCGACGAGGTGGTCTCGCTGGCCGGCGTGTCCACCGCCCCCGACGGCACCGCAGCCGCCAACCCCGCCTTCGACGTAACCCCCGCCGACCTCATAACCGCGGTAGTCACCGACCAGCGAGTAGTCCGCCTAGACCAAAACCAAACCCCCGCCTGACCCATGACTGTGAAGTACGCGATTGTGGACTTGCCGACTCGGGTGGAGGCTGCGGTGGCCGATGCGGCCCGGGCCGAGGCGGCCGGACTCGACCGTTACATGGTGGCGCAGGTCGAGCGGGCCGACCCGATCGCGGTGCTGGCCGTGGTGGCCGACCGGGTGCCCCGCATCGAGCTGGCCACCAGCGTGATCGCCATCCAGTCGACGCTGCCGGGGCTGCTGGCCCAGCAGACCCGCACCCTCAACCAGATCAGCGGCGGCCGGTTCACGCTCGGCATCGGGGTGTGCCACCAGCCCATCGTGACCGAGGCGTTCGGGCTCGAGTGGCGCCGTCCCTACAGCCACATGGTCCAGTACCTCGACGCTCTGCTGCCGCTGCTGACCGATCAGGCGGCGGACGCCGTCGGCGACCTGGCGTCGCACCGGGGCGAGATCGAGGTGCCCGGTCCCGTTCCCCGGGTGATGCTGGCGGCCATGGGACCGAGGATGCTGGCGCTGGCCGCGGCCCGCACCGAGGGCACGATCCTGGCGTGGACCGGGCCCCGCACCATCGAAGAGCACGTGCGCCCGACCATCGGCGACGCCTCCGTCTCGGCCGCCGTGTGGGTGTGCGTGACCGACGACCCCGACGGGGCCCGGACCCGCCTAGGCGAGCTGCTGGCCGGCTACCGGACGCTGCCGTCGTACCAGGCCATGGCCGCACGGGAGCGGGTGGCCGACATGATGGATCTCCTCGTCATCGGCAACCCGGATCAGGTCCGGGCCGAGCTGGCCCGCTACGCCGCGGCGTCGGCCGACGAGATCGCCGTCATCCTCCAGGGCAACCGCGCCGAGCGAGAGGCCGGCTGGGCCATGATCGAGGAAGGCCTGGCCTGAGCAGGGCCTCTCGCCGGCCGCCGGCGCGGCCGGACGGTCAGTCGCCGGCTCTCGGCCTGACGCCGGCCTGGCCTGAGGAGGGTCTCTCGCCGGCTGGCGGCGCGGCCGCCGGCGCGGCCGGACGGTCAGTCGCCGGCTCTCGGCCTTACGTACTCCTTTAGGCCCGACCCCCTCCACAGCAGGCCGCCGAGCATCGTCAGCGCCGTCAGCGCCGGGATCACCGTCCACACCAGGCCCCGGCCGGAGATGTCGTAGAGCCAGGCCCCCAGCACCGACGTCCCGCCGGCCAGCAGCACCTCGGTGGCGCCCATGAGCCCCTGCGACGACGCCTGGCGGTCGTTGCTCACCGTCTGCGAGTAGGCGTAGAGGCCGGCGGTGAAGCCCAGGCCCGCGCCGATGCCGATCACCATCGACACCGCCACCAGGCTCCACACCGAGTCGAACACGCCCAGCAGGACTCCCGCCGCGGTCGCCCCGAACAGCCCGCCCGCGCACAGCCGCATGCCGCCGGTGCGCTGGGCCCACGCTCCTGCCACCGGGGCCAGGGCTCCCATCGGGATCGCGAACAGTGTGAAGCTCACCCCGACCTCCCAGGTGGCCGCCCCGAGATCGACGAGGCTCACTGCCCACACCGCCTCCCACGCCCCGATCATCACGAACTGGCTGGTGACCAGCACCAGCGTGCCGGCCACCACCCGGTCTCGCAGCAGCCGCAGCGAGCTGGTGGTGCGGGTGCCGACGGCGCCCTCGTCGGTCTCGAGCCGGCCCATCATCAGCACTGTCGCGCCGGCCACGCCGGCCAGGACATAGAAGGGCACATCCAGGTCGAAGGCGTCGGCCAGCAGGGCGGCTGCGGCCGGGGTGATCGCGAAGCCGACGATCTCGAACACGCCGAGCCGGCCGAGGTTGCGGCCGGTGTGGGCCGGGTCGGCCAGGATGACGGTCCGGCGGATGGCGGGCTGAGCCGCCCCGATGGCGATGCCGAGCATCGCCCGTGACCCGAGCATCGTCAGGAAGCCGGTGCTGGCCGCGAACCCGACCATGCTGGCCCCTGCGGCCACCAGCCCGATCCGGACCATCAGCGGCGCGTGTCCCCGGTCGGCCACCCGGGCCAGAGTGAGCTGGGTGACGAAGGCGGCGAGGAAGCCGGCGCCCACGATCAGCCCGAGCTGGGTCTCGCTCAGCCCGAACTCGTCGCGCAGATCGCCCAGCAGGGTGACGACCGACGCCAGCGAGCCCATGCAGAGCCCCTGGGCGACGTAGTAGGAGAGCAGCCTGGGCGTGCGTGCGCTGTCGATCAGCATGCCCGTGCTCCCTCGGTTGGTCCGTGCGGCGGCCATACGCCCACGTCTAAGTCTGCTCAGTCTGCCGCCGTGCCGGGGATCCGGGTTCGGTCAGAGTTCGAGGTGCAGGCGCATGGCGTCCTCGATCTGCGCCATGAGATCGAGCGGCACGAGGCCGACCATGTCGCCGATCCGCTTCACGTCCACCGATCTGATCTGCTCGACCTGGGCCTTCGAGTCGAGCCTGAGGCCGGTGCTGGACGCGGCCAGCATCACCTGGAAGGGGTAGATCACTTCGGTGTTGGAGGTCACGGGGACGACCGTTACGACGCCTTGCCCCAGCAGCGCCGCGATCGTGTTGGCGCCGTCGTTGCTGACGACCACCGCGGGACGGGTCCGGGCCGATTCGGTGCCCATCGCCGGGTCCAGCCCGACGATGCGGATCTCGCCCCGTCGCATCAGTCCCCGCTCAGCCCGTCGGCCACGGCGGCATCCCACACGCGGTTGTCTGCGTCGCCGGCCCACTCTGCGAAGGCGGCCGCGTAGTGACGCGACAGTTCGTTGGCCCGCAGAAGCCGTATCGCTCGATGCAGTGCCGCCGACCGGGACGCCATGCCGTGGGACTCGGCGTAGTCGTCCAGGAACGCAACGTCGCTCTCAGGAATGCTCACACTGACCTTCATAATGACAATACTACTCTGGTAGCAATAGTATTACTACCAGAGGTAAGAGCCTGCGACCGGAGCGGATGACGAGAATCGAACTCGCATTCTCAGCTTGGGAAGCTGATGTTCTACCATTGAACTACACCCGCGAAGTCCACGAGCGTAGCCATCGCGGCGTCCGCTGCAAGTCCTAGCTGTAGCGCACGAAGACGGGGCGGGCGGTGTCGGACCGTTCGGGGTCGAACCCGTAGCCGAGCCCGTCGAAGTCCCGGAGCCCCCGCACCGACTTCACCCGGTTGCGGATGATCCAGCCCGCCATCGACCCCCGGGCCCGCTTGGCGAAGAACGAGATCATCTTGGGCTCGGCCTCGCCCCGGCCGTCCAGGAAGGCGGGCGTCACCAGCCGACCCTCCAGCCGCCCGGTGTCCACCGAGCGGAAGTACTCGTGCGACGCCAGGTTCACCACCACCGCCGGCCCGGGGCTGGCGGCCAGGTCCTCGTTGAGGGCGTCGGTGATGCGCTCGCCCCAGTAGGCGTACAGGTCCCGACCCCGGTCGGTGGCCAGCTTGGACCCCATCTCCAGCCGGTACGGCTGCATCAGGTCGAGGGGTCTGAGCACCCCGTACAGCCCCGACAGGATGCGCAGCACCTTCTGGGCGTGGGTGTAGTCCCGCTCGGTGAAGGTGGCCGCGGCGTCCATGCCCTGGTACACGTCGCCGGCGAAGGCCAGCAGCGCGGGCCGGGCGTCGGCCGTCGTGAACGGCGCCTGGAAGTCGGCGTAGCGGTCGAAGTTGAGTTCGGCCAGCTCGGCCGAGATGTCCATCAGCTTGGCGATCTCGTCAGGCGTCTTCTGGCGCATCACGTCCACCAGCGGCCCGGCCTCGTCCAGCATCCGGGGCTGGGAGTGCTTGCGGGTGGGCAGCTTGGAGCTGTAGTCGAGCGCCTTGGCCGGGGACACGACGATCAGCACCGGACCGTTATACCCCGCCGCCACCCCCTTCCGAAATTCCTGTAGTCAGTGATCCCACAGGTCCTTCACCACAGGAATTTCGGGGGATTGGGGCTCAGGCTGCGGTGGCCTTGTCGGCGGGCTCGCTGTCCTCCGCTTCCGGCTCGCTGGCCGCAGCCTGGGGCTCCAGGTCGGGCAGGCAGCGCCGCAGGTTGCGGATGCCCTGGTTGATGCGCTGGCGGTTCTCGATCAGCGCGAACCGCACGTGCCCCTCGCCGCCGGGCCCGAACCCCACGCCGGGCGACACGGCCACATGGGCCTCGCGCACCAGTTTCGACGCGAACTCGATCGAGTCCATGTGCCGGTACGGCTCCGGGATCCTGGCCCACACGAACATGGTCCCCTTGGGCGGCTCCACCTCCCAGCCGATGCGGTTGAGGCCCTCGCACAGGGCGTCGCGCCGGCGCTCGTACACCGCGCAGGCCTCCAGCGGGTAGTCGGGCTGCTCGCGCAGGGTGACCGCCGCCGCGATCTGGATCGGCTGGAACGACCCGTAGTCGAGGTAGCTCTTGAGCTTGGCCAGCGCGGCCACCACCTCGGCGTTGCCCAGCATGAAAGCCATCCGCCAGCCCGCCATCGAGAACGACTTGGTGCACGAGTAGAACTCCACCGCGCACTCCTTGGCCCCCTCCACCTGCAGGATCGACGGCGGCTGGTACCCGTCGAAGCCGAGGTCGGCGTAGGCGTTGTCGTGCACGATCAGCATCTGGCGGTCGCGGGCCCAGTCGACCACCTTCTGCATGAAGTCGAGGTCGACGCAGGTGGTGGTGGGGTTGTGCGGGAACGAGATCACCGCCACCCGGGGCTTGGGCCGGCTGTAGTGCCACGTGAGCTGCATCCGGTGGACGAACTCGTCGCCGTCGGCGAGGGGCACCTCCCGGATCTGGGCGCCGGCGAACAGCGGCCCGTAGATGTGGATCGGGTAGCTGGGGGTGGGCACCAGGCAGGTGTCGCCGGGCTGGAGCAGCACCCACATGAGGTGGCTGAACCCCTCCTTGGCGCCGATGGTGTTGATGACCTCGGTGTCGGGGTCGAGCTCCACCCCGAAGCGGCTCTGGTACAAGGCGGCGACGTTGCGCCGCAGCGCGGGCAGGCCCCGGCTGGACGAGTACCGGTGGTTGCGGGGGTTGCGGGCCGCCTCACACAGCTTGTCCACTGCGATCTCCGGCGACGGCAGGTCGGGGTTGCCGAACCCGAGGTCGATGATGTCGGCGCCCTCGTGGCGGAGCTGGATCTTCAAGTCGTTGATGATCGTGAAGACGTAGGGCGGAAGACCGTTGATGCGGCGGAAGTCCATCGAACCGAAGGTAACAGGCCGACCGACCCGAGCAAGTGACATTTGTCACGCCCCTTGCGCTGGGATAGAACCGCACCGTGATCCTGTCGGACCGCTCGATCCGCGAGGCGCTGGCCGCCGGCCGCATAGTGATCGACCCCCTGGACGACGACGCGGTGCAGCCGTCGTCAGTGGACCTGCGGCTGGGGTCGAGCTTCCGGGTGTTCCGCAACCACACGCTGGGCCACATCGACGTGAAGCAGGACCTGTCGGAGCTGACCACGCTGGTGGAGTCCGGCGGCGCCGACGACCCGTTCATCCTGCACCCGGGGGAGTTCGTGCTGGGCGCCACCCTGGAGCGGGTGGCTCTGCCGGATGACCTGGTGGCCCGCCTGGAGGGCAAGTCGTCGCTGGGGCGCCTGGGGCTGCTGATCCATTCGACGGCCGGCTTCGTGGACCCGGGCTTCGACGGCCAGCTGACCCTGGAGCTGTCGAATGTGGCCAACCTGCCGATCACGCTGTATCCGGGGATGCGGATCGGCCAGATCAGCTTCCAGCGGATGACCACCCCGGCCGACACCCCCTACGGCTCCAGCGAGCTGGGCTCGAAGTATCACGGCCAGCGGGGCCCGGTCCCGTCCCGCTACTGGGAGAACTTCAAGTAGCGCTGGTCGTGCCGTCGGCGGGGGACGGTCAGCCCGTGACCACCGGCAGGCTCTCCCAGCCTCGCACGGTGGACGTGCGGGCCTGCACCGCGTTGTCCCAGTCGACGTCCCAGGCGGGCCAGCGCTCGAGCACCTCTTCGAGGGCGATGCGGCCCTCGATCCGGGCCAGCGCCGCGCCCAGGCAGAAGTGGATGCCGTAGCCGAAGGCGAGGTGGAAGTCGATGTTGCGACCGATGTCGAAGGTGTCGCCGTGGGCGAACTCGCGGTCGTCGCGGTTGGCCGCTCCGTTGAGCAGCAGCATGACGCTGCCGGCGGGGACGGTGTGGCCGTGGTGCTCGACATCGGCGGTCACCCAGCGGGCCTGGACGGGCGACGGCGTCTCGTAGCGGAGGATCTCCTCGATGGCCTGCGGTATGAGCGAGCGGTCCTCCACCAGCGCGCTCCGCTGGTCGGGGTGCTCGGCCAGCAGCTTGCCGGTCCAGCCGATGAGGCGGGTGGTGGTCTCGTTGCCGGCCCCGTTGAGCAGCGAGATGAAGTTCATGATCTCGCGGCGGGTGAGCCGGCGGAGTGTGCCGGTCTCGTCGGTGAACTCGGCGTAGAGCAGCTCGGTCATGAGGTCGTCGGCGGGGTTGTCGGTCCGCCAGTTGATGTACTCGCGGAGAAAGTCGATCGAGCTCACGTCGCCCGAGGTCTGGTAGGAGAACTCGGGCATGGTGCCGTCGTCGAGCCTGATGGTGTCGTCCACCAGGTCTCGCAGGGTGGTCTGGTCCTGCTCGGGGATGCCGAGGAGCATGCCGATGGCCCGCATCGGCACCTGAGCGCCCAGGTCGGCGATGAAGTCGAAGCCGCCGGCGCCCACATGGGGATCGAGGCTGCGGGCGCAGAACTCCCGCAGCTTGGACTCCAGGGCGTTCATCTTCTTGGGGGTGAACACCCGCGACACCAGGCCCCGGTGGTAGTCGTGGACCGGCGGGTCCTCGAAGATCATGAAGCCCGGCGGGACGTCCATGCCGCTGCGGATGATCTCCAGCACGGTGCCTTTGGCCGAGCTGTAGGTCCGCCAGTCCTTGAAGGCCTGAGCGACGTCGTCGAACCTGCTCAGGGCGTAGAAGTCGTACCGCTCGTTGCGGTACAGCGGCGCCTCATCGCGCAGCCGCTTCCAGACCGGGTAGGGGTCGGCGTCGATCTCGAAGTCGAACGGGTCGTAGTACGGGTCGGAGCGGATCTCCGCCTCGGTGGTAGACATTGCCCCGGTCACGCTACGCAGGAGGGCTGATCCACGCAATGTCGCTGTCCGATGGGTTCCGGTTCGACGGCAAGCGGGTGCTGGTGGTGGGCGGCGCCACCGGGATGGGCGCGGCCGCGGCCGAGCTGGCCCTGGACCTGGGCGCCGAGGTTGTGGTGATGGACCGGGCCGAGGTGACGCTGGACGGGGTGACGGCAATCGGCGTGGACCTGGCCGCGCAGGCGTCCATCGACGCCGCGGTGGACTCCTGCGGCGGGCCGGTGCACGCCCTGCTGGCCTGCGCGGGGGTGGCCGACGGCACACCGGCCATCGAGCGGATCAACTTCGTGGGCCACCGCCATCTGATCGACCGGATGCTGGACGCGGGGATGCTGCCGGCGGGCTCGGCCATCGGCTTCATCTCCTCGACGGCCGGCCTGGGCTGGGAGCGGAACCTGGACGAGCTCAGCGAGGTGCTGGACATGTCCGGCTTCGACGAGGCCGCCGCCTGGTTCGTCGACCATCGCAAGGCCGACTACTTCCACACCAAGCAGGCCATGTGCGCCTACGTGGCCACCCGGGCCTACCCGCTGCTGCGGCGGGGGATCCGCGTCAACGCCATCTGCCCCGGCCCGACCGTGACCCCGCTGGCGGAGGCCAACAGGGAGCTGTGGCTGGAGTTCGGCGCCGACTACCGGGCCGACGCCGGCGTGGAGGCGTCCACGCCGATGGAGCAGGCCTACCCGTTGCTGTTCCTGTGCAGCGACGCGGCTGCCTACGTCACCGGCGTGACGCTGATAGCCGACGCCGGCTACATGACCTCGGGACTCACCGGCGCCTACCCGGCCGCCACCGACGCCGCCAACTTCCTGGCGGGTCGCTTCTAGCCGCTCCGTCTATCCTCGGGGTCATGCCGAGACCTACGAAGCGCCGAGTGCCGGCCGGACGTGTGACCGCCAAGGGCACCCGTCCCGACAACTACCAGCCCGACAGGCAGACCCACACCGGGTTCGACGAGCTGCCGCCGAGCCCCATCTGGGTGCCGATCCTGCTGTTCAGCCTGCTGGGGGCGGGGGTGGCGACGATCATCGTCAACTATCTGGGCGTGATCTGGGACACCTCCAACGTGGTGCTGCTGGTGGGCCTGGCCTTCATCCTGGCCGGGATCGTCACCGCCACCCAGTACCGCTGACCGGCGCGGCCCGCATATCACACTGTTGTAATTATCCCCCGAGTTATCCACAGCTGTGGGTAACCCGGGACGCAACTATTCGATGGGTGTCACCAGGTCCATCTCGTCCTGACAGTGGCGGGGCGGCTCCGGGTCCTCGTCGGGGGCGATGGTCATGCGGACCTCGGCGCCGCAGATGGCGCAGCGGTACTCGATCTTGACCTTGCGCAGGATGCCCGGGTCCGGCGGCTCCGGCAGCGGCCGGGCCAGGTTGCGAAGCATGGCCAGACCCAGTCGCAGCACCCCGTAGCCGATCACCACCGCGATCAGCACCTTGAACAGGTCGGCCAGGATGGAGCCCACCACCAGGCCCGTCAGCGCCAGCACCAGCAACCCGATGTTGACGGCCCTCTCCGACTTCACCTTCACGCCAGCCTCCCACCGCGGACTGTCCCGATGTTATGCAGCCGTCTCGTTACCTCCTTGTTCGCCTTCATGCGGGCCTCTCTCGGAAGCCGAGTCCGGTGCCGCCGGGGACTCCGGCGGCTGGGCAGCAGCCTCGGACTCAGGAGCGAGCGGCGATGGTCGCGGCACAGCAGACTGAGGATCAATCTCTGGCCCGGAATGAGCCAGGGCAGTGAGCAGGTCGATCAGGTTGTCGAACCTTGCGTCCACCTTTGTCTCGAGCCTGTCGAACTTCGTTTCGAGTCCGTCAAACCTCGTCTCGAGTCCGTCGAATCTCGTTTCGAGTCCGTCCACCTTGCCCTCGAGCCTGTCCACCTTGCCCTCGACCCGGTTCACGTTGTGCTCCAGCCTGTCGAACCTCGTCTCGAGTCTGTCGAGACGTCCATTGACCGCAGTGAAACGTGTGTTGGTGGTCGCGTTTTGATCCTCGAACCGGCTGTTGATGTCGCTACGCAGATCGCGGAAGTCGGAACGCATCCAACTGAAGCCTGCGCCACACGCCGCGACGATGGCGGCGAGCGCAACGCCAAACAGCGTCGTCAGGACTTCAACTTCCATAGAAATGAATGTACCACCCCGCTATGACATAAGCAACTGAAAATGACTTAAATACCCTTCTGCCACACAATGGCCGTTGATCCGGTGGGGCCTGCGCTGATGGTGAGGAGCAGCGGCTCGCCTCCGGGGACAGCGATCCCGTCGGTGATGAGGCGCAGCTCCTCGGCTGCCCCGGCGTTGCCGGTGGCCACCGCACCTCCGTCACGGTTGATGCGTTCCGCGTCGATGCCTAGGGACTGGGCCACCAGCAGCGCCGTGGCCGCGTCGTGCTCGACGACGGCGATGTCTTCGACCGCGTCGAGTTGAACCCCGGCCTCGGACAGCGCTTGATCTACGGCCGCCGCCACGTTGCCGACCGGGTCGAACGGGTCACCCGCGGCTCTTCCCATCCCGGCCACCGTCGCCCGCCCGGCAGCAGGTCCCGGTGAGCCGGCGCCTGAGGTTTCACCTGAGTGACCGCCGGACGCACCGGCAGTCGAGGCCTGCAGTAGAATTGCGGCCACGGTGTCGGCCGGGGGAGCGAACGTAGCCGCGGTGAGCAGGCCGTCGTCGTCGAAGGCGGGAGGCAGCTCGGCCGCGTCGCCCCAGTCGCGCAGCCCGTCCGCAGCCACGGGGTCGCCCCGGTACACGCCCCGCCCGGCGGCGTCACCCGGCCGGGCTGCCACCGCCACGATGGCCGGGCTCGTGCCTGCCTCCGTCCGCCGGCGACGGGACTCCTCGGCCGCGGCGTCGAGTTCGGCCCGGCCGATGCCCGCGGCCTGGGCAGCCCTCTCCGACAGCCGGGGCGCCGGCAGCAGCCCCCCGACCTCCTCGAACCGTTCGGCCACCCCTCCCCACGGCGCCCCGTAGGTGCGGTTGAGGGCGGCCGCGCCCGGCGGCACCACTGAGCAAAGGCCTAGGCCGACCACCAGCACGGTCCGGGCCTGGCCGGCCCGGATGGCGGCCACCGCCGCCTGCACCGCGGCCAGGCCGCTGGTCTCGCTCCGGTCGACCACCAGCCCGCCCACGGAGACCGGCCACCCGGCCGCCAGCACGATCGCCCGGGCGGCATCGGCCCCGGCCGCTCCCACGGGATCGCCGCACCCGACCATCACCTCGTCGAGCACGCCAGCGTCGAGCCCGGCTCGCTCCAGCGCCTCCCGGCCCACCACCCCGGCCAACTCCACCGGGTTCCAGCCGGCCAGCTCACCGTCCACCGGCCGCACCGCGGTCCGGGCTCCAGCCACCATCGTCACAGCCATTGCCGGGGTCGCACCCACGGCATGAATGTCTACTCTCCGCCGACCCCGCCAGTCGCCGCAGTGCCTGCCGGCGCGATGGGGGTCATGGCACCACGCCTACACTCGCATCGGGCGCTGGACGCTGAGACACGCAAGGGAGGTCATCGTGAGCAAGCGCACAGCCGACATCGTCATCAGGGTGCTGACCGCCGTGACCCTGGTCGCCCTGGCGCTCTCCGTCGTGTTCTACGAGGACCTGTTCCTCGAGAACCTGTTCCTCGACGCCCGGCCCCTCCTGTTCGACGGCGCGATCAGGACCGAGGCCGGCTACATCGAGGTCGACTCGCTCAGGACCTACGACGTCGCCCTGCTGATCCTGCGGGCCGCCCTCGGCATGATGATCTTCGTCCACGGCTACAACAAGGCGTTCCGGGGCGGCAAGCTCGCCGGCACCGGCCGCTGGTTCGAGTCGATGGGCATGCGCCCCGGCAGGGTCCACGCCACGCTGGCCGCCGGCACCGAGATGGGCGTGGGCGTGCTGCTCGTCGTCGGCCTCCTCACCCAGCTGGCCGCAGCCGGGCTCATCGCGCTGATGGTGGTGGCCTTCTGGACCGTCCACCGCGACAAGGGCTTCATGATCACAGGCGAGGGCTGGGAGTACGTGGCCCTGATCGCGGTCATGAGCCTCGTCACAGCCATCCTCGGACCGGGCGCGATATCCCTCGACGCCGAGCTCGAGATCGCCCACCGCCTCGACGGCAAGACCGGCCTGGGGATCGCCCTGCTGCTGGGCGTCGGCGCGGGCGCGGCCCAGCTCTTCCTCTTCTTCCGCCCCCCGAAGCCCGACCCCGCCGACGCGGACGCCTAGCCGACCCGCCGACGCGGGTACCTAGATCCTGGGGCGGGTCCGGGGGCGCAGCCAGGGGCGGCTGACTCGGCCGGCGGCCAGGTCGGCGCCGGCGTGGCCGAAGACGGCGCCCAGCACCAGCAGACCCCCGACCACGGTCGCCAGCGGCGGCGCCTCGGCCAGCACGATCCACGCCAGCAGGATCGAGAACGGCGTCTCGCTCGATCCCAGCAGTCCGGCCTCCGCGGCGGGGATGAGCCGCACCCCCTCGGCCCACAGCACCAGCGACACCGCGAACACCGCCCCGAAGAACACCAGGAGCGGTATCTGGTCTGCGGCCACCCCCAGCGGGTCGGCCACCACCAGCGCCACCACGAACAGAAGCACCCCGGCGGTGCCCAGCGCCAGCACCGCGTCGGCTCCCTCGAAGCGGCGGATCAGCACGATCAGCAGGGCCAGTGCCACCGCCAGCGCGACGGCTCGCAGGTTGCCGTCGAGGTCGCCGGGCCCGAGGTTGCCGACCACCGTCAGGGTCACACCCGCCAGCGCGATCACCGCGGCCACCACTGTCGAGCGCCGCAGCCGCTCCCGCAGGATCAGCCACGCCAGCCCGGCGGCCAGGAACGGCACGGTGGCCAGGATCACGGTGACGTTGGCGACCTCGGTCCTCTGGAGCGCGTCGATGTAGAGGATCATCGACAGCGAGGCCAGCCCGACCAGCAGCAGCCCCGGAGGGCCGAGGGTCGCGCCGAGTCGCAGCTGGTCCGGCTTGCTGCCTATGCGGCCCCGCAGCGCAACGTAGACCAGCGCCGCACCGCCGCCGAGCACACTCCGCCAACTGGCGAGCTGCCAGGTGTCGGCCTCGATGCTGCGGGAGATGGCCCCGGTGCTGCCGAAGCCCAGCCCCGACGCGATTATCATCGCCACCCCCAGGCGCCGGGACCGCTGCGACCGCCGGTCCGGGCTCCCGTGGTCGGCCGTCAAGTCCGGGCCGGCCGTGGGCTCAGGGCCGGCCGTGGGCTCAGGGCCGGGTGGCTGCTCCGGGCTGGTCGTGGGCTCCGGGTTCCCGTGGTCGGCCGACATGTCCGGGCCGGCCGTGGGCTCAGGGCCGGGTGACTCAGGGCCGGCTGTCAATCAAGGACCGGCTTGGCGCTAGCTCGCCGCGGCGGCGGCGGGCTCGTAGCCGACCTGGCAGAAGCCGTGGTTGCAGTACCCGTGCGGGTTCCGGGCCAGGTACTGCTGGTGGTACTCCTCGGCGTAGTAGAAGGGCCCGGCGTCGACGATCTCGGTGGTGATCTCGCCGAAGCCCTTGGCCGTGAGCGACGCCTGGTACCTGTCCCTCGACGCCACCGCAGCCTCCCGCTGGGCCTCGGAGTACACGTAGATCCCGCTGCGGTACTGGGTGCCGACGTCGTTGCCCTGGCGCATGCCCTGGGTGGGGTCGTGCATCTCCCAGAACACCTTCAGCAGCTGCTCGTAGGGCGCCGCCGCCGGGTCGTGCGCCACCAGCACCACCTCGTTGTGGCCGGTGCGCCCGGTGCACACCTCGTGGTAGGTCGGGTTGGGCGTCACGCCGCCCGAGTAGCCCACCGCGGTGGTGTGCACGCCGGGCATCTGCCAGAAGAACCGCTCGGCGCCCCAGAAGCACCCCATCCCGAACATGGCCTGCTCGTACCCCTCCGGGAACGGCGGCTCCAGCGGGGTGCCGAGCACCAGGTGTCCGTAGTCCTGCACCGGTATCGGCTCGTTGCGCCCCGGCAGGGCGTCGGCGGCGGTCGGCATCCGCGTCTTGTCGCGTCGCAGCAGCATGCAACGACTGTATCGCCGGCCGCCCCCCGAGGTTTCAGGAGCCGCCCGGGCCGCAGCCCTGCCCCCCGATTTCTCGGTGTGGTTTTGGGTGTTCACCGCGCATAATCGCCCCGAGATTTCTCGGTCCCCGGCCCCCGGATTTCTCGGTGTGGTTTTGAGCGTTCACCGCGTATAACCGACCCGAGATTCGCAGACACCGTGCCACGGCTACCCTCTGCGCAATGCTCGACACGCTGATCACCGGCGGCACGCTCGTCGACGGCACCGGCGCACCGGCCCGGCCCGCCGACATCGGCATAGCCGACGGCCGGATCGTGGCCGTGGCCGACCCCGGCGAACTCACCGACGCCAACCCCACCGACACCGTCGACGCCACAGGCCTGATCGTGTGCCCCGGCTTCGTCGACCCCCACACCCACTACGACGCCCAGATCTTCTGGGACCCGAGGGCCACCCCGTCCAACCTGTTCGGCGTCACGTCAGTCATAGGCGGCAACTGCGGCTTCTCGCTGGCGCCCCTCAGCCACCCGTCCGACGGCGAGTACCTCAAGCGCATGATGGTGAAGGTGGAGGGCATGGAGCTGGCCGCCCTCGAACAGGGCGTGCCCTGGGACTGGGAGAGCTTCGCCGACTACCTGCGGGCCGTCGAGAACAGGGGCATCGGCGTGAACGCCGGGTTCATGGTGGGACACTGCGCGCTGCGGCGGGCCGTCATGCGCGACGACGCCGTCGGCCACGAGGCCAACGAAGACCAGATCGCTCTGATGCGGGCCCTGCTGGCCGAGTCGCTGGCCGCCGGCGGCCTCGGCTTCTCCACCGGCCGCAGCTACACCCACAACGATTGGGACGGCCAGCCGGTGCCCAGCCGCTGGGCCTCCGAGGAGGAGGTGCTGGAGCTGTGCCGCGAGACGGCCACCCACGAGGGCACCACCCTGGAGTGGGTCGCCGACGGCTGCATGAAGGGCTTCAGCGCCGAAGAGGTCGACCTGATGACCCGCATGTCGCTCGAAGCCGCCCGCCCGCTGAACTGGAACGTGCTGACCATCGACTCGGCCCGCCCCGACGACTACCGCAACCAGATCGCGGCCTGCGAGCAGGCGGCCGACGCCGGGGCCATAGTGATAGCCCTCACTATGCCGATCCTGGTGGGCATGAACATGAACCTGGGCACGTTCTGCGCCCTGCACATGCTGCCCGGCTGGCCCGACACGTTCGGCCTCCCCATAACAGAGCGCATGGAGGCCCTGCGCCGCCCCGAGACCCTCATCGCCCTGGAGAACTCCGCCGCCAGCCCCGAGGCCGGCGTGTTCAGCCGCCTCACCGGCTGGTCCGACTACCGCATCGGCGACACCTACTCGGCTGCCAACGAGGGCCTGAAGGGCCGTCGCATAGGCGACATCGCAAGGGAGCGGGGCCAGCGGGACTTCTTCTGCCTGGTGGACATCTGCCTGGCCGACGACCTGCGCACCGTGCTGTGGCCCGCCCCCACCGACGACGATCCCGAGAGCTGGCGGCTGCGGGCCGAGGCCTGGGAGCATCCGGCGGTGATGATCGGCGGCAGCGACGCCGGGGCGCACCTCGACCGCATGGCCGGCGCCTGCTACACCACGGCCTGGATCGACGACTGCCTGCGGGGCCGCCGGCTCACCACCCTCGAGAACGCGGTGCGCCATCTCACCGAGGCGCCGGCCCGGCTGTTCGGTTTGAAGGGCCGGGGCCGGATCGCCGAGGGCTGCCACGCCGACGTCGTGCTGTTCGATCCCGACACGGTGGGCGCGCTCGAGCCGGTGCTGGTGGCCGACCTGCCCGGCGACGGCAAGCGGCTGTGGTCGGAGGCCACCGGGGTGCGCCGGGTGATGGTCAACGGCGTCACCACCGTGGTCGACGGCGAGGCCACCGACGCCCTGCCGGGCACGGTGCTGCGCTCGGGCCGCGACACCGAGACCGTCCCGGTAGGGGTCGCAACCAACTAGGAGCAGCTAGGAGTTACCCATGGCCGAAGGCTCGATCGAGATCTACGAGACCGAGGACCGCACGTTCCCGCCGCCGCCGGACTTCGCGGCCGCGGCCCAGGCCGGCGACCGGTCGATGTACGACGAGGCCGCCGCCGATTTCGAGGCGTTCTGGGCCGGCCAGGCCCGCGACCTGCTCGACTGGCACACCGACTTCCACACCACCTTGGAGTGGGACCTGCCGTTCGCCAAGTGGTTCCTGGGCGGGCAGCTCAACGTGTCGTACAACTGCCTCGACCGCCATGTGGCCGCCGGCAAGGGCGACAAGGTGGCGTTCCACTGGGAGGGCGAGCCGGGCGACACCCGCACCATCACCTACTCCGAGCTGCTCGACGACGTGCAGCGCTTCGCCAACGTGCTGCTGCGCCTGGGCCTGCGCAGGGGCGACCGCATCGCCGTCTACATGCCGATGATCCCGGAGCTGGCCGTCACCATGCTGGCCTGCACCCGCATCGGGGTGGCCCATTCGGTGATCTTCGGCGGCTTCTCGCCCGACGCCATCACCGACCGCTGCGCCGACGCCGAGGCCCGGCTGGTGGTCACCGCCGACGCCGGCTACCGCCGGGGCGCCCCTTCGGCGCTGAAGCCCAATGTCGACCTGGCGCTGTCGGCCGGCGCCCCGTCGGTGGAGCACGTGGTGGTGGTGGACCGCTGCGGCACCGACCCGGTGATGACCGAGGGCCGGGACCTGTGGTGGCACGACCTGATGGCCGAGGCCGCCCCGGACTGCCCGGCCGAGCCGATGGACTCCGAGCAGCTGCTGTACCTGCTGTACACGTCGGGCACCACGGCCAAGCCGAAGGGGATCATGCACACCACCGGCGGGTACCTGACCCAGGTGGCGTTCACCCACCGCTACGTGTTCGATCTGCGGCCCGACACCGACGTGTTCTGGTGCGCGGCCGATATCGGCTGGGTGACCGGCCACAGCTACATCGTGTACGGGCCGCTGGCCAACGGGGCCACGTCGGTGATGTACGAGGGCACCCCGGACACGCCCCGCCCCGCCGAGCGCTCCGGGGACCGGGCCGGCTGGGCCAAGGACCGGCTGTGGGACATCATCGAGCGCTACGGCGTGACCCAGCTGTACACCGCCCCGACGGCGATCCGCACGTTCATGAAGTGGGGCGAGCAGTGGCCGGCGGGCCGCGACCTGTCGAGCCTGCGGGTGCTGGGCACGGTGGGGGAGCCGATCAACCCGGAGGCGTGGATGTGGTACCACCGCCATATCGGCGGCGAGCGCTGCCCGGTGGTGGACACGTGGTGGCAGACCGAGACGGGCGGCCACATGATCACGCCGTTGCCGGGGGTGACCACCACCAAGCCGGGTTCGGCCACGCAGCCGCTGCCGGGGGTGTTCGCCGAGGTGGTGGACGATGGCGGCAACGTGGTGGCCGAGGGCGGCGGCTACCTGACCATCGTGCGGCCGTGGCCGTCGATGCTGCGGGGTATCTGGGGCGACCCGGAGCGATACCGGGAGACCTACTGGTCGGAGTACGAGGGCCGCTACTTCGCCGGCGACGGCGCCCGGGTGGACGCCGACGGCTATCTGTGGCTGCTGGGCCGGGTGGACGACGTGATGAACGTGTCGGGCCACCGGATCTCCACCACTGAGGTGGAGTCGGCGCTGGTGGACCATCCGGCGGTGGCCGAGGCGGCCGTGGTGGGCGCCAGGGACGACATCACCGGCCAGGCCATCGTGGGCTACGTGATCCTTGTCGGCACGGCGGAGGCGTCGGACGAACTGCGGGAGGAGGTCCGCCAGCACGTGGCGACCAAGCTGGGGCCGACGGCGAGGCCGAAGGCGGTGTTCCTGGTGCCCGACCTGCCGAAGACCCGTTCGGGCAAGATCATGCGCCGGCTGCTGCGTGACGTGGCCGACGGCCGGGATCTGGGCGACACCACCACGCTGGCCGATCCAGGCGTGGTGTCCGAGATCCGCGACCGGGCCGCAGAAGCCGCCGACGAGGAGTGACCGTCCCGCCCGACAACTGGATGTTCCGCGACGGCGGGGCGCCGGCCGGCGGGCCGCTGGTGATCCTCGACCTCGACGGCATCATCTCGAACGCCACCCACCGCCAGCACTACCTGCGGGGCGCCTTCAAGGACTTCCGGGGCTTCTTCACCGCCGCCCCCGACGACCCGCCCTACGAGTCCGGCCTGGCCCTGGCCGCCTCTATCGCCGACGACCACACGGTCGCCATCCTCACCGCCCGCCCCCACTACATGGCCGACGACACCCGCCGCTGGCTGGCCGCCAACGACGTCCGCCACGATCTGCTGATCCTGCGCCCCGAGCACGGCCGGGGCTCCAGCGGCCCGTCGGCCGACTTCAAACGCCACGAGCTGTACCGCCTCCGTGCCGCCGGCTTCGAGATAACGGCGGCCATCGACGACGACGAACGGATCATCGAGATGTACCGCTCCGAGGGTGTGTTCGCCCTCTACGTCCACTCCGGCTACTACGAGCGAGACGACGCGGCGAGGACCATTTAGCAGCCCCAACCGGCTCTTACCTTCGGGCGGTAGGTTGGGGACGCAAGCGGCGGAGGTGACGGACGATGTTCAACGCAGCCAAAACGTTCACGCTGCTGGCCCTCCTCGGCGGCCTGTGCATAGTGATCGGCGGCGCGCTCGGAGGTCAGGGCGGCCTGGTGCTGGGCCTGATCCTGGGCATAGCCCTGGCCGGCGGCTCCTACTGGTTCAGCGACAAGCTGGCCATCGCCTCGGCCCGGGCCCAGCCGGTGACCGCGGCCGACATGCCCGAGTACTACGAGATCATGGTCAACCTGTGCATGCGGGCGCAGATGCCCATGCCGAAGCTGTACATCTCGCCGAACCCGCAGCCCAACGCTTTCGCCACGGGCCGCAACCCCAACAACGCGGCGGTGTGCATCACGCAGGGGCTGACCCAGGCGATGGGCTGGGACGAGATCCGGGGTGTGCTGGCCCATGAGCTGGCCCATATCCGCAACCGCGACATCCTGATCGGCTCGGTGGCTGCGGCGGTGGGCATGGCGGTGACTTTCATCGCCAACATGGCGATGTGGGGGGCGATGTTCGCCGGCGGGCGCGACGACCGCCACGGCAACGTTTTCGGCCAGCTGGCGTTGGCCATCCTGGCCCCGATCGCGGCGGCGATGATCCAGGCGGCCATCAGCCGCAGCCGCGAGTTCCAGGCCGATGCGTCGGCGGCGAGGATGATCGGCGACGGCCGTCCCCTGGCCCGGGCGCTGGAGCGCCTGGAGACGTACTCGCAGCGGATCCCGTCGGGCGTGAACCCCAGCCAGGCATCCAACTACATCATCGACCCCCTGAAGGCCCAGGCCCGAGGCGTCGGTGGCGGCGGAGGCTTCGGCCGCATGTTCTCAACGCACCCGCCCACCGCCGAGCGCATCCGCCGCCTACAGTCCCGCGACTGGGAGTAACCCCCGAGCCCGGCGCTCAGGGGTCTTTGAGAACCTCGTGGTTGCCGCAGCGGCGCCAGATGATGTGCCGCTGACCGGGGTGCTTCTCCTCACCCCACGAGAAGGTCGCCCTACCGTCCGGCGCCCACCGCATCTCCAACACGCCCGGATAGCCCTTCACCCCCTTGACGCCAAGGCCCCGACGAAAGCGGCTGCGCCGTCCCGCCTCCATCTCCTTCAGGTCGTCGACGAACTCGTCCTTCGATGTCAGGAAGAGATCCCGCTCATTCTCGGTAAGGCGCTTCCAGTCTCGGCGGAAGCGGCCCTCCGAGTAGTAGGTGGGCATGACCGGCCCCAGCAGCCGCAACGGGCCGACTAGTCACGTACCACCGGGTCTGCGAGCATTGCCAGGTGTGCGGCGAGCATCTCCGCGCCGCTCAGGAACAGGACGCCTCGGCCAGCGGCGATGTCGGCGTCCGGGTCGGGGAAGTCGTCATCGTCGAGGTCCTCTGCCGCCAGGGCTCTCGACCTGTCAACCTTCTCCCTAAGGTCCGGGAACAAGCCGCCGAGCGCGGCGACGAACTCGTCGGAGCTGTCGCAGCGGACGTGCAGCCGCCTCATGTAATAGACGACATCGTCGTAGTGGGCGTCGGGATCCTCGAACCAGGCCTCATCGGGCTGGTCGTTCGCGCCGCGTCTATCCGGGCCGACGATCTGTGCCAAGTTCAACGCAGTCGACTCAGCGGCGCTTCGGAAGCAAACCCAGGGACCTGGGCCGAGTTCAGCGACCGCGTCGGCCTCGTCGTAGTGGCCGAAGGAGATTTCCGCTCCGGCCTCGATCCGGGCGAACTTGTCCTCCAGGTCCGGGAATAGGCCGTTGAGCGCGGCGATGAACTCGTCGGAGCTGCCGCACCGCCGGTACAGCCGCCTCAGGTAGTCGTTGACTTCGGTGAAGTGGGCGTCGGGGTCGTCGAACCAGGCCTCGTCGGGCTCGGTGGGCTCCACGGGGGTCAGGCTATCCGCACCGCGTTCGGCGACGGAGGTGGTGGATGCTCCTGAGCCTTCAAGAGTGGTTGGCAATGCTTCAACAGTCATGGACAGTAACGTAACTGTCCGAGATTAGTCCTACAACCCCCGTCGGGCCGCAAGCCCTGGCTAGTCGCGGAAGTTGACGTATTGGAGGGGGAGGTCGAAGTCGGCTTCCTTGAGCGCGGCGATCACGGCTTGGAGGTCGTCTCGCTTCTTGGACTGCACTCGCAGCTGGTCGCCCTGGGTGGACGACTGCACGCCCTTGATGCCGAGGCCCTTGATGAACTTGTTGAACTCCCGGGCCCGGTCCGACGAGATGCCGGCCCGCAGGGCGGCCACCTGCCGCACGGTGGCTCCGGCGGCTTCCTGGACCTTGCCGTAGTCGAGGGCCTTGAGCGACACCTTGCGCCGCACGAGCTTCTCCTCGAGCACGATGCGGGCGGCGGCCAGCCGGTCCTCGGTGGAGGAGTTCATGGTGATGATGCCGTCGCCGAGCACGATCGACGTGCCGGTGTTGCGGAAGTCGTAGCGGGTGCTGACGTCCCGTGCGGCCTGGTCCACGGCGTTGCGGACTTCCTGCATGTCGAGCCGGCTGACTACGTCGAAGGTGGGCATGGGTCTCGATTCTCGGGGGCCGGGGGGATGGGCACGGGGCTCCTGATGGTATCGTGCTGGCCCGTCTGGGTCGGTGCCCGAGCGGCCAAAGGGAACGGGCTGTAAACCCGTCGGCTAAGCCTACGGAGGTTCGAATCCTCCCCGGCCCACACACATTCACCTGTCAGCGGATCAGCTACGTCTACCAAATTGCATACCAAGTTGGTATACTCCGACGGTGGCTACCCAACAGGTTGCTGTCCGTTTGCCGGCGCCGCTTCTCGCGAGGCTTGACGACCTCGTTGAGAGTGGTGCATACGAGAGCAGAGCTGCTGTGGTGCGAGCCGGCATAGAAGCCATCGCGGAAGTTGAGCAGCGGCGTCGGATCGATCGCTCCATCGTCGACGGCTACTCGCGGCTGCCGCCGACAGAGGCCGAGGATCACGCGGCGCTCGTCTCGCTGAGCGAGGCGATCCTTGAAGAGCCGTGGTGACCGACCTTCAGCGCGGGCAGGTCTGGTGGGGCGAGATGGAGGGGATCGGCCGGCGCCCCTTCCTCGTCATGAGCCGCAACGCCGCCATCCCCGTGCTGAACAGCGTTCTCGCTGCTCCCGTCACTCGCACCATCAGGGGGATCCCCACCGAACTGCCGCTCGGCCCTGAAGACGGCATGCCCGCGGACTGCGTCGCAAGCTTCGACAACCTCAGGGTCGTGCCAAGAGCCAACCTGGTCGACCACATCTGCACGCTTCGGCCCGGGCGCCTCGTCCAGGCCTGCGCTGCGCTCCGAACTGCAGTGGACTGCTAGCGAGGCCCGCGGACCCCGAGGTCAGGGCAATGGGCTAGGTCAATACACATACCCACACAATTCACCTAGCCAGTATCTGGCCCTCCTGAGCGTTATGTAGTAGTAACTACATAAACGGAGGGAGCTGGCTATAGCTGGTTGCTGGGGTGTTCGTGTTGTGGGTGTCGGGCGAATACGAACTGGCACTCTGGCGGCGCTCGCCGCTCTTGCGGTCGTGTGTGTGGCTTGCGGCCGAGGTTCTGCCGATAGTGACGGAGTGCCCGAGCCGGCGACGGGGATCAGCACGACGACAGCCCCCGCGTCGCTTTCGGACTCCCCGCAGCCAGCGACCGTGAGGCTTACGCCGGCGACCACTGAGCTCGCCGCCTTGGACTCCACCGCACGGCTCTCAACTGAGGTGTTCGACCAGAACGGGCAGACGATGGAAGGAGCGGTGATCGCCTGGTCGAGCAGCGATACGGCCGTAGCGACGGTCGACTCGGCCGGGCTGGTGACGGCGGCGGGCAACGGGGCGGCCAGCGTCACTGCCACGGCGGGGACGGTCTCGTCGAGCGCGACGGTGTCCGTGGCCCAAGTGGTCGACTCGATCACCGTGCTGCTGGCCGCGGACAGGTTGGTCGCGGGTGATGCCCTGCCTGTTGCTGGCGAGGCGGTGGACGCCAACGGCCACGCGATCGCTACGGCGGAGTTTGCGTGGGCATCAAGCGATGCGTCGGTGGTCCGTGTCGATGGCTCGGGGACCGTCGCGGCCGTAGCTCCAGGCGAGGCGGAGATCACAGCCCTTGCGGCAGGAGTGACCGGCCGCGCCGCGCTCAGCGTTGTGGCTCCGGTGCCCACAGCTGTGTCGGTGACTCCCGACACGGTGGCGCTTGCGGCTCTGGGGCAGACCACCCAGCTGGCCGCGAGCGTGCGACACCAGGCCGGACGCGTCATGGGGGCGGCAGAGGTGTCTTGGTCGAGCAGCGACACGGCCGTCGCGACGGTCGACGGATCGGGGCTGGTGACGGCGGTGGGCAACGGGGCGGCCAGCGTCACTGCCACGGCGGGGACGGTCTCGCAGAGCGCAACGGTGACCGTGGCCCAAGTGGTCGACTCGATCACCGTGTTGCCGGCTGCTGTCGAGTTGAGCGGGTTGGGCGCAACCGCGCAGCTGACGGCGGAGGCGTTCGATGCGAACGGGAATCCAGTGGCGGGAGCCGAGTTGTTGTGGGAATCCAGTGACGTCGCGGTGCTGACGGTCGACACCGGGGGTCTGGTGACAACCGCGGGCGCCGGCACGGCCACGATCACCGCGACGGCGGGCGCGGCTTCGAGTGCTGCGACCGTGACGGTCACGGGGTTCACCCTGTCGGGCACGGTCAGCGACGGTCGAATCGAGGGTCTAACCCTGCGTGGAGCGATCGTGCGGCTGCAAAACGCAACGAGAGACTCCGCGACCACAGATGACAGCGGGCAGTACCGGTTCTCGAACGTCCTGGGCCAAGTCGAGGTAGCCGTGACGAACGTTCCCGGCTACTTGCAACAGACAGTTCAAATGACAGTGGATTCAGATGACCGCACACTCAACTTCGTACTTGAACACGCAGGGGAGCTGCCCTACCACGGAACGGTGTGGGTGACGCCCGACATACTCGGTCCCTCTGACCCAACATCGCTCGAGAGCGTGACCTACACCGGCCGCGGGTTGCGCGATCTCTACGACAGGCGGGTGGACATGTGGATCACCGTCGATGCGTACCTGTTCGATGTGCAGTTCGGTGACCGGACCGTGGAGTTTCAGGTCAATCCGGAGTTCGGCAGCGAGGAGGCGGCTCGCGAGCAGGTTGATAGGTTCGCTCGCCCGCTAGGGCGGCTACCGCCCGTCCTGATGTCAGGAATCCGCCAAGTGGATCTGAATGCGGGCTTCGGGAGCTACGGAGGCAACGCGTACGACGGGAGCATTCTGATTCATAGCGACGACGTAGGCGAGGGAGAGGAGTTCCTGGAGGAAGTCTTCTTGCACGAAGGAGCGCATGTCTCGCTTGACCTTTCGATTCGGGACACCCCGGGGTGGCGCTCGGCGCAGGAGGCGGACGGCGTATTCATTTCTGAGTATGCGCGCGACTTTCCAGACCGCGAAGACATCGCCGAGAGTTTCCCGGTGTACTTCGCGCTTCGACACAGACCAGACCGGCTGACCACCGAGCAGCAGTGGTACATGATGACGACGATTCCGAACCGGCTGGCATACTTCCTGGCATACTTCGATGAGCAACAGTTCGACCTGTCCGCAGAGCCGCCCTCTTACACCAAGTCGAAGATCCGGGGGACGCTGGTCGGACCCGATGGCCAGCCGCTCGCAGGCATCCTCATTTGGGCATGGTCGGGCGACATAGACAGCAGCGGCCCTACCGTCACCAGCGATAACGGCGCGTTCGCGATATCGGTGCCCGACGGCACGTTCACCCTGGACCTCTATGCCGCTGCGGACGGCGGCTGCGCAGGCTGGTACGACGGCGCGAGCGTCACCAACAACCGCAGTAAGGCAGTCAGACTAGGCGTCGAAGGACAAGACATAGATGGCATTACGATCCGCCTGCCCGCGCTGCCACAAGACATACCGTCCATTCAGTGCTGAACATGCGGTTCTGAGAAGAGCGGTGGTGACTGACTCGCTCAGGTGAGCATGCGCTGCATTACTACTACGTCTAGCCAGCTGCCGAACTTGCGGCCTACTTCCTGTTCGGTGCCGACGGTGGCGAACCCGACGGCCTCGTGCAGTTGGACCGACGCCTCGTGGCCGCCGGCGACCCGGGCGATCATGGTGTGGAAGCCCCGGGCCTGGGCCAGGCCGACCAGTTCCTGCATGAGTCGCCGGCCGACGCCGCGGCCCCGCACGGTCTCGTCGACGTAGACGCTGGACTCCACCGAGGTGCGGTAGGCGGCTCGGGGCCGGTACTCGCTGAGCGACGAGAAGCCGACCACCCGCCCGCCGAGCTCGGCCACCAGCACGCCTAGCGCGCCGGACCGTTCCTGCAGCCAGGCCTGCTGGTCCTCGAGGGTGCGGGGCACGAGGTCGAAGGTGTGGGTGGTGTGCTCGACCTCGTAGTTGTAGATGCGCCGGATCTCCTCGGCGTCGTCGAGGGTGGCGAGCCGCACGACCACTTCGTCCATCCCCCGAGGCTACGGCCCCGCGGGGTTGGCGGTCTGGCAGGGCCCAGGGTCGGCGGCTCCCCGAGTTGCGGGAGCGCGTCGCTGGCGGCCGTCCGAGGCTGCGAGGGTGGCGAACTCTCGTGGCTGCGGGCCGGCTCGGCTGGCCGAGTGGGGGGTGCGCCGCGGTAGCTTCCGCGTCATGTACCGACCCGACATCATCTCCGTGTTCCGCCGGACGGCGCGACGCCACGGCGACCGCCCGTTCCTGATCGACAGCCAGTCGTCGGTGACCTACGCCCAGGCCGAGCAGCTCACCGATGCCGCCGCGGCCGAGCTGATCGACCGGGGCGTGTCGCCGGGCGACACCGTCGGCTTCTGCGCGCCGGACTGTGTGTCGCTGTGGCTAGGCATCATTGCCGCCTGGAAGGCCGGCGCCCTGCCGGGCCTGCTCGACGCCCAGCTCAGCGCCGACGCCCTGCCCTACTTCGTCGGCGACGTCGACGCGCCCGTAGTCGCCGCCGCCGTCGAGCGCCACGACGTCCTGCGCGCCGCCGGCGCCCGCTCGGTCATCGACCTCGACGAGCTGGCCCCAGCCGCCGCCCCGACCCCGGCCGCCGCCCCGGCCGCGGCCCAGGCCCCCGACCCCGTCGACCGCCACGGACCGGACGCGCCCCTGTACCTGAGCTACACCTCAGGCACGACCGGCCTGCCCAAGGGTGTGGTGCTGCGCTCCGCCGACGTGACCCGGGCCACGTCGTGCATCGCCGACCGCCTCGGACTCCGCCACGACGACGTGCTGCTGGCCACCACCCCCATCCCCAGCAGCTTCCAGCTGGTCGCCGCCCTGATGCCGGCGGTCCACACCGGTGCCGCGGTCGCCCTGGTGGCGGGCCGCCCGGTGGCCGAGATGTGGCAGGTGGCCCGCGCCAACCGTGCCACCGTGCTGGTCGCCTACCCGCTCACCCTGGCCGACATCGTCAACGCCCCCGACGCGGCCGACGACCCGCCGTTCCGGGTGGCCCTGTCGGGCGGCTCGCCGCTGGCCCCCCGCATCAAGCGCGACTACCTGTCGACGCTGGGCATCTCGCTGCTGGAGAGCTACGGCCAGAGCGAGATGGGCGGGTTCATGGCCATGGGCAGCCCCGCCGACGGTGAGCGGGCGCTGGAGGGCTGGGTGGGACGCCCCCTGCCCGACCGTGCCTCCTATGTGGCCGGCGTCGACGAGCCCTTCGAGGAGCTGCCGGCGGGCGAGGTCGGCGAGGTGCTGGTGGCTCACGGCTTCTTCCCGGAGTACCGCAACAAGCCCGACCGCTTCGCCGACACCACCGCCGGCGGCGTGCTCCACACCGGCGACCTGGCCGTGGCCGATCCCGACGGTTACATAATGGTGCTGGGCCGCACCAACGAGGCCGCCTCCGCCGCCGCCCGGGGCGGGTTCCTGCGTGAGCTGGAGGACGCCCTCTACAGCCACCCGGCCGTGCTCCACGCCGCGGTGGTGGATCGGGGCGACGGCGAGCTGGCCGGCTTCTACGAGGCCCGCTCCGGCCATGCGGTCACGCCCGACGAGCTGATCGCACACGCCGGCGCCACCGTCCCGGCCGCCCTCCTGCCGTCCTCCATGACCGATCTGGACGCCATGCCCCGCACCTTCAGCGGCAAAGCCGACCGCCTAGGCCTAGCCCACCGAGCCGCCGAGGCCGGCTGACCCGGTCTAGTAGCCGAGGCCCGGCCCATCGTCTACGAGGAAGTTCCCGGAGTCCTATCGAGGCGCAGACAGCGCAGCGGGACTGCTGTCCACCGCTTGGAGTTCGATGCGCAGCACCCGCACTCCGGGCACCGACTCGGCGTCTCGCAGAGCCGAGCACAGCGCTTCGCCGCGAGTCGGTGCTGCTCGGTCGAACTCGAGGGTGTCGTGCCCCACCGTGGCGTCACCGCATCCGGCCTCGAACAGGGCGTCCAGAGTCTCCCACTCCAGGAGGTCTGCACCCTCGGTCACCAGCACGAAATGGTGTGTGGCCATCGACTCTTCCCGTGCCGTCGCAGGTGCGGTCATGTGGCTTCACTCCGTCGTTGGCATGCCCCGATCCTCGCCCGGAGCCTAGCCGCGTGCGTCTCTGGACGTACCGGCGTGCTCCAGATCGAAGCCGTGCACTCCGGGTGACCGTGAGGACAGTAGGCGCGGCCCCACGCATGGCTGCTTCGTCCCTTCGAAACCTCGACGGTCCATCCGGCCTTGGCAAGGATCTTGATCGCCTTGCGTATCTCTTTATCGGGGTGGACACCTCTCACCACCCGCACAGTCTATACAGATAATAGCAGAATATATAGTGATATATCTTAGAACAGTTTAACATGGGCTATGTTCTCTATCGTCCGGTGGACAATTGACCGATTGATCTGACCGCTCGGACCTCCGCTTGCGGTTCGCCCCCATGCTCACCATTAGGTTCTGGGGCCTATGGGTCGTCTCCCTGCCCCCGCCTGTGAACGCGGCTGATCTGCTGATCGACGCCGTTGCGGCCAAGCCCGCTGGTGCTGCGGCCGGCGACACGGCTGTCCACTGGGTGGACCGTGATCGCGCGCTTACATATAGGGAGGCTGTTGACGCCATGGCTCGGGCCGCGGCGGTGCTGGCCGGCTTCGGCGTGCCCGACGGCGGTCGGGTCGGGCTGTTCGCCCATCCGGGGCTCGACTATGTGGTGGCCCTGCTGGGCGCCTGGCGGCTGGGAGCGACCGCCGTGCTGGTGGACCTGGCCGACAAGGACCGCTTCCACGAGCTGATGACTGCGGCCGCCCCCCACGCCGTGGTCTACACCAACGACCACTTCGACTACGTCCGCCCCACCCTGGCCGCCCTCGGCGGCGGTGACAGCCCCACCGTCTTCGCGGGCATGGACGGCCCCCAGGAGGGAACGGTCGGTTGGCTGGACGCCCTGGCCGAGGCCACGCCTCTGGCCGAGCCGCCCACCGCCGCCGTCGCCACAGCTGCCAATGCGATCGCGCTCACTGCTCCTGCCTCGGCCACTACCCGCACCCACGCCGAGCTGATCGAGGTCGCCTCCTCCATCGCCGACCGCCTCGACCTCACCCCGGACGACGCCACCCTGTGCCCCACCCCGCTGGCCCAGCCGTTCCATCTGGAGGCCAGCATCCTCCCCGCCCTGATGCGGGGCGCCACGGCCGGTCTCCTCAAGTCGTGGCAGCCTGACGACGCCTGGGAACAGATGGAGCGCAACGGCACCACCGTGCTGTGCGGCACCGACGCACACGCCGACGACCTAGCCAGGGTGTCCGCCGCAAGGGGCCGCACGCCATCCGCTCTTCGCGAGGTCCTCGTAGCAGACGACCTATAGCGCCCCAACCCCCGACCGCCCCGTCCGACCACGACGCCCGGCCCACCTGGACCCCCGTCCAACCACCGCCCCGTCCGACCACGACCCCCGGCCCGCCTAATAGATAGCGTCGCGCCGATGCGCTTGGGGATCACTTTGTGGGCCGACCGGGACGTGGCCGGTCTGGCCCGTCTGGCCGCCTGCGCCGAGCGCACCGGTTTCGACGACGTGTGGTGGCCCGACCACTACATGCACCGCGACGTCGGCGCCACCCTCACCGCCTGCGCCCTGTCCACCGACCGTGTACGTCTCGGCACTGCGGTCACCAGCCCGCTGCTGCGCCACCCGGGCGCTCTGGCGTCGCTGTTCGCCTCGCTGGCCGAGATCGCCCCGGGCCGCATCGTGGCCGGCATCGGTCCGGGCGGCTGGGAGCTGCCCACCCAGCTCGGCATCCACGAGCCCCGTCCCCTCACCGTCACCCGTGAGACCGCCCTGCTGCTGGCCGACCTCCTGAAGGGCCTCCCCGCCACCGCCCCCACCACCCCCGCCGCGATTTCTCGGGGCGATTCGGGTGGACTGAGTACCCATAATCGCCCCGAGATTTCGGGGACCGCCGCCACCACGCCCAGGTTCCCGCTGACCGGGGCCCGACTCGACTTCACTCCTCCCCAGCCCATACCCCTGTACCTGGCGGCCCGTGGTCCGCGGATGATGTCGCTGGCCGGCGAGCTGGCCGACGGCCTGATCACCCACAGCCTGTCGCTGCCGTTCATCGAGCACGTGGTCGAACGGGTCGAGCTCGGCGCCCAGCGAGCGCAGGCCGCCTCCCGTCAACCCACCGACTGCTCTATTGCGGTCTGGCTGGAGATCTTCTTGCATGACGACTTGGCCCATGCCCGCGACGTGCTGCGTCCCCGCTGCCGCTACATGGTGGGCGGCGAGTTCGACCCGAGCATGATCCCGTTGTACGGCCTCGACCCCGCCGCTGTGATGAAGGTTCGCGAAGCGGTAAGGAACACAGACCCCAGGGCCCACGAGCTCATCACCGACGACATGGTGGACGCCTTCTCGATCTGCGGCTCGGTGCACCGGGCCGGCGACCGGATCGACGCCCTTCGGGCCGCGGGCGTGGGCGAGGTCATCCTGAGCTTCGGCCCGGGCATCACCGACGACGAGATCGCATCGGTGGGGGAGGCGATGCTGAGCTTCCTCGACCGGTAGTCGACCACCCCCAATAGTTCGCATACCTATACATCTATACATAAGGAGAAGACCCCATGAAGGTGGCTGTTCTTGGTTCCGGCGGCGGCGCTCTGGCGGTGGCCGCCGACATGTCCCGCCACGGCCGCGCCACGGTGCTGGCCGACTTCGACGACTTCATGTCGAACCTCGAGCCCGTGGCGGCCAACAAAGGAGTCACAGTCACCAACGACTGGCACGGCCCCGAGACCCACCCCGTCACCGTCGCCGGCAGCATCCCCGAAGCCATCCACGACGCGGCCCTGATAGTCACCGTCGTCCCGTGCTTCGCCCACGACCGCTGGGTGGAGGCCATCGCCCCCCACGTCACCGCCGACCAGACGGTGCTGTTCCTGGGCGAGGGCAGCGGCGCCATCGTCGCCCGCCGGGCCATCCCACAGCCGACAGCAATCGCCGAGGCCAACACCCTGCCCTACCTGGCCCGCCCCACCGGCCCCGGCTCGGTCACCGCCTTCCGCAAGCTGGGCGGCGTGCTGATCGCCACCCTGCCCGCCACCACCCAGGCAACCGCCCACACAATCAACCTGATCGAGGACGTCTGGCCCTACGCCACCGCCACCGACACGGTGTGGAACACGGTGCTGGCCAATTACAACGCAATAGATCATGTAGCCGCAATGATCGCAAATGCGGGTACTCTCCAGAACCGCACCGGCGGAATGTTGTTGTGGGGCGAGGGCGCCACGCCTGCGGTGGTGAATGTGATTGAGACTGTCGACAGCGAACTGCTGGCTCTGCGCCAGGCGCTCAACTCGAAGGAGCCGCGCCGCTACCAGGACTTCCTGGTGGCCCAGGGCTTCGCTCCCGACCTCGGCCCCGGCGCCACCCTGTTCGACACGGTGAGGGCCTCCAAGCTGGTGGTGTCGTATGCGCCCACGGGCGACGCCGGCGGGCTCGACACCCGCTATGTCACTGAGGACGTGCCCTATGCGCTGGTGCTGGCGTCGTCGCTGGGCGAGGCCACTGGCGTGCCGACCCCGGTGGTGGACGGGCTGGTGGACATCGCCTCGTCGATGCTGGGCCGGGACTTCCGGACCGAGGGCCGCACGCTGGCCACCCTGGGTCTCGGCGGGCTGGACACCACCGGCCTGATCGGCTTCGCCCGCACCGGCGTATTCCCATGAGCACCGACATTCCCCGCACCGCCGCCGGCCCATGAGCACCGACATTCCCCGCACCACCGCCGCCGTCCCATGAGCACCGACATTCCCCGCACCGCCGCCGTCCCATGAGCACCGACATTCCCCGCACCACCGCCGCCGTCCCATGAGCACCGACATTCCCCGCACCGCCGCCGTCCCATGAGCACCGACATTCCCCGCAGACTCCACGACGTCAAGGACGCCAAACCCCGCGTCACCCCCGACGGCGCGAACATCAGGGCCTTGGCCCCGACCGTGCACGCCATCACCAACGTCACCGCCCTGGTGGGCCGCGACCTGGAGCCCCTGCGCTGCCACATATACATACGCGACGGCCTGATCGCGGCCATGGTCCCGGCCGACGCCGGCACCACCCCGCTGGCCGCGGCCCCGCCGCCCGCCAAGGACCTGCTCGAGCGGTACAAGCCGGTCACCATCGACGGCAAGGACATGATCGCGGTCCCCGGCATGGCCGACGTCCACGACCATCTGCGGGTGCTGGCCCCCGGCCTGCCCATCGCCGAGGGCCTCCCCCTCGACGAGTTCCTGCGGGTCCAGTGGGCCACCCAGGCCCACATGGGCCCCCCGGAGTACGAGTTGGCCGTGCTGCTGGGCTGCCTCCAGCGCCTGAAGTGCGGCGTCACCACCGCCGTCGACCACGCCTACACGTTCCACGAGCCCGACCTGGACGAGGCCTGCGTCCACGCCTACGAGTCGTCGGGGATCCGCTGGGCCTACGCAAGGGGCATCATGACCCGCCCCTACGCACCGGTGTGCGAGACGTTCGAGCAGGCCGCCGACAACATCCGGGCCCTGCTGGCCAACACCACCGCCACCCCCGAGCGCCTGTTCGTGGCCCCGGTCAGCATCCGCCAGGCCACCTTCGAGGAGTTCGAGCGCAGCGCGGCCCTGGCCGAGGAGCTGGGCGCCGGCACCTACACCCACGCCTCGGAGACACCAGCCGAACGCCAAACCTGGCAGCAGGAGGCCCAGACAACCCCGATCAAGGCCCTCGACGGGGCCGGCTTCCTCTCCGAGCGCACGGTGCTGGCCCATTGCGTGATCCTCGACGACGACGAGATCGAGCTCCTGGCCGCCCGGGGCACCCACGTCGTCCACTGCCCGTCCAACAACATGAAGCTGGCCAAGGGGGTGACCCGGGTGCCCGACCTGCTCGCCGCCGGGGTGAACGTGGCCCTGGGCGTCGACATGATGACCGACATCTTCTCGGAGATGCGGGCCGAGCTTCATATACAGTCGCTTCATTCTGGTGACCCTGCGGTGCTGTCGTCTCGCGACGTGCTGCAGATGGCCACCTGGCGGGGTGCGGCCGCGAGCTTCCCCAACTCGGCCGCCCCCGCCGACACCCACGTCGCGGCCACCGCCGGCTACCGGGTGGCGTTGGGCGAGCTGTCGCCGGGCTGCGCGGCCGACATCGTGCTGCTCCCGGCCCGCTCGCTGCTCCAGGCCCCGCTGCTCGATCCTCTGCATGCGGTGGTGCATCAGACCCATGGTCCGATGGTGCGCCATGTGCTGGTGGACGGCCATCTGGTGGTGGCCGACGGCGTCTCCACGCTGCTGGACGAGCAGGAGCTGCTGGTCGAGGCCGAGCGGGCCTGCAACTACTGGCTCGACCAGCTCGACCTGCCCGCCGGGCCCCGAGGCGTGTGGTTCCCGCCCCCGCCGCCCGAGTTCCCGGACCTTTCGCTCGATGACTGGTAGTTAGGCTGGAATAGCGCCGCCGGAGCCTTGTTGTCTCTACGCCGGGTTGATCGTCGCCGGGGAGCCGGGGTGAGTGACTTGCAGGTCGTTCAGAATCCCCTCAGCCTCAGCCCATTCGTGAATGAAGTCCATGAGGTCGCTTAGGCGGTCAGCGCCTCCGGTGAACCCGAGGTCAGACTCTGCCCACCAGAGCGTGCCTTCGTCGTGGTTCTCGTATATGCGAACCTCAGGCATCTGACGCCTCCCTCCCGAATGAACTGCTGTGAACCCTACAGACGCACTTGCAGACGAACGGCGGGCCGAGCACTGTGGCCGCCTCGCCGTGGCGGGGGGTGGTGGCCACCCGCACGGAGCTCGACCTCGAGGAGCCCGAGATGGCCGCGGTGCCGACCGCCATGCTCGCCTGGCTCGTCGACGCATGAGGCCGGCTGGCCCTAGCGCCGGTGGGGCGCTGTCGAGGGCTGGCAGGAAATGCCTAGGGAAATACCCATATGCCATGCGTCCACGCGTTACTTTGTGCCCCGTGACGGGTAGTTGCTCCGCGCGATACCTACTAGTACGATGTCGAGACGTGTTCGACGACGAGGCGCCGTCTGTAGGCGCCAGGGCAGTGGTGTCAGCTACGTGTCGAGGCTGGGATGTGATCGAGGATGATTGACCGCGTTAAACAGCCCGCCGTGCTACACTCATGGCCCGTCACGGGCCCGACCATCGTGGTAGGGTTCTCTAAACGTCCCGGACGAGTGATCGAAGGGGGTGCGGCCCTTGAATAGCGCGTGTAGCGTGGTACAGGTTGCACCCCTGACGGTTGTCATGTGCGAGGCGTACATGTCCGTCAGGGCCGAACTTGCCACAGATGGAACACAGGTATAGAAAGGAGGGGCACATGCCCCATTTGAAGGGGCCTGTGCCCCAAGCACAAGCAAAGGAGGGGCCGATGCCCCAGCTAGTGAAGAAGCGGCGCTCGGGTTGGGCAGTGCTCGCCACGGGTGCCTTGATCGCGTCGCTCCTCGCGGTTGGTGCGAGCCCGACGGGCGCCCAGTCCTTGGTCGCCAATGACAAGGCCGACAACACCACGGTGCTGTCGGCGTGCGTGGGTGACGCTCTCAACGACCACATGTTCACTGATGTGTCCGACGGTCACGCCTTTGGCGATGCCATCAACTGTGTCGCGTACTACGGGATCACCAACGGCACCGGTGACGGCTCGACGTACTCCCCTAACCAGGATGTGACCCGGGCCGAGATGGCGGTGTTCATCGCCCGTGCCGCCGGGGTTGCCGGCACCGATGTCGGCTCCGGGAGCGGTGGCTTCAGCGACATTGGCGGTGTCTGGCAGGAGGCCCAGGACGCCATCAACGCGCTCGCCGGCAAGGGGATGATCCCCGCGGGCGGCGAGTTCAGGCCCGACGACGCGATCACCCGGGCCGAGATGGCGACGTTCTTGGTGGGGCTGATGGTCGAGACGGCTCCAAACGTCTTCAAGACCTCCCTCGGAGAGCTCAGGCTGTCCGCGACCCGGATCACGAGTTCCGCTAACTGGGACTGGTTCGCTGACGCGCGTGCTTCGGTGCCTGTCGAGAACGATACTGAGATCTCTGCGCTGTTCGAGCTGGGCGTGACCAAGGGCGCCAGTGCGGCCGCGGTGCAGGACAAGTACAGCCCGCCTCTGGACGCCAACTATGAGCCGTTCGGCACCGTCAATCGGGGCGTGATGGCTGAGTTCATCACCCGGGCTCTGGCCCACACCTCGGCACGGCCCGAGGGGGTCACCGCGCAGTACGACTACACCGTCAGCCCAGGCGATGTGGTCGTGTCGATGCGTGACGGCGACTTCCAGCCGTTGGCCGGCGAGGTGGTGGACGTGTTCCGCATCCCCACCAGCTCAGTCGAGAGGGCTTTCAGGGGCGACGGAAGCTGCAGCGTCGATATCGGTGTCGTATTGACTGGCACCGGCGAGCACGCCTGCGAGATCGACGGCGCCGATCCGATCACCGGAGGCGACGGCGACGCCCGCGTGTCCCTTGAGGACGGCATCGATCCCGGCGGCACCACGGTTTGGGCCTGGACCGGCGAGAACGGAGACGACGTCGACGACGAGACCGTGCGGTACACGCTCGAAATCACTACGGCTCCCCCAAGCACGGCTGACCGGGTGAGGATCACCAGCAGCCATCCCGGCATCAAGAAGGTGCACCTGGGGGCCTCTGTGCTCTACACCGTGCAGCTTGAGAACAGGTTCGGTCCCGTGACCATCGGTGTCGACCCCGCAGATCCGAGGCCGGCCCGGTTCCTCGTCACCCTGTCGACCTATGCGCTCGTTGACCATGATCGGGATGCGAACACGCAAGTACAAAGGAACCCTCAGGGGGCATCTTTGGTGTCGACGATCCCGCTCATCACCGACGACGAGGGCAAGGCGATCTTCACGGTTCCGGGTCTTCCCGACACGAATCCGACGGATGACCGCGACGAGTACGTGGTTGATATCGAGATCCAGCCGGTACAGGGCGACGTCGGCAACGCTCCGGCGGTGTTTGACAATGCCGGTAATCCCATAGTCGCTGCGGATGCGCACTACTACATCGGCCAGACTGCCACCGCTGCGAGCGCGACCGGGCTCGTACCGGTGCGCCAGGCGACGGGTAACGACGATTACGAAGACGGGCTTGTCTTCAGCACCGAGCCGAACGACACGGAGACAGTAATCACCGACGGCACAGAGCCGGGGGTGAGCGTGTCTGTCTCGCCTGCCACGAGGTACATCGCCTCGGGCGCGCGGGGGGTCAGCACCCGGGCCACGGTGAAGGTAGTGGACCAGTACAACGACCCGATCCGGGGCGCCGAGGTGTCGCTCGTCACCACCGCGACGGATACCGGCGAGACTGACGTGATCGTGATCGCCAGCGGCAGAGCGATAGCTGTGGGCCGTGACGGCACCTACACGTTCGGCTACACGCGAGAGAACGCGGCTTCTTTCACCGAGACGCTCACAGCTTCGTGGGATCACGACGACGACACCACTACCGCTGCGGTGGAGGGTTCGCGGACGGTTCATTGGGCTTCACTAGCCCAGGCTGCCTCAACCGACGCACAGCAGATCCGTTCGTTCGACAAGGACACGAACACGATCTTCGCGGGTGACGGCACAGGCAATCCCGCTGCTTTCTCCGACACCACTCCGCTGACCGTGCTCTACTACGACGAGAACGACAGGTTCAACATCATCAGGGGTACGGCCGCATCGGCTACTACCACCTATGCAGGGTTCGAAAGGAGCTTGGCCACCCTCACCGGTTACGAGCTGTCCTGGGAGGCCTACCGCATAGCTGGCAGAGCGGTCAACACCTTCACGTTGACCATCCCGGCGTCGTAGCCTTGCCGAACAGCTAAGTAGCCAACCCAAACCCGAAGGGAGGCCCCGGCCGAGTGCCGGGGCCTCCCCGCGTCTGCGCAGCCGTGCGGTGGGAGTGGTCCGGTGCGGCCCGCAAGCTAGCCTTACATGAGGAGAGGACAGGAGAGGACAATGGCCACGACCACGACACCCCCCTCCGGCGAACCCGAGGCGCACGGCTCCGATGGCGGTCGCCGCGGGCGAGATGGACGCCTACGGCGTGTGTGGAAGCGGCGCGCGTCTCGGCTGGCCGTTGGGGTGGCTGCCGCTGCTATTGCGTTGACGGCGGCAGCCGTGGCGCTGGCGCAGGGGATCGGCACGTTCCGTGACATACCTGACAACCATTACGCCCGCGACTCGGTGCAGTGGGCCGTTCAGAGCGGGGTCACGGTGGGATGTCGAGACGGCACGTACTTCTGCCCCGAGAGGACAGTGAACAGAGCCGAGTCGGTGACGTTCCTCCACCGCTACAACAACAACGTGATCGGCCCTCTCGAGAATCGGGTCCGAGCGCTGGAGGGCCGGGCGACCACGCCGGGCGGGACCTTCGACCCAAACGCCGGGTTCGGGAACGATCCGACACCCACGACGGTGCCGCTGCGGACGTTCACCACCAGAGGCACCCAACACCAGACCCGCTCGTTCAACCTCCCGGCGGGCACATACGAAGGTGTGTTCACGCTGGAGGCCACCAAGGCAGCAGCAGACCACAATCAGGACACCGACGCCGACCTCGAGCCGGTGACACTGATCCAGGTGGAGTACCGGGAGAATTCGAGCAGCGGGTGGAAGACCTACGCGGTCAGCACCCTGAATCTGGGGGGGACTGGCGGTGGCAGCCTGCCGGCCACAGCGGCGCTGTTCCGGCAAGTACCCGCGTCAGGGACAGTCGATGTCGAGGTTGCGAACGTGCCCGGACGCCTGCCCACGAGCGGCCAAATCAGGGTCAGCGCCTACATGGCCGACAATGAGATCACCCCCAACGATGCCGACGGCGACCCCGACCGGACCACCAAGTATGACTTTTCTTGGGGCATCATCCTGACAGAGAAGCGGGCCTGAGCGCCTTCCCGGGTAGGAGCGGCCGACCGGCGGTGACGCCGGTGCAGCCGCGACTCAGCAGGCCTCGCAAGGGATGGGCCGTTCTGGTCGCCGGTGCGATGGTGGCGTCACTGCTCGCCGCCGGCGCGACCACCGCCACTGCCACCACCGACACGCCCGACGAGAAGAGCCCGGTGACCGCCTGCGTCGGCGAGGCCCTGACCGATTGGGGCTTCACCGACGTGTCCGACAACCACGTCTTCCACGACTCCATCAACTGCCTGGCCCACTACGGGATCACCATCGGCTGCGGCGACGGCACCACCTTCTGTCCCGAGGACCCCATCAACCGATGGCAGATGATGCTCTTCCTCGCTCGGGCCCTCGAACCAGCCGGCATCAACCTCAGCCGGGCCCGGCCCCAGAACTTCACCGACCTCGGCATCCTGAACGACGAGGCCCGCGACGCCATCGACCTGATGGTCACAAACCGCATCGCCGATCCAGCAGGACCCAGGATCTTCGACCCGAACGGCATTGTGAACCGCACCGAGATGGCACAGCTGCTGGTGCGCCTCCTCGATGCAGCCGGGCCGGTGGTGGACATCGACAGCAACGGCGACTTCCTGCTCGACGCCAACGGCGACGGCATCCGGAGCAGGCCCGACGACTACTTCGAGGACGCCAGCAACCAGGTGTCGAGGCTCGAGGACGCGGCCATCAGCGCCGCTTACGAGCTCGGCATCACCACCGGCGTAAGCGCCACTCCCGCCTCCGGCACCGCCCAGCCCGGCCTGGACTTGTACTACGAGCCGTTTGGCGACGTGACCCGGGGGCAGATGGCCGCCTTCATCATCCGCACCCTGGGCCACACCATGGCCCGCCCCAGGGGACTCAGCGCCCAGTACGACGGAAACGAGATCAGGGTGTCGTTGCGGAATGACGAATTCGAGCCCGTGGATCGGGCCCCCGTCGACATGTTCTATATCGAGACCGACGCCGCCGACCAGGCCTTCACGTCGCGGGACGTCTGCAGCTCTGAGGTCGAGTCGGTCAACGGTACCTTCGTATGCGAGATCGACTCCTCGGACCTGGCCACCGACAACGACGGCGAGGTTGCGCTCAACGTCCCCCAGACCATCAGCGACGGCACCGACACCACGGTGTGGGTCTGGACCGGCCGCGAGCGCGACACGGTGGGCCGGCGCACCAACCTCGTCCGCTTGGACGTCGCGCCGTCCGAGCAGCCCCAGGGCGCCACCGCCGCCAAGATCTCCTCCACCTTCAGGGGCTCGAAAGCCAGATTCGGCGTCACCGTCACCTTCACCGTGCAACTCCAGGACTCGAACGGCAACGATGTCAGCGTAGGCCTCGACGGCCAGCGCCCCGCCGAGTGGACGCTCACCGAGGAGCTGCTGCAAGACGCGACCGTAGACGGCGATCCGGACAGCACGAGCGACGTCATCTTCAGGAACACCAGGACGGTGAGGTCGGACTCCCGCGGCCAGGTCACGTTCTCGGTGTCGGAGCATCGCACCAGCACCTGCACGGCCAACTCATGCACCCGCACCTTCAAGTTGACGGAGCTCTCCAACGCGCCCGCCGTGGCCGTCAACAGCGATCTCGTCAAGCGGAGTTTTGGCAGGTCCGACGGTGACGTGTACTACTTGGAGTTCAGCAGTGCCGCGCCCACCTTGACGAATTCTGTGGTGAGGCTGACCGTACCCAACCCCTACATCAACGTGCCCGACCGGGGCGATGTCAGCAACACCGCCGTGGTGACCGTGCACAACGAGTACGGCGAGGCTCTCTCCGCCGCTACGGCCAGTCTTGCAAGCGACAGGCAAACCAACCTCACCACCCAACGCTTCACCATCGGCCGGGACGGCCTCCACCGGTTCAACTACCGGTATGACGGCATTGGCGGAGAGGTGGAGACCCTCACCGTCACCGTCGACCCCGACGGCTCAGGATCCGCTCCCGAACTGGATTCCATGACGGCGCTCGTGTACTGGCCCCTGCTCACCTACGAGGCAACCACAGACGGAAACAAGTACATCCTGTTCGGCGACACGAGCCGCAACGAGCTCATAGTCGACATAGGCGCCAGCACCTACCGCGCCGCGGATGCTGAACCTGAGAGGGTGGTCTACGACAGCAACCACCGGTTCGACGTCCAGGGCACCAACGACCCCGCGCCAGTAGCGGTGAACTCGATCGAAGACTTTGAGAAGGCTCTTGCCGCGTATCTCGCCGACAGCCCCGAGACCACCGCCTGTCTGCAGTGGTCGGGCTACGATTCCGGCAGACTGAACAGAGTGGCAACATTCAGACTCTGGCGAACCTGCTAAGCCGCGTGAGGCCAAGTTGGGACGAGCTTCATGGCTCCGCAGCACTCCTACATCGAGCCTCCGTCTTGTCCCTCAGCCCCCCGTAGATCATCACCCGTCGGTCCGAGCGCCGCAGCCCCCGACCCGGGCTAGACAGCCCTTGTGAAGTCGGCGTTTCCCGCGGCTTGGCCGGCCATCCTCCCTCGGGACGCCGCCTCCGCGGTCGACTCATTCCGACCGGCGAACTGTATCGAAAGAGATTTTCAGAGCATGTAGTCCTAGAACCCGCTGACGGGTTGGGCAGTGCTCGCCACGGGTGCCTTGGTCGCGTCGCTCCTCGCGGTTGGGGCGAGCCCTATTGGCGCGCAGCCCAGACCCTACAATGACTTGGTCAGCGAGGGCACCGTTCTGTCGGCGTGTGTAGGCGACGCTCTCGGCGATCAGATGTTCACCGACGTGTCCGATGCGCACGCCTTCAAGGGCGCCATCAACTGCATCGCCTACTACGGGATCACCAATGGCACAGGCGACGGCTCTACGTACTCGCCGAACCAAGCGGTGACCCGGGCCGAGATGGCAGTGTTCATCGCCCGTGCCGCCGGAGCAGCGGGCGTGGACTTGGGCGATGCGATGGACGCCGGGTTCTCCGACATCGGCGACGTTTGGGCCGAGGCCCAGGACGCCATCAACCGGCTCGCTTCCAAGGGCATGCTCTCCTCGGGCGGCGCCTACAGGCCTGATGACGCGATCACCCGGGCCGAGATGGCGTCGTTCCTGGTTGGGATGTTGGCCAAGGTCGCAGCCGCGCCGAACGTGGTCAGGAACGCCGATGGCGTGATCACGATGCTCGGCTCGACGGCCAGTGGTGATTTCAACTACTTCGGCGACGCGCGCGGTTCTCAGTCCCGCCGCGTCGATTCTGAGATATCGGCGCTGTATGAGTTGGGCATCACCAAGGGTGCCAGCGCGGCTGCGGTGCAAGATCCCGCCGCGGCGCCCCTGGACCTCAACTACGAGCCGGCCGGCACCGTCAACCGGGGTGAGATGGCTGCGTTCATCACCAGGGCCCTAGCGCACACCGAAGCCCGGCCCGAAGGCGTCTCCGCGCAGTATGACAGCGACAACGCGAACTTGGTCCTTTCGGCGCGCGGCGCGGACTTCAGGCCCATAACCAGCGGTGTCGTGATCGACGTGTTCAGCATCGCCACCAGCGATGCTGAGCTCGCCTTCAGGGGCAACGGCTCCTGCAGCGGCGAGGTCGCTGGGTTGATGTCCGGCTTCGGCATGTACCCGTGCGAGATCGAGAGCTCAGATGTGAGCACCGGTGGCGACGGCGACGCGACGGTGCCTCTCGCCTCTACCGACATTGCTCAAGGCGGCACCACGGTGTGGGCCTGGACCGGCGACACCCGCGAGACGGTGGACTCCGACACCGATCTGTTCCGGCTCGACATTCCCAAGACGGTCGGCAAGGATGCGGCCACCCGGGTGAGAGTCACCAGCGAACACCCCGCCGGCATCAGCGGCGACAAGAAGGCGCATCTGGGTTCGTCTGTGCTCTACACCTTGCAGC
Source organism: Acidimicrobiales bacterium (assembly GCA_965117015.1). Classification (GTDB taxonomy): domain Bacteria; phylum Actinomycetota; class Acidimicrobiia; order Acidimicrobiales; family Aldehydirespiratoraceae; genus Aldehydirespirator. The sequence continues at coordinate 1,589,240 of OZ220747.1, forward strand.
TCGAAGACACCAACGGCAACAACACCACCGTCGGCGGTGCCGTGGCGAACGGACCGGCCCGGTTCCTGGTCAGGCTGGAGACCTACGCAGTCACCGGCGCGACGACCCGCAGCGCGGAGGCGTCGGTGGTGACAACACTGCCGCTCACCACCGACGCGGACGGCAAGGCGACTTTCTCGGTCTCCGGCCTCCCCGATCAGGCACCGGGCACACCGGGCGACAAGTACGTGGTTGACATCCATGTTGCAGGGGCTCCCAGCGGCAACACTCCGGCAAATATCGCCATCGGCACTGGTGCGGATGCTGCTTTGCTTATTGCTCCCGCCAGCAAGGGCAACGCGGTGCGCGACGACGCGGGCGACGGCGACTACTCCGACGATCCCAACGATCTCGTCTTCAGCACCGAAGCCAGCAACAGCACGGCAACTGGCGGCGCCAGCGTTTCTGTCACGTCGGCCGCGACGTTTATCGCTGCGTCGGATCGCGGGGTGAGCAACCGGGCGACGGTGTCTGTGGTCGACCAGTACGGCGACCCGGTTTCGGGCGTCCTGGTCCGGCTCGTCACTGACCTGACGAATGAGGGCAGTGCCACCGTCATCTCTATCGGCAACAACCGGGCGCAGAAGGTCGGCCGCGACGGCTCTTACACCTTCGGCTACCAGCGAGTAGGCGACGCCACAGTTACCGAGGAGCTCACACCCTATTGGGACGACGACGGCGACGGCTGCGCCGATGCAGCCTGCACCGGGGCGCTGACAGTCGGTGCCGCGGGGACAGTTGTAAAGGTCCAGTGGGCCCCCGGGGCCGCCACGTCGGGCGTCGCGGCGAACCAGACTCAAACTGGCGGAGGCGACTACATCATCCAGGCGTTCGACACTGACGCGAACAGGATCTTCGTGGGCACAGGAGGGACCGGTACGTCGCTGACCGATGACACGACCCTGGTGCTCTACTACGACTCGGGCGACCGGTTCAACGTCGGATCTGTCGCAGCCGTGGACTTGAATTCAATACCGGCTAGCAACTACGCCGGGTTCGAGAATGCCCTGGCTGTGGGCAAGGAGTTGACCTGGATCGTCGCCGCAGGCGGCAGCAGCAGGGACATAAATGTCTTTGGCGTGACCCCAGCTAGCTAGCTCAGGTCCAACAAACAACCAACCCAAACCCGAGGGAGGCCCCGGCCAGAGTGCCGGGGCCTCCCCGCGTTGGCGCACCGGCTCACTGAAATGGAGTTCGCACAAGGCGCAGTAGTCCCTCCATCTGACATTGTCGGGATGGCGCTCAGGTCAGGGAGTACTCGGTGATGCGGCGGTCGCTGCCGGGGCGGTAGTTGCTCCAGGCCAGGTTCAGGCCTGTCGGACTGCCGCGCGTGAGTGCCTCGGCGAGCACGGCCTCGAAGACGGTGATCGTGGTGGGCGAGCCCCGCAGGTTGAACCGGTCGTTGTCGTCGTAGACCAGCAGCACCGGGCCGTCGCCGTCATCGGCCACGATCTGCCTCCGGCGGACATCGCCGGAGTACACCGTCCCGCCGGTGTGGCTCGGCCCGGCGTCGGCGGCCCAGTACACCGTGGCGGTATCCCCCGCAATGGTGGCGCCAGTCGCACCGTATGAGGGGGTCAGGGTCTCGGTCTCGCCGCCCTGCCCGCGGTACTGGTAGGCGAACCGGTAAGAGCCGCGGCCATCTACCGTGAACTCCCCGGTGTCGAGTGTGACAGTCCCCGACAGGCCGCTGCTTGCGAGCGTGACCTTGGCGCCCGGGAACGGAACTCCGTACTGGTCGAGCACGACGACGGTCGCACTGTTGGACGCGAAGCCACCCAGCATATGCACGTAGTCGCGTGTTTCGATGATGACCGTGGCACTGCCCGCAGCGATGCTGCTGGCCTCGTCGCTGAAGGTCAGCGTGCCGGAGTCCGCCACCCGGCCGTCGGCGAAGACGGTGGCGGAGGGCGAGTTGTCGATCGGTGTCAGCGTGTACGTGACTGTGACATCGCCGCTGGCAACGCTGGCGGGCCGGGCGGCGAGACCGATCGAGAAGGCGGCCGCTCCGGTCCCGTCGGACACCAGCGTCTGCACCTCAGGGTCTGTTTGGCCAGGCTTCTGCACCGACAGGCTCCATCGCGCCGGGTGGGTGCCGTTGACGCCGGTGGAAACCTTGCCGACGATGTCACGCAGTTGCATGGTGTAGAGGGCCGAGCCGCCGATGCGGATCTTGCGGGCATCGGACAACGTCGTGACCAGCGTCTCGGACGCGAAACCGACGTCGGCGCCCTCAGCCACGTCGAAGCGGTACAGCTCGGTGCTGGCTGCGACGGTGTCGCCGTCCCCGCCGGTCCAGGCCCATACCGCTGCGCCGCCCGCTGGGACGCGGCGCAACCCGATGACCTCCACTGTTGCGTCGCCGTCGTTGCTGGTGACCGGGTCGGTGCCGTCGATCTCGCACGCAAACGAGGAGAGATCGGCGGGGGTGATCTCCGGCAGGTTGCAGGTCCCGTCAGCGGCCAGCGCGCCGCCCGCTCGGTCCGTCGGCGTCCAGAAGACGTCGACGGTGGCGCCCGACACCGGTTTGAACTGGGCGTTCCGCACCGAGACGACCACGTCGGCGCCGTCGAACTGAGCGGAGACACCCGCTGGGCGCACAGAAGTGTGGGCCAGGGCCCGGGTGATGAACGCAGCCATCTGACCCCGGTCGACGGTGCCGTCGGGCTCGTAGTTGAAGTCCAGCGGCGGATTGGCGGGGTCTTGCACCTCAGCTGCGCTGGCGCCGCGGGTCACGCCCAATTCGTAGATGGCAGAGATCTCGGCATTGCTGGTGTCAGGGAAGTAGTCGTCGGCCACCGACCTAGAGCCGGGCACGCCAAGCAGGATCGCGCCGCTGGAGTCCTTCGTCACACTCGGCGCGGACTCGACCAGCAACCCCACCAGGAACGTCGCCATCTCGGCCCGGGTGATCGCGTCGTCGGGCCTGAAAGCGCCGCCCGAGAAGATCATCCCCGTCGTAGCCAGCCGGTTGATCGCGTCCTGGGCCTCCTGCCAGGTGTCGTCGATGTCGTTGAAACGGGCGTTGCCAGCGCCGCCTAGATCGACACCCGCAGCCTTAGCGGCCCGGGCGATGAACACCGCCATCTCAGCCCGGGTCACTTCCTGGCTCGGGGAGTACGTGGTGCCGTCACCGGTGCCCTGCGTAATCCCGTAGTAAGCGACGCAGTTGATCGCATCGCGGAACACATGACCCTGCGACACGTCAACGAACATGTGATCTGCGGCGGCATCGCCCACGCAAGCCGACAACCGAGTGGTGTGATCAGCCCTGTCGGTCACAGCCACAGCCGGACCGGCTCCCGCGGCCAGGACCGTGGCGACCAGAGCACCCACGGCGAGCACGGCCAAGCCCGAGCTGGGCTTCTTCACTAAATGGATCATCGCTGGCCCTCCTTCTAGAGCCTCGCGGCTGCGGATGATGCGGCCTCTAGCGCCTTAGTGAGACGCGGGGAGGCCCCGGCACTCGGCCGGGGCCTCCCTCGGGGTTTGGGTTGGTTACAGCTTTGGAGCTGAACCGGCTACTAGGTCAACGAGAAGGTGTTGACCCTTCTGCTTCCTGTTCTGCTTGTATCGAATACCCATGTGAGCGTATCCCCCACACTCAAGGCCCTCTCGAACCCGGCGTAGGTAGAAGCGGACCCGTCGACGTTGAACCTGTCGTTCGAGTCGTAACTGACCACGAGCACTGTGCCGGTCGAGCCGGTGAAGACCGTGTTGGTCTCCGTGTCCAACTTGAGGACGGCCCCAGTCGTAGCAGCGCCGGTTGCATTGAAGTCTTGAGCCCACTCAACCGTCTTCGTCACCGCGTCCGGATTCAACGGTGCCGTCTCGGGCGGCGTAGCCGAAGCGTCGTCAGCGGCGGCGCCGTCGCCGTCGTGGTCCCAGTCTGCGATGTCGGCGGTGAGCACCTCCGCTACCGCGCCGGCACTCGAATACGCATAGCCGTACGTGTAGGAGCCGCCACGACCCACGGTGAACTCCCTCGGAGTGTCTGTGCCGGTCGTTGGGAGGCTGCTGTCAGCCGCGCTGCTGGTCAGAGTGACCTTGACACCGGTGATCGGGTCGCCGTACAGGTCGGTGACCGACACCGTGACCCGGTTGCTCGCCCCGCGAGCGTCCGCAGCGGCATACTCGGCGGCAGGCGAGATGGTAATCGTTATGTCACCAGCTGCGCTGACACGGGGCCCGGTGCTGAACACTAGGCCACCGCGCGTGGCCGCGTCTGCTGAGGCATTCACCGGCACGAGCCCGGTGGTACCTGCGGCAGTACCGGCAGTCGCCCTGGCACCGATGTAGTAGGTCGCAGTGCCGCTGTCATCAGCAGCCGGAGCGTTGCCGTTGGGTCGCGGCTGGATATGGATGTTGACCTCGTACTTGTCGGCCTTCGTGCCCGGTGCAGTGTCGGGGAGCCCGGAGACCGGGAAGGTCGCCTTGCCGTCCGCGTCGGTGGTGAGCGGCAGCGTCACGGTCGTCGACGCCCCCTGCGGGTTTCTGGCTCCGGCGACGATCGCATACGTCGACATAGTGACCAGGAACTGGGCCGGGTTCTCGCCGTCGGTGCCCACGGTGGTCGCCTTGCCGTCGCTGTCCTCGAGTTGCACGGTGTAGAGCACAGACGAGCCCAGATGCACCTTCGAGGCACCGAAGTCAGTGCTGACCCTCACCCGAGCAGCCGGCTTCGGAGCGGCGTCCTCGGGAATGTCGAGCTGGAACAGATCCGTGCTGGAGTTCACCGCGTCGCCTGTGTCTCCGGTCCAGGCCCACACCGTGGTGCCGCCAACGGCCGGGTGACCGGCGGGGAGTGCCACTGTCGCGTCGCCGTCGCCTCCGGTGACCAGATCTGAGCCCTCGATCTCGCAGACGTGCATGCCGAACCCGGTAAACGAGGAGACCTCGTTGCAGGAGCCGTTGGCTCTGAAGGCCAGATCGACTCCGCTGGTGTCGGTGTAGAACACGTCCACCACGACACCGGGGTCCGGCTGGAAATCACCATCGCGGGAGGAAACGACCACATCGCTGCCGTCGACCTGCGCCGAGATACCGGCGGGGCGCACAGAGGTATGCCCCAGAGCCCTGGTGATGAACGCAGCCATCTCGCCCCGGTTGACGGTGCCGAAGGGCTCATAGTTGGAATCGATCGGCGTCTTGGTGTCGTCTTGCACCGCAGCCGCGCTGGCGCCCTTAGTCACGCCCAGCTCATAGATCGCCGAGATCTCGGCGTCGTTACCGGCAGGCACAGAAGCACGCGCATCAGCGAAGTAGTCGTCAGCCTCAGCGGCTGTGCCACCGGTGCCCAACAGGATCGCACCCGTGGAGGTGACCGTCACGTTCGGCGCGGTCTTTGCCAGCAGGCCGATCAGGAACGTGGCCATTTCGCCTCGGGTGATCGCGTCGTCGGGCCTGTAGGCGCCGCCGCCGTCGATGATGCCCTTGCCGGCGAGCTGGTTGATGGCGTCCTGGGCTTCGGCCCAAGTGTCACCGATGTCGGTGAAGCCGGCGCTCATGGCGTCGCCGAGATCAAAACCGGCTGCCTCGGCAGCGCGGGCGATGAACACGGCCATCTGGGCCCGGGTCACGTCCTGGTTCGGCGAGTACGTAGAGCCGTCGCCGGTGCCGTTGGTGATCCCGTAGTAGGCGATGCAGTTGATGGCGTCCTTGAAAGCGTGCATATCGGACACGTCGGTGAACATCTGGTCACCGAGAGCGTCGCCCACACACGCCGACGTCGCCGAAGCGTGGTCTGCCTTCTCTTCGACGGCTGAAGCCGGGCTCGCCCCGACCGCGAGGAGCGATGCGACCATGGCGCCTGCGGCGAGCACTGCCCAACCCGAGAGTCCGAATGAGAGAACAAACATCGAGGTCAGAAGCGTCATTAGAGTCCCTAGAGCGGCAATTCCCCCCAGCTTGTCCCTCAAACCGTGCCCTTCGAGGTGCCCTTGAGCACCTCTCGATCGGCCCAAGGAATTTCTGTCTGGACGCCCAAAATGGAGGCGAAAGTTGGATTCCGGGCCCCTCCCGCGGCGCGACAAGCACCTGGAGACGCCGGATCTCATCGCCGTGGTTGCAGCCTCACGGCGACACCCGCTCATGAGATGTGGCGGCTCCACGCCTCCATCACCTCCCGCCGGGCGGTCAGCAGATCCGAACGCTGGTAGGCCCGCTCCAACGCTCCGGCCGAGTGCGCCAGCGCGGCCTCGGCGACCTCTCGGGAGACCCCGGTCTCGGCCGCCCACGACCGGAACGAGGCCCTCAGCCCGTGGGGGGTGAACTCGAAGGGCCGGGTGATCTTCGACATGGCGCCATTGCTCAGCACCTTGCCGGTGGGCGAGGGGAACAGCGGACCGGAGCCGTTGGAGCTCTTGGAGTAGAGGCGGGCCACGTCGAGCGCCTCGAGCGCCACCGTCGACAGCGGCACCACGTGCTCCCGGTTGGTCTTGGTGCGCTCAGCCGGCACCGTCCAGGTCCGGGTCTCGAGGTCGACTTCGTCCCACGTGGCGAACCGGGCCTCGCCGGAGCGGGCCGCGGTGGCGGCCAGGAACCTCAGGCACGCCACCGTGGGCGGCCACGCCCTCGGCAGCGTCTCGAGCTTCTCCAGGGTCGGGCCCACCTGGTCGTGGGGCAGGCTGGCCAGGTGCTTGGTCGGGGTGGTCTGGCGGGGCAGCGCCACGGCCAGCGCCGGGCCTGCGGGGTCGTCTGAGCGGTATCCGGCGGCGATGCTCCAGCGCAGCACCACCCCGAGGCGGGTCTTGAGCTTGCGGGCCGTCTCGGCCTTGGTGTGCCAGACGGGCATCAGCACCCGCACCAGGTCGGCCGTTGTGATCTCATCCACCGGAGTGGACCCCAGCGCGGGGTAGACGTACCGCCTCAGCGACGACCGCCAGTTCTCCTCGGAACCGCCGGTGTCCTTCCAGCCGGGACGGTACGCCTCGATGACCTGTTCCGCCGCCTCCGCGAAGGTGGGGACGGAGTTACTGGCCCGCCTCGACCTGGGGTCGATCCCGGCCCGGGCCAGCTTGCGGTACCCGTAGGCGATGTCGCGGGCCTCGGCCAGCGACGTGTACGCCACCGCGCCCATCCCGATGTCTCGGCGCCGCCCTCGGACGGTGCCCCGCCAGACCCACTGCCTGGATCCTCCTGGTGCCACCCGCAGGATCAGCCCGTGCAGGTCGTAGTACTTCCCGGGCTTCTTTATGCCTCTGACGGAGGCGGCGGTGAGCTTGCCCATCGCATGTCTCTCTTCAATGCCCATAGCCACAGCATGGCTCAGATTCCTTAACAAAGTTGGTGTTACTACGTCTGACTTCTCTCGATTCGTCAATCCGTGGGGCGGCCAGCGTCCCCGTTCTGTCCCTCAATCGTGACACAGCACGCCCGTAAGCGCATTATTCGATCCGTAGTGGTTAGATCAAATAGGGGCGCCAGGCGGCTCAAAGGATCTTCGGCAAGTACTCGCGACCAGCTGAAGAGCCTTATTATACATGAAGTTGCATCATGTTCCATGAACGGCTAGCGTCGAGCCCATGGAGGCGGTCACGTTGTCGGATCTCTGGCCCATCATCGTCGCGGTGCTGGGCCCGATGCTGCTGTGCGTCACCGCACTGGCGAGGTACCAGCACCTCGACAGCACCAAGACCCGCAAGATGATCACAGACTCCGAGAAGGCGACTCTGAAGCTGATCACGGATTCCAACGAGAAGAACCGCGACCTGATCGAGAGGACCCGCGACGAGGCCCGCGACCTGATCGAGAAGTCCAGCCAGGAGAACCGCGACCTGATCAGGGAGAACCGGAGGCTGATCGAGAAGACCCAGGACATGCTGACGGCGAGCCACGGGGAGCTCAGCGGCAGCCTGGCGGACGCACGTGAGCGTCTGGCCCGCATTGAGGGCTACCTGAGAATCCCACCCGCACCCCACCAGGACGCCGGAGACGGCAACGCAGAAGCAGCCTGAGCCAGATGAAGCTGCCCGCTAGCCCGAGAGGGTGGCCGGTGACTCGAAGTGAGCCTCGAAGAGCGCGACCAGCCTCGCCAGCGTCACGGCGATCTCCTGCTGGTTCTCCTCCAGCCTGGTGAGCCTGGCTTCGACGGCGTCGAACCGGGCGTCGACGGCGTCGAACCGGGCGTCGACGGCGTCGAACCGGGCGTCGACGGCGTCGAACCGGTTGTCGACGTCCTGCTGGAACGCCGTGAATTCGCCGATGAGGGTCGCCAGCGTCACCGCGATCTGCTGCTGGTTCTCCTCCAGCCTGACGAACCGGGCGTCGACCTCGGTGAAGCGGGTGTCGATGCTCTCTTCGAGCTTGGTGATCCGGCCGCTGATGTCAGCGTCGAGCCTGGTGATCCGGTCGCCGGTCTCGTGGAAGAAGAAGATCACCGGCCTGCGATGACGGCAACAACCTAAATTCCGTCGCTTCGACCCGCGGGTTCACTCACACCTTGTACGCACGATGCCTATGCGGCGTCGGTTCTCCGAGACCAGCCCGGCACTCTAGAAAGGGCGTAACCCCGGCCGTTTGCCTGTAGGCAGGGACGGTTCCGGGGTCTTCAAGAACCACTCTACGATCTCCTGAGCGAATGTCAAGCATTGATTTCAACGCAATTGCCAACCGGCTCACGACAGCCCGACTTGGATCGTATCTTCAGGCGACCAGCGACGCTGTAGAACCGGCTATACGCCTCTACGACTGGAACACCAGTGTGTCGAGCGCCTTGTACGAAGACCTGGGCCGCCTTGAGGTCGTCTTCCGTAACGCTGTGGACAGGGCGCTGGTGAGGCATGGCAGGTCCAAGGCATGGCCGGATGTGTGGTATCTGCGGAAGCAGCTCTTTCCGGGCCGGAACGAGTCCCGGGCCAGAGAGGACATCGAAACCGCCGCAAGCGCGCAACTCGCGGGGGCAGGCTCCCTGAGGTTCACGGCAAGGTCATCGCAGAGTTGGGTTTCGGATTCTGGCGGTACCTGTGCGGGCATCCGTACCTGACGTCACTGTGGGTGCCCGCAGTAGCGTCCGCGTTTCCGCTTCACCCAGCGGTTGGCAAACCGCGAACGATCCAAGTCGAGGTGGAAGATCGGATGCAGCGTCTCCACTTCCTTAGGAACCGGATAGCGCATCACGAGCCGATCCATCGACGCAACCTGTCTCGGGATCACGCACATTTGTTGGAGTTGGCAGGCTGGATCTGCTCGGACTGTCAGGCGTGGATGGCTACCAGTAGCAGAACGCTCACCGTCGTCGCTGCTCGCCCCTAGCAGGAGCCCGCCGTCCTCCTCGGGCGGCGCGGCACAACCGGCACCCGGATCTCCAGCGGTTCAGGCTGCCCCGCTAGCCCGAGAGGGTGACCGGCGCCTCGAAGTGAGCCTCGAAGAGCGTCACCAGCCTCGCCAGCGTCACGGCGATCTCCTGCTGGTTCTCCTCCAGCCTGGTGAGCCTGGCTTCGATGGCCTCGAACCGGTTGTCGATGGCGTCGAACCGGTTGTTGACGTCCTCTCGGAATGCCGTGAATTCGCCGATGAGGGTCGCCAGCGTCACGGCGATCTGCTGCTGGTTCTCCTCCAGCTTGGTGAACCGGGCGTCGACCTCGGCGAAGCGGGTGTCGACGCTCTCTTCGAGTCTGGTGAAGCGGGTGTCGACGCTCTCTTCGAGTCTGGTGAAGCGGGTGTCGATGCTCTCTTCGAGCTTGGTGATCCGGCCGCTGATGTCAGCGTCGAGCCGGGTGATCCGGTCGCCGGTCTCGTTGAAGAAGAAGATCACCAGGCCTGCGATGACGGCCACGACCAGGCTCGGGATGGCGTTGTCGCTGAACTTGGCCCATCCGGCTGCCAAGAAGCCGCGCCGCGGCGCGGCCAGGGCCTCGTCGGCGGCGGGTGCCGTTGGTGGGGGGTCGGGTGTGTGGGCCATTCGAGCAGGTGGTTGAGCGGTGGCAGAGTCAGCGGGAGCGGACACGGGAACCTCGTTCGGGTCGGCGAGCAGTCGGCAGGGCCGAAGGCACACCGTTGACACCCGGTGGCAAGGCTGTGCATCAACATACACCAACAATCACTGAAGTGCCAAGACTTCAGGTACAGTTGTTGCCGACGTCACAAGCCGCGGTCATGGCTCGCCTCAAGGACCAAGCAGAACGGGAGGCCTTCACGCCATGGACACGACCACATTGGACTCCAGCACCATCACGCTGATGGTCACGATCGCAGGGTCGTGGCTGACCCTCGTAGGTCTGATCTTCTTCCAGTACAGCCGTCTTGACACCAAGATCGACACGAAGATCGACGCGCTCGACTCCAAGGTCGACAAGAAGTTCGACGCGCTCGACTCCAAGGTCGACAAGAAGTTCGACGCGCTCGACTCCAAGGTCGACAAGAAGTTCGACGCATTGGGCAGGGATGTCACCGATGTTCGCGAGAGGCTGGCAAGGGTGGAGGGCCACCTGATGGGACCCGGGAGCCTCGCCCCTAATCCGTCGCCCGCGCCCCCTGACGGGCTTGACGACGATCACCGCCAAGCCGGCTGATCCCTAATATGGATCGACACGGCAAAGACCTGGTCGAAAATCGGACTTCACAGTAACTGGTGACAGTCGACCGATCCGAAGGGCTATCAAGATGCAGCGCAGCCGGCCCGCTATCGAGTTCGTCAACCACGCCTCGTTCGTGCTCGAATTCGCCGGCAGCAGGATCATCCAGGATCCCTGGCTGTTCGGGACGGCCTTCAACGACGGTTGGAGCCTGCTGTGCGACCACCGCTTCGATCCGGAGCGGTTCGCCGAGATCGACTACATCTGGATGTCGCACGAGCATCCCGACCACTTCTCGCCCGCGGTGCTGCGCAGCGTGCCCGAGCCTCTCCGCCGCAATATCACGGTGTTGTTCCAGCGGACCAGAGACCGCAAGGTGATCGACTTCTGCGCGGAGATCGGGTACCGGACCCGCGAGCTCCCGCACATGGAACGGGTCGCGCTGGACAACGGCGTCGAGGTGGTGTGCGGCCAGGTCCCGCTGTACGACTCGTGGATCCTCTACGACTGCGGCGGGTTCAAGGTGATGAACATCAACGACTGCGCCGTGGACGGCAGGGCTCTCGCCGGCATCCGGCGGGCCGTGGGGCCCATCGACGTGCTGTTCACCCAGTTCAGCTACGCCGGCTGGAAGGGAGGCCCCGGCGACACCGCCATGAGACGGGCCGCCGCCGGCGCCAAGCTGCGAGGCATGCAGGCCCAGATCCGTGCGCTGGAGCCGCGCTGGACGGTGCCGTTCGCCAGCTACTCGTACTTCTCGCACCGCGAGAACCAGCACAGCAACGACAGCATCAACCGGCCCTCGGACGCGGCGGCAGCTGTCCGCGAGGCCGGCTCGGAGCCGGTGGTTCTCTATCCCGGCGATGTCTGGACGGCGGGCGAGCCGTGGACCAACGACTCCGCCGTGGACCGGTACCGCCCGCACTACGACTTCGGGGCTCGGAGCTATCTGACCTCGGAGTCCGTCGACGAGCCGACCCTGCTCTCGGCGGGCCGGGCCTATGTCTCGCGGATCCGGGAGCGCAACAGCGTGCTGCTGTTGGGGCTGTTGAGGCTGTTGGGGCGGGTGCCGCTGGTGGGGCTGCTGCGGCCGGTCACTGTTGTTGCCTATGACCTGGAGGCGACCTACCGCTTCTCGCTGGAGCACGGGCTTGAGCGGGTCGGCGCCGTGGCGGACGCCGACGTGAAGATGCACTCGAGCAGCCTCGACTACCTGCTCAGGCACGAATGGGGTTACGACACGCTCGCCGTCAACGGGCGCTTCGAGGCCGACCTGAGCGGGTTCACCAAGATGAAGAAGACGTTCTCGATCGGCTCGCTCAACAACGCCGGGCGCTCGCTGTCGGCCGGCCTGCTGTTCGACCGGGCCCTCCTGCGGATGGTCTGGACCGCCGCCCAGCGACTGAGACGCCTAGGCGCGTAGGGCGGGGCCGGCTGTCAGTCGATCTTGAAGATCGCCACGATGTAGCCGCCCCGATCCGACACGAACGTCACCCTGTAGCCCCGACCACCACCTGATCGCCCCTCTTGAGGATCGGATAGTCGTCCACCTGCCCGTTGCCGGCATCGCCGGCGATCACCAGGGGCAGCTGGCCCGAGCCCAGCGACGCGTCCACCGTGTACACCAGCACCCCCTCGGTGGCCAGAGCCGGGATCGTCAGCAGCGCGCCGTCGGTGTGGGGCTCCTCCTGCGCTGCGTCGTAGCCGACCCTCACCCGCACCTCCGCCACCAGCACCTCGGTGTCCGACAGCGGCACCGCCGCCATCACGGCCGCATCGCCCGGATCGGCCACCGGGCTCAGCACCACCCTCGACCGGTCGTCGGTGAGGCACAGCACCTGCGACTCGTCGAGCCACCCCAGCTGCCAGCGGCTCCAGGCCAGCATCTCGGCCGCGTTCAGGTGGAAGGTGTGGCCGGTGAGCCGCCGACCGAAGTTGCCGCTTCCCGTGATCTCGATGCGGCGGTCGTCCGGGTGGGCCACGAAAGCCGCGTGCAGACCCATGAGGCCGAACTCGCTGCGCACCCAGATCCTCGGCGATGGCGGCTCCGGCCGCTCGAAGCGGGCCTCGTCGTAGGGGTAGAGGTCCGACAGGCCCAGGCTGTGGCCCAGCTCGTGCGCCGCGACGTAGCCCCACGGCTCGGGGTCGCGGGGCTCGTCGAGGGGGACCGTGTTGATCCCGGCCATCAACCTCATCTCGCCCTCGTCGGTGTGTGTGCTGCCGAAGGTGTGGTCGCCCGCCTCGAAGCGAGAGCTCGGCAGCACCGTCATCACGGTGTGGATGCCGGTGAAGTCGAAGGACGGGTCGGCCAGCCTGATCGCCTCGGCGCTGGCGAAGACCCGGCTCTCGCCGACGTCGACCTCGCCGAGGTACTCGGTGAAGCTGTGCTCGGCCCGCAGCCAGCCGTGCAGGGGAACGAACTCGACGTCGAGCCGCTCGTAGCTGACCGCCTCCAGGTATTGCTCCGCGTACGGCAGCCCTAGGGCGGCCTCCTCCTCGGTGCGGTAGGTGGCCGCGGCGTCGGGGAAGTCCAGGAACAGCACCGCCACCCGCAGCGTGCCGATCGACGGCGCGGCCTCCGGGGGCAGCGGGAACCCGGCCGTGGTGTACGGCGTACCCGGGGGCCGGCACGCCGACGGGTCCGGGACGGTCGGGTCGGTGGCGGTCGGGTCGGTGGCCGTGGCCGGCCTGTCCGTGGTCTGGTCGGCCGGGTCGGGGTCTACCGCCGCGGCCGGCTCGTCTGTGGTCTGGTCAGCCGGGTCGGGGACCTCGACCAGTCCGAGAGCGCGGGCCAGGAAAGTGGCCATCTCGGCCCGGGTCACGGGTTGGTCGGGGCAGTAGCGCAGGGGGTCGCTCAGGCAGCCGACGGTGATGCGGGCCGCGGCCAGGGCGTCGATGTTGGCCTCGTGGAAGTTGCCGGAGGTGTCGGCGAACCCGGCCGGGTCGGCGGCTGCCAGGTCGAAGGCCCGGGTGAGGAAGGTGGCCATCTCGGCCCGGTCCACCGACCGGTCCGGGCAGAACCGCAGCGGGTCGACCAGGCAGCCGTCGGTGATCTCCAGCTCGGCCAGGAGCTCGATGTGGGGGAGCCAGCGGTTGCCGGGGTCCACGTCGGCAAAGGTCGACTCGGTTGCGGCGGGGGGTTCGGCCTCGGTGAGGACCCGCACCAGCCAGACCGCCATCGTCCAGCGCTTCATCTCGTCGCCGGGGCAGAACATGTCTGCGGCGCACTCGGTGCCGTCGAACAGGCCGCGGGCGTTGAGCGCGTCGATGGCCGGCTGGTGCACACCCCCAGTGACGTCGGTGAACCCGTCAGCAGCCTGAACGGTCCGGGCGGGCCGGGTGTCAGCGGCTTGGGCGGCGGCGGCGGCTTGGACAGTCCGGGCGGGCCGGGTGTCGGCGGCTTGGGCGGCGGCTTGGACGGTCCGGGCGGGCTCGGTGTCCGCGGGGTGGGCGGCCGCCACAGGCGCCAACCCGGCGACGGCGACCGCGACGACTAGCGCCACAACCCCCAGCCGCCGGACCACGGCGCGACGCTACTCGATCCTGATATGCCTGTTCGGCCCCTGGCGTGGTGGGACATCACGATCTATTGCATATATCGAAAACAATGGATATAGTCTGTATTGCCTTCGCAAGCCGAGGTTCCGGCTCGCCCCACTAGAGCGTCTTGAAGGGATCGGAGGCACCAGGACGATGGAAGCCGACACTGTTGTACTGATGATCACAATCGTGGGGTCGGTCCTCGGATCGACCTTGACGACCATCGTCCTACTGATGGGCCAAATGAACAGGCTTGAGGACCGGCTCGACCTCATGGGCCGCGATGTCGCGGACACACGGGAGCGGGTTGCCCGTATCGAGGGCTACCTGATGACGTCCGGAGGATTCGCGCTGCAGCGCCCCGAGCCGTCGCCGGGCAGCGAGGCGCCTCCGAAGGATCCCGCGCCCGACCGTCGGCAGGCGAGCTAGCCGCCGGCCCCCACCGACCCGCCGTCTGCCCCACCGGTCCGCTGTCGGCCCCCCAAACCGGTCCGCCGTCTGCCCCACCGGTCCGCCGTCTGCCCCACCGGTCCGCTGTCGGCCCCACCGGTCCGCCGTCAGCTGGCGGCTGCGGCTACCGGTTGGACGCGGTCGATGCCGACCGTTCCGCTGTCAGCTGGCGGCTGCGGCTACCGGTTCGACGCGGTCGATGCCGAGCAGGTCGTAGGTGATCATCGGGAAGTAGCCGACCCCTCGCTGCTCGAACCGGGGGCCGGCCAGACCGCTGCGGTCAACCAGCGTGACGGCGGCGACGGTGGTGGCGCCGGTCTGGTCGACGATGTCGAGCGCCTTGAAGATCGACCCGCCCGTCGTCACCACGTCGTCCACCAGCAGCACCGTGTCGCCCGGGCCGATCTGGGCGCCCTCGACCCAGCGCCGGGTGCCCCGCTGCTTGGCCTCCTTGCGCACGAAGAACCAGCGGCAGTCGTTGACCGCGGCGATGCCCACGGCCAGGGCATCGGCACCCAAGGTGAGCCCGCCGACGGCGTCGAAGCGGTGGCCGGCCTCGGTGACCGTCTCGACGATGGCCTCGCACGCCAGGCGCAAGTGGCGCCACTCGGCCAGAGCCTCCTTGCCGTCGATGAAGTCCGACGACATCGCCCCCGAGGCGAGCCTGATCGGCTGGTCGAGCCGGCGGTAGCCCCGCTCCTTTAGGATCTCGAGGAGCTGCTGGCGCAGTGGTGACAGCTGCATGGTGTCCATATTGCCGCCACCATACAACGCCCGGCTCGCCCGCAGCGGCCATTGAAACCCCGTGACCTTGGCGTTTACCCCAATGTCACAGGGGGGTATTAATGTCTGGCCATGATGTTTCAAGCACTTGCGGATCGCGTTAGCGGGACTAGCCAAGGACACCTCGGCCAAGTCCACCAGCAGCGGATGTGCCTCGCCGGTGGCCTCGGTTGGGTCGGCCAGCGGATGTGCCTCGCCGGTGGCCTCGGTCGAGTCGCTGGTCGCGTCGGTTGGGTCGGCCAGCGGATGTGCCTCGCCGGTGGCCTCGGTCGAGTCGCTGGTCGCGTCGGTTGGGTCGGCCAGCGGATGTGCCTCGCCGGTGGCCTCGGCCAGCAGTTATTCGTCCAAGGAGTCTGTGCGGGATGACCACGATGTGGGATCGCTTCAAGACAGCAGTGCAGGCCATTGACGTGGCTACTCTCGACCGGGCTGGCCTCGTTGCTCTGGCTGGCGAGATCGGTACTTTCCGGGCTGTGCTAGACGGGCTGGAGGCTCGGATAGCGGTCGGGATGCGGCGGCTCGGGGCCAGCGAGGCCAGCACCGCCGAGACGCTTCGCCGGCAGACGGGCTGCTCGTCGCGGGAGGCCAAGCACCGCACCCGGCGGGCCGAGATCCTCGGGAAGATGCCCAACGTGGGGGAGGCCTTGTCGTCCGGACGATTGACCGGCGAGCACGCCAGTGCCCTGGCCCGGGCCGCCGCCGAGACCTCGCCCGAGGCGGTCGACCGGGATGCCGGACTGCTGGCCGAGGCCGAGTCCGTGCCCGCCGACGTGGCGTCCGGCAAGGCCAGGGACTGGGTCCGGCGCCGCCAGACCGGCGACGACCTGCAGCGCCTGCACCAATGGCAGCGTCGCAACCGGTCGTTGATGTTCGGTGCCGGCGAGGGCGGGATGATCTCCGGGATAGCGAAGTTCGACCAGGTGTCGGGCGCGCAGTTCCAGAACCTGGTCGAGGCCCTAGCCGACCGCCTGTACCGGGCCGACGGCGGCCGTGACAACCCCCACGCCCGCACCCGGGCCCAGTGCCGCCTCGACGCCCTCCTAGCTCTGGTAGGTCTGGAACCAGCACCGCCGCCTGGCCCCGAACCCTCAGACGCCACCCCTGGGATCCAACCCGCCCGCCCTGCCGCCCCCAGGCCGACCCTCCCTGGCACCGCCCGGCCGGATCTGTCGAGCGCTGGCGAGTCCGCTCG
Organism: Acidimicrobiales bacterium; assembly: GCA_965117015.1. Classification (GTDB taxonomy): domain Bacteria; phylum Actinomycetota; class Acidimicrobiia; order Acidimicrobiales; family Aldehydirespiratoraceae; genus Aldehydirespirator. The sequence continues at coordinate 1,605,758 of OZ220747.1, forward strand.
CTCTGGCGCGGCCCGGTCGGATCTGTCGAGCGCTGGTGAGTCCGCTCGCTCTGGCGCCGCCCGGTCGTCTCTCCCTGGCGCCGCTCACCGCAACGGCTCGAGCGAGGAGCCCGACGGCGAGGATCGGTCGGAGCTGTGGACACCGGATCTGGCGCGGCGTCCGGAACCGGTGGTGAGTCCTCCACCGGGATCCGGGCCTGGCACGCAGTCGGGCACCGGCGAAAACCCCATTCCAGATGAGGTCTCTGGACTCGGCCCGTCGCCCGGACTCGGTCCGTCGCCCGGACTCGGTCCGTCGCCCGGACTCGGTCCGTCGCCCGGACTCGGTCCGTCGCCCGGACTCGGTCCGTCGCCCGGCCTCGGTCCGTCGCCCGGCCTCGGCCCGGGCCTACAGTCTGCGGCCGGCTGCTCCTGCGGGCGTGGGTTCGGCCCGAAGGCCCAGCTCTGCATCGTGATGGACCTGGAGTACCTCGCCACCGACGGCGAGCGCGGCCGGTGCGAGATCCCCGGCGTCGGGGCCATGGCCCGCAGCGAGCTGGAACGCCTCGGCTGCGACGCCGAGATCTACGGTCTCATCTTCGACGGTCGGGGTGTCCCGCTGTACCACGGTCGAAGGACCAGGAGGGTCTCGCCCCAGCAGTGGCGGGCGCTGGTGGCCCGCGACCGGGGCTGCGTGATCTGCGGCGCCGCGCCCAGCCTGTGCCAGGCCCACCACGTGAAGTACTGGATCCTGGGCGGGCGCACAGACATCGACAATCTGGCCCTGGTGTGCCACCTGCACCACCGCTGGATCCACGACAACCGGATCATCCTGCGGTGGGATTCCGACGGCTGGCGCGCCCCACCTGGCCCGGCCCCGCCGGGTCTCACCACCCGCCGCCCCGGGCCGGCCCTCCAACCCGCTTAGGCGGCTGCGGCCGCCAAGGCGGCGGTCGGTCGGACGGCGTGCCGGACGGACGGTCGGACGGCGTCGAGCCTCCGGCGAATCTCGGCAATCCCGCTAGCGGCAGTATCGGCTTAGATCGCCCATCAGCCGGGTGTTCGAGTCCTGAGCCGCGGGGACCAGTGCGCCGGATCGGCGCTAGCCGCTGCGGCCGGCTACTTGGCTCAGCGAGGTGACCGCCACGCCGGCGATCACCATGCAGATCCCGACGACCAGGGCCACCGTCACCGGCTCGGACAGCACGGTCATGGCCAGCGTCACCGCCACCGCGGGCTCCAGCAGCCCCACCACCACCGCCACGCTCAGAGTGAGACGCTTCAGGCCGGCCCCCCACAGCGAGTGAGCCAGCATCACCGTCACCAGACCCAGATACAGCACCGTCGACGCCGACGCCGTCGAGTTGAACGTGGTGTGCACCGAAGTCACCGTCATCGGCAACATCAGCACCGAACCCGCCGTCAACACCGTGGCCATGGCGGTGATCAGCGGACGGTCCCGCAGCAACTGCTGGGCCGCAAACCCCTGGCACGGGATCCCGCACCCGGCCACCACCGCCAGGGCCACACCGCTCCAAACCACCTCGGCCGCCCCGCCCGACAGCAGGACCACACCCGCCACCGCAACCAGCGTCCCCGCCAGCCAGCGGCGGTCCGGCAGTTGCCGGTACGCCAGCCAGTCGATCACCCCCGCCGCCAGCGGGCCGACACCGATGCCACCAGCGTCCCGACCGCCACCCCGGTGCGGTCCATCGCCTCGAAGAACAGCAGCTGGCTGGTCGCCACCCCCAACCCCCCGAGAACCACCCAGCGGACCGGCAGCCGGTACCGCCACGGCGCCTCCCCCGCAGCGTGGACAACACCAGCAGCCCGGATGCTCCGATCAGGCCCCGCCACGCCCCGGTGACCACCGGGTTCAGCGAGTCAGGTCCGAGCTCGGCCGCGGTCCCGATCGTCCCGATCAGCGAAGTGCCCAACGCGACCGCGCCCACCCCCCAGAACGTCGAACCCCGGGTCCGCCCCGGATCACCCCCGGTCAACGCACTTCTCGAGACAGCCGGGCTACAGCCAAGCGCCCATCGTAGGCCCCCATCAGCCCACGGCGGCGCTCCCTGGGGCTCGGTTGGCCCGATCCCCAAGCCTGCTACGTTGACGCACCGTATGGGCGCCTCCGCAGTCTCTTCCTCGAGGCTCGCACCGATGACCGAGCGGCTCGTCCGTCCCGACTGGGTGCGGCGCATCAACCTCATGGCCGGCTCCGTCGGCGGCCACCCCCGCGACCTCGTGCCCATCGACGCCGCCGACCTGCTCGACACCGCCGCCGCCGGCCTCGGCGGCCTGCCCGCCGGCGACCTCGGCGACCCCCGCTGGCAGGAACGCTTCGAAGCCCTCGCCACCGCCATCGACGCCTCCGACATGCACCTCGTCGGCCGGCTCATCACCAAACAGGAACTGCTGCGCTCGCTGCGGGCCCGCCTCCTGCTCACCGCCGCCATCGACGCCGCCCCCGAGATCACCGACCGGCCCGTGACCGCACCGGTGATCGTCACCGGCCCGGCCCGCTCCGGCACCACCATCCTCTTCGAGCTGCTCGCCCTCGACCCCGGTCTGCGGCCCCCCACCGCCGCCGAGGCCCTGCATCCCGTGCCCCTGCCCGAGGCCGCCGGCGATCCTGACTTTCCCGAGCCGATCGTGCTCAGCGAGTGCGAGCAGGAGTTCTGGGCCGACGTCCAACCCGAGTTCATGGCCGTCCACGAACTGCGCTCCGACCTCCCGGTCGAGTGCGTCACCATCACCCAGGGCAGCTTCTGCGGCTTCCACTGGAGCATGATCGCCTCGCTCGACAGCTGGCTGCCCGACCCGGCCGTCAACTACGCCTACGAGCGGCAGTTCCTCCAGGCCCTCCAGCACGGCGCCGGCCCCACGCAGTGGGTGCTCAAGACCCCCGCCCATCTGATGCTGCTACCGCTGCTGTACGCCGAGTTCAACGACGCCTGGGTGGTGCAGACCCACCGCGACCCGGCCAAGACCATGCCGTCCACCGTTAGCACCACCGCCATGATCCAGTGGCTCCGCACCGACCACATCGACGTCGACGCCATGGCCGAGGTCATCCTGGCCGTGTTCGCCGCCGGCCTCAACGGCTCGATCGACGTGCGGGCCTCGGGCACCGTTCCCGCCGACCGGTTCGTCGACGTGCACTTCGCCCAGCTGATGAGCGACCCGGTGGCCACCCTGCGGGCCGCCTACGCCCAGATGGGCCGCGACTTCACCGACGGCCACGCCGACGCCGTGCTCGACTACCTGGCCCACAAGCCCAAGGGCAAGTTCGGCGTCCACCGCTACCAGCCCGAGGACTGGGGCTTCACCGCCGAGTCGCTCAGGGCTGCGCTGGCCCCCTACATCGACCACTACGGGGTAGCCAATGAGTGACCAGCCCAACGACGCTGAACCCCTGGACACCCAGTCCCGCCGGGCCCTCCACGAGCTGATCGACCTCCTCGGCGAGGTCGACCGGCGCTGGGCGTCGCCCGAGTGGAACCTCCACACCGACGACGACATCGTCGGTGCCCACCGGGCCCTCATGCACATGCTGCAATGGGGCCTGGTCGGGCTGTTCGAGCGCGACCCGGCCGCCCCCCGGTTCCACCGCATCGTCGACCCCGACCGCAAGGTCCTGGGCGACAACCCCGACGCCGTCTACTTCGACGCCCCCGTCTCGGCCGGCCACGTCTACCGGGTGACCGGCGAGACAAAGGGCGCCGCCTACGTGTCGATCACCGTCGAAGCCGGCGAGGCCTGGGGGTCGATGAGCAACCAGACAGTCGGGGTGCTCAACGACACCAGCTTCGACATCGACGCCGACGGCCGCTTCGAGATCCAGCTCGGCGGCGAGCCCAGAGACCGCAACTGGCTGGCCCTGCCCGAGCGCTCCGGCTCGATCAGCACCCGCCACTACTTCGAGGAGCCTGCCTACGCCGCCGCCGACCCGGCCCGGGTCCCCATCATGCGCATCGAGGTCCTCGACGCCGACGGGCGCCCGGTCACCACGCCGCCGCCCCGCCCGTCCGACGACTCCGTAGCCGCCGGCATCCGCCGGGTCGCCGGCCTGGTGCGGGAGCTCACCGTCGACCGCCCGCCCATGGCCAGCGACCGGGTCCGCACGTGGGTCTCGCGGGTGCCCAACGTGTTCCCCCCGCCGGACCGGCCCGGCGACCTGGGCCTGGCCGCCTTCGACGCCGCCTACGCCATGGCCCCGTTCCTGCTCGGCCCCGACGAGGCCCTGGTCATCCGGGCCCGCTGGCCCCAATGCCGCTACGGCAACGTCTGCCTGTGGAACCGCCACCTGCAGACCTTCGACTACGCCACCCGGTCGATCTCGCTCAACCGGGCCCAGACCGTCGCCGACGCCGACGGCCGCTTCACCGCGGTCATCGCCCACACCGACCCAGGCGTGCCCAACTGGCTCGACACCGAGGGCCGCCCCTTCGGCATCGTCTACTGGCGCTTCATGCTCCCCGAGGGTGACATAGAGACTCCCGAAGCCGAAGTAGTCCCCCACGCCGAGCTCGCATCCCAACCCTAATACATTTTCATGTAATTGAAGGTTGCTCCGCTCGGGGGCGTGAGCTAGGGTCGAAGCATGGACCCGACGACCGCGACCACCGTGCTGCTGGTCCTCGGGTCGGCGTTCGGCGTGATGTTCGCCACGATGACCACCCTGCTGGTCGTGTCGATAAGGGTCCAGCATCGGGAGGGCCAGGAAACTCGCGAATACGTCGCCGTGCAGATCGAGAAGGCCATGGGCGCGCTGCGGCTGGAGTTCAACGAGCGTCTCGACTCCCGCTTCAACGAACTCATGCAGGTGATCGAGCACAACCACCAGATCTCCGAACTTCAGCACAAGGCCACCCAGAAGCGACTCGACCGGCTCGAGGCCGGCTTTGCCGACTTCCGTGAGCGGCTGGCCCGCATCGAGGGTCACCTGGGGATCGGCCCACACCAACAACCCGCCGACCACGGCGAGACCAACAGCGACGCCGCCTAGCTACGGCCGACCGGCCGTCGAGGTAGTACGTTCGGAGTCGCATCGCGAGACCCTCGGAGGCTGAGATGGCGGGGGACAGCAGGCACGACGACGACTACTACGACCTCGGGTCATACACCTGGCCCGTCAGCACCGGCGACCCGCAGGCCCAGCTGTGGTTCGACCGGGGGATGGCGTGGTGCTACGGCTTCAACCACGACGAGGCCATCGCCTGCTTCGAGCGGGCCCTGGAACACGACCCCGGCTGCGCCATGGCCCACTGGGGCATCGCCTACGCCATCGGCCCCAACTACAACAAGCCCTGGGAGGACTTCGACGACGACGACCTGTCCCAGTCGATCGGCCGGGCCCTGGCCTCCATCGCGGCCGCCGACGGGGCCGCGGCCGCCGGTGTCACCGACGTCGAGCAGGCCCTGATCGCGGCGTTGGCCGAGCGCTACCCGTCTACCCCCGACGAGCCCTCCGGATCCGACGAGTTCTGCTCCTGGAACGACGCCTACGCCGACGCCATGCGGGCCGTCCACCAGGCCCACCCCGACGATCTCGACGTCTGCGCGCTGTTCGCCGAGGCCGTCATGAACCGGACCCCCTGGGCGCTGTGGGACCTGGTCACCGGCGAACCTGCCCCGGGCGCCGGCACCGTCGAGGCCGCAGACGTGCTCGAGACCGCCTTCCGGGACCCGGACTCCGAGGGCGCCAACCAGCACCCCGGCCTGCTGCACATGTATGTGCATCTCATGGAGATGTCGCCCCACCCCGAGCGGGCCCTCAAGGCCGGCGACACACTGGTCGACCTGATCCCCGATGCCGGGCACCTGGTCCACATGCCCACCCACATCGACGTCCTCTGCGGCCACTACCAGAACGTGGTGGCCCGCAACCACGCCGCCGTCGTGGCCGACCGCCGGTACCTGGCCCAGGAGGGCCCGGCCAACTTCTACACCCTGTACCGCTGCCACAACTACCACTTCAAGGCGTACGGGGCGATGTTCCTGGGCCAGTACGGCCCGGCCGCCGAGGCGGCCGACGAGATGATCCGCACCCTGCCCGTCGGGCTCCTCGGCCCTGACGATGCGCCGCTGGCCGACTGGCTGGAGGGCTTCGTTCCGGTGAAGCAGCACGTGCTGATCCGGTTCGGGAAGTGGCAGGAGATCCTCGACCAGCCGTTGCCCGAGGATCCCGACCTCTACTGCGTCACCACCGCCATGATGCACTACGCCCGGGCGGTGGCGTATGCGTCCACCGAGCGGGTCGACGAGGCGGTGGCCGAGCAGCAGGCGTTCTTGGACGCTCGGGACCGGGTCCCCGAGAGCCGGATGCTGTTCAACAACACCTGCCTCGACATCCTGGCCGTGGCCGAGGCCATGATGACCGGCGAGGTCGAGTACCGGCGGGGCAACTTCGACGCCGCGTTCGAGCATCTCGGCCGGGCCGTGGAGCTCGACGACAACCTGCCCTACGACGAGCCGTGGGGATGGATGCAGCCCACCCGCCACGCCCTGGGCGCGCTGCTGATGGAGCAGGGCCGCCTCGACGAGGCCGAGGCCGCCTACCGGGCCGACCTGGGTCTGGACGGCCAGCTGCGCCGGGCCTGCTGGCATCCCGACAACGTCTGGAGCCTGCACGGCCTCCACGAGTGCCTGACCCGCCGGGGCGAGACGGTCGAGGCCAACCACATAAAGCAGCGCCTAGACCTGGCCCAGGCCCGAGCCGACGTGAAGATCGAGTCGTCCTGCTACTGCCGCCTAGAACGCGCCACCTGACGGAACGCGCCCGCCTGACGGACCGCGCCCGCTTAGAACGCGCCGCTTGACGGAACGCGCCCGCTTGACGGAACGCGCCGCTTGACGGACCGCGCCCGCCTAGAACGCGCCGCTTGACGGAACGCGCCGCTTGACGGACCGCGCCCGCCTAGAACGCGCCGCTTGACGGAACGCGCCGCTTGACGGACCGCGCCCGCCTAGAACGCGCCGCTTGACGGAACGCGCCGCTTGACGGACCGCGCCCGCCTAGAACGCGCCGCTTGACGGAACGCGCCGCTTGACGGACCGCGCCCGCCTAGAACGCGCCGCTTGACGGAACGCGCCGCTTGACGGACCGCGCCCGCCTAGAACGCGCCGCTTGACGGACCGCGCCGCTTGACGGACCGCGCCCGCCTAGAACGCGCCGCTTGACGGACCGCGCCGCTTGACGGACCGCGCCCGCCTAGAACGCGCCGCTTGACGGACCGCGCCCGCCTAGAACGCGCCGCTTGACGGACCGCGCCGCTTGACGGACCGCGCCGCTTGACGGACCGCGCCGCTTGACGGAACGCGCCGCTTGACGGAACGCGCCCGCTTGACGGACCGCGCCGCCCGACGTCTGCCGAAATTGAGGGCCGATAGTGGCCCTAAAAGGGTCGGATTGGTCGCCAATTTCGACGATTGCGAGTCTCCCGCCCGAAATTGGGCGGATAGTGGCCCCATAGGGGCGGTTTGGTCGCCAATTTCGGCTGGGGCCGCCAGTCCGCGGTTTGGTCGCCAATTTCGGCTGGGGCCGCCAGTCCGCGGTTGGGGCCGCCAGTCCGCGGTTTGGGCCGGGACCCCGCCCAACGTTGGTGGACAGTTCACTAGCGTGGTGACGTGACATCCCCGGTCCGTGTCCTGTGCGTCCCGCTGGCTGTACTCGCATTGGTTGCCAGCGCCTGCTCAGGCGGCCGCGACATAGACGCGACCACCCTCACCGGCGACGAGGTGCCCGGCGAAACGCTGGAAGCTGAGACCCCGGAGGCTGCGGCTCCAGAGGCTGCTACTCCAGAAGGCGCAGCCCCCGAGACTGAGGCTGAAGGCACTGACACCGCCGCGGCCGAGCCCGCCGAGACAGAGCCGGCCGCTGACCCGGCCCCGCTGGACCCCCGCGAGCGGGGTGCCCTGCGGAACTTCCTGGGCTACGAGTTCCCGCCCGCCCCCGACACCCCGACCGGCCCGATCGACCAGCTCACCGTCGACGTCCTCGAGGTCATCTGGGCCGGCCTCGAACTCGGCGGGTTCGACGGCGGCCTGGTCGCCAGCCTCGCTGACTCCGGCGACGCACGGCTGGCCTGGATACTGTCGGACCTGCTCCGGTTCTTCTACGTCGGCGACATCCACGACGGCGCCATCTCTGCCTTCCAGCGCCTGACGGGCGCCAGGCTGAACGACGACCCCGTGGCCGGGCGCAGCCGCTGGCAGTCGGTCACCGACCACCTGATCGCCTGGGACCTCCCCGCCTTCGACGGATACGCCGACTACAAGCACCGCCTGTTCCTGCTGGTCGAACCCCGCTGGGAGCCGCTGTTCGCCGACCCCGACTCCACCATCGACTGGCGCTTGGTGAGCTGGGGCGGGGTGCGGATCGACGACCGGGCCTTCGGCGACCAGCGGGTCTGCGCGCAGGGCTGCATCCCCGCCCTGGACAACCCCGCGGTGACCGACGCGGCCGGCGGCTCGTGGTACTCCGACGACGGCCTCGTGTTCGCGGTCACCATCAACGGCGAGGCCCGGGCCTACCCCCGCCACATCATGGAGATCCACGAGATGGTGAACGACACCCTCGGCGGGCGCCGCATCGGCATGCCGTACTGCACGCTGTGCGGCTCAGCCCAGGCCTACTTCACCGACGACGTGCCCGCCGGTGTGGAGACCCCCGTCCTGCGCACGTCGGGCCTGCTGGCGAGGTCCAACAAGGTGATGTACGACCTGGTCACCAAGTCGGTGTTCGACACGTTCACCGGCGAGGCGGTCTCCGGACCGCTGCGCGAGCGGGGGGTGGTCCTCAACCAGGCCACCGTCGTGACCACCACCTGGGGGGAGTGGAAGGCTGCCCATCCCGGCACGACGATCCTCGCCGAGGACGGCGGCATCGGCCGCCGCTACCCGCTCGACCCGCTGCGGGGCCGCGACGACGACGGCCCCATCTTCCCGATCGGCGACATGGACGCAACCCTCGGCGTCCACGACCAGGTCTTCGGCGTGGTGCTCGACGACGGCACCCCCGTGGCGTTCCCGGTCGCAGCCGCCGCGGCCGCCCTCCAAGCCGGCCAGGACGTCGAGCTGGCCGGGGTGACGCTGCGCCTGGACGGCGGCGGCGTGCGGGCCGTCGACCCAGCCGGCAACGAGATCGAGGGCCATCAAGCCTTCTGGTTCGCCTGGAGCCAGTTCATGCCCACCACCCTGTTGTGGGAGCCCTAGCCCAGGGAGCCCCAGTCCCCGGAGCCGCGGGCCCAGGCGTCAAGGCCGCATCTCTCAGGGCCGCATCTCTACGAATCCGGCCGCGGCGAAGTCGTTGTCGAACGCCAACACCTCGCGAAGCCGTCGAGCCCGCATCACCTCGAAGCTCGCCGCGTCGACAAAGGAGTACTCACGCTCATCGTGGCGGCGCAACCAGCGCCAGGCCTTGGACTCATCCTCGGCCGTGACGGCATGCACGACGAGCTTGGCGGCTGACACGAGCACGTCCACACGGTCGATGTAGCCGACCGCGGTGCGGTGGCTGTCCCTGCGTCGCAGAAGCGTCCATGTCTCGCCCACAACGAGGTTCGTGGTGAGTACCTGCTCGTGGGCCCCGACCCGCGCGAACATCTCCAGCGCTTCGAGATGGCGCGAATCACCTGGAAGGGTCCAGGCCGCCCACCAGCTCGTGTCTGCGAACTTCAATGGCTGTAGACGATGTCGTCGATCTCGCCGGGCTCGATGCTCACATCCGGGGAGCCGAAGCCCGCGAGCTCGTACCACAGATCGTTGCCGGACAGATCGTTTCCGGAATCGGGCTCCACAGCGGGCAGGACCGCTGCCAGGCCCCGGCGGATCAGCTCGGACTTGGAGATCCCCAGCCGCCGTGCTTCTGCTGTTGCCTGGGCGTCGAGTTCCTCGGGCATCGTGATCGTCACCGCCTTCATGGGACGAATGATACATATATTGCGTTACAGCCTCTACATATGACGCGCCGGCGCCCTGTCAGTCCGTGACCACAACATAGTGGACTGTAGATCATGAAACAACCTAAGAAATATTAACAATAGCTAATCTTCAGGTTGGCGACAGGATCGGGTGATTGGCGTGGTCCCATTCGCCGCCGACTTCCAGCTCCTCGGCGGGGGTGCCTCCGGCGTCCCATTCGCCCGTGAAGCGGACCCACTCGGGGACGTAGATGATGGCGAAGGCGCGTCGGGGACGGTCGGACAGATTGGGCCCGGCGCGGTGGAAGGTGCAGCTGTGATGGAAGGTGACTCCGCCGGCCTCCATCTCCATTGCCACCGGGTCGGCCAGGGTGTGGCCCATCGCCCCTAGACGGTCGAGGACGCTCTCGCCCTCGACCTCATACATCACGTCGGAGCCAACGGGGCCAACCGCAGGATTGGGTATCCCCCCACCCGACGTGAGCGGCTGCTCAGGAGCCCGGGCTGCGCTGGGTATTGTCCCTGGGAGAAAGGCCCATGAGAGGGGGTTCCAGTGAGGAAGGTGACCGAGACCGACCTGCCCGGAGTGGGGATCCGGTTCGACCTGCAGACCGACGCCGGTCGCTGCGTCGGTGTGGTGGCCCACCAGACCGGCCGCCGCGACCTCGTGGTCTACGACGAGCGGGACATCGACCGGGCCTGCGAGAGCGTCCAGCTGACCGAGGACGAAGGCCACACCCTGGGCGAGCTGCTGGGTGGCAGCCCCGTGCTGGAGCATCTCGACGACGCCGTGCACCGGCTGGAGGACCTGGTGATCTCGTGGGTCCAGATCGCGGCTGAGTCGTCGATCGCGGGGCAGACCCTGGCCGAGGCGGCCCTGAGAACCCGGACCGGGGCTGGAGTCGTGGCCCTGGTCACCGAGTCGGGCTCCATCCCCATCCCAGCCGGCGAGCACCGGCTCGCGGTGGGCAACACCGCGGTGGTGGTGGGCATCCCGTCGGCGGTCAAGGCGGCGACCAGGCTGCTCCGGCGTCCCGCCGACTAGATCGACGCAGAGCAAGCGCAGCCATGCACACCGGCGCCCCGCCGACTAGATCAGGCCCGGCTTAGCCCATGAACACCGGCGGCGACCTGCTGGTCATCGAGCTCGGCGCGCTCGTGCTGGTCCTGGCGGTCGTCGCCCGCCTGGCCCGCCGGATCGGCCTGCCCGCCCTGCCGCTGTACCTGCTGGCCGGGCTGGCCCTCGGCGAGGGCAGCCTCTTCGAACTGGACGCCTCCGAGGACTTCATCGAGGTCGGCGCCGAGATCGGCGTCATCCTCATGCTGCTGATGCTGGGACTGGAGTTCTCCACCCACGAGCTGATCAACAATGTGCGCCGCTCGACCCTGGCCGGTGCGGTCGACCTCGTGCTGAACTTCACGCCCGGGTTCGTGGCCGGCCTGATCCTCGGCTTCGACCCGGTCGTGGCGGTGCTGCTGGGCGGCGTCACCTACATCTCGTCGTCGGGCATCGTGGCCAAGCTGGTGGCCGACCTAGGCCGGATAGGCAACCACGAGACCTCGGTCATCCTCAGCGTGCTCGTCATCGAGGACCTGGCCATGGTGCTCTACCTGCCGATCGTGTCGGGCGTGCTGTTCGGCGGCTCGGCCCTGGACACCACCATCACCGTTGCCATCTCGCTGGCGGCCGTGCTCGGCGTGCTCGGTGTCGCCTACTTGCTGGGCGACCGGCTCAGCGCCATCGCCCTGAGCCAGTCCAGCGAGGCGCTGCTGCTGACCCTGCTGGGCGGCACCCTGCTGGTCGCCGGCCTCGCCGGGCGGCTCGGCGTCTCGACCGCGGTCGGGGCCTTCGTGGTCGGCGTGGCGCTGTCGGGCGACATCGTCTCGCACGCTCGCGGCCTGCTGCTGCCGCTGCGCAACCTGTTCGCCGCGGTCTTCTTCGTGTTCTTCGGGCTCAAAGTAGACCTCAGCCTCATACCCGACGTGGCCGTCGCCGCGCTCGCGATCGCAGCGGTGACCGTCGCCACCAAGATCGCCACCGGTTGGATCTCCGCCGGACGGGCCGGCATCGGCAAGCCCGGCCGGCTGCGGGCCGGGGCGGCCCTGATCGCCCACGGAGAGTTCTCGATCGTCATCGCCGAGCTCGGTGTCGCCCGAGAAAGCGACCTGGGCGCGCTGGCCGCCACCTACGTCATCATCCTCACCCTCGTAGGCGCAGTCCTCTACCAGTTCGCAGACTCGATCACCCTCCCCGCCCGCAAACCCCGCCCCGCTCGCGCTTAGAAGCCCAAGCCGCCCGCTCCGCCGGCCTAACCGTGATCGGCACCTGACCCACCCCACGGCGCTGCGCCAGCCAGTCGAACCGGTCCAGCTCTATGGGCGTTCAGCGGATCTCCCGCGAGTAGGGAACGGCCAGAGCCGTCGGCGCGCTGTACTTGCGGGCCGCGGCAGGGCGGGCCGAGATGATGATCAACGCGACGATCGTAAGCACGAAGGGCAACGCGTTCAGCACGTCGGAAGGCACCGAGGCGCCCAGGATCTGCAGCGTGAACCCGAGGTTGCGGAGCGCACCGAAGACGTAGGCGGCGACCAGGGCCCGCCACGGCCGCCACCCGGCGAAGGTCACCAGCGCGAAGGCGATCCAGCCGAGGCCGGCCGTGATGCCGTGCTGGTAGGTGGCGAAGATCTCGGCCATCAGGTAGGTGCCGCCCATCCCGGCTCCAGCCCCGCCGATCATGGTGTAGACGTAGCGGGTTACCCCGACCGAGATGCCCACCGTGTCGGCTGTGGCCGGGTCCTCGCCGACCGCTCGCAGGGCCAGGCCGGCCCGGGTCCGGAACAGCCAGAACGCTGCCACCGCCACCAGCAGCCACGACATGTAGACCACCCAGTCGTGGCCGAACACCAGCGGTCCCACCAGCGGCAAGTCCTGCATCCCCTCCCCGAACACGGGCTCCAAAGAGGACTGCGGGCGCGCGTAGATGAGCGCCGAGTCGTTCGAGCTGCCGACGAAGCCCGCGAACCCGGTCCCGGTGATGACCAGGGCCAGCCCGGAGACGATCTGGTTGACCCGCAGGGTGACGGCCAGGTAGGCGTGGATGAGGGCGAACAAGGCGCCGACACCCCCACCCACGGCGAGCGCCACCGCCATGGAGGGGTGCTGGGTGCTCATCCAGAAGCCCACCACCCCGCCGCCGAGCATCATCCCTTCCACACCGAGGTTCATCACCCCGGAGTGCTCGGTCATCATCTCGCCCAGACCGGCCAGCAAGATGGGCGTGCCGATGACGATCGCCGAGGCGAGGGACAGCAGCAGGACGGAGTCGTTCACGACGAAGCCGCCTCGACCTGCACCGGCCCGGCGGCCCGGCGCTGCAGCCGGAGGGCGTTGCGCAAGAACCACTCACCACCGACGATGCACAGGAACAGGATCCCCTCCAGCAAGGTCACGATCTCCGACGGGATGCCCAGCACCTGAAGGCCCGGCTTGGCGTTGGTGAAGCTGGCCACCAGGATGGCCACCGGTATCACTCCCAGCGGCGAGAGCCGTGCCAGGGCCGCCACCACAATGCCGGCGAACCCGACGCCCAGGCTGAGCGCCCTCGGGTCCAGGTTGCCCAGCACGCCCCCGACCTCGATGCCGCCGCCGAGACCGGCGAACGCGCCCGACACCATCAGCACCGACAGGATCTTCCGGTCGACCCGCATGCCTGAGTAGAGGGCCGCCCGCGGCGAGTCGCCGGTGACCCATACCTCGAAACCCCACCGGGTGGAGCGCAGCGCCCACCACAGCACCCCGGCCGCGGCCAGCGCGATGAAGAGACCGATGTGGAGCCGTCCCGTGAAGCGGTGCAGGAACATCGAGTCGTCCAGGAAGCGCCCCACCGGGAAGGTGGCCCGGCCGGGGTCGCGCCAGTGGCTGAAGCTGCTGAAGATCAGGTAGTTCATGATGCCGAGGGCCACGAAGTTGAGCATCAGCGTGGAGATCACCTCGTCGGTGTTGAGATAAGCCCTCGGCAGGGCGGCCAGCGCAGCCCACAGCGCTCCCGCCAGGGCTCCGGCCGCCAGCATCAGCACGATGCCGACCGGGCCGCCGATCCCGTTGTCGCCCAGCCAGAGCCCCAGGCCGCTGGACGCCACCGCGCCCAGGATGAGCTGACCCTCGGCGCCGATGTTCCAGATCTTCATCCGGAACGCCACCACCGCGGCCAGACCGGTCAGGATCAGCGGAGTGGCCAGGACCAGCGTCCCGGTCAGGGCCAGGCGTCCGCCGAACCCCTTCTTGGCCATCTCGGTGTAGGCGAGGATCGGGTCCTGGCCGGACGCCCAGATGATCACGGCCCCGACCAGCAGGCCGAAGGCCACCGAGGCGGTGGGTGCCGCCATCCGCACCAGCCGGGACGGGATCTGCTGCCGCTCGACGGTCAGCTCGAAGGCTCCGAGAGGCAGGCTCATGCTGTGTCCGGGGCTGTACCCGCGTCCGCGTCCGCGGCTGCCTCTGAGGTCCGGCCGGCCATAAGCATTCCGAGCACCTCGGGCGAGGCGTCGTCGGGATCGAGACGTCCCATGATCCGCCCCTCATAAAGCACCACAATTTCATCGGAGAGGTCCATGATCTCCTCTAGGTCCTCGGAGATCATCAGGATCGCGGTCCCTGCATCCCGCTCGTCGAGGAGTATCTGGCGGATGGCTTCGATAGCAGCCACATCGAGGCCCCTGGTCGGGGCGGCCGCCACCAGCACCCGGGGCCGGGCCGAGAGCTCCCGGGCGAGGATGGCCCGCTGGATGTTCCCGCCCGACAGGAGGCTGGTGGGCATCGCCCAGCGCACGCCGCGGATGTCGAACTGCTTCTCGAGGTTGCGGGCCCGCTCCTCCACGGCCCGCTTCGACACCAGCGGCCCCTTCGACAGCGGGGGCTGGCGGTAGGCCTTCAAAGCCAGGTTGGCCGTCAGCGGGAGCCCGCCCGCCATGCCGGTGCGCATGCGGTCCTCGGGCACGAAGCCGAGCCCCAGCTTGATCCGTTGCAGGGTGGACGTACGGGTGATGTCGACGTCGCCCAGGAAGATCTGGCCCCGCTTGGAACGCCGCAGACCGACTATCGCCTCGGCGAGCTCACGCTGGCCGTTGCCGGCCACGCCGGCCACCCCCACGATCTGCGACTCCCGCACTTCGAGGTCGATCTCCCGCAGGGCCTCGATGCCCCGATCACCGTCGGCGGTGAGGCCTTTCACCGACAGCGCCGCCGAGCCCGCCTCGGTCCTGGAGCGTGCCCGGGTGGACAGGTCCCGCCCGACCATCATCCGGGCCAGGGCGGCCGGGTCGGCGGCGGCCGTCTCCATCGATCCGACCCGCTCGCCGTCGCGCAGCACGGTCACCCGGTCGGAGACCTCCAGCACCTCGTCGAGCTTGTGGGAGACGAAGATGATGGCCTGCCCGTCGGCAGCCATGGCCCGCATCGTCTTGAACAGGCTCTGAGCCTCCTGGGGTGTCAGCACCGCGGTCGGCTCGTCCAGGATCAGGATGCGGACCCCCCGGTACAGCAGCTTCAGGATCTCGACCCGCTGCTGCTCCCCGACCGACAGCTGCCAGATGGCGGCCTTGGGCGACACCTCCAGGCCGTAGCGGCGTCCCAGCTCCGCCACCTGACGCTCCAGCGACCGGCGCGAGGCCACGAATCCGGTCTCGGGGTGACCCAGCGCGAGGTTCTCGGCCACGGTGAAGCGGTCCACCAGCCGGAAGTGCTGGTAGACCATGCCCACCCCGTGCTCGAGGGCCTGCTGGGGCGAGGCGAGGTCCACCCGCTCACCGTCCAGATGGATCTCACCGCTGTCGGGATGGTAGAGGCCGGCCAGGACGGAGCACAGCGTCGACTTGCCGGCGCCGTTCTCGCCCAGCAGGGCGTGTATCTCGCCCCAGCGCAGGTCGAAGTCGACCCGGTCGTTGGCCGGGATCCCGAAGAAGCTCTTGGTTATGGCGTTGAGGCGCGCCGCCTCCTGGGGTTCGCCCCCAGCTTCACTGGTCTCTGGCTCTGCCGTGGAGGCTGCCGGTGTGGGGTCGCCGTTCACCTCTTGAGTGTCGCCTTGAGGGTCGCCTTGAGGGTCGCCGTTTAGCCGCCGATTGGCGTCGCCGTTCGGCCTCGGTCAGCCGGCGGGGATCTCTCCGATGACTCCTTCGATCAGCCACTGGCAGCACAGGGTGCGCTCTTCCCAAGCGATCGTCTCGCCCTGGGCGATGACCACGTTGCCCTGGTTGTCGGTGATCGGACCAGCGAAGTAGTCGAACGTCCCGTCGACGATCTCCTGGCGGCGCTGCTCGACCAGCGCGATGGTCTCCTCGGTCACGGCATCGCCGAACGGCGACATCCCGACCACGCCGTCCCTGAGCCCGCCGTAGGTCAGAGCCGGCTCCCACGTGCCGTCGGCCAGCGCCTGCGCCTGCGACAGGTAGTAGGGGCCCCAGTTGAAGGTGAAGCCGGACAGCCAGGAGTTGGGCGCCAGCCCCGAGCCGTCGATCCCGTAGTGGATGTAGCCGATGCCGGACGCCTCGGCCACGCTGGCCACCGCGGGGGCGTTCACCTCGGCGGCGAGAAGGTCGGCGCCGGCGTCGACGAGGGCTTGGGCTGCCTGCTGCTCGGCTGCCGGGTCGTACCAGCTGTTGACCCACACGACCTGGGTCTCGATATCGGGATTGATCTCCCGGGCCCCGATCATGAAGGCGTTGACGCCCCGCACGACCTCCTCGATGGCGAACCCGCCGACGTAGCCGATGAACTCCACACCGGGCTGCGATCCGGCTACGAGACCGTCGAGGTAGCGGCCGTCCTCGGTGGCGCCGTCGAAGTGACCGACGTTGTCGGCCGTCTGGTACCCGCCCCACGACAGGTAGACGGTGTCCGGGTAGTTGGGTGCGACCACCAGGACGTCGTCCTGGCACCAGGTGGTGCAGACCACCATGTCGTATCCCTGGGAGCCGAAGTCCTCGAAGGCGGCCTGGAACTCCGACCCCGGCGACAGGTTCTCCACGAAGGTGGTCTCGATGCCGTCCATGTTGGCGATCAGGTACTGGCGGCCGTTCTCGTGAGCCTCGTTCCATCCGCCGTCATCGATCTCGCCGTCGTACATGAAGGCGATTCGCAGGGGCTCTTCCGCCGGCGCTTCGGTGGTGGGGGCTGCCGTCGTGGCCGGTGCGGCGGTGGTAGCGGGGGCCGCGTCCTCGGCCTCGTCGTCGCCGCATGCTGCCGCGACCAGCGCCAAGGCGATTAGCACCACAACTCCCAGTCGAAACCTTCGCATCCCAGCCCTCCTTGATAGACCGCTGTTGGGACGGCGTGAGCCTAGTCCCGCCCACCCGATGAGTCGCAATCGCGGGGACTAGTGTCGGCGCTCATGGCCGACTCAACACTGGCTCGATGGCTGGCTCGACGACTGACTCGATGACTGGACTCGGCGCACAGGACGAACGCCTTCTCCGGCGGTCCATCGAGGTGTCGGCCTCGGCGGTGGCCAACGGGAACATGCCCTTCGGGGCGATCATGGCCGACCCCGACGGCAACATCCTCCTGGAGGTGGAGAACACCGGCATCACCGGCCGCAACGACCTCAACCACGCCGAGACCGTGCTCATGAACATGGCGGTCACCACCCTCACCCCGGAGCAGATCGCCACTGCCACCCTCTACACGAGCTGTGAGCCGTGCGCCATGTGCGCCGGCGCCATGTACTGGGGCGGGCTGAACCGGATGGTCTACGGCATGAGCGAGATCGACCTCCTGGAGATCACCAGCGCCGATCCCGATGACCAGAACATGCGGGGCGTGGGCTGCCGCAACATCTTCGACACCGGCCAGCGCCACATCGAGGTGAGCGGCCCCCACCTCGTGGAGGAGGCGTCGGCCGTGCACATCGCCTTCTGGGCGTCCGGCGGTCCGCAGGATCCCACCCTCGACTTGCACCCTCAAGACGAGGCGCTGCTGCGGCGGGCCATTGAGGTTGCCAGCCGGTCGGTGGACAACGGGAACCTGCCGTTCGGCGCGCTGCTGGCCGATCCCGACGGCAACGTGCTGCTGGAGGCTGAGAACTCCGACATCACCGGCAAGAGCACGCTCAACCATGCCGAGACCAACCTCATGAGGCTGGCGGTCGCTGAGCTCACGCCGGAGCAGATCGCCACTGCCACCCTCTACACGAGCTGTGAGCCGTGCGCCATGTGCAGCGGCTCCATGTACTGGGGCGGGCTGAACCGGATGGTCTACGGGATGAGCGAGCACCACCTTCTCGAGATCACGGGAGCCCACCATCTGAACCCGACCATGCGGGGCGTCGGCTGCCGCAACGTGCTCCACAGCGGCCAGCGCCGCATCGAGGTGATCGGCCCCCATCTCGTCGAGGAGGCCTCCCTGATACACCGCGACTACTGGAGCACCCCGACCTAGGAAAACTCAGTCCCGGGCTAGGCGGGTGATGATCAGGACCACGGCGAAGCCGACCGCCGCGGCGACCGTGGGGGCGGCCCACTCGCCGGCGGCGGGCCAGTCCAGGCCCGTGCCGGAGATCACCTCGTGCTCGTGGCGGCTGATCACGCCGACCCCGTTGGGCCAGGGCCACAGCACCCTCAGCGACCCGAACATCAGCCCCACCAGCACCGCCATCACCGGGTCGCGGGCCTGGTCCAGCAGGCGGCCCAGCACGGTCGAGAACAGGCCCAGCCCCACCGCGGCCCCCGCCAGGAACACGATCGCCTCGAGATAGCGCAGATCGGTGACGACGTTGATCACCGCCCCGTACATGCCCAGCATCAGCAGTAGGAACGCGCCGGAGATGCCGGGCAGGATCATGGCGCATATCGCTATGGCCCCGGCCCCGGCCAGCACCAGCAGCGACGGGTCGGCCACCGGCCCCGACTGAAGACCCAGCAAGGCGAAGGTCGCCACGGCCGACGCCGCCATCAACGAGATTCGGTCCCCGCCCCGCCACTCGAACAGCCGGCACGCCGACACCGCCGATGCCAGCACCAGACCGCAGAACAGGCCGGCCATCGTCTCGGGGCGCTCCTCCAGCTGGGTCTCGATCACCGAGGCCAGCAGGAGGATCGTCCCCAGGATCCCGACCAGCAGCGGCACGATCAGCCACCAGTCCACCCCGGCCAGCCGCCGCCCGCAGCTCCGCCAGTCGCCTCGCAGCAGCCGTCCTGCCGCGGCCGCGACGCCCCGGATCGCCCCCAGCAACCGCTCGTAGATGCCGAGCACCACCGCGATCGTTCCGCCCGACACGCCCGGCACCACGTCGGCCGCGCCCATGGCCACCCCCCGGGCCAGCCCGAGCGCCAACCGCCGCCCCGGCCCCCAGCCCGCCTCACGCCCCGCGGTCACTCACGCCTCCTGCCCGCCCCGACAATCTCGGGTTGGTTTTGGGTGGTAGTTCCTCATAACCGCACCGAGATTCTGCGCCGCGGCCCGCCCAGGAATCTCGGGTTGGTTTTGGGTGGTAGTTCCTCATAACCGCACCGAGATTCTGCGCCGCGGCCCGCCCCGCCCCGGTCGCCTGCCCCGACCCGTACCCGGTCAGGCCTGCGAGGCTAGGCGGCGGTTCTTGACCTTGGCCTTCAGGTAGTCCCGGTTGAGCACCGCGATGAAGTCGAGGCTGATCTCCTTGGGACAGGCCTCGGTGCACTCGCCGTGGTTAGTGCACGACCCGAAGAACGACTCCATCGTCTCCACCATGGCCTCCGCCCGCCGCCACCGCTCGGGCTGGCCCTGGGGCAGCACGTTCAGATGGCCGAGCTTGGCCGCGGTGAACAGCTGGGCCGCCGAATTGGGGCAGGCGGCCACGCACGCCCCGCAGCCGATGCAGGCCGCCGCGTCCATGGCGAAGTCGGCCACATCCTTGGGGACCGGGATCTCGTTGGCGTCGGGGGCGGTGCCGGTGGGTGCCGAGATGAAGCCGCCCGACTCGACGATCCGGTCGAACGCCCGCCGGTCCACCATCAGGTCCTTCACCACCGGGAACGACGCCGCCCGGAACGGCTCGATCACGATCTGATCGCCGTCACGGAACTTGCGCATGTGCAGCTGGCAGGTGGCGGTGGCCTTCTCGGGGCCGTGGGGACGCCCGTTGATCATCACCCCGCAGGTGCCGCAGATGCCCTCCCGGCAGTCGTGGGCGAACACGATGGGCTCGACGTCGTCGTCGATGAGGCGCTCGTTGACGATGTCGAGCATCTCCAGGAACGAGCAGTCCTCCGGGATGTCGTGGGCGTCGACGTCGAGGAACGCCCCCGGCTCGTCCGGCCCGGCCTGACGCCAGATCCGCAGCCTCAGCCGCAGCGTCGCCTGGTGCCCGTTCCCGGAGCCGTGCCCGTTGCCCGCGCTCACTTGTAGCTCCTCTGGGTGAGCTTCACGTTCTCGAACTCCAGCGGCTCCTTGACCAGCTCCTGGGGCCGGTCCGGACCCTGCCAGTCCCACGCGGCCACATAGGCGAAGTTCTCGTCGTCCCTCAGGGCCTCGCCCTCGGGGGTCTGGTGCTCCTCCCGGAAATGACCGCCGCACGACTCCTCCCGGTGCAGGGCGTCGCGCACCTTCAGCTCGGCCATCTCCATGAAGTCGTCCACCCGGTTGACCTGCTCCAGCGACTGGTTGGTGGTTTCGGCCGACCCCAGCACCTTCACGTTGGCCCGGAACTCCTCCCGCAGCGCCGGGATCTCGGTCAGCGCCTTCTCCAGGCCCGTGCGGTTGCGGGCCATGCCGCAGTACTCCCACACGATCTTGCCCAGCTCCCGGTGGTAGTGGTCCACCGACCGGGTGCCCCGCACTGCCAGCCAACCCCGGGTGCGGTCGTCCACCTCGGCCACCGCCGCCGCGAACGCCGGATCATCGACCGGCACCGGCGCCGACCCCAGCTTCGGCGCCAGGTAGTCGCCGATGGTGTAGGGCAGCACGAAGTAGCCGTCGGCCAGGCCCTGCATCAGCGCCGACGCCCCCAGCCGGTTGGCCCCGTGGTCCGAGAAATTGCACTCGCCCAGCGCGTACAGCCCACCAACGTTGGTCATCAGGTTGTAGTCCACCCACAGCCCGCCCATGGTGTAGTGCGTGGCCGGGTAGATGCGCATGGGGGAGCGGTACGGGTCCTCGCCGGTGATCCGCTCGTACATGTCGAACAGGTTCCCGTACTTCTCCCGCACCACCGCCTCGCCGTCACGGGCGATCACGTCGGCGAAGTCGAGGTACACGCCGTTGCGCAGCGGCCCCACACCGAGCCCCTGGTCGACCACCGTCTTGGCGTTGCGGGACGCCACATCGCGGGGCACCAGGTTCCCGAACGCCGGGTACTTCTCCTCCAGGAAGTAGTACCGGTCGGCGTCGGGCACCTCGGCCGCGGCCCGGGCCTCGTCCATGTTGCGGGGCACCCAGATGCGCCCGTCGTTACGCAGCGACTCCGACATGAGGGTCAGCTTCGACTGGAACTCGTCGCTGGCCGGGATGCACGTCGGGTGGATCTGCGTGTAGCACGGGTTGGCGAACGTCGCCCCCCGCCGGTGCGCCCGCCACGCCGCGGTCACGTTGCAGTTCATGGCGTTGGTGGACAGGTAGTAGACGTTGCCGTAGCCGCCCGTGGCCAGCACCACGGCATGGCCGCTGTGGGCCCGGACCTCGCCGGTCAGCAGGTCCCGGACGATGATCCCGCAGGCCTCGCCGTCCTTGACCACGATGTCGAGCACGTCGGCCCGGTTGTGCAAGGTCACCCCGCCCGCCGCGACCTGGGCGGCCATGGCCTGGTAGGCGCCCAGCAGCAGCTGCTGGCCGGTCTGGCCCCGGGCGTAGAAAGTGCGGCTCACCTGGGCCCCGCCGAAGGACCGGTTGGCCAGCAGGCCCCCGTACTCCCGGGCGAACGGCACGCCCTGGGCCGCGCACTGGTCGATGATGTTGAGCGACACCTGGGCCAGCCGGTAGACGTTGGCCTCCCGGGACCGGTAGTCGCCGCCCTTGACCGTGTCGTAGAACAGCCGGTAGACCGAGTCGCCGTCGTTGCGGTAGTTCTTGGCCGCGTTGATGCCGCCCTGGGCGGCGATCGAGTGGGCCCGCCGGGGCGAGTCGTGGAACGTGAACGCCTCGACCTTGTAGCCGAGTTCGGCCAGCGACGCCGCGGCCGACGCCCCGGCCAGCCCGGTGCCCACCACCAGGATCTTGAAGCGCCGCTTGTTGGCCGGGTTGACCAGCTTCACGTCGAACTTGTGGTTGTCCCACTTGTCGGCGATAGGCCCCTCGGGGACCTTGGCGTCCAGCACCACGCTCATGCCACCACTCCCGCCTGGACCATGATCGGGAAGCTGAGGTTGCCGACCAGGATCGCCCCCGCGATCACCGTGGCCAGCCCCCGCCGCAGGTGGTTGAACCGGGGGTTGTTGACCCCCAGCGTCTGGAACGCCGACCACATGCCGTGGTAGATGTGCACCGACAGCGCCACGTTGGCGACGATGTAGATGATCGCCACCGGGATCGACGACAGCGACTCCACCACGTTGTGGTACACGTCGCCCCGGATGTAGTCGTCGCCCAGCCACCAGCCCCACGTGAGGTCGGCCAGGTGGAACAGCACGTACAGGCCGACGATGGGGCCGGTCCAGCGCATGGTGCGGCTGGCGAAGTTGACGGCCACGTAGTCCTGCCCGCCGGCGTAGCGCTTGTTGCCGCTCACCCAGTTGGCTCTGGGGCTGCTGCGCCGGCTGATCTCCTTGAGCGACCAGGCGCTGTGGATGTGCAGCACGAACATGGCCAACAGCCCGATCCGCATCACCCACAGGATCAGCGTGCGGGGCACCAGGTGGCCGCCCAGGTCCCGCAGCGCCTCGGCGTACTCGTTGAGCTGGGTCGGGCCCTCGTAGAGGTGCAGGTTGCCGATCATGTGCACGATCACGAAGGCCAGCAGCCCGACCCCGGTGACCGCCATCACGTACTTCTTGCCGACCGCGGTCTGGTAGATGTTCAGCGGCCAGGGAAGCTCCCGCCGGCGCCGTCTCAGCGGCGGCACCCGCTCGGCGGCCTCGGGGGGAGCGACCGTCTGCGCCATCCCCCCAAACCTACTGGCTCCTACCCCCCGTCCTCCGAAATTCCTGTAGCTGAGGACCTGTGGGGTCGTTGCCTACAGGAATTTCGGAGGACGGGCTGGAGCGGACCGCGGCCATGGCCTCACAAACCAGGGAGCACAGACTCTCGGGACTGCTCTTGTAGTAGTCCCAAGTGAAGTTGAGCACTTGCCAGCCCGCCTGGATCAGACGATTGCGACGCTGGCGGTCCGCCTCGAAGGACACGTGGTCCATGTGCCACCGCTTGCTGTCGAGCTCGATGGCCAGGCAGTGGCTCGGATAGGCGAGGTCCACCTGGGCCACGAACGTCCCCTGAGCGTCTTCAACACGATGCTCCAACACCGGGCGAGGAAGCCCGGAACCGGTCAGCAGAGTCGCAACCATTCGGCTCCACGCACTGAGCGGCACGCGATCCTCGCCGCAGCGATCCTCGAGAGCGGCCCTGAGCTTGCCGCAGCCGTCTCGCCCCCGGCGCGAATGGGCGGCCAGGACCCGCTCAAGGTCGATCAATCGGAGTCGTCGGTCTCTCAGGACTGAGTCGATGGCGTAGTCGAGTCTCTTGCGGCTGACGACGGCGGCCAAGTCGACGAACGTACGGCGCAGGCACGTGGTCGGTACGCCGTCGATGTCGACCGGATTGGTCAGGCCCATCTGAGAGGACTCGTGCAGCTTGACTCCCTTGATCTCCCGAGTCCTGCCGACCGGCATGACGATCTCGACGCGGTCGAGTTCGAACCCGTCGATCCGGTGAAGAGCAGCGGCCGAGCGATGACTGGCCAAGCCGTCGTGCGCCTCGCAGGCGGCCAGGAGCCTAGAGATAAGCGTCTCGGGCACGACGGAGTGCCGGTACACGCCGCGGGCGACATGAACCCACAGACCGCTGCTCAGTCGTTGCCTGACCTGAGCGTACGTCATGCCGTCTTCGAGGGCTTGGGCATGGGTGATGACCCCGTGCTGCTCCCTCATGCGTTCCAGGACCCGATCCTCAGCCATATAGAGCAATATATAATGAAATAACTTTAAATAACCCTACAACCAAATTCCTGTGGTTAAGGACCTGTGGAGTCCTTACCTACAGGAATTTCGGGCTGAAAGGTGACGCCGGTAGTTTCGGCGGGTGGGCGGCGACACAGGCGACACAGGCGACGCGGAATTGCGGCTGCTGACGAACACCGAGTTCGTCGAGGACCTGCACCGGGCGCTGGCTTCGGCCGAGCGGCGGGTGCTCATACAGGTGATGACCTTCGACGGCGACGCCTCGGGGCTGGCCGTGGCCGACCTGCTGGCCCGGGCCGCCGGCCGCGGCGTGGACGTGAGGCTGCTGGTCGACTGCTTCGCCCTGCGCTACGTCAGCGACCGCAAGGACACCGACCCGTCCGTGCTCCACGAGGTCACGGAGACGAGGGCCATGTTCGACCGTCTTAGAGCCGCTGGCGTGACCGTGACCTTCACCCAGCCGTTCGGACTGGTGAAGTTCTTCGGCCTCAGCCGCAACCACAAGAAGCTCTACGTGGTGGACGACCACGCCTACCTCGGTGGCATCAACATCAGCGACCACAACTTCGCCTGGCGCGACTTCATGGTCCGCACCGCCGACCCCGCCATCGTCACCGCCCTCACCGAAGACTTCGCCCGCACCGAGCAAGGCGACCGCCGCTCCGTGAACACCACGGTGCTGACCAACCGGGAGATCGAGCCGGCGTTCGCCGAGATCATCAACGGCGCGAACCGCAGCCTCGTCCTCGCCTCCCCGTACTCACTGGACGTCGGGATCGTCAAGTTGCTCGGCCAGGCCCGGGCCCCGGCCAAGACGGTCATCACGGCCCAGCAGAACAACTACCGCTGGCTGCGCGTGGCCGAGCCCTACATCTGGAGCCGCCTGGCCCGCGCCGGCGTGGAGCTGCGCACCTACCCGGACTTCTTCCACGCCCGGTTCCTGCTGGCCGACGACGACAAGCTGCTAATCGGATCGTCGAACTTCAGCCGTCACAGCTTCCGCTGCAACCAGGAGGTCTGCCTGCTGATCACCGACGCAGAGTTCATCGCCGGCTTCAAGGCCCGGATGCTGCCCGACACCGGTCCCCTCGAGGTCGCCGAGTCGGCGCACCAGAGGGGCGCGGGCGCGGCCTGGGGCCGGGTGGTGGCCCACTTCTACTTCCACGTGGTCATCGGCGCGGCCAAACTGGTGGCGCCCCTGTCACCAGCGCTCGCCCGCCGCTGAGCAGCCTCCGCGGGAGCCGCGTCCGATATTGAGGCCGATAGTGGGCCTCTAGGGGCGGTTCGGTCGCCAATTTCGGGGTGGGGGATCGGGCCTGGGAGGCCGCGTCCGATATTGAGGCCGATAGTGGGCCTCCGGGGGCGCTTTCGTCGCCAATTTCGGTGGGGGACGATTGCGCCCGCCCCCGACGGATGCCACACTGATAAGCAGCATTTATCAGCGCGAGAAGACTCGGACGACACAGTGGAGATCACACAGCCGGCTTGCACCGACCCGGTGATCTGGAACCAGTGGCACGTGATCAGCGCCCTCGACGAGATCCCGGCGGGCGTGGTGAGCGAGACCCTCCTGCTCGACGAGCGGATCAGCTTCACCGCCACCGGAGACGGCGAGTACCGGGCCTGGCGTTCGTCGCCCGACCGGCCCGCCGGAGCCGCCGTCGACCCCGCCGACCTGAAGACCCTCGATGCCCTGCCCGTCAAACCCGAGTACGGCTACCTCTGGACCAGCCTCGGCGAGCCGCCCGACGACCTGTTCCCGCTGCCGGAGTACCACCACCCCCGCCGGCGCAACATGAACGCCGGCAGCGTCGGCGTGGCCACCTCGGCGCCCAGAGCGGTCGAGAACTTCCTGGACCTGGCCCACTTCCCCTACGTGCACGAGGGCTCGCTGGGCGTGCTGCCCCACACCGAGGTGGTCGAGTACGAGGTCGAGGTCCGCGACGGCGAAGTCCACGCCACCAAGTGCGACATGATGGTGCCCAAGGTGGGCGTCAACTTCGACGCCCCCACCGTGATGCGCTACCGGTACCGGGTCCCGCACCCCTACTGCGTGATGCTCTACTACGACAGCCTCCCCGACCCCTCGGCCGAGGACATCTGCGCCATCTGGGTGCAGCCCATGACCGCGGAGGTGGTGCGGGCCCACAACTACATGGGCGTCATCGACGACACCAGCACCAACACCGACATCAAGGGCTACCAGCTGCTGATCTTCGCCCAGGACAAGCCCATCCTCGAGAACCAGCACCCCAAGCGCCTGCCCCTCGACCCCCGGGCCGAGACCCCGATCAGGGCCGACCGGTCGGCCATCGCCTACCGGCGGTGGCTGTCCGACCTGGGCGTCACCTACGGCGTGATCCCCGCCCAGGCGTGAGCCGGAGAGCGGGCCCGAAGGTGAGCCGAGGGACGAGCCGGAGAGCGGGCCCGAAGGTGAGCCGAGGGACGAGCCCGGGAGTGGGCCGGACGGTGAGCCGAGGGACGAGCCCAGGAGCGATCACGTCGTGATCGACGACCCGGTGCTGGTGAACGACTGGCATGTGGTGGCCCGCAGCGACGACGTGCCGGAGTCGGGCGTGGCCGGGGCCCGGCTGCTGGGCGAGGACCTAGTGGTGTGGCGCCAGGGCACAGACGTCATGGCCTGGAAGGACCTGTGCGTGCACCGGGGCACCCGCCTCTCGCTCGGCCAGGTCACCGGGCTCGGCCTGGAGTGCGCCTACCACGGCTGGACCTACGACCAGTCCGGCACCTGCGTCCACATTCCGTCCCGCCCGCAGCAGAAGCCACCGGCCCAAGCGTGCGCCACCACCTACGCGGCCACCGAGGCCCACGGCCTGATCTGGGCCTCGCTCGGCCGCCCCGACAGCACACCACCCCCCTACGAAGAGTGGGACGACCCCGCCTTCCGCCATGTCCTCGGCGGACCGTACGAGATCCGAGCCAGCGCCCCCAGAGTCATCGAGAACTTCCTCGACGCCACCCACTTCCCGTTCGTCCACGAGGGCATCCTCGGCGACCGCGACCACGCCGAGCTCGGCGACTACAACGTCGACTCCAGCCCCGAGGGCATCACCGCCCGCGACATCAACACCTGGACCCCCAACCCCGACGGGTCGGGCGAGGCCAAGATGGCCCAGTGGCTGTACCGGGTGCTGCGGCCCCTCACCGCCTACATCGAGCTGTCGATCCCCGGCGGCGGCCCGGAGCGCTACGCCATGTACTTCGCGGTCACCCCGGTAGACGAGCACACCAGCGTCGGCTGGATGTGGAACTCGATGAACTACAACCACGACCTCTCCGACGAGGACTTCGGCGCCTACATCGACGAGATCGTCATGCAGGACGTCCCCATCGTGGAGTCACAGCGGCCCGAGCTGCTGCCGCTCGACCTGGCGGCCGAATGGCACGTGCGAGCCGACCGGACGGCGGTCACCTACCGCCGCTGGCTCAAGGAACTGGGCGTCACGTTCGGAACCTCGTGAACCGGCCGGCGGGCCCGGGCAAGTCCTAGGTCAGTCTGGGCGCGCAGGCGGGGCCGGGAAGATCCCGGGCATCCCCTCGAAGCCGTCGATCCGCTTCACCCGGTCGGTCCAGCGCCTCAACGCCGGGTAGTCGAGCCGGGAGATGCCGCCCTCCTCCGACAGCACCACGTCGGGGAACAGGGCGATGTCGGCGATGGTGGGATGCCCGCCCGAGCACACCCACGACCGGCCCTCCCGCTCACGGAACCACAGATGCTCGTCCAGCACCCGGAACAGCCGGTGGGCGCCGGCCTGGCACGCCCCGAGGTCGAAGTCGTAGCCCAGGTTGACGCACAGCCGGGCCGCCGACGCGGTGTTGGTGGTGCCCTCCGCGAACAGCATCCACGAGGCGGTCTCACCCAGCAGCCCGGGATCGCCGGTCGGGTACCAGCGCCCGCTCGGGTCGTACTTGGCCGCCAGGTACACCAGGATGGCGTGGGCGTCCCACAGGATGTAGCCGTCGTCGTCGATGACCGGGATGTGGCCCAGCGGGTTGATCTTGCGGAACTCCTCGCCCTTGTGCTCCCACCCTGGGAAGAAGTCCACGGGGACCGTCTCGTACTCCACGTCGAGGATGCTCATCATCAGCCGCTGCTTGTAGCAGTTGACCGACAGCACGTAGTCGTACAGCTTGATCATCACTCGCTCCGCACACCCCAAATTCCTGTGGCCAAGGACCCCACAGGTCCGCAACTACAGGAATTTCGGGAGGGGGACCGCACTGACCGCATCAGAGGTCCAGCACGAGCCGGTCGGACCGGGCCCTCGACACGCAGGTCATCATCCGGTCGCCGGCCTGGTGGTCGGAGTCGTTGAGGTACACGTCCTGGTGGTCGGGCTCGCCCTCCAGCACCGTGGCCACGCACGTCCCGCACGCCCCCTGCTCGCACGACGACGGCAACGGCACGCCGTTCTCCCGCAGCACCTCGAGGATCGTCGACCCCGCGGGGACGGTGACGGTCAGCGCCGAGCGGGCCAGGGCCACCTCGAACGTCGACGAGTCGTCGATCTCGGTGGTGTTCTTGAAGTACTCGAAGTGGACGTGATCGTCGGGCCAGCCGGCCGCAGCGGCCTCCCGCCGGGCCGCCTCCAGCATCGGTCCGGGACCGCACACGTACAGGTGGGTGAATTCGTCGGGGGCGGCCACCAGCCGCCGGATCTCGGCCACCGTCTCGTCGGGCGGCAGCCCGAGATGGCGCACGACGGATTCGCCCAGCCCTTCGAGCACGTCGCTGAACGCGGTGTGCTCCGCCGACTGGGCGAAGCAATGCAGCTCGAAGGGCAGGCTCATCCGGTCGAGGGCCTGGGCCATGGCCAGCAGCGGGGTGATGCCGATGCCGCCGGCCAGCAGGATCGTCCGCATCGAGTCGCGCCGCAGCGGGAAGTTGTTGCGGGGCTCGGAGATGGCCAGCACGTCGCCCTCCCGCACCGTCTCGTGCAGGCAGACCGACCCTCCGGTCGAGTCGGGCTCGAGCTTGACCCCGAGGCGGTAGTACGACGTCTCGCCGGGGCCGTTGGTGATCGAGTACTGGCGCACCAGCCCGTTGGGCAGATGGACGTCGATGTGGGCTCCCGGCTGGAACGTGGGCAGCACGCCGGTGATCGGAGCGAGCTCGAAGGCGGCCACCCCCGCCGCGGTCTCCCATTTGCGGCGCACCTGCACCCGCAGCGCGGCCCGGCGACCGGACGGCGCTTCCGGCACCTCGGCCAGGTGCAGCGGCACCTGCTGCAGGACGGGCACCATCGGCTCGGGGGCCGGCAGCAGGGCGGCCTCGGCCTCGATCCTGGCCACCAGCCGGTTGAGCTCGACCGCGTGGTGCCGCAGCACGGCCATCTGGTCGCTCGCCGCCGGCGTCTCCGCCAGCACGGCCCGGATCACACTGCGCCCCGAGTCGACCGGCTGCACGAAGAACACCACGCTCGACGCCGAGCCGTTGTCCGTGGCAGTCAGCGTCACCGAGTACTCGTCGGTCGAGTCCACCGACATCTCAGCGGACCCTTCACCGAGCCGGTCGGAAGGCAGGAAGCGGTGGTCCCGCAGGTGTTGCACGGCCAACTCGGCCGAAGCGTTGACCGGCAGGTTGCGCAGCCCGAACGGTGTGCCCGCCTCCAGCACCTCGACCGTCGGCGGCTCGCCCACCGGCTCCTCGCCCGACCACACCAGCCCGTAGCGCTCGACCGAAACGAACGTCCGGTTGCAGATCGTCCGGGCCGGAGCGTCGGCGGGATGGGCCGGTATGTAGGTGCAGCCGGCCGACCGGTTGGCATAGCGCCAGCCGTGGTACTGGCAGCGCAACTCGGTGCCGTCGTTGCTGCCGATCGACAGCCGCACCCCCCGGTGTAGGCACCGGTTCTCCCACACGTTCACGTAGTCGTCGTCGGCCCGCCACACCGCCAGCTCACGGCCCAGCAGTTGACCGTGGTGGACGTGGCGGTAGGGCACATCGTGCTCCGATGCCACCGGATGCCACATCGTGAACGGATCGGCTGTCACGGGGTCGTCCTCCTTGCCTGCTCAGGCCGATGAACGGGTGCTGACTGCCTGCGGATCAGCTTGAAGTAGCTGCGACCAGATGATAAGAACCAGTTATCACCCTGTCAACGCACCAGGAAGGGGAGCCCTCCGGTCTAGGCCGCCGGTATGACCGCGTAGGTGACGCCGAGGTCGCTGAGCCAGCGCCGGTAGAGGACGGACGCCCGATCGGACCTGATGGGGGTCTCGGCCTGCGGGTCGAGCGGGAGCCGCTTCGGATTCTGGTTCTCGATGATGGGCAGGTCCTGGGCGAAGATGGTCTGCACGAACCGCCGGATGTGCCCGGTGCTGCTCTCGTCGTCGATGAGGCTCAAGAACATGTGGCCCCGGCAATGCTCCTCGCTGGTCGCCTGCACGAACAGCCCGATCAGGTCCATCCGCTCGGGTGCGGCCGGGCACGACTTGTAGAGCAGGATCGAGTAGGGCTGCATGATCCGGTAGATGTAGTCGACCATCTGGCCCTCGGTGGCGGTGGCCGATGCGGCCGGCTGCCAGAACTGGCACTCGGTGGCCCAGATCTCGTTGGTGTCGCCGTCGACGTGGACGTTGTAGTCGACCACCTCGGTGTGGGGCTCCGAGCCCAGGTACCCGTCATGGACGAACGGGAAGTGGCCCATGTCGAGGAAGTTCTCGACCGCTCGGGGCGCAGAGGTGTGCAGGCCGATCGTGCACGCGTTGAAGTTGCGCCGGTCGGGCTCGAAGAACTCCGGAATGTGGAAGGACCCCTCGGGCGGGTCGCCCAGGCTGGTCCAGACGTAGAGGAACTCGCAGCGGCTGGGCAGCGTGCCGGTCACCGACTCGGGGTCGACGGGCATGCCGGCGGCGAGGCCACGGCGGGTTCGCCAAGCGGCCGAGCGGCCCTCAGGCGTGACCGCGAAGCTGATCGACTCGCCCAGGAGCCGGGTGACGTGCACCACGTTGGGCTCGGCCTCGTCGATGGCGCCCACAGGGTGCCACTGGTCCAGGACCGCCCGGTTCTGGCACTCGCCGTTCGCACCGGCCATACCAGCCATACAGGCTCAGCCTCCCCGATCCCGCGATCGAACCGGGCCCTCCGGTTCACTGCGGTTTGTACCACGACCGGGCTCGCCAAGGGAACACAGCCCCGTGCCCGATGATCTGGGCCTAGAGATCGGGGCCAAGGTCAAGGCGATCCGCGCCCGGCGGGGGCTGTCGGGACGGAAGCTGGCCGCAGCCGCCGATGTGAGCCAGCCGTTCCTAAGCCAGCTCGAGGCCGGACACACGTCGGTGGCCATAGCCACGCTGTACCGCCTGGCGACCGCCCTCGACGTCAAGCCGTCGGACCTGCTGCCCGACCCGCCGACCGACACCCGGGTGGAGGTCCTGCGGGCCTCCGAGCTGAACCAGATGCCGGTGAGTGAGCTGCCCAACGCCACCACGGCACGCACCGCCTACCGGGGCGGGCGGCGCATCACCGAGCTGGGCGACTTCCGGATCGAGCCCGGGCCCGACGTGGACGA
Source organism: Acidimicrobiales bacterium (assembly GCA_965117015.1). Lineage (GTDB taxonomy): Bacteria > Actinomycetota > Acidimicrobiia > Acidimicrobiales > Aldehydirespiratoraceae > Aldehydirespirator. The sequence continues at coordinate 1,637,268 of OZ220747.1, forward strand.
GTGGTTCGAATCCGCCGACGAGACTGTGATCTATGTGATCGAGGGATCGCTGCATGTGGAGTTCAAGGACCGACCGCAGGTGACCCTCCGCGCCGGCGACGTAATGTTCCATTCGGCGTGGGTCCAGACCCGCTGGCGCCTGGCATCGGAGTCGCCCGCCAGGGTGATACTGGTGGCGGCCGGAGGCTGACTGATTGAGACACGCCAACAGAACCGAGACAAGGGAGAACCATGGGCTCCGTCGAAGACCTGATCAACACAATCCCCAAGGCCGAACTCCACCTGCACATCGAGGGCACCCTCGAGCCCGAGCTGAAGTTCGACCTGGCCGAGCGCAACGGCCTTGACCTGCCCTACGCCGGTGTCGAGGAGATGCGGGCCGCCTACGACTTCGACGACCTGCCGTCGTTCCTGGCCCAGTACTACGAGGGCATGAGCGTCCTGCTGGTGGAGCAGGACTTCTACGACCTGGCCATGGCCTACTTCACCAAAGTCGCCGGCCAGAACCTGGTGTACGTGGAGATGTTCTTCGACCCGCAGGCCCACACCACCCGCGGCATCGAGTTTGGCACGGTGATCACCGGGCTGCGCCGGGCCCAGGCCGACGCCCAGCAGCGCCTCGGCATCCGCTCGCACCTGATCATGTGCTTCCTGCGGGACATGTCGGCCGAGTCCGCGGCCGAGACCCTGGATCAGGCCAAGGAGTACCGGGACTGGATCCTGGGCGTGGGCCTCGACTCCGACGAGAGGAACAACCCGCCCATCAAGTTCCGCGACGTCTACGCCGACGCCAGGGCCCAGGGCTACCGGCTCACCATGCACTGCGACGTCGACCAGGAGAACTCCCTGTCCCACATCTGGCAGTGCCTCAACGACATCGGCGTCGAGCGCATCGACCACGGCGTCAACTGCCTGGAGGACGAGGCGCTGGTGGCCGAGATCAAGCGGCGGGGGCTGGGCCTCACCGTGTGCCCCATCTCCAACGCCTACGTGACCGACGGCACCAAGGCCGCGGCCATCAAGTCCATGCTGGAGCAGGGCCTGCGGGTGACCCTCAACTCCGACGATCCCGCCTACTTCCCCGGCTACGTGGCCGACAACTTCCTGCGGGTCCACGACGAGGTCGGACTCAGCGCCGAGGAGGTGGTGCGCCTGGTGCGCAACTCCTTCGAGATCAGCTGGCTCGACGACGACAGCCGGGCCGAGTACCTGAGCCGGGTCGACGCCTCCGTGGCGGGCGCCTGATGGCTGCGCAGCCCCCCATCCCGGAACTTGTGGCCGCGGGCGCGGCCCGGATCCCGGCCACCGCCGTCGTGCGCGGCGGCCGGCTCGTCAACGTGGTGTCGGCCGAGGTCTACGAAGCCGACGTGGCCGTCTACGGCAACACCGTGGTCGCGCTGGGCGACGTGTCGGCCCACACCGGACCCGACACCGAGATCGTCGACGCCGGCGGCCGCCACCTGGTGCCGGGCCTGTTCGACGGCCACCAGCACATCGAGTGCTCCAAGCTGTCGATCACCAGCGCGGCCAAGATGCTGGTGCCCTTGGGGACCACCAACGTGGTGTCGGGCCTGGACCAGATCCTGGTGGTGGCCGGTCTGGCCGGCGCCGAGGCCTTCCTGCGGGAGTCGCAGGCCACCCCGCTGCGGGTGCTGTGGGGCGCCCCCTGCAAGACGCCCTACACCCTGCCCACCTCCACCGTCGGGCACTACTTCGGGCCCGACGACCACCGGGCCGCCCAGAACTGGCCCGAGTGCGTGGGCGTGTGGGAGACCGTGCGCGAGTTCGTGACCACCGGCGACCCCGACGTGCTGGCCGCCATGGAGATGGCCCGCCAGAACCGGCTGCCGGTGCTGGGCTGCGCGCCCATGGCCACCGGGGCGGACCTCACCAGCTACGCCTGCGGCGGCATCCGCCTCGACCACGAGAGCTACGACTCCCACGAGTGCCTCGAGAAGCTCCGCAACGGCATGTACGTCGTGATCCGGGAGTCGTCGTTCGCCCACTTCCTCACCGAGAACATCCGGCTGGTGACCGAGCACGCCACGGGCGCGGCCCGCCGGGTGAGCTTCTGCACCGACGACGTGGTGGCCAGCGACGTGCTGGCCCGCGGCCATCTCGACAACATGGTGCGGATGGCGGTCGACGCCGGCGTCGACCCGATGACCGCGGTCCAGATGGCCACCATCAACGGCGCCGAGGCCTACCGGGTCGACCACATGGTGGGGTCCATCTCGCCGGGCCGCTACGCCGACATCTGCTTCGTGGACGACCTCAGCGACTTCCGGGTGTCGATGGTGATGGCCGGCGGGCAGGTGGTGGCCCGCGACGGCGAGATGGCCATCGACCTGAAGCCGCCCAGCCGCGACAGCCTGCTGACCGGGCCGTTCGATATGGCGCCGGCCGCCGCCGGCGACTTCACGGTGCGCACCGATCTGCCCGACGGGCCGGTCGAGGTGCTGGCCATCGAGGTGACCGAGCAGATCTTCGTGCGCAAGCGCCGCGACGTGGTGCTCCAGGCCGCGGCGGGCCGGGTCGAGCCCGACATCGGCAACGACGTGGCCCTGGTGAGCGTGGTGGAGCGCTACGGCAAGAACTCCAACCGCCCCACCGCTTTCGTGGCCGGGTTCGGGATCCGCTCCGGCGCGCTGGCCACCTCCAGCGCCCCCGACGACAACAACATCGTGGTGATCGGCACGTCACCGGACGACATGGCGGTGGCCGTGAACCATCTCGCCGCCCACGGCGGGGGACAGGTGGTGGTGGACGGCGGCGAGGTGGTCGAGTTCCTTTCCCTGCCCATCGGCGGGATCGTGTCCGACCTCGACCCGGCCGACATGCTGGCCGAGGAGGAGAGGCTCGACCGGGCGGCCAAGGCGCTGGGCTGCACCGTGGACTGGCCGTTCATGTACCTGTTCTTCCTGCCCATCACGTCGATACCCGACTACGCCATCACCGACGTGGGCACAGTCGACGTGGCCGCCATGGACACGTTCGACCCTGTTCTAGGGTCTGCGGCATGAGCGCCGCCGCGAATACCGTCGACGCCGTGGATCCGGCCGAGCTCGACGTCCTAGGGCGGCACTGGCATCCGGTGGCCCGCTCCGACGCGATCGACGACGGTCCGGTCGGGGTGGTGCTGCTGGGCCGGCCGCTGGTGGTGTTCCGCAGCGGCGGGCAGGCCTGCGTGGCCTCGGACCGCTGCCCCCATCGGGGCAGCCCGCTGAGCATGGGCTCCTACGACGACGACTGCCTGGTGTGCCCCTACCACGGTCTGCGCTACTCGGCCGACGGGCAGTGCGTGGGCTTCCCCGCCCGCCCCGACGCCCGGCTGCCCAAGCGCCTGACCCTGGATACCATGCCCACGCGGGAGTGTCACGGGCTGGTGTGGGCCTGTGCGGGCGAGCCGGCCGTCGAGGATCCGCCCGACTGGGCGTTCTTCGACCGGCCCGACGTGCAGACCTTCCAGATCGGACCGGTGCGCTGGGATGTGTCGGCCAGCCGGGTGGCCGAGAACTTCAACGACATCGCCCACTTCTCGACCATCCACCGGGTCACGTTCGGGCCGAGCGACCGGCCGGTGGCCCCCCAGGAGGTGGTCGCCACCGACACGGGCTTTGCCTCGAACATCAGCGTGTTCCAGCAGTACCGCAACACCCTCGACGGCGCGGTGGAGGAAGTCGAGGCCGCCTACCGCTACGACTTCACGTTCCCGTTCTCGTGCGAGCTGACCATCACCTACCCCGACGGCGAGATCGAGTGCATCCAACTGACGGCCCTGCCCGAGTCGGCCACCTCCAGCCTGGTGTTCCAGCAGAGCGCTCGCACCAACCTGGGCGGCGACCCGCTGGAGCCGTGGCGGGACTTCCAGGCCGCCGTCAACGAAGAGGACAAGGTCATCTGCGAGGCCCTGCGGCCCCGGCAGGTGTCTTTCGGCCTCCACGACACCGGCGAGGTGGCCCTGCCCACCGACGTCTTCTCCATCGCCTACCGGCGCCTCTGGAAGTCCCTCTGCTCTGCCTAGCCGCGCCCCCGCTGCGAATCTGATGCGGATTGTGGCCCCACAGGGGCGGTCTCGCCATCAGTTTCGGCCCGGCGCCCGTCCGCCTAGCGGGGCTTGATCCTCTCGGCCAGCTCGGGGGCCCGGGCCAGCGCCTCGGACACGACTGCGTCCTGGTCGACTCGCGTCGACCGTCCCCCTTCGACGATTATCTCGCCCCCGACGATGTTGATGTCCACGTCGGTGCCCCGGGCCGTGTACACGATGGCCGCCACCGGGTCGTGCATCGGTGCGAAGTGGGGCCGGGTGGTGTCGACCACCACGATGTCGGCCAGCATCCCGGCGGCCAGCATCCCGGCCTCGATGCCGTGGACGGCCGCCCCGCCCCGGGTGGCCACCTCGAGAGCCTCGTCGGCCCTCGATGCCTTGGGGTCGAGATTGTGGAGACGGTGCATCAGCACCATGAGCCTCATGTTCTCGAACAGGTCCTGGCGGTGCCCGCAGCACGACCCGTCGCTGCCCAGGCCCACCGCAGCCCCGGCGTCGACGAGTTCGTGCAGGGGCATGACGCCGTAGGGCACGTAGAAGTTCGACAGCGGGCAGTGGGCCACCGCGCTGCGCGTGTCCCCGAGGGCCTCGATCTCCTCGTCGTCGACCCATGTGGCGTGGGCGAGGATCGCATCGGGTCCCAGCAGCCCGTTGCGGTGAAGCCACGTAGCCGGGCGGTAGCCGTGCTGCTGCTTGAACACCTCCGGGTCGTCGCGGGGCGCGCTGAGGTGGGTGTGCCACGCGACCCCATGGGAGCGAGCCTGCTCGACGCTGGCCGCGATCAGGTCGACGTTGGTGTAGGCCGCGTTCATGGGTCCTGGACAGATCTCGATCTTCGAGCCCCTCGGCCTGGAGCGGATGCACGCCTCCGTGATGGCCAACTCCTCGTCGGCTGAACGCTGGAACGACGTCTCGGGCAGGTTCTGCTGCTGGGAGACCGCGGTCCGGGTTCCGGTCATCCCCCGAGCGATCCGTCCCCGCAGGCCCACCTCCTCGAGGATCCCGGCCACCATCACGGTGGTGTCGTAGTCGTCACACCCGTAGTGGTGATCGAGCACGGTGGTGGTCCCGGCCAGGACCGCCTCGAGGGCTCCCAGGTACACCGAGGCGATGGTCTCCTCCCGGGAGATTGCGGACGAATAGGGCCACATGAACTCGCTGAGCCACTCCCACCCCGAGAGGCCCTCTCCGAGCGTCCGCCCCAGCGACTGGTAGAGGTGGTTGTGGCAGTCGATCAGCCCGGGCATCACCACCTTGCCCCGGCAGGAGATCGTCCGGTCCGCCTCGAACGAGCCCGCTTGCCGGCTGTCGCCGACCGCGGCGATCCGGTCGCCCTCGACGGCCACGACCCCGGACTCGATGACGGGCTGGTCCGGTTCGAGCGTCAGCACGGTCCCGCCGGTCAGGAGCAGGTCGCACCGGGCAGGCTCCGCCCGGGTGTTGTCCTCAGGGCTCATGATTCCTCCTATCCGGCTCGCCGCACCCGGTAGTGCGGAAGTGCGACCAGGGTGGCGCCGACCTCTCCGCGGACTTCGCCGGCTGTCCAGTCCACGCTGACCGGCGTGCCCGCACCGGCGTGGTCGGCGGCGACGTGGGCGAAGCCGATGACCTTCCTGACCGTGGGCGACCAGGTCACGCTGGTGGTCCTCCCGATGCGGGACCCGTCGCGGTAAATGGGCAGGGGGTACCGGACGACCCGAGGGGTCACTTCGGGCGGTATGTCGAGGCCCTGGTAGAGGCCGACGATGTCGCGCCAGTCGACCTCGATACCCAGCATCGAGCGCTTGGGCCCGGCTTCGAACTCGCGCCGCAGGGCCTCCCTGCCCAGGAAGTCGGCGCCCTTGTCGAAGTCCACGAAGCGGTGCAGGTTCAGCTCCAGCGGGGTGGTCATGTTCTCGGGCGAGACCGGCAGCGGGTCGCCGAGGCGGTCCATGGCGGCCGGCGTGTAGTCGGCCCCCACGATGACCATCCCGGCCTCGATCCGGGCCACGTCGACCGCGTGCAGGCCACCGGCTCCCAGTCCGAGGGGCTCGCCCGCGTCGAACAGCGCATCCCACACGTCGGCGCCGTCGGCGGTGGGCACGAAGAACTCGTAGCCGATCTCACCGGTGAACCCCTGACGGAAGACGGTGAGCTCCACGCCGCCGACAGTGGTGGTCCGTAGCCGCGAGAACCGCAGGTCGGACCACGACTCCCCGGTGGCCGCCTCGATGACCGCGGTGGAGGCGGGCCCCTGCAGAGCGAGCAGCCCGAAGTCGAAGGTGACGTCCTCGATGGTGACGTCGTAGCCCTCGGCGTGGTGCCTGAACCAGTTCATCATCGGATCGGCGGTGAACATGAACCGGTCCGGTGCGACCCGGGCCACCAGCCCGTCGCCCACCACCACCCCGTCCTGGTTGCACCAGGGCGAGTAGTAGATCTGGCCCACCTCGATCTTGGTGGCGTCCCGGGTGATCAGGTAGTCCGCCAGCCGCAGGGCGTCGGGGCCGGAGATGTAGTGCTTGGACAGCGGCGACTGGTCGAGGGCCGAGGCCCGCTCCCGGATCGTCCTCACCTCGTCCTGCCATTCCGTATAGGCGTCCACGATGTGGTAGCGATCCCACGCGTTCCACTTCTGGCGCTCGTTGAGGAGGGACGTGCGCGGGTAGAACGCCGTTCCCATGATGGTCCGCTCTTGGTCGGTGGTGGTCATTTGGGCTCCATTATCTGCTCTCTCGGAAATAGGGCTCGGCCAGGCCGGCCGGCATCTGGGATCGGCGCTCGGCCGCGGATACGAAGACCATGACCAGGTACACGACCAGGAAGGGCAGGATCGCCAGAAGCTCGGTCGGGATGTTCCATCCGAGGAGTTGCAGGGTGAACCCGAGACTCGAGATTGCCCCGAAGGCGTAGGCCGCCACCAGCAGCCGCAAGGAGCGCCAGCTGGCGAGGATCACGAGGATGACCGCGATCCAGCCCATGCCGGCCGTCATGTCGTCGAACCAGTCCGAGAACAGGCGCAGCGTGAGATATCCCCCGCCGGCTCCGGCCGCCGCTCCGCCCAGAGCCACATGCAGGTAGCGCATGCCGCTGACACGGAGCCCGGCGGCGTCGGCGCTGGCGGGGTCGTGGCCCACCGCTCGCAGGTGCATGCCGGTCCTGGTGCGGAAGACGTACCACTGGACCACGGCAACGAAGGCCCAGGACAGGTACACGACCGGATCGTGCGACAGCAAGAGCGGGCCCACCGCCGGCCAGTCGTGCATCGAAGCGGGGAACACCGGCTCGAAGATCCCGCCGCTGATGCGTCGCGCCACCGGCGGATCGCCCTGGCTGCCGATGAAGCTCGACAGGCCGGATCCGAGAATGACTAGGGCCACCCCGACCACAACCTGGTTGGCGCGCAGCGAGACCGCGAGCACTCCCTGGATCATCGAGAAGGCGGCTGCGGCGAGGACGGCCACCAGTAGGCCCAGGATGGGACTGTTGGTGGAGGTCGTCACCCAGAATCCGCTGACTGCACCGATCAGCATCGTGCCCTCGACGCCGAGGTCGAGGACGCCGCTGCGCTGGGTGAGGATCGCCCCGCTACCGGCGAGAACCACCGGGGTCCCCGTCGACACCGCGACCACAAGGGATTGGATCAGGACCCAGTCGTTCATCGGCTGCCAACCTCGGCGCGGGTGATCCGGACCCGGTACCGGATGAAGAACTGGGCGCCGGCGACACAAAGCAGGATGATGCCCTGTATCACGATCACCACCGCGGGCGCGACGCCGAAGATGCTCAACGACGGGGCGATGCTGAGCAAGGCCCCCAAACCGAAGGCCACCGGCACCACCAACAGTGGCTTCAGCAAGGCGACCGCGGCGACGACGATGCCGACGAATCCCAGATTGACCGCTATGGCCCGGGGTTCGAGAGCGAAGGTGATGCTCATCACCTGCGTTCCGCCGGCAATGCCGGCGAGGGCTCCCGACACGGCGAAGACCGAGATGATCTGGCGGGCGGTGTTGATCCCGGCGTAGCTGGCCGCGGCCCGGGAGTCTCCGGCCACCCGCAGCTGGTAGCCCCACACCGTCCTGCGCAGCGCGAGGGAGACGATCAACGCCAGCGCCAGCGACAGAATCAGTCCCGCATCGAACACTCCGAAGTAGGGATCCAACTGGGTCGACTCCGGGATGACCTTCCCGGCTGGGAATCCCAGGTTGGTGCGATCCCGCCAGTAGCTGACGCTGCCGTAGATCAGGTAGTTCATGATCCCCAGAGCGATGAAGTTGAGCATCAGGGTGGTGACCACCTCGTCGGTTCCGAACAGGGCCCGCGGTACGGACGCGAGCGTGGCCCAGGCCGCTCCGGCGAGGGCGGCCGCAACGACGACCGCGGCCACTGCCAGAGGAGCGGGAAGCGAGGGCCCGAGCACCAGCGCCGCGGCCGTGCCGGCCACCGAGCCCGCGATGAGCTGGCCCTCGGCGCCGATCGACCACAGGCCCATTCGGAAACAGACGGTGACCGCCAGCCCGGTGAGGATCAGCGGCGTGGTCGACCGCAGGGTCTCACGGAGGGCTCTGGACGAGCCGAATGCCCGGTCGAACATCTCGCGGTAGACGTCGAAGGGATTGTCACCCGCCATCAGCAGAAGGACCGCTCCGAGTCCGAACGCCAAGACCAGAGCGACGAGGTTGACGCCCAGCTGCTGGAGGAAGCGTGAAGCGGCCCGCTGCTCAACGGTGATGGGAATGTGCCAGCGGCCACCCGGTGCCGCGGCACGGTCGACGGCGGGCGCGGTCATGTCAAGCCCGCCATCCAGCGCCCGACCTGGGCCACATCGACTTCGGATGCCGGTCGCGACGCCACGATCCGACCCTCGTACATCACGACCACCTCGTCGGAGATTCCGAGCACCTCCTCGAGATCCCCCGAGAAGAGAAGGATGCCCACACCCCGGCCGCGTTCGGTCTTGAGGATGGTCTGGACCGCTTCGGCCGCTCCGACGTCAAGGCCGCGGGTCGGCTCCGACGCGACCAGCAGGGCGGGCTGCCGCGACAGCTCGCGAGCGAGGATCAGCCGCTGCAGGTTGCCTCCCGACAGCACGCTGATCGGCAGGCCCTTGCGCACACCGCGGATATCGAACCGATCGATCAGACGTCGAGCCCATTGGTTGATCGCCGACAGCCGGAGGAACGGCCCGATACGGAACCCCCGGTCTCGCTGGCTCCTCAGCAGCACGTTGTCCTCGACCTCCAGTCCGAGAACCAGGCCCCTCGTCAAGCGGTCTTCGGGAACGAATCCCATCCCCTTGTTGATCCTGCCGCCGATCGTCTGCGATGAGATGTCCTCGCCCCGGAGCCTGATCGTGCCCGACGTTGTGGTGCGGAGCCCGGTGATCACCTCCGCCAACTCGCGCTGGCCGTTCCCGGACACGCCGGCCACCCCCACGATCTGGCCGGCCCTCACGGTGAGGCTCACGTCGTCGAGTTCAGGGCGCGTCGCGGCGTTGCTTACGACCGACACCGAGTGCAACTCCAGGAGCTTGTCTCCGGTGGTGTGAGATGCGTCGACGCCGGATCCCGGTGCGAGGTCGTCGCCGATCATGAGTCTCGCCAAGTCGTGGGTTGTGGTGTCCTCGACGCGTTGCTGAGCGACTCTCGTCCCGGATCGCAGGACCGTGACGGTGTCGGCGGATTGCTGGACCTCGCGCAGCTTGTGGGTCACGAGAATCACACTCCGGCCCCGGTCGGCGAGGTTCCTGAGTGCCGCGAACAGGGCTTCGGTCTCGCCGGGGGTCAGCACGGCCGTCGGTTCATCGAGGATGAGGACCTTCACGCCGCGGTTGAGGAGACGGATGATCTCGGTCTGCTGCTTCTCGCCGACGGCAAGGTCAGCGACGTACCTGGTCGGCTCGATCCACAGACCGTGCCTGTCCATGACCTCCCGGGCGCGATCGGCCAGCCCGCTCGCGGTCATCCTGACCGGCGTGTCGGGATGGCCGAGCAGGATGTTCTCGGCGACGGTCATCTGCTCCACCAGCCGGAAGTGCTGGTACACCATCCCGACGCCGGCCTCCAGGGCCGCGTGCGGGGAGTGGGGACTGTAGGGGGCTCCAGCCAGCATCATCTCGCCCCGGGTGGGGTGGTACAAGCCGGCCAGGATCGAGCACAGCGTCGACTTCCCGGCCCCGTTCTCGCCCAGCAGGGCGTGGATCTCGCCCCAACGAAGGTCGAAACCCACGTCCTGCAGGACGGACTGGCCGAAGAACTCCTTGGAGATGCCGATCGTGCGGACCGCCGACTCCGTGTCCTGCGGCATGACCTATTGATCCCCCGCGGTACAGAGTATTGCGGGGGTTGCGACGCCTAGCCGATCTCGCCCTGGACGCCCTCGATCACCCACTCGCAGCAGATGGCACGACTGAAGAAGTCGAGGGCCTCGCCCTCGGGTACAACGACGTTGCCGTCGCGGTCCACTATCGGACCGGCGAACACATCCAGGTCACCGGCGGCGATGTCCGCGATCAAGCCGTCCACCAGATCCTGGGCCTCTGCGGGAACCGACGGCCCGAACTCGGCGTAGCCGAGGAGCCCGTCGGCGTAGCCACCGTAGATGTACCCGGGCTCCCAAGTGCCCGCGGCTACCTCCTGCGCGGTGGTCACGAAGGCCGCACCCCAGTTGTAGAGCGACCCTCCCAGCCACGAGTCGGGCGCCTGGAGGCGGGCGTCGTCGTACCCGTATCCGATGAACCCGGCGCCGCGCTGCGCGGCCACCTCCGGCACCGCGGACGACGACAGGTCATAGGTGAGAACGTCGACACCGAGATCGATCAGGGCGTTGGCCGCTTGAAGCTCGAGACTGGGATCGAACCAGTCGTTGGTGAACACCACATGCACCTCGGCGTCGGGGTTCACCGAGCGGGCGCCGGCTGCGAACAGGTTCAGCGGCTTGAGCACGAAGGAGATCCCGAATCCCGCCACGTAGCCGATCTTGCCGGTCTCGCTCAACGAGGCGGCCAGCGCGCCGTCCACGTACCGGGCCTCTTCCACCGCCAGGCAGTACTGGCCCATGTTGGCGGTGACGGTGGCGTCGCAAGCATGCAGGAACGCGGTGTCGGGATACTCCGCGGACACGATGGCCATGTCGGCGTCGTATGTGGCGGTGCCGATGATCAAGTGGTAGCCGTCCTCGGCAAGGTCCGTCATCGCCCGCTGAGCAGACTGCCCAGGGTCGATTGCCTCGACCCTGAGGACCTCGGCGCCAGGCATCGAATCCACGAGAAGCTGAGTCCCCGCATCCATCGAGCCTTGCCACCCGCCCTGGTCGAGCGTTCCGTCATAGATCACCGCAATCCGCATCCCAGTGCCATCCGACGCGTCCAGAGTGTCGGCAACCTCCGTGGGCGCCTCGGGAACGGTGGTCGTCACCTCAGCGGGCGCCTCGGGCGCGGCGGTGGTCGTGGTCTCGGGCGCGGCGGTGGTCGTGGTCTCGGGCGCGGCCGCGGGCGCCTCAGGCTCCGCGGCCGGTGCGTCCTCGGCGTCGTCCCCGCAAGCTGCGGCCACCAAGCACAGCGTCAGAGCGATTGCTAGGCACCCTAGGGTTTTCCCTCTCATTTCTGCCCCCTTCATGGAACATCTGTCGTTGTCGATGGTGTCTTCGTTCAGCGCGTCAATCGCCGATGGAGGTGAATGGGCACCTCCTGGGCATTCACGAACGCCTTCGAGAGAACGATCGGAGTCTCGTCTGCCACGCTGAAGAACACGTCGTCGAGTTGCAGCAGCGCGGTGCCCGGTTTCACCTGCAATCGCCGAGCCACAGCCTCCGGCGCGTTGGCAGCGCTCGTGCGCGACTCCACATGAGCGATCTCCAGATCGCAGCACTGGTGCACGATGTCGCTTATGAGCATCGAGCCGTCAATCTCGCTGACCGGCCCTTCGAAGCGATACGGCGGTACTACGTCGTTCGTGAGAGCCACGGGCCGTTCGTCGCCGGAGAACAAGCGCATGAACTCGAATACGCGGCCCGGCAACTCCATCCCGAGCGATCTCGCTTCGTCCTCGGTCGCTATCCGCTCGGTCGCGGTAAGTGCCCCGATCCGGGGCTGCAGGCCTGCTGCCTCGATGATGGACTGCATGTCCCACGAATCGGCGATGTAGGGCTGAGCCGCAGGAGCGCGACGGGACACGAAGGTCCCCTCGCCGTGCTTGCGCATCACCTGCCCCTGCGATTCGATCCTCGCCAGAGCGGTACGTACCGAAGCGCGACTCACCGAGAGCTCCAAGGCGAGGTCGCTCTCCGACGGGAGTTGGTCGCCCGGGCCGTAGACCCCGTAGCGGATCCGCGAGAGGATCACGTCCGATACCTGGTCTGCGATCGGTGGTGTGCGCACTACCGGAATAGCTGGCCCCTGTCTCGGTGTCGTGGTTCCGATTGACGTAGGACGTCTGACCTATTGGACCACGCCGTCACGCGGATGTCAACTGCCGCGGACCAGCCCTCGACCCTGCTCTACCCCGCGGCTCGCCTCATCGGCAGGAACGGCAACTTCTCGCTGCACTACCGCAAGTGGCTGCTCGAACTGGCCGACGAGCTAGTTCCCGCCGACGCCGGCTAGAGGGCCTCGGGCGCGGCGGGATTGACGTGGTCGTCTCAGACGATGTCTGCGGCGCTCAGCCCTAGGCGACCATCTCTGGCGCGCCTAGCCCGAACATCTCCACCAGGTCACGGCGGTAGCGGACCGACAGCCGGTCGGCGCGGATGTGGGTCTCGGCAGCCAGGTTGAGCGGCACGTTCTCAGGGCGTTGGCTCTCGACGATCACGATGTCCTCGCTGTTGGTGACCAACTGGTACTCGGCGTAGTCCTCGACGGTGGCGCCCGGGATGTTGGTCAGGGAGATCTGGTAGATGTCGGAGGTCCGGGCGCTGACGGGCGAAGCGATATCGAAGAAGTGGCTGGTGACGAAACTCTCGCCGTCGTCCTCGTAGTAGTCCACTCTCAGATCGGTCGCGAACGGGTAGGTCAGGTGGTGGCGGTAGAAGACCTCACGCTCCCGCTCGCCGAGGTCGTCGTTGAAGCCCCGCTCGACTTCGATGTAGGGCAGGTCCATGTACAGGCCGTAGTCGGTCTGCTCCAGCTTGTAGTCGGGCACGACCGGCCGGGCCCGGTTCCCGAACGTCTTCATGTGGACCCAGGAGATGTGGGCGATGTCGTTGAAGTTCTCGCAGTGGCGGCTGGCGGTCGCAGCCCACGTGCCCTTCGGGATCTGGATCCTCAGCCACTCCGGCCCGAACTCGTCGAGGTGCGGCCACTCGGGGAGCGGGCGGAGGGGCTCCGGCTTCATGCATGCCCACACGATCCCGTAACGCTCGGCGGCGAGGTAGCTGAAGAGCCTCATCGTCTTGGCCGGCGGGGGACTGTCGGGATCGTTTGCGGGAATCCAGGTGCACTGGCCCGAGCGGTCGTAGTGCAGCCCGTGGTAGGGGCACACGATGCAGGCACCGTCGTCGCTCATCCAGCCGTTGCTCAGCTTGGAGCCCCGATGGACGCAGAGGTCCCTAGCCACCGCCGCACCCTCGCTGGTGCGGTAGACGACGAGGTCGACGTCGAGCAGCCTGGACGCCACCGGCCCGTCGGCAAGATCCGATGAGAACGCCACCGGATGCCAGAACCCGGCCAGGATGTGCCAGTCACTCTCGCGGATCTCGGACCCTGCCGGATACTCCGCTTCAGTTGAAGCTTGGTCGGTTGCCTCGTACATCGCTGCTCCTGCCCGCCTCTCGGATTCCAACGGGTGGCAACAATATAGACATCGGGAATATCGCTAGTAGTCCCGCGACTGCATGTCGCGGACATCGGCGAACGGTCATCTAGGCGATCATGGCGGTGTAGCGATTCGTGGCGATGACTTCCGTTGCGTCGCCCTGATCCGCCCCGGCAGGTGAGGCTGCGGTGAGGACGAGCTCTACTGCCAACTGGCCGGGCTGGGCGACCACCGGGACCACTGCTGATAGCCGGCCCACCAGCACGCAGTCGTCGGCGCGGGCCGTGCCCTCCCAGCGGTGCTCGCGGACCACCCGGCCGTCGGGACCGAGCATCCGGGCCTGCACCTGCATGTCAGGCACGTCGGCCCGGGTGTCGTTCACCACATGGACGGCGAGATCGAGCACCTCGCCGGCCCGCACGCTCTCAGGCAGCTGGTCGGCCACGACGATCAGCGGGCGGCACGCCTCCACCAGCGCCCACCATCCCGGCTTCGGTCGGCGCAACCCGTCCAGCACACCGAAACCATCGCCGGCCCCGGCGGCCGCCGCGGCGCCCTCGGAGCCACCCGCGTCGGCCAGGGCATGCAGCAGGAAACCGCCGGTGGGCCGGTACTTCAGCCGTCGCAGCGTCTCGATGGTGGTCTTGAGCACCTCGGGCTGGTCGTCGGCCACCGGCGTGCCGAACGCCGACACGAACCGGGCCATGGCCGGCACCCGGGCCAGCACCGGACCGGCATCGGCGGCCCGCCCCCCGTGCAGCCCGAACCAGAGCTCGCTGGTGGTGCCGTCCAGCAGCGGGGCGCGGGGCGGCACGCCGGTGTGGGACACCACCGGGCGGGAGCCGTCGCAGCGGTCGAGCACCCGGCCAAGCCGCCGGTCGAGCAGGTCGCGGTTCCATGACGGCCCCTGGCGGCGGACCACCGCCGGGGTGCGGCCGGGGCGGCGGGCCCGGGAGTACGGCTGGTCGTGCGCGCACCACACCGCCACCGAGGGGCGGTGGCCCAGCAGGTCGACGGCCTCCCGGGCCTGGCGGCCGGCCTCGTCGGCGACGCTGCGGCTCATGAGGCCGCGGATCGGCAGGTCCTGCCACACCAGCACGCCCAACTCGTCGGCCGCGTCGTAGAGCTCGGGCCGGGCGATGTGGGCGACCGGCCGCACCAGGTCGAGGCCGGCGTTGCGGGCGGCCCGGATGTCGTCGGCCACCTCCGATGCCGTGGCCGTGCCCAGCAGCGGCCGGGTGGGCAGCAGGTTGGCGCCCTTGACGAACAGCCGCTCACCGTTGACGTACAGCACCCAGCGGCGCATGGCCACCGACCGGAACCCGATACGGAAACGCCGCCGGTCGTGGACCTCGGCACCCGTCAACGCCTCCATCACCAAGTCGCAGAGATGCTGGTCGCCCAGCGCATGGGGCCACCACAGCGGGGGATCGTCGACGTTGACGGACCACTCCACCCGGTTCTCCCCCTCGGCGGCATGGTGGCTGTGGACGTGCTCGGTGCCGGCCACCCGGGTGCGCAGATCCACCGGACCGCCGCCGGGCACGTCCAGCACCGCTCGCAGCTCAAGCCGGGCCCGCGGCCCGTCCCCGCCCTCGCCGGTGCTGACCTCGGCGCAGACGGCCCGGGCGTGGCGGATGGCGATCCGTCCCGTGGACCGCAGCCGCACCGGCCGCCAAACGCCGCCCACGATCAGGTCGTCGACCCCGCACAGCTCGGGATCCTGCAACGCCCCGGTGAGCAGGGTCCGGTTGTCGGGGTCGCCGAAGCGGCGGCAGGTGGCCTCGATGGCCAGCAGGTGCTCGGACCGGGCGGCGAGCTGCTCGGTCACCTCCAGTTCGTGGGGCACGAAGTACCCGTCGGTGTGGCCCAGGTAGGAGCCGTCGAGCCAGACATCCCCCTGCTGGGCCAGCCCGTCAAGCCTCAGCCACCAGCGCCGGCTGCGGCCATCGACAAGGTCGTCAGCCCCGTCGCCGGTGTCCTCCACGGTGGCTGCGATCGCCTCCGGGGGGCCCTCGAAGCGGTGGCGGTACAGCACCGACTCCTCGACGGCCAGGTGCGCGCCCGCGCCGCCGGCCTCCGGCTGGGCCCAGTGGCCGGGCACCGGCATCGTCGTCCAGCGCGAGTCGTCGTGGTCGAACTCGTGGAACGTGCGCCGCCGTCCTTCGGTGGCCGCAGCGACCCGCCACGTCCCACCCAGGTCCACGACCCCAAGCTAGCTTCCGCAGTTGCTGCGGCCATCATGTGCCCCGGCGGTTGTGATGCGTCCGGCGGGTGGCCGCCGGTGGTCGCTTGCTCGCACGGGCTTCGCCCTACTCGCTCGCAAGTCGACCACCGCCGTCTCCCGCCTCGCCGTTACTTCGGCCATCACGGCGCCACGTTCATGCGCCCGCCGTCTCCCGCCTTGCCGTTTACTTCGGCGATCACGGCGCCGGTAGGGTGGCTAGCGATGTCTGAGTCCAGACCGACCACGCTGGGTGAACTGCGGGCCTCCGGCTGGGCGTCGGTGCCGGTGCGCCAGGAGCTGCGGCGTAACGCCACCGAGCGCATCCGTGCCGGCCGGCCTCTGTTCGACGACGTGCTCGGGTACCACAACACCGTCATCCCCCAGGTGGAGAACGCCCTGCTGGCCGGCCACGACATGATCATGCTGGGGGAGCGGGGCCAGGCCAAGACCCGCATGATCCGCGGCCTGATCGGCCTGCTCGACGAGTGGATGCCGATCGTCGCCGGCTCCGAGATCAACGACGACCCCTACGCCCCGGTCTCGGCCCAGGCCCGGGCCCTGGTGGCCGAGCACGGCGACGACACCCCCATCGCCTGGATCCACCGCGACGACCGCTACGGCGAGAAGCTGGCCACCCCTGACACCTCCATCGCCGACCTCATCGGCGAGGTCGACCCCATCAAGGTGGCCGAGGGCCGGTACCTGTCCGACGAGCTGACCCTGCACTACGGGCTGGTGCCCCGCACCAACCGGGGGATCTTCGCCATCAACGAGCTGCCCGACCTCGCCGAGCGCATCCAGGTGGGCCTGCTCAACGTGCTGGAGGAGCGCGACGTCCAGATCCGCGGCTACAAGGTCCGCCTGCCCCTCGACGTGGTGCTGGTGGCGTCGGCCAACCCCGAGGACTACACCAACCGGGGCCGCATCATCACGCCCCTCAAGGACCGCTTCGGGGCCCAGGTCCGCACCCACTACCCGCTGGACGCCGAGACCGAGATCGCCATCGTCGACCAGGAGGCCTACGTCGGCTCGGGCGGGACCGGCGACGGCGACGGCCGCGACCCGACCGGCGTGGCGGTGACCGTGCCGTCGTTCATGACCCGCATCGTGGTGGCGCTCACCCGAGCGGCCCGGTCCAGCTCCCACGTCTCGCAGCGCTCGGGAGTGTCGGTGCGCCTCAGCATCTCCAACACCGAGACGATGGTGGCCAACGCGGTGCGCCGCACCCTGCGGGCCGGCTCCGACCACGCCGTCCCCCGGGTGACCGACCTCGAGGCGCTCACCTCCTCGACCGCGGGCAAGGTCGAGATCGAGACCCTGGAGGAGGGCCGGGAGGCCGAGATACTGGAGCGGCTGGTCCACTCAGCGGTGCTGTCGGTGTTCAAGGACAGCGTGCCGCCCGACCTCCACCGAGCCGTGGTGGACGCCTTCGACGAAGACCTGGTGGTGGACGTGGGCGACGACGTGGCCGACACCGACTACGCCGGTCTGCTGGCCACCGTCCCGGCCCTGACCGCCCCCGTGCAGGCTCTGCTGGCCGACGACGAGGCGACCGAGTCGCCGGCCATGGTCGCCTCCGCGGTGGAGTTGGTGCTGGAGGGCCTGCACCTCGCGAAGCGCCTCAACAAGGACGCCCAAGGCCCCCGCGCCCAATACCGAGCCCGCTGAGCCGCCCCCGGCCACAGCAACGCGGAACGGATAGGCGGCCACCCGCCGGGCTAGCTCCTTGCGGCTCCAGAGATGGCGTCGGCCACCCGCCGGGCTGACGGCTTGACCACCCGGTCGCGGCCGATCAGCCCACGGGGGGCGTCGAAGCCGAGGGCCCATTCGTAGCCGTCGACGGCGCTGTCACAGAAGTAGCCCCGCAGGCCCGCGTCCGCCGCGTCGGCCACCACCGCCAACGACGCGTCCAGCAGCGTGTCCCGCCAGTCGTCGTCATCGGTGGCCACTCCGTGGGCGGCCACCACCACGCCCCGTCCGGGCACGGCGTCGATGGCCCGGGCCACCGCCTCACCCAGCTCGGCCGGCTCCGGGGCGAAGCCCGCAGCCGAGCGACGGGCCGACGCCGGCCAACTCACCAGGCGGCCCTCCTCGGTCACCCCCACCGGATGGTCGTGGCTCAGGCCCACCAGCTCGGGGCCCTTCTCGAAGCAGGGCGCGGCCACCGGCGCCCGCCCGGGGACCTCGACCGCGCCCTCCCGCAACGCCCGGGTCCATGTGCCCCACAGCAGTCCGTCCCAGCGGCGGGTCTCGATGCTGGCCGCGTGGGCGTGCTCTCGCTCGACCGGCGCGGCGTGCAACGTGGGCGCGCCGAACACCGCCATCACCGGCTGCGCCCCCGACTCCAGCAGCCGGCACGCCTCGTGCAGCGCCAGCATCGCCCCCTCGGCCGCCTCGGCCGTCGCCTCCGGGCTGCGGAGCCCCGGAGGCCGGGAGCCGAGCCCGTACGCCCGCACCGCCCACCCGATCGGGTCGTCGATCGGGCACCAGCCCGCGGCCCGCCCGTCGAACGCCTCGGCCATGCGGTCCACATGCCGGGCCCACCAGCGCCTTCGGGCGACCTCGTCGGTGTGGCCGCCCTCGTCGTCGGTGTACCAGCCGGGCAGCGACGTGTGCTGCAGCGTGATCCACACCCCCAGGCCCTCGGCCGCCGCCGCGTCGACGATGTCGAGGTAGCGGTCGAGGGCGTCGCTGTCGACCCGCCCCGCCGCCGGCTCCACCCGGGCCCATTCCACCGTCAGCCGCAGGCTGTTGAGCCCGAGCCGGGCCAACTGGGCCAAGTCGTCACGGAAGTCCCGGGCGAACCCGGCGCCGTCACCCGAGCGCGGCGCCCGCCCGTCCCGCTCCCACACCGACCAGTCGGCCGCGGGGGCCACCCCCTCGGCCGACACCGACGACGCTCCGGCCCCCCACAGGAACCCGTCGCCCGGGACGGTCACATCAGCCGCTCCCCACGAAATTGATGTCGAGAGTGTGCCTCAGAGGCCGTCACCTGCGTCAATTTCGTGATGGGGCGTTCAGCGGGTGGTGAACACGCCTGCGTCGAACACCACCCGGTCGCCCACGCAGGTCTGGAACAGCGTGGCGTCGCCGTCGACCCACATGCAGACATCGAGTCGCTGCCCGGGCAGGACCGGCGCCTTGAAGCGTCCGGCCATCGATCCGAACCGGGACGGATCGCTGCCGCACAGGGTGTGCAGCAGGGCCCGACCCGTCACCCCGAAGGTGCACAGTCCGTGCAGGATCGGGGTCTCGAAGCCGGCCAGGGCCGAGAACGAGGGATCGGAGTGGAGCGGGTTGCGGTCGCCGTTGAGGCGGTAGAGCAGGGCCTGGTCGGTGCGGGTGTCGTAGCCGGCTACACGGTCGGGCTCGCGGTCGGGCCGCTTCCAGGTGCTGGACGGGCCGCGGTCGCCGCCCCAGCCTCCCTCCCCGGAGATGAACAGCCCGGCCCGGCTGGTCCACATCGGCTCGCCGTCGTGGCTGCGGACGTTGGTCTCCAGCACCACCAGAGCGGCCTTGATCTTGTCGTAGATGGCGGCCACCCGGGACTGGGCCAGCGCCGATCCGGCCGCCGGCAGCTCCTGGTGAAGCTCGATGTGCTGATCGCCGTGCAGCACCGCGGCCAGGTTGAAGTCGCCGTAGCCGGGCGTGTTGCCGGCGCCCAGGACGACTGCCTGGGTGGGCAGCGCCCGCTGGGGGACGTCCCTGGTGTTCTCGGTGGTGAACTCCAGCTCGAAGCCGGTGGGATCCGACGCCCCGGCGCCCACCCCGAGGGCGTACAGCAGGCTGTCCTTGGAGGTCCAGCTGATCTCGGACTCTTCTCCCACCGCGCCCACGGCATCAGGATTGATGGGCATGACACCTCCACACGTCGCTGGCCGTCCACGCTAAGAGGAAGCGGGTGCAGTCACCAACGTCTCGTGGTGCGAGGGGGCCTCTTCCGCTCTTGTTCGCTTCGCTCACGGGCCGCCCAACCACAGCAACACGGCCCACGGCCTCGCTTGACGACTGGCGCGGTCTTTCGGCGTGCGCTCCCCCGCTCGGCCTCTGGCGCCCCGCGGTACCATCCAAGCCATGAATGCCGGTCCCGACTCCGCCTTCGGTTCGAGGCACGACTGCGACCTGGAGGCGTTCAGGGCGCTGGTCGAGCAGCCCATCGATCCGGCTGCCTACCCGCTGGCGACCAGCATCACCCAGGGCGTCCCCACCTACGACGGCACGTCGCTGGCCCACGGACCCACCGGCGACGCCGAGCACCGGGCTGCGCTGCGGGCCGAGCTCGCCACGGCCCTCGTCGACGGCCCCGGCATCGTCCTGCTCGAAGGGGCCGTGCCCCCCGGAGCGGTGGACCGGGCGTCGAGCGTGTTCTGGGACCTGATCGCGGCCCAGAATGCCCGGGGCGGGCTCGCCGGGGACCACTTCGCCAAGCCCGGCACCAACGACCGGGTGTGGAACGCGCTCGAGAAGCTGGCGGTGGCCGACCCCGACACCTTCATCGACTACCACCGCTCCGACGCCGTCGCGGTGGTCTGCGAGGCCTGGCTGGGACCCC
This sequence comes from Acidimicrobiales bacterium, assembly GCA_965117015.1. GTDB lineage: Bacteria > Actinomycetota > Acidimicrobiia > Acidimicrobiales > Aldehydirespiratoraceae > Aldehydirespirator. The sequence continues at coordinate 1,657,826 of OZ220747.1, forward strand.
GCTACCAGCTGACCGAGCAGGTGAACGTGGTCAATCCGGGCGGCGAGGCCCAGCACCCCCACCGCGACTACCACATGGGCTTCCTCACCGACGACGAAGCCGAGCAGTTCCCCCTCCAGACCCACCGGCTGTCGCCGCTGCTCACCCTGCAGGGCGCCATCGCCCACTGCGACATGGGCACCGAGACCGGCCCCACCATGTACCTGCCCCACTCCCACAAGTACGAGCTGGGCTACCTGGCGTGGCGCCGCCCCGAGTTCATCGAGTACTTCTCCCAGCACCGGGTGCAGCTGCCGCTGCGCAGCGGCGACGCGGTGTTCTTCAGCCCGGCCATGTTCCACGCCGCCGGCCACAACCGCACCGCCGACGTTCACCGCATCGCCAACCTGCTCCAGATCTCGTCCGCCTTCGGCCGGGCCACCGAGGCCGTGGACCGGGCTCGCATGGTCAACGCCGTGTACCCGACGCTGCGCTCGCGGGTCGCCGACGGCCTCGACCGGGCCGCGGCGGCCAACGTGGTGGCGGCCTGCGCCGAGGGCTACGCCTTCCCCACCAACCTCGACCTCGACCAGCCGGTGGACGGCCTGGCCCCGCCGTCGCAGGCCGACCTGATGAACCGGGCGCTCGACGAGGACTGGACGCCCGAGCACCTGACACAGGAGCTGGACCGACACGACGAGCGCCACCGCAGCGCAGTGGGGGAGGACGACTGGTACCGCGTCGCCGACGCGGTACGAGCCGCGGGCACCCACCGGGCCGGTGTTGAGCTCCTCGACGCGGGCACTGCGCCGGTCGGTGGTGGGATCGGCCAGTCCGGTCGTCGAGGGATCACGGTGGATGAGATGCTGGCCGAGGCCCGTGACGGAATTCAACGGTTCACCCCGGCCGAGCTGGCCGGCGCCCTCGAGGCCGGAACCTCCGACGCCCCGGACGATCAGCCGCTGGTGATCGACATCCGGGACCGCGACGACCGCGAGCGCACCGGAATGATCCCCGGCTCGATCAGCATCCCGCTGCTGGTGCTGGAGTGGCGCTGCGATCCCGCCTCGGGCGCCACGAACCCTGCGGTGAAGTCGCTGGACCAACGGGTGGTGACGGTGTGCAACGAGGGCTACACGTCGAGCTTCGCGGCTGCCTCGCTGAGGCGTCTGGGCTTCGAGCAGGCCGCCGACCTCGAGGGCGGCGTCGAAGGCTGGGGCGCCGCCGGTCTGCCCCTGGTCCAGCCCCCGCGCCCGGCCTAGCCGCGCTCCGGCCCCGCAGTCGCTAGCGGCGGGCGTGGACCAGGCTGCGCTTGTGCTCCACGAAGTCGACCAGCACGTAGTCGCCGAGGTTCTCGTTGGTGGTGAAGAAGGCCCGGCCGCCGTTCATCTCGGTGATGCGCTCGACGAAGTTCGTCAGATACGACGTGGCGTCCAGCATGAAGGTGTTGATCCGGATGCCGTCGCGGGTGCACCTGCCCACCTCGGCCAGGGTCAGATCGACGGTCTCGCGGGTGGGCGGGTAGCTGAAGAAGGGCCGTCCCGACGGCGTGATGTGGGCGGTGGGCTCCCCGTCGGTGATCATGATGATCTGCTTGGTGCCGGTCTGGCGGTTGAGCATGCGGCGGGCGAGCATGAACCCGTGCTGCATGTTGGTGCCGTAGACGTAGTCCCACGACACCTCGGGCAACTTCTCGGGACGGAATTCCCGGGCGACCTCGCTGAACGACACCAGTCCCAGGTAGTCGCGGGGGTACTGGCTGGAGATCAGCGAGTGCAGCGCCATGGCCACCTTCTTGGCCGGCAGGAAGTTGTTGCGCATGGGCATCGACAGCGACAGGTCGAGCATCAGCACGGTGGCCGAGCGGACCTGCTGCTCGGTTCGCTCCACCTCGAAGTCGTCGGGATGGAGCTGCACGGGCACGCCGCCGCCGGTGCGGGTGACGGCGTTGCGGATGGTGCGGCCGATGTGCAGGTTGAACGGGTCGCCGTACTCGTAGGCCTTGGTGTCGGGCTCGCGCTCGTGGCCCTGCCCGGAGCGGCTGATGGCATGGCGGCCGAACTTGTCGGCGTCGAGCCGGGCGAACAGATCCCGCAGGGCACCCTGGCCGATCTTGCGGATGGCCCGGGGAGTCAGGTCGAAACGCCCCTCGCGGTTCTCGATCAGGCCGGCCTCCTCCAGCATGCGGGCCACTTCGGCCATGCGCTCGAGGCTCTCGGCCGCGTCGTCGCCCAGCAGGCGGCGGACGGCCTCGGTGTCGGCCTCGGCGAGGGCCCCGGGGCTGGCCGAGCCCCGTAGCAGGTTCTCGAGCTGGTCGATGTCGCCGAGCTCGGCCAGCATGTCGGCGGCCTGGTTGAAGTCGAGGGGATCGACGCCGCCGAACTCGTAGCGCCGGTCCCAGCCAAGGTCACCGAACTCGTTGCGCAGGTGCTGGGCCAGCTCGTTGACCTGCCAGTTGAGGTCCATGTCGGCCAGCAGCTGGTCGGACAGCTGCTGGAGCTGGTCACGCTGGCCCGGCGTCATCGAGTTGAGCAGGGCCTGGGCCGCGGCCATGCGGCGGGCCATCACCTCCAGCAACTCGTCGAGGGTCTTGGGGTTCTCCGGGAAGAAGTCGCCGTAGCGCTGCATGAACCCCTCGAAGTCGGGCTCCTCCCCCCGGGCCCGCTGGGCCAGCATGGCGTTGAGCTCGGCCAGCATGTCCTTGAGGCGCTGCATCTCCTCCGACGCCGAGCCGCTGCCGGCGGCGTCGTCGACCGCGCCCGCCATCCGGTCGAGGAATTGCTGCATGAGCTGCTCCCGGAGCCGCTCGGCCAACTCGGCGAACTGCTGGCGGGCCTCGTCGCTCTCGAAGTCGTAGTTGTCGAGGGCCTTGAACTGGCCGGCGAGGTCGGGGGGCATCATGTCGAGTTGGGTGTTCTTGGTGGCCGCGGTCTGCGCGGTGAGGTCGGCTCGGCGGTCGTCGCCCTCGGCCCGGGCCTGGGCCGAGGCCGCGTCCAGGTCGTCGAGGGCCCGGCGCTCGGTGCGGACCACGTCCCGCAGGTCCTCGGCGATGTCCTCGTAGACGCCGCCCAGGTCGTGCTGCTCGAGCAGCTCGCGGCGTCGCTCCCTGAGCCGCTCGAGCATGTCGCGGAGGCCTTCGAGCTGGCGTCCCGAGCGGTCGCGGAAGCCCTCGGCCATCAGGCGGCGCAGGGCGCTGGCGAGGTCGCCGTGGTAGAGCAGGTCGTCGGCCAGCTCGTCGAAGATGTGGTCGGCGTCGAAGTCGAAGCCGGCCTGGCTGCCGTCCCAGCGCGAGTACGCGAAGTGGGCCGGCTCGGGCTGCGCCCGCAGACGGAGGCGCCAGCGCTTGGGCAGGGCGACCATCCCCTGACCCTATCCTGGGCTCATCCCGGCCTTTGAATGCAATTCCCGGAAATTTCTTGCTTCCGGACTTGCAAATGTCATATCACAATGGTGTAATTACATATATGGCACCCGGGCGGGCCGGGCTCTAGTCCCGCCGCTGGGGCCCGGATGGTCATCAGGAGGAAAACCGAATGGAGCTACACGGCATCTTTCCGGCTGAGGACATGTCCTGGCAGCGCGAGGCCAACTGCCTCGGAGTGCATCCCGACCTCTTCTTTCCCGAGCGGGGCGCATCCACGCGCGAGGCCAAGGAAGTGTGCCGGGGCTGCGTAGTGCGCGAGGCGTGCCTGGAGTTCGCGCTGAACAACGGCGAGAAGTTCGGCATCTGGGGTGGCATGAGCGAGCGTGAGCGTCGCCGCATCCGCAGAGCCCGTGCCCTCCAGCGCCGCGCCGTCGCCAGCGCCTGACAACAACACCGCCCTTCTCCTTCCACAGACCGGATGCGGCTGTGGACAGAGCACGGTATGCTTCGTAGCGATGCCAAACATCGGTGCACCTGAACTCCTCATCATCCTGGTGCTCGTCCTGCTGGTGTTCGGCGGGGCGAAGCTCCCGAAGCTGGCCCGGTCGCTCGGCCAGGCGCAGCGCGAGTTCAAGGACGGTCTGTCCGAAGCCGCCAAGGAGGGCGAAACCTCCGGAGGCAGCAGCCAGGCAACCGGCGGCGACAACTCGGGCGGCGGCGCTTCGGGCAAGAACGGCTCGTCCTGAGAGCCCCGCGGCGAGGCGGACACCAATGACGCTCACGGGCGCCGACATCGAGGCGGTGGACGAACCGCCGGTCGGCCAAGCCACCATCATCTATCTCGGGTCTGTCGCGCCCCACTGGGAGGTGCGCGCCGTCTACGGCGACGCCGACTTCATGACCTCCTTCCGGGACCGGGTCCACGCCCGTCTGCTGCTGCTGCCACCCCACGACCCACAGTTCCGACGCAACCGCGAGCGGGTCAATCGCGACGCTGAACGCGAGCGGATCATCGTGAACTGGGACCTCGGCTATCCGGAGGAAGAAGACGAGTATTCCGGCCGGGAGCGGGTCTAACCGCGCTCGGATAGGTGAGCCCATGATCCGCGTCGGAGGATGGGCTGAGCCGCTCACGGACTACTTCAGCCGGGAAATCTCGTGGCTGGCCTTCAACGCCCGCGTCCTCGCCCTCGCCGACGACGCTGACGTCCCCCTGCTGGAGCAGGCCAGATACCTCAGCATCTTCGCCACCAACCTCGACGAGTTCTTTCAGGTCCGGGTGTCCGGTCTCGCCGACCGGGTGGCGGCCGAGCTCACCGAGCGCACCCTCGACGGGCACACCCCCGCCGAGCAGCTCCGCGAGGTCCGCCGGATCGCCGCCGAACTGTGCGCCGAGCAGCAGCGCCTCTTCATCGACAAGGTCAGGCCGGCGCTGGCCGCCGAGGGCATCCATCTCCTCACCCCCGACGAGATCAGCCCCGCCGAGGGCGCCTACCTCCGCGACCACTTCGAGCAGCGGGTCTTCCCGGTGCTCACCCCGCTGGCCGTCGATCCCGGACATCCGTTCCCGTTCATCTCGGACCTCTCGCTGAGCCTGGCCGTGCTGATGAGCGACCCCGTCGACTCCGAGCAGCGCTTCGCCCGGGTCAAAGTCCCCGACACCCTCGACCGCTGGGTCGAGACCAGCGAGGGCTCCTGCCGGTTCGTGGCCCTCGAGGATGTGATCGCGGCCCATCTCGACATGCTCTTCCCGGGCATGGAGGTGCTGGAGCACCACAGCTTCCGGGTCACCCGCAACGCCGACCTCACCCTCAACGACGAGGACGCCGACGACCTGCTGATCGCGGTGCAGATGGAGCTCCGCCGGCGCCGCTTCCAGTGGGCCGTCCGCCTCGAGGTGGCCGACACGATGTCGGACGAGGTGCTCGACCTGCTGCTGCGCGAGCTCAACCTGCGCGCCGACGCCCTGGTCCGGGTGCGGGGCCCCATCGACCTGAGCGGCCTCAACGAGATCGCGGGCCTGCCCCGGCCCGAGCTGACATGGCCCCACTGGCGCGGCATCACCGAGCCGGATCTGCTGACCGAGGACGGCCCGGCCGACTTCTTCAAGGTGCTGCGCTCCGGCGACCTGCTCGTGCACCATCCGTACTCGTCGTTCAGCCGCTCGGTGGGCGCGCTCATCCGCCAGGCGGCCAGAGATCCGGCCGTGCTGGCCATCAAGCTCACGCTGTACCGCACCTCCGGCGACAGCCCCATCATCGACGCCCTGGTGGCCGCGGCCGAGAGGGGCAAGCAGGTGGCGGTGCTGGTGGAGTTGAAGGCCCGCTTCGACGAGGCCCAGAACATCGGCTGGGCCAAGCGGCTGGAGCAGGCCGGCGCCCACGTGGCCTACGGCCTGGTCGGCCTGAAGATCCACGCCAAGATCGCCATGATCGTGCGGGAGGAGCCCGACGGCATCCGCCGCTACTGCCACATCGGCACCGGCAACTACAACCACCGCACCGCCCGCATCTACGAGGACTTCGGCCTGCTGACCGCCAATCCGGGGGTCGGAGCGGACGTCGCCAGCCTGTTCAACCAGCTCACCGGCTACGGCCGCAACGTCGAGCACAAGCACCTGATCACCGCGCCCGAGCAGCTCCGCCCCCGCCTGACCGAACTGATCGAGCAGGAGATGCACGTGCCCGGCGGCCGCATCATCATGAAGCTCAACTCCCTGGCCGACGGGCCGATGATCGACCAGCTCTACAAGGCGTCGCAGGCCGGCGTGGAGATCGACCTGATCGTGCGGGGCCTGTGCGGTCTGCGGCCCGGCGTGGCCGGCCTGTCCGAGACGATACGGGTGCGCTCGATAGTGGGCCGGTTCCTCGAGCACTCACGCATCTACCACTTCGCCAACGGCGACGGTCCGGGCCGTCCCGCCACCTACATCGGCTCCGCCGACCTGCTGAGCCGCAACCTCGACCGCAGGGTGGAGGCTCTAGTGCGGGTGGACGATCCGCGGCTGGCGGCCCGGGTGGTCGAGGTGGCCGAGGTGAGCCTGTCCGACGAGCACCTGGCCTGGACGCTGGACTCCGAAGGCGTCTGGACCCGCCACGACCGCGGCGCCGACACCGACACCCACGTCCGGCTCCAGCAACTGGCCCTGAACCGGGCCCGTCCCGCCGAGCGGGTCCTACCATGACGGAGTGGGCCAGGACCGGGTGAGCGATCAGGGCGAGCCGGGCCGGCCCGTTCCCGCCTACAGCCCCTTCCAGCGCCTGGCCCGGGTCCACGCCGCGGCCACCGCCACCGACGCGGTGATCGCAGTGGCCCTGGCCGGGTCGATCTTCTTCTCGATCAGCCCCGACGCGGCCCGCAACCGCATCGCCCTGTACCTGGCCCTCACCATGGCCCCGTTCGCGGTGGTCACACCGCTGATCGGCCCGGTCATCGACCGGATGCCGGGCGGGCGCCGGGCCATGATCCTGGTCACCAACCTGGGCCGGCTGGTGGTGGCCCTGCTCATGATCCGCCACCTCGACACCCTGTGGCTGTTTCCCGAGGCCTTCGCGCTGCTGGTGCTGCAGAAGTCCTACGCGGTGGCCAAGAGCGCGGTGGTGCCCCGCTACGTGCCCACCGAATCCAACCTGGTGCAGGCCAACAGCCGCCTGGCCCTCATCAGCGCGGTGATGAGCCTGGTGGGGGCGAGCATCGGCGCGGCTCTGGCCTTCCTGGGAAGCCCGGCCGTGGCCGCCGGCGCGGCGACCATCGGCTACCTGGTGGCGACCGCGATCACGTTCCAGCTGCCCCGCATCCCGGTGGCCCGGACCAGAACCACCTCGACCGAGCGCTCTGCTCTGCGGGCGGCCACCATCCTGCTGTCGGCGTCGGCCATGGCGGTGATTCGGGGCGCGGTGGGGTTCGTCACCTTCATGCTGGCCTTCGCGCTGCGCGGCGGCGAGGAGGGGCTGGACGTGAGCGCGCCGGGCGCGGCGGTGGGCGGGGCGGTGGCCTCCGAGCGCGGCGTCGACATCGTCGGCGATCCGGGCGCGCCGTTCTGGCACTACGCGGTGGTGGTGGCTGTGGCCGGACTGGCCGCGTTCACGGGAGTGCAGATCGCTCCCATCCTGAGACGCCGTCTGGTGGAGGAGATGATCCTGCTCGGATCGCTGGCCGTGGCCCTGTCCACCGCGTTGCTGGCCGCCATGACCGGCGGGCTGATGGGGATGGTGCTGCTGTCGGGCGGTGTGGCCATCTCAGCCGCCGTCGGCAAGCTCGCCTTCGACTCGCTGGTGCAGCGCGACGCGCCCGACGCCAACCACGGACGGTCGTTCTCCCGGTTCGAGGCCCGCTTCCAGATCGCCTGGGTGGTCGGCGCCTTCGCCCCCGTCATCCTGCCCATCCCCGCCCGCCTGGGGTCCGGCATGGTGGCCCTGGTGGCCGCCGCCGCACTGATCTTCTTCGTCCTGAGCCGCCGCCGCCCGGCCGCGTAGCTCAGAAGAAGCGCGTTCGGCCGGGAGGCAACTAGCGGGGCAGGTCGATCCGGGCCAGCCAAAGCCCGGCCGCGTCGAGCTCAGCGGGGGTGGGCAGGTTGTCCGGGTGGGTGAAGAGCCGCCGCAGCCCGTCGGTCCCGGCCCGCTCTACCACCCCCGCGGCGAAGGCGGCTCCCCGCTCGTACTGGGTCTGGTCCAGCTCCAGGCCGAGGAGCCGCTCCACGAACCGGTCGGATGCGCTGGCCTCCACCCGATGACGTCGCAACGCCTCGGACAGGCGGTCGTACGAGCCGATCAGGTCGGCGCCGATGCGGTCCATGGTGAAATCGACGTAGCCGGTGATGGCCGCCACCAGCGCGGTCATCTGCGGCAGGAGCGCTTCCTGGGCCGGTGACCGCACCGCTCCCAGGAGGGCGTCGGGGCTGCCGAGCTCCGACTGGAGCCGTGCGAACGCCTCGGGGCCGGCCGTGCCCGGGTCGAAGTCGCCCAGCAGCTCCTCGATGCGCCGGGGGTTGGTCTCAAAGGCGGACGCATGGCGCAGCAGCAGGTCGCTGACCGCGTCGCGCACGTGATCCACCCCGAACACGGCGCAGTAGACGGCCTCATGAACGCACACCCAAAGGCGGACGTCGTCGGGGTCGAGCGACCACTCCCGGCTGAACTCGTCGACGTTGGGCAGGGCGATCAGCATCGGCTTGCCAGCCGGGCGGGGCACCGGCAGCACGTACCCGCCGAGGGCATGCTGCGCGAGGCGACCCACCATGGCACCGGTGGTGAGGGCCAGCATGGTGGGGCCGATCATCTTGGAGATGCCGGCCAGCATGGCCGCCATCGGGTCGTCGGGCGTGTCGTCGAGATCCGGCCCCAGGCTTGCCGTTATCGACTTGTTGAGCGCACCGAACAGGCCCTCGTAGTCGCTGACGGTGCGGTCCGACCAGCCGGCGCGGTTCACCACCTCGACCCGCAGCGCCGCCCCCGGCGCCGGCTGCAGTCCGGTGGCATCGGCCACCCGCAGCTCGGCCACCCGCACGAGCTGTTCGATGGTGATGCGCTGGGACGGGTCGATGTTGGGCTCCGAGACCCCGCCGCAGGCGATGGCCCGGCCCACCTCGCGGGCCTGGTTGGCCCCGGGCGCGGCCGACTGCAGCGTCCGCATCAGGTCCCCGATCAGGGGAATGTCGCCCAGCCCGCCGAAGCCGCCCGGCCCGCCGAAGCCCCCGGGCTCGTCCGTCTCGCCGGTCTCACCCAAGTCGCCGAGGCCCTCCAGACCCTCCAGGCCTTCCAGACTCTCAAAGCCTTCCAGGCTCTCTAAGCCTTCCAGACCCTCCAGACCCTCCAGGTCTTCCAGACCCTCTATGCCCTCCAGGCCCTCGAAGGGATCATCGGGCCCGCCCTCTGTTGGCGGATCGCCGCTCATGAGGGCATCGTAGGGGGGTGAAGCTCAGTTGTGCTGCCCGCGGCCAGCGCAGATCCGCGATCATCCGTCGCCTGCGGCCATGACCCGGGTGGTGGTGACCGGCGCCCACGGCTCCGTGGGGCGTCGTGTCATAACCCGGCTGGCCCAGCGTCCGGAGGTGGCCGTCGTCGCCATCGACAAGGACGCTCCGGCCGCACCGTACACGTCGGTCACCACCAAGCAGGTGGATCTGGCCGACGCCGACCTGGCCGCCCTGTTCTCCGGGGCAGACGCAGTAGTGCACCTGGCTTCTACGGTGACCGCTGGCACGCTCAACCCCGCCGAGGCCGAGTTGGAGGCCGCCCTGCTGCACCGCGTGCTCGACGCTCTCGCCGCGGTCGATGTCGGTCATCTGGTGGTGATGTCGTCTGCGATGGTCTACGGCGCCTGGAAGGACAACCCGGTGCCGATCACCGAGGACGCCCCGGTCAGGCCCAACCCCGACTTCGACTGGGCCGTGCAGCGGCACCGGCTGGAGAGGCTGGCCCAGCAGTGGGCACTGGCCCCCGGCCGGTCCGTCACCGTGCTGCGACCCGCGGTCACGGTCTCCGAGGACCGTCTGGGCCAGCTGGCCAACACGCTGCGAGCGGCCCGATCGGGCGTGGCGGCCGACGGCGATCCACCGGTGCAGTACCTGCACGCCGACGACCTGGCCGAGGCCGTGGTCACTGCGGTCAACGTCGGCTACGACGGGATCCTCAACGTCGCACCCGACGGCTGGATCCCGCCCGACACTCTGGCAGACCTCGAGGGTCCCCGCCCCCGGCTGCGGGCGCCGTCGCATCTGGTGAGGATCCTGAGCGCGCTGCGCTGGCGCTGGGGTCTGGCCCCGACGCCGCCGGGGGTCGTGCCCTACACCACCCACGGGTGGGTGGTGGCCAACGACCGGCTGCGAGCGCTGGGATGGCGAGCGGCCCACAGCAACGAGGAGGCGTGGGTGGTCTCGCACGAGCCCCGCCCGCTGGAGTCTCTGCCGGCCCGGCGCCGCCAGGAGCTGCTGCTTGCCGCCGCGGCGGCGCTGCTGGCCTCCGGCGTGGTCGCCGCAGTCCTGATCGTGAGATCCCTGCGCCGGCACCGCCGCTCGGTCCGTCCCTGAGTTCCACCATTACGATGTTTCATAGTGCTCGCACCCCCTGACACCGGCGACACCTGGCTCGGGCTGTCATCCGATCCGCTGCCGTCAGCGGACATGGCCGCGTGGGTGGTGCTGCCCAACTGCGGCGCGGTGGTGCAGTTCAGCGGCACGGCGCGCGACCACTCGACCGACCGGCCCGGCGTGGACCTCCTGCACTACGAGGCCTACGAGGATCAGGTCGAGCCCCGACTCCGGTCGATCGCCGCCGAGATGCGAGCCCGCTGGGACGACCTGGGACGGGTGGCGATGCTGCACCGGGTGGGACCGGTGGCGGTGGGCGAGCCGGCGGTGGTGGTGGCCGTCTCCTCCCCCCACCGGGACGCCGCCTTCGAGGCGGCCCGCTTCGCCATCGACACCCTCAAGACCACGGTTCCCATCTGGAAGCGGGAGCGATGGCAGGGAGGCGAGAGCTGGGGGCTGGAGGCCCAGCACATCGTCGACGTGGCTGCCGACACCGGGACGGCCATCGCCGAGAGCGCCCGATGAGAGGCTCGGTGCTGCTGGTGGTGGCCTCGCTGGGCCTGGCCACGGTCGGTTCGATGCTGCTGTGGGTGGCCCGCAGGATCACCTGGCGCCGCCCGGTCCCCTTCCTCAGGCAGCTCAAGGCCGTGTCGGCGGGACGTTCCGTCGGCCCCGCCAGCGGGATCTCCAGGCTCGATCCGCTGAAGCCTGATCACCCGGTGGAAGCCGCCGCGGACGCGACCGGGGACGCGCCCGCCGTCTCGGAGCGCTGAGCCCTGCCCCGCGACCTGGCCATCGACTTGGGCACGGCCAACACCCTGGTGTACGCCCGCGGGCAGGGAGTGGTGCTGAACGAGCCGTCGGTGGTGGCCCTCAACACCAACACGAACGAGCTGCTGGCGGTGGGCCACAAGGCTCGCCGGATGCTGGGACGCACACCCGGCCATATCGTGGCCCGCCGGCCGCTGCGCAAGGGCGCCATCACCGACTTCGAGATCACTCAGGACATGATCCGGATCCTGCTCAGGCAGGTGGGGGTGAGCAGGATCAACCGGGCCCGCGTGGTGGTGTGCGTGCCGTCGGCGATCACCGCGGTCGAGCGGCGGGCCGTTCAGGAGGCCGCCCGCCGGGCCGGTGCCATCGAAGTGCGGCTGATCGACCAGCCCATGGCCGCGGCCATCGGCGCCGGCCTGCCCATCGATGAGCCGGTCGGGTCGATGGTGATCGACATCGGAGGCGGCACCACCCAGACCGCCCTGCTCAGCCTGGGCGGGATCGTGGCCCTGGAGGCGGTGAGGGTGGGCTCGTTCGACATCGACGACGCCGTCCAGGCCCACATGCGGCGCGAGTACGGCATGGCCATCGGCGAGCCCACCGCGGAGCACACCAAGATCGTGGTCGGCTCGGCCGCGCCGACCCGCAGCGAGACCGCGGCCGAGATCCGCGGCCGGGAACTGATGTCGGGAATGCCCAAGACCACGGTGGTGACCCCGGAGGAGATCCGCCGGGCGATCGAGGAGCCGGTGACCGCCATGGTCGACTCGGTGCTGAGCTGCCTGTCGCAGTCACCCCCCGAGCTGGCTCAGGACCTGATCGCCCGGGGCGTGTTCCTCGTCGGCGGGGGAGGGCTGCTCAGGGGGATGGACATCCGGCTGTCCCGGGAGATGTCGCTGCGGGTCCGGCGGGTCGACGCCCCGCTGGAGACGGTGGTGCGGGGCGCGGGCCGATGCCTCGAACAGCTCGGCATGGACTTCTCGATCTTCAGCGACGACTTCGAGTAGCTGTCACTCCCGCTCCCGCTCCTGTTCGCTTCGCTCACGGGCCGCTCGGGCCCTGTGGCTCCCGCTCCTGTTCGCTTCGCTCACGGGCCGCTCGGGCCCTGTGGCTCCCGCTCCTGTTCGCTTCGCTCACGGGCCGCTCGGGCCCTGTGGCTCCCGCTCCTGTTCGCTTCGCTCACGGGCCGCTCGGGCCCTGTGGCTCCCGCTCCTGTTCGCTTCGCTCACGGGCCGCTCGGGCCCTGTGGCTCCCGCTCCTGTTCGCTTCGCTCACGGGCCGCTCGGGCCCTGTGGCTCCCGCTCCTGTTCGCTTCGCTCACGGGCCGCTCGGGCCCTGTGGCTCCCGCTCCTGTTCGCTTCGCTCACGGGCCGCTCGGGCCCTGGCCGCGCAGCTCCGCGGCCGCGGCCCGGACCTGCTTGTCGCGGTCGGTGGACGCCCTCAGCAGCGCGGCGTCGACCTCGGGCCCGTCGAAGGGGGCGAGCGCTATCACCGCCCGGCGGCGGACCTCGGGCTTGTCGTCCAAGCCGGCCAGGATCGCTGGCAGGCCGGCAGGATCCGATATCGCGCCCAGAGCCGCGATAGCCGACTCCCGGCACAGCGCATCGGTGTGGGATCGGGCCACGCGGACCAGCGCCTCAACCACCTCGGCCGTCCCGGACCCCTGCGCACCGGTGGAGCCCGCCGAGGCGTTGCCGCTCGCCGAGATCATCTCGCCGCAGGCCCAGGCGGCGGCCTCCACCACCCGATGGTCGTCGTCGACCAGCAGGCTCGTCGCCGCGGCCGCCGCGATGTCGGCTCGATATGCGGCCAGCTCGAGAGCGGTCATCCGCACGGCTGCCGCCGGATCGTCCAGCGCGTCCTCTAGCTGTTGGGCGGCGAGATCGCCGGCCCTCTCCAACGCCCGCAGTGCACTGGAGCGCACCATCGGGTCGTCGTCGTGGAGGTACGCCCGGGCCGTGGCGGCGTCGCCGGCGTGGCCGGCCGCGGCCGCTTCCCGGCGCCGCCCGACGGCCCCGCCTGCTCGCTCGGCCTCCTGAGCCGCGGCGTCCACCCGCTCGACCCTCCGCTCGGCCTCTAGGAGATGGCCTGCTCGAGCAGGAAGCCGGCCACCACCACCAGCAGCCCCACCAGCGCGGCGAGCGCGAAGCCGATGCCCACCACCAACACGATCAGCACCACCAGCGCCAGCAGTCGCTGCCACCACTGCGGGTAGGCCTTCGGCCCCACCACCGGGCGGGGCACGGCCCGCCGGGCCAGCCCCAGGACCCGCAGCACGTCGATCAACCGGATGCGGCGCCTAGGGCGGGGCGGCCCCGCCGACCGGAGGGCCGTCCGCGCCGTCCGGAGCATTGTCCCGGCCGACCGGCGGGCCGAGCGGACGATCCGCGACCACATCTTGTCGCCTGCTGGTGCGGGTTGGGCAGCTTCGCCGGTGGTCGGGGCTGTCGCCATGGCGGTACCTTGGGGTCCGGCGCCGCGGGAGTGAACGGCGCCGAGCGAAGACGACTGGACGGTTCGCCACGCTAGCTTCCCCACTGCCGACTTCCCCGGCGCCGGACCCGCCTCCGCCGGGAGGGCTGCCGCCCCCGCCGCCCCCGCCGCCCCCGCCGACCCCGACTCGCCGTCGCCGGTTCAGATCGGGCCTAGGGCTGACCCTCATCGGCGTGGTCGTCGTGCTGGCGGGGCTTGCCGCCGGGGTGTACTTCGCGCCGGCCCAGTGGGCCGGCCGGTTGCTGCCCGGCGACTCGGTGGTCGATGAGGGCGCGGTGGCCTTCCTGCCCGGCACCGCCATCGCCACGTCCGGTCGGGTGGAGGCCGAGGGCATCGATGTGTTCGATCCCGAAGGCGAGATCCTGCTCCTGACCGTGGCGATCGACAGCGACCTGACCGTGCTCGACTGGATCAGGTCCTCGTTGGATGAGGCGGTCGAGCTGCGCAGCCGGGCATCGGTCTACGGCGACCGAACCGACACCGAGCAGCGAGAGCACAACCGTCACCTGATGGACAGCTCCAAGGACATCGCCACGATCGTCGCCCTCGAACGCCTCGGCGTGCATGCCGCCGACTTCACCGGGGTGCTGTTCTTCGAGACCGTCCCGGGCGGCCCGGCCGACGGCCTGCTGGAGCCCACCGACGTGATCCTGTCCATCGACGGCGAACCGGTCACCACGGTCGACACGCTCCGAGCGGTGTTGGCGGAGCTGGAGCCCGGCGCGGTGGCAGTGGTCACGGTGGAGAACTCCGAGACCGACGAGCTGCGCGACGTCGAGATAACACTCGGCACCCATCCCGACGACGGCGGCCCGTTCATCGGGCTGAGTGGGGTGACCGAGCGGGTCAGCCGGTCGCCGCTCCCGTTCGACGTCGACATCTCCTCGGGCGCGGTGGGGGGACCCTCGGCCGGTCTGGCCTTCACGCTGGTCGTGCTCGACGTGCTGTCGCAGGGCGAGCTCACCGGCGGCCAGCGGGTCGCGGTCACCGGCTCCATCCGCCTCGACGGATCCGTCGGCGATGTGGGCGGCGTCGCCCAGAAGGCGGTCGCGGCCCGGGATGCGGGCGCCAGGCTGATCATCGTGCCCGAGGCGTCGGCGGACGAGGCCCGGTCGAGCTCGGGCGATGTGCCGGTGGTCGGCGTGGCCAACCTGGACGACGCGCTGCAGGCTCTGGCCGATGTCGGGGGCGACCCCGTCGGACGCTTACTGGGCTGAACTATCGTATTGGCTGACCGCAACCAGCGAGCTAGCAGGAGCAGGCGCGCCGGCGGCGGCTCGGAGGAGCCATGACAGACGGCGACGGACCCGACTCCGGACACGGGTTGGACCCGAGAGCGGTGGAGGAGATCGACTTTGCCAAGGTGCGCCGCGGCTACGAGCCCGACGCCGTCCGCGCTCGGCTGAGCGAGGCCGCCGAGGAGATCCGCCGGCTGAACACTCTGGTCGGCTCGCTGTCGGACCGGATCACCGAGCTGGAGGCCACCCCTCCGGAGGCGCTGGAGTCGCGCCGGGTGGCGGAGGCCCTAGGCGACGAGGCCACCCGCGTCCTGCAGTCGGCCAGCGACGCGGCCCAGGTACAGATCGAGCGGGCCGAGGCCGAGCACGCCCGGATCGTCGGCGAGGCCGAGACGGCCGCGGCCGCCATCGCCGAGGAGGGCCGGGAGCGCGGCAGGAACATGGTGGTGGAGGCCCAGGCCTTCCGGGAGCGGATCCTGGTCGACCTGGCTCGCAAGCGCCATGAGCACCGGGTCGAGGTGGAGCAGCTCCGGGTGACCCGCGATCGCCTGCTGGAGGCGCTCGGCATCTTCCGCCAGGGGCTCGACGGCTGGATCGAGGAGCTGGTCCAGGCCGAGCCGCGGGCTGTGGCCGCAGCCGAGCAGGCGGGACAGCGCGTCGCGGCCCAGCCGGAGTCCACCGTCGCCGAGCTCGAGGCGGAGATCTCGACGGCCCGCCTGACTGGGATGGCCCCCGATGCGGAGTCCGGTGAAGAGGCCCCGGCCACCGACGAAGCCGCCGCCGAGGGCCCCACCGACACCGGCGCCGACGCCGACACGACGCCCGGCGAGGTAGCAGAGGGCCCCGCCGGCGCCGACGCCGACGGGCCCGGGACGCCGGATGAACTCGACGAGCCCGAAGCCGTGGGCGAGTACGTCGACCTCGAGGGCTTGACCGTCGAGCCCTCGCCGGCACCCGCCTCCGCCCCGGTACGGCTCTACGACGTCGAGGCGGAGACCGTCACGGGGTTCGACGCCGGAGCCGACCCGCAGGAGGGGCAAGCGTCCGAGGCACCCGATGATGCTGTGGCCGCCGCCTCCGATGAGGCCGAGCCCGCGGCCGAGGTACCGCCGACCGACGCCGGGGCCATCTTCGCTCGGCTGCGCTCGATCGCTTCCCAGCCCGTCGGAGAGCCAGAACCGCGGTTGTCAAAGTCCGGCGTCACTGATGGCGGCCCGGCCCCTCCGGCTGACACCCCCGACGCCGTGCACGAGTACGCCGACGAACCCGACGAACTCGCCGACGAGTACGCCGACGAGCTCGACTCCGGAGCCGGGGCTGCCACCATGCCGGCCGATCCCGACGATCTCGTCGGCGCGGCCCGGGCCGTGGCGGTGGGCGGGATCGCCCGCAGGCTCAAGCGGCTGGTCGTGGACGAGCAGGGCGACCTGCTCGACGCCGTGCGCCGCAACGGGGTCCGAGCCGTGCGCTCCACGATCACCAGCGACACCGGGGCCTACACCCGCGCCGTCCGGGTGCCGATGCAGGACTTCGCGTCCGACATTGACGTCAGCATCGACGACGTCGACCTCGAGGCGGCCGGCAGCGCCATCCTGTCGGCGCTGGTCGAGCCGGTCCGGGAACGTCTCGGCGAATTGATCGAAGGCACCGACGATCCCGACGAGCTCACCACCGCCGTGCGATCGATCTACCGGGAGTCCCGATCGCGCCGGGCGGACACCGCAGCCGAAGCCGCCTTCTCTGCTGGCTGGCCGGAGCCGATATCGTGACCGTCAGTGCGTACCGTAACTCCCTCTCCCTCCGGCGGCCGATCCCGCTTCGGCTCTAGAAAAACTCGCTTCATCGCGATTCTGGTAGCAGGCGGCCTGCTGGTCCTGCTGCTGTCGCTGCGAGGCATCGCCCGCTTCTACACCGACTACCTGTGGTTCGACTCGCTGGGTCGGACCGATGTGTGGGGGCGCGTGCTGCTGGCCAAGATCGCCCTGTTCGCGATCTTCGCGGTGGCCTTCTTCATCCTGATGTGGCTCAACCTGCTCATCGTCGACCGCCTGAAGCCCGAGATCCGCCCGCCCGGCCCCGAGGAGGAGATGCTCAGCCGCTTCCACGACCTGACGGGGGGCCGCACCCGGCTGGTGCGCCTGGCGGTGTCGGTCGTGTTCTCGCTGCTGGCCGCGTCCGGGGTGTCCAACCAGTGGGAGGAGTGGCTGCTCTTCGTCAACCGCAAGGACTTCGGAGTCGTCGATCCGCTGTTCAACACCGACATCGGCTTCTACGTCTTCCGGCTGCCGTTCCTGACGTTCCTCGTGAACTGGCTGTTCGCCGCCTTCATGATCATCCTCGTAGTGATAGGCATCGCCCACTACATCAACGGCGGCATCAGGGGCCAGGTGCCGCGGGGCGCACCCCGGGTGCTTCCGTCGGTGAAGGTGCACCTGTCGGCGATCCTGGCTGGGCTGGCCCTGGTGAAGGCAGCCGACTACTGGCTGTCGCGCTACGAGCTCACCGTGTCGGACCGGGGCGTGGTGGACGGCGCCCTCTACACCGACGTCAAGGCCAAGCTGCCCGCCCTCAACCTGCTCCTGCTGATCTCGCTGTTCGCGGTGGTGCTGCTGGTGGTCAACCTGCGCCGGCGGGGCTGGGTGCTGCCGGTGCTGGCCGTGGGCCTGTGGGCCTTCACCGCCCTGGTGATGGGCAACATGTACCCCGCGTTCGTGCAGCGGTTCCAGGTCGATCCCAACACCACCGCCCGCGAGTCCGTCTACACCGACGACAACATTGCCGCCACGCGGGCGGCCTACTCGCTTGTGCCCGACAGCGATGTGGCCCTCGAGGTGTTCGAGTACCGGGAGAACCCTTCGCCCGCGCAACTGCGGGCCGCGGCCCAGACCGTGCGCAACACCCGGATCCTCGACCCGCTCACCCTCACCGACACTTTCGAGAAGGACCAGGGCGAGCGGGACTTCTACCGCTTCTCCTCGGTGCTCGACGTCGACCGCTACGAGGTGGACGGCGAGCTGACCCAGGTGGTGCTGGCCGCCCGCGAGCTCAACCTGAGCGAGCTGGGGTCGTGGGAGCGCCAGCACGTCGCCATCACCCACGGCTACGGCGTCGCCATCGCCCGGGCCAACGTCACCGACGTGCGGGGCAGCCCGGTGTTCATCGCCGGCGGCCTGCCCGTCGAGGTGGACCCGGCTATCGACATTCAGCTCGACGAGCCCCAGATCTACGTGGGCGAGAACCTTCAGGGCTACGCGCTGGTGGGCGCCACCCGCGACGAGGTCGACTACGTCGACGGCCAGGGTCGTGAGGAGAGCTTCCGCTACGACGGCCAGGGCGGCGTCAACATGGGGTCGTTCCTGCGCCAGACCGCCTTCGCGCTGCGCTTCGGGCAGCTCGACCCGCTGATCTCCAACTTCGTGGACGGCGACACCAGCATCATCTACATCCGCGACGCCCAGGACCGGGTGAAGAACGTCGCGCCGTTCCTGGAGTTCGACTCCGACGCCTACCCGGTGATCTTCGACGGCCGCATCCACTACGTGCTCGACGCCTACACCACCACCGACCGCTACCCCTACTCCCAGAGCGCCGACACCAGCGGGCTGGAGATCGGCGCCGAGCTGGCCGACGGCAGCGTCAACTACATACGCAACTCGGTCAAGGCCGTCGTCGACTCCTACGACGGCGACGTGACCCTGTACGTCATGCCGGTCGCCGATCCGATCGTGGCCGCGTGGCAGGGGGCCTTCCCCGACCTGTTCACCGACTTCTCGGAGATGCCCGAGGGCCTTCGCTCCCACCTGCGCTTCCCGACCGACCTGTTCACGGTGCAGACCAACATGTGGGCCTCGTACCAGGTGTCGGACCCCGAGGCGCTGATCATCGGCACCGAGCGCTGGGCGGTGGCCCAGGATCCGGGCCGCAGCGTCCAGGCCGGCGGCATCGCCGAGGCCGTGGTGGGGGACCGTGGCCTGCTGACCCGGCGGGAGCGGCGGGTTCCGGCCTACTACTCGCTGATCCAGCTCCCCGGCGAGGAGGAGGCGTCGTTCGTGGCCATGCGCTCGTTCGTGCCGGTCTCCGACGACGACAGCCGCAAGGAGCTGACCGCCTTCATGGTGGGCGAGACCCGCGCCGACGGCACGTCGCGGCTGGTGTCCTACGAGATGTCGAACCTGCTGGCGCCGGGCCCGGCCATCGTGGCGTCGAACATCTCCACCAACCCCGCCATCAGCCGGGAGCTGACGCTGCTCAACGACCAGGGCTCGCAGGTGGACTTCGGCGACATGCTGCTGCTGCCCGTCGACAACGCGGTGCTGTACGTGCGACCCATGTACGTGCGGGCCCAGGGGACCCAGATACCGCTGCTGGCTGGGGTGATCGCCTCGGTGGGCAACCGGACCGCGCTGGGCAAGACGCTGGGCGAGGCCCTGGACGAGCTGTATCCGGGTACCGACTTCGACGATGTGGTGCTTCCCCCGATCGTGACCGACGGCGACGCTCCCGTGGACGAGGAGCCTGCAGAGCAGCCGGACGACACCGGCGAACCGTCGGTCGGCGATGCGCCGGATATCACTGTCGGCGAGCTGACGCCGGGGGAGACCCAGCAGCTGATCGACGAACTGGCCGAGCTGCGCCGCCGCCAGGACGAGATCCTGCAGCGCCTGCTAGAGCAGCTAGAGAACTAGCCCGTCTCGGCCACCGTGTCGGCGAAGACTCGGGCCTCCCGGGCCACGTCGCCCAGGGAGATGCGGGCCGCCTTCGCCTCCTGGGAGTAGCCGACGGCGTCGAGGATGGGGAGCAGCTCGCCCCGGCGGATCCGCATCTCCACCGCGGCCGGGTCCACCAGCGACGGATGCTCCTCGCCCATGGCCTCGGCCAGCATCCGCAGCTCCTGGCGCAGCCCGGCCACGTAGTTGGCCACCCGCACGGCCTTGCTGGTCGGGTCTAGCCCCCGGGTGAGCCACTTGCTCTGGGTGGCCACGCCGGTGGGGCAGCGGCCGCTGTGGCAGCGCTGGGCCTGGATGCAGCCGACCGCCATCATGGCCTCCCGCCCAACATTGATCAGGTCGACCCCCATGGCTATGGCCACCATGGCGTCGGGCGCGAAGCCGAGCTTGCCCGAGCCCACGAACACCACGGCCTCATGCAGGTCGACCTCCGCGAAGGCCTGGTAGACCTCGGCGAAGCCCACCCGGAAGGGCAGCGACACGTGGTCGGTGAACGTCAGCGGCCCCGCGCCGGTGCCGCCCTCGCCCCCGTCGACGGTGATGAAGTCGGGCCCCCGGCCGGTGCGGGACATCTCGGACGCCAGCTCGGTCCAGAAGCGCCGGTCGCCGACCGCGGACTTGATCCCCACCGGCACGCCGCAAGCCTCGGCGATCCGCTCGGTGAAGTCGACCAGCCCGGCCACGTCGTCGAACTCGGGGTGGTGGTTGGGGCTGCGAACGGTGATCCCCACCGGCACGCCCCGGGCCTCGGCGATCTCTTCGGTGACCTTGGCCGCGGGCAGCACCCCGCCCAAGCCCGGCTTGGCCCCCTGGCTCAGCTTCAACTCCACCGCCTTGACGGGGGCCGAGCCGAAACTGGCCAGGAAGGTGTCCATGCAGAAGCGCCCGTCAGTGTCGCGGGCCCCGAAGTATCCGGTGCCCAGCTGGAACACCAGGTCGCCGCCGAGGCGATGGTGGACGCTGATGCCGCCCTCCCCGGTGTTGTGCAGGCATCCGGCTATGGCCGAGCCGCCGTTGAGAGCCTCCACCGCCGGGCCCGACAGCGAGCCGTAGGACATGCCGGAGATGTTCACCACCGAGTCGGGCCGGAAGGCTCCGGGCCGGCCCCGCCAGGCGCCGAGCACCTTGGCCGCCCGCAGCTGGCCGTGGGGGGCGCCGGAGTCGCACGGGAACGCCGAGTGCCGGAAGAACACGTGGCCGTCGTCGTCGAGCCGGTTGTCGGAGCCGAACCCGAAGTAGGGGTTCTCCCGCTTGGAGGTGGCGTACACCCAGCGGCGTTGGTTGCGGTTGAAGGGCCGCTCCTCGTCGTTGTCGCTGACGATGTACTGGCGCAGCTCCGGGCCGAACGATTCCAGCAGGTAGCGCAGGTGGCCGATGATCGGGAAGTTCCGCAGGATGGCGTGGCGCTTCTGCACCACGTCGTAGATCGTGGTGACGACGAGCAGGGCGGCGATCGCGGCCAGCGTCCACAGCCACCAGTTCATGCTTGAACGCTAGCCGTGGCCGATCCCGCCGTCGGTATGTTGAGCGTCGGGAGCGGGCCGGGTTAGGTTTGGGGATGGCCCGGCCGGTGGGACGCACGTGAGCGAGCAAGGCTCAGGCGGACCGGCCGCCGGACTCTCCCGCTCGCTGGGACTCCGTCACGTCTTCGTCCTGAGCACCGGCGCGATGCTCTCCTCGGGCCTGTTCTTGCTGCCGGGCCTGGCCGCCGCCGACGCCGGACCCAGCGCGGTGCTGGCCTACGCCCTGGCCGGCGTGGTGGCCGTGCCCGCCATGTTGAGCGTGGCCGAGCTCTCCACCGCCATGCCCCGGGCCGGGGGCGCCTACTACTTCCTGGTCCGGGCCTACGGACCGGCGGTCGGAACCTTCTCAGGGATGGCCACCTGGCTGTCGCTGGTGCTCAAGGACGCCTTCGCCCTGGTCGGGATGAGCGCCTACCTCAACATCGTCCTCGACGTGCCGGCCAAGCCGCTGGCGGTGGTGCTGATCGCCGGCTTCACTATCGTCAACATCCTGGGCACCAGGGCCAGCGCCGGGGTGCAGATGCTGCTGGTGGGCTTCGTGCTGGCCGTGATGGGCTGGTTCATCGCGGTGGGCCTGCCCCGGGTCGGCAGCGGCGACGGCGGCATGGAGCCGTTCTTCGCCGACGGGACGGGCGGGCTGGTCAGCGTCGTCGGGCTGGTGTTCGTTTCCTACGGCGGGCTGACCAAGGTGGCCAGCGCGGCCGAGGAGATCAACGACCCGTCCCGCAACATCCCGCTGGGGATGGGCCTGTCGCTGCTGGTCAGCACCGCCCTGTACACGCTCGGGGTGCTGGTGGCGGTGGCGGTGGTCCCGCCGTCGCTGCTGCATGACGACCTGGCCCCGATCTACTCCGCGGCCGAGGACGTGATGCCCACCGCGGGGGCGGTGCTGGTGGTGGTGGCCGCGCTGGCCGCGTTCTCGTCGGCCACCAACGCCGGGATCCTGGCCGCGGCCCGCTACCCGCTGGCCATGAGCCGCGACCGGCTGGTGGGCGAGAGGCTGGGCCGGCTCAACCGGTTCAACACCCCGGCCTGGGGGGTGGCGGTGACCGGCGCGGGGATGGCCGTGGTGGTGCTGGCCCTCGACGTGGCCGCCATCGCCAAGGTGGCCAGCGCCTTCGTGCTGCTGACCCTGGCCCTGGTGAACTCGGCGGTGCTGGTGCTGCGGGCGTCGCGGATCGCCTCCTACGCCCCGGGTTTCACCGCCCCACTGTTTCCCTACCTCCAGCTGGCCGCCATCGCCATCGACCTGTACCTGATCGTCGAGCTGGGCCCGGTGGCGCTGCTGCTGACGGGGGCGTCGGTGGTGCTGGGGGTGGTGTGGTACGTGTTCTACGGGCGCACCCGGTCGATGCACGGCGGGGCCATCTACCACGTGTTCGAGCGCTGGGGGCGGCTGGTCGACCGGGGCCTGGACCGCGAGCTGAGCGCGGCGGTGCAGAGCCACGGCGTGCGGGTCGGCGACGAGTACCCGGGGCTGATCGCCCGGGCCGCGGTGGTGAGCATTCCCGAGGGCACCGACATCAACGAGGCCGCGGTGCGGGCCTCGGAGGTGCTGTCGACCCAGACGAAGGTGGACGTGGCCGCGGTGACCGACCGGTTCCTGGAGTCGGGCTCGCTGTGGATCCAGCCGTCCGAGCAGCATCCCACCGCCACGCCGGTGGCCTTCTTCGACACCGACGACGACTACCTGGTGATCGTGCGGGCCGCGGGCGGCATCCGCATCCCGGCGGCCTGGGGCGGCCGCGACGAGCAGGTGAAGGCCCTGTTCTTCTTGGCCGGGTGCAGCGCCGAGCCGGGCCGGGTGCTGCGCCTGGCCGGCGAGCTTGCCGCCTACCTGCACTCGGACCGGGCCGAGGCGGTGGCCGAGGCCGCCTTCGAAGCCGAGGTGAAGGAGGCCCTGCTGCCCGACCTGTCGATCGGCCAGTACCCGCTGATGCCGGAGTTGTCGACGTCGGCGCTGATCGGCCGGCGGGTGGGGGCGCTCACCATCGATGCGGGCTTCTTCCTGGAGGCGGTCAGCCGCGAGGGCCGGGTGCTGCGGGCCGAGGCCGACCTGGTGCTGGAGGCCGACGACCAGATCACCGTGCTAGGACCGCCCAATAGCCTGCCCGTCCTGGACGATGTGGTAGGCGTCCTGGCCGGCTGACGACCACTGGCAGACACAGGAGACGCAAACATGGACTTGACAGGGGCTGCGGCCGTCGTCACCGGAGGGGCGTCGGGCATAGGCCGGGCGTGCGCCAACCGCCTGGCGGGGCTGGGCGCCCACTGCGTGATCCTCGACATCCAGGCGGCCAAGGGCGCCGAGGCGGCCCGGGAGGTCGGCGGGCTGTTCGTCGAGGGCGACGTGGCCGAGGAGGAGCCGGTGCAGGCCGCGGTCGACGCCGCCGGCGAGCTCGGACCGCTGCGGGTGCTGGTCAACTCGGCCGGGATCGCCTCGGCGGTGCGCACGGTGGACCGCCACGGCCAGCCCATGCCGCTGGAGCGCTTCGAGCGGGTGGTGGCCACCAACCTGATCGGCACGTTCAACTGCATCCGGTTGGCGGCCGCGGCCATGGCCGGCACCGAGCCGGTAGACGACGACGGCCAGCGGGGCGCGATCGTCAACATGGCCTCGGTGGCCGCCTTCGACGGCCAGACCGGCCAGAACGCCTACTCGGCCTCCAAGGGAGGGGTGGTGGGCATGACCCTGCCCATCGCCCGTGACCTGGTGCCCATCGGCGTGCGGATCAACACCATCGCGCCGGGGCTGATCAACACGCCCATCTACGGCACGGGCCCCGAGGCCGAGGCGTTCAAGGCCCACCTGGCCGAGGGCGTGCTGTTCCCCAAGCGCCTGGGCACCGCCGACGAGCTGGCCTCGATGGTGATGGAGCTGATCACCAACGACTACATGAACGGCGAGGTCATCAGGGTCGACGCCGGCATCCGCCTGCCCCCGAAGTAGCCGCTCCAGCGCTGGTCCGACGGCGTTGCGGGCGGGTCGCCGCCCCCGGTAGGATCGCTCTGCGGGGTGGAGCAGTCTGGTAGCTCGTCGGGCTCATAACCCGAAGGTCGTAGGTTCAATTCCTACCCCCGCCACCAACTAGAGGCCCAGGTCAGAGCATGTGCGCTGGTCTGGGCTTCGCCGCGCGCGGGTCCTCGGCCGGTGGCGAGGAGAATCTTGTTCGGATCCCCGCTTCCGGTGCCGCTCTGTGGGCCTTCGCGGCGGAAGTTCATGGCCATCGCAGGACAATCTTCGCGGCGTCACCCCGGCGTAGCGTGTCGAATGCGGTCTGGTGCTCCGTGATGGGGAACCGGTCGGTGATGACCGGGCTGATGTCGAGCCCTTCGCCGAGCAACGCGGCCGCTTTGTACCAGGTGTCGAACATCTTGCGGCCGTAGATGCCTTGCAGGGTGAGGCCGCCGAAGATGACCTTGTCCCAGTCCACTCCGGTGCCGGCGGGGACGAGGCCCAGGAGTGCGATGCGGCCGCCGTGGTTCATGACTTCGATCATTCCCTTGAGACCGGCCGGAGCCCCGGACATCTCCAGGCCCACGTCGAACCCCTCCTGCATGCCGAGTTCGGCCATCACGTCGGGCAGCGTCTCGCGGGTGACGTCGACGGCTCTCGTTGCCCCCATCTTCCGGGCGAGCGCGAGGCGGACGTCGTTCACGTCGGAGACGACGACGTGGCGCGCTCCGGCGCGCTGGGCGATGGCTGTGGCCATCAGCCCGATCGGGCCGGCTCCGGTGATGAGGACGTCTTCGCCGACGAGGTCGAAGGCCAGCGTGGTATGGACCGCGTTGCCCAGCGGGTCGAGGATTGCGGCTGTGTCGTCGTCGATGTGGTCCGGAATGGGATAGATGTTGAACGCCGGCACGGAGATGTATTCGGCGAACGCGCCGTCACGGTGCACGCCGACCCCGAGGGTGCTGCGGCACAGGTGACGGCGGCCGGCGCGGCAGTTCCGACACCGCCCACAGGTGATGTGGCCCTCGGCGGTCACCCTCGAGCCGATCGCGGTGTCGGTGACCTGGGCTCCCACCTCGGCCACGGTGCCCATGAACTCGTGACCGATGGTGATGGGGGTGGGAACCGCGCTCGCGGCCCAGTCGTCCCAGTCGTGTATGTGGAGATCGGTCCCGCAGATTGCCATCCGCTCCACGGCGATCAGGACCCCGTCCGGCTCGGGCTCGGGTCGAGCGACCTCGGCGAGCTCGAGGCCAGGGCCGGGGGCCGGTTTGACGAGAGCCCTCATCAGTCGACGACTCCGAGCTCGCGTCCGACGGTGACGAAGGCGGCGGTCGCCTGATCGAGCTGGGCAAGGGACAGCGCCGCGCTCATCTGCGTCCGGATGCGGGCAGTTCCTCTGGGCACGACCGGATAGGAGAAGGCGGTCACGTAGACGTCGTGATCCAGCAGGAGCGCCGCGAATTCCTGGGCGAGCGCGGCATCTCCGAGCAGGACGGGGATGATGGGGTGGTCGGCTCCCATCAGCTCGAAGCCGGCTTCTGTCATCGCGTCCCGGAAGTGGCGGGCGTTGGCGGCGAGCCTCGCGCGAAGGTCGGCACCGTCCCGGGCCAGCTCTATCGCGGCCTCGGCGCCGGCGACGAGCGCGGGAGCCACCGAGTTGGAGAAGAGGTACGGACGGGCCCGTTGTCGCAGCAGATCGACGATCTCGGCTCGGGCTGCCACGAACCCTCCCATGCCGCCGCCGAGGGCCTTTCCCAGGGTGCTGGTCACGATGTCGACCCGCCCCTCGACGCCATGGAGGGCGGGCGTGCCCCGACCGTCGGGGCCGATGAATCCGGTTGCGTGACAATCGTCGACCATCACCAGGGCGTCGTAGCGGTCGGCCACATCACAGATCCCGGCGATGTCAGCAGCGACGCCGTCCATCGAGAAGACGCCGTCGGTCACGATCATGATGGTGCGTGCTCCAGAAGCGTGGGCGTCGTCGACCTTGCGCTCCAGATCGGCAAGATCTCCGGTTGCGAACCGGGAGCGTTGGGCCTTGCACAGCCGGATGCCATCGATGATCGAAGCGTGATTCAGCGAATCCGACACGACGACATCTGCCTGGTCGAGGAGCGGCTCGAACACCGCAGCGTTGGCGTCGAAGCACGCCGCGAACAGGATCGCATCGTCGTATCCGAGCCAATCGGCCAGTTGTCGCTCGAGGCGTCGGTGCAGGTCGAGGGTCCCGCAGATGAACCGGACCGACGCCATCCCGAACCCGTAGCGCTCCATGGCCGAGTTGGCCGCGGCGGTCACCTCCGGGTGATCGGCCAGTCCGAGATAGTTGTTGGCGCAGAGGTTGATGACCCTGCGGCGCGTGCCGCCATGATCGACGGTGACCACTGGCCCCTGGGGCGAGACGATCAGCCGTTCGTCCTTGCGCAGGCCCTCTTTCTCGATGTCGAGGAGTGTGGACCGCAGCCGGTCATAGAACAGGTCGCGGGTCATCCGGCGGCCTCCAAGGCTGCCATCTCGGCGATCGTGCGCAGCTCGGCGTTGGCCCCCGAGCAGACCACGGCGATCGCTCCGCCACGAGCGGAGATTCGTCCCGCCAACAGGGCGGCGATGCCAACAGCGCCGGCCCCCTCGAGGACCATCCGGTGCTCGCGCAGCGCGTGGCGCATGCCGAGGGCGATCTCCTCCTCGGTCACCAGCACGATCTCGGAGACCAGCTCCTCGACGATCGGAAAGGACGTGTCGTTGTCGAGGCCGATCCCGCCCTGGAGGCTGTCGGCGAGGGTGTCGCTGACCTCCGGCAACTGGACCGGGTGCCCGGCCTCGAGGCTCGCGTGCATGACCGCGCCCCGGTCCATGGAGACCCCGACGATCCGGGCCTGCGGCAGCAGCGCCTTGATGGCCACGCTGATGCCGGCGATCAGACCGCCACCCGAAACCGGCACGATGACGAGCGTCGTCTCCGGCGCCTGTTCGGCGATCTCCATCCCGCAGGTGCCCTGGCCGCAGAGCACGACCGGGTCGAGGATCGAGTGCACGAGAGTCGGACCGCCCGGCTCTTCGGAGGCTGCGATCGCTCGGTCGAAGGCGGCGTCCTGGGACTCGCCCCCGATGTCGAGTGCGCAGCCCAGCTCGGCCAGGAGGCCGATCTTGCCCTCCGGCACGTTGCCGGACAGGCACACGGTTGCCGGGATACCGAGGTCGCGCGCTACGTGGGCCACGGCTCGTCCGTGGTTGCCGGTCGATGCAGTGATAACCTCGCGTCGTCGCGCTTCGTCGTCGAGCCCCGCGATCTTGGCTGCTGCGCCGCGGATCTTGAAGCTTCCGGTGGGCTGCAGCGACTCGAGCTTGAGGCTCACGTCTGCCTCGACGACCTTGCTGAGCGCGCGGTCGCGACGCATCGGTGTGCAGTCGGCGAATCGAGCCACGAGTGGTCGGACAGAGCCGATGGCCTCGATGTTGATCGCTTCTCTCACCACGGCCAGATGGTATACAGTCTGTGCGCACTCTGAGGACAGGGTGTGCACACTACCTCCGCCCCGGCTACGCTGGGCCGCCTCGGAGGGCCACCCCGGGGGGATCAGTGGCAGAAGACGCAGGCACGAGCTCGGGCGCAGCCAGCATGGACTGGGCCTTCGCCGACCCCGCTCGGATCCCCTGCACCGTCGACCTCGACGGCAAGGGCAAGGCCATCGGACACTTCGCCGTGCCCTGGTCCCGCAACGAGTCGGGCTGGGGCAATCTGCTCACCCCGATCGCGGTGATCGCCAATGGTGAGGGCCCGACGGTGCTGCTCACCGGCGGCAATCACGGCGACGAGTTCGAGGGCCCGGTCGTGCTCCGTCGGCTCGTCCACGAGCTCGGGCCGAGCGACGTCCAGGGTCGAATCATCATCGTCCCCGGGCTCAACCACGCCGCAGTCAAAGTGGGTCGCCGACTGTCGCCGATCGACAACGGGAACCTGAATCGCATGTTCCCCGGCGATCCGGCCGGGACACCGTCCGAACGGGTCGCCGACTTCGTCTACCGAGAACTCGTGAAGCGGGCCGACATCGTCCTGGACCTTCATTCGGGCGGTGAATCGATGGTCTTCGGGCCGATGGTCGCCACCCATGACCTCTATGACACGATGCTGGCGGCCCGGACCGCCGAGTACATGAAGGTCTTCGGCACACCGCTGGCTGTGATCGCCGCAGAGCCGGATCCGGTGGGTCTGCTCGACCATGCGGTCGAGTCACTCGGCAAGATCTTCCTCACGACGGAGATCTGGGGCGGCCGGTCGGTGAGTGCAAGGACGCTCGCGATCGCAGATCGAGGGGTGCGCAACACGCTGCGCCAGGCCGGAGTGCTCGAGGGCGAACCGGAGTTCGCCGAACCGCCGGCCTTCGTGCGGATGGTCGACCACGGCAGCAGCGTCGCACCTCGGTCAGGGCTCTTCGAACCGCTGGTCGACCCGGAAGACGACGCTGCGGCCGGTGACCTCGTGGCTCGCGTGCATCCGCTCGACGACCTGTCGCAGGCACCGGCAGAGCTCCATGCCGGCGCCGACGGGATCGTGCTGATGCGCCACAACCCCGGTCTGATCGAAGCCGGCGATCCCGCTGTCGCCGTTGCCGTGCCCGAAGCGGCGCCCTGGGACACACCCTGAACGATCCGACTACAGAAACACTCCTGAGAGGGGAGACCCATGACAACGAAAGGGAGATCAATGACAACGAAATCCCGCTTACGACCATCCCACTTGTGGCTGCGGCTCCTCGCCGTGCTCTTGGGGTTCACCTTGATCGCCGCCGCATGTGGCGACGACGACGGAGGAGCTGAGCCCGACGACGGGAGCGATGCTGCCGCGCCGACCGGTTCCGACGACGGGGGCGATGCTGCTGCGCCGACCGGTTTGCTCGCCGAGTTGATCGAGGCGGGGTCGGTGACGGTTGGTTTGGCCAACGAGATTCCGTATGGCTATGAGGACGAGGAGGGCAACATCTTGGGTGAGGCTCCTGATGTTGCTCGTGCGGTTCTCGCCGAGTTGGGGATCGACAGCATCGAGGCCGAGGTTGTTGATTTCGGGGCGTTGATCCCGGGTCTGCAGGCTGGTCAGTACGACATGATCGCGGCGGGGATGTACATCACGCCCGAGCGGGCTGAGCAGATCATCTTCTCGGATCCGGACTACTGTGCGACGTACGCGTTCGCGGTTGCCGAGGGCAATCCGTTGGGTGTCAGCGAGTTTGGGTCCATCGTCGAGTCTGGCGCGACGCTGGCGGTGCTGTCGGGTGCGGTTGATGAGACCTATGCCGCGGACGCCAACGTGCCGGCTGATCAGATCGAGTTGTTCGCCGATGTGAACGCCCAGTATGAGGCCCTTCTGGCCGGTCGGGTCGACGCGGTGGGCGGCACGTCGTTGACGGTGCTCAACCAGGTGAACGCCAACGACAGCGAAATGGATTCCACGCCGGCGTTCGTGCCTCTCGATGCCGATGGCAACGAGGTGTTGGGTTGCGGCGGCTTCGGGTTCGTCGACCAGGACTTCCGTGACGCGTTCAACGATGTGCTGCGCGACCTGCTCGCCGACGGCACCGTCGAGGGGCTGGTCACTGCTTACGGATTCGCACCCGAAGAGGTCCGGACCGCAGCCCGCCTCACCGTCGAGGACCTCGTCGGGGGGTCGCCCGACGACGGGGGCGATGCTGCTGCGCCGACCGGTTTGCTCGCCGAGTTGATCGAGGCGGGGTCGGTGACGGTTGGTTTGGCCAACGAGATTCCGTATGGCTATGAGGACGAGGAGGGCAACATCTTGGGTGAGGCTCCTGATGTTGCTCGTGCGGTTCTCGCCGAGTTGGGGATCGACAGCATCGAGGCCGAGGTTGTTGATTTCGGGGCGTTGATCCCGGGTCTGCAGGCTGGTCAGTACGACATGATCGCGGCGGGGATGTACATCACGCCCGAGCGGGCTGAGCAGATCATCTTCTCGGATCCGGACTACTGTGCGACGTACGCGTTCGCGGTTGCCGAGGGCAATCCGTTGGGTGTCAGCGAGTTTGGGTCCATCGTCGAGTCTGGCGCGACGCTGGCGGTGCTGTCGGGTGCGGTTGATGAGACCTATGCCGCGGACGCCAACGTGCCGGCTGATCAGATCGAGTTGTTCGCCGATGTGAACGCCCAGTATGAGGCCCTTCTGGCCGGTCGGGTCGACGCGGTGGGCGGCACGTCGTTGACGGTGCTCAACCAGGTGAACGCCAACGACAGCGAAATGGATTCCACGCCGGCGTTCGTGCCTCTCGATGCCGATGGCAACGAGGTGTTGGGTTGCGGCGGCTTCGGGTTCGTCGACCAGGACTTCCGTGACGCGTTCAACGATGTGCTGCGCGACCTGCTCGCCGACGGCACCGTCGAGGGGCTGGTCACTGCTTACGGATTCGCACCCGAAGAGGTCCGGACCGCAGCCCGCCTCACCGTCGAGGACCTGGCTGGAGGTTGATCCACATCGAATGGTGGGGCGACCCGGCACCGAGGCCGGGTCACCCCACCATCGATTCGCCGCACTGAGTGTCAGGGGGACGCGTGGGCTTCATCGGAGACTTCTTCAGAGCAATCGGGAGATTCTTGAGCGATCTCCTGATCAGGCCGGCCCTGGAGGTGCTGGCGTTTCCGATGACGGACAACCGGCAGGACCGGGTGCAGGAGGGCATCGAGGTCACCATCCAGGTACTCGGGCTCTCGGTCGCGCTGGGCATCGTCTTGTCGCTGCTCTTCGGCGTCGCGAGACTGTCCGAGCACAGGTTCGTCCGCGGTTTCGCGCTCGTCTACGTGGAGTTCTTCCGCGGAGTGTCGTCGTTGGTGCTCTTGTTCTGGTTCGCCTTCGCACTCCCGATCCTCCTCGGGCTTGATGCGCCCAGCCGGTTGCTCATGGGGTCGGTCGCACTGGGCATGAACATGGGGGGCTACGGCGCCGAGATCGTGCGCGGCGCCATCCAGTCGGTGCCGCGCGGCCAGCATGAGGCTTCGGTGGCCATCAACCTCCGGGCCAGCCAGCGGATCCGCCACGTCATCCTGCCCCAGGCGATGCCGGTGATCCTGCCGCCCATGGGAAACCTCACGATCGAGATCCTCAAAGGAACGGCACTGGTCAGCTTGACCGGTGTGTCCGAGCTGGCTTTCGAGATCGAGAAGATCCGGGTCAACCGGACCCAGGCCGACGACCTGATCGCCGTACCCACGCTGTTCCTGGTCGCACTCCTGTGCTATTTCGCGCTCGCCCAGCTCATCAACCTGGGGTTCCGACTCGCCGAACGCCGGGTCAATTCCCGGTTCGAGCAGCGGGACGGCCGAAAAGCGATCATCACCGAGCGGCTGTCGGCCGCCAGCGCGGAGTGACCGGCTGACATGGCCGTCGAACTGAGAGACCAGGAGCCCTCGACGGCAGCGAGGTCAGCAGGCGTCGGTCCGCGTGTCTGGGCCCGGCTCGCCGATCTGGTGCTCGACGCCGGCTCCTTCTTCCTGGCGTGGTACCTCGTTCGGATCCTCGACGGCATCGGCGTGCCGGTCGGATTGGCGTCGATCCTTTTCGTGGTACCAGCCGTGTTCATCCTCTACAACGAGGTGCACCTGCCCGCCACGGCGGGCACCACGTTGGGGAAGTCGACCCAACAGCTCGAGGTCGTCGGGCCGGGAGAGGAACGCCTCGGCCATGGGCGGGCAGCAGTCCGGTTCGGGCTGTTGATCCTGGTGGTGCCTGCACTGATTGCCCTGGTCCGTCGTGATCGCCGCGGCCTTCACGGGTTGGCGACGAGCAGCGAGGTCCGGATGGCCGAGGTCCCCAACCTCCATCGTCGACGTGAGGCCTACTCGGCGTTGCCGGTCGCGGCGTTCTTCGTCGCCTTGGTCATCTGGCGCCTCGGTGGATCCGACACCCGCTTCCTCACCGAGTACGACGTCGCCGGTCCGGAGTCGAAGTTCGATTGGGGCTTCTTCTTCGCCATGGTGCCCGACTTCTTGAAAGCACTCTGGGTGACGACCAAGGGAACCCTCGCCGGGTTCGCCCTCGCGATCGTGCTGGGTCTCTTCCTCGCCCTCGGTCGCCGGTCGAAGCGGCACCTGGTCCGGTGGCCCTTCGCCGTCTTCATCGAGTTCATCCGCAGCACACCCCTGCTGATCCAGCTGTTCTTCATCTTCTTCGCGCTGCCGCGAATCGAGTGGATCCCCGAGTCGTTGCGGGTGCTCAACCCGATCACGACGTTGATGGTGGGACTCGGCGTCCACTATGCGACCTACTGCTCCGAGGCCTACCGGGCCGGCATCAACAGCGTTCCCAAGGGCCAGTGGGAGGCGTCGACCGCGATGAACCTGTCGCCGTTCACCACCTGGACGCGCGTGATCCTGCCCCAGGCGATCCCCAACGTCTTGCCGGCGCTCGGGAATTACCTCGTCGCCGGCTTCAAGGACGCGCCGCTCGGCGCCACGGTCCAGGTGACCGGTGTGTTGTTCTTCGCCGACACGCTGTCGAGCCGCGTGTTCCGATCCGTCGAGCCCTTCACGCTCGTCGGGGTCGGGTTCCTCGTGGTCTCGATTCCCGCGGCATTCCTCATCCGTCGACTCGAAGGACGCATCGGTTATGAACGAGCCTGACACCGCCAGCACCCCCGCAGTCAGCATGAAGAAGGTGGTGAAGGCCTTCGGAGATCTCGTGGTGCTGAACGAGCTCGACCTTGACGTCGCGCCCGGTGAGCGCGTGGTCATCATTGGGCCGAGCGGCTCGGGGAAGACCACGATCCTGCGGGTGATCATGACCCTCGAGCGCATCGACGTCGGCACGATCCAGATCAACGGCGAGCACTTGTACCACGAGGGGACAGAGCCCGATCTCAAGCCGGCCGGCGAGAAGCACATCCGCAGCGTTCGCCAACACGTGGGGATGGTCTTCCAGCATTTCAACCTCTTTCCCCACATGAGCGCGCTCGAGAACGTCACGCTGGCCCCGGTGAAGACGAAAGGCATGAACCGCGACGAAGCCAACGATCTGGCCCTGGATCTCTTGGAGAAGGTCGGCTTGCGCGACAAGGCGAACCACACCCCCGGTCAGCTGTCGGGCGGCCAGAAGCAGCGGGTCGCCATCGCCCGCTCGCTGGCGATGGATCCCGCGGTGATGTTGTTCGACGAGGTGACCTCGGCGCTCGACCCCGAGCTGGTCGGTGACGTGTTGGGGGTGCTGCGCGACATCGCCGAGGAGGGCGCCACCACCATGATGCTGGTGACCCACGAGATGGGCTTCGCGCGTGAGGTCGCCGACCGGCTCCTCATGTTCGACAGCGGCCAGATCATCGAATCCGGCAAGCCCACCGAGGTCCTGAGCGATCCCCAGCACGAGCGCACGAAGGCGTTCCTCGGAGCGGTGTTCGATCAGTGACGAAACCCTGGCGCGCGGCGCTCGCCGTCGTCGTGCTCGGCGCCGGCCTCGGGATCGGGGTGGCGGCCATCGCCCGCAATGGAGACACCCCCGACGGGTGGTGCCGGGACGTGACGGACGAGGTCGGCTTGGACCATCGGAACCCGTACGGCCCGGTCACCGCCTCCGAGGAGATGGGGGTCGTCATGCAGCGCAACATGGGCAACGGTGCTGCGGTCGGCGACTACGACGGCGATGGCGATCTCGACGTGTACCTCCTCTCCAACGCGGGGCACCCGGCCCGGCTCTTCCGGAACGACCTCGAGTCCGGCGAACTGCGCTTCCGGGACGTGACCGACGAGGCCGGCGTGTCCGACGACGGGTTGGGGCGGGTGGCGCACTTGGCTGATCTCGACGGCGACCGCGACCTCGACCTCCTCGTGCTCAACGACCACGACGGCGCGGGTGTGCTCCCGCCGTCGCGACTGTTCCGCAACGACGGCGACGGCACGTTCACCGATGTCAGCGAGAAGAGTGGACTCCAGTTCGTGGGCTTCCTGGTCGGCGGCGCGTCGCTGGCCGACTACGACCGGGATGGCGACCTCGACATCTACGTCTCGGTCTGGACCCGTGAGATCGGCGCCTCTCCGGTCGGAACCGAGCCGGAAGGGCCATGGCCCGGTGCCAATGCGCTCTACGAGAACCTGGGCGACCTCACCTTCCGCGACGTGACCCGGCAGGTGGGCCTCGAGCCGTTGCGCCTCGACACCTTCACCACGGTCTTCCACGACTTCGACGGTGACCGGGACCTCGATCTCTACGTCACGGTCGACCATCGCGAGGACCGGTTCTACGAGCAGGTGATGCCAGGGCAGTTCGCCGATCGGTCAGCGGAGGCCTTGGTCAACCACCGGGGCAACGACATGGGGGTGGCGGCGGGGGACGCCACCGGCGACGGTTCCATCGAGCTGTTCGTGACCAACATCTTCGATCCGCAGCAGTCGTTCGGCGTGAGCCCGCCCGGCAACACCTTCCTCGAGACCGAACCTCGTGACGGCGGGGGCATCCGATTCAGGGATCAAGCCGACGCCCGCGGCGTGCTCGACGTCGGCTGGGGCTGGGGCACGACGTTCACCGACATCGATCTGGACGGCGACCTCGATCTGTTCGCGGTCCAGGGCTTCGACGAGTTCGTCGGACCCGATTTCGAGTTGCACGACCGCTCCTCGGTGTTGTTCATCAACACCGGTGCCGGCCAGTTCGCGCCACACCCCGACGACGAGTGCGCGTTCGCTGGTGACCAGCGGTCGCTCATCGCCTTCGACGCCGACCGTGATCACGACCCCGACTACCTGATCACCCAGGTCGACCGGTCGCCGCTGCTGATCGAGAATCAGGCGAGTCGACACACCGGCAGCGGCGCGACGGTCATCCTGGACGCGCCGGCCGCGCTCGCCGCCGGCGCCCGGGTGGAATCGACCACCCGCGCCGGCTCGGTAACCCAGCTCGTCCTCGCCGGCGGGAGCTACCTGGCCGGTCCGCCACTCGAGGCCTACCTCGGCCTCGGTGACGACCATGCCGCCGCCGTCTCGGTGACGTGGGCCGACGGGTCCGTGACCGACCTCGGCGAGGTTGCGGCCGGTACGACTGTGCTGGCTCGACCGTGACGGGGGTCTTCGCGGAGCCACAACGGGGATTCGAGGTCGGCGAGTACCGGTCTCGCACCGCGCGCGCCAACGTCTTGTCGGACCAACCGGCATAGCTTGGGAACATGACAAGCGGCGGAGATTCGCTCGAGACGCTGGCGGTGTGGGCCGGGGAGGAGCGCTACCTGCTCGATCGCGCCACCCAGGTGCCGGTCGTTCACAGCGTCGGCTTCGGTTATGAGAGCTTCGACGAGTGGTACGACGTGGCGACAGGGGAGGCCCCGGGCCACATCTACGGCCGTAACACCAACCCGACCGTGTCCGTGTTCGAGGAGAAGGTCCGACGCCTCGAGGGAGCGGATGCGGCGACGTCGGCGTCGACCGGCATGGCCGCGATCTCGAACACACTCCACGCCCTCCTGAAGCCGGGCGCCCGTGTGGTGTCGGTGAAGGACACCTACGGAGGCACCAGCCTGCTGTTCACCGACTTCCTGCCGGCGCTCGGGATCGAGGTCGATCTGATCGACACGACGGATTTCGCCGCAATCGAGGAATCGGTCGCACGGGGCTGCGATCTCCTGTATCTGGAGACCCCGACGAACCCGACGCTGAAGGTTCTGGATCTCTTGCGACTCATCGGTGCCGGCCATGAACAGGGCGCCATCGTGGTGGTCGACAACACGTTCGCGACGCCGATCAACCAACGGCCCATCTCCCTCGGTGCCGATCTGGTGGTCCATAGCGCAACCAAGTTCCTCGGCGGGCATGCGGACGCCCTCGGCGGCGTCGTCGTCGGCAGCGGACACCTGGTCGACAAGGTCTTCGGCTACCGCGAGATCAACGGTGCGACCCTGCACCCGATGGCGGCGTATCTGCTGCTGCGGGGCATGAAGACGCTCCACCTCCGGGTCGAGCGGCAAGCGGCCAACGCGCTCGCCGTCGCCACGTACCTCGAGGCCCACGATCGCGTGACCGCGGTCAACTACCCAGGCCTGGCGAGCCACCCCCAGCACGAGATCGCGACCCGACAGATGAAGGGCTTCGGCGGGATGCTGAGCTTCGCGCTCGACGGCGAGCTCGAAGCCGTGAAGAAGTTCATCCCGCACCTGCGCATCGCGCACCGCGCCGCCAACCTCGGCGCGGTCGAGACGACGATCGGGCCACCGGCCACGACCAGCCATGTCGAGTGCACGCCCGAGGAACGGGCGATGCTCGGGATTCCGGAGGGACTCGTTCGCTACTCGGCGGGGATCGAGGACATCGATGACCTGCTCGCCGACCTCGACCAGGCGCTCGACGCCATGGGGTGAGGGGGGACCCGGCGGGTTCGTCAGCCGATGACGAGAACCTCGCGAGGGACGTCGGCGAGGCACTGCGCAGGGCCCGACTCGGTGATGACGATGCTCTCGGTGATCTCGAGGCCCCAGTCGTCCATCCACAGGCCGGGCATGAAATGGAAGGTCATGCCGGGCTCGAGAACCGTGTCGTCGGTGGGTCGGAAGCTGATGGTGCGTTCACCCCAGTCGGGCGGATAGCTCAGGCCGATCGGGTAGCCGCAGCGGGCTCCGCCCCGGTCGATGCCGTAGCGGGCCAGCGTCGCGTTCAGCGCGTCGGCAACATCGCCTGCCCGGTTGCCGGCGCAGGCGGCATCGATCCCCACTTCGAGCCCCTCGATGAGGGCCTTCTCGGCTTCGACGAACTCCGTCGGCGGCTCGCCCAGGAAGACAGAACGAGACAACGGGGTGTGGTAGCGCCGGTAGCAGCCGGCGAGCTCCAGGAACGTTCCGGCCCCGTAGTCCATGGGTGCGTCGGTCCACGTGAGATGTGAAGCGGCCGCGTCGGCACCGGTGGGGAGCAGTGGAACGATCGCGGGGTAGTCCCCGCCGTGGTCCGGAGTCCCCGAGATGGCTGCGTGGAAGATCTCGGCCACGAGGTCGTTCTTGCGAATGCCGGGCCGGATCGTCTCGCCGACTCGCTCGAAGACGCGCTCGAGGATCCCTGCGGCGATGCGCATGTAGTGGAGCTCCTGCGGCGACTTCACGGCGCGTTGCCAGTTGACGAGGCACGTGGCATCGACCAGGTCGTCGCGCCCCAGCCCCGATCGCAGCGCCTGGTCGGCCTTGGCCGAGTAGTAGTAGTTGTCGAGCTCCACGCCCATGCGGCGCTCCGCCAGCCCGCGGTCGCGGAGGACCTCGGCGAGTTGGTCCATGGGGTGTCGCTCCGGGGTCTGCACATAGTGCTCGGGGTACGCCACGATGTGGTCGGCGTCGAGCCATGTCGTGCGCCGAGCGGCGTTGGTGTCCTGGGCCCGGCCCCAGTACACCGGGTCGTCGTCGAGGGAGACGATCACGCCCTGGTAGGTGTAGAACGACCAGGCGTCGTACCCGGTGAGCCAACCCATGTTCGAGGGGTCGGCCACGAACAGCACCTCGATGCCGGCAGCGTCCATGGCCGAGCGGGTCTTGGCGAGTCGCTGCCGGTACTCGGTCGGGGTGAAGGGAAGGCTCGAATCTGAAGGCACCACGACCTCGTCTCGGCTCGTATACAAGGTGTATTCTTATCGTACTCGCGGCGCACCGGTGCGCCCGGATCCGAGGACAGGGGTCGATGCAGCAGGCCTGGGAATGAAGGCGGTGCGACGCCGACAACCGGCCCGCTACTCCGCGTTCGCGCTCGCACGGCATGCCGCCCGCCGGCACCGTCGGTGGCCGCGGGCGCTCCCCGACGACGATCCCCGTGGTACCTACGATGCGGTGGTCGTGGGAGCCGGTGGTCACGGCCTGGCTGCTGCGTACCATCTGGCACGCGATCACGATGTCGGCCGGGTTGCCGTCGTCGATCGAGGGTACCTGGGAGGCGGGAACGTCACCCGCAACACCGCCATCGTGCGGTCGAACTACTTCCTGCCGTCACGACGCGCCATCACCCAACTCGCCCTCGACGAGTGGGAGCGGCTCAGCGCGGAGCTGAACTTCAACGTGATGTTCAGCCAGCACGGGATCCTCAACCTGGCCCACAGCGCGAGCCAGCTCGACGACTTCGCCCGGCGCGCGAACGCGATGGCGGTCGACGGCGTCGAGTCGCAACTCCTCACGGTCGACGAGATCGCGAAGCGCGTCCGGAGACTCGACCTCTCCCGCGACGCGAGGTTCCCGATCCACGGCGGCCTGCTGCAGCCCCGAGCCGGCACGATCCGCCACGACGCCGTGGCCTGGGGCTACGCCAGAGCGGCGGCGGCGCTCGGCGTGGACGTGATCCAGCACTGCGACGTGCAGGCCATCCGGACCGTCGGGGGGCGGGTCGTGGGGCTCGACACCAGCCGTGGCGCGATCGCAACCGACCGGCTCGCGCTGGCTGCCTCTGCGGGCACCAGTCGGCTCGCAGCGATGGTCGGGCTCCGACTCCCGCTCGAGAACCACCTGCTCCAGGCGGCGGTGACCGAGCCGCTGGCACCGACACTCGATCTCATCGTCACCCATGGACTCCTGAACTTCTACGTCAGCCAGACCGACAAGGGCGAGCTGCTGATGGGCGGCAACATCGACGGCTTCAATTCCTACTCGTCGCGTGGAACGCTCCCGCCGATGGAGGAGGTGGTGAGGGCATGCCTGTCGCTGTTCCCGTCGCTCGGTCGAGTCCGCCTGCTCCGTACCTGGGGCGGCGTCGTGGACATGTCGATGGATGGCTCGCCGATCGTTTCGGCAACCCCGGTGGAGGGCCTCTACATCAACGCCGGTTGGTGCTACGGCGGGTTCAAGCCGACACCGGCAGTGGGCATCGTGCTCGCGGAGATGCTGGCCACGGGCCGGACCCCGGCGCTGGCGGAACCTTTCAGCCTCGATCGGTTCCGCACCGGCCGGATCGTTGCCGAGGAGGGCCACGGCCCCGAGCCGTGGAGGTACCACTGATGTTGCAGATCCCGTGTCCGCACTGTGGGCGCCGCGACCAGCCTGAGTTCACCTACGGCGGAGACGCAGCCCCCACGCGCCCCGACACCGCACTCGGCGTCGACGACGATGCATGGGTCGCATACCTGTTCCTGCGCGTGAACCCCGATGGCGCCCACCGGGAGTACTGGCATCACACCTATGGCTGCCGCCTGTGGCTCGAGGTCACTCGCGACACGAGGGACAACCTCATCACCGAGGTCGACATCGTGCGGGCACCAACCGCACGGGAGGGTCGTCGGTGACCCAGCCGTTCCGGACGCCGGCGGGCGGCGTGGTCATCGACCGCTCGGTCGAGGTCCGGTTCACCTTCGACGGACGCGCCTACACGGGACATCAAGGGGACACGCTGGCGTCGGCGCTGCTAGCCAATGGCGTCCACACGGTGGGGCGCAGCCTCAAACATCGGCGACCACGCGGGATCCACACCGCAGGGGCCGAAGAGCCCAATGCCCTCGTCACCGTGGGCAGAGGTGCTCGCCGCATGCCCAACCTGAAGGCCACGGAGGTGGTGTTGACCGACGGTCTGGTCGCATCGTCACAACGAGGGTGGCCCGGCGTGCGTCGCGACCTGGGGGCGGTCAACGGGTTCCTGGGCCTGTTCCTGCCGCCGGGGTTCTACTACAAGACGTTCATGCGGCCCCGGCGCCTCTGGCCGATCGTGGAGCAAGTCCTGCGCCGGGCGGCGGCGAGCGCCAGGCCCGCCTCCGAAGCGGATCCCGATCGCTACGAGAAGCGGCACCTGCACACCGACGTGCTCGTGGTCGGAGCCGGCCCCGCCGGCCTCGCGGCGGCCGCGGGGGCGGCGGCGGCCGGCCGACGAGTGATCCTGGCCGAGTCCACGCCCCGGGCCGGTGGCTGCTTGCTGGACTACGACATCTCGGTGGCGGGCAGCCCGGCCACCCACTGGGTCGAGGCGCAGGTGGACCTCCTCGACCGGAACGAGCACGCCACCCTTCTCAGGTGGTGCACGGTGTTCGGTCGCTACGCGGGAGGAAGGTTCGGCGCAGTGCAGGAGACTCCCGAGGGCCCGGGGACGCAGCGATACCTGCAGATCCAAGCGGGTCGTGCCGTCCTGGCCACCGGTGCGATCGAGCGGCCGCTGCTGTTCTCGGGCAACGACCGTCCCGGGGTGATGCTCGCGTCGGCCGCCCAGCGGTATGTCCACCGCTACGGCGTGCGGCCCGGCACGCGGGCAGTGGTGCTCACCAACAACGACTCGGCGGCCGCGACGGCCCACGCGCTGCGCGCCGGCGGGGTCGAGGTCGCAGCCGTGATCGACACTCGCGACGGCGCCCTTGCACTCCCGGAAGCCGATCTCGCGGGAGCGACCGACGTCGCCACCTCCGGTCGCGGCCGTGTCGAGGGGCTCCGGGTCGGCGCGGCCGGCCGAGATCACCACATCGATTGCGATCTCGTGTGCGTCTCCGGTGGCTGGACCCCGACGGTGCACCTTCATGCTGGGCTCGGCGGCGCCACCGTCTTCAGTCCGACCTGGGGCGCGTTCGTTCCCTCCAGGACGCGCACCGACACCGCGGTGAGTGTCGGCGCGTGTGGGGGAGTGGTCGGTGTCGGTGCCGCGATCGCCGACGGACGGGCGGCAGGTGACTCCGCTGCAGCGGGCGATGCGCCGCCGGTGACGCCTGAGCCGGGCGGCGTGGATCCGGGCCCCGGACACGTGGCCGCGAGCCGCGGCCACACCTTCGTCGATCAGAGCACCGACGTCGACGTCGCCGACATCGCGATCGCGGTCACGGAGGGGTACGACGGGCCTCAACACGTCAAGCGCTACACCACCCTCGGGATGGGACCCGACCAGGGCAAGACCGCCAGCATCAACGCAGCCGCGGTCGTGGCCGAGCTCACGGGTGCGTCGTTGGCCGATGTGGGAACCACGACATACCGCCCGCCCTACGTCCCGGTGGCGCTCGGCGCCCTGGCGGCCCGGGAGAGCGACACCAGGATCGCGCCCGTCCGCCGCACCCCGATCGACGACTGGCACGCGGCCGCCGGTGCGGTCTTCATGCCCTCGGGCCTGTGGCGCCGACCGCAGTACTACCGGTCCAACGGAGACGGCGCGGTCACGGCCGCGACCGCCGAGGCACGTCGCGTGCGAACGAGCGTCGGCATGGCCGACGTCTCCACTCTCGGCAAGATCGAGCTCACGGGCCCCGGCGTCGGCGATCTGCTCGACTTCGTTTACACCAACCGTTTCTCCACCCTGCAGGTGGGGCGGGTCCGCTACGGGGTCATGTTGCGCGATGACGGGTACGTCATGGACGACGGCACCACGTCACGGCTGGCCGACGATCATTGGCTGCTCACCACCACTACGGCCAACGCTGAGTCCGTGCTCCAACACTTGGAGTACTGCCACCAGGTTCTCCGGCCAGAGCTCGAGGTCTCCATGTCCTCGGTCACCGATCAATGGGCGGTCGCGGCGGTTGCCGGTCCGAACAGTCGTGCCGTTGTCGGGGCGTTCTTCGACGGCAGCCTCGACGTCGGAACGGATGCTCTCCCGTTCATGGGGGTGGCGTCCGCAGACCTCGGTGGGGTCCCTGTGCGGACAGCCAGGGTGAGCTTCTCCGGCGAGCTCGGCTACGAGATCGGCGTCCCCGCAGACCACGGGCTGGCCATGTGGGAGCGCCTCCAGCTCGTCGGGGCACCGTGGGACATCCGGCCCTACGGCCTCGAGGCCATGGACTACCTGCGCATCGAGAAGGGGCATCTGGTCGTGGGCATGGACATCGACGGGCGCGTGAGCCCCCTGGATCTCGGGCTCGGCGCGCTGTGCAGCACGAAGAAGGACTTCGTGGGGCGCCGATCGTTGGAGATGGGTGTGTTCTCCGACGCGAGCCGGCCCCAGCTCGCCGGATTCGTCGCCCAGGGCGGCGCGATGATCACCGCAGGGGCGCAGCTCGTGGAGCGAGCATTCGACGGTACCCGGCAAGAGAGCCATGGCCGGATCACATCGGTCGCCTTCAGCCCCACGCTCGAGCGGCCAATCGCGCTCGGCCTGCTGGTCCGTGGCCATGATCGGATCGGCGAGCAGCTTCACGCCGTGTCGCCGGTGACGGGCGACCAGGTCGCCGTCGAGGTGGCGTCGCCCCGCTTCTACGACCCCGATGGAGAGAGGCAGCGCTCATGAGCGGGTCGCTGGGGGCGCGCCGGCCGCCGCTTGCCGATGTGGGTCCGCACCCCGTGCTGGAGCCTCGTCCGCCGGGGGCGATCTGGATCCGTGACGGGGAGGTGCCGGATGTCGAGGGTGCAACCCGCTTCCACATCGCCCCCGAGCGCTGGTGGCTGGTCATCGACGGCGACGTTCCGGCGCGCCCGGCACCCCTCACCGACGTCAGCCACGGCATTACCCGGCTGCGGGTGCGAGGACCGCACGCCGAAGCGGTGCTGTCGTCTGGGATCTCGCTCGACCTCCACCCGAAGGTGTTCACGGTGGGCACGGCAGCCGCCACGGCGTACCGGTCGATCTTCGTCGTCCTCCACCGCACCGGCGGTGCCGCGTTCGACGTCTACACGCCTCGCAGCACGGCGTCGAGCCTGTGGGAATGGTTGGTCGACGCCGCGGCGGGGTGCCCGCCAACATGAACTCGGATGGAGGAGCGCGCTATGGCACGTGTGACTGAGGTCGAGGTCGCATTCGGGCCCGAGGAGTATGCCGGGCGGATCGAGCGAGTCCGGGCAGTGATGCGTGCCCGCGACCTGGGAGCGCTGGTGGTGACCACCCCGGAGAACATCTACTACCTCGTCGGGCTCAACCATCAGGGCTACTTCGCGTTCACCATGTTGGTCCTGCCGCTGGAAGGCGAGCCCCTTCTGGTGACGCGCGCCATGGAGCAGGTGGTCATCAGCACCCAGACCTCGGGCGTCACGTTCCTCGGCTTCGGGGAGGATGAAGACGCCGGCCTGGCGGCCCAGCGCGCGATCGAGTCTGCCGGCTGTGCCGGCGAACGGGTGGGGATCGACACCTCGAGCATGTTCTTCCCCCCGGGAGTGTGGGAGGCGTTGGAGCAGGGGCTGGCCGGTGTCGAGTGGATCGATACGAGCCGCACGTCGAGCGTCGACCCGACCTTCCGGCTCGGGCTGGTCGACAACGTCCGTCTCGTCAAGACCGACGCCGAGATCGCCTGCGTGCGCCGAGCGGCCGCCGTCTCCGACCGAGCGGTTCGGGCCGGCCTCTCCGTAGCCGGTGTCGGCGTGAACGAGACCGAGGTGGCGGCCGC
Source organism: Acidimicrobiales bacterium (assembly GCA_965117015.1). Lineage (GTDB taxonomy): Bacteria > Actinomycetota > Acidimicrobiia > Acidimicrobiales > Aldehydirespiratoraceae > Aldehydirespirator. The sequence goes on from OZ220747.1 coordinate 1,701,123, forward strand.
GGTCTACGACGCCATGGTCCGCGGCGGCGGAGAGTATCCGGGATTCGTGCCGTTCATCCGCTCGACCGAAACCCTGCAGGAAGAACACACAACGTGGCGAGACCACGTGCTGACGGCGGGCGAGCAGCTGTTCATCGAACTGTCGGGCAGCTACGCCCGCTACCACGCTCCGTTGGGACGCATGGGCCACATCGCTCGCGCACCGCAGGGGTCCGAACGGGTGCAGGCCGTCGCGATCGGAGCCATCGACGCGGCGCGAAACGCCCTCCGCCCCGGTGTCGTGTCCGGTGATGTCTACGCCGCATGGCAGGCCGCAGTCGACGAGGGACTGGGCCACAGTCGTCTGCGGCGCCATCACTGTGGCTACAACGTGGGTATCGGATTCCCGCCGAGCTGGGTCGGCAGCAGCACGGTCCTCGGGTTGCGCCCGGGCGGGCGGGTACCGATCACCACGGGCATGGTCTTCCATCTCTGGGCCTGGATCCACGACGGGAACCTGGGTGACTACCTGCTGTCGGACAGCGCGGTGGTGACCGACGATGGAGCCGAGCTGGTCACGACAACGCCCAGGCCGTTGGTCCTCGACTGAGGGCCAGTGCCGAGCTGGAATACAATGCGTATCCGAGTCGGTTATGAATCGGTGGCCTGCATAGGGCACACTGGATGCTGGTGAGGAACCAGACGGACACTGGCAGGGACGCGATGCCGCCGAAGACCGAGATCGGCGGGGTCTACCGTGAGCTGCGCCAGCGCATCATCCATCTCGACCTCCCACCGGGCACACGGCTGCGCGAACAGGCACTGGCCGGAGAGTTTGGCGTCTCCCGCACACCGATTCGGCGGGTTCTCGATCGGCTGGCTCATGAGGGCCTGGTCACCATCAGCCCCGGCAGCGGAGCCACCGTCTCCCTCGTCGACTTCCGCGGGCTGCGCGAGGTCTGGGCCCTACGCCTGAAGATCGCCGAGTTGGTGGCCGATTTCGTCCGGCTGCCGGCGCCGCCTGAGGTGCTCACCCGCTTGGACGACCTGCTCGAGCGACTCGAGTCGATCGACGAGACGTCAGAGCTCGCGACGCTCTACGACGACTACCACGATGCCATGCTCGCGGTCATGTCGAATGGCCCGTTGCGGTCGATCTACGATCAGCTCTACGCACAGACGGCGCGGGTGTTCGTTCAGATGCTGCCGAGCCTCGACCTTCAGGCCGAGATCAACGCCATTCGCGACGAGATCGAGCTCACCCGCGACGCGTGTAGTCACGCCGATGGGCAGCGCCTGGCCGAGGTGCGATCGAAGCACATGCACATGCTGCTGAGCCGGGTCAACGAAGCGCTGATGATCGTGCCGCCGGCCCACCGGACCAGTCTCGAGCCGGCCGAATGACAGATCGGTCAACTCTCGTTGCCCCGGAGGGTCTCCGTGCCTGACATCTCGGTACTCGTCGAGGACGAGATCCGATCGCTGGTCGGTCTCGGCCGCGAAGAGCTCGCGGGAATCGAAGCCGTCTACCCGCTCATCAGCGCTGGCGTCGGTTGCATGCCCCCGATCCAACGGATCGACGTCGCCGAGCACAATGGCGAGATCGACATCAAGTCCGCCTACCTCCCCGGCTTCGGCGGGATCGCCGTGAAGGTCTCGGCCGGATTCTTCGACAACCCGGCCCGAGGACTGCCGAGTCTGGGCGGGCTCATCCTCGTGTTCGAGTCGGACACGGGACTGCCCGCGGCCGCCCTCTTCGACAACGGCTACCTGACCAACGTCCGTACTGCGCTGGCCGGAGCGGTCGCCGCGAAGCATCTCGCGACGGAAGGCCCGAGCTGCGTGGGAGTCATCGGCGCCGGGGTGCAGGCGCGGCTCCAGGTCGAGGCGTTGATGCTCGTGCGCCCCGTCGTCGACGTCCGCGTCTGGGCCCGACGGGGTGAGGAAGCGGACCGGCTTGCCGCCGCGCTGGCGTCCGACCTCGGCGTCGAGGCGAGCTCGGTCGAGGCACCGGACGACGCGATTCAGGCCGGAGGGATCCTGGTGACCACCACACCCGCCACCGAGCCCCTGGTGACCGCCGCGATGCTGCAGCCGGGTCTGCACATCACCGCCGTCGGGTCCGATGCCGAGCACAAACAGGAGATCGCCGTGGACGCCGTCGAGGCCTCCGACGTCGTGGTGTGTGACAGTCGCTCGCAATCAGCGCGGTTGGGTGAGCTCCGCGCCCCCGATGCGGCTGGGGCCGAGGTCGCTGCGGTCGAGCTCGGCGAGGTGATCGCCGGCAACGCGGCCGGGCGGGTCGATCACGACCAGGTCACGCTGTGTGACCTGACCGGGACTGGTGCGCAGGACACTGCCATCGCGTCGCTCGTGATGGCGCGCGCCCGCCACGCGTCGGTCGGGCGACACATCGAGGCCTGAGCTCCGGTCGTCGTCGACCGGTCGCCCCGAGCTGGCGGCGCGGTCCTGGAGTCACCCGCGCCGGTCTGAAACAATGCAGGGCTCCATGGGTGTGGTGTTCGGCCTGCTTGCATCGTTGTCGATCACATCGGCCGAAATCTTCGGTCGACGCATCACCAACTCGGTCGGCCCGGTCGTCGCGGCGAGCGTCGCCAGCTTCCTGGCGATGTTCACCGCGCTTGCGGTTGCGATGGCGATCGACGGTCAACCCCTTGCTCGGGACCTCGTGCTCGGGGCCCTCTCCGGGCTGGGGTTCGGGCTGGGGATCAGCAGCTACCTCCAGGGCGTTCGGGTCTCGTCGGCGGCGGTGGTGGGACCCACGACCGCGGCGCTCAACACGTTGATCCCGTTCTCGTATGCCGCTCTCACGGAGACGGCCCCGGCGGCCGTCGCCTTCGTTGGAGCGGGTGCGGCGGTCGTCGGTCTCGGGTTCGTCACCATCGGCGGATCCGAAGCGAGCAACCTCCGTGAGGGTCTGCCGCTGGGGCTCGCCTCCGGGTTCGGCTACGGCGTGGGCACGGCGATCCTCATCGAGACGTCGGAGGCATCGGGTGGCTGGTCCCTCGTCTCACAGCGCGGCGCCGCCTTCCTCGTCATCGCGGCGTACGCGGTGCTCCGCCGTCGACCGGTCTTCCCGCCCAAGCGCATGAGCGGTGCGGCCGCGGCGGCCGGAATCTTCGCCGGCCTGAGCTCGGTGTTCCTGCTCGCCGGGCTCAACGTCAACGCGGCGGCAGCGTCGGTGTCGGGCTCGCTGTACCCCGCCAGCAGCGTCCTGGCCGGCTGGGCCCTCTTCCACGACGCGGTCTCACGGTGGCAACTCGTCGGACTCGTGATCGTCGTCGCGGGTATCTCTGCCATCGTTCTCGGTTGAGCCGCGTGGCCCCGACGCAACCCTGGTGAGGCGGGTTGACGCGCCCCGGGTTCCGCTATGGACTCGGCGGCCCCGAACCGACGGCGTTGATAATGCTCTGAAGCAGCGTGTTCCAGTCGCTGTCCGAGGGGACGTAGCTGTCGTCCAGGCCCCCTGCGAGCAGCAGGTGGGCGCCGATTCCGAGCGCCTGGGACAGGAAGGTGATGGCGGCGGTGCTGTAGGCGGGGTCACAGAAGCCGGCTTCCTTGCCCTCCTCGACGACGCGGCCGAGCTGTCGGGCCTCCTCATCGAGGAATTCCTGAAGACGCTCGCGGATGGCGTCGTTGTTGCGGGCGCTTCCGAACACCTGCACCAGCACGTCTCGCCGCTCGTCCATGCTCAGCAGGCTGTCCCCTAGACGCGCCATGATGTCGGGAGGCTTCATCGTGTCGGCACCGGCGCCCTTGAGCTGGCGTTCAGGCAGGATCTGCTCGAAGATGTGGTCGAGGGCTGCGACCATCACATCGGTCTTGTGGGGCCATCTCCCGTACACGGCACCCGTGGTGAGCCCGGCGCGGCGCGCGATGTCGTTGACCCGAGCCAGCTCATAGCCGCGCTCGATGAACTCCTCGGCAGCTTGTTCCAGCAGCCTGCGGGTGGTCTCGTCGGTCTCGTTTCTAGTCGCGAGCCCCACCGTACGGCACTCCGAGTCCCTTGCCAAGCACAGTTGTTGAAACTACAGAAGTACGGTCGCCGCGGTTCCCTCAAGCGAACGCCGGGGGGCCGACACACTCCGCCCCATGGCAACAGAAGAAGTAGTTGAAACTACCTTTTGACCTCGGGTTATTGGCGCGGCCGGGGCCCGGCTTGTTGCCTAAACTGGCCAGCCATGGCACGTTCCAGCAGGCACACACACGCCCACGGCGACGACGCGCCGCGCCGCAGGCAGGATCCCGAAACGACGACGCAGCAGCTGCTGGAGGCGGCCTCCCGGGAGTTCATCGAACGCGGTTTCGAGGCCGCCCGCGTCAGCGACATCGCCCGCCGCGTCGGGGTGACCGCGGGGGCCGTCTACGGCCGTTGGCCCCACAAGACCGACGTGCTCGTGGCCGCATTGGAGTACACCCTCGAGAAGACCCTCCCCGAACAGGAACTGCCGAACCTGGGCGGCGCCGACGCGGGATCCATCGACCAGCTGGCTCTTCTCGGGACGAACCTGCTGGCGTTCAACCCCTACAAGGACGTGGTCACCCAGGTGTTCGGCAGTGCCCGCAACAACGAGGCCATCCGGGAGTGCCTGCTGGAGCATCTCGACGAGGATGCCGACCAGCTGAGCCGCATCGTCGACCAGATGAAGGAGGACGGGTTCATCGACGCCGGCTACAGCACCACCGCCATCGCCTTTTTGTGTCAGGCACTGGGAATCGGTGCGCACCTGCTGATCACGGCAAGGCTCCCGAAGCGGCGGATCCCCGCCGAGGACGATTGGAACACGCTGCTCGCCGCTTTTATCGGCTCCGTCGGGCCCGACGCGGAGCCGGACGCCTAGCCGCAGAGCGGGGCTAGATACCGGCGTTCACCCAGCGCACCCCTTCGGGCGGTTGCGGCCAGCAGGTGACGGTGTCGTCCGTGGCGACCGCGCAGGAATGGTGGTCGCCCAGAGCCAGGGCCTTGAAGGTGCCCGCCGGGGCGTCGGTCTGGCCGTTGTTGTTGTTGCCCCAGCACGAGAGGGTGCCGTCAGTGGCGATCGCGCAGCTGTGGTCGGCGCCGGCGGACAGGGCCTTGTAGGTACCGGCCGGAGCCGTGGACCGGCGGTGGCTGTTGCTTCCCCAGCATGCGACGGTGTCGTCGTCGGCGATGGCGCAGCTGTGGGAGTCGCCCAAAGCGAGGGACTTGTAGGTGCCGGCCGGGGCTCTGCGCTGCCTGCTGGAGTTGTCTCCCCAGCAGGTGATGGTGTCGTCGTCGGCGATGGCGCAGCTGTGGGAGTCGCCTGTGGCGAGGGACTTGTAGGTGCCGGCCGGGGCGTCGGTCTCGCCCTTGCCGTTGCTGCCCCAGCAGGCGATGGTGTCGTCGGTGGCGATGGCGCAGCTGTAGTTGCGGCCTGAGGCGAGGGTCTTGTAGGTACCAGCCGGAGCCCCCCTCTGGCCGTAGGAGTTGTTGCCCCAGCAGGTGATGGTGTCGTCGGAGCCGATGGCGCAGCTGTGGATGTCGCCGACGGTGAGGGCCTTGTAGGTGCCGGCCGGGGCGCGGGTCGAGCCGTTGTAGTCGTATCCCCAGCAGGCGACGGTGTCGTCGTCGGCGATGGCGCAACTGTGCTCGAACCCGGCTGTGAGAGTCTTGTAGGTGCCTGACGGGGCGTCGGTCTGGCCGTAGTCGTTGTTGCCCCAGCATGCGATGGTGTCGTCGGTGGCGATGGCGCAACTGTGGTCGTTGCCGGCGTCGACGTTCCGGTGGGCGCCGGTCAGCGGCTCGGTCTGCGCGAAGAGGTGGTATCCCCAGCAGACCACATCGCCGCCCGTCTCCAGTGCGCACGTGTGCTCAAAGGAGAGGGTGGCGGCCTCGAAGGCGCCCGCGGGAGCGTCGCTGCTCTGGCCGTAGGCGTTGGCTCCCCAGCAGGTGATGGTGTCGTCGGTGGCGATCGCGCAACTCTTGTTCATGCGGGCGAACACGGCCTTGTAGGTTCCTGCCGGGGCGTCGGTCTGGCCGTAGGTGTTCTTTCCCCAGCAGGCGATGGTGTCGTCGGTGGCGATCGCGCAAGTGTGGTGGTAGCCGGCGTCGAGGGCCTTGAAGGTGCCGGCCGGAGCGCCTCTCTCGCCGTTGGAGTTGTGTCCCCAGCAGTCGATGGTGTCGTCGGTGGCGATGGCGCAGTTGTGGACGTCTCCGCTCGCCAGAGCCTTGTAGGTGCCGGCCGGCGGGTTGACGTTGTCCCAGTCGGGGTATCCCCAACACGCCAGCGTGTCGTCGGTGGCGATCGCGCAGGAGTGCTCCCAGCCGACATCGACGGCCTTGTAGGTGCCCGTTGGGGAGAGTGTCTGCCCCCACGCGTTGTAGCCCCAGCATGCCAGCGTGTCGTCGGTGGCGATGGCGCAGCCGTGGCGTTGCCCTACGGCGAACCTTGTGTAGGTGCCCGCCGGGGGGTGGATCGTGCCGTTGGTGTTGTAGCCCCAGCAGGCGATCGTGTCGTCGGTGGCGATCGCGCAGCTGTACATGGCTCCTGCCGCGACCGTCCTGTAGGTGCCGGCCGGGGCGTCGAGCTGCCCCTTGTTGTTGGCCCCCCAGCAGGTGAGCGTGCCGTCGGCCTCTATCGCGCAGGTGTGGCTGGTGCCGCTGGCCAGCCGGGTCGTCCTCTGGCCGGCCGCGTCCGAGCCCGTCGACGGACCCGGCACCGTTGCCTGGGCTCGGTTGTGCAGCTTCTGGCCGTCGGCGGTGCACACCGCGCCGGGATCATCGCAGGCCGCTTCGGCGGGCAGCGCGATGGTGACGTCGCCGGCCCCGTCGGGCTGCACGGTGATCGTCCAGATCTGTGTCGAGCCTTCCGACACCGCGGACACGCCGGTCACCGTCGCGCCGACCGTCTCCAGCGCATGGTCCATCAGAGCAGCCGCGGTGACGGGCAGTTCCCGATCGAAGTACAGCCTCAACGTGAACGGGTCTGTGCCGTCGTGTTCGGCGGGAATCTGGCCGAAGAATGCGATCGGCGGTGCCGCCGCCCGCTCGCCCAGCGTTGTTGAGCCGGCGGTGATGCTGGCGGCCACCTCCTCGCCGTCGGTCCACAGGTCGGCGTCGGTCGGCCACCAGTAGCGGCCCGACCCGGCGGTGTGGGGGACCAGGCTCTCGCCGGCAGCGAACTCGGCATCGCCCAGGGTGAGCGTGAAGTCCGTGTCGGTGGCGCGGTCCGTGGCCACGAAGAGGCCTCCCGCCATCTGCACGATCAACATCACCCGCATCGAGGTGCCGCCCAGGGTGAGCCCTCGGTTCGATAGCTCGCCTACCCCCGCCCATCGCGAGTAACCCGACCCCGGCGGCTGCGAGCCGTCGACCCCCACCGTCAGCGTCGCCGACCACACCACCGACGCCGCGTCCGCGTAGGCCGGTCCGCTGTTCTCGGCGGGCTGGCCGGACACATCCGTCAGCTTCACGCCGGTCACCTCGGTGAGCTCTGGTGTCGTCGCCTCGGCCGCGGTGCCGGTGACCACCTCACTCCACCGGCCGTTGGGACCGCTGAAGCGGGCCCGCACCTGCACCTTGTAGGACTCACCGGGCCAGAGCCCCGAGATCGTCAACTCGTTGTCGACGGGGAACGCGTTCCAGCCCGTGTTCTTGAACGACTTGAAGTTCGTGCCGACACGCGCCCACTTCACGCGGTAGTCGACCGCGCCGTCCGGATGAGGATCCCAGCTGACGTGAAGCTCTCCGGGCGCGTCGCCCGCCTGCGCGGTCACCCCGGTCACCGCTGCGGGCCGATCGACCAGAGCCGCGTCCGCAGGCACGACCGTGGCGGCCAACACTCCAACCCCGACCAGCACGGCCAGCCAAGCGGCCCGCCGCCGTCTTACCGCGGTGCCGCCCGGGCGGAAGAGCGGGGGGCCGGATGAGCCCGGCCGACACAACGAATCCACGACCCGGACCGGCAGCGACCGAAGCCGCTTCGGTCGCCTGGGACTTCGATGCGATGAAAGGCTTGGCCGATCAGGCAATCTCAAGCTCCTCGGCGACGGGCGGGCTCCGGCTACTGCTGACCGGTCTGAGACAGAGTATTGTAGTTGAGACAACAATGCCTGCCGGGGGCCGTCATTCTGGCCGGCTTCACGGACCGATGCAGCCTGACACGGCGGAAGCAGCTCATATCGTGAGACCTGATGGAGAGACGCGGTGTTGTGGCAGCCCGCGGGCTGAGCTTCTTGGCGGCGGCCGCCGTCCTCGTGGGGTGCGCAGCCCCTGATGCGGTAGCCCCGCAGCCGCCGCTGCCGTCGGTCGCTGCTGAGACGCAGGAATCCGCTGAGGAGCAGGTTGCAGGACCGGCACCCGAGCCGCTCGTCACGACCACCTTGGCCGCCCCAACGACGCTCGCCCCCTCAACAACCCTCGACGAGCACGAGACGGCGTCCACAACCACCTCTGCGACGACCACGTCAACGACAACGACCGTCGCCCCCACAACTACAACCACAACCACGGCCGTCGAGCCCGAGTCGGCTCCCACAACCACAGCCGTAACGACCACGTCTACGACAACGACGCTCGCCCCCACAACCACGACGACAGAGGTCGATTCGGTGGCTTCCTCCCAAGATGAACCGGAGGCGGCGGAAGCGGACACTCCCGCGGTGGCGGCACCGCTGGAGGTGACGCCGTACCAGCAGGCGGTCGCGGCCGCGAGCCGCCTGGCGCCGGGTTTCGTTGTTCCCAACGACTGCCGCCCGCCGCCGCTCGACTCGCCCTACTCGATGCCCAACGCGCCCCGCGCCTACCGCTCGGGAGTCCACGCCGGCGTCGACTTCCTGTGCTCCACCGCGGGACATCCGGTGGTGTCCGTGCTCGACGGCCATGTGGTGGTAGCCGCGGGCGACTACCAGGATCCGACGCTGCAGGAATGGAACGACATACTCGCGGTGGCCACGGCGGTGGGGTCCACACCCGACTACACGCTGGCGATGCTCTCGGGAAGGTACGTGGTGGTCGACCACGGCATCATCGACGGCGCCGGCCATGTGGTCTCGCTCTACGCCCACCTGGACGCCGTCGATCCCGGCATCGGGGTGGGCACGCCCGTCGACGCCGGCCAGCGCCTCGGCGGCATCGGCAACACCGGCACCCGTGCCGCCGTCCTCGGGGACTCCTACGGGCAGCTGCACCTCCACTGGAACTTCTACGTCGACGGCCAGTACCTGGGTGCCGGTCTGTCCGAATCAGAGACCAGAGACGTGTACGCGGAGCTCTTCAAGTACGCCACCGGCACAGAGCCGCGGCCGGAGCCGGGCACCGTCGACGCCGGCACCGGCCTCCACGACCAGGAGGCCGGCAGCTTCGCGCCCCGCCCGGGGCCGGCCGGGCCGGGAACGCTCACACCCTCGGGCCACAGGCCGCTGGACGAACCGATCCCACTCGATCAGGCCCTCGAGGCGGCAACCCGGCTGTCCGGCGACATGGTCGTGCCCAGCGACTGCCGGGCTGTGCCCCTGCCGTGGCCGTCGGCGCTTCCCAACGCGCCCCGCGCCTACCGCTCGGGCACTCATCAGGGCGTTGACTTCGGCTGCCCGAGGCTCGGACAGCCGGCGGTGGCCGCGCTCGCCGGCCGCGTGGTGATGGCAGCCGGCGACTTCGAGGATCCCTCGCCGCAGGCGCGGAGCCGGCTGCTCGACACAGCCTCAGCGCTGGGAGCCACCCCCGCGTACACGCTGGTGATGCTCTATGGCAACTACGTCGCCGTGGACCACGGCATCGTCGACGGCGTGGGCCACGTCATGTCGCTCTACGCGCACCTCGACGCGCTGGACGCCGGCATCAGGCCCGGGCTGTGGGTCGAGGCCGGCCAGAGTCTCGGTACGATCGGCAACAGCGGCACCTACGCGGGCGCCTCGGGGTCGCAGGCTCAACTGCACTTGCACTGGGAGTTGCACATCGACGGCCACTACCTGGGCATCGGCCTGTCCGACGCCGACACCCGAGCCGTCTACACAGCCCTCTTCGCCGACGGGAGCGGAACTCAGAAGTGAGGCAACTCGTGACCCGTCGGCCCGGAGTTCAATAGAGACACCTCACTGAGATGGAGGCAGAAAACCCGATAGAGGCAGCCCTCTAGAACGGACTTCGAACCAGTCCAGCATGGTGATCGAATCCGATAAACGAAGCCGGCTAGAAGTGCTTCTGCGGCGTGAGAGCTCCTTGAACGTTGAGCTTCGTTTGATGTCTGTTCTCGATCACTAGGTTTGTGGACACGTCGATCAGGCCGTCGATCTGCTGGATCTTCTCATGGATCAGGCGGCGAAGGTCGAGCACATCGCGGCAGAAGACATCGGCGACGATGTCGTAGGCGCCGGCCAGCGTGGCGACATAGGCGGTCTCGTCGAGGTCGGCCAGCGCATCGGCCGCTTCCATCAGTTGCCGGGGCTGGACCTTCATCAACAGCGTGGCATGCACGCCCAGTCCCGACCGGTGGGGATCCAGCCACACGTCGAAGACGAGCATCCCCGACGTCCGCATCCGGCTGATCCGGTTGCGCACCGTGCCGGCACTGACACCGATGAGCTTGGAGATGTCGCTGTAGCTGCTGCGGCCGTCCTCGTGCAATATCCGCACGATTTCCAGATCGACATCATCCAATTCCACATCGGAGACGCTACTGCATTGATGGACACGCACACTAGTCCTGCAACCTGCCGATCGATTGACTCAGTCATTCCGGAACAGCAACTTGAGTGATCTGGCGCCTGGTCCGAATAATACGTAATATTCGAAATGAAATGTCAACCTTATCTTGACAACGTGGCGGGACTGCCGGAACACGAAAGGTCGCCGTTTCGCACTTGGCACTGTTTCCAACTCGCACTTGGTCAATCGGCACTGCGCGGGGTCGTCAACAGGCGCGATGATGGACCGGACGCAAGGCTCTTCCTGCTGGCTGCCGCCTGCGGCGAGGACGAGGCGGAAGACACGAGCGCCCGCGCGACAGGAAGGGGCGAGCGAGGCGTGGACGGCGACACCCAAGACACCGAGCTGCTGGCCGGCGAAGCGGTGGAGCGCGTCGAGCGCTGGCTGGCATCGGGCGCCGCGCCGGCCTCGAGACGGGACCGAACCGCCACCCGGCGCCTGGCCGATCTGGTGAGCGATCGGCAGGGAACCGCCTTCGCCATGCGGTTCGTGGACCGGGTGATCCGCCCCGAGAGCCCCGCCACATCGGCCCGACAGCTCGCGTCGCTGGTCGGTGAGGCCGAGCTGCCCTCGTTCCTGTCGTCGCTGGACCGTCTGCTGGTTCGCCTCGGGGCGCGCCTCGGCCCTCGGCTACCCCGCTTGGTGATGCCGATCGCCCGACGACGCATGAGGGCGCTGGTGGGCCACCTCGTCGTCGACTCCGAGCCCGAGCGGCTGGGCGCCCACCTGCAGGCCCGCGCCGCGGCGGGCTACTCGCTCAACGTCAACATGCTGGGCGAGGCCGTGCTCGGCGACGCCGAGGCCGGCCGGCGGCACACCGAGGTGCTCGACACGCTGGCCCAACCCGACGTGGACTACGTGTCGGTGAAGGTCTCCGCGGTGGTCTCGCAGCTCAACCCCTGGGACTTCGACGGGTCGCTGCAGCGGGTGGTGGAGGCCCTGCGCCCCCTGCTGCGAGCGGCCGCGGCCAGCGCGCCCCCGACGTTCATCAACCTCGACATGGAGGAGTACCACGACCTGGAGCTCACCACCGAGGCCTTCCGCGCCCTGCTCGGCGAGTCCGAGTTCTCAGCCGTGGATCTCGGCATCGCGGTGCAGGCCTACCTGCCCGACTCCTTCGACGCCCTGCGGGAGCTGGTCGAATGGCACAACCGGATGGCCGCGGGCGGCCACCGCTCCGGCTCGATCAAGATCCGCCTGGTCAAGGGGGCCAACCTGGCCATGGAGCGGGTGCAGGCGGCCATGCACGGCTGGCCCCAGACGCCCTATGGGACCAAGGCCGAGACGGACGCCAACTACAAGCGCTGTCTCGACTGGGTGCTGACACCGGAGCGCACCGGCTCCGTGCGTATCGGCGTGGCCAGCCACAACCTGTTCGACGTGGCCTGGGCCGACCTGCTGGCCGCCCGGCGCGGGGTCCGCCCCCGGGTGGAGTTCGAGATGCTCGAGGGCATGGCCCCCACCCAGGCCGAACTGCTGCGCGCCGACGGCAGGGGAGTGCTGCTGTACACGCCGGCGGTGGCCGAGCGGGACTTCGACGTGGCCATCAGCTACCTGTTCCGCCGCCTGGAGGAGAACGCCTCGGAGGAGAACTTCATCCACCATCTGTTCGGCCTGCAGCCCGGCAGCGCCGCGTTCGAGGCCGAAGCAACCAAGTTCCGGGCCGCGGTCGCCGGCCGGTGGTCGGCCGGGCGGTCCCCGCGCCGACGCCAGGACCGCCGCCACCCTCACCGGCCTGCCGATCCGGCCGGCGGCTTCTTCAACGAGCCCGACACCGACCCCGTGCTGGCCGCCAACCGGGAATGGGCCCGCGAGATCGTCACCCGGCAGTGGCAAGGACCGGCCACGGCCGTCACCCATCAGGTCGCCGAGGTGGACCGGGTGGTGGAGGCCGCCGCCGGCGCGCAGCCCGCCTGGGCCGACCGTCATCCCGCCGAGCGCCGTGACCTGCTGTGGCGGGTGGCCGACGAGCTGAGCAGCCGGCGCGGCGACCTGGTGGCGGCCATGGTCCACGAGGGCCACAAGACCATCGCCGAGGCCGACCCCGAGGTGTCTGAGGCCGTCGACTTCGCCCGCTGGTACGGCGAACGGGCCCTCGACTTGGCCGGTGCGGGCTGGGGCAGTGCGGGCTCGGGCGCTGCGGGCTCCGGCGGTGCTGGCTCGGCCGGTGCGGGGCTGGTCACCGCCGGCCTGGCCACCGGCGGCCTGGCCCGGTTCGAGCCCTACGGAGTCGTACTGGTGGTGCCGCCGTGGAACTTCCCGGTGGCCATCCCGTCCGGGGGAGTGTTCGCGGCCCTGGCCGCGGGCAACGCGGTGATCCTCAAGCCCGCTCCCGAGACGCCCGGCTGCGCCGAGGTCGTGGCCGAGTGCTGCTGGGCCGCGGGCCTGCCCGAGGGACTGGTCTCCTTCCTGCGGGCGCCCGACGACAGCGTGGGCGGCCACCTGGTCACTCATCCCGGGGTGCATGCCGTGATCTTGACCGGGGCCTATGACACCGCCCGCATGTTCTTGTCGTGGAAGCCCGATCTGCGCCTGCTGGCCGAGACGTCGGGCAAGAACGCCATGGTGATCACGTCCAACGCCGACATCGACTTGGCCGTGGCCGACCTCGTGTCGTCCGCGTTCGGCCACTCCGGCCAGAAGTGCTCGGCCGCCAGCCTGGCCATATGCGTGGGCGGTGCCTACGACTCGCCCCGCCTGAGACGCCAGCTTGTCGACGCGGTGACCAGCATCAAGGTCGGTCTCAGCACCGATCTGGCCACCACCATGGGCCCGACCATCAACGAGCCCGAGGGCAAGCTCCTGCGGGCCCTCACCCGCCTCGACGACGGCGAGGAGTGGCTGGTCGAACCGCGCCGCATCGACACCGCGACCTGGACCCCCGGAGTGCGCCTGGGCGTGCGGCCCGGCTCATGGTTCCACCAGACGGAGTGCTTCGGGCCGGTCCTGGGCCTGATGCGGGCTGGATCGCTCGACGAGGCCGTCGCCATCCAGAACGCCACCGCCTACGGGCTCACCGGCGGCATCCACACCCTCGACCCGACCGAGATCAGCCGGTGGACAGAATCGGTCGAGGCGGGCAACGCCTACATCAACCGCCCCACCACCGGCGCCATCGTGCGCCGCCAGCCCTTCGGCGGCTGGAAGCGGTCCTCGGTCGGTCCCGGCACCAAGGCGGGCGGCCCCAACTACGTGGCCCGGCTCGGCACCTGGCACCCGGTCGACACCGGCCTGCCCGAGGACGAGTGGCTGGCCGCGGCCCGAGCCAGCGACGAAGCCGCCTGGCAATCAGAGTTCGGTGTCGATCACGACCCCACCGGGTTGTTCTGCGAGTCCAACATCCTCCGCTACCGGCCCCTGCCCCGCATGGCGCTGCGAGCCGAGCCCGGCGCCGCGCCCCGCGACATCGAACGAGTCCGGGCCGCGGCCCAACGCTGCGGCGTGCCGCTAGTCGAGTCCCACGCCACCGACGAGACCAGCACCGACTTCGCGCACCGACTCGGATCCCTCAATGTCGAGCGTGTGCGAGTCGTCGGAACGTGCAGTCCCGAGTTGCGATCGGCGGCTAACGACGCCGGCGTCCACATCGCCGACGACCCGGTCACCGCCGAAGGCCGGATCGAGCTGCTCCACTACCTCCGCGAGCAGGCCATAAGCCGAACCACCCACCGCTACGGCAACGTCCTGTAGGCGCGGTGCCATCTATGGGCGGATCGCGAACGCCCGGCGTCGCTGGGGCCCGGTCAGAGTACCTTGGCCGCGAACTGCTTGTCTATGGCCTCGCTGATCATGGCCTGCTTCCCGTCGGCGATGTTCGATCCGCCGCTGTCGAAGAGCCCGAAGATCACCGACGGGTCGCTCACTGGCTCCTCCGGTTCGCGATCGTTGGTCATTGTCCTGCTCCTATCCTCTTAGTCTAGTCCCTGGACTAAGTCTGCTAGCTTGTTCCTGTCGGCGGGGTTCACACCCGAATGTCTGCCGGGTATCATAGGAGAATGATTGTGACTGAACCAAGAATTGTGAATGTTCATGAAGCCAAGACCCACTTGTCAAGGCTGCTGGAGCGGGCGCACGCGGGTGAGGAGATCATCCTGGCCAAGGCCGGCAAGCCATACGCCAGGCTCATGCCGCTGGCTTCGAAGCGCCGCCGCGGCGGGCAACTCCCTGGTCTGGTCGTCGGGCCCGAATTCTTCGAGCCGTTGCCCGAGGAGGAGCTCAGGGCTTGGGAAGGCAGATGACGAGGCTTCTGCTCGACACGCACGCGCTGCTGTGGTGGTGGACCGACGAGGCCCTGTTGCCGCCGCGCGCCCGCGAGACGATCTCGGATGCGGACGCGACAGTCTTCGTGAGTGCTGCCAGCGCCTGGGAGATCGCCACCAAGGTCCGCCTGGGCCGTCTGACAGGCTATGGGGACATGGTCTCTCGGTTCGATGAGCTAGCATCGTCCGCCGATCTCCGGCACCTGTCGGTGACCCATCGTCACGGCCTTCGGGCCGGCAGCTACCCGAGTGAGCACGGCGACCCGTTCGACCGGATGCTGGCCGCGCAGGCCGAACTCGAGTCGCTCACCTTTGTCACCAAGGACGAAGCGTTCAAGGACTTCCCGATCAAGACTCTCTGGCAGCACGAGCATCCCGTCTGAGGCCGAGTTCAGCGCATCTCTCCAAACTCGAGGGTTGCATGTAACATCGAGTCAATGATTGCGCCGAAGGACGAGCCGACCGTCACTGGGCGCGTTCGCAACTACCGCAAGCGGATGCGCGACCGTGGCATGCGTCCTATCCAGATCTGGGTGGCCGATGTCCGCACTCCAGAGTTTGCGGCAGAGGCTCACCGGCAGTCCGCTGCCGTTTCCGCCAGCGAATACGCGGCCGATGATCAGGCCTATATCGACGCGCTCAGCCTCGACTCCGAATGAAGCGAGGCGAGATCTGGACGGCGGCCGCCGGTAGCGGCTACGCGGGGAAGCCTCGTCCGGTCGTGATCGTCCAGGATGATCGCTTCGATGCGACGGACTCGGTGACGGTGTGCGCGTTCACTTCCGATGCCGCCGAGGCACCCTTGATCCGGCTGCCGATCGAGCCCGATACACACAACGGCCTGCATGAACGATGCAGTCTGATGGTCGACAAGATCACGACCGTGCCGCGGTCGAAGATTGGAGCGCGGGTCGGTCGCCTCGGTGACCAGGACATGGTCCGCCTTGGCCGGGCCGTCATCGTCTTCTTCGGACTCGCGGGCGGCTGATCCGTCGGGTCAGCCACGGGATGCCGCTGGGCACAATGCTGACAGCCGACCTGCACGGCCAGCCCAGTGCCCAGCCTTGACGCTGACCGGCTTCGTATAGTTCGGAGGGCCATGGGAGACATCGCGCCGCGCTCCTTCGATGCTGTCGTCATCGGCGGGGGCATCGCGGGAATGTCGGCGGCCTGGGCGCTGGCCCGGCGGGGGCACCGCGTCGCCGTCGTCGAGCGGGAGGTGTCGCTGACTGCGCACAGCACGGGACGTTCGGCCGCCCAGTTCCTGGCCTCCTACGGCGGGCCCGCCCACCGGGTCCTGAGCGCCGCGTCCCGGCCGTTCCTCGAGAACGGCGCCGACGGTATGGCCGACAGCGAGCTGCTGGAGCCCCGCAACGTGCTGTGGGTGGCGCCGGCCGGCTTCGAGCACCAACTGTCCGAGCGGATCGCCGCCAACCAGACCACCGACACCCCCTGCGAACTCCTCGACGCCTCCGGCGCGATCGGGCTGTGCACCGCCCTTGATCCGGACTGGCTGGAAGCCGCCGTGATCGAGTACGGCGGCTTCGACATCGACGTCGCCGCGCTCCACCAGGCCTTCCTGCGGGGCGCCCGGGACCAGGGGGCGGCGGTGCTGCGCGAGCACGGCGTGAAGGCGCTCACCCGTCGCGACGGATGGTGGCAGGTGGATGTGGGCGAGCAGGTCCTGCGCAGCGCCGTCGTCGTCAACGCGGCCGGTGCCTGGGCCGACGAGGTGGCCCGTATGGCCGGCGTGCAGCCCGTCGGCTTGCAGCCCTACCGGCGGACCGTGTTCACCTTCGCCAGCCGCTTCGACCCGGCCGGCTGGCCGTTGGTGGTGGGGGCCGACGAGAGCTTCTACTTCAAGCCCGAAGGCGTCGACCAGATCCTGGCCTCGCCCGCCGACGAGGATCCCGAGCCCCCCTGTGACGTCAGGCCCCGCGAGATCGACGTAGCCGCCGGCATCGAGGCCATCAACCGGGCCACGACCCTCGACGTCCGCTCGATCCGCTCCACCTGGGCCGGTCTGCGCACGTTCGCTGGAGACCGCGTGCCGGTCGTGGGCTTCGACCCCGGAGCCGAAGGGTTCTTCTGGTGCGCCGGGCAGGGCGGTACCGGTATCCAGACATCCCCGGCCATGGCCGCGCTCACCGCCGACCTGATCAGCGGCGAGAGTCCCGCGCCCCCGCTAGACGGCATTGCACCCGAGCTAAGCCCGCAGCGATTCGTGCAATAGGCAGTGCCGAACGCACATCTGGCGGCACAGAGTTATGCCGACCGCCCAAGAACCCGGCCGCGGGGCCTCCAATACTGTGAGACCCACCGACCGCGGATCACGAACGGGAGACAGCCAATGGTCCGGATGCTGTGGATCAACCCTGTCGGCACCGACGCGTACGACGCGCCCATCGGTGCCGAACTGCGGGCCGAGGCCGCGCCGGCAACCCGAGTGGATGTGTGCTCGCTCCCCGGTGTCGGCCCCCAGCATCTCGAATGGAACGCTCTGGAGGCGGTGGTGGCCGGTCCCACCATGGGAGTGGTCCGCTGGGCCTCCGAACAGCAGAGCTACGACGCCGCGGTAATCGGCTGCTTCTACGATCCGTTCCTGCGCGGCGCCCGGGAGTTGGCCGGTCCCATGGCGGTGACCGCGCCGGCCGAGGCCTGCCTCCGCATCGCAGCCACCATCGGCGAGCGGGTCTCGATCCTCGTCGGCAGGCGCAAGTGGATCCCCGAGATGCACGAGAACGTGGTCAAGTACGGGTACGGCGACCACTTGGCGTCGTTCCGGGTGCTCGACATGAGTGTCGACGAGTTCCAGGCCGACCCCGAGACCACCCAGCAGCGCATCCTGGCCGAGGCCGAGAGCGCGGTACGCGCCGACCGGGCCGACACCGTCGTGCTGGGCTGCACCATCGAGTTCGGCTTCTACCGGGAGGTGCAGGAGAAGATCGGCGTTCCCGTCATCGACGCCATCACCGCACCCCTGCGCTATGCCGAGTTCCTAGCGACCGTCGGAGCCGATCACGGCTGGCGAACCAGCCGGGTCGGCGGCTACGACTCCGTCCCGGCCCGCGAGCGCGAATGGATCCCGACAGTGGAGCCCGTGCTCGACAAGGACCCCCGGCCCTGATCCGAGCCCACGTGATTCGCACCAAGGAGCGGCCATGGACACGCTGACCGCCGACGACATCGAAGCGTTGTGTCTCGGCGCGACCCTTCTGGGTACCGGCGGGGGCGGCGACCCGTACATCGCCAAGCTCGTCGCCCACCAAGCCCTGGAGACCTACGGACCGGTCGAGGTGGTGAACGCGCCCGATCTCTCCGGTGACGCGCTGGTTCTCACCACCGCGGTGATCGGCGCGCCCACCGTGATCCTGGAGAAGATCCCCGCCGGGACCGAGTACGTGGCCGGCGTGAAGGCCCTGGCCTCGTACCTGGGCAAGGAGCCGGCCGCGATCATGCCCATCGAGGTGGGCGGGTGCAACACGCTGCTGCCCATCGCCACCGCCGCGGAGATGGGGCTGCCCATCGTGAACGCCGACTCCATGCGCCGGGCGTTCCCCCAGATCGAGATGACGGTGTTCACGCTCGCCGGGCTGCCAGCCGGCCCGCTCTCGGTTGCCGACGAGAAGGGCAACCAGTGCGTGTTCGAGACCACCACCAACCAGGTAGCGGAGACGCTGGCCCGCACCGCGGTCATCCAGCTCGGTATGGCCAACTCCATCAGCTGTTACCCGCTCACCGCGGCACAGGTCGCCGAGCACGCCATCCAGGGTTCGCTCACCTACTGCACCGAGGTCGGGCGGCTGCTGCAAGCAGTGAAGGACGGCGAGGACGGGGCGTGGGACAGGTTCCTGTCCGAGTCGGGATCGAGGAAGTTCTTCAACGGCAAGGTGGCCGACCTCGACCGGCGCACCACCGACGGGTTCGCCCGGTCGACGGTGATCCTCGAAGACCTCGACGGCTTCGACGCCACCATGCGCATCGAAGTGCAGAACGAGAACTTGATCGCCTTCCTCGACGGCAAGCCCGCCATCACCACCCCCAACTTGATCTGCCTGCTCGACTGCGAGACGTTCGACCCCATCACCACCGAGGCACTGGCGTACGGCAACCGGGTGTTGGTGATCGGGATGCCTTGCGCGCCGGAATGGCATCAGGAGGGGATGCTCGACCTCGTCGGGCCCCGGGCCTTCGGCTACGACATCGACTTTGTGGAGCTGCCGGCATGAGCGAGCACCAGGAGTTCCGCGTGGGCATCGATGTCGGGGGCACCAACACCGACGCGGTGGTGATCGACGCCGAGGGCTCGGTGATCAGCGCGGTCAAGGTGGCCACCACGCCCGAGCCCATCGACGGCATCCGCGAGTCGCTCAGCAAGGTGCTCCAGGGCGTCGACAGGAAGCGGATAGCCAAGGCCATGCTGGGGACCACCCACCCCACCAACGCCATCATCCAGCGCAGAGGCCTCGACACAGTAGGCGTGCTGCGCCTGGCCGCTCCGTCCTCGTTGGGAGTGAGGCCCGGCGCGGCCTGGCCCGCCGACATCCGGGACATGGTCATCGGGGTCTCGGCCATCATCGAGGGCGGCAACGAGTACACCGGGGCTGAGATAGCCCCGCTCGACACCGACGCGGTGCGCCGCTTCGCGGCCGACGCCGTCGCCGCGGGATGCCGCGCCGTCGCAGTGTCGGCCGCCTTCAGCCCGGCCACCAGCGAACACGAGCTGCGGGCCCGCGACGTTCTCACCGCCGAACTGGGCGACGCCTTCCCGGTCTCGCTCAGCCATCAGGTCGGGTCGCTGGGCCTGCTCGAGCGCGAGAACGCCACCATCCTCAACGCGGCGCTGCTGAGCGTGGCCTCCAGCGTGGTCGACGGCTTCGAGAACGCTCTGGCCGCGCACGAACTGGCCATCGACGCCTACCTCACACAGAACGACGGCACGCTGCTCACCGCGGCCGAAGCCGGGCGTTTCCCGGTGCTGACCCTCGGATCGGGGCCCACCAACTCGATGCGGGGCGCCTGCGCGCTGGCGAGGGTCAACGACGCGGTCGTCATCGACGTGGGCGGCACCTCGGCCGATGCGGGCATCCTCGTGGACGGGTTCCCCCGGGAGTCCACCGCGGCGGTGGAGGTGGGCGGGGTGCGCACCAACTTCCGCATGCCCGATCTGATCTCCATAGGGCTGGGCGGAGGAACCGTGGTGCGCGACGCCCGCGCCGGCAACGGCTCCGGACTGGCCATCGGCCCCGACTCGGTGGGCTACGCGGTGGCCACCGAGGCACTGTGCGTCGGCGGTAGCACGCTCACCCTGTCGGACATCTCGCTGGCATCGGGACGTCTCGGTGACTTCGGTGATCGCAAGCTGGTGGAGCACCTGGAGCCCGGGCTGGTGCGCGACGCCTTGAGCTGGGTCGACGAGCAGGTGTCGGTCATGAGCGACCGCATGAAGTCGAGCCGGGCCGAGATCCCGTTGCTGGCTGTCGGCGGGGGAGCCCACCTCGTCGCAGAGTCGGTGCCCGGCATCTCCGAGGTGCTGCGCCCGCGGAACTACTCCGTGGCCAATGCGTACGGGGCGTGCATCGCCGAGGCTTCGGGAACGGTCGACCGGGTCTACAGCTACGACCGGACCAGCCGGGAGGAGTGTCTCGACGACGCCAAGGAACTGGCCGCCAACGCCGCAGTGCGCTCCGGCGCCCACCCGGACCGGATCCGCATCACGACCGTGACCGAGGTGCCCATGACCTACGTGCCCGGCGGCGGCTGCCGAGTCATGGTGAAAGCCGTTGGGCCTCTCGCCTGAGCGTCCGCGGCTGCCCATCGCGGACTCCCACAACGACCTGCTGCTGGCCTGCATGCACCGGCGCGAGCGGGGCGCGTCCGACCCGTTCGGCGACGACTGGCTGCCGGGACTTCGTGCTGGCGGCGTCGTGTTCCAGGTGCTTCCCATCTTCACCGAGGAGCAGTTCGTCGGCGAGGCGGCCCTGCGCCGAACCCTCGAGGTCATCGCGCTTGCCCGCGAGATCGCAGACCTCCACCGGGCCGATGTGGCCATCGCCGAGGGAGCCACCGACATAGACCCCATCATCGGCAGCGGCCGCATCGCCCTGCTGCTCGCCATCGAGGGGGCCGAGCCCGTCGGCTCGTCGATCTCGATGTTCGAGACCCTGCACCGTCTCGGGGTGCGCATGGCGTCGCTCACCTGGAACCGGCGCACGATGCTGGCCGACGGGATCGCCGAATCCGGCACCGGAAGCCGCCTCTCCTCGCTCGGGGTCGAAGCCGTGGCCGAGATGGAGCGGCTCGGCATGGTGGTCGACATCAGCCACCTGTCGGCCGCCGGAGTCGACCACATTGCCGAAACAGCGACAGCACCCTTCGTGGCCACCCACTCCTCGTGCCGGGCGCTCTGCGACCATCCCCGCAACCTCACCGACCTCCAAATCGAGTTGGTGGCCGCCTCGGGCGGGTTCGTGGCCGTCAACGCATTCGGCTCCTTCGTGTCGGAGACCGCTCCGACTATCGACACCTTCATCGACCACCTTGAGCACGCTGCCGGCATCGCCGGTGAAGACCGGGTCGCCATCGGCGCGGACTTCATCGAAGATCTGGTTCGCACCGTCGATCCCATCCTCGGGCGCCAGCTTCTCGTCGACCCGGCGGAGCTCTCGTTCATCGAGGACCTGAAGGCGCCGGCCGACTTCCTGAACCTGTCGGAACGGCTCATCGAGCGGTGCGGTCCCGGCCGGGCGGCTCGCTTTGCCGGCACCAACATGGTCGACTTCTTCCGCGCCAATCTGCCACTCTGAGGCAAGGCCGTTCCGGCTCCGGCAGGGCAGTCTCGGTAGGTTTGGGCCGTGGGCAATGAGCGTCCGGTCACCGTCAAGCAGCTGCTGTCGTCGCCCGCGCTCATAGGCGCCGAGCTGGTTGCAGGCGAGGCCGGGCTGGACGCCGCGGTCACCGAGGTCGTGCTCCACGGCCGGCTCAGAGCCGACTCGCCGCTGAAGCCCGGCGAGGCCGCCGTCCTGGACGCGGCCGACATCGGCGAGCACCTCTACCAGATCGACATGGCCATCCGGATCGTCGCCGACGCTCAAGGAGCGACCCTGATCGTCATTAATCCCGGCTTCGAGCTCGGCGTGGGCGTGCGCCGCCTCGCCAACCGGTTCGAGGTGCCGCTGGTGGTGGTGAGCGAGGCCGACGCCATGACCCTCACCCACCGGCTTAGGGCCCAGCTGTGGGCGGCTGATGTGGAGCATGCCGCCGCGGTCGACTCGCTGCTGGTGTCCCTCAGCCGACCCCGCATCGCAAGCGTGGAGGGAGTGCTCGACGCCATCACCGAACTCAGCGCCTCAAGCGTCTGCCTGCTCGGTCAGGACCGCAGCCTGGTGGCCGGAGCGGCCATCGAGATCGACGATCGCCGGCTGGCGTCAGGCCCGGCGTACCTGGTCGACAACTCGACCGAGGCCGCGCTCCACAGCACGGCAATCGTGCTGACGCCCAGCGAGCCCGGCGCGGAGGCCGACTACTGGCTGGTGGCTGAGAGCCGCGGGTCGGACGGGGTGCAGCGCCTGCTGCGGTCCCTGCTGCAGATCGGATCCTGGTACCTGGCGGCCCTTCTGGCCTCAGTGCGGGCCCGAACCGAGAGCGACGCCCGGCGCCGGATCGCCGTGCTCAACGAACTGCTGGCCACCAGCGACCTCCACGAGCGGGACATTCGCAACCAGATGCTGGCACTGGGATGGAGCGCCGCCGGATGGAACACCGGCCTGCACATCACGTTGCGAGGGGCCGATACGTCGCGCATCATCGACCTGCATGCCGAGGTTCGGGAGCGTCTGCGCGGCGCGGGCGTTGACGGGCCGCTGGTGGAGCGAAACGACGGATGGAGCGGCTGGGTGACCGATGCGGCCGAGCCGGCCGTGGAGAGCTACTCGGCGATGGTCAGACGGCTAACAGACGCGCTCGCTGAGTTCGTAGACGCGCACTCGGGACTGCAGGCCCATGCGGGCATCGGCCGTCCCTATCCGGACCTCAGCGGTTTGCGCATGTCGCTGACGGAGGCCCACGAGGCCGCGCTGATCGCCAATGCCCGCTTCGGGGGTCGCTCTGGCGCGGCCCACATCGACCAGCTCGGGGTGCAGAGGGTGCTCATGGGCTGGTTCGGTTCGGAGGACTTTGCGCGGTACGCCCGGTTCATCCTGCAGCCCGTGATCGATGCTGACACCGACCACGAACTGCTGCGGACCCTCGAGGTCTATCTCGACGCCAGCTGCTCCACCACCGAGGCGGCCCAAGTGCTGGGCCTGCACCGCAACACGGTGACCAACCGGATGCGTCGCATCTCCGACCTGCTGGGGATCGAACTCGACGACGCCGAGACCCGCCTGTCGTTGCAGTTGGCCTGCCGGATGCTGCGGATCAACCGTGAACCAGTCCAACTTATGCAGAGCGCACTCGAATAGGCGCTCATCTATGCATATGGCCTAAGTCTTGTCCTCGAGCCTCACCTTATGGTGCGTTCAACTCGGCGTGGGCCGGGTGACGTACCAGGAGGAGGTGACGCCCGATGGCGAGGATTCCGCGCAGACGGCTCTCACTTGTATGGCTCGCTCTCGTTGCCGTCTTTGCTCTCGTTGCGGCTTCATGCGGCGACGATGATGGAGCGTCCGGGGGCGAAACGACCGCGACCCAGGCGCCGGCGGTCACGGACGACGCCGCGCCGGAGCCGGCCGAGCCCGAGGAGATGGACGAACCGGAGCCGGCTGAGCCCGAGGAGATGGACGAACCGGAGCCGGCCGAGCCCGAGGAGATGGACGAACCGGAGCCGGCCGAGCCCGAGGAGATGGACGAACCGGAGCCTGTCGAGGCAGCCGAGCCGTTCCAGGTCGCCTACCTGTCGGCCAGCTCGGCCAACACATGGCTGCTGTCGTCGCGTCTGGAGATGGAGGCAGTGGCCGCGGCGAGCAACGTGGAGATCACCGAGTTCGACGCCCAGTTCGACCCCGGCCTGCAGACGACCCAGTTCCAGGACGTCATCGCCTCGGGCGCCTACGACGGCGTGATCCTGGTGGCGCTCACCGGCATCGCCACCGCCCCCGACATAGCGGCCGCGCTCGACGCCGGCATGGAGGTGGTCATCCTCAACCAGGTAGTGGGTGAGGACTACACCACCTCGGAGCCCCAGGTGCCCGGAGTCAGCGCCAACGTCATGGCCGCGCCGTTCGTGAACGGCAGGCGGCTCGGCGAGCTCACCGTGATGGCCTGCGCCGACCTGGACCCGTGCGAGGTCGTGTACATCTACGGGATCAAAGGCCTGCCCATCGACGACGCGGCCCGGGCCGGCCTCGACGAGGTCATAGCCGGGCATCCCTCCATCAACATCGTCGCCGAGGGCGAGGGCCAGTACCTCGGCCCCGAGGGCGGGATCAACGCCACCCAGGACATACTCCAGGTCGCTCCCGACTTCGACGTCCTCGTCGGCGCCGACCAGTCGGTGCAGGGCGCGGAGATCGTGCTGGCCGACGAGGGCAAGCTCGACCAGGTCCGTCTGGTTGGCTGGGGCGGCTCGGTGCCGGCCATCGAGGGGATCGCCGGCGGGCGCTGGTTCGGTGGCGTGTTCGGCGCACCCGGAGACGAGGGGCGTATCGCCATGGAGGCCATGGTCTCGGCCCTCACCGGCGGCCCCGACTTCGGCGGGGTGGACCCGCTGGCCGATCTCCCCGACAATGGCCTGGTGACCGCCGACAACGTGCACCTGTTCACGCCGCAGTGGGACGGCTGAGCCGGCACCCTGAATCTGAGCCTCGCGCCCGCCGGGCGCGGCAGGCCGATCGATGAAGTCCGCCGAAGCGCTTCTGGCCGTTCGCAACGTCAGCAAGCGCTTCGGCGCGACTCACGCCCTAAAGGACGTGTCGGTCACCTTCGAGGCCGGCCGGGTGCATGGGCTGGTGGGCGAGAACGGTGCCGGCAAGTCCACCCTGTGCGGGGTCGTGCTCGGGGTGCATGCCCCCGACTCTGGCGGCCTCGTGCTCTCGGGCTCGCCCCTGAGGCTCGACAGTCCCGCTCAGGGAGCCGCCCACGGGCTCGTGGGAGTGGCCCAGGAGCTGTCGCTGCTGCCCGCCATGGGCGTGGTCGACAACGTCGTTCTCGGTTCGGAGGAGCACTGGGGCCCGTTTGTGAACCACCGAGCCAACCGGCGCCGGGTTGAGGCCTTGATCGCCCAGCACGGCTTGGAGGTTCCTCTCGATTCGAGGGCCGGGTCGTTGCCCGTGGCCGACCAGCAGAAGGTCGAGATCCTGCGAGCCCTGGGGCGCAGATCGCGGCTGGTGGTGCTCGACGAGCCCACCGCCCGGCTGGCCAGCCACGAGGCTGCCGATCTGTGCAGCACCGTTCGCGAGTTAGCCGAGCAGGGAGTGGCCGTGGTGTACGTGTCCCACTTCCTCAACGAGGTGCTGTCCGTGGCCGACACGGTGACGGTGATGCGTGACGGACGGATAGTGCGGACCGGCCCGGCCGAGGCCGAGACCCACGGGTCGCTCGTCGAGGGCATGACCGGTCGCCACATCGGCGAGGTCTTCCCGCCCAAGCCGCCCGCGCCCGCCGACGACGCCGATGTGGTGTTGCGAGTCAAGGATCTGTGCTCGGCCGGTGACGAGTTCTCCGACGTCTCGTTCGACATTCGGTCCGGCGAAATCCTGGGCCTGGCCGGGCTGGTCGGAGCAGGTCGCAGCGACGTGGCCCACGCCATCTACGGCGCCTCCCGGGTCGTCTCCGGTTCGGTCGAGGTCGGCGACCGCCGACTCTCGGGCACCGTGGAGGATGCGCTGGCCAACGGTGTCGGCCTGATACCGGAATCCCGCCGGGATCAGGGTCTGATGGCGAGGCGGCCGGTGCGGGACAACACCACGCTGCCCCATCTGCGGCGCTTCGGCGGTTGGCTCGGCATCCGGACCGGCCGGGAGCAGACGGCCGCCGGACAGGCCTGCGACGACGTCGGCGTGCGGGCCGAGAGTATGCTGGCGCCGGTGGAGGCCCTGTCGGGGGGCAACCAGCAGAAGGTGCTGTTCGCTCGAGCCGTGTTGGGCGAGCCCCGACTCCTCATCGCCGACGAGCCCACTCGGGGGGTGGATGTGGGCTCCAAGCGGGCCATCTACGAGGCACTGAATCAGATGGCCCGTTCAGGCTGCGCGGTGCTGCTTGTCTCGTCGGAACTGGAGGAGGTGATCGGCACCTGCCACCGGGCGCTGGTGATGCGCGGCGGCAGGATCGTCGCCGAGCACGCGGGCGCCGACATGGTCGACGCGAACCTGCTGGCCGCCGCCTTCGGAGGCGGCGAGAAGGCCGCGGCCGGGCCGTGATGATGGCACAGGTTCTGCCGGCGGCCCGCCGCTATGGCATCGCGGTCGTCACCGTCGCGTTGTTCGTGTTCCTGGCCGCCACCACCGACGGCTTCCTGAGTCAGGCCAACTTCCGCAACATCCTCGACCAGCAGTCTGCGCTGCTGATCGCGGCCTCCTTCGCCACCATCACGATGATCGCGGGTGGCTTCGACATCTCCGCCGCGTCGGTCTACGTGGTGGCGCCGCTGTTCGCCCTCCAGGTCGAGAACAGCACTGGAAACGTGGCTCTGGCGGTCGCGGCGGGTGTGGCTGTCGGACTGGTCGTGGGGGTGGCCAACGGGCTGGTGGTCACCGCTCTCAAAGTGAACTCGTTCATTGCCACCCTGGCCACGTCGTTCATGGTGTTCGGCGCGGGCTTCCTGATCAGCGACCGCAGCGTGCTCCGGGCCTCCACCGACGCCTACCCGGCCATCGCCCGGACCCGCTGGTGGGGGATCACCACCGGAGCCTGGATCGCGGCCGCGATCGTGGCCGTGGCCTGGATCCTGTTGAGCCGCACTCGCTTCGGGCGCCACGTCTATGCCGCCGGCGGAAACGCCGAGGCCGCCCGCCTCGCCGGCGTGCCCGTGGCCCGGGTCAAGACGATCTGCTTCGCCATGTCCGGAGCGGCTGCCGGACTGGCCGGCGTGGTGTCGTCGTCCCGGTCGCTGTCCGCGCTGCCCTCGGACGACTTCAGCTTCGTGTTCGGCGTGATCGCGGCCGTGGTCGTGGGTGGGACCTCCATTGCGGGCGGCGAGGGGGCGGTGTGGCGCACCATCGCCGGGGCGTTCTTTATCGCGCTGATGATCAACGGCTTCAACCTGCACCAGATCGACCCCATCTGGCAGCGCGTCATCCAGGGCGCAGTCATCCTTGCCGCCGTCTCCATCGACTCCTGGACCCAGCGCCGCTCGCAATAGCCGCGCCCGCCGTGCCGTGCGGCACGTGCGGTCTGGCGCGGCTGGGGATGGCATGACATCCTCGCCGTGATGCGCTTTCTCGATGCGGACGCGGTGCGGGCCGCTACGCCGTGGCCGGAGTTGATCGCCGCTATCGCCGAGGTGTTGGCGGAGGAACACCTGAACTCGCCCGAGCGGCACGTGCACCCGGTCGGCCTGCCCGACGGTGGCGAGGGCGCGCTGCTGCTGATGCCGGCCTGGATCGACCGTGAGTTGATCGGCGTGAAGACCGTCACCTACTTTCCGTCCAACGCCGGCACCGCCGTGCCCACCGTCAACGCCGCCTACCAGCTGCTCGACGGCCGCACCGGGCAGTTGAGCGCAGTGCTCGACGGCGACGAGCTGACCGACCGCCGCACGGCGGCCATCTCGGCGCTGGCGGCCGACCACCTGGCTCGCGCTGACGCCCAGCGGCTCCTGGTGGTGGGAACGGGCCGGCTGTCACCCAACATGGCCCGGGCCCACGCCGCGGTGCGCTCGCTCACGAGCATCGAGATCTGGGGCCGCAGGCCCGAGGCCGCCGAGGCCGTGGCCGAGCAGCTGCGGGCCGAGGACCTCCCCGCCCGGGCGGCCACCGACCTCAACGCCGGCGTCCAGGCGGCCGACATCATCTCGTGCGTGACCGGCGCCACCAGCCCCCTGGTGCGAGGCGACCTCCTCGCCCCCGGCGCTCACCTAGACCTCGTAGGCAGCTTCCAGCCCGACATGCGCGAGTCCGATGACGCGGCGGTGGCCCGGTCCACCATCTTCGTCGACACCGAGGCCGGGGCTCTCCTGTCCGGCGATCTGGCCCAGCCGCTGGCCGAAGGCGTGATCACCGAGACCTCGATCATCGCCGACCTGCGAGCCCTCGCCACCGGCGACCACCCCGGACGCACGTCAGCCGAGGAGATCACCCTGTTCAAGTCGGCCGGCTTCGCAGCCGCCGACCTAGCCGCCGCCCGCCTCGCCCTCGGCTAGCGCTAGCTCTGAGCCACCGCCCGGCCCTAGGCCGGCCCGGGCTCCTCAGCTTGGCCAGGGTTCTGCCTCGGCTGTGTCGCTCCAGCCGCCTTCGACGCGGCCGCGTCAGGCATGCCGATGCCCAGGAACCCCTCGATGCGTGCCAGCCGCTCCCCGTTGGCCACGACTGCCGCACCGAGCTTCTCAAGGCCCCGATCAGTGTCGTCCCGCAGCTTGTCGATGGTTCGCTGTTGGTGCCAGATGATGGCGACGACGGCCAGCGCAACGGTCACGACCTGAACGAGAGTCTCCACGGTGCCTACCTTAGCCGCTTCTAGCCAGCCTGCAACTCAATAACATGAAAATATCTTAAAACTGACGGCAATACTGCTCGGTCAAGGGTTCAGTAGTTGCTTCACCTCGGCCACCGTCTCGATCTCGGTGGCGCGGTCGGGGCCGCAGGGGGTGAGGTTCAACGTCGTCGCTCCCGCGTCCACATAAGGCTGCAGGAACTCGGCGATGTCGGCGGCGCGGCCGCAGGGGGTGTAGCGCTCGAAGGGCTCGAAGCTCATCCGGTAGAAGCGCTCCATCATCGCGGCCACATGACGGCTGGCCTCGGCCCGTGAAGAGCCAGCCCCGAGCCACAGCTGCAGGCCGTGCTGCCAGTCGACATCCCGCCCGGAGCCCACCGCTTCCACCCGCTCGACTGCTTCGCCGAACCGGCGGGGTGAACACCATGCGGCCAGCCAGCCGTCGCCCAGCCGGCCGGCCCGCTCCAGCGCGGCGTTGCTTCGGCCCCCGACCACCAGCGGCACCGGCGGATCAGGAACCGGTCGGATCCTCCCGTCCCGGAACCTGAAGAACTCGCCATCGCCGTCGACGGTCTGTCCCTCCAGCAAGGCCCGCACGATCTGCAGGGCCACATCAGTGCGCCGGCCCCGGGTGGACGGATCAACATCGCAGACCTCGACCTCACCCCGGTCGTCGCCTCCCACACCGACCCCGACCGTCAGCCGCCCCGGCGCGGCCTCGGCCAGGGTGGCGATCTGGCGGGCGGCCACCATCGGATGGCGCAGAGCCAGCAGGTAGACGCCCACCTGCAGCCCGAGCCTGGGCTCCAGCCCACCGACGGCAGCCAGCGTGACCAAGCCGTCCATGCCGCTGCCGTCGCGGAAGCTCACATGGTCGGCGGTGAACACATGGTCGATGCCCGCATCGGCGATCCGGCCCAGCAACCGGCGCTGCTCGTCCGGCAGGAGGCTCCACAGCCCCCACGGGACGCTCACGCCGACGGCAACCACGTCAATGCCCCACTACAGCGTGGCGGTGTCGGTGTCGAGGCCCATGCGCATACGCCCCGCCGTCTCCAACGTCCTCGGGGCCACCATGGCGTGCTGGGCGGCAACCGCCGTGTCCCGGAAGCAGCGCTGGATCGGGCTCGTGCGATAGACGGCGGCCCCGCCCGCGGTCCTGAACATCGACGCGGCCACCTCGGCCGCCGTCTGGGTGGCGTGCGTCGCCGCCAGCCGGATACGGCACCTCTCGTCAACGGTGGAAGGCCGTCCCGCCAGCGCGCCCTGGAAGCTGTCATCCACCGCGTCGAGCAACAGCGTCCATGCCGCGGCCAGCCTCGCCTCAGCCCCCGCGACCTCGGCCTGGGCCGCGGCCCGTTCGGCCAGAGTCCGGGAGCTGCCCTGAGGCCTCTTCCCGCCGGCCAACTCCACCAGCTCGTCGATCGAGCGGCGGGCGATGCCCACCGCGGCGGCCGCCACCCCGCTGGCCAGCAGCCCGTAGAACGAGAACCGCGACCAGACGTTGTCCCGCACCGGACCGGCGCTGATCTGCACCCAGCGTCCCTCGGGCACGAACACATCGTCCGCCTCGAAGTCGACCGAGCCGGTGCCGGCCAGGCCGGCTACGTCCCACGTGTCGATGAACTCGATGTCACCGGGGTCCATGAACACGAAGGGCGCGGCCAGACCGTCGGCCCGTGGCTCCGGTTGCCCGTCCGCTCCGACCACCAGGCAGCCGCCCCCGATGGTGGTGCAGTGCTTGGTGCCCGACCCCCACTGCCAGCGCCCCGACACCCGCAGCCCGCCCCCAACAGGAACGGCCCTGCCCCGGGGCATCACGAACCCGCCGCCGATGGCCCCGGGGTCGCCGAACAGGTCCCCAGCATGGGGGTCGGGCAAGTACGACGCCAGCAGCGACGTCGTGGAGGCGATGGCCACGCACCAGCCGACCGAACCGTCGTGGTAGGCGAACTCCTCGAACACCTCCAGGCCCTCGACCGCCGTGACTTCCGGTCCGCCCAGATCGTCGGGAACGCACAGCCGGAACGCCCCGGTCGGGCGGATCGCATCGACCAGGTCCATGGGCAGCGTCCCCAGGGCTTCGATCTCCGCCGAGCGGTCGCTGATCTGTGGTCCGAGCTGCTGTGCCGCAGCCAGTACTGCATTCCTCACCGGCGACATCCTCACATCGCGAACTCGACGACATAATGGCCCGTAGAGGCCCATTATCGCCATCAATTTCCGGACGGGAGGGGGCGAGACGCCTTGGGAACGGCCCGACGCCGAAAGAGTTCGGGCTCCCCGGCCATCCAACGGGCATCGGCCACCCAGCGGGCATCAGGAGCGGAACGAGGCGACTGACATGAACGTAGGGATCATCGGCGCGACCGGCTACGTGGGTGGGCGGCTCGCGCCGGCCCTGCTCGCCGCCGGCCACCGGGTCCGCTGCCTGGCCCGCACGCCCAGCCGGCTCGACGGCGTGCCGTGGAGGGCCGGTGTCGAGGTTGTGAAGGCCGACGTTCTCGACGGGGCGTCGCTGTCCCGGGCCTTCGAGGGACTCGATGCCGTCTACTACCTCGTCCACGCCATGGGCCACACCGACGACTTCGAGCGAGTCGACCGCACCGGTGCCCAGAACACCCGGGTCGCGGCCGAGGAGGCCGGAGTGGGTCGTCTCGTGTATCTGGGCGGCCTCGGCGTCGACGACCCGCGGGCCCTGTCGCATCACCTGGCCAGCCGGCACGAAGTGGGCCGGATCCTCGGCTCGGGGACGGTGCCGCTGACCGAGCTGCGGGCCGCGGTGATCATCGGCTCGGGGAGCGCCTCCTTCGAGATGCTGCGGCACCTGGTGGAGGTGCTGCCGGTGATGGTCTGCCCCCGGTGGGTGACCCGCACCCGCTGCCAGCCCATCGCCATCGCCGACGTGCTGCACTGCCTGGTGGCCGCGCTCGACTCGCCGGCCGCGCTCGACTCGCCGGCCGCGGCCACCCGGCGCATCGAGATCGGCGGACCCGACATCCTCACCTACGAGCAGATGATGCGGCGCTATGCGGCTGTGGCCGGGCTCCGGCGCCGCCTGATCGTGGGAGTGCCCGTGTTGACCCCGCGCCTGTCGTCGCACTGGCTGAACCTGGTCACACCCCTTCCCATCGGACTGGCCCGGCCCCTCGTCGACAGCCTTCGCAACGATGTCGTGGTCTCGGATCCCGCACCGCTAGCCGCCCTGCTGGGCTCCTATCGACCGACTCCCTTCGACGAATCGCTGCGTCGCGCCCTGTCGCATATCCAAGACCTCGACGTCTCGACCAGCTGGATCGACAGCGCCCCTTCCGGAACGGCCGCCTCGCCCATGCCCCAGGACCCCGACTGGGCCGGAGGCACCGTCCTCGCCGACGTCAGAACCATGCGGACCTCGGCTTCGCCAGAGGCGGTGTTCGCCGCGGTGTCCGGCGTCGGCGGCGCCCGCGGCTGGTACTTCGCCAACTGGCTTTGGGCGGCCCGGGGAAGGATCGACAAGCTCCTCGGCGGGGTCGGGATGCGGCGCGGCCGGCGCCACCCGGACGAGCTGCGGGTCGGCGACGCCCTCGACTTCTTCCGGGTGGAGGTGTGCGATCCGCCGCGGCTGCTGCGCCTGCGGGCCGAGATGAAGCTGCCCGGGCAGGCCTGGCTCGAATGGCGGGTGCAGGCGGGTGACGGAGGTACCGCAGTGCTGGAGCAGAGCGCTCGCTTCCACCCCCGCGGCGTCGCCGGACGCCTCTACTGGTGGCTGTTGTGGCTGCCCCACGCCGTCATCTGGCGCAGGCTGCTCGCGGGCCTGGTCCGAGCTGCGCAGGAGCGTTCCAAGGAGCGGTCGATGGAGCCGTCGAAGGAGCGGCAACCGCCGGTGACCACCGGCCGCTGACGGGTCATCCGGTCGGTGCGGCCGATGTGCGAACATCACTGGTGATGCTGCAGCGTGCGGTGCACTTCGAGCCGGGCCGGTGCGCGGACGCGGTCGATCCCTCCGCGGGACTTCCCGACGCGGGCTGGGTGTGGATCGACATCACCGCGGGGCGCGACGATCACGACGAACTGGCCGATCTTGCCGAGCAGCTCGGACTGGACACGCTCGCGGTGCGAGACACCGTTGAGGACATCGACCTTCCCAAGGTGGACGACTTCGGGACGTTCATGCTGGTGGTGCTGCACGCGCTGAGCGAGGAGCGGATCGAGACCTACGAGCTCGACTGCTTCCTGTCCGAGCGCCGGCTCGTCACCATCCACGAGCAGCGCTCGCCGTCGGTCGACGTGCTCTGGGACGGCGTCCTGCGCCGTCCCGAGCTGACCAGCGGCGGTCCCGACGAGGCGCTGGCCCGGCTGGCCGACGTAGCCACTCGCCGGCTCGTGTGCGTGCTGGACGTGTTCGACGACCGTAACGATGAGCTCATCGAGCGGGCCCTCACCGCCGACGCCGACTTTCTGATGGAGATCACCGCGGTGCGGGCCGATCTGGCCGAGTTGCGCCGGGTCGTGCATCCCCAGCGGGAAGCCCTCGACATCCTGCGGCATTCCATCTCGCCGCTGATCTCCGACGGGGGCCGCCGCCGGTTCTCCGACGTGTTCGACACCGCCGCCCGGGCCGCCCAGGGCGTCGACGGCGCCCGCACCGCCCTGGCCGAGACCCTCGACGCCTACCGGGGGGCCGAGGCCCGCCAGGCCACCGAGGTCACCAAGGTCCTCACCGTGTACGCGGCCATCATGCTGCCACTGTCGCTGGTGGCGGGGTTCTTCGGCATGAACTTCGTCGACCTGCCCCTGTTGTCCAGCCCGACGGGATGGCTCATCGTCACCGGGTTCATGGCTTTCATCGCCTTGCTGTCGTTGGGCGTGTTCGTGTCGCTGGGCTGGACGCGCCGAACGTCGGGCCGCAGCGCGGGCGCGATCCTCGGTCGCGGCCTCGTCGAGGCGGCCCGGACCCCGGCCCAACTCGTCGGGGCGGTGTTCGAGATCTCGACCATGCCGATGCGCTCGGTGGCCGGTTCCGTCACCGGTGCTCTCCGAACCAAGCCCACCGACTCAAGCGACGAGTAGCGAGCCGCTCCCTGGAGTCCTAACCGTCCTCGGCGCGCGCCGATCCCGACGTGACCGCGATCCAGGACAGGGCGGCGGCCGGCAGGAAGAAGAGCCCGATGGACGCGGCCCCGAGCAGGGTCAGGGCGGACAGGATCACCGCCACTGCGATCGCTACGCCTCGCCTGGGAAACACCACCGGCACGGCCGCCAGGAGCACCGGTATCGCCAGAATCGCCACCCCGCCGATCCCCTCGTGCTCGATCAGCGACTCGCGGCCGGTAGTGCAGACGTCAGATCCGCCGTCGACCGACACGCACGACGCGGTCGCATAGATAGGCGCAAGTGTCAGCACCGCACTAGTGGCAAACACAGACAGGAGAGTGAATCGACTCCAACGCCGCGCCGACCCAGCCATCCCAGCGCGACGCTACTGCGCGGCGCCCCAGGCGCCTCCTCCGGGGGTTAGGACTTGCAGGCGGTCGCCGGCGTGGACTTCGAGGGTGACCTTGCCGGGGAGGAGCTCCCGGGTGCCGGAACGCCGGACCAGCCAGTCCTCGCCTTTGGCTCCGGGGCCGCCGCCTTGCAGGCCCCAGGGCTCGGTCACCCGGCGCTCGCCCATCAGGGTCACGGTGGCGTCCTGCAGGAACTCCATCTCCCGCACGATGCCCTCACCGCCGGCGTAGCGACCCTCGCCGCCGCTGCCCGAGCGCAGCCCGTAGGCGGTGATGCGCAGCGGGTAGTGCTGCACGAGGCTCTCGATGGGAGTGTTCTTGGTGTTGGTCATGCCGGTGTGGATGCCCGACTGGCCGGCCCGGCCACAGCGCCCGCCCTGGCCGCCGCCGACCGTCTCGTAGTAGGCGAAGTCGTCCGCTCCGGCCAGCACGTTGTTCATCGTTCCCTGCGATGCGGCCGGCACTGCCTCCGGCACGGCCTGTGCCAGCGCGCCCAGCAGGGCGTCGGCGATGCGCTGGGAGGTCTCCACGTTGCCGGCGGCCACCGCCGCGGGCGGCTCGGCGCTGACGATCGAGCCCGCCGGCGACGACATCGTGATGGACCGGTAGCAGCCGCCGTTGGCGGGAATGGACGGGTCGGTGGCCACCCGCACCGCGTAGTAGAGGCACGATACGGCCACCGCCTCGACCGAGTTGAAGTTGGCCTCCACCTGGGGTGCCGATCCGGCGAAGTCGGCATGCAGGTCGGAGCCGTCGATGGTGACCCTCACCGCGATGGTGTGCAGCCGGTCCGGGCCCTCCACGTAGTCCTCGAAGTCGTAGCCACCGTCGGGCAGCTCCCCGATGGCGGCCCGCATGCGGCGCTCCCCGTAGTCGAGCAGGCCGTCGCAGATGGCGGTGTAGCGGCCCGGCCCGTAGGCCCGGCACAGTTCGACCAGCCGCCTGGCGCCCACCTCGTTGGCGCCCAACTGGGCCGACAGGTCCCCCAGGCGCTCGTCGGGAGTCCGGGTTGCCGCCAGGAACGGGTCGAGGAACTCCGGAACCCACCGGCCGGCCCGGGCGGCCAGCATCGGCGACACGACGTGGCCCTCCTGATCCAGCCGGGTGGCGTCGGCCGGCATCGACCCGGGCGCGTCGCCGCCCACGTCGGAGTGGTGGGCCCGGTTGGCCACCCACCCGGCGAGGTCGCCGCCGTGGGCGACCGGCCGCACGATGGTCAGGTCGTTGAGGTGGGTGCCGCCGTGGTAGGGGTCGTTCACCGCGTACTGGGCGTCGAGCTCCAGGCTGTCGCCGAAGGCGTCGATCACCGCCTGCACCGACGCCGGCATGGAGCCCAGGTGCACCGGGATGTGCTCGGCCTGGGCCAGCAACTCACCGTGGGGAACGAACAACGCGGTCGAGAAGTCGGCCCGCTCCTTGATGTTGGGCGAGTAGCCGGTGCGGCGCAGCACCCCGCCCATCTCGTCAGCCGCGGCTGTGAAACGGTGCCGGGCCACCTCCAAGTCGATCGCGTTCAAGCTCACCTGCTCACCACCTTGCGAACTGGCAGCGTTGTGCACGGTATGCGTGCATTCTGCTGCCAATTCCGGTTGGCTTCGGTCGCTGTCATCGAATTGGCAGCGTTGTGCACGGTATGCGTGCGTTCTGCTGCCAATTCCTGGATGGGCTCCGGGGTCACCACTCGATCCTGAGGGCGCCGGTCTCGTGGACGGTGGCCCGCTCGCCGGCGGCCAGGTACGTGGTGGACTCGCCCTCGGCGATGATGGCCGGGCCGACCACCTCGGCTCCCACCGGCAGCGCCGGACGCCACCACACTTGCGCCTCCGCGGCCCCGGTCGGGCCGATCACGGACCGCGCCCCCCGTCGCGGGTCGCCGGCCTCGGGCTCGAAGGCGGGCAGATCGGCCCAGCGCAGCGCAGCCGCGCCCACCGCCTCGGCTCTCACCGTCACCGCCTCCACCGGGTCCTGCGGCCGGGCGAATCCGTTGCGCTCGGCGTGCAGCCGGTGGAACTTCTCGCACAGCACCTCCCACGACTCGCCCTCGGTGTACGGCACCGACGTCTCGTGGGCCTGGCCCAGATAGCGCATGTCCACGATCGACGCCGCGGTCTGCGCAGGCCGGCCGCTGTCGGCCTCGATCTGGCTGCGGGCCGAGACCAGCAGGCTCCGCGCCGCGGCCGGCAGCCGGTCGCAGTCCTCGGCGGTGACGTTGACGGTCTGGGCCGCGTCGGCCCGGGGCGGGCTGAGCAGCAGTCCGAAGGCCGAGAACACCCCGGCGTAGGGCGGCACGATCACGCCGTCCATCTCCAGGGCTCGGGCCAGGGCAGTGGCGTGCAGACCGCCGGCACCGCCGAAGGCCATGAGGGCCGCGTCGCGGGGGTCGGTGCCCTGCTCCAC
This sequence comes from Acidimicrobiales bacterium, assembly GCA_965117015.1. GTDB lineage: Bacteria > Actinomycetota > Acidimicrobiia > Acidimicrobiales > Aldehydirespiratoraceae > Aldehydirespirator. The sequence continues at coordinate 1,737,515 of OZ220747.1, forward strand.
CGAGACGGCCCGCACCGCATGGGTCATGTGCGACTCCACCACGGCCACCACCCCCAGCGCGGCGTCGACGGGCGACAGTGACAGCTCGGACCCCAGCCGCTCGAAGGCGCCCCGGGCCAGATCGGATCGCAACTCCACGGTGCCGGCCAGCCTGGCTGCCGGATCGAGGCGGCCCAGCACCAGGTTGGCGTCGGTGACGGTGGGTTCGGCGCCGCCGCGGCCGTAGCAGGCCGGTCCGGGTTCGGCGCCGGCCGAGCGGGGCCCCACCCGCAGGGCGCCGCCGCGGTCGGCCCAGGCCACCGACCCGCCCCCGGCGCCGACGGTGTGCACTGCCACCGACGGCATCAGGCAGGCATGGCCGGCGATCTCCCGGTTGTAGGTCACCTCGGGCCGGCCCGAGCGCACCCGGCACACGTCGGTGGACGTGCCGCCCATGTCGAACGAGATGAGCGTCTCGCATCCCATCAGCTCGCCGAGTGCGGCCGCGGCGACTACCCCGCCCGCAGGCCCCGACAGCAGGATCGACGCCGGGAACGCCGAGGCGTGGTCCAGTGACACCAGACCGCCGGAGGAGCGCATGACCGAGATCTCGTCGATGAACCCCGACTGTTGGCCCCGGTCGGCCAGGCTTCCCATGTAGCGGGACACCTCCGGCGACAGGAATGCATTCAGCACCGCGGTCGAGAAGCGCTCGTACTCCCTGAACTCGGCCACCACCTCCGCGGAGGCCGACACCGGCACGTCCACCACCTGGCGGAGCCGGTCGGCCAGCGCCCGCTCGACGGTGGGATCGGCGTAGGAGTACATCAGGCAAACCGCCACCGCCTCCGCGCCCCGGTCCCGCACGGCCGCCGCGACCGAGGCCGCCACAGCGTCGAGTTTGCCGTCCAGCCCGGCGGCCGGCACGTCGACGCCTAGCCGCATCCCGTGGTCCGCCAGCGGCTCCGACCGGTCGGCGAACGGGTCGTACAGAGACGGACGGTCCTGGCGGGCGATCTCGATCAGCGACTCGAACCCGCCGTCGGTCACCAGCAGCGTCCGGGCCCCCCGCCGCTCCAGCAGGGCGTTGGTGGCCACCGTGGTCCCGTGCAGCAGGTCGGCGCGGCCACCGGCCGGCACCGCAGCCACGGCTCCGGCCATCACCCCCTCGCTCTGATCGTGGGGCGTGGACGGCACCTTCCCGACAGTCATGGCGGCGCCGTCCCAGTTGGCGACATCGGTGAACGTCCCGCCCACATCGATGCCTAGGGTCGTCGGACCCGCGGCGCCACCGTTCGTCGAGGCCTCGTTGATACGGGCATCGTATTGCGGGGGCTTGGATCGGCGTCCGTCGGCCCTAGGGCCTCGCGCCCATCCCGCGCTCGCGGCAAGACCTGCCGGGCGTAGCCTGAGCGCTTGCCTGTATTTCTCGGGGGACTGGCTGCGGCGCTGCTCGGGGTGGGCGACTTCTTCGGCGGCGTCGGCGGCCGCCGCATCGACCACCGCGGCGCGGTAGTGGCGATCGCCTGGGTGGCGTCGTGCGTCGGGGCCGCCGTGGCCGGACTCTTCGTGCTGGTGTTCCCCCCGGCCGACTTCGGTCGCATCGACTTCTACTGGACGCTGGTGGCGCTGGTGTTCGCGGCGACGGTGCGGCCGCTGCTGTACTTCTCGATGGAGCGGGGCCCCATGGCGGTGGTCGCCCCGACCTTCAGCCTGGTGTCGCTGGTGATCCCCGCGGTGGTGGGCCCGCTGACCGGCGATCCCCTGGGCGGGGCGGAGCTGGCCGGGGTGGCGCTGGCCATGCCGGCCGTGCTGCTCATCGCCAGCGACGGCAAGCTCCCGACCAACAGGAGGCTCTGGTCGGGAGAGGCGCTGTTCCTGGGGTGCAGCGTGGGCGGGCTGCTGGGCTGCCTCAGCCTCGCCTTCGCTCAGATCAGCCCCAACGCCGGGGCGATGCCCGCGTTCATCACCCAGCTGGGCGCGGTGGGCATCATCCCGTTGATCACCCGGCCGTTCCGGCTGATGGCGCCGCTGTCATCGGATGTGCGCCGCTTCGGCCTGCTCGTCGGACTCATCGACATCGGAGCAGTCATCGCCACCGTCATCGCCTTCCAGCGGGGCAACGTCGCGGTAGTGGCCGCCATGCTCGGCTTCGCGCCGGTCACCACCATGACCCTGGCCTGGCGGGTCTACCACGAGGCGGTGCGCCGCTGGCAGTGGGTCGGTGCGGGCCTGGGAGCGGCCGCCATCATCCTGTTCTCAACCGCGACCTGAACCGGCGGTCTGTCAGATTCTCGGGTTGGTTTTGCGCGTATGTCACCCATAACTCACCCGAGATTTCGGCCGGAGGCGGTCTGTCGGATTCTCGGGTTGGTTTTGGGGGTATGTCACCCATAACTCACCCGAGATTCGGCCGCATGCGGCGTCGCTACTGACCTGGCAGGAGCCTGACCTCGTTGACTGACGCCACCGCGATCCGCTCCCGCAGTCCTGTGGGTGAAGCCAGCACCAGCTGACCGGCGTCGTCGATGTCGGCGGCCATACCTCGCATGGATCCGTGGGGCAGCAGCCTCAACTCGACCGCCCGGCCCAGGGTGGAGCACCGGTCGCGGTAGGCGTGAAGGATGGACGCCGGATGGTCGAGTTCGGTGGCCGCCTCCCGCAGATGCAGCAGTAGCCCGTCGGTGACCCGGGTGCGTTCCTCGGATCCTGCTATTGGCCCGACCCGCACTGTGAGCGCAGCGAGCTCGACCCGGCCCGGGCCCAGCGTGCAGACCGAATTGACGGCCACTTCAAGATCATCGTCCGGCTCACAGGCGATCAGATCGGGCCACAGGCAGGACCGGTGACCGTCGCGGCAGGCATCGAGCGCTCGGGCGGCGGCCAGGCCGGCTGCCGCCCAGCCCACATCAACTGCGGATGGATCGAGCATCTCGGGTCGGGCCAGAACGCTCACTGCGACCGCGTCGGGCGTGCGCCACTCGATGCCCCCGCGGCGGCGGGCTGCGATCTCGGCGTCGGCCACCACGGCGGCTCCTGGGGGCGCGCCTGATTGGCGGGCCCACTGGTGCAGGAGCGCTTCGACGGACAGCGCCACGGCAACTGTCCTCGTCGGAAGGGTCATGGCCCGGCCAGCCTGGGTTCCAACCGGTCGACGACCCAGCCCCGGTCGGTGTCGCAACTCAGGACGAGCCGCCCTGCCGGCCAGGCATCGGTGCCGGGAAGCTGCGACGGCGTGAGCAACTCGACCGCTACCGAGCCGTCACTTGCGGTACTGCATTCGCCGAGAGCGAGCTCGGTGAGTTCGACGCTGCGAAGGTCGCGGCGCAGACCGGCCACCAGTTGCTGCAGGAAGCGCTCCCGTTCGACCGGGTCGGCGAGGTCGTCGCGTATCCGTCCCGCGACTACCCGGTCGAGGCCGTTGCGTATCGCCACCGACAGGGCTGCGGCCCGGCCATCGTCGCTGAGCAGGTCCCACAAGGTGGTGTGCTCGGCCCAGACGATGGCGTGGATGAACGCCCCGGCTCGCTCAGCGGCGTCTTGTGTGGCGCCCGTCATGGACGAACCCATCCGTTCGCCTCCAGCAGGTCGCGGACCCGCACCCGCTGCGGCCCGAAAAGCCGGTTGCTGATGACGGCGTCGAGCGCCTCGTCCAGGAGCACGGTCGAGTCGAGCTCCCGGTGGACACGGCACAGCACGTCGCAAGCCGCCTCCAGCAGTTGATCGGGCAGCTCCATCAGCACCCCGAGAATGTCCCGTAGAACGTCGCGGTAGTCGTCCAGCGGCAGGGCTGCCACCGAGCCGATCAGGGCTTCCAGGTCTGCCCGCGCGCCGGTCGCGGGCAGTGAGGCGGCTCGAAGGAGCCGATCGCGCAGCAACTGCTCGCGCTCCGTCTCGTCGGTGGTCGCCAGCAGGCGGGCCACATGGCTCAGCCGGCCGGCGGACGGGTCGCCCTCGCCCAGCGCGTCCTCGAGGCGGGCCAGCGTGGCGTGGGCGGTGCGCCAATGAGCGGCGTGCAGGCGCGGGTCGAAAACCGAGAGCGAGGCGTGCGCGCTGTTGAGGGCCCGGGCCAGATCGCCCGGCTCGCCCCTCATCTCGAATGCCAGCGCAAGGCTGTGGCGGGCCACCGCGTGATGGAACGGGAAACTGGTGTGACCGAGCACGCTGAGGGACTGGTCGAAGGCGTCGACGGCGTCGTCCGCGCTCCAGCCGGACACACCCCGCCGGCACAGCTCCAGTACCGCGGCGCCCAGTCCGTGGGCAGCCATGCCCGCCTGAAGCGACGAGGCCGGGAGGACCGCCATCGCGCTCCGGTAGTCGTCGAGTGCCGCTCGCACGTCCTCGTCGCGGCCCAGCGACTGGCGGGCCTGGGCCCGGTTGATCAGCGCGGCGCCGAGGAGCCGCCCAGCCTCGTCGTCGGGGCTGGACTCGCCGCCGCCGTCCTCCTGATCCTGAACCCAGGTGCCCGGGACCCGGCTGGGATCGGGGCTGCCATACTCGCCGTCCGGAACCGAGGCGCCCGGTACCTGGTCGGTCTCGCCACCGGCCCCTTGATCGCGGGCGGCGGTGTCGCTGCGTTGCTCGCGCCCGCCGGTCATCAGGCTGACGGCTCGATCCAGAGCCTCGATCGCCGGTTCGGGACGGCCGGCCTCGCAGTGCGCCAGTCCGAGGTTGATCAGCGCGGCAGCGTGCTCAGCGGCCGACGCCCGGGGGGCGGCCAGCTCCGCGGCCCGCTCGAAGAGTTCGAGGGCCCGGCCGGTGCGTCCGGCAGCGCGGTGGCAGTTGGCCGCCGCGGTGAGGATGCGGCCGTGCTCGACCGGTGCCCGGTCGGCAGTGAGGATCCGGGCTGCCTTGTCGAGGAGTTCGAGAGCCCCCTCGATGTCCTCGGGCCGGCCAGCGGTCTCCGATCTCGCCACCGCCAGCCGGTACGCGGCCAGGGCCCAGCCGTCGGGCGCCTCGGCCAGGCTCACGGCCTCCAGCGCGGCCTCGAGGTCCTCGACGGTCATGTCGCAGAATCGTTGGCCGACGTCAGTTCCTGCACGCAGCGCTCCACCTCGGCGAGGGCCCTGTCAACCGCGTTGTTCACGGCCGACGTGAGCCCGATGCCCAGCGTTTCGATCTCAGCGGGCTGGCAGCCGACGATGATGGTGCGCTCCGGGAGCACGCCGGCCGCCTTGGCCACCATGAGGGCCCGCTCGGGGTTGGCCAGGTGCATGTCGGCGAGCAGATCGTGACGCTCATCGACGGGCAGCCCGCCAACGTCGATCACGTCCGCGTCGATCACCATCACGGTTCCGGGCGCACGGTCGCGGTCTACGGCGTCGACGACCACCAGGGCGTCGTAGCCCGCCATCAGCTCGTGAACGAGATGGATCCCGCCGATGCCGGTCTCGGCCACGGTGACCCCGGACGGGAGGGGCCGCTCGCCGAGCCGCTTGACCACCTCGACCCCGAATCCGTCGTCGCCCTGGAGGACGTTGCCCACGCCGACCACCAACACCCGCGCGGGCGTCGTCACGTCAGGCACTCGCTGGCCCGCAGGGCGTAGCCGTGGATCACCCACCAGGCGATGTAGTCCTCGAGCTCGGACCATGACGCATCGTCCAACTGCTCGCGGAGGTGCTCGCGCCGCTTGTCCAACTCGGTGGCGATGATCTGGTCGAGTGCGGCGATGGTCACGTCGGCGGCCAGCAGCGAGACACTGCCGGCGTCGCCCACCCGCAGCAACTCGCTGAGCGCGGTCACACGCTCCAGGTCGATCTCACCGCCGGTCGAGACCGCGGCGCCGATCTGACCGCTGGTCGAGACCGCGGCGCCGGGCTGACCGCCGTCCACCCTCTGCTCCTCGGAGCGGCGCAGGCAGTAGCCCACCAGGAGAGCGGTCGTGGCCCAGTCGGCCAGCTCGGTGACGGGTTGGCGGCGCCGCTCGGAGTCCAGGCACTCCTGGCGGTAGCGGTGCGATGCCTCGGTCATCGGATGCGTCTGGGCCAGGGCCCGGGCGGTGAAGCAGAGATCGCCCACGTCGATCCCCGCCGCCGCGGTCATGACGGGCGGGGCCCGATCGTCAGACCGGTGGAGACCTCGCCCGGGCTCGGCGGCGGATGGGGAGCCTCGGTGTGCTCCTCCATCTCGACCCGCCTGAAGTCGATCCAGTGCTCGCGCAGCGACACCTCGATTCGGCGGGTGACCGTGTCGTCGGCCGCGGTGCAGCCGTTGCAGGTGCCGTGCATCCGCAGCTGCACGACCCCGTCGCTGACGGAGGTCACCTCCACCTCGCCGCCATGGGAGTGGATGTAGGGACGGACCTCGTCGAGGGCCAGCTGGATGACCCGGTCGGCGGCGGCCGGGTCGGTGTCGGTGCCGAGGCCGTAGGTGGCCAGCAGCTCGCCCACGACAGGGTCCAGGGCCGCCTGCTCCAGGAACAGCTCGCCGCGCCACTGGCGCACCATCTCGACCAGCCGGCCCAGCCCCTCCCGGTGGTAGGCGTCGAGCCAGTCCAGCAACTCCTCGGCGTCGGCGGCCACCCGCTCGTCGCCGCACTCCAGCAGGCTGGTGGCCAGCTCGGCCGCCCGCTCGAGGATGTCGGCGTAGGCCAGCTCGTCGGGCGCGCTCATGATCCAGTTCCTAGCGCGGCGACCGGATCATCACCGAGTCTGGGGCCGCCGGGGCCGCCGGGGCCGCCGGTTCCGCCGGTGTCTCCGGACCGCCCAATCAACGCGACACCTCGTGACGGACCATCCGGAGCACCTCTTCCACCGCGTCCTCGACCGGCTGCGAGAAGCCCCAGCCGAACTCGCTCTCGGCCGGCTCCACCTCGATGACCACCGTGTCGTCGGGGAGCGCGTTCCAATGCCGGCAGACGGCCAGCGTGTGGTCCAGGTCGACTATGCCCCCCACCGCCTCACCCAGCCGGTCGTGCACCTCGCCGGGGTCAGGATCAGGCAGCTCCGACAGCGCGTAGCGCCGGATCGTTCCGGGAGGTCCGGTGCCCCGGGGCATGCAGCCCAGCAGAACCACCCGCCCGGGCTGCAGTTCCTGCAGGCGGTGCATGACGCGGTGCGCCGCGTACGACAGGTCCTCCAGCACCACGCCGTCGGGCCATCGGAGCGTCGCGGCCCGGGCCAGCCAGTTCGTGCCGAAGTCCAGGTCGCGCAGCCATGGGAGGCCGATGCCTCCCACCAGGGTGCAGCCCGGACCCGCCTCGCCCCGGCCGGGCTTCACCTGGGCGCCGGGACCCAGCAGGATGTCCAGCACCTCGTCGCGCTCGGGCCACGGTCCCGAGACCTCCCCGGGGTCTGCGCCCGCGGGGGTGTCGATGGGCGGTGTCGCCGCGGTTGGAGGATTGTGGGGAGCGCCGTCCTGTGCGGCCCGCATCACTCCAGTGTGCACCCGCACGAGTTGACCTCGCGGGTTATGACCCCCCGTCCCGTGTCCATGTGCGTGGTGCACGGCATGCAGGGATCGAAGCTGCGGATCGTCCGCAGGATGTCGATGCCCTTGATGTCGTCGTCGCCGACGCTCTCCAGGATCGGCGTTCCCATGATGGCCTGCTCGTAGGGCCCGGGATTGCCGAACGGGTCCTGCGGCGAGGCGTTCCATGTGGACGGCGTGTTGATCTGGTAGTTCAGCAGCCGACCCTTGTCCATGTGCATGTGGTGGGTCAGATAGCCCCGCCCGGCCTCCCAGAAGCCGGCCGACACCCGCTCGTCGCGGGGGACCTTGAACGGGGTCGACACCCTGGTCTCGCCCTTGCGCCAGTACTCGAAGGCCTGCATCAGGCAGATCATCCCGATGGCCGCGGTGAAAGCCACCCCGTAGGCCCGGCCCCGGTTCCGCTCGAAGGCGTTCAGCTTGGCGGGCACCCTCCAGAACAGCTCGGTCTCGGGCAGATCGTGGGCGGGCAGCAGCATGCGCAGCCCGTCGCCGGTGGCCTCTATGTAGGGGTTGTCGGGCAGCTGTTGGGCCATAGCGGTGGTCCACATGCGCCCGTACACGCCGGTCTCCATGGAGGTGCGGTCCCAACGGGGGGCGGTGGCCCAGGAGTACTTCTCCTTGAAGTTCTTGCCCTCCGGGCGGGGGATGGTCTCCTTGTTCCAGGCGTGGTAGGGCGACAGCGGGTTGCCCAGAGCGTCGGTGGGGAACGCCACGCTGCCGCTGCCGTTGCCATTGCCGTTGGTGGTCCAGTCCTCGTAGTAGGAGTGCTCGACGAACTCCTCGATGCCCATGTTGATCTCGGTGAGCTTGGTGGTGAGGAGCTCGCCCTCCTTGATGATCCCGGGCGCCGAGTAGCGGGCCTGACCCCAGGCGTCGATGTTGGCGTAGGTGGCGTCGTAGACCTCGAGGTCGTCCCAGATGCCTGTCTGGATCAGGTTCGAGGGTCGCAGGCCCACGTCGGAGTAGGCGGGGTTGGCCTCCAGGAAGAAGTCGCAGATGTCGTCCCAGATCCCGGCCAGCCGCTTGGCGTAGTCGAAGATCAGTCCGAGGTTGGCGTAGTACTCGTTGAAGGTCGTGGTGCTGACGGTGGTGGACACGCCGCCAGGCACGAGCGTCGACGGGTGCGGGTACTTCCCGTACATCAGCGTGCACATCTTGCGGGCGATGCGGGTGTACTCGAGGGACTCGAGGTAGATGGACCCCTCCAGCGGGTTGAGGGCGTCCATGATGTCCTTGATGGTGACGTAACCGTGGACGTCGGCGTGCGGGGCCAGCGTCTTGGAGGCCAGTTCCACCAACTCGGGGTTGGTGACCGACACGATGGCCGTCGAGTAGTCGGGTCCGGCCAGCAGGCCCAGATGCAGCGGGTGGTCGTAGAACATCTCAGCCACCTCGCCCAGGTTGCGCACGCACACGCCGAGGGGTGGGGGCTGGATCCCGAAGGCCATCTCGATGGCCAGCGACGACACCGAGGCGTGCACGCCACCGCACACCCCGCAGGCGCGCGACGAGATGTCGATGGCGTCTCGGGGATCGCGGCCCTTCAGGATGATCTCGTAGCCCCGGAACAGCATCGCCATGGAGTGGGCCTCCACTGCGGTACGGGTCTCGAGGTCGAGGACGGTGTGGACGGCCAGCGCCCCCGCGACCCGGGTCACCGGGTCGATGCTCCATTCCCGCAGCCGGGGCGGTGCGGCCAGTGCTCCCGCGCTGCGCCGGTTTAGCGCGCCGCGGACGTAGTCCCGAGGCTCGGCCACCGCGACCGCGTACGGGTCGTTGATGCCGTCAACCAGGCGGGCCTTGCCGCTGTCGTCGAATTCAATGGGCAGGTTCTTGAAACACATGGCCGATCAGCGGCCTCCCTCGTGAGAGTGCTGCTTGCGTGAGTAGAGCCGATGGATCAGGCGCTCGGCCCCGACGGGCTGCGTCTTGTAGCGGCCCCAGCCGCTGGGGAGGTCGCGGCTGTCGTGCCAGCGGGCCGAGCGCATCTTGTCGGTCTGCGACAGTTGGCGCATCCGCCGGATGAAGCCGCCCATCACCCGGTTCGTGTTGGTGGACAGCAGCGCGCCCGGCGGCCGCTCGTAGATGGGGGAGAACTTGTCGGGGAAGCCCGGCATGGTGCAGCCGATGCAGATGCCGCCCATGTTCATGCAGCCGCCGTGGCCGTCGACGATGCCCCGCTCGGCGATGTTGCATTGCACGATCGGACCCCAGCAGCCCAGCTCGACGAGGCATTCCTTGTCGCCGTAGGAGTGGGCGAACACGCCCTCCTCGTAGTAGCCGGCCCGGGGGCAGTGCCGGTGGACGGTCTCGGTGAACAGCCAGGCGGGCCGGCCCAGCTCGTCGAACTCGGGCAGCGGGGCCAGGCCGTTGAGGAACAGCAGGGCCGCGGCGGCGGTCTCGGTGATGTTGTCGCCCACCGGCGAGCAGCCCGGGATGTTGATCACCGGGAGCCCCAGCGCGGACCGGTAGTCCTTGCCCAGGTGGTCCATGACGCCCATGGCGTTGGTGGGGTTGCCCTGCGCGGCCGGTATGCCGCCCCAGCAGGCGCACGTCCCGATCGACAGCACGGCGGCAGCGCCGGGAGCCAGGCGGTCGAGCCATTCCAGGCTGGTGATCTGGCGGCCGTCGGTGCGGTCCTCGCCGAGCCCCATCCAGTAGCCGTACTCGCCCGAGACCGTCTCGTCCATGATCGACCCCTCCCAGAAGATCAGGTAGGGGGCGTCGAGCTTGCCCTCGGCCGCGAGGCGCAGGTTCTCGGTCCACTCCGGGCCCGACTCCACCGAGAGCACGGTGTGTACGAGCTCTATGCGGGGCAGTCCCGGCACCCGGCCGGTCAGCAGGTCCTCGACCCGGGGGTGGGTGGCCCCTGAGATGGCGATGGTGCAGCCGTCGCAGCTGGCCCCCACGATCCAGAACAGGTAGGCCTTCTCCAGCGGGCCCTGGGACACCACCTCTGATCGCTTGGGCCGGAGGGGGCTGCGCAGCGCGACCGGCGCGAGCGGGTCGTGGGGGTCGGTGATGAGGGGCTTGGCCTCGATCTCGCCGTGCGTCGAGCCGGGAACGACCTTGGTGTACTGGGCCACGAGCGAAGCCTCCTGCAAGTCGGGGGTGCTACCGACGAGACCGATACTACACACTAGGTGCGAATCGCATCTAGCAGAGGCGTTGGGTTAGGCTGCCGACCATGTCGACAGGATGGGTCGTCGGATACTTGATCGGGGGCGTTCTGATCCTGGCCGTGGTCGTGCTGTTGCTGCTGATGATCCGCGGCGCTCACGGGGCCGCGGTCAAGGCTGAGGCGATCCTGGCCGCGCTGGAGGAGTCCCGCGACAACACCGCTCCGCTCTGGGCGGTCAACGACGTGAACTCGGCGATAGAGCGGATCACCGCGGGGGCGGGCGCGGTCCGGGAGCATCTCGCCTCGAAGAACGGGGGCTGACGATGAGTACCAACGCGCTCTGGTGGCTGACCCTGGCTCTGGGTCTGGTGGTCTGCCTGGTGGCGGTGTTGCTGCTGCAGATCTTCTACCGCAAGGTGCGCCGCATCGAGTCGGGCGCAGACGCCATCTGGGAGACGGGCAAGCAGGTGGCCCGCAACACGGCCACCACCTGGATGCTGCATCAGACCACCGTCCGCCTGGACGTCTTCACCGAGGAGGCGCTCAAGCACGACGCCTTCCTTGACGAGGCTCTGGCCCAAGCGGGAGGAGACGACTGATGCGGACTCTCCTGATCGTGCTGACGGTGGTCGAGATCGTGGTCTTCGTCGGGGCTCTCGCGGTGTACCTGATCGTCATCGCCCGCTCGCTCCGGCGCATCTCGCAGTCTCTGGGCAAGGTCACCTTCGGAGTGCGGGCCATCGAGACCCAGTGCGCGTCCGTCGGTCCTTCGGTCACCCGGGTGAACGAGCAGTTGACCGTCATCGCCGGCGCGCTCGAAGGTGTGTCGGCCAAGGCCGAGCGCCTCGGCGCCGGATCGTGAGCACACCGGCGGCGTCACCAAAGTCCGGCGCGCTGGCTGCCCTCTACTGGCGCAGCGAGATCCTCCAGGTCATGTACTGGCTTCGGGGCGAGGGGTTCGGCGATGTGGTCGACCCCGGCCTCATCGAGCGCTTCCTCGGGGTGGACGCAGCCATCGGCATGACGTATCTCGACCGCCTCGTCGATGAGGGCTACCTGGTGCGCGACGGCGACTGGTTCGCGCTGTCGGAGTTCGGCCTGGCGCGGGGCGCCCGCGAGTTCCAGGATGCCTTCGCCGACCTGACCAAGCCCGCCCACGGCGAGTGCAGCGACGACTGCTGGTGCCACGCCTCCGTCGACGAGGCCGAGGCCTGCCTCGCGCAACGCCTGGACCACGGCCACGATCATGCCCACTGAGGCGGGTGACGGGCTCCCGCGGCGGTTCCTGCCCGCGTTCCTGCTCCTCAGCCTGGAACGCGACGGCACGTCCTACGGCTACGAGCTCTACGAGACGGTGAAGTCCCTGGGGCTGTCGGTGGACCTCGCCGCTGTCTACCGCGGGCTGCGGACCATGCAGCAGCGCGGTCTGGTCTCCTCGCAGTGGGTCTCCTCACTCTCCGGGCCCGACCGGCGCCTCTACGCGCTCACCGACTCCGGACGGCACGGCGCCCGAGCCGCGGCCGCCGAGTTGGCCGCCGTGAGCGACGGCCTCATCGCCGCCCTGGATTACTTCGACACGCCTGACCGCTCTCGCACATGAGGATCGCGGTCGCAGGCAAGGGCGGCGCCGGCAAGACCACCATCTGCGCGACCGCGGCCCGGCTGATGGCCAGGTCGGGCCGGCGCGTGGTGGCCATCGACGGCGACACCAATCCCAACCTGCACGCAGCCATCGGGGTCGACGCCGCCGATGTGGCGCCGTTCCTGCCCCCTTCGCTGGTGTCGCGCCGCTTCGACGGACCGAGGCTGACGGCCCCGGTGGACGAGGTTCTCGACCAGCACAGCGCGCTGGCGCCCGACGGCGTGCGCCTCGTGCGCATGGGCATGCCCCAGCACGCCGACGAGGGCTGCATGTGCTCCGCGCACGCCACCGTGAGCGCCTTCCTGGCCGATCTGGGCGCCGCCTCCGGCACGGTCACATTGCTGGACCTCGAGGCATCCCCCGAGCATTTGAGCAGGGGGACGGCACGGCACTCCGACGTGCTGCTCCTCGTCGCCGAGCCCTACTACCGGTCGCTGGAGGCGGTGAGGTTGCAGGCTTCGCTGGCGGCGGAGACCTCCATCGGCCGGGTGGCGGTGGTGGCCAACAAGTGCCGTCAGCCCTCGGACTTCGACGCCATCGAGGAGTACTGCAGCCGGCACCGGCTGGAGCTGGCCGGTTCGGTGCCCTGGTCCGAGGCCGTGCTCGACGCGGACGCCGAGTCCCGGCCCCTGCTCGATCACACCCCCGGCGACGCCGTGGTGGCCGCGCTGGACGCACTGTTCTGTGCTCTCGTGGCCGGCCCGAGGGCGGAGGTCAAGGCCTGATGTGCGTCGGGATTCCCGCCCAGGTGGTCGAGTTGGGGTCCTCGGGTGCCCATACGGCCATCGTCGATGTGGAGGGGGCGCAGCGGGAGGTCAACACCATCATGGTCGACGACGAGGGGCTGGCCGTCGGCGAGTGGGTGCTGCTGCACGTCGGGTTCGCCATGTCGAAGATAGATGCGGCCGAGGCGGCCGAGACGCTGGCGTTCATGCGGGAGCTGGGATCGGTGTACGACGACGAGATCGAGGCCTTCAGCAGCGACCTGCCATGACCGGGGTGTCTCAGCCGGCGATCGACTGCGGTCATGACCCGGTCGAGGCTGCGATGTGGCTGGCCCGGGCCTTCACTGCGGGGCGCCGGTTGTGCGTGTGGGCGCCCGGCGCGCCCGACCATGCGCACCACGTGGCCGTGGAGTTCGTCCATCCCGTCGTGGCCGGCACTCACCCCCTGGCCGCGACGGTGGCGGAGACCGAGGCCGCGGCCCACGCCTCGGCGGACGCCACACTGGTCATAGGGGGCAACGGGGGGTCCGCGGACCTGTTCATCTCGTCGGGTCAGCCCGACACCGCCATCGTTCTCAGCTACCACGTTCTGTGGGAGCTGGTCCAGGTCGCGCTCGAGCATCCCGGCCTCGTCGGCAGCGCCGCCGCGGCCGGCGGGGACTCGACCGGCTTCCTGTATCCGTTCCTCGACGCGGCCGAGCAGGACGAGGCTTCGTTGCGCGAGTCGCTGCGGGCGTCGGCCGGCGCCAAGGTCCAGGAGTCCGAGAGGCTGGCTCAGGAGTCGCTGGAGTCGAACCGGGCCGTGCTGGCGCAGGCCGGCGCGGCGGTCGGGCGGTCGGTCGGGGCCGGCGGCCGGGTGCTGACCATGGGCAACGGCGGCAGCGCCACCGACGCGGCCCGGCTGGCTCGGGTGCTTCGCTCGCGGGGCATCCCGGCCGAGTCGCTCTCCGCCGACTATGCCGTAGCCACCGCGCTGGCCAACGATCTCGGCGCGGAGCGGATCTTCTCCCGCCAGCTCGACGCCTTCGCACGACGCGGCGACGTGCTGGTGGGATGCAGCACCAGCGGCGCGTCCCGGAACCTGCTGGCCGCCTTCGACCGGGCTGTGGACATGGGCCTGGTGACGGTGGGACTCAGCGGCTACGGGGGAGGGGCTTTCACCGGCCAGGCGAGCGTGCACCACAACCTCGTCGTACAGTCGATGTCGGTGCACCGGATCCAGGAGGCCCAGGCCGCGCTGATGAGCGCGCTGTGCGAGCAAGCCGCGGGCGCGCTCGTGACCACCGGCCGGGCCTCGGAGGCGACGCCGTGAAGTACGTCGACGAGTTCCGGGACCCGCAGGCGGCCCGCCACCTGCTGGCCGACATCGCCGAGGCCGCCGCCGGCCAGCCGCCCCGGAAGTTCATGGAGGTCTGCGGGGGTCACACCCACGCCATCTACCGGCACGGCATCGAGGCCCTGCTGCCGGCCAGCATCGAGCTCATCCACGGGCCGGGCTGCCCGGTGTGCGTCATCCCGATGGGCCGTGTCGACGACGCCGTGGCCGTGGCCTGCGCCGAGGGCGTGACCATGTGCTGCTTCGGCGACATGATGCGGGTGCCGGGCGGTGAGTCGACCCTGCTGGAGGCCAAGGCGCGCGGCGCCGACGTCCGCGTCGTCTACTCGCCGCTGGACGCGCTCGCTCTCGCCGAGCGGCTCCCCGACCGCCAGGTCGTGTTCCTCGCGGTCGGGTTCGAGACCACCGCACCGTCCACCGCGGTCACACTCCTGCAAGCCCGCGAACGCGACGTCGACAACTTCAGCGTCTTCTGCAACCACGTCACCATCGTCCCGCCGCTGAAGGCCATCCTCGACTCGCCGGGGCTGGACCTCGACGGCTTCCTGGGCCCCGGTCACGTCTCAACCGTGATCGGCACCCATCCGTACCGGTTCGTGCCCGAGCAGTACGGCCGGCCCCTGGTCACCGCCGGCTTCGAGCCGGTGGACATCCTCCAGGCAGTGCTGATGCTGCTTCGGCAGCTCGCCGAGGACCGCTGCGAGGTCGAGAACCAGTACAGGCGGGTGGTGTCCGGCACCGGCAACAGCCGGGCGCTGGGACTGCTGCGCGAGGTGTTCGTGGTCAGGCCGCACTTCGAGTGGAGGGGTCTCGGGTTCATCGCTCAGAGCGCTCTCGCGATCGCGCCCGAGTTCGCGCCGTGGGACGCCGAGTTGCGCTACGAGGTGCCCGGCGTGCGGGTCGCCGATCCGAAGGCATGCCAGTGCGGCGAGGTGCTCAAGGGAGCGCTGCGGCCCTGGGAGTGCAAGGTCTTCGGCACGGCCTGCACCCCCGAGACGCCGATCGGCACCTGCATGGTGTCTTCGGAGGGCGCCTGCGCGGCCTACTACAACTACGGGCGGTACTCGAGCCGGACTCGCATCCCGGTCCACGCCACCTGACCTGATGCCGTCCGAGGAGGACTTCGAGGCACGAGAGGCGGTTCTGGCCCGGGTCGAGTCCTGGCGGCGGCGGGCGCCGAAGCTCACCGACGAGACCATCACCATGGCCCACGGGGCGGGCGGCAGGGCCAGCCAGTCGCTGCTCGAGGCCGTCATCCGTCCCGCCTTCTCCAACCCGGTGCTCGACTCGCTCGACGACGGTGCGGTGCTCGAGGTCGGGGATGGCCGGCGCCTGGCCGTCACCACCGACGCCTTCGTGGTCACCCCGCGACGCTTCAACGGCGGCTCCATCGGCGACCTGGCCGTCAACGGCACCGTCAACGACCTGGCGGCCATGGGAGCCGAGCCCGCAGCGCTCACCGTCTCGCTGGTGCTGGAAGAGGGGCTGGCGGTCGATGAGCTGCGAGCCATCGTGGGCGATGTGGCCCGGTCCGCCGCGGCCGCGGGCGTCGATGTGGTGACCGGCGACACCAAGGTGGTCGAGCGGGGCGCGGCCGACGGCTGCTATATCACCACCACCGGGATCGGGTACGTGAGGTCGGGGGTGCGACTGGACGCGATGTCGGTGCGGCCGTCGGACGCGGTGGTGCTGTCCGGCACGATCGGCGATCACGGCGTGGCTGTCATGGTGGCCCGCGGCGACCTGGCCCTGGCCGCCGACGTGCCGTCGGACACGGCCCCGCTGCACGAGCTTGTGTCGGCTCTGCTGTACGCGGTGCCGGCCACCAGGTGGCTGCGGGACCCGACCCGCGGCGGTGTCGCCTCCACCTGCAACGAGCTGGCCGCCGCGTCCGGGTTCGGGATCGAACTCGACGAGGCGGCCCTGCCGGTGCGGGGCGCGGTGGCCGGTGCCTGCGAGCTGCTGGGGCTTGATCCGCTCTACATCGCCAATGAGGGCAAGATGGTGGCGGTGGTTCCAGCCGAGGACGCCGAGACCGCGGTGCAGGCCATGCGGGGCTGCGAGGCGGGCGCCGACGCCTGCGTCGTGGGCACCATCACCGATGAGCATCCCGGCCTGGTTCTGGTGCGTACCGGCTTCGGCGGCACCAGGATCGTCGACATGCTGGTAGGCGACCCCCTGCCCCGGATTTGCTGATGATTGTGCCGTTCGCGACAGAGTGCTACCCATGAGCGGTCCGGGGCTCCGCGCCGGGAGAAGTCCATGAGTCGCGCCGGGATCATCCGCTGCCTGCTGGCCGCGGTGCTGTTCGGAGCGTCGGCGCCGGCCGCGTCGGAACTGGCCGGCGAGGTGCCGTCGCTGATGCTGGCGGGCCTGCTGTACCTCGGCGCGGGGTTGGCCGTGGTCCCGTCGGTGGTCCGGAATCCGCCGAGCGCGGTGGCGCTGCGGCGAGACTGGCGCCCCGCGCTGGTGGCGGTCGTGGCCGGTGGTGCCATCGGGCCCGCCTTCTTGGTAGCGGGTCTGGCCCGCGCTCCCGCAGCCACGGCCTCGATCCTTCTCAACCTGGAGCTGGCCGCCACCGTTCTGCTGGCGGCCACCATCTTCCGGGAGCACTTGGGTCGCCGGGTCCTGACCGGCGCGGCGCTGGTGACGGTGGCGGGGATGGTCCTGGCCTGGGAGCCCGGGTTCAAGCTGAGCCTGGGAGCGCTGCTGATCGCGGCTGCGTGTCTCTCATGGGGCGTCGACAATGGCGTGACGGCCAAGATCGACCAGCTCAGCCCCGAGCAGGTGGTCTTGCTGAAGGGTTTCGTGGCCGGCCTGGCCAACTTCGGGTTGGGCCTCGCCTTCGCTGGGGGGGCCACCGATGTCGGTCTCGGTGAGATCTTGGCCGGGCTGGCCATCGGCGCGGCCGGCTACGGAGCGTCGATAACGCTGTGGGTCAAAGGCGCCCGGGACCTGGGCGCGGCCCGGGGTCAGGTGATCTTCGCGGCCGCGCCCTTCATCGGAGCGATCATCGCCTGGTCGGTGCTGGGAGAGTCGGTCACCGTCGCGCAGCTGATCGCGGTCGTGATCGCGGCCGCCGGAGTGGGCGTGTCGTTGGAGTCCGCCCACGACCACCAGCACGCCCATGAGGCCACGGAGCACGAGCACGAGCACAGCCACGACGACGACCATCACGACCACTCCCACGACGAGCCTGTCGAGGGCCGCCACACCCACGTCCATCAACATCGGCCGGTCGTGCACAGCCACCCCCACGTCCCCGACCTCCACCACCGCCACCGCCACGACGACTAGCCACCGGATGTCGCACGACCCGGTTGAATGCGCCTCGGGAATTGGCAGCAGTATGCACGGTATGCGTGCACGACGCTGCCAATTCGGCTGGGGGCGTGATCGGGAAGTACTCAGCGAGGGTGAGTCGGAGCGAGGTCTACTGCAGCACTCGCTGTTTGGCTGGCGTCACGAGCAGGTCCGTCAACGCCTCGATCGCGGCCCATACGGCGTTGGCCTGACCGCGCTCCAGCGCGATACCCGTCCGGTCGGCCTCGACAACGTCGCGGCTGGCTGGGACTACTACGTCGAGGGGGACGTCGTGGTCGGCGCACAGACGGGCCAGGAGGTCCTGCTGGTCGTCGCTGACCTTGTTGCCCGCGCCGAGGAAGGTGTCGATGCCCAGGTCGCGGGCCAGGGCGATCGTGCGACGGGCGGTGATGACCGCCTTGAGGCTGGGCTCCATTACCAGCACCAGCACATCGGCGTGGGCCAGCGTCCCGCCGGATCGGCTGAGATGCTCGATGCCCGCCTCCATGTCGACGATGGTGTCGTCGGTCTCGGTTTCGAGGGCCTCGCCCAGCAGGCTCCTGACGGTGGCGTGGCCGCCGCAGGTGCATCCCGCCGCGGCCTCGGTCACCCGCAACGCCGACATCACAGCCACGCCCGACGGGGTCTCCGCGGCATAGTCGGCCATCAGCTCGGCCACAGTGAGGTCGCCCCGCGAGCCGACGACGATCGATCGGGGCACCGTCGGCAGGGCCTCTGTCCGGACGGGGTCGAGCCCCAGCGAGAGCCCAAGGTTGGGGTTGGAGTCGGTGTCCACGGCCAGCACCCGGCGGCCGCGCTCCGCCAGCGACCGAGCCAGCAGCGCGCTGAGCGTGGTCTTGCCCACGCCACCCTTGCCCACAACCCCGATCTTCATGGTGGCGATGCTCCTGCGTTGCGGCCGCTCGACCAGCTAGACGCTAGCCGCGGCCGGCGAGTACGGCCCTACCCACGGCTGCCTGGCCCAGGGCGATCCCTCCGTCGTTGGGCGGGACCTGACGGTGGCGGAGGACCTCGAATCCTGCCTCTTCCAGGTCGGGCACCAGAAGCTCCACCAGCCGGCGGTTCTGGAACACGCCGCCCGATAGGGCCACCGCCGACAGCCCGGTCGACTCGCGGGCCTGCCGGCTCGCGGCGACGGCCGCATCGCTAACCCACCGGTGGAATGCGCCCGCGATCAGCGGAGGCGGCTGCTCAGCCTGCAGGTCCGAGACGACGGCCTCGACAACGGGGGAGAACTCGATCACGGCCGGCTCATCCTGGCTGATCTCGACGGGGTACCGCCTGACGTCCGGGCCTGCGGCCTGCTCGAGGCGGATGGCGGCCTGCCCCTCGTAGTTGGTCGTCCCGGCGATCCCGCACAGGGCCGCCATCGAGTCGAACAGGCGGCCCATCGATGTCGTGAGGATCGACTGGCCCGGACGGCACTGGTCCAGTACCTGCACCACATCGTCTCCCTGCCCGGCCAGCCCGGGAATGGGGGGCAGGTCCGCGCCGAACGTCGCGGCGAGATGGGCCAGTGCCATGCGCCAGGGCTGGCGGATGGCGGCGGTGCCGCCGGGCATGGGCACCGGCCGCAGGTGGGCGAAGCGCTCGTAGCCGCCGGCGTCGCCCACCAGGATCTCGCCGCCCCACAGGGTTCCGTCGGTGCCCCACCCCATCCCGTCGAACATCACGCCTATGGCCGGGCCGCGGAAGCCGGCGTCGGTGAGGCAGGACGCCAGGTGGGCGTGGTGGTGCTGCACTCCCAGCCGGGGCGCGAGGTCGGCGCTGGCCGCGAACTTGGTCGACAGGTACTCGGGATGGAGGTCGTGAACCAGTAGTTCGGGCGTGGCCCGGGTCAACTCAAGCAGGTCGGCCACCGCGGTTTCGAAGGCACCCAGCGCGGCCGGATGCTCCAGGTCGCCGAGGTGCACGGACATGTGGGCGTCGGCGCCGAGGGCGAGGCAGACCGTGCTCTTGAGTTCCGCACCCACGGCCAGCACGGGCGGCCCGGCGCGGTCCAGCCGCACCGTGCCGGGCGCGTAGCCGCGCGCCCGGCGCAGCAGCTGGAAGCCACCGTGAACTACATGGCCGACGGAGTCGTCGGCCCGGCGTTCGATCACCCTGTTGTGGCGCAGCACTGCGTCGGCTATGTCCCCGAGTTCGGCGCGCACCCGGGCGTCGTCGGTGACGATGGGCTCCTCGGAGCGATTGCCGCTGGTGCACACCAGCGGCAGCCCGGTCTCGGCGGCCAGCAGCGTGTGCATGGGCGTCGCCGGGAGCATCACCCCCAGCAGCTTGGTGTCGGGGGCGACCTCAGCCGCGACCGCGGCCGGCTCCCGCCGCGGCGCCAGCACGATGGGTGCTTCGGGTCCGCTCAGAGCCCGGGCCGCCAGATCGTCTAGATCGACGAGTTCCCGTGCCGCGGCAACAGAGGGGACCAGCAGGGCGAACGGCTTCTCCTCGCGGTGTTTGCGCAGCCGCAGCCGGGTCACCGCACGGCTGTCGTCGGCCCGGCAGGCCAGCTGATAGCCGCCCAGGCCCTTGATGGCGACGATGCGGCCCGCCCGCAGCAGTGCGGCGGCCTCGGCTACGGGGTCACCGGCGACGGGCTCGGCGGACATCGATTCCAGCACCAGCCACGGACCGCAATCGCCGCAGCACACGGCCTGGGCGTGGTGGCGGCGGTCGGCCGGGTCCCGGTACTCCGCCTCGCACGCCTCGCACAGATCGAAGGCCGCCATCGAGGTGCGCTCCCGGTCATACGGCAGGCTCCGCACGACGGTGTAGCGGGGCCCGCAGTCCGTGCAGCAGGTGAAGGCGTACCGGTACCGGCGCCCGCCGGGATCCGCGATCTCGGCAAGGCACGCCGGGCAGGTGGCGACATCGGGAGGCACGGTGCCGGTGACCGTGCCCGACCCGGGCGTGCTCGGCGACAGAGAGAAGCCACTCTCACCCTCGACTGCGGCGAGATCGGCGGAGCGAACCGAGTCGACCCGAGCCAGCGGAGGGGCCTCGGCCGCGACTCGCGCCTCGAACTCGTCTAGGTCGGCATGCCGGCCCTGGACCTCGCACCAGACACCCTCGTCGTCGTTGCCGGCCGCACCGGTCAGCGACAGGCTCCGGGCCAGCCGGTGCAGGTGGGGCCGGAACCCCACGCCCTGAACGGTGCCGGATATGCGCAGGTGTCTACGTCTCATTGGTCGGGCATGGTCCGTGCTGTAGAGGCACCGTTACCTTTACTAGATGCAATTTACAGATAGTGGAATTGACTCGACTATCCGGTATCTCTAGCTTGCCTTGCCACTCGGCCCGTGAGTTGACATGGGGCAAGGCCTGCTCATTGCGAAAGGACAAAGCATGCGACGACTGAGACTGCTGGGCGCGATCCTGGCGCTGGCCCTGGTGGCCGCCGCTTGCGGCGACGACGGTGACGGACCGGCGTCGCAGCCTGCGGCACCGGCCGAGGAGCCCGCAGCTGAACAGCCCGCGCCCGAGGAGCCGGCCGCCGAGGAGCCGGCTGCGGAATCCGAGGCAGCTGAGGAACCGGCCGCTGAGGAGCCTGAGCCGGCCGCCGAGGAGCCGGCTGCGGAGCCGGGGCCGGAACCGGAGGAGACCCCCTATGTGGCACCCGTCGGCGGCACTCTGGTCGTCGCGCTGTCCGACGATCCCGGCCACTTCAACCCCGGCATCACCACCGGATTCAATGTGCACGCCGTCACCGGATCGATGTTCAACGGGCTCGTCGAACTGGACGACAACGCCAACCCCCATCCGGACCTGGCCCAGAGCTGGGAGGTGAGCGACGACAGCACCCAGTACACCTTCCATCTGGCCGAAGGTGTCCGCTGGCACGACGGCGAGCCCATGACCTCGGCCGATGTGAAGTTCACCTTCGAGAACGTCCTGCTGAGCTACCACTCCCGCACGAAGGGCGGTCTCAGCAGCATCCTCGAGTCGATCGACACTCCCGACGACACCACGGTCGTGTTCAACTTCACGCAGCCCTACGCCGCCCTGCTGCAGCGGCTCAACTCCACCGAGGCACCGATCCTTCCCAAGCACATCTATGAGGGCGTCGACGACGTCCAGACCGCGGACGCCAACCTCGCACCGGTGGGCACCGGACCGTTCAAGCTGGAGTCCTACGACATCGACAACGAGATCACGCTGGTCCGCAACGACGACTACTTCAAGGAGGGCCTGCCCTACCTCGACCGGGTCGTGTTCAGGGTGATCCCGGACCAGAACACCCAGGTCCTGGCCCTCGAGGAGGGCGAGGTCGACTACATCTGGCGGGTCCCCGGCGGCGAGATCGAGCGCCTCAGCGGCGACGACTCCATAACGCTGCACAACGTCAACAGCGGTCCCGGCGGCGGCTTCTGCATTCCGACCCTCACCTTCAACTCGGAACGCGAGGTCTTCAGCGATCTGCGGGTGCGCCAGGCCATAGCCCACGCCGTCAACCGTGAGCAGATGCTGGCTCAGGTCATCTTCGGCCAGGGCCGGGTTGCCACCGGACCCATCAACAGCCAGATGGCCTTCGCCTACACCGACGACGTGACCGGCTACCCCTATGATGTCGACCGGGCCAACGCGCTGCTCGACGAGGCCGGCTACGCCTCCGACGGGACCCGTTTCGGCATCGACCTGCTGGTGTTCAGCTTCGGCGTGTTCCCCAAGTACGCCGAGGTCATGCGACAGAACCTCGCTGAGGTCGGCATCGATGTGGAGGTCATGCCCCTCGACCGCAGCGCCTTCATCCCGAAGGTGTTCACCGAGCGCGACTTCGACACCAACATCATCAGCTACTGCAACAACACCGACCCGTCCATCGGCGTGGCGCGCATGTACATCTCCAGCAACATCGGCGACATCCCGTTCTCGAACGGGGCGGCGTACGTCAACCCGGCCATCGATGTGCTGTTCGACGAAGCGGCCAGCACTCCCGACGTCGCCCGCCGGGGCGAGCTCTACGGCGAGATCCAGAAGATCCTCACCGCTGAGCTGCCCTACCTGTGGCTGGTCGAGGCCCAGTTCACGGCGGGCTCGGGCGCCAATGTCCGCGGTCTGCAGGCCAACTCCGGCCATGTCGCCGAGACCGCCTACTTCGAGGAGTAGAACCTAGCCGAGACCATCGAGAGGAGGCGCTTCTGGTCCGATACACCGTGCGACGCCTCCTGCAGGCCGTGCCGCTCGTGTTCGGCGCGTCGGTGGTGACGTGGATCCTGATCCACGCCGCGCCCGGCGATCCGATCGTCGCCCTGGCGGGCGAGGACGGCGACGCCGGCTACTACGCCATGATGCGGGAGCGGTTCGGGCTCGACCGGCCGCTGCACGAGCAGCTCTTCGTGTATCTGGGCCGCCTCCTCCAAGGCGACCTGGGTTTCTCCTACCGGCAGAACCGGTCGGCGGTCGGCGTGATCCTCGACCAGCTGCCGGCCACGCTGCTGCTCATGGTCCCGGCGCTGGCTATCGCCACCGTCATCGGGATCAGCGTCGGGACGGTGGCCGCGGCCCGCAGGAACTCGGCGCTGGACAACACGGCCCGCACTGCCACCCTGCTGGGTCACGCCGTGCCGGTCTTCTGGCTGTCGCAGGTGCTGCTGCTGTTGTTCGCGCTGCGCTTCGACTGGTTCCCGGTGCAGGGCCGCAGCGACGCCCGAGCCGACTACGAGGGGTTGCGGGCCGTGCTCGATGTGGCCCACCACATGGTGCTGCCCGTCGTCGCGCTGGTGACGGTGTACGTGCCGCCGATCATGCGGGTCACGCGGGCCGCAGTGATCGAGAACCTCGACGAGATGTACATACGGGCGGCCCGGGCCCGGGGCCAGTCGCGCCGCCGGGTGCTGATCCGCCACGCCCTGCCCAACGCCATGCTGCCCATCGTCACCGTGATCGGGAGCCAGATCGGCTTCATGTTCGCCGGCTCGGTGCTGGTGGAGACGGTGTTCGCCTGGCCGGGTTTGGGCCGGCTGCTGCTGAGCGCCATCCTGGCCCGCGACTTCGCCATCATCACCGCGATGCTGCTGATGCTGTCGGTGACCATCATCTTGATGAACCTCATCACCGACCTCGTGTACTCGCTGCTGGACCCGCGGGTGCGTCATGGCACTTGAGGGACCCGTCGCCGAGCAGCGGATCTCGCTGCGGGATAGGGCCGCCGGCCGCCGTCGCCCATCAGGTTCGGACCAGGCGGACCACGACAGGACCCGGGGGGTCAAGGCCTCCTGGAGGAGGTTCGCGTCCAGCCCCGTGGCCGTGATCGGGCTCGTGCTGACCGCCCTGTTCGTGCTGGTTGCCGCATTGGCCACCTACATCGCCCCCACTGACCCGTTCTCGTTCGCGGGAACACCGTTCGAACCGCCGTCACCAAAGCACTGGCTCGGCACCGACGACCTGGGGCGCGACGTGTTCGCCGGTGTGGTCCACGGCGCCCGCACAAGCCTGTTGGTCGGGGTGGCCGTGGCCGGGGCGTCGCTGGTCATCGGCACCGTCGTTGGAGGCGTGGCCGGCTTCGCGGGCGGCAAGGTCGATGATCTGCTGATGCGCTTTACCGAGCTGTCGCAGGTCCTGCCCCGGTTCTTCCTTGCGCTGACGGTGGTGGCCCTGTTCGGGCCGGGGCTGAGGAACATGGTGCTCGTCCTCGCGCTGACCTCCTGGGAGTTGACCGCCCGGGTGGCCCGGTCGGGGGTGCTGGCCGTGAAGGAACTCGAGTACGTGACCGCGGCCGAGGCGCTCGGGTCGTCGTCGTGGCGCAACCTGCGGACGCACGTGCTTCCCAACACGATCGCACCGGTGGTGGCCCTGGCGTCGTTGCAGGTGGGCGGGGCCATCCTGATCGAGGCCAGCCTGAGCTTCCTCGGGCTGGGCGACCCCAACGTGATCAGTTGGGGCTACATGCTCAACAACGCCCAGTCGTTCGTGCGGCGGGCCTGGTGGATGTCGGTCTTCCCCGGCTTGGCCATTGCGGTGGCGGTGCTGGGGGTCAACCTGCTCGGCGATGCCCTCAACGACTTCTGGAACCCCAGATCGCGGAGCTCGGGGGCCGCGGGATGACGGAGCCGCTGCTGAGTGTCGAGGGTCTCCGCACCCACTTCTTCGTTGACGCCGGCGTGGTCAAGGCGGTCGACGGGGTCAGCTTCGAGATCGGCAGAGGCGAGGTAGTGGGCCTGGTGGGGGAGTCGGGCTGCGGCAAGACCGTGACGTCGCTGTCGATCGCCGGCCTCGTCGAGCCGCCGGGGCGGATCGTCGAAGGGTCGGTGCGCTTCGACGGCATCGAGCTGGTGGGAGCGTCCGAGCGGGTGCTCAACTCGGTGCGCGGCCCCAGGATCGCCATGATCTTCCAGCAGCCCCGGGCCTCGCTGGACCCCGTGATGTCGGTGGGGCGCCAGATCGGCCAGGCTTTCAAGTCCGGCACCGGCATGGACCGCTCGGCCCGCCGCCGCCGGGCCGTCGAGCTGCTCGACCGGGTCGGGATCTCCGATCCGGACCGGCGTGTTCGGGAGTATCCGCACCAGCTCTCCGGCGGGATGGCCCAGCGGGTGATGATCGCCATCGCGCTGGCCGGCGAGCCGGACCTGCTGATCGCCGACGAGCCGACCACCGCGCTCGACGTCACCGTGCAGGCGCAGATCCTCGAGTTGCTGCGGGAGCTGCAGTCGGCCAACGACATGGCCGTCATCCTGATCACCCACGACCTCGGAGTGATCGCGGAGATCACCGACCGGGCCGCGGTGATGTACGCGGGCCGCATCGTCGAGGAGTGCACCGTCTCGGAGCTGTACGACGCACCGCTGCATCCCTACACCGTCGGGCTGATGGAGTCGCGGCCAGCCGCCCAGTCGAAGAGCCGGCTGAGGGTGATACCGGGCAGCGTGCCCGTTCCCCTCGACCTTCCGGTGGGCTGCAGCTTCGCACCGCGCTGCGCCCCGCGGGTTGAGAGCGGCCTGACGGTGTGCACCGAGCAGGCGCCTGATTCGGTGTCTCCCCGAGACGGGCACCACGTGAGGTGCTGGCTCCATGGGTAGTGCGACTGCGCCCGGCGCGACGGCCACGGCCGGTCCGGCGCTGCTGGAGGTCACCGACCTCGTCAAGCACTACAGGATCCGCTCAGGGGGGTCGATGGCCCGCTCCGGGCAGGCGCTCAGAGCCGTTGACGGGGTGAGCTTCCGTGTCGCCCCGGGCGAGACGCTGGGGCTGGTGGGCGAGTCGGGCGGCGGCAAGACCACGGTGGGCCTGAGCGTGCTGCGCCTCATCCAGCCCAGCAGCGGCTCGGTGACCTTCGAGGGCCGTGACGTGCTCGCCGCGGGCCGGACCGAGATGAAGGCCCTCAGGCAGCGGATGCAGATCGTGTTCCAGGACCCGATCGGCGCGCTGGACCCCCGCAAGAGCGTCGGCGACAGCGTGGGCGAGGGACTGAGAATCCAAGGACTGGCCTCCCGCTCGGAGTCGCGCCAGCGGGCTGCGGAGGTCCTGGACCGTGTCGGGCTCACCGCGGCCCAGTCCCGCAGCCTCCCCCACGAGCTGTCCGGGGGCCAGCTCCAGCGGGTCGGCATAGCGAGGGCGCTGGCCTTGGATCCCCGTCTCGTGGTGTGCGACGAGCCGGTGTCCGCCCTCGACGTGTCGATCCAGGCCCAGATCATCAACCTGCTGCTCGATCTGCAGGCCGAGCGCGGCCTCGCCTACCTGTTCATCGCCCACGACCTGGCCCTGGTGCGCCACATCTCGGACCGGGTGGCGGTCATGTACCTCGGCCGCATCGTCGAGTCGGCTCCGGCCGGCGAGCTGTTCGACCGCCCGGCTCATCCCTACACCCGAGCCCTGCTCTCGGCCGTGCCGGCGGATCACCCGGCGGCGGCCAGGCCGCGCATAGTGCTGCGGGGCGAGATCCCCAGCGCCGCCGCGCCGCCGGCGGGTTGTCCGTTCGCCCCCCGATGCCCCGACGCGATGGCCAAGTGCACCGAGCAGACGCCCGAGTTCAAGGAGGTCGCTCCCGGCCGCTGGGCCGCCTGCTTCCTCAATGACTGATTCTCGGGTGAGTTATGTGGACACAGCACCCGAAACCAACCCGAGATTGGCCGGGAGCGCGTCGGGATGGGCCGGGGGCGCGTCGGGATTGGCCGGGGGCGCGGACGGCCGTGGCAGAATCGGCGTCGATGATCCGGGTGGCTTTCGTCGGCAAGGGGGGCGCGGGCAAATCGACCATCGCGGGCACGTTCGCCCGGCTGCTGGCCCGCCGGGGCCAGCCGGTGCTCGCACTGGACTCCGACCCCATGCCTGGCATGCCCTACTCCCTGGGTGTTGCCGTGGACGATCATCCGATCCCCGACGACGTGGTGGTCTCCGGTCCCGAGGGGGGACCCCGATGGGTGCTGCGGCCCGACCTCGACGCGGCTGCCATCGTGGACCGCTATGCGGCTGGATGTCCCGACGGCGTCCGCTACCTCCAGTTCGGAAACCTGTGGGGCCCGGTGGTGAGGCTTCAGCAGGCCCAGCACGCGTGGAGCCAGGTGGTGGCCGAACTCGACCGGGACCGCTGGCACCTGGTCGGTGACCTCCCCGGCGGCACCCGGCAGGCGATGTTCGGCTGGGCCAGGTACGCCGACACCGTGTGCGTGGTGGTGGAGCCGACCGTCAAGTCGATGCACACCGCCACCCGGCTGTTGAGCCTGTCGCAGGCGAAGTGGGGCCCGTCGAGTCTCATGGTGGTGGTCAACAAGGCCCGTGACGACTCCGACGCGGCGAGCGTCTCGGAGCGGCTGGGCGTGCAGCCCGCCGCGGTGGTCCCCCTCGACCCCGGCGCCGTCCGGGCCGACCGCCGCGGCGCGGCTCCGCTGGACGCGGCGCCCGACGGCTCCCTCGCTCACGCCGTGGATGCCTTGGTCGACCGGGTGATGTCGCTCTACTCTCTCGGCGAGGAGGTGGCCGGATGAAGATCGCCGTCGTCGGCGAGGAGGTGGCCGGATGAAGATCGCCGTCGTCGGCAAGGGCGGGGCGGGCAAGACCACCACCAGCGCGGTGCTGGCCCGCTCGCTGGGCCGTCGGGGCGCCCGGGTGGTGGCCCTCGACTGCGACACCAACCCGAATCTCGGCCTCTCGCTCGGAGTCGGCGACTCCGAGACCGAGCGTCTCCTGACCCTGCGCGAGGAGGTCGGCGAGGGCGCAGCCGACCATGCGCCGACCTGGGACGACATCCTCGACCGCTACGGCGCCGACGCCCCCGACGGCGTGCGCCTGTCGGTGATCACCCGCATCGAGAACCCTGAGCCCGGTTGACCTTGATGCGGTCTGTCGGCCGAGCAGTTGCTCGGCTCCGTCAATGATGAAGCCGCCACCGTCGTGGCCGACCTCGAGGCCGGCATCGGCACCCTGACCCGCCTGGAGACGGCTGCGGTGGACGCCACCGTGGTGGTGGTGGAGCCCACGCTGCGCTCCATCGACGTGGCCCGCCGGGCCGTGTCCGTCGCCGACGAGCAGCGCCAGGGCCGGGTGGTGGTGGTGGCCAACAAGGTCAGCGACGGCTCGGACCGGGCCCGCATCGAGGAGGCCTTCGGGGATCGGGTGCTGGTCGTGGTTCCCGACGACCCGGCTATCGACGTCGCCGACCGGCTCGGCGTGTCGCCGGTCGACCACGAGCCGTCGGCCCCGGCCGTGGCCGCATTGGAGGGTCTCGTCGACGCGTTGGGCCTCGCCGCGGTGTGAGCCCGCGTTTTGGGGCCTAGATGCGGTTTGCATCTAGTGTGGTCTAAGCTCCACGACGGACGAGGAGGAGTCGGCCATGTGGCTGTGGTGGATCGGCAACGCAATTCTGCTGCTGGCAGTAGTGCCCGTCGTCCTGCTGCTCGCCAACCGGGTGATGCGGCCCGCACTGGAGATCAAGCGCTACGCCGACGACATCCTCGAGCACGGCGTCGGACTCACCAAGAACCTCGAACCGGTGCCGGCCGTGGCCGACACCCGAGACCTGGTCTCCGCGGCCAAGGGCCTGGCCGTGCGCTACGTCACAGCCGCGGGGCCGCTGCTGTGACCGGGGGAACGGTCTGATGCCGGCCGCCGCGGTCGTGACCGTCGTGATCGCTCTCGTGATCGCGGCTGCGCTGGCCTTCTACCTGACACGGGTCGTGATCGTGTTGCGTGCCGTGAACGACTCGCTGGGCAAGATCACCTTCGGAGTGCGGTCCATAGCTCACCGCACCGAGCCGCTGGCAGAGCTGCTGACTCCCGTGAAGACTGATCTTGAAGCGGTCGCCGACACGCTCGATGCCGTGGCGGCCAGCCTCGCCGAACAGCAGCAGGCGAGCTGAGAGGGATCGGCCGATGGCGCTGGAGTTCGCGTGCAGCCGGGTCGGGGTCACCGACTGTAAGAAGGTGGCCGTGGCCGACACTGCCGAGGACCTGCTGGCCGCAGTCGCTCAGCATGCCCGCGACGCCCACAACGTTGAACTCAACGGCACTCTGATCGACTACGCGCTGACGACCGTTCGGGAGGTCTGAACCTTCGCTCCCGCCGAAATTGGCGACGGATTGGGCCCTGGAGGCTCACTATGTCGCCAATTTCGCTGGGGACCGCCTGATCGCGCCCTCAGCGGTTGGTGTCCCACCAGATGGTGACTCGCTCGCGGGGAAAGGGGACGTCGGCGACGAGCGCGGCCACCTCGGGCTCGCGCTCGGGTGGCAGGCACAGGTTGCGGCACCACTGCGGTCCCTCGAACTCGCGGCGCTTGGCCGCTCGGGAGTCCTCCGGCAGCAGCGACTCCTCGACGACGGGGTCCAGGCCGGCGCCGGCGATGATCTCCACCGCGGTGGCCGCGGTGGGCTCGTAAGGCCGCTCCAGGTTCCAGAAGTGACGCCACAGCATGCGGCGGCGGTCCTGAGGATGCTTGGGCGTGATCTCGATCACCACCCGGCGGCGAGCGTGGGCGTTGAGTGCGGCCACGAACGGCGGGACGTCGGTCACGTTGTAGAGCACGTTGTGGCACACCACCACGTCGGCGACCGGCACCTCGTCGGCGACCTCGGGCCACGACCCGGCGTGCACCTGGGCCGGGATGCCGCGCTCGCGGGCGGTGGCCGCGAACAGCTCCAGCATGTCGGACTGGCGGTCGGTGCCGATCACCTCGGTGGCAGGGGGCGCCACCGCGAAGGCCGCGGCCCCGCCGCCGCAGCCGACGTCGAGGACCGAGCCCCCGTCCCCCAGGGCCTCGGCGGCCCGGCGGTTCGACAGCGAGCGCTCGAACGTGCCGGGCTCGGGCGCGGCGAAGATCTCGGGCGAGAACACGAAGGGCCGGCGGGGAGCCGAGCCCAGGATCTCGGCGGGGATGGCCCAGTCGGCCATCTGCCGCGCCCACCGCTCAGCGGCGGTCTCTTGCTGTGCCACGAGCGCAGAACCTACTGGAGCCGCTACCTACCAGATGCGGCGGGCGGCGGCCCACCGGCTCAGCTCGTGGCGGTTGGACAGCTGGAGCTTGCGAAGGACTGCCGAGGCGTGGGTCTCGACCGTCTTGATCGAGATCGACAGCTGGCGGGCGATCTCCTTGTAGGTGTAGCCCCGGGCCAGGTGGCGCAGAACCTCCCGCTCCCTGGCGGTCAGCCGGTCGAGGTCCTCGTCGGACTCCGGCCCCGCCACCGCCACGGTGTCGGTGGCGAAGGCGTCCAGCACGAACCCGGCCAGGCGGGGCGAGAACACCGCGTCGCCGTCCCTCACCCGGATGATCGCATCCACCAGATCGTCGCCGGAGATCGACTTGGTGACATAGCCCCTGGCCCCGGCTCGGACCACGGCGATCACGTCCTCGGCGGCGTCGGACACCGACAGAGCGAGGAACCGGGTCTCGACGCCGGCCGCGGTCACCGACTCGATCACCTCGCGCCCCGACCCGGAGGGAAGGTGCACGTCGAGCAGCACCACGTCGGGGCTCCACCGCTCGATGGTCTCCACCGCGGAGCCGACGTCGTCGGCCTCGGCCACCACGGCAACCCGGTCGCCGATCTCGGCCCGCACGCCGCTGCGGAACAGCCGGTGGTCGTCGACGATCACCACCCGGGGAGGAGCAGCCGCCATGCGAGTCACGGTACCGAG
Organism: Acidimicrobiales bacterium; assembly: GCA_965117015.1. Lineage (GTDB taxonomy): Bacteria > Actinomycetota > Acidimicrobiia > Acidimicrobiales > Aldehydirespiratoraceae > Aldehydirespirator. The sequence continues at coordinate 1,768,136 of OZ220747.1, forward strand.
GCCCAGCCCCGGTCAGCTCTGGCCGAGGCGGAGGCGCACTTCGGCCCCGTCGCCGGGGGCGCTGACGATCTCGCAGCTGCCTCCCACCCGGTCGAGCCGGCCCTTGATCGAGTCCCTGATTCCGTGGCGGCCGCCGTTGACCGCCGTCGGGTCGAAGCCCACGCCCCGGTCGCGCACGAAGATCTCCACTGCCTGCGGGGTCGCCTCCACGTACACAGACACGGTCGGGCAGCCCGACCACCGGGCCGCGTTGGTCATCGCCTCGCCGGCCGCGGCCACCAGCGACTCCATTGGTCCGTCCAAGGGGGCGTCGCCCACGGTCACCACTTCGATGACCGTGCCGTGGCGGTCCTCCACCACCCCGGCCATGCGCTCGACGGCCGTCCTGAGGGTGGCTGAAGCGGCGTCCGGTCCTTCTCCGTACAGCCAGCTCCTTAGCTCGCGCTCCTGGCGACGGGCCAGCGCGGCCATCCGGGCCGGGTCGTCGGACCGCTGCACCAGGGCCAGGGTCTGCAGCACGGAGTCGTGAAGGTGGGCGGCCATCTCGGCCCGCTCGTCGGCCCTGACACGGCGCTGGCGCTCCTCCCGCCGGTCCCGGGCCAGCACCGCCACCCATGGCCCCAGGATCAGAGCGAGACCGCCCACCACCAGCCCGCCCGACAGCAGACCGTCCCGGACGGCCGACAGCGACAGGTTGGCCGCCGCGATCACGCCGATGCCGAGCGCGAGCAGGATCGTGCCCGCCGCGATCCGCATGGCGGCGGCCCGGCCGAAGCCGGCGCCGGGCTGCGCCCGCCAGACCACGATCCCGAGCCCGAAGGCCACGCACAGGGCGGGCCAGATCAGGGTGTCGGGCAGCGCCACGCCCAGGTGCCGGACCATCACCACCGTTCCGAGCACGATCAAGGCCATGCCGGTGGCCCGCCGGGCCGCGATGCGAGCTGGAGGGGCAACCCGGTCCACCGGTGCGGTCCCTGCGGCGGGCGCGGGCTGCTGGGGCAGCAGGATCCATCCCAGCAGGTAGAGGGGCACCCCGACCCAGGCCAGGGCCAGCGCCACGAAGGCGATCCTGACGATGGTGGCGTCGATGCCGAGGCGCGCCCCGATGCCGCCGCACACCCCTGCGATCACTCGGTCGGTGCTGGACCTGACCGGCCAGCCGGCCCGGGTCGGTGCCATGCAGAGATGATGGCACGGCGGCGGCGGGGCGGCACCGGGGACCAACCCCTAGGTCGACGGCAGTCCTCGGGGAGAGTTCAGGGGGATTCCCCATTGGCCGCCTAGACGCCACGCCACACACTGGACGCCATGGCCGAACAGCAGCCGCCCGGCGCGGAAGATCCGAGCCCCGCCGAACAGCAGCCACCCGGCGCGCAAGATCCGAGCCCCGCCGAAGAGCAGCCACCCGGCGCGCAAGATCCGGGCCCCGCCGAAGGCACGGACGCGTCGGCCGACGGTGCTGCCACCGAGCGCCGCACGCTTCGCCGTAGCTCCACCGACAAGGTGATCGCCGGGGTCGCGGGCGGTATCGGCGCCTACTTCGGCATCGACTCGGTGATCGTCAGGATCGCCTTCATCCTGCTGACCTTCCTGGGCGGCGCCGGTCCGTTCCTGTACCTGATCGGCTGGTTGGCCCTGCCCACCGAGGACTCGCCCAGTGTCGTCGCCAAGGCCCTCGGGGGAAACTCGCCCAACCGCTTCCGCAACCTGCTGGCGGTTGCGTTGATCGGCTTCGGCCTGCTCATCACCGCCAACCTCAGCGGCGACCTCTTCGACCTGTTCATCGATGTGTGGCGCATCGCTCCCTATCTGGCCTTGATCCTCATCGCCGCCGGCGTGGCCCTCGTCCTGTGGCCGGGACCCGCCGGCGGGTCCAAGACCACTCCGGCCCGGCCGCCGGTGCCATCAGCACCCCCGCCGGGCACGCCGCCGCCCTCCTCGGCGTTCGCGTCGCCCGCACCGGCTCCCCCCGCCGCGGCCGGGCCGGAGTGGTCGACCGCCCCGCCGACCGGGCCGGAGTGGTCGACCGCCCCGCCGACCGGGCCGGCGCCTACTGCAGGCGCTCCCTCGTCTCAGACGAAACGGCGCCGCGACCGCTCATGGATCGGCACGCTCACGGTCGCGGCCCTTCTGGTGTACACGGGCACCGCGGTGATGCTCGAGCGCCTGGACGTGGTCGATTTGGACCTCGGCGTGTTCTTCGCGGTTGCGCTGGCGACGACGGGAGCTGGGTTGCTGGCGTCCGCTTTCGCCCGTCCCGCCCGAGGACTGATCGTGCTCGGGCTGGCCCTCTCAGCGCCCCTGATGCTGTTCGTGGCCGTGGACGTGCCCGGGGGCTTAGGGATAGGCGAGGCCCGGGTGCGCGTCATCGACGTCGAGGAGCTGGAGGACGAGTACCGGCACGGCATCGGTCAGCTGACCGTGGACCTTCGTGATCTCGATCCCGAGCGCACCGACCACTCCGTGGAACTGAGTCTCGGCATCGGCGAACTGCGGGTGTACGTGCCCGAGAGCATCGCCACGACGGCCGACATCGATGTGCGAGCCGGAAACATCAGGACGTGGTCCGGCTACACCTGGTACAGCTGGGAAGCCAGCGAGGACGGTCTCGATGTCAGTCGCACGATCACGGTGCCGGTGCAGGGCGAGACAACCGGTGACCTGCGGCTGGACATCGACGTGGGCATCGGCGAGGCCCGACTCATCACCGTGCCCGCCCCCGTCGAGGGTTCCAACAGATGAGCTACGAGGAGACCGGCATGCCCGACGACGAGACCGTGGAACCCCGGGCCAGCCGCTGGGGCACCGGTCGCATCGACGCCGTCTCGGCGGTGATCGGTGTGCTGTTCATCGCTGTCGCCGTCTTGGCGGTGGCCGACCGGTTCTGGGCCGACATCGATCCGGTGCTGGTAACCGGAGGGGCGATCGTCGCCATCGGCGTGGCCCTGATGGTCAGCGCCGTGCTCCGCCAGCGCCGCCGAGCACAACCTGACGACGGCTTGGGGTGAGCGACGGCGATCCAGCGGTATCCGCGACGCGGTGCGGGATCAGCGCCGGAACCGGCGGTGCACGCCCCGGCCTCGGGCATCGGTTGTGGTCCGTCAGGCTTCGAGGGTGGCGCGCCAGCCCGAGGCGATGTGCTCCAGCCACCACTGGGGGGCGTTGTCGAGCAGGTTCGCCAGGTTGGAGTAGTCCCACCAGCGCGTGATCAAGCCGTCGTCGTCCAGTTCCATGACCGAGGTGAACGGATGCCTGACCACCTCGCCGGTGTGGAACCACCACACCTCCAGGTGCTCGGTGACCACCACGGAGCCCTCGGCCACCACGAGGCCCGGCTCGTGGGTGTGGCGCTCCACCGGCTCCAGGCCCAGCTGCAGCCGGGCCACGATCTGGGCCGGGCCGTGGGCGCCCCCGCCCGACTCGCCCGTGCCCACGTCCACGTAGTTGGCATCGGGGGCGAAGAACCCGGCGACGGCGTCCCAGTCGTGGGCGTACAGGGCGTCCCAGTACTGCGCCACGATCTGCTTGTTGCGTTCCGAACGATCCCGCCCCGCGTTCTCGGGTGACTTATGTGTGTCCACTGCCCAAAAGTAACCCGAGAACGCTAGGGGCCGCTTCCCGGGAAATCTCGGGTGACTTATGGGTGTCCAGTGCCCAAAACCAACCCGAGAAAATCAGGCCGGGGCGGCGGGCGGGGGAGGCGGCGGTGATGCCTGCTTGCGGCCGCGGCTCCGGCGGCGGCGGCGACGCCACCAGACCAGGGCGATGATCACGGCCACGAACGGCAGGAACGGGATCAACACCCCGACCGCCACCAGCGCCACGCCCACGATCCAACGCAGGAACCCGGCGCCGTCGGAGATCGAGTCGCGGAAGCCGGGAAGCGACTCGTCCGGGTCCACGTCCACGTACACCCACGCCGATGTGGAGACCTCTTGGAGGGGCTCTCCGGAAGAGTCGACCGGCACGGCTTCGACTTCGAGGTTGATCTCGAGGCCCCGGGTGGCGACCCTGCCCGCCATCCGCCCGTCCTCGACGGGCTCGGCCAGCACGGCCACCAGCAACTCGCTGGGCTCAATCCGGTCGAACCGGCCCTGGACCAGTTCGAAGGAGCCGACATCGAGGCGCACCTCGCGGGAGCGGACGGTCACGTCGGTCAGCGCCGAGGCGCCGGTGTTCTCGATCTCCAGGCAGAAGTACAGGGTGGTGTCGGGGTCGGCGTTGAGGTGGTTGGTGCCGAGGCACGGGTCGTCGTCGGCGTCGTCCGACACCCAGGCCTGCGCCATGATCCCGGTGTCGGGCAGCACGGTGGGCGACTGGGTGATGGTCAGCGTGATGGTGGCCAGGTCCACCTGGTCTCGCAGGGTGCGCAGCTGACCCCGCAGCACCTCGAGGGTGGTCTCGCGGTCGAGCAGCTCGCCCTCGATCTGGGCCACGTCCTCGAGGTCGACCGCCTCCTCCAGGAGTCGCCGCAGGCGGGCCACGCTGGTCTCGGCGGTGCTGATGCGGCTCTCGAGGTCGACGACCCGCTCGGTCACATCGTCGGCGCTGATCGACTGGTCGACCAGCTTCCCCACGCCGGCCAGACGCTCCAGCGCAGTCGAGAAGTCGGCGGGAAGCACCTTGAACACGATCTCGGCCCGGGGCTCGGGCTCGGTGCGGGTCGTCTGGGAGAACACGATCCCGCCCAGGCCCTGCACTATGGCCACCGCCTCGTTGCTGGCCGCGGTGACATCGTCGGCCTGAACGCTGATAGTGGCCCGGTACACGATCTCGCGTCCGAGGTCGGCGGGCGTGAGCGCGGTGGGGACGGCCAGGGAGGCCCCGGAGTCAGGCGCTGGCGGCGCTGTGGGCGCCGGGGCCTCCTCGGCCATGGCCTCCTCAGACATGGCCGTGTCGGCCACATCGAACGCGCCCTCAGCCAAGGCCGCGGGGGATTCCATGCTGGTCGCAGCCACGGACTCGTCGTCGCCGCCGACGCAGCCGCTGAGCAGCATCAGCACTGCGCCCAGCAACGTCAGCACCAGGATCCTCAAGGGTGGGCGAGACTTCCTCACATGGAGGTCGATCGCATCATGCATAGGTGTCCTCCCGACTAGGACGGTCGACACCTATGACGCCCGCCGGGCCAATCTGGTTCCCGGCCGGCGCGGCGAGCCTGTTCAGCCGCCCTGCTCGCCCTCGCCCTCGGCGAAGCCGGCGGTGGCGGTCGGCGGAGGCAGCGGATCGCCGCAGGGCGCCCCCGGGCCGGTGTAGTGGCCCTCCACTATGTACCAGCCCGACTCCTGGCCCAGCTGGTTGAAGGAGGTCGCGGCAAGCCGCAGCGGCACGTTGGCGGGCAGCCTCCGAGCCGGAGCGGCCCAGCGGTCGCCGCTGGAGTCGATCTCGCCGATGGTGTACTCGCCGTTGGTGATCATCGGCCCGCCGTCCACCGACACGTAGACGCGGATCTTGGAGATGTCGGCTGGAATGGGGAGGGCGTCGAACGACACCAGGAGCTCGTTCTCGGCTGTGCCGGCCTGGCACCTGACGTTGCTCGGCGGGGGAGGCGGACCGATGCTGACCGCGGTATCAGGCGTCGTGGTCGTACTAGTAGTAGGGACCACTTCCACGACCGTGGTAGTCGTCGTCTCCGGCGCGGCCGTCGTCGGTGTGGTCACCCGGGGCTGGGTAGTAGTCGGAGCGGCGGACCCGGTGGTTGTCGTCACCTCGTCGACCGGCTCTCCCTCGCCGTTCTCGTCGTCGCTGCACGCCGCCGCGATCAGCGCCAGCGCAAGCATCGCCGTTGCGAGCCTCAGTGATCGCATGAGGAACTCCTTTCCAGGCGCTCACCCTACACCGCGGGCACGGTCCCGCCGCGTCACGAGACAGAACCGCGAAGCCGGATCATAGGCTTGATTGCGGTGATCATCGTGGATGCCCGGCAGACCCACCGAGAAGAGTTGTGCGCCCTGCTCAGCGGCGATGATCCCGCGCCCCGGCTGTGGTCGGCCATCGACCGCGGCACCATGGCTCAGATCGTTCCGGAGCTGCCGGATCTCCAGATGGAGCAGGACCCGATCCACCGGCACAAGGACGTGCTGGCCCACACCATCGCGGTGGTGGCCAAGACTCCCGACGACCTCGTCGTCCGTTTGGCGGCGCTGTTCCACGACATTGGCAAGCCCCGAACCCGCAGCTACGAGCACGGCGAGGTGACCTTCCGCCATCACGAGGCGGTTGGAGCCCGGATGACCCGCAAGCGGCTGGCCGAGCTCGGTTTCGACGAGCGCACCGTCGACGACGTGAGCGAGCTGGTGCGGCTGTCGGGACGGTTCAAGGGCTACGCGTCGGGATGGAGCGACGCCGCAGTGCGCCGCTACGCCCGGGACGCGGGGCCGCTGCTGGGTCGTCTCAACCAGCTGGTCCGGTCGGACTGCACCACCCGCAACCTCCAGCGGGAGGCCGACCTCCATCGCCAGATCGACGATCTCGAGCGTCGCATCGCCGAACTGGCCGACGCCGAGCGCCGGGCAGCGGAGCGGCCCCAGATCGACGGTGGCGCGGTCATGGCCCATCTCGGCCTGCCTCCCGGCCCGAAGGTGGGCGAGGCTCTGGCCTGGCTGCTGGAGGTCAAGCGCACCGAGGGGGAGCTTCCGGTCGACGAATTGTTGGCTCGACTGGACGGCTGGTGGGCCGAGAATCGCCAGTAATCCGGTAGCCTCATTGAGCGTTCAAGACCCATTAGCCGAACCGAGCACACCAAGGAGATGTCGTGACTTACCGGGCCGAGTATTTGTGGATTGACGGCGTTGAGCCGGTCGGTGAGATCCGCACCAAGACGAAGATCCTGGCCAACGATGAGGCCCCCCCGATCTGGGGGTTCGACGGGTCGTCGACCAATCAGGCGACGGGCGACAACTCCGACGTGGTGCTCAAGCCGGTGTTCACCTGCGGCGACCCGATCCGCGGCGGCGACAACATCCTGGTGCTGTGCGAGACGCTGCTGACCCATGACCTGTCGCCGCATCCGACCAACCGGCGAGCAGAGTGTGTGGCGGTGTTTGAGAAGTACAAGGACCAGGCGCCGCTGTTCGGGATGGAGCAGGAGTACACGCTGCTCGACGCCACCACCCGCTGGCCGGCTGGGTTCCCGCCGGCTGGGTTCCCGCCCCCTCAGGGCCCGTACTACTGCGGGGTGGGAGCGGGCCGGATCTCTGGCCGCGACCTGATCGAGGAGCACACCACGGCCTGCATCCAGGCCGGTCTCGATATTGCGGGCACCAACGCGGAGGTCATGCCGGGCCAGTGGGAGTTCCAGATCGGGCCGTCCGACACTGTCAGGGTCGCGGATCATGTGTGGGTGGCCCGCTACCTGCTGTTCCGTCTGGCGGAGAAGCACGGCATCGAGGTGACCATCGAGCCCAAGCCGATGCTGGGCGACTGGAACGGCGCGGGCATGCATTGCAACGTGTCGACCAAGTCGATGCGCGAGAGCTATGAGCCGATCATCGCGGCGTGCGAGGCGCTGGGCGCGGCGGGCAAGCCCGAGGAGCATCTCGGCGGCTACGGCGCGGGCATCGAGTTCCGGTTGACCGGCGAGCACGAGACCGAGCGCTATGACCAGTACTCCTACGGCGTGTCGGATCGGGGTGCTTCGGTGCGGATCCCGTGGCAGGTCGCCCGCGACGGCAAGGGCTACATCGAGGACCGCCGCCCCAACGCCAACGCCGATCCCTACCACGTGTCCACCCTGCTGACGAGAACCATCTGCGAAGCCCTCGTCGGCTACAACTAGCCCACCCCGCTCCCGATGGCCGCCGACGCTGCTAGGGGAGCGGGACCCGGCCGCCTGAGGGTGGCGATCTGCCAGGTCAACCCGACCGTCGGCGACCTGGAAGCGAACGTGGCCCTGGCAACCGAGGCGCTGGCCCGGGCCGAGGCGGCCGGCGCGCAGGTCGCGGTCCTGCCCGAACTGTCCGTCACCGGCTACCCGCCCGAGGACCTCGTCCTGAGACCGGGCTTCGTGGCGGCCAGCCGAGCCGCGCTCGACCGGTTCGCGGCCCGCATTGGCTCCTGCGCGGCCGTCGTCGGCTTCGTCGACGGCGTGGGCGAGGGGCGGCGGCGGGTGCCCGACATGGCCGGGGTCGAGACTTTCAGCGAGGCGTACAACGCGGTGGCGGTGTGCGCTGCCGGCGAGACGCGCGGCGTCTACCGCAAGCGCCATCTGCCCAACTACGACGTGTTCGACGAGCTGCGCCATTTCCGGCCCGGCGTCGAGGAGCCGCCGCTCTTCGAGATCGGCGGAGCCGTGGTCGGGGTCACGGTGTGCGAGGACGCCTGGGTTCCGGACGGCCCGGTCAGCGACCTGGCCCGCGCCGGGGCCCAGCTGGTGGTGAACGTCAACGGGTCGCCGTTCCGGGCCGGCAAGCAGGCCGTCCGCGAGCAGGTGATCGGCCGGCGGGCGGCCGAGGCCGGCGTGGCGGTGGTCTGCGTGAACCTCGTGGGCGGCCAGGACGAGCTGGTCTTCGACGGCGGATCGTTCGTGGTCGCCCCCGACGGGTCGGTGGCGGCCCGGTGCGTGTCGTTCGCCGAGACGGTCGACGTGTTCGATGTGGATCTGCCTTCGCCGCGACGTCACGACCCGTCCGAGGAGGCGTCGCGCCCGATCACGCCGGTAACGCCCGCGGTCACGCCGGTGACGCGGGAGGGCGCATCGACGAGTGAGGGCGCCGCGACGAGTGAGGGCGCCGTGACGCGCGAGGGCGCACTGGCATCGGGCCGCGACCGTCTGGCCGCGCCGATGGCGCCGTCCATGGATCTCGACGCCCAGCGCTGGGCCGCGCTGGTGCTGGCCACCCGCGACTACGTGCACAAGAGCGGGTTCGCCGACGTCTGCGTCGGGCTGTCGGGCGGGGTGGACTCGTCCCTGACCGCCACCGTCGCCGTCGATGCGCTGGGTGCGGCCCATGTGCACGGCGTGCTGATGCCGTCGCGCCACTCCAGCGAGCACTCGGTCACCGACGCCGAGAAACTGGCCGCCAACCTCGGCATCGACGCTCGCATCGTCAGCATCGAGCCCGCCCACGCTGCGCTGGCCGAGATGATCGAGGCCGACCTCGGGCGCGGCCTGGACGCGGGCGGGCTCACCGACCAGAACCTCCAGGCCCGGGTCCGGGGCACGACCCTGATGGCGCTGGCCAACGAGCACGGCTGGCTGGTGCTCACCACCGGCAACAAGAGCGAGCTGGCGGTGGGCTACTCGACCCTGTACGGCGACACCGCCGGAGCCTTCGCAGTGATCTCGGACCTGTGGAAGCTCGACGTGTACGAGCTGTGCCGCTGGCGCAACCAGCAGGCCGGCGGCGAGCTGATCCCGGCCACGGTGTTGTCCAAGGCGCCGTCGGCCGAGCTGGCGCCCGGCCAGCGCGACGACCAGTCGCTGCCGTCCTACGAGGTGCTCGACCCCATCCTGCGGCTGTACGTGGAGGAGCTTCGCAGCGTCGGTGAGATCCAGCAGGCCCAGATCGCGCCGCCGGAGGTGGTGGAGCGGGTGTGCCGCATGGTCGACGCCGCCGAGTACAAGCGCCGCCAGACGCCGATCGGTCCCCGGCTGACCGGCCGGGCGTTCGGCCGGGACAGGCGCATGCCGATCATCAACCGGTACCGCGGCGCGAGCGACCAGTGAGCCACGGCTACTCCGTGGCCCAGACGGCCCGGTTGGTGTGCGCGCTGCGCTGGGCCTGCGGACGGCTGTCGGAGATGCTCGACGGCTGGGCCGCACAGGCAGCCGCGGCCGGGGAGTCGGACCACGCGCCGGCCGGGGTCCGACTAGCGGAGCTGAGCCGCCGGCTGGCGGTGCACCGGGAGACCCTCGACGGGTTCCAGCCCGACTCCGAGCTGATGGCCCCCTGGCGCCAGGCCACGCCGGCAGATCCGGCACTGGCCGAGGCACTCGACGAGATCGCCGGGCTGGAGGGTGCGCTGGACCGCCTTGCAGTGGCGGAGGCGGTGTTCGTCCCAGAACTCTCGGACGCGTACCGGCAGATCAGCGAGCACGCCGCACCCCACTGCGACGCCGCCCTGGCCTCGACGGCCCGGACACTGCGACATGATCTGGATCGCGAGACCTCGTCCGTCGGAGTCGCCCAGCCCGCCGCGGTCGAGGTGCCTGCCGGCGTGCTGTCGGCCGCCGGCGGCATAGTCGGACTCTCGCTGCTGCGCCCCGGCGACTGGCCCTAGAGGCCCCCGCCGCCGGGCATCGGCGGCAGCGTTTTGGGCGTTGGTGGCTGCCAGTTCGGGGTCGTGGCCCGGCGTCGGTAGCGAATTGGCGGCGCTGGCGCGAAATAGAAAAGCCCCGTCTGACCTCGGTAAACGTAGGGGCGGGTTGGGTGCGTCGGACGTGTTTTGCCGAAGTATCGGACGACTTTTTTGGTGCCTACTGTTACCTGAGGTCAGAGCGGCGCGAAGCGCGGATCGTGTAGCTGAGCTTATCTTGCCGTATCGCTGTTCCTGGCTCTCCCACAGGTCACCCTGCATTCATAGAACCCGAGGTCAGAGGGTTACGGTGACCCTCTGGAACGGTCGCACTCTGGTTCTCGAACGCTGATTGCGTGGTGACCCATCCCACCAGCACGACGTGGACGGCATTTCCAGAGGTCAGAGCGGCGCGAAGCATGGCGGAGCGGAGCTGCCAGTGGAGGCCCCGGCAAAGCAGGGGGCACGCTGTTAGCCGAGGCAAGCTCTACGTGGTGCCAGAGAAGTCGTCGCCATCGGTAGTTGTCCCCGTGGAGACTCGGGACGTGTGGCTTAGGAGAATGCGAGGTCGTTGCGGTATTGGTAGAAGTTCGCCTGCATCCGGTTCGTTAGCTCCGCCGTGTCAGATGCAGGTGATGGTAGGCCCCAGTGTTGGGACAGCCTGGTGAGGCTGAGGCACATGACATGTGAGGCCATCCCAACCGGTGCAAGGTAGCGATCCACCGGGATGTTGAAGTCACGTCGATCTTCGTCAAACGGCCTCTGAACCAGCAGTCCCGCAACGCCCGGATGCACGACCGTGCATAGGTAGCCGTAGACGGTCGTTCCGACACCGGGGATGCCCAGGGCCGCGTCCATTGCCTCGGCTACGACCTTGCTGATAGCGGGGTAGGACTCTCGCTGTGGGTTCGGTACTAGACGCCGGGTAACGGCTAGGTCGGCTTTGATGTGCTGCATGGTTTCTTGGAGGCCGCGGATGCTGTCGTCCAGAGCTTCTGCTTGCTCTTCGCTCGCAGGATTGACTGCTCTCTCGGCTCTGCGGTTGCCGAGAAGGTGCTCGGTGCTCTTCTTGTGGTCTTGTGCACCGCGCAGGGCGCGCTGTTGTCCCGTGATCCGGGGGTCCAGTATCCATGCCGCGTAGGCGAACCCTTCAACGGCAGTGCGTGCTAGCGGGAACACCGAGTAGAGCGATGTACCAGCTTCGATGCTGGAGACGATTCCCTTCATGCAGTCCATCGATGCCAGCATCCGCAGGTGTGTCGAGAGAGTCGCATGGGTCAGGATCGAACCGCTTACGCCGGGCCGACGCGTGGGTGGCAATCCCATGTCCTCCTCTGCACGCCAGGGCGAGTCAGGCGTGGGGTTTACCTCACGCCTAGCGAGTTCGTAGCTTCCTAGAAACGCTCCCAAGAGTTGACCTACCTCTGCCACGGCAGGGTGAGGGGTTCGCGCTCTCATGACGATGGCTGCTCGTGACAGCCTCCGGGAAGGGCAGCCCGAAATGACTTACTGGCCATCGCCTTCCTCCGGCTCGCTCAGTCGGTGCTCGGCGTGCCACCGGTCTCCGATGTCTCCAAGGAGTTGATTCCGGCCAAGCGGCAGGGGATCGAGCGAGGTCTTCACAGTGTTCGGGTCTGATCCCAGAGCGCCTAGCAGCGACGTGCCGCAGTCCGCGTCGTCGCTCAACGCCGGGATCACGACTTCGAGTTGTTGAGACGAGGCGATGGTCGTGGGTATGGAAGCGGGTTGGACGATGTTGTTTCGGAACGGCATCTGCAAGTTGAAGTATTGTTCTCGGGTGACGACGAGGCCGCGCATCTGACGCCCGTTCAAGGTCGGGAACTCTGGGTGGCCCTGCTCGATGAGACTCGCTGAACGGGTGATCTGTTTGCAAGCTCGTTCGATGTTCTTCTCCACATCGCCGTGGTCGGGGAAGATGCCTGAGCGTGTGTCGATGTTGGGTGCCACGGACTTGGCCTCCACAAGGACAAGCACCTCGGGAGTCTCGATGATGTAGTCAACGCTCCGTTGATCGTCGTCGTAGACGATCTCGTCGTGAACCTGGGCGTGGTGGATGAACCCAAGCTGAACTCCGATGTAGCGCTCGAACCGAAGCCCCAGAGCTTTGGTGAAGGCTCGGAACGCTCTTGGGTCCGCGTGGGCGTCCACAGCATCGCGACCCACGAAGTACAGGCCCTGCGGCCCAAGGCGTTGCAACACTCCCAGAGGGCTGGGGGTGACGTAGGTGCCGTCGTCCATGATTGCTACGGGCCATTCGTAGAAGGGGTTGAATCTCCACAGATCATCGGGGTCAAGGGTCTCTTCCTGGCCGAGCCGGGCGAGATCAGCTACAGGGCGGGCAAGCCAGGAGTCCACGACCTGCAATGCTCGCTCCGCTCCGACCGGCTCGAATGCCGGGCGGACATTCGGAGCTAGCAGCGTCTCACGCGAGATGCCACCAGGGTTGTGGATCGCAGCCGCATACATGATGAAGGCGATCATCAGGAACTCCTCCAGCGGCACTCTGAGAATCGTCTCCCACCGGCTCTCCTCGAACACAGGCTCCCCGAATCGGGGGTCGTCACCGAACAAGCACAGGCTCCGCGCCAACGGCTCCCACGGAGACATCTGATACGGCATCTGGAGGTAGGCGACCCGAGACAGAATGCGCTGCCACGTCCTGAATTCACGAAAGTTGTCGAGTTCGGGGGGCCAGACCGAGAACAATCCGTTGAGTAGATCGCTCACGGCAGCCTCATCAACGGGCGTGCTGCGATGATTGTTGCAGTTCGTGACACAGATTCCGGCGACCTGGAACAGGTAGCCCTCCCGAACGAGGCTGAGAGTCTCTTCTCTATGGCTGGTTAGAGAATCCCTGAAGAGGGCTTCCTGCGCTGTTGCACGCGCAATGCCTCGCAGCAACTCGTCGCGTGGGAACCGTCTCACCCGCTGCCGGAATACTGCGGGGCTGTCCCTTTGGTTGCGTCGGTGGTGCATGGATGACGAACTCCCAACGGCGCTCAGCGCCTTCGCCTACGCCTGCCCTTGCCGCCCCGCTTGGAGTCTCCGGTCAAGAGGTTGGGAAAGTTGATGAGCAGCCAGATGACGGCCACGACCGCCAGCACCGCTACCGCCACAACCGACAGGAGGACGCCTGCGGCAGCCAGCAGTGGCCACCACCCATCGGCCCGCCGGAACGCCCACGCGGAGAGCAGCCCTGCCGCGGTGAGCCACGCGGTGATCACAGCGAAGTCCACTCCTGAGTCAGCGAACCCCAACCAGCCACGGATGTTCACCTCGACCAAGAGCGCCAACGCTCCCACCGCAGCCATCGCGAATCCGGCCACCGATGGGATGTCGATGCGCCGCCAGGCCGGTAGAGGTTGGTCGATTCGGTATGACATGGTTGTAACTTAACGGGGCCTTGTGACAGCCCCACCAGCGGCAGGCCCGGATGGTGGCGCGAAGGACTCAGAGGGTCGTTCGGAGCCACCTCAGGTCTGGCACGGGCGCACGTTGCTAGCCGGAGCATGGGTAAGTTGCAGGGATGACGGATGCGGGGCAGCGCGAGACGGTGAGACGCCGGATTGGGCGATGGCTGCGATGGCAGGGTCAGCGGATATGGGGCGCTGCTACCCGACGAGGCGGCTTCCGCTGGCGTGGAGTCCTTTGGGTTACGATGATCTGCTACGCGGTGCTCGTCGTGGGGTTCAGCGCATACTTGTTGTTGAAGGCGTTCGATCTGTTGTCAACGGCTGGTTTGGCTGTGGCTGAGGAAGCCGCCGCTGTCACGGCTAGCGCAGCGGCGGTGACAACTTTGGCGACCGTTGCTCTGGTATGGACAGCCGTTCATCAGGCTGCTGAGGCGAGGAAGCGAGCGGCTCCTGTGTCCATGCGATGGTTCACCAAGTGGACGAAGGGGCCGTATCTGGTGGGAGGGATCGTCCAGTCCGGTAGTCGGGGCATCCGCCCGATCCGCGACCTGTATCGCGGACCGTCGGATGAGCCTGGGGAGATAGCGCTGGAGTTCACCAACGCTGGGGCGTTGACAGAACTAGTGGAGGAGACCAAGGTGGTCTTGGGTGACCGAGAAGAAGTCCCTTATAGCGGCAGCAACAACTCTCCGCCCTGCCCGTTCGGGATACCTCCGCGAGATTCGATCACTGTTCTCCTTGATGCTCATGCAACCGCTCGTCTGGCTGATTTCGACATCACGTCGCTTGCTGGGTCTCGCAAGGCACAGGTGGTGGCCCGGTTGGGATCGGGAGCGACCCTCAGGTCTGAGAAGGTGCCGTTGAGGTTTCTGCAACATGAAGAACGGGATAGCTCTGTGCCAGAGGACGCAGAGGAAACCCCCGACGATGAGGAGCAGCCGGAAGCAGGCGACGGATAGGCCACCGGAGGAGCCTTCTCGCGGACGAGCCACGGGTGCGATTGGGCCGACTGCCTGCTACACGTACTGGCCGCGTAGCGATTGAGAGGTGACTTCGTGACGAAAGGACTGTGGCTGTACCCGCCGCGCTACTTCGAGGACGGCGAGAGCGGGGTGGTCGCCGTCGTGGAGTTCTGCAACGAAACGGGCAGGTGGCGGATGACCGGCATCGCAGCGACAGATGACTACACCACCGCCAAGGCTCCCCGAGACGGCGTTGACCAGTTGGTGAAGGACATCCGCGACAGGCAGGTCCACCGTCGAATATCCGAGTCCTGCTACGGGATCGAACAAGTCGAGTCGGAGACCTACGACTCCTGTGAGGACGCCGACTCAGCCGCGCACCGATGGCTGGATGATCACGCCTGCTAGACGACATGCCAGGACGCAGCGGAGGGTCTGATGACTGCGAGCAAGAGGAAGCAGCGGAAGAAGAGACGGCAGCAACAACGCGACGAAGCTGAACTGGTCGGTAGCAGGCTGGCCTACGAGTCCGGGGTGCACTGGCTGGACGCGAATGTGCGGGCGTTGGAGGCGCTGAGAACTCGGTCGCTGGCTCTGGTGTCGGTTGTTCTCATCGCAGGGACCGTCGTGGCGAACCTCGCTCCTGATGCAGTCAAGGAAGGCACGTTGGGCTTCTGCGGGTGGGCTGGAGTGGTGATCTTCGCCCTAAGCACGGCGGCGCTTATTGTGACCAGCGCGTTGGTCTCGCGGCCTGCGAAGTTCACCGCAGAGCTTGGTCCTCTGAAGATCATCGAGAAGCACGTAGAACCCACTCTGACGTGGCCGTCAGCAAGGCTCTACAAGGCACTAGCCACAGACCTAGACGGATACGCGAAGGACTCGCGTGAGAAACTCCGTAGGCGAGCACAGCTATACACAGCGAGCCTCATTGCGGCGGGTACGGCAGTGGTCGGCATCGCGCTATTCTGGGCCGATGCCACCTTCTGAGACTGAACCCCGACGCCCGTCCCGGCTGAAGCGCAACGGCAACGGCACGGGCGAGGAAGACACGCGGGGTCGCCGCAAGCCTGCCTCCAAGAAGATCACCTCTCAGAGCGATGTCCGCGGGGTAGGCGAGGCCGAGGTGCGTCGGCGTCCCGAAGGTCCGATCCACACCCGAGAAGCAACGGACGGCTGAATCGGACTTCTCGGCAGCATCAGCCGTGGACCGCGGTAGGTAGCCTCGCCTGCTGTGCCTGAGGACGATTCCACAGTCGAAGAGCGGCTGGCAATCCGCCTCATACGCGAGTTTGAGGACTTGACCAATGTTGAGCGCTTGGAGCCTCCGGGCAGCGACCCCATCGCGGACTGGAGGGTGAAGACAGCGGACACACGGGAAGCCGATGTTGAGGTCGTCTGGGCCACCAACGAGGCCGGACGGAAGTTCGAGAGCCAGCTAGCTGAAGAACACCCAGACGATGACGCTCTGGTACGGCGGCGCTCGCGCAAGAAGTGGCCCGAATCTCGGCTGTCGCTGGTGTGGGACGCAGAGGTCTACGACCACGCTCCATGCAACAACAAACGTCCCGTAGGGGGATTGGTTGAGGCACTCATCGACGTGCTGGTTGACGTGGAGGCTCGGGGAGGCACACCGAAGCAGATGTTGGAGGCCGTCGAAGCGCGGCTTGTAGACCCTCGGGACCATTTCGCCAGTCACAATTGGGGTGCAGAATGGCAGAGGGCATCTGCTCGTGGCGTGAGTTTCGAGGAGTTCCTGCTTGATTGGGGCCAACTGACCGGCTACTGGTACCCGCAGCTTCTCGTGGACGACGGAGTAACGCTCGCTCGCCGTGTGTGGGTATGGCGGGTTTCTGAGCCGGAAGGCTCACAGGCCGGGATGGTGCGAACTAATCCAGCGGTCTCTGACGCCGCTGGAGGTGAGTATGAGCATCTGTTGGCCACGTTGCGGGATTGCATTGATGCGAAGACCGTCAGAGATCAGATGAGGAGCGCGCCAGATCGGAGGTGGCTGTTCGTGGTGCTCGACAGCAACATGGCCGCCATTCAGCTTGACGAATACTTCGGCCCTGCGTGGCTAGCTCCCGACGCGCCTGAACCCTGCCCGTACCATGTTTTCGACACTCTCACGTTCGACTACTTCGATGAGGTGTGGGTCACTGGCAGGGCATTCTATGAGAGAGCCGACATCGTGTTGCGGCTGTTCAAGACGGGTGACGCCCCACAGCACAAGATCGTGCGCCGTGCTGAGGTGCTTGCTGGCTGACCGTCAGCGTTGCGTTGCTGTCGCACCATCGAACTAGCTTGCTGGCGATGGCACGCTACCGACGATCAAGCAGCAGAAACCGGGCGAGTTCACGCCGCAGGAGTCCATCCCGAAGCAGTTCAGCCCGAGGGCGACCGGTGCGGGGTTACACGATCCGTGGTAGGGGCGGCAGGGTGAAGTACGTGGGGATCACGAACAACCCTCGCCGTCGCGCTGCTCAGCATCGGCGTGCAGGCAAACGTGGACGGCTGAAGGTGGAGACGGGCGGGATGTCCAGACAGAAGGCCCGACGCTGGGAAGGTGCCAAGCTCGCCCGGTTCCGCAAGAGCAACAGAGGCCGCAACCCGACCTACAACAAGACCAGAAGCGGCGGCTGGCAGTCTTGACTGCTGGAGTCAACGCAGCGTGCGCGTCAGCGTCGTCTCACTTCTCTGCCATCAAGTCCCATATCTGTGGCGTGACGTGTAGTTCATCGACAAGCTGGTCCACCGCTTGGAACAGCCTGGGCAGCTCCTGAGAGCGGGTTTGGTCAGTCAGGCCGTAGGGATCATGCATGGTGGCGTTGCCGCGTTTGCGGATGGCCGTCAGCCCCTTCTCCAAGGTAGGAGACAGCGCAAGATGTTCGACGGCCTGATCGATCAACTCCTCCAGTCGCTTGTCCTTGACCGGGCGATCCGCAGCCGCTAGATGACGCTTCAGAAGCGCCTCTAGCAGAACACGCACCAAGGCGCTCGCCGCTCTGGGTGATATTCGAGCGACCGCAGCCGCCTCTTCGTAGAGCTGGGTCTCATTGTCCTCCAGCCCTTCTGCGGGTGGGATGCGGACACCCGCGTGCGGATACACCAACTCGGTCTCGCTCCCTGCCGCGGTGGGATGCTCTATCCAGAGGCTCAGGGCCTTGCACTGCTCGGACATGCAAATGGATACGAGCAACTTGCCTTGGCTGCCTTCCATCAGGTGTCCGACATCCCTGTCCATCTCGCGGTCATAGACCTCTGCCGTGACCTCACCGAACCAGATGTGATCTGTGACAACGCCACATGACGGGCACACGCCCGGTGTCTCCCAAGCAAGCTCTTGGTTGGACAAATCGCCCTCCCATCTTCCTCGCGTTAGCAGCGGACGCCTGGAACCCGGCTTAGCGCCCCACCGCTCTTCGACGGCGTGCAGGCTATAGGTGTCCGTGAGAGCATCTGCGGCTCGATGGCGGCTGTGTACGACTGGAGATCAATCGGGCTGCGTGTTGCCGATCTCGTTGATCTGGTCTACCACGAGGTCGCCTGCCCAGCCGAGGATGGCTGTGCCCCACCTGGTCGCCCACAGGACGCCGAACACCAGCAGAAGCACGACGATCCAGAAGAACTGCACGGCGTCTCGCGACACACCGGATCGGTAGCTGTGGTGTCTGCTCATGAATCACTCGGTTCCTGCTAGGACGGCCACCCTCAGAGTCAAGAGTTCTCCTGCGCTCCGCAAGAGCGCGAACTTCTTGAACGAGCGTTGCAGCACGACGCCGATCACCCCTCCCATCACGATCAGTCCGAGGAAGCCGTCAACGGAGACGTGCTCAATCCCTACGGAGCGCACGGTGAGCAAGGAGAGCAATGCGAAGGCTCCGACGCCCGCTAGGAACGCCCGGATCGTGCGGAGCACGAAGCGCAGCAGCCATCGTCCCAACCACTGGAGGCCACGGGAGAAGCGGTCGAGAATCCTGCTGGCTCTTGTTTGGTTCCAGAGGGTCGCGATGCGACTCGTCCCTGACGCAGCTTCGCCCACGTCTTCCGTCTCCGTAGGCTCGGCATTCGTTGGAGATGGCGGGTTCTTGAATTCTGTAAGGGCGCTCACGGAGGCTTCACGCGTGGAGCTACCTTCCAACTCCCGCAGGCTCTCGGGAGTGAAGTCTGGAGATGGCAACTCCAGCGGGCCACTGTCCGCGGAGATGCCGTACCTGACTCGCGCCACCTTCCACAGTGCCCTGAGCATCTGGATGGTGAGGTAAGTGGACGGAACCGCGTGTTCTTTGCGAATCCAACGTGTGGTCACAAACCAGTCGCGTCTGCCGTCGATCCAACCCTTGGTGGAGAGATGAGCCAGCCGGTCGCCGTAGGCGATCTCGTGCATTCTGTCCGGCGAGACCCCGATGCGGAGGTTCGCTTCGCCTGGGATGGCCGTCAACCCGTGCTTGGTTGCGTTGTAGGACTTCGCTTCCTGCAACCAGTCGTTCGCGAACAACCGCAGGAACCGTGCGAGGTTGGAGCTGTAGTTCACGACCTCCTCGCTGGCCGTCGTCAAGTCTCCTGAGTGTCCCAAGATGACGAAGGCGACATCTGATTGGAGCGCCTCCCGCCTGGCGTTCACGATGAGCGTGTCAACGGTCTCCTTGAACTTGCGGAAGTCAAGCTCCTTCGATATCTCGAACCAGGGGCATTCTGGAGAGTCCTTGTGGCCTAGGAACAGCCGCAGCAGCGTCTCGATGGCTAGGTGTTTGAGGTGGTGGGTCTCGATTCGTAGGTAGTGCTGCTGGAAGGCTCGATCAGATTCGACCTCAGTTGGGTCCGGGTCGTCGGTCGAACCGACAAGCGAGAGGGTGCTTCCCGCGAACTCGACTCCCTCAGCCAAGATGTCCTTGAACGGCTCATAAGCGCCTCCGATCACGCAGAGCGCGTGGAAGCGCATCAGCAGGAACTCGCCGGGGCCGTCCTCGTGGTAGAACTGCCGATTCAGGTCGTCGTAGTCGGGTGCGATCAGCTCTTCATCGACGGTCATCCCTTGCCTCCTCGCCATGGGGTGGGGTCGAGACCTGCCATCCCATCACGGGGGTGCGACAGCGTGGTGCATCTAGGAGGGCACTGGCCTCTGTCTAGAGTCCGGCGATGCGACCAGCGGCGGGGTTAGCAGGCTGAGCCTCAGAGATCAGAGCATCGCGAGGTTGATCAGCTCCCATCCGTTGTGCACGAACGCTAGTTCGCTAATCGGGGTGGAACCTTGCCCCCGGCCACGTAGGGTGACAGCACCAAATGACAGGCGTGAGATTCACGGGAGGCGGCATGGCTGATCACTTTGACTCCGAGGAGTGGAGAAGCATCAACGGCAGGCTCGATGAGGCTCCGGAGCGGTACGGCTTCCCGGAGCGGCGCGACGGCTCGGTGTTGCTTGGTTCGTTCAACATCCGCAAGCTCGGTGACCCCGACAACCGCACAGACGGCGACTGGGGGTTCTTGGCGAGGGTGTGCGCCCAGTTCGATCTGCTGGGTGTGCAGGAGATCATGTCGGACCTCAGCGGCCTACGCCGTCTGCGTGAAGAACTCGCAAAGCACGTCGAGAGCGGCAGCGAAGGCTTCGCCGCGGTCGTGTCCGACGAGACCGGGGCGTTCGCGGGTGAACGCGGCCTCAGGGAGCGCCTCGGGTTCATCTACCGATGGCCCGTTGTGGAGCGCATGGAGATCGCCAGCGACCTCACCTATGACAGGACCAAGACGTTCAAGACGCTCGTGGACAATGCCGAGAATCTGATCGAGGCGCTACAGGAGTGCGAAGGCGACGCGAGGCAGTTCCATCTGTCCTTCTTCGTGACGTTCGCGCGCCAGCCCCACGGCGTTGCCTTCCGCATCAGGGATGTTGAGCCGTATGAGTTTCTGGCTGTCAATGCTCATCTCATTTTCGGTGACCGGATCGGTGACCGCCGCCGAGAGTTCACCGCGCTGATGGAACTCCTGAAGAGCCGCCTCGCTGACGACGACAGCATCAACCTGATCCTGACGGGCGACCTCAACTTGGACTTCGATGACCCCGTGAAGGACCGTGCCCGTGTTGACAAGGACATCAAGAACCTCAACGCCGCTCTCACCGACAGCGGCTCCCACATCAACTTCCCGTTCCTTGACAAGCACCAGGGTCACGATGAGGTGTTCCGCACCAACGCCCGCCTGAACCAGACCTATGACCACATCGGACTGTTCGCACACGACCCGCGGCTGCCCAGCTACGACCTGAACGAGCACATGCCCCAGACCCCTGACGGTCCTGACTACGGCGTGTTCGACTTCATGACCCTGTTCAGCGAAGCCATCTACGACAAGGCATGGCCAGAGCTAACGAACGCAGAACGAAAGGCTCTCTGGAAGAAGGCCGAGTTTTCCGTCAGTGACCACATGCCGCTGTGGTTGCGGCTGCCCCTCACGGCCTGACAGTCACCGTACTCAGTCGTTGAAGCCACTGACAGCCTTCTTGGAGAGGAGCGACATGGCAGGAAGGAAACGAACATCGTGGGTGGGGGCGATGCTGCCGTTGCTCATAGGACTGGGGATCGCGTGGCAGCAAGGGTGGCTCGGCTGGTGACTTCTCAGCAGCGATAGACCAGAACGAGGCTCACCGCTACAAGCAGCGCTCCGGGGCTAGCAGAACGCTGCACCCCGATCATCTTGCGATCCCGCGAAGCAGGGTGGCCTCGCCTACGCTGGTTCCCACTCGGGGATCGGGTAAGAGTCATATCCCGGCCACCACGGTGGGCGGACACGCCAGAACGATTCGTTGATGTCGTTTGTGGCGGGATCGTCGGTTGGGTAGGTGAAATGCTTGGACCATCCGTTGGTTACGTTCCCAGTTGTGGCGTCAGGGATGCCGTATAGCCCAAGGTGTTTGGCAGCGATGGAGCCTTCGAGCGTGAAGTTCGGGCAGGTGCCACCACACAGGAGATACCACTCGCGGGCGTAGACAGCGCCGTTGGGAGCGAGAATAGCGACGTTGGTGAGGGTGAGGTTTGTGTCTGGGGGGCCGCTGCACTCGGGAGGGGTACCGCTGCTGGGGTCAAGGATCACGTTACGCTCAGCTATCAAAGCGACGACGTTCGGCCCGTCTGCGTCGTTCGGGCCGGAGGCTTTGATGTCTCCACGAACGATGATGTCGCGTTCCGAGTAGATAGTGGCCGATCCATCCATGCAGAGGCGCTCGATAGTGACATCCCCATTGGAGACGGTGGTGTCCCCGACGATGATGTCGCCGTCAAGGATCGCGTGGTCGGGCTGGCCTGGTGCCCCTGGGCAGGTGCCGGGATTGGATTGTCTGAGGTTCTTGGCGGTTAGGTCGATGTTGTGGTCGTAGTTCACGGTGCTGAGGGCGCATCCGGTTGGGGCTGAGATCACCGGGAGGGCCAGCTCGTCGCCTTGCACCACGAACCTGTCCGCATCGAGGGGGTCTGTGTCGGAGAGGGGCCATTGGCGGGTTGTGCCGTCGTCCAGCATCCACGATGGCTGCGACGGGCAACCAACAGCGGCGCGGGTTGGCCGACTCGATGACTTGGATTCGATGAGTTTGAACGTGGGGCTGCCGCAGTAGAGCACCTTGTCGTTGCCGCTGTAGCGGAGCGGCCCATTGAGTGTGTCCGCGGATGTGAACACGATGATCCTGGGGCCGTCGCAAAGAGAGGCGTCGGCTGGGGTGGCCGTGAGGCAATCAGCAGGGTCTTCCAGCCCATCGGGGCCATCAAGCGCTTGATTGGGCCTGTCGCAGAGGGAGGGGTCGGCTGGGGTGGAGGTGCGACAATCAGCGGGGTCCGCAATCCCGTCAGGGCCATTGAGCGCTTCTTCGGGGAGGTAGTTGCTCTCGTAGTGGAGCTGATACTGGGCGAACACGGCCCTCTCGTAGGTGCGGGTGGCCTCCGTTGTGCGCTGGCATCGCTCGATGTCTCCAACGCAGCCGCTTCGGATTTCGACGGTGATGTCTCGGGTCTCTTGGAGTGCCTCACCACCGCGCAGTGGGTTGCTCGTGGTAGGGCCGATATTGAACTTCCAGCACGTAGTGTTCGGCGGTGACGGGCAGTCAGGATCGGGGGTGCCGTCCGGGGTGCGCCACACGGGGAGCGGATCGTTGGGGTCCAGGGGGTTGGTTTCTTGCCAGCCGTTCGAGTCCACCGGTCCTGTTGTGATGTCCTTGGAGAACTCAGGATTGGCCATCCAAGCGTCCATGATGTGTTCAGCGTTGCGGGAAGTGAGCCGTTCCTCGATGATGAGCCGTTCCTGCATCGAGGCTCGAAGCTGCACCCCGAACGTGCGACCGGTGAGCAGCGCAGCGAACGCCATCAACGTGATCGTCACGAGGGTCATGGGCAGGATGTAGCCCGAGTCGTTGCGTTTCACGGGCCTGTCGGGGGTTGAAGGACGGTCTGCACATAGGAGCGGGACGCATGACTCCGGGTGTTCCATTCGACTGTGATTGTGAGCTTGGCTGCACAATCAGCGTCTACTGCCGGATCGCACTGAGAGGCGGAGCCGGTGAGGGGTGGGGGCCATTTGATGCCGGTAGCGTCACCACAGGCGACCCTGAACCCGTCGTGGGGAAGCACCTTGCGCCCGGCCAGGTCCGGCACTGTCGTCGTGGGAGTCTGGCATCCCTGCTGTTGAGCTTCCGCCGAGTGCCACGCTGCCACTGCGGTTGCTTCCTGGAGAACGCGTCCGTTCCACATGGCTGCGGTGCCTTGGGCATATCCCGTAAGCATCGCTGTGAAACAGACGCCGAATATCACCATCGACACGATCACCGATGGGAGCGACGACCCACTGTCCCGCCTCATGAGAACACCCTCAGAGTCGGCATCGCGTAGCCCTCGATGGTGCCCCAATCGTTCGGGTCGTGACTAGGCCGATAAGAGCCATCGGAGAGCACTACCCCCGCGGTGCCGTCACAGAACGGCACCTCATCAAGAGCCATCAACTGCCGCTGATTCGGGCGGATCGCGGCACAAGAGATCAGTTCCACACGGGCAGGACCGTCAGCGAAACTGCGAGTGCAGGAATCAGGTGGAACAACCAACGCAGGATCGGCAACTTCGGCTCCGGTGAGACATTCCCAACCCAGTGCTGCCAGCCCTGACGCTCTCGGCAGGGTCTCTTCGATGGGGTCGCTCCACAAAGCGATGTTGAGGCAGTCCGAGGCCAACCCTTCTGAACAGATTCTTGGCCAGCCCTCTGGCAGAGGGTCAGGCGGTGTGGGTGCTCTGATGTCAGGTGCGTAGCGGTACGCCAGGAGGTCGCCCTGAGGCAGGAGCTTCCAGCATTCAAGACGGCGACCGTCATCGTGGGGTGGTGACGGTGGCTGTTGGGCGGTGGCCACCGCCCAACAGAGATCGCCCTGATGCGGAGTCAAGGTCTGCGGAGCGCTCGCTACTTCCACACAGTCTTTCCGGGAGTTGACCCCTGAAGGGTTGGCACATGTCAGGTCGGCTGTGGCTGAACCTTCGAGGCGTGCAACCGCCGCGGCGACCGCCCCGAACGTGTGCGGGTTGGTGTCAGGAGGGGCGGTGTTGACGAGCTTCACCGACAGGAACATCGTGGACAGCACCCCACCAAGCAGCATCGCAGAGATCGTCATGGAGACGACCGTCTCCGCGAGAGTGGTACCGGCGTCGTTGCGGTTCATGCAGCCACCGCCACAACAGACAGCCTCCCGCTCTAGAGTCCGTAACCGCTGTAATCCGGCAAGAGCACCCACATCGACGCGACGATCAGCGCCATCAACACCAGATACACAGCCCCTCGTCTGGTGAGACGGAAGCTCCAATCGATGACATGGCGTCGTCTACTTGGCTGGTCGCTTGTCGGCATCACATCCCCAAGCTGGTGCCTATGGCCCCGCCGAGAATGAAGGCGTCTACCAGCAGTCCAACGCCCACAATTCCCAACACCACATACATGACGATCTCGCCTATGCCGGAGGTGTAGCTATTGTCCTTCATCTCAACTCAGGAACCCCGGCGACGTGTCGTCGGTGATGGTGGCCGTAGCCGTTGAAGTGCCGAGTGTGGCGTTGGTCGGGTTGGAGATCGTGATGGTGAACGTTTCGTCGGGTTCGGTGGTCGTGTCGTCGGTGATGGCGACTGAGACGGTCGCCGTGGTCTCTCCCGGCAGGATGATCACCGTTCGGGAGGCGATGGCGGTGTAGTCGGAGCCTGCTGTTGCTGTGCCGTCTGATGTGTTCACATCAACCGAGACTGGGTTGGGGCTTGCAGTGGACAGTGAGACGGTGAACACAGCAGAACCGGCGTCCTCTGCCACTGTCAACGCTGTAGGGGACAGCGACACCACAGGAGGCACCGGACACACCGACCCCAAGTCACCCGAACTGCCGGGGATAGTGATGCTCACAGCCGCTACGTCAGGCTGGTTCGGCAGAGAGAACTCGTAGGTGGTCGGCTCGCCAGAGAAGGCATCTCCGTAGAGGTTGCCGGGTGTTCTCATCTCGGTGAATGTGATGAACGGTCCTCCGGTGGGGCGGGAAGTGGTGCCCCAGTTGAAGCCGGTCAGGGTTGACCCCTCGGCCAGATCGTCATATGTGTGGAACACATCTGAGTAGAGGTCGAAGTTGGTGACCCACACATACACATCCTCAGACCCCAAAGAGGCGTCCCAGTTGACGCGGAGACTGATGTCGTCGCTGCCGCTGGTGCTGATGCAGGTGACGGTCAACAGGTCCAGCACATCGCCGCACTCGGCGGTCGCGACGGCCCGTGTTCTCGTCCCATCGTCAAGCCTCCATTCGACCGACACTGCGTATCTGGCTTCCTGGGAGACCGTCGCTGTGGACGTGTGACCCGAAGGTAAGAGGTCATGACCAGCCACCGAATAGGAGCCGTCGGAGTTGACACGCAGGAACCAGACCTTCTCATCTGCTCCGGCGAGGGGACCGTGGGGGGTGCCTTCCCAGGTGGCTGTCAGCGTGAACGGCGCTGAACCAGTCGAGCACACCAAAGCGACGTTCTGGGGTGTGGGCAACTCGTTGTCGGTGATGGTGACATCTGCTGATGGGGTGGCACTCAACGTAGCCATTCCGGTCGGGTTGGAGAGAGTGACTGTGAACGTTTCGTCGCCCTCGTAGGTGCTGTCATCCAAGATGGGGACGTTCAGCAGTGCAGTTTGTGTGTTGGCGGCTATGGTCACCGTTTCTGTGACTGCGGTGTAGTCGCTGCCCGCGGTGGCGGTGCCGTCAGATGTTGACACATCGACATCCACATCCGATGTGTAGAGATGCGACAGCACAACACGGAACACCGCAGCGCCGCCGTTCTCCTTCACGTCGGTTGGGCCAGACACATAGATCACAGGCGGTGTGTCGCTCGCGGGTGGCAGGCACCAGCCGTCAACATCGCGACCAAAATCGCAACTCGGGGGACGGCAGCCGTCGTCGTCCGCGGAGACATGTGCAGCTATGACGATGTAGCCGCCCACAGAGCACGGAGACGAAGGCGAAGGAGGCGTATAGCTATAGACAGGCGGGTGGTAGCCGGGATTGGGCGGGTCGTCCAATATGCCCAAGTCCTCTATCCTGTTGAGGAACGATGTGACCTGACCTATCGACAGATCATCTCCTGCGCCAAAGTCGTCTATGGTGCCCGTCCCTGTATAGCCAGTGGAGATGCCGTTGTTGAGAAGCCACTGGATGGCTGTGTCACCGGTCTGTCCACCGCACGACGGAATACCCGCACACAGAGCATTAGCCATATCGCCCCGGTCAGGTGGTTGTTCTGCATTGCTTATGGTGGTCTCAAAGGCGTCGTCGTTGAAGTTCGGGTGGCTTTGCCCAAAGTCGTCGCCAATCGTTTCCAACTCGTCGGTCGTGTCAACGGGTCTATAGATATTGACTACCTGCTGTTCTTCGACCCAGCCCTCATCCAACGCTTGCTGGCAGGCGTCGTGGTGGACGCCATCGGTGCCACCGCACGGGTCTGGTGGCCGCGGGTCCGGGTCTGTGCCACCGTCGTCGCAGTTAGGTATGCATCCAAGGAAGCTCCAGTCGGGGTCTCCGCCGTCGTCACCGTCGCCGGGGTCAGGAGCGGGCGCGACCGGTGTCGAGTCATCACCACCATCATCACCATCATCATCACAACCTACAGAAGCCATCACCAATGCCAACGAGACGAACACGGCACCGCCGACTCTGTAACACTTCGCGAGGGTATTGCGGTTAAGCGCCTTAGAGACCGTCCGGCGTAAACCTGATACCAGACCGGAGGCTTCGTCGGTCGTATTGGAAGTTGTGTCCATGGCTGCGAGCGGCCCGTTAGATAATGGCTCCTTGTCTGTCATTGTCGTTCTTCTCCTCCTATGGGATCAGCAAGATATACGCCAGTAGCGTTCGGGCATTCCGATGTAGTGCTCCAGCCATTCCTCGGCCAGACGAGCAGACCGGTCACAGGCCGGATAGCTGACGCGGCGGGCTTCTACCCATGCTCCCCACTCATCACAATCCAGGCCATCACGGATGACTCCTCCACTGATGCGTTCTTCTAGTTTCACGTCTTCGGGCAGAGCCGCGCGGCAGCGTTCTGCCATCGGTGTGTCATTGGGAGTCAGCAACAGCAATCCTGGGACAAGCTCCTGTATGTAGGAGTCCGTCACCGTGGGCTGACGTGGGTCTATGATTGTCGGACAGCGATGCCAGCCGTACCGTTCTCTGATGCTGGTGGTGTCGATGTTTGCGATTTGTGCGATGTAGTTGATTACCACACATCTTTCGTCAGCACCCAAATAGTCCACTGCCCACACCATCACAAAGAGGTAGTAGCCATCGTCGCAGAATGGTCCGCACCAATCGAGGAAGTTCTGCACTATCGGAGTGATCCGCGCCCTGTCATCAGGTAGACCGCGGACCTCCCATGTTCCTCTGTCCCAGGAAGTCTGCGGCGTGTCTGGATGTGTGGGCGGCGCGTCGTCTTGGACCCAGACGTTGCCTTGCTGCACCGACTCAACGAACTCGGTGAATGCCTCTACTTCTGGATCGACCGGTGGTGCGGTGGCTTCCATGAACACCGCGGCCCCGGCAGTTTGGGTTTCATCGGCGTCCCCTGCTGCCCACATGAAGTTGCCTTGAACTATGGCGTCGCGTTCCGTGACGAAGATGCCATCGGAGCCGACTTCCACAGACCTTGCGGTGGTCAGATCGCAGTCGGCTGTATCGACTGAAGCCATCGCAGCGGCCACCTGATCCTCGGGGGAGTCCGGCGACAGAGAAGCCCCCGGCAGAGGGCACAACAACGTCCAGATCGTCAAGCTCGGATCGAAGTTGGCTCCTGTGATGGTGAACGTGTTGCGACCCTCAGACACCACAACCGGATCAACAACAAGGGTCGGCGGCTCCGGTTCCGGTTCTGGTTCTGGTGCCGTTGTTGTGGTGGTCGGTTCCGGTTCTGGTGCCGTTGTTGTGGTGGTCGGCTCCGGTTCCGGCTCGGGTTGTGGTGCCGTTGTTGTGGTGGTCGGCTCCGGCTCGGGTTCTGGCTCTTCTTCTTGCGGCGGAAGCGTCGTAACCGGCGTTTCTGTCTCTTCGGGTTCCGTGCTGTCGTCACCGGGGCAGTCCATCCCGACACACGACTCAGCTACCGCAACCAGCATCGCGTCGCACTCGCTGGCCTGCTGATCGGTGAGCACGATCTCAGGGTCAGCGATCCAAGCGGTGCAATCGGCCAGACTCAGCTCCGACTCGGGAGCGGCCTCCTCAGCGATTTCTTGTTGAATCTCAGCTACCTGATCCTCCGTCAAGGCAACGACAGTCGTCGTGGTTGTGGTCACAGCCAGCGGTTCTTCAACCGCTTCTACGGTGGTAGTCGGTTGGTTGACTGTTGTGGTTGTCTCTGTTACCGGTTCGGGAGTGGCAGTTGCATCATCACTCCCGCACGAGGCGGCGATCAACGCCGCGACTGTGATAGCGGCGACAATGTTGATGATTCTGAATCTGTGAGCGGATCGAGCAATCATGGCTGTTCCTGAAATGTTGGCGTGTCCCCCGCCTGGTGCACGGGGCTGTGTATGAGCAAGACATATCGGCTTGTTCATGGGTATCTAGTGTAACCTCAGTGTGTGACATAAGTCAATAGGTATTGGATGCATTGGCAGAGTCGAACGACTTCAGTTACGACATCCAAGCTGGACGCCATCAAGAGTCTCTTAGGGAAGACTCCTGAGCCAGCAAGCCGTTACACCTAAACGGAGGTGTATGCGCTGACCTCTCTAGAGGCGGGCAATCCCGGTCGTTCAGGGCCGGGAAAAGTCACCTGCTGCGATGATGGCCTGTGTGGTTCTTCGGCAGGACACAATAGGCACGGGCTATCGGCATCCAGGCACCGCAGGTGGTTCGGCGTGATAGTGCTGAGAGCCTGTAGTGCTCATCATCGTCTCTCAGCGTCAGGGTCTTGGTGGCTTGCCGCCACGCCGTTTGGGACGACTGCATGTCCAGTGAGCGCCTTCGGAGATATGCCAAGACTTCCTCTTCGAGGTCTTGGAACACACGATCAGCTTGGAGAGTTCCGGGTTGTTCTAACAGATGAATGATTCTGTCTGGGATTCTGCTCGCCTGCGATACCCCGTACCGCTCGGCATGAAACAACATTCCGTCTTCGATTCGGTGCATCCCGGACTTGTCTATGGCTGCTATATCTATGTAGTCACGCAGCTTGGGACGATGCATGATCACGTCCAACTTCATGGCCAGAAGATCAGGCAGGGAAGCCACTCGCATTCCATCCACAACCAAGGGACTGCGTAGCTGTCGGAAGTTGTCGGGATTGCTACTCTTCGGTTGAGAGAACACTTGAACTAACACGCCATTGACAACTGCGTGCATCGACCCGTCTTCTTCGTCTTCCACCTCACAGGACAGCCCAGACAACTCTGAGAGCCTCTTCAGTTTGAGATACAGGTTTTGCCCGGAGAAGCTCTGGTGAGCCAGAAAGTCCAAGTCAAACGACTCACGGTGGCGGAGGTAGATCGTCAAAGCAGTTCCCCCGACCAGACTTCCCTTGAGCGTTGCCGTCGCTTGCGCCATGACCGGCCAGACCCGCCGCATCTCGGGCGACAGGACATCGCGGTAGTCGTCAAGATCGGACACGGGAACGTTCACAGATAGCAGAATCGAGCGCGTCAGCCAAGACGCCGGTGTCATAACCGCGCATCGTCCTCAATTCTTGCAGTGTCTCAACCGGCAGGTGTGACAATGCCCAGCGTCGAGCACGAAAAGACGGCCCGCCAATCAGAGCGTCAGCGATCTGCAAGCTGTCTTCGGGGAGGCGCAGGTCAGCAGCAGACGTTCCCGACCAGAACAACCACCAATACTCGGGCGGAACCCCACCGTGGGGCGGATCGGACACTGGTCGCCACGGCAATCTTGGCAGAGCGTCAAGGGTCCGTGTGGTGAGCTTCAGTTCCCAGAGCCGCACCATGCTGTGCCTGTACCCCCAAGAGATGTTCACTTCCTTGCACCGCACGAATCCCTTGTCTCGCAACTGACGCAAACACCGGCGAGCGTGACTGACAGACACCTCTGCGTCCTCGGCCACCAGCGCAGCAGTCGCTCCGTTGTGCCTAGCACGCACGGCAGCCAGGATGCGTCTGTGGGACTCTGGGCTGCCTGCGAGAGGATCACGACGCGTGATCAGTTCCCTTACACCAGTCGGCTTCGACGTTCTGCGACCATGCGAGCGCCGGGGCGCTGCAAGCAACGCCGCCAAGCGGCGATCACCAGGAGCAACAGCAACACTGCGGAGAATCCCACTCACCCGCCTAGCTGTAGCGGCAGAAACCCCCAGCAGCGCAGCCATCCCAGATGGGCTGTCGTCTGAAGCCCGCGCCGCAGTCTCCCACGCCGACAGCCCGAGCTTGGAGGAGTGAAGCGGGGTGCCGGTAGTGACGGTGAAGTCCCGCCCGCATACGCAGCGCCACATACGCAACCTCCGGCGCTGCTTCCTCTCGACCACCTCGGCGCTGCCGCAATTCGGGCACACGACGCCTTCGGGCCAGCGCAGCAGCACCATCCGATTCTCTGCCGTGGCCTCTACTGCATCGGCTTGCACGGTACCAGTATATCGGTGGGGTACTTTCCTATCAACTATGCTCGCAATAGTAGCCAAAGACCTCTTGGGCAACTAGCTGGACGCTCCCAACCTACCTCAATCGAGAACCTGCACCTTCGCCTCGGCTCGACGGCGCGTCAGTTCTTCACGGACATTGGCTTGTATCTGATCAGGATGCAAGCAGCGCTTCGCGCGTGACCTGGGAGAATGGAATCGGCAGAACTCGTCACAGTATTGTGCTTTGTGTCCAGGAAGTCGCCGTTTCACCAAGAAGATCACTCGGAAGCACAGCTTGCATCTCAACCGTTTGCGGCGCTCAATGTCGTCAGCCTTGGCTTTCTCTCGCTCGGCACGAGCGGCTTCTCTCGCCTGCTTTCGCTCTTCTCTGGCATCGATCTCTGCGGCTCTTGCTCGTTCCCTCGCCTCACGAGCGGCCTTCCTAGCCGCTGCTCTCGCAGCCTTCTCAGGGACTCGTTGGTACTCGTAACAAGTGCTGCACAAGCCGAGAGATTTGATCAGCCTGGTCTCGCCGCAGTTTTTGCACTCAGCGATCCTCTTGGGGGGTTGCCGTTTGTAGCATGGTTGGCACAATCCGCGGGCGTAGTGAGGTTTCGTCTCACCGCAACTGCGACATTCGACCAATGCCGTGGGTCGCACCTTATAGGAGCATGGAGTACACAGCCCATGCCCGGCATGGGGTTTCTCCTTCCCACAGTGTTTGCACTTCACCAATTTGGGGGTGCGTTGGCGGTCGTAGCATCGACTGCACAACCCAAGCGCAAAAGAGCGCTTCGTTTCGCCGCAGTTTTTGCACTCAATCAAATGAGCCATCCAACGCAGTTTAGCCCGTCACACAATAGGTGTCGGGGGTGAGGACATGACACTCAAAAAGTGTCTACTGGCGTCAGAGGCGATGCCGGTCGGTTCGACCATTTTTTATCTCTGTCGAACCTACCGGCACTCTTGGCTGGGGAGAGTTGGCCAAGCGACATTTGAACATAGGCATTGAGCCTGAACCCTGCGACTCCGAGGCTGACAGAAGCATAGGGCCTTAGATATGCGACGGTGCCTCGTCCTTAGCCGCGCTCCACTTCAGGCTGAATAGATTCGCTCTGGCCGTTGCGATGTTCCGCTTGGTAGTGCCTTCACGCTCTTGTTGCTACCTGGACGAGCCTACGATATGTAGTGCTCATAGGCGTCACGGAACAGTTCTTGTAGCAACTGTCTCGATTCTTCGGACGCTTCACCTTCCACGACGACCTTGTATTGTCCATACGTCCTGTCATATCGGTTCAGCCTAAGTTCCGAGTCATCTATCAGCGAGTCATAGGCGTCGGTCCTCGGGAGCTTGATCTCCACGTTCAACTGTTTCCTCTTGGGTACGAACGACACATAGTTGGTAGCGCGTCGGTCGTTCATCAACCCGACATACTGCTGGTTGTAGTTGAGCCTTACAGAAGGGTCAGTCTGATGGATCAACGTCAGCAGATCATCCATCAGGGCCATGATTGCAGGATTCGATGCCTTCTCCCAATACTCCCGATCAGCCACAATCCCGGAATCCTCATCTTCGCCAGCAACTCGCACATGATGATCCAACACCCTAGTGAACATCAGCGTGACGTTATTTTCCCCTAGGTCAATCGCAGCAACGCGGATCGCCACAATCGGAATGAAGCCGTTGAACAGGCTGATGACATTGAAGAACCTGGCGGTGATGTCCTCAGCGACGATCACAGCCACATGATCGCTATGGGGATAGCGCCGCTTCTCTATGTCCCAGTATTCGAGCGTACGGATGATATGAGATTCGTCGGTAGCTCCCAACTGCAACTCGACCTCGTACCGGATGTCCTTGTCGTCATCGATGAGCAGCAAGTCGAGCCTTCCACGTCCTGGAAGCGACTTCTCCTGCGCGACGACACGAAGATCGCCAAGTCCTAGAAGGCTCGGGTCTTCAACAATCTTGCCTTGAAGCCACTTCTCCGTCAGCGCCGGATGGCCCCTCATCGGAACCTGAGAGCGCTTCTGGTACCTCATCGTCGCCTCACCCGGCCTAGCTCAGCATCCCGTCCTGGGTCGGGCAGCATACGCAGCGCGCCGGACGAAGGCACGGCCACCAGCTTGGCAGCTACCTGTCGGCCCGACGAGTCACCGCTCGTGAGGCTGCCGGTGCAGGATCAGCACCACACTCTGGTGATGTCCACCTGGTACTTGGGCGGGTCGTCGGATGTCCGATAGACGGTCACGGCGGTCTCTGCCAGACACAGCGATCTTCGTTTCTTGCGGAAGAACATCAGACAGGCACCCTGTCGGGCATATCTGATCGGAGTCGCCCAATGACCGCCGAGAACGAATAGGGGCCTTCACCGGCAGGCCACCTCGATACGAAACGCTCCGTTTCGGCTGCCCACATCACTTTGTCCTTCTCAACGGTGGAATCACCCAAACGCTCAACGCTCACGCTTCTGAGATTTGTCATGGCGTGATCCCATGAGAGGCAATCGCTAGCACCGAATGAGCGGGCTGCGTCGAGCAGGGTCGCCTCCCCCCAGTTCAACTCCAACCGCCTGCGGTTCGGGCGATACACGTAGATCGGCGTGATCCCCTGACGGAACATCGCAGGTGGCTTGATCCCACGCACAGGGACAGCCACCGAGTACCGGAGCGGAAGTTGCGTCGTCCACCCCAGAGCCGATAGCGCCGACCAGTCAGACCAGCCCGATCCCGCGGGCGCAACCGCCACAGCCACCGGAGTGGTCGGCAACGCGCCATAGAGGATGTGCTCAGGAGGGTGCTGCCGCCAGTAGATACCTCGCGCTGCCCTATCGATGATCGGGTACTGCTCAGCAAGCATCCGGTGCAGCATGGTGTAAACCGCTGAACGTGGCCCAGGCACCGACGAAGCTTTGAACCATGTGCCACCAGGCAAGTCCACGATCCAGTCCTCTGAGTCTGCGGTGACCGTCGCCGGACGCACGTATAGAGCATAACGCAAGCCAGGAGGCGTCAAGATTCCTTACAAACATATTCTTGGCAAGTGACTCCCAATCGCCGCGAAACCCTTCAGAGGGCAGCACGCTTCCTTGTCAGGTTGTGGACGCTGGGACCAGCACGAGCGGACGGCCAGCGGCCCAGCGGCCTGCTCACGCGGTTCCTGTCTCTCACCGACGACCAGCTCGCCTCTCTGCCGAGTTAGCCAGCCGCAAACCTGCTCCACCTCGTGAGCGTCCACCGCTCAGGGGGCTAGTCAGCAGCACCCGTTGCAGCCTGACGCAGGGCGCAGCCGAGACCGCAGCACCTCGGTAGCCTCATGCGTCGTGAACCGCGACAAGCAGCGCTGTCGATGAACGAGGTAAGCTTTCTTGTTATTTCAGCCTTTGTTGTGGCGCTGATCGGTCTTCTAGGCTGGCTTCTTCGGAAGTGGCTCGGAACCAAGATCGAAGCGACTTATCAACAACAGAGTGAATCCCTTCTTGCCACCATTCGGCGGGACCATGAAGCTTCTCTCATCGCCTTCAGGGATCAGTTAGAGAAGCAGGCACAGTTACAATCGTCGGCGTTCTCGTCGTTTGCCGCGGCTCAGCAGGCTGCAATGAACAGGCGACTGGATGCTGCTGAGAAGCTGTGGAATGACCTGCTCTCATTTCGTAGCTCTCTCCCAGCAGTCTTTGACTATATGGATATCTTGACGGAAGATGAGTTCCCAGATGCGATGAACAACCCGAGAGGACGAGAACTGTTCGATGAACTATCTGAAGACGAATTCGGCTCACTCATAGCGTCTCACGGACTACGTGGAATCATGGGGCAAGAACTGGACTATGGCGCTGAGAGGGTGAGACCCTATGTCGATGAGTACCTTTGGGTTGTTTTTGAAACTTACAAGAAGATCATGTTCAGAGTATGGTTTAGATTGGTACGGTTCAACACCCAAGGCGGCGATGCCGTTTTCTGGTATAGAGACAGCCACACCAGGTCGCTTATTGCATTCGTCTTGACGCCTGATGAACTGGCTGACTTTGACCGAACTGACTTCGGCAAGATCGCTCACTTGCGGTTCACGCTCGAACAGAAGATAGTGGACGAGCTGCGCCGGATGATCTCTGGAGAGACATCGGGATCGGATTCTTTCCAACAAGCGAGGGCGTACCAACAACTCGCTCGTGAAGGACTCCGGGAGCCATATTCTTGAATGCTCCAGGAGGCCGGTTACGAGTCGTGACGGTCTAGACCGCTCGGCCTGTCCATCTCGTCCTGTGTCGAGTAGCGCGTCTCGTGGCTTCTGATCGAGACGGCGACCTACTTCCAACCCCCGCTGGCCTGGCGATGGCAGCGCGATAACCCCGACGCAGACAACCGATGCAGTGATCGTGTGTAGCGGGTCGGCTGTCCGAATTCGCTAGAGGGGCAGACGGTGGCGAGGAACACCGGCCTCCGGCAACGACGGTCATGGCCCCTCAGCTCTCCAGGCGGATGGCCTCAGGGGGTCAAAGGGTTCCAGCCTGTCGGTAGGCTCGCCCGCTGTGAACAGCGACAGGAGCGGGCCACTATTCTCGGAACGGCACGACCCCGAGACGCGCGAACAGTTCGAGCACATGCATGAGGGCATACCTGACTTCTTGTTCCCTTCGCTTCTCCATTGGGCCGTAAAGCACTACTCGCGCCGTTCGTCGGGAAAATATGTCGCTGATCGACAAGCCATCCTCCGCTTGGAGCGAAGGACTAGACGCAGCCTGCCACCCAAGGCCAGAGGCGACCTCAATGAGTTGGTCCGCGCATTTCGGTCGGATCATGCGCTGTTTCTCAGCGCAATCGACTTGGTGCTGACGGCGACCGAGCACGAGTTCTTCGAGGGTCCGAATCCGTTAGAACTAGCCGAAATCCTCGAAGAGGCCGGAAGCGAGTTTTGTGTCGGAACGGATGAGGACGGGAACTTTCAGCTACAGTATCGCCAGTCTCAGGAAATGACCCAACTCATCCAAAGTGAGGCCGACCAACCGGAAAGGGCCGCTGAGCATCTTCGCCGGGCTTGGGTCAAGTGCTTCCGTGTGGACCCCGCCCCCGATCCAAACGCGGCTTGTAGCGAAGCGGTAAGCGCTGTCGAAGCTGCTGCCAAACCTGTAATCAGTCCAAGGAACAAGA
Source organism: Acidimicrobiales bacterium (assembly GCA_965117015.1). Lineage (GTDB taxonomy): Bacteria > Actinomycetota > Acidimicrobiia > Acidimicrobiales > Aldehydirespiratoraceae > Aldehydirespirator. Next base: position 1,804,007 of record OZ220747.1, read on the forward strand.
AGACAACCCTCGGAACGCTTCTCCGAGATATGAAGCCCGACCCGGACAAAGAGCCAGGATACAAGTGGGAGACTGACTCAGAATTCGATGGCAGCATGGAGACCGTGTTCAGCATGATGCAACTCGTCTGGAACAATAGCCGCTACCGACACGGCGATGAAGACGCTCCATTAGAAGCATCACAGGAGTCAGCCGAAATGACTGTGCACACAGCAGTGCTTCTAGTCAACTGGTTCAGATCGGAACGGATTCGGCCAAAGCAGTAACGCTGCTAGCCCTACCCTAGCAGGCTGCCACCACCTATCTGGAATGAGGTTCCGCTCGCGCTCTGGTGAGAGATCGAGTGTCGATTGACGCTCGATCAGAGGTCTACGAGTCTCGCTTGATTGAGCAAAGCTATCCTTCTCAGGGTGTTGCTATTGTCATCAATGAATGCTTGACACAGTGATGTTAATACGACAGACTTTCATGCATCCTTGACACTCAACCAAAGGACCACCATGAATAGCGAAAGCAAGCTCGGTCGATCCCTGCCGAAATGGATCACATTGAAGCGGAGACGTTCAGCCGAGGACGGCACATCACGCAACAACAAGGGTATCGGCCCGACAGGTGTTGTCGTCACCATCGTCATCTTGGCGATCCTCGCCGGTATCGGCGGGCCTCCGTTGTGGAGGCTCATACGAGACGCACGCGAGCACGCTGTGAACACTACACTTCAAGAAGCTGCTCAGGTGGTTCAGAACCGACTCACACTTCAACCGGAACTGGCAGACAGCACAAAGTTGCAGGAGTTGGAGAACGCGCTAATTGAAGATTTTGATGTGGACTGGAACATTGATGGGCACGGCGGTGCCACATACGCGTTCTCATCTACTGTCGGAGACGAACGCAGCATCCATGTGCAGTTCATAAAAGAAGGAACTTCTGCTGTCGCTGCGAGCGGAACCGCGCCGACCGTGGATTGGCTGTTGGCCGACGATAAAGGAGTCAGAATCCAAGCCCAGAATAGTGACGGTGCGTGGGCTTGCGCTCTGATTGTGTTGCGTCCAAACGTAGACGCAGACGAGGCTATTGACAATGATCGTTTCATCCAAGTAACACAACCCGCTGGGAGCGATAAGGACAATGCGCGAGTCAAGATCAATGCATGGCTCGGTGGGATTTGGTATGACAGCGAAGAGACGCCGCTGGACTCCAACGGGTTGCACGCCTGCTCACCGGCGCTCACTATAGGCTCGTCCGGCACGACGGTAGGAGCAGCCCTTCCTACCAGCGCCTCCGAATGGCCCGTTGGTAACCCTGGCTCGGCTGGTTCCGGCACGGGGGCAGTCACCGCTGAGACTGCTGTACGCACTTTGCGTAACGCCCTCTAGGGACAGTTCGTTCTCGATGAGGCGGCGGGATGCTGGCATGATCCGTTGGTGGCCCGCCCCCTTCAACGCTCGTAGGCAAACCCTCCGGCAGTGGTCGGAGGGCGACCACTCATCAAGTGGCTGAGAAGTCGATGGCGGACACGGCCACTCTTTCTGCGCGCCCTGCTTCTCCGATGCTGACTAGGGGAGAAACGTGCTTCTCCTGGACACAAACCTAGTTACAGGCAACTCTGATCGGCCCCGGCATTCATGAGAGAGATTTCCTGTGGAGGCAGAAGCTCTCGATGAGGAGCGTCTGGATGGTAGCGCCTGTCGTGTGGGCGGTATTGCTGGTGTTCGGGGTGGCCATGTTCTTCGGGCCGATGGATGGCTCTTGGGACGTTGCCGTGTCGCTGTCGGAAAGGATGTGGTCGCAGGAGCGACCAGCGTGCGATCCGGTACGCCAGGAAGCGGGGGTTCCCCCTCCGACGACCGGCTTCACGGCACAAGGCAACAAGTTCATCGTTGCGGTGGAGAACACGTCGTGTGCGTGGATCGACTTCAACATCGATAGAGGCTGGGACATTCACTACGTGTGGGAGTTCGACAATCTGCTTGATTATCGACGTTCTAAGACGTTGTGGACTTCGGTGTCTTATGACGCACCCTGGAGCCTGACAGCAGTAGGCCCAGGAGGGATAGTCACAACCTCCGGGGTGTTTCGGGTGGAGGCAGGAGGAGCAAGAAGTTGAAGTCTCTTCAGGCGCAAGCCCGATAAGTGGCGATGGTGTAGTGAGGTGGGGCGTAGCCGCCTGATTGTGTGCCCTGAATGCGGCAGGACGCGCCCTTATGGTGCCAACGGGTTGTGCGGTGCCTGCTATCAGCGCAGTTGTCTGGTTGTTTGCTCAGAGTGCGGACGGACACGCCCCTACGGTGGCCGGGGATTGTGCGGTGCTTGCTATGGACGCGAACGTAGCGGCTATGGCCCGAAGGAGCGTGTGGTGTGCTCCGACTGCGGCAACGAACGGTCGCTGGTGGGGAACGGTCTGTGCGAAGACTGCTACCGGAGCAGGAATCCCGACAGCAACCAGTTGATCGAGTGCAGCGAATGCGGCAGGACACGCATTCATATCGCTCGCGGTTTGTGCCGGAGCTGCTACGTGAAGTCCAACGTAGTCGAGTGCGGCGAATGCGGAGAGACAAAACCTCACGCCGCGCGCGGGTTGTGCCATAGGTGCTACAAGCGACTCCATCGCGATCCTGGGATAATCGAACGGGAAGCCGCTCGGGAAGCCGACCTCGAAAGGGTCTTGGCTCAGCAGCTAGCGGCGCAGACTCAACGAGAAGCGGAAGTCGCTGCCGAACTGCGGCGACGACGATGCAAGACATGTCGCAGGCTGCTCATCCTTGTCCAAGCCAAAGCCTCTTCTCATCGACGTTCTCACCACTGCGACAACTTCTGCTACAGCCATGACCCCGACCAACGAGCACGCCGGGGAAGCACTCGTTGGTTTCCCGCTGTCAAAGCGAAGATCGACGCTCGGAAGGCGGAAGCTGACCGGCAGATGACCGAAGAACTTGAACTCTCGTCGGGCGCAAGCTCGACAAGTTGAGGGTATGCGGTGAGCATTCCGAAGCACCGTGCCGGGTGTTGCCCCCTTCCTGGCGGAACTCGACCCGACACAAGCAGCGAAGGAACGTCGCTGCTGCACCCGGCAAGCCCTCAACCATCTGGTCACACCTGATCGGCTTGGCGAACTAAAGCCTCATTAGACATCGGGCGGCGTCCCCGATGGAGATATCTTGTGACGATTACTGGCAAGAACTTCGGCTGGCGTAAGATGCGCCGCCGTGTCGGAGATCGAGCACGGCAAGCGCCAGACCTACGTCCACCACGGGTGCCGATGCGACGCGTGCAGAGCAGCGAATCGGGAGTACCTGCGGGAGTACCGGGCAGCGAATAGAGACTCGATCAGAGCTTCCCAGGCTCGCTATTCGGCCAAGTTGAAGAAGTCCAAGGACATCCCACACGGCACCCGCTACGGCTACTCGGACTTTGGATGCCGATGCGACAGGTGCAGGGCGGCGAACACTGCCTACGCCAGGCAGTATCGAGAAGGCACGTTGGTGGGCTAGGCGCATGACTCCTGGAACGACAGCCGGTAGGCGTGGTACGCCGCGCTGTCGGGAATGGTCGCCGCCAGAGCGTCGAGCAGGGCAGTCTTGGCCCAATCGACGGCCTCGTTCAGCGCGGCGATGGTGTTCCCCTGCTGGAGCTGGGCGTTTGCGAGGGCGTTGTAGGCAGCAGCTTCCGCAGCCGCGGCCGCTTGATACTCGGCCTCCCTTGCTTCGCGGGCTTCGGTATCGAGCTTGTTCCCATAGTCACGAAGGGCACCCCGAAGGGCATCACTACGGGCTTCTGCTAGCTGCCTAACGGAGTCGCTCCAACGGTTGATTGCCTCAACCCCGTAGTCGGCTTCACCATCGTTCTCTATGGGTGCGACGAGCGGAATGAAGGTATCGAGAACGGCGTCTGCTTCGTCTGCGTATTCCAATGTGTCGAGGGCGTCCTCGATCCTTAGCAGCGCAGCTTGCCAAGCTTCCGATATCTCTTCGGCGCTCTGCCAAGAAGTAGGGGGAGGAGGGCCGAGCGCTTCGACAGCGGCGTAGTGCTCGGCGTTGATGGGGGCCTGCAACTCCAAAGTCGGGCCGAAATCAACATAGATGGGTGCGTTGCGGATGGACTCCATTTCCGCAACGGCGCTCTGATGGGCTTCTCTGGCTTGCTGCACATCCTCCTCGGCTTGGGTTCCGGCATCGAGAGCAGCCAGGGCCTCCTCGTAGCCGTCGATGGCAGCCAAGGTGGGTTCGTCGGCATGGTCAACGAACGCCGACCACGCTCGCTTGTAGGCCACCCCCTGCGGATGTGTCGAGCCGCCACTTTGCAGTTGGTATGTCCAGGCCACCCCGTTGGCTGCCCGATGCCGACCGGAGTCATGGGCCTCTACCGCTTCCGGGAAGATTCTCTGTGCCTTCTCCAATTCGATGAGCGCCTCAGCGCGGTCGAGTTCGTCTGTGGCTGAGCCGTAAGCATCCTCGGCCTCCTGGAGGGCCGTCTCAGCAGCGAGCATCTTCTCCAGTGACCGGTCGTAGTCATCCCACGTTGCCTGCACCTCCGCACACCACCCGAACCTGCTACCCAACTGGATCGGCACATACTCGACCACCGTGTCCGGCTCGGCGGGTGCTTCCGGCTCAACCGGTGACGCGGTGGCAGCCCCCGAGGGAGAGTCCTCCTGCTCGTCAGGCTCCGTCATGACTGGCACTTCGGGGGATGTGTCTTCTGAGGCATCCGCATCGGACGCAGCCGCGGCCGGGTCTGCACCCCCAGCAGCATCGGCAGGGTCGCCGTCCTCACCGCCCCCACAAGCCGCGGCCACCAGCGCCAAGGCGATCCCTGCGGCGAAGATGCGAGGCCGGGGCATGGTGGCTCCCCCTGGTTGGTTGGCGCTGAAGCCACTCAACACCTTGAAACCTGGCCAGGGAGAGCCATGGCAGCGCTGTGGCCAACACATGGCCTGGTTTCATGCGGGACTTTCGGCTAGTCCCGGTGTTGAGTGGCGGGCCGCACCGTAGCTGTACCTGTCCGGGTGAAGCAACCGCCAGTGCCGGAAGGGGGCGTCTCCGCCTCAACTGGGCCTCTCGGGGAGGCCGTTGGCAGCAATTTGAAGGAATGCCGCTCCAGCTTCTCGTCAGCTCTCGCTCCTCGGCTCTCGCGCCGCTCTGACCTAGGCAAACGCGGGGTTCTGGAGGGCATCCCGCCTGACCCGCCTAACCTCTGACAGGGCGTGCATGGAGGTGCCTTCTGTGCCGGATGATTACCGAATCAAGCCAGTCCCGACCAGATACAGGGGAATCCTGTTCGATTCAAGAACGGAAGCTCGCTGGGCGGCGTTTCTTGACCAACTGAAGGTGGGCTGGAGCTACCAACCGTTCGACCTGGACGGCTGGTTCCCCGATTTCCTGCTGACGTTCCCCGCCGTGCAATACAGGAACGGGGGCGGCGAGACGGCCGTCACCACCGAGCAGAAGTTCTTGGTTGAAGTCAAGCCGATCACCGAGTTCGACTGGACGACAGCCGAGAAGATGTTGGCTGCCCACCAAGGGGCGATGATCCTGCTGGGGAGCGAACCCGCGGCTGACGAAAACGGCGACAACCTGCGGATCGGATGGTGGGTGGACGACTTCCCAGACGAGGAGGACTTCGAGGACTCGTGGGATGACACGACAGAGATTCCGGGCGATGAGGTCATCCTGGGCAGGTGCTCCACCTGCGACCAGATGTCTCCCTGCTCAGCAGTGCACTCGTACCATTGCAGAAGATGCCGATGCAACCCCGGCCACCCCGTGGAAGAACCTGACGGGTGGAAGGCGTTGTGGGCCGAGGCGGGCAACATCACGAAGTACCGGCCACGGAGTTAACCAGCTCCACGACGCGTGGAGGATGCTCCCTCAGGAGTGCCCGTGACGCTCAACTCATCCGGTTCTGACGCGCTTCTAAGAAGTCGCCCAGGTCTCTTGCGATCAGTTCCGGTGTGTTGTCCTTTCTCGCGATCTCCACGATGGACGTGAAGCTCCTCAACAGACGGCTGATGTCGTCGTGACCGTCGTCGCTTCCTGGCCAGTCGGCCATGTCCCTCAAGTCAGCGGCGAGATTGTTGATGGTCAAGAGGTTCTGAGCGCATTCCTGGCAAATGATCCACTTGCCGTTGATCTCACTGGATGAGTGCTCAAAGTGAGGGGCATATCCCCTGTCTCTCGCCGTGTCCTCGGTGACTGTCATGATTGCTCCTTGGTCGCTTCGTAGAGACAACCAAAGCATCACACACCGATTCGCGATTACCGGCAAGACGGCCGGAGCAGCGGCTCATCGACAGGCGACTAACCGACGAACGTATACGCGCAACCAGTTGGAGCGTCACCCGATCTGCTCAGAATCACGATGGGAGTCGCAGCACCCCAGCGGTCACTACCCAGCGGATACCTGGAAGCGGGGTGTTGCGGCTCCGAATCAGTGCACTACTTCCACGGCTCGACCGCTCGGGTGCACCAATGCACGGTCAGCGTCCGGGTTGCCTACTGCTCCTTGGCTTGTTGCTGCTGGAACTCGGTAAGGCTGGGAAGCCTGTGTGTAGCTACTTCTCTCACGGCCTCACGGAACTGCGGCCAACTAGGGAGCAGACCATAGGCGACTTGGGGGCCGTGCTCCGTCGTGTGGGGAAAGAGCGCAAGCGATGTGCCAGTCTCGTCGTCGTGGGGAGGGTTGACGGTGGCAACCAACGCCACATTGAGGTACCGCATCGCAGCTACCTCACCAGCCTCGCGCTCCGCTACTTCTATCTCGGCGTACCACTCGCGACACTGTTCCTTGTTGAGCCTGACTGTTTGCGGCAGCCTCCCCTTTGGGAGACCGATATGCAGGAACGGTGCAACCAGGCCCCCGATGAGAGGTTCGCCTACGCGGATTTCCGCATCATGCCGCCAGGGTTCAACAGAGAGAGCCTCACCGTGCAGGTAGGGGCGTGAGAGCCGAGTCGCGAGCGTGTCTCGATGCGTCTCCACCCTCTGGCGTGCTTCCTCAGCTCTTCGACGCGCTTCCTCCGCATCGTCCAACCTCTTCAACAAGCCACTGACCCCTTCAGGCACGCGGCGAGCGAACCAAGCAAGGAACGCAGTGGCGACGGCTGTCAACGAGATTGCGACCAGAGCTAGCCACCCGCGCAAAGCCCCAGAGGAGCCGACGCTGCTTGTCGGCTCCGGGGTGGCCTCCCATGTAGTGGCCAGCCACACTCCGACGGCCACAGCAGCGACGATCACGATGACAGCGATCACCACACCAACAGCCTTGGCGCTGACCCGCTTGGGCTTTGCTGGAATCACGTCGTCGCCGGACATGGCTACCTCCTCCACATTTCGTAGCCGCTAGCCTCCTGCAACGGGTAGACACTCGCCGGTGCAGGTGTCGGCCTTGCGTGCTTCTCCGCGAACCGGCGCGCCCGATCCACCTGGTCAGGCGGAAGCACCACCCGAAACTGCGCCCTTCGACACTGCTCAATGTTGAACTGCCTCACGACTTGGGACGCCAGTGGACGCACGCCAGCGCAACTAGGCACACGAGGCCCTGCTACTGCCATCACCCGAGGCGTCAACGGCATCCAACAGCACCACTCGTCACCATCGAGGTGGATGCCCCGAGCCACCTCCTTGATCCGTCCGAACAGTGCCGTCGTTTCTCCGCCGACAAGACTCGTTGGGGAGAGGAATGTAGGGCCGTCTCCCAGCAGGAATCGCCCAGCCCCCTTCGGGCGGTGCAGTTGCAGGCCGCATCCTCGCAGCCGTGTGCGGTACCACTCCAGGTACTTGGGCAACTTCACAGCAACAGTCCGGCGCTGCTTTGAGACCAGGCCGATGTCCGGGTCGGCGTGGCGTATCACGAGGTCTGCCGACTGGAGAGCTTCCTCATGCGACAATCCGGTCTCTTCAAGGATTCGATCCCATTCCTCGCCTGCTTGCGCCTGAGACAGAACCTCGGCGGCACCGCGTGCGATCAGACCGATGAGCACAGCGAACATTTCGGTGCTCCTGATGAGATGTAGCGCCATGAGGTCAAGCAGCGCTTCCCTCCGTTCAGGGTCGATGGCGAGAGTGGAGGGTTCGTCGCCAAGGGCATCCATGGCAGTGCCCTCGATGACGCTCCAGTCCCCTTCGAGCGCTTCTGCGAACTCAGGGGGCACGATCCCACTCCCGGTGTCGTCGGAGCGCACGTAATTGATTCCGCTGGGAGCTTCTCTTGTGGTGTGCCAGCGTCGAAGGTCGAACACTTCGACCCTGCCGTCGTCACCGGCCCAATTCCTGATCACGAACTGCGACACGAGATGCTGGTCCACCGTCGCAGGCTACGGTCACCGCCTCGCTGCGACCCGACAGGGGCGAGTCACCCGCCCTACTGGTTCACGGAGGTCGATGTCCTTCCCCCACGATCAGAGGAGCGGCTCTACGTGAGGAGCCTCACCTCCAACGTGAGAGCCTCCCGACGAGCCAAGTGTCCGATCAGCGGGTAGCAGGTGATCGAGGCTCCGTCCAGCGATAGTCCCAGCCGGATCGTCGTACCGGTCGCGTCCCTCTCCGCATCTGCGGGTGTCCCTACACTGCGAGGTGGGACTCAGATCACATCGGAGTGTGCCATGCCGCGGAGCGAGTTTTCGGAATCAAGACAGCAGGACATCGTTCACGACGCTCTAGCCGCAACATTCGAGAGCGCCGCCGAGACGCATGGTGTTTCCGTGAGCACGATACGGAGATGGCAACGAAAGCATGGGATACGGAGGTCGCAGCGAAACAGCCGGAGACGAAAGCGACGACGTGGAATGCACCGGCCAGGAAATCAGCAGCAAGACGTTAAGGGCATTTCTGCGCTTGATGAGTTGGATTTCGAGGCGACCCTCTCTCCCGAGAGGCGGCTCCAAAAGTCGATGGACAACGCTGCTGCAAGATTTGCCGCCAAGCAACTGAGGTGGTTTGACGGTAGGCGTGGGCATCGTCGAGCAGTCAGGGAGTTGGATGAGATCATCGCGGAGTGGGAACGCTCCAATCGGAAGTCCGCCCGCGGGAACGATGCGGGTGTTCGACCCAACGGCACGGGGTCAAGCACCTCAGCGCCTCGTGCCGAGCGGTCTAGAGATCGATGCAAGGAATCCGCTTCTCGTTCCAGCGAGGCTCGCAGGGTCTATGTGTTCGACGCGGTACCTATTGCCGAGCTTGCTGCGGGTGCTTCCAATGCGTGGGTGTTTCTGAGAAGGATCGTGAATGAACAGCATGAGATGGTGGTGCCAGAGGCGGTCATCGAGCTAGTAGAAACAAACATGAGAGTTGATCCGCTTCTGCGGGCGGTTCTCAGGTGTAAGTATGTCAAACGTGTCGCGTTAGAGGATCATGACGAACGAACTGCCAAGATGCTCTGCGATAGAGCGAGTAGTGCTGACATCGTTAGTGCATCGGTCGTAATTGTGGCGAACAACTGCCTTTCATCACTACGGAAACGCTGCACAAGAACGAGTTGGTCCCTAGAAATTGTGACAAGTGATCTAGATGATATCCGGGCGCTAGTGTCCAAGACCAACTTGGAGATGCTGCCAGAGAACTCCTATCGGTCCTGGCATCTCCTTCCACTAACGCGGATCGCAAGCCGCGTCATCAGGCCGGTGCATCGCTGAGGGCTTGCCGGGAGCAGCAGCAACGTTTCTTCGCCTGCTCGTATCCCAAGGTGTGGCTCACTTCCGGTGCGTGCTACTGATCGGATGGGGCCAGCCTCCCAGCGCCACGGGCCGACTCTACGCGCACGGCCTCAACCCCACGCTCCACCCTGGGCCGATCCCCGCCTACCTAGCGTTGGAGGGCGGCTGATACGGCGCGGGTGTGGCTTGGACTGCTCAGTCCTGCTCCTTGGCAGCGTCTCGGTGCTCTTTGCCCCATAGCGGTTTCTTCAGGGCGACTTCGAGCCGGGCGACGGTGCGGATGTCTGGCCAGCCTTTGCCGAGGAGGATGTTGTCGATGGTCTGACGGCCCAGTCCGGTTGCCTCGGCCACGTTGTCCAGAGTCCGTCCCCTCATGTGCTTGCGAAGCCGGATCGCAAGCGCGGCAGCTAGGTGCACCTCCGCAGGAGCTTCAGGCACCAGAGACCCGTCAGGCCACTCCCCAGCGGGCATGTAGTGGGCAGGCGGATGCCTCTCTCGGGGGGTCTCCATGGCATTCCGACCGTAGCGCAAGCGTGCGCCATCGGTGGTACCGCCCGTGCCGGATCGCGCTGCCACACCCCTTTTTCTAAACCCAGAATAGTGGACAAAAGTAGCTAACTACCTGCATCTATTCAACTCAGAAGTGAACAGAGATCGGACGGCTCACCAAATTTCTGGTTGTACAGGTTGTTGTTCACCTGTAGTGGTGGTGCGACCCCAAAAGCATCGAGGCACCCGAACGTCTGGCTGGACAGGGGTGCCTCGATCTTGAACTCCCTACCAAGAGAGGTTCGTATGAATCCTACCAAACCAGCCACTATCGAGCTACCCGAATACAGCGATTTCGCGGAGCTTGGCAGGCCGCAGCGCAACGGGGACTCGACAACTGCCGCAGGGTCAGGCAGGAGGCCACCGCCCCAGCTCGTCATGGGGCGCAACCCGGTCGCGTTTCCCTACCAGCGGGGGGAAGAGGCTGCCATGCGGCTAGCCGCGGGACTGCCGGGATGGGAGCACCCCGAGGAGCCGATGGCGGTCGCAGCGATCTCGCTTGGAGTGGGCGGCACCGACCCAGAAATCTCCGCGGCATCGATCCATGATCTGCGCGCACTCGCCAATGGACGGCTCGCTCTGACGATCAAGGGGCGCAACCCCAGGCTGGTGCCAGTCCGGGGCTGCTGCACCGGACTCCTCATGCGCGCTGCCCACCTCGTCGCAAGGAGGCAGTCGTTCAGCGACCGGTTCATCGTCTCCTCTCAGTCGCCAGCCCGCATTGCGAGCCGAGTGTCCATGGGTGAGACGGTTCTACGGCTGCGTCGCGCTCGCTTGACCTGGCTGCTTGCCCATCTCCGGGCTGGCACCCCTCTACCGGTGCTCCGAGAGATCGCGGGGCCGCTGTCGGTTCACACGCTGACCGACCTGCTCGACCTGTCAGAGGGCACCGTCGATCCTGGCCGAGCCTTGATCGAGGGGCTGGGAGCATGACGCGTCAACAGAGAGACTCCAACCGCAGATGCGTCACTGCTGCGGTTGCGGACTTGGAACGGCTCGACCGTTACTTCTGCAAGTTCCCATTCGATTGGCCGCTTGTTCGGCCCCTGATTCCCGAGGAGGTCGAGCAGCTTCGTGAGGCTGAGACATCTTGCCCCAACGGAGCATCCCTGCCGGTCTGTGTGGAGCTGGCCCTAGCAGGGGGGACGGCATCCGAGATAGCGAGGGTTCGGCGAAAGGACATCGACCTTGGCACGGCAACCGTGTCGTTCGGTGGCTGCGATGCTCCGAGCAACGCATTGGATGCCAGGACCAACCCGCTGGATGAGTGGGGACTTGCCTCCATAGAGAGGTTCCTGCGCTGGCGGCACGTCGCAGTAGACGAACGGGTCTGCGTGCGTCCCACCGTCTCTTCGACCAGAGCGGCACCATCGGTGACGGTGAGGCTTGCGATGGCAATTCGGCGCGCGGGTCTCCATAGACGGCCAGGTGTCACTGCCAAGTCCATCCGGCTCGCCGCGGGCTTGGAGGTTCTCAGGACCGAAGGCGTTGTAGCTGCCGCCAGGTTCCTCGGACATCAACGACTGGACATCACAGCGCGAGCGCTGCATCACGACTGGTGGAGGGACGGCGATGTCTGAGCACACCCACAAGGGAGTCCAGGCTCCGAACCAGAGGTTCTCCGATCTGCAACGGCTGGAGGCGATTGCATGTGCTGAGCCGCTGTGGGACTTGGCGCTGAAACTCGATGCGGTCATCGACACACAGAGCGGACCACGACCGAGTTACGGGTCGTTCGAGGCGCTGCTCTTCGAGGTGGCTGCCCAGGGGTTCGGCTCCTATCGGTCGGTGGACCGATTCCTCGCAGACGAGGGGGTCTGGAACAGGCTTCGCTCGACAGTGAGAGCTGCACACCGGGGCGATCTCAGGATGCGGCTCCCGGAGAAGCCGATCACCAGGGGCCAGCACGACCAGTTCCGCAAGCGCTTGACGGATCAGGTCATCGAGATGATGCATCACGGCATCGATGAGGCCGCTGTAAGAGCGGCCCAGTCGATGGGGATGCTGGTGCCCGGCCTCGGGTCTTCATCTGCCCTGGACATGCGCTCGCTCGTGGCATCAGACGGATGCTGGATGAGCGCAGAGCGGTCCCGCAGACCAGTTGGTCTGCTGGTGCCGGTGGTTGCTCGCAACCCTCATGACCGGGAGCGAGTGGTGGTGTCCGCACGGGCAAGGTCCGTCCGAAGCGATGAACCGCCTCCCAACGACGCGACGGTGGCCGTGGACACCATTCTCGACTTGGTGGACACGTTCCCGCACTTACGTGACGGTCTGGAGGGTGTCGTCTACGACAGGATGCTCGACAGCGACTCTGACCGGCTGCTAGATGCAGGCATCATCCCGCTGACACAAGTGCCACGCGATGATCGTCGGCTCTCTCCGGCGCGTGAGCTACGCAACGACTGCGAGCTTCTGAACCGGCAGATGAAGCGCAGCCTGGGTAGGACGACCTACTTCGACCTCCGCATCGAGTTCAAGATCATTGCGTTCCAGATTTATGTGTTGGTTACAGCGCTGATCGCACACCACGACCGCACCGGCGCTGACATGACCCCATGGTTCGGTCAGCACCAGTTGCCCACCGGAGAGAGGTTGCTCGCATGAGGACCGCTGCGCGTGGCTGGGTAGGTGAGCTTGCCAGCCGACGCTCAATCGCTGCTGGGCGGCGGTGGGTTATCTGCCGGATGGTTCCGCCTCTTCTGGTGCTCGTCCCTGTGGGCCGATCCCCATAGTGGCGTGTCAAGGGCCATTTCGAGACGGGCAACGGTTTGCAGGTTCGGCCAGGACTTGCCGTGCTTCAGGTCGAACACGGCACGCGTCGAGAGACCAGTGTCCCTGGCGAGCCTCCGCAGCGACCACGGTTTGTCATCAGTGCCTAGGTGCTCCCTGGCGAGTTCCTTGCCGTCGAGCGCTTGGCACAATCCCACGCTGATGGCTTGGACGAGATGAACCTCAGGCGGTGCGTCCGGTAGGAGGGTGCCTCCCTTGTAGGTCACGCTCTCCTCTACGACCCAAGTGCCTCGATGCTGGAACCGTGCCTGCTCTCCGGTGACCCATTCCTGACCGGGCGCGAGCCAGTCCATCGGTCGGAGCTTCGACTTGTCGGTGGCGTCCATGGCGTCATGACGCTAGGCCCCGAACGGGTGGACTGCCAGTTGTCCGCATCAGCACCGACCAGAAGGCTGCTCGGCCAACTTGGAAATGTCACACCACTTCGCTACTGTTGTGGGCAATCACAACACCGTTTTGTGATTCACAACATAATCCGACAGTTCGATTGCTTCACAGCAGTGCGCTAACGCGATGATCAAGACTCCCCAAAAGTGCAGGCCACGCGGCCTTTCCAGGAACACACGAAGTTCCTTCGGCCTCTTGTCCACATGTCTGGATCGTTGCCAGCCGTGAACTCAGATCAACCAGGAGGTCGAAACTCGACACCTTGATTCACCCGACCCAACAAAGCGTCGGAGCACCCCATGTCCTGCCAGACGGTGAGGGTGCCCCGACGTGAACCCGCTCCTGAAAGGACCGGCTCACTATGCATTGTAACCGATCCCACGACCCTGACTCCCAGCTTCCCCCGGCACTGCCCATCAGCGGCAACACGACTCTCGCTGAACTGGAGCCGCTGGTCATCAACGCGCTCAGACAGCGGCTTGAAGATCGTCCGACCCTAGGGAAGGTTCTATTTGAGACGCGCTTCCTGTTCGAGTTCTTCAAGCTGCGAAAGGTCAAGCGCATCAGAGATGTGACAACAGCGCTCGTCACAGAGTGGATTTGGGATGCACGTCTCAACCAATCGAACAACTGGTACCGACCTGCCCCTGGTACAGCCAAGAATCGGCAGTCGATGGCACTCTCGATCTTTATAGAGGCAGCACAGTTGGGTGCACCCATAAATCCTCTCGGCCTGATCGGGAAGCGCATCCCACGGTCTGTGAAGGCCGTGCCTGTCCGGCCGCTCACAGACCACGAGTTGCACCTAGTGGAGATTCACTCTGACATCGAGATTCTCGGCCTGTCACGCCGCCCGCTCCTAGTCGCGTTCGCCAAAGCTGGAGGCAATGCTGGAGCAATCTCAGCGGTTCGGGTGTCCGACATTGACCTAGACTCAGGCACCGTCGCCTTCCGCGGGAAAGCAGCCAGAATCGGCCCACTCGATGATTGGGGCAGACGCGTCGTGCGGGAGTTCTTCGATAGCAGTCCTCCCCTTGCCGCTGACAACTTGGTGTGCCTTACACCCAGGATTCAACCGTCAAACGCCATCGGGTCCGTTACGCAGCGTCTCAGGTTCGTTCTGATCGACGCGGGACTCATGGGACTCCCTGGCGTGGCAGCCCGGTCGATTCGTCTTGCGGCTGCCCGCCAAGTCTTTGAGGCCCAAGGCATAGAGGCAGCAGCGCGATTCTTGGGGTCTCGTTCGCTTGATGTAGTCGCGGAATCCGTGGGCTACGACTGGAGGAGTGACCATGCCTAGGCCACCGTCACGCCGCCCAGCCGCGAAGCTGTTCACGGACCTCAAACCCGTTCTCCGAACGGACATCGACACAATCATCGGTGATCTCTCAGCGGCAGAGCGCAAGGACGGGCCGTCATCAAAACCGAACTCTTCGGCTAGCAGCAACAGTCCACGCAACGTCAAGGGCCGCAGATGGGATCGGTCAGTCCTAGAGTTCCTCGAACTCGTCGCGTCCTTCGGGCCGCTGTGGGAATTGTCCGAACAGGTCGAAGCTCTAATCGATGCCTCCCCTGGACCTCGGAAGCCAGGCCGTGAACGTGAATATCGGGTCATTGAGGTGCTCATCTTCGCTGTCGCTGTTTGGGTCTACAGGTCTCACACAGCCGCGCACGACAACTTCTCAGACCCCAAGAACTGGGAACGGCTCCGTTCGGCAGTCAGGGAGCGATGGGGAGCACTCCATCCCGACCGTGAACTGTCCCCCCACCCTATGACCCGGCACAAGCACTACAGGTTCCGCAAACGCTTCAAGGGCTACGTGGACGATCACCTGCTCGTGGTTATGAAACGGCTCATCACCGACATGTCAGTCGAAGGAGCGCTGTTCATCGGCTTGTTCAACCCCGAAGCCGGTGACTCTCTCGCTCACCCCGACTCGACGCGGATGTTGACCGGTGACGGAACGTGGTTGCGCGGTCCCTACAACGTGGATGCGTCGATGATCGACCCACGAACCGGCCAAGTCAGACGCCGCGATGCCACTGCTGTGCTATACCACGGGAACGACACGGGTTTGCAATTCAAGCCGTGCCATCAGGCGGTGATCGTCTCAGGTCGCAATCTTCATCCCAACGAACGGGTCGTCCTCTTTGCGGGTGTCATGCCCCCCGAAGGGGTCTCGGGGACTAGAAGTGATGCGACGATGGCTGTCCAGGCAACCCTTCAACTGCTTGACGAGTACGAAGCGCTGAAGGCAGGGGTGCGCGGCATGGCGTATGACATGCAGATGGACAGTGAGGACAAGGACGACTTGTTGGACTCTGGCCTTACCTACACGGTCAAGAGCCGGATCACTTCACGTCGTAAGGCCGCGTCTAGGGTTCTCGGTCCCTTGCGGTTCGTCCACAAGGACGGAACGAAGTCCAAACATGTTGTGACCGCCATTGCGGACACGCCATGTCTGTCCCGCCTGGTGGGCAACAAGCAGGTGGTTCAGCCGCTTAGACGGGTCACCTTGGAGAGGAAGCGCCGCAAGCGAGAGCGGGCTTGGACGATCTACGGCATCTTTGAGGTGCCGGACACCGAGGTCGTGCCCAGGGAATTGGTAGGAGCGTGTGTTCGCATCCCTCACAACAGCACCAAGACGGAACGTGAGACCGTCCCCCACCACACCCGACGCACCCGTGCTCTCAGCCCGATCCCGGAGTCCGATCCGTGGTTCGATGAGATTTACGGCATCCGTGAGGACTCTGAGTCCATCAACAGTGACATCAAGAGCCGTCTCCCTCACGGTCGGTGCAGAACCCCAGGGGCAGAGAACCTGACGTTCGAGCTTCTGGCTTACCAGTTGATGGTCCTTATCAAAGCCTTGAACTCGTATTGCCGACGCACCGGCGCTGACTCCACCCGATGGTTCGGGCAGCAGCCCCCAACTGCGAGAGCAGGGCCTCTGCCACTAGCGGCGTAGCAGCCCGGAGACCCTGAGGGGTCTAACCTCGCGCGTCCCCGTTCAGCTTGGGGACGCCAACACGATTGCTAGTGAGCTACCTTTCTTGGATTAGTGCTGCAAATGACCCCTACAGCCTCATTTCAAAGAAAACTTCACTATTTCGCGCCGGTTTCAGCGCTGACCCCGAATTGGCAGCGTTGTGCACGGTATGCGTGCATTGTGCTGCCAATTCGGATCTTGGTTGGCGGTCGGAGGGAATTGGCAGCGGTGGGGGCCGTTTTGGGCGCTGGTGGCTGCCAATTCGGATCTTGGCGGGACTGTGGTTGGCGATGGGGAAAAGGTCGTTATCGTGATCGCAGCAATGGCGCGTGGGGCGGCGGTCGTTGGACCGGCTTCTTTTCAGACCTGGAGCGGGGGTACGTGGTAAAGGTCAAGGAGCGAGTTGAGAGAGACGAGGAGGATCTGGTCCGCCTCTATCTCACCGACATCGGCCAGTACCCGCTGCTGACCAAGGACGACGAGGTCCGGCTGGCCCAGGAGATCGAGGCCGGGCTGGCGGCCCGCAACGAGCTCAAGGAGGCCGCCCCCGGCTCCCTGACCGACCACCGCCGCCGTGAGCTGCGCCGTCGGGACCGGCGGGGGCTGGAGTCCGAGCGGACCTTCGTGCAGTCGAACCTGCGGCTCGTGGTCTCCATCGCCAAGAAGTACCAGGCATCGGGCCTGCCGCTGCTCGACCTGATCCAGGAGGGCAACCTCGGGCTGATGCACGCCGTCGAGAAGTTCGACTGGCGCAAGGGGTTCAAGTTCTCGACCTACGCCACCTGGTGGATCCGCCAGGCCATCACCCGCGGCATCGCCAACACCGGCCGCACCATCCGGCTGCCGGTCCACGCCGGCGACACGCTGGCCCGCCTCCAGAAGGCCCGCTCCCGCCTGGAACTCAAGTACGGCCGGCCGCCCACCCTGTCGGAGCTGGCCGCCGAGGTGGAGATGCCCGAGGACAAGGTCACCGAGGCGCTGCGCTTCCAGTCCGAGCCGCTGTCGCTGTCGGAGCCGCTGCGCCAGGACGGCGACGCCGAGCTGGGCGACGTGGTGGAGGACCGGTCGATCGACTCGCCCTTCGACACCGCGGCCACCACCATGCTGCCCGCCGAGATCATGCGCCTGCTGTCGCCGCTGGACGAGCGCGAGCGCGACATCCTCAAGCTGCGCTTCGGCCTCGACCGGGGCGAGCCCCGCACCCTGGAGGAGGTCGGCGAGCACTTCAACCTCACCCGGGAGCGGATCCGCCAGATCGAGGCCCGGGCCATGTCGAAGCTGCGCCACCCCTCCAGCGACACCGGCGCCCGCGACCTACTCAACGTCTGACGAGACTCGTCCGGCGAGTACCCGCGCAGGGTGTGTAAGGTCCCTGGTGGGCGCGGCCTGCATCCACCTTCCCGCGTGGCGCCTCCAATAGCCTCGGTTCCGCCGTGGCTCGTCTCATCCGCACCTGCTTGATTGGCATGTGCGGGTGCTCGCACCCTGCTCGTGCCTGCCCACCGTGCACCGTGAACTGTTGCGAACATATGTTTGGCTTTGTTATGCTGAGAGAAACGTGGTAGATATATCAGGAAGGTCCATACACTTACAATAATCCACAGTCATCCACATGCTCAATATAGATATCCCCCTGAGTTTCCACAGCCAAATCCAGTGAGGAGGAAACATGTCCGATGAGGAGCAACATCAAGAGCGCCCCCATGCGGCGCGTCAGCCGATGCAGTCGATCCACGCGATGGTCATGGCCGACCCTGACTCCAGATATGCGTACTTCAACACGAGTCAGGGCATGCTCACCGGCAATCCCGCGCACAAGGACATGGACAGGATTCGCAGACTCTTGGATGACAACAGGATCGTCTACCTCTACGAGCCGGACACGAGCCGTCCGCGACCGACCTTCTACTCGCAGGGGATCATCAGCATTGGGCTCGAGGAGATCTCCGAGGCGGCAGCTCGGCTTGTGACTGCCCCGTGACCGTCACTCGGCGGGCAGGGCCTCCGTAGAAGGGCTGCTCAGTCCGTCGGTACACTGCTCCCCACACTAAGTGCTCCGGGTATTCCGGCAGGGAGAATGAGGTTGTTGTGGTTGACGCTGAGGAAGTGCAGGTAGTTCTTCTTTGCGCCGCGTCGGGCACGCGTCTGACCGCAATTGGCGATTCGCTCAAGTCGACTAAGCCGAGACGCATCGTGAAGGACTTGGAAAGGGAAGTCTGCAAGATGCACGGCAAGGCGACGATGGAATCACTCGTCAGACTTCCCCGACGAATGTTGTATGACAGTTGGCGCACCGCATGCAACAAGACTCTGGAGGAGATAGTTGGAGAAGACCCTGAGCACCCAGCTGTAATGTCTCTGCATCTGACTTGGTACAAGTCGGATACAGGGGAGTTCTTCTCACCGCTCGACTTGTCTGAGCTGAAGCGCACCGATTGTTCGATCGTCCATGTGGTGATACTGATTGACGACATCTACGACATGTTCAGCCGCTTGAGGGGAGATGGGGCGCTCTACGGGAGTGACTTCATGGCTCATGACCGTGATGCACTCAAGAAGCTCACCAATGGAATGAATAGGGATGGCCTCGAAGTGCAGGCCGTCGAAAATGCACTGGGTGAACTGCTCGCATGGCGCCGCGCAGAAATGATCCAAGCAGAGAATATCGCTCGGTCGTTGGGTGCGAGGCTGACAGTACTGGGAACGAAGCACCACCGGGATTCTCTGCAGACTATTGTCTCTGATCCTGACGCTCCAAGGATCTATCTGTCACATAGGATTTCTGAACACCGAAGACACAATATGGCGACAGTTACTCAAGATTTTCCGCTCGGAGAATGGATGCGCGTCGTTGAGGAGGTCAACACGCTTCACCGCTACTTCCTGGAACATCGTCAGGTACTCATCAATCCTACTGCGATAGATGAACTGCGGTTCAAGAATACCAGCCCTACTGGCAGACGCGATCCGCTCCTCGGTGCGCGGTGGCCGTTGCTGGAGCCCACAGACGAATTGCTCTGTGAGGTATCTGGCCAGTCGGACGGACATGTGGATGAGGCACCTCTGGACTATGAGCACACCAGAATACTGACCGCAGATCTCTCCACGATACACCCCGTATCATTCAGCGTGTCTCGTTCGGTGGCCAACAGGATCCTCTTCGAGATTCCCTTCCGGGATCATGTGATTGTCGAGAATACACCTCATCTCTGTGTGTATCGTCCCTTCTTCTGTAGCGATCTGAAGAAAGCGACGACCCAAGCAGACTGGTCTAGCGGCGTCAGACCCGAAGTAAACCACTGGAAGGACACTCATACTTTTACGCAGGAGATCGACTCCGAGAGGCTGCTGCCGTCTCGCCGAGTAGCCTTCGTCCATACTGATAAGGAGATTGAATGCCGGTTCCTCTGGCTGTTGAAGGGGAATCGTGGCAAGAATTGGGACAGATTCCTGGAGAATATCAGGAGCCCACTGATCAAGAACCTGCAAGACATAGATGTTCCCCAAAGCGAGATTGATGACTTGTTTGCTGGTCACATGGACGTGCGTGGATCGGTCCCCTTGGAACGCCATCCGGAAGCGCCCTTTGTAGTAACCAATGCGGAGAAGATTCTAAAGGCGATCCGACCAGCCGTACAGGCTGCACTTCATGTGGCCTTCACATCGCTTGAGCGTCCGGGCGACGGGGAGTCAGAAAGCGATGAGACAGGCTTGGAGGGCAATCGGTTGATCTCTCTGAACCAGATCGCGCTCTATGCAGTCACCGAAGACGCTTCTCGCGATGCCCAGAATCTGCGTCAGCTTGTAAGGAAGCTCAAGCGGTTCTTTCAGGGCTCTGTTGCCGAGGATGCTGATGGGCAGGAGGCCACCGGAGCAGAAACCGATCCGGCTGCCGGTAGCAATATCAATGAGGATTTCTGGGTGGAGTGTGAACGGTGCTTTAGGGCCGTTGCCGGCGAAGAGTTGGAGCGGCGTGTCGCGATGGGCCTGAAGTGGCCCTACGACGAACTGGCGAGCCGTTGCTGAGGGGCGCCAAGACGATGGCGGCAGCCGAGCACGAGCAGCGCAGCGCCTCCCCGCTGCGTCGGGCCATGACGACGCTGGACCTGTCGAGCAGCGACATCGCGGAGTTGATGGGCGTGGAGCGCCAGGCGGTCGAGAAGTGGCTGCTGGCAGGGCCGCCCGCTGATCGCGTCGCCAAGATCGGCGCTCTGGCAGAGATCGCGGACATCCTCAGCTACCGGCTCCGAGACGGGATGGCGGCGGTGGTCGTGTGTCAACGGCCAGTGGGATCTGCCCAGTGGCGGCCAGCAGAATTGCCCAGTGGCGGCCAGCAGAATTGCCCACTGGCGGCCAGGTGTTCTGCCCACCCGTTTAGTTGGTCAGTGGCGTCACCCCCTTTCCGGCGGTGGCTTGGGTGAGACGGATGCTGTCACCGGCAGTGAGGACGATGTGGGCGTGGTGCAGCAGTCGGTCGACGGTGGCGTTGGCGATGGTCTTGGGCATCAGTTCGTCGAACCCTGCGGGGTGAAGGTTGCTTGATAGGGCGATGGAGCGTTTCTCATAGGCGGCGTCGACGACGCGGTAGAGCGCCTCGGCGGTGTCGGTGGTGACTGGCAGCAGGCCGATGTCGTCGATGATGATGACGTCGGCTCGCATGATGCGTCGGATGGCTTTGGCGGCGGTGTCGTCGGCGCTGTGGCGGCGCACGAGCGCTCCGAGGTGCTCGAGGCTGAACCAGGTCACCTTGTGGCCGGCGTCGACGGCGGCATGGCCGAGTGCTTCACAGAAGTGGGTCTTGCCGGTGCCTGATGGTCCGCACACCACGAGGTTCTCGTGACGTTGGATCCATTCCAGGGTGCGCAGCGCCCGCTGGGTGGGTGCGGGGATCGACGACACGGTGTCGTCCCAGGCGTCGAAGGTCTTGCCGGTGGGGAACCCGGCGGCTTTGCGCCGGGCGCGGATCGAGGACGCTTGACGGCCGGCGAGCTCCTCAGCCAGCAGCGCCCGCATCGCTTCGGCTGGGTCCCAGCGTTGTGCTTTGGCGGTGGCCAGCAGGTCCGGCGCGGTGCGGCGCATGTGGGGCAGCCGCAGAGCGCGCAGCAGGTCCACGACTTCATCGACTGGTGAGGTGGTGGTGGTCATCGGTCGGCTCCGAGGCGGCTCCAGGCGGCGGTGCCGGGCTGCAGCGAGTGCGCGTCGTCGGCGCGCCGGCGTTGTCCGGGAGGGTGAGCAGCCAAAATCGAGGTCAGGTCGCCGTCTGCGAAGCGGCCGAACATCGCGGCGTGACCAAGCGCCCAATCGACGCGGGTGCTGCCATGCAGGCGGGCCAGGTCGACGGCTTGGGCCATCTTGGTCTTGATCCGTGACGTGCCCGCGGAGGCGGCCTCGACGAGCCAGGTGCGGGCGCCGTCGCCGATGGCGAGGAACTCGGCTTCGGCCGCGCTGGCCGGCCTCGGCTGGCGCCCGAGCGGCCCGGCTGGGCGCGACGGGTAGTGGGCGTCGTCGATCATCGGGCGCCCAGGCGTCGAACGCTGATGGCGTGCCACCTCGACTGGACCTGCCGATGCGCAGTGCACCACGACGACGCAGTCGCCGTCGACGCGCACCCACACCGTCTCATCAGCCAACGTGTGCGGGACCGAGTAGGTCACCGCGCCGAAGCTGATCGTGGAGCTCCAGGAGACTTTGCGGGTCTCGCCGAACACCGCCGTGTAAGGC
Source organism: Acidimicrobiales bacterium (assembly GCA_965117015.1). Classification (GTDB taxonomy): domain Bacteria; phylum Actinomycetota; class Acidimicrobiia; order Acidimicrobiales; family Aldehydirespiratoraceae; genus Aldehydirespirator. The sequence continues at coordinate 1,826,093 of OZ220747.1, forward strand.
GCCTCGGGCAGCGCGTGCAGCCGCTGCTTTTCCTCAGCGAGCATCTCCGCTGGCGCCTGCCGGGTCACCCGATGCTCACGGCCGTTGACGTGGGCCATCCACGCGTCGCAGGCCTCGACCAGTTCGGCCCAGCTGGCGTAGTCGCTGAGCAGGTTGGCGTCGGTGGGCACCAGATCGGCCTTGGCAACCCGCACCGTCGCTTCTGAGCCGCCCTTGGACTCGGGGTCCGCCGGCACACACGTCGCCACCGTGATCCCGTAATGGCCGCTGATCGCGACCATCTCGGGATGGCGCACAGCGATCCCCGCGACGTGATCGATCGTGACGGTGCGCTCGTTGTCGGTCAGCCAATACGTCGGCGCGCCGCCGAAGGCCCTCATCGCCCGGTCCACGCAGCCGATCACCGTCGCCAGCCGGCGGTCCCAGCACGGCACCACCACCCGGAACCTCGACCACGCCAACCACGCACAGAACAGACTCGTCGCCCGGCCGGCGATGACCGGACCGGCGCCCCAGTCCCACTGCGCCCACATCCCCGGCTCAGGGATCCACGGCCGATACACCCGCCGCCGACCACGGCGATGGTTGGCCTTCACCTCAGCCACCGCTCGGCGCACCGTGCGCTCCGAACCGCAGAACCCCAACGCCTTCAACTTGTCGAAGGCCCGATCGGCGCGGATCTTCGCATTCGACCGCTCGACCCACTCCTCGATCTTGCCCATCCACGGATCGATGATCCGCTCCCTGCGCCGCGGTCCGACACCGGCCAGCTCGCCGGCGTCGCGCTTAGCCACATAGGCGGCCACGGTGTGATGCGAACAGCCGGCCAACTCGCCGGCATCCCTGAACGACCCAGTCAGGTCGAACGCTTCCAACATGTTCATGATTTCCTCGCGAGACTTCATTGGCTCCTCCTGCTCGATGGTCCCGGTGTGGTGACCGGCCATTCGAGTAGGAGGAGCACCCCGCCAAGGTGGACCCCGACGGGACACGGACTTCAACGCGGGCAACTCTGTTGGCCGCCAGCGGGCAGCTACATGGCCGCCACTGGGCAGGATCTCATGGCCGCCGACAGTCGTGCGCCGCAGTGCCGACGGCTACGGCGGGCGCAGCATGCTCGAGGTCCTCGCCGACGACGGCCATGAGTGGCTGCTGCGATCGGTCAAGGACAGTTTCGACTACACGAGTGTCGCCTGAGCCCTGACCGCGAACTGGCATGGTTCCCCCGCGGCGGCGTCGCGCAGCTGAGGTCGCGACGCACTTTTTGACGACTGGTGGTAACACCCAGCAGTGATGGCCTCAAAAAAGCTGGGTTGACTTGGATGCTCCGACCCAGGATTTACTACAATTCCGACGCTACTTTCACTACAATTCCGACGCGACTTTCGCTACAGTTCCGACGCTGATCCTGCCCTCTTGGGTGCTACGTCTGACGAGGCCCGGAACCGGGGCTTCTTCGGCAATTTGACACGCTAAATCGTTTAGCGTGTCAAATTGCGGTTGTTTGACACGCTAACGGGAGCTCGGCGCGTGGTCTTGTACCTGCTACGCGCCGTTGTTGGTCGACCTGTGTCTGCCGCCGCGGTTGCAGCAGGGTTGCGCCGCCAAGAATGGAGCAAGTAGCCGCCGGTACTGGCTCTATGTGAATTTGGCGGGAGTCACCGCCGTGTTAGTGGGCCTAGCTGCGCTGCACTGGGGCAGGCTGTTCCCCTAACCGTTACCCCGCAGCCGCGCTCTGGCGCTCCCGTGCCGCCTTCACCGTCCGCTTGGCCTCGGCGACCGCCGCTCGGCGCTCGGTCGGGCGCTGTGGGTTCACGGGGGAAATCGGCTCCAGTTGAGGCACCGACTCCTCGGCAGCATCATCCTGCGCGGCGGCGGTGCCGTCGCCGCCCTCTGTTTTCTCCAGTCCCATCGGTCTCTCCCTTCCTGCGCCGCCGAGAACTAGGCCGGCCCTGCAAAAGCGAGCCTAACCCGCACGCTCACGCCGTCATTTCCCGCCCCGGGCGCAAGCCTTGCGGGCTTGTCCGCGACCACGACGGTCATTGCCGCCACCTGCCCCACCGCAAGGGATAAGTGCCCCTCGGGGCTCTAGCCGGCCTGCTGCCGCTCGCGTCGACCGTCATGCCCACGAATGTCCCTAGGGGGGTTGCAACCGTCTCTCAGCCTCGTGTTATCATGCATTCGTACCAATACACCGGCGCCTAGGCTTCGGCTCCATCAGGGGCCGGCGCCGAACGCCACCCCCTACGGTCGCCTACTAGGCGGCCGTAGTTGCGTTATGGGGGCCTCTCTCACGATCAGGAGCAGAGTTCCAACGCTAGACCTTCACGACGGAAACGGCGGGATACTCGCCCTTGATCTTGTCGGTGATGCAGGAGCGGTGACACTCCGTGTGCTCTCGCTCGAAGCAGAGCAACGCAATCCGGGTGTGAGCAACGAGATCAGTGATCGCCTGCAGGCGCGAGGCGGCCCCGTTCTCGAGGTGTCGTCGATAGCGATCTTGAGCCGTGGCCCGGCCTGCCCGGAATGCGTCCCGATTCTCAGGGGGGTTTCCGAGCTCCGTCTCGTGCCTGTATCCGATGCCCTCGGTTGCGAGCGCCTCGGTCAGAGCCGTCTTTGAGAATCCCCTCTTCCGGGAGACGGCGTTGAGGCGAACGTCTACAACAAGCTCTACTCGGTGCCGCTTCATTGCTCGGACGAAGTCGTCGATCGATCGTCCCTCGTACCCGGTCGAGACGATCGTTCCCGTGCGCAATGCTGTCGATCTCACGGTTTCCATGGTACGCAGATCGGCCAGCTCTCTGAGCGGAGCCCGAATCTCGTCAAACACCCTGCAGTAGTCGTGTCGTCGTCCTGATCGGCTCGGGCCCGTGGCTGTGAGGCCCGGCCCCGAGGAGCTGACGGGTTGGCTGGTGGTGGGTGGGGGCGGTTCTGTTGGGGTGCGGTGCCTTTGGGTGCTGCAATCTGCATATTCGGTTGTTGTCTGTGGGTGCGGCCGATGGTCTGGGCCTTGGTGGCTGGGGGGCTGTTGGCTGCGGGGTCGGCCGCGGTTGCGGGCTGGGACGTGGGGTTTTGGGTCCGGTTGCCGCGGGACGACGGCGGGTGGCGTATGATGTGAAGAACTACAGAGATGGATACAAGCTGTAGATATAGCTATATCCTGAGTATACAATCTCGGCGTGAGCCGGGTCGGGCCACTGGCATTCTTGAGGGGAGCCCTGTGAGTGACGCTGTTGAAGCTCCGAGAGGCGGATCGGACTGCTTGCGGGTGTCGCCGGTGCGGCCGGTCACGAGGGTCGGGACACGCCCCTCCGTCGAAGCGCTGCTTCGTGTTGGGAGTGGGACTGCTGGCCGCGGCGGCGGTGCTGGCGGCTTGCGCGGGGACCACGACGATCGATGGTGCGGCCGGTAACACCGATGGCCTCACTTCTGAAGTGTCTGGGGCTGCGCCCGACGGTGTCCGGGATCCGGACGACGCTGGGGGTCCCGACGGTGTTGGGGACTCGGACGGTGCTGGGGATCCAGGGGCGGCTGGTGACGCTGATGGGTCGTCTCAGGCCGGAGCGGATGGTGCTGGGGACTCGGATGGTTCGGGGGACCTCGGTGCTGGGGACTCGGACGGTGCTGGGGATCCGGGGGCGGCTGGTGACGCTGATGGGTCGTCTGCGGCCGGAGCGGACGGTGCTGGGGACTCCGATGGTTCTGGGGTCTCGGACGGTGCTGGGGGCTCGGATGGTTCCGGGGACCTCGGTTCTGGGAACTCTGAAGTTGAGGTTGATGGTTCTTCTCGGTTGCTCACGGGGCTTCGGGCCCTTGTTGGGCCTGAGGGCGTTTGGCTGATGTGGACTGTGGATGAGGCCCGGGCCGAGCGGGTGAACGGCTTCTCCTGCGTTTATCGCACGCCTGCGCACCTGGAGCTCGGGGTCTCCGGGGCGGTGCCCTGCGGTCCGCCTGCGGGCGGGGCGGAAGCGACCCACACCGCGTTGAGCCCTGCGGCGGCACGCACCCGGGTCGTGGGCGGGCTGCCGGAGTTCGGCGACTACGACTTCGAGGTCGTAGCCAACGTCGACCCCGGCGAAGTGATCGAGTGGCCGATGCGGGCGCTGAGAGTCCGGGTCGAGGTGACCCCAGAGTTCGCCGGCCCGCCGGGGCTCGACCGGGCCGTCACCGGGACAGGGCCGTTGGTGACCGGTTGTGGACCCGACGGCGGTCCGGGCGACGCTTCGGCGGGCCGGCCCTGGCAGCTCGACCAGATCGTGTCGGCGGCGCATCTCGCCCACTACCCGGGCCGGGGCTGGAGCGGGGGCGGCGATCCCGCCGCGCCCCCCGAGTGGCCCGACCCGCCGTCGCTGGCGACGGTGTTCGAGGAGGCCGGCCTCGACGGTCAGGCACTGCAGCAGGTCATGACGGACCCCGGGGCGGACCGGGGCTCAGCCCGGGCCGTGATCACCGCCAACAGCGCGCTGGGCCCGCTGGATCGGGCGTCGGTGGGCACCAAGGCGCTCCTGCGGCGCGGCGTCTCCGGCTCGGCCGGCGCCGGCGGTACTAACGGCTCGGCCGGTGCTGGCGGTGCCAACGGCGCTGGTTACGGGTGGGAGTTGCGGCTTCATTCCAGCTACCCGTTCGGCGCCGACTATGTGTACGAGCCCGACCACGCCGTGCCCGGATGGGACGACGCCGGCCACCCGGTGGCCTGGCCGCAGCTGTGGAACCTGGAGGACTGCCCTCCGCCGCAGTGGCCCAGCGCCACCCACGACGTGGCCCTGGCCCTCTCCGACGACGCCGCCGGGCGCCGCCTGGAGCACTCCGGCTACGGCTGGTGGGCGGTGGCGCCGGTGGGGCCGATGCCCGAGCGCATCGTGGCCACCAAGGGCGGCCTGTCATACGGCGACCCGGCTCCCACCCCGCTGGCGCGGCCCGCGGCCCCTACGGCAACCTATGTGGGCCGCGCCAGCGGACACCTCTTCTTCGGCCTGCAGCGCTACGCCCTGGCCGGCGACCTGACGCTCACCCTCGAGCAGACCGGCGACGGCGACGGCGACGGCGACACGACGCAGCTCACCGGGCGCATCGACAACGTCGTCTTCGTCGCCCTCGACCACGACAGCCTCGAACTCCTGCCGGGACCGCCGGTCGAGTGGCGCTCGCTCACGCTCGACGCCGGCGCCCCGGCCCCGGCCGCGGGCGTCTGGTCGGGCGCGGCGAGGGTCGACGGCGACACACCCCTGACGGACTCTCTCGGCCTTCCGCCCGCCGACGCCTTCACCGGCGACTGGCGCGCCGAGGCCTACGGCCCGCTCGCCCAGGAGATCACCGGGCGGCTGCGCACCTGGACCCCGCTGCCTGAGGGCGCCCACCCCGTCCAGGGCTGGCCCGCACAAGCACTGATCGTCGTCGGCTTCGGAGGACGCACCCCATGAGACCCGCCCCCTTCGTCCGTCGCGCCTTCACCGCGACCCGGCTGCCGCGCCGCCTACGGGCTGCGGCTCTTGCGACCGGGGGGGGGGTAGTGGAAAACGGCACCCGCGGCCGGCGGGCCGTTGTCAGCTTCCTCGCGGTGGTGCTGGCGGCCGGACTGCTGGCCGTGGCGCCGCAGCAGTCGCCGCTGTCGCCCGCGGGGGCGGCCGCGCAGCCGGGCGGCGAGCAGACGGGCGACGATCAGGGCGGGACTGCGAGCCCGCCGGCGCCGTCGGTGTCGGGGGTGGCGATCGCCTCTGACCCGGGCGCGGACGGCACCTACGGGCCGGGCGATCAGATAACGGTCGAGTTGAGCTTCAGCGAGGCGGTGAGCGTGGACACTGCGGCCGGCACGCCGCGGCTGTCGATCGATCTGTCGGCCGGGGCCGGCGGCGAGGTGTGGGCGGACTATGCCTCCGGCGGCGGCACGGCGGTGCTGTCGTTCGCCTATGCGGTGGTGTCGACGGATTCGTCGACTGACGGTGTGGCGGTGGTGGCCGACTCGCTGGAGTCGAACGGCGGGTCGGTGGCGTCGGCGGCGTCGGGGACGGCGGCGGAGCTGTCGCATCCGGGTCTGGCCCACGACGCCGGTCATCTGGTGGACGGCTCCCAGCAGACGGGCACGCCCGTCACGCCGCCGGACGGCGGGGACGAGAACGAGCAGGGCGGCGACTCCGGAGACTCCGGGGACGGCGGCGATGCCGGCGACGCTGAGTGTCCTGAGGCGCCGGCTGACAATGGCGGCGCGGTCGGGACCGGGACCGGCGACGGCCAGGACGGCCAGGACGACGGCGGCGACGCCGACTGTCCGGAGGTGCAGGACGAGGGCGAGCAGGCCGAGGATCCCGCGGCGCCGTCGGTGTCGGGGGTGGCGATCGCCTCTGATCCGGGCGCGGACGGGACATACGGGCCGGGCGATGAGATAACGGTCGAGTTGAGCTTCAGCGAGGCGGTGAGCGTCGACACCGCGGCGGGCACGCCGCGGCTGTCGATCGATCTGTCGGCCGGGGCCGGCGGCGAGGTGTGGGCGGACTATGCCTCCGGCGGCGGCACCGCGGTGCTGTCGTTCGCCTATGCGGTGGTGTCGACGGATTCGTCGACTGACGGTGTGGCGGTGGTGGCCGACTCGCTGGAGTCGAACGGCGGGTCGGTGGCGTCGGCGGCGTCGGGGACGGCGGCGGAGCTGTCGCATCCGGGTGTGGCCCACGACGCCGGTCATCTGGTGGACGGCTCCCAGCAGACGGGCACGCCCGTCACGCCGCCGGACGAGCCGGAGGAGCAGGACGACAACGATCAGGCTGGGGCCGAGTGTCCCGAGCAGCAGGCCGGCGACGGCCAGGACGGCGAGCAGGCTGAGTGTCCGGAGGGGCCGGAGGAGGCTGGGGCCGAGTGTCCGGAGGCGCCGGCTGACAATGGCGGGGTGTCCGGGACCGGCGACGGCCAGGACGGCGGCGATGCGGAGTGTCCAGTGCCGCCGGAGCAGCGGGACGAGCAGGACGGCGACGATCCGGCCGACGCTGAGTGTCCCGAGCAGCAGGCCGGCGACGGCCAGGACGGCCAGGACGGCGGGGATGCCGAGTGTCCGGTGCCGCCGGAGCAGCAGGACGAGCAGGACGGCGGGGATGCTGGCGACGCTGAGTGTCCGGAGGCGCCGGCTGAGAATGGCGCGGTCGGGACCGGGGACGGCCAGGACGGAAACGACGACGCGGCGGCCGACTGTCCGCCGGACGAGGACGAGGCGGCCGAGGATCCTGTCGCGCCTTCGGTGATGGGGCTGGCGATCACTTCGCAGCCGGGCGCGGACGGGTCGTACGGGCTGGGCGAGCAGATCGACGTCCAGCTGCTGTTCAGCGAGCCGGTGAGCGTGGACACCTCGGGCGGTACCCCGCGGCTGAAGATCGACTTCTCGGCCGGGACCGGCGGCGAGGTTTGGGCCGCCTACACCTCCGGCGGCGGCACGTCCATCCTGACGTTCTCCTACGAGGTGGCGCTGCCGGACGTCTCGAACGACGGCGTGGCGGTGGTGGCCGACTCGCTGGAGCTGAACGGCGGGTCGGTGGCCTCGGCGGCGTCGGGGGCGGCCGCGGCGTTGTCGCATCGGGGCCTGGCCCACAACCCCAGCCACCGGGTGGTCGGCTCCCAGCCGGCGGACAGCTCAGGCGGCCCGACCGCCCAGCAGGGCTCCGGTCCGGCGTTGCCCACGACCTGCAGCTCAGTGGGCACCAATATCGACCTCTTCTCTGACATAACGGCCAGAGGCACGTTCATCATCGTGACATACGGCAGCATTACAGAGGGTGAAGCCGGCAATCTCTCGATCTGCAAGCCCGGAGCCGGCGACACCTATGTGGCGGACACAGCAAAGATTCACGGCAACACTCTTCGTTCGGGCGACACGTTCACGATCACTGCGCTGACGGGCGAGACCGACTACTGGGTCAGGTACGAAAGCGCGAGCGATAAGGGTGCCTGGCACTACATCCGCACAACAGCCGCGGCGCCCATGGCCTGCGGCACAGGCGGCACGCTTATCGACCTCCTCACTTCCGTGACGTCCACCCTCACGACCATCACAGTGACATTCGGTGCCCTAGATAGTAGCCATGCCGGCGGCAACCTCCGAATCTGCACGCCCGGAGCCGACGACACCTATGCGGCATCGAACGCAAAGTCATACAGCTCCACCCAGATTCCTTCTATAGGCGACACGTTCACGATCACTGGGCTGACGGCCGAGACCGACCACTGGGTAAATTGGCAAAGCGGCTCTCAGAGCGGTGCCTGGCACCACATCCGCACCGTGGCCAGCGGGCCGGACTTGACGCCGCCGTCGTTCTCGTCGGCGGAGGTGGACGGCGCCACACTGGAGATCACCTTCGACGAGCCTCTCAACACCGGCTCTGAGCCGGACATCTCGGCGTTCACCGTGACGGCGGGCGGCAGCGCCCACACGGTGAGCGACGTGTCGATCGCCGGCGCCGTGGTGACCCTGACCCTGGCGTCGCCGGTGAAGCCCGGCGAGACGGTGACCGTGGGCTACACCAAGCCGTCGACCAACCCCCTCAAGGACTCGGCCAACAACGAGGTGGCGACCTTCACCGGCGAATCGGTCACCAACAACACGGAGTTGAAGGTGATCGGGGTGGAGATCTCGTCGCTCCCGTGCACCGACAGCGCCTACGGCGTCGACGACCTCATCCGGGTGAGGCTCACCTTCAACGGGCCGGTGACCGTGACCGGCACGCCGCGCCTGGAGATCGACTTCCTCCCGACGAACGCCGGCTTGAAGTGGGCCAACTACGAGAGCGGCACCGGCACCAGCGAGCTGATCTTCGCCTACACGGTGGTGGCGGCCAACGGGTCGATGGTCGGCGTGGCGGTGGTGGAGGACACCCTGGAGCTCAACGGCGGGACGATCAAGTCGTCGCAGGGCACCGACGCGACGCTCGACCACGCCGGGCTGGGCCACAACCCGTTCCACATGGTGGACGGCAGCAAGGCGACGGCCGGGGAACGCTGCGAGCAGATCCTGGCGTACTCCGCTCCCGGCTTCGGCGGCACCCTAGAGGAACTCTCCGCAGAGGCCTGGGAGTTCGCGGCGGGCTTCACCACCGGTGCGGCGTCGGCGGGCTACACCGTGTCCAGCGTCCGGGTGGACCTCGGAACCACTCCAAACCTTCCCGCCGGTTCGGTGGTGAGGCTGGCCAGCGGGCTGCCCCGGAATGTGTCCAACGAGGGGGACGCCTTCACGAATCCGTCCGCAGTGGCAGCCTCCGGGTTGACGGAGTTCACCGCACCCGGCAGCGGGGTCGTGCTCTCGGCCAACACCGACTACTGGATACTGGTGGAACTGGCTGGCTCCGGGCCCCAAATGAACACTCTTGGCGACCCTCCACCTCCGTGGGACCAGGGCGGTGCGCCCGGATGGTCGGTAGGCGACCACTACCGAAGAGACGCCACCGCCACGACCCAGTTCCCGACGACGCCTGCGACCTGGGCCATGCACTTCCAGGTCGTCGGCTTCGGGCCGGACGAGACGCCGCCGTCGTTCTCGTCGGCGGCGGTGGCCGACGCCACGCTGGAGATCACGTTCGACGAGCCTCTCGACACCGGTTCGGAGCCGGCGGCCTCGAGGTTCTTCGTGACGGTGGCCGGCAGCAGGCGCACGGTGAGCGACGTGTCGATCGACGGCGCCGTGGTGACCCTGACCCTGGCGTCGCCGGTGGAGAGCGGCGAGGCGGTGATGGTCCGCTACAACCAGCCGACGACCAACCCCCTCCAAGACCCGTCCGGCAACGACGTGGCCACCTTCGGCGACCAGACGGTGACCAACAACACCGCCCCGCCCGCGGTGACCGGGTTGGAGATCACCTCCGACCCGGGCGCGGACAGAATCTACGGGTTGGGCGAGACGATCGAGGTGACGGTCACGTTCAGCAAGCCGGTGAACGTCGACACCACCGGCGGCACGCCGCGGCTGGAGATCGATTTCAACACGGCGTCCGGCGGCCTGCAGTGGGCGACCTACCGCCGCGGCAGCGGCACCACCGAGCTGGTGTTCGGGTTCACGGTGGTGAGCGCGAACCGCTCCACCGACGGTGTGAAGGTGGTGGCCAGCAGGCTGCAGCCCAACGGCGGCACGATCAGGTCGCTGACGGGCGCGGACGCGACGCTGACGTACACGGTGCTGGGCCACAACACCAACCACCTGGTGGACGGCTCGGAGCCCGCCAGCCGCATCCTGGTGTCCAACATCGACCAGACCCTAGCTGGAAGTGTTCTTTCCGTCGCGGCCTGGGATCTAGCGCAGGGGTTCACGACCGGCTCCCACTCGACCGGGTACGTCCTGCACGATGTGGAGGTGAACTTCGATGATGCGACCACTCCGGCCGGGGTGACCGTGACGCTGGCGACGGGGCTGCCGTCGGCCACCAACACCGTGGCGACGTTCACGAATCCGTCGACGCTGGCTGCGGGCAACCTGAGGTTCGATGCGCCGGCCAACACGTTTCTGGATCCCTCCACCCAGTACTTCGTAGTCGTGGAAGCCACATCGGGCCACTTGGATGAGACGCTGTCCGGCGGGGAGGACGAGCGCGGGCTCGACGATTGGAGCGTCGCCAACGGCAGCCACAGCCGTCAGGCGGCTTCGACCGCGGCCTGGGGTAACGAGTCGATAGCGCGCCCGATCCGAGTCAGCGGCTTTACTGCGCCGTTGGAGCCGGTGGTGACCGGGGTGGAGATCATCTCGGACCCGGGTGCGGACAGTATCTACGGGCTGGACGAGCGGATCCAGGTGCAGGTGACGTTCAACCAGGTGGTGAACGTCGACACCACCGGCGGCACGCCGTCGATCGGGATCGACTTCCGCACCGAGGGACACCTGGGCGACCAGACGGCGGTCTACAGGTCGGGCAGCGGCACCAAGGCGCTGGTGTTCGAGTACACCGTGATGTCGGGCAACCGGACCGACGGGGGCACCGCGGTGAGGGCCAACACGCTGGCGCTCAACGGAGGCACCATCCAGTCGGAGGGCGGCGCGGACGCGCGGCGGGGCTTTGGGGGGCTGAATTTCGACTCCGACCACCAGGTGGACGGTTCCCAGGCCGGCAGCCACATCCTGGTGGCCAACCTCGGCGGGTTCAGGAGTGGGGTGGGAAATCTGGCCAACTCCGAGCTCGCGCAGGGGTTCACGACCGGCTCTCACCGTTTCGGGTACTACCTGCGCGATGTGGATCTGGTTTTCCACACGGAGACGCCGGTCGGGGTGACCGTGAAGCTGGCGACGGGGCTGCCGTCGGCTGTCAACACGGTGGCGACGTTCACGAATCCGACGCTGGCTGGGGGCACCCTGACGTTCACCGCGCCGGCCAACACGCTGCTGGATCCCTCCACCCAATACTGGGTTGTTGTGGAAGGCACGTCGGGCCGCCTCAGATACACGATTTCCAACGCGGAGAGCGAGCGCGGGCACGACGATTGGAGCATCGCCGACGCCAGCTTCAGCCGTAACAGAGGATCCACGGACGACTTTGGGGCAGTCTCCTCAAAGCTCCTGATCCGCGTCAGCGGTCTTGCTGCGCCGTTGGAGCCGGTGGTGACCGGGGTGGAGATCATCTCGGACCCGGGTGCGGACAGCTTCTACGGGCTGGACGAGCGGATCCAGGTGCAGGTGACGTTCAACCAGGTGGTGAACGTCGACACCACCGGCGGCACGCCGTCGATCGGGATCGACTTCCGCACCGAGGGACACCTGGGCGACCAGACGGCGGTCTACAGGTCGGGCAGCGGCACCGAGGCGCTGGTGTTCGAGTACGCGGTGATGTCGGGTAACCGGACCGACGGGGGCGTCGCGGTGGTGGCCAACACGCTGGCGCTCAACAGCGGCACCATCCGGTCCGAGGACGGCCTGAACGCGCGGCTGGGCCATGAGGGGCTGACCTTCGACTCCAACCACCAGGTGGACGGCTCCCACGCCGCCAGCTACATCCTGGCGAGCAACATCAACCAGTCAGAGAACGTGGCGTCGGCGCTGACGGCCGGGAGACAACAAGCGCAGGGGTTCACGACCGGCTCCCACTCGACCGGTTACGTCCTGACCGATGTGGAGCTGAATTTCAGCGGGATGCCGGCCGGGGTGACCGTGACGCTGGCGACGGGGCTGCCATCGGCCACCAACACCGTGGCGACGTTCACGAATCCAGGGACGCTGGCTGCGGGCAACCTGGAGTTCACCGCGCCGGCCAACACGCTGCTGGATCCCTCCACCACCTACTGGGTCGTCGTGGAAGGCACAGCGGGCGCCGTGTATACCACGAATTCCGACGAGGAGGACGAGCGCGGGCTCGACGATTGGAGCGTCGCCGACGACAGTTACCTCCGCAGCAACTCCACGTCCAACTGGCTGCGATCGACGTCGTCGCGCATGATCCGCGTCAACGGCATTGCTGCGTCGTTGAAGCCGGCGGTGAGGGCGGTGGAGATCATCTCGGACCCGGGCGCGGACGACACCTACGGGCTTGGCGAGCGGATCCAGGTGCAGGTGGCGTTCAACCGGGTGGTGAACGTCGACACCACCGGCGGCACGCCGCGGCTGCGGATCGACTTCCACACCGGCGGCACCGGTGAGCAGTGGGCGGACTACAGGTCGGGCAGCGGCACCAAGGCGCTGGTGTTCGAGTTCACGGTGGTGAGCGCGAATCGTTCGACCGACGGTGTGGCGGTGGTGGCCAACATGCTTCAGCTCAACGGCGGCACCATCCGGTCGGAGGAGGGCCTGGACGCGCAGCTAGGCCATCAAGGGCTGGCCCATGACGCCGACCACCAGGTGGACGGCTCCCACGCCGCCAGCTACATCCTGGTGAGCAACATCGACCAGTCACAAAGCACCACCGCGACACTGAGCGGGTCCCAACAAGCGCAGGGGTTCACGACCGGCTCCCACTCGACCGGGTACTTCCTGACCGATGTGGAGGTGAACTTCAATACGACGCCGACCGGGGTTACTGTGAGGCTGGCGACGGGGCTGCCATTGGCCGCCACCAATTTCCTGGCGACGTTCACGAATCCGACGCTGGCTGCGGGCAAGCTGAAGTTCACCGCGCCGGCCAACACGCTGCTGGATCCCTCCACCCAATACTGGGTCGTCGTGGAAGCCAGTTCGGGCCTTCTTGAGGCAGCGTCTGCCGACGGGGAGGACGAGCGCGGGCTCGACGATTGGAGCGTCGCCAACAACCGCTTCTTCCGTCCCGGCAGCTCCGGCAGCTGGGGGACATTGGCGGCATCGCTCATGATCCGCGTCAACGGCATCCCCAACCCGTCCACGGCGCCGTCGCAGCCGGACGCGCCGACGGCTACGCGGAAGTCGCACGCCCTGACGCTGAGCTGGACGCAGCCGAGCGACCTGGGCTCGGGGAGCTCGATCACCGACTACGACCTGCGCTACTACGCCGGCGCCGCCGACCCCGCCGACGTTGACGACTGGATCATCGAGGGCGAGACCGACGGCCCGCCCGACCCCGGCGCCACCACCACCGCCGAGATCACCGGGCTCTCGGCCGCCACCGACTACCGGGTGCAGGTGAGGGCCCTGGGCGACGCCTGGAGCCCGTGGTCGCCGTCGCTGGGGGTCACCACCAAGCCAACCTACGACACCGACTACGACGGGCTCCTCGAGGTGTCGTCGGCGACCCAGCTCAACGCCATCCGCTGGGACCTCGACGGCGACGGCGAGCCCGAGACCGTCGCCCATACTCCCGAACAGATCGCGGCCTACAAGGCGGAGTTCCCGGACGCGGGCGACGACCAGTGCGACGATCCCTCCACCGGCGGCACCGTCGAGGAGTGCTCCGGCTACGAGCTGGTGGCCGACATCGACCTCAACGTGGCCCCGTACAACACCGGCTCGGGCTGGGAGCCGATCGCTGGGCACAGAAGCGTTCCGTTCGATGGCAACAACCACACGATCACCGGGCTGTTCATCGACATGGGCGAGAACGACTTCGTGGGGCTGTTCGGCGGTGGACCACTCGTACGCAACCTTGCGTTGGTGGACGTGGACGTCACCGGAGGCAGCGAAACGGGCGCGGTGATAGGCGGATCGACCGGCTCGCTGAACAACGTGTTCGCCAGCGGCACCGTCACCTCCTCCAAGGCTGGTGCTGCGTTCGTGGGCGGTCTTGCCGGCCGAGTCGATCAAGACATCGTTGGCTCGTTCTCGGCGGTGAACGTGGTCGTCGATGCCGCGGCCAACCCGACTGCCGTCGGCGGCCTGGCCGGTGCCGTTGCCGGCACCGGCAGTGTGCAGAACTCCTATGCGGTGGGCTCGGTCGCTGTCACCGGAACCGGGGCCAGCCTTGTCGGGGGTCTGGTCGGCCATCACTCAGAGGTCACGAACGAGGTCACGAACAGCTACTCGCTTGGAGCAGTGAGCGCCCCCGCGGACGCGACAAGCATCGGCGGCCTACTCGGGAATGATGCCGCCACCGCTACTGCCACCGGGAACTACTGGAACACCGAGACCAGCGGTCAGGCCGCCGCGAGCCCGGGAGCGACCGCCAGGACGACGATGCAGCTTCAGTCTCCGACCGGGCCGGGGGCCAACGCGGGCGACACCTACCACGGCTGGGACACCTCCGTGTGGGACTTCGGCACCTCCAGCCAGTACCCGGCCCTGAAGGGACTGCCGCGCACCCTGACGCAGCAGCGGGCCGAGCTGGGCGGCGTCGCGCTCAGCGTCAGCGCGGTCACGCTGGACGAGGGCACCGGCGCCATGAACGTGAGCGTCAACGGGCGGCTGCTGGGCCCGACCCGCCAGTCGCAGACCAGGGTGTCCGTGAACCTTGAGGGCACCGCCACCGAGGGCAACGGCAACGACTACAGGTGGCCACTGCCGACCCTGACCATCGCCGCGAACCAGCGGACCGGCTCCGCGACGCGGACGCTGATCGTCTTCGAGGACACGACGGCCGAGGGCACCGAGACGATCGTGGTCTCGGGCCGGGACACCAGCCACAGCAGCTACGTGGTGCCCGCGGTGATCCTGCTTACCGACAACGACCAGCCGACCATCACCCTGACCGTGGACGACGACTCCGTCGCCGAGGCCGATTCGGCGACGACTCCGACGGCGACGACGGTGAGCGTGACCGCCACCCTCGACGACGGCATGACCCGCGGCGCCGGTGTGACGGTGACGCTGGCGTACGCCGGCGACGCGACCGGCGGGGGCACCGACTACACGGCCGGCGGGGCGACGAGCATCACGATCCCCATGGGCGACACCAGCGCCTCCGCCGACATCACCATCACCCCGAACGACGACAACGTGGACGACAACGACGAGGAGATCCACGTCGGCGGCAACGCCGACGGGTTCAGGGTGATCCCGGCCACCATCACCATCGAGGACAACGACGGGCCGTCGACCAAGGTGCGGCTGAGCGTGTCGCCGGCGACGCTGGCCGAGCAGGCGACGGCGCAGACGGTGACGGTGACCGCCACCCTCGACGGCGCCGTCCTGAACAGCAATGTGGATGTGACGCTGAACCTGTCGGGCGACGCTAGTAGCAGCGACTACACCGCGCCGGCCACGCTGCGCGACAACACCAAGGACATCACCATCACCGCGGGCAACCCCGACGGGTCGGCGATGTTCGACTTCACCGTGCCGCGCGACATGATCGACGAGCCCGACGAGACCATCACGGTGGGCGGCACCGCCACGCAGGGGCTGGGATTGGACTCGGCCGACATCACCATCACCAACCACGCCATGGACACGGCGATGACGACGATCACGCTCAGCGTGAACGACGACTCCATCAGCGAGACGGACGGGCTGACGGCGATCCTTGTGACCGCGACGCTGGACGGCACCGTGACGCGCAGTGTGGACACGGTGGTGGTGTTGGACGCGTCGCTGGACACCACGGCCACGGGGAGCGACTACACCACCAACTACGGCTCGCTGACCGAGGCTCAGAGGACCATCACGATCCCGGCAGGCAGCCTCAGCGCCCGCGCGCCCAGTTTCACCATTACCCCGATCGTGGAGAGCATCGTCGACGGCTCCAAGACGATCAATATCGGCGGTCAAGTGGGCGACGGCTCGGTGTTCACGGTCAACGACGCCACCATCACGCTGACCGACGACGACACGCCGTCGACGTCGTTGACGCTGACCGTGGACGCCGACCCGGTGAGGGCTGGCAACCAGTCGATGGTGAACGAGGGCGTCGTCGGCGACGCCAACGGCGACGTGGAGGTGACGTTGAAAGCCACCTTGGACGGCGGCACCCGGGCCGAGGCGATCACGGTTACGTTCGGCGCTTTGGGCGGCACCGCGGGCAGCAGCGACTTCGCGATCGACCCGGCCTCGCTGGGCACGCTCACCATTCCCATCGGCCAGTCGAGCGCTTCGAAGACGTTCAAGTTCAATCCCAACGACGACACCTTCGATGAGAGCGACGGCACTGATTCGCGCCTCCATGAGACGGTGGTGATCGACGCGACGGCGTCAGCGGCCACCACCCCGACTGCCACCGCCATCGGCGTGACCGAGGCGACGCTGACCATCGTCGACGACGACACGGCGTCCACCGCGATCAGCCTGATTGTGGACACCGACGCGGTTATGGACGACGACCAGGACCGCATCGGCGAGGGCGCCGGCGAGACCGAGGTGAAGGTCACCGCCCGGCTGTCGGGCAGCGGCACCTATGAGACCGATCAGACGGTGGCGGTGCAGGTGGTGGCCTCGCCGTCGGGCGGGGCGACGCCGAGCGCCGATGCCACCACGGGCGACTACACGCTCAAGAACTTCGCCGATTCTTCGGTCAGCAACGTGACGCTGCCGATCTCGCTGGGCGACATCACGATTGCGGCGGGGTCGTTGGAGCAGACGGCCACGTTCAAGGTGACCCCCCGGGACGACGACGACTCAGAGGGCCTCGAGACCATCCGGGTGGACGGCACCCTGCCGGGCTTCAACGTGGCCCACCGCGACATCAGCATCGTCGACAACGACGACCCGGTGATCAACCTGAGCCTGAACGTTTCCAGCAGACAGGAGGGCGTCGTCTCCAGCCAGGTGGTGCGTGTCACCGCGACCCGCGATTCGTCGGCGGCCACCGATGCGGCCACGGTGAGCGTGACCGTCGGCGGTACGGGGTCCACCGCCACCCGCGGCAACAAAGAAGACGGTGGCGACTACCTCTCGAACATTTCCGTGACGCTGACTTTCGGGGCTGGCCAGACCACGTCCGACACGCAGAATGTTCTCTTCCGCATCCATGATGACCGGCTGACCGAAAGCGACGAGACGATCGTGTTCACCGGCTTGGCGACCGGCTTCACGGTGCTGCCGACCACGTTCACCATCACCGACGACGACGAAGCGTCTGACGCGGTGGCGATCAAGCTGACTGACGCGTCTATGAACGCGCTGACCAGCCTGGGCGAGGACACGGGCGAGACGACGGTGACGGTGGTGGCGGAGCTGAACAAGGGCACGCTGGGCTCGGCGGTGACGGTCACGTTCGCCGCGCTGTCGGGCAGCGCCGACGGCGGGGGTGTGGACTACACCGCCGCCGACGTCACCACCGGCAACGATAAGACCACGCCCGACGTGATCACCATCGCAGCGGGGGCGACCGAGGGGTCGACGCGGATCAAGATCACCCTCGAGGATGACGACCGGGACGAGGGCACCGGGGAGAACATCATCTTCACGGCGGCGCTGACGGGCGGGCTGATGGGCAACGCCACGCCGGCGACGCTGCGCATCAACGACGACGACACCGCGTCCACGACGGTGAACCTGACCGTGTCGCCCGCAGCCGTGGACGAGGACCACAGCGGCGAGGCCACGGTGACGGTGACCGCGACGGTGTCGGGCCAGAAGACCCACGACACCGACACGACGGTGCCGGTGCGGATCGTGGCGGTGACGTCGCCGACGCGCGGCGCCACGCCCAGTGCCAGCACATCGTCGGGCGACTACACGTTGAAGGACTTCGCCGGCACGTCGGTGAGCAATGTGACGCTGCCGATCTCGCTGGGCTCCATCACGATCCCGGCCGGGGCGCTGTCGGCGTCGGAGTCGTTCAAGATCGACCCGCGCAACGACTCCGACTACGAGGGCACCGAGGCGGATGACAACGAGTACGTCCGCGTCGGCGCGGACACCGTGACGGGGTTCACGGTGAACGCTGTCAACCTGGAGATCACCGAGGACGACAATCCCTCGATCACCATCAGCGTGGACGCCGACCCCAACACGCCGGAGGCCCAGGACAGCGTGCCCGAGTCGGCCGGGGATCGGACCATGTCGGTCACCCTGACCCTGGACCACGGGGCGCGCAGCAGCTCGACCAGCGTGGCGATCAGCTTCGCCGGGGAGGCCACCAGGGGGCAGTGCTCGAACAGCTCCAACGACTACACCGCCACCCCGCGGTCGGTGACCATTCCCGCCAACACGCCCTCGCACACCTTCAACTTGCCGATCACCGTGTGCGACGACCGCCGCACCGAGCCGGTCGCCCAATTCCCCCAGACCATCATCATCAACGGCGCAGCCACTGGCTTCGACGTGAGCGGCGCCACCGTCAGCATCGTCGACAACGACACCGCGTCGACCAGCCTGAGCATCAGCGCCTCGCCGAGCCCGCTGGCCGAGTCCGACGGGGCCCGGACCGTGACCGTCAAGGCCATCCTCGACGGGGGCACGGTGGACACCGATGTGACCGTGACCTTCAGTGCGCTGGCCGGCGGCGCTGTGCGGGGCGCCAACACCTCCACTGGCGACTACTTCGCCAGCCCGGCCAAGCCGCCGACGATCACCATCCCCTCCGGCAGCCTGGAGGCATCGACCACCATCAGCATCGACCCCCGAGACGATTCCATCGACGAGGCCGACCTGGAATCCATCATCTTCGGCGCCAGCGCGACCAGGCCCGACCCCGACGACAACAGCGCCACAATCACCTTGACGCAGACGACGGCGGGAACGGTGAACATCCGGGACAACGACACCGCCACCGTGGCGCTGAGCGTGGACACCGACACCAGCACGACGGCGGCCGATTCCAGCATCGACGAGGACGGCGGCCAAGCCACCGTGCGGGTGACCGCCACGCTCAGCACTGAGCGCTCAACGCTGACGGAAGTGACGCTGCGCATCGCCGTCGGCGGCACCGCGGCGCCGCCCACCGCCGACCCCAAGGACTACGACGCGGACGATCTGACCGACGCCATAGTGGACATCACCATCGCGGCGGGCTCGACGACGGGCTCGGCAGACATCGACATCACGCCCTTCGACGACCGCCTCGACGACAACGCCGAGACCATCAACATCGGCGCCGATGCAACCGACAGCCTGAGCGTCACCGGCGCGACGGTCACCATCGACGACGACGACGAGCCGTCGGAGACGGTGACGCTGACCGTCGACACCGACCCCGGCACGATGGCGGTCGATACCAGCATCGACGAGGGCGCCGGCGCAACCTCCGTCAAGGTGACCGCCACGCTCGACGACGCGGTGATCGACTCGGCCACGACGGTGACGCTGACGTTCGGCGGCACCGCCACGCGCGGCGCCACCGACGACTACACCGCGTCGGGCACCCTGTCGGTAACGATCCCCGCGGGCCGACCCTCCGGGGAGCGGACCATCACCATCACTCCCCGCGACGAGATGAGCGACGACGGCGATGAGACCATCATCATCGACGCCACGCTGCCCAACGACGACGAAGACGACGACAGCCTGTCGAGCGTCACGCCGGCCAGCGACATCACGCTGACCGACAACGACGACGCGCCGACCGAGATCACGCTGTCCGTCGTGCCGACGACCATCCGCGAGCAGGGTCCCGCGGGCCAGGAGGACACCCAGGACACCGAGGTGGAGATCATCGCCGCGTTCTCGGGCACCAATGCCAATGTGACCCGCATCGAGGACACCCACGTCACGTTGTCGGTGGTCGAGGCCTCGAGCAGTAACGCCACGCGCAATACGGACTACTCGGTGCCCTCCACGCTGGGCGACGGCAACGCCGACATCACCATCGAGGACGGCACCAGTTCGGGCAGGACCACGTTCACGTTCACGTCGATCCAGGACAACGTCAACGAGGGCGACGAGACCATCGTGATCGCCGGCAGCGCGACCGGGTTCACCATTCCCGCCGCCAACCGGGCCAGCATCACGCTCAGCGACGACGATGCGCCTTCCACCAGCATCACCATCACCGCCTCCGCCGACGAGCTGGCCGAGGGCGATACCACCACCACGCTGACCGTGACCGCCGAGCTCGACGGCGCCGCATCCACCAGCAATATCAACGTGACGCTGAAGATCGTGACGCCGGCCGATTCGGAACTGCCGGCGGGCAAGACGAACGCCAACCGCGGTGCCGACAAGGACTACACCGTGTCGGACAACCTGACCGACACCCTTGTGGACATCATCATTGACGCCACGGATGAATCCGGGCAGACCACGATGCCGGTCACCATCCGGCCGCGAGTAGATGAGGTGGATGACGACAACGAGATCATCCGCCTCAGCGCCGACACCGACGCAACCGCCATCACCACCGTCAACCACCAGGACATCGAGATCATCGACAACGAGACGGCTTCCATGGTCGTCACCCTCACCAAGTTGAGCGGTCTCGACACCTTCAACGAGGATCACGGGGCGGGCATCCCGTACACGGTGCAGGCCGAGCTGGACGGCGAAATCACCCGCTCGGTCGATACCCCGGTGACGCTCAGCTTCGGCGGCACCGCCGGGCTCGGCACCTGCGGCGTGGGGGACCCCGACTTCAGCGTGTCGCCGGCCTCGCCCATGTTCAGCATCGGCGCCGAGGACAAGACCGGCGAAGGCACCTTGACCATCACCCCGTGCGACAACGAGACCTCCGAGCTCATCAAGACGATCAACTTCGACGGCCTCGTCGACTTCGGCGACGGCTTCCCCGTCACTGTCGACTCCGGCTTCTCGGTGCAGCTTGTTGACGATGAGATTCCGATCGTCACGCTGAGCTCAAAGCGCACGGAAGCGAACCCGGGGCCCGGCCGGAGCGTGACCGAGGGCGACGCCGCATCGTTCGTGATCACCGCTTCACGCGAGACCTCGCGGACCACACAGCCGGTGCGGGTGTCGCTGAGCGTGCAGGACGAGGGAACCACCGCCGAGCTCGGCGAGCACTACCGGCTCTCGGGCCTGGGAACGATCACCATCCCCGACGGTGCCGCGAGCGCCGAGCGTGTCGTGCGCTTTACCGCCGTGGACAATCCATGGGTGGATGGCGACAAGATGGTCGTGCTCGGCGGGCAGGTGGGCGACGGCAGCGAGTTCACTGTGTCACCCGTGACGCTGAACATCGAAGACGACGACGAGGATTCCACCGAGATTGCGCTGTCGGTGAGCCGTGCGAGCCTGTCCGAGCGGGCCGGCGCCTCGCGGGTGACCGTGTACGCCGATCTCAACAACGCCCCGCTGCGCGACGACGACATCGAGCTGTCGCTGACGGTGGGCGGCCCAACGGGCGACTCCGAGGCCGTGGGCGGCGGTGTCGACTACGAGCTCGTCGGTTCCACCACCGACCCGGTGACCATCACGATCCCTGCCGGCAGGACGCGCGGCACCACCAGCATCGTCGTCGACCCGGTCCACGACCGGCTCGACGACGGCGACGACGAGTCGATTTCGATCACCGGCTCGGTGACCAGCACCGCAGGCAGCAGCCTCACCCCGACCGGCACGTTGATCGCCATCGACGACGCCGACACCGCGTCCACCATCATCGACCTGGTGGTGGACATCGACCCCGACGACGACGGCGATCAGGACGAGATCGGCGAGGGTGACGGCACTGCGTCGGTGACCCTCATCGCCAGGCTGCGCGGCACGGTCGGCTACGACCGGTCTTTCACGGTGAACGTGACCCCGTCGCTGGGCGGCAGCGCGACCGGCGGCGGCACCGACTACACCAACCCGACGCTGCCGACGAGCTTCACCTTCGAAGTCGGCGATACCGAGGTCAGTGCGGCGCCGTTCGACCTGGCTGTCATCGACGACGAGACCAGGGAGGGCGACGAGACCATCGAGATCTCCGGCGAGGAAAGCACGGGTCTGACGGTGTGGGGCGCCACGCTGGTCATCGTCGACGACGACACCATCGATGACGACGGCGACTCGCTGCTGCCCGGGCCGGTCTCGCTCAGCACGCCGGCGCGGACCGTGCTCGACACGCCCGAACGGGACCGCATCACGGTGCGGCTGAGCTGGCGAGCGCCGGCCAACCCGCCCGACGCCACCAAGGGCCGACCCGGCGGCTACCGCGTCGAGCGTCGCAGCAGCGCCAACCCGGAGTGGGTCCAAGTCGGTGAAGACATTCCGGCCAACCCGAGCAGCTACACGTTCACCGACGCCGGCGACGACGTCAACAACGACGGCACCGGCGACGGCCTCAACGCGAACCTCGACTACGAATGGCGCGTCATTGCCTACGTCACCGCCCTGCCAAGGCTGGACACCGATGGCGAACCTGTGCGCGACCCCGAGGGCAACATCTTGACCGATCCCTGCGGCGGGGCCAGTGGCTTCTGCGCCGCGCCGCCGTCTGAGCCCAAGGCACCGCCACCGCCGTCGAGCGCGGGCGGCGGCTTCTTTGGCGGCGGCGGGGGAGGGCCCGCCGAGCCCGAGCCCGTGCTGCTGGCGCCGTCACGGCTGCAGCCGCCAAGGGGCGGAGCCCAGGCGGTGCTGCCTCCCGACGTGTCGCCGGAGGCGGTGCTCGCCGATGGCATCCTGGCGGTCTACCGGCTAGGGGTCATGACCCTGGTCAGCATCGATCCCGGCCCCGCCGGCGCCGTGAGAGGCTTCGCCCCGGAGCGAAGCATGTCGCGTGCCGATGTGGCTGCGCCGCTGGTGCGGTTCTGGCAGGTCCTGGACCGGGATTGCCCCAGAACCGCCTCAGCGCCCTTCGAGGACATCGACGATCCGCAGGTGGCGGCCGACGCCCGCTGCCTGCGAGGCCTGGGGGTCACGAACGGCACCACGGCGACCACCTACTCGCCCGAGCGGCTGGTGACGAGGGCCCAGACGGCGTCGCTGCTGATACGGGTGTGGCGCCTGCTGGGCCGAGAATGCCCCGACGACGATGCGCCGCCGTTCGACGACGTGGCCGAGGGAAGCGTCCACCACGACGACGTCCTATGCCTGCGAGGCCTAGGAATAACCCGCGGCGTAACCGCCACCACCTTCGAGCCGGTAGCCCACGTAACCCGAGCCCAGTTCGCCACCATGCTCACCAGGCTCCACAACCTAATCAACCCCCCAGCCCCCGACCCCGACCCCGAGCAGCCCGAGGCCGACCCCGAGTCCGATCCCGACCCCGAGCAGCAGGCCGACCCCGAGTCTCAGGCCGATCCCGAGGCCCAGGCCGACCCGGAGCAGCAGGCCGACCCCGAGTCCGATCCCGAGCAACAGGCCGACCCCGAGGCCGATCCCGAGCCTCAGGCCGATCCCGAGCCTCAGGCCGATCCTGAGTCCGATCCCTCGGCGCAGGCCCAACCGGAGTCTGATCCCTCGGCGCAGGCCCAGCCCGAGTCCGAGCCCGAGCCGGAGGCCCAGGCTCCTGAGGCGCAGGCCCCCGAGGCGCAGGCTCCCGAGCCCGAGCCCGAGCCGGAGGCCCAGGCTCCCGAGGCTGATCCCGACCCGGAGGCCCAGGCTCCTGAGGCGCAGACCCCAGACCCGGATCCCGAGGCCCAGGCTCCCGAGGCCCAGGCTCCCGAGGCTGATCCCGACCCGGAGGCCCAGGCCCCCGATCCCGAGCAGCCAGATCCGGAGTCTGATACCGGCGCGGCCGGGACCGGGTCACCTGAGCCTGAGGTCGAGCCCGAGCCCGAGGTACTTGCGCCGGTCGAGTTGCCGGCGCCGTCGCGGCCGCGGCGTGCCGCCGGAGGGTTCCGGGCGCCGCTGCCCGCGGACGTCTCAGCCCAGTCGGTGTACGCCGAGGGCGTTCTCACCGTCGTCCGGCGAGCGATCATGCCCGTCGTCAGCGTCGAGTCCGCACCCCAGCCCGATCCCGGCGCGCCGGCCGCAACACACTTCGCGCCGGAGCAGACCATGTCCCGCGCCGATGTGGCTGCACCGCTGGTGCGCCTGTGGCAGGTCCTCGAGCAGGCGTGCCCCGAGACCGCCGCCGACCGCTTCGACGACATCGACGACCTCCAGGTCGCCGCCGATGTCGGCTGCCTGCGCAGCCTCGGCGTCACCGCCGGCGTCACCGCCACCACCTACTCGCCAGAGCAGCCGGTCACCAGAGCCCAGGCCGCGACGCTGCTGGCCAGGGTGTGGAGGCTGCTGGGCCGCGAGTGCCCGGACGACGATGCGCCGCCGTTCGACGACGTGCCCGCCGGCAGCGTCCACCACGACAGCGTCCTGTGCCTGCGCCGCCTCGGCATCACCTCCGGCACGACCGCCACCACCTTCTCGCCCGACAGCCACGTCACCCGAGCCCAGTTCGCCACCCTGCTGGCCAGGCTCTACAACCTGGCCACCTAAGAAGCCCGCCCCCGAATTGGCAGCGAGGGACGCCGAAAACGGCCTCCTCCGCTGCCAATTCCCCAGCGGCGAGGTCCCGCCCCCGAATTGGCAGCGAGGGACGCCGAAAAGGGCCTCCTGCGCTGCCAGTTCCCCTAGCGGCGAAGTCCCGCCCCCCGAATTGGCAGCGAGGGACGCCGAAAACGGCCTCCTCCGCTGCCAATTCCCCTAGCGGCGAAGTCCCGCCCCCCGAATTGGCAGCATTGTGCACGCATACCGTGCATAGCGCTGCCAGTTCCCCTAGCTGCCCGGCCCGGCCTCCTCGGGCGCTGGGTCCGGGGTTCCGATCCCGAGGAAGCCCTCGATGCGGGCCAGGCGCTGACCGTTCTCGGTCACCTGAACGCGCACATCGGCTATCTCGGTCCGCAGCGCGGTGCGCAGGCTGTCGGTGGTCTGCTGCTGGTTCCAGATGATGGCGAACACTCCCAGGACGACGGCGACCAATTGCGCGATGGGGATGATCTGCGGCCAGCGCGGCCACACGGCGCTGGACGCTGGCACGGCGGCCGGCGGGTTCTCGCCTGGAATGCTGAGCGCTTCTGGTGCCGCCACCGGCTCGCTAGCCCCCCGGGCCGCGGCTATCTGCTGCGGCGTGCTCGGGTTCCTCTGGCGCTGGGTCCGGGGTTCCGATCCCGAGGAAGCCCTCGATGCGGGCCAGGCGCTGACCGTTCTCGGTCACCTGAACGCGCACATCGGCTATCTCCGCTCGCAGCTCGTCTTCGACGCGGATGATCTCCGCTCGCAGTTCGTCTTCGACGCGGACTATCTCTGCTCGCAGTTCGTCTTCGACGCGGACTATCTCTGCTCGCAGTTCGTCTTCGACGCGGACTATCTCTGCTCGCAGTTCGTCTTCGACGCGGACGATCTCCGCTCGCAGTCTGTTTTCTAGGCCGGTGATCTCGCTCCGCAGGCCGGTTTCTACGCCGGTGATCTCGGTCCGCAGTTCGACTTCTAGGCCGGTGAGTTGGGTCTGTAGTTCGGTGCGCAGGTTGTCGGTGGTTTGCTGCTGGTTCCAGATGATGGCGAACACTCCCAGAACGACCGCGACCAGCTGGGCGATGGGGATGATCTGCGGCCAGCGCGGCGACACGGCGCTCGACGCCGACGCGGGCACGGCGGCTGGCGGGTTCTCGCCTGGGATGCTGAGGGCTTCTGGTGCCGCCACGCTGCCACGCTACCCCACACCACCGCTCAGTGCAATGTAAAAACATGAAATATACGTACAAATGCCAGGAAGCTCCGGCCCCCAGCCGCGCCGGAAGGGGCGTCTAGGGGGTGGCCGCCCGGTAGCCGACGCCGGAGACGGTGAGGATGTAGGTGGGGTTCCTGGCGTTGTCGCCCAGCTTGACTCGCAGGTCCTTGACGAGCGTGCGCACCCGCTGGACCTCGCTGTTGGAGTCCTGCTCCCAGATGCGGGCCAGCAGCTGCTCGTAGCTGAGGGCGCGGCCGGCGTTGGTGCAGAGCTCCGAGAGCAGCTTGTACTCGGTGGGGGTGAGCTTGACGGCCCGTCCCTCGACGGTGACGGTGCGGGTGATGTAGTCGACGGTGAGGTCGGCCACGCGGTAGGGCTCGGTGTGCTGCGACAGCGCCTGCCTGCGCAGCGCGGCCGCGATGCGGGCCAGCAGCTCGGTCGGCGAGAAGGGCTTGACGACGTAGTCGGAGACTCCCAGCTGGAAGGCCTCGGCGATCTGGTTGTCGTCGCCGCGGCCCGACATGATGATCACCGGCACGTTCAGGATCCTGGGGATGCGCCTGATGAGCTCGAAGGCGTTGGTGGCCGGCAGCACCAGGTCCAGCAGCACCAGGTGGGGCTTCTCGGTCTCGACGAGGTGCTCGAGCTCGCCGGGGTCGCTGGCGACGATGGGCGTGTAGCCCGCCTGGGCGAGCGTGTTGCGCACATAGCGCAGCGCCTGGGGGTCGTCGTCGACGACGAGGATGGTCTCCACCTTCGACGGCGCCGGCTGCTCCTCGCCTTCGGCGTCGGCGGGGTCGATGGCGCCGGCCGCGGCGGCCGCGGACTCGTCCAGCGCGGGGATGGTGAACGTGAACCGGGAGCCGTGGCCCTCGCCCTCGCTGTCGGCCCGGATGCGGCCCCCGTGAGCCTCGACTATACCTTTACAGATCGACAGGCCCAGGCCGTAGCCGGTCTGGGGGCGGTGGTCGTCGTGCTGGACCCCCGAGAACTTGGTGAACAGCAGCGGCAGGCGCTCGGGTGCTATGCCGGCGCCCTGGTCCGTGACCGAGACCGCCACATGGGTGTCCTCCTGCCATGCGGCGACGGTGATGGTGGACCATTGGCGCGAGTTGGCCGCGGCGTTGGACAGCAGGTTGTGCAGCACCTGTGCCACTCGCCGCCTGTCGGCCCACACCGGCGGCAGGCTCGAAGCGGTCTCGATGTCGACGCTGTGGCGGTGGCCGCTGCTGAGGAAGGCCTGCTTGGCCTGCTCGATGACCGGCGCCAGATCGGTCGGCTCGGGGGACACCGACAGGGTTCCGGCCTCGATGCGGGTCATGTCCAGCAGGTCGTTGATCAGGTCTCGCATGTGGTCGGCCTGGTCCTCGATGAGGCCGAAGAACTGGCCGACCTCGGCGGGGTCCAGCGGCGTCGACGAGTCGCGCACCGTGGCCGCGGCGCCCTTGATCGACGTGAGCGGCGCCCGCAGCTCGTGGCTCACCATGGCCAGGAACTCGGCCCGCAGCCGCTGCAGGTCCTCCAGCGGGGTCATGTCCTGCAGCGTGGCCACCACCGACACCAGGCTGCCGTCGTCGGAGCGGATCGGCGAGGCGTTGACCAGGGCGGTCACGCTGGTGCCGTCACGGCGCTCGATCACCAGCTCCTCGGCCTGCACGGCCTCGCCGTCGCGGACCGCCCGCACCACCGGCAGATCGTCGAAGGCGATCTCGGACCCGTCCATGCGCCGGCAGGTCAGGCCCCACACGTCCCGGGTGGCATCGCGGGCCTCGGCCGGGGGCGCGCCGACGATGCGCCGGGCCTCGCGGTTGGCCATCACCACCGTGCGCGAGCCGGCGTCCACCATCAGCACCCCCACCGGCGACGTGTTGACCAGGGCCTCGAGGTCGGCCTTGGCCCGCTGCTCGTCGCCGTAGCGGCGGGCGTTGGTGACCGCCATCGCCGCCTGGGCGGCGAACATTGCCAGGGTCTCCTCGTCGTCGGGGGTGAACATCGAGTCGTCGTGGGTGTCGCCGATGAAGATCGTTCCCACGTGGCGGTCCCGCACCTTGATCTGGGTCGACAGGAACGGCCTGATGGGGGGCCAGAACCCCGGGAAGCCCGCAGCCTCCAGGTGGGTCGTCAGGTCGGGGGTGCGCGACAGCTCGGGGGTGTCGCTGAGGAACTTGAACAGGTCCCAGCCCCGGTCGTAGCCCAGCAGCTGTGGCTCCTTGTCGTCGGGTATCCCCGACAGCAGCAGGTCCTGCAACTCCCCGTCGTCGTCGAGAGTGACGATCGCGCCGTAGCGGGCCCCGGTGAGCGCCCGGGCGGTGTCGACCACCTCCTGCAGCACCACGTCGACATCGAGGTCCTCGCTGATGCGCAGGATCGCGTCGGTCAACCCCAGCATCCGGGCGCGCAGCATGTCGATCTCCGCCCTCAAACGGTCACCGTCGCCCAACCCGGCACGCTCCCTACATCCCGCACCGCCGTGACGCCGCCTGTCGACGGCACGGCCGGCGCGGGCAACTCGCCCTGACGTCGGGTCAGCATAGGGCGCAGCGATACGCAGCCGCGAGCATTGGGAGGCCCGGCCCCGCGGGAAGGCAAGTCAGGTACGAGTCACCAGACGGGGCCGGGCCAGCCCCACTATATGCCCTGTTCCGAGAGTAAATGCGTCTATCCCACATCTTCTTCCAGCACATCAGCATTTATACAGGTTATCGGCCGGTGACGGCCACATACTTGCCGCTAGAACCCCCGATCTTCGGCCATTGACCATGTGCAATCGACAACATGTGAGATTGAGCACATGCAAGTGACAGCGTGTTGAACTGGCTGGGTCAGGGTCGCGGCAAAGCGGCAGAGTGGCGGAGGTGGACGGGAATCGAACCCGCCGGACGGGGATCGCCCGTCCCACCCGCTTTGAAGGCGGGGGAGCCCACCAGGCACTCAGACACCTCCGAGCGGCAGGGTAACCGGCGTCGCGGCCCAGCCTCACAGCCGCCGAGATTCTGTGGCCGCGGTGGCGTGCTGGACCACTACGCTTCGCGCCGTGAAGAACTTCAAGCGGCTCATCATCCTGGGCGTTCTGGTGACAGTGATCGTCGTGCTCGCCCGCAAGATCCGGGAGACCTGACCCACCGCCAGGAACATGCGCGCCATCAGCCTGGCCGGTGCTGCTGAGGCCCTCGGGCTGGGACGCCGGTCGCTGGTGGCCCTGGTCGGCGGCGGCGGCAAGACGACCCTGCTGTTCGCGCTGGGCCGGAGCCTGCCGGCCGGCACGCTGCTCACCACCACCACCCGCATGGGGCGCGACCGCACCGGCGGGTTCCCGTGCCTGATCGGGCCCACCGACGACGACCTGGCCTCCGCTCTCGGCCGGGACGACGCGGTGCTGGTGTGGCGCACGACCGACGAGCGCAAGGCCCTCGGGTTCGCGCCCACCGAAGTCGACCGCTGGTTTGCCACCGGAGCCGCCGATCACATAGTTGTTGAGGCCGATGGAGCCCGCCGCCGCCCCTTCACCGCTCCCGCGCCGTGGGAACCGCCCATCCCCTCCGCATCCACCCACGTGGTGGCCTGCATCGGCGCCGACGCGCTCGGCTACGTGATCGCCGACCGGGTCCACCGGCCGCTGCGGGTGGCCGCAGCCGCGGGCTGCTCGCCATACCAGCGGCTCACGCCCGGGAGGGCCGCTGCCGCGCTCACCAGCGAAGTCGGGATGCTGAAGAACGTGCCTGGCACCGCCCGCTTCGTGGTGGCCGTGGCCGGGGCCGAACCTGACGACCCGCAGGTGGCGGAACTCGTCGCCGAACTGGACCGGCGGGAGACTGAGTCGCTGGTGATCGTCAGCTCCGACGACGACGCCACGCCCCGAGCCCAATGACGAGTCCCGGCGCCGTGTCCCGGGCCGGCAACGTGTCCCGGGCCGGCAACGTGTCCGGGGCCGTGGCCGTTTCCGAGGCGGGGGCCGTTTCCGGACACTCCCCGGCTGGCCGGGACGTAGATGTCGTGGTGGTGGGAGCAGGCCACAACGGTCTCGTCTGCGCCGCCTACCTGGCTCGGGCCGGCGTGGACACGCTGCTGGTGGAGGCCCGCGACACCGTGGGCGGCTGCGCCTCGACGGTGAGCGATCTGGATGCCCGCTTCAACATATGCAGCTGCGACCACACGATGGTGCGGGCCATGCCCTTCATCGACGACCTGGACCTTGCTGCTCACGGGCTGCGGTACCTGGAAGCCGATCCCAGCACCGTCTACATGGACCACGACGGCAGCCCGCCGTGGTTGTTCTTCAACGACAGCGAGCGCACCATCGAGTCCATCGGGCGCCACCGGCCCGCCCAGGCCAAGGCCTACCGCCGCTACCTCGCCGACGCCCGACCGGTGGCCGAGCTGGCGCTGGAGATGGGCACCGGGCCGGCCTCCACGCCGCGCATGCTGGCCCGCGTCCTGGCCCGCCGGGGGAGGGGCGGCGCCCGGCTCCTGAAGTGGAGCCGGGCCAGCGCGCTCGACGTTCTGAGGTCATACTTCGATGACGAGGCGCTCGTCATGCCGGGCATCTCCAACGGCCCCAGCGTGTGGGGCGCGCCGCCCGACGCCGCCGGCACCGGCCTGGCCGGCGCGTTCTACGCCATGCGCCACATGGTCAAGACCGGCCGCCCGGTGGGCGGCAGCGGAGCCCTGACCGACGCCATGGCCGCCTCCTTCCAGGCCGCCGGAGGCCGTCTGAGTTGCGGCACGCCGGTGAACGGACTCCTGGGAGACGGCCGGGGCGTGACAGGCGTTCGGCTCGCCGACGGAACCGAGATCTCCGCGGCCGCGGTGGTATCGGCATGCGACCCGGTGGTGGTGGCGTCGCAGTGGCTTCCCGATCCCGGGCGCCGGTCCGCACGCCGCTTCGTCGACCGGGCACGGTCGCAGGCTCCCGGTGACGGCTACCAGTCCAAGATCGACGCGGTCATCACCGACATCCCCCGCTACCCGGTGCTGGAGGACTCCAACCTGCTCGACCTCTTCGAGGATCGCGACCCCGCCCAGTCCAACTACGTGATCTCGCCCCCGATGACCGAGGTGCTCGAGGCGCACCGGCTGCGGAGCCTCGGGCGGGTGGCCGAGCGCCCCACCATGATGGCCAACGTGCCGTCGGTGCTGGACCCGTCGATGCGCAGCCGCGACGGCCACCACATACTGAGCCTCGAAGCGCTGTTCACGCCGTACGACCTCGAGAGCGGCTGGGACGGATCTGCGGAGCCGGCCCGGTGGCTCGAGGTATGGTCGAGTCTGCTCCAGCCGGGCTTCCTGCAGTCGATCGATCGCTACCGGACCATGACCCCGGACCGCTACGAGCGCGAGCTGTACCTGGGCCGCGGCTACACCCCGTCGTACGCGGCCTCGCCGCTGTCGTCGCTGTTCGGGCGGCGCCGGGAGTTGAGCCGCTACCGGGCGCCGGTGGCCGGACTGTTCCTGTCGGGAGCGGGCACGTTCCCGGGCTCGGGGATCTGGGGGGCTCCCGGCCGCAACACCGCCGAAGCCGTGCTCCGCACCCTTCGCTGAACCAACTTCAATGAGTTAGCCACACCAGAGGTGGTTAACTCATTGAAGTTCGATCCCGCCGGCCGTGGGGCGGCTGAGCCGGCGTCTACTCCCCCCAGCGGGGGAGGCCACCGACCTCGACACCCAGATGCTCGAGGGCCCGCACCACCGAGTGGTCGACTATGTCCTCGATCGACTCCGGCCGGGTGTAGAAGGCCGGAACCGGCGGGTACACCACCGCGCCGATTTCCGCGGCCTGGACCATCAGGCGCAGATGGCCAAGGTGCAGCGGTGTCTCGCGCACCATCAGCACCAGCGGCCGCCGCTCCTTGAGCGTCACGTCGGCGGCCCGCGACACGAGGTCGGCGCCGAAGGAGTTGGCCACCGCCGAGAGCATCTTGATCGAGCACGGGGCGATGATCATCCCCGCGGTGGTGTAGGAGCCCGACGAGATCGGCGCGGCGATGTCGCGCGAGCCGTGGACCACGTCGGCCAGCGCCTCCACATCGGCGGGGGCCAGATCCGTCTCGTAGGCAAGCGTCTGGCGACCCGGGCCGGTCATCACCAGGTGGGTCTCCACATCGTCGACCTCGCGCAGCAGCTCCAGGGCCCGGATCCCGTACACCACGCCGGTAGCCCCGCTGATGGCCACCACCACCCGCCGCGCCCCGCTCACTGCAGGTGCTTTCCGGTTGGGGCGTCGAGGGGCGGGAGAGCGGCCGTCACTGCAGGTACTTCCCCAGGTCGACCGGCGCGTAGGCGACCCGCTCGCCGTACTCGCGGCGCTCCCGCTTGTAGGTGGCGTCGATGCCCACCTTGGTGCCCACACCGCGGTTGTCGGCGGTGGGATCCATCTCGTGGCCCTGGGCATGGCCGGCCGTGAACACGTCGTCGAGCCAGTGGACCCGGTTGGTGAGGGCCCAGTGCAGCTCCGACGGCTGGCTCACGTCGACGTCGCGGTCCACCACGATCACGTTGCGGATGTTGATGTGGGCCGCCATGGCCGCCATGGCCAGGTTCTTGGGCGTGCCCGGGTTGTCGCGGTCGATCTGGATCACGGCCAGGAAGCCGTTGCCGTAGGGCGGGATGTGCACGTCGGCACCGGGGTCGAGGTGGCGCACGAAGCGGCGAAGCAGCGGCTCGCGGGGCAGCACGTTGCCGATGAACACGTGCTCGTACCAGCCCGGGATGATCGTCTGGTAGATGGGGCTGTGACGCCAGGAGATGGCCGTCACCTCGACCGTGGGGCTGGGCCACATCTCGCCGTGATAGCCGTGGAACTCGGCCAGCGGCCCCTCGTCGGCCCGCTGTTCGGGACGGATCCGGCCCTCGACCACGACCTCGGCATGGGCGGGCACGTCCACGTCGACGGTCCGCCCCCGGCACACCTCCACCGGCCGGCCCCGCATGGCACCGGCGATGAGCAGCTCGTCGACGGGTGTGCGCACCCCGGCCGCGATCATCACCGCCGGATCGAGACCGATGGCCAGGGCCACATCGAAAGGCGCGCCGGGGTCGGGCCGGCTGCGCATGAACGTGCCCACGTCGCGCCACTCGTTGACGTTGAAGCCCAGGACGTTGCGGTCCAGCATCAGCATCCGGTTGTACGACAGGTTCCCCCGCCCGCTGATCGGATCCTTGGTGACGCTCACCGCGCCGGTGATGAAGGCGCCGCCGTCGCCCCGCGAGTGCGTGGGGATGGGGATGGCGGCCAGGTCCACGTCGTCGCCGGTCATGCAGTTGTCGTGCCAGGCCGCCCCGTCCACCCGAGCGGTCGGCACCCCGTTGGCCGGCTCGAGGGCGTGGCCCATGCGGTCCACCACCTCGTCGGGCTCGCAGCCCAGGGCCAGCGCCGCGGTGCGCCGGCTGCTGACCGCGCCCGAGAAGATGGGCCACGGCGAGTCCTTGGGCGCCTCGAAGAGCGCCGGTCCTGCGTCGGAGCGCTCCAGCGCGGCGGCCACGTCGGCCAGCTCGTGCTCGAGGCTCACCGGACGCGAGATGCGGTTGAGCATCCCCGCGGCCTCGGCGACCGCCATGTAGCTGCGAAGATCGCTAACGCCCTCGGTCATGCGTCCACCCTACGCCGCACACTGCCGTACTCTGAAGTCCGTGGTCATCGAGTTCCTCACCTTCGAAGTGGACCCCGGCGAGCGCGAAGAGTGGCTGGCCGTCGAGGAGCAGCATTGGAGCCGCTACCTGGAGAGCCGCCCCGGCTTCGTCGGCAAGGAGATGTGGGTCGCCGACGACGACCCCGGCCGAGTGCACGCGGTGATCCGGTGGGAGTCGATGGAGGCTTGGGACGCCGTGCCGCCCGCGGACGTCGAGGCGGTCGACGAGGCCATGGGCCAGTGGTGCCGGGAGGCCACCATGCGGGCCTACCGGGTGATCCGCGACTGCTGAATCGGTTCTACAGTAGGCATCGTGCGTACCGGCGTGTTCCTGTTCGGCGGGGTCGAGTTCCCCGACGCCGGCGCGGGCCCGCCGGCTCCGACCGACCGCCGCTACAACTCCAAGGAGGTGTGGCGGGCCACCGAGCAGATAATCGATGCCGGCGTGGCGTGCGACCGGCTGGGTTTCGACTCCTACTGGCTGACCGAGCACCACTTCCAGTACGAGGGCTACGAGGTGGTCCCCAACGGCATCCTCGTGGGAACGATCCTGGCCGAGCGCACCGAGCAGATCCGTATCGGGATGGCGTTCAACATCGTGCCGCAGTGGCATCCGCTGCGGCTGGCCGAGGACTTCGCCACGCTGCACAACGTCTCCGGTGGCCGGGGCATCCTCGGGGTCGGCAGGGGAACGGTGCCACGCGAGGCTGAGACGCTGGGCACCAGGATCGGCAGCTTCGACAACCCCGACAAGGCCGCGGCCGACGACTTCAACCGCAAACAGTTCGACGAGGCCATGGAGGTCATCCGGCTGGCGCTGGACAACGAGACGTTCAGCTTCCACGGCGATGTCTACGACTTCCCGCCGGCGGGGATCCCCGACCGGGGCGGGTTCGTGACCGAGCTGTCGCTGGTGCCCCGCCCGCTGTACCCCTACGAGATCTGGCAGGCGATCACCTCGCCCCCCACCCTCGAGCAGGTGCCCCGCTGGGGCTGGGGCGGGGTGTTCTGGAACAACCACCACTCGTTCGTGAAGATGCGCTGGGAGAAGTTCGCGGAGATCTACGCAGCCGAGCACGGCCGTGAACTGGATCGGGGTGAGCACCGCCTGCTGGTGCTCAACGTGCGGGTCGGCGACAGCCATGAGGACGCGGTGGCGTCGGTGCGCAACGGTCACGACGAGTTCTGGAAGTTCCTCGGACCCTACGGGTGGAGCAAGGGCTACATGGGTCCCGACGGCAAGCCGGCCAAGCCCGGGCTGATCCCCACCCTGGAGCAGTCCATCGACCAGAAGATGTGCCTGGTGGGAAGGGCCGAGGACGTGGCCGAGACCATCAACTGGTACGACGAGCAGATCGGGCTGGAGAACCTGCTGCTGTTCCCGGCCATGCCCGGCGACCCTTACTCTGAGGTCGAGGAGCATCTGCACCGCATCGCCGAAGAGGTACTACCCCTGCTGCCCTGATCGTGAGGAAACGCCCTCCCGGCCGGCGGGTCCTGAGCGCGAGTTGGTCCTTCCGGCCGGCGGGTCCTGTCGTCGAGTCAGATGACCGACACGGGCTTCGCCCTACTCGTCGGTCATCTGACTCGTCGCCACCCGCCGGCCTTGCCGGTGTTGCCCGACCGGCGAGCCGGCTATTGCCAGCGGCTTAGGGCTTTGCGGATCTTGGCTACGCCTTCGTCGTCAGCGGGTGTCGGCACGGAGACGAAGGTGGTGCGGCAGCGCTTGTGGGCGCTTAGCCGCAGCGTGCGGGCTGTGGTTCGCTTGCCCGCGTCGCGGGACCGCAGCCTCCTCAGCCGGCCGTGCGGGCTGGTGGTGATCGCCCCGATCCGCCGGATGTTCTGCATGCCGGGCCTGACCCGGTGCTTGTCGTCGAACACGAAGGCGACGCCAGGCACCAGAACCCGCTCAAGCCAGCCCTTCATGGTCGCCGGCACGTTGAACGCCTGCGTGGGATAGCAGAACAGCAGCGCCTCCGCGAGCTTCAAGCGATCAGCGGAATCGCGGACGTCGTCGGAGATCACGGGCTGATCGCTGTGGTAGGCAACCCGTTCGGCCGGCGACATCACCGGGTTGAAGTCGTGCAGGCGGAGCAGGTCCACCTCGTGGTGCCCCGCATGCAGTTCCTCCACCGCCTCATCCACCACGCGGCGGTCGGGTTCAGAGGGGTCGTAGCCATCTAGGAGGAAGACTCTCACGATTCGTCACCCGGTCTGGTCAGTGACTGGTCGCGGTACTGTATGGTCTTCCCTGCGATCAGCAACCGTGAGCATCTTTCGGCCACGAAGGGGGAGACGGATCTGGTGACCACCGCGACCACAAACGGTGCCCTGTCCTTCGACGGGATAGGCATGATCTTCCCCGACGGAACCGAAGCGCTGCGTGACATCACGCTGTCGATCGCCAAGGGCGAGTTCGTGACCATTGTCGGCCCCTCCGGATGCGGCAAGTCCACCCTGCTGCGAATCGCCTCGGGCCTGCTGGAGCCCACCGCGGGCAGCGTCGAGGTCGACCGGGACCGCCTGGGCTACGTATTCCAGGACGCCACCCTGCTGCCCTGGCGCACCGTGCGCCAGAACGTGGAGCTCTTCGCTGAGCTGCACGGCTTCGACTCCGGCGACCGCCGATCACTGTCGACCGCAGCCATCGAGCTCGTCGGCCTGACCGGCTTCGAGAACCACTACCCGAAGTCGCTGTCGGGCGGCATGAGGATGCGGACCTCGCTGGCCCGCACCCTCACCCTCAAGCCGCCGCTGTTCCTGTTCGACGAGCCCTTCGGCGCGGTGGATGAGATCACCCGGGAGCACCTCAACGAGGAGACTCAGAGGCTCTTCCAGTCGGAGGGGTTCGCCGGGCTGTTCATCACCCATTCGATCAGCGAGGCCGTGTTCATGAGCACCAAGGTGTACGTCATGTCGGCCCGACCGGGACGCATCGTGGCCGGCTTCGACGTGCCGTTCAGCTACCCGCGCCAGCCCGAGCTGCGTTTCGAGCCCGACTTCGCCCTCCTCAGCGGCGAGGTCTCACTTGCCCTGAGAGGTTCCCACTCATGACCCTGCAAGCATCCCCCGAGTCCAAGGCCGGCACAGTCACCGAGCCCGAGGAGCACATCAGCGCACCCGCCGACGGGCAGTTCGCGCCGGAGCTGCCCGACGACGCCCCCAAGGCCTACCGGGTGAAGTCAAGGCGGCGGGAGGCGGCGGAGGCGATCCTGCCTCCTCTGGTGCTGGGCATGGGCGTCATCGGGTTCTGGTACTACGTCTCCTTCATCGCCATCGACGAGAGCCGCCGCTTCCTGATGCGGCCGCTGCACGACGTCGTCAACGTCGGGTTCCTCGACTCGACCAACCTCACCGAGATGCTCTCCGGGCTCTGGTCGAGCACCAAGGTGGCATTGATCGGGTTGGCCATCGCCATCTCGATCGGCTTCTTCCTGGCCACGATCATGAGCCAGGCCAAGATCGTGGAGCGGGCCGTGTTCCCGTTCGCGGTGACGCTCCAGGCGATACCGATCCTGGCCATCGTGCCCCTGATCGGTTTCTGGTGGGGCTACGGGCAGACCTCGCGGGTGGTGGTGTGCATCATCATCTCGCTGTTCCCCATCATCATGAACACGCTGTTCGGGCTGCTGTCGGCCGACCGGGCCATGCACGACCTGTTCACGCTGCATCACGCCAACCGGGTCACCCGCCTGCGCAAGCTCATGTTCCCGGCCGCGTTGCCGGCCGTCTTCGCGGGCCTGCGAATCTCGGCCGGGCTGTCGGTCATCGGCGCCATCGTCGGCGACTTCTTCTTCGGCCGCGGCGAGGTCGGCATCGGCCAGCTGCTCAGGCGCTACGCCAACAACCTGAACGGCGAGGAACTGCTGGCCGCAGTGATGATGTCCTCAGCGCTCGGCATAGTGGTGTTCTGGACCTTCGGCTGGCTGCAGAACCTCATAATCGGCAAGTGGCACGAGACCGTCCAGAAGTGACGGCCCAGAGGCCGAGCGGATAGGCGGGCAAGTCCGGCCCATACGGGCGAGGCCGTGGCCCGAGCGGCCCGTGAGCGAAGCGAACAAGAGCGGGAGTGACACCGCTGCGACGGGCGGCCGTCTCCCACCTGTTCGCGCTTGCTCGAGGCTCGCCTTGGCGGGGAACCTCGGCAGCCGCTAGACCTTCACTTTGGCAAGCACGAGCGACCCGGCGCGGGCCGGGACGAATTCCCCGGGAGGGAGCACGTGAGACACACGAAGACACTGCGCTGGATGGCGGTCCTGCTGGCCCTAGGCCTCGTGGCCGCCGCATGCGGCGACGACGATGACGTCGCTGACGACGCTACGGGCGCCGACACCGCCGCGGCTGAGGCCGCCGCGGCCGCCGCCGAAGCTGAGGCCGCGGCCGCAGAAGCCGAGGCTGAGGCGGCACAGGCTGAGGCCGATGCGGCCGCCGCCAGGGCTGAGGAGGCCGCCGCCGCCGCCGCTGAGGCCCAGGCGGCCCTCGACGAGGCCATGGCCGCAGCCGAAGGGACCGTAGACCCCGAGGTCGTCGCCGAGCTCGAGGCGGCGCTGGCTGAGGCTGAGGCCGAAGCGGCTGCCGCTGAAGCCGAGGCCGCTGAGGCCGCGGCTCGGGCCGAGGAGGCCGCGGCCGCCGCCGCTGCCGCCGCTGAGGCCGCTGAGGTTGAACCGGCCGCGGTTGAGCCGGAATCGGTGGCTGTGGATCTGTCGGGTGTGTGTCCGTCGCCGTTGGTGGTTCAGACGGATTGGTTCCCGGAGTCTGAGCATGGTGCGATGTATCACTTGATCGGTGACGATTATGTGGTTGATACCGACAATCAGACGGTGACGGGTTCGATGGTGCTCGATGGCACGGATCTGGGGATTGATTTCCAGGTGCGTACCGGTGGCCCGGCGATCGGTTTCGCGCCGGTGTCGAGCTACATGTACACCGACGAGTCGATCCATTTGGGTTATGCGTCCACTGATGCGCAGATCCTGCAGTTCGCGGATGCGCCTTTGGTGTCGGTGGTTGCTCCTCTGGAGCAGAACCCGCAGATGATCATGTGGGATCCCGAGACCTATCCGAATGTGGAAAGCATCGCGGATCTGGGTCGTGAGGGGATCACGGTGAACACGTTCGCGGGCGGTGTGTTCTCGCGGGTGTTCGTGGCTCAGGGGATCTGGTCTGAGGATCAGGTTGATCCGTCCTATGACGGCAGCCCGGCGCGGTTCGTCGCGGCCGGCGGTGAGATCGCGCAGCAGGGGTTCGCTTCGGCTGAGCCGTACCAGTATCTGAACACTCACACCGACTGGGGCAAGCCGGTGGCGTTCGAGTTGTTGCATGATGCTGGGTTCGAGATCTATTCGCAGACCATTGGTGTGCGTCCTCGTGACATGGAGTCGCTGAGGCCGTGTCTGGAGCGTGTGGTGCCGATCATCCAGCAGGCGGTGGTGTCTTATGACGCTTCGCCGGATCGGGGCAACGCGATCATCGTTGACGCGGTGGCGCAGTATGCGAGCTTCTGGACCTATTCGCCGGGGCTGGCGCAGTTCTCGGTTGACCAGCAGCGTGCGCTGGGTCTGATCGGCAACGGCCCGGACTCGACGGTGGGCAACATGGAGGCCGACCGGATCCAGGGCGTGCTCGACGCGATCCTGGCCACCGACCTCGCCGCCGACGTGCCCGACGGGCTGACCGTCGACGACATCCACACCAACGAGTTCATCGACGACAGCATCGGCTTCGCCGAGACCATGGTCGCTGTGGATCTGTCGGGTGTGTGTCCGTCGCCGTTGGTGGTTCAGACGGATTGGTTCCCGGAGTCTGAGCATGGTGCGATGTATCACTTGATCGGTGACGATTATGTGGTTGATACCGACAATCAGACGGTGACGGGTTCGATGGTGCTCGATGGCACGGATCTGGGGATTGATTTCCAGGTGCGTACCGGTGGCCCGGCGATCGGTTTCGCGCCGGTGTCGAGCTACATGTACACCGACGAGTCGATCCATTTGGGTTATGCGTCCACTGATGCGCAGATCCTGCAGTTCGCGGATGCGCCTTTGGTGTCGGTGGTTGCTCCTCTGGAGCAGAACCCGCAGATGATCATGTGGGATCCCGAGACCTATCCGAATGTGGAAAGCATCGCGGATCTGGGTCGTGAGGGGATCACGGTGAACACGTTCGCGGGCGGTGTGTTCTCGCGGGTGTTCGTGGCTCAGGGGATCTGGTCTGAGGATCAGGTTGATCCGTCCTATGACGGCAGCCCGGCGCGGTTCGTCGCGGCCGGCGGTGAGATCGCGCAGCAGGGGTTCGCTTCGGCTGAGCCGTACCAGTATCTGAACACTCACACCGACTGGGGCAAGCCGGTGGCGTTCGAGTTGTTGCATGATGCTGGGTTCGAGATCTATTCGCAGACCATTGGTGTGCGTCCTCGTGACATGGAGTCGCTGAGGCCGTGTCTGGAGCGTGTGGTGCCGATCATCCAGCAGGCGGTGGTGTCTTATGACGCTTCGCCGGATCGGGGCAACGCGATCATCGTTGACGCGGTGGCGCAGTATGCGAGCTTCTGGACCTATTCGCCGGGGCTGGCGCAGTTCTCGGTTGACCAGCAGCGTGCGCTGGGTCTGATCGGCAACGGCCCGGACTCGACGGTGGGCAACATGGAGGCCGACCGGATCCAGGGCGTGCTCGACGCGATCCTGGCCACCGACCTCGCCGCCGACGTGCCCGACGGGCTGACCGTCGACGACATCCACACCAACGAGTTCATCGACGACAGCATCGGCTTCTGACCCGAAGCCGCGGTCGTCTAGACCTAGACCCTGTGGGGGTCGGCGCACTGCGCCGGCCCCCACAGCGCGTCCGAGTACGGCTGGACGGCGTGGGTGGTAGTGTTCCGGGCTGGGATGCGGGAGAGGTCTGGAAGTGATCCCACACGGCCGTCGCTCGGCGACTGTTCCGCGACCCGCGTGCAGAGCAATCCTCCGGCTGAGGTCGGACAACCCCTGGGAGAGAACACATGAGACACAGGACGCACCTGCTCCGGTGGCTGGCTGTATTGCTTGCCTTCGGCCTCGTGGCCGCCGCATGCGGTGACGACGACCCCGACACGGACGCCGAAACCGCCGCGGCCCAGTCCGAGGCTGAGGCCGCCGCGGCCGCCGCTGAGGCTGAGGCCGCGGCCGCAGAAGCCGAGGCCGAGGCAGCCCAGGCTGAGGCCGATGCAGCTGCCGCCAGGGCCGAGGAGGCCGCCGCGGCCGCCGCTGAGGCCCAAGCGGCTCTCGACGAGGCCATGGCCGCAGCCGAGGGAACCGTAGACCCAGAGGTGGTCGCCGAACTCGAGGCGGCGCTGGAAGCGGCCGAGGCTGAGGCCGCCGCGGCCCAGGCTGAGGCCGATGCGGCCGCCGCCGAGGCTGAGGAGGCTGCTGCCGCCGCCGAAGCCGCGG
Organism: Acidimicrobiales bacterium; assembly: GCA_965117015.1. Lineage (GTDB taxonomy): Bacteria > Actinomycetota > Acidimicrobiia > Acidimicrobiales > Aldehydirespiratoraceae > Aldehydirespirator. Next base: position 1,866,914 of record OZ220747.1, read on the forward strand.
CCGCCGCCGCGGCCGCCGCCGACACCATGGAGCATCTCGGCGACGGCTCTCTGGGTGTCGTGACAGTCGAGGCGGGCGACGCCATCCAGATCCGCTCGCTGGAGGCCATCACCGGCGACGTGGCCTTCTTCGGCCTGCCGATCGATCGGGCCACGCAGATCGCGGTCGACGACTACGGCCAGATCCACGGCTTCGACGTGGACACCGGCACGAGCCTCGACGACCTGTGCTCCAACGACGGCGGCCAAGCCGCAGCCCAGCAGATCGTGGCCGACGAGGACGTGGTCGGCGTGATCGGCACATCGTGCTCCGGCGCGGCGGTGGCGGCGGCTCCGCTCATCACCGACGCCGGAATGGTGCTGATCTCCGGCGGCAACACCTCGCCCGCCCTGACATCCGACCTGGCCGGCACCGCCGGACCCAACTACAGCGTCGGCTACTACCGCACCGCCCACAACGACCTGTACCAGGGCGCCGCCATGGCCAAGTTCGTCTTCGGCGAACTGGGAATCAGCACCGCGGCGGCCATCCACGACGGCGACCCCTACACCCAGGGCCTGGCCCAGGCGTTCGCCGACGCGTTCGAGGCCGAGGGCGGCACCGTCACCGGCTTCTCGGCGGTCAACAAGGACGACACCGACATGGTCCCGGTGCTGACCGAGATCGCCGCAGCCGGCCCGGGCGCGCTGTTCTTCCCGATCTTCCAGCCCGCGGGCGACTTCGTCGCCGACCAGGCGCCGGGTGTGGCTGGTCTGGAGGAGACGGTGCTGCTGGCGGCCGACGGCCTGTTGAACACCAACTACCTGTCGCTGCCCCAGACCACTGGCATGTACTTCTCAGGTCCGGACCAGCGCTTCGGCGAGAACGTCAACCAGAGCACCGGCAAGAGCGCGGTCGACTTCCTGGCCACCTATGAGGCGGCCTACGGCGAGGCGCCGGCGGCCCCCTTCTGGGCGCACGGCTACGACGCCACCACGCTGCTGCTCGACGCCATCGCGGCCGCCTCGTGGGTCGAGGGCGGCAACCTGATGATCGACCGCCAGGGCATCCGCGACCACCTCGACAGCGTGCAGGGCTACCAGGGCCTGATCGGCACCATCAACTGCGACGCGTTCGGTGACTGCGGCGCGGCCCGCATCACGGTCGTGCAGAACATCGGCGGCGAGGAGAACGCTGAGGCCAGCCTCAACAACGTGGTGTTCTCGTATGCGCCCGGCACGCCCTCGGCGGTCGCTGCGGATCTGTCGGGTGTGTGTCCGTCGCCGTTGGTGGTTCAGACGGACTGGTTCCCGGAGTCCGAGCACGGTGCGATGTATCACCTGATCGGTGACGACTACGTGGTCGACACCGAGAACCAGACGGTTACGGGTTCGATGGTGCTCGACGGCGCTGACCTGGGCATCGACTTCCAGGTCCGTACCGGTGGTCCCGCCATCGGGTTCGCGCCGGTGTCGAGCTACATGTACACCGACGAGTCGATCCATCTGGGTTATGCGTCGACGGACGCGCAGATCCTGCAGTGGGCTGACGCCCCGTTGATCTCGGTGGTGGCTCCTCTGGAGCAGAACCCGCAGATGATCATGTGGGATCCGGAGCTCCCCAATGTGGACAGCATCGCCGATCTGGGCACCGAGAACATCACGGTGAACGTGTTCGGCGGCGGCGTGTTCCCGCAGGTGTTCGTGGCTCAGGGGATCTGGAACGCGGATCAGGTCGATCCGTCCTATGACGGCAGCCCGGCCCGGTTCGTGTCCGAGGGCGGCGCGATCGCCCAGCAGGGCTTCGCCTCTTCCGAGGTGTTCACCTACGAGCACATCTATGAGGAGTGGGGCCGGCCGGTGGAGTTCCAGCTGCTGCACGACGCCGGGTTCCAGATCTATTCGCAGACCATCGGTGTGCGTCCCCGTGACATGGAGTCGATGAGGCCGTGCCTGGAGCGTCTGGTGCCGATCATCCAGCAGGCAGTGGTGTCCTATGACGCCTCGCCCGATCGGGCCAACGCCATCATCGTCGACGCGGTCGAGCAGTATGCGAGCTTCTGGGTGTATCCGCCCGAGCTGGCCGACTTCTCGGTCCAGGCTCAGCGCGACTACGGCCTGATCGGCAACGGTCCGGACTCCACGACGGGCAACATGGAGCTCGACCGCATCCAGGGGGTGCTCGACTCCATCTTGGCCACCGACCTGGCCGCCGACGTAGCCGACGGCTTGAGCGCCGAGGACTTGTTCACCAACGAGTTCATCGACCCCGACATCGGCTTCTAACCCAAGCCCAGCTGACACAGCGCTGAACAAGGGGGCCGGCACCCGCTGCCGGCCCCCTCAGCGCTTGGGGCGCGGTTGCGCCCGCCGCTCAGATATAGGGCTCGGTGGGGCCGTCGATCCGCGATATGAGGAACTCGCCGGCAGTGACCGGCTCGTAGCGCTCCGGGTGCTCGGCGGTGATGCAGCTCGGGATGGTGGACACCACCGTGTGGGGGTCCGGGTTCACGAAGAACGGGATCGAGTACCGGTCGGCGCCCGACGACCCCACCACCCGGTGCGGGGTGGACCGGTAGCGGTCGTTGGTCCAGCGGGCCAGCATGTCGCCGAGTTGCACGATCACGCTGCCACCAGGGGCCGCCACCGGCGTCCACGCCCCGTCGTGGAGCACTTCGAGACCTGACAGCCCGTCCACGGCCAGCAGGGTGATGGCCCCGTAGTCGGTGTGGGGCGTGCTGAAGACGGGAGCGGAGCCGTCGGCGAGCCGCTCGGTCGGCGGGTAGTGCAGGAAGCGCAGCCGGCACTGGGGCTCCGACATGCGGGCGGCGAAGAAGCCGGGGACGCCCAGCGTGGCCGCCAGCGCCTCCAGCACGCCGTGGGCAGCAGCCAGCGCGGCGGCCTGGTAGGCCCGCACCGCGGCCGTGAAGCCGTCGCATCCGAGCGCCTCGACAGCGTCCAGGTCGACCTCGTCGCCCAGGCCCATGTCGAGGTACTCGGCGGCCAGGCTGGACCGCCCCATGTAGGCCGTGCTCGACGGGTCACGAGCCTCGATCCGGTCGGGCACGTAGCCGTACCGGTTGATCCTCGGGACCCGGTCCTTGACGTCGTCGGGAAGCCCGAAGAAGGCGCGGGCCGTGGTGAAGGCTGCGTCGAGTTCGCCGTCGATACCGTGCCCGGCCAGCACGAAGAGGCCCTTCTCGGCGCAAGCGGCCTCGACCTCTGCTGCCACCTGAGAATCATTCGGAGTCCCGCTGCCCGCCATGGCCGAGATGTCGACAACGGGGGGTTCGAGCGCGGTCGGCGCCGCGGCGGCCTTATCAGTGGCTACGCGGGTATGGGACAATCCGTTCATGACCGAGCCTCAAGTTAGGAGAGCCGAGCGCGTCGGGCCAACAGACACAAGCGTTCCTGAGCCTCCCGACGACGGTCGGGCCTACGGCCGCCCCACAGGAGAGTGGAATCCCGAGCTGGTGGAGACGTCCGCCGGCACACCCGCGGGGGAGCTGTTGCGGCGCTACTGGCATCCGGTCGCCCGCAGCTCCGCGGCCACCTCCCTTCCCCGGAAGGTGCGGATCCTCAGCGAGGACCTGATCCTGTTCCGTGACGGCCTCGGCCGTCCCGGCCTCGTCGAGCCCCGCTGCTGCCACCGGGGCACCACCCTCTACTACGGCCGGGTGGAGGACGACGGGATCCGCTGCCCCTACCACGGCTGGCTGTTCGCGGTCGACGGCGCCTGCCTCGACCAGCCGTGCGAACCCGACCGGGGCCGCAACCGGGCCTCCTACCGCCAGCCCTGGTACCCGGTGCAGGAGTACAACGGGCTGGTCTTCGCCTACATGGGGCCGGCCGATCGCCAGCCGGTCTTTCCCCGCTACGACATCTTCGAGGACCTGCGCGACGACGAGGAGATCGTGATCATCGACCACTTCGCCTTCGGCGGTCCCACCGTGGCGCCCTGCAACTGGTTCCAGACCCATGAGAACGCCATGGACCCGTACCACGTGTTCATCCTCCACAACGCCATCAGCGGCCACCAGTTCGACCCGAGGCTGGAGATCTGGCCCCGCATCGACTGGCAGCGCCACGACTGGGGGGTGACCGCCAGCCAGGACCGCGACCTGCCCGACGGCAACGTGCTGCACCGGGTGACCGAGATCCGCGTCCCCACCATCAGGGTGATCCCCACGCCGACGCTCACCGTGGTGGGCAAGACCAACAACATGTCGTGGTCCGTGCCCATCGACGACACCCACACCTGGGTGGTGTCGATGCTGCGCAAGCCGAAGGACCGCCCGGCCCAGGGGCTGCCCACCTACGGCGGCGACAAGACCTGGTTCGACCTCGACGACGAGGGCCACCAGCGCTATCCCGGCGACTACGAGACCCAGGTCGGCCAGGGTCCGATCACGTTGCACTCCACCGAGCATCTGGCCTCCAGCGACCGAGGGGTGTCGATGGTGCGGCGCCAGTTCCTCGACCAGGTCCGGGCGGTGGCCGACGGCGGCGACCCGGTGGGCGTCAGCTTCGACCCCGATGAGCCGCCGGTCTCGCTACGAGCCGGGAACTACGTGGTGGGACCCGACGACGAGGCTCTTCCCACCGAGTACTCGTACGTCGAGGGCTAGTCCCCGGGTCGCAGCACCCGGGTCTGCTGGTCGGCAGAGGCCACCAGCCGGCCCTGGCGGTAGACCCTCCGAGACATCGGGGCGTCGGCCACCGCGCCCCGCAGTGACGGCGCGTCGATGGCCACCAGGTCGGCCGGGTCTCCGGGCTCGAAGTTGACGGGAGCAAGGCCCATCACGCGGCGGGAGACGTTGGAGACCATGTCGTACGCGTCGGCCGGCAGGCGATGGCCGGCCATCACCATCAGCGCGGCCGTCTCCAACGGGTCGCTGCGTCCGACCAGGTTGAAGGGATCCTGCACGTTGTCGGCCCCCGCGGCCACTGCCGCGCCCGCGTCGAGCAGCGCCTGCACCGCGGTGAGTCCCCTCGGGGTGGCCCTCGGGTCGTCCCGACCCTGGAGGAACAGGTTGGTCTGGGGCAGGGTGATCACCGAGATCCCTGCGGCCGCGACCTCTGCGGCCACCGCGGCCTGCACATCGGACGGCTGCATGCCCAGGCTGACGCAGTGGCTGGCGGCCACCGTCCCGTCGAAGCCCTTGTCGCTCACCTGCCGAGCCAGTTCCCGCAGCGTCAGCACCGAGGGGTCGAGCGTCTCGTCGGTGTGCAGGTCTATGTCGATGCCGGCCGACGTCGCCAACGAGAGAACGTCGGCGATGCAAGCCGGCGGGTCGTCCTGGAGGTTCGGGACGCCCCCGACGAGATCCACCCCGGCCTCCACCGCGGCTTCCAGCGCCCGGACGTTGGGGGCGCTGTCGGGGCCCGTCATCGGGAAACCGGTCAGAGCCACCGTCTGGAAGTCGATCAGGCCCTCCATGGACCGGGCCGCCTCCTGGACGGCCAGAACGCTGGAGACGCCGATGTCGGCCGTGACGTTGATGTGGGTGCGAACCGCCGTTACCCCGTGCACGAGCAGCAGCTCGAAGGCCTGGGTGGCCCTCTCCACCGTCCGTTCATAGGACAGCCGGCCCTTCTCGGCGGCCTCGAACCAGGCGTTGATGGCTCCCATGAGGTCGCCCTTGGGGTTGGGCACCTCGTCGGCGGTCAGGGCCTTGTCGAGGTGGGCGTGGGGCTCGGCCATGGCCGGCAGCAGCAGCCAGCCACCGAGATCGTCGACCTCAACTCCCTCGGCGACGGCGGCTGAGCCCGCGGCGACGACGCCGGAGATCGTGCCGTCGGCGGTGTCGATGCTGACATCGACGGCACGGCCGTCGGCCAGCCGGGCATTGCGCAGCACTCTCACCTGTCAGCTCCCTGTCTCGCCGCCATCGCAAGCTTGTCTATATCGCGAGCATTCGCGATGAGAAGTTCGTCAGAAGACTGCGCCAGCTTGGCGGAGGTCCTCGATCTCGCCGGCTTCGAGGCCCAACTCGGCCAGGATCTCCTCCGCGTGCTCGTTGAGCCGGGGGACGGAGGGCCGGAACTCGGGCTGGGTGGCCGAGTACCGGGGGGCCAGCCGGGCTTGGCGCATCCGGCCCGCGGTCGGATGGTCCCACTCGACGAGGGTCTCGTTGTGGCGGATCTGGGGGTCCTCGTGCAGGTCCTCCACCGCGGCGACCTCCCCGCACGGCACGGAGTTCTCGTGCATCCGGGGCACCAGATCGGCGACCTTCCACCGGGCGAACTCCTCTTCGAGCAGGGCTCCGAGCTCCTCGGAGAGCCCCCGGCGGCCCTCGTGGGTGCCCCACTGCGGGTGGTCGATCCAGTCGGTGCGCCCCAGGGCCCGGTAGAGGCCGTGGAACTGCTTGTCACTGACCACGAAGTAGACGATGTGTCCGTCGGCGCACGGCGTGAGCCGGTAGAGCGTGGACAGGCGCCGGCCCTCGCTGGCCTCGGGATCGAGGAGCGTGTCGGCCATGCCGCCGTCGGGCCACAGGAACTGCACCGCGGTGTCGAGCATCGACAGGTCGATGTGCTGGCCGCCTGCGCCCCGGCTGCGGGCGAACAGGGCAGAGGTGATGGCCAGCGCGGCCATCCAGCCCGAGGCCTTGTCGATCACCCCGTTGCGCACCAGGTCGGGAATGGGGACCTCGGGGTTCACCTGGATGTCCACATAACCGGTCACGGCCTGGATGATCGGGTCGTAGGCGGCCCGGCCGGCGTACGGTCCCGTCTGCCCGTAGCCCGACATCGAGCAGTAGATGATCCCGGGATTAACCGCGGCGGCGTGCTCGTACCCCATGCCGAGGCTGTCCATGATCCCGGGCCGCATGTTCTGGACGGCCACGTCGCAGCCGGCCAGCAGCTTCAGCCCGAGATCCCGGCCGGCGTCGGTGGAGAGGTCGATCTGGATCGACCGCTTGCCCCGGTTGCAGTTGGCGATCGTGCTGTTGATGCCGCCCTTGGCGTAGCGGGCCAGACGGGACAGGTCGCCCATGCCGGGCGGCTCGACCTTGATCACGTCCGCCCCCAGGTCGGCCAGCAGCATGGTGGCGGTGGGCCCGGCCAGAACCTGGGTCAGGTCGATCACCCGTATGCCCGCCAGTGGTCCCTGCGCCATCGCTCGCTCCCTGTTGGGTTGATCAGCTCCGATCGGAGTCCCACATCTTCACACACCGGATGCCGGCGATGACAGGCTCACCGCACGCCGGGTCTGTTCGCGGGGTTGTGGCCGCGCTAGCGTCGCGCGTCCCAGAGGCCGCTGGAGGTGCAGCGTGAAGACCAGGGCAGCCGTGCTGCGAGAGACCAACGCCGACTGGAGCGTCGAGGAGATCGAGCTCGACGGGCCCGGACCCCGCGAGGTGCTGGTGAAGACCACCGCGGCGGGGATGTGCCATTCCGACGAGCACGCCCGCAACGGCTCCATGCCGGTTCCGCTGCCCATCGTGGGCGGCCACGAGGGGGCCGGAGTGGTCGTCGAGGTGGGCGAGGGCGTGGCCGAGCTCGCCGTCGGCGACCACATCTCCGCTTCGTTCGTGCCGTCGTGCGGCCGCTGCCGCTGGTGCGCCGACGGCCAGCAACACCTCTGCGACCTCGGCATGCACCTGCTGGCCCCGGGGATGATGCCGCCCGCGGGAGGGTTCCGCCATCACGACGTCGGCGGCACCGACCTGACTCCCATGCTCAAGCTGGGCACGTTCTCCGAGCACATGGTGGTCAGCGTCGACTCCGCGGTGAAGGTCGACCCGGACGTGCCGGCGCCCATCGCCGCACTGGTGAGCTGCGGGGTGACCACCGGCTTCGGGTCGGTGGCCAACCGGGCCGACGTCCGGCCCGGCGACACCGTGGTCGTGGTGGGCTGCGGCGGGCTGGGCAGCGCCGCCCTGCAGGCGGCCAAGATCGCGGGGGCCTCCAACATCGTGGCCGTCGACCCGGCCGAGTCCAAGCGGGAGGCCGCCGGCAAGTTCGGCGCCACCCACACGGCCGAGTCCATGGAGGCGGCCATGGAGACGGTCGGGCTCGTGACCGGCGGCGTGATGGCCGACAGCCTGGTCCTCACTCCCGGTGTGATGAGCGGCGAGATGCTGGCCCCGGCCCAGTTCCTGGTGCGCAAGGGCGGCACGGTCGTGGTGGCCGCGGTCGCCCCGCTGGAGCAGATGGACGTTCAGTTCAACCTGTTCGAGTTCGCCATGATGAACAAGCAGCTCAGAGGCTCGATGTTCGGCTCGGCCAGCCCCCGCTCGGAGATCCCGCACCTGCTCTCGCTCTACACCCAGGGCCAGCTCGACCTCGACAGCTTCGTGAGCGCTACCTACTCGCTGGACGAGGTGAACGACGGCTACCGGGATCTGCGCGAGGGCCGCAACATCCGGGGTGTCATCGCCTTTGACTGAGAGCGAGCGCGGCTGGTCGGCTGCGGGAGGACCGGTGGTCCGGTTGAATTGGCAGCCCGCGACTCCCGAAACGGCCTCATGCGCTGCCAATTCGGGTCGGCACCGGCGGTTGCCGCCGCGGTGACGGGGGCGGGCCGGTTGACGGATGACCTGAGCGGCCTGGTCGAGGCGGTGGACGGCGCCGTGGTGGGCCGCCGCCGCGAGGTCGAGCTGGTGGTCGCCGCGGTCGGCGCGGGACGGCACCTGCTGCTCGAGGGTCCACCCGGCACCGGCAAGACCACCCTGCTGCGGGCCCTGGCCGCCGAGATGGACGTGCCGCTGGTGACCGTCGAGGGCAACGCCGAGCTGACCCCGGCCCGGCTGGCCGGGCAGTTCGACCCGGCCCGGGTGCTGGCGGAGGGCTACACCGGCGACGCCTTCATGCCCGGACCGCTGGTCGAGGCGATGCAAGGCGGGGCGCTGCTGTATGTGGAGGAGCTCAACCGGGTGCCCGAGGAGACCGTCAACCTGCTCATCGGGGTGATGTCGGAGGGCGAGCTCCATCTGCCCCGAGTGGGCAGGATCGCGGCCGCGGAGCGGTTCCGGCTGGTGGCGGCCATGAACCCCTACGACACGGTGGGCACGTCCCGCCTGTCCAGCGCGGTCTACGACCGCATCTGCCGGGTCGCCATGGGCTACCAGGACGAGCGCGACGAGCGCCGCATAGTCGAGTTGCGGACCCAGGGCCCGGCCCGGGCCGAGAATGCCGGGACGGCCGGGGGCTCCGGGGTCGAGGGCGCCGGGGCGGCCGAACGCACCCGGGGCCGGGCGGTGGCCGTGACCCGGGCCACCCGAACCCACCGCGATGTGCGGATGGGGTCGTCGGTGCGGGGGGCCATGGACCTGTGCGACGTAGCGGCTCGCCTCTGCCAGCTCCGCGACCTGGCCCTCGACGACCCCGGGGTTGGCCTCGACGCCGCGCTGATGGCTCTCACCGGCCGGATCCGGCTCCATGAGGGCGGCGACCGCACGCCCGAGGCCATAGTGCGAGAGCTGTGGGACGAGGTGCTCGCGGCCGAGCAGCGCAGCGACGGCCCGCCGGCCGACTCCTTGGTGCCGCAGCCGGGAAAAGCCTCGGCCCCAGGCGGGGCGACCACCCCAGGGGCCTAGTCCTCGAAGGGTTCAGGGCCCGCGAGGCGCTCGACGCCGAGCGGGTACGCACCACCCCCCGCGGCCACTACGAGGGCCAGCCCGGCTTCAGGCTGCTGAGCCCCACCACCGGCACCCTGGACTCGGCCGAGGTCGCCGAGCAAGCCTCCGCCGACCCCGACCAGACCCTCGCCCTGCTGGCCGACATGGCGGCCGCCGCCGACCGCAAGATGGCAGCCCTGGCCGCCCGGCTAGCGGGACGGCTGGCGCTCGACCTGGCCCGGGCCGGGGCGTCGTCATCGGGCGGGGTGGGCCGCCTCGAGCCTGGACGGGCCGATCTCTGCAACGGCGACATCGACATCGACCGCAGCCTCGACGGGCTGCTCGAGGCCAGAGCGGCGGGCCGCCCGGCGGCACTGGACGAGTTGTGGGTGCAGCGCTGGCAGCGTCCCGCCACCGCGATCACCCTCGTTGTGGACCGGTCGGGGTCGATGGGCGGACCCAGGCTGGCCGCGGCCGCGGTGGCCGCGGCGGCCTGCGCCCTGCGAGCGCCCCAGCAGTGGTCGGCGCTGGCCTTCGGCGACCAGGTCGTGGCCATCAAGTCGGCCGACCGGGACCGTCCGGCGCCGGCCGTGGTGGACGACGTGCTGCGGCTGCGCGGCTACGGAACCACCGACCTCGCAGCCGCGCTCGACGCGGCCCGGGCCCAGCTGGAGCGGTGCACGGCCCGGCGCCGCGTGGCGGTGCTGCTGTCGGACTGCCGGGCCACCGCGGGTGGCGATCCGCTGGCTGCGGCCCGCCGCCTCGACGAACTCTGCGTGATCGCGCCCGAAGGCGACGCGGCCGACGCCGAAGCGTTCGCAGCCGCCGCCGGCGCCCGGTTCGCAGCCATAGCAGGCCCCCGCTCCATCCCCGACGCAGTAACCACCGTCCTGCAGAGCTGACCGCTCAGGGAATTGGCAGCGTTGTGCACGGTATGCGTGCATTGTGCTGCCAGTTCGGACGCGGCTGGGGCCGGTCTCGGGAATTGGCAGCGTTGTGCACGGCATGCGTGCATTGTGCTGCCAATTCGCGGTCAGCGGGCTCCGAGGAATGCTTGCCGTACCTCCGGGTCGGCCAGCAGGTCGCCGGCGGGCCGGTGGTAGGTGACTAGGCCGTGCTCGATCACGTAGCCGCGGTGGCTGGTCTCCAGGCCTTGGCGGGCGTTCTGCTCGATCATCAGCACGGTCAACGCGATCTCGCGGTTGAGCCGCCGGACCGTCTCGAACACCTCGGCGGAGACGATGGGGGACAACCCCGCGGACGGCTCGTCCATCAGCACCAGGCGGGGCTCCCACATGAGAGCCCGACCGATCTCCAGCATCCGCTGCTCGCCGCCCGACATCGTCCCGGCCGCCTGCCTGGCCCGGGCACCCAGCCTCGGGAACAGATCGCACACGAAGCCGATGCGCTCCCGCACCCGGGCCTTGTCGGTGCACCGGTACATGCCCAGCTCGAGATTCTCGTAGACGGTCATCTGGGCGAACGAGCTGCGGAGCTGGGGCACGATGGCGATCCCGGCCGTGGCCAGGGTGTCGGACGGGTTGATGCCGGTGATGTCGGCACCGTCGCAGAGCACCTGCCCGGCCCGCACCGGCACCAGGCCGTAGACCGCCTTGAACACCGTCGACTTGCCGGCGCCGTTGGGGCCGATCACGCACACGATCTCGCCGGCATGCACCTCGAGATCGATGCCGCGGATGATGTCGTGGCCCGGCACGTAGCCGGCGCACACGCCGCGAAGCTCCAACAGCGGACCGGCGGCCGGCACGCCGTTCATGGCCCGCCGTCCCCCGTCCCGGTTCCGGGTTCGCGCCGTCTGCCGGTGCCCCCCGTCCCGGTGCCGGCCCCGGTGCCGTCGCCGCCGGCGTCGCCGGTCTGCTGGGCGCGACCGCCCGCCCCGAAGTAGGCCCCGATCACGGCGTCGTCGTCCATTACCTGAGCCGGCGTCCCCTCCGCGAGCTTGCTGCCGGCGTCGAGCACCACCACCCGCTCGCAGATGTCGGAGACGAACTGCACGTTGTGCTCGACGAGCAGGAACGACACGCCCTGCTCGGCGTTCACAGCCACGAGCCGTTCCTTGAGCTGCTCCACCAGCGCGGGGTTGACCCCCGATGTTGCCTCGTCGAGCAGGACCAGTTTCGGGTCGCTCATCAGTGCCATGCCGATCTCCAGCAGGCGACGCTGGCCGCCCGACAGCGTGCCGGCGGGCTCGTCCCGCAGCGGTGCCAGCAGCAGGAACTCCATGAGCAGGTCGGCCTTGCGGCGGGTGGTGGCGCCGGTGCGGCCGAAGAGGCCCCGCAGCCCGACCTGGTCCCACTGGATGCTCAGCTCCATGTTCTCGCGCACGGTGAGGTCGCGGTACACCCGGATGATCTGGAACGTCCTCGACACCCCCAGCCGGGCGACCCGGTGCGGCGGCAGCCGGGAGATGTCGGCCCCGTCGAGTCGGATCGTGCCCTCGTCGGCGCTCAACACCCGGCTCAGGCAGTCGAACAGCGTCGTCTTGCCGCTGCCGTTGGGCCCGATCAGCCCCACCATCTCGCCCGGCGAGACCTCGATGTCGACCCCGTCGACAGCGGTGAGCCCACCGAAGCGCTTAACGATGCCGACCCCCTCCAGCCCAGGACGCCCCGGGCCGGGCCGGCTCCGAGCGCTGACGTCCGCGACCGGCCCGCCGCCGCGCTCGGCCAGGCCGGCGTCGCCCCCATGGGAAGGGCCGCCGGCGCCGGAGGTGGCTCCAACGGTCGCCCCCGCGGAATCCGGGGCGCCGTGGGTGTCGCCCAGGTCGTCGGGGCCGGCGGGGCGGCCTTGCCAGATACGTCGCACGGACCAGCCCTTGCGGTCGAAGGCGCCGACCAGGCCCCGGGGCAGGAACAGCACGATCAGGATCAGCAGCACCCCCTGGGCGACCAGGTGGTAGTCGAGCAGGTTGGCCCACAGCACCTCGCGCAGCCAGTAGAGCGCCACCGAGCCCACCACCGGCCCGGCCACCGTTCCCAGTCCTCCGAGCAGCGTTCCCATGATGGCGTCGATGGTCCGCACCTCCGTGAAGGCGATGTCGGGGTCCACGAAGGTGTTCTGGTACGCCCAGAGCCCCCCGAAGAGCCCGGTGGAGGCGCCCGCGAAGCTGAAGACGGCGACCTTGAGGCGGGTGGTCGAGATTCCCCGCATCTGGGCGCCCAGCTCGTCCTCGCGTATGGCCACCAGCGCGGCGCCGAGGCGGGTGCGGCGCAGCCACCAGGTCAGCAGCACCAGCCCCACCACCAGCACCAACTCGACGTAATAGAACAGCTGCCGGTTCAGGTAGGGAGGTAGGGTCAGGCCGACGCCTCCGCCGGTCAGGCCGCCCCACGTGCGCACGATCTCGCGGACGGCCACGAACGTGCCCAGCATGGCGATGGAAAAGTAGGGCCCCTTCAGCCGCATGGTGGCCCGGCCGATCAGACCGGCGAGCACTCCCGCCACGATCGCCCCGACGATGATGGCGGGGACCGGCGACCAACCGATGCCGAGGCTGTTGGCCTGCAGCGACATCAGGATGGCGGTCACGTAGGCGCCGAGGCCGAACCACACCGCATGGCCGAAGTCGACGTAGCCGGTGAACCCGCCGGTCAGGTTCCAGTTGACGGCCACGGCCACGCTGGTGAGCATCAGCGTCATGGTGAACAGGGTCGAGTCGCTGGCGCCCAGCAGAGGTAGCACGACCATCCAGGCCAGCGCGGCCGCCACCACCGCCCGGATCGCAACCTGCCCCGGGCCACTGGCGAGCCACTGCTTCAGAGCGTTCATGCTGCGGTCGCGTCCACCGGTCGCAGGCCGCCGAAGAGGCCCTGGGGCCGCAGCACCAGCGCGCCCACCAGGATGACGAACGACGCCACCACGGCCAGGTTGGTGCCCACGCCCTCGACGTAGATGGCCAGTCCCGCCTCGACGAGGCCCAGCACCATCGCCCCGCCCAGCGCGCCCCGTATCGACCCGAGGCCGGCCATGGCGGTGATGGCGAACGCCTTCAACGTCAGCGGCGGGCCCTGGAACGGCTGCACGGCCAGCACCGGGCTGACCAGCGCACCCGCCGCGCCGGTGATGCCGATGCAGAGCGCGAAGACGATCACGTACACCTTGGAGACGTCGATGCCCACGATGCGGGCCGCCTCCCGGTTCTGGGCCGCAGCCCGGATGCCCTTCCCCAGCCGGGTGCGGGACAGCAGCAGGCTCAGCCCGGCGAGCACGCCCAGCGCGATCACCAGGATCCAGAACTTGGTGACCGGCACGGTCAGGGAGTCGGTGACCCGCCAACTGCCGTCGAGCGCGGTGTCGGCCCGGCGGAAGTCGGCCGAGAAGAGCAGCTTCATGGCGTTCTGCAGGATGATGGCCAGGCCGAACATCACCAGGAGCGACACCAGGTGGGGGCGGTCGATGACGCGGTCCACCAGCACCCGTTGAACCCCGTACCCCAGCGCCATCATTACCAGGAACACCGCGGGCACCGACACGAACGGGTCGACTCCCCACAGGTCGTTGGCCAGCCACGCCAGGTAGGCGCCCACCATCACGAACTCGCCGTGGGCGAAGTTGATGACGCCCATCACCCCCCAGATCACCGAGAAGCCCAGCACCAGCACCGCGTACATGCCGCCCAGGGCGATGCCGTTGACGAGGGCCTGGGGGAGCTGGCCCAAGCCCGACGATCCGGAGCCGCCCCGCTTGGCCACGCCGTCGCCGAGGGGGTACGCGAGCTGGGCCACCGCGGCGTCGTCGGGGGCCACCACCACGATGTCGCCGTCGAGCACCTGGATCATGCCCATCGGCTTGCTCACGTTGACGCCGCGCTCGTCGAAGCTGATCGGACCGTAGAAGGTGTCCGCCGACAGCTCCCGCAGGGCGGTCCGCACCGCGTCGGTGTCGGTCGATCCGGCGGCCTCGATGGCCAGGTGCAAAGCCAGCGCGGCGGCGGTGGCGCTGGCCGCCTGGTACACGGGCGGCTCGCCCCACAGCCTCTGGTAGTAGTCGGCGTAGTCGGCGGCGCTGCCGAAGTAGGCCCCCCGGTAGGCCATGGACGGCTCCCACTGGGTCGGCCCGAGCACGCCGTCGACATCGCGGCCCAGTTCCTCGACCAGCTTGGGGTTGGAGGGCCCGACCGTGATCAGCATCCCGCCGGGCTCGAAGCCGAGTTCCTTGGCCGAGTTCACGAACAGGACCGCGTCGTTGTAGTGGCCTCCCCCGACGAACAGATCGGGGTCCAGGTCGCGGAACTTCGTCATGATGGCCGACACGTCCTGGATGTCCTTGGGGTAGGTCTCGACGGCCAGCACCTCGACGCCGTTGGCCTCCAGGTGGCGGGCCGCGCCGCTCGCCACCGCGGTGGCGAACGAGGTGTCCTCGTGGGCGATCACCGCGGTGCGGGCCCCGCGGGCGGCCAGGGTTTCGATCCCGGAGCGGGTGTAGTCGCTGGCGATGGTGGCCACCAGGAACAGGTTCTGGAAGCCCCGCTCGAACATGGTGTCGGAGGTGCCGTTGCCCTCCACCATCAGCACGTTGTTGGCCTCCGCGATGGCGCTGGTGCCGGTGGTGAGGCCGCTCGAGTAGGGGCCCAGCAGGAAGTCGACCCGGTCGTCGTCGATGAGGCGCTGGGTGAGGTTGCCGGCGGTGTCGGCGTCGGACTCGTCGTCGTAGTACACGATCTCGGCCCGGTAGCGCTGATCGCCGATGCGGATTCCGCCGTAGGTCTCGTTCACCCACGTCAGCCAGGTGTCGTAGCCCTGCCGTGAGTCCTTGCCCTCGACCGAGTACTTGCCGGTCTCGCTCAGCGCCGCCCCCAGCCGGATCGTCCCGGCGAACTCGCCCGTGGCCGCCGGGCGCGAGCCGGCCGACTCACCGGTTCCGCTGCTGCAAGCCGCCACCATCGGTAGTAGGGCGACCAGAGTGATCCCCAATATGGACGCTGCTCGTCGCATCACCGAGACTCAGTCTGCATGCTCGTGCCGCCGGCGGCTATCTCACCTACGGGGACTGCGCGGATAGGTGAGAGGCGCTCGCGCCGCGAGGGAGTGTGTTCCGCTCTTGTTCGCTGCGCTCACGGGCCGCTCGGGCCACGGCCTCGCCCGCATGAACCGGAATCGCTTGCCTGTCCGCTCGGCCTCTCGGCGTGCGCGGCGCGGGCTGATCCTGCCATGATGACGCCATGAAGGTTCCGCTCACAGTCCGCGACCACCTCGACCGGGCCCTGGCCGTGTATCCCGACCGGGTCGCCTTCGTCGACGAGCCCGACCAGCCCGCGCCCTCGATGGGCGAGGTCACGTTCTCGCGCATGGGCGAGCTGGCTGACGCCACCGGAGCCGGCCTCGACGCTCTCGGCGTGCCCATGGGAGGCCGGGTGGCCATGGTGTCGCACAACGCCGGGCGCCTGCTTACCTGCTTCTGGGGCGTCAGCGGCAACGGGCGCATCTTCGTGCCCATCAACTTCCGGCTCAGCCTCGACGAGGTGACCTACATAGTGGACCACTGCGGCGCCGACGTGCTGCTCGTCGATCCCGAGTTGGCCGAGGTCCTGGATCCGGTGAAGTGCCGCCACAAGTTCGTGCTCGGCGACGAGTCCGACCAGTCGCTGTTCCGGTTCGGCGAGACCCCGCAGCGCTGGGAGCCGAACGAGGACGAGACCGCGGTCATCAACTACACCTCGGGCACCACCGCCAGGCCCAAGGGGGTGGAGCAGACCCACCGGAGCCTGTGGATCAATTCGGCCGTGTTCGGCCTGCACACCTCGGTCACCGATCGAGACAACTACCTGCACACCCTGCCCATGTTCCACTGCAACGGCTGGGGGATGCCCTACGTGCTGGTCGGCATGGGCGCCAAGCAGGTGGTTCTGCGCAAGGTGGACGGCCCCGAGATCCTGCACCGGGTCGACGCCCACGGCATCACCCTGCTTTGCGGCGCACCGGCGGTGGTGGCCGCCATCCTCGACGCGGCCGCCACCTGGGACGGCCCCATCCCGGGCGCGGGCCGCACCCGCATGGTGGTGGCCGGCGCACCCCCACCGACCCGCACCATCGAGCGGGTGGAGACCGACCTGGGCTGGGAGTTCATCCATCTCTACGGCCTCACCGAGACCGCTCCGGTTCTGACCATCAACCGCAGCCGGGACGAGTGGGACGACCTCTCGCCCGCGGACCGGGCCCGCAAGCTGTCGCGCCAGGGTGTGCCCGCGCTGGGCGTGCGCATGCAGGTGAGCGACTCCGGCGAGTTCCTGGCCCGCTGCAACCATGTGCTGGAGGGCTACTGGGAGCAGCCCGACGCCACCGCCGACGCCATACGCGACGGCTGGTTCCACACCGGCGACGGCGGCTACCTCGACGACGACGGCCACTACATGATCACCGACCGCAAGAAGGACGTGATCATCTCCGGGGGCGAGAACGTGTCGTCCATCGAGGTGGAGGACGCCCTGTTCTCGCATCCGGCCGTGGCCGAGGTGGCCGTGATCGGCGTGCCCCACGAGAAATGGGGCGAGACGGTGAAGGCCCTGGTGGTGCTGGCCCCCGGGGCAGCCGCCACGCCAGAGGAGTTGATCGCCCACTGCCGGGAGCGGATCGCCCACTACAAGTGCCCCACGTCGGTGGAGGTGCGCGACGAGCTGGCCCGCACCGCCACCGGCAAGCTCCAGAAGTTCAAGCTGCGGGCCCCCTACTGGGAGGGCATGTCCAAGTCGGTGAATTAGCCGCGGCACCCTCCTAGCCTCCAACGATGCCCAAACTCGACGCCGCTGCCGTCGAAGCGCTCGTGGAGCGGGCCCGGCGCGGCGTGGACTCCGGCCTTCTGCCCGCCGCGCAGTTCGCTCTGGGCTTCGAGGGCGAGATCGTGGTGTCGGAGGCGCTGGGCGACTGCACCGCCGACACCCGGTTCCACACGTACTCGGCGGTCAAACCGACGGTGGCCCTGACCGCTATGGAGTTGGCCGCCGAGGGCCGGTTCGACATCGGTGCTCCGGTGTGCGACGTGCTGGAGTCCTTCGGAGCCAACGGCAAGGACGCCATCACCGTGTCGCAGGTGCTCCTCCATACGGGAGGCTTCCCGTACGCGCCCCTGGGACGCGCCGAGACCATCGACCGAGTCGCCCGCCTGTCCGCCTACGGCACATGGCGTACCGATTGGGAGCCCGGAACCCGCTACGAGTACCACGCCCTCTCAGCGCACTGGGTCCTGGCCGACATCATCACCGAGGTGACCGGCCGCCCCTACCCCGAGGTGATCGCCGAGCGGGTGATGGAGCCGGCCGGCTGCTCCCGCTGGCTGGGCATCGGCATCGACGATCAGGCCGACGTGGCCGATGTCGTGGGCGTGGGCTCCGAGCCGACCGCGGCCGAACTCGCCGCGCTCGGTCTTGACGAGCTGCCCGGCGGAGTGGGCGAGGAGATGCTGACGGTGTTCAACCGGCCCTGGCTGCGGGCTGCCGGCGTTCCCGGGGGCGGGGGGATCGCTCGGGCCGAGGACATGGCCCGGTGGTACCAGGCCGTGCTCCACAGCACTGACGACTTCCTGCATCCCGAGGCCCGCTCCGACGCGATGGTCGTCCGCCAGAACCATCCGGACTGGACCCGGACGCCGGCCAGCCGCTCCCACGCCTTCGTGCTGGCCGGAAGCGACGGCAAGGCCGCCATGCGCGGCCACGGACACGGCGCGTCCCCCGGAGCTTTCGGCCATTCCGGCGCCGCCGGGCAGGCCGCCTGGGCCGACCCGGTCACCGGGATCTCGTTCGCCTATCTCACCAACGGCCTCGACCGCAACGACCTCGCCTCAGCCCGCCGCCGAGTCGCCCTCTCCACCCGGGCCCTAGCCTGCAGCAAGAAGCAATAGAACTCAGCTGATCAGGGCTGTCCGAACGTCGAGACCTTGTCCACCCGGCATTCGAACAGCACCCGACGCTCGTCGATGGACGGATCGCGCAGGCCGTAGGGCGGCTCAGCGCCGGTGTACTTCGTCCAGGACGCGTCGATGCTCTCAGTGGCCCGGGCGCCCTCGGTGGGGTCGTCCTCGGATATCTCCCGCGCGACGGTGGCCTTCATCGACACCCAGTGGTACGGGTTCTGCGGGTTGACGAGGATCAGCGAGATCTCGGGGCTGTTGCGGATCCAGGCTGTCTTCTTGCGGTGCGCGGCCACGTTGAGCAGCACCTTGTCCCCGGCGTAGCCGAACCACATCGGGGTCAGGCTGGGCCGGCCGTCAGCGCCGATCACCGACACCACCGCGGTGACCTGCTCGTCGAGCAGCCGCTTGTAGACGGGGTCGAGGTCATCGAGACTGTCGATCTCCCTTCGCTCCCCGATCCCGAACTGACCGGCCTGCACGCCGGCCGACACGTCCAGGAATTGGTACAGCCTGATCGTCATTGTCAACTCCTTGCCGTCGGGTCAGCGTCGAACCCTATAGCCCGGCAACCTCGTAGGTGGCTCGAGCTCAGTTGCCCGGGCTGAACAGTCCGAATCGCCAGCCGGGGTCGCCCGGCACCATCGTGCCCGACGTCTGGGACGCCTCGCCCATCGCTCTGGACTTTGCCGCCACGCGCTCGGCCAGTGCCATCTGCCGGGCCTCCCAGCCCGCCAGAGCGCCGTCGAGGTCCTCAGCGCCGGACAGGGAGTCTCGTAGTGCCCACCCGTCGGCGCAGGCCTTGGCCGTGCCTGCTGCGACGTGGGGCCGCAACGCAGCGGCGGCGTCGCCGATCAGGACGGCGCGGCCGCTGCGGAACCGGTGGGCGGTCATGTCGAATATTGCCTGGATGAAGGGCTCGTCGCAGGCCAGCACCAGTTCGGCCAGTTGCGGTGCGAGCTGTGCGGAGGCATCGGCTTGCAGTGTCCGGACGTAGCGGTGCTGCACGAGTCCGGGCGGCACGGTGCCCGGCCGGTGGACGCCCTCGCGGTCCGTCATCAGGTCGTCGTAGGCCGCGCCGCGGGCGTTGCGGTACCACACGAAGTTGAGGGCCCTCTCGCCCACCTCGACCGAATCGGCGGGTCCGGGAATGGCGTAGGCGAGAGTATGGGAGCGTTGCAGGACCTGGTACACCATGGCGTCGGCGAAGAGTTCGGCGGTGCTCGGCGACAGCTCGCTCTCCAGGACGGTGCCCCGCCAGGCGACGTATCCGGCGTAGGTGGTCGAGGTGCGGGGCGCCACCGCCTCCCGTACGGTGGAGCCGATCCCGTCGGCGCCTACGACAAGGTCGCACCGGTGGGTGTCCCCGCCGGCGAAGCGCACCGCCGCCGACTCGCCCGACTGGGTCACACCGGTGGCGCGGCAGCCGAGGTGGTACCGCTCCGGCGGCAGGCGCTCCAGCAGCGCCCGGTACAGCGTGTTCCACGAGGTGAAGCGGTAGTGGGTGGCGGCCGTGTCGATGACGGCTCCGTCACGGTCGATATAGCTCCAGTAGGTGAGCGTGAGAGCGACTTGGGGGGCCGTTCCGGAGCCGGCGCCGAGGCTGGTGCCCAGCTCGGTGAAGTACCGCTCGGTCATGGGCAGCACCGCGATTCCGGCTCCCCGCCCCTGCAGTGCCGCGCTCGACCGTTCGAACACCTGGACATCGCAGCCCATCTCGTGCAGCAGCACGGCCGCGGTCAGTCCCCCGATCGAGCCGCCCACCACCCCCACTCGCAGCCCGCTCATCGTCCTGCCCGGCATGTCACGCGCACAGAACCTACTGGCATCACTTCGCTAGGCAGGGTCCGTCCGTTCGGGTCGCATCATATGTTGAACGGTAAAAAATACTGAAACTGTCTTGAATATGCGTATAGTGCGGGTGGGGCGACCCCGGAGGAGTTTCTCAACCGGACTCGGCCTGCCGGGATCGCCCCACTTCCGAATCACATGATAGCACCTGTACATCACGGTGCAACATGAAGCTCAATGGAATGACTTGGCGATCTTGTCGCGGCCGACCCCGACGGTTGGGATCAGCACACGGGTGTGGCATCATGGCGGACCGGCGTTCCGGCGCCGGAGCCGCTCCCTTAGCTCAGCCGGCAGAGCGTCTCCATGGTAAGGAGAAGGTCGTCAGTTCGATTCTGACAGGGAGCTCGGCGCAGGCACCCGCCCTGCCCTTCCCGGCGACGTAGCTCAGTTGGCAAGAGCGCTCGACTCATAATCGAGAGGTCGACAGTTCAAGTCTGTCCGTCGCTACATGGAACTCGCCGCCAGGGGCCTATTGTGACCGCATCGCCCCGGCGCCGCCTGCGAGCCGTCGAGGAGCCATCGCGTAACGTCGGCGCTGATCGCGAGTCTCAATCCTCAGAGGACATGGTTGCTCTCGTCGAGTTGGCCAAGTCCGGCGACCGGGAGGCGTTCGACCGGCTCGTGCGCATCACGCACTCCGACGCGTACGCGCTGGCCGTGCGCCTCACGGGCAGTACGGAGGATGCTCGAGACGTGGTTCAAGAGGCGTATCTGAGGGCCTACAAGGGCGTCGGCCGCTTCCGCGGCGAGGCGCAGTTCAGCACCTGGCTCTATCGCATCGTGGCCAATTGCGCGACCACCCACCTCAGCCGTCGCCAGCGTCATCGCCACGACCATCTCGGCGCTCACGACGACGTGATCGACACCCGGCCCGACCACGACCCGGTCCTCCAAGGCGACCTGGCGGACCTGCGAGAGAACCTCGACGCCGCCATCCGAGAGCTGCCGGCTCGATTGCGCTCGGTCGTGGTGCTGCGGGACATGTACGACCTTCCCCATGAAGCGATCGCGGCGGAGTTGGGCATCTCCGTGACGGCGGCCAAGGTGCGCCTGCACCGGGCTCGCCGCCGCCTGCGCGAGCAGGTTCTGCCCATGCCCGGAGAGGAGCCGGATCGTGGCGAGTGAGCCCACGGCCCCGGCAGACGATGCCATGACCCACCCGCGCCGCGACTGCGAGTCGGTCAGCGACGCGCTGGCGGCGGCCGCGGGCGGCGACCGCGCCTTCGGACCGGCGGAGCTCGACCACCTGGAGTCCTGCCTGCGGTGCCGGGTGGAGCAGTCGCGCTACCGGCGGTTGATGGACGCCATGTACTTGCTGCGCGAGAGTTCGGCGCCGGAAGACGCCCGGCTGGAGTCGCAGATCCTGGTGCACCTTGATCGGTACGGGCATCGCTGGGCTTGGGAGAACAAGCCCCGCGTCGCCGCGACCGTCGCCGCCGGAGCCGCGGCCGCGGCGGGCCTCATAGCGTTCACCGCCCGGCATCGCCGCGCCGCCAGACTGGCCTCCTGACTACGAGAAAGCGGCCGTGTCCGGCAGGCCCGCCCGTAGCCGTTCGCAGCCCTGCACTGGTAGCCTTTCGGGGCTGCTGAGGGGCGTGGCTCAATTGGCAGAGCACCGGTCTCCAAAACCGGCGGTTGGGGGTTCGAGTCCCTCCGCCCCTGCAAATTGACGACGGCCACACCAACGGCGCCGCAACCCACGAGGTGAGTTCCACAAATGGCGATGAACCGTCAGCAGAAGCGGATGCTTCAGAAGCAGGGTGAGATCGATGCGGAGGGCGCACCGGTCCGGACCCGCAACCGTGGCGCCTCGACGCCTCCCGCGGAGCGCACCTCGCCAGGTCAGTTCCTGCGCGAGGTCCGGGGCGAGCTCCGCAAGGTGGCCTGGCCCAGCCGGGCTGAGACCGTCAACTACTCGATCGTGGTCCTTGTCACCGTCGTTGTGCTCACCGCCATGATCTACGGGCTCGACTGGGTCTTCTCGACCTTCATACTCGAGCTCTTCGAATCCTGAGGTACCCCATGTCCGACGCATCCGTCTCCCCATCCGCCGCCGTCATCACCGAGGACGAGCTGTTCGACGAAGCAGACTCCGCCGACGAGTCCGGTGATCCCGTCAGCCCCTACGACAAGCCGGGCAAGTGGTTCGTCGTGCACACCCAGTCCGGCTACGAGAAGAAGGTCAAGCAGAACCTCGAGGCCCGCACCGCGTCGATGAACATGGAGGGCCGCATCCACGAGGTGGTCATCCCGCTGCGCGACGTGCCGGAGTTCAAGAACGGCAAGAAGGTGATCTCCTCGAAGCGGCTGTTCCCCGGATACGTGTTCGTGCGCTGCGAACTCGACGAGGAGGTGTGGCCGGTCATACGCGACACGCCCAACGTCACCGGCTTCGTGAACCAGGGCGGCGCCCCGTCACCCTTGCGTCGCCGCGACGTCGAAGCCTTCCTCGGCGTGGAGGCCGACCGCTCCCGGGAGGCGTCCAAGAGGGCCAAGCCGATGTTCGAGTACGGCCTGGGAGAGACCGTCCGGGTCAAGGACGGCCCCTTCGCCGACTTCTCCGGCGAGATCATCGAGATCAACGAGGACCAGCTCAAGGTCAAGGTGCTCGTGAACATCTTCGGCCGGGAGACACCGGTCGAGCTCGAGTTCGCCCAGGTAGCCCGCCTGTAGGCCGGTCTGCGGCGCCGCGACGGGTTGGCGCCCGCCGCGGATGCCGCCACACTGCCACGTTCGCCCGTTCGTCCAGTTCCACGTTCCAGAGAGTCGCTCATGGCCCCCAGAAAGCAAGTTGCAGCCCTAGTGAAGATCCAGATCCCCGCGGGTCAGGCGACGCCTGCTCCGCCGGTGGGCACTGCGCTGGGCCCGCACGGCGTGGCCATCATGGACTTCTGCAAGGACTACAACGCCCGCACCGACCACATGCGGGGCCAGATCATCCCGGCCGAGATAACGATCTACGAGGACCGGTCGTTCACGTTCATCACCAAGACCCCGCCGACGTCGTTCCTGATCCGCTCCGCAGCCGGGTTGGAGAAGGCGGCAGAGACTCCCGGGCGCGAGACGGTGGGCACGATCACCGACGCCCAGCTGGCCGAGATCGCCGAGATCAAGATGCCCGACCTGAACGCCAACGACCTGGAGGCGGCCAAGGCGCAGGTCGAGGGCACCGCCCGCTCGATGGGCGTCACCGTCGAGTAGGGGCCGAGCGGAGAGGCAAGGGAGCGATCATGGCCAAGGGCAAGAAGCACGTCGAAGCCACGAAGAGCTTCGACCGCCTGCGCCTGCACAGCGACGCCGACGCCGTGAGCCTGGTGAAGAGCCTGGCCACCAGGCGATTCGACGAGAGCGTCGACGTGGTCGTGCGGCTCGGAGTCGACCCCCGCAAAGCCGACCAGATGCTGCGGGGCACCGTGTCGCTGCCGTCGGGCACCGGCAAGGAGGTGCGGGTCGCAGTGTTCGCGCAGGGCGAGGCCGCGACCACGGCCCGCGAGGCCGGCGCCGATCTCGTGGGCTCCGACGACCTGGCCGAGCAGGTGACGGGGGGCATGACCGACTTCGACGTGGCCATCGCTACCCCCGACATGATGCCGGTGGTCGGCAAGCTCGGCCGGATCCTCGGTCCGCGCGGCTTGATGCCCAACCCCAAGACCGGGACCGTCACCACCGATGTGGTCCGCACCATCGAAGAGTTCAAGGGGGGCAAGGTCGAGTACCGGACCGACCGCTTCGCCAACGTCCACGTGCCCATCGGGCGGGCGTCGTTCGCGGAGGAGGACCTGCTCAAGAACCTCCGGGCCGTGGTGGCCGAGCTCCAGCGGGCCAAGCCGGCTGCAGCCAAGGGCAAGTACATGAAGAAGATGGTGCTCAGCTCTTCGATGGGTCCCGGCGTCCGGATCGACCCCGCCGACGTCGCGGCGGCTGACTAGACCCGTATACTCCCGCTTCCAGACCGCGCTCACCTGAGACATCCGGTGCGCTCCGCGGGGAGCACCAATGGGTCGGCAGGCCCGCCGGACGAGGAAGGCACCCATGACAGTCCCAAGGCCAGAGAAGGCGGCCGTCGTCGCCGAAGTGCGCGACCGGCTGGCGGCCAGCGATGCGGCTCTGCTGACCGAGTACCGCGGGCTGAACGTCGGCGAGATGGCCGCGCTGCGCCGGTCGCTGCGCGCCGCCGGCGGGGAGTACACGATCTACAAGAACACGATGGTCCGCTTGGCCACCGCCGAGCTGGGCGTCGATGTGGCCCACCTGCTCACCGGCCCGACCGCGATCGCCTTCGTGGGCGCCCGCGACGACGGGACGGCAAGCGACGCAGCTGCGGTCGCCAAGGCCCTGCGGGACTTCTCGCGCGCCAACCGCGCCCTCGTGCTCAAGGGAGGGTTGCTGGGAGACAAGGTCCTCACCGCCGAAGACTTGATGGCCCTGGCCGACCTGCCCTCGCGCGAGATGCTGCTGGCGCAGCTGGCCGGAGCGCTCGCCGCGCCGATGGTGAGGCTCGCCGGGTTGCTCCAGGCTCTGCCCCGCAACTTCGCCTACGGACTCCAGTCGCTCATCGACGCAGGCGGCGCGGCCGGCGACACGGACCAGACACCCGACCCAGACCAACCATCCGAAACAGAGGAGGCCTGACCATGGCAACCAAGAAAGAGATCCTCGACTCGATCTCACAGATGACCGTGCTCGAACTGAGCGAGCTGCTCAAGGAGTTCGAGGAGCGCTTCGATGTGACTGCGGCCGCGCCGGCCGCGGTCGCAGTCGCCGCCCCCGCCGCGGGTGACGCGGCCGAGGACGAGGAGGCCAAGGATTCCTTCAACGTCGTCCTGGCGGCCGTCGGCGACAAGAAGATCCAGGTGATCAAGGAGGTGCGCAGCCTCACCTCTCTCGGTCTCAAGGAGGCCAAGGAGCTCGTCGACAACGCCCCCAAGCCGGTGCTGGAAGGCCTCAACAAGGAGGATGCCGACAAGGCCAAGGCCGCGCTGGAGGCAGTCGGAGCCGAGGTAGAGCTGGCCTAGAACAAGAGGCCGAGCCTGCGAGGCCGTGGCCCGAGCGGCCCGTGAGCGCAGCGAACATGAGCGGGAACAAGAGGCCTGCTAGGCCGTGATGCAGCGGCGGGTGGACCTCGACGGTCCCAGCAACTTCCGCGACCTCGGCGGCCTGCCCGTCACCGGCGGTGGCTCGACGAGGTTCGGCCTCGTGTACCGGGCCGACCGGCTCTGCACGCTCACCGACGCCGACCTGCGCCGCCTGGAGACGGCCGGCATCCGTCATGTGTTCGATCTGCGTTCCGAAGCCGAGGCGGCTGAATTCCCCGACCGGCTGCCGGCGGGGGCGGGCTACGTGAGGCTGTCGATGACGAGCGACCAGACGTTCCAGGCTCGCACCATCTACGAGCGCATCGTCGACGGCGAGATCAAGTCCTACGGCGAGGCCGACATGGTGGCGGGCTACCTGCGCATGCTGCAGAACTTCGGCCCCTCTCTGGCCCGCATCGTCCGGCAGGTGGGCCAGGGCGAGCCCACCGTGATCCACTGCACCGCGGGCAAGGACCGCACCGGTGTGGCCTCCATGCTCCTGCTGGACCTCGCCGGGGTTGCCGCCGAGCATGTCGTGGCCGACTACGCGCTGTCGTCGGAGCGGCGTCCCAGCCTCCAGAAGGACCAGACCGAGGCCAGGTCGCTGGTCCCCATGCTCGAGGACTACGGCCTCGACCCGGCCGAGTTCGCGCCATTGTGGGAGGCCCGTCCCGCGGTGATGGCAGCCGTGCTGGAGCAGCTGCACGACCGCTGGGGCGGGGCGGCCTCCTACCTGGCCGCCGCGGGCATGGAGGACTCAGAACTGGCGGCCGTTCGCGCCCTCCTGCGCGCCTAGGGCCCAAGCGGCCCGTGAGCGCGGCGAACAAGAGCGGAAGTCACCAATAGTCCGGTATAGACGCGGCTGACTCCATCAACTATGGTCTGTTCCTGACCGAACCGCCGGGGTGGTTGCGGCCAGCTTCGTCGCGCGCTAGCATCCCTGCCACCGTGGTCGTCTGTGCGCGCTGGGAGGCGGCTCCCGTGGCTAATCCCTCTGTCGTCACGCGCGCGCGCACGACCGCGTGAAATCAGATCAGCCGGCCCCTCGGGAGTATCACGTGACCGCACGCGCCGCTTCACGCGAACGCTACTCGTTCGGAAATCTCGAGGAGATCCTCGAACTTCCCGACCTCATCGCGATCCAGCGGGAGAGCTTCTCCTGGCTAATGACCGAGGGCCTGGCCCGCACCTTCAGGGACATCTCGCCGATCTCCGACTACAGCGAGACGCTGCGTCTCGAGCTGGAGTTCGATCCCGACGACGAGGAGCTTCATCCGCCGCCCAAGTTCACGGTGGATGACTGCAAGGAGAAGGACATGACCTACTCCGCTCCCATCTTCGTGCGGGCCCGCTTCCTCAACGCCGGAACGGGCGAGATCAAGGAGCAGATCGTCTTCATGGGCGACTTCCCCATGATGACGGAGAAGGGCACCTTCATCATCAACGGCACCGAGCGGGTGGTGGTGTCGCAGCTCGTCCGCTCGCCCGGCGTGATCTTCCAGCCCGGTGAGCGCTACCGCCTGCGGAACCTGGCCAAGTACCAGCTCGTGACAGGCACGATCCACCCCTACCGGGGCGAGTGGATCGAGTTCGATGTCGAGCAGAAGCCCCGCAAGGAGATCACCGCGGGGGTGCGGGTCGCCCGCAAGCGCCGCCTGCCGCTGTTCACCCTGCTCCGGGCGCTCGGCTACGACGAGGAGAACCACCCGGGGTTCCTCGAGCGCTTCGTGGAGCACTTCGACTTCCTGGCCGAGCAGTGGGACAAGCAGGGCCATCTGGCCCCCACCCGCGACGACTCGCTCATCGAGATCTACAAGAGGGTGCGCCCCGGCGACCCGGCCACCGCCGAGACAGCCCGCTCCTACTTCGAGAATTCCTTCTTCAGCGGCCGCCGCTACGACCTGTCCCGGGTGGGCCGGCACAAGCTCAATCGCAAGCTCGGCCCGGAGTTCGACTTCCTTGAGAAGACGTTCGGACTGGAGATCGAGCGGCCCGATCCCGACCAGTCGCTGCTGTCGCCCTGCGAGATGCTGGCCGCGGCCACCTACCTGCTCAACCTGGCCAAGGGCGTGCCCGGGTACCGGCTCGACGACCAGGACCACTTCGCCAACCGCCGCATCCGCAGCGTCGGTGAGCTGATCCAGAACCAGGTACGCATCGGCCTGTCGCGCATGGAACGGCAGGTGCGGGAACGCATGACCACCCAGGACGTGGAGGCGATCACGCCGCAGACGCTGATCAACATCCGTCCCGTGGTCGCGTCCATCAAGGAGTTCTTCGGGACGTCGCAGCTCTCGCAGTTCATGGACCAGGTCAACTCGCTGTCGGGCCTCACCCACCGGCGACGGCTCTCCGCGCTCGGGCCGGGGGGCCTCAGCCGCGAGCGGGCCGGGTTCGAGGTGCGCGACGTCCACTTCTCGCACTACGGCCGCATGTGCCCCATCGAGACGCCCGAGGGGCCCAACATCGGACTCATCGGCGGCCTGGCCTCCTTCGCCCGGGTCAACGAGTTCGGCTTCATCGAGTCGCCCTACCGGCTGGTGCCCGACGCCGTCATCACCGAGAAGAAGGGTGAGGAGAAGACGGTCAGGTCGGTTGTCGACCATCTCGTCGAGAGGGGCAAGGAGATTGTCGAGGTTCCCGACGGGAGCAGGATCGTCTACCTCTCCGCCGACGAGGAAGAGGACTACGTCATCGCCCAGGCCAACGCCCCCACCGACGCCGAAGGGCGCTTCGTCAACCCGCGGGTTCTGGTGCGGCGCTCGCCGCAGGCGGCGTCGCTCGAGGATCTGAAGGTCCAGCTCGAGCGGGAGGTCTTCTTCGGCGCCACCACCGAGATCTCATTCGTGCCTCCCGACGAAGTGCATCTGATGGACATCTCGCCCAAGCAGATCGTGTCGGTGGCCACTGCCCTGATCCCCTTCCTCGAGCATGACGACGCCAACCGCGCCCTCATGGGCGCCAACATGCAGCGCCAGGCGGTGCCGCTCGTCCGTTCCGAGGCTCCCTACATCGGCACCGGGGTGGAGGGCCGGGCGGCGCGCGACGCGGCCGACATGGTGATCGCGTCCGCCGGCGGCACCGTCGTCGAGGTTGACGGCGACCGCATCGTCCTGGACTACGCGGACTCGGGACCGACCGAGATCCCGCTGCGCAAGTTCGAGCGGTCCAACCAGGACACCTGCATCAGCCAGAAGCCGCTGGTGCGCCAGGGCGACAAGGTCTCCGCCGGCGATGTGCTGGCCGACGGCCCGTCCACCGACCACGGGGAACTGGCGCTGGGCAAGAACCTGCTGGTGGCCTTCATGTCCTGGGAGGGCTACAACTTCGAGGACGCCATCATCCTGTCGGAGCGCCTGGTGCGCGACGACGTGCTCACGTCCATCCACATCCACGAGCACGAGATCGACGCCCGCGACACCAAGCTGGGCTCCGAGGAGATCACCCGGGACATCCCCAACCTCTCCGACGACATCCTCGCCGACCTCGACCACCGCGGCATCATCCGCGTCGGCGCCGAGGTCGGGCCGGGCGACGTGCTGGTGGGCAAGGTCACGCCCAAGGGCGAGACCGAGCTGACGCCGGAGGAGCGGCTGCTGAGGGCCATCTTCGGCGAGAAGGCCAGGGAGGTGCGCGACACCTCCCTCAAGGTCCCCCACGGCGAGTCCGGCAAGGTGATCGACGTCAAGGTGTTCGACCGCGACGATCCCAACGCCGGTGAGCTCCCGCCCGGCGTGAACCAGCTGGTGCGGGTGTACGTGGCCCAGAACCGCAAGATCAGCGTGGGCGACAAGCTGGCCGGCCGCCACGGCAATAAGGGCGTCATCTCGAGGATCCTCCCCATCGAGGACATGCCCTTCACCGCGGACGGCACGCCGGTCGACATCATCCTGAACCCCCTGGGCGTGCCATCGCGCATGAACGTCGGTCAGGTGCTGGAGGCCCATCTCGGCTACTGCGCCCGGTACGGCTGGGAGATCGACGGCCAGCGAGTCGGCGGCGAGCCCATCCGCGGCATCGAGCGCAAGACCCGCACGGTCACCCCGCCCGCCATCCATGTGGCCACCCCCGTCTTCGACGGCGCAACCTGGGACGAGCGGGACCTGGCTCAGGGGAAGCCGACCATCGTCGACATCCTCAACAACCTGAACCCGGAGGGGCCCGAGGGCCGCAGGCTGATCAACATCGACGGCAAGCAGACGCTCTACAACGGGCGCACCGGCGAGCCCTACGACAACCCGGTAACCACCGGCCACGTCTACATGATGAAGCTGGCTCACCTCGTCGACGACAAGATCCACGCCCGCTCCACCGGCCCGTACTCGATGATCACCCAGCAGCCGCTGGGCGGCAAGGCCCAGTTCGGCGGCCAGCGCTTCGGTGAGATGGAGGTGTGGGCCCTGGAGGCCTACGGCGCGGCGTTCTGCCTGCAGGAGCTGCTCACCGTGAAGTCCGACGACGTGCTCGGCCGGGCCAAGGCGTACGAGGCCATCGTCAAGGGCGAGAACGTTCCCGACCCCGGCATCCCGGAGAGCTTCAAGGTGCTCATCAAGGAGATGCAGTCGCTGTGCATCAACGTCGAGGTCCTCTCCGCGGCGGGCGAGCACATCGAGATGCGCGAGCTGGACGAGGAGAGCCTCCGAACGGTGGAGGCCCTCGGGATCGACCTGCAGCGCCCCGAGCGCGGCAGCGACGAAGACGACTTGGCCCGCGCCGCCCGCCGCTGAGCCGGCAAGCACCGCACAGAACTACGAACACGCACAACTGGAGACGGCATGCTCGACGTCAACGATTTCAGCGATCTGAAGATCGGCCTGGCCAGCGCCGATTCGATCCGCACCTGGTCGAACGGAGAGGTCAAGAAGCCCGAGACGATCAACTACCGCACGCTCAAGCCCGAGAAGGACGGCTTGTTCTGCGAGAAGATCTTCGGGCCCACCCGCGACTGGGAGTGCTCGTGCGGCAAGTACAAGCGCGTGCGCTTCAAGGGCATCATCTGCGAGCGCTGCAATGTGGAGGTGACCCGCTCGAAGGTGCGGCGCGAGCGCATGGGCCACATCGAGCTGGCCGCCCCAGCCGTGCACATCTGGTACCTGCGGGGCACCAGGTCCTGGCTGGCCTACCTGCTGATGGGCACTCAGCCCAAGGAGGAGCTCAAGGCCAAGCAGCTCGAGAAGGTGATCTACTTCGGGGCGAACCTCGTGATCAGCGTGGACGAGGACCGGCGCCATGCCGACAAGCCCGAACTCGAGCTGGAGGTCCGCCGCGAGCTCGAGGCCATAGAGGCCGATGGGCGTCTGGCCCTCACGCAGCGCTCCGAGCAGCTCGAGGCTGAACTGGCCGAAGCCGAGGCGGCCCAGGCCAAGGAGTCCGAACTGCGGGCTCTGCACCGTCAGGCCGACAAGGACTTCGAGGACATCAACGAGCGTTTCGAGGCTGAGCGAGAGCGGCTCGAGAGGGCCTGGGAGGTCTTCTCAGACCTGTTCGGCCGCCAGATCATCGAGGATGAGGAGCTCTGGCGCGAACTGTACGACCGCTGGGGCGACTATTTCGAGGGCGGCCAGGGCGCCGACGCCATTGCCCGCCTCATCGCGGCGCTCGACTTCGACGCCGAGGAGGCGACGCTACGGAACCAGATCAACCCGCCCGAGGGCCAGCGGCCGCTGTCTGCGCAGCGCAAGCAGAAGGCCATCAAGCGGCTGCGGATCCTGGCCGCGTTCAACCGGCGCGACAACTACGGCCGGCGCGTCAACGACCCGAGGGCCATGATCCTCGATGTCGTGCCCGTGATCCCGCCGGAACTGCGTCCCATGGTGCAGCTCGACGGCGGCCGCTTCGCCACCTCGGACCTGAACGATCTCTACCGCCGTGTGATCAACCGCAACAACCGTCTCAAGCGCCTCCTGGACCTGGCCGCGCCCGACATCATCGTCAACAACGAGAAGCGGATGCTGCAGGAAGCGGTGGACGCCCTGTTCGACAACGGGCGGCGGGGCCGGCCGGTGACCGGCCCGGGCAACCGAGCGTTGAAGTCGCTGTCGGACATGCTCAAGGGCAAGCAGGGGAGGTTCCGCCAGAACCTGCTCGGCAAGCGGGTGGACTACTCGGGCCGCTCGGTGATCGTGGCCGGGCCGACGCTCCGGTTCCACCAGTGCGGACTCCCCAAGATCATGGCCCTGGAGCTGTTCAAGCCCTTCGTGATGAAGAAGCTGGTGGACGTGGAGCTGGCCCCCAACATCAAGTCGGCCAAGCGCATGGTCGAGCGTCGCCGGCCCCAGGTGTGGGACGTGCTCGAGGACGTGATCCGGAGCATCCGGTGCTGCTGAACCGGGCACCCACGCTGCACCGGCTGGGCATCCAGGCCTTCGAGCCGGTGCTGGTGGAGGGCAAGGCGATCCAGATCCACCCGCTGGTGTGCGCGGCGTTCAACGCCGATTTCGACGGCGACCAGATGGCGGTGCACCTGCCGCTGTCGGCCGAGGCCCAGGCGGAGGCCCGGGTGTTGATGCTGTCGGCCAACAACGTGCTCAGCCCGGCCCACGGCCGCCCGCTGGTGACACCCACCCAGGACATGATCATCGGCGCGCACTACCTCACCGAGTTGGTGGCCGACGGGGCCGGGGCGGGCCGGGCCTTCCGCAACATCGACGAGGTCCGCTTCGCCTACGAGAACGGGGATCTCTCGCTGCATGCGCCGATCGAGTACCGCGGCGCCAAGGACCTGCTTCTGGCTCCGGCCAACGGCGACGGGGCCCGCTACGAGCCCACGACCGCGGGACGGGTGTTCTTCAACGACGCCCTGCCTGCCGGTTTCGGCTTTGTCAACGAGGCCGTCGGCCAGCGCCGTATGGGCGAGCTCGTCGACCGGCTGGCCCGCGGCTTCCAGGTCGCGGAGGTGGCCAGGAGTCTCGACGAGATCAAGGACATCTGCTTCCAGTTCGCCTCCCGGTCGGGCCTGACCATCTCGATCGACGATGTGCGCACGCCGAAGCAGAAGACCGAGATCCTCGACCGCTACGAGAAGCAGGCCGACAAGATCGAGCGCCAGTTCAGGCGGGGGATCATCACCGACGGCGAGCGCCGGCAGCTCGAGGTGGAGGTTTGGTCCGAGGCCACTGAGGAAGTCACCGGGCGCATGAAGGACGAACTGGAGTCCGACGCGTTCAACCCGGTCAACATGATGGTCGGGTCCGGCGCCCGGGGCAACATGATGCAGATCCGCCAGATTGCAGGCATGCGGGGCCTGGTGGCCAACCCACGCGGCGACATGATCCCCCGGCCGATCAAGAGCAACTTCCGCGAGGGCCTGCGGGTGCTCGAGTACTTCATCGCCACGCCCGGCGCCCGCAAGGGCCTGGTCGACACCGCGCTGCGGACGGCCGACTCGGGCTACCTGACCCGGCGTCTGGTCGACGTGGCCCAGGAGGTCATCATCAACAGCGAAGACCCCTTCGCGGCCGGGACCCACGTGAAGGGCATCTGGCTGGAGGACGTCCAGCCCGACTCGCCCCACCGGCGCACCTATCTCGAGACCAGGCTTTTCGGAAGGGTGCTGGCCGAGGACGTCGCGCTGAGCGACGGCTCGATCATCCTGGCCGGCACGATGGTCGGCGACACCGAACTGGCCGCGCTGCGCGACGACCCCGAAGTGACCAGGGTGAGAGTGCTGTCGCCGCTGAGCGACGATTCCTCCTCAGGGATCACGGCGGCCTCCTACGGCATGTCGCTGGCGACGGGCAAGCTGATCGAACAGGGCGAGGCGGTGGGAGTGATCGCCGCCCAGTCCATCGGCGAGCCCGGCACGCAGCTCACGATGCGTACGTTCCACACCGGCGGCGTGGCGGGCGCCCAGGACATCGCGGGCGGCCTGCCCAGGGTGGTGGAGCTCTTCGAGGCCCGCACGCCCAAGGGCAAGGCGACGCTGGCCCGTCAGGCCGGCGTGGTCCGCATCCGCGGCGAGGCCGGCGACCGCACGGTGGTGATCGTGGAGAACGACGGCACCGAGCACGACTGCAGGATCGGGACCGAGTACCGCCTCGAGGTCCGCGACGGCGACGAGGTGGAGCCCGGTGACGCGCTGGTGGAGGGGCCACGCGACCCGAAGGAGCTGCTGGAGATCCGCGGCATCGACGCCACCCAGCGCTACCTGGTGGCCGAGGTCCAGAAGGTCTACCGCGACCAGGGCGTGTCGATCCACGACAAGCACATCGAGTTGATCGTGCGCCAGATGACCAAGAGGGTCGCCATCGGTGAGCCCGGCGACACGCACTTCCTGCCGGACGAGCGCGTCGACAAGGCCGTCTTCGAGCAGACCAACCGGGATATCGTCCGGGACGGCGGCAAGCCGGCGTCGGGGCGGCGCGAGGTCATGGGAATCACGAAGGCCTCCCTGGCCACCGAATCGTGGCTGTCGGCCGCCTCCTTCCAGGAGACGACCCGGGTTCTCACCGAGGCGGCCATCGAGTCCAAGCGCGACACGCTGGTCGGCCTCAAGGAGAACATCATCATCGGCAAGCTCATCCCGGCGGGCACGGGAATGGCCCGCTATCGCGAGACCTACCAGACCCACGCCCCGGACCACACCCCGATGGACTACTACAGCTCCGAGGACGACCTCGCTGATCTGCTGGCGCAGCGCAGCCACGACATGGCGGGAGCCGAAGTGCTCGACTATCGGTTGGCTGAGTCCACCGACCCGGTGACCGAGGCAGGTTGACGGAACCCGGCCCAGGCGACCGTAGACTGCGCCGTCCCATTACGACCGAGGAACAGCCCCGATAATGCCCACGATCCAGCAGCTGGTCCGCAAGGGCCGCCAAACGAAGCGCCGCAAGGAGTCGACGCCCGCGCTGCACGGCGCGCCACAGCGGCGGGGCGTGTGCACGAGGGTCTACACCGCTACGCCCAAGAAGCCGAACTCCGCCCTGCGCAAGGTGGCCCGCGTCCGGCTCACCACCGGCGTGGAGATAACCGCCTACATCCCGGGGGAGGGCCACAACCTGCAGGAGCACTCGATTGTGCTGGTGCGGGGCGGCCGGGTGAGGGACCTGCCCGGCGTTCGCTACAAGGTTGTGCGGGGAACGCTCGACACCGCCGGCGTGCGCGAGCGCAAGAAGGCTCGCAGCCGCTACGGCGTCAAGAGGGAGTCCTGAGGTGCCGCGCAAGGGACCTGCAGCGCGCCGCGAGCTCCAGCCCGACCCGATCTACCGCTCGCTTCTCGTCACCCAGATGATCAACAAGGTGCTGCAGCGAGGCAAGCGCACCCTGGCCGAGCGCATCGTCTACGACGCCATGACCATCGTGGAGGACAAGACGGGCGCCGAGCCGGTGTCCACCCTCAAGCGGGCCGTCGACAACGTCCGCCCGCAGCTGGAGGTGCGCAGCCGGCGGGTGGGCGGTGCCACCTACCAGGTGCCGGTGGAGGTCAGACCCCGCCGCGCCACCACGCTCGCGGTCCGCTGGATCGTCTCCTACGCCCGCGGCCGCCGGGAGCACACGATGGCCGAACGCCTGGCCAACGAGCTGCTGGACGCGGGCAACGGCGTGGGCGCGTCGGTGAAGCGCCGCGAGGACCTCCAGAAGATGGCCGAGTCGAACAAGGCCTTCGCGCACTACCGCTGGTAGACGCGCCTCCTAGTCGTAGCCATGGCTGACGAGCGATACCCCCTGTCCAAGACCCGGAACATCGGGATCATGGCCCACATCGACGCGGGCAAGACCACGACCACCGAGCGGATCCTCTACTACACGGGGCGCAACTACAAGATCGGCGAGGTCCACGACGGCGCGGCCACGATGGACTGGATGGCCCAGGAGCAGGAGCGGGGCATCACCATCACCTCGGCGGCCACCCACTGCATCTGGCGCGACCACCGCATCAACATCATCGACACACCGGGCCACGTCGACTTCACCGTCGAGGTGGAGCGCTCGCTGCGGGTGCTCGACGGCGCGGTGGCCGTGTTCGACGGCGTCGCCGGGGTGGAGCCCCAGACCGAGACGGTGTGGCGTCAGGCCGATCGCTACGGCGTTCCCCGGCTCTGCTTCATCAACAAGATGGACCGCACCGGAGCCGATTTCGACTTCGTGCTCGATTCGATAAGGGAGCGCCTGACCGAACGGGTGGCAGTGGTGCAGCTCCCCATCGGCGCAGAGTCCGACTACCGGGGCATTGTCGACCTGGTGCGCATGAGGGCCCGCATCTGGTCCGGTGAGGACCTCGGAGTGACCTGGACCGAGACCGACGTTCCCGACGACATGGTCGAGGAGGCCGAGCTCTACCGCCACGATCTGCTCGAGACGCTGTCGGACTATGACGAGAGGCTGCTCGAGAAGTTCCTGGAGGACTCCGAGATAAGCCCCGAAGAGATCTCCGCCGCCATCCGGGCCGGGACCATCAGCGGCGGCCTGGTGCCCGTGTTCAACGGTTCTGCCTTCAAGAACAAAGGGGTGCAGGCCCTGCTCGACGCGGTGATCGACTACCTGCCGTCGCCCAGCGACGTGCCCGCGGTGACCGGCACCGAGCCCCGCTCGGGGGAGGAGACCACCCGCTCCGCCAGCGACGACGAGCCGCTGGCCGCCCTGGCCTTCAAGATCGCCACCGACCCCCATGTGGGCAAGCTCACCTACTTCCGCGTCTACAGCGGCACCCTGGCAAAGGGCGCCCAGGTGCTCAACACCCGCTCCGGCCGCACCGAGCGGATAGGCCGCATCCTGGAGATGCACGCCAACGACCGCGTCGATCTGGACTCGGCGGCCGCGGGCGACATCGCGGCGGCCATCGGGCTCAAGGACTGCCGCACCGGCGACACACTGTGCGATCCGCGGAGCCCTATAGCCCTGGAGGACCTCAATTTCCCCGACCCGGTGATCGACGTGGCGGTGGAGCCGAAGTCGAAGGCCGATCAGGACAAGATGTCCAAGGCGCTGACGGCCCTGTCCGAGGAGGACCCGACATTCCGGGTGCGCACCGACGCCGAGACCGCGCAGACCATCATCGCCGGCATGGGCGAGCTCCACCTCGAGGTGCTGGTGGACCGCATGCTGCGGGAGTTCAACGTGCAGGCCAACGTGGGAAAGCCGCAGGTGGCGTACCGCGAGACTCTGGCTGCGCCGGTAGCCGACTACACCTTCGTGCACAAGAAGCAGACGGGCGGGTCGGGCCAGTTCGCGGTGGTCACCGGCACCATCGAGCCCAACCCGGGCGGTCAGTACACCTTCGAGAGCACCATCCGGGCCGGTGCCATCCCCCGCGAGTTCATCAAGCCGGTCGACGACGGCATCAGAGAGGCGATGAGCAACGGCATCCTGGCCGGGTTCCCGACGGTCGATGTGAAGGTCACGCTCACCGACGGCAGGACCCACGACGTGGACTCGTCTGAGATGGCCTTCAAGATCGCCGGCGGCGGCTGGTTCCGCGAGGTGGCGGCCAAGGCGAAGCCGGTGCTGCTCGAGCCGGTGATGTCGGTGGAGATCGTCACCCCCGACGACTACCTCGGCGATGTCGTCGGCGACCTCAACGCGCGACGCGGCCAGGTTCGCGGCACCGAGCGGCGAGGAGGCAACCAAGTGGTGAGCGCGCAGGTGCCGCTTGCCGAGATGTTCGGATACAGTACCGATCTTCGGTCACGCACGCAGGGGCGAGCGACGTACACGATGCAGTTCGACTCGTACCAGCCCACCCCCGCGAGCGTCCAATCCGAGATCGTCGCCCGCGTACGCGGCGAGTGATCCGAAGTCCTCAACCACCCGACCACAAGAGGAATCACCCATGGCCAAGGAGCAGTTCGAGCGGACCAAGCCCCACGTCAACGTTGGGACGATGGGCCATATCGATCATGGCAAGACCACGCTGACAGCCGCAATCACCAAGGTGCTGTCCGACCGCGTCGAGGGGACCCAGTTCACCGAGTTCGACAAGATCGACAACGCCCCCGAGGAGCGCGAGCGCGGCATCACGATCAATGTCGCCCACGTCGAGTACGAGACCGGCAACCGGCACTACGCCCACGTCGACATGCCGGGCCACGCCGACTACATCAAGAACATGATCACCGGCGCCGCCCAGGTGGACGGCGCCATCCTGGTGGTCTCGGCCGCTGACGGCCCCATGCCCCAGACCCGCGAGCACGTGCTGCTGGCCCGCCAGGTGGGCGTGCCCAGCATCGTGGTGGCCCTCAACAAGGTGGACATGGTCGACGACGAGGAGATCCTCGAGCTGGTCGAGCTCGAGGTGCGCGAGCTGCTCGACGAGTACGAGTTCCCCGGCGATGACACGCCGGTGATCGGGGTGTCGGCTCTGAAGGCCCTCGACGGCGACGAGGAGGCTGCCCAGCAGGTCCTCGAGCTCATGGAGGCAGTGGACTCCTACGTGCCCACTCCCGACCGCGACGTCGACAAGCCGTTCCTGATGCCGATCGAGGATGTGTTCTCCATCACCGGGCGCGGCACGGTGGTGACCGGCCGCGTCGAGCAGGGCGTGGTCGAGACGGGCAACAAGGTCGAGATCGTCGGTCTGCGCGAGACCCAGGAGACCACCTGCACGGGTGTCGAGATGTTCCGCAAGATCCTCGACCGTGGCGAGGCCGGTGACAACATCGGCGCGCTGCTGCGCGGCATCGACAAGAAGGAGGTGCAGCGGGGTCAGGTGCTCGCCGCGCCCAAGAGCATCACTCCTCACACCGAGTTCGAGGCCCAGGTGTACGTCCTGAGCAAGGAGGAGGGCGGCCGGCACAAGCCGTTCTTCTCGAACTACCGGCCCCAGTTCTACTTCCGCACCACCGACGTGACCGGGACGATCACCCTGCCCGAGGGCATCGAGATGTGCATGCCCGGCGACAACACCGTCATGCACGTCGATCTGATCAGCCCCATAGCCATGGACGAGGGCCTGCGCTTCGCCATCCGCGAGGGCGGCCGCACCGTGGGTGCGGGCTCGGTCATCAAGATCATCAAGTAGCGGAGGGGGTCTCGCGGTGGCGGCCAAGCACAGGGTCCGGATCAGGCTCAAGGCCTACGACCACGAGATCCTCGACCAGTCCACAAAGAAGATCGTCGAGACGGTCAAGCGAACCCAGGCCAACTTCAGTGGGCCCGTGCCGCTGCCCACCGAGAGGCACCGCTACACCGTGGTGCGGTCCCCCTTCAAGGACAAGGACTCCCGCGAGCACTTCGAGATGCACATCCACAAACGGCTGCTCGACATCCTCGAGCCGTCCAAGAAGACGGTGGACACGCTCCAGCGCCTCGAAGTCCCCGCCGGCGTAGACATAGAACTCAAAGTCCAGCAGGCCTAGGCCAGGATCAGGTTCCGGCGGCTTCGGCGGACTCCTCGTCGGCGGCGTCGGCATCCGCGGGCTCGGCTGGTCCAGCCCGCTGGTCGAGCCAGCTGGAGATGAAGGCCTGGGCGGTGGCCGCGACGGGCAGGGCCAGGAAGGCTCCCACGATGCCCAGCAGCGCGGTGCCGGCTATCACCGAGCCGAAGGCCAGGGCGACATGGATCTCCATGGTGTGGGCGGTGACCCGGGGCGACAGGAAGTAGTTCTCCAGCTGCTGGTAGGCGACGATCACGATCAGCACGAAGAGCCCGGTACGGGGCTCGTGGAGCAGCGCGACCAGCACCGGCAGCACCCCGGCGATGTACGCGCCGATCGCCGGGATGAACTGCGAAATCACACCCACCCAGATGGCCAGGGCGACCGGTGACGGCACGTCGAGCAGCAGGAACGCGATCCAGTGCACCAGCGCGGAGATCACAGCCAGGATGGTGCGGGAGTACATGTAGCCGCCGGTCTTGTTCATGGCGAGATCCCAGATCTCGGTCACCACTGCGGCTCGGCGCTCGCTCAGCCGGGACGACACCATCCTTCGGAGCTTGGGTCCATCGGCCACCAGGTAGAAGGTGAACAGGGCCGCGGTGAACACCTGGAAGAGGAGATTGGCCACGGTCGCGCCCACGTTGACGACATCGTCGGCGAACCGGCTGGCCAGGTCCTGAAGCCCGCCGCCCGCGAGGAACTCTTCCTTGAGCGTGTCGAACTCAAGCTCGATGCCGAAGGTGTCGTCGAGCCAGCCTCCGATGTCGTCTATGTAGGTGGGCGCTTTGTCGATCAGGTAGTTGGTCTCGGAGGCGAGCGCCGCGCCGACCACCGCGGAGAAGCCCGCTACCAGGAGCGTCACGATGGCGAACACGACGGCCGTGCCGAGGCCGCGGCGGATGCCCCGTCGGGCCATGGCGTTCACGGCCGGCTCCAGCGCGAACGCGACGAACAGCGACACCAGCAGCACCACCAGCAGCGTCCTCAAGGCCCGGACCACGCCCACGGCGTAGAACGTGAGCAGGCCACCGACCCAGAACCCGACGATGGCCCGCTTCACCCAGACCGGTACGGTCCTGCGGTCGTCCATCGCCGCGACCATAGCCAGCGGCACCCCCGGGCAGGGGGACCGCCAACCTTCTGAAGAGTTGGGGGAGGGGAGGGGCGCCGTTACACTCCGCCTTTCGCCTCGGGACGTCCGGGGTGAGTACGAATCGACGTCCGCACAGGCCCTTGTGGGATCCCCAGTGGGGTACCGCGGGGAACCGTGCGGCACAACCGAGTAGCCGCTCCGCCGGGCAAGCCCGAGCGGAGCGTTCGCGTGAGCGGCGCTTGCGCCCAGATGTCAGGACGAGGCCATGGCCACAAAGGCGATCGTCGGCACCAAGGTCGGCATGACCCAGGTGTGGGACGACAACAACCAGGTCGTCGGCGTCACCGTCCTGCGTGTCTCGCCCTGCCGTGTCGTGCAGGTGAAGACCAATGAGAACGACGGCTACAGCGCGATACAGGTCACCTACGGCATGGTCGACCCGGCCCGGCTCACCCAGCCCGAGGCCGGACACTTCCAGCGGGCGGGCGTGGATCCGGGCCGTTCCGTGGTGGAGTTGCGCCTCGACGATGTGAGCGATTACGCCGTCGGCCAGGAGATCGGCGTCGACCTGCTCGATTCCGGTGAGAAGGTCGACGTGACCGCGGTGTCCAAGGGCAAGGGATTCACCGGCGTGATGAAGCGCCACGGCTTCAAGGGGCAGCCTGCCGGTCACGGCGCTCACAAGGTGCACCGCAAGCCCGGAGCGGTCGGCCAGTGCGCCACCCCCTCGAGGGTGTTCAAGGGCAAGAAGCTGCCCGGGCGGGCCGGAGCCACCCGGGTCACGACGCTCAACCTCGAAGTGGTGAAGGCCGACGCCGATGCCGAGGTGCTGCTGGTCAAGGGGGCTGTACCCGGGCCGAAGGGCGGCACCGTAGTCGTGCGCAACGCGGTGAAGGACGGTTGAGCCCATGGAGCCGGTGAAGGTGGTTTCTGCGAAGGGCCGCAAGGTCGGTGAGGTCGTTCTCGACGACTCGATCTTCGGTGTGGAGCTCAACATCGGCGTGATGCACCAGGTGGTGACCGCGCAGCTCGCGGCCCGCCGGGCCGGCACCCACAGCACCAAGGGCCGGGCCGAGGTGGCCGGCGGCGGCTCCAAGCCCTGGCGCCAGAAGGGCACCGGCCGGGCCCGCCACGGCTCGATCCGGTCCCCGCAATGGCGGGGCGGCGGTGCGGCCCACGGTCCCAAGCCCCGCGACTACCGCCAGCGCACCCCCAAGAAGATGAAGCGCCTGGCCCTCGCCTCGGCGCTCTCGGACCGGGCACGGGCCGGCAGCGTGATCATCGTGGACCGCTGGAGCTTCGACGGACCTCGTACCCGCGACGCGGCCGCTGCTCTCGACGCCATCGGAGCGACGGGGAAGGTCCTGGTGGTGCTGGGCGACGACGACTCCGACGCCCTGAAGAGCTTCCGCAATCTTCCGCCGGTGCACTGTCTGCACTACCGCGAGCTGAACACCTACGACGTGCTCAACAGCGATGTGGTGGTGTTCACGTCGGACACCCTTCCCACCGGCCCCGGCCCCCAGAACGGCGGTGAGGGCGATGCGTGATCACCGCGATGTGATCCTGCGGCCCGTCGTGTCGGAGAAGAGCTACGCCCTGCTCGCCGACAACGTCTACACCTTCGTCGTCGCCCCGCAGGCCACGAAGCCGGAGATCCGGGCTGCGGTGGAGGCGATCTTCGACGTGGAGGTGGTGAAGGTGAACACACTGCGTCGCAAGGGCAAGCGGCGCCACAACCGCCGCAACAACACCTGGGGTCGGCGTCCCGACACCAAGCGAGCCCTGGTCACACTGGCCGCGGGCGATTCGATCGATCTCTTCGAGGCCTGACCATGGCGATCCGCAAGCGCAAGCCGACCAGCCCGGGCCGCCGGTTCCAGACCGCGTCGGACTTCTCCGAGATCACCCGCTCGAAGCCTGAGCGCAGCCTCCTCGTACAACAGTCGGGCACCGGCGGCCGCAACAACCACGGGCGCAAGACGTCCCGTCACCGCGGCGGCGGCCACAAGCAGCGCTACCGCAAGATCGACTTCACCCGGACCAAGGACAACGTTCCTGCCACGGTGGCCGCCATCGAGTACGACCCGAACCGCACGTGCCGCATCGCGCTGCTCCACTATCACGACGGAGAGAAGCGGTACATCCTGGCGCCCAGGGGCCTGGAGGTGGGCGACCGGATCATGTCGGGCTCCCGGTCGGAGGTCCGTCCGGGCAACGCCATGGCCCTCCGCTACATCCCGGTGGGCACGGTCGTGCACAACGTGGAGCTGAAGGCCGGCGGGGGCGGGCGCATAGGCCGCAGCGCCGGGGCCAGCGTGCAACTGGTGGCCAAGGAGGGCCGGTTCGCCACTCTCCGCCTGCCCAGCACGGAGATGAGGCGGGTGCCGATCGACTGCCGGGCCACGATCGGCGAGGTCGGCAACTCCGAGCACGAGCTCACCAAGATCGGGAAGGCGGGCCGCAACCGCTGGAAGGGCGTGCGGCCCCAGACGCGGGGCGTGGCCATGAACCCGGTCGACCACCCCCTCGGCGGCGGGGAGGGCAAGTCCTCGGGCGGACGCCACCCGGTGTCTCCCTGGGGCAAGCCCGAGGGACGGACCCGCGCCCGCCGCAACGACTCCGACAAGCTGATCGTTCGACGACGCCGCCGGCGCGGCACCCGGAGGTAGAACCATGCCTCGCAGCCTCAAGAAGGGTCCCTTCGTGGACGACCATCTGCTGCGCAAGATTGACGAGCTCAACGAGCGCAGCGAGAAGAGGGTCGTCAAGACGTGGTCGCGCCGGTCCACCATCATCCCCGACATGGTGGGTCACACCCTGGCGGTGCACGACGGCCGCAAGCATGTGCCGGTCTACATCACGGAGTCGATGGTGGGCCACAAGCTGGGCGAGTTCGCACCCACCCGTACGTTCCGGTTCCACGCCGGCCAGGAGCGGGGGGCTCGTCGCTGATGGTCGGGGTCAAGACCAATGAGCGGCCCGGAACGCGGGCACGAGCCTCCTACGTGCGCAGCTCGGCGTACAAGGCCCGCGAGGTGCTCAACCTCATCCGGGGCAAGAGCTGTGCCGACGCCCAGGACATCCTGGCCTTCTCGGACCGCGACGTTGCCCAGCCCATAGGCAAGGTCCTGGACTCGGCCCTGGCCAATGCCGAGCACAACGACGGTCTCGACGCCGACGAGCTGTACGTGTCGGCCTGCTATGCCGATGAGGGGCCGACCCTCAAGCGCTGGCGGCCCCGGGCCCGGGGTCGGGCCACCCGCATCCGCAAGCGCACGTGCCACATCACGGTGATCGTGAGCCGCTACGACCCCGAGACGCTCGAGAAGGTGCGAGCCAAGCAGTCACAGCGCGGCGTCGCCGCCGCGGAGGCCCGCCGCCGCCGGGTGGCCCGGTCCCGTGCCGCGGACCAGCCGGAGGCCCCGGCGTCCGACGAGCAAACCGAAGAAGCCGACGTTGAGGCCCAGGCCGCCGCCGTGGTTGAGGCCACCGAGGCCGCCATGGCCGGCGACGCAGACGACGTTGAAGCGTCCGACGTTGAAGAGGCCGGCGACGCAGACGACGTTGAAGCGTCCGACGTTGAAGAGGCCGGCGACGCAGACGACGTCGAATCGGACGTTGAAGCGTCCGACGTTGAAGCGTCCGGCGACGCTGAAGAGTCCGACAAGGCTGACGGGAGCGGCTGATGGGTCAGAAGGTCAACCCCTACGGGTTCCGCTTGGGCGTTACCACCGAATGGAAGAGCCGCTGGTTCGCCGACCGCCAGGAGTATGCCGACAACGTCATCGAGGACTGGAAGATCCGGGACTTCCTGATGACCGAGCTGCCCCATGCGGCCATCAGCCGCGTGGAGGTGGAGCGCACCCGCGACCGCCTGCGCGTCGATGTGCACACCGCGCGGCCCGGCATCGTGATCGGCCGGCGCGGCGCCGAAGCCGACCGGCTGCGGGCCGGCCTCACCGAGATCAGCGGCAACCCCCGCGTGCAGCTCAACATCCAGGAGATCAAGCAGCCCGAGCTCGACGCCGCTCTGATCGCCCAGGGAGTTGCCGACCAGCTCGCCGGCCGCGTGGCCTTCCGCCGGGCGATGAAGCGAGCGGTGCAGAACGCCCAGCGGGCCGGTGCTCTGGGAATCCGGGTGCAGTGCTCCGGGCGGCTGGGCGGCTCGGAGATGGCTCGCACCGAGTGGTACCGGGAGGGGCGGGTGCCGCTTCACACCCTGCGGGCCGACGTGGACTACGGATTCCGCGAAGCCCGTACCACCTACGGCCGGATCGGCGTGAAGGTGTGGCTCTACAAGGGCGACATCCTGCCGTACAAGACGCTCTCCGAGGACAAGGCCTCCAAGGAGGCCGCCATGGCCGCGGGCGAGACATCCGGCCCCGGGGCCAGGCCCCGCAAGATCGTCTCATCCTCGGCCGCCCGGCGCCGCGAGTTCAGCGACGAGACAGCCGACGAGGAGCCGGCGCCGCTCATCGGCGAGGCCGATCCGGAGTTCGAGAAGCTGCTCGACGAGGAGGCCGCCATCGAGGCCTCCACCCGCGAGCACCACGAGACGCCTCACTTCCGCCCAGGCGACGACTGAGAGCACTGTCATGTTGATGCCGCGCAAGGTCCGCCACCGCAAGCACCACCGGGGCCGTACCAAAGGCGTCTCCAAGGGACGCACCGAGGTCGCCCACGGCGACTTCGGCATCCAGGCCCTCGAGCCCGGGTGGCTCACGTCCCGCCAGATCGAGGCCGCCCGTGTGGCCATGACCCGTCACATCAAGCGGGGCGGCAAGGTCTGGATCAACGTGTTCCCCGACAAGCCGGTAACCCAGAAGCCGGCCGAGACGCGGATGGGCTCGGGCAAGGGCAACCCCGAGCACTGGGTGGCCGTCGTGCGGCCCGGCCGTGTCCTGTTCGAGCTGTCCTACCACGACGAAGGCATCGCACGGGGCGCCATCGACAGGGCCATCCAGAAGCTGCCCATGAAGGCCCGCTTCATCGCTCGGGAGGAGGGGTTCTAGATGGCCCGCGCCAAAGCCCTGACCGATCTCGGCGACACCGATCTGATCGAACGCCTGGCCGAGGCGAAGGAGGAGCTGTTCAATCTGCGCTTCCAGTTCGCCACCGGTCAGCTGGACAACCCGGCCCGCCTCAAGCAGGTGCGCCGTGACATCGCCCGCATGCTCACCGAGCTGCGGGCCCGCGAGATCGCGGCCGCAGAAG
Organism: Acidimicrobiales bacterium; assembly: GCA_965117015.1. GTDB lineage: Bacteria > Actinomycetota > Acidimicrobiia > Acidimicrobiales > Aldehydirespiratoraceae > Aldehydirespirator. The sequence continues at coordinate 1,911,875 of OZ220747.1, forward strand.
CCGAGATGGCCGCGGCCGAGGGGAGATGACGATGGCTGAAGACTCACCAACGCGCCGCAACGGCCGCAAGGTGCGGGAGGGTGTCGTGGTCTCCAGCCGCATGGACAAGACCGCCATCGTCGAGGCCACCGAGCGGGTCCGGCACCCGCGCTACGACAAGACGGTTCAGCGCAGGTCCCGCCTCGCCGTCCACGACGCCGACAACACCCTGGGTGTGGGCGACCGCGTGCGGGTGGCCGAGACCCGGCCCCTGTCCAAGACCAAGCGCTGGCGTCTCGTGGAGATCTTGGAGCGTGCCAAGTGATCCAGCAGGAGTCCCGGCTTCGCGTCGCCGACAACTCCGGCGCCAAGGAGGTGCTGTGCATCAAGGTGCTCGGCGGCTCCAAGCGCCGCTATGCATCGGTCGGCGACGTGTTCGTGGCCACGGTCAAGGACGCCATCCCGGGCGCACAGGTCCGCAAGGGCGACCTTGTGCGTTGCGTGGTGGTGCGCACCCGCAAGGAGAAGCGCCGCGGCGATGGCAGCTACATCCGCTTCGACGAGAACGCCGCCGTCCTGATCAACGAGCAGGACCAGCCCCGGGGCACCCGCATCTTCGGGCCGGTGGGCCGCGAGCTTCGAGACAAGCAGTTCATGCGCATCGTGTCGCTGGCACCGGAGGTGCTGTAAATGGCCAGAGGCTCCAAGAGCTCTCGCCCGTCCCGGCGCTCCATGAAGATCGTCAAGGGCGACCGGGTCGTGGTGCTGACCGGCAAGGACGCCGGCCTGGAGGGCACGGTCGAACGAGTCATCGTCGCGGAGGGCAAGGTGATCGTCGAGGGTGTCAACGTCGCCATGCGGCATCAGGCGCCCACCCGCAACGTGCAGCAGGGCGGCATCATCCAGAAGACGATGCCGATCGACGCGTCCAACGTCGCCGTGGTGAGCCCGACCGACGGCAAGCCCACCCGGGTGGGCTACCGGTTCACGCCCGAGGGCACCAAGGTCCGCATCTGCCGCCGCACGGGGGCCGACCTGTGAGCACCGCGACCGACTACCAGCCCCGGCTGCGCACCGCGTTCGACACCGAGATCAAGCAGGCGCTCGTCGAGCAGTTGGAGCTGTCCAACGTGATGATGGTGCCCAAGCTCTCCAAGATCGTGCTCAACATGGGCGTGGGCGACGCCATCACCCAGGCGAAGCTGCTGGAGGGCGCACTGGCCGACCTGGCCACCATCTCGGGCCAGAAGCCGGTCATCACCCGGGCCAAGCGGTCGCTGGCCAGCTTCAAGCTGCGCGCCGGCATGGCCATCGGATGCAAGGTCACCCTGCGGGGCGACCGCATGTACGAGTTCTTCGACCGGCTCATCACGCTGGCGATCCCCCGCATCCGCGACTTCCGCGGCCTGCCGCTGCGGTCCTTCGACGGCAGCGGCAACTACACGTTCGGGATCACCGAACAGCTCATCTTCCCGGAGATCGACTACGACACGGTCGACGCCACCCGGGGGATGGACATCACGATCGTCACGACAGCCGAGTCGGACACCGAGGGCCGGGCGCTCCTGGAGGCGTTCGGGTTTCCGTTCCGCCGAGAGGGGCAATGAGCGATGGCCAAGAAGGCTCTGAGGGAGAAGCAGCAACGCACTCCGAAGTTCAAGGTGCGGGCATACACGCGGTGCCGCGTGTGTGGCCGGCCCCGTTCCGTGTACAGGAAGTTCAGCCTGTGCCGCATCTGCTTGCGCGACCTCGCCCATGCCGGGGAGTTGCCCGGCGTGAAGAAGGCGAGCTGGTGAGGTGACCTGCCGATGACAATGACAGATCCGATCGCAGACATGCTGACCCGCATCCGCAACGCCAATGTGGCTATGCACGACGAGGTTTCCATGCCGTCGTCGAAGCGCAAGCTGGCCTTGGCCGATGTCCTGAAGCGGGAGGGCTACATCGCGTCCTACGCCGAGCGGGACAACACGTCTCGGCCGGGCAAGACGCTCACGATCGAGATGAAGTACTCCCCCGAGCGCGACCGCGTCATCCGGGGACTGCGGCGTATCTCTAAGCCGGGGCTGCGCATCTACCGCAAGCGCGACGAGATCCCGCGGGTGCAGGGCGGGCTCGGAGTGGCCGTGGTGTCGACCAACAAGGGTCTGATGAGCGATCGAGAGGCGAGGAGGAACCGCATGGGCGGCGAGATCCTCTGCTACGTGTGGTGAGAGTGACATGAGTCGCGTCGGGAATTCCCCGATCACGGTCCCCAGCGGCGTGGACGTGACCCTCGAGGGCCGCACCGTCGTCGTGACCGGAGCCAAGGGCACGCTGAGCCGGGACCTGCCCGGCCAGATCACGCTGCGGGCCGACGATGGCGTCCTGCACGTCGAGCGTCCCGACGACACCGCCCAGAGCAGGTCGCTGCATGGGCTCACCCGGAGCCTGGTGCAGAACATGGTCACCGGGGTGACCGAGGGGTTCACCAAGGAACTGCGGATCCAAGGCGTCGGCTACAGGGTGGCGGAGTCCACCCCCACCTCGCTGGAGCTGTCCCTGGGCTTCAGCCACACCGTGAAGATCGCGGCGCCCACCGGCGTGGAGTTCGAGGTTCCGCAGCGCACCCAGATCCTCGTCAAGGGCATCGACAAACAGCTCGTCGGCCAAGTGGCAGCCGACATCAGGAAGTGGCGCCCGCCCGAGCCCTACAAGGGGAAGGGAATCCGCTACGTCGACGAGCGGGTCAAGCGCAAGGCCGGAAAGGCGGCGAAGTAGTCATGGTCGATCAGGCCAGGAAGCGCCGGGAGGGCCGCATCCGCCGTCACCGTCGCGTCCGCAAGAAGGTGCAGGGCACGGCCGCCCGGCCGCGCCTGTCGGTGTTCCGGTCGAGCCGGCACATCTCCGCACAGCTCATCGACGACCTTGAGGGCGTCACCCTGGTGTCGGCGTCCACTCTGGAGGCCGACCTTCGTTCCGCTCCGGGTGGCAATGTGGCCGCGGCCCGCACGGTGGGGACCCTGATCGCGCAGCGCGCGTCGGAAGCAGGAATCACGGCCGCGGTGTTCGATCGGGGCGGTTACAAGTACCACGGCAGGGTGGCCGAGCTCGCCAACGCGGCTCGCGCGGCAGGATTGGAGTTCTGATGAGCGAGGAGCGACCGTTCCTTCCAGGATCGGAAGGAACGGAGTGGCCATGAGCGAGGAGCGCACAGGCGGTCCGCCGCTGCGAGAGTCCCGGGTGATCAACATCAACCGGGTCGCCAAGGTGGTCAAGGGCGGGCGCCGGTTCTCCTTCACGGCGCTGGTCGTGATCGGCGACGGTGCCGGCCGGGTCGGCCTGGGCTACGGGAAGGCCAAGGAGGTGCCCCTGGCCATCCAGAAGGGCACTGAGGAAGCCAGGCGGAACGTGTTCGAGGTTCCGATGGCGGGCAGCACGATCATGCATCCCGTGATCGGCACGACCGGCGCCGGCCGGGTGCTGCTGAAGCCGGCCGCTCCCGGAACCGGTGTGATCGCAGGCGGCGCGGCTCGGGCCATCCTCGAAGAGGCGGGCATCGGCGACGTGCTGTGCAAGTCGCTCGGCTCACCCAACCACATCAATGTGGCCAGGGCCACCATCAGCGGGCTGCAGTCGCTGCGCCGCCCCGACGAGGTTGCCCGCCTGCGGGGCCTGGAACCCACCGATTTCTTGCCCAAGGCCCTGTGGGACGCTTACCAGACCACCCGGATGGACCGCGCCGCGGCGGCCCAACGCAGCGACGAGGCCGAGGACGAGTGATGGCTCTTCGGGTGACCCAGATCCGCTCGGCCATCGGCTCGAAGCCCAAGCAGCGCGGTACGCTTCGAGCTCTCGGCCTGGGACGGATCGGCCGGAGCAACACCCTGCCCGACCGTCCCGAGATCCGCGGCATGATCCAACGGGTTCCCCACTTGGTCTCCGTAGAGGAGGTGGACGGATGACAGAGCAGACGAAGCTGCACGATCTGCGGTCCGCTCCGGGGGCCCGCAAGAGGCCCAAGCGCGTGGCGCGGGGCATCGCAGGACGCGGCGGCAAGACCGCGGGCCGCGGCATGAAGGGCCAGAAGGCCCGCAGCAAGGTGCCCGTCGGCTTCGAGGGCGGTCAGATGCCGCTGCTTCGCCGCGTCCCCAAGTGGCGGGGATTCACCAACCCGTTCAGGGTCGAGTACCAGCCTGTCAACCTCGACACCATCGAGGCCTCCGGCCTGGACGAGATCTCGCCGGAGATACTGCGCGAGCGGGGCCTCATCGGCAAGAAGGCGCTCGTGAAGGTGCTGGGCCGGGGCGAGATCAGCCGGGCGGTGCGGGTGAAGGCCCACGCCGTGTCGGCAGCCGCGGCGGAGGCCATTGCCGCAGCCGGCGGCAGCGTCGAGATCCTCGCCAAGCCCTGGGGCGATCGCCGGCCGCCCCATGGCAGCTACAACCAGCACACCAACCGCTGACAGGAGAGTTCCGACCGTGTTGAACCGCGTGCTGAACATGTTCCGCATCCCGGATCTGCGCAACAAGATCCTCTTCACGCTGTTCATCATCGCGGTCTACCGCGTCGGCGCCTTCATCCCGGCGCCCTACGTGGACACCGACGCGGTCCAGTTGATGCGGGACCAGGCCAACACTTCGGGTGGGATCCTAGGGTTCGTGCAGCTGTTCTCGGGCGGCGCGCTCACCCAGTTCGCCATCTTCGCGCTGGGGATCATGCCCTACATCACGGCATCGATCATCATGCAGATCCTGGGCGTGGTCATCCCCCGCATCGAGCAGTGGCAGCAGCAGGGTGCGGTGGGTCAGCGCAAGATCACCCAGTGGACGCGGTACCTCACCGTCGGTATCGCCCTGCTCCAGTCGACCAGCTTCGCGTTCCTGTTCCACAGCGGCGCCCTGGTGGGCGGGATCGACCTGCTGCCCAACTTCACGGTGTGGGCCGTGTTCGTAGTGGTTCTGACCCTCACCACGGGAACCGCCCTGTTGATGTGGATGGGAGAGTTGATCACCCAGCGCGGCATCGGCAACGGCATGTCGCTGCTCATCTTCACCAGCGTCGTGTCCGCGCTGCCGGCCCAGATCACTGCGGTCAGGGCCAACAACGGAAACGACGCTCTGGTCGGCTTCATCGCGGTGGCCGTGATCCTGATGGTCTGCATCGTGTTCGTGGAGCAGGGCCAGCGCCGCATCCCGGTGCAGTTCGCCAAGCGGGTGGTGGGCCGGCGCATGTACGGCGGCCAGAGCACCTACATCCCGCTGAAGGTCAACCAGTCGGGCGTGATACCGATCATCTTCGCCAGCTCGGTCCTGTACCTGCCCACCCTGGTCGGCGCGGCCATGCCCGACGGCGGCATCGGCGGCAGCATCAAGGACTTCGTCAACGACCACCTCACCTATCCGACCAGCCCCGTGTACATGTTCTTCTACGGCCTGATGATCATCGGCTTCGCTTACTTCTACACGGCCATCACCTTCGACCCGGTGAAGCAGGCTGACACCATCCGCAAGCAGGGCGGGTTCATCCCGGGGATCCGGCCCGGAATCCAGACGGAGCGCTACCTGGCCAAGATCCTCTCGCGCATCACCCTGCCGGGATCCCTGTTCATCGCCTCGGTGGCGCTGGTCCCCTCGATCCTGGTGGCGGTGACCATCGGCACCGACGTGGACGCGGGTTCTGGCGGCGGCGCCTTCAACTTCGCTTTCGGAGGTATCTCGCTGCTCATCGCGGTCGGCGTGGCGCTTGAGACGATGAAGCAGATCGACAGCCAGTTGATGATGAGGAACTACGAAGGCTTCCTGAAGTAACTCGCAATGGCTCCTCTGCGCATGGTGATCCTAGGCCGGCAGGGTTCGGGCAAGGGCACGCAATCCGAGCGACTGACAGACAGGTTCGGATGTGTGCATCTGTCCACGGGCGACGCCCTGCGGGCCGCGGTGGCGGCCGGCACCGAACTGGGCCGGCAGGCCAAGGCCATCATGGACGAAGGCGGGCTGGTGGGCGACGACATCATGAACGGGATCGTGCGCGACCGCCTGGCCCGCGACGACGTCGCGGAGGCCGGGGTGCTGCTCGACGGCTACCCGCGGACCGCCGATCAAGCCGACGCCCTGGAGGCCTTCCTGGACGAGGGGGGCCACCGTCTCGACGTGGCCCTGAACATTGACGTGCCCATCGCCGAGGTCACCGCCCGGATGCTGGACCGGGGCCGCTCCGACGACACTCTCGAAGCGATACAGCGCCGTCTGGAGCTGTACGAGGAGCAGACCGCTCCGCTGCGGGACTGGTTCGAGGCCCGCGGTCTGCTGGCCACCGTGGACGGTGTAGGCACGCCCGACGAAGTGTTCGAACGGGTGGTGGCAGCCGTCGAACGAAGCCGCAGTTGAGGGGTTGGATGGCCGGCCGGTCACAGATAGCGTTGCACTTCGGCCTTGGGCCGGCGCTGACGCGCGCCGACCGGGGCTCATCCCGCAGGAGGACAGACACTGCCGAAGCCGAAAGAGGACGCGATCGTACTGGAGGGAACCGTCACGGAATCCCTTCCCAACGCGATGTTCCGCGTCGAGCTCGAGAATGGCCACTACGTGCTGGCCCACATCTCGGGCAAGATGCGGATGCACTACATCCGGATACTGCCCGGGGACCGCGTCCAGGTCGAGGTAACGCCGTACGACCTCCAGCGGGGCCGAATCACCTACCGCTACAAGTGAGCATCAACCAACCATGAAGGTCCGACCCAGCGTCAAGAAGATCTGCGACCGGTGCAAGGTCATACGCCGGCGCGGGCGCGTCATGGTGATCTGCGACAACGCTCGCCACAAGCAGAGGCAGGGCTGAGATGGCGCGCATCTCCGGCGTAGACATCCCGCGCGAGAAACGGGTGGAGATCTCCCTCACCTACATCTACGGCATCGGCCGAAGCACCGCGCAGCAGGTCTGCGAGGCCACCGAGATCAACCCCGGCACCAGGGTGCGCAACCTCACCGACGACGAGGTGGCGAAACTCCGGGGCTTCATCGACGCCAACCTGCGGGTGGAGGGCGACCTGCGGCGCGCCGTCTCCCAGGACATCAAGCGGAAGATGGAGATCGGCTGCTACCAGGGCCTCCGCCACCGTCGCGGTCTTCCCGTGCGGGGTCAGCGGACCCATACCAATGCCCGCACCCGGAAGGGCCCGAAGCGGACCGTGGCCGGCAAGAAGAAGGTCAAGAAGTAGGCGCAATGGCGAAACCATCGTCGGACAGAAGGCGCACGCGCAAGCGTGAACGCAAGAACGTGACGCACGGCGTGGCTCATATCAAGAGTTCGTTCAACAACACGATCATCACCATCACCGACCTTCAGGGCAACGTGATCTCGTGGGCCTCTGCCGGCAACGTCGGCTTCAACGGCTCGCGCAAGTCCACGCCCTTCGCGGCGCAGATGGCCGCCGAGCAGGCCGCCCGCAAGGCGATGGAGCACGGCCTGCGCAAGGTCGATGTCCAGGTCAAGGGCCCGGGATCGGGTCGCGAGACCGCCATCCGGTCGCTTCAGAACATCGGCATCGACGTGACCGGTATAACCGACGTCACCCCGGTGCCCCACAACGGCTGCCGCCAGCCCAAGCGCAGAAGGGTCTGACGTGTCGCGCTATACCGGACCCAAGGCGCGCGTCTCGCGCCGTCTCAACACCAACATCTGGGGCACCAAGGGCGAGGCGATCGCCCTCGACCGGCGGCCCTACCCACCGGGCGAGCGTGGTCGGTCCCGGCGGCGCAGCACCGCCTCGGAGTTCCTGGTGCAGATGCAGGAGAAGCAGAAGGCTCGCCACACTTACGGGCTGACCGAGCGCCAGTTCCGCAATCTGTTCGCCGAGGCCAGTCGCCGCCAGGGCGTCACCGGCGAGAACATGCTGCAGTTCCTAGAGCTGCGCCTCGACAACTTCGTCTACCGCATGGGCTGGGGCGCCACCCGTCCCCAGGCCCGCCAGCTGGTCAACCACGGCCACCTCAACGTGAACGGATCCCGGGTGACGATCCCCAGCTACCGGCTGCGCAAGGGCGATGCCGTCGAATTGCGGTCCAAGATCCGCGACTCGGCCACCGTCCAGTGGAACGTGGACGTGCTCGATCGCACCCCACCCGCATGGATCGACGGCGGTGAGGACAACTTCACCGCCACGGTGCGCGAGCTGCCCATCCGGGAGCAGATCGACGTACCGATCCGCGAGCAGCTCATCGTCGAGCTGTACTCGAAGTAACCCTTACTCGGACTGACGCACGAGAGGCGAGGATTCCCATGCTTGTAATGCAGCGCCCGACCGTCGAAGTCCTCGAGTCGGCCGACGGCAATCGACAGCGGTTCGCGATCGGCCCCCTCGAGCCCGGCTTCGGCCATACGCTCGGCAACTCGCTGAGGCGCACTCTGCTGTCGTCGATCCCGGGCGCCGCGGTGACCCAGGTTCGCTTCGACAGTGCCCTGCACGAGTTCGCCACCATTTCCGGAGTGGCCGAGGACGTCACCGACATCATCTTGAACCTGAAGGACCTGGTGCTGGTGGTGCTGTGCGAGGAGCCGGTCACGCTGAGACTCGACGTGCGCGGCCCGGCCGACGTCACCGCGGGCGACATCCAGCGTCATCCCGACGTGGAGATCCTCAACCCGGAGGCTCCGATCGCCACGCTCAACCACTCCGGCCGCCTGGCGGTCGACATCACCGTGGCCCGGGGCCGCGGCTACGTGTCGGCCGAGGAGAACAAGGAGCTGACCGCAGCCATCGGGGTGATTCCCGTCGACTCGATCTATTCCCCCGTGCGGCGGGTCTCGTTCAACGTGGACGCCACCCGGGTCGAGCAGTCCACCGACTACGACCTGCTGGTGCTCGAAGTCGAGACTGACGGGTCGATCTCCCCGACCGACGCGATGGCTTCCGCCGGTGCCACTCTGCGAAGTCTCATCCAACTGGTCGAGGAGATGAGCGACGACCCGCGGGGCTTGGAACTGGGCGAGATTGTGTCACCGACCCAGCCCGACGCGGAGGCGGAGCTGATGGTGGACGACCTCGAGCTGACCGAGCGTCCCCGCAACTGCCTGAAGCGGGCCCAGATCAACACGTTGAACGAGCTGCTGGAACGGACCGCCGACGACCTGCTGGCCATCACCAACTTCGGGGAGAAGAGCCTCGACGAGGTAGTGGCCAAGCTCGACGAGCGCGGCCTGTCGTTGCGGGGAGGCGCGGGCTGAAATGCCGGGCCGTCCCCGCAAGGGCCGCCGCTTCGGCGGCAGCAGCCGCCACCAGAAGCTGATGATGGCCAACCTGGTGGCGTCGCTGATCGCGGCGGAGGGCATCACCACCACCGAGGCCAAGGCCAAGGCGGTGCGCCCCATCGCCGAGAAGATGATCACCAAGGCCCGCCGTGGCGGTGTGCACAATCATCGGCAGGTGGTGAGGTTCCTGGGCGACCGGGAGATGGCGTCCAAGCTCTTCGAGGAGATCGGTCCCCGCTACCTCGATCGTCCCGGGGGTTACACACGCATCGTCAAGCTCGGGCCTCGCCACGGCGACAACGCTCCCATGGCGCGCATCGAACTGGTCTGAGAGGGCGACTCGGAGCCTTCAATTGACTGAGGGCCCAGGTCCGGTCGGGGTCGTCCGCATGCGGATGACCGTGGCGTACGACGGCTCCAACTTCCACGGATTCGCCCGCAATGAGGGCGTGCCCACCGTCGCCGGGACCCTCGGCGACGCTCTGAGCACCGTGCTGGGCCACCCCGTCGATCTCGTGTGCGCGGGACGGACCGACCGCGGCGTGCACGCCCGGGCCCAGGTGGTGTCCTTCGACGCCGACGCCGAGCGGGTTGATCCGGTCCGGCTGGTGCGGTCCATCAACCGCATGTGCGGCCCATCCATCTCCGTGTCGAGGGCCAGCGTTGTCTCCAGCGGCTTCGACGCGCGGCACTCGTGTACCGGCCGGGTCTACCGCTACCGGGTGCTCAACTCGCCTGTGCCCAACCCGCTGGTGGGCGGCCTGTGCTGGCACGTCGAGCACCCACTGGATCTGCGGGCCATGCGCACTGCCGCCGACCGGCTGCTGGGCGACCACGACTTCAGCTCCTTCTGCCGCCGCAATCCCTCCCATCCCGACCAGTCCATGGTGCGCACGGTGCGGCGGGCCGTGTGGTGGCTCGAGGGCGATGTCGCGGTGTTCGAGATCGAGGCCAGCTCGTTCTGCCACCAGATGGTGCGTTCGCTGGTAGCCCTGCTGGTGTCGGTGGGTCTGGGCCGGCACAAGCCCTCCGACGTGGGCGCGATCATCGCGGCCCGCGACCGCGGCGCGGCGCCCTCCCCGGCCCCTCCCGCTGGCCTCGTGCTCTGGGCCGCCCTCTACGACCGCCACATACCGGGATCCGAGCCGTTGTGACGGGTTGCGGAGATTGTCGTTTGCCGGGTCCGGTCCTAGCCTGAGATGCCGGTCTGTGCGACGGCCCGGACTGACGGCGCGGGCCCCAGCCGAACGACTAACCGACGGGAGCGAACGTGGCGACCTACAGCCCCAAAGCCTCTGAGATCGAGCGCAGCTGGCACCTCGTCGACGCCGAGGGCATGGTCCTCGGCCGACTCGCCACCGAGGTGGCGACGCTGCTGCGGGGCAAGCACAAGCCCACCTTCGCCCCCCACATCGACACCGGGGACCATGTGGTGATTGTCAACGCCGACAAGGTCGTGCTCACCGCGGGCAAGCGCGACTCGAAGCTGGTCTATCGCCACTCTGGCTATCCCGGGGGCCTGCGCACGGAGACATACGGCTCCAAGATGGCCCGCCGACCGGATCAGGCCGTGCGCGACACGATCCGGGGGATGCTGCCCAAGACGAGGCTGGGCCGGGCTCAGATCCGCAAGTTGAAGGTCTACGCCGGACCCACCCATCCCCACGCCGCCCAGAAGCCCCAGCCCTTCGCCATCGAGCACGCTCGGGCCCGATGAGGTGATCTGAAGAATGACAGCACCACTCGTTCAAGCAACCGGACGCCGCAAGCGGTCCGTAGCCCGAGTCCGGCTCCGGACCGGGGCCGGGACGATCACGATAAACGGCCGCACGGCCGAGGATTACTTCCCGTCGCGAACCCACCAGATGCTGATTGCCGAACCGTTGACCGCGACGGCCACCGAGGGGCGCTACGACGTGGACGCCACCATTCACGGCGGAGGGTCCAGCGGTCAGGCCGGTGCGCTTCGCCTGGGCATCTCCCGGGGTCTGGTCGAGGTGGAGCCCGAGTTGCGGGACACGCTCAAGAGGGGCGGCTACCTCACACGCGACCCGCGCAAGAAGGAAGCGAAGAAGTACGGCCTCAAGAAGGCACGCAAGGCACCGCAGTACAGCAAGCGCTGAGCGCGGGACGCCACTCCGGCATCCTGCGAGCGCGCCCGAGTCTGCCCATGCCGGTCCGCGGCGACCCGGCTGAAGAGCAGCCATGACCCTGACCTTCGGCACCGACGGCGTGCGTGGCGACGCCCGCAGCGAGCTGACCCCGAAGTTCGTCGAGGCGCTGGGGCGGGCTGCGGCCGGGGTACTGGGCGCCGGGCAGTTCGCCATCGGGCGCGACACACGGATCTCGGGACCGATCCTCGCGGAGGCGCTCTGCCGGGGTGTGCAGCGCGCCGGGGGATCAGCCGTCGACCTCGGTGTGGTTCCGACTCCGGCGGTGGCCCGCTGGTGCGACGATCAGCGAGTCGCAGGAGCGATGGTCTCGGCGTCGCACAACCCATGGCACGACAACGGCGTGAAGCTGTTCGCGCCCGGAGGCCGCAAGCTGAGCGATGAGGCTCAGCATCAGATCGAACGGCGCCTGAGTGCCATGCTCCACGACTCCGGTTCGGTCGCCGCGACGGAGTCGGATGCCGCCGCGGCGACCGGCGGCGCGGGATCGACCCGGGACGGAGCGACGCAGGGCCCGGCCGCCGTGCCGGGCGCGGCCGTGGGGGAGGAGGCCCGCCGCCGCCACGTCCGATCGGTCGCGGCGAGCGTCGAGGGCCGCGACCTGGACGGGCTGCGCATCGTGGTCGATCCAGCCAACGGCGCTGCCTATGAGATCGGCCCCGAGTGTCTGCGCACATTGGGAGCGGCCGTCGAGACGATCCACGCCGAGCCCGACGGCTACAACATCAACGATGGCTGTGGATCGCTTCACCCCGAGAGCCTCCAGGCCGCGGTGGTGTCGTCCGGCGCCGATGCCGGTCTCGCCTTCGACGGCGACGCCGACCGGGTGCTGGCCGTAGACCACGCGGGAGCGCTCATCGACGGCGACCAGATCCTGGCGGTGTGCGCCATCGACCGGGTCCGGCGCGGGCGGCTGGCCGGCAACGCGGTGGTGGTCACGGTGATGGCCAATCTTGGCCTTCGCCGGGCCATGGCCTCCCACGGGATCGGCGTGGAGGAGACGCCCGTCGGCGACCGCCACGTGCTGAGCGCCCTGGAGGATCGGGGCCTGGTGCTGGGCGGCGAGCAGTCGGGGCATCTGATCTTCCGCGATCTGGCCACTACCGGCGACGGCCTGCTGACCGCGGTGCAGCTGCTGGACACGCTCAAGCGCTCGGGCCGGAGCCTGCGCGACCTCGCGGCCGCGGCCATGACCCGCATGCCGCAGGTGCTGGTGGGCGTGCCGTTGCCGGACGGGCCCGGGCCCGCAGACCTCGCCGCGGCTCTCGGTCCGATCGCGGCCGGTGCCGCGGCCCGCCTCGGCGACACCGGCCGGGTGCTGGTTCGTCCATCGGGTACCGAGCCCCTGATCCGGGTGATGGTCGAGGCTCTGGACGTCGATACGGCCCGCGCCGAGGCCGACCGGCTCTCCGCGGCAGTCGAGGCGGTGCTGTCGTGCCCGTAGCGGGCGAGGCTCGCCGCGAGGGCATGGGCTGGCTCACGCCCCGAAATTGGCGACGTCTTGGCCCCTACAGGCACGTTTTCCGCACCAATTTCTTGAAGGACTTCGCGATGGCGGGAGTTCTGGCCTGACATGTGCGGGATAGTTGCCATCGTGCGCCGCCCGTCGACGCGGCCGGTCCCCAGCGCCGCCGACGTGGCCGGCACGGTCGAGGCGGCCGTGACCGCCCTGTCGGACGGCGCCGACGTGGCCGGGGGGCGTCTGGGGGACCTTGCGCAACAACTGGAACCCGCGGCCGAGCGGCTGCATGCGGCCAACAAGCTGTTGAGCGGCGTACCCGGCTTGCGCCTCCTGCTCGAGTCACCAGAGGTGGCCGACACTCTCAGGGACCTCATCGACTCCGCGACCGCTTCGGTGGCCGCCCTGGAGGCCCGACTTGATGCCGACACGTCGCTCGACCCCGCCGAACTGGAGCATCTCAATGAGCATCTGGTGCGAGTCCGTGACGGCCTGTGGGCTCTCGGACGGGATCGGCTGGGAGCCTCGCACTCAGTATCGAAGTTGCTTGCCGGAGCACAGCTGACTGTCGGTTCGTCGCCGGCCGCGGTCGAGGCATACCTGTCCATCCACCAGGTGCTGACCGCACTGGACCGGCTCGAAGTGCGCGGCCGCGACTCAGCCGGGCTGCACCTGCTGGTCAGCGGCCACGGACTCGACCGCGACGATCCCGTCGTGGCCGCGGCCTTGGAGCACCGCGGCCAGGACTCGTCGTTCGGCTCGGGCTCGGTGCGCGTCGTCGACGGCGTGCTCAGCATCGTCCACAAGACGGCGGCCGAGATAGGCGAACTGGGCGACAACACCGCGGCCCTGCGGGCCGCGGTGGCCTCTGACCGGCTGCTGGCCGCCGCGCTGGCCTCCGCCGATGCCCGCGTGCTCGTGCTGGCCCACACCCGCTGGGCCTCTGTGGGCATCATCTCCGAGGCGAACGCTCATCCGCTCAACAGCGAGGTGCTCGGTGAGCACACCCCATACGTGATCGGGGCCATCAACGGGGACGTGGACAACTACGCCGAACTGTTCGACGCGGCCGGCGTCCGGGTACCGCCCGCGATCACTACCGACTCCAAGACGGTGCCCGCTCTGATGGGCCGCCGCCTGGCCGAGGGTCTGGGGTCCGGCGAGGCGTTCCGGCGCACCGTGGCCGAGTGCGAGGGCTCGGTGGCCGTGGCCGTCTGCACCGCGGGCTCGCCCGACCGTCTGCAGCTCGCGCTGAGAGGCAGCGGCCAGGCCCTCTACGTCGGGCTCGCCGATGACGCCTTCATCGTGGCCAGCGAGCCCTACGGAGTGGTGGAGGAGACATCCGAGTATCTCCGCATGGACGGCGAGGTTGTCGCCGGCAGCGCCGATCCCAGCACCGGCCGGGGCCAGATTGTCGAGCTCGACGGCAGCCGGGCCGGCCTGATCGAAGGGGTGTCCCGGCATTCATACGACGGCACGCCGCTCCCGGTGGAGCCCGGCGAGACGTCGACCGCGTCCATCACCACCAGGGACATCGACCGCGGTGATCACCGCCACTACCTGCTGAAGGAGATCGGTGAGGCTCCGGCATCGTTCCGCAAGACGCTGCGGGGCAGGATCGTCGACACTGCGGACGGTCCGGGCCTGTCGATCGGCCCGGAGACACTGCCCGAATCGGTCCGGTCCGGGTTGCGGGACGGGTCGGTGTCGGTGGTCCTGGCCATCGGCCAGGGGACTGCGGCAGTGGCGGGGGAGAGCTTCGCCCGATGCCTCCGGACCCTGCTGGCCGATGCCGGGGGCGCGGGGGCCCTCGATGTGACGGCGCTGCCGGCCACAGAGCTGTCGGCCTTCCACCTGCAGGCCGACATGTCCGACACGCTGGTGGTCGCGATCTCGCAGTCGGGCACCACCACCGACACCAACCGCACCGTCGACCTGGTGCGGGCCAGAGGCGGATCGGTGGTGGCCGTAGTCAACCGCCGCAACAGCGACCTGACCGACCGGGCCGATGGCGTCCTGTACACCTCCGATGGCCGCGACGTGGAGATGAGCGTGGCCTCCACCAAGGCGTTCTACTCCCAGGTGGCCGCGGGCTGCCTGCTGGCCGTGGCCGTGGCGGGCGAGGTTGCCGGTGAGGGCGCCGCGGCATCGCGGCGCGGTCTCCTCGAGTCGCTTCGGGCCATGCCTTCAGTGCTGGAGGAGGTCCTGGAGCGGCGGGCTGCCATAGGCGAGGCGGCTCGCCGTCTCGCTCCGGGCCGGCGCCATTGGGCGGTGGTGGGCAACGGGCCCAACCAGGTGGCCGCCCGCGAGGTGCGCATCAAGCTCTCGGAACTGTGCTACATGTCGATCTCGGCCGACGCGACCGAGGACAAGAAGCACATCGACCTGTCGGCCGAGCCCCTGGTGCTGGTGTGTGCGGCGGGGCTGTCGGGCTCGGTGGCCGACGATGTGGCCAAGGAGGTGGCCATCTTCGGTGCCCATCGGGCCGCGCCGGTCGTGGTGGCCGACGACGGCGACACCCGGTTCGAGGGCGCGTCGGCGGTGCTCCCGGTGCCGAAGGTGGATCCTCGGCTGGCCTTCCTGCCCGCCACCATGGTGGGCCACCTCTTCGGCTACGAGGCCGCCCTGGCCATCGACGCCGGAGCCCAGCCCCTGCGAGAGGCCCGAGCGGCCATCGAGGCCGCCGCGGCCCGTCCGGACAGCACGGCGGAGGACGTCCTGAGCCTGGCCCTTCCCACGTTGCGGCAGAGCAGCGCCGCCTTCTCGGCCGGTCTGCAGCGCGGCGACTACAACGGACACCTGGAGGCGTCCACCGCGGTGCGAATCGTCACGCTGATGCGCTACGCCATCGGGCTGGCGCCGCTGGACGGATACGAACTGGAATCGGGCCGGATCGGCACTCCCGAGGCGGTGATCGATGACCTCGAGGCCGCGCTGAGCGTCGGGATCGATGAGTTGACCCGCCCGGTCGATGCCATCCGCCATCAGGCCAAGACCGTTACCGTCGGCATCTCGCGTTCGGACCAGACGCTGCTGGAAGCGCCGCTCATCCAGGCCGCACTGGCCACAGGCGCACCCAGGGACAATCTCTCCTACTCCACCGTCCGGGCTCTGGCCGATCTCAGCCCGGCGGTGGCCGAGGTGGTGGGCCACACCCGCTACCGCCTGGACGGGCTGGATCAGATTGCCGTCGTCGACCAGGGCGGCATCGCGACTCAGATCACCTCGCGCACGGCTTCTGTCCCTTCACTGACCGGCAGCAAGCGCCGGGTGGCGGGAGAGCGCCGGGTGCTTGCCGCCCGGGGCCGCCACGACGGGCGCACGGTCGTGTTCGTCCCGGAGGTGGCGGCGGGCGCCACCGTGGGCATCACCCTGCTGCACGTCCGCTTCGAGGATTCCCTCCCGGCCCCGGTGGCCCGAAGCGTCCTGCAGGGGTACCGCAATCGCTACTCGGAGCTGCGCGACGCGGTCACCGAGACCGAGCCCGCCTTCGACGAGGATCGACTGGCCGAGATCGCGGTGGTCGATCTGCTGACCGCCCCCATCGGAGACCTGGCCGACCACTGGCGTACGTAGCCCGCGAATTGGCAGCACTTTGCACGGTATGCGTGCGTTGTGCTGCCAATTCCAGGGACAGGTGAGAGCTCTCGGCGAATTGGCAGCGTTTTGCACGGTATGCGTGCGTTGTGCTGCCAGTTCCCGCAGCGGCGAGACCACGCCGGGTGTGTAGGTATCGTTGTGCGGGTGACCGAGGGCGCCAGCGGCCTCTCCAATGCCGCGGTTGTGGGAATCGGGACAGACTTGGTCGACGTCGACCGGTTCCGCACCGTGCTCCGGCGGCGACCGTCGGTGGCCGACCGGCTGTTCACCGCCGGTGAGCGGACCTACGCGGAGCAGGCCGCCGATCCGGCCGTCCGGCTGGCGGCGAGATTCGCTGCCAAGGAAGCAACCCTCAAGGCTCTCGGCTATGGCCTCGGCGGCATGCGCATGGCTGACATCGAGGTGGTCCGGGCCGACGATGGCCGACCCGAGCTGGTGCTGCACGGCGACGCGAGCTCCACAGCGGCCGGCCACGGCGTCAGCCGTTGGCTTATCTCCCTGTCACACACCGACCATCTCGCCCAGGCGACCGTCGTCGCGCTGAAACAGTGATCCCGGTCGTTACGCCGGCGCGGATGGCTGAGATCGACGCCGCCGCGCCCGAGCCGACCGAGGTGCTGATCGAGCGGGCCGGAGCGGCTGCGGCTCGGGCCGCGGTCGAGGTGATGGGCGGACGGCTCGGACGGCGGGTCGTGGTGCTGGCCGGTCCCGGCAACAACGGCGCCGACGGAAGGGATGCTGCCCGCCGGATGCGCCGGCGCGGGGCGCGGGTTCGCGTCTTCTCCGCCATCGATGCTCCCGAGACACTGCCGGCCGCCGACCTCTACATCGACGCGGCCTTCGGCACGGGCCTGTCAAGGCCCTACACCCCGCCGCAGAGGGGCCGGCCCGACGCGCCGGTGCTGGCCGTCGACATACCCAGCGGTCTCGACGGCCTGACCGGCCAGTCACTGGGCGGCCCGGTGTGGCCGGCACGGCGCACGGTCACCTTCGCGGCACTCAAGCCGGGCCTGCTGTTCGGCGAGGGTCCGGCCGCATGCGGGGAGGTGGGCGTCTCCGACATAGGTCTCGCACTCAGAGCCGACGACCTCGATGGCTGCTCCTTGATGACCGACGCCGACATCGAGTCACTGCCCGCGGGCACCGGCGCCACCCACAAGTGGCACTCCGCCGCTTTGGTGGTGGCCGGCTCGCCGGGAATGGGCGGCGCCGCCGCGCTGGCGTGCGAGGCCGCCGTGCGCAGCGGGGCCCGCATGATCCACCTCAGCACCTCCGCCGAGGCAGGCACGGTCTCGTTCATCGAAGCGGTGCGATCCGAGCCGCCCCTGGCGGTGGATGCGGACCGCTTCGCAGTGTGTGCAGCCGGGCCAGGCCTGGGCACCGGCGAGCTGGCTGCGAAGCGGCTCGCCGACGCCTTGGCGCTCGACTTGCCCACGGTGATCGACGCCGACGGGCTGCGCCTGCTGCACGACCCCGCGGTTGCGGCTGCCATGGACCAGTGCCGGAGCCGCTCAGTTCCCGTCGTGCTCACCCCGCACGACGCCGAGTTGGAGGCGGTGACGGGCGCCAGGCCTGGGCCGGACCGTATCGCCGCAGCCAGAGCCGCCGCGGCACAGACCCAAGCCGTCGTACTGCTCAAGGGCGGCCCCACCGTGGTCGCGGACCCGCACGGACGGGCCAGGATCGTTTCCAGCGGCGACTCCCGGCTGGCCTCGGCCGGCACCGGCGACGTCCTCACAGGCATGATCGCGGGTCGCCTGGCCGCCTTCGGGTCACAGCGCCTGCTTCACCGGGTGGCGGAAGCCGCCCACCTCCACGGAAGGGCCGCCTCCGCGGTCGAAGGCGCCCGTCTCATAGCCAGCGACCTTGTTGGCACCCTGCCAGAGGTCACGCCATGAGCAGGTTGGCGCCGCTTCGCGAATTGGCAGCTGTGGAGGCCGGTTTGGGCGCTGGGCGCTGCCAATTCGGTATGGGGTGGCCGCTGTCTGGTGAATTGGCAGCTGTGGAGGCCGGTTTGGGCGCTGGGCGCTGCCAGTTCGGTGCGGGGTGGCCGCTGTCTGGTGAATTGGCAGTGTTGTGCACGGTATGCATGCGTTGTGCTGCCAATTCGGCGCGACGGTCGGCTTGCTGGCGACCTACGGTGAGCAGGGTCGCGGCGTGAGCACCGCCCGCCTGTCGGCGCGTCTGGTCAGGGTTCGGAGCGCCGCCATCCAGGCCAACGTCCGGCGCCTGGTCGAGCGAGCTGGTGACGCGGCACTGTGTGCGGTTGTCAAGGCAGACGGCTACGGCCACGGCGCGACTGCCGCGGCCCGAGCCGCCCTGGAGGGCGGCGCCTCCTGGCTGGGCGTGGCCACGATTCCCGAGGCCCTTGAGGCGGCCGAAGCAGCAACGAGCGTCGACAGCGACGCTCCGGTTCTCGTACTGTCTGAGGTCGCGCCCGGGCTGGCGGCCAGCGCACCGGTCTCCTGCCCGGAACGGATCCGGTTCACGGTGGCGTCGGCCGCGGGGATCGAGGCGATGGCAACCGCGCCGGGACCAGCGCTCGCCGTCCATCTCAAGGTGGACACCGGCATGCACCGGATGGGCGCGCTGCCCGACGATCTCCACTCGGTCACCGAGGCCCTGCGAGCAGCCGGGGACCGGCTGCGCCTCGAGGGCGTTTGGACGCATCTCGCGATCGCGGACGCCCCGGACGATCCGTTCACCGCAGAGCAGCTGGCCCGTTTCGACGGCGCCTTGGCCGCGTTGCGGCGGGACGGCGTGCCTGCCGGCATCGTGCACGCCGCCAACTCGGCCGGGCTGCTGGCCCATCCCGACGCGCACCGAGACATGGTCCGGGCCGGCATCGCCGTCTACGGCGTCCCTCCCTCGCCGGAGCTCGAGGGTGCCATCGAGCTGGAACCGGCGCTCGAGCTGGTGTCGCGGATCACGGCGGTTCGAACTGTCGCGCCCGGCGAGACCGTGTCGTACGGGAGGCATTGGCGAGCCGACGAGCCGACGCGCGTCGCCACGGTCGCCATTGGCTACGCCGACGGCATCAGGCGCGACAGTGGAGCGGCCGGTGTGGAGGTACTGGTGCGGGGCCGCAGGTGCCCGATCGTGGGCGCGGTGACCATGGACCAGCTCATGGTCGCTCTCCCGCCGGCCATTGCCGACGAGGCAACCATGGGCGACGAAGCGGTGCTCATCGGTCGCCAGGGCAGCGACGAGATCACCGCCACCGAGGTGGCTCAGCGGCTCGGCACCATCGCCTACGAGGTTCTAACCTCCATCTCGGCCCGGGTGCCCCGAGTGGCCGTGTAGGTTCGTCCGTGCCGGTTGACCTGCAGATCCCCGGAGTGGAGATCGGTCATTGGACTGATCCGGTAGCCCGCACCGGGTGCACTGTGATCGTCCTGCCGCCCGGCACGACGGCCTCCGGCGAGGTCCGTGGCGGCGCTCCCGCCACTCGCGACTTCGCGCTGCTGGCACCCGAACGGCTCGTCGAGCACGTAGATGCGGTGGTGCTCACCGGTGGTTCGGCCTTCGGGCTGGCCGCCGCCGACGGTGTGATGGAGGTCCTGGAGGCCGAGGGCCGGGGGTTCGACACCCCCCACGGCCCGGTGCCCATCGTGGTGGCCATGGCTCTGTACGACCTGGGTGTGGGGAACTCGGCCGTCCGCCCGGACGCGGCCGCCGGTCGGCACGCGGCCACGAACCGGGCTGCCGCGTCGGAGACCGGCACGGTCGGAGCCGGCACCGGGGCCACCGTTTCCAAATGGCTCGGTGCCCGCAGCGCCGAGCCCGGCGGGCTCGGGATCGCCTCCGCGCGCCGCGATGAGCTGGTCGTCAGCGCGGTCGTGGCCCTCAACGCGGCTGGCAGCCCGCCCCCCGAGTCGCAGCAGATACTGGAGCAGGTCGCGGCCGGAACGTTCGAGCGGTGGGAGGGCCGGGCCCAGCCATTCGCCAATACAACACTGTGCGCGGTGGTCAGCAACGCGTCGCTGACCAAGCTCGACTGTTTCTGGGTGGCCCAGGGGGGCCACGACGGGCTGGCCCGGACCCTCGTGCCGGCCCACTCGCGGTCCGACGGCGATGCTGTGGTGGTCGCAGCCACGGGGGGAGTGGCCGCCGACGTTGACGACGTGCGGCTCCTGGCGGTGGCCGCAGTGGCCAAGGCTGTGGGCAGCGCCGTCGGTACGATTGAGGGGTGAGAACGCTCCCCTCCGCTGCCCTCACGACAGGCTTGGATGATCGCGTGTAGCACGGCCGCCGTCGACGAGACGAGAACCCTCGGCGGGGCCGTCGCGGAGGTGGTGGACACCGGAGACGTGCTGGTGCTCGTCGGCGACCTCGGCGCGGGCAAGACCGCCTTCGTGCAGGGCTTCGCGACCGCCCTGGGCGTGACCGCCCCCGTCACCAGCCCCACCTTCACATTGGCCAACCGGTACGAGGGCCGCCTAGTGGTCAACCATCTGGACGTATATCGCTTCGACTGTCCGGAAGAGGTCAACGACCTCGCCCTCCCCGAACTCCTCGACGACGGAGTGACCCTCGTGGAATGGGGCGACACCATCTCGTCGGCACTTGGCGCCGAGCACCTGTCGGTCACGATCCGCTTCGGCGCGGGCGACAACGACCGCAGCTTCGAGCTGCGCGGCCACGGCGAGTCGTGGCTGCGCCGCGCCGACCGGTTGCGCGCCGCCCTCGAGCCCTGGGCCTCGCCGTGCTGATACTCGGGATCGAGTCGGCCACCGGTCGTGTCGGTTGCGCCATCGGAGGCCACGAGGGCGTGCGCGCCTCGGTTCAGGCCACCCGCGAGCGCCGCCATGCCGAGCTGCTCGCTCCCCAGATCGAGGCGGCCTGCGCCAATGCCGGCGTCTCGCTGCGAGACCTAGGCGCGGTCGCGGTCGACGTCGGCCCGGGCCTCTACACGGGTCTACGGGTGGGGGTGACCACCGCCATAACCATGGCGCACGCCTTGAGGGTGCCCGCGATCGCGGTCAGCAGCCTCGATCTGGTCGCCTACCCGCTGCGCCACGCGGGGCGCACCATCACCGTGATGATCGACGCCCGCCGCGGCGAGGTGTTCCACGCCCGGTACGGCTGCCTTCCCGGAGGGGTCCAGCGACTGAGCGACCCGGAGGTCGGCGCCCCCGACCATGTCGTGTCCCAGATCCTGGCCAGTGACGAAGAGACGCTCGTGGTGGGGGACGGGGCGGTGCTCTACGCCTCGATGCTTGATCCGCTGCGCGGCGTCGAGCTGGCCGACCCGGGCTTCGCCCACCCCTCGGCCGAGTCGCTGGTGCTGCTGGCCCACGCTCTGGCCATGCGGGAAGAGTTCGTACGACCCGACGAGATCCGGCCCCTCTACCTGCGCCGCCCCGACGCGCAGGTCCCGAGGCCGACCCGATAGGAGGACGATGCAGAACGGAGCGGGCAACGGAGCGAGGCATCGAGGCGATGCGATTCTGGGCATCGAGACCTCCTGCGACGAGACAGCCGCGGCGGTCGTGGCCGGCGGGCAGCAGGTTCTCTCGTCGGTGGTGTCCAGCCAGGTGGACCTGCATGCCCGCTACGGCGGGGTCGTTCCCGAGGTCGCGGGACGGGCCCACGTCGAGCGGCTGGTGCCGGTGATGTCGCAGGCGCTGGTGGAGTCGGCGCTGGAGGACTCCGACATTGCGGCGGTGGCGGCCACGGCCGGTCCGGGACTGGTGGGGGCGCTGCTGGTCGGCGTGTCGGCGGCCAAGGCGCTGGCGCTGGCGTGGGACGTCCCCTTCGTGGCTGTCAACCATCTGGAGGCCCATCTCCACGCGGCCTTCCTCGACGAGCCGAGCCTGGAGCTGCCCGTGGTGGTGATCCTCGTGTCCGGCGGCCACACCATGCTGGTGCTGATGGAGGACCGTCTGCGCTACCGCGTGCTCGGCGCAACCCTCGATGACGCCGCGGGGGAGGCTTTCGACAAGGTGGCCCGCTACATGGGCCTCGGCTATCCGGGCGGCCCGGTGATCGACCGGCTCAGCGAGCAGGGGGACCGCGACGCCATCGCCTTTCCCCGGGCGATGCTGCACGACGGCTGGAACTTCTCCTTCAGCGGGTTGAAGACCGCGGTCATCAACTACCTGAGGCGCCATCCCGACTCCTCGATCGAAGATGTGGCCGCGTCGTTCCAGGAGGCCGTGGCGGACGTGCTGCTGGCCAAGGCCCGCCGGGCTGCGGTCGCCCACAACGCCCGGGGCCTGTGCCTGGCCGGAGGGGTGGCGGCCAACAGCCGGCTGCGCGAGATGACGCTCGACGCCTGCACGGCCGACGGGCTGGCCGCATACCTGCCGAGCCGGGCCATGTGCACCGACAACGCCGCCATGGTGGCGGCCGCGGGATGGTGGCGATTGCAGGCCGACGGGCCCTCCCCGCTCACCGTGGGCGCCGACCCTTCGCTGGGCCTTCCGGAGGACTGAAACCCCGACTCCCGCGCGTTGTGGCACCCGTTGGCGGGCCGTATCGTTGGCACTCGTCACGGGAGAGTGCCAACGCCCGTGTCCAGTCCAAGAATCAGAAACCCGAGTCCGGGAGGACACATGAACCTGCAGCCACTCGACGACCGCATCGTTGTGCGGCCCGGCGACGCCGAGGAGACCACCGCCAGTGGTCTCGTCATCCCCGACACCGCCAAAGAGAAGCCCCAGCAGGGCGAGGTCCTGGCGGTCGGCCCCGGTCGCCGGTCCGAGGACAGCGGTGAGATCATCCCCATGGATGTCGCGGTGGGCGACACCGTCGTCTACTCCAAGTACGGCGGGACCGAGATCACCGTCGACGGCGAGGACCTGCTCATCCTCAACGCCCGCGACGTGCTGGCCAAGGTCGTCTGAGGCCGCCCATGCCCAAGATCCTCAAGTTCGACGAAGAGGCCCGTCGGGGCCTTGAAACCGGCGTGAACAGGCTCGCCGACGCGGTGAAGGTCACCCTCGGCCCCAAGGGCCGCAACGTGGTCCTGGACAAGAAGTTCGGCGCGCCGACCATCACCAACGACGGCGTGTCCATCGCCCGCGAGGTGGAGCTCGACGACAAGTTCGAGAACATGGGCGCCCAGCTCGTGAAGGAAGTCGCCACCAAGACCAACGACATCGCCGGCGACGGCACCACCACCGCCACCGTGCTGGCTCAGGCCCTGGTGCGCGAGGGGCTGCGCAACGTCGCCGCCGGCGCCAACCCGATGGGTCTCAAGCGGGGCATGGAGGCGGCCGTTGCCGCGGCCGTGGACTCGCTGGCCGATCAGGCCGTGCCGGTGTCCACCGACAAGGAGAAGGTGCAGTCGGTGGCGTCGATCTCCGCGGCCGACACTGAGGTGGGCGAGACGCTGGCCGAGGCGTTCGACAAGGTCGGCAAGGACGGCGTGATCACCGTCGAGGAGAGCAACACATTCGGCATGGACCTCGACTTCGTCGAGGGCATGCAGTTCGACAAGGGCTACCTGTCGCCGTACTTCGTGACCGACCCCGAGCGCCAGGAAGCTGTGCTCGAGGAGCCCTACGTGCTGCTCAACCAGGGCAAGATCAGCGCAGTTTCGGACCTGCTGCCGGTGCTCGAGAAGGTCATGCAGACCGGCAAGCCGCTGCTGATCATCGCCGAGGACATAGAGGGCGAGGCCCTGGCCACGCTGGTGGTCAACAAGATCCGCGGCACGTTCAACTCCACCGCGGTGAAGGCTCCCGGCTTCGGCGAGCGCCGCAAGGCGATGCTGCAGGACATGGCCATCCTCACCGGCGGCCAGGTCGTGGCCGAGGAGGTCGGCCTGAAGCTCGACTCGGTGGACCTGTCGCTGCTGGGCTCGGCCCGCAAGGTGGTAATCACCAAGGACGACACCACCATCGTGGAGGGCGCCGGCGACACCTCCGACGTGGAGGGCCGGGTCAACCAGATCAAGGCCGAGATCGAGAACACCGACTCGGACTGGGACCGCGAGAAGCTCCAGGAGCGTCTGGCCAAGCTGGCCGGCGGCGTGGCCGTCGTTCAGGTCGGCGCGGCCACCGAGGTGGAGCTCAAGGAGACCAAGCACCGCATCGAGGACGCCATCTCGGCCACCCGGGCCGCCATCGACGAGGGCATCGTCGCCGGCGGCGGCACCGCGCTGCTGCGCTGCCGCGCTGCGGTGGCAGCCGTAGTGGCCGGTCTGGAGGGCGACGAGGCCACGGGTGCGCGCATCATCGGCGAGGCCCTGTCGGCGCCTACCCGGCTGATCGCCGAGAACGCCGGCCATGAGGGCGCTATCGTGGTGCGCGAGGTCGAGGCGACCTCCGGCTCGGAGGGCTTCGACGCGGTCGCAGGCGAGATAGTCGACCTGATCGGAGCCGGTGTGATCGACCCGGTGAAGGTGACCCGGGCTGCTCTGCAGAACGCGGCGTCCATCGCCGGTCTGATGCTCACCACCGAGGTGCTCGTGGCCGACAAGCCCGAGGAGAAGCCCCCGCCCGGTCCTCCCGGCGGCGGCATGGACGGCATGGGTGGCATGGGCGGCATGATGTAGCCGTTCGCCTCCCGCGAACATTCACAGGAGCCCGGGCCCAGACCCGGGCTCCTGCGCGTCCGGGCTCCGCGTTCGACTAGTTCAGCCGGAGCGCAGGACTTGGATCTTGCAGCGCGGACCGGCTGCTCGGGCCAGCCGGGTGTCGGCGGTGAGGAGGGGGCAGCCCAGGGACTCGGCCAAGGCGACGTACACGGCGTCGTAGACGGTCACGGTGGAGCGGAGTTCGTACGCCCGTTGCAGCATCGGCAAAGCCGGGTACCGCTGGAACGGCAGATCAGCCAGGGTCGCCAGGGCCGTGGCGAGGCGCTCGTCCGTGAGACTCGTCGCGATCCAGCGCTTGCGGAGCACTGCCGCCGTCTCGACATCGGCCACGTCCGGCAACGAGACCCCCTCTGCGCGGCTCACCGCAGCCCGGGCGACGCGACCGGCTCGCCCGTCCTCGGCGAGAAAGTTGGCCAGTACAGAGGCGTCCACGACGATCAGTGCCGTGGTCCTCCGTCTTCGTGTGCGGCCAACGCCTCGAATCTCTCATCCAGGACCTGGTCGCGTTCGGTTCTGATGTCGTCGAGGTCGGAGACCGCCTGCGCGAATCCGACACGGCCGCCGGTGTTCTGCTCGATCCGGGCGATGATCTCATCGAGGGTCGGAGTCTCGGCCAGCCTGGCCAACTCGGACGACAGGTAGCGCTGAAGGGAGGTGCCGCTGGCTTCTGCCCGCTGGGTGAGTTTGCGATGAACATCGTCGGGGACGTTCCTGACGAGCACGTGAGGCATGCTTACATTATGCAAGCACAAGCGCGGTGTTGGCAACTCTCGACCCTGGATGGCGCCGGTAGCCTCTCGGGATGGATCGCCCGGCGCCTGACCCGCGCAAGCTGCTGGACCACTGGGAAGAGTGGGAGCGGGGCGAGACGCCGCCGGGCCGGGTCATGAGCGACCTCAAGACCGGAGGGCTGCGGGAAATACTCCAGGACCTGGCCGCGGCCGCGGCCGGCGACGGGGAAGGGTCCTGACCGACTCGACCGCATCGACCGCGGCGGTGTTCGACCCGCCGCCGGCTCCTGCCGGCAGGGGCGGATCCCAGCACATCCCCCGCCCGGCCAGTGCCCGGATGGGCGGACCGCCGCCTTGGGCCGGGCTTCCGGAGCAGCGACGCCGCCCCAGCCTGGAACAGGTGCTGGAGACGGTTGTCGCCACCCGACCCCGGCTTCTCCCCTCGCCGGCGACAGTGCCACCAGGGTCGGCGCCATCAGGCGTGCTGGTGCTGCTCTATGAGCATGAGAGCGAGCCGTGGGTGGTGCTCACCCGGCGGGCCTGGCATCTGCGCCACCACGCCGGCGAAGTGTCGTTCCCCGGCGGCAGGCGCGAGCCGGGCGATGCCGACCTCTGGGCCACCGCCCTGCGGGAGGCGACTGAGGAGACCGGGCTGAGCCCCGACACCGTGCGCCACGTCGGCCAGCTCGACCGTTTCGTCACCGTCGGGTCGCGCTCGCTGGTGTGCCCGTTCGTAGCCACCGTGAAGGGGCGTCCAGACTTGGTGCCCGACCCGGCCGAGGTGGATCAAGTGCTCCACGTGCCTCTGTCGGAGTTGACCGACCCCGAAACCTGGCGCGAGGAGGTCTGGTTGTTGGATGCAGCCCTCGGAGGCGAGCGCACCATGACGTTCTTCGAACTCCATGGCGACACTGTCTGGGGGGCTACCGCGGCTGTACTGCGTCGACTCCTCTCGATCACGGTCATGGGGGCGACTGCCGGGTAGGCTCGTCCGGTGCCCGGCTTCCGGCGCCTCTGTTTCTTGGTGCCCAGCCCTACGAGCGAACCCGTACGAAGGTCGCAGTGCCCGGGGGGCTTCGATGGCTGAAGTCGAGATCGGGCTGGGCAAGTCCGGTCGCCGCGCCTACCGGCTCGACGAGATGGCCATCATCCCCAGCCGGCGGACCCGCGACCTGGAGGACGTGGACATCTCCTGGCAGATCGACGCCTACCGCTTCGACATCCCGGTCCTGGCGGCCTCCACCGACAGCGTGACCAGCCCGGCCACCGCCGTGCGGATGGGCGAACTGGGGGGAGTCGGGGTGCTCGACCTGGAAGGCATCTGGACCCGCTGCGAGGACCCCGCGGCCGATCTGGCCGAGCTGTCCACCGCGCCGTTGGACGCGGCTACAGCCCGCCTGCGCGAGCTGTACGCCCGGCCCGTCCAGCCGGAACTGGTGGCCGCCCGCATCGCCGAGATCGCGGAGGCCGGGGTGCGCACCGCCGGTCGGGTGCGGCCTCAGCGAGCCGAGAAACTCGCGCCCCACGCCATCGCCGCCGACATCAATCTGCTGGTGATCTCAGGCACGATCGTCTCGGCCGAGCACGTCTCCTCCGCGGGCGACCCGCTCAACCTCAAGACGTTCATCCGGCGCATGCAGACGCCGGTCATCGTCGGCGGGTGCGTGAGCTACCAGGCTGCCCTGCACCTGATGCGCACCGGCGCGGCCGGCGTGCTGGTGGGGGCGGGCTCCGGGCACGTGGGAACCACCCGCCACGTGCTCGGCCTCGACGCTCCGCAGGCCACAGCCATCGCCGACGCTCGGGCGGCCCGCATGCGCCACCTCGACGAGACCGGCGTGTACTGCCATGTGATCGCCGACGGCACGATGAGCACCGCGGGCGACATCGCCAAGGCGATCGTATGCGGCGCCGACGCGGCCATGGTCGGCCTCCCGCTGGCGTCAGCCTCGGACTCGCCGTGCCCGGGCCGGCACTGGGACCTCTCGGCGGGCCATGCGACGCTGCCCCGGGGACGCATCATGGATGTCGAGCCGCGGGGCACGCTCGCGGAAGTCCTCCACGGCCCCGCTCTCGGGCCCGACGGCACCACCAACCTGATGGGTGGGCTGCGCACCTCCATGGCCAAGTGCGGCTACACCGACGTGAAGGACTTCCAGCGGGCCGCCGTCGCCATAGTCTCGCCGTGATCGAGGCCGCGCCGGGCCCTGGCGGTGCCTTCGACACAGTCCTGGTGGTGGACTTCGGGGCCCAGTACGCGCAGCTGATCGCCCGGCGGGTGCGCGAGTGCGAGGTGTACAGCGAGATCGTGCCCGCGGCGGTCACCGCGGCCGAGATGGCGGCCCGCCGGCCCGCCGGTGTGATCCTCAGCGGTGGACCGGCCTCGGTGCACGTGGAGGGCGCGCCGACTCTCGACCCCGCCGTCTACGACCTCGGTGTGCCGATCCTCGGCATCTGCTACGGGGCCCAGTTGATAGCCGAGCAGTTGGGCGGCTCGGTCGGCCCCAACCAGCGGGGCGAGTACGGCCGGGCCGAGATGACGGTGACCGGCGACGGCGGCCTCCTGCTGGCCGGACTGCCCTCAACCCAGCCGGTTTGGATGAGCCACTTCGACGCCATTGCCGAGCCGCCGCCAGGCGCAATGGTCACTGCGGCGACCGAGGCTTCGCCGGTAGCCGCGTTCGAGAACCTCGAGCGGGGACTGTTCGGGGTGCAGTTCCATCCCGAGGTTGAGCACACCGCCCATGGCCACGACGTGATGGAGCGCTTCCTGCGACGGGCGTGCGGCGCCGGTCCGAGCTGGTCGATGCACTCGATCATCGACGCCGCGGTGGCATCTGTCCAGAACCAGGTTGGCGATGGCCGGGCCATCTGCGGCCTGTCGGGGGGCGTGGACTCCGCGGTGGCCGCCGCGCTGGTGCACCACGCCATCGGCGCCCGGTTGACGTGCGTGCTGGTCGACACCGGTCTGCTGCGCGAGGGCGAGGCCGACCAGGTGGAGGAGACCTTCGGCCGTCATTTCGGGGTGGATCTCGTCCGCCTTGACGCGGCCGCGGAGTTCTTCTCCGCACTGGAAGGCGTCACCGAGCCCGAGGCCAAGCGGAAGGTGGTCGGCGAGCAGTTCATCCGGGCCTTCGAGCGAGCCCGCAACCGCGTCGCCGACGCTGCGTTCCTGGTGCAGGGGACGCTGTATCCCGACGTGATCGAGTCGGGCGCCACCACCCACTCGTCCACCATCAAGAGCCATCACAACGTGGGCGGCCTGCCCGACGACCTGGACTTCGAGCTGGTCGAGCCGCTGCGATCGCTGTTCAAGGACGAGGTGAGGGCGGTGGGGGCCGAACTCGGCCTGCCCGACGAGATCGTGCATCGCCAGCCCTTCCCCGGTCCGGGTCTGGCCGTCCGCATCATCGGGGAGGTGAACCCGGAGGCGGCCGACACCCTCCGCCACGCCGATGCCATCGTGCGGGAGGAATTGCGGGCCGCCGGCCTGGAGCGTGAGATATGGCAGTCGTTCGCGGTGCTGCCCGACATCCGCACGGTCGGCGTGATGGGCGACGAGCGCACCTACGGGCGGCCGGTGGTGATCCGGGCGGTCACCAGCTCCGATGCCATGACCGCCGACTGGGCCCGCCTGCCCCACGATGTGCTGGAGGCCATGAGCAGCCGGGTCATCGCCGAGGTCGATGGCGTGAACCGGGTGGTCTACGACATCACCTCCAAGCCCCCCGCCACCATCGAATGGGAGTGACCCGGGCCGGGCCCGGCTGCGAGCGCTAGGCCAGCGCCTGGTCGAGGTCGGCGAGAAGGTCGTCGATGGTCTCGATGCCCACCGACAGGCGGATCAGGCCGGGATCGACGGCCAGGGGCGAATCGGCCACCGACAGGTGGGTCATGGTGGACGGCTGCTCGATGAGCGACTCCACCGCGCCCAGCGACTCGGCCAGTTGAAAGACCCGGGTGGAGCCGACCGCGGCCACCGCGGCCGCCTCACCGCCGGTAAGGATGCACGACACCATCCCCCCGAAGCCGCGCATCTGGCGCGCCGCCAAGTCATGGCCCGGATGGTCCGCGAGGCCCGGGTACAGCACGCGGGCGACCCTGGGATGGCCGGTCAGGTACCCGGCCACCGCCTGGGCGTTGGCGCAGTGGCGGTCCATGCGGACGCCCAGGGTCTTGACGCCCCTGAGCAGCAGGTAGCAGTCGAACGGGCTGGGCACCGCGCCCGCCGCGTTCTGGACGAAGGCCAGCTGCTCGGCCAGCTGATCGTCGTTCACGGCGACGAAGCCGCCGACCACGTCGGAGTGGCCGCCCAAGTACTTGGTGCTGGAGTGGACTACGACATCGGCGCCCAACGCCAGCGGGTTCTGCAGGTAGGGGGTGGCGAAGGTGTTGTCCACGATCACTGCGGCTCCCGCGGCCCGGGCCGTGGAAGCCACGGCGGCTATGTCGACCACGGCCAGCATGGGGTTGGTCGGCGTCTCGACCCACACCTGCCGGGTCTCGGGCCGGAGCGCGCCGGCAAGAGCCGCGGGGTCGGTCAGGTCCGCGGCCGACCACGCGATGCCCCGCTCGCCGTAGATCCGGGTGATCAGCCGGAACGTCCCCCCGTAGGCGTCGAGACCGAGCACGACGTGGTCGCCGGGGCGCAGCAGGCCGACCAGCGCGTCCTCGGCAGCCATGCCGCTGGCGAACGCGAAACCGTGGCGGGCCCCCTCCAGGCCGGCCACGCTGCGCTCCAGCGCGGCTCGGGTCGGGTTGGAGGTGCGGGAGTACTCGTAGCCCCGGTGCTGTCCCGGAGCGGATTGGACGAAGGTGGTGGCCAGGTGGATGGGCACGGTGATGGCGCCCGTGGTCTCGTCGGGCTCCTGGCCGACGTGGACGGCCCGGGTCTCGAAACCCCAGGCATCCTCGCGGCCGCTCACAGGCCCACCCCGTCACCGAGAGCGTCACCCGAGACGGACGACAGGTAGCTGAGCACGTCGGTGCTGGAGACCACCGCTCTGGGCCGGCCGCCGTCGAGAACCAGCAGCGCCGGGGATCGCTCCAGCTTGGTAACCGCCAGGGCCACCGGCTCACCGATGCCGATCTGCTCCAGGGGCCTGCTCATCACGCTCTCCACCGGCCGGCCGAGCAGGTCCCCGTTGAAGGCCAGCGCCATGAGCTGCAGTTCGTGGACCGATCCCATCACCTCGGCCGCGGCCAGCGGCATCTCGCCCTTGGCCACTGGAAGCTGGCTCAGCCCGTTGTCGCGCATGTGGGTCACGGCCAGGCTCACGGGGTCGTCGGGGTTGACGTACACGAGCGGCGGCAGCGCACCCTCCTTGGCGTCCAGCACGTCCTTCACGCAGGGGTGCTCGCCGATCAGGAACCCGTGCGACGCCATCCAGTCGTCGTTGAACACCTTCGACAGGTAGCCGCGGCCGGAGTCGGGCAGCAGCACCACCACCACGTCGTCGGGTCCGCAGTCCCGGGCCACCTCGGCGGCCGCGCACACCGCGGTTCCTCCCGAGCCTCCGATGAGGAGGCCCTCGCGGTGGGAGACCAGCCGGGCCATGTCGAAGGAGGCCTGGTCGGACACGGCGATAACACGGTCCACCACTTCGGCGTGGTAGGTCTCGGGCCAGAAGTCCTCGCCGATGCCCTCCACCTGGTAGGGCCGGCCGGACCCGCCGCTGAACACGGAGCCCTCCGGGTCGGCCGCGATGATCTGCACCGACGGGTTCTGCCGCTTGAGGTAGCGGCCCACTCCGCTGATGGTGCCCCCGGTGCCCGGTCCGGCCACGAAATGGGTGATGCGGCCGTCGGTCTGGCGCCAGAGCTCGGGTCCGGTCGTCTTCTCGTGGGCGAGGGGGTTCTCCTGGTTGAAGTACTGGTTGGGCTGGTAGGCGCCCGGCGTCGAGGCCATGAGCCGCTCGGCGGTGGAGTAGTAGGACTCGGGATCCTCGGGAGCCACCGCCACCGGGCACACCACCACCTCGGCGCCGTAGGCCCGTAGCAGCTGCACCTTCTCGGGGCTCACCTTGTCGGTCATCACGAAAACGCACCGGTAGCCCCGCTGGGCCCCAACCATGGCCAGGCCGACACCAGTGTTGCCCGAGGTGGGTTCGATGATCGTTCCACCCGGCTTGAGCAGCCCGTCGCGCTCCGCCCCGTCGATCATCGCGATGGCGATGCGGTCCTTGACGCTGCCGCCGGGGTTGAGCATCTCGAGCTTGGCCAGCACGTCGCAGCCGGCCTCGGGAATCGCCCGCCGCATTCTCACCAGCGGCGTGTTCCCTACGAGGTCGAGGACGGAGTCGGCGACCTCCACGCCCCGCAGGCTACCGGCCGCGGGCTGGAACACGAGTCCGGCGTTCGTCTCTCCGGCTAGGAGGTCGGGCGGAAATCGTGACCTCGCAAGGCACTTAATTCTAGTGAAATAGCTTACGCTAGAATAATAGTGCGGCATGGGCCGTCTCTATTTCAGCGGGCTGGAAATAGCGGGCCCCTGTCCGCCCTTAATTCTAGTGAAATAGCTTATGCTAGAATAATGGTGAGACTGGGCCGCATCATTCCAGCGGGCTGGACTAAGAAGGGCAGAGCAGGATGGATAGCGAGCGGGCTGGATACTTTCGTCGACAGTTGACCGGGTACGAAGCTTTTGTGCCGAAGCCGCTGCCGCCAGATCCGCCGCTGCGGTGGGAGGTCAGTTTGCTCAGGAAGCTGTCGGAGGCCACCACGGCGTTGGGTCGGCTGGACGGGCTGGCGGGCAGCCTGCCGAATCCTGAGTTGTTCGTCGCGTCCTACGTCCGGCGCGAGGCAGTGCTCAGCTCCCAGATTGAGGGCACCCAGTCGAGTCTCGATGACGTCCTCGCGCATGAAGTCGAGGCCAGGACCCACGAACTGCCAGCCGATGTTGCCGAGACGGTCAACTATGTGCGGGCAATGCGCACCGGCTTGAGCCTCCTAGACCAGCTTCCGTTATCGGGCCGGCTCATTCGTAGGGTGCATGAGGAGCTGATGACGGGAGTGCGGGGACAGGAGCGCAGCCCCGGGGAGTTCCGCACGACCCAGAATTGGGTCGGTCCTGCTGGTTGCACGCTGGAGACCGCCGCATTCGTGCCCCCGGCACCTGATGACCTTCCCGCCGCCGTCCGCGACTTCGAAGTCTTCCTGAACGGCAGCGACGATCCGCCGCTCGTGCTGGCCGGCCTGGCGCACGCTCAGTTCGAGACGATCCATCCATTCCTAGACGGCAACGGCCGTGTGGGCCGCCTCCTCATCACCCTGCTGCTGGTGCAGCGTCGGCTGCTAGCCCATCCGCTGTTGTACCTGAGCCTCTTTCTCAAGCAGAACCGCAGCGAGTACTACGACCGCCTCGATGCCATCCGTACGAATGGCGACTGGGAGGGCTGGCTCAAGTTCTTCCTTTCCGGCGTTGCCATCACGGCCAATGACGCCGTGCGGGTGGCGGGCGAATTGGTGGCGCTGACCGAGGAGCATCGACGCATCGCGACCGACCAGAACCTCGGCAAGTACGGGTGGCCGCTGCTGGACCTGCTGGCCGAGCAGCCGCTCGTCACGATCAAGTACGCGTCGGCCCGGCTGGGCTCGACTCCCACTACCGTCGGTCGCCTCCTGGAGCAGATGACCTCATTGGGGATGGTCGCCGAGCTGACCGGCCAGGAGCGGTACCGCGTCTACCGGTACACGCCGTTCCTGGATGTGCTCTCGGACGACGCTGAACCCGCCTAGCGGCCGGCTAGGCGCTCCACCACGGGGGCCATTTCCTCGGCGGAGCTGCCCATGAGGGAGATGTAGGTGATGCCCCAGCGCTCCCTCCAGCCCTCGATGGTGGCCACGCACTCGTCGACGGTGCCCACCAGGGCGTGGGGCGAGGCGAGGGCCTGCTCGGCGGTAATGCCGAAGGCCGGTGCAGCCGCCGAGGCCAGCGAGTGGGCATCGTCGGTGATGACGGCCAGATGCACTCGGGTCTGCAACTCCAGGGAGCCGAATCGATCACCCGCGGCTTCCCTCAGCACGGAGAGCTTGCTGTCGGTCGCTTTCGCAGTGGCCGTGGGTCCGGCGTGCTCGTCGATGGCGCCCGAGTGCAGGCTGGGATTGATCCCGACGATGTCGGCTCGGCGCGCCGCCAGAGCCAGCATCCGGTGGCCCCCGCCGGCCATGAGCAGCGGGGGGCGGGGCTTCTGGACTGGCTTAGGCTGCGAGTCGAGTCCGGAGATCCGGTAGTGGTCGCCCTCGAAGTCGAAGGCGCCTTCGCCGAAGCAGCCCTCCAGCACGGTGACCGCCTCGTCGAGGCGCTCGATGCGCATGCCGGGACGGTCGAACGGAAGGCCAGCCTGCTCGTAGTCGGAGGTCATCCAGCCCGCTCCGATGCCGATCTCCAGGCGTCCGCCCGAGATCACATCGAGCGAGGCCAGCTCCTTGGCCAGCACGGCCGGGTGCCGGTAGTCGTTGGCCAGCACCAACGTGCCCACCCTCAGCGACTTGGTGGCCAGTGCCGCCGCGGTCAGTGCCACCAGCGGCCCGTGCCGGTCGTCGAAGTGATCGGTCATCACCACCGACGAGTACCCCATGGCCTCGGCCCGCCGGACCCGCGCCGCGATCTCATCGGGCCCGTCAAGGCCATCAAGGCTGAACCCGAAACGGAACGGACGGCTCATAAGGGGAGCAATCCACTGGCGGCAGGCACCCGCCGAACGCTACCGGTGTGCCGTCGCGACAGGAGCCTCCGGCGCTGTCGGGCGGCGGCAGTAGGGTGGCTGGCGATGGCGGAATCGGCGATTCTGGAGGACTTGAACCCGGCCCAGTATGAGGCGGTCACCCATACCGGTGGGCCGCTTCTGGTGGTGGCCGGGGCGGGGTCGGGCAAGACACGGGTGCTCACCCATCGCATCGCCCATCTGATCGACCATCACGGCCTGTCGCCGTTCGAGATCCTGGCCATCACCTTCACCAACAAGGCCGCCGGCGAGATGCGCGACCGCGTCGGCACCCTCGTTGGGCCGGTGGCGGAGAGCATGTGGGTGTCGACGTTTCACGCCGCCTGCGTGCGCATCCTGCGCCGCGACGCGGACTACATCGACTACCCGAGCCGCTTCACCATCTACGACCAGGGCGACGCGGTGCGTCTGTGCGGCTACGTGCTGCGCGACCTGAACCTCGACCAGAAGCGGTTCCCGCCCCGGGCGATCCACGCCACCATCTCCGCGGCCAAGAACGACAACATCGGTGCCGAGCAGTACGCCGAGCGGGCCTCCAACGTCTTCGAGCGGCGCATCGCCGAGGTGTTCAGCCACTACCAGCGCCGCCTGGCTGCGGCCGCGGCCATGGACTTCGACGATCTGCTGCTGCGCACCGTCGAGCTGTTCCGGAACTGCCCGGAGGTGCTGGAACGCTGGCGGCAGCGGTTCGCCCATGTGCTGGTGGACGAGTACCAGGACACCAACCCGGTGCAGAACGAGCTGGTGATCAGCCTGGGCGCCGAGAGCCGCCAGGTGACCGCGGTGGGTGACGCCGACCAGTCGATCTACGCCTTCCGTGGCGCAGACATCCGCAACATCCTCGAGTTCGAGCGGGCCTTCGACGACGTCCGCATCGTGGTGCTGGAGCAGAACTACCGCAGCACCCAGAACATCCTCGACGCCGCCAATTCGGTGATCGTCAACAACGCCGGCCGCAAGCCCAAGGACCTGTGGACCGACCAGGGGTCGGGGCCCGCCATCGTCCGCTACCACGCTGACGACGAGGAGGACGAGGCCCGCTACGTGGTCAGCGAGATCGTGCGCCGCTGCGACACCGAGCAGATGCGTCTGGACGAGACGGCCGTCTTCTACCGCACCAACGCCCAGTCGAGGGCGGTGGAGGAGCAGCTCATCAAGGCCGAGATCCCCTACCGGCTGGTGGGCGGCACCCGCTTCTACGACCGCCGGGAGGTGCGCGACGCCATGGCCTACCTCAAGACGGTCACCAACCCCGGCGACGAGGTGAGCGTGAAACGGGCGCTGGGCGTGCCCAAGCGGGGTGTGGGCGCCACCTCGGTGGCCAAGATCGACGCCTACGCCGCGGACTTCGGGCTCACCTTCTACGAGGCTCTCCGCCACTGCGCCGAGGCCGGCGTCACGGGACGCTCGGCGGCCGGCATCCGGCAGTTCTGCGCGCTGATCGACGGAGTTGCCAGCCTGGAGGCGTCGCCGGCCGCGGTGCTGCAGGAACTGCTGGAGCGCTCCGGGTACCTGGACGAGTTGCGCTCCGAGAAATCGGTCGAGGCTGACGGCCGCTTGGAGAATCTGGCGGAGCTGGTGGGGGTGGCCGGCGAGCACGACACCCTCGACGAGTTGCTGGAGGCGGTGGCGCTGGTGGCCGACACCGACGAACTGGCCGATACCGGCTCCGATGAGTCCGCGGTCACGCTCATGACCATGCATTCGGCCAAGGGCCTCGAGTACCCCGACGTCTACATGGTCGGGATGGAGGACGGGGTGTTCCCCCACATCCGGGCCCTGGGCGAGCCTCACGAGTTGGAGGAGGAGCGCCGCCTCGCCTACGTCGGGATCACCCGGGCCATGCGCCAGCTCACCCTCACCCACGCCTGGAGCCGGCTGCTGTACGGCAGCCGGCAGTACAACCCACCGAGCCGGTTCCTCAAGGAGATCCCCGACGAGCTGGTACAGACCGTCGACGGGTCCCGCGTGGTGCGCAGCCGCTACTACAGCCGCAGCCGGCGTGAGCGCAGCCTCGACCGGCGGTCGGCCAATCGCGACGAGATCGTGGAGCGAGCCCTCGACGCCGGCCGTCGACCCGCGCCTTCCCCGTCGGGGGCCGACCGCCTGGGGCTCAACGTGGGCGACGACGTGCGCCATTCCCAGTGGGGCGAGGGCGTGATCCTGAACATCGAGGGCGTGGGGGACGACGCTCAGGCGTCGGTGCGGTTCCCCAGCGTGGGCGAGAAGCAACTGCTGCTGTCATGGGCCCCGCTGGAGAAGATCTAGCCTCCCTACACCTCAGGCGTCGTGGACCGCAATGCGGAGGCGCTTGTTGGCCTTGCCCTTCGACTCGGTCTTGACCACCTCGAAGCGGCCCACCTCTCCGGTGGAGGGCAAGTGGGTGCCCCCGTCGGCCTGCTTGTCCAGCCCGACGATGTCGACCACCCGGATCTCGGTCACCGACTCCGGTATGAGGTTGACCTTGGTGCGGATCAGGTCGTCGTCGGCCAGGGCCTCGGCCCGGGGCAGGAACGAGATCCCAATCGGACGGTCGGCCGCGATCT
This sequence comes from Acidimicrobiales bacterium, assembly GCA_965117015.1. Classification (GTDB taxonomy): domain Bacteria; phylum Actinomycetota; class Acidimicrobiia; order Acidimicrobiales; family Aldehydirespiratoraceae; genus Aldehydirespirator. The sequence goes on from OZ220747.1 coordinate 1,948,860, forward strand.
CGGCGTTGACCAGCTCGGTGACCTGGGCCGCGAACCCCTCGGGCAACGGGTCGAACTCGAAGTCCATGCGAGCCGATAGCGGGGCCATGTTCCCGCCGGTCACCGACACCCCCCAGGTGTTGTAGATCACCCCGCACAGGATGTGCAGGGCGGTATGGGTGCGCATCAGGGCGTGGCGGCGCTCCCAGTCGAGCTCCCCCCGCACCGGCGTGCCTGCCGGCGGGGCCGGGGCGTCGAGGGTGTGCCACACCACGCCGTGGCCCCTCACGTCGGTCACCGTCGCCGCGCCGCCGGTCCAGCTCAGCGTGCCGGTGTCGTGGGGCTGGCCGCCGCTGGTGGCGTAGAAGGCGGTGGCGTCGAGGGCCACCCGCCCGTCGCCGTCGACCGCGACCACGGCGGCATCGAAGGCCCGGCACTGGGCGTCACGCAGGAATATCCGGTCGGTGGGGTTCACGTCAGCCATAGGGCCTCCAAGTATGGCAAGTCGGTCGCAGTCGGCTCATCGCGGGTTGATATCCACCCGGACGTCGCCGTCCACGACAGCGACGCTGAAGTGGCGCAGGCCCGTGCCGGCCGCGTCCACCACATCGTCGGGGTCGCAAGTGTTCACGAACTCAGCCTGCTCGGCCTGCCACTCGAAGAAGCAGTCCCGGCTCTGGCCCGGCCGTCGGGCCTCGAAGGCCAGCCATCCCGACTCCGGGTCGTTCCCGAGGTGCTGAAGGATGATGTCGAGCTCGCCGTCGGCCACGTCACCGAACAGGATCGGCCCCCGATCGGCGATCTCAGCGCTGATCCGGCCGGTCTCCATGTCGCGGAAGTCCCGGTCGCCGAGGTGGATCTCCACCTCGGTGCCGCCCCGGGTGAGCAGCAGCACTCCCAGGACCAGGCCCAATGCGACCACCACTCCCGCCAAGCCCACCACGACGACGGTTCGTAGGTCGGGACGCGGTCCGCTGGAAACGGGCATCGCGGCCTATCGCCTTATCCGGCTCGGTGCGCCGGCCCGGTGGTCGCCGACGAACGGGTAACGGGCATTGCGGCCTAGTATCGCCGCTCGTGGATCTGTTCGAGCATCAGGGCAAGGAGCTGTTCGCCCGGTACGGATTGCCGGTTCCCACCGGCGAGGTCGCGTTCACGGCCGAGGAGGCCGTGGCCGCGGCCGAGCGGCTCGGACTGCCCGTGGTGGTGAAGGCCCAGGTCCACACCGGGGGGCGGGGCAAGGCCGGAGGCGTGAAGGTGGCCGCGGACCTCGACGCCGTGCGCCGACATGCCGCCGACATCCTGGGCCTCGACATCTCGGGCCACACCGTGCGCCGCCTGTGGATAGAGCAGGCGTCCGACATCGCCGAGGAGTACTACGCCAGCTTCACCCTCGACCGCTCCGCCCGCAAGCACCTGGGGATGCTGTCGGTCGAGGGCGGCGTGGACATCGAGACGGTGGCCGCCCGCGACCCCGGAGCCATCGCCCGCATCCACGTCGATCCGGTGGACGGCTTGACACAGCCGGAGTGCCGCCGGTGGGTGCAGGCCGCCCGCATCCCCGGCTCCGCCGCGGGCGCGGTAGCCGATGTGCTGGTCACCCTGTACCGCGCCTACGTGGACGCCGACGCCGACCTCGTCGAGGTCAACCCGCTCATCGTGACCTCCGGCGGCGACGTGGTGCTCCTCGACTCCAAGGTCACCCTGGACGCCAACAGCACGTTCCGCCACGACGACTACTCCGCCTACGACGCCACCCAGACCCGCGACGAGCGCGAGCAGGCCGCCCACGCCAAGCGGCTGCAGTACGTGGGCCTGGACGGCTCGGTCGGGGTGATCGCCAACGGAGCGGGCCTGGCCATGAGCACCGTGGACGTGGTCAACCAGGTGGGGGGCAGTCCGGCCAACTTCCTCGACATCGGCGGAGGCGCCAACGCCGAGGTCATGGCGGGCGCGCTGGAGGTCATCAACAACGACCCAGCGGTTCGGGCCATCCTGATCAACATCTTCGGGGGCATCACCCGGGGCGAGGAGATCGCCAACGGCATCATCGAGGCCACCGGGCGTGTCGACATCGACTCGCCCATCGTGATCCGCCTCGACGGCACCAACGCCTCCGAGGGCCGCGAGCTGCTGGAGCCCCACCTGAGCGATGAGCTGATGATGGAGCCAACCATGCTCGACGCCGCCCGCCGGGCAGTGGAACTGGCCGGTAGCGCCGACGGGGTCAGGTGAAGCCGTGAGCATCTTCGTGGACGAGAGCACCCGCGTGGTGTACCAGGGTCTCACCGGCTCGCAGGGCCGCTACTACGGCCTGCTCAACCGGGACTACGGCACCCAGGTCGTGGCCGGCACCAACCCCCGCAAGGCCGGCACCGACGTGGACGGCATACCCATCTTCGCCACCGTCGCCGATGCCGCTGCGGCTACTGGTGCCACCGCGAGCTGCGTGTTCATCCCCGCGCCGGGAGTGCCCGGCGCGGTGCTCGAGGCGGCCGAGGCCGGCATGGAGCTGGTGGTGGTCATCACCGAGGGCGTGCCCGCCCACGACGAGGCGTTCCTGTTCAACAAACTTCGGCGCGACCATCCAGATGTGCGGCTGCTCGGCCCCAACTGCCCGGGCATCATCAGCCCCGGCAAGTGCAACATCGGCATCACCGCCGGGCACATCGCCGAAGCAGGCGGCCCGGTGGGGATCGTCAGCCGCTCGGGCACGCTCACCTACCAGGCGCTGTACGAACTCAAGCAGCAGCAGATCGGTGTGACCACCTGCGTGGGCATCGGCGGCGACCCGGTGCCCGGCACGACCTTCGTCGACTGCCTGGCCGCCTTCGAGGCCGATGGTGAGACCCGAGCCGTGATGATGATCGGCGAGATCGGCGGATCGGCCGAGGAGGAGGCGGCCGACTTCATCGCCGATCACATGACCAAACCCGTTGTCGCCTACGTCGCCGGGGTCACCGCGCCGCCGGGCAAGAAGATGGGCCACGCCGGCGCGATCGTGTCGGGCGGCAAGGGCACCGCCGCAGCCAAGATGGAGGCCCTGACCGCGGCCGGGGCCCGGGTGGGCCAGAACCCCACCGAGGCCGGCGAATTGATGGTGGAGATCGTCGCCGCCCTATAGACATGGCCGCGATGGATTCACCGCCGCGGGCCTTGATCTCTGTCTACGACAAGACCGGTGTGGTCGAGTTGGCCGCGGAGTTGGTCGAGTTGGGGTGGGAGATCATCGCCAGCGCGGGCACGGCCCGGGTGCTTGCCGCCGCGGGACTGCCAGTGGCGGATGTGGCCGACTACACCGGCTCACCGGTCATGCTGGGGCACCGGGTGGTGACTCTGCACCCCCGCATCCACGGCGGGATCCTGGCCGACCGGCACGACCCGGCCCACAGGGGTGACCTCGAGGCCAACGGCATCGATCCGATCGATCTTGTCGTGGTGAACCTCTACCCGTTCGAGGCGTCGCCCGGAATTGAGACGATCGACATCGGCGGCCCGGCGATGGCGCGCGCCGCGGCCAAGAACCATGCCCACGTGGGTGTGGTGGTCGACCCCGACGACTACGAGGCCGTTCTGGGCGAACTCCGCTCGAACGGGCGTCTCTCGGAGGACATCCGGCGGCACCTGGCCAGCAAGGCGTTCGCCCACACCGCGGCATACGAGGCCGCCATCGCCGGGTGGTTCGACGCCGGCGCCGGACCCGACGAGCCTGGCCTGCCCGCGTTGCTACGCCTGGAGCTTGAACGGGCCGAGACCCTGCGCTACGGCGAGAACCCCCACCAGCGGGGCGCCCGCTACCGGAGCCGGGGCCGGCCCGGGTTCTTCGACCGCGTGGTCCAGCACGGCGGCCCGGTGCCGAGCTACCTGAACCTGATGGATGCCGAGACGGCATGGCGTTTGGTCCACGCCCTCGGCGACCGACCCGCCGCCGTGATCGTCAAGCACGCCGATCCGTGCGGGGCGGCCGTTGCCGATGATCTGGCCACCGCCTACCGGCGGTCCTTCGACTGCGACCCCCGCAGCGCCTTCGGCGGCGTTGTGGCCACCAGCGCGGTGATCGACGAGACCACGGCCGAAGCGATGGTTGCCGCGGCCCAGGCCGATGTGGTGATCGCGCCTGGTTTTGCCGACGGCGTGATCGAGCGGTTGGCCGCCCGCCGGGCCAACACCCGCCTGCTGGAAGCGCCGGAGGGCCGCATCGACGAGCCGACGTGGGAGTTGCGAACCCTCGGCGGCTCGGGAGAGTTCCTGGTGCAGACACCGCGGCGGCTCGAATCCGATCCCGCCGGCTGGCAGGTGGTCACGGTCCGGCAGCCCACCGCCGCCGAGCGGGCCGACGCGGTGTTCGCATGGCGGGTGTGCGCCCACACCAGCTCCAATGCGGTGGTGCTGGCACGCGACGGAGTGGCCTGGGGCATCGGTGCCGGCCAGCAGAACCGGGTCGAAGCAGGACAGATCGCCGCGGCCAAGGCCGCGGGCCGGGCCGCGGGCGGCGCCTGCGCCAGCGACGGCTTCTACCCGTTCGCCGACGGGATCGGTGCCGCGGCCGATGCCGGCGCCGCGGTGGTGGTTCAACCGGGCGGGTCGGTCAACGACGTCGCGGTCATCGCCGCGGCCGACGAGCGTGGCCTGGCCATGCTCTTCACCGGCGAGCGCCAGTTCCGCCACTGAAGGCCACGCTCTAAGCGTTCCACGCTTGGGCGACGGCGGCGACGATGTTCTGGTATCCGGTGCACCGGCAGAGGTTGCCCGAGATCATTCGCTCTGATCCTTGCTGATCGCGGCGCGGCGGGCTTCGAGCGCGCGGCGGCGTGCGGGGGAGGCCAGCAGGGCGCTTCGCGGTGGCTGCCACTCCGCGGGATCGAACCCCTCACCGCGGTCGAGCGACTCCAGCAGTGCTTTGGTCGCCGCGACGGCTTCAGGGTGGGCGGAGTGGGCCCCAAGCAGGCTCTTGGCTGTCTCGACGGTGGTCCCCGCCCGCACGACTGTGGCTGCGCCGGGCGGGAGCTCCCGACCCGCCAGCTCCTGTTGGAGCAGCATGAGACGGCGGACGGTGGACGAGCCGAGGCGGGCGTGCAGACGAGCCGTCGACGACGGGTTGTACAGGATTCCTAGTCTGGTCGAGGGCAGGGCGAGACGGGCCTCGTCGGCGACCACCACGGCGTCACAGGCCCATGCCAGGTCGACGGCGGCGCCGTAGCAGGCGCCCTCGACCGCGGCGACGACCGGCAGCGGGCTCAGGGTGAGGCGCCGGCAGAGCTGCTCGAGCTCGTCGTCGAATCCGAGATCGTCAGTCGTGCCGTTCAGCTCGGACAGGTCCGCTCCGGCGCTGAAGGCTCTCGGGCCGCCGGTGAGCAGCATGCCGGCCGTGCCGGCGTCCGCCTCGCTGGCCGCGCCGGACGCAGACGCCTCGACCCGGTTCAGTACCGCCCCGATCTGGCGGATCGTCTCCCGCCGAAGGGCGTTGGCCCGCTCGGGCCGATTGATCTCGACCTGCCAGATCGAGCCCTCGACGCTGCAGATGACGTCGCTCACGGGGTTCCCAAGCGGGGTGACAGGCGGACGAAGGGACGCACATCCAGTTCGGCTTCGAGCTGCTCGGCAAGTGACAGCAGTTCGGTGTCGGCTCCGTGCCGTCCCACCAGCTGAACCGCGGCGGGGAGACCGTCCACGAACCCGACGGGCAGCACCACCGCGGGATGTCCCGAGACGTTGAAGGGCACCGCGAACGGGAACGCACCCCAGAGTCGGGCCACTCGCTCGCCGGCGATGGTCTCGGGCCGGCATCCCAGCTGGAAGGCGGTGGTGGCGGTGGCGGGAGTGGCGATGACGTCATAGTCGGTGAAGTGCTCGTCCACCCGTTTCCGGTACTCGGCCAGGTCGGACCGGGCCCTGGCGAGCACAGCGGGGTCGAGCTGCTCGGCGGCCATCAGGGACCGCCTGTGATACCACGTCAGCTGATGGCGGCCGCGAAGCAGGTGGCCGCGGCGCTCGCCCTCCTCGGCCAGCACGAGCGGCCCGAAGATCTCCTCCCATCCTGCGAGGTCGAGTTCTACCGGCGTCACATCGTGGCCACAGGCCGCGAGCTGCTTCACCGCGGTCGCTGCGAGATCGCCCACGTCGACGTCGATCGGGCGGCCTTCGGGCCTGGCGCACCAGGCGACGCGGCGCCGTGCCGGGCGGGGTGGGGTGCCCGCGGTCCGGTCTCCCTCGCCGGCCAGCACCGACAGCAGGCGGCGGGCATCGGCGACGCATCGGGCCAGCGGTCCCACCGAGATGAACGGGCTGAACGCACGGAACCCGCCGGCATCGTCGATGGCGCCATACGTGGGTTTGAGTCCCACCAGACCGCAGAACGACGCGGGGATGCGGATCGAGCCCCCACCGTCGGAGCCGAGCCCCACTGTGCACGTCCCCGAGGCGACCGCGGCCGCCGCGCCGCCGCTGGACCCGCCCGCGGTGCGATCGGGGTCGAAAGGGTTGGCGGTATCGGGACCGAGGAGGTTGTCGGTGGTGGCCGACTGGCAGAACTCAGGGACGTTGGTCTTGCCGACGATCACAGCTCCGGCCCGTCGCAGGCGCCGCACCGCCCCGGAGTCGCGACGAGCCACGTCGTCGGCGTGGGCCAGCGAGCCGAGCGTGGTGACGTGGCCCTCGACATGGAAGGCGTCCTTGATCGAGACGGGCACCCCGGCGAGGGGACCGGCGCCGCCGTTGCGGTAGGCGGCCTCGGCCTCGACGGCCTGGCGGTGGGCCAGTTCCGGGGTGGTGAGCACGAAGGCGTGCAGAGTCGGGTCGACCCGGTCGATGCGTTCCTGGGCCAGGGCCGCGACCTCGACCGGCGACACCGAGCCGCGGCGGTAGGCGTCGACGAGCCGGTGCACCGGCCACCACAGCGGACCGTCATCCACGGGCCGACACGCCTCCTGAGACGGTGAAGACCTCGCCGGTCACGTAGCTCGCCTCGTCCGAAGCCAGGAACGAGACCATGCCGGCGACGTCGTCGGGCTGCCCGATGCGGCCCAGGACCGCCTTGCGGGCCAGGTAGTTGTCGAAGAACTCCTCCGGGTAGATCCTCCGCAGGAAGTCGTTGTAGATCAGGCCGGGGGCTACCGCGTTGACGCGCACGCCGTGGGCGCCGTTCTCGGCCGCGGCCACCCGGGTCAGGGCCAGCACGCCCGCCTTGGCGGCCGAGTAGGCCGCACCGTGCTCGGTGGACATCTCCCACGCCGCTATCGAGGAGATGTTGATGATCGAGCCGCCCCCGCCGGCGATCATGGCAGGCAGTGCGTAGCGCATGCATACGAAGGTGCCGGTCAAGTCGACGTCGAGGCAGCGCTGCCACGTCTCCAGCGACATCTCGGCCACCGGCTCGATCCTCGACCAGCCTGCGTTGTTGACCAGCACGTCGAGGCCGCCCTTGACGGCCGCGACCTCCGACATGACGGCACGCACCTGGTCGTGGTCGGTGACGTCGAGGTGGTGGCTGCTCACGTCGCGCCCGATCTCGTCGGCGAGGACGGCGGCGAACTCACCGCACCGGCGCTGGTGGGCGTCGGTGACGACGACGTCGAAGCCGTCGCGGGCGAGCCGTCTCACCACGGCCGCTCCGATGCCGGCGCCGGCCGCCGCGGTCACCAGCGCCACTCTCGGCGTTCCTGCCATCAGTCTCCTCCTGCCTCGACTGCACTGATCACGGTGTCGGCCAACTGAGCCAAGCGCTGCTCGCGCCCGCCCGACAGCAGCGCGAAGGTGATCCGGTCGATGTCGAGCTGCCAGAGTTGGCGGAGCCGGTCTACGCAGGTGTCGAGGTCGCCCGCCAGGGCCACCGACTTGACGAAGTCATCGGACACGGTGTGCTTGTGCTCGGCCTGCAGCGACAGGTGGTCGACGAGGCCGTAGGCGCCCGCGGCCCGGGCGAACTCGGGGCGGAACCGCTCCCACGCGGGCGGCATCCGTTTCCACGGGTGGAAGGTGGCCGCCTGGCTGGTGGCCCATGCTCTCACGTCGTCGATGGCGCTGGCGGTGTCGTCGCCCACCGACATGGTGACGAACAGGTCGACGGTCAGGTCGCTGCGGTCGCGCCCGGCAGCCTCCAGCCCCTGGTGGATGTACTCCAGTTGCCACGAGCAGAACTCGGGGTCGGCGGCACCCATGAGCACCGCGCCGTCGCAGGTCTCGCCGGCGAGCCGCAGCATGGCGGGCTGCGAGACCGCGAGATAGATGGGAATCTGGCGCTCGGCGGTGGCCAGGCGGACCTGGGTGCCGTAGAGGTCGCACGGCTCGCCACTGAAGAGTTGGCGGAACTCGTCGATCCCGGAGCGCAGATCGCCGATTCTGGACGGTGCGCCGCCGGCGCCCAGCACGGCCGACCAGCCCGCGCCGAGGCCGAGCACGGCACGGCTGCCGGAGAGCTCGTCGAGGGCGGCGGTGGCGTTGGCGGTCACCGTGGGGTGGCGGGTCACGAGGTTGGTGACGCCTGCTCCGATGAGCACGTTCTCGGTGGACAGCGCGGCCAGGTTCATGGCGGCGTACACGTCCTTCATGCCGAGCTGGAAGTCGATGTACCACAGCGCCTCGAAGCCCCCGTCGTCGATGGCGCGGGCCAACTCGGCGGTGCGGCTCAGCGGCTCGCGGGGGCTGACCCCCAAAGAAATGCCGTAGCGGCGCCTCATGCGGTGTCCCTCTCGTTTAGGAGCCTGGCGAGCAGCTTGCCGTAGGCGTCGGGTTGGTCGACGGAGAGTAGATGACCGGACCCGGCGATCTCGTGGTACCGGCAGTCGCCGACATTGTCGACGATGATGTCGGATGCCCGGCGCGGGCAGAAGACGTCGCTGGACGCCCCGATGACGTCGACCGGGACCTCGATCCGCGCCAGCAGGGGATTCAGCGGCTCGGAGCGGATGCCTATCATCGCCCGGGCGGCGTTGATGTAGCCGCGGCCGTCACCGACGGCTTCCACCCGCCTCGAGGCGAGCGTGTCGATGTCGGCCTCGGTGACAACCTGCTTGGTCGTGTCGTCGCGCAGGCCGGCCGCGAAGCCGTCCCAGTCACCGGCTTCGAGCTGTGCGATTCTCCCGGCGAAGAACTCGGCCGCAGCCGTGCCGACCACCGATGAGGTGGCTGCCACGATCAGGTGGGCGATCAGGGATCCCGGAGCGGTCGCAGCCTTGAGCCCGATGGTGCCGCCCAGCGAGTAGCCGACGACGGCCGCGGGACCGGTCACCGTGCTCAGGAAGGCGGCCAGGTCGTCGCTCAGCTGCGACAGGGTGCCGGCGCCCTGCCCGGGAGTGGTTCGGCCGTGTCCCCGTAGATCGATCGCGTACACGGAGAACTCACCGAGATGGGTGGCGACGGCCTCCCATGAGCGGAGGTCCTCGGCCAGCCCGTGCAGCAGCACTACGGGCGGCCCTGAGCCGCACTGCCGGTAGTTGACCACTATGTCGTTCAGCTCGACGGTGCTCATTGTCTCGTGCTCTCATTCGAGTCTGTGCCGCGTGTGGCGGCTGCGGCAGCCGGGGCGGAGGCGTTGACGAGTTCGTCGCGGAGCTGTTGCTTTCGTATCTTGCCTGCGGCTGTTCGCGGGAAGTGGTCGACTTGCACCAGCCTCTCGGGCCGGTACCGCTTGGGCAGGCCCTGCAGCTCGCAGTAGGCGATGACATCGTCGAGGTCGAGGGGTGCGCCGGCCTGCACGACTGCGCAGATGCGCTCGCCGAGTCGCTCATCGGGCCATCCGATCACGGCCACGCCGACCACGTCGGGGTGGGCCGCGATCGCGTTCTCGGTCTCGACGGGGGAGATGTTGACGCCGGCGCGGATGATCAGGTCCTTGCGCCGGCCGGTGATCGACACGTAGCCGTCGGGATCGATGCGGGCGAGGTCGCCGGTGCGGAAGAACCCGTCGCCGATGATGTGCTCGGCGTACAGCTCAGGCTGGCCGTAGTAGCCGTTGAACACGCCCGGTCCCCGCATGACGAGTTCGCCCGATCCCTCAGTCCGCAGTCGCATGTCGGCATCGAGGGTTCGCAGCTCCAGCCCCGGCAGCCCCACACCGACCGTGTTCTCGACCTGCTCGTTTGTCGAGCCGGCCACACAGGTGGTGAGGCCGCCCTCGGTCATGCCCCACAGCGGTGTCACGAAGGTGTTCGGGAACTCTGTGCGACAGCGCCGGAGGAGGACCGGCGGCACCTGTGCGCCGCCGCACAGGAAGCTCCGCATCGGGCCCAGCTTCGGTTCGGCGCCGTACCACTCTGCCTCGGCCAGATCGGCCAGGAACGGCGTCGCCGCCGCGGTGAAGGCGGCGCGGTGGCGGGCCACGAGGTCGAGGGCGGTCAAGGCGTTCCACTGGTCTTGGAGGATGAGGGGCGCGCCCAGGAACATCGAGAGGCGGGCACCGTGGATCGCGCCGACGCTGTGACCCAGCGGTGACGGCATGAAGACGGGAGTCTCGGAGCTGAGCGAGAAGCGTTCGGCGAACTGCCGGTTGAGCGTGGCCAGGGTGTCTTCGCTGTGGCTCACCGCCTTCGGCGGCCCGGTCGTGCTCGACGTGAACATCAGGTGCGCGGTCTCCTCGGGCACGCTGACGGTCCGATCCGGGCAGACCACCGATCCGTACACCTTCAGCCGGGCTCCGTCCGCGGCGGCGACCCGCACGGAGGCCGCGGTCGCCGCTCTGGAGATCGCTTCAGCCGGAGACCCCTGCCGGTTCCGGTCGGTGCAGATGACTAGGGCTGGCTCGATCAAATGGATGATGTGGCGCAGGTGGGCCTCGGGGGTGGTGACCGGGGGCGTGGCCGGGATATGGCCCGCCCTCAAGGTGGCCAGGAACATGACGACCCAAGCCGCGGAGTTGGGGAGAAGGATCACGACGACCCGCCTGCGGCAGCCGATGATCGAACGGATCTCCTCGCCAGCCACGCCGGCTGCGTGCCACAGCTCGGATCTGGACAGCGAGTCCGGACCGCTCGCCAGGGCCAACTCATCCGGTCGCTCGGTGGCGTGCGACTCGAAGCGGTCGATCAGCCTGCGGCCGGTCCACCATCCAGCGAGCCGGTAGCGCTCCGCCAGGTCATCGACCACTGCTCTCCTCCGTTTCCGGTCGGCGCGCCTGCCGCAGTATGGCAGGCGCGCCCCACTGTCAGAAGACCGACATCGCTTTTGTTTTAGTGAGAGGAGGGCGCATGGAGCGGTAACATCGTCCGCTGCGGGCTTCCAGACCCGAGCCGACCCGAACCGGGACCAGCCAGATCGGGACCAGTCACGTGCCCTACACCGTACACACGCTTTGCAACATAGTGAGCGCCAATGGCCACTGAGCCGACCACGCCGAAGGGTCAGCGAACACGGCAGTCGATTCTCGATGCAGCGTCGAAGGTCTTCACCAGAGACGGTTACGTCGATGCCCGCATGAGCGATGTCGCAGAACAGGCCGGAATCTCCCTCGGCGGTCTCTACCGGTACTTCGAGAACAAGGAGGACCTCTTCGCCAACGTCATCCGGGACCTCCACGAGGAGCTCTTCCGGCGGAGCCGGTCGTCGACGCCGATAGCTGAGGATCCCGAGGCCGCCTTGTTCGAGGCCAACCTCGGCTACCTCCAGCACTACCGCGCCAACAGCGGCGTGCTGCGGGCCTTCATCGAGGCGACGACGGTGGAGGATCGCTTCACCACGATCTGGTGGACGATGCGCGAGCGCCATGTCGCCCGGTTCGTGCATGCGGTGGAGAACGACGAGCGCGTCCATCTCGACGGGCTGGATCCCGCCGCAGTGGCCCGGGCGATGGCCTCCCTCGTCGAGCAGACCGCCTACACGACGTTCGCCCATGCCGCGCTCAACACCGCACCGGTGGACGTGGAGACGGTGGCGCGCATCGTGACCAGGGCCTGGTACCGGAGCTTCTACGCCGATCATGCCCCCGAGCCCAGATAGGTGGCGGCCAGCGTCTCATCGGCCAGGAGTTCCCGGTTGGTGGCCTCCAGGGCCACCTCGCCGGACTCGAGCACATAGGCCCGATCGCACACCTCGAGCGCCTCATGGACTCGTTGCTCGACGACGATCATCGCGGTCGTCTCGCTCTTGAGCAGCCGGGCGATCCCCTCGAAGATGTCGTCCGCGGCGCGGGGAGCCAACCCCATCGAAGGCTCGTCGAGCATGAGCAGCCGGGGGCAGGCCATCACCCCCCGTGCGACCGCCAGCATCTGCTGCTGGCCTCCCGACAAGGCGCCGCCGTCGCGGCCGAGCATGCCGGCCAGCGCAGGGAAGATCTCGAGCACCAGTTCGCGGCGCTCGTCGTGCCGGTCCCGAGCAACCTTGCCGTGGCAGCCGAGGCGAAGGTTGTCGGCCACCGTCATCGACGCGAAGATCATCCGCCCCTGGGGCACGTGCACGATGCCGGCCTCGACCCGCCTGTGCGGCGCCTGCGGGAGAAGATCCTCGCCGTCGAAGCGGATCGAGCCCGAGTCCGCCTCCACGGTGCCGCTGATCGTCTTGAGCAGGGTGGTCTTGCCCGCGCCGTTGGGTCCGAGGATGGCTACGTGCTCCTGTGGCCCGACCCCGAAGTCGATCGAGCGCAGCGCGGGGACTCCGTCATAGCCGGCACAGAGGTCACTGATCTCTAGCATGTTCCATCCATCTCGATCCGAGGTAGGCCTCGATGACTCGGGGGTCCGACACCACGTCCTCGGGCGGGCCTTGGGCGATGACGTGGCCCTCGTCGAGCGCGACGACCCATTCGACGTACTGGATCAGCGACCGGACCGAGTGCTCGATCACCACGATCGCGGTGTGCGGCTCGACCAGTTCGTCGACGGTCGCGAAGAAGCGGGCCCGCTCGTCCTCGTTCAAGCCGGCGAGCGGCTCGTCGAGCAGCAGCAGGTCCGGGTCGCTCACCATGGCCCTGGCCAACTCGAGGCTCTTGATCTCTGCTGTGGTGAGGGCGCTCAACTCACCGAGCGCCTTGCCGGCGAGTCCGACTCGCTCGAGCATGGCCATCGAGGCGGCCACCGGATCCGGCATCGAGGCGCCGATGGCGGCCACGACCACATTGTCCAGCGGAGACATGAGGTGGAAACCCTGTGGAACTTGGAACGTGCGTGACATGCCGAGCTCGTAACGGCGCGGTGCGCGCATCCGATCCACCTGCACCCCCTTGAACAGGATCCGTCCGGCGTCGGCCCGCAGGTGGGCGGTCATGATGTTGAACAGCGTCGTCTTGCCCGCGCCGTTGGGGCCGATGATGCCGACGCGCCGGCCCGCATCGACGCTGAAGGCCACGTCGGACAGCACACGGTTGGCGCCGAAGCTCTTGGCCACGCCGTCCACCTCCAGCACCGGCGTATCGCTCGGTTGCGGCAGCCTCGACCGGCGGGTTCTTCCCGGCGTCCTCAGCAGCGGCGACGGCCGCGGCGGCGGTGCCGCGAGGCGGCCAAGGAGGCTCGGGCCTGCCTGCTCGAGTGAGGGACGGGACCACGTCGCCAGCCGGCGGCAGCCCTTCTCGATTGCGGGGAGGATCCCCCGTGGTATCAGCAGCGCGACGAGGACGAGGGCTGCCGCATAGACCAGTTCTTGCGCGCCGGGGACGGACTCGCCGATCGAGTCGTCCAGGAACATCGCTAGCGGGATGAGGAATGCCGCACCGACGACCGGTCCCCAGGTCTGCCCCACCCCGCCGACGAACGCAACCGACAGCATCACGATCACCACGGTGATGCCGAAGACCTCCTCGGCGACTGTCACCCGCAGGACGGCCTTCACCCAGAGCACGGCCATGGCGGCCGACAGCGCCGCCGAGATCATGAACGCGGCCGACTTCCATGCGACCGTGCGGATGCCCACGGCCCGCGCCAGAATCTCGTTGTCGCGAATGGCGCGGAGGGCGAAGCCGAAGGAGGTCACGTCGATCAGCTCGCTGATGGCCAGGGCGACGACCAGCATCCCCAGGCCGACCCACACATAGGTGTGCGAGTTGGAGAACTCCATGAACCTCCACTCGCTCTCGGGATGGAACGGGACCGTGAGTTCGGGGTCCCCGTAGTGGGAGACGAGCAGTTCCAGGATGAGCGGGAAGGAGATGGTGGCCAGGGTGAAGTAGAACCCCCTGAGCCGGAAGGTGGGCAGGCCGATGACGAGGGCCACCGCCGCGGCGACACCCATGCCGATGGCCATGCCGGTCCACGGCGAGGTTCCGTCGCCGCGCAGCAGGATGGTGAAGCCGTACGCGCCGATTCCGACGAACGCGCTGTGGCCCAGCGAGATCTGTCCGGCCTTGGCCATCAGGTTCCACGCCACCCCGGCGAGCGCCCAGACGACCGAGAGCGTGAGCACCCGGACGTAGAACCTCTGGTCGAGCCAGCCGTTGAGGACCGCAACGGCGGCGATGAGGACGACGAAGGGGACGACGCGCCGCATCAGATGGCCCGCTGGACCTTGCCGAACAGGCCGTTGGGCCTCACGTAGAGGATGAGCAGGAACAGGGCGAACACCCAGACGTTCTTCACCGCAGCCGAGGTCCACACCTGTGACACCGACTGGATGATCCCGATCAGGACGCCCCCCACGAACGCGCCGCTGACGCTGCCGAGGCCGCCGAGCACCACCGCGGCGAACATCACGACCACGAACCGGAATCCCACGAACGGCGTGATGCTCTGGAACGTCACCAGAGCCGATCCCCCCACCGCGGTCAGGGCCACGCCGACCCCGAAGGCGATGCGGTTGGTGCGATCGATGTCGATGCCCATGTAGGTCGCCGCCTCCCAATTCTCCGACGCGGCCCGGATGGCTCGTCCCGTGCGGGACCGGTTGAGGAAGAGGAAGAGGAGCGCGGCCACCAGCACCGACAGCAGGAAGGCGTAGAGGCGCACCCGGCTGATGAAGATGTCGCCGATGAAGTCGCCTGCATTGGCGTACGACGGCGCCACCACGCGCGGCTCCGACGAGTACCTGATGAGGATGAGGTTCTGGAAGATCAGACCCAGCCCGATGGTGAGTATCACCTGGGCGTCGTGGTTCTCGCGCTTGCCGATCACGAAGCGGATGAACATCCAGTGCACCGCCATCCCCAGCAGCAGGAACACCACGAAGACGGCGGGCACGGCCAGGAACGGGTCCAGGCCGAAACCCCCTGCGAACAGCGCCCACGAGAGGTACATGGCGAGCATCATGAAGTCGGCCTGCGCGAAGTTCACCACCCGCATCACGCCGAAGATGAGCCCGAGGCCCGACGCCAGCAGCGCATAGACGCCGCCGATCAGGATCCCGGGTACTAGGAACTGGAGGAATTCGACCATCACGCCAACCCGCCCCGCCCCCAGTCAGTTGGGGACGGGGCCGGTCCCTGGGGAAAGGTATCGAGGACCTCGGGGCGACGAACTCTCGTCAGTTCCAGACGGGCTGGCACACTGCGAACTCCACCGGATAGACGGTGCACGGGATCAGGCGCCCGTCCACCTCCTGCCACTGCGCCAGCACGCCGAAGTGCTGGTCGACTCGGCCGGTGGAGCTGAAGCTGATCGCCGGAGTCGGCATGAGGTCCACCGCGACGCCCTCGGTCAGCTTGACGGTGTTGAAGGCCGTGGTGACCGCGGCGGGGGAGGGGTCGCCGGACTGCTCGAGGGCGGCGGCGATCAGGTGCACCACGAAGTAGCCGCCGATGTGGTCCTGGCGGGCGTAGGGCTGGTCGATGGCGGCCGCCAACTCGTCGAACGCGTCCGTGCCCGCGAGCGGATTGGCGTACACGAAGGTCGACAGCCCGGCCACCTCCGGGCCGAGGTCGGCCCACGCCGGCAGCAGTCCCTGACCGCCGTTCTGGACCACCGGCGCGGTGACGCCGCGGGCGATCAACTCGTTCTGGAGCCCGCTCACGTCGCTGAAGGCGAAGGCGATGTTGAAGATCACGTCTACGTCGGCGTTGGCGATCTTGGTGGCCACGCCCGAGGGGTCGTCGAGCCCTCCCGGAGCCCAGGTGTCGGTCACCGCGACCTCGATCCCCCGTTCGCTGAACTCGGCGAGCAGAGCCTCCTGCAGAGGCACTGCCGCAGCCGATGTGGAGCCCACGACCGCCACTGTCTCCATCGTGATCCCTGCCTGGTCGAGACCGGGCTGGATGGCGTCGAGGATCAGGCCCTTGATGGCCGACGCCGGCGGCGAGTAGGCGAACACGTGGTTGAAGCCCTCGCGGTCGGTGACGGAGTCGGCGAAGCTCTCGGTGACGAACGGGATCCCGGCCCGCTCGGACACCTCGGTGGCAGCCAGGCTGAACGACGACAGCCACGAACCGGCGATGGCCGAGACGTCGGGCTCGTCGTCCAGGAGTCGCTCGACCGCGGTGGCCGCGTCCTCGGCGGAGCCGCCCGCGTCGTAGATGGCGAGCCGCAGCGTGGCGCCGCACAGCGACTCGATGCCGCCTGCCGCGTTGATGTCCTCCACCGCCTTGGTCGCGCCGGCGATCTCGGCGCTGCCGACGAAGCTGAACGTTCCGGACATGGGCCAGACGGTGCCGATGACCACCTCATCGACGCAGTTGCGGTCGTCGACGGCCGCAGCCGCAGCTTCCGCGGCCGCGGCCGCAGCTTCGGCCTCGGCGGCCGCGGCTTCTTCGGCTGCGGTCTCGGCGGCCGCTTCGGCGGCCTCGGCGGCCGCCTGTGCCTCCTGCAGCTGCTGCTCGAGATCGGCCACCACTGACGGGTCGACGCCCTCAGCGGACTCGGCCGCGGCCATCGCCTCAGCCAGGGCCGCCTCGGCCTCTGCCGCCTTGGCCGCCGCTGCGTCGGCTTCGGCCTTGGCGGCGGCCGCGTCGGCCTGCGCCTGCTCCAACGCGGCGGTGTCAGCAGAGTCGACCGCGGCGGGAGCGGGCTCGGTGACGGCGTCGTCCGTCGAGTCGTCGCCGCATGCGGCCCCGACGACGCTCAAGATCGCGAGCAGCAAGCACCACCTGATCGCCTTTCGCGTTCCGTTCCGGGGTGGGGTCACATGCATGGCTGCTCCTTGGGCTTGTGGCGCCGGTCTGCTATCTCACGGATCGGCCGACGTTCCGACATTAGGCAGTCTCGGGGCCAATGTCAAAAAAGTGGTATCACTTTTTTTATCTGTCTACGGGCCGGACTCTCGCAGCGTGGTTGCGGTCATTCGAACCTGCCCGCGCCAGAGCGCGCGAGCGGGCGTGGATGGACCTCGCCCAATCGGCCCGGTCGTTGGTGCTGAGCCGGCTCAGCCTCCGATCAGCCCGCAGCCAGCGCGGCCTCGATCCACGGATCGATTGTGGCGCGGTTGTCGGCGATCCACTCGGCTGCCGCGGCCGCCATGTCATCGTTGGGGTCGGCGCCCGCGTCGATAGCGACAGCCTGAACGGCTACAGCCAGGGGATCCATCTCGAAGTCCTCGAGCAGGCTGGCGGCGGCCGGGTTGGCCGCCAGGAAGTCCCTGTTGGCTGCGGCGGTGATGGGCGACGGTGTGAACATCGTCGTGCAGGGATCCTTGGTGCAGGCGTCGCCGACGGTGGAGATGCCGTCCTGGCCTTCCAGAGTCTGCTCCGGCTCGATGGCGAGCCACAGCACGTCCCGTCCCGGAACGAGTTTGCCGATGAAGGCCGCGGGCGTCCACACGTACTGGAGCACCGGGCCGCCCTCTGCGAAGCTGGCCTGGGATTCCGCGAACAGTGCCGAGTGGGTGGCAGACACTTGCGCGGCGCGGTCGTCCCAGCCGTTCTTGGCGAGGGTGTCGTTGATCACCTTCTGGCAGCCCCAGCCGTCGTCGCAGCCGTTGATGTCGGCCTTGCCGTCGCCGTCGGTGTCGAAGTGGGTGACCGCGTCGGGGTTGTCGAGTAGCTCCCCGAGGGTGCTGAAGCCGAACTGCTCCACGCTGGCAATATCGACCAGGAGGCCCTGCAGGGCCCCTGCCGCCATCATCGTGCCGATGAACCTGGCCTTGTCGCCGAAGGTGCCGCCGTCGGGGCTCTCGCCCTCGAGGAGAGGTGTGTGATTGATGGTCCACGCCGACGCCCACAGGTCGTAGTCGCCCTGGGCGAGGGCCGGGTAGAAGGTCGCCGGGGCGATCTCCTCCGGATCGGCGACGTCGTAGCCGAGCTCCTGCAGCAGTTGCTGCAGGACGTAGTGGTGGAAGTTGGCCTCCGGCCAGTTGCCTCTTCCCATGGTCACGGACACGCCCTCGCCGGGCAGCGCCATCTCGGATTCGGGTGCATCGGCTTGGGTCTCGGTAGCTTGCGGCACCGTTGTCGCCGGCTCGCTGTCGTCACCGCAGCCGGCCGCCAGCAGACCGAACGTCAGAAGGATTGCGGCGAATGCTCGCCCCGCGTTGGTGCTCATCTTCGGTACCTCCTAGGTCATACCCCATTTCATAGCCTGAAAGCAGCAATAATGCAATAGCGATGTCTTCTTAGCTTTCATGCACCGACAGGCATTGTCCGACTAGGGTTGCGAGCCGCGGGGTGAGGTCTTGGAATGGGACGTATGCCGACCAAGGTCAAGATTGCGAACGTCACGAAGATCTTCGGCGACGAGCCCGACGGCAAGGCGCTCGAGCTGCTGCGAGCCGGCCACTCCAAGGAGACCATCCGGGAGAGCACCGGCCATGTCGTCGGCGTGAACGACGCCAGCATCGATGTGGCCGAGGGCGAGATCTTCGTGGTGATGGGCCTGTCCGGCTCGGGCAAGTCGACCCTCATCCGCTGTGTGAACCGGCTCTACGAACCGACCGCGGGAACCATCACCGTCGACGGGACCGACGTCACCGCTCTCAACTCCAAGGAGCTCCAGGCCTTCCGCCGGGAGAGCACCGGCATGGTGTTCCAGCACTTCGCTCTCTTCCCCCACCAGGACATTCGCTCCAACGTCGCCTTCGGGCTCAGAGTGAAGGGCGTCGAACCCGCGGCCCGCGACGAGGCGGCGGAGAGGGCGCTCGCGCTGGTGGGGCTCAGCGGCTACGAGGCCAGCTATCCGCGGCAGCTCAGCGGAGGCATGCAGCAGAGGGTCGGGCTGGCCCGGGCGCTGGCCACCGATCCCGACATCCTGCTGATGGACGAGGCCTTCAGCGCCCTCGACCCGCTCATCCGCCGCCAGATGCAGGACGAGCTGATGGAGATCCAGGACAAGCTCCATAAGACGATCCTCTTCATCACCCACGACCTCAACGAGGCGCTCCGGGTCGGTACCCGGGTGTGCATCATGAAGGACGGCGCCATCCACCAGATCGGGACGCCCGAGGACATCCTCATGCGCCCCGAGACCGAGTACGTGGCCGAGTTCGTTCAGGATGTCGACCAGGGCCGGGTGCTGGTGGTGGACACGGTGCGTGAGGACGCGGCCACGGTGCCGGCGAGCGGGTCGGTGGCGGACGTGCTCGACGCCATCGCCGGCCTCGGGTCGGAGGCGGCCCACGTGGTCGATCCCGACGGCCGACCTCTCGGCGTCGTCACTCGCCCGTCCGCCGAGCGGGCCCGAGCCCGCGGCGACCAGCGATTGGAGCCTCTCGTCGAGGCGGTGCCGGCCGTCACCGTCGACACGACGCTGGCCGAGGTCTACCAACTCTTCGGGTCGGGCCTTCCGCTCGCCGTGGTGGACGGTGACGGCAGGCTGATCGGGGCGGTTCGCCCTCTCAAGGTCCTGGCCGAGCTGGGCCGGGTCGAAGGCGTCTCCGAGCAGTTGCAGGAGACCAAGGCCCAAGAGGCTCAGACATGAGTGGGCGCGTGCTGGCCACCAACTTCTGGGACAACGACAACCTCGACGCCTGGGAGATCCCGTTCGGTCTGTGGATCGAGGAGATCGTCTTCTGGCTGACCACCCACATCAAGGGATTCCTCGACGCGGTGAAGTGGCCGGTGGACAAGCTGCTGGAGCTGATCATCGACAACCTGCTGCAGGACTGGCTCCCATGGCCGGTCGTGCTGCTGCTCTTCTTCCTGCTGGGCGTGGCCACCCGGAATTTCCTGGTGGGGCTGGGCAGCGCGGCCGGCCTCCTGATCTGCGGCCTGCTCGGCAACGAGTACTGGGATCTCACCATGGAGACGCTCGGGATGATCATCGTGGCGGTGCTGATCTGCACGGTGATCGGCATCCCGCTGGGGATACTGGCCGCACGGGTCGACGCGTTCTGGAGCCGGCTCCGTCCCATCCTCGACGGCATGCAGGTGATCCACCCCTTCGTCTACCTGCTGCCCATCATCTTCCTGTTCGGCGTCCGCCGGACCCCCGGTGTGCTGGCCACGCTGGTCTTCGCGCTTCCCCCCATCGTGCGCCTCACCAACCTGGGCATCCGGCATGTCGCCGCCGACGTGGTCGAAGCGGCCCGGGCGTTCGGAGCGACCGAGTTCCGGATCCTGCGCGAGGTCCAGATGCCGCTGGCCCGCCCCTCGATCATGGCCGGCCTGAACCAAACCCTGCTGCTGTCGCTGTCCATGGTGGGAATCGTGGCCATCATCGCCGGCGGAGGCCTGGGCAAACCGATCCTCACCGCGCTGAACACGGCCGACATTCCCGTCGGCGCGTCCGCGGGTGCGGGCCTCTACTTCGTCGGGGTGCTCCTCGACCGGATCTCGCAGCCCGAGGAGAGCGACGACCGGCGCAGTCTCTTCGCGCGGATGCGCAGCGCCTGGATCACAAGGGCCGACCCGCAGGTCCCCGCTTCAGCCGGGATGCAGGCCGAGGCGGAACCTCCCGTTCCCGCGGCCGCGCCGGCCGCGCCCGAGCTGTCCGCCTCTCACCGCATCGGGGCCGCAACTGCTCTCATCGGCGGTCTGCTGGCGGCGTTCTCGGTGCTGCTGACCTGGGGGAACGACGCCGGGCTGCTGTCGGGCTACGCCCGATTCGACGACAATGACCTTCCCGGCGCTCACAGCGGGCTGGACGCCACCGGCGGCTCGTGGTTCGGGATCGTGTTCGGCCTCGTCGCCGTGGCCGTCGCCTTCGGCGGCGCGTCGGCGCTGTGGCGGCCGCGCAGCCGCGACAAGTTCATGGCCGGCGGCGCCGCCTTCCTGGCGGCTGGCCTGGTACTGGCCTCGCTGGTGGCGGCCTACCTGACCGTGTCGCCTCGGGGCGACAACTACAGCCACGGCCCCGGCGTGTGGCTGGGCCTCCTCGGCGCGCTGATCGTCCTCGGCGGGGGCGCCGCTGCGGCCCTGCGGGTGAGGTCTTCCGACGAGCCGGCCCGTGCCAGTCCCCGCGAGTTGGCGGGCATGGTCGTGCTGACCCTGTTCCTGGTGTTCGCGGGAGCGTCGGGATCCTGGATCCTGGACCAGCGCAGCGACGCCGCTCAGATCGCCGCGGAGTTGGCGGCGGAGGCGGAGGGCGCCGATCAGGGCGGCCTGGCGGCCGAGGTTCTGGCCGAAGCCCTGGCCGAGACCCGCCGCGTGGTAGTCCGCGGCTTGGACGCCGATGGTCCGATGATCGGCTACTCCGTGTTGATCCTCACGGTCGCATCGATGGCGGCGACGCTCGGCCGGCTGGCTCGCAGCCCCGCCGTCCAGCGCTACCTCGGCGTTGTGCTGTTCGGACTGGGATGTGCCATCGCGGCTATAGGTACGGCGTGGATCGCGACCTTCGTCCGTCTGGCGACCCAGGCGCTCTCACCCGGTGCCAGCGCATTCCTGGTGGTGGTCGGCGGCCTGATCGTCGCCGCTCGCGGCTGGCGCGCCAGCAGCCCCGCCTAGCGTCTGGGTGCCTATGTTTCCAATGTCGTCAGAGGTAGGCGACTCGCCGCTACCCCGCCCGGCGGCGGGTGCGGCGGCGGGCCAGGCGGTCCTCGGTGCCCGGCGTGGTCGACGGGGGCGCGAGCTCGATGTCCGGGGGCGGCTCGTCGCCCCGCAGGACGGCCGCGATCTTGGCTGTGTGGGCCGGGGTGCTGCCGCAGCAGCTGCCGATCACGGCCACTCCGGCGGCCCGGGCCCGGTGGGCGTGGGCGGCCATCACCTCGGGGGTGCCGTCGTAGACGAGGGCATCGCCGCTCCACACCGGCACGCCCGCGTTGGGCTTGGAGATCACCGGCGTGCCCGTCGACGCCGCGGCCATCGCGCTGACGGCCGCCTCGGTGTCGGCAACGTTGTTGCCGCAGTTGGCGCCCATGGCCGCCAGGCCCAGCCCGCCTAGCCGCTCGGCCAGCTCGGAGCCGGTGACGCCCATCATGGTGCGGCCGGCGGTGTCGAAACTCATGGTGGCGGCCACCGGAAGATCGCAGGCCGAGCGGGCTCCCCGCACCGCGGCCTCCACCTCGTCCAGGTCGCTCATGGTCTCGATCCACAGCACATCGGCGCCCCCGGCAACCAGGCCCTCGGCCTGCTCGGCGAAGGCAGCTTCGCAATTCGCCGCCGACATGTTGCCCATCGGCTCGAGCAACTCGCCGGTCGGGCCCATCGAACCGGCCACCAGCAGCTGACGGCCCGTCCGCTCCATCTCGGCGTCGGCCTCGATGCGGGCGACGCGGGCTGCCGCCTCGTTCAGTTCGACCACCCTGTCCTGGAGGCTGTGCAGGGCCAGGCGGAACGAGGTTCCCCCGAAGCTGTTGGTGATCACCACATCGGCCCCGGCCTGCAGGTAGGCCCGGTGGATGGCTCGCACCTCGTCGGCGTGATGCACATTCCAGGCCTCGGGAGGGTCGCCGGCGCTGAGCCCGACCGCGAAGAGCTGGGTCCCCATGGCCCCGTCGGCCACGACGTATCCCTTGGCCTGGAGGAGTTCACCGATGGTGACGGTCATGGACTCCGGTCCGGCATGTCGCAAGTCCCCTCGTCGTGCAGCGGTCCAAGGATGGTGGCCGCCTGCCACGGTAGCGCCCCCTCCCGTCGGCTCGGGCGCAGCACCAGCGGTACCCTGGCCACCATGACCCTCGCCCCTGCCCGGCCGGTCGGCCCTCAATCCGCCCTGGAACTCGACATCAAGCCCATCGCCGGAGCGCTCGGGGCCGAGGTGAGAGGCGTCGATCCCGACCGCCTCGACGAGCGGGCCGCGGCGGTGCTGCGCGACGCCCTCGAGACCCATCTGGTGCTGTTCCTGCCCGGGCTGGGCCCCAGCGTCGAGCAGTTGCGAGACATCGGCGCGCTGTTCGGCGAGTTGGAGGTCCATCCCTACATCGAGAAGGTCGACGAGGGCACCCCCGAGGTGTGCGTGCTCGACACGTCGGCCACTCCCAAGGCCGACATCTGGCACACCGATGTCACCTACAGCGAGCACCCCCCGATCGCCGCGCTGCTGCACATGGTGCAGTGCCCGCCCGCAGGCGGCGACACCATGTGGATCAACTGCTACGAGGTGTACGACTCGCTGTCGGCGCCCATGCAGGCCTTCCTGGCCGGCCTCACCTGCATCCACGACGACGGCAAGCAGGGGTCGCTGCGGGCCGAGCACCCCGTGGTGAGGGCCCATCCCGGCACCGGGCGGCGCAGCCTGTACGTCAACAAGCAGCACGGGCGGCGCATCCCCCAGCTGTCGCGGCCCGAGAGCCAGGCGCTGCTGGGCTTCCTGTACCGCTGGCAGGAGCAGGTCAAGTTCAGCTGCCGCTGGCGCTGGTCGCCTGGCGATGTGGCGCTGTGGGACGAGCGGGTCACGCTGCACTCCATCGTTGACGACATCGGCGAAGCGGACAGGACCCGGATCCTGCACCGGGTGACGGTACTGGGCGACGATCCGCAACCGCCCGATGACGCTCCGGGGTGGGACCGCCACCGCAGCGACAAGACTGCGGCCAGCGGCTACTTCGGCATGGCTGGCTTCGAGTTCTGAGTCCCCGAGTGCGATTTCTGGCCCCGCAAGGGTGCCGGGTAGGTTGACCGGCCGTGCGATTCGGCGTCTTCTACGAGTTGCAGATGCCCCGGCCCTGGGCCCCCGACTCCGAGCAGCGGCTGCTGGCCGAGGCGATCGAGCAGGTCGAGGTCGCCGACGAGGTCGGCATCGATGTGGCCTGGGCGGTCGAGCACCATTTCCTGGAGGAGTACTCGCACTGCTCGGCGCCTGAGGTGTTCCTGGCCGCCTGCGCGGCCCGCACCAAGCGCATCCGCCTCGGCCACGGGATCCGTCAGGCGCCGCCGCCGTACAACCACCCGGCCCGCACCGCCGAGTGCATCGCCACCCTCGACCTGATCTCCGGAGGCCGGGTGGAGTACGGCATCGGTGAGGGAGCCACCCGCCTGGAACTGGGCGGCTTCGGCATACCGGCCAAGCAGAAGCGGGCCATGAGCCTCGAGGCCGGCGAGCAGATCGCCAACATGATGGCCATGTCGCCCTACCCCGGCTTCGAGGGCGAGTTCTTCTCGATGCCGTGCCGCGACGTGATACCCAAGCCGGTGCAGAAGCCCCATCCGCCGATGTGGATCGCCTGCACCAACCGCACCACCATCGAGTTGGCCGCCCGGCGGGGTCTCGGAGCCCTGGCCTTCGCCTTCGTCGACCCGGCCGAGGCCCGCCACTGGGCCGAGGTGTACTACGACATCGTCCGCAGCGACGAGTGCGTGCCGCTCGGCCACAGCGTCAACGCCAACATCGCGGTGGTCACCGGCTTCTCGTTGCACCCCGACCGGGCCGAGGCCATCCGGCGGGGCTTCGACGGGTTCCACTTCTTCGCCTACGCGCTGCGGCAGCTGGTGGTGCACCACACCATCCCGGGCCACTCCGACATCTGGGACCGCTACGAGGCCCAGCGGGGCTCGGCGCTGGACGACGCGGTGGCCGCCGCGCTGGACGCCGGCGACGACTACGCCGACACCATCGGCACCCCCGCCGACGCCGTCCGCTGGCTCAAGCAGGCCGAGGATGCCGGCATCGACCATGTGATCTTCCTGCAGCAGGGCGGTAAGAACCTTCATAGCGACATCTGCGACAGCCTGCGCCTGTTCGGATCGGATGTGCTGGGCGAGTTCGCCGATGGCCGGGCCGATCGTGAGGCGGCCAAGGCCACCGAGCTGGCGCCCTACATCGAGAAGGCTCTGGCCCGCAAGGAGTGGATGCGCCCCCTGGACCGCCACGAGATCCCGGTGGTGGAGGCGTCCGCGGTGCACGCCGAGGTCCCGTCCAGCCCCATCAGCTGAAATCGCGGCACAGTTGCCGCAATCGCAACAATCGACTGTTTTTCTGGCCGAGGACGTTTCAGCGCCTGAACAGCCGCGCCAAGTCTGGAAGGCGGGAACTCACCTCACGAAAGAGCAGACGCCTTGCAGATCGCACCTCCGGGACTGAAGGGCCTGGCCGTCGCCGACACGGAGCTCGGAGCGGTGCGGGGCGAGGAGGGCTTCTACCACTACCGCCAGCACAACGCAGCCGAATTGGCCCGTACCCGCACGCTGGAGGACGTCTGGACCCTGCAGGTCGACGGCGCGCTGCCGCCTGACGCAGTCGCCATCGACGGCGGCTCCAACCGGGCTCTGCCCGAGGAGGCCGCGGAGATCGTGGACGGGGCCGCCGCGCGGCTACCCGATCCCATGGCGGTGCTGCGAGTGGGCCTGCTCGCGGTAGCGGCCCTCGAGGACCGGGGCCCGTTGCTGGACCGCTCCGCCTCGCAGCGCCGTGACGACGCCCTGCGGCTGGCCGCGGTCGTGCCCACGGTGCTGGCCCGCCACCATCGCCGCCGGCAGGGTCTCGACCCGGTGGATCCCGACGCCGGGCTCTCGCACTGCGAGGACTACCTGCGCATGGCCAACGGCGCCCGGCCCGACCCGGGTGCGGCCCGAGCGGTCGAGCAGTACCTGGTGGCCACCCTGGATCACGGCTTCAACGCGTCGACGTTCACCAGCCGGGTGGTGGCCAGCACCGGGGCCGACATGGCCGGCTCGCTCGTGGCCGGGGTTGGGGCGCTCACCGGGCCGCTCCACGGCGGAGCCCCGAGCCGGGCCATGGAGATGATCGAGGAGATCGGCGAGCCCGAGCGGGCGGCAGCCTGGGTGCGGGCCCGGCTGGAGGCGGGTCACAAGATCATGGGCTTCGGCCATGCCGTCTACCGGGCCGCCGACCCGCGAGGCGTGGTCCTGCGGGCCGCGGCGGAATCCCTCGGGGGCGAGCTCGTCTGCCGGGCGGCCGCCATCGAGGCGGAAGTCCTGCGAGCGTTGGCCGAGTGGCGGCCCGACCACCGCATCGTCACCAACGTCGAGTACTGGGCCGCGGTGGTGCTGGAGCTGGCCGGCCTGCCCCGCGCCATGTTCACGCCGACGTTCGCGGTGAGCAGGGCGATCGGCTGGAGCGCGCATGTGCTCGAGCAGGCCGGCACGGGCAAGATCCTGCGCCCCAGCGCCCGCTACGTCGGCCCGGAGCCGATTCGATCCTGACCGTTTGCAATGCCGGCCGCACCGAGGTATCTTCCGAGGAAGGTAACTTCCTAGGAAGCTAGACAGGCCTGCCGGCCGTACGAGCCACGGCTGGTGCGAGGTCTGGAACCTCCGAGAGCGAGGTGAGAGACATGACGGTCACCGAGGAGCGAGCGACGGCCTGTCCCGTGGACCACGGGGTGGGGCTCTGCCCGGCCGCGGACATCGACCTGTGGGACTTCGACCTGTTCAAGCGCCAGGACCATCACGAGGCCCTGGCCCGGCTGCGCGAGACGGACCCCGGCATCCACTGGATAGACGAGGGTGACAAGGGTCCCGGCTACTGGGCCATCACCCGCCAGGCCCACCTCAAGGAGGTGAACCGCCGGGCCGACGTGTTCTCGTCCAGCCACAGCGGCACGCAGATGCGCGATCCCGATCGGCGGGAGTGGGCGTCGGGCATCGCCAACGACCACACGCTGATCGACATGGACCCGCCCCGTCACACCCGCTACCGCAAACTCGTCAACCGGGGCTTCACCCCCCGGATGATCAACCTGCTCGAGGACTATCTCCAGAACCGCACCGACATAATCCTCGACCGGGTGGTGGAGAAGGGCAGCTGCGATTTCGTGCGCGACATCTCGGCCGAGCTGCCCCTTCAGGCCATCGCCGAGATGATGGGCATCCCCGTCGAGGACCGCTCGAGGGTCTTCGACTGGACCAACGCCATGGTCGGCGGCGAGGACCCCGAGTTCGTGAAGAGCCGGGACGACATCCTCGCGGCCGCGGCTGATCTGTTCGGCTACTCCCACCAGCTCCAGATGGATCGCCGCAGCACGCCCTCCGACGACATCGTCACCACGCTGCTGTCGGCCGACATCGACGGCGAGGCCCTGACCGAGCTCGAG
Organism: Acidimicrobiales bacterium; assembly: GCA_965117015.1. Lineage (GTDB taxonomy): Bacteria > Actinomycetota > Acidimicrobiia > Acidimicrobiales > Aldehydirespiratoraceae > Aldehydirespirator. The sequence continues at coordinate 1,975,983 of OZ220747.1, forward strand.
TTCGACATGTTCTTCCTGATCCTGTGCGTGGCCGGCAACGAGACCACCCGCAACTCGATCACCCGGGGGATGATGGCCTTCCTCGAATTCGGTGACCAGTGGGAGAGGTTCACCTCCGACCCCGACCGCCACATGGAGACCGCGGTGGAGGAGATCGTGCGGTGGGCCAGCCCGGTCATGTACTTCCGCCGCCAGGCCCTGTCCGACTACGAGATCGGCGGGGTCAAGATCGCCGCGGGCGACAAGGTGCTCATGTGGCACGTGGCCGCCAACCGCGACCCCCGTGCTTTCGAGGACCCGTGGCTCTTCGACATCGAGCGCACCCCCAACGACCACGTCGGCTTCGGCGGGGGAGGCCCCCACTACTGCCTGGGCGCCAGCCTGGCCCGCATGGAGATCCGCCTGATGTTCCGCGAGATCGCCCGGCGGATGCCCGACATCCGCCTCGACGGCGAGCCCGACTACCTGCGATCCAACTTCATCGGCGGCGTCAAGCGCCTGCCGGTGGCCTACACCCCGTCGCCGTCGTACGACACGGCGGCGCTGCACCGCCTCGGCTCCGCGGCCGGCGTGTCAGGCACGGTCGGTTACGGCGGCCACGTGGAGCGCACCGCCTCCTGACGCGGCGCGCGCCCTCGTTCAGGCCGAGGCCGCCTTCACCAGCCAGTCGAAGACGGGGTCGCGGTCGCGGGATTCCATCAACTCGGGGTGCCACTGCACGCCCAGCCACGGCTTGTGGCGGGCTTCGATGACCTCGATGGCACCGTCGTCGCTGCGACCGGTCACCTCGTAGCCGTCGGCCAGCTCGTCGATGGTCTGGTGGTGCAGCGAGTTGACCCGGATCGACGGGCCGTACAGCGAAGCGGCCAGCGATCCCTCGGCCAGATCGACCCGGTGGACGATCGAGTCGGGGGGCTGGTCGTGGCAGGCGTGGGGCGGGACGTGCTGGTGCAGCGTGCCCCCGCCGTGCACGTTGAGCACCTGGATTCCCCGGCAGATGCCGAGCACCGGCTTTGCGGTGTCGAGTGCCCCGTCGAGAAGGCGTAGCTCGAAGGCGTCGCGATCCGGCTCGCGTGTGTACAGCTCGGGGCTCGGCACATGGCCGTAGCGCTCCGGCTCGATGTCGGTCCCGCCGCTCAGCAGCAGCCCGTCGAGGCGGTCGGCGTAGTCGGCGGGATCGGCGCTGCCGGGCAGGAAGACCGGCAGTCCTCCGGCGGCGATCACCCCGAGGGCGTAGTCGCAGTAGAACACGTCGAGGTGCAAGTCCCGGAACGTCTCGGGCTTCATGTTGAGTTCGCCCGCGGTCTTGGTCCGGCCTGTGATCCCGATGAGCGGTCTGCCTGCCACGGGCGAGAGTGTATGTTCCGACCGTGTCCAACCCTTCGTCCTGCCGAGCGGTGACCGGCGCTCTGGATGTTGATGGACCGCTGGCCTGGCGCGAGGCGGGTGACGGGGAGCCAGTGGTGTTCCTGCACGGCCTCGGCGGCTCGCGCACCTCGTGGGAACCCCAACTGACTGGCCTGAAATCCGAATTCCGCTGCATCGCCTGGGACATGCCCGGCTATGGCGTCTCGGACCCGGTCGTGCCTCTGACCTTCGCCACCGTCGCCGACGCGGTGGCCCGGCTGCTCGACGCGGCCGCCGTGGAGCGGGCCCATCTCGTGGGCGAGTCCTTCGGCGGCATGCACGCCCTGCACGCCGCGCTGCGCCACCCCGACCGTCTCGGCCGGCTCGTGCTGGCCAACACCAGCCCCGCCTTCGGCCTCGACGGCACCGACCCCGACGCCTGGCAGGCCGCCCGGCTCGCCCCCCTGGACGCCGGACGCACCCCCGCCGACATCGCCGAGCAAGTGCTCACATCGGTAGCCGGCCCAAGCCTCGACCGGGAGACCCTGGCCATGCGGGTCGCCGGCTTCGCGCGCATCCCGTCCGCCGGCCTGCGAGCCGCCGTCGAATGCCTGCCTGCTCACAACGTGCTCGACCGCCTGGCCGAGATCAACACTCCCGCCCTCGTGGTCGCCGGCGCACTAGACGCCGAAACCCCAGTCACCTACGCGAGAGCCCTAGCCGACGGCCTTCCCGATGCCGAGCTGGTGGTACTAGACGGCATAGGCCACCTAGCCGTCTCAGAAGCCCCAGAGACCTTCAATCAGTTAGCAAGCGCCTTCCTCACCGTCGACTGACAAGGTTCAGACGCGAACCCGCTAGGACCAGCCGCGACCGGCAAGGCCGGGGGGTGGCGCAGGTCCGGGCGGCCGACAATGGGGCGAAGCCCCGTCGGCCGGACGGAGCCTGCGACAGGACCCGCCGGCCGGAAGGAGCAACGAATGCTCTAGAGGGCCAGCGTTAGGCTCTAAGGCCGTGCCGACCGACATTCTCACCCCGGAGCGGGCCGCACTCGTCGAGCGCATGGCCGCGCTCGGGCCCAACTTCGCCGAGCGGGCCGAGGCCCACGATCGCGACGCCACGTTTCCCACCGAGAACTGGGCCGAGCTGCGCGACGCCGGTCTGCTCGGGCTGTGCATCCCGGTAGCGGAAGGCGGGCTCGGTGGCGACTTCGTGGCCTACGCCCTCGTGTCCGAGGAGCTCGGGCGGCACTGCGCCACTACCGCGCTGACCTTCAACATGCACACCGCCACCACCATCCTCGTCGGCCAGATCGCCGACGACCTGGACCTGAGCGCCGCGGAGCGAGCGCTGCTGGAGGAGCGCCGGGCCGAACTGCGTCGAGGCATCGTCGCCGACGGCACCATCCACAGCCAGCCCTTCTCGGAGGGCGCGGCCGCGGGCGCCACGGCGGGCTACTCCACCCTGGCCGTGCCCGCGGCAGGCGGCTACCACGTGACCGGGCGCAAGATCTTCGCCTCTCTTTCGGGAGCGGCCCACATCCACAACGTGGTCTGCCTGGCTCCCGGGGACGAGCGGATCCGCTTCATGGGCGTGCCCGCCGACGCAGCTGGCGCAGTCGTCGAAGGGGAGTGGGACCCGCTGGGTATGCGGGGAACCGACTCGCGCACCCTGGTGCTGAGACAGGCCTTCGTGCCCGAGGACAACGAGTGGCTCCCGCCCGGCGCCTTCGATCAGGCTGCGACCCGCTGGCCGTACTTCTACATGACGCTGTCGTTCGCCTACCTGGGACTGATGCGGGGCGTGCTCGACGCCACGGGTGCATACCTGCGGGGCGAGGGATCGGTCCGTTCCGGCCCGGCCCGGCGGGACCATCCCATCAAGCAGCAGGGCTGGGCCCAGATGAACCTGCTCTACGACCGGGCCCAGTCGCTCACCTACCGGGTGCTGGCCGAGTGCGGCGTCGACCCGAGCGGTGACCAGGTGCGGCGGGCGTGGTCGTCGGTGGTGACCGTGATGGAGGGCGCCCCCGCGGTGGCGTCGCTGGCCCTGCAGGTGTGCGGGGGCCGCAGCATGCTGCGTCCGTCCTACCTGGAGCAGGCCTACCGCGACGCCCGCTGCGGGGCGGCCATGCTGCCATGGAGCGTCGAGGTCTGCCTGGAGCGCTTGGGCCGCACCGGCCTCTACCCGGAACAGGACGAAGCACCGGTCTGAGAACCCGCTCTTGTTCGCTTCGCTGCGGTGCGAGGTACCTTTCGGGGCCGAACGTCCACCGTCTCGCTACGGGGGGAGATGTCATGACCGACTGGGACCGCGTGAGGGTCCTCTGGCCCGATCACTACGGGCTGGCTCGGGGCAAGTACGTGCCGATCCGTCTCGCCCATCAGGGCGCCAACCACTGCGTGTGCGTGTTCGCGCTGGGCTACGACCGCAGCATGGCGCCCGCGCCGGGCGCCTACCTGCTGGAAGGCCTGCCCGACACCCACGTCAGCTTCGACACCGCCGACATCCGCCAGGGCTGGGACGACGAAGCCACCGGTGTCGTCATCGGCGACCTGACCATGCACGGCGAACCCCTGCCGGTGTCGCCCCGGGAGGCGCTGCGCCGGGCGGTGGCCGACTGGGAGGCCCTCGGCTACAGCCCCAAAGTAGGCCTCGAGTTCGAGGCCTACGTGTTCAACGGCGACATGGAGTCCCCCCGGCCCTACGACACGCCCCGGTCGATGGTCTACGGCACCGGTCCCGGCTCGGATCCCGCCGGGGTCATCACCTCGCTGGTCCGCCAGGCCGAGGCGGTGGGCATAGCGGTGGAGTCGGTCAACGCCGAGTACGACGAGGGGCAGTTCGAGCTGACCCTCGAATACGGCGACGCCCTGGCGGCCGTCGACGACGCCTTCCTGTTCCGGCTGCTGGCCCGGGAGAGCGTGCTCACCGCCACCGACTCGGCCGGTCGCTCCCTCGGCCTCGACCTCACGTTCCTGGGCAAGCCCTTCCCCGGCGTATCCGGCACCGGGATCCATGTGAACCTCTCGCTGGCCGATGCCGACGGCAACAACGCCTTCTCGGACGCGAGCGGCGCCCACGGCATGTCGGACCTGGCCCGGGGCTGCCTCGCCGGTCTGATCCACCATCACCGCGGGATGACGGCATTGGCCGCGCCCACCGTCAACGCCTACCGGCGCCTGCGCCCGGGCGAGATCAACGGCTACTGGGCCAACTGGGGCGTGGAGCACCGCTGCGCCGGGAACCGGGTGCCGGGGAGCGCCGGTCCGGGCATGCGCATCGAGAGCCGCATCGGCGACGGCGCCGCCAACCCCTACCTGCTGGTGGCTGCGGTGCTGCAGGCGGCCCGCCTCGGTGTGGCCGACGGTCTCGCGTGCCCCGATCCCTTGACTACGGACGGTTTCGAGGAGATCAACACCGATGTCCGCTGCGCCCACTCCCTGAACGAGGCCCTCGACGACATGGAAGCCGACGAGGCGTTGTGCGAGGCGATCGGCTCGGAGGTTTGCGCTAACTTCGTGTTCAACAAGCGGGAGGAGTGGGGCCGCTACACCGCCGAAGCGGGTGACGAGGTCGTCGCCGACTGGGACGCCATCACCGGCACTGAGCCCCTCTCGCAGTGGGAGCTGAAGCAGTACCTGCCCTACCACTGAGCACCGGACGGAGCGACCTGGACCCTCGTTCCGCCGGGTTCAGGACTGGGCCACCTCGTCGAGGAACCAGTCGACCAGCTCGGCGCATTGCCGGGCGTTGCGGTCCTCGTGATGGCGCAGGCTCTCCAGCAGTTCCTCCCGGCTCAAGCCGTGCTCGGCCAGGTACTCGTCGTCTGCCCCGGTGAGGAAGTCCTCGACGTGGGCGTAGGTCACCTCTGGATGGAACTGGGTGCCCACGCAGCGCCCCAGCCGGAACAGCTGCACGGCGTTCTCGTTGACGGCCAGCACCTCGGCATCGGCCGGAGGGGTGAAGCGGTCGTGGTGCCACTGGAACCACGGCCCCGGCCCCAGCGGGTTGCGCGCCCCGTTGGGCGAGCCCCCGGGCTCGTGGATCTTGTACCACCCGATCTCGGCTACCGGCGCCTGCTCCACCTCGCCGCCGAGAGCCGCGGCCAGCAGCTGCCCTCCGAAGCAGACCCCCAGCATCGGCACGCCCCTCGCGTAGGCGGCCCGCACCATCTCGATCTCTTCGAAGATCCAGCTGTCGATCTCGTCGGTCTTGGTGAGCGAGCGGATCGAGCCCATCGGCACCAGCACGTCGTAGTCGGCGAGGTCGGGGAAGGGGACCGCGTCGTTGGGCCGGTCCAGGTCCTCGGTCACCACATGCTCGTGCACGTCGAAGCCCCGCTGCGCCAGCCGCTCGCCGACCAGCGCGCTCGTGCCCTGCGGCTCGTGGGCCAGGACCAGAGCTCGCCGCGGCCTGTTCACAGGTCAAACCATACGTGGGCCTGACCCGTCCCCGAAACCGACTCGTACTGGCCGAACTGCACGCCCCGAGCGGTGCAGGCTCGGCCGCCTAGCGCGCCCACCATCACCAGGTAGTGGCCGAAGTAGCCCTCAGGGGCATGGCGGGAGTACTCGGGCACGAAGTCGATGATGGCGGCGTGGTCGCCGGCGGCCATCCACGACAGCACCGCTCGGTCGGCCGCGGCCGCTTCGGGGGTGCGGATGTGGAGGTCGGGGTCGGCGGCCTCGTGGTCGCGGAACTGCCGTAACGGCCAGAACCGGTGGCTGAGCCCGCCGCTGGCCAGCACCACCACTCGCCGGTCGAGGCCGGCCACGGCTTCGGCCAGCAGCTGGCCGGCCAGCAGGAAGTCGTAGGGCTCGGCCGTCTGGCAGACGCCCATCGACACCCAGCGCTCGTCGCCCTGCAGGAACCCGAGCAGGTTCACAGTGGGGTAGTGCACCGGCAGGTGCGGGTCGTCGGTGGCCGTTACCCAGGTGTCGTCGCGGTCTACGGCCGCAGCCTCGAAGGCGCGGGCCAGTTCGGGGTCGCCGGGCATGTCGTAGGGCATGGCGCACATGCCCCGGGGCAGCTCGTCGGAGGTGAACAGGCCCTTGCGCCGCGCGTGGGCGGTCACGACGTGCTCGACGGTGGTGAACCAGTGGGTGTCGACCACCACCACAGTGTCGGGCGCCGCCGCGGCCAGACGCTCGGCCCGGAGCGCGTGGAGGCCCGCAAAGAGTGTGGTGTCTTCACCGCCGTTGAGGGCCCTCCGCTCGTGTTCGGGCATCACCAGCGGAGGCACGTGAGACACGAGCGCGGCCCCCACAATCGATCCCATCGCCCAGACCTCCCGCTAGCTGGGCCGCATCATGCCACCACCCGGACGGGAAGGTGCTTGATGCCGGCGATGAAGTTGGACCGCATGTACTGGGGCTCGCCGTCGGGTTCGAGCCGTTCGACCCGCTTCATGAGCTCTTCGAACACCAGGCGAGCCTCCATGCGGGCCAGCCACGCTCCCAGGCACAGGTGGGGGCCGTTGCGTCCGAAGGCCATGTGGTCGTTGGGGTCGCGGGCCAGGTCGAAGCGCCACGGGTGACCGAACCCGTCGTCGTCGTGGTTGGCCGAGCAGAACCACATCACCACCTTGTCGCCCGCGGCGATGCTCTGCCCGCCGAGGGTGACCTCACGGGTGGCGGTGCGGCGGAAGTGCATGGTCACCGCGCTGGTGCGCAGGATCTCCTCCACTGCCGTCGCGGTGAGCGACGGGTCGGCCCGCCAGGCCCGCCAGAGGCTCGGATGGAGCATCATCGTGCGCAGGCCGTGGGTCATGGTGTAGCGGGTGGTGTCGTTGCCGGCGGCGATGAGCAGGGTGAAGAAGTTCTTGAACTCCAGGTCGCTGAGGGGCTCGCCGTCGCGGGTGGGGGCCAGCAGTTGGGTGATCACGTCGTTGCGGGGGCAGGCCCGGCGCTCCGCGGCCTGGCGCTCGGCGTAGTCGAACACCTCGATGGCGGCCGGGCTGCGGAACGGCATGAGCCGGTACTCCTCGGTGTCGGCCGTGTCGATCACGTGGGTGGTGAACTCCGGGTCGCTGTTGCCCAGGAAGGCGTCGCCCCACTCCACCAGCTGGTGGCCGTCGGCGTCGCTGGTGCCCAGCAGGCGGCCCAGCATCCGCATGGGCAGCTTGGCCGCCACTTCGGTGACGAAGTCGAAGGCGTCGGCGGTGAGGGCCTCGTCGAGCACTTCGGCGGCCAGGGCCCGGATGGAGTCCTCGTACGACTCGACGGTGCGGCGGGTGAACCCCCGGTTGACGAGCCGCCGCAGCCGGGTGTGCTCGGGCGGGTCGAGCTCCATCATCGTGCGGCGGGCCTCGAGCTCGTCGTCGTCCATCTCCTCGAGGCGGATGCCCCGGGAGGAGGTGAACGTCTCGACGTCGCGGCTCACGGCCAGGGCGTCGTGGTAGCGGGTGACCGACCAGAAGCCGGAGCCGTCGGCCTCGGGGGTCCAGTGCACCGGGTCCTCGCGGCGCAGCCGGGTGAAGGTGGCGTGGGGCACCCCGGAGGTGAAGGAGTCGTGGGAGGACAGGTCGGCGTCGCCGTCGCCGTGGTCGGGCAGGTAGCCGTCCACGAACGTGGCCGTCACTGTGCTCATGAACCCGCTTTGGGGTTGGGGGCGGCCCACAGGGTGGTGCCGCCGGCCATGGACGTGCCGACCTGGCGGTAGTAGCCGCCGATCATCTCGACGGGTTGCAGCCGGTGCAGTTCCTCGGTGGGGCACTCGGGCAGCACCAGCTCGGCGTCACCGGCGTACACCGGTCCTAGGTCGGCGTCGTAGCCCCGCATGGTGACCAGCTCGTCGAGCGAGTCGTGCCCGTCGGCCTCCATGGCCGGCATCTGGCGGCTGTGCAGCATCGGGTGGCCGTTGACGAAGCCGGGGGTGTCGGCGATGCCGGTGATGGTGAACCGGGCCTCGGCGATGCGCCGGCCCCAGGTGCTGAGAGTTGCTCCGAAGCGGCCACCCACCTCCAGGCGCGGCCCGGCCCGCCCCACGGTCACCGGCCTAGTCATGGCGATCTCGGCCATCTTCTTGGGGTAGCCCTGGAAGTGGCCCCTGGCCATGGCGAAGTCCTTGTCCACCCAGATGTAGGCCGCCCGGCTGTAGGTGGAGCCCTGGAACTTGCAGCGCACCACCGCGAACACCTCCCGGTACTGGGCCCGCACCGGGTCGAGCAGCTCCTCGAAGGTGTCGCCGCAGCTCTGCCACTCGGCCCAGATCATGGCCACCGCGCCGGGATCGTCCTCGGCCGGCTCCAACGGGTCGGGCAGCAGCTCGGCCACCCGGTCCGGGTCGGTGCGGTACTCCACCGTCAGCATGTCACCGGAGTAGTGCCAGGGCGGCGCAGGCACGATGCCCGCTGCCCCGGTGGGCGTTCTCGGGTACATGAACCCCTGAAGCTCAGCCACGCCTCAACCCTATTCGTTTGGCACCGAACGATCAACGGCACAGATCGATCTCACAACTCGAAAGTACTCCAGACGGGGTCGATGCGATAAAGAAAATCGGTAGATCTGCCGATAGGCGTGAACTTCGTCCTTTGCTTCAATCGCCTCATGGCTCGCGACTTGGGCGCGCCCGATCTGGTACTCACGAACGGGCAGATCGTTACGGCGTGTGGCGACAAGGTCGTCGAGGCGATGGCCGTGAGCGGCAGCCGCGTGTGTGCCGTTGGCCACAACGACGACGTGTCGCCTCTCGCCGGACCTCGCACTGAAGTGGTCGACCTGGACGGTCGGACCGTCGTGCCCGGCATCAACGATTCGCACATGCACATCGGCTACTTCGGCGCAGTGCGTCCCCCGCTTGCGGTGGATGTCGGGTTTCCCGCGGTCAGGTCCATCACGGACGTGGTCGATGCGGTCAGGTCGGCCCGTCCGGTCAACGGGTGGATAAAGGGGAACGGCTGGGACATCGGCTACCTCGGGGACGCCCATCCGGAACGCCTCCCGAATCGGGACGACCTCGACGCGGCCACACCGGACGTTCCCGTCGCGCTGCGCGACTTCTCTGGACACCAACTCTGGGTCAACAGCAGGGCCTTGGAGCTGGCAGGGATCGACCAGGACACCCCGGACCCACCCGACGGCGTGATCGTCAGGGACCACGGCCGGCGACCGACGGGACTGCTGCGCGAAGCGGCCGGTGCCCTTGTCGATCGGCAGGTGCCGCCCCTGACCGACGCCGAGCTCGATCAAGCCTTGGACACCGTCCGGGAGATCGTTCACGCCGAAGGCATCACCTCGGTCACCGACGCGGCGCTCGGCCCGGGCGGGAACGCATTCGAGGGAGGTGCCGCCGGTGAGCGGCTGCTACAGCGACTGGCCGAGCGGGCCGGGCCCCAGGACTTCGCGCTCCGCACGACCGTGCTGCTGGCCTTCAGTCCACCCACAACGTCGAATCTCGGTGACGTGACCAAGCATCTCGGCTCCTTCGTTCCGCCACCGGAGAAGCCGGGCTGGTTCCGGGTTGCCGGCATCAAGCTTTTCGCCGACGGGGTCCCCCCGAACAAGACGGCCTGGCTGACGCAGCAGTATGCGGGAGGAGGCTGCGGCTGCCTGACCATCGCCGGTGAGACCGACGGTGAACGGCTCGCGGATCTTGGCGCCATGATCGAACTCGCCCACAGGGCAGGACACCAGATCGGCGTTCACGTGACCGGCGACCGCGCCATCGACGCGACCGTCAGCGCCTTCGTCCGAGCCCAGAATCTGAGTCCTCGGCCGGACCCCAGGCACTACGTGATCCACGCCGACCTCGCCGGCCCGGAGGCTCTGAGCCTGCTGGCGGTCCACGGGTTCGGCGCGAGCATGCAGCCGGCCATCAAGTGGACCATCGCCGACCTCATGAGGGACATGCTCGGCAAGGAGCGGGCCGACTACCAGTGGCCGATGCGGTCGGCGCTCGATGCCGGCGTGCGGGTGACCTCGAGTTCGGACGCGCCGATCACATTCCCGAACTGGCGCCAGGGCGTCGAGACGGCCGTATTGCGCGAGTCCAAAGCGACTGGCGAGGTTCACGGTCCCCAGGAGCGAATAACCGTCCTGGAGGCGATCCGGACCTTCACGATCGACGGCGCATGGCAGGACCGGGCGGAGAGCTGGAAGGGCAGCCTCGTGCCGGGGATGGTCGCCGACTACTGCGTCCTCGACGGCCGCCTCCTCGGCACGGACGAGCGCCAGATCGCCAAGACGCCGATCGCCGCGACCGTCGTCGACGGACGGCTGGTCTTCGGTCAATTCCCCGGCGCCGGGAGCCCCTGATCGACCACGGACAAGTCAACTGGAGGGATTACCAATGCCCAATCGAACAAGCCCACTGAAGCGACTGGCGGTCGCGCTCGTCATTCTGGCCGCGACCGCGTCCGGCTGCGGAGACGACCCCGCACCCGACGAGGAGTCGGCGGCCGAGTCGGCGACGTCGGTGACGGTCGAACAGGAGGTCGAGCAGGAACCGGAGACCAGCGCACCCGTCGATGACGGCGAGGAAGCTTCCGCGCCGGAGGAACCGGACGCGTCTGAGGACGATCCGCCTGCGACGACAGCGGCACCCGTGGAGGAGGAGGAGGAGGAGGAGGGCGCGGCCGCCACTGCGCCAGACCTTGGCCCGATCCGGTTGGGAGCGATCTCCACGCTCACCGGACCAGCCTCGTTCCCCGAGTCGCACTCGGCCGCACAGGCTGTGTTCGACCGGGTCAACGCGGCCGGCGGGATCGGCGGGCGCATGATCTCCTACATCGTCGAGGACGACGGGTTCGATCCGGCTCTGGCCGCGCAGGCCGCCCGGCGGCTGGCCGACGAGGAAGGTGTCGTGGCCATGGTTGGATCCGCGAGCCTGCTCGAGTGCGCGGTGAATGCCGGGTTCTACGCCGAGGTCGGCCTCTACTCCATACAGGGCACCGGCATCGATCCGGTCTGTTTCGCCACCTCGAACATCTCGCCGGTCAACACCGGCCCGTTCTTCTCCGATGCGGTGGCGCTGTTCTACGCGAGCGAGGAGCTAGGAGCCACCAACGTCTGCTTCGGAGCCTTCGACGTCCCCGACTTCCAGCCGGCATACGAAGCGGCCGTCGCGGAATGGACTGCGGCCACCGGCAAGCAACTGGCTTACAGCGACACGACGCTGATCTTCGACGGTGATCTGACGCCGTTCATGCTCGAGCTTGAGAGCAACGGCTGCGACGCGGCCGTAGTGCAGGCCAACGACTTCCACTACGCGGCGATGATGCAGATCCGTGAGGCCCAAGGGCTCGACGTGCAGATCATTGGCCTGACCTCTGGATACACCGCAGCCTTGGCCGAGCAGTTGGGTGCCACCGGCAACGGCCTGGTGCTTGCGTCTGAGTTCGAGCCGTTCACCGACACCGGCAGCGCCGTGTTGAGCGATTGGCGGGCACTGATGGAAGAAGCCGGCGTGCCCCAGACATCCTTCGCCGAGGGCGGCTACTTGGCGGCCACCATCATGGTCGGCGTCTTGGAGGGAATTGACGGCGAGATAACCCGGGAATCGGTGGCCGCGGCCCTTCTCGGGCTCGAGCCCGTAGACACCGGCCTCACCGGAACGCCCTACGCGTTCGGGGATGGTGACGCTCATGGATCGAACCGGGCCGCGAAGTTCGTCGAACTCGTCGACGGAGCCTGGGTAGTCAAGACACCGGAGTGGATCGTCGTTCCGTGATGCCGCCCCGTTGGGTCGTCTCCAGTCCGCCGGGGCATGATCCGCTCCCTCGCAGCGTCGCTGAGTTCCGGCGCGGCCTACGCGCTGTTCGGGGTGTGCATCGTGCTCGTGTACCGCATGACGGGCACGCTCAACTTCGCCATAACCGCAGTCGGCGCGCTCGGTGCGTTCACGATGCTCGCGCTGGTCGAGACCGGCACGGCCATCGTGGCGGCCGCGGCCGTGGCCGTGGCTATGGGCGCCGCGATCGGCGCAGCGATGGGGACGCTCTTTGCGTCGTGGTTCCGCGACAGTGAGCGGCTGACAAGGAGCACCGTAACCATCGCGGTCCTGCTCGGGTTGCTGGCCGCTGGGTTCAGAGTGTTCGGCGACAAGCCGCGGGTGGGCCACCCCTTCTTCGGAGGGCATTTTGAGGAGCTTGCCGGGGTGCGAGTCACCTACGACACCATGATGGCCGTCCTGCTTGCGCTGGCCGTTGGCACAGCCGCGAGCCTGGTCCTGCACCGGACCCGTGTCGGCATCCGCCTGCGGGCCATGGCCGAGGACCCCGTCACCGCCGAAGTCGACGGCGTGCCCGTCGGCGGGTTGACGGTGGCTGTGTGGGGAGTGTCGGGGGCCGTCGCGGCACTCGGCGCCATTCTCGTTGGCCCGAGCAGGCCGGCCGCCTTCGCGCCGTTGGTTTTCTTGCTGCTGCCGGGCCTGGCCGCCGCCCTCGCCGGCCGGTTCTCACGGGTATGGACCACCCTGGGGACGGGGTTTGTCATCGCCTTCCTGGAGGCCCACTCCGGGCGCTTCTCCGACATCAGCCGTTACCGCGGAACGATCCCGTTCCTGTTCATCCTGGGGCTGCTGTTGTGGCAGCGCAGAGCAGAGGCGTGGGATGACGCGCGCTGACGCCCGCTTCGTGGCCGTCGCGATCCTGGCCGGTGTCTCGGTCTCGTTCTTGAGCGACTTCCGCATCTTCCTCGCGACCGGCGCGATCATCACCGCCGTCATCGCACGCTCCCTCGGGTTCCTCCACGCGGACACCCGGATGGTGTCGCTGTGCCAGATGAGTCTGGCCGGCGTCGGGGGCTGGACAGTCGGGTGGCTCACCCTCAACACCGGGGTTCCCGTCGAAGTGGCCTTGCTGTTGGGCGGTGTCGCCGCCGTTCCGGTGGGGGTGGTGGTGGGCCTTCCGGCCCTGCGCTTGCGGGGTGTGGACTTCGCGGTGGTGACCCTCGGATTCGCGGCCGCGATCCAGGTGGCGGTGTTCAATCGCGGGTTTCCCGGCACCCGTACGAACTTCACGGTGCCCCGTCCCGGCGTTGCGGTGTCCGAGGTGCGCTTCCTGTGGTTCGCGCTGGTCGTTGCTGTCCTGCTCGAACTTGGCCTGCGTCTGCTGCGCCGCCGGTCGGTCGGGATCAGATGGGCGCTGGTGGGGCAATCGGAGCGGGCGACGGCGGCCGCCGGCCACTCGGTGGTCGTCGCCAAGCTCACCGCCTTCGCGGCCAGTGCCTTCGTAGCGGGCACAGCCGGAGGCCTGCTTGCTATCCAGATCGGGCGGCTGTCGGCCCGCCAACTCGAACCCTTCGACTCGCTGGTCGTGTTCGCGTTGACGGTCATGGCCGGCTCAGCGAGCGTGGTTGGCGCCGCACTGGCCGGGATCCTGTCGTCGTGGATGCCCGAGTTGCTGCGGCTGTTGGGCTGGTCCCAGGACGTCGGCCCGATGATCTTCGCCGCCGGGGCGGCGCAGGTGCTGAGCCAGGGCGGCAGCGGCATCGCCGGTCAGTGGCTTGCGCTGGCCGCTAGGTTCAGCCGCAGGAGAGCCAAGCGCCAGCCGGATCGATCCGGTGTCGGCCATTGCCCGCCGCCGCCCGCGGGCATGTCTGGCCTGGTGGTGGAGGACCTGACCGTCGACTACGGGTCGGTACGGGCCGTCTGCGGGGTATACGTGGAAGTCGGGCCGGGCGAGGTGGTGGGGTTGATCGGCCCCAACGGAGCCGGGAAGTCGAGCCTCGTCGACGCCGTGACGGGTTACGTGCCGATCAGCGGCGGATGGATGGGCTTGGGGCGCGATCCCTTGATCGGGATGCCGGTTCATCGCCGGGTCAGGTCGGGCCTGGCGCGCACGTTCCAGCGGGAGCGGACTCCGGTGAACCTCGCGGTGGGGCAATTCCTCGCCGTGGCTGGGCGCAACCGCACGTCGGCCGACCAGAGGGACTGGCTTCTGGCGCTCCTCGACCTGCCCACCCCGGTGACGTCGATAGCACAACTCGACACCGCTGCGCGCCGTCGCCTGGAGTTGGCGGCCGCTTTCAGCAGCGCTCCTACCGTGGCTCTCGTCGACGAGCCCGCCGCGGGCCTGACCGACGAGGAATCCAGTCGCCTCGGTTCGGCCTTGAGGACCGTTTCCGAAGAATGGGGCATCGGCATACTGCTGATCGAGCACGACCTCCGTCTAGTGCGACAGGTCTGCCAGTCGCTGATCGTCCTCGATCGGGGCGTGGTGATAGCCGCCGGTCCGACCCAGCGAACTCTGGACGACCCGCGGGTCATGGCCTCCTACCTGGGTGTCGAGGGCGAGCCCTCGTGAGCCCTGCGAACCGGCCGGTCCTTGCTGTGCGAGATCTAACGGTGGCCAGGGGCGGCGTGCCCGTCGTGCGCGGGGTGACGCTCGAAGTCGGCGCCTCTCAGGTGATGGCGATCGTGGGTCCCAACGGTTCTGGGAAGACGTCGATGCTCGAGGCCGTCTCGGGCGTCGTCAAGGTCTCGGGCGGCTCGGTCGCGCTGAACGGTTCCGACGTCACCCGAGCGTCGAGACTGCGACGCAACCGTCTCGGCCTCGGGCACGTGCGCCAGGGGCGAGCCGTCTTCAGCGAACTCTCCGTAGAGGAGAACCTTCGGGTCGCGGCCCGCGACACCGGTCCCGCCTACGAGATGTTCCCCGAGTTGCAGGCAAGGACTAGCACCCCGGCCCGGGAACTCTCGGGAGGGGAGCAGCAGATGCTGGTACTGGCCCGAACGCTCATAGCCCGCCCGCTGTGCCTGTTGATCGACGAGATTTCCCTTGGTCTTGCTCCTGCGGTCGTGCGACGCCTGACCGGCGCGGTCAAGGACGCGGCTCGAGCCGGAACGGCGGTGCTTCTCGTGGAGCAGTTCACGTCGGTTGCTCTCGACGTGGCCGATGTCGTGAGCGTTCTGGTCCGAGGGGAGGCCGTCCTGAGCGAGCGCACCGATGTCCTGCGTGAGGATCCGAGCGTCCTGCAGCGCGCCTACATGGGCGCGGCCGGCGACGCGGCCGGCAAGTGACGGGCTAGTTGGCCCGAATCAACTGGAGCTGCATGCCGAGCACCGCGGCCTGGGCCCGATTGGCTGCGCCCAGCTTGGTCAGTATGTGCTCGACATGGGTCGCGGCTGTTCGTGGTGCGATGTAGAGCTCGGTCGCAATGGCCGCGTTGGACTTGCCCCGAGCGATGAGTTCCAGGACCTCGACCTCGCGCGTGCTGAGGGGGTCCCAATCGATGGTTTGAGGCAACGAGCGGACCAAGTTCTTGATGGTGGGAGCGATAAGACATAGGCCGTCGTGGGCCAGGTCGGTGATGTCATCCGTGGACTCGGTCGAGAAGTGCATGCCCCCAAGAACCTCGCCTGCTGCGGTGTAAAGCGGCACGGAGACACCGCCTCCGAAGCCGAGCGGCACGACGAAGTCGCGGACCGTTGCCGGCAGAGGGTCCATCTCCCATGTGTCCCGGAGCCGGGTTCCCCGCGGGGACGGCCTCAATCCCCGCCATTCCGCCAGGAAGTCCCTGCTTCCGAGCCAGGCGAGAATCGTGTCGGGGTAGCCGCGGCTGCAGACGATCTCGCCCCGCCCGTTCGAGTCCGCGGCCGCGTTGATGCACATCCCGACAAACGGGAGCACTAGACCGATCTCGTCGATGATGGCGTCGATGCGATCCGTGGTCGGCGATGCCGAGGTTGCCGCCGAAGCCACACTGCCGACGAAACGAGCGACATCCGCTACCGACCGCACGGATGCACCTCGTCCATGCCGGGACCATAATCGTTAGGCACCGAACGATCAAGCGCGGGTCGAGGGTGATTATCGTGTCGCCGTGCCTGATTCTGCATTCGACCTTGCTGGGAGGCGGGCCGTCGTCACTGGGGCGTCGTCGGGGATCGGCGCCGCCGTTGCGGTCCGGCTGGCCGATGCGGGCGCGGATGTGGTGGCCGTGTCGCGGTCGGGTCGAGTGCCCGCGGCGGAGGGCTCCATCCGGCCGCTGGTGGCCGATCTGAGCGACCCGGACGGTGTCGACGGGGTGATCCCGGCCGCGGTGGCTGAACTGGGCGGGCTCGACATCCTCGTCAACAACGCCGGCCGGGCCGACTGGCTGGCGCTGAGCGACCTCGACCGCCAGCATTTTGACGGGCTGATCGGGCTCAACCTGTGGGCCCCGCTACGACTGTGCCAACTGGCGCATCCCCACTTGGCCGCAGGTGGCGACTCGGCGGTAGTGATGATCGGCTCGGTGGACGCGGTGCGGCCCTCGGCGGGCGGCGCCGTCTACGGGGCGACCAAGGCGGGGCTCGGAGCGGTCACCGTGGCACTGGCCAAGGAGTGGCGGGCCGACGGGATCCGGGTCAACCAGGTCGATCCGGGCATCGTGGACACGCCCATGGCCGCGGAGATCATCCGCGAGCTGGGCGAGGCCGGAGCGTCGGTGAACATCGCGGGCCGGGCCGGCAAGCCCGACGAGATCGCCGCGCTGGTCCACTACCTGGTGGCGCCGGCCGGGCGCTTCGCCAACGGCGCGTCCTTCAGACTCGACGGCGGAGCGCTAGCCCTCGGACCCTTCGACAACCTCGAGCGCTGAGATCAGGCCTGCGGACGGTCCCGGTCACTGCCGTCCGGCCTCGACGATCACCCGGCGCAGCAGCCCGGCCAGCGCTTGCTTCTCGTCAGTCGAGAGCTTGCTCACCATCTCGCCCTCGTAGCGGTTGAAACGGGGGAAGAGCCTCTCGATGGTGTCCAGGCCGGCGTCGGTGAGCGCGACCGTCACCCGGCGGCGGTCCGACTCGACTGGCCTGCGTTCCACGAAACCTCGCTTCTCCAGAGTCTTGACCACACCGGTGAGCGTCGCCTTGGACAGGTCGCATTCCTCCGCCAGGTCCGCGGTCCGCATCTCGCCCCAAACCCACAGCACCCACAGGGTCGTGAAACCGCCCCAGGAGAGGCCGAACTGCGCCAGCACGCCACGCTCGGCACTGCGGCGCACCGCGGTGGCGGCCCGGTAGATGTTGGACACCGCCAGCATGGAGTCGAAGTCCAGTTGACGGTCGCCGAGGCGCTCCTGTATGAGGCGCTCTGCATCGAGTAGGCGCGGGCTCGCTCGGTCTTCCACGTCGGTGTCTCCGGTATTGTTTGCTACCAAACGGAATCGGCGCAAGACTAGGCGGCTGATCGCTCCCAGTCATCTGCAAGGCAAGCCGGCCCAACGTCGGGGGTGAGGGGGGATAGGTAGGGTTCCGTGGTGCTTGAGGTGTCCGGGCTGACCACACGCTACGGGTCGATCTCGGCGCTGCGCCGTGTGAGCCTCTCCGTCGCGGCCAATGAGATCGTCGGCCTCATCGGCCCCAACGGCGCGGGCAAGACCACCCTGCTCAACACCGTCTCGGGGCTGCTGCGCCCGGCTGAGGGCGAGGTGCACCTCGATGGCCGGCCCGTTACCGGCGACAGCCCCGATCGGATGCTCAAGGCGGGTCTGGCCCTCGTGCCCGAGAGGCGGAGGCTGTTCGCTGAGATGACGGTGGTCGAGAACCTCCGCGTCGGGGGCGTGACCGCCAGTACCGACGAGCGGGCCGAGCGGCTCGACGAGGTGGTGGAGCTGTTCCCGGTGCTCAAGGACAAGTGGTCCACCGCGGCCGGCTACCTCTCCGGAGGCGAGGCCCAGCAGCTCGCCATCGCTCGGGCCCTCATGAGCAACCCACGGGTCATCCTGATGGACGAGCCGTCGCTGGGCTTGGCGCCCGTGCTGGTCGACTTCGTGTTCCACCTGATCAGCCGCATGCGGACCGAGGGCCGCACGATGCTGGTCGTCGAGCAGAACGCCACCCGGCTGCTGGAGGTGGCCGACCGGGCCTACGTGCTGCGCACCGGAGAGATCGCAGCCGAGGGCCCGGCCTCGGACCTCCTCACCAGGGAGGACCTCTTCGACACGTTCGTCGGCGCCGCCCGCGACTCGCACACTACGGAGCCCGAGCAGCCGTGAACGCAGGAACGGCCGGGGCCGAGTATCGCCGCGTCCTTCTGGACGGGTATCCGGTGGTCGTCGAGCGCGAAGGGGACGACCTCGTGGCGCGGGACGGAAGGCGCGTGGCCACCTCGGAGGCCGTCCACCTGGCGCCGTGCGAGCCGACCAAGATCATCTGCGTCCACCTGAACTACTCCAGCCGGGTTGCCGAGTTCATGACCCGGCTGCCGCCGGCCCCCACCTACTTCCACAAGCCGATAACCGCTCTGAGCGCCCACGGCGCCGACGTGGTGCGGCCCGAGCCCTGCCGGTGGCTGAACTACGAGGGCGAGATCGGCATCGTCATCGGCCGGACCTGCCGCAACGTCTCGCCGGCCGAGGCGGGCCACTACATCGCGGGCTACACGGTGGCCAACGACTACGGGCTGCACGACTTCCGCGACACCGACGCCGGTTCGATGCTGCGGGTCAAGGGCAGCGACACGCTGTGCCCGGTCGGGCCGGCGCTGGTGACCGGCTGGGACTTCCGCGGCAAGCGGATCCGCACCCTGGTGAACGGCGAGGTCCGCCAGGACGGCAACACCGACGAGATGGAATGGGACATGCACTACCTGGTGGCCGACCTGGCCCGCACCATCACCCTGGTGCCCGGCGACCTGGTGCTGTCGGGCACGCCGGCCAACTCGCGCCCGGTGGTGCCCGGCGACGTGGTCACCGTGGAGGTGGAGGGCCTGGGCGCCCTGACCAACACCATCGTGGCCGGACCGGAGCCGGTGCGATCCGACGTGGGGGCCCAGCCGTCGGGCAGCGAGGAGGTCGTGTCCACGGCAATGGGCGGCGACTGGGAGCACCGGGGCAAGCGGGCCCCGCGCGGCCCCGGCGCCCGCCACTACCAGTCGGCCGTGGAGGACGACGGCTGATGGCGGAAACGCCGCGGGTCACTGTCGGCGGGGTGGACGTCAGCGTCGATCACCTGATCGGCGGCCAGCGTCTGGCATCTGCTCGCACCTTCGAATGCCGTTCCTCGTTGGACTGGCAGCACAAGCTGGCCGACGTGTCCCGCGGCGACGCAGCCACCGCCCAGCAGGCTGTGAGCGCCGCGGTCGACGGCTTCGCCACCTGGAGCGGGCTGCCGGTGAGCGAGCGGGCCGCGGCCTTGCGCCGGCTGGCGGATCTCATCGAGGCCCGCAACGACGACATCGCCCTGGTCGAGACGCTCGACATGGGCTTCCTGCACCGGTCCATGCGCGAGCGGCTGGTGGCCAGGGGCGCGCTCAACTTCCGCTTCTACGCCGACATGGCCGAGGCCCATGACGAGCCCCGGTGGCCGGCCCGGGGCACCGCCCACACCGTGCAGCGAATGCCGGCCGGTCCCGCGGTGGTGATCACACCGTGGAACGCTCCGTTCATGCTGGCCACCTGGAAGGTGGCGCCCGCGCTGGCCGCGGGCAACAGCGTGGTGCTCAAGCCGGCCGAGTGGTCGCCGCTGTCGGCGTCGCTCTTGGCCGATCTGACGGTGGAGGCCGGACTGCCGCCCGGCGCCTTCAACCTGGTGCAGGGAATCGGCTCCGAGGTCGGAGCGGCCCTGACCGCGGATCCGCGGGTCCGCCGCATCAGCTTCACCGGCTCACCGGAGACGGCCCGGCACATCGGCGCGGCGGCGGCGGCCAACATCGTGCCGTTCACGGCTGAGCTCGGCGGCAAGGGCCCGCTCATGGTGTTCGCCGACTGCGACCTCGAAGCGGCCGCCGATCAGGCTGCGGCCCAGTACGAGGACTCGGGCCAGGTGTGCCTGGCCGGCACCCGCCTGCTGGTGGAGGCGTCGATCCTCGACGAGTTCCTGGAGGCACTGCGGGTCCGCACCGAGGCCCATGTCCTGGGCGACAGCCGCGAGGATTCGACCACCATCGCGCCGATGGTCCACCCCGACCATCTGGCCAGGGTCGAGGCCTTCGTGGAGCGGACCCGGGCCGCGGGCGACAAGATCGTGTGGGGCGGCCGCCGCCGTGCCGGCTCCCTCCACTACGAGCTCACGCTGATCGCGCCGGCCTCCAACGACTCCGAGATCGTCCAGCGCGAGGTCTTCGGCCCGGTGCTGACCATCCAGGCCTTCAACTCCGAGGCGGAGGCGGTGGAACTGGCCAACTCCACCCGCTACGGCCTGTCCGCCATCGTCTACACCGGCTCAGCCGACCGGGCCGAACGGGTCGGCGCCGCGGTGCGGGCCGGGATCGTGTGGACCAACACCTTCCTGGTGCGAGACCTGGCCGCCCCCTTCGGCGGCTGCGGCCTGTCCGGCATTGGCCGCGAGGGCGGCGACCACGCCCTCGACTTCCACAGCGACCTGAAGACCCTCATCCTCGCGGACAACACCACCGCGTAGGAGGGTTTAGAACATCCGGCCCTCTATGCGGCTGGCGGCCAGCCACAGCTCGATGTCGTGGATGGCCTGGGCCATGGCCTGGCCTATGAGGTCCAGCTTGCGGACCTGCTCGATGCGGTCGCGGACGCCGGACAACTCCCGCTTCGGCAGAAGCTGGGGCAGAATGCCGCAGGCGTCCGCCAGGCAGATGATCACGATGTCTCGGGGGTCGGGGATCTCGTCGCTGAGGAGCACGCCCAGGATGCGCAGCTTCACCTCGCGCTCCTCGCGGCCGTCGATCACCGGGTAGCGCCGGGACCGGAACACCCACAAGAACCGCTCGTCGTGCTGCTCGAGGATGCCGCGCTCGACCAGGCGGGCCAGCGCCTCCTCCCGGATCTCGTCGGCCTGCCTGGCCGTCTGCTCCACCCAGTGGCGGGCGTCGTGCTGCTCGCCGGCCGCGATCTGCTCCAGTGTCGGATCGAGCAGGCTGTCGCCCACCGGCGTGGAGTCGATAAGGACGAGGTTCTCGGGGTCGGTGTCGATCCGGTTCTCCAGAGCCAGATCCATGAGCACGGCGCCGGCCAGCGCGTGCTGCATCGACATCACCGGCACCGACAGGAACTTGCCGTCTTCGTCCCGCAGTGTCAGCAGGACGATCTCCTCTGCGAATCTCAGCATGGCGCCTTGTGTATCACATGATTCGCCATTGCGGACACACGACCCCGACCGGAGGAGCCGGCTTCTCAGAAGTCCTCGTCGAAGGAGACCTCGCCCTCCACGCCCACCTGGTAGGCGGACACGGTGCGCTCGAAGAAGTTGGAGAGCTCCTGCACGTCCTGCAGTTCCATGAACGAGAACGGGTTGCGGCTGCCGAAGCGCTTCCGCAGGCCGAGCTGCATCAGGCGCTGGTCGGCCACGTACTCGAGGTACGACCGGGTGTCGGTCACCGACATGCCGGGCACGCCCTCGCCCAGCAAGTCCGCCGCGAACTGGTGCTCGGCGTCCACCGCCTCGGCCAGCATGTCGCTTATCCGCTGGCCGAGCTCCTCGTCGAACAGTTCGGGTTCCTCCTGCCGCACCGTGCGGATCACTTCGAAGGCGAAGTTCATGTGCATGGATTCGTCGCGGAACACCCAGTTCGTGCCGGCCGCCAGCCCGTTGAGCAGGCCCTTGGACCGCAGGAAGTACACGTAGGCGAACGCCGCGAAGAAGAACAGGCCCTCGATGCAGGCTGCGAAGCAGACCAGGTTCATCAGGAAGCGGCGCCGGTCGTCTGCGGTGCGCAGCGGCCCGTCTCCGACCGAGTCCATCCACTTGAAGCAGAACTCGGCCTTGGCCCGTATGGACGGGATGTTCTCGATGGCGGCGAAGGCCTCGGCCCGCTCGTCGTGGTCGGGGATGTAGTTGTCGAGTAGGTTCAGGTAGAACTGCACGTGCAGCGCCTCTTCGAAGAGCTGGCGCGACAGGTACATCCGGGCCTCGGGCGCGTTGATGTGCTCGTAGAGGTTCAACACGAGGTTGTTGGCCACGATCGAGTCGCCGGTGGCGAAGAAGGCCACCAGCCGGCGTATCAGGTGCTTCTCGGCCGGCATGAGCTTGCGGTCCAGATCGACCAGGTCGTCGGAGAAGTCGATCTCGTCGACCGTCCAGGTGTTCTTGATCGCGTCGCGGTACATCTCGAAGAACTGCGGGTAGCGCATCGGGCGAAGGGTCAGGTCGAAGCCCGGATCCAAGATGTTGGGCCGGCCGGCGATGTCCGGCGTGGGTTGCCCGGGCCGGGGCTCGGCCTCCGAGTCAGGCTTGAAGCCTGCGGGAGGGGCGGGGACGGCTGAGTCCCGGCCCGGGAGATCGAGATGATCGACAGAGATGTCGGTGATGGCCATCAGTCGCATGCCTCGCAGGTCTCAGGGTTCTCCAAAGAGCAGGCCACCGCTTCGGCGTCGGTGGGCGCAGAGCCGTTGGTGGTGGTCTGGTTGATCCGCGTCTTCGGTCTCGAGCGCAGGTAGTAGGTGGTCTTGAGGCCCTGCTTCCACGCGTGCATGTACATCGATGACAGCTTCCCGATGGTCGGGGCCTCCATGAAGAGGTTGAGCGACTGGCTCTGGTCGATGAAGGCGCCCCGGTCGGCGGCCATCTCGATGAGGGAGCGCTGCGATATCTCCCAAGCTGTGCGGTAGACGGCCCGCAGGTCCTCGGGGATGCGCTCGATCTGCTGGATCGAGCCCTCGGCCTTCTTGACGTCTCCGATCATCCTGTCGTCCCACAGGCCCCGTGCCTTCAGCTCGGCCACCAGGTACCGGTTCACCTGCATGAATTCGCCGGAGAGGGTCTCGCGCTTGAACAGGTTCGACACCTGGGGCTCGATGCACTCGTAGCAGCCGGCGATGGCCGCGATGGTGGCGGTGGGGGCGATCGCGATGAGCAGCGAGTTGCGCAGCCCGTGGGTGCCGATCCGCTCGCGCAGCGGTCCCCAGCGATCGGGGTCGGACGGCTCGGTGTTCCAGAGGTCGAACTGCAGCTCGCCGGCCGCGGCCCTGGTGTCGGTGAAGGCGGGGTGGGGACCGTTGGCCTCGGCCAGTTCGGTGGACGACCACAGGGCGTTGAAGTAGATCTCCTCGGAGATGCGGCGGCTGAGGTTGCGGGCCTCGGCGGAGTCGAACGCCAGCCCCAGCTTGAAGAACACGTCCTGCAGGCCCATGAGGCCCAGGCCCACCGGTCGCCAGCGCCGGTTGGAGGCCTCCGACTCGTCGGTCGGGTAGTAGTTGATGTCGATGACGCGGTCGAGGAAGCCGACTACCAGCCGCACCACCTCGCCGAGCCGCTCGAAGTCAAAGTGCACCGGAGCGCTGCCGTTGGAGGTCGTCGCCCTCTGAACGAAGGCGCCGAGGTTGACCGATCCCAGGTTGCACACTGCGGTCTCGCCGGCGCTGGTCACCTCGATGATCTCGGTGCACAGGTTCGACAGGTGGACGACCCGGTCGCGGGCGTTGGCGTCGCCCTCGGCTCCGGGGCCGGTCTGGTTGCACTTGGCGTTGGAGGCGTCCTTGAACGTCATCCAGCCGTTGCCGGTCTCGGCCAGGGTCCGCATCATCCGGGTGTACAGCTGGCGGGCCGGAACCTGCGTCTCGAAACGCCCGTCGGCCTCGGCCTGCTCGTAGATGGCCCGGAACTCCTCGCCGTAGGTGTCGGTGAGCTCGGGCACCTTCTTGGGATCGAACAGGCTCCACTGCCAGTCCAGCTCAACGCGCTCCATGAAGAGGTCGGGCACCCAGTTGGCGAGGTTGATGTTGTGGGTGCGGCGGGCGTGGTCGCCGGTGTTGTCCCGCAGCTCCAGGAACTGCTCGATGTCGGCGTGCCAGGTCTCGAGGTAGACGCAGGCCGCTCCCTTGCGCCGGCCGCCCTGATTGACGGCGGCCACCGACGAGTCGAGGGTCTTGAGCCACGGCACGATGCCGTTGGACAGCCCGTTGGTTCCCCGGATCAGCGATCCCTTGGACCGGACCCGGTGCCAGCCGACCCCGATGCCCCCCGCGTACTTCGAGAGGCGGGCGATGTCGGTATAGCGCTGGTAGATGCCCTCCAGGGAGTCCTCGGGAGAGTCGAGCAGGTAGCAGCTCGACATCTGCGGGTGCATCGTCCCCGAATTGAACAGGGTGGGGCTGGACGGAAGGTAGGCCAGCGACGAGATCAGGTCGTAGAACGCGACGGCCTCGTCGGGGTTCGTGCTCAGTCCGCAGGCCACCCGGAGCATGAAGTACTGCGGGGTCTCGATCACCAGCCGGGTGTCGGGATGGCGCAGCAGGTAGCGGTCGTACACCGTGCGCAGCCCGAAGAACTCGAAGTTGCGGTCCCGGCGGGAGTCGATGGCCGCGTTCAGGGCAGGGGAGTGGGCCCGTACGAACTCCGCGGTGTCGTCGCCGATCAGCCCGAGCCGGTGCCCGGTCTCTATGGCCTCGGAGAACCACGGGATGTTCTGGTTGCGGACTTCCTTGTCGATGTAGGTGGCCAGCATGCGGGCCGCGAGCTTCGAGTAGTTGGGCTCCTCCACGATGAGCCCGGCCGCGGTGCGGATGCTCAGCTCGTCGAGCTCGCGGGTGGTGGCCCCGTCGGCGAGGGCGGCGATGGTGCGGGTGCTGACCGTCAGCGGATCGACGCCGAGCAGGCCTTCGGCCGCCTGGGCCACCGCGTTGACGATCTTGTTCACGTCGACCGGCTCCAGATTGCCGTTCCGCTTGCGCACCCTCATCGTCGTCGAAGCGGACGCAGCCGGAGGCGCCTCAGCGACAGAAGTCAGCCGGTCCTGGATCATCGTCACGTCGGTGCGCCTCCCTCTTGCCGGTCATCAAGTTCCCCGCCAGCTGCGAACCCCGCTCAAGACCGGTCACAACTTCGGAACATGAATTACACCAAAGGAATTACACCAAAGGAACTACACCATGTCAACTACAAGCTTGAAATTCCGAATTAGTGAACTTCACGACACAATTCGCGCGTCATGAGTTGCGTCGCGAACTTCGCATCCGCTAATTCGAGTTCGCGAACCTCCGCTTAATCAACACAGCACGCTTGGCACATGGACAGAGCCGGCGACCGGCGCGGCTAGCGTCCTTACAAGTGGAGATTCTCGACGTCGACTTGGCGGCTTTCGAGCGGGGTAACGGCGCACAGCGGGCCGCGGTGGTGGACGGGGTGATGCGCAGCCTGGCCACCGGCTTCGTCTACGTGGCCCACGATCTGGGCGCAGGCGTGATCGACGAGGCCTACGGGCAGCTGGAGGCCTTCTTCGGCCTGCCGCAGCCGCTCAAGGACCGCTACATCGTGGCCGGTTCCCACGGCCAGACCGGCTACACGCCGATGATGACCGAGACCGCCGCCATCGCCGACATCCCCGACCTCAAGGAGATGCTCAACTGGGGGGAGCCGGCACCGGCGGGCCACCCGCTCCGCCAGCGGTATCCCCACCGCTACGGGCCGCCCGTCCTGCCCGAGGACGACCTGCCCGGTGTCACCGAGCTGCTGCTCCGGTTCCATGCCGGCGTGATCGACATCCAGCGCCGGGTGCTGCGGGTGATCGCGGTCGGTCTGGGGATCCACGAGGAGTTCTTCGACGTAATGCTCGAGTACGGCGCGACCCTCACCCGGGCCATCCACTACCCGCCGATGGACACCGCTCCCACAGAGGGCTTCATGTGGGCCGTCGAGCACGGTGACATCAACCTCATCACCATGCTTCCCCGAGCCACCGCGCCTGGCCTGCAGGTGCGGACCAGCAATGGCTGGGTCGACGCCATCCCGCCCACCGACAGCGCCATCATCAACACCGGCATGATGCTCGAGCACCTCACCAACGGCGTTATCGGCGCCGGGATCCACCGGGTGATGGCCACCGAAGGCCAGACCGGCGACCGCTACTCGGTGGTGCAGTTCGCCCATCCCACGCCGTGGACGATCCTGTCGCCGCTGCCCACCTGCGTGACCGACGAGCATCCCCTGAGGTTCCCCACCATCACCTCGGCCGACGCCCTCGACAAGGTGATCTGGGAGATCAACCTGGTAGAGGACGGCCGCCGCCTCAACGACAGCTAGCCGCTAGGGGTGCGGCTGTCGCCGAATTGGCAGCGGTGGAGGCCGTTTTGGGCGTCCTGGGCTGCCAATTCGCGGTGCCCGCCCGCGGTCGTTGGAATTGGCAGCGGTGGGTGCCCGATCGGGCGTTCTGGGCTGCCAGTTTCAGCGGCGGCGAGGCCGTGCCGTGCTGGGCTTCAAGTCGCAGCGGGCCGGCTGGCCGTCGATGACCACGTCGTGGCTGACGAAGCCTGCCAGCCCGCGGCTCGTCGCCGTCGACTCCTCTGCTCGGGCGCCTTCCGGGAGTACTGCTACCTCCAGGTCGGTGGCCAGCACCTGCTCGGCCACGTAGTCGCGCCACTGCTCCACCGCCGCGGCCTGTTCGGCCGACGACAGTGCCAGTGAGACCTGGATGCGGTCGGTTACTACGTAGCTGTCGGTGCGGCGGCAGTCCTGGATCACTCTCACCGCGTCGCGGGCCCACCCCTCGGCCTCCAGCTCAGAGGTCACTTCGGTGTCGAGCACGACCACGGCGTCGCCGGAGGCCAGGCCGGCTGCGGCCCCGCCTTCCGACGCCTCCACGGCCAACTCGAAGTCTCCCGCTTCCAGCGTGTGGCCCGCCACGGTCACGGTGCCGTCGTCGTTGCGGGTCCAGTCGCCGGAGCGGGCCGCCCTGAACACGGCCTGCACGTCACCGCCCAAGCGGGGGCCCAGCACTGAGCCGTCGGGCCGCAGCACTAGCGATGCGTGGGCCTCCAGGTCGTCGGTCAGCACTACCGACTTGACATTGATCTCGTCGGCCAGCAGGTCGGCCAGCGGGGACAGATCCTCGGCGCCGTCGCCGGCCACGGTGGCTCGCGCCAGCGGTAGGCGCACCCGCAACCCGGCATCCTCCCGTACCCGCAGCGCAGCTGAGGCCGCGTCCCGCAGGCGCTCCATTCGGGCCACCAGCGCATCGTCGGCGGGCAGGCCCTCGGCGTCGGGGTCGGGCCAGTCGGCCAGGTGCACCGACGCGCCGCCGGTGAGCCCGCCGTGGATCTCCTCGGCGACCATGGGCAGGAACGGCGCGGCCACCCTGGTCAGGGTGGTGAGCACCACGTAGAGAGTGTCGAAGGCGGCCCGGTCGGTGTCGGCTCCGCCCGCGTTCCAGAAGCGGTCCCGGGAGCGGCGGATGTACCAGTTGTTCAAGGCGTCGATGAACGCCTCGATCTCGGCCGCGCCGCCGGGGAGGTCGTAGGCGTCCATCCGCTCGGCGACCCGCTCCACCAGCGTGCGGGTCCGGGCCAGTACGTACCGGTCGAGCACGTCTTCGCTGCCAGTGGTCCGCTGGGCCGTGTAGCCCTCGGCGTTGGCGTACATGGTGAAGAACGAATAGGCGTTCCAGATGGGCAGCAGGATCTGGCGGGTGACCTCGTCGATGCCGTCGTCGTTGATCCGCAGGTCGCCGCCCCGCACGATGTTGGCCGCCATCAGGTACCAGCGCAGGGCGTCGGCGCCCTGGTTCTCGAAGATGTCGGTGGGCTCGGTGTAGTTGCGCAGCTTCTTGGAGAGCTTGGCGCCGTCGGCGGCCAGCAGGATGCCGTGGCAGATCACGTTGGAGAAGGCGGGCCGGTCGAACAGCGCCCCGGCCAGCACGTGCAGCGTGTAGAACCAGCCCCGGGTCTGGTTGATGTACTCCACGATGAAGTCGGCGGGGAAGTGGCCCTCGAACCACTCGGTGTTCTCGAAGGGGTAGTGCACCTGGGCGAAGGGCATGGAGCCCGACTCGAACCAGCAGTCGAGCACCTCGGGCACCCGCCGCATCGTCGATCGTCCGGTGGGGTCGTCGGGGTTCGGGCGGGTGAGGGCGTCGATGAAGGGCCGGTGCAGGTCGTCGGGGCGCACCCCGAAGTCGCGCTCGAGCTCGTCGAGCGAGCCGTACACGTCGATGCGGGGGTATGCGGGATCGTCGCTGCGCCAAACCGGTATGGGCGAGCCCCAGAACCGGTTGCGGCTGATCGACCAGTCCCGGGCGCCGTCCAGCCACATGCCGAAACGGCCGTCTCGAACGTGGTCCGGAACCCAGTTGATCTCCTGGTTCAGCTCCATCAGCCGGTCCCGGATGGCGGTCACCTCCACGTACCAGCTGTTGATGGCCCGGTAGATGATGGGCGTGTCGGTGCGCCAGCAGTACGGGTAGTTGTGCTCGTAGCTGTCGTGGCGGACGATGCGGCCCTCGTCCTTGAGGTGGCGGATGATCCCGGCGTTGGCCTCGAACACGTTCACGCCGGCCCAGTCGGACACGGGCTCGGTGAACCGCCCGCGGTCGTCGACCGGCACGGCGTCGCCGATGGCGATGCCGTTGGCCTCGCACACTTCCTGGTCCTCGGCCCCGAAGCCGGGGGCTGCATGCACGATGCCGGTGCCCTCGGCGGTGTCCACGAAGTCGCCGGCCAGCACCCGGAAGGCCTCGGTGCGGTGGGCGAAGAAATCGAACAGAGGGACGTAGCTGCGACCCACCAGTTCAGCGCCCCGGACCGTTCCGACGAGGCGGGCCTGCGACAGCTGGGCGTCGTAGGCGGCCACCCTGTCTTCGGCCAGCACGTAGTGGACGCCGCCCTCCTCCATCACCGCGTAGGAGATGTCGGCGCCCACCGCCAGCACCAGATTCGACGGCAGCGTCCACGGGGTGGTGGTCCAGGCCAGCATGCGCATCGGCCCCGGGTCGCCGGGCGCCGGCACCAGATCGAAGGCCACGGTGATGGCCGGGTCCTGGCGGGGTCGGGTGGCGTCGTCCAGGCGGATCTCGAAGTTCGACAGGGGCGTCTCCGCCCCCCATGAGTACGGCATGACCCGGTACGCCTCGTACACCAACCCCTTGCGGTCGAGCTGGGCGAAGGCCCACATGACCGACTCCATATAGGTCAGGTCCATGGTCTTGTAGTCGTTGCCGAAGTCCACCCAGCGGGCCTGGCGGGTGACGGTGTCCTCCCACTCCTGCGTGTAGCGGACGACCGACTGGCGGCAGCGCTGGTTGAACTCGGCGATGCCGAATTCCTGGACGGCGGCCCGGCCGGCCACGCCCAGCTCGCGCTCGGTCTCCATCTCGGCCGGGAGCCCGTGGCAGTCCCATCCGAAGCGCCGGTCGACCCGGTTGCCCCGCATGGTCTGGTACCGGGGCACGACATCCTTGACGTAGCCGGTGAGGAGGTGGCCGTGGTGGGGGAGCCCGTTGGCGAACGGCGGGCCGTCGTAGAAGACCCAGTCCCGTTCGGGGGGCCGGGCACTCACCGACCGCTCGAAGGTCCCCTCGGCCTTCCAGCGAGCCAGGACCCGGCGCTCGATGGCCGGAAAATCGGGGCTGCCGACCTCGGGATACGGCTCGCGGCCGCCTTCAGTCATGGCCGATGAGGCTACCTGTCGACGCCGCCTGTCCCGGTCTGGCAGACCCGGCCGGCGGGTCCTGTCGTCGAGTCAGATGACCGACACGGGCTTCGCCCTACTCGTCGGTCATCTGACTCGCCGCCACCCCCCGGCCTGGCCGTCGCGCTCTTGCCGCCATGCCTGTTTGCGCTGCCCGGCGCCTCGACGGACCAGCAACCGGAGATATGACAAGATTGGACTCGATGACTGGATTGGCTTAAGTGCCCTCGGCCAATCTGCGAGTTGTGGCCAACTCCGGCGGAGCCGACGATTTCATACGCGGGAACGCGGGGGCGATTTCCCGCAGGGGGGTTGGGCCTTGACCGCAAGCGCCGAGTGGACATTCGACCGGTACCGCCAGGGGGACACACCGCTCCCCGAGCCCAACCTGGCTTGGAACACCTACGGCGTCGGCGTCGAGAGCATCGGCCGGGACGGCCGCCCCGAGCCGGCGGAGATTCCCAGTCCTGCCGCCGACCAGATGCTGGTCCGCGTCGATGCGGTGGGACTGTGCTTCTCGGACGTGAAACTCATCCGGCTCGGCGGGGACCATCCCAAGCTCTATGGACGCGACCTCGCGGTCGATCCGATCCGTCTCGGCCATGAGGCCACAGTCACGGTGATCAAGGTCGGTGACGATCTCAAGTCGACCTACACCAAGGGAGACAGGCTGGCGATCCAGCCCGACATCTACGTGGACGGCCGGAGCACGGCGTACGGCTACACCATCGGTGGCGGTCTGATCCAGTACCACCTCATCGGCCCGGAGATCCTGGCCGCGGACGACGGCGCCTACGTCATACCGGTCGACGACGGGCTCGGTTACGCCGCCGCCGCCCTGTCGGAGCCCTGGGCCTGCGTCGAGGCCGCCTACACGCAGCGTCGCCGCCTGTGGCCGCTGGACGGTGGCACGGTCTGGATCGTCGGCCACACCGAGGACCTGCGCCCCTATGACTTCGGCCGATCACTTCGCGGTGCCGGGCGTGTCGTGCTCACCAACCTGTCGACGAGTGTCAGTTCGCTGGCAAGCAGCGCGGTGGGCCCGCAGACGGAGTTGTCGGTCGCCGATGGAGTGACCCCGTCCGGCTACGGCGCTCTCGCGGAGGAGATGACCGGCGGTCGCGGGTTCGACGACATCATCGTTCTGGACCCCGAGTCGAGCGAGCAAGTGACCGAGGCGGCCCGGTGCATCGCGTTCCGCGGCACCCTGAATCTGGTCGGCGAGCGCCCCCTGGACGGGCCCTCGAGCATCGACTTCGGCCGGCTGCACTATGACTACACCGCCTACGTCGGCACCCGAGGCCCCGATGTCGCCGCGGCCTACGGCGAGCAGCGCAACCGCTGCGACCTGCGTCCCGGCGGTGTGGCCGTGTTCGTGGGGGCCGGCGGACCGATGGGCCAGATGCATGTGCAGCGGGCCATCGAGAAGCTCGACGGCCCGTCCATCGTTGTCGGCGTCGACCCCGACGCGGAGCGACTACAGGTCTTGGAGGACTCCCTCAGCGCCCTGGCCGAGCGTGCCGGCCGTGAGCTTGTGCTGATCAACCCCACGGCTTCCGGCACCGACCCGGAAGAGATCCTGGCCCGCCTCACGGGCGGCGCGGGGGCCGACGACGTGGTCGTCACCGTCCCGGTGGCCTCCGTGATGGCCGACGCGGCGCGCCTCATGCGGCCCGACGGGATGCTCGTGTTCTTCGCCGGGGTGGCCAACGGCACGATGGGGCCGCTGGACATGAGCCAGGTGTACCTGGGCAGCGCCCAGTACACGGGCACGTCGGGCTCGTCCATCGAGGACCAGGCGCTGGTACTCGACAAGGCGGTGGGAGGCACGCTGTCGCCGGACTTGAATCTGGCCGCCGTCGGAGGGATCGAGGCCGGGCGAGACGGCATGCAGGCCGTCCTCGAAGGCCGGTTCGCCGGCAAGGTCGTCATCTTCCCTCAGGTCACTGGGGTTCCGTTGCTCGGACTCGACGAACTGGCCGTGCAGTATCCCGATATCGGGCAGGCTCTCGGAGAGCGGGACCGGTGGACGCCCGCGGCCGAGCGGACTCTCATCGAGACCTATGCGGCGACGGCCGGACAATGATCACCACGCTGACGCCCAATCCGAGCTTCGACCGCACACTGTTGGTCGACCAACTCGAGCGGGGCGAGGTGATCCGAGCGTCTCAGGTCCGCGTCGAGTGCTCGGGAAAGGGTGTGAACGTCGCACGGGCACTCAGCCGGAACGGGCACGCGGCTCGAGCCGTCATCCCCGCCAACGCCGACGATGCCGAGGTATTCGTAGCTTCATTGGCCGCTGAGGGCACCGGCGCCCGAACGGTCCCGATCCGCGGCACCATCCGGGCGTGCTTCACGCTGGTCGAGCCCGACGGGACGACGACGCAGATCAATGAGCCCGGGCCCGAAGTTAGTGCTTCGGAGGCAGAGGATCTCGTGTCGGCGGCCGTCGTCGCGGCCGCTGACTCTGACTGGTTGATTGCCAGCGGCAGCCTGCCTCCGGGCGCGCCGACCGACTTGTACGCGCGGTTGGCGACCGCGCTGCCCGACGCGGACCGCAAGCTGGCGGTCGACACCAGCGGCGCGGCGCTCGACGCCCTGATCGGAACACCGTGCGCCGTGGTCAAGCCGAACCTCGCGGAGTTGGCCGGCGTGATCGGTCGCCGCCTTGGCACCATCGGTGACGTGATCGACGCGGCCGACAAGCTCCGTCGAGGCGGCTGGCGCTCGGTGCTCGTCAGCATGGGACGGCGCGGCGCGGTGCTTCTGGCCGAGGATGTCTGCTACGGGCTGGCCCCGACGATCGAGGTACGCAACACGGTCGGGGCCGGCGACGCGTTGCTGGCAGGATTCTTGTCGGCTGGCGGCCACGGCGATCTCGCGCTGGCTGAGGGTCTCGCGTGGGCGAGGGCCGCGGTCCAGTCAGCGGACACGCTGGCACAGCCGGTCACCGACGGTGACCGGCGGGCCGTGCAGGTGACCGCGGACCCGGCGCAGGATTGGCTTGTGGGGGAGTCACATGACTGAGGCGTTCCCTCTGCGCATCTCCGCCATGTTCCGTGAGGGGTGGACCGGCTACATCCGCAACATCGGCCCGCTGACAGTGGGCGCCCTGGCCACCTTCGCCACCTACGGCGTCTTCCGGGTACTGGCGGATCAGGCGCTCGACGACGGTCAGGAGATCGCGTCGGTCGTTCTCGATCTCGTGGGACTCGTGCTGGCCGGAACGGTCTCCGTGCCGTGGTACGCGTACGCGATCGACGCCGCCCGAGCGAGGCCGATCGACTTCCGAGGACCATGGCGCGAGAGCTCCCTCTTCACCGCCCAATTCGTGTGCGCCTTCTGGTTCTGGGCCGCGGTGATGCTCGGTCTGCGCTACCTGTTCGGCCTGCCGTCGATCCTCGCCTTCCTGTTCTACGGCTTCCACGGGTACGTCGTTGCCGACCGGGCCGCCAAGGGTGGTCTCCGGGCGCTCGGGACGAGCGTGAGGCTCGGCCATAAGCGCAGGATGGCGCTGTTCGCCATCCTTACTCTCTTCATCCTGTTCAACTTCGTGTCTGCCCTTCCGCTCGGCTACGGGGCCTCGCCCTTGAGCATCGCGATAAGCGTGGCCGCGTTCTCGGCGACGGCCAGCGTCACCCTGGTGTCGGGCGCCTGCCTCTACGACGTACTGACCGCACGTTTGGACGAGCAGTGACCGGGCACGCCGAACTCCGTGTCGCCGGTACCCCCGCATCAGCCGGAGTCGCGCTGGGGCCCGCAGTGGTGATCGACGATCAAGAGGTGACGGCAATCGATGGCGCCGATCCGCGGGCGGCGTTCACGGACGCCGTCGCCGAGGCGAGCCGAGAGCTCCAGTCGATGTGCGAAGCAGCCCGATCCGCGGGGCGGGCCGAGGCCGGCGACGTCCTCGAGGCCCAGGCGCTGATGGCCCGAGATCCGATGCTTGTCGACACGGTGAGCACCGCCCTCGACGACGGATTGAGCCTGGATGCCGCGCTGACCCGCGCCGATGAGGAGATCAGCGGCCTCTTCGCCTCCATCGACGACCCGTACATGGCGCAGCGAGCGCAGGACGTGAGCGAGGTCATCGAGCGGATCCGCCGGCGCCTCGCCGGAGTCGACTCGCCCGACCCGCGGTTGATCGGCGTTCCGTCCGTCCTGGTGGCGAGGTCGGTAACCGCGGCCGACACCGCCGTCCTCGATCCCGAGCTGGTGCTCGGGTTCGTCACCGAGACCGGCGGTCCGACCAGCCACGTAGCCATCATCGCCCGGTCGCTGGGCGTCGCCGCCGTGGTGGGAGCCAGCGGGGTAGTCGCCAGCGTCAGCACCGGTGAGGAAGTCGCACTGGACGGGTCGACGGGCGACGTGGTCATCCTCCCGAGCGAGAGCACCGCCGCGGACTTCCGGGCTCGCCGGGCCGCGGCTGAGGCGGAGGCGGCCGCGGCCGACCGGTTCCGGGGGATCGGCGTGTCCTTCGGCGGACGACCGATCGGAGTGTCGGCCAACGTCGGGTCCAGCGAGGACATCGCTCGGGCCGTCGAAGCGGGCGCGGAGGGCATCGGGTTGCTTCGCACCGAGTTCCTGTTCCTCGACCGTACCGAAGCACCCACCGAGCAGGAACAGGTGGACTTCTACTCCCTCGCCGGATCGTCCTTCAGTGAGCCGGTGGTCGTCCGCACGTTCGACATCGGCGGGGACAAGCCTGCGCCGTACCTGGAGGTCGAGACGGAGGAGAACCCGTTCCTCGGTGTGCGGGGGGCGCGCCTGTACAGCCGCTGCCCGGAGGTGTTCGACACCCAGGTGCGGGCCATCCTGCGGGCCGCCGGTGCCAGTGACATCCAGATGATGCTCCCCATGGTCTCCACCGTCGAGGAGGTCATCGAGCTGCGCGGCCGGATCGAGCAGGCGGCGGCGAGCCTCGAAGCGGAGGGTGTCCCCCATGCCGTGCCGCCGATCGGGGTGATGGTCGAGGTCCCGTCAGTGGCCCTGACGGCCGCGGCGGTGGCGCCGCACGTCGACTTCTTCTCGATCGGCACGAACGACCTCACCCAGTACGCGCTGGCGGCCGACCGTACGAACGGGTCGCTCGACAACCTCCAGGATGCGCTCCACCCCGCGGTGCTCGCCCTCTGTGAGCGCACCGTGGCAGCCGCCCGGCGCCACGACATCAGCGTCTCGGTCTGCGGTCTCGTGGCGGCCGATCCTCTGGGCGCGGCAGTGCTCACCGCCATGGGCGTCGACAAGCTCTCGGTGAGCGCCCGGTCCGTCAACCTCATCAAGTCGGTGATCGACTCGCTCGATCGGGCCGAGACGGGCCCGATGGTGGAGGCGTCCCTGAGCGCGCCGACGGCCGGCGATGTTCGACGCATCGTCCGCGACGCACTGGACCGAGCGTGACCGCCGCGCTCGACACCCGCGTGCTGCGGATAACCCGGTGGCTGCTCGACCAGGAGCAGCCGAGAAGCACCGCCTCGGTGGCCGCCGACCTGGGGCTGAGCGAGCGAGTGGTCCGGTATCGCCTGGACCACATCGATCGGTACCTGCGTTCCTGCGGCGCCGAGCTGGTGCGAAAGCGAGGCTTGGGCCTCGTGGTCGAGGGGCCGCCCGATATCCGGGCCCGGATCACCGCCGATCTTCCGCCCCTCTCCGACGCGCCCAGGGTCTACGCCCCGGAGGAGCGGATGCGCATCCTTCTCGCCGCGCTGCTCTGGTCCGCGCCGTCGGTGGTGTCCCTAGAACAACTCCACCTCGAACTCCAGGTGTCGAAGACGTCGGCGCGCCGCGATCTGCGGGCGGGCGAGCCATGGCTGGAGCGCAACGGGCTGCCTCTGGTGCGCCGACCCGGGAAGGGAATAACCGTTGTCGGAACCGAGCGCCGCATCCGGCAGGTCATCGTGCAACTCATTCTCGAGGCCATCCCCGAGGAGGTGCTGCTGCTCCAGCTGGCAGAAGACCCGACGGCTCGGTCGGCGGCGAACGTCCGCGTTCCCGTGGGGCTGCGAGAGCGGATCTTCACCCTGCCGCTGCGGGACACGGCGGCGATCGTGCGCTCGAGCCCACTGGGCCAGACCCTCACATCGGGCCGCAGCGACCTCGTCTTCGCGCTGTTCCTGGCGGTGTCGGTAGCGAGGATCCGCGAAGGGCACAGCGTGGCCGTGGAAGCCGGTCTGCACCGATCGGTGATGGATCATCCCATCGCCGCCAGCGTCGCCGAAATCGTTCCCGGCCTTGAGAGGCTCGTGGGGGCGTTCCTGCCCGCTCCCGAGATCGCGGCGGTCACCGAGTACCTGCTCGGCCTTGACGCACTCGACACCGTGAGGTCGGACTCGGCCTCCATCAGCGCGGATCTTCTCGACCGGATCATGGGATTCGCGGGCGAGCATCTGCATGCCGCGCTCCGCGAGGATCTGGAACTCCGGCGAGGTCTGGCGGCGCACCTGGAACGGCTCGGCGTACGCCTTCGCTATGGCCTGCCGGTCCACAACCCGCTGTTGCACGAGGTGCGCGAGCGCTACCCCGACGTCTACGACGTCGCAGTGGCGGTCGGCGCGCTGATCGAGTCAGCGATGCAGGTGCCGATCGTTGAGGACGAGATCGGCTTCATCACGATGTACCTGTCCGGCGCGATGGAGCGCGCCCGTCTGACACCCCGGCGTCGCGCCCTGATCGTGTGTCCGAGCGGGATGGCAACCGTCTGGGTCCTGGTGTCTCGGATCCAGGCCGAGTTTCCCGAACTCGATCTCGTCGAGGTTCTCTCGGAGAGGGGCTATGAGGAACTCGCCCACGGCGAGTTCGACCTTGTGATCTCCACGGTTCCGCTGGTGGAGAACAACATGCCGGTCGTGGTGGTCAGCCCGTTGTTGTCGGCTACAGACGTCAGCAGGTTGGCCCGTTACGCCTAGCCCCCGCGGCCCGGGCTTCCCAGTGCGCTAGGCGGTGTCGGAGACCACTCCTGCACGCACACAGCCAACACGGAGGCGCGCCGAAATGTCGTATACAGATGGTGCGGTATTGGCAGTAGCGACGGCCGTCCATCCGGTGGAGGCTTGAAGCTGTCACTCGACGCTAGGAGGACCCGCGCATGTTACAGCGTGTTCAACGTTTCGGCGGCTTCCTCTCCAGCATGGTCATACCGAACATCGGTGCGTTCATTGCCTGGGGATTCATAACCGCCCTGTTCATTCCGCCCGGCTGGCTGGAGAAGACCGGCCTCGACTGGGACTGGGGGGCGATCACCGGGAACACGGTCGGCCCGATGATCAAGTACCTGCTGCCCCTGCTTGTCGCCTACACCGGCGGCAAGCTGATCCACGGCCACCGGGGCGGCGTCCTCGGCGCCGTCGCAGTGATGGGCGTCATCGGCGGCGCCTCCTTCGAGCTGGCAGAGGGCGCCGTCATCGGCGATCCGCCGCAGTTCCTGGGCGCCATGGTCGTAGGCCCGCTCGCCGGCTACGTGATGAGGGAGATCGACAAGTGGCTGGAGGACAAGCGCCCCGCCGGGTTCGAGATGCTGATCAACAACTTCTCCCAGGGCATCGCGGGCCTGTTCCTGGCCATGCTCGGCTACGTCGTCATCGGTCCCATCATGTCGTGGCTTGCCGAGCGCTTCGGCGACATGGTGGAGGGCCTCAGCGACGCCGGGCTGCTGCCGTTGATGGACCTGCCCATCGAGGTCGGCAAGGTGCTGTTCCTCAACAACGCCATCAACCACGGCGTGCTTACGCCGCTCGGCGCCACGGACGTGACTGAGAGCGGCCGGTCGATCTACTACATGCTCGAGTCGAATCCGGGCCCCGGCCTAGGGCTCCTGCTCGCCTACTGGTTCGCCGGCAAGGGTCTGGCGAAGCTGTCCGCTCCGGGCGCCATCGTCATCCACTTCCTCGGCGGCATCCACGAGGTCTACTTCCCGTTCGTCCTGATGAACCCAGTGATGATCGGGGCCATGTGGGCCGGTGGAATCACCGCCGACATCGTGTTCGTGATATTCGATGCGGGCCTGACCGGGCCGCCGTCTCCGGGAAGCATCTTCGCCTACTTCACCTTCACGCCGAGCGATGGAGCTGCGGCAGCCGGGGTGTACCTGGGCATGGCCGCCGGGGCGGCTGCGGCGTTCGTGGTCGGAGCCATCCTGCTGCGGTTGTTCCCAGTCAAGGAGATGGACGACACCGACGACGACGACACGTCGCTGGGAGATGCCATGGAGGGTGTCCCCCTGGCGTAATCAGGCACGGAGGTTGCGTTGGTCCCCCAATGGCGCAACCTCAGGAGGTCGGAGCGGCGGAGGTGTCCGCCGCTCCGACATCTCTGCCTCGTTTGGCTACGTTGTTACGGATAGATCGCTTGAGACAAACAACGGAGGGAAATCGTGACAGAGCGAGTCACTAAGGCAGCAGACGAAGTGAAGCTCATCGTCTTCGCCTGCGAAGCGGGCATGGGAAGCAGCCTGATGGGGGCCAACCAGCTGAAGCGCATGGTCAAGAAGGCGAAGCTGGAAATCTCGGTCATTCACACCCCTGTGGGTCAGCTGACCGCTGCCGCCGATGTGGTGGTCGTCCATAAGGGCCTGGCCAAGCAGGCCCGCGAGAAGGCGCCCGGCGCGGTCATCGTTCCGTTCACCCTGTTCGTGAACGATCCAGCCGTGAAGCAGCTGGTCTCCACGCTGGCCGCGGGCGATCCGCTCGTCTCGAAGTTGTGAATGCCGTTACCGACGACGGCCTCGGAAGGGTCCTGACCCCGGACGACATCGTGCTCGGCTGCCGGGCCGAATCCAGGGACGAGGCCATCGAGTTCTCCGGCAGCCTGCTGGTCGCCCGAGGCTCGGTGTCCCCCGAGTACGTCGACGGAATGAAGCAGCGTGAGGAAGTCGTCTCGACCTATCTGGGCAACGGCGTCGCTCTTCCCCATGGAGTGCTCGAGAGCAAGGGCTACATACGCTCGACCGGGATAGTGGTGGCCCAGTATCCCGACGGCGTCGACTGGGGACCGGGAACGGCCCGCCTGGTGGTGGGGCTGGCCGCGGCCGGAGACGATCACGTGCGCGTGCTGTCGAGACTCGCCGAAGTTCTTCAGGACGAGGAACTCTGCGAGAGGTTGGCGCAGTCGGACGATGTCTCGTTCGTCCATGATCGGCTGACTGCGCCGCCATCCGATGACTGAGCCTGATTGGAGGGACTGGTGTATCTGGAGGTTGTCATCACCAACAGCCATGGTCTTCACGCCCGACCGGCCGCTGAGTTGGTAGAGCGGATTGCGCGATTCGATGCGGGTGTTCAGATCGAGGTGGGCGACAAGACGGCCAGCGCGGCCAGCATCATGAGCCTGCTCGCCTTGGGGGCCAGTCCCGGCAACACGGCTCGCATCACCTCCGACGGTCCGGACGCCGAGGAAGCCATGAACGCGGTCGTGGCCGTTCTCACCGAGGACAGCTGACATGGCCCGTCTCGATCATGAGGGTCTGTCGGCGGCGGTTGCCGCGGCTGTCGGCGCGTCTCCGGACACATCCGGCACCGCTGACCTCGTTTCCGAGCGGGGCTTCATCATCGTGGCGGCCGAAGTCGGTGATCTCAAGAGCGCATTCAAGAGGGCCAAGAAGATCGACGGCTACCGGTGGGTGGCGATCAACCGCGAGGACCTCTTCGGCGCGAACCCGCTCTCGATTGGATCCAAGGTCGGGATTCTCGACGCCAACGGCCGGGTCCTGAAGAACGCGGACTCGCCCCGCAGGAAGGTCTGAACTCAGTCGGGGCGCTGCTGTGGCGTCCTCCGGCCGGCGGGTCCTCCGGCCGGCGGGTCCTGTCGTCGAGTCAGATGACCGACACGGGCTTCGCCCTATTCGTCGGTCATCTGACTCGCCGCCACCCCCCGGCCTGGCCGGCGCGCCCGTTGCACCGGTGCCTGTCTACGCTGCCCTCGTATGGATCCTGACCGCTATCGCAGCCTTTTCGACCTGACGGATCGCACCGCCATCGTTACCGGTGGCACGCGGGGGATCGGGCGGTCTATCGCTGAAGGGCTTGCGTGTGCTGGTGCGCGGGTGGTGGTTGCTTCCCGGTCTGCTGAGGCTTGCGCAGCTACTGAGGCTCGCCTCACCGATGCGGGCTTCGACGCGCTGGGGGTGCCCACCCATATGGGCGATATCGACGCGGTCGAGGCTCTCGCGGCCGTCACGGTGGACCGTTTCGGCGGTGTGGACATTGTGGTCAACAATGCGGCCAATGCGCTGGCCCAGCCGATCGGGGCCCAGACCGCGGCCGCGTGGCAAAAGTCCTTCGAGGTGAACCTTCAGGGCCCCGCGCTGCTGGTCCAGGCCTGCCTGCCCCAGTTGGAGGCCAGTCCGCACGCCTCGGTGGTCAACGTGATCAGCGTGGGGGCGTTCATGTTCTCGCGGGGCTTCTCGATCTATGGCGCCATGAAGGCGGCGCTGCTGTCGTACACCCGGGCCGCAGCCGGCGAGCTGGCGCCGCGCGGGATCCGGGTGAACGCTCTGGCGCCTGGACCGGTGGACACCGACATGGTGCGCAACCAGGGTCCTGAGGCGGCCCGGTCGATGGGCGCGGGGACTCTGCTGGGCCGCCTGGCCCATCCCGACGAGATGGTGGGTCCGGCGCTGCTGCTAGCCAGTGACGCCGGCCGGTTCATCACCGGCCAGGTCCTCGTCGCCGACGGAGGCCTCCACCCCCACTGACGTTTCGTCGGTGTTCTCGCCGGCGGTGTCTTCGGCTTGCTCGCCGGTGGCGTCGGTGTTCTCGCCGGCGGTGTCTTCGGCTTGCTCGCCGGTGGCGTCGGTGTTCTCGCCGGCGGTGTCTTCGGCTTGCTCGCCGGTGGCGTCGGTGTTCTCGCCGGCCGTGTCTTCGGGGGGAGTGTCTTCGCTGGCGGTGTCTTCGTCGTCGTCGGCATCCTCAGCATCTTCGGCATCGTCAGCGCCGCTCTTCGCCTCGTCGTCCCCGGTTTCGTCCTCGGTGTTGTCGCCTTCGGCGTCGGGAGCCGCGGTGTCGCCGCCGCGCAGTCGCTGGAGCGCCTCGGCCGCCTCGCGGTACCTGGCTTCGGCCTCGGCCGTCTCGGCGGCAGGGGCCTTGCGGTCGTTCAGCTTGCGCACGGCTGCGGCCGCGTCGTCCTTCGCCTTCTCAGCCTTCTTCAGAGCGCGCTCGTGAGCCTGCTGCTCACGGTCGGCGATGAGATAGGTGTTGTAGAGGGTCAGGGCCGCGGCGGTCTCGTCGTCCAGTGGGCGTTTCTTCGGGGCTTTGGTTGCACTGTCGGGCATCAGCAGTCCATGTGTGCGTCTCGGCCGCCCGCAGGCGGCGCGCTCTCATCGTGGAGCAGAACGTACTACGGTATCTGGCTGTCGCGATCCAGGAGGAGTCCTGCATGGTTGAGATGGGCGAGGAGATCATCGTCCTCGACGAGGTCTACAAGATATTCGGGCCCCAGCCCAAGGGCCGCGCTTTCGACTTGGCTCGTTCGGGAATGGACAAGAACAGGGTGCAGGCCGAGACCGGCCACGTGGTCGGCCTCGACAACGTGTCCTTCTCGGTCAAGAAGGGTGAGATCTTCGTGGTGATGGGGCTGTCCGGGTCGGGCAAGTCCACCGCCATCCGCACGGTGAACAAGCTCCACGACATCACCTACGGCTCGGTGCTGGTCGACGGCACCGATGTCCAGGCACTCGAGGGCTCGGACCTGCAGGCCTTCCGCCGGCAGTACATGGGCATGGTGTTCCAGCACTTCGCGCTCTTCCCTCACCGGAAGGTGATCGACAACGTGAGCTACGGCCTGAAGGTCCAGGGCGTCGACAAGAAGGCCCGGGAGGACGCCGCCATGCGGGCGCTGTCGCTCGTCGGGCTGGGCACCTACGCCCAGAGCTACCCCTCGGAGCTGTCGGGCGGCATGCAGCAGCGCGTCGGGTTGGCCCGGGCGCTGGCGTCGGATCCCGACATCCTGTTGATGGACGAGGCCTTCAGCGCCCTCGATCCCCTCATCCGCCGCCAGATGCAGGACGAGATGATGGAGATCCAGGGCGATCTGCACAAGACCATCCTGTTCATCACCCATGACCTCAACGAGGCGCTGCGCATCGGGGACCGGGTGTGCATCATGAAGGACGGCGCGGTGGTGCAGATCGGCACGCCCGAGGAGATCCTCACCGAGCCCGCCACCGGTTACGTGGCCGAGTTCGTCCAGGACGTCGACCAGGGCCGGGTGATCCAAGTTCACGAGATCATGCAGCAGCCGGCGCCGATCTCGGCGGGCGTTTCCCTGGCTGAGGCGCTCGGAGGGCTCGGTGAGCGCGCCGGTGCCTTCGTGTTGGATGCTGCTGGGGCCCCGAGCCACCTGCTCACCGCCGATGACGGCATACGGGCCGCCAATATGGGCACCACCGACTTGGGCCCGGCCCTGCGTACCGACTTCGACCGCTGCGGTCCCGAGGACTGTCTGAACACCGTCTACGCGGCCGCCGGCCGCGGTCTTCCGATCGCGGTGTGCGACGATTCGGGGACCTTGGTGGGCAACCTCGACCCCCGCCACATCATGGAGGAGATGGGCCGGGTCGAGCACCTCATCGACGACTTCGAGCGAGAGGTGTTCATGTGAGGCTCCTCGCCCAGGCCGAGGGCGTCACCGCGCTCGACGAGGCCGGGTTCACCGACAACCTCGTTCTAGACAAGTACCTCGTTCCATTCGGCGACTGGATGGACCAGGCGTTCGACTGGATCGGCTCGGAGCTGAGATGGCTGCTGAGCGCCATCAAATGGCCCTTCTCGACGCTGAACGAGCTGCTTGTTCGAGACATCATGGAGAACGTCCCGTGGTTCTGGATCGCAGTCGCCTTCTTCGTGATCGGATCACTGGCCCGCAACCTCAAGGTCGGGGTGTTCGCGGGCCTTGGCATCGGGGCCTGCGGCTTCCTGGGCACCGGCTTCTGGCAGGCCACCATCGAGACCATCGGCTTCGTGAGCGTGGCCGTATTCCTGTGCGTGCTCATCGGAGTGCCGGTCGGCGTTGCCTGCGGCCGCTTCGACGCCGTCTGGAGCGGGGTGAGACCCGTGCTCGACGCCATGCAGGTGGTCCATGCCTTCGCCTACATCCTGCCGTTCATCGCGCTCTTCGGTCTCGGCAATGTGGGGGCCACCATCGTCACGATGTTCTTCGCGCTGCCACCGGTGGTGCGACTCACGAACCTGGGCATCCGTCAAGTGCCGGCGGACGTAGTGGAGGCGAGCCGGGCCTACGGCGCGCCCGAGTGGAGGGTGCTGGTCGATGTGCAGTTGCCCCTCTCGCGGGCCGCCATCATGACGGGTATCAACCAGACGCTCCTGCTGGCAATGTCGATGCTGGTCATCGCCGCGATCATGGGCGCGACCGGCTTGGGCTCGGAGCTCTTCCAGGCCATCAGCCGCCAGGAGGTGGCCCTGGGAGCACAGGCCGGCCTTGCGTTCTACCTGGTGGCGGTGGTCTTCGACCGGATCTCGCAGCCGGAGGGCGCTGAAGGCGGCTTGCTCCGCCGTATCCGGCGGGCCTGGGCCCATCGCCGCGACCCCGAGGTGCTGGTGCCCGACCAGGCCCGGGAGGCGGCGATCGACGACGAGGCGCCGCAGGTTCAGGGCGAGATCGCTCCCCTCACGGCGCCCGAGCGCCGGTCGATGATGGCCGCGGCGGCGGGCGGAGTCATCGCCATCGTGTCGGTGTTCCTCACCTGGAACAGCGGCGCCGGGTTCCTCAGCGCCTACGGCCGCACTCTCGACGAGTATCGACCCGGGGAGTCCTTCAACGGACTGTCGGCTTCAGGAGGCTCTTGGTTCGGGTTCGTGCTGCTCGCGCTAGGGCTGGTCGTGGTGGCCGCCGCGGTCACCACGCTGCTGATGCCGGGCCGCGGCCCCCGGTGGTTGACGGCCGACGGGGCGACCATCGCGTCGTTGGCCATGCTGGTGATGATGGCCGTCTACCTGCTGGCCGCGCCCTCGGAACTCTCCACCGGCTACAGCGCCGGGTTCGGCCCGTGGCTGGCCCTGATCGGCGGGTTGGTGGCATCAGCCGGCTCGGTGGCCTGGATCCGGTTGGCCCCTCATGTGCCCGACCGCCCGCTCAGTGCCGGGATTGGGTGGGGCCGGGTCGTAGCCGCGTGGTTCGTGGTGGTCGTCTTCGGAGTCGGTGCCTTCTCGGTGTGGAGCTTCGACGAGCGGACGCGGCTCATCGTCTCTCCCGATACTCAGGCGCAGCTCGACGAGTTGTCTGCGAGAGCCGAGGCGAACCCCGAGCAGTCCGGCGTGATCCAGTCGCAGATGTCGGCCCTGCTCACGGAACTGGAACCCAACCCCCGCATCATCACCGACGGGGTGAACCGCGACGGCCCCGGACTGGGCATCTGGGTGCTCGTAGCCGGTCTGGCCGGGGTGGTGGCGGTGCTGCCCGCCGCCGGTGTGTTCGGCCGTGACGAGCACCGGCAGTGGCGGTGGAGCGCGATCACCGCCGGCATCGGCGCCGGCGCGGCCTGCGTCGGCTTCGGCTGGATCTTCACCCACATCCGCTCGGCCGAGACGACCGCGGAAGGAACCTATCTGAGCGGCGTGGGATCCTTCCTCGCCATCGCCGGCGGCTTGACGCTGGCATCGACCGCGGCCGGGGTGCTCAAGGAGTTCCGGAGAGCCAAGATCTACGCCGACGATGTGGCTGAAGAGGTGCCGGCGGGAAGTCACGGGCAAGGCGATCAGCAGCAAGAGCATGAGGTCCTGACGTGAGAGTGCTGGCACAACAGCAGAGCGACGAGGCTCTGCGCCCGGGTTTCTTCGACAACCAGGTCACCGAGCAGTTCCTGATCCCGGTGGGGGCCTGGGCCGACCAGGCGGTGGACTGGATCGCGGTGAGGCTCGACTGGCTGCTGGCGATCGTCGAGTGGCCGTTCGAGAACCTCATCAACCTCGTCGTCGAAGACATCCTGGAGCCGCTCCCGTGGGTGGTGGTCGCGGTCGCCTTCTTCGTGATCGGCACCCTCGCCCGCAACGTCAAGGTCGGCGCCTT
Organism: Acidimicrobiales bacterium; assembly: GCA_965117015.1. Taxonomy (GTDB): domain Bacteria; phylum Actinomycetota; class Acidimicrobiia; order Acidimicrobiales; family Aldehydirespiratoraceae; genus Aldehydirespirator. The sequence goes on from OZ220747.1 coordinate 2,020,575, forward strand.
CGCGGCCGGCGCGCTGAGCCTCTGCGGGATTCTCGGCAACAACTACTGGCTGGAGACGGCCCGCACCATCGGCTTCGTCGGCGTGGCCGTGCTGCTGTGCGTGATAGTCGGGATACCTCTCGGCGTCGCCTGCGGGCGAACCGACTCCACCTGGCGCGTGGTGCGGCCGCTGCTTGACGGCATGCAGGTGATCCCCTCGTTCGTCTACATGCTTCCGTTCATCTTCTTCTTCGGCGTCGGCGTGGTGCCGGCCACCATGGTGACGATGACTTTCGCGCTGCCACCGCTGGTGCGTCTCACCAACCTGGGCATCCGGCAGGTGCCGGGCGACGTGGTGGAGGCGAGCCGGGCCTACGGCGCGCCCGAGTGGAGGGTGTTGCTCGACGTGCAGCTGCCCCTCGCCCGTCCAGCCATCGCCACCGGCATCAACCAGACGCTGCTGCTCGCCGTCTCGATGCTCGGCATCGCCGCCATCATGGGCGCAGGCGGTTTGGGACGGGTGCTGTTCCAGGCCATCACCACCCAGGACATTCCCAAGGGCATGGCGAGCGGACTCGCGTTCTTCCTGGTGGCGGTGGTGCTCGACCGCATCTCCCAGCCCGAGGACACCGACAGCGCGGGCCTGATCCGCCGTGTGCGCCTCGCCTGGGCCCACCGCCGCGATCCCGAGAGGCTCCTGGCCACCGGCGACGACACCGGCACGGGCGAGGAGGCGGGCGCGGACGCGTCGGAGGGCAGATTCGCCCGCGTGACGGCCAGGGAGCGCCTCCCCATGGGGATCGCGGCCGCCGGTGGCGTGCTGGCGGTCGTCTCGGTGTTCCTCACCTGGGCCAGCGGCGCCGGTCTGTTCAGTGCCTACGGTCGGCGCACCGACGAGGATCTCGCGCAGCAGTCATTCAGCGGTCTCGAAGCGTCCGGGGGCTCGTGGTTCGGCTACCTGGCCCTCGTGCTCGGCGTGCTGGTGGCAGCCGGCGCGCTCATGACGCTGATCGCGCCCGGACGGGGCCCGCGCTGGTTGACGGCGGACGGCTCGCTGATCTGCTCATTGGCGCTGCTGGTGATGATGGCCTGCTACCTGTTGGCGGCGCCCGCGAATGCCGCGGCTTCGTACAGCGCCGGCGCGGGTGTGTACGTGGCGCTGGCCGGGGCTCTGCTGGCGTCGGCCGGGTCGTTCTGGTGGGTCTCGTTGGCGCCTCATTCACCATTGCATCCCCTGACGGCTCGCATCGAGTGGGGACGGGTAATCCTGGCGGGCGTCGCCGTCGTGATCCTCGGGATGGCCGCCATCTCAGGCTGGAGCTTCGACCAGCGCAAGGATGTCGTCCGGGACGCCGACGTGGAGCGACAGATCGCCGAGCTCGAAGCCGAGGCTGAGGCGAATCCGGCCCAATCGGGCGTGGTTTCGGCTCAGATCTCCGCTCTGCTGGCCGCGCAGTCCGAGAAGAAGCTGATCGTCACCGACGGGGTCAGCGGCGAGGGTCCCGGCCTCGGTACCTGGACCGTGGTGGCCGGGCTGGCCGGCCTGATCACTGCCCTGCCCGCGGCAGGGGCGTTCGGCCGCGACGAGCACCTGAGATGGCGATGGAGCACGGTCACGGCCGGGATCGGCGCGGGCGTCGTCTGCGTCACCATCGGGTGGATAGCAACCCAGGTGCGGTCCGCCGACGACAGCTACCTCTCCGGAGTGGGTGCATTCCTGGCTCTCATAGGGGGCATTGTGCTGGCGGCCACGGCCGCGGCCGTGCTCAAGGAGTTCCGGCGGTCGAAGGTCTACGCCGACGCCGAGGCGCATTTCACCCACTGATAACGCCTTCGGCTGAGAGAAGCGGGGTGGATTAGTCGGTCCTTCTCCGCTATTCTTGCTCGCCGACAGCGCCTCGGCTCACGGCTGAGGCGCAGTCGACCCCAAACCCGAGGAGGGAGTTTCCTTATGAAGAGGCGAGTATCGATCTGGCTCGCGCTAGTAGCAGCGTTCTCGTTGATAGCTGCCGCATGCGGTGACGACGACGAGGACACGACAACAACGCCGGCTGCGGAGGAGCCGGCCGCTCCGGCTGAGGAAGAGCCGGCGGCTGAGGAAGAGCCGATGGCTGAAGAGGAGCCGATGGCTGAGGAAGAGCCGATGGCTGAGGAAGAGCCGATGGCTGAGGAAGAGCCGATGGCTGAGGAAGAGCCGATGGCGGCGTTGCCCGGCGAGGGCGTCAGCGTCAACATGGCTCGGGCGGACTGGCAGAGCGGCTACTTCCAGGCTCAGGTCTACAAGCAGATGCTCGAGGAGCTCGGCTACGACGTGTCCGAGCCGTCCGAGACGGAGCTCGGCCCATCCCTTGCCTACCTGGCCATGGCCCAGGGCGACGTGGACTTCTGGGCGAACAGCTGGTACCCCGGCCACAGCTCGTGGTGGGCACCGGAACTGCCTGACGGCTCCACCGTGGGCGACCACATCGAGAAGGTGGGCGCGGTGTTCCGCGGCGGCGGCCTCCAGGGTCTGCTGATCACCAAGTCGGTCGCCGACGAGTACGGCATCACCCACCTCGACCAGCTCAACGACGATCCGGAGATCCGAGCCCTGTTCGACGAGGACGGCGACGGCATCGCCGAGTTCTACGGCTGCCAGGAGAGCTGGACCTGCGACGACATGATGCAGAGCATGATCGCCTTCAACGGCTGGGAGAACGTCCAGCAGACCATCGCCGGTTATGACGCCATGTTCGCGGAGGCGGTGGCCAAGGTGGAGGCCGGAGAACCGGCAATCATCTACACCTGGACGCCGACCGCGTACATCACCCAGCTCCGGCCGGGCGACAACGTGTACTGGCTGGCAGTGGAGAACGTGCTGGACGACTCGAACCCGCTCGGACTAGAGGGCGGCGAGCAGTTCGACCAGAGGTACTGGGCCGGGACCACCGATCCGGTAGAGCTCGACATTCCGGCCGAGCAGTGCCCCGCCAGGGCCAACGCCGACTTCTGCCAGATCGGCTGGGTGCCCGCTGACATCCAGGTGACCGCCAACAGCGCGTGGCTGGCGGCGAACCCGGCTGCGGCCGAGCTGCTTCGCCAGGCGAAGCTGTCGGTGGTCGACGTGTCGCTCATGAACGTCGAGATTCAGGGCGGACAGGACACCGAGGCCGAGATCGCGGCACTGGCCGGCCAGTGGATCGCTGACAATCGGGCCACGGTCGACGAGTGGATGGCAGCGGCGCTAGCCGCGGCCTAACCGCACCCGAGGCCTGAAGCCTCCAACGCGATAACAATCGAAGAGGGCGGGGCTCCGGCCCCGCCCTCTTCGCGCGCTGACGGCGGCAGACTGACGTCGTGAACCCGCCCCGCCATCAACCCCGGATCGGAGTGGCCGGGGCGCCACCGCCCGATTGGCTGCTCGACCACGGCGGGCGCAACATGCACGCGCTCGGGCCGGGCCCGGAACTCGAGGCTCAGTGGACTGCGGCGGGGCTGCGCCTGCCGGACCGTTCGGCGATCCGCCGCTACCGGCTGGACCGGGTCCGGTCACACCTGCGCGCCTCCGGGTGCGATGCCGCTCTTCTGTACGACCCGCTGAACATCCGTTACGCCACCGACACCACCAACATGTCGGTGTGGACCATGCACAACTCAGTCCGCTACGCCCTGGTGTGCACCGACGGCCCGGTGGTGCTGTTCGAGTTCTCCAAAGGAGAGTTCCTCGGCACCCACTCCGAGGTGGTGGACGAGATCCGGCCCGGACTGTCCTACGAGTACTACTACGGCGGACGCCGGATCGGGGAGCTGGCTGATCGCTGGGCCGCCGAGATCGCCGGTCTGGTGTTCGAGCATGGCCGGGGCGACGGGCGGTTGGCAGTGGACCGGATCGACCTGCGTGGATCCAGGGCACTACAGGCGAGGGGCGTTGAGCTGATCGACGCCGGCGAGTTGATGGAGGAGGCCCGCACGGTCAAGTCGCCCGACGAGGTCCGGGCCATGCGCTGCGCGGTCCATGCCTGCGAGGCGGCGATCGCCGACATGCGGGCGGCCTTCGAGCCGGGAATTACCGAGATGGCGCTGTGGTCGGTTCTCCATGCCGGCAACGTGGCCCGCTACGGCGAGTGGATCGAGACGCGGCTACTGGCGTCGGGTCCGCGCACCAACCCCTGGTACCAGGAGGCGAGCAGCCGCCGGGTCCAACCGGGCGAGCTGATGGCTTTCGACACCGACATGGTCTGCGCCTACGGGGCTTGCGTCGACATGTCTCGCACCTGGCTCTGCGGCGGGGGCAAGCCCACACCGGCCCAGCAGGACACCTGGTCTTTAGCGGTCGAGCAGATCGAGCGGAACATCGAGCTGCACGGGCCGGGCGTCTCGCTGCGCGAGATCACCGAGCGGGCCTGGTACCCGCCGCTGGAGGACTACAACAGCTACACGCTGCTGACGCACGGGGTGGGCCTCTGCGACGAGTACCCGTCGGCGTACGTGCGCGAGAGCTGGGACAGCGTCGGCTACGACGCCGTGCTGGAGCCGGGCATGGTGATGTGCGTCGAAGCCTTCGTGGGCCCCAAGGCGGGCGGGGAGGGCGTCAAGCTCGAACAGCAGATCCTCATCACCGGCACCGGCAACGAACTGCTGACCAAGTCTCCGCTCAGCCTCGTCTAGAGCCGGCACGCCGGATCGCGCCCAACACGGCGCCTAGGGCTCGCCGTCGCCGATCTCGCGGCGGCGGCGGGCGACGTAGTCGTCGAGTTGCTCCCGCCGGGCGCTGTCGAGCGGCGGTTCGGCGTACTCCTCCAGCGCCGCCTGCCAGACGCCGGTGGCCCGCTGGGTGGCGTTGAGCCCGCCGGAGTCGGCCCAGGCGCCGTGGTTCTGCCAGTCCGAGATCAGCGGCGGGTAGAAGGCGGTCTCGTAGCGTTCGAGGGTGTGCTCGTCGCCGAAGAAGTGGCCGCCGGTGGGCACCCGCTCCATGGCCTCGAAGGCGAGGTCCGGGCTGGAGACGGGAACCGGCGTCAGGAACTCCATCGTCTGCTGGAGCATCTCCACGTCGAGGACCAGCTTCTCGTAGCTGGCCTGCAGCCCGCCCTCCATCCATCCGGCTGCGTGGTACACGAGGTTGGCGCCGCCCAGGATGCAGCCCCACAGCGACATCTGCGTCTCGTAGGCGGCCTGGGCGTCGACGACGTTCGAGGCGCTCGAGTTCGACGCCCGGTAGGGGAGCCGGTAGCGGCGGGCCAGCTGTCCCGACGCCACGTTGGCCTTGACCTGCTCCGGCGTGCCGAACGCGGGAGAGCCCGAGCGCATGTCGACATTGGAGGTGAACGCGCCGTAGAGCACTGGCGCTCCGGGGCGGACGAGCTGGGTGAGGGTGATCCCAAAAAGCGCCTCGGCGTTCTGCTGCACCAGGGCGGCTGCGAGGGTCACCGGGGCCATGGCCCCCATCAGCGTGAAGGGGGTGACCGACACCGGCTGGCCGTGTTCGGCCATGGTCATCAGGCCGTTGGCCATTTCGACGTCGAAGCGGCGCGGCGAGTTCACGTTGATGATGGTGGTCACACCGGGCGAGGCCGCCATCGCGTCGAGGCTGTCGCCCCGGCTGATGGCCATCATCTGGATCCCGTCGAGCGCCCGGCCCCGGCCGATGGAGGTGCAGTGGTACGACAGGTCCGACAGCACCAGGTTGGCCCGGTAGGCGTCGAGGTGGCGGGTGTTGGCGGGCAGCTCCATCGGCGCGACCACCTGGTTGCCGATGATGTGGATGGCGTTGAAGTAGTGGGCCAGCCTGATGAAGTTCTCGTAGTCGGCCATGTTGGAGCTGCGCCGGCCATTGATTTCGTCGTGGACCGCGGCCGGGCCGGCCACCAGACCGAAGGCCATGCTCCGGCCGCCGATCTGGAGCTGACGGGCCGGGTTGCGGGAGGTGAGCGTGAAGCTGGCCGGTGCGGTGGCCAGCGCGGCCTCCACGATGTCGCGGCCGACCCGCACGACCTCGTCCTCGACGATGGCACCGGCGTCCGCGAAGAGCCTGCGGGCCTCCGGCGACCATAGCTCGATGCCGAGTTCCTCGAGCACTCGCATCGAAGCATCGTGGATCGTGCCGAGCCCGTCGTCGTCGAGCACCTCCAGGGTCCCGTGCGGGTTCTCGACCGACCGCCACGGCAACTGGGCGATGGCGGATGACCGGGTTGCGACTCGGGGGCGACCTCGCCTGACCACGACTCTCGACCCTAGCTGAGTCACCGCATCAAGTGGGCGGTAGGGCAGACTCGCGCCGTGAACTCGCCCAGACACCGACCCAGGATCGGGGCTGGCCGTGCGGAGCCTCCCGACTGGCTGCTCGACCACGGGGACCGCAACATGCATTCCCTGGGGCCCGGAGCCGACCTGGAGGCGGAGTGGGTGGCGGCCGGTCTGCGGCTGCCCGACCGCGCCGCGATCCGGCGCTACCGGCTCGAGCGGGTGCGCTCGCAACTGCGGGCCGCGGGCTGCGACGCCGCGCTGCTGTATGACCCCCTGAACATCCGTTACGCCACCGACACCACCAACATGTCGATCTGGACGATGCACAACGCGGTGCGCTACGCGTTCGTGGCCACCGACGGGCCGGTGGTGCTGTTCGAGTTCTCCAAGGGAGAGTTCCTCGACACCCACTCCGAGGTGGTGGACGAGATCAGGCCTGGATTGTCGTACATCTACTTCTATGCAGGAACCCGGGCGCCGGAGGTCGCCGACCGGTGGGCTTCCGAGATTGCCGGTCTGCTGGCCGAGCACGGGCGCGGCGACCGCCGGCTGGCGGTCGACCATCTCGACCTGATCGGGTTGCGGGCGCTGGAGGCTCAGGGAGTGTGCCTCACCGACGCCTGGTCGCTGATGGAGGAGGCCCGGGTGGTCAAGTCGCCCGAGGAGATCGCGGCCATGCGCTGCGCGGTGCACGCCTGCGAGTCCGCCATCGGCGACATGCGGGCGGCGTTCGAGCCCGGCGTCACCGAGATGGAGCTGTGGGCGACCCTGCAGGCCGGCAACTTCGCCCGCTACGGCGAGTGGATCGAGACCCGCCTGCTGGCCTCGGGGCCCCGCACCAACCCGTGGTACCAGGAGGTCAGCAGCCGCCGGGTCCAGGCCGGCGAGCTGATGGGTTTCGACACCGACATGGTGTGCGCCTACGGCGCTTGTGTGGACATCTCCCGCACCTGGCTGTGCGGCGGGGGCGCGCCGTCCGCGGCCCAGCACGACGTGTGGTCGCTGGCCCTGGAGCAGATCGAGCGCAACATCGAGCTGCACCGGCCGGGTGCGTCGGTGCGCGAGCTAGCGCAGCAGTCGTGGTACCCGTCGCTGGACGACTACAACTGCTACACGGTGCTGTCGCACGGCGCCGGCCTGTGCGACGAGTACCCGTCGGTGTTCACCCGCGAGCGCTGGGGCCGGGAGGGCTACGACGCCGTACTGGAGCCGGGCACCGTGATGTGCGTCGAGGCCTTCGTGGGCCCCAAGTTCGGCGGCGAGGGCGTCAAGCTCGAGGAGCAGATCCTCATCACCGAGACCGGCCACGAGCGGCTGTCCCGCTATCCCCTCGATCTCGTCTGACCATGCAACGGAGATGACCGGTGACGACTACAGCGACTACTGAAGGTTCTGGAGGCGACGGCTGTGCCCATGATGCAGCTCGGGTCTCGATGGAGCTCGACCGGCTGTCCCGGCTCCAGGCCCGCTTGGTCGCCCACGGATGCGATGCGGGCCTGTTCTACGACCCCAACAACATCCGCTACGCCACGGGAACCTCGAACATGGACGTGTACGTGCTGCACATCCCGTGCCGCTACGCCTTCGTGCCCGCTGAGGGGCCCGTCACCCTGTTCGACTTCAAGGCTTGCGAGCATCTTTCGGAGGGTCACCCCGCAGTGGGCGAGTCCCGCGAGGCGACCAACTGGTTCCACTTCTTCACCGGCTCGCGCACCGAGGAGTACGCCGCTCGCTGGGCCGCCGAAGTAGCCGGGCTGCTCGGCGCCGGTCGCGGATCGGGCCACGGTTCCAAGCGGCTGGCCGTCGACCGGCTGGACCCCTACGGATTGCGGGCGCTTGAGCGCCTCGATGTCGAGGTAGTCGACGGCGGCGAGATCGCAAACCTGGCCCGGGTCATTAAGAGCGCGGCCGAGATCACGGCCATGCGGGTCGCGCTGGCCGCCTGCGAACGGGCCATCGGCGCCATGGAAGCTGTGCTGGAGCCGGGGATGACCGAGCAGGAGCTGTGGGCCGTCATGCACCGCACCGCTATCGCCGAGGGCGGCGGGTGGTTCGAGACCCGCCTGCTGACGTCGGGTCCTCGCACCAACCCCTGGTTCCAGGAGTGCTCGGACCGGGTCATCCGCAACGGCGACCTGGTGGCCTTCGACACCGACCACATCGGCGTGGGCGGCTACGGGGTCGACATATCGCGCACCTGGCTGGCGGGGGACGCCCGTCCCACCGGCGAGCAGCGGACCATGTACGCAGCCGCCTACGAGCAGGTGCAGCACAACATCGAGATGCTGCGGCCGGGGATGACGTTCGCCGAGGTCTCCGAGCGTGCTCATCGTCCCCCGGGAGATCTGCACTTCCCGCCGGGCAACGCGGTCGTGGTTCACGGGCTTGGCGTGAGCAACGAGTACCCGCTCGTTGTCAACCGCGAGCTGTTCGGAACTGACGGCTACGACGGCGTGGTGGAGCCGGGCATGGTGCTGTGCGTGGAGAGCCTGGTCGCGCCGGCGGGGCGGTCTGAGGCGGTGAAGCTCGAGGAGCAGGTCCTGATCACCGAGACCGGCGCCGAGGTGCTGTCCGCCTACCCGTTCAGCGAGGCCTTGCTGGACTGACCCGCGACAGGCCTGCCACTAGATTCTGCGGCCATGGACAGCGCGGACACAGCTCCGGGTGGGGCCGGGCCGGGAGTGGGCTTTCTGGGTCTGGGCACGATGGGTGGCCCGATGTGCCGGCGGCTGGTGGAGGCGGGCTTCCCGGTAACGGCCTATGACCTGGATGCCGATGCGCTGGCCGCGGCCGTGGACGCCGGGGCCGAGGCCGCGGAGTCGGCCAGTGACTGTGCCCGGGGCGCCGACGTGTTCATGACGTCGTTGCCGGGGCCACCGCAGGCCGAGGCAGTGATGGCCGGGACCGGCGGCGCGCTCGACGTGATGAGTCCCGGATCGGTGTGGGTGGATCTCACCACCAACAGCCGGGAACTGGTACTGATGCTGGCCGCGACTGCGCCTGTGGGGGTGGCCGTGGTCGACTCGCCGGTGACGGGCGCGGTCGACGGCGCCCGGAGGGGCGAACTCACCCTGTTCGTGGGGGGAGAGCCGGCGGCCGTCGCCACCGCTCGGCCGGTGCTGGAGCACCTCGGCAAGGTCATCGAGTGCGGTCCCCTCGGCGCCGGCAATGTGGTCAAGCTGGTCACCAACCAGCTGTGGTTCGCGGCCGCAGCCGCGCTGGGGGAGGGCTTCGCCGTCGGCCTGGCCAACGGCGTGGAGTTGAGGACCCTATGGGAGGCGATCCTCAACAGCGTGGGCGACAGCTTCGTCGCGCGCCACGATGCCCCCAGCATCTTCGCCGGTCACTACGACCCGTCGTTCCCGCTCGCTCTGTGCGTCAAGGACCTGGGCCTGCTGGCCGACCTCGAGGCGAGCGTGGACGCGGATCTGCCGGTCACCGCGGCGGCCCGGAGTGCCTTCGAGCGGGCCGCAGCCCGCTACGGCCTCGACGCGGGTGAGATGTGCGTCGCCCGGCGTATCGCCGACGATGCCAGAATGTCGATGCATCTGGAAGGCGACTGGACCCCCCACTGGGAGAGGTGACACGGAAGGGGAAGGCAATGCAGCAGGCCGTGCCCGCGAGCCTCTCGGATCTCGTCGATCTGCAGGCCTTCCCGATCCACGCCCCCGACTCCGCGGGGTATGTGGCCGCGGTGGACACCGCGCGGGCCGGGCTGCGGTCGGAGGGGTGCGCCGTACTGGGCCGCTTCGTGCGGCCCGAGGCGGTGACAGCGCTCAACGACGAGATCTACGCACGCAAACACGCCACCCACTACTCCACCCAGGTGATGAACCCGTACTTCCACACGGACTTCAATCCGGACTACCCGGTCGACCATCCGGTGAACACCTTCATCGAGCGCTCCAGCGGCTTCATCCCCGGCGACGCCTGGGAGCGGGGCTGCGCCACCGATGTGCTGTTCCGGGCACCGGCCCTGTCCCGGTTCATCGCCGACTGCCTGGAGATCCCGGCCCTGTACTGCTACGACGATCCGCTGGCCGGGCTCACCTCCAACATCTGCGATCCGGGCCAGCAGTTCACCTGGCACTTCGACACCAACGACTTCGCGGTGACCGTGCTGGTGCAGCCGGCGGACGAGGGCGGGCTGTTCGAGTACGTGCCCCAGATCCGGTCGGCCGACCACGAGGGCTTCGATGCCATCGCCGGAGTGCTCGCGGGTGGCCGGGAGGGGGTCCGCACCCTGGAGTTGCGGCCGGGCGACCTGCAGATCTTCCGGGGCCGCCACTCGCTGCACCGGGTCACAAGGGTGGGTGCCGGATCCCGGTCCCGCCATGCCGCTATCTTCGCCTACACGCTGGAGCCTGGGGTGATCGGCCGGGTCGAGCGCACCCGCCAACTGTTCGGCCGGGTTCTGGCCGAACACGAGGAGGCCGAGCGCGAGAGGGTCCGCTCCGACGCTCTTCTCGACTGAATGTTCGGACCTAGACCAGCGTGAGGCGCTCGACGTTCGTGTAGGAGCCGGACCGCTCGGTCCTGACGAGCGCGATCTCCGTGACCGCGAACGACGCCTCCAGAGCCGGCCGGTAGCCGGGCGGGGGTATGCGCTTGAACCGGGCCACCGTGAGGTGGCCGGTGAAGGGATGGTCGGGCGGCGGCAGGCCCACCTGCGAGATGGCTGCCTCTACTGCTGCGGCCAGGTCGTCGAGGCCCCCGGCCGGGACCATCAGGACGCCCCGTCCCAGCCGCTTGACATGCGGGCCCAGCGTCACCCGAGCCGTGGGCAGGCGGGCGGTGGCCAGCGCGGCCCCAACTTCGGCTTCATTGCACTGGCCCAGGAACCGGAGGGTGACATGCAAGCGCTCGGGCTTGGTCCAGCGCAGGCCGTCTACTGCGGGCCTGGGCAGGGCGACCAACTCCCGCAGCACCTCGTCGGGCGGCCAGACAGCGACGAACAGCCGCGGCATGCCCCGAGGGTAGGCGCCGAGCTGGGTCGGGCGGCCGGTGTCGTGGCCGCGCCCACGTCGCGACCTCGGCATGTCGGCGATCGGTCGGCCAGACTCACGCTGGTGATGTCGTCATGACGGTGTTGTTGGGGTTGCTGGCCGCGCTGTCGGTTGGGACATCGGACTTCCTGGGCGGTCTGGCCAGCCGGCGAGCCGACCCGGTCGTGGTGACTGCGGTCTCGAGTCTGGTGGGCTTGCTGCTGGCGCTGGGGGCCTCGCTGGCGGTCGCGGGTGAGGCGAGGCTGGCCGATCTGGCGTGGGGGGCACTGGGCGGCGTGGTGCTGGCGGGCGGTCTGGTTGCGCTGTACGCGGGATACGCCCGCGCCCGCGTCAGCATCGCGGCGCCGGTGGCCGGCGTGGGCGCGGCCGCGCTGCCGGTGATCGTCGCGTCGCTCTTCGGTGATGACACCCTGTCGCCGACCGCGACCGCGGGGGTCCTGCTCGGGCTGCTGGCTATCGGGCTGGTCAGCATCGCCCGTTCCGAGCAGCGGGGCTCCGTCGGCTCCAGCGTGCTCTACGGGCTCGGTGGCGCCGCCGGGGTCGGGATGCTGCTGGTCTGCCTCGCCAATACATCCGAGGACAGCGGGCTGTGGCCGATCGTGGCGGCGCGCGGGTCCGGGTTCCTGGTGCTGGCCGTGATCATCGCGGCCAAGCGCTTCCCTGTGTCGACGTCTCGCGGCGTCTGGCTTCACGTGATCGGCATCGCCGCGCTGGTGACGGCCGGAAACACGATGTTCCTGGCTGCGTCCCGGCTGGGGTCGACATCGGTGGCGGCTGTCCTCGCGTCCCTCTTTCCCGCCGCAACGGTGTTCTGGGCGTGGCTGGTGTTCCGGGAGAGACTGCGAAAGGTCCAGATGCTGGGACTCGGGATTGCGCTGATGGCCGTCGCGCTAATCGTCGCCGGCTGAGGGTCGGCGCAGCGGGCCGGACCCGCCGGTACTGGAACCAGGTCTGATATCTAAAATCATGAAAAATCGCATAAATGCTTGACAGTTGTCACACCCCTATGGCATGATGTGTCCATGGGTATTGAGGCGGCACGACAGGTTCGTGAAGGTTTGGCGGAGTTGATCCGGCTGGTGAACGATCCGGCTACTTCGACGTCGGAGCTGCGGGCGCTGCTGGGAGAGTGCAAGACATACGGCGGGCAGTTGACGGTGTTGCAGGCCGACGCGGCTGCTGGGCTCGCGGTGAGGGAGCGCCACGGCGATGGCGGTGTCGGGGTGTTGGCACAGGCCGCGGGCTTGTCGCGGCGAGACGCGGCGGGGCAGGTGAAGGTCGCGAAACAGTTGGAGTCGTTGCCTTCGGTGCGTGACGCGGTCGAGAACGGCGAGATCTCCGTCGCCAACGCCAAGGTGCTTGCAGGCACATCCGACAAGACCAGTTCCGAGCAGGTGGAGCACGACTCAGAGTTGTTGGCGAAAGCTGGCGAGCTGTCCCATGCGCAGTTCGTGCGCGAGGCGGGCCGGTGGGCGGCGCAGCGCCAGGTTGACGGCGGTGAGGAGCTGTACCGGCGGCAGCGGGCACGGCGGCGGTTGAGCATCTTCGATGGCGACGACGGGATGGTGTTGGTGCGGGGTGAGCTGGATCCGGTGACGGGCGCCAAGGTGCGCAAGCGGTTCCTCCAGGAGGCCGAGCGGTTGCGCCGGCTGGACCTGCACAGTCCCGGCGCAGACAAGCGCACCCTCAACCAGCGGATGGCCGACGCATTCGACACTTTGACCTCACACGGCAGCATCTACGCCAGGATCGATCACGCGACATCCGAAGCCGCCGACGGTAAGGGCGAGACCGCCAACGGCAAGGATGTCGGCGAGGCCGACGGGAATTGGCAGCGGTCGGGTCCCGTTTCGGCACTCCCCGCTGCCAATTCCCGGCCGACCCGCGGTGCCGATCGCAGTACCGGCACAGATAGCGGTCCCGGGGGCGGCACGAGTGGAGGCGGTGCCGCGGGCCGCGGCAGGTGTGGGTGTGGGCGCCGTCCGTCGGCTGACATCACCATCGTGCAGCACCTCGACGCGGCCGGCACCCGGGCGTTCGCGGAGATAGCCGGCGGCGAGGTGATCCCCCAGAGCGTGCTCGAGGAGCACTTCTGCAACGCGGCCATCAAAGGGGTGGTGTTCAGCTCTGAGGGGATGCCGTTGTGGCACGGCCACACCAAGCGGCGCGCCACCAAGGCCCAGATGAACGCGCTGCGGGCCCGTTACGGAGCCTGCGGCGGCTGCGGCGCCGACATGTGGATCTGTGATGGCCACCATGTCGAGCCGGTGTCCCGGGGTGGGCGAACTGATATTGACAACATGATGTTGTTGTGTTGGGCCTGCCACCAGAAGGTTCATCATCACGGCTGGCGGGAGGTGCCCGACGGGCGGGGGCTGTACACGATCGAGCCGCCTGAGCGGATCCGTCACGGACCCGCCCGCGCCCCCGATCCGCCACCCGCGAACGGGCCTCCACCCCGCAGCGATCCCCGATCGAAGCGACCTGTCACCGGGGTGCAGCCCCAACCACTGTTCGGGCAGGCGCTCGCTTGACTGCTGGCCGCATCGCTCAGCTGCTGGCCGCATTGCCTAACTGCCGGCAGCATCATCTGAGTGCTGGCCGCATCATCTGAGTGCCGGCAGCATCGCCGGACCCTGCCCGAGGCCCGCATGGGCGCCATCCGCAGCACTGGTGGCGGAGCGGGCAGAATGGCCGCCATGGACGGAGAGCCCGCTCGGGTGGAGGCTGACCGGTCGGGGCCAAGGCTCGAGGCTGGGCTGGGAGACATCACAGCCGAGCAGGTGGACGCCATCGTCAATGCGGCCAACTCGTCGCTGCTGGGCGGCGGGGGAGTGGACGGGGCCATACATCGGGCGGCCGGACCCGAACTGCTCGAGTTCTGCCGGGGACTGGGCGGCTGCGCGACTGGCGACGCCAAGATCACGCCCGGCTTCCGGCTGGCGGCTCGCTGGGTGATCCACACGGTCGGTCCGGTCTGGCACGGCGGCAACCAGGGTGAGCCTGATCTGCTGGCGTCGTGCTACCGGGAGTCGTTGGCTCGGGCCGACGAGGTCGGAGCCGAGTCGGTGGCATTCCCGGCCATCTCGACCGGCGTCTACGGCTACCCCACCGAGCCGGCGGCAGCCATAGCGGTCAGCACCGTGCGGACGACTCCGACCGGCGTCCGGGTCGTGCGCTTCGTGTGCTTCAACCAGCAGACCTGCGACGCCTACCAGGCGCTCCTCGGTTAGCGCCAGACCTAGCCGGCGACGCCCGGCATGAGTTGTAGGGTCTCGGCTTGAGCAGCCCCTACCAACGGTTTGCAGTAGATGCCGCAGTTCGTTGACCCGCGCCCGCTGTACGAGACGGAAGCGCCACTCAGCACCCGGGTCAGGGCATTCGGGCGTTACCTCATCGTTGACCGCGCCTCCCAGGACCTGTTCGGTGAGGCGACGCAGGCAATCGCCCGCCACTCGCCAATCATCGACATTGGGTGCGGCGTCGGTGCGCCGTTGCTGCCGGTAGGGCCGACGGCCATGGACCGGCGGGATGTGATCGCCGGCGACATCTCGTTGCGCCAACTGCAGTCGATCCTCGGAGCCGCGTCCGAGCCTCTGCCGAACCTTCTTCAATTCGACGCCGTCCAGCTTCCGTTCATGAGCGCATCGTTCGGCTGCGCAGTGGCCCGGCACATGCTCTATCACGTGCCCGATCCTCGACGGGCCGTGGCCGAGGCCGCCCGCGTGATACGCAGCGACGGACTCTTCGTCGCCACCACCAACAGCTCCAGCAGCCGCCCGGAGCTACAGAATGCACACACGGAGGCGGTGGCCGAACTCGGCGGCCGGCTTGTCGAGCGGATGTCGACCAATTTCGATGCCGAATCCGGCGGCCGGAAGCTCAGCGGCTCGTTTCTTGAAGTGCAGGCGGAGCCATGGGCAGGCGTCCTCGCCTTCCCGACTGTGGACGCAGTGCTCGACTACTACCGGAGCACCGCGTACTTCAAGATGGCATTCGATTCCGAGGCGGACCGTGCTCTTCTCTCTGAGAGGGTCTCTGTGATCCTGAGATCGCAGTTCAGCGATGGTCCGGCACCTCTCACTGTCGGCGGAGCCGTCTTCATATGCCGAGGGCCCATCCGCCAAGAGGGGCCGCAAGCGTCAGACCGCGATCCTGCGGTATAGCAGGCGGGGTTGGCGGTCGAAGTCGTTGACGGGATAGTGGAGTGTGAAGCAGTTGTCCCAGAGCACTAGCTGGCCTGGAACCCACCGGACGCGGCACGAGAACTCAGACTGAGTGATGTGCGCCTCGAGGAACTCGAGCAACGCCCTGCTCTCCTCGCTGGTCATGCCGTCGAACCGAGTCACGAACATGTTGTTGACGTACAACCCCTGGCGCCCGGATACCGGATGGCGTCGGACCACGGGGTGCACGGCGGTGAGGTCTCGGTGGTCCGGCCGACCCGGCCCGTCGTAGGAGTGGACTGCGTTCAGGCCGGCGAGCATCTGCTGCATCACAGGGCTGAGAGCTTCGAACGCGGCGATCGAACTCGCGAACAACGTGTCGCCGCCGACTGCCGGGACGGTTGCGGCATACAGACCGGTGATCTTCCCGCACGGGTCCTCGAACGTGGCGTCCGCGTGCCATCCGGAACCGCCAAAGAGAGCGCCGTCAGGATCCTTGCGAAGTTCGAGAACGGCCGGCAGGCCCGCAACGTGGACGACCCCCTGATCTTCGTGGTGGATGTGTGC
Source organism: Acidimicrobiales bacterium (assembly GCA_965117015.1). Classification (GTDB taxonomy): domain Bacteria; phylum Actinomycetota; class Acidimicrobiia; order Acidimicrobiales; family Aldehydirespiratoraceae; genus Aldehydirespirator. The sequence continues at coordinate 2,036,515 of OZ220747.1, forward strand.
CGGTCCGAACGCGTCCATGAAGGCATCGAGCGAGCGGGGGTCCATCGCTTGTCCTGGCAAGACGACGACGAGGTGGTCCGCAAGTGCGCTTCGTATGAGCTCGATCTCGCTGAGAGGCACGGGGTCGATTGCACTGCCGACGACCGCGCCGATGTGAGCGGTGAGGGTGGTGACTTCAACCATCGCGCCATAGTGTGCCCGAGCTAATTGGGCAAGGCCACGTCAACGACAGCGGGGTTGATCGCTAGGACCTGCTCGATGTGACTGGCCAGTGAGAAGAGTTGCAGCTCCCCGTGAGGCCGCCCGATCAGCTGGATTCCGACCGGAAGACCGGTCCCGGTCCGGCCGCAGGGGATCGTGATGACCGGCAGCGTGGTGACGCTCACGGCCGCGGCGATCGACAACCAGCGGTAGTACTCGCTCGGCGGCAGCCCGGCGCGGTAGCCGAAGTAGCGCTCCTCGACCGGGAACGGCACCACGCTGGCAGCCGGGCAGATCAGCAGGTCGTAGTCGCTCATGAAGTCAGCGGCGAGCTGGAAGATGCGTCCTTGCGCCGCGGTCGCGTCGCGTACGGCGTGGCCGTCGAGAGCGAGTCCCCGCTCGATGTTCCACACGAGCTCCGGCTTGAGGACATCACGGGCGTGGGGGAGTTCGGGTCCGAGGAGGGTGGCGAACATGAGCGCCCGCGGGACGTCGAAGGCCACTGGCGCCTCGGCCAGATCAGGGTGGTCGTCGACGACATCGACGCCGTCGCGCTCGAGGGCGCGCATCGCCCGGCTGCACACCTCGGCGACCTCCGGGGCGGTCTCGGTGACGCCTAGATCGACGCTGTAAGCCACCCGGGTCGCGGGCACCGGGGAGGCTGCGGCGCTGCGGAACGACTCCTGGGGCGGTGGCTTGCCGAGCCCGGCGCGGGGGCTCTCGCCCACCATCGCGTCGGCCAGCAGGGCAAGGTCGCCGATGTCGCGCGCCATCGGTCCCTGTTGAGAATGCACCTGGAACGGCACGACGCTCGGTCCGTTGGCGATCCGTCCCGGCGAGGGGCGCAGGCTGGTGATGCCGCAGAAACTGGCCGGGGTGCGCAGCGAGCCGGCCAGATCCGAGCCGTGCGCCAGCCAGGCCATGCCGGTGGCCACGGCCGCGGCCGCGCCGCCCGAGGATCCGCCGGCGGTGAGGCACAGGTCGTGCGGGTTGCGAGTGGCCCCGAAGACGTCGTTGAAGGTGTTCCCGCCCGCCCCGAACTCCGGGGTATTCGACTTGGCGTACACCACCGCGCCCTTCGCTTCGAGTGTCTCGACGATCACGTCGGATTCCTCCGGCACGAAGTCCGCTCGTAGACGTGACCCGTGGGTTGTTCTCACCCCGGCGACAGCCGTGAGGTCCTTGATGGGAACCGGCAGGCCGGCCAGCACGCCGCGTTCGGCCGGTGGGACTGCCATGAGCCGGTCGGCGTGATCTCGGGCCCGGTCGAAGCAGCGGGTCGGCAACGCATTGACCACGGGGTCGACGGTCTCGACTCGGGCCTGGACTGCGTCGAGGGCGTCGTGGGGGCTGAGATCACCCGATGCCAGGCGGGCGACGACCTCGCGGGCGCTCTGCCTGGTCAGATCGTCGATCACGGGCGGGCTCGCCCGTCAGCCGTGGACTGACATCAGTCGTGGACTGACATCAGCCGTGGACTGACATGGACGAGTTGGGGTTGATCTCCCGGTTGCGGCTGAAGGTGCTCATGTCGATGGGCAGGCCGGTGTAGCGGCCTTCGACCACGAGCGGGTCGGCGTCGTGGTCGTGGCCGGCCTCTACCGCCTCGATGAGCTCGGCCATGCAGTGTCCCGCCACGCCGGCGTTCTTGAACTGGTTGCCGCTGGTGCCGATGGCAACGTAGAAGCCGTCGAGATCGGTGCGGTCGTAGATCGGGATCCAGTCGTCGCTCACGTCGTACAGATCCACCACGCCCTTGCGCTCGTGAGGCACGCCTACCGGCGGTAGGCGCCGGCTCAGCCGCAGGACCTGCGCCTCCCACTGCTCGGCGCTGAGCCGCTGGTCGTAGTCGTCGGGGTCCACCCAGTCCTGGGGGTCGCAGCGGGGGTCGGTGCTGCCCACCAGGATGTGGTTGCCGGTCTCCGGGCGGAAGTAGATGCCGTTGTCGTCGTCGGCGATGTTGAAGCCGTCGTGCTCATAATCGAAGCTCTGCGGCCCCGGTGCGTGGTGCACTTCGTGACGGAGCGCCCTGGTCTTGATGTTCATCGAGTCGTAGACGCCGGCCATCTGGTTGATCAGGTACGAGTGAGGCCCGGCCACGTTCACCACGACCGGCGCGGCCACCGTTGTGCCGTCGTCGAGGGTCACGCTCGTGACCTGCCCGTTGCTCCGGCCGATACCGGTCACGGCGGTGGCGAAGCGGAACTCGGCGCCGGCGGACTCCGCGGCCCGCTGCAGGTTGTGGGTGGTCAGCTGAGGGTCGCTCACGTAGCCCGCCTCGGGCGTGAAGATCGCGCCGGGCAGGTCCTCGGTGGCGTCGGCCCAGAAGTCGGGGTCGTCGGGCCGCTTCGGCGGTCCGAAGATGCCGGGGTCGAGGATTGGCATTCGTCGTAGCAGTTCGGCTGTCGACCAGTCCTCGTAGGCAACCCCGATGGCGTCGAAGTGGGGGAGCACCTTCAGGTAGTGGCCGCCGGGGTCCTTCAGCACCGCCATCCCGCACTGCTTGTAGGCGATGAGGCCGAGTTCGTCACCGGTTTCGAGGTAGTCGGGCCACTCCAGCCAGTACTGCAGTCCCTCGTACGACATGGCCACGCCGGTGAAGGTGGAGTAGGTGAAGCGCACGATGGCGCACGAGTTGACGGTGGAGCCGAATCCCGCGGCCGGCAGCTTGTCCACGCACAGGGCGCGCCGTCCCCGCCGTCCGAGCTCGAAGGCGATGGCTGCGCCGATCACACCCGCGCCGACCACTACCGCGTCGAAGCTGTTGGCGGCTCGTTCAGATACCACGGTGGCGCTCGTTACGCATGTCGAAGGCGATCTTGACCCCACCCCGCCGGCCCGCCTCGGCGGCGTGGCCCAGCGCGTCGACGTAACGGTCGAGCGGGTAGAGGGCCGACACGAGCCGGTCGAAGGCGACCTTGCCGGCCAGTTCCATGGCCAGATCGAAGCTCGTGGCGAGCCGGCCGTCGGCGCGGACCTCGGTGCCGTAGGCGTAGCAGCCGGCCAACTCGATCTCGCGGTGCCACAGACCGGTCAGCTCCGCGGTCACGGTGGCGGGCATCCCCAGCATCAGCACCCGGCCCCGCGGCCGGCACAGCGACAGGGCCTCGGCCAGCGAGGCCGACGAGCCCACCGCGTCGATGACCACGTCGGCACCTCCCGAGAGGTGGTCGCCGACCATGAAGGTGCCGGTGGCCCGCCGCACAGCCCGCTTCAACTCGCCGGGCTCGACGGCTGAATCGGCGCCCAGTTCGAGAGCGAGCGCCCGCTGGGTGGAGTACCGGGCGCCGACCAGGATCGAGGCCGGTTCGGTCAGGCCCCGCAGGGCGGCCACCGCCAGCAGGCCCATCGTCCCGGCCCCGACCACGGCCACCGTGTCGCCGGGCTGCGCGCCGGATCGAAGCGCGGCGTGCACGCCCCCCGCCAACGGCTCGATCATCACGGCCAGCTCGTCGCTCATCCAGTCCGGGACGTCGTGCAGCTGCGAGTCGTGGGCCACCAGCTCGGTGGACCATCCGCCGCCGGTGGAACGGCAGAAACCGGTCTGGAGTCCTGGCTTGAGATGGCCGCTCATGAGATGCCGGTAGTCGTCGCCGTCGCCGGGAGCCGCCCCCGGATAGGGCAGGTCGAAGCCCCGTGCGGCGTGGCCCAGCACCGGCTCGACGATCACCCGGCGCCCCTCCGCGGTGTCGGCCACGATCTCGTGGCCGGGAACGAACGGGAATGAGACGTAGTCCTCGAAGTAGCGCGACGACTGGCCGTCGATCGTGGCCAGATCCGATCCGCAGATCCCGGTGAGCCGCGGGTAGATGCGCTGCCAGCCCTCGCCGGGCAGGTCGGGCGGGTCGCCGTTGATCAGCTTGAGCGGCCCCCAGGTCGCGCCCGCGCCGGGCCGCAGCCGCGACGCCAGGGCCGCGGCCGCGTAGCGGGCCTCCTTGCGTGAGAAGCGCAGCGCCTTCACGAGCACGGATCGTAGCGAGATTGGAAGCCCTATGGATTGGGGCAGCACGGCCTCCGTTCGGGCCTCCCGTCTAGTGTTGGCGAGGATGAGGAGCCGTCGCGGCGCATGCTGAAGCTGGGGCTCGGACTTGAGCTGTACCGGGGTGCAGAGCTGGAGGTGCCGGTGGCGACGGTCCAGCTCGCAGAACGACTCGGCTACCACAGCGTGTGGACGGCCGAGGCCTACGGCGCCGACGCGCTGTCCCCGCTGGCCTTCCTGGCCGCCCACACCAGCAGTATCAAGCTCGCCACCGGTGTGGTGCAGATCGATGCCCGCACGCCCGCAGCCACCGCCATGCACGCCATGACGATCGACGCCCTCGCCGGCGGCGGGCGCACCATCATCGGTCTGGGCGTGTCCGGGCCGCAGGTCGTGGAGGGCTGGCACGGCGCGGCGTGGGGCTCGCCGGTGGCCAAGCTGCGCGACTACGCGGCCATCATGCGCAAGGTCCTGGCCCGCGACGGGCCCGTCAGCCATGACGGCACTGCTATCCGGTTGCCCTACGACGGTCCCGGCGCGCTGGGCCAGGGCAAGCCGCTCAAGTCGATCCTGCATCCCGCACCCGGCGTCGAGATCTGGATCGCGGCCGGAGGACCGCGCAACGTTGCTCTGGCTGCGGAGGTGGCCGACGGCTGGCTGCCCATGGGCTACGGGTCCGAGGGGATCGCAACCTACGCCGGGCCGCTGGCCCGCGGCCGGGCCCGCCGGCCCGCAGAGCTGCGGGCCGACCTCGAAGTGTTCGGCTCGCTGTCGGTCCAGATCACCGACGACGTGCGGGCCGCGGTGGATGCCCGCAAGCCGCTGGTCGCCATGTATGTGGGCGGCATGGGCAGCGAGACCCACAACTTCCACGCCGAGGCGATGGCCCGCCGCGGCTGGCCCGAGGCCTCGGCGCGGATCGTGGAGCTGTGGCGGGCCGGGCGCCGCGACGATGCGGTCGCCGCTGTTCCCGACGACTACATCGAGTCGCAGTCCCTGCTCGGCTCGGCCAAGCGCATCCGGGCCCGATGGTCCGAGGCGGTCCCTGCGGGGCTGACCGGTGTGATAGTCCGGTGCGACCGTGATGAGGGACTCATGCTGGCGGCCGAACTGGCCGGCACGCGAGACCCTGCGGTGGTGCAGACATGACCGACTCGTTCGCCGGCGCCCGCCGCATCGAAGAGACAGGCCCACGAGAGACAGGCAAATGACCGACGAGCAACTGATCCTCATCGACGAGCCGGCCGAACACGTGCGCCGGATCACGCTCAACCGCCCCCACAAGCGCAATGCCATCTCCACGCCCCTGCGAGCTGCGCTGTTCGACGCACTGCACGGCTTCGACGAGGACCCCGATGCCCGGGTCACCATCATCCGGGGCGCGGGCCCCTGCTTCTCGTCGGGCTACGACCTCTCCGGCGGGCTCATGGACGACCCGCCCTACGCGTCGGCCCCCGGCGACGGCCAGTGGACCCGCCAGGCCAGCGACGGCTGGTTCTCCATCTGGGATCTGGCCAAGCCGGTCATCGCACAGGTTCACGGGTACGCATACGCCGGCGGCACGGAGCTGGCCGCGGCCTGCGACCTCGTGTACGTGGCGGCCGAAGCCCGCATCGGCTATCCCGTCGTGAGGGTGGCGTCTCCGCCGGACTGGCAGTACCACACGCCGTTGATGGGACTGCGCCACGCCATGGAGGCCATGCTCACCGGTGACTCAGTGAGCGGCTCCGAGGCGGCCCGGATGGGATGGGCCAACCGGGCTTACCCGCCCGAGGAGTTGGAGGAGGCCGTGCTGGAGGTAGCGGTGCGGATCGCCGGTGTGGCGCCCGACCTGGCCCAGATCAACAAGCGCATGGTCCATCGGGCCTTCGACGTGCTCGGGGGTCGCGCCGCCATCCGCTCGGGGCAGGAGTTCCAGGCTCTGGCCGCCCACCAGGAGTCGGTGAAGGCCGCCATGGCCGACCTGCTGGGCTCGGTCAAGAGGGCCATCGGCGACGATACGCCTGCCTGAGTCGGCGGCCTGAGCGCCCTCTGCCGGCGTCGAGCGCTACATCGGCACACAGAGACTGTCTAGATTTTCAAGATATGTCAAGCTATTCCCCTCTCTTTGGGTTGTTGTTGTCGTACCAGGCTGCCATGCTGGTGTGACAATCACATGAAACAACACAACAACACTTGTGTTCTCAACCAAAGGAGGGTGACAATGGCTGGCGACATGCTGGTGATGTCCAAGTCGCAGATGGAGCAGCTCGCGGTGATCTTCGCCCGGCAGAAGGAGACGGCGGAGGGGGTGATAAGTGCCATAGGCGCCGGCATCGACGGCACCACCTGGCAGGGGGCCAGAGCCGACCGGTTCCGGCAACTCTGGGAGACCGAGTTCCGGCCCAACCTGCGGGCGCTGTGCGACGCGCTGGGCGAGCACTCGACGTTCATCTCCGCCGAACTCCAGGCGGGCGTCAGCGCGCTCGACACGGTTTAGCCGCCGCGACGGCGGCCGAGCCCGCCGCACAGACCCGACCGCGGGAACAGGAAGCCGGTGAGGGTCCGGCACCGACTCGATGGCGCGGAGCAGACCGTCGAGATCGACTCTCGTCTCGACGGCTACACGGTGGCCGACCTCGCCGCGGCGCTCCGCGGTGAAACCGACCAAGCCGACAGCCGCGCCGGGGACGGCCTGCGCATCGACGGGTGCTGGCACGGTCCGGACACGCTGCTGCCGTCGGTCCCGATCTGGGAGGGGACGCTGCTCGAGATCGCTCCCGGATGTGAGCAGCTCCCCTCCCAATCACCGCAGGTGCATGGCAACCGGTCCGGCCGCAGGGCCGCGCTGGTCGTGACCGGGGGCCTGCGGTCCGGCACGCGTCTGGTGCCACCCTCGAGCGACACCTGGGTCATAGGGCGCTCGGACGACTGCGACCTGGTGCTCGACGACCCGACGATCTCCCGCCGCCACGCCCGTGTGACGGTGAGCAGGGCCGGCAGGAGGCTCGTGATCGGCGATCTCGGCTCCCGTAACGGAACGGTGGTGGCCGGCCGGGCTGTGACCGCCCCGGCCCGGGTGCCGATCCGGGCCGCCATCCGCCTGGGCGCAACCTGCCTGCAGTGGAGGACACCGGTGAAGGACCGGCCCGCGGCTGTGCGCGCCGGGTTGGGTGCGGCCGCGGGACGGATCCCGTTCAACCGGCCGCCCCGCCGCCGGCCGCCCACCTCGCCGGCCCCACTGCGGGTGCCCGCCGAGCCCCCGGCCCGGCCGGAGCCCGAGCCGCTCTCGTGGGCGGGCATCGTCCTGCCGGCCGCGGCCGGGCTCGTACTGGCCGTCGTGTGGAGCCCGTTCATGGCGGTGTTCGCGGCTCTCGGGCCGCTCATCACGGTGGGCACCTGGCTGGAGCGGCGCCGACGGGTCGCTCGCTCCCATGAGCAAGCTTGCGCTGACGTAGTCCAGAGGGTCAGGAGCTTCGTTGCTGCGTTGCCGGCGGCCCACGCCGCCGAGCGGCGCAGGCGCATCGCCCTCGTCCCGGATCTGGCCGAGTTGGTTCGCCGGGCCGAGACGCCGTCGCAGCGCTGCTGGGAGCGCCGCCGCGGCGATCCCGACGCCATGCGGCTCGGTGTCGGCACTGCGGACGTGCCCTACTCGCCGCCGCTGGAGGTGGACGGCGGCGGACTGGCCGCGCCGGAGGCGCTCAAGGCTCTGGACGGGATCGAGCTCCTGGCCGATGTGCCGGTGGCGGTGTCCCTGCTGCCCGGCGAGATCGTGGGCGTGGTCGGCCCGCCGCCGGTAGCCCGGGCCGTGGCCCGCGGCCTCATCCTGCAGGCCGCGGTGCTTCACGGTCCGGCCGACCTGGCCATAGCGGGCCTGGTGCCCGGGCTCGCCACCGAATGGTCGTGGATGGGCTGGCTTCCCCACACCATCGATATCGGAGGCGAACCCGGAGCGCTAGTGGCCACAGAGTCCGGTACCACCGCGGCGGCCGCGGAGGCGGCCGCCGCGAGCACCGGCCACCGGGCATTGCTGGCGGTCATCGACGGCGCCGAGACGCTCACGGGCCGCTCGGCGCCGGGCCGGACAGTGCTCGGCCATCAGCAGTGCGCCGGGATCGTGATCACGAGCGATGTCTGCGACCTGCCCGCGAGCTGCACCACCATCGTGGACATCGACCACTACGCCGGCCGGCTGAGACTGGTGGATCCTCGATCCTCGGCGGTGATGGGCCCGCTGGTGGCGTGGGGTGTCACCGTCGCAACCGCCACGCACGCGGCGGCCCGCCTGGCCCGGCTGGACGACCCCGAGCTGCGGGCGGCGACAGCCAACCTCCCCGACTCGATGTCCCTGCTGGATCTCATCGGTGGCCAGCCGACCCCCAAGACGGTGGAGAATCGATGGGCCGCCACCCGCGGCACTGACGACCTGCGGACGCCCATCGGAGTGACGGCCGACGGACCGCTGGTGCTCGACCTGGTGGCCGACGGTCCTCACCTGCTGGTCGGGGGCACGACCGGTTCGGGCAAGTCCGAGCTGCTGCGGTCCATGGTGGCCGGGCTGGCCCTGTCGGCTGACCCCGACCATCTGGCCTTCGTCCTCATCGACTACAAGGGTGGGGCCGCCTTCGACCGCTGCGCGGAGATGCCTCATGTGGCCGGCATGGTCACCGACCTCGATGACCGCCTGGCCGAGCGAGCGCTGGTGTGCCTGGAGGCCGAACTGCGCCACCGCGAGGAGCGCCTGCGAGCCGCGGGTGCTGAGGACCTGGCCGCATTCCGGGCCCGAGCCGGCCACGCGGGCGGCGATCCCCTGCCCCGGCTGGTGGTCGTGGTGGACGAGTTCGCCACGCTGGCGGCCGAACTGCCCGAATTCCTCCGCTCGCTGGTCGGGATCGCGCAGCGGGGCCGCAGCCTCGGCGTCCACATGGTGCTGGCCACCCAGCGGCCGGCCGGGGTGGTGACCGACGACATCAGAGCCAACACCTCGTGCCGGATCGCCCTGCGGGTGACCGACCGCCACGACTCCAACGACGTGATCGACTCGCCCGACGCCGCCCGCATCCCCCGTCAAAGGCCCGGCCGGGCGATGGCCCGCTTCGGACCGGGCGAACTCGTTGCGTTCCAGTCGGCGCTGGTGACCGGCAGCACACCCCGACGCTCGACCGGCCTGCGGGTCGGACCGGTCGGGCCCCGCCCCACCCCAACCTCCGGCGACCAGCACAGCGACCTCGACGCGGTGGTGGAAGCCGTGCGAGCAGCCCATCACAACCTCGGCAGCGCCGAGCCCCGCCCGCCGTGGCCGGCGCCCCTCCCCAGCGAGGTCACCGCGACACGCCTCGCCGAGGCGGCCGGCCCGGGCCGGCCCGCGGCCTGGCTGGTGGACGACCCCGCCCGCCAGCGGCAGTTCCCCGGCGGATGGCAGCCGGCCGACGGCCACCTGGCGGTCATCGGCGGCCCCGGGTCGGGCACGACCACCACCCTGGCCGCGGCCGCCCTCGACCTCTGCCGCACCCACAGCCCCGACGAACTGCACGTCTACGGGATCGACCTCGATGCCGGCGCGCTGACGGCCCTCGGCAGCCTTCCCCATGTCGGCGCGGTCGTCGCCCCAACGGAAGGGGATCGGCGAACCCGCCTGCTGCGCCTCCTCGACGACGAGGTCGCCGCCCGGCGAGCCGGCGGCCGATCCGGGCGCCCCGCCGAGGTGGTGCTGCTGGTGGACGATCTCGCCGGGCTGGCCCGCGCCCACGACCCGGTACGCGAGCCGGAGCCCCACGACCGGTTCGCTCGCATATGGGGCGACGGCCCGGCGGTGGGGGTGCGGGTGGCGGTGAGCATCGGCCGGGCGGCCGACCTTCCACCCGATCTCGCCGCTTCCGCCGGCATGGTTCTCGTTCACGCCACGTCTGACGCCGGCGACGGCCTGCGCTTCGGGCTCAAGCAGCCCACCGCCCATCTCGTTGCGGGTCGGGCCGTCAGGGTCGGCGACGGCCTCGAGGTCCATGTCGCCCGCCCCACTAACGGCGACCTGGCCGCAGCCGCCACGGCACTGGCGGCCGAGTCCCCGCCGGCCATGCGTGAGCCTGTCCGGGTCGGGTCGCTGCCCCAGCACATCGGCCTGGAGGACCTGCCCGCCGGCGCGCACGTCAAGGATCGATGCATCCACATCCGCTTCGCCCTCAGCGACCTCGACCTCGAACCGGCCGGACTCACACTCCACGACGGCGAGCACGCCCTGGTGCTGGGACCTCCCCGCACCGGACGCACCAGCGCCCTGGCCGCGATAGGCGCAGCCGCCCGCACGGCCGGAGCGCACGTGGTGGTAGTGGCCGACCGGCCCGGCAAGTTGTCCACCCTGCTGGGTCTGGAGGCGGTGCCGGCCGGTTCGCTCGACGGAACCCTCGAAGAAGCCGCCCACGAGGGCCGCCACCTGCTGCTGGTGGATGACGCCGACCGGATCGGCGATGCTGCCGGATTGCTGGCCGGACTGGCCGCGTCCACCACAAGTCGTAGCCACCTGGTGGTCTCGACAACGGCTGACCGGCTCCGCTCGTCCTACGGCAGCTGGCTTCAAGAGATGCGGTCATGCCGCACCGGTGTGCTGTTCAGGCCCGGCCCCCTCGACGCCGACCTGCTCGGCGCGACTCTGCCCACCCGCCTGGCGCTGGCACCGGTGCCGGGACGGTGCCTCGTCATCGCCGACGGGGCCGCCGAGGTGATGCAGGTGGCACTCGCACCTGCCCGCGCTCGTCGATAGCGTCGCGACACCGCCAGCCGAGCATCCCGGGAGCCCCCGTTGCCGCATCCGAACATCCACATCGAGTCCGCCGGCGCCATTACCACCGTCACCATCGACCGGCCCCGACGCAAGAACGCCTGCACTCCGGCCATGTGGGCCGGGCTGCGGCACGGTTTCCGCGGCATCGCCGAGTCCTCGGCCCGAGCGGTGATCCTCACCGGAGCGGGCGGCGACTTCTGCGCCGGCGCCGACGTCGGCCCTGCCGATGACGAGGAGGCGAGCGCAGACCAGCCGCCCCGGCACCGCATCGACCACATGCGCGACATCGCCGACACGGTGATGGCCATACACGACTGCCCCCGCCCGGTGATCGCCAAGGTCGACGGGGTGGCCGTGGGCGCCGGCTTCGGCATGGCCCTGGCCGCCGACATGGTCTGGTGCTCGGAGCGGGCAAGATTCTCGCTGATCTTCGCCAAGCGGGGCCTGAGTCTCGACTTCGGAACCTCATGGCTGCTGCCCAAGCGGATCGGGCTTCACGAGGCGAAGCGGTTGGCCTTCACCGGAGACATCATCGGGGCGTCCCGGGCCGCGGAGCTCGGCATCGTCAACGAAGTCGTCGCCGCTGAAGACCTCGACGCCGCGGTGGACGAGATGACGGCCACGCTCGCGGCCGGCCCGCCCATCGCGCTGGCCAACTCCAAGCGCTTCCTGAACAACGCCTCCAACATCTCGCTGTTCCAGGCCCTGGAGGCCGAGGCCCTGGGCCAGGGCGTGAACTTCGCGACCCACGACACCAAGGAGGCCATGCGAGCCTTCGTGGAGAAGCGCGACCCCGCCTTCGAAGGCTGGTGAGGAGCCCCATCAAAGATTGTTAGGGGAACTTGACAATTTTTGCCAAACGTCCTATATTACCGGCTATGCATTTCCGAACAGTCGTCTCCGCGCTCGCGCTCACCCTCGTTGCCGTTGCTTGCTCCGGCGACGACACCCGCTCCCTCGAAGGGGCGGCTGCGCAAGTCTTCGCCGGTGATTGCGCCGCAAGCAGCGGCAGCACCGTCACCGTCTACTCCGGTCGGTCCGAGAACCTGATCGGTCCGATCCTGGAGGCGTTCGCCTGCGAGACCGGCACCGACGTGGCGGTTCGATGGGGGAGTTCCACCGACCTGGCCCTGCTGCTGGCCGAGGAGGGCGACCGCACCGCGGCCGACGTCTTCCTTTCGCGTTCGCCCGGGCCGGTCGGATTCCTGGAGAGCCGGGGCCTGTTCGGTGCAATCGAGGCTGATGTGCTCGCGCTGTCCGCCGCGGAGAACCGTTCCGCGTCGGGCACCTGGGTCGGGTTCTCGGGCCGCAAGCGGGTTCTGGTCCACAACCTCGACGAGGTGCTTCCCGGCGACCTCCCCCGGTCGGTGTTCGACCTCACCGACGAGCGCTACCGGGACCGGGTGGCCATTCCCGCCACCAACGGCTCCTTCCTCGACTGGTTCACCGTGTTCCGCGACATTCACGGCACAGACGTCGCCACCCGGTGGCTCGACGACATGGTGGCCAACGGCGCCCGCTACTACCCGAACAACCGCTCAATCGTGGAGGCCGCCGGGCGGGGCGAGATCGACATGGGCCTGGTCAACCACTACTACCAGTACCAGGAGGCCGCGGCCGCGGGCGACGGCCATCGGGCCGCCAACCACGACTTCGACGACGACGACATCGGGTCGCTGCTCATCATCACCGCGGCCACCGTCACCGCGGGCAGCGAGAACCCCCAGGCGGCCAACGAGCTGATCGCCTACCTGCTGTCAGAGCCCGTGCAGCGCTACCTCACCACCGAGACCCTCGAGTATCCGCTGGCCGCAGGAGTTGCCCCGGCTGGGGTGCTGCCTCCGCTGAAGGCTCTGGAGATCGGCACCGTCGACTTCGACGCCCTCGGCGGCGGTTTCGAAGAGAGCATCGCCATCGTCGAGGCAAGCGGCATCCTTAACGAGTGACAGCCGTGCGCCAGGCGAATCGGCATCCTTAAAGAGTGACAGTCGCCCATCCGGTCGAGGCAGGCCCTAGAGGGGTCTTCCGCCCGTCCGGCGCCCCGCCGCTGCTGCGGGTCGCGGGCCTGGCCCTGGCCCTGGCGTTCGCGTTTCCCGGGGTGTACCTGGTGTACCGGAACTTCGCGGAGGGCGCCGACCCGGCCGGGCTGCTCATCAGCGACCGCACCCTCGGGCCACTGTGGCGCTCGGTGCGACTGGCGGTGTCGGTGTCGGGCGCCGCACTGGTGCTGGGCACCGCTCTGGCGTGGCTCACCACCCGCACCGACCTCGCGTGGCGCCGGCTGTGGCGGGTGCTGCTGCCGCTGCCCCTGGTCTTCCCCACCTTCGTCGGAGCGGCCGCGTTCATCCACACCCTCAACCCCGGCGGCCTGGCCAACGATCTGCTCGCCGGGATCGGCCTGGACCGAACACCGGAGCTTCGGGGCTTCTACGGTGCGTGGCTCGTCCTGACCCTGATGACCTACCCGTACGTGTACCTGCCGGTGGCGGCCCGGCTGCGGCAGCTGCCGGGCTCGCTGGAGGAGAGTGCCCGGGTGCTGGGCGAGACCGCGCTCAAGGTCTTCGGGCGGATCTGCCTCCCCCAGATCGCCACCGCCATGGGCGCGGGGACGCTGCTGGTGTTCCTCTACACCCTCAGCGACTTCGGCGCGGTGCAGCTCATGCGCTACGACACCCTCACGAGGGCCATCGCCACCAACCAGCTCGCCAACCCGCCGGTGGCTCTGGCCCTCAGCCTGCTGCTGCTCGTGCTGGCCGCGCTGGTGGTGCTGGCCGAGCGGCGCTTCTCGCGCAGCCTGCCCGACGCTGCGACCGTGCAGTCGAGCCGACCCATGGTCTACGACCTAGGCCGCTGGCGGATTCCCGCTCTGGGTTTCGTGGCCCTGTCGGCCGGCGCGGGCGTGGGAGCGCCGCTGGTGGCGCTCGTGGACTGGGCGGCGCGCGGCCTGGTGCGCTCGGCGACGGGCGGGAGGTCTCTGACGATCGACGGGGCCAAGGTGCTGGAGGCCACCACCAACACGCTGGGCGCGAGCCTGGTAGCGGCGGTTCTGTCGACCGCCGCAGTGCTGCCCATAGCGCTGCTGGTCGGCCGGTACCGGTCGCGCCTGGGTTCGTTCGCGCACGCCGTGGTCGTGAGCACCTTCGCCCTCCCCGGCATTCTCATCGCGCTGTCGATGCGCTTCTGGACGCTGCGATCGGATCTGGCGTTCGAGCTGCTCAACGACACCATGGCCCTGCTGATCTTCGCCTACATGGTCCGGTTCGGATCGCTGGCGATGGGGGTGACGCTGGTCGCGGTGCGCAGCGTCCCAGAGAGGCTGCACGACTCGGCCCGCATCCTGGGCGCAGGCCGGCTGCGCCGGTTCTTCTCAGTTGACCTTCCGATGATGGGTCCCGGCCTGCTGGCCGGGACCGGCCTGGTGCTCCTGTCGGTGATGAAGGAACTGCCGATCAGCCTGTTCGTCTCGCCGCTGGGCTTCTTCACGCTGACGACGCAGATCTTCGGCTCCTTCGAGGAGGCCTTCATCGCCGAGGCCGGGATCATGGCGGTGGTGCTGGTGGGCCTGTCGTTCGTGCTGACGTGGTTCCTGGTGATCCGCCGCGATCATCTCATGTGAGGCTTCGGGCGGGCCGGTTAGGGTGTGGCTATGCAAGGCTCACCGGAGATCATCGAGTTCCTCAACGAGGCCCTGGCCGCCGAAGTCACCGCGATCAACCAGTACTTCGTCAACTCCAAGGTGTGCGAGGACTGGGGCTGGACCCGCCTCGCCGCCAAGATGCGCGAGGAGTCGATCGAGGAGATGCACGACGCCGAGAAGCTGATGGACCGCATCCTGTACCTCGACGGGATGCCCCGCCTCGAGAGCCTTAGCAGCGTGCGGGCCGGCAGGACGGTCGAGGAGCAGATGGAGAACGACCGGCAACTGGAGGTGGCTGCCATCGACCGCTACCGCCGGGGAGTGGCCCTGGCCGAGGAGCAGGGCGACGTCGGCACCCGCGAGCTGCTCGAGCACTTGCTGGTGGGCGAGGAGGAGCACCTCGACTGGATCGAGACCCAGCAGAGCGCCATTGCCGACATCGGCATCCAGAACTACCTCCAGGCCCAGATGGGCGACTGAGCGGGTCGCGCTCAGCCGGCTGTGACGAGGCCGTCAGCCGGAGCCAGCCGCTGGCTGTGACGAGGTCGTTGGCCGGAACCGACTCCTTTCCCCGCCGCCAGGCGCGTACCCGGCGCTTCACGCTGGGCGAGCCCCGGGACATCAGAGTGTCCGACGACGGCGCCCGGGTGGCGTTCTTGCGCTCATCGGGACCGGTCGATCCGGTCAACTCGCTGTGGGTGCTCGACGTCGCCGCCGGTATCGAGCGCCTGGCGGCCGACCCGCGCCGGCTCGCCGGTCCCGGTGGCGGCGGCACGGATTGCGACGAGGAGAGCACCGGCGAGGCCGACGCCGAGAGCGATGGCGGCGGCGACGTGCCCGCGGCCGAGCGGGTCCGGCGCGAGCGGGTGCGGGAGACCGCCGAGGGCATCGTCTCCTATGACGCTGACGAGGGACTGGCATGCGCGGTGTTCGCGCTGGGAGGGCGGCTGTGGCGAGTGAGCCTCGACGACGGTGGCGCGCCCGAGCCGCTGGCCGCACTGCCGGGCGTGTTCGATCCCCGGCTGTCGCCCGATGGCACCCGGGTGGCCTACGTGGCCGGGTCGACTCTGCGGGTGACCGGCGACGCCTCCGGGGACCGCGCCGTGATCGACGAGCGCGGCGAGACGGTCAGCTGGGGCGCGGCGGAGTTCGTGGCCGCCGAGGAGATGGGCCGCACGCGGGGCCACTGGTGGTCGCCCGACGGCCGGCGCCTGCTGGCGGCCCGGGTGGACACCGTGGCCGTTCCCCGCTGGTGGATCGCCGATCCCGCCTCGCCCGATGCGCAGCCGGTCGAGATCCGCTACCCCGCCGGGGGCGAGGCCAACGCCGAAGTCCGCCTGGCTGTCTTCGACATCGATGCCGAAGGCCGTGCCGATGCCGGCGGCCACCGAGCCGGTCTGGGCGGATCCGGCCGCGTGGATGTGGACTGGGACGGGGACGGTTGGGAGTACTTGGCCGGCGTGCGCTGGAGCGCCGAGGGCTTGCTGCTCACCGTTCAGAGCCGCGACCAGCGCACCCTCGGCGTGCTGCGAGCCGACCCGGATACCGGGGAGTGCCGCCTCCTGCGTTCCATCACGGATGATTCCTGGGTAGAGCTAGTGCCCGGGGTGCCCAGGCTGGTCGGCGACAGGCTGGTCACCGTCGAGGACCGGGTATCGGGTGGATCTCCTGTCACGAATCCACAGCAGAGGTGGAAATCCGACAGGAGTTCGGCGCGGACAGAGGATCACTTGGCTTCCCGGAGGCTGTGCGTGGACGGTGAGGCACTCATGCCCGACGATGTGCAGGTGCGGGCTGTTCACCACGCCGACGAGGCCGGTGCCCTCGTGACCGCCTCGGTCGACCCGGCCGAGGTCCATGTCGCCCGGGTCGGCTGGGACGGTGCAGTCGGATGGCTGACCGGCGCGCCCGGAGTGCACGGCGTCGCTGTAGGCGGCGACACGACTGTGGTCACCAGCCGTTCGATGGACCGGTCCGGGCGCCGGTGCGCGGTGCGGTCGGCGCGGCGGGAGGATCCGGATCTTCTCATCGAGTCCCACGCGGCCGATCCGGACCTGGAGCTGAACGTCGAGATCGTCGAACTCGGACCCCGCCGGCTGGTCTCGGCCCTGGTGATGCCCGCGGAGCCGGCTGCTCGGGGCGATGGTCGGCTGCCGGTGCTGCTCGACCCCTACGGCGGTCCCCACGCCCAGCGGGTGCAGCGAGCCGAGGCGCTGTTCCACACCTCGCAGTGGTTCGCTGACCAAGGCTTCGCCGTGTTGGTCGTCGACGGCAGGGGCACACCCGGGCGGGGCCCGGCCTTCGAGCGGGCCGTGCGGGGCGACCTGGCCGGCCCGGTCCTGGAAGACCAGATCGAAGCCCTTCACGCCGCGGCCGACCGCTACCCGATGCTCGACATGGCCAGGGTGGCCATCCGCGGCTGGTCCTTCGGCGGCTACCTGGCCGCGCTGGCCGTGCTGCGCCGGCCCGATGTGTTCGCGGCGGCCATCGCCGGCGCGCCGGTTACCGACTGGCGCCTCTACGACACTCACTACACCGAGCGCTACCTGGGGCATCCGGCGACCGAACCCGGCAACTATGAGAGAACCGACCTCACCCCGCTCGCACCCGGCCTGCAGCGACCGCTGATGCTCATCCACGGCCTCGCCGACGACAACGTGGTGGCCGCCCACACTCTGAGGCTGTCGCGGACGCTGACCGAGGCGGGCCGGGTCCACACCGTGCTGCCCCTCAGCGGGATCACCCACATGACCCCCCAGGAGGAGGTGGCCGAGAACCTGCTGCTGCTCCAACTCCGCTTCCTTCAGGACGCACTCGGCATGCGACGATCAACTACAGGAGGACTCGATGAACCCGAACTCTGAGCAGGTCGCAGCCGAGCGGGAGGCCCGGCTGCTCGACGGGCGAGCCTGGGAGGACTTCTGCGACACGCTCAAGGCCGCCGGTCGCATCGTGCTTTGCGAGACCCCCGACGGCGACGGCCAGGACCGGGTGGAGGGCTTCCGCTACCTCACCCGCATGATCATGATGGCCTCGGCCCGGGCCATCGAACGCCGCCTCCCCGGTACCCGCCCCCGCCCGATCCGGCTCATCCCGCCCCCGCTGAGGGGCGGGCAGGGCGTGCAGTCCCCCAACCAGGACCACATCGTCCAGCCCGTGGACGCCCGCTACCGCTACCGGGTCACGGGCACGCTCGGCAGCGCCTACACCCACCTGTCGGCGTGGAGCCCGCCCATTCCCGACGATGTCGGTGCGTTCGATGCCGGCCTGGGAGCCGAGGATCTCCTAGGTGGCTTCAATCCGAACATGGCGCTGACCCCCCACAGTTTCGTGCTGGCCGAGCTGGCCGCCGCCGACGGCTCCGTGGACTTCGTGATGTCGGTCGACGACCCCGGCCCGGACGAGGTGTGGTTCCCGATGACGCCTCAGACCCGCGAGCTCATGGGCCGGGTCGTCTACGCCGACCGCGGCTCCGAGTCGCCTCCCCGCCTGGAGATCAGCTGCCTCGACGAGCATCCCCGCCCGGCCACGCCCGAGCCCGACGACATGGCGGTTCGGCTGGCCGTGGCCGCTCAGTTGGTGCTGGGACTGCTCAGCGACTACGGCGGGTGGACCCGCGACCTGCTGACCCGCGAGAACCAGCTTGAGTACACCAAGGAGTGGTACGAGCGCATCGGAGGGTCGCCCGACGACCGCCACTTCGAGTTCGGCTACTGGCGGCTGGAGCCGGGCACCGCGCTGGTGGTGGAGTTCGCCGAGCCGCACTGCCAGCAGTGGAATTTCCAGCTGTGCAACCACTGGATGGAGAACCTCGCCGATTACTTCCGGGGCCGGGGCTACGTCGACAGCGAGAACGCGACCCGCACATCCGACGGCAGGGTGCGGATCGTGGTGGCCGCCGCCGATCCGGGTGTCGCCAACTGGATAGATCCCGGCGACCGCGACCACGGCGTGATGGGCCTGCGCTTCGTCCAGCCCGACGCGCCGCCGAAGATCTCGTGCCGCCTGGTGCCGCTCGAGGAGCTGTCTGGGTCCTGAGGCCGAGCGGGAGAGGCAACTCGCGGAGGATTGTGACGAACGCCCAGCGAGGCCGTGGCCCGAGCGGCCCGTGAGCGAAGCGAACAAGAGCGGGAGACACTGATCGCGGCGGGCCGCGATGCGTCCGGGTTGTCGCCGGGCCCAGAGTGCGCGAACATGGTCCGGGTTGTCCTTCCTTGACCGAAGCCGCGTGGGCATTCGGTCACCTAGCGGGGCGGTGGTGCGCACTACCGGGGGGAGGAGGTGCGCATCACCGCCACCGCACGACGCGCGTCACGTAACGAGGGTGACCTCCGTTGCCTTGAGCGACGCCCAAATCGTGAAGCCCGGCCGCAGGTCGAGTTCATCTGCGGAACGCCTGGTGACATCAGCCTTCACTGCGACCGGTCCGCCCAGGTGAACCCGGGCCCGCTCCCCGTCGACGTCGACCCTGCGCACCTCGGCCTGCCAGGCGTTGCGGGCGCTGCCCGCGGGCCGGTCGCGGTGCAGGGTGACCGCATGGGCGGGGAAAGTCACGTAGACGGATCCGGCTGCTTCTTGAGCCACGGCGAGCACTAGACCGCCTTCGGCAGTCACCGACGTGCCCTGCGCCCGGCCCGGGACCACGTTGGCGCCCAGGAAGGTGGCTGCCCACTCGCAGCCGGGTGAGGCCGTCACCTCCGCCGCCGAGCCCCGGCTGGCGACGGCGCCGCCGTCGAGCACCACCACCCGCTCCGCCAGCGTGGCCACGTCCACCGGGTCGTGGGTGATGAGGATCACATGGCGGGCCGGCGAGTCGCCGAGCAGGGAGCGCAGCTGAGCCCGGCCTGAGGAGTCCACCGAGGCCAGCGGCTCGTCCACGATCAGCACCTCGGGCTCGGGCGCCAGGGCCCGGGCGATGGCCACTCGCTGGCGCTGCCCGCCCGACAGCGCAGCCGGTCGCCTCGGCCACACGGCGGAGTCCACGCCGACCCGTTCGAGCAGGGCCCCGGCCTGGCGGCGGGCGCCGGCCCGGTCCGTTCCCGCCCGGCGCAGCCCGAAGGCCACGTTGTCGATCACCCGGAGATGGCCGAAGAGCCGAAGGTCCTGGAACACCATGGCCACCCGGCGCTGATGAGCGGGAACGAAGACGCCGACCGCCGGCTCGTCAACCACCGAGCCGGCGATGACCAGATGGCCGCTGGCCAGGCGATCGAGCCCGGCCACGGCCCTTCCCAGCGTCGTCTTGCCC
This sequence comes from Acidimicrobiales bacterium, assembly GCA_965117015.1. Lineage (GTDB taxonomy): Bacteria > Actinomycetota > Acidimicrobiia > Acidimicrobiales > Aldehydirespiratoraceae > Aldehydirespirator. The sequence goes on from OZ220747.1 coordinate 2,056,337, forward strand.
GAGCCGTTGGCCCCGATTACCGCCGTGACCCCCTCATCGATGTCGAGCCGGTCCACGTGCAGCGCCCAGCCCGAACGGGCTACCCGGCCGTCGAACGAAACCGTCATCGCCACACCTCAAACCGAATTGGCAGCGGAGGAGTCCCGTTTGGGCTCTGGTGGCTGCCAATTCGGACGGGCGGGGTGGGCGTGTGCGGAATTGGCAGCGGGGGAGTCCCGTTTGGGCTCTGGTGGCTGCCAATTCGGCTGAGCGGGGTGGGCGTCATCTCGGCATCCACCGGTCTCGCAGGGTGACCAGCACGGCCAGAGCCACCGCCATGAGTACCAGGCTGATGGCCACCGCCGCCTCAGGGTCGCGCTCCAGGGCCAGGTAGGTCTCTAGCGGCAGGGTGCGGGTCCGGCCGGGGAAGTTGCCCGCGAAGGTGAGGGTGGCGCCGAACTCGCCCAGGGCCCTGGCCCACGCCAACGCGGTGCCGGCCGCCAGCGCAGGACGGATCGTGGGCAGCGTGACATGGGCCAGGGTGGCCCAGGCGCCGGCGCCGAGGGTGGCCGCGGCCTCGTCGAGCTCGTCGCCGGCCTGGCGCAGAGCGGCCTCGACGGTCACGACGAAGAAGGGGAGGGCCACGAAGGCGGCCGCCACCACGGACCCGGCCGTTGTGAACGGCAGGCTCACCCCGAACCATGAGTCGAGCCACTGGCCCACCAGGCCCCGGCGGCCCAGCGCGAACAGCAGGGCGGTGCCGGCCACCACCGGCGGCAGCACCATGGGCAGCATCACCACGGCCCGAACGATCCGGGGGAACCGCAGGCGCCGGCGGGCCAGCACGAAGGCCAGGGGCAGCCCCAGCACGATGCACGCCGCGGTCGCGGCCAGGCTGACGACCAGCGAGACCCGCAAGGCCTCCAGCACCTCGGACTCACCCAGGATCGACGGCAGCGCCGACCACGGAGCCCGCTGCAGCAGCCCGACGATGGGCAGCACCAGCAAGCCGAGCGCCACGAAACCCACCCAGGTCACTGCTGCGGGCAGCCGGCCGGCGGCCGGTGCCGGGCCGAGCGCCGCGGCGCGGCCAGAAGGACTCTCCGTCGTCGGCGCCCGCACAGGTCGAGCGCCCTGATTCTGCTGGCTGCTCATGGCGGTGCCGGCCATTCTGGCCGGCGGTCGGATCCCAGGAAGCCGTACGCGTAGAGGGCCTTGGCGCCGACGCTGCCGAGTTCCGTGAAGTCGTCGATCACCGCTTGCACTTCCCGCCGGGGCTCCGTCGACACCGATGCTATGTAGTAGCCGCTGAGGTGGTCGCTCAGCTCCGGGGCGTCGACCGTGGCCAGTCCTGCCGCCCGCGCGTCGGTGGCGTACACGAGTCCGGCGTCGAGTTCACCCAGCGAGATCTTGGCTGCCAGGGCCCGCACGTTGGACTCCAGCGTGTCGGCGGAGGGGGTGACCTGTGCCTCGCTGAGTGCCTGCCGAGCCAGTTCACCGCAGGGGACCTCGGGCGCGCACAGGCCGACCAGAAGGTTGCTGCGGGCGAGGTCGGCGAGCCCGGCAACGCCGCCCGGATTGCCGGCAGGAGTAGCAAGGACGAGATTGTTGACCGCGATCAACACGGGCTCCCCCCGGACCGAACCCTCGGAGACGGCTCGCTCCATAGTGGCCGCATTGGCGGTCATCAGAACGTCGGCCTTGGCGCCCGCGGCGAGTTGGGCAACTAGCGCAGAGCTGCCCGCGATCACCGTGGTGACGCCCTCGCGGCCATCGAACACGACCTCGACCACTTCTGTGAGTGACGAGGCGGCCATCACCACCACCTCGCCGTCGCCGCGGCCAGAGTTGCCGCCGCATGCGGCCGCAAACATCGCCGACAAGATCAACGTTGCGGCCCACCGGGCGCTTGGCCCCCGGTTGCGTAAGCCCGTGACGCTGCTCGCCGCCATAGGGTGTCGAATCTACTGACGGCCGGAACTTCAAGCAGTTAGCCACACTGGATGTGGATAACTGCTTGAAGTTCCTGGACCTTCGGGCCACGACCTCGCTAACCGTCGCGGCAGGGGCAAGCGTGTTCGCGACCTACCGCTCGGCCTCTAGGGTGTGGCGATGCTCCTCCTCGCCCAGACATCTACCAGCACCGGACTCGCCGACGCCTGCGGCGAGTCGAATCGCGGCTTCGTCTGCGAGCGGGTCTACAACTGGACCGAGAGCGACGGGCTAGCCACCGCGGCCGACTGGCTGCTCGACCGGCCCATCCGCATCGCGCTCATCCTGCTGGTGGCCTGGTTCGTCGCCCGCATCGCCAAGCGGGCCATCGTGCGCTTCACCAAACGGATCGCGGCCACGCCGAGCAGCTCGCGGCTGCAGAAGCTGCGGGAGAAGGGCCCCGGCCGGGCCCTGATCGACGAGGCGGAGCGCTCCAGGGCGGAGGCGCGGGCCGAGACCTTGGGCCATGTGCTGCGCAGCCTGGCCGTGGCTCTGGTCTGGGGCTTCACCGCGCTGATCATCCTGGGTGAGATCGGCGTGAACCTCGGCCCGCTGATCGCGGGCGCGGGCATCGGCGGCGTGGCCTTGGGCTTCGGCGCCCAGTCGATCGTGAAGGACTTCCTGTCGGGCCTGTTCATGCTGATCGAGGACCACTACGGGGTGGGCGACTTCGTCGACCTCGGCTACGCCTCCGGCACCGTCGAGGAGGTGTCGCTGCGGTCCACCACCATCCGCGACCTCAGGGGCACGGTGTGGCACGTCCCCAATGGCGAGATCGCCCGGGTGGGCAACTACTCGCAGCTCTGGTCCAAGGCCGTGGTCGACATCGAGGTGGCCTACGACACCGACGTCCGCGTCGCCATGGGGATCATGCAGCAGGTGGCCAACGAGCTCTGGGACGATCCGGAGTGGGGCGGCGACGAACTCTCCGAGGCACCGACTGTCTTCGGCATTCAGAGCCTGGGTGCGTCGGGTGTCGGCCTCAGGCTGGCGGTCAAGACCGAGCCGTCGATGCAGTGGTCGGTGGAGCGCGAGATCCGCCTGCGCCTCAAGGAGGCCTTCGACACAGCCGGCATCGAGATCCCGTTCCCGCAGCAGACCACCTGGTTGCGCGACGACAGCGGGTACGCAGCGACCACGCTGTCCGAGGCCGAGCAGGCCGCCTTCCGGGCGCTCCACGAGGAGCAGCACGCTCCGAGGCCGGAAGAGGAGTTCGAAGAGGACCGCTAACCGCTCGGGCCCGGTGGGTCCGTACGCGTATTGGTTGTGGGGGGCTGCTTCCGGAGGCGCTTGACATTGGAAGTTTGTAAGGTAATGTTACTAACAATATGGGAGAGGGCTCTGGCTCGGGCGTCCTGAGGCTGCTCAACGGGCAGCGGATAATCGACGCGCTGTTCTCGGCTCACCCCACCCGGATGTCGCGGGCCGGCATCGCCCGCGCCACCGGCCTGTCCAAGCCCACCGTGTCGGCGCTCATCGCCGACATGGAATCGGCGGGCCTGGTGCGGATCTCCGACGAGAGCCCCAGCTCGGGGTCGATCGGCCGCCCCGCCGCCCTGTACGAGCTGGTTCCCACCGCCCGTCACTCGGTGGTGGCCGACATCGGTGCGACCAAGATCCTCGTCGGACTGTCCGACCTGTTCGGCAACCTGGTCGCCGAACGGGAACTCACCACCGGCCCCGACGCCCGCGCCGCACTGGAGAGTGTCACCACAGCGGCGTCGGAGATGTTGCGGGGTATCGACGGCGGATGCCACGCGATGTGCGTCGGCGTGCCCGGGATCTACCGGCCCGACCATGACCGCGTCGAACAGGCCTTCAACCTCCCCGGCTTCGACAGTCTGGCCCCGGGCGCCTACCTCTCCGAGAGGTTCGACGCCCGCGTCCATGTCGAGAACGACGTCAACCTGGCCGCCCTGGGCGAGCTGACCCGGATGGGTGACGAGCAGGCCGACGGGGACTTCGCGGCCATCTCGGTGGGAACGGGCATCGGCCTGGGAATGGTCGTCGGAGGCGACCTCTACCGAGGCGGCACCGGATCGGCGGGTGAGCTGGGCTCGCTGCTGCTGTCGCCGCCCGAGCCGGGCGAGGCGCCGGTGACCCTCGAGGATGTGGCCGCCGCGCCGTCCATCCGCAAGCGGTTCGGCCGGGCCATCGAGGACGGCCACCGCTCGGGACTCGACGCCAGCGCCGACGTTCCCGACATATTCGCGGCCGCGGCCACCGGCGAAGCCGCCGCCGCGGCCGTGCTGGACGAGGTGGCGGCCGCCATGGCTCTGGCCGTGTCGCACCTGTGCCTGATCGCCGACCCGACCCGGGTCGTGTTCGGCGGCGGGGTCGGAGCCAACCCCGTGTTCGTGGACGCCGTCCGGGTCCACCTGTCGCGCCTCGTGGCTGCACCGCCGGAGCTGGCGGCGTCGACATTGGGGCGGCAGGCCGCCCTGGTGGGGGCGGTGTCCATGTCGTTGCGCTTCATCCACGAGTCCCTCGTGCCCGAGATCCTGGGGGACCAGCAGTGACGAGCGCTCCCACGCGGGTCGCGTCGGCGGTCGACGGCGAGGCGGTCACCGAGTTGGTCCGCGAGGCCACCCGCATTCCGAGCGTCACGCCCAACGAGGAGGAATTCGCCCGCTGGGCTTGCCGCCAGATGGCCGAGTCGGACGCCTTCGATTCGGCCGAGCTCTTCGAGTGTGAGCCGGGACGCCCCAACGTCTGCGGAACGGCCGGGGACGGCGCAGGAAGGTCGCTACTGCTGGCCGGACACCTCGACACGGTGGCCGTGGAGGACTGGTCCCAGCACTGGGCGGGAACCGACCGCGAGGATCCCTTCGGCGCCCACGTGATCGACGGCGAGCTATGGGGCCGGGGAGTCGCCGACCAGAAAGCCGGCATCTGCGCCATCATCGAGGCGGTCCGGGCCTTCGGCCGCGCCGGGCTGCGGCCCGCCGGCCAGGTGTCGACCCTGTTCGTGTGCGACGAGGAGTCGGGCCAGCCCGGCAGCGGCGTGTCGGCCGGGATCCGGGCGTCGGTGGAGGGCCGGGCCGGGCCGCGGCCCGATGCGGACTTCGCGATCTACACCGAGCCGACCACCTCCGCCATCTACACCGCCCAGATGGGCTTCCTCATCGCGGATGTCGCCTACACGGGGGTCTCCGCCTACTTCGGCCGGCCCGAACTCGGCGTCGACGCCCTGCGAGCCGGGCACCGCTTGCTCGACCGCCTGTGGGAGCACTCCGATCGTCTGCGGGAGTCGGTGCCCGCCCACGAGTTGCTGGGCGAGGCCTTCCTGCTGGTCACCTCGGTCACGTCGGGAGGCAACATCGCGGTGCCGGGCCGCTTCGAGCTGTCGCTGATCCGCAAGGTCCTGCCGGGCGAGAGCCTCGATGACGCGGCCACCAGCATCCAGTCCATCGCCGCTGAGGTGGCGGGCGAGCACGGCGTCGAGTGCACCGTGGAGTTCAGCGCGCCCCGCGACCACCGGTTCGGGGGCACACCCGACGAGGTAGCCGCCGACCAGCCGGGGGTGGCCGCGCTGGCCCGGTCGATCGAGGCGGTGACCGGCGAACCGGCCCGCATCGAGGGCGCGCCGTACTGGTCGGAGAAGCCGTTCCTGCGGGACTTGGGGATCCCCGGCGTGTACTTCGCGCCGGGCGACATCTCAAACTGCCACACCCCGTTCGAGCGCCTCGCCATCGACGAACTGGTGACGGCCACCCGCACCCTCGCTCATTTCATCGCCCAATGGTGCGGCGCTCACGATCCATAAACCGGACCCAAAGGGAGGGGCCATGACAAACAATAGGAAAAGGCCGAAATGGCTGCTGATCGTGTCGCTGCTCGCAGTGTTCGCGGTGGTGGCCGCGGCGTGTGCCGACGATGACGACGACGCGGCACCGCCGGCCACAACCGCGGCGCCCGAGGCAGCGCCGGAACCTGACGATGAGGCACCGGCTGTGCCTGGGCCTGAGGCGCCTAGGACTCAGGGGCCTGGTGGTGAGGAGGCGGTTGCTTCCAGTGAGGTCACCTTGAGCGGTGATGAGGTTGCTGAGGTGCAGGGGGGCGGCTTCACGGCTGCGTTGTTGTGGCACACCGCGGGGGCGTTCACCGACGCGGTGAGCCAGGGTGCTCGTGACGCGTTCGCGGAGCTGGGGATCGAGGTGATCGCGGAGACCAACGCCCAGTTCGACGCGGCCCAGCAGGCCAACGATGTGGAGACGGTCATGGCGTTGAGCCCTGACATCATCATCAGTTTGGCGATCGGTCCCGATGCCGGGGCTGAGGCGTTCCGCCCGGCGGTGGACGCGGGTGTGCAGTTGGTGTTCTTGTCCAACGTGCCCCAGGGCTATGTGCACGGCGAGGACTATGTGGGCATCGTCACCGACGACTTGGCCGCGATGGGCATCACCGCCGCGGATCTGCTGGCCGACGCTCTCGGCGGTGAGGGCGAGGTCGGCTACATCTTCCACGACGCCGCCTACTACGTGACCAACCAGCGCGACCAGGCGTTCAAGACCTGGATCGAGATCAACTATCCCGGCATCGAGATCGTGGCCGAGCAGGGTCTGGCCGACCCGGCCGCGGCGGAGGAGATCGCCACGGCGATGCTGACCCGCAATCCCGACCTCGACGGCATCTACGCCCCGTGGTCGGCGGGCCCCGCCGACGGGGTGCTGGCCGCCCTTAGGGCTGCGGGCGCCTCCGATGTGGCTTTGGTGACCATGGATCTCGACACCAACGTGTCGTTGGACATGGTCGAGGGCGGCAACGTCGTGGGCATCGCCGCCGATGAGGCCTACAACCTCGGCCGCACCATGGCCATCGAGGGCGCCTACGGGCTGCTCGGCAAACCGGCCCCGGCGTTCGCGGTGGTGCCGGCCATCGGCGTCACCGCCGACAACATCGTCGAGGGCTACCGCCAGTCACTGGCCGCCGACCCACCCCAAGAAGTCCTCGACGCGATCGGCTGAGGCAGACTGACCCCACTAGCCCCGGCGGCAACCAGCATTGAGTTGTCGCCGGGGCTCCGGGCAAGCCCCACAGTGAGGAAGGCATGACAGACGACTCCGCCGCGGCCGGACACCGGCAACTCGGTGTCCACCGGTGGCTGGCGCGGCGGCGCCAGGACCCGGGACTGCGCCAGTACGTGGTGTACATGGCCGCAATCCTGATCTTCGGGCTGTTCGCCGTCATCCTGCGCGACGACGGATTCCTCACCGCCTCCAACCTGCTCAACATCGGCCGCCAGGCTGCGCCGATCGCGGTGATGGCGGTGGGTATGACGTTCGCTCTGGCTGCGGCGGAGATCGACCTGTCGGTCGGAGCGACCTGTGCCCTGTCGTCGCTGGTGGCCGCCGAGGCGGTGGGGAGCTACGGGTTCGTGGCCGGCGCCGGCGTGGCGGTGGCAGTCGGCGCCGGCATCGGGCTCGTCAACGGCGCCATCGCCGTCAAGGTGCGCATCCCGTCGTTCCTGGTGACGCTGGGGATGCTGGGGATCGTCAGCGGCATAGCCCGCAACATGAACAACCTGCAGTCGCTGCCGATCCGCAACGACACCTTCCTGGCCGTCTTCGGGGCCGGATCGGTGGGGCCCATCTCGTCGCTGCTGATCTGGACCGTCGTGGTCGGCGTCATCGGGCATCTCGTGCTGCACCAGCTCCGGTGGGGCCGCCATGTGCTGTCGGTGGGCGCCGACCGCTCCGCGGCGGGCGCACTCGGCATCAACACCGACCGCATCCGCATCACCGCGCTGATGACCAGCGCGGCCGCGGCCTCGTTCGCCGGCGTGCTGCTGGCCGGCCGGCTGGCCATCGGGCGCCACGACCTGGGCGAGAACCTGCTGCTGACCGTGATCGCGGCCGTGGTCATCGGCGGCACCAACCTCTTCGGCGGCCGGGCCTCGGTGGCCGGCGCCGTCGCTGGCTCGGTGGTGATGGCCATGCTCAACAACGGCCTGATCCTCATGGGCCTGCGGGTCGCGGACCAGCTGATTGCCCGGGGCGTGATCATCATCCTGGCGGTGGCGCTGAGCATGAGAGAACAGAAGGAGACTTGATGTGTTCCTGCAACCGCTGCTGAGACGCAACCCGCAGTTCGTCGAAGCCGCAGTCGAACTCCATCAAGCGGGACGGATACCGGCCAACAGCTGCGTCCTCGACCTCGACGCCATCGAGGCGAACACGACCGGACTGTGCCGGCAGGCCCGCCGGCTGGGACTCACCGTGTACGCCATGACCAAGCAGATCGGCCGGGCCCCGGCGGCGCTGGCCGCCATGACCGCCGGCGGTGTCGACGGCTATGTCGCGGTGGACATGGCCTGCGCCCGACCGATCGCCCGCCACGGCCACAACCTCGGCCATCTCGGCCATCTGGTGCAGGTACCCCGGGCCGAGGCCGCCGAGGCCGCCGGGCTGGATCCCGACTACTGGACGGTCTTCTCCGAGAACAAGGCCGAAGAGGCGGCAGCCGCCGCCCATCGTGTCGGGCGGTCCCAGCGCCTGCTGGTGCGGGTGTTCGCTGAGGGAGACACCTTCTACCCGGGCCACGAGGGCGGTGTGGCGCTGGACGACCTGCCGGCCATGATCGACCGCATTGCCGGGATGGGTGGAGCCGAGTTCGCCGGGCTGACCACCTTCCCGGCGCTGCTGTTCGACTCCGCTTCGGGCGGGGCTCGCCTCACCCCCAACACCGGGACACTGGCCCGGGCCGCGGAGATCGCCCGCAGTCACGCCGCGTGCCCGCAGACGCTGGAGATAAACGCGCCCGGGACCACCTCGACTGAGGTGCTCGGCATGCTGGCCGAGGCCGGTGCTACCCAGGTCGAGCCCGGCCACGGTCTCACCGGCACCACCCCCCTTCATGGGGTGCAGGACCTCCCCGAGCAGCCCGCGGTGCTCTACCTCAGCGAGGTGGGCCACGTCCATCAGGGCGTGCCGCTCTGCTTCGGCGGGGGTCTCTACATCGATCCGGTGTTCGGCGACTACCAGGTGCGAGCCATTGTCGCCCACGACCCGTCGGAGCTGTCGACGGAACCGGTGCCGGTGGACATGCCCGCCCCGGCGGCCATCGACTACTACGCCAGACTCCACCCCGGCGAGAGCCGGACTGTGGCCGAGGGCGCCACCGTGGTCTTCGGTTTCCGGGTCCAAGCTTTCGTCACCAGGACGTTGATCGTGGGCCTCACCGGTGTTTCTTCCGGCCGGGCGCAAGTGGCGGGTGTCTGGAACGGCTTCGGGGACGAGGTCTCCGTCGGGGGCTTGAAATGACGGGCGCGGCCGCCACTCCCGCACTCGAGGTCGAGGGCCTGTGCAAGTCGTTCCGGGCCGTGCGGGCGCTCGATCATGTGGCGCTGAGCCTGCACTACGGCCGGGTCACGGCCCTGCTGGGCGACAACGGCGCAGGCAAGTCGACGCTGGTCAAGTGCATCTCCGGCGTGTACGCGCCCGACGCGGGCGTGGTCAAGGTTGACGGGACCGTCCAATCGGTCGCCTCGCCCGAGGCGGCCCGGTCGCTGGGCATCGAGACCGTCCACCAGACGCTGGCCGTGATCGACCCCCTCGATGTGGTCGAGAACCTGTTCCTCAACCGGGAGCAGACGCGCGGCGGCCGGATCGGCGCCTGGCTCGGTGTGCTCGACAAGAAGCGCATGCGGGCCGAGTCCGGCGAGATCCTGGGTCGACTCGACATTCGCATCCCGTCGCTGCGCCGGTCGATGAGCGCCCTGTCGGGCGGCCAGCGCCAAGCGGTGGCCATAGGCCGGGCGGCCGCCTGGGGACAGCAGATCGTCCTGCTCGACGAGCCCGCGGCCGCGCTTGGTGTGGAGCAGGCGGCCCGTGTGCTCGACCTCATCCGCAGCCTGCGCGACGCCGGCGTGGCGGTTCTGCTCATCACTCACAACATGGACCGCGTCACCGAGGTCTGCGACCGTGCCGTGGTGCTGCGCCAGGGCCGCAAGACCGCGGAGGTGGACGTGGGCGAGGTGACCAAGGACGACTTGGTCGCCTATATCACCGGCGCCAGGACCGGCGATTCCGACTCATGAGCGCAGGAACCGACACGCAGCTCGGTATAGATGTCGGAGGCACCAGCATCAAGGGTGCCGTGGTCGATCTGGGCACAGGCGAACTGGCCGGGGCCATCCGCTCGGAGCCGACGCCGGAGACGGCGACGCCCGGTGACGTCGTGTCCGCTATCGGTCGCATCGCGTCGGCGGTGGGCTGGTCCGGCCCGGTCGGTGTAGCCCTGCCGGGCGTCATAGACGGGTCGTCTCTGCGCCATGCCCCCAACCTCTCCGCCGCGTTCGAGGAGAATGGCGCGCTGGCCTGCCTGCGGGCTGCCGACGGCGCCAACGCGGTGCTCATCAACGACGCCGATGCGGCCGGATTGGCGGAGCTGACCTACGGCGACGCCGGACTCGACCGGGACGGGCTGACCATCGTGCTGACCTTCGGAACGGGCATAGGCAGCGCGCTGCTTCACAACGGTGATCTCATCGCCAACTCGGAGCTGGGCGGCCTGGTCGGCACGAACGGGCGCTTCGAGGAGATCGCGTCCGGGAGGGCGATCTCCACCGAGGAGCTCTCTCCGGTCGAATGGGCCCGGCGGGCGCAGCCCTTCTTCGACGAGTTGGAGGCCATGCTCAACCCGTCTCGCTGGGTGGTGGGCGGCGGGCTGAGCGAGAACTTCGACCGCTTCGCGTCGAGGCTGAAGCTGTCAAAGCCCATCTCGGTGGCCCATCTCGGCATCCATGCCGGTGTCGTCGGCGCGGCCGTCGCCGTGCGGCGGGCCGGACGCGGCACCGCCAGCGCCGCCACGCAGTGAGGGTCGTCGTCCGCGAGTCCGCAGCCGCAGCCGCACGAGTGGTCGCTGACTTCGTCGAGCGGTTCATGACTTCTGCACCGCGGCCGGCCCTGGGCCTGGCCACCGGCGAGACGATGGAAGCAGTGTTCGCCGAGCTGGTCCGGCGCCACCGCGAGCAGGGCCTGAGCTTCGTCCGCGTCCACGCCTACCTTCTTGACGAGTACCTGGATCTCGACCGCGACGATCGGTGCGCCTACCGCAACGTGGTGCACCGGCTGCTTACCGGTCAGGTCGACATCGGGCCCGCCGCCGTCCACGGCCCGAACGCTCAGGCAGTCGATGTGTCCGCCGAATGCGCCCGCTACGAGCAGGAGGTGCGGCAGGCCTCGATCGGGCTGCAACTGCTGGGAATCGGGTCCAACGGCCATGTCGCCTTCAACGAGCCAGGCTCCCCGTTGGGCAGCGCTACCCGGGTGGTCGAGCTGAGCGAGCAGACCCGGGCCGACAACGCCCGCTTCTTCCCCAGCGACCGGTCCGTGCCCGCCCGAGCCATCACCCAGGGCATCGCCACCGTCGCCGCCGCGCAAGAACTCGTGCTGATCGCCTGCGGGGAACACAAGGCCGATGCCGTCGCCCGCGCCGTCGATGGCCCCGTCACCGCTGAGATCCCGGCTTCGGCGCTGCAACTCCATCCGAGGGTCACGGTGGTGCTGGACCGGTCGGCCTCCTCAGGACTCGCCCGCCCGCCCGTTTGCTCGGCCTCTTAGGCTGGCTCACTTCCGATGCGGTATGGACGAGTCTCCATCGACGGCGGGATCCGCTGGGTACGGGTGGACGACGACGCGGTCCATGTGCTGCGAAGTTCTCCCCTCGAGGGCGACCCCGTCGTCGAGCGGTCCCGCCCGCTGGAGGGGTTGACCCTCCTGCCTCCGGTGGTGCCGTTGGTGTTCTACGCGGTCGGCCTCAACTACCGCCGTCACATCGAGGAGCAGATAGCGGCGGGACGGGACGTCTCCGTGCCCAGTCGTCCGGAGGTCGGCTACCGGGCGAACAACGCCCTGATCGGGCACGGCGAGTCGATCCTGGTGCCGCCAGACGTGACGGGCCGTTTCGAGGCCGAGGGCGAGGTGGTTGCCGTCATGGGTCGCCGGGTGCGCAACGCGTCGCGGGCCGAGGCTCAGGAGTCGGTGTTCGGCTGGACGATCGGCAACGACGTGAGCGCCCGCGAGTGGCAGCGTGCCGACCGCTCGTTCTGGCGCAGCAAGAACAGCGACACCTTCAAGCCCATGGGCCCCTGGATCGAGACCGGCGTCGACCCCATGGCCCAGACCACCACGGTCCGGGTCAACGGCGCCGTCCAAGCCGAGTTCGCCACCGGCGACATGGTCTTCGACCCGTGGGACTTCATCGTCGAGGCGTCGCGCTACATCACCTTCCATCCCGGCGACGTGCTGTGGATGGGGGCCGACTCGACCTGCCAGCTCGCACCGGGAGACACCGTCGACGTCGGGATCACGGGCATCGGCGTGCTCTCGAACCCGGTCAGGCGGGACGGCCAGTGATCATCGACAGACCGTCGCCCACCGGCAGCAGCGCCACCAGCACCCGCTCGTCGGCGACGACATGGGCGTTGAAGGCCCGCAACTCCTCAGTGGTGGAATCGGTCTGTTCGGGGTCGGCCACATGCCCGTCCCACAGCACGTTGTCCACCAGAATCACTCCCCGCGCCGACAGCCGCGGAACCAACTCCTCGTAGTAGGCGATGTAGGACGCCTTGTCGGCGTCGATGAAGGCAAGGTCCACAGGCGGCTTCGGCGGCAGGGAGCGCAGCGTGTCCATCGCCGGAGCGATGCGCAGGTCGATGCGATCGGCCACACCGGCCCGCTCCCAGTGCTCGCGGGCGACGGCGGTCCATTCCTCGGAGATGTCGCAGCAGAGCAGCCGGCCGCCGGGTGGGAGCGCCTTGGCCACGGCCAGGGCCGAATAGCCCGTGAACGTGCCCACCTCCACCGCGAATTGCGGCTCCAGCAAGGTCGTGAGCACCGTCATGAAGGCGCCCTGGGCGGGGCTGATCTGCATGATGCTGGCATCACCGAGGGCAGCTGTGGCCTCGATCAGCTCCCGCTGCACCTCATCGGGATGGGTGGAATGGGCCTGGATGTAGTCGGCTAGAGCCTCGTCGAGAAACTCGGTGCGGAAGCTCATGGCGGGCGATGGTACCGACTGGTGCATCCCGACCGCGTCGGCGAAGTGCCGGCCGGCTTGTGGTGGATCCGAGACAGCATCGGATATATTGAAATCAGACCAGTATCGCGGCCAGTCGTTCGGGCGCCAGATGTCTGCTCACGCAGGAGGAGCAAGTCATGGCGCCGCTCGTGACGGTCGCGGAGTACGCGTTCGTCGGATTTGCGATGTTCAACCTGGGGCTGATCGTCCCCCTCGCGAGGAACCGGTGGTACCGCTGGCGGATGCAGCGCGAGCGCGCCGGCCGCGGCGATGGCAGGACCATCACCAAGGACGACATTCGCGAGGAGCTGTGCCGTGACCCGGTGGCCGTCGACATGTTCATGAGCGACAGCACACCCGACGACGTGCAGAGGTACTTGTATCTGGAGGCGGAGCGCCGGGCGATCATGCGCAAGCGAAAGCAGCTCGCCGACCACGAGAACGACTTCTTCGCCCCGCCGAGGCGTCCCGGCCCGGACCCGGGCTTCAGCGGCTGCCGCAGCTAGCGACCAGCCGGGCGGCTGTCCATGGCGGGCAGGCGCGCCGTTAGCATCGGCCGCCATGGCCTCGATCACACCGCCGGGCGGCTGGACCTACGGCGTAGCGCTGCCGATCCACACACTCACCGCCACGCTGGCCGACCCTTGGGAGCACACCGCCACCGTCGACGACCTGGTGCGCATCGCCCGCAAGGCCGAGGGCACCGGCCACCACTTCGTGGGTGTGACCGACCACGTGGCCATTCCGGACAACGACTACGCGGCCCACATGAGCACCACCTGGTACGACACGGTGGCCACGCTGTCGTACCTGGCTGCCTGCACCTCCACGGTCAATCTGGCCTCGGTGGTGTGGATCGCGGCTTACCGCCACCCCCTGCAGACCGCCAAGTCGTTCGCCACTCTGGACCATCTCTCGGGCGGGCGGGCCATCCTCGGCGTGGGAGCCGGACACGTGGAGGCCGAATTCGAGGCGCTGGGAGTGGATTTCGAGGCCAGGGGCCGGCTGCTCGACGAGATCCTGGAGGCGGTCAGGGGAGCCTTCGCCGGCCCGTACGTGAGCCACTCCGGAGAGGCCTTCAGCTACGCCGACGTCGGGGTCGGCCCCGCGCCGGCGCGGGAACTGCCCATCTGGGTGGGAGGCAGCGGACGGGCCGCCTGGCGGCGCGCTGGCCGTCTGGGCGATGGTTACGTGCCGATGGGCAACCCGGTGTCGCAGTACGGCGAGATCATCGACACGATGAACGCCGCCGCGGCCTCCGCCGGCCGTGAGGATGCCCGCTTCGACATCGGCTTCATGCCGCCGTGGTGCTACCTGCTGGCCGACGCCGCCCCCGAGGGACTGCCCCCGGTGATGGCCTGCGGAGTCGAGCCGGTCGCGGCCAGCATCCGGGCTGGCCGGGCCGCGGGGGCCAACACCTTCCATCTCAAGTTCCGGGCCCGCACCCTCGACGAGTACCTGGAGCAGTTCGACGTCTTCGCCGAGTCGGTCGTCCCCCTGGTGAACGAAGCCTGACCGGCCGCGCTAGTTGACGCGGCGGTCCCGGCCGGCCCAGAGCTGGTCGCGCAGAGCGAACTTCTGGATCTTGCCGGTGGCCGTCTTGGGCAGCTCGCCGAACGCCACCGACTTGGGGGCCTTGAAGCGGGCGATGCGGGACTTGACGTGCTCGACGAGGTCGGCCTCGGTCACGTCTGCACCCGATCGAAGCACCACGAACGCGGCCGGCACCTCGCCCCAGGTGTCGTCGGGGGCGGCCACCACCGCGCACTCCACCACGTCGGGGTGCGACGCCAGGGCCTGCTCCACCTCGATGGAGGCGATGTTCTCGCCGCCGGAGATGATCACGTCCTTGGCCCGGTCCCGCACCTCCACGTAACCGTGGTCGTGCATCACGGCCATGTCCCCCGTCCGGAACCAGGTCCCGCCGGGCCCGTCCACCGACGCCGCCGCGGTGGCTTCGGGATCCTTGTAGTAGCCGAGCATCACGTTGTTGCCCCGGATGGCGATCTCGCCCTGCGTGGCGCCGTCGGCGGGCACATCGGCGCCGCCGGCGTCGACCACCCGCACCGAGGAGGTCACCAGCGTGCCCACCCCCTGGCGGGCCTTGATCCGGGCCTGCTCGGCGGCAGGCAGGCCGTCCCATTCGCTGCGCCAGTCGCAGATCAGCGACGGGCCGTAGGTCTCGGTGAGGCCGTACAGGTGGGTGACATGGACGTTGAGCTCGGCCATCTGGGTCAGCAGGGTGGGTGACGGGGGAGCGCCCCCGGTGCACACCTTCACGGTCCGGGGCGCCGGCGCGGCATCGGGGTGGTTGACCAGGCCGATCAGCACGGTGGGGGCGGCGTTGAAGTGGGTCACGCCGTCGTCACGGATATGGCGCCACACCGTGCCAGGGTCCAGGGTCCTCAGCATCAGGTGCGTCCCTCCCACCGCGGTGACCGCCCACGGGAAGCACCAGCCGTTGCAGTGGAAGATGGGCAGCGTCCACAGGAACACCGTGTCGCTGTCGAGGCCGCACTGGGCGGCCATGGCCAGCGCATTGAGGTTGGCGCCCCGGTGCGAGTACATGACGCCCTTGGGGTTGCCGGTCGTGCCCGAGGTGTAGTTGAGGCTCAGCACGGTGTGCTCGTCGGTGATCTCCATCCGGTGCGGCTCGGCCGCGGCCAGCAGCGCCTCGTACTCGCAGTCCGAGGCCCCTGAGACGCCGGCGTCGCTCGATACGACCAGCCGCAGCCCCGGCACCCGCTGCTGGATCGACCGGGCCACATCAGCCAGGCCGTGGTCGGCGAACAGCACCTTGGACTGGGCGTGGCCGACGATCCAGGCCAGCTCCGGTGCCGACAGCCTGGAGTTCAGCGCGTTGAACACCACTCCGGCTAAGGGGAACCCGAACGCCGCCTCCAGGGCCATCGACACGTTGGGGGCCAGCACCGACACCGCGTCCCCGGGCTCGAGGCCCAGCTTGAGCGTGGCTCCGGCCAGCCGCTCGCAGCGGCCGGCGAACTCCTCGTAGCTGCGCCACAGCGGTCCGTCAACCACCGCGGGCCGGTCGCCATGCACCAGCCGGGCCCGATCGAGGAAGGACACCGGCGTGAGCGGCACCGGCACGAACGGTGAGGTCATGGCAGCCAACGCTATGTGACCGAGTTCACGAATGCGACGGCCGGAACCGGCCATTGAATTGACAAGGAGAAGCAGAAGGAGAAGGAGAGAAGCATGGCTTACGCAATCGCCATCGTGGTCTTCCTGGTGCTGCCGGCCTTTGCCGCTGCAGCCCGGATCGCCGCCCATCAGCGCTATGGAGCGCACGGCCGTCCCGATCTCGAGTCCGGCCACACCAGGGACTTGAGGCCGGCCGCGAGTGTGGCTTACAACAACTTGCTGCTCCAGGCCCGAGAGGATGCTTCGGCCGCCCGCACCAGCCGCAAGGACCGACCGGCCACTCTGAGGCCTGTCTTCAATCTCGGTGCGGCGCCGGCTCCCGAAGGGGTCGGCCCCTGGGTGTCCGACGAGCACATCCGCAAGGAGTTCGACCTGGACTCGTCCGACGGTCACGGCCGAGCGGCATAGAGGCGCTAGGCGCCGCCGTTACCCGCTAGCAGTGCCCGTAGTTCGTGCTTGAGCACCTTGCCTGAAGCGTTGAGAGGCAGCTCGTCGGTGAAGGTGACGCCGCGGGGGGCCTTGTAGTTGGCCATCCGCTGGCGGCACCACGCCACCAGCTCGTCGCTGGCCGACTCGCCGGTGGCGGCGCCTGGGGCGGGTACCACGAAGGCGTGGCCCACCTCGCCCAGGCGGTCGTCGGGCCGGCCCACCACCGCCACCTGGCCCACTTCGGGGTGGGCCAGCATGGTGGCCTCGATCTCGGCCGGGTAGGCGTTGAAGCCGCCGCAGATGAACATGTCCTTGAGCCGGTCGGTGATGGCCACGTAGCCGGCGGCGTCCATGGTTCCGACATCGCCGGTGTGCAGCCACCCGTCGGCGTCGACGGCGGCCGCGGTGGCCTCCGGGTCGTCGAGGTAGCCGTCCATCACGTTGTAGCCCCGCACCACGATCTCGCCCGGCTCGCCTCTCCGCAGCTCGTCGCCGCCGGGGCCCACCACCCGGACCTCCACGTCGTCGATGGCCCGGCCCGACGTGGCCGAGATTGTCTCTGGGGGATCATCGTGGCGGCACATGGTGGCGATGCCGGAGGCCTCCGTGAGTCCGTAGCCGGTCACCACCACCTCGAAGCCGAGCCGGTCGCGCATGGCTTCGATCATCGGTACCGGCACGGGAGCGGCGCCGGTCACCGCCAGGCGCAGGGTGGACATGTCGAAGGTGTCGAGGTCGGGATGGTTGAGGATGGTCTGGTAGATGGCGGGCGGGCCGGGCAGCACCGACACCCGCTCGGCGGGGATGCGGGCCATCACCGAGGGCACGTCGAACACCGGGTGGGGGATCATCGTCGCCCCGGTCATCAGGCAGGCCAGGATCCCGGCGTTGAGGCCGAAGGAGTGGAAGAACGGGTTGACGATCAGGTACCGGTCGCCGTGGTGCAGGCCGATCACCGAGGCCCAGTTCCGGTAGGCCCGGCAGACCGCGCCGTGGTTGAGAACGACTCCCTTGGGCTGCCCGGTGGTGCCGGAGGTGAACATGATGTGGCACGGGTCGCGGTCCGAGACCCCGGGCAACGGGTCGGCGGAGGCGCCGGCGGGCGCTTGGGCGACGAAGTCCGAGAACCCGATCGCGTCGGGCGGTGCCGGTCCCCGCAAAGCCACGATCTGCTCAACGCACGAGGGCACGCCGCCGGTGGCGGATCGCAGCAGGTACATGTGGTCGGTGCCCAGGAAGTCGGTGGAGCAGAACAGGAGGCGGGCTCGGGACCGGTCGAGCACGAATGCGGTCTCGTCGCCCTTGAACCGGGTGTTGACCGGCACTACCACACCGCCCGCGGCGTGCACGCCCAGCGCCGCCACCGCCCACTCCCACCAGTTGGGTCCCCACACGCCAACCCGGTCGCCCGGGGTCAGGCCCCATGCCCCCAGAGCGGAGGCCATCTCGACGACCCGGTCCCGCAGTTGTGTGAACGCAATGCGCATCTCGCCGTCCACGAGAGCCTCACTCGCGCCGAAGCGGGCCGCGGCGTCGTCGACCAGAGCCGGGATGGTGGTCACGTGTCCCAGGCCACCAGCAGCTTTCTGGGGCCGCGGAAGGTGATGTTGGCGAAGCGCTCCAGGCTCTGACCCTCCACCAGCCGCAGCGACGGGATCCGCTCGGTGAGCACCTCCAGAGCGACGGTGGCTTCCAGGCGGGCCAGGCGGGCGCCCAGGCAGAAGTGGATGCCCTTGCCGAAGGAGATGTGGTTGCGGGCATTGGGCCGGTGGACGTCGAACTCTCCGGGGTTGTCGAAGCAGTCGGGCTGGTGGTTGGCCGCGGCCAGGCTCATGAAGATGTTGGTCCCGGCCGGCACCTTCACCCCGGCCACCTCGGCGTCGACGTTGGCGACGCGCCGCCAGCTGGTCTGGGGCGACTCGAAGCGCAGCACCTCCTCCAGCGCGGCCGGTATCAGGGACGGGTCCGCGCAGAGCTGGTCCCACTGGTCGGGGCGCGAAAGCAGGCAGATCAGCGAGTTCGACAGGAAGTGGCTGACGATCTCGTGGCCGGCGAAGGACAGGCCGTAGACGATCGACTCCACTTCCCGGTAGGTGAGCTCGTCCGGGTCGGCCTTGTGGACCGCCAGGAGCTCGGAGGCGAAGTCGTCGCCGGGTTCGTCGACCTTGGCGGCCACGACGCTTCGGCAGTACCGCCAGTAGGCCAGCATCTTGTGGGCGATCTCGGCCTGCTCGGCCTCGGTCGGCTTGCCCCAGCTGAAGGCCAGCCGGTCCGAGCACCACGCCTTGAGCTTCTCGTCGTCGCTCTCCGGGAACCCGATGAAGCGGAAGATCGTCTCGCCCGGCAGGGGATGCGCGAACACGGGCACGAAGTCGGCTGGCGAGCCGGCGGCCAGCAGGGCGTCGGCGAGGTCGTGGCTGCGGCCGCGGATGTAGGGCTCCAGGACCCGCATGCGCCGGTTGGAGAAGCCCTGCTTGGTGTGGTTGCGGATACGGCCGTGGTCGGGAGGCTGCCGGTTGGACATCACCGCCACCGGGTTGAAGTCCGGCGCGGCCAGCACGGCGTGGGCGGCCGCGCTCAGGGGGAACACCGGATCCTGCACGTTCTGGGATCCGAACGTTTCGGGGTCCAGGAAGATCTCGCTCACGTCCTCCATGCGGGTGACCACCAGGTAGCCGAGCTCATTGGAGTAGAACACCGGCGTGTCCCGCAGCCCGTCCAGCACCGCGTACGGGTCGGTGAGATAGTCGGGAGCGAACGGGGTGAAGTCGTTCACCGGGCAGCCCGACGGCGGGGGCGGCACCTCGTCGGGCGCCCGGTGGTAGGAGGCCTCGGTCTGGGTCATCGATCGCCTGCCTCGAACTTCCGTCGATTGTTGCTCACATACGACCATAAGAACCCGCGCGGGTAGGTGCAAGCACGTCGCGTCGATGCGGGCCGAGGTTCCTCGCTCTGGCGGCGCCGCGTTATGGTCTGAGCCGTGGCCAGGACGCTCGCTGCCGCCACCCGCCGGGTGCTGGGGTCTCGACGTCGAGAGGACCGTGCGGCTGCCGTCCCGGCCGCCGACACCTCCGACGCCGCGCTCGTCGCCGACCTGGTCGAGGCCATAGGGGCCGACCGGGTGCGGGCCGACGCGGCCGCCCGCTACCTGGCTTCCCGCGACGCCTCCATCTACAAGGAGGGCAACGCCGGTCCGGTGTGCTATCCCGGCTCCACCTCCGACGTGGTGGAGTGCGTGAAGGTCGCCACCCGCCACGGGCGGGCCGTGTCGCCCAGGGGGGCCGGCACCGGCCTCGCCGGGGGCGCGGCGCCGCTGGGCCAGCCGGTGGTCCTGTCGATGACCCGCATGGACAAGCTGCTGGAGATCGACCTCGACAACGGTGTGGCCTGGGTCCAGCCCGGCATGGTGAACCTCGACCTCAGCCGGGCCCTGGCTCCCCACGGGGTGCACTACGCGCCCGATCCGTCCAGCCAGGCGGCCTGCACCATCGGCGGCAACGTGGCCAACAACTCGGGCGGCCCGCACTGCCTGGCCTACGGCGTGACCAGCGCCCATGTGCTGGCGGTGGAGGTGGTGATGTCAGACGCCTCAGTCGTCACTCTCGGCGACCTGACCGCCGAGCCGGCCGGCTACGACCTGAGGGGAGCGTTCGTCGGTTCCGAGGGGATGTGCGGCATCGCCACGGCCGTGGCCGTCCGCTTCACCCGCAACCCGCCCGCGGTGCGCACCATGCTGCTGAGCTTCGACGACGTGTCGGATGCGGCGGCCACCGTCAGCGCCATCATCGCCGCCGGGATCGTGCCGGCCGCCATCGAGATGATGGACCAGCGCTGCGTCACCGCAGTCGAGGACTTCGCGCAGGCCGGCTACCCCCGCGACGCCGCCGCCGTGCTGCTGGTCGAGGTGGACGGCCCCGCCGGGGGTGTGGCCATCGCAGGAGAGAGGGTCGCCGGCATCGCCCGGCGCAACCAGGCCATCAGCGTGCGCACCGCGGCCGACGACGACGAGCGGGCCCGGCTCTGGAAGGGCCGCAAGAGCGCCTTCGGGGCGGTGGCCAACGTGATGCCCGACTACTACCTGCACGACACGGTGGTGCCCCGCACCCGGCTAGTGGAGGTACTCGAGCGGATCTACGAGATCGTCGATCGTCACGATCTGATCGTGCTCAACGTCTTCCACGCGGGCGACGGCAACCTCCATCCCATCCTGGCCTACGACTCCCGGGTGCCGGGCACCGGCGAGCGGGTGCAGGCCGCAGGCCGCGAGATCATCGAGATGTCGCTCGACATGGGAGGGGCGCTCACCGGCGAGCACGGCATCGGCGTGGAGAAGCGCGAGTACATGAACCGCATGTTCAGTGAGGTGGATCTCGACCAGCAGAGCCGGCTGCGGGCATCGTTCGACCCGCACTGCCGCATGAACCCCGGCAAGGTGCTGCCCAGCGCCCACAGCTGCTCGGACATCGGCGCGTTGAGAGCCTCCGACGCCGCCGGCGTCTGGGGCTGACCAGAGGCCGAGCGGGGTGGCTGACGACGAAGTGGCTGACTTCGACGAGGCTCTGATCGCCTTCGCGGCCGAGGTCGGCACGGACGGGCCGGTGTGCGTGCGGGGCGGTGGGACCCGCTGGAGCCTGGGCGGGGACCTGTCGCCGGGCACCCGTGAAGTGCGGGCCCCGGAGGGCATCGTGGCCTTCGAGCCGGCCGAGATGACGGTGCGGGTACGGGCCGGGACGCCGGTCGCTGCGCTCCACGAGGAGTTGGCGGCCGACGGCCAGCGCACCGCACTGCCCGAGCGTGCCGGCGGCACCGTGGGCGGGGCGCTGATGGCGGGCGAGTCGAGCATCGCCCGGCTCGGGCTGGGGCCGGTGCGCGACGCTCTGCTGCAGGCCCGCTACGTGTGCGCCGACGGCCGGATCGCCAGCGCCGGCGCGGGCACCGTGAAGAACGTGAGCGGCTTCGACCTGTGCCGGCTGCTGGTCGGGTCGCTGGGCACGCTCGGCCTGGTGGGCGAGGTGCTGCTGCGGACCTTTCCGGTGGGGGAGACGGAGCGCTGGGTGCGCCTGGCCGGCGCTGAGGTGGACGCGGTGCGGTCGTGCCACACGGCCGCGTCGGTGCTGTGGGACGGCACCGATGTATGGATCCTGTTGAGCGGCTACGAGGTCGACGTGGACGACGACCTGAGCCGGTTGGCGGCGCTGGGCGTCTGCGAGGACGTGGACGGCCCGCCGGAGCTGCCGCCCCACCGGTGGGTGTGCACGCCCGCGGAGGCCGCCTCCTTCGATGCCCGCAACGGCGCGGCTGGCCCGTTCGTTGCCGAGATCGGCGTCGGGGTGGTGCATGCCTCCGAGCCCCAGCCGTCCCGCACCGTCGAGCCGGGCGTGGCCGAGCTGAACCGCCGCTTCAAGGACCGCTTCGACCCCACCGGCCGCCTCAACCCCGGCCGCGACCCGCTAAGGAAGCCCTGATGCATCTCGGGTTGGACGACGACGAGCTGGTTGCGTGCGTGGCGTGCGGGCTGTGCCTGCCGCACTGCCCCACGTTCGTGATCACCGGACGGGACACCGAGTCGCCCCGGGGACGGATCGCGCTGATGCGGGCGGTGCAGAACGAGGGCGCGCCGGTGACCGACGACCTGATCCGGTCGATGGAGACGTGCGTGCAGTGCCGCGGCTGCGAGACGGCCTGCCCCAGCGCGGTGCCGTTCGGGCATCTCATGGAGGGCACCCGGGCCGCCCTGGCCGGGGCGGGCCGGATCACTCCCCGCTGGCAGCGGCTGGCCCTGCGGATGCTGCGCCATCGCCGGCTGCTGCTGGCCGGCTCGACCCTCCTGGCGCTGGCCATACGGCTGCGCCTGGTGCCGACCAGGCGCCTCGGCCTGCCGGCGAGGATGCCGCTGCGACGCCCGCAACTGCGCATCTCGGGAGACGATGTGTGGCTGTTCACCGGCTGCGTGATGGACGCCTGGCAGCGTGACGTGCACATGGCGGTGCAGCGGGTGCTGGAGGCCACCGGCGCCGGGGTGGAGCCCACCGGCGGGGCGGCGCCGTGCTGCGGGGCTCTGCACATCCACGCGGGACTGGAGTCCGAGACGAAGGACATGGCCCGCCAGGTGATGGCCGGCCTGTCGGGCGATGACCGTCCCATCCTGGTGGACGCGGCCGGATGCGGCGCCTCCCTGAAGGACTATGGGCATCTGCTGGGAACCGACGAGGCCCGGGCCTTCTCGGCCCGGGTGTACGACGTCCATGAGTGGCTGGCCGAACGCCTCGACGAGCTGCAATCCCGCCGGCCGGTCGCCTCCCTGGACATGACGGTGGCCGTGCAGGATCCCTGCCACCTGCGCCACGTGCAGCGGGCCCATCAGGCGGTACCGGCGGTGTTGCGCCCGTTCGTCGCCAATGTCGTCGCCCTCGACGACGACGGCCTGTGCTGCGGGGCCGGCGGCGCCTACTCGGTGATGGAGCCCGAGCTGTCCAGGGCCATCCGCGAGCGCAAGACCGCGGCAGTGGCCCGCTCGGGCGCGTCGGTGGTGGCCAGTGCCAACCCGGGCTGCTCGCTGCATCTGGCCGCGGCCGGCCTGGACGTGCGCCACCCCCTGGAACTGGTCGACCAGGCCCTCTCCACCTCCCGCTCCTAGCTGACGCGGCCTGACCGGCGGCGGGACTCTGTGGCCCCTGCGGGAACCAGACGGCCGCGCGCGTCGTCGTAGGAACCGATCGGACGCAAAGGGCGTCCACCACCTGGAGGAGGGTGACCATGCGGACCAGGGGATCCGGAAGGTTCCAAACGAGGAAGAACCGTCGCATCGGATGGCTGGGAGCAGTGCTGGCGCTGAGCATGCTTGCCGTGTCCTGCAGCGGACCCGGCGAGGACGGGGCGACGGCCGACACGGCCGCCGACGAGGACAGGTCGACGGCCGACACGGCCGCAGTCGAGCCGGCAGCTCCTTCGACGGATGTCAGCGGAGACCGCGCCGACTCGGGCACCGAGTCATACGCGGCAACCACAACCGTCGCATCCCGCAGCCGGACAGATGACGTGATGGCCGAGCCCGAGCCGGCGGAGGAGCCGATGGCCGAGGAAGAGGCCTTCGTCGCACTGGAGGCTGCCCAGGCCTCCGCTGACGCCGCGCCGGCGGAAGCAGTGGCGGAGTTGGAGGCCGCAATGGCCGAAGCGGAGTCCGCCGAGGCTGCGGCCACCAGCGGCGTGTCCCGCGAGGAGGCGGCCGCCTCGGACCGCCGCCGGTGCCCGGAGTGCCGGGCCAACACGTTCGAGGACTACGGCGTCAACCCGTTCGTGGACACCTATGAGGACAATCTGTCCACCTTCGCCCTCGACGTGGACACCGCGTCCTACGTCGTGACCCGCAACCATCTCGAGGGCGGCCAACTCCCGCCGATCGAGGCCGTGCGAGTGGAGGAGTTCGTCAACTACTTCGACGGCGGCTACCAGACGATCATCGACGAGTTCAACGTCACCCTGGAGGCGGCCCCCACCCCGTTCAGCGATCCCGACCGGGTGATGCTGCGGGTGGGCGTGCAGGCTCCCGAAGTGCTGTCGGACCTGGTGATACCCGACAGCGTGGTGCTGGTGCTGGACCGCTCCGGGTCGATGGGCCAGTCCGCCGGGCCCGCCGACCGGCCCATGGAGAGGATGACCCTGGTCCACGAGGCTGTCGAGTTGCTGCTGTCGGGCCTGCCGGGGAGCACCCGCGTCGGCGTCGTGGCCTACAACGACCGGGCCGCGACGGTCCTCGATCCGACCAGCGTGTCGGGCAACGCCGACTGGATCATGGATGAGATCCGGTACTGGGTCCAGCCCGGCGGGAGCACCAACGCCGAGGCGGGACTGACGCTCGGCTACCGCATGGCTCTGAGTGAGGCCGACAGGGGCCGGGCCGTGCTGGTGCTGCTGCTGTCGGACGGCGTCGCCAACGTGGGCGCCACCCGAACCGACGACATCCTCGAGGAGATCGGCGAGCGGGGCGACATCGGGCTGTCCACCATCGGCGTGGGTCTGGGGCCGTTCAACGACGAGCTCATGGAGCAGCTGGCCAACAAGGCCGACGGCACCTACCACTACATCGACACCCCTGCTGAGGCTCGGCGCATCTTCGTGGAGAACCTCACCAGCCTGCTGGCCTCGGTGGCCCGCGACGCCAAGATCCAGGTGGAGTTCGACCGCGACAAGGTGATCTCCTACCGGCTGCTCGGGTTCGAGAACCGGGCCATCGCCGACGAGGACTTCCGCGACGACACCCGCGACGCCGGCGAGGTCGGTGCGGGTCAGAGCTCGACCGCCCTCTACGAGGTGACGCTGGACCGCAGCTGGGACCGCGGCCGGGGACCGATCGCCACCGCCACCCTGCGCTATCGCCGGCCGGCCAGCGAGCGGATCACCGAGACCTGGGCCAGCCTGCAGGCCGACGACGTGGAGCGCTCGTTCCGGGACGTCAACCCCCACTTCCGGCTGGCCGTGGTGGCGGCCGAGTTCGCCGAAGTGCTGCGGGACAGCCCGTTCGTGGAGGACCGCAGCATGGAGGAGTTGAGCTACCAGGCCGACCGGGTGGCCGACGAGCTGCGCCGTGACGCCGACGCCGAGGAGCTGGCCGACCTGATCGACACCGCTCGAGGCATCCGCCGCCGCTAGCGGCGACCAGGGCTCCTCCAACCCCCTGCGACTCACCCCTGGAGGGGCCCGGCATGGGGCTCGGCGGCCCGGTTTCGGAGGGGACTGGGCCGCCGAGCCTTCCTCGCGCCCGTGCGCCCGCGCTGCTCAGGCGAAGCCGAACAGGGGCGGGAAGGCGACGACCACGAGGATCGCCCAGATCAGGTAGACGGGAAGGTAGGCCGTCTGCCAGCGTTCCAGGGACGCGAAGGGCAGGCGGCCCCGCCAGAAGCCGAGGTGCAGCCGGGCCGACCAGGCGAGGTTGACGAGCAGGACCACGTTCTCGCCCAGGGCCGCGACCCGGTTGGGGGTGAAGCCGAAGTCCGATATCCGGCCCACCATGGCCGCCAGCACCAGGGCGTTGGCGACGAGGGCGCTGACCACGAGCACGAACTGCAGCACGTCGAACGCGTCGTGGGGCGCCCTGGGGTCCCGGGCCGAAGTGGCGTAGAGGAGCAGGCCCAGGACTACCGCCAGCAGCAGATCGAACAGGACGAGCACGTCGCGGTCGAAGTCGATCCCCCTGCCCGTCCAGACCATGGCTCCGAGGAAGGCCAGCAGCATGGCGGCGAACAGCGGCGTGAACAGCTTCGTGAGCACGGGCGCCATGTTCTCGACCACGCTCTGCTTGGCTTCCACCAGCCATGCGGCCACCACCACCGCGCCCACCGCGCCGCACGGCAGCACCCAGGACGAGACCAACTCCTCGGCGTCGATGCCGATGACGTCGAAGGCGCCGGTCGTGAATCCGGCGAGCACGCCGCCGCCGAGGGCGATGAGCACGTAGTAGATGAACCACTCGCCGGTGAAGCGCACGTAGTCCATCCGCTTGCGGTCCGATCGCCAGCCGCCCCCGGCGTAGGCCACTCCGACCAGCAGCCACAGCGCGATCGGCGCGTGCAGGGCGGCGAGGGTCTCGGTGTCGGAGCCGTCCTCGAACGGGTAGGCGTTGATCACGACCGCGACTCCGGCGAGAGCGGGTGCCAGGGTCCGGAGGGCTCGGGCTGCGGGAATCCCCCGGTTCCACACGAAGTAGCCGGCCAGCGGCACCAGCGCGAACAGGCCGGCGTTGCGCCCGTAGAAGCTGGCGTTGTCGGTGAGGTCCACGCCGAAGGCCTCGGGGGCTTTGACGGCCAGCGCGGCCGCGCAGGCGAACCCGATCATCGTCCAGAAATCGCTGCGAGCCGATGGCCGCTCGTCGCCGGAGGATCCCAGGGCGAGCCTCTTCCAGAGCCGGTCGGGGTGCTCCTGGGCGAACTCGCCGGACAGCGCGTCGACATTCCCGATCCGCTTGACCGCGATGAGGAAGGCCTCGTCGGGCGCCAGGCCCGCCGAGCCGAGATCGGTTATCTGGTCTCGCAGGTGGTCCTCAAGCTCGTCGGCGTCCGCCGGATGAACGGCGCTCGGCTGCTCGAGGCCGGCCCGCCATTGAGCGATCAGGGCTTCGAGTCGGTCGTCGATGCCGGCAAGCTAGCCGCCGCCTCACCGCCTCCGTTCGGGCCGACTCCCGCGCCGTGGTGTTGAATGGGGGCCATGGACCAGTTCATGCAGGCGGCCGTGGACGAGGCTCGTCAGGGCCGGGCTGAGGGCGGCATCCCCATCGGGGCGGTGCTGGTGCACGACGGCCAGATCATCGGCCGCGGCCACAACCAGCGGGTGCAGATGGGCTCGGCCATCCGCCACGGCGAGACCGACGCCCTGGAGAACGCCGGGAGGCATCCCGCGAGCGTCTACCGCGACTCGGTGATGTACACCACGCTTTCGCCGTGCGCGATGTGCACGGGGGCCATCCTTCTCTACGGCATCGGCCAGGTGGTCGTGGGCGAGAACCGGACCTTCATGGGGGAGGAGGCCCTGCTGGCCGAGCGGGGCGTGTCGGTGACCGTGCTCGACGATGAGACGTGCGTGGCCATGATGCGGGACTTCATCGCGGCCGAGCCCGACCTCTGGAACGAGGACATCGGCGAGGAGTAGAGGACTACAAGCAGGCCTGGACGGCTTCGGCTATGCGGCGGCCGCGGATGTCGCCCATGAGGTCGGAGTCCATGCGGTTCATCACGTAGGCGATGCTGAGGCGGGCGTTGAGGTCGATCACGGCCAGCGATCCGCCCCAGCCGCCCCAGTACATCTGGCCGGGCTCGGTGGTGAACGACTCGCCGAGCTGGAAGCCGAAGCCGAGGCCGTGGCGCATGCGCAGCATCAGCACCTGGTCGACGCCGTCGGTGTGCTCCTCGAGGGTCCGCCGCACGCCGGCCTCCGACATCAGCCGGACCCCGTCCACCGCGCCCCCGCAGGCCAGCGCGCCGTGGACGCGGGCAACCGATCGGGCGTTGCCGAGACCGCCCGCGGCGGGGATCTCCGCAGCCCGCCACTCCCGGGTGGCCGGTTCGGTGGCGGTCATCGGGCAGCTCGTGAGGGTCTTGACCGCAATGGAGTCGGCGGAGACCTCCACGCCGTTGACGGTGAGCTTGTCGCCTGTGAACACCGGGGGCTGCAGGGCCGCCACCCGGTGGTCTTCGGAGGCGGGCAGGCTGATCCAGAAGTCGGCGCCGAGCGGCTCAGCCACCTCGGTGCGGAACCAGTCGGCCATGCGGCGTCCCGTGATGCGGTAGAGGATCTCGCCCTGGAGCTGGCCCTGGGTGACGGCGTGGTAGCCGGAGGCCGTGCCGGGCTCCCACCACGGGGCCTGGGCCGCGAGGTTGGCGGCCACGCCGTCGAGGTCGTAGAGCTGCTCCATGGTGATGGGCGGGTCGAAGCCGGGGAGGCCGGCGGTGTGGGCCATCACGTGGCGGACCAGCACTCCCTCCTTGCCGTTCTGGGCGAACTCGGGCCAGTACCGGGCCACGGGGGCGTCGAAGTCGAGTTCGCCCCGGTCGGCCAGCATCAGCATGCAGGTGGCGGCCATGGTCTTGGTGGTGGAGTAGACGTTGACGATGGTGTCGCGCTGCCACGGCGTGCCGTCGGTGTCGGCGTCGCCGCCCCAGATGTCGACCACGAACTCGCCGTCCAAGGTCACCGCCGCAGCCGCGCCGACCTCCAGCCCCTCGGCGAAGTTGGTCTCGAACGCATCCTGCACCGCCTCGAAGCCGGGCTTGCATGTCCCATGGATCTCCATACCCCCATGATGGCGCGGCCGAGCCGCCGCTGTCTCACTCTCGGGCATCCGACCTCCGGATCGATTGACAAGCATTGTTCTGCTATATTGAGTGATTGACTTCGTCATGATGTGCTCATGATCAGTCCTGAAACTGCCTTCAAAGCATCTAGCAGCACCGAGCGTCTCAGCGAAGTCTGAATCGACCAACGGACCGTGCAGCGATGATGACCTCCGGGTCTGCTGTCTGGCCACGGTCCACACTCCCGAGGAGGCTCTGCCGACAATGACCACCGACCAGCCCCACACCAGCCCTGAATTGTCGGAGCAGGCCCCCGCAGCCGTCCCCGGCGTTCGGCCGTCAGACCGAGGTTCTGCCGGCGCCGAGTGGTCTTGGGTGATCGCCACGCCGCTTGGGGTGATCACCGTCCTCACTGTCGTTGTATTCCTGCTGTTGCTCGTAGTTCTTCCCATCTGGGACGGGATGAAGGCACGGGACGGTGATTGGGAGACGTTCAGCGAGCTTCATTCCATGAGCTCCGCGGCCGGCTGGAAGATCGACAGCGAGATCCTCTCGGCCCAAGCGAGCGTGGACGGTGAGCTGTACTCTCTGGATTCTGGGTTGTGGTCGCTGGGCTCGGATGTTGGCTCGTTCGCCTACGACGTCGAGGCCGACTCCCGGCCCAGAGTCCGGGAGTTCAAGGACGCCATAGGCGCCCATCGAGATGAACTCCGCGGAGCGCGACGCTCAGTCGACGCCCGGTTCGACCAGCTTCGGGACAGCGTCGCGGCGAGGCTCGGCGAACTCGAGGACGCGACCGGCGCCGCGCGGGACGATGACTGGGACGAATCGAGCCGAAGATACGACCGCGACGCGCGGATATTCGAAGTGTGGTTGTGGGCCATCCTCGCCGTTCTGTCGGCGTCGGTGTTGGCCGGGCTGTGGGTGTCGTGGCGCGACTATCGAGCCCTGGCCAAGCCGGCCGGCGGGATGTGATCACTGTGTGGCGCTCGAATCGGAAGAGACCGGGCCAGACGAGATCAGGCGGCCGGGCCCCGTCGGCGAATTAAACGTGTTACGTTTAGGACGGCTGCGTATCTTGGAGTCGGCCTACCGGCACGGGCTGACCGGCGACGAGATTCGACATGCATGGACCAACGCCGTCGGATTCTTCGACATCGACCTTGAGCATGAACCGATCAAGAGCCTCTGCATCGGCCCGGACGGGGCTGGGAACTTGCTTGAGATCCTCTATCTCCAGCTTGAAGGCGAGAACTTGGTGATCCATGCGATGCCGTTGCGGCCTGCGTTCGGGGCACTGCTGAAGGAGACTGACAGATGAGCCGCCAGGCCAGCGACAGCGCCCAGCTGCCGGACGGAGATCTTGCCGCCATGGCCGAAGGGTTCGAGAGTCAACAGTTCAGTCCTGACGAAGTGGCCGTTATCAGGAGGACGCGACGCCGGTCGCCACGACTGGGCGAGGCCAAGGCTGAGGTTCGGACTTTTCGCGCTCCTCCGAGCCTCATGGACCGCATCCGGCGGCGGGCCGCGTCCGACCACACGACCGAGAGCCAAGTGATTCGGGACGCGCTCGATGCCTACCTCTCGTGAGCTTGAGGAAGCGGTAATGGGTTATCCCCGGGATGAGATGGAGGAGATGTGGGGGCGATGGACCGCGGCCAATGAGGCGGCGGAGGCTGCCAACGACTGGACCGGACTCGGGACCTTCTACACCGATGACGCCCACTACACGTGGAAGGTGGGTCATCACGGGGAGTTCGCCGCCCGTGGCCGCCAGGACATCATCGACCATGTGCTGGGGTTTGAGATGATCGGCTTCGAGGGCTGGACCTACCCCTATGAGAAGGTGGTGATCGACGATTCCCGAAGCGAGATCGTCGGGTACTGGCACCAGGTGACGCCGTTCGAGGACGAGTCGGGCCGGCGGATCCAGACCAACGGCCTGGGGTGCTCATGGTTCCGGTACGCGGGCGACTTCAAGTGGTCCGAGCAACTGGACCTGTTCGACGTGGACGACGTTCAGGGCGTGCTGAAGAAGCTCAACCGGCTCGGTCACTTGAGCGAGGAGTTCAAGGCCCGCCAGCAGCGCTACATCGACGGCACCGCGCCGGGATCGCGCTTCGTTTAGGGATCGAGGAGCGGCCGGTGGACTCTCTGCAGGGCGCGGCGGTAGTGGTGACCGGGGCCAGTTCTGGGATCGGGCTGGCCGTGGCCGAGCGGTTCGTGGCCGCCGGTGCCCGGGTGATGACCGGCAGCCGGAGCGAGCCGCCGGCTGAACTGGGCCGCTGGCTCCGAACCGACGTGGCCGATCCGGCCCAGGCCGACGCGTTGGTTGCTGCGGCTGTGGCGGCCTTCGGGCGGGTCGACGTGGTGGTCAACAACGCCGGGGTGCAGGTGGAGAAGACGGTGGCCGACACCACCGACGAAGACTTCGACTACGTGATGGGCGTGAACGTGAAGGGCGTGTTCAATGTCTGCCGGGCCGCGGTCCGCCAGATGAGGGCCCAGCCCGCGGGCGGGGTGATCATCAACGTGGGCTCCATCTCGGGCACGGTCTCCGATCACGGCATGGCGGTGTACAACACGTCGAAGGCGGCGGTGCACGCCCTCACCCGCTCGGTCGCCATCGACCACGGCGCCGACGGCATCCGCTGCAACGCGGTGCTGCCCGGCTGGATAGCCACCGCCATGGCTGATTCGTCCTTCGCTCACGCAGCCGACCCCACCGCAGCCCGGGAAGCAGCCGCCGCGCGTCACCCGGTAGGTCGCCTGGGCCGCCCCGACGACATCGCCGGCCTAGTGCTATGGCTGGCCAGCGACGAGGCGTCGTTCGTCTCCGGCAGCCTCTTCACCATCGACGGCGGCCTAACCGCCCAAACCCCCATCGCTCCCTGAGTTCGGACGTTCCCGCGCTTGAGCGTCAGAGCAGGGCGACCGTCAGCGGTATCGCCATCGATACGGCGAACCCTAGGAGCACGGCCGCCACCCATCGGATCTGCTTGGCCAGCGCGAGCTTCAGGTCGGCGAAGCCGGTTCGCACCTCGTCTTTGAGCGCGGACAGTTCCCGGTTGGTCTCGTCGATGCGGGTGTTCATGCCGTCGATACGGGTGTTCATGCCGTCGATGCGGGTGTTCATGCCGTCGATGCGGGTGTTCATGCCGTCGATGCGGGTGTTGGCCTCGTCGATGCGGGTGTTCATGCCGTCGATGCGGGTGTCGGTTTCGTCGATGCGAGCCCCCAGTCGCGACTCGGAGTCAGTGATCTGCACTAGTAGCCGCCCCTCGGTCTCTTTCAGCTCACCTCGAACCCGCGTCTCGCTGGCGCTGATCTCGCGCAGGAGCATCTTCTCGCTCGCCTTGACGTCCTCCTTGGTGGCGACTTGGTCCCATCCCATGGGGGGTAGCTGCTCCATTAGGGTCCTCGCGGCCTCCTGGCCGATCGTGTTGGTCAACTGGTTGTACAGCGTCGTGCGTTGCGTCTCGGTCATCACCATGGCGACGTCCCCTCTACTCGATGGCTGCCTCGATTAGTGGGGAGCCTCCAAAGGTGCTCCCGATTCACTGTCGACCACGTTGGTGCGATTTCAGTGCTCTGAAAAAGGTTGGAGATCACACAGTAACATGTTGTATCTTGAAAAGCAATGAACCAGCCGAGCATAGCGGGTGTCGTAGCCGCGCTGAAGCGGGCCATGGGTGAGGCGGACCGGGCGGCGTACCAGCGATTCCCGGAACAGCCCGACGACTTCTGGGACGACGCCGAGGCGTGGGGAGTCGAAGGAACCGGGCCGAGGTGTGGTGGCCCGTCCGCCGTACCATGCGGGCGTATCGGTTGGCCGGGAGTTTCGGCCGAGCGACCCATCCGCGAACGAGAAGTGGTGACCTGATGCTCACGCAGGGACTTGATCATGTGGCCGTCATTACTAACGACTCCGACCGGCTCCAGGCCTTCTACATCGAGATGTTCGGGGCCACCGTGGAGTTCGACGGCGAGGAGTTCCCCGGCGGTCCTCGCATGACCGTCATCAACGTCGGTCCGGCCACCGAGTTGAACGTCTTTGAGATCGACGGCAACGACCAGGCCGACCACCAGACGCCCATGTTCGGGCGGGGCCGGCTCGACCACATCGGCCTGCACGCCGCCAGCCTCGAGGACTTCAACGAGATCCGCTCCAGGCTCACGGCGGCCGGTGCCACCGACGGCACGGTCACCGACTTCGGCCGCAAGCTCAGCCTGTTCTTCAGGGATCCCGACCGCATGGAGTGCGAGGTGCTGGTCACCAACCCCGAGCCCGGCCAGGTCCCCATCGGCAGCGCCTCCCACCTCTATCCGTAGCCCGGCCGTTGGGCAGCCCAGGCCGGACTAGCGGCTTCTAGCCAGGCAGAACGAGCCTCTCGAACCTGGTCAGTCGCGCTCGGCGAACTCGATCCGACCCTTGTACATGCCGATCCCGACGATCAACAGGCAAGCTCCCGCGACGGACAGGGCTATGCCGTTGATCGTGAACAGGGACTCAAGGCCCAAGCCGGGATCGTTCATGCCGAGGAGGAAGTTGACCAGCCCCACAAGCCCGGATGCCGCCATGACGTAGGCCGCGCCCTTGTAGAGGTCGGTGGATGCGAGCTGCTTGGCCAGCCCGAGGCCGACCAGGATGGACGCCAGCGTGAACATCACCACGAACGCCAACAGGACCGCCGTCATGCTGAAGTGCACGCCGAGGGCCGCAGCCTCGAAGTCAGCCGCCGACTGAGATCCGCCATCAGCCAGGTCGCTGCGCTGCATCAAGTGGATCTCGAAGTGCCGCATCCCCACGACGATGATGAGGATGCTCCATTCGATGACGGAGGTGATGATGCCGAACTGCAGGAGCCTGCCTCCCGCGCCGGCTTGCCGACTGGCCAGGGGATAGATGCTCACGAAGGCGAAGATCATCAGCAACAGCGCAATGAGCGTGATGAAGTTCATCCAATGTCCAAGGTGCGCCGAATCGCCCAGGGCGTCCCGCGCTGCGGGAAAGTCGCTCTGGTCCACCGGGTCTATGAGCCCGTACCCGGGCATGAACAGTCCAGCGATCCAGGCCAGGACCACACTGACCATCAGGGCAAGACCAGCGCGTTTGGTTGTCATCATTGTGGCATCTCAAGGTATGTCATGTGCAATACCCTAAACCGCGGTGTACCACGATGTCTAGCGATGGTGACGAGCGGATCCAGCCGGCGCTGCACGCTCTCCTCACCGAGGATGTCGATGGGCTGCGGGCGGCACTGGAGGCCGATCCGGGGGTGGTGAACCTCCGGGTCGGCGAGAACACCATGCTCGAGTGGATGACCCAGCCCGAGGGTGGGCCACCGTCGCCGGAGATGGTCCATGTGCTCATCGATGCGGGTGCCCACTTGGACCGGACCCTGAACCTGGCCGGGTGCTGGAACCTGGCCGACCTGTGCACCCAGCTGCTGGCCGCCGGTGCGGACCCGGCAGCCCGGGCCGACGCCGGCATCACGCCGTTGGAGTCGGCCGCCATGCACAGCTCCACCGATGCGGCCGACGTGCTTGTCGCGCACGGGCTGCACCGGCCCTCGCTGTGGCTGGCCGCGGCCTCCGGGTTGCTGGCCGAGGTCCAACACTGGGTCTCGCCCGACGGGTCGCTGACGGCCGATCCCGGTCCGTACCGCCCCAACTGGGCCGATGTTGGCCGGCCCGCTGGCCCGCCGCCGTCCGATGATCCGGCTGACATCGTGGGCGAGGCACTCGTGTTCGCCGCCCTCAACAACCGGCGTGCAGTCGTCGACTATCTCCTCGACGCCGGCGCCGACATCGACGCCCGCCCCTACCAGAACACCACTGCGCTGCACTTCGCCGTCCAGTTCCAGCGCTCCAAAATGGTCCGCCACCTGCTCGACCGGGGTGCCTCGGTCGCCATCCATGACGCCAACCACAACTCCGACGCCTCCGGCTGGGCCGAGGCCTGCGACGACGGCAGCGCAGCGGCAGCCTCGATCAAGGTGCTGGTCGGCGTGGCTCGATCGGGCTAGCGCTCGGCGGCTGGCTCGGACTCGCCAGCATCTTCGGAGTCTTCGGCCGGTGCGGCCGGGGGGACCGGGGCCAGGTAGCCGACGATCAGCAGGAGCACCCCGACCACGATGAACGACACCACCCGGCCGAGCGCGGTCAGGCTGCTCAGGTCGACCAGGAACAGCTTGACCACCACCACCGCCATCCACGACGCACCCGCCATCCACACCGCTCGGCGGACCATGCGCACCCCGGCCACCATCCCCGACAGACCGATCACCGCCCACAGAATCGACAGCGACGTCTGCAGTTCGGTGGTGTCCCACAGTGACTGCAACTCCCACGGCACGTCCAGCCAATGGCTGACCGTCCGAGCCGTCTCCACCGTGGCGAGGACCAACCCCAGCGCGGCCAGCGCAGGCGTCCAGCGAGCAGTCACCAGGTCTCGGAACGGATGGTCCTCCTGCGCCCGGGCCAGCCTCCTCCAAGCCAGCAGCGCGGCCAGCTGCAATCCGATGAGGACTCCCAAGGGGTTCAGCACCGGCAGGAACAGCAGCGGCGTGGGATCTCCGCCGTGGGACACCGCCGCGCCGAGCACCACCACCGCCAGCACCGCCAGCAGCGGGCCAGCGCAGGCCAGCAGGTACGTCCGCCAGTGGGCCGCGACCGGCCACGCCAGCCGGCGACGGCCGGCCATCGTGGCGCTCGCCAGCACCAGGACCGCGGCCACTGTCCCCGCCAGCGGCCACACGCCCTCAGCGACCCGGTCGACCTGCCAGTAGACCTCTGCGGCCGCCAGCGCCGCCACGATCCAGAACTCGCCGACGTGCAGTCCCGCCGACAGCTGCGGGAACGAGTCCTCCCGCCGGTTCAGGAACAGGTAGTGCATCGCGACCGCCGGAGGCCAGGCCGCCCATCCCCACCCGTCGAGGGGATGCGACTGAGAGGCCAGCGACAGCATCAGCATCAGGGCCAGAGTGGGCAGGATCAGGAGTCCCACGGACTCGAGGTGGCGCCATCGCAGCCGGCGGGCGCCCAGCGATCCGGCCGCGAACGATCCGACCATGAACCCCAGGACTGCCGACAACTGGCTGTTGTCGGGCAGTTGCTGGACGATCTCCATGACCCCGCCGATCAGCCACCACACGACCCCCCAGCCCAGCGCAGTCCAAGCGAGCGCCTGGTCGCCTTCACCTCGCTGTGGTCGGCGGCTGAACAGCCATCCAGACGCCAAGCCGGCCACGGCCAGCAGCAGCGCGCCTAGGAAGTGCTGGTTGGCTATCGGCCAAGCGTCGTCCGGATAGGGGAGGGACTCCCCCAGGTGCTGGGCGAAGGAGACTGCGGCCAGAACCTGCAGCACCGCGCCTCCGGTCAGGGCGAGCAGGCGGTCCCGCCGGCAGCCCAGCCACAGCAGCACCAGACCCTGCACCGCCCATACCGTCGAGGTGAAATAGGTGTCCAGCGCGAGCGGGACCGCGATGGCGATGAAGGCCACGCCGAGTCCCGTGTAGGCCTCGGTCAACTGGCGGCGGTCGACACCCAGCCGGCGCGATGCCAGCGCCAGCAGGCCCTGGACCGCCGCCAGTGCGGCCGCGCTGATGGCCAGGCCGTACTCGGTGTGCCCGATCGCCATCTGCTGCAGGGCCAGCCCGGCGAACGGCGTGCCGAACACCAGCGGTGCCGTCCAGGCCCCTCGCACGAACGGGACGTCCGGCGCCCGCGACCCGTCGAACACGCCCTTGAGGTCGGGAGCCTCACGAGCAGCGAAGAGGGCTGGCATCCCCATGTACATCAGCACGAACAGCGCGATGAAGGGCTGCGTGGAGACCCAGTCCTCCTGCTCGTAGCGGTTCGCCAGCCAGAAGAACGTCAGACCGAACGTGAAGGCGAAGCCGAGCAGGTTCAACTCGGGCCAGGTCTTGAACCAGGCCACCCCGAGGATCGCCGCGTTCAGCACCAGGAAGAAGCCGAAGACGTAGACGTGGTCGTCGGGGCGCGAGTACGTCAGCACCGGTGCCAGGAACCCACCGATGATTCCCAGCACGGCCAGCGGTCGCGAGTCCTGAAGCACCGAGAGCACTCCCGCACCGACCGTGACGATCACCACCGCAGCCGCGGCGGGAACCGCCCCCACGACGTCGTACACGACGAAGGCCGCGTAGGTGGTGAGGTACAGCACGGCGACACCGCCGCCCTGGAGGCTGACGCCGTAGATCGGGCGGCTCCGGCGCTGGCGCCACCCGACGGCCAGCAGAACGAGGCCGAACACGGCCGCCGCGGCCAGGCGCACCTCGATCGTCAGCTCGATGATGCCCCGGCGGTGGGCCTCCCGAAGCAGCAGTCCCACACCGACGAGCGAGACGAGCACCCCGACCTTCACCGGCGCGTTGCCGGTGGTCACCCACTGCTTGATCCAGTTGACCACCCATGAGACGGGATCGGAGGGCCGCTCCCGAGCGTGGCTGGGAGCGGCTGCTGGCGCGTCGGCGGCTACGCGGGCGTCGGCGGGTGCCGGAGTGTCGGCGGCTGCCGGCTCGCGGGGACGGGGCGCCCGGGTCGAAGCGTCCGGAGGTGCGGGCGTCGCCGGCCCGGGGACGGGCGCTCGTATATCGGTGCTCGGTTCGGAGGCGACCGGCCTGACAACCGGAGCCACTCCCGCAGATTCGGGCTGTGCCGCAGGCTCGGGCTTCGCTTCGGGCTCGGGCTTCGCGCCCGGCTGCGCGGCCGCGTCGGGCTCCGCCCCGGCCGGTTGGGTGGAGGGCCCGAGTCTCATGAGCCACGCGTGGGTCTGCTGGGCCCAGGCCTTCATCTCGGCGGCCCAGGACTGGATCTCGTCGACCCGGGACTGGGTGTCCTCGACCTTCTTTAGCCGTTTGCGCAGATCCAGTTGCTGGCCCAGTAGAAGGCCAAAGGCTCCTCCCGCCAGCAGACCGACGAGCCCGCCCACCGCGGCGCCGACGGCTGCGCCGACCAAGGGGAGCAGTACGGTCATGGCTTCGTCATGGCGCGGGTTCGGCCAGGGTCTTGATCTCCAGGAATTCCTCGAACCCGGCCACGCCCATCTCGCGGCCGATGCCCGACTGCTTGTAGCCCCCGAAGGGGGCGTCGGGTCCGTAGTACACGCCGCCGTTCACGCTCACCGTTCCCGTCCGGATGCGTCGGGCCACCGCCCGGGCCCGCTCGGAATCCGCGCTGGCCACCGCCCCCGACAGGCCGAACTCCGAGTTGTTGGCGATGCGCACCGCCTCGTCGTCGCCGCCGTGGTAGGCGATCACCGACAGCACCGGCCCGAACACCTCCTGCTGGGCGATGGTGTCGTCCTCGCCCACGCCCACCAGCACGGTCGGCTCGTAGTAGAAGCCGCGGGGCAGGTGCTCGGGACGGCGCCCGCCCCGCACCACCGTCGCTCCCTCGGACCGGGCCACGTCCACCAGGCCCTCCACCTTGGTCCGCTGGCGCTCGCTGATCAGCGGGCCCATCAGATGCGACTCGTCGGTCGGGTCGCCGTAGGGCATGCCGTCCAGGGTCGCCCCCACCGCGTCCACCACCGTGTCGTGCATGGCGACCGGCACCACCAGGCGGGTCGTGATGGCGCAGCCCTGACCGGCGTGGGTGCACACCATCGCCGCCGCCATCAGCCCGACCGTGCCGACATCGGCGTCGTCGAGCACCACGTAGGCGCTCTTGCCGCCAAGCTCCAGGAACACCCGCTTGACGGTGGCCGACGCCGCGGCCATCACCCGCCGCCCAACCGCGGTGGACCCGGTGAAACTCACCATGTCCACGCCCGGGTGGGTGGTCAGCACCTCACCCACCGAAGCGCCGGACGACGACAGGACGTTCACCACCCCCGCCGGGATGTCGGTCCGCTCCGCGATAAGCCGGCCCAGCGCCAGCGCCGACCAGGGCGTGTCGGGCGCCCCCTTGAGCACCACCGTGCAGCCCGCAGCCAGCGCGGGCGCCAGCTTGGCCAGGTTGATCTGGGTGGGGAAGTTGTAGGGGGTGATGGCGGCCACCACGCCCGCCGCCTCCCGCTCGATCCAGCGCCGGTGCGAGCCGTACACCGACTCGGCCACGCCGAGGTCCTCGGTCCAGGAGTACGAGTCGAGCAGGTCGGCGTGCCAGCGCAGCATCTCCACCGGCGCCTCCAGCTGCGGCCCTCCCCGGGTGAGCATGATCGGCGCCCCGGCCTCGGCCACGGTGATGGCCCGCATCTCCTCGACATGGGCGACGAGCGCCTCATGCAACTGCCGCAGGCAGTGGGCGCGGAAAGGGTGGTCGCGGGACCAGTCCGTCGAGTCGAAGGCTTGCCGGGCCGCCGCCACCGCAGCCGCGGCGTCCTCCACACCGGCGTCGGCGGCCATCCCCAGTACCTCCTCGGTGGCCGGATTGACGGTGGGGAACGTCGCCCCGCCGGCCGCATCCACCAGAGCGCCGTCGATGAGCAGCCGCTCCTCATGCCACATGGGCCTAGACCCTAGAGGCCGAGCGGGCCGCCGATGGGCGGCTAGTCGTGGGCCGGCTCTTCCACCGGGTCTAGGTCGAGCGGGGCCGGCAGCGCATCCAGGTCCACGAAGAGGCCCGAGGTCGGGCTGTCGCCGGCCAGGGCGTCGGCGGCCAGCAGCACAGCAGCCGCCGAGTAGGTGCTGCACTCCTGGTCGGGATAGCTCACATTGGCGGGGAAGGCCCGGCCGGTCAGGTAGCTGCCGTCGGGCTCGCGCCGGCGCTGGACCCACTCGAACAGCTTGAGGGCCGCGGCCCGGTCGCCGGCAGCCAGGTACGCGAGGACGCATTCGCACGTCTCGGCGGTCGTCACCCAGTCCTGGTTGCTGACGCAGCGCACGCCCTCGCCCTCGTGGACGAAGATCCCGCGCCGCGAAGCCAGACGGTTCCGGGCTTCGGCCCCCTGCAGCACGCCGGTCAGGACCGGGTAGTACCAGTCCATGGCCCAGCGGTCCTTGGGAGCGAACGCCTCGTGGCCGAAGTGGCGGATGGTATGCACCAGCCGGGCCAGCGCCAGCTCCCAGCTGGGCCGCTCCTCGCCCACCTGACGGGCGGCGGCCAGGCCGCATCGCAGACTGTGGCTGATGGAGGAGGACCCGGTGAGCAGGGCGAACGGCCAGGGCGTGCCGTCGGCATGGCGGGCCCAAAGGATCTCGCCCCTGGTGGTCTGCAACGCCAGCACGAAGTCGAGCGCCCGCTGGACCACCGGCCACATCTCGGCCAGGAACCCGGCGTCGCTGAAGCGCAGCCAGTGATGCCAGACACCCGTCGCGACATAGGCGATCGTGTTGGCGTCGAGCTTGTCCTGGTCGATGCCGTCGGCGGTGTAGTACTGGTGCCAGGATCCGTCGGGTCGCTGGATGCGGGCCAGCCACTCGTAGGCCGCGTCGGCCTCCGCCCGGCGCCCGGCGACTGCCAGGGCCATGGCAGCCTCTACGTGGTTCCACGGATCGGCCACGCCGTCCGCGAAGCGGGGGATCATGCCGCTGGACAGCTGGAGGGCTGCGATCGTGTCCGCAGTGCGGTCGGCTTCGCCTCGCGACAGCAATGCGGCCACCTCTGGTGTCTCCGGTGCGGGTCGGCCAGGCTCGCCGGCTGCGGGGGCCCTCCCGTTGGTCGAGCGGCGGCCGAGCTGCCGGCGTGGTTCAGGCGGCATGGGCCATGTCCTCGCTCTGGCGGGCCCGCGCCGATCCCGACGCATGGAGTGGCTTGTCGGCGTACACGACAAGGCTCTTTCCAAGTAGCGGATTCAGCAGTCGCTCCGCAGCCGCGGTGACGAGCGGCCGCCTCACGATGTCCCATTCGAGGACGCGGTGGTAGGCGCCGACAAGCCGGTTCTCGCTGACCTCACGATTGGGCCCCACCGCGCAACGCAGCCACCAGTAGGGCGTGTGAAGGGCATGGGCCCGGTGCCAGCGACCCGGCTGCAACCCCGCGGAGGCCAGCTTGCGCCGCACGTTGCGCAACCGGTAGATGCGCACATGGCCGCCCGGCACCGCCGGCGCGTGGTAGTCGCTCGACAGCTTCCAGCACACCGTCTCGGACAGCCACGCCGGGATGGTCACGGCCAGCCGGCCGCCCGGGCGCAGCACCCTGGCCAACTCGGCGAAGGCCGACTCGTCGTCACCAATGTGCTCGAGCACCTCCGACGCGATGACCCTGTCGAACGAATCGTCGTCGAAGGGCAGGCCCACCGCGTCTCCCTGCACCGGCGCGGCCATCACCGACTCGCCGACCTCGCCTTCGGCCACCAGCAGCCGGGCCAGGTCGCGTACCTGCTCAACCTCGGGCCGGGCCAGATCGCAGGCCACCACCTCCGCGCCGCGCTTGAGAGCCTCATAGGAGTGGCGACCGAAACCGCAACCCAGATCCAGCAGGCGCTCACCGGCGCTCAGGTCGAGACGGTCGTAGTCGACGGTGAGCATCAGCCGGACGCCTCGATCACCGCCCGGTACTGCTCCACCGTCCGCTCCGCGGTGTGTCGCCACGACCACTGGCTGACCACACGCTCGCGTCCGGCCCGCCCCACCCGGTCCCGCGCGGTGGGACTGTCGAGCGCGTCCTGCAGCACCGAGGCCAGTGCTTCGGCGTCGCCGGGCTCGGTCAGGAAGCAGGTCTCGCCGTGCCTGCCGGCCACCTCGGGCAGCGCTCCGCCGGTGGTGGCCACCAGCGGCACACCGCACGACATGGCCTCGATGGCCGGCAGCGAGAAGCCCTCGTACAGCGAGGGCACCACCGCCAACTCGGCCTCGGCGTACAGCTCCACGATGCGGCGGTCCGGCACTCCCGACACGAACGTGACCGCGTCGGCCAGCCCGAGCTCCGAGATGGCCCGGCTGGCCGCGGAGTCGGCCTTGGCCTTGCCAATGATGGTCAGCTCTATGTGGCGTTCGGTTCGCAGCTTGGCCACCGCCTCCAGCAGGAAGCTGAGTCCCTTCATGGTGACGTCGGCGCTGGCGGTGGTGATCAGCCGGCCCGGCACCCGGGCGATCTCCGGAAGCGGCGCGAACAGCTCGGGGTCCACGCCCACCGGCACCACATGGATGCGCTCCGGCGGCACGCCGTGATCGTTGACGATGTCGCGCTTGGACGATTCGGAGACCGTCAACACCCTGGGCAGCCGTCTGGCCACCTGGGTCTGCATCTTCGTGAACGCGTACCAGCGGCGCTTGCCGATCTGCTCCCGCAGGGTGTGCGTGTGGGCCAGCTCGAGGCGGCGATCCACGGTGATCGGGTGGTGGATGGTCTCCAGCAGCGGCCACCCCTGGCGCTGCAGAGCCAGGATTCCCCAGCCCAGGGTCTGGTTGTCGTGCACCACGTCGAAGTGGGCCCGCCTGGTGCGCAGATGCCGCCACGCTCGCAGGCTGAAGGCCATGGGCTCGCTGAAGTTGCCGGTGACGAAGGAGACGTGCTCGGCGATGTCGATCCAGTCCTGCAGCTCCCAGGCTCTGGGCTTGCGCATGGGATGGGGCGGGGCCCAGATGTCGAGACCGCCGAGCTGCACCAGCGGCACCCGTTCGTCGAGGTCCGGATAGGGGGGACCGCCGAGCACCACCACGTGGTGGCCCAGGTCGGTGAGCGCGGCCGACAGACGGCTCACGTACACGCCCTGCCCGCCGACGTGGGGCTTGCCCCTGTACGACAGCAAGGCCACGCGCAGGGGTGCGTGGTTGTCGGCGGAGGCGGGCATGGCGTTAGAGCTTTCTCCCTGGCCTGGACGAGGTCAACACGCGGCCGAGGCCGAGCGCCAGCGAGAGCGTCAGCGCTGCGGCGACTGCCACAGGCCATGCCCCCAACCGGACCGCGAGCGTATCGCCGTGGCGCAGCTCAACCGTCGTCTGGATCACCCTGCTCTCGGAGATCCCGGTCCGTTCGATCACGTCGCCCTCGGGAGTGATCACCGCGGAGAATCCGGTGGGCGCGGCCTGGACCACCCACCGGTCGGTCTCGATGGCTCTCAGGCGGCTGGACGCGATCTGCTGGGTCTGGACCACGGTCAGCCAGTAGCTGGAGCCGTTGGTGGGGTTGAGCAGTACCCGGCCCTCGCCGCCGCCGACCCCGCTGCGGGCTCGATGGTCGAAGAAGATCTCCCAGGAGATGGCGACGCCCAGCGGACCCAGCGGCGTGTCCAGGACGGCGGGCTCGTCGGAGGATCCGGGCCGGACGTCGCGGCCGGGCAGCTCGTCGCTGAAGCGCTCCGCGGTGGTGCGCAGCGGGACATACTCCCCGAAGGGCACCAGTTGGACCTTGTCGTAGGTGTCGACCGGCACGCCCGACGGGTCGTAGACGGCCGCGTAGTTGCGATTGGCCTCGCGATCGGCGGTCCGCTCGAAGAAGCCGACGATGAGCACCGTGTCCAGGTCGCGGGCCAGGTTCGACAGCGCGGCGCGGGCCTCGCTGTCGGCGAGCAGCGGCTGGTCGCAGCGCGCCGGAGTGATCGCCGTATCCGGGCTGGGGTGGACCACGTCCTCGGGCCACACCACCAGATCGACCGGCGCGGACACCTGTTGGAGGGTCGTGTTGAGGTGGCGTTCGAACACGGCCCGCTGCTCGCACACGTCGGCTCTGGTGTTCTGCGGCCCGCCGCCCTGCACCGCGGCGACGGTGATGAGGGCATCCTCGTTCGGCGTGCCGTCGACATCGATCGGCTCGGAGCCGGGGGCGACGATGGCGGCCAGCCAGGCCACCAGCAGCACACCAATGCCCACCGCGGTCGGTCGTAGGCGTGCGGCCAGGATCGCGGCCAGCGTGACCCCGCCCACCGCGGTGAGTGCGGTCAGCAGCAGCGGGCCGCCGATGCGGGCCGCCGGTGCGAGCGGGCCCGACACCTGCGCCATGGCCATCGTCGCCAGCGGCACGCCGCCGAAGGGCCAGGTCCACCTCAGCAGCTCGGCCAGAGCGAATGCGGCCGGGAAGGCGGTCTGGCGCCGGCCGTCGGGCGGGACGAGCGCGCCGGCCACAGCGTGCATCGCCGCGAATGCGAGCACCGCCAGCGGCCAGCCGACCACTGTCAGGTCGACCATCCAGATGGTGGCAGGGCCCATCCAGCTCACGCTGACCAGTGCCGACAGGCCGGCCCGGCGCCAGTAGCTGGATTCGGTCAGCAGCTCGACCCAGAGCGCCATCCCGACGAAGCTCAGCGGCCAGAAGCCCCAGGGCGGCAACGAGGCAGCCAGCAGCAGCCCCGCCACCACGCCGCGGATCCAGGGCTTTCCCACGGTCAGCACCGATGCGCCGCCGATGTCAGCCGCCCGGCCTTGTTTCCGTCGCGCTGCCACCGCGCTCAACCCCTCGCCGGTCGTTCAGCGGTCGCTCATGGGTTCGTTGCCCGCCGCCCCAAGCTCGTCGAGTTCGCTGCTGAGTTGGTTGAGTTCGTTGCCGAGTTCGCTGCTGAGTTGGTCGAGCTCGTTGGTGAGAGCGTCGATGTCGCTGCTGAGCTTGTTGACGTCGCCCCCGTGCTCGTCGGCGAGACCGAGGGGGAGCACACGGTGAACGCCGGAGATGGGCCCGACGCCCCGGATCTGCACGGTCACGTCTCCGATGCAGGTCACCCAGTCGGGCATGTCGAGCGGGTCGGTGACGGTGTACATCTCGCCCGGCGGGGCGGCCGCGCACAGCTTGGCCGCCAGGTTGACCGGCTCGCCGACGTAGTCGTCCCCCTCGAACAGCAGTGCCTCGCCGGTGGCTGCGCCGACCCGGATCTGTACGCCCCGGCTGGCGAAATGGTGGATGAGGTGGGCGCCCAGCGACAGCGCGGCGGCCGCGTTGGTGGACACCAGCATCGCTCCGTCGCCCAGCCACTTGGCCACCCGCACGCCCCGCTTGGCGGCCACGCTGCGGGTGATCCTGCGGAATTCTCCGAGCATCGCCACGGCCTCGTGGGGCCCATGGGCCCGGGTGTAGCCGGTGAAGCCGCAGAGGTCGGCGAAACAGAAGGTGCGTGTCACGCTGAGGTGGCTGTCGCCCTCCGGCAGTTCGTCGGGATGGACGGTGACGAGCGGCGGGCTGGCTTCGGCCCACTCGCGGGCCGGTCCGGTGTCGGGCGCGACGAGGGGAGCCAGCACCGGCTCGGCCTCGCCCGGGGCGGGATCAGGGTTCACAGACGGTTCGTCTAGCACAGCACGGCCCTCGTCACTGCACCTGCCGCCTCCTGGGCGCCGCGGATGCAAGCCGGCAGTCCCACGCCCCGGAAGGCGGCGCCGGTGGCGACCAGGCCGGGCGTGCCGTCGGCCAGGCAGGCGTCCACGGCCGCGGCCCGCTCGAGGTGGCCCGGCCGGTACTGCGGGAGGGAGCGGAGCCACGGCGTGACCCGGGCCTCGAAGCGGCCCCGAGCGGCGTCCCGATCCGAGACCACACCGGTGACGGCGAGCTCGGCGGCCAGTGTCGAGACCAGCTCAGAACAGTCGAGGTCCAACCAGCGCCGGTCGTCGGTCCGCCCGGCCGACACCCGCAGGACAGCCAGCCCCTCATGGGCATAAT
Source organism: Acidimicrobiales bacterium (assembly GCA_965117015.1). Classification (GTDB taxonomy): domain Bacteria; phylum Actinomycetota; class Acidimicrobiia; order Acidimicrobiales; family Aldehydirespiratoraceae; genus Aldehydirespirator. The sequence continues at coordinate 2,101,195 of OZ220747.1, forward strand.
GCCGCCATTTCGAGGATGCCCACGAGCAGGCGGTGGTGAGGAGTCCCTGGCTGCGGGGCACCAGGAAGCCGCTGCCGTCGAGCGGCCGGGCCAGGTGCTCGTCGCCGACCACGAAGGTGGCCAGCGCGACGTCGGCGTACTCGATGTCGCCCAGGATTGTGGCCGCGTCCGGCGCGAGCGGTTCAAGCAGGCGAGCTGACTCCCAGGCGGGGCAGGTAAGAATCACGCCGTCGGCGTCCAGGGGGCCGTCGGGGGTTGTCACCCTCCATCGACGGCCGGCGCCCCGGGTTGCTGCCGGCTCTACCGACTGGACCGGGGTGGCCAGCTTGACGGCCTCGCCCAACTCAGCGGCCAGCGCGTCCACGATGCGGGTCACCCCGCCCCTCACGCTCTGGAACACCGGCCCAATCGCCTCGCCGTCGCGGGCTCGGCCCTGCGCCGAGGCGACCCGCTGGAGGGCCGGGCCGAGCGGGCCTCCCTGCTGGGCTGCCTCGTACAAAGGCGGGGCACAGGCCTCGATGCTCATCTGGTCGGCCGATCCGGCGTTGATGCCGCCGAGCAGGGGATCGACGAGCCGCTCGAACACCTCGTCGCCGACCCGGGGGCGCAGCACGTCGCCCACCGAAGCGTCGCCAAGCAGCGGGTCGGTGTGGCGGGCCAGCCCGCGGGCCAGCGTGTCGACGGCCTGCTCGGAGACCAGGCCGGTGCCCGCCACCGCCTCGGCCGTCCACACTGCACCGAGCACGGAGCGGGCCGGAAGCGGGCACAGGCGGCCGTCCACCCACACGAAGGCCCCGCTCGCGGCGGGTTCGACCAGTTCCGTGCCCAGGCCGAGCCGGTGGCACAGCTCGGCGGCGGCGGGGTCGCGGGCCACGAAGCCGTCGGGTCCCGAGTCCACGGTCAGCCCTCCGACCGGCGCGCTGGCGATCTTGCCGCCCGGCCGGTCGCCCGCCTCCAGCACGACCGCCTCGATGCCGCTGCGCTGGAGCTCGAATGCGGCGACCAGCCCGGAGATCCCCGCGCCGGCAATGACCACCCGGCCTCGCGGCGCGGTCACTCGCATAGAGTCCGGCCCTCGTCGTGCACTACTTGCACCACGCGGGCCAGCACATCCGGATCGCTGTCGGGCAGGACGCCGTGGCCCAGGTTGAAGACGAAGCCGGGATGACCGTCGTTGGCGGCCAGCACGGCGCGGGCCGCGTCGCAGGCCGCCGACTCGCCGGCCAGCACGACCGCGGGGTCCAGGTTGCCCTGCAACGCCCGGCCGGGCCCGACCCGTCGCCGGGCTGCGTCGATGGGCACCCGGAAGTCCACGCCCACCACCTCAGCACCGCAGGCGCCCATCTGGTCGAGAAGCTCACCGGTGCCGACCCCGAAATGGATCCGCGGCACTCCGGTGGAGCCCACCGCCTCCAGCACCCTTGCGGAGTGCGGGGCGACACCCCGCCGGTACTGGTCGGGCGACAATGCCCCCGCCCAGCTGTCGAACAGCTGCACCGCCGCCGCCCCGGCCTCCACCTGTGCGAGCAGCGAAGCGATGGCGAGGTCGGCGAGGCGGTCCATGAGCTCGTGCCACAGGGCCTCGTCACCGACCATAAGGGCCTTGGTCCTGGCATGGTGGCGGGACGGGCCTCCCTCCACCAGGTACGAGGCCACCGTGAACGGGGCCCCGGCGAACCCGATGAGGGGCACCTCCAGCGCTTCGACGGCGCGCCGGACGGTCTCGATCACATACGGCGTGTCGGAGACGGGATCAAGCGGGCGCAGGCGATCCAGGTCGTCGCGGCCTGCGAAGGGATGCTCCACGACCGGCCCGGTGCCGGGCACGACATCGACGCCGAAGCCGACCGCATGGGCCGGCACCACGATGTCGCTGAACAGGATGGCCGCGTCCACGCCGTAGCGGCGCACCGGCTGCAGTGTGATCTCTGCGGCCCGGTCGGCGTCGGCGATGGCGTCGAGTATCGAGCCGGTCCCCCGCACGGCCCGGTACTCGGGAAGGGATCGGCCCGCCTGTCGCATGAACCACACCGGCACTCGCCGGTGGGGCTCCTGGCGGCAGGCTTGCACGAAGTCGCTGTCGTCGAAGCGGCCGCTGCTCATCGGGTCAAGTCAGCGGTAAGAGGCGTCGGGGCGCCGCTCAGACCGCGGCCCGGCGCAGCAGGCCGGCCGGGCGCCGGTTGTCGCGGTCCTTGACGATGCGGCGGACAGCCTGGTCCGCGGCCGCGGCCATCTCGGCTCGCCACACCCACATGGGATCGCTGTGATCGGCCTCCTCGGAGCCGTGGCCGGTGCGGTCGACGTCCTCGCCGCTTCCCTTGTCCACCAGTTCCACCCCGGCGGCATCGGGTTCCACCACCAGCACGGCGATGCCCCGGCGGCGCAGCCGGTCCAACTCCTCGTTCAGCTTGTCATCGACCCACTGCCGGCGCGCCGCCCGCATGGCCCGCCCGTCGTCCCACGCCAGTTCCAGCGCCTCCGACCACCAGACTTGATCGTCGGCCTGGGAACTGGGCGGTTTGGGCTCGCCCAGTCCGACGCCGGACCGGGCGCTGGTCCAAGCCTCCGACAGGGAGCCGCGGACCCTCGACCATCCCGCGGTGCCGCTCATCGGCGACGACACGACGACCAGGTCGAAGGCGGGCGGCCCCATCAGGTCGACGTTGGTGTAGGAGTGCAGGCCGCCGTCGATGTAGCGCCGCCCGTCCACGGTGACCGGCTCGAAAAGGACCGGCACGGCGCAACTGGCCCGCACCGCCTCCGCTGCGGTGGCCTGCAGATCGTCGCGCCCGAACACCACTCGCTCGCCGTCGGAGAGTCGAACGGCAGGGACCCAGAACGGCTTCGCGGGCCACGGCTCAGGATGGAGCTCCGCCATACGCTGCTGGAGAGCCTCGGTGGTACGGGTGCCCCGCGGCAGCAGCCCGACGGCGGCATGCAGCGGACGGGCTTGCCACGGTGGCCACAGCGACCGCGCTATCAGCGTCGGTGACTGCGGTCCCTGCTCGTTCCAGTCGCGTTGGTTGCGGCCCTCGCGGTAGGGAGTAACGACCCGGTCGATGATGGCTTGTCCCTCATCGCTGACGGGCTCGCCGCGGCGGTGGGCGTACAGATCGGCGGGTGGGATGCCTGCCCGCAGGCAGAGCCCGGTGATGGCCCCGGCCGAGGTGCCCATAATGAGTTCCGCCGTGCGGGCATCCCAGCCGGTGACCTTGTGAAGGGCCCCGACCACGCCCGCGTGCCACGCCTCGGCAGCCGCGCCGCCCGCGCTGAAGACCAGCCCCACCGAGACCTGGCCGCCGGATCCGCCTTCGGAAGGACCTGGGGCGGCCGCTTCGTCGACTATCTCGGCGTCGGTGACTCCGTCGAGTTGGTCGGGCTCAGTCGAGTCCATGCAGCCCAGGCTATGGGGGATAAGATCAACAGTTCCCCCGATACTCGGATCCGTCTCAGAGCGGCCCGCCGCTCGCAGGCGGACCCGGCAGCCAAGCCGAGCCGCGGTTCAGCCTTGACCAGTCGCCACCCCGACCTAGAAGCCGAACAGGCCTACTTCGATCTGGCCCACGCCTGCCTGGACATGGCCCGCGAGCGGGCGACGATGGCCACGTCGGTGTTCCGCACCGGCCGGGGCGGCACCACCCAGGCCAGATTCGAGCGCGAGGCCATGCTGGAAGCCGCCCTCGCCCGGCTGACCAAACTCAACATCGGCGACCGGTCGCTGGTGTTCGGCCGCATCGACCCGGCGGGAACGGGTGAGCGGTTCTACATCGGACGGGTCGGTCTGTGGGACGCCGATCACGACCCGATCCTCGTGGACTGGCGGGCTCCCGTGGCCGAGCCCTTCTACCGCGCCACCGGCCGCGAGCCGCTCGGCCTGGAGCGCCGGCGGCACTTCGCGTCGCGGGGCAGCACCCTGCTGGGGATCGAGGACGAGTTCTTCGGCGAGAAGGCCGCCATCGGCCTCGACCTGGCCGACCGCGACTTCGACGGCGCCGGCGGCCCTCCCGGTGACGGCCGCCTCGACGGGCGGCCGGGCTCGGGCGCCCTGATCGCCTCGCTGGAGGCGGCTCGCACCGGTCGTCTCAGCGACATCGTGTCCACCATCCAGAGCGAGCAGGACAGGGTGATCCGCTCGGAGATGCCGGGCGTAGTGGTGGTGCAGGGAGGCCCCGGCACCGGCAAGACCGTGGTGGCTCTGCACCGGGCCGCCTACCTGCTGTACACCCACCGGTTCCCCCTGGAGAGCCAGGGCGTGCTGGTGGTCGGGCCCAACCGCCTGTTCCTCGCCTACATCGAGCAGGTACTGCCCTCGCTGGGGGAGGCCGGCGTCGAGCAAGCCGTGCTGGCCGACCTGCTCAGCCCCGCGGTGCGAGTCGCGGGCCTCGACAGCGAGACCGTCGGCCGCATCAAAGGCGACCTGCGCATGGCCGGAGTGCTGCGCCGCGCGGTGCGGGATCGCCGCCGGCCCCTGAGAGGCGACCTGTCTGTCGGCTACGAGCTGCAGCGGCTGCATCTCACCGTGGAGCAGTCAGCGGAGATCGTGGCCGAGGCATCCCGGAGAGTCCGCAAGCACAACGCCGGGCGCCGGCTGGTGGAGGAGGCGTTCTTTGCGGCGCTGGCCGGCAGCGCACGCCGCAACGCCGACCCGGCCGAGGTTCGCGAGAGCATCTCGGACCACCTCGAGGTGCGCGAGGCGCTGGAGTGGATGTGGCCCGTGCTCACCCCGGCCCACCTGGTGAACGACTTGTACGGCTCGAGGGCGCTGCTGCGCTCCGCGGCCAGCGGCCGGCTCAGCGACGACGAGACGGAACTGCTGCACCGGCCCCGGGCCGGGCACGCCTCCGAGGTGACATGGTCATTCCAGGACGTGCCGGTGCTGGACGAGGCCCGCGCCCTGCTGGGATACCGGCCCGGGCACCGGGAGGAGGACGCGGTCCTGACATACGGTCACATAGTCGTGGACGAGGCCCAGGACCTGTCGCCCATGGAGCTTCGCATGATCGCCCGGCGCAGCCTCAACGGCTCGATGACGGTTGTGGGAGACATCGCGCAGGCCACCGGGTCCTGGGCCCACGACGACTGGGAGTCGGTGCTGGAAGGCCTGCCCGACCGGCGCCCGCCCCGGCGGGTGGAGCTGACGCTCGGCTACCGGATCCCTGCTCCGGCCATGGAGCTGGCCAACCGGGTGCTTCCCTACGCCTCGCCCGGTGCGGTGCCGCCCTCCACGGTCCGGACCGTCGGCGACGAGCCCCGCATCGTGGCCTGCGGCTCGGCCGCGGCGATGGGTGGTCCGGCCGCTGCAAGCCGCGACGTCTCGGCGCTGGGCGAGACGCTGGCCGAGGTGATCGCCCAGGAGCGGGACGAGGTCGGCGAGGGCAACGTGGCCGTGATCGTGCCCGACTCGCTGCATGAGCCCCTGAGGGTCGAGCTGGCGGGCCGTTCGGTCGTCTTCGGCGGACCCGGCCGCAGCGGCCTGGAGCAGCAGGTGACGCTGGTGCCGGTGCGCTTGGTGAAGGGCCTCGAGGTCGATGCCGCAGTGGTGGTGGAGCCGGCCCGCATAGTGGCCGAGGAGTGCCAGGGAGTTCGCTCGCTCTACGTCGCCCTCACCCGCGCCACCCGGCGGGTGACGGTGGTGCACGCCGAGCCGCTGCCCGAGGTATTGAGCCAGCCGTACGCGGCGGCCTGAGCCTTCGTAGTCAGGACTCCTAGGGTTGACACAGTGAGGATCGCTGGCGTTAAGGTATAAGGCATGCTTGATAGCGCTGCGGCGCCGATAGCCCCAGCGGCCCGATCCTCGGAGGCGGTGGACCCGGAGATGGGGCCGCGACGAGGCCGCTGGATCGTCGCGGACGGAGTCAGCGTCGCCCTCGGGGGATCGCCGGTCCTCCGCGGCGCCACCATCACCGCCGAGGCAGGCCGCACGCTGGCGATCCTCGGTCCGAGCGGATGCGGCAAGACGACGCTTCTGAGAGTGCTGGCCGGGCTTCAGCGGATCGACTCCGGCCAGATCTTCCTCGGGGGCAAGCTTGTGGACGGGCCCGCAGCCCGCAGGAATGGCACGTCGGCGGCCGCCGCAACCCGCCGCGGTGTCTCGGGCGCCCGGGTTCATGTCGCCGCCCACAGGCGGGGCGTGGGCATGGTGTTCCAGGACTGGTCGCTGTTCCCGCATCTCACCGTGGCCGCCAATGTCGCGTTCGGCCTGCCCCGCGCCGAGCGCCCCCGCGCCCGGGTGCTGCCCCGGCCGGCGTCGAGCCGGGTGCGCGACCTTCTAGAGATGGTGGGGATTGCGGAGCTGGCCGACCGGCTGCCCGGCTCGCTGTCGGGCGGGCAGCAGCAGCGGGTGGCGCTGGCCCGGGCTTTGGCGCCCCAGCCGACGGTGCTGCTTCTCGACGAGCCCTTCTCCAGCCTCGACACCACGCTGAGAGTGGAGGTCAGGGCGGAGGTGGCCGGGCTGCTGCGAGAGCTGGAAGTCACTTGCGTGTTCGTGACCCACGACCAGGACGAGGCCTTCGTCCTCGGCGACGAGGTGGCCGTGATGCGCGACGGCGAGGTCATCCAGCAGGCCCAGCCGGCTGTGCTCTACGAGCGCCCCGCCGACCGGTGGCTGGCCGGCTTCGTGGGCGAGGCCGACACCGTGCCCGGCAGGGCCGAGGGTGACATCGCCTACACCGCTCTGGGGCCCATGAAGCTCCAGTCGCCCCTCCATGGAGAAGTGGACGTGCTGCTGCGGCCCGAGGAGTTCGCGCTGACCGAGGGCAGCTCAGGCACCGTCGACCACATCGAGTTCTTCGGCCACGACACCCTGTACTACATCCGCTCGGCCGACGGCAAGGTTCTGCGCTGCCGCACCACCGGCGCGCCCCGCTTCGGTATCGGCGCCGACGTCGACATCTGCCACAGCGGCGAGCGCACCGTCGCCTTCCCCCGGGGCTAGCTAGCCGGACGCCTCCGCGCCGGTTTCGGCTACCAGGTCGGCCAGCATGCGGCGCATCTCCAGGGTGATGCGGTCGGCCTTGGAGTGGTACTCGAGCGCCGGGACCAGCGGCACGGCTTTGGTGCCGATGCGCTGGAGCAGGGCGCTGTCCTCGGCCGCCACCGCCTGCTGGAAGGCCACCGTGTCGGCAATGGCGCCGGGTTCGTCCGGTATGTCGTTGCGGTAGTCGGTGCAGTAGAGCCGGGTGGTGGCCGCGTCGACCGGCTGGTGGCAGAAGCTGATGGTCAGCACCATGCCCTCGGTGGGGTAGCCGATGCGCAGGTACACGTGGTGGGGGGCGGTGAACACGAACAGCAGATCCCGCTCCACCACCTTGTAGTCGCCGTCGGCGCCCATCGAGTCGTCGAGGGCCTTGGTGAAGTGGCGGTGGTGGGCGGTGAAGCGCCAGCCGTCGCGTTCCATCTTGTAGTCCCGCACCAGCTTGTCGTCCGGGTCGCCGAACGTGCCCAGGTGCACGAACGGCAGGTGGCCGAGGTCGAGGAAGTTGTCGGCCATCTGGGCCGCTCCCGCGTTCCAGTCGGACGGGGGCAGGTGGCAGGTGACGAAGCTGGAGTCGTGGTGCTCGGGGACCTCCGGCAGCGGCGCGATGGGGTCCTCCGGCGCCAGCCACACCAGGTCCAGCGCCTCGGCCACTCCCGCAGCCGCAGTGGCGCACGCCCGCGCCGGTATGGGCAGGTCCGGATCGACCGCCGGTATCTCCACGCAGGTGCCGTCGGCCGCGAACCGGAAGCCGTGGTAGGCGCATCGCAGGGTGTCGCCCTCGATGGTCCCCGCGCTGAGCGGCGAGTAGCGGTGCGGGCAGGGATCCCTGAGAGCGGCCAGTTCGCCTCCTAGCCGCACCAGGCACCAGCGCTCGCCCAGCAAGTCCACCGCCACGGGCTGGTCGTCACCGATGTCCGCGCTGCGGGCCACCGGATGCCAGCACCGTCGCAGCGCCGGATGCTCGTTGTCGATCCAGGTTGTGCTCCAGTCCGCGGTCATCGTGCCGATCCCCCTTGCCGTGGCCGTTCGGCTGCTCCGTCGCCGAATTGGCAGCGCTGAGTGCCCAAATGGGCGTCCTGGGCTGCCAATTCCGATTCACCGAAGGCGGGTGTGATCTGGGCCAGGCGCTCCACGGGGGCTGGTTGGGCCATCTCGTAGTCGTGGATTTCGGTCAGCACGCCGACGTAGCGGTCGTAGAAGGCCTGACGCTCGGGCAAGTGCTCGTGGAGGCGCCGCTGCAGGTCGCGGGACCTCGCGGCCATGGCATCGGTGTCCACGCGGGTAGATCGGCCCCCGGACACCACCACCTCCCCGTCGACGATCACGGTGTGCACCGACTCCCCGTGCTCGGCCAGAACCAGGCTCGTGACCAAGCCCTCGGCGTGCACCGGCACATGGCGCTCGGTGTCCAGCAGCACGATGTCGGCGGCGCTTCCCGGTTGCAGCGAGCCCAGCGGCTGACCCAGCGCGGCGGCTCCGCCCTGAAGGCCCATCCTCCAGATCGCGGGGGCTTGCGGCCAGCGCAGGTGGGATCCGTGCAGGGTCTGCAACAGAGTGGCGAACTTCATGGCCTCGAACATGTTCTGGTTGTCGTTGGAGGCCGCACCGTCTGCGCCCAGTGCCACACTGGCACCGCCCTCGAGCAGGTCGGCCACCGGCAGGATCCCGGATCCGCACCGCAGGTTCGACACCGGGTTGTGCACGATCGTGGCCCCGCATCGCCGCACCGTCGCGTATTCGTCGGGGTCCATCCACACGCAATGAGCCAGGCTCGAGCCCGGGTACAGCATCCCCAGGTCCTCCAGGTACGACACGCTGGACCGCCCGTAGCGCTCGAGGTTGGCGGCGATCTGGGTCTTGGTCTCGAGCACATGGGTGTGGAACCCCGCGCCGCGCTCGCGGGCCAGGCGGGCCAGGCCGTCCATCAGCTCGTGGCTGCAGCGCTGAGGGGCCGAGGGACCCACCATCGGGATGAGCCGGGAGTGGGCGCCCTGCCAGCGGTCGAAGAACCCGGTCATGGACTCGAGCAGGCCCTGCGGGTCGAACGGGTCGCCGAGCGGCTCGGGTTTCGGCTGGGACGCGCCTGCGAACGACATCGTGTCGAAGATGTCGAGGTCGCCGATCATGGGTGCCAGCCCGGCCCGCATCCCGGCGTCGGCGTAGGCGCTCATGACGGCCTCGGAGTAGTCCTCGAAGTCCCACGGCGGAACCCAGCCGTGGTCGAGCACCGCGGTGCAGCCCGATTCGAGCATCTCCAGTGCACCGGCCATGGCCAACGTGTAGCGGTCGTCGGCGGTGATGGGGCACTTCCCGAACACCGCCCACATCAGCCACAGGTCGAGCGGCAGGTTGGGGGTCGTTCCCCGGTCGAGGTTCTGGCCCGAGTGGGTGTGGGCATTGATCAGGCCCGGCGTGGCCACCATGCCCTCGGCCTCCACCACTTGCGCCGACCCCGGGCGCAGCCCCGGGCCGACCTCGGTGATGGTGCCGTCTTCGGCTCTGATGTCCGCGGCCCGCAGGGAACCCTCGGTGTCGAGGATCGTCGCGCCCCGAACCAGCAGCTCCGAAGTGCTCATGGCTGCGGATCCATCACAGGTAGTCGACGTTGGTGCCGAGCTGCACGTAGCGGCGGGGCGCCATCTCGGCGATCATGCGGGCGCCCAGCGCCTCGGCCTCGTCGAGGAGCTCGTCCTCGTCGATGGTGAGCAGCCGGCCCTCGTGCATCACCAACTGCCCGGCCACGATGGTGGACTCGGCGTCGGTCCCTACCCCGTAGCGCACCAGCGTGGCCACCGGGTCCGTCGACGGGGTGAGCCGCACGTTGTTGGCGTCGATCACGCAGATGTCGGCCGCCTTGCCCTCCTCCAGCGACCCGATCTCGTCGTCCCACAGCAGCAGCCGGGCCGCGTCGATGGTGCCCATCTCGAAGGCGTCGTTGCAGGAGAACCCGTAGGGATCGAACAGCGGCATGGCCGCCTGGTTGTGCATGATGTGGGCGATCCGCATCAGCTTCAGGAGGTCGTTGATGATGGTGTCGCAGCCCAGCCCGACGGTTATGCCCCGGGCCCGCATCAGCGGCACCCGGGTGACCGCCGACATGATGTCGGTGCACACCACCGGGGCGTGGGCCAGCTTGGCCCCGGCCTCGGCCATCAGGTCGATCTCGCGGTCGGTGGTGAGCATGGCGTGGATGGCGACCAGCCGCTCCGTCAGCGCGCCGATGGAGGCGAGGTGCTCCAGCGGGCGGTGCCCGAACAGCGAAACGCTCAGCTCTATCTCCTCGCGGTCGCGGTTGATGTGGGTCATGATGCCGGTGCCCCACTCCTGGACCAGTTCGTCGGTGGCCAGGTAGCGCTCGTCCGAGCACGACGGCACGCCCAGGTTGTGCACCCAGGGCCGCAGCCGGCCCTGCCCCTTGGTGAACCACTTGGCGAAGAACTCCTTGGTGTAGTCGAGGTCGTCGGCCAGGGCGGCCGGGTCGTCGCGGTACCAGGACTTCTCGGTGATCTGCTCGTAGTTGCCGGCCAGCCGCGACTCGCGGTCCCACATGCCCCGGGCCAGGGCGCAGCGGATGCCGGTCTCCATCACCGTCTCGGCGATGGGCTCCTCGTGGTCCACCGTGCAAGTGGTCTCGGTCATGGTGGTGACGCCGGCGCGCAGCAGCTGGGCGAAGGCCACCCGGGCGCTGACCCGCACGTCGTCGGTGTCCTGGATGGCCTCGGCCGGGATGTAGATGCGATAGATGTTGGGGAAGTCCTCCACCGTGCTCTCCCGGCACAGGGCCTGGGCGATGTGGTTGTGGCAGTCGATCAGCCCGGGGATCACGTAGCGCCTGGCCCCGCCGATGCGTCGGGCGTCGGGGTGGCGGGCCCGCAGGTCGACCGCGTCCCCCACCCCTGCGATGCGGTCGCCGGCGACGGCCACCGCACCGTTGGTGATGACCCGCCGCTCGGGATCCATGGTCACCACCGTGCCCTCGACCAGCATCGAGACCGGCTCGGCTGGTGCGTCGGTGCCTAGGGCTGCGGCCTGGCCATTTCCGTCCATGGCACTCCTCCGATCGATGTCGTGCCGTCGTTGCCAACATCTTCGCCGGTGTCGAGCACCTCGATGAACTCGGCCAGCTCGGCGTCGTCGATCTGCAGCTTGTGCTCGTCGGCGGGGTATGCCCCGCCCTCCACGTCGGCCCGGTACTCGCCGTAGGCGGCCACCCGCTCGGCATGGAGGCGCTCGTACTCAGCTTGGAAGTCGCGGTACTTCTTGGAGTGGCGCGGGTAGTGCCCGGTGTTCGTGCCCAGGATGTCCATGCTGAACAGGTACTGGGCGTCGCACCCGGCCCCGGACCCCATCGAGATCAAGAACAGCGACGAGCGCTGGGAGATGGCGGCCGCCACCGGCTCGGGCACGAGCTCGATCTCCGCGGCGAAGGCTCCGGCGTCCTCCAGGGCCCGGGCCTGGCGCCACACCCTCAGCGCGGTCTCGGCCGTCTTGCCGGTGGCCCGGTACCCGCCGTACCAGGTCCGGTGGGTGGGGATGAACCCTATGTGGCCCACCACGGCCAGACCCTCGGCCGCGAGCCGGGCCACAGTGTCGAGACCCGCCGCGCAGTACACCGCGTCGGCGCCGAGGCGGTACATGGCCATACCCATGCGCAGGTACTCGTCGGTGGTGGCGTGAACCCCGTAGGCCAGCGCGGCGATGATGAACGTGGTCGGTGCGGCCTCCCGGACCTCACGGCTCATCGTCTCATCGGGCAGGCACATCATGTCGAGGCCGGCCTCCTCCACCGCCCGGACCTCCTCGAGGGACAGCACGAATACGTCGGTGAGCTGGCGCTTTCCCTTGCCGGCCAGAAGGTCGGCCACGGTGGGCTTGACCCTTGTCACGCCCTGAAGACAATCACAAGACTTTGATAGGATCAAACACGCTTGATGCGAGATCCCCTGGACGAAGTAGAGCTTGCACGGACCGGGCTCCGGGTCCGGCGCCTGGCGCTGGGGACCGCACCACTGGCCTCGATCTTCTGGGGCAACGACTCCGACACTGCGGTGCGCACCGTGTCGCGGGCCCTCGAACTCGGCATCCGGTTCTTCGACACCGCGCCCTTCTACGGGTTGGGAGAGGCTGAGCGCCGCTTGGGGCGGGCGCTGGCCGGTGCCGGCGGCGAGCGGCCGGTCATCGCCACCAAGGCCGGCCGGATACTGACTGATCAGCCCGACGGGTCGGTCGACGTCCATTTCGACTTCGGCTACGACGCCGCCCGGCAGTCCTTGGAGTCGAGTCTCGAGCGCCTGGGAGTGGACCGCGTCGACATCGTGCACATCCACGACCCCGACGACCACATCCACGAAGCGCTGGAGGGCACCTATAGGGCCCTGGTGGCGCTGAGGGACGAAGGCGTGATCGGCGCGGTTTCGCTGGGCACCAACTCGGTGGGGACCGCGGCCGCCTTCCTGGAGCGGGCCGACCTCGACTGCATGCTGGTCGCCGGCCGCTACACGCTGCTCGACCGGTCGGCCGCCGACCTGATCGAGGCCTGCGCCGAGCGGGGGGTCGCCTACCTGGCCGCGGGGGTGTTCAACAGCGGAGTGCTCGCCCGCCCCCGAGCCGGCTCCTGGTACGACTACGGCCCGGCCTCCGACGCGACGCTCGCTCGGGCGGCCGCCATCGACTCGGTCTGCCGGCGACACGGCGTGACGCTGCGGGCGGCGGCGCTGAGCTTCCCGCACACCAACCCCGCCGTCACCTCCGTCATCGTGGGGATGGCCTCGCCGGCCGAGGTGGACGAGAATCTGGCCGCGCTGCGCCAACCGATGCCCGACGATCTGTGGCTGGAGCTGCAAGAAACGGAGTCACAAGCATGAGAATCGAGAGCGTGCGGGCCGTGCTAGCCGGCTACCGCAAGATCGACCCCGACATGGAGCGCAGCTTCGCGCTGGTGCGCATCGAGACCGACGACGGCACTGTCGGCTGGGGCGAGGCGTCCACCAACTGGGGGCACTCGTATCCCACCGTGTTCCGGGCCGCGGTCGACGACGTGTGCGCCCGTCACCTGGAGGGACGCGACCCGCTAGCCATCCGCGACCGGGTGGCCGACCTGCGGGTGGCGCTCGACGGCTACCTCGGCTGGGAGGGCTTGACCAGCCAGACCATCGGCGCCATCGAGATCGCCCTGTGGGACATCCTCGGCAAGACGCTGGACGCGCCGGTGCACCGGCTGCTGGGCGGCAGCGCCTATGAGATCCCGCTCTACGGCACCGGCACGACCATGTTCGAGGAGAGCGCGGTGTGGCACGCCCACTACTTCGACCAGTGCATGGACCTGGGCTTCGCCGGCGTCAAAGTGCGGCTGGGCCGGACCATCGACGGCGACGAGGAGGCCGTCGCCACGGTCCGGGAACACGTCGGCGCAGGCAAGCTCATGGGCGTCGACTCCTACTGGTTTCACGATCCCGACTCGGCCATCGAGTTGTGCCGCCGCATCGCGCCCTACAGCATCCACTTCTTCGAGGAGCCCGTGCCCCAGTACCAGGTCGAGGGCCTGGAGCGGCTCCAGCACAACTCGCCCATACGGGTGGCGGTGGGGGAGCGGGTCTACTCGCCCCGCATGTACGCCGAGCTGGCCCGGCGCGACGCGGCCCGGGTGTTCGAGCCCGACGCCACCCTCACCGGCGGGATCCTCAACTGCCTGGAGATCGCCGACCTCGCGGCCCGGTCCTCGATCGAGGTCATCCCCCATGTGGGCGGGCCCACGGTGGTGGGGCTGGCCGCCAACCTCCACTGGGCCACCGCGGCCAGGGTGCGGCTGTGCGAGTACGACATCGATCCCCACCAACCGATGATCACCGACATCGGCCACAACCCGGGCCTCGCGCTGACCGACCTCGAAGGCGGGCACATCACCGCGCCCACCGGGCCCGGCCTCGGCGTGGACATCGACGAGGAGAAGCTGGCCGCTCACCCCTACCGCGAGGGCGACACCTACGCCGAGCTGTTCCCCGAGCACGAGTCGGGCCGCACCGCTGCCGGCAGCGGACCGGCTGACGCCTCCGGCGCCTGACCGGTCGGGCCGCAAGTACCCTCCCGCCGATGGCCGCCAGCGCACAGCCCCAGCCTCAGACCCGCCGCGACCACGACACCCGGGCGCTGGAGGAGTTGGGCCAGGCGGTACGCACCCGCCGCAACCAGCTTGGACTCACGCTCAGCCAGGTAGCCGACCAGGCCGGTCTGTCGGTGCCGTTCCTGAGCCAGGTCGAGACCAGCTTCGCCGCTCCCAGCCTGACCTCCCTGTTCGCTATCGCCAGGGTGTTGGAGACCACGCCCGAGCGGCTGTTGGCCGGCCCGGTGTCGGCCGACGTGGTGGTCACCGGTTCCGGCGAGGGCCAGCGCTACGACATCACCGACGCGCCCCAGACCGCGTTCCGCCGCCAGCTCAGCGGCCTGGAGGAGCCGTTCAGTGCAGCCGAGTACGTGGTGGAGCCCGGCTCAAAGCTGGGCGGGTTCTTCGCCTCGGAGGGCCGCGAGATGATCCATGTCACCGAGGGAATGCTGGCCGTGGACCTCGACGACGGCGACGGCGTCGTCGTCACCCACCGCCTGGCTGCTGGCGACACCATGATCTACTCCACCGCAACCCGCCATCGCTGGCACCACCTCGGATCGGAGACCACCCGCTTCGTCCACGTCTCCGCCCCCGGCTAGCCGGAAACGGTACGGCCGCGGCCCGCCTCAGGGCTGGATGAGGGGGAAGACCTCTCCGGCCACCAGGTCGCCGGTGCTCAGGCCGTGGGGGAGCATCTTCCAGAACACCGCGGCCTGCTCGCCGAGGTCCAGGTAGCGGGTGTCGGGGTGGGCGTAGCGGGTCGACAGGCGCCTGAAGGGCCGGTCGGCCACCTCCCGGATGCCGGTGGAGTGCAGCATCCGGGAGTCGATGGCCACCGCGTCGCCGGCCCGAAGATCCCAGGTGGTGACCGGGAAGCTGTCTGGGTCGGCGTCCACGTCGGGCACCGGCTCCAACTCGGAGTCGCCGCCGATGGTGTCGATCGATGACGAGAACTCGATCGGCGCGTAGGTGATGCCGGTGGCGTGGGAGCCCTCCACCACCCGCAACGCGGCGTCGGCGGTCACGTCGTCGAGGGTCACCCAGATTGTGACGAAGGGCCGGTCGAGGTTGTAGTAGGGGTGGTCCTGGTGCCACGGACTGCGGGAGATGGCGCCGGGCTCCGAGCAGAACCACTGGTCCTCGATCAGCACCGCGGCGTCGGCCCCGCACAGCTCCGCGCCCAGAGCGGGCAGGTCCGAGGCATGGGTCGCCTCGGCGATGTCACCGTCGTCGAACCAGCGGAACAGGTCGCTGTCCACCTTGAGCTCACCCGGCGGCGACAGCACCCCGTAGAACTGGCTGGGGCTGGCCTGGCAGCGCTCGATGGCGGCATGCAGCCGCTGGCACCAGGAGCGGTCCAGCAGTCCCGGGACTACGACCGCGCCCTGAGCCTCGAAGGCCTCCCGGCGCTCGGCGCTCGCATCAGCGGGCACGGGTGACCGCCGGATTGGTCATCATCTCGGCGTAGTGGGCGAGATAGCGGCGCTGCGGTGCCTCAGAGGTGATCGGTCCGTAGATGGAGCCGTCAGCGGTGCTGTCGTCGGGCAGCCCGCGGCTCATGTCGATCCACTCCATCTCTGGGATGGACAGGCCCCGCTGGACCCGCTCGAACATGTCGAGGTCGTCGGGGGTGCCGAAATTGACGAAGTCCTCGTCGACCCGCAGGCGCAGCAGATCGACCTCGGGCGGCGCGCCCGGCGCGGAGGTGAGCCACAGCTGCAGCCTGGTCCGGTCCACGGCAACCGGCTCGACCACCAGCAGTTGGTTGCCCACGAAGATCAGGTTCGGGAACAACGAGAGGTTGAGCATGCTGCCGGTGGCCAGGTCGAGCAGCTCGGTGGCGCCCGCTTCGGCCAGCGTCGACTCCAACGGCTCACGGAACGGCACGTCGCGCATCGTGGCCCACGGTCCCTGGGGGATGCCCGGGCGCTGGTCCACCACCATGTGGCCGTTGCGCAGCGCCTTGGACACCATCGGCGTGGAACCCGGATCGCGGGCCAGCACCGTCTCGACATCAACCGTGGAGCCCAGGGTGTTGTAGGAGTGGTGAGCGAAGGTGGCGTGCAGGCCGTCGGCCGCGTTGTCCCACGACAGCTTCCAGTTGCCGGCGAACTCCAGGAGCTGCGGCGATCCCATCACCGCCATCTCGCCCCCGGGGTGGCGGTCGATGATGGTGTCGAGTGCTTCACGGGCCTCGCCCAGCCAGCACTCCAGCGGCTCGGGGTCGGCGTTGAGCGTGGCGAACACGAACCCCCGGTAACTGGTCGCCTCGAGCCGGCCGAGCGAGAGCGTCGAGTAGTCCTCGACTGGATGGTCGGCAGGGAAGGGGATGGCCACCAGCCGGCCGTCGGGCGAGTAGGTCCAGCCGTGGTAGGGGCACACGAACCGCTTGGCACAGCCGCCGGCCTCGCCGACGACCACCGTCCCCCGGTGTGCGCACCGGTTCAGCAGCACGTTCACCGCGCCGTCTCGCCCGCGGGTCATGAGGACCGGCCGCAGACCGAGCGTGGTGGTGCGGTAGTCGCCGGGCTCGGGGATCTCGCTCTCGTGGCCCACGTAGCACCACGACGCCGCGAACACCCGGGTCATCTCCAGACCGAATATCTCCGGGTCGGTGTAGAGGCGGCGGTGGACCCTGTGGGGCTGGACCAACTGCTTGAAGTCGATGGTCGGCGGATCGAAGTCGGTGGCGGTCACGGCGACACCCCTAGAGAAGGAAGCTCGGATTGCGGACGCCGGTACCCAGCGCGGGCATGACGAGGATCTTGGTGCGGCACCGGAGATCGTCGCCGACGAGTTCGTGGATCTGGCAGCCGGCGAGCTGCTGGCGGCGGCCGTGGCGGTGCTCGTCGATCAGCAGGGTGGACCTAGTCACGAGACCTTCCGGCGCGGGCCAGGCCTCCACGCTGCCGACGATGCGGATGGTGCGCGACGGCGGCTGCTGGCCCCAGGCCGACGGGTCGCGGCGCCACTCGACCCGTTCCGCCAGCCGTCTGCGGTCGTCCAGCAGCAGGGACTGGTCGGTGCCGGGGTGAGCGGGCGCGGAGAGCGGTACCCAGAGCACGGCGTCGTCAGTCCAGCCGCAGAGCCAGTCCTCGAAGCGCCCGGCGTCCAGCAGCCGGGCCTCATGGAGCAGCACCGGCGTCGCCGCGGCCGACAGATCCGGGTCGGCGGGCGGGCGGTCGTCGATGCCCGCCAGCAGCGCGGCCAGCTCGTCGTAGCGGACCAGCACCGCGGCCTGATCGCTCGAGGTCTCCGGACTGGGCCCCTCGGGCGGGATCGCGGCGGCGACGGTCATCGGGAGATTCCCGGAGCCATGCGATCGAGGGTACGGAGCTCGAACGCGGCCACCAGCCAGTAGCCGATCACGGCCACGATCGTCAGCACCGCCACCGAGACCCACAGAATCTTGAAGTCGTTGCGGGTGAAGGCGGTGACCATCACCGCTCCGATCCCGTCGCCGGTGGCCAGCCACTCGGCCACGGTGGCGCCCAGCAGCGAGGTGGGCACCGCGATGCGGGCCGAGGCCAGCAGAGCCGGCACCGATGTCGGCAGGTAGGCGTTGCGCACGTTGGCCGCAGAGGTGGCGTCGTAGGACTTGAGCACGTCGAGGATCCCCTCCGGTGTGCGGGTCATGGACGTGTAGCAGTTGACCAGCGTCGGGAAGAACGACATCACGGCCACAATCGCGGTGGTGGTCAACAGGCCTCGCCCGACGAACAGGATTATCACCGGCGTGGTGACGATGATCGGGATCGACCGCAGCGCCACCGCGATCGGCATCAGGGCCCGCTCCAGCCACGGCACCAGGATGAACACGAGCGCAGTCGCCAGCGCGCCCACAAGACCGACCACGTAGCCCAGTGAGGTGGTCCACAGCGTGGTTCCGAGCGCCCCGAAGATGATCGAGCGGGTCTCGGGCGCTTCGGAGACCGAGAACAGCTCGGCCCACACATCGACGGGTGTCTTGGCGAAGAACGGCTCGATCCCGAACACCCACAGGAACGCGTACCAGAAGACGAACACCACGGCGATGGGGGCCAGCAGCCCGGCCAGCCGGTTGAGCAGGCCGGGCTCGATGCGGGGCACGGGCACCGCGCCAACATCCAATGCGGGCGACCAGGGGCACAGGTACCGGCCCAGCGCTCCGATGGCCAGGTATCCGCCGGTGGCCACGATGGTGGACAGCACCGCGATCACCCAGATCCGGTCGGTCTGCAGCGCTCCCAGGGCCCTTACGGTGAGGATCCCCAAGCCGCGGTGGGCGCCGGTGAACTCGCCCACCACCGCGCCCAGGAAGGCGGCCGGCGCGGCGATCTGAAGGCCGGCGAACAGCGCCGGGACCGACGCCCGGACCCGGACGTTGCGGAAGGCGGTCAGCCGCCCCCTGCCGTAGGAGCGGACGACGTCGAGGGCGCTGCCCGGCGCCAGGTCGAAGCCCAACAGCGCGGCCACGTAGGTGGTGAACACCACGGCCAGAGCCGACAGCGCGATGGGGGTGGCGTTGCCCGGCCCGGTGATCAGCCGCAGGATCGGGGCTATCGCGATGAACGGCAGGCAGAAGACGGTCAGCACCACTGCGCCGATGCTGCGCCGCAGCCACGGCACCAGTGTCGAGGTCACGGCCAGGGCCATGGCGGCCAGGTTCCCCCACAGGAACCCCCAGGCCGCCGTCTTGGTCGAGTGCCACAGGTTGCGCAGATAGAGGCCGCGGAACTCGAAGAACTCGGTCACCACCGCGGTGGGTGGCGACAGCCGGTACGAGCCCGCGTAGACGGTGCGGGCCAGCAACTCCCACAGCAGCAGCACTGCGATCCCGACCGCCGCGCTCAGGATCCGCGGCGGCACCCGGTCGAGCCGGCTGCCGCCTGCCGGGCCTGTCGGCGCGGTCGCCGCGGTCTCGGCGG
This sequence comes from Acidimicrobiales bacterium, assembly GCA_965117015.1. Lineage (GTDB taxonomy): Bacteria > Actinomycetota > Acidimicrobiia > Acidimicrobiales > Aldehydirespiratoraceae > Aldehydirespirator. The sequence goes on from OZ220747.1 coordinate 2,120,180, forward strand.
TGGCGCTCAACTGGGGTCCGTGTCGAGTTGCACGACCTGCCCCTCGGAGCGGTGCAGGCTGGCCGAGACCGCCTCCACCTCGGCGTGGAACCGGTCGGTGAGCAGCAGCTCGCGGGTGCGGGGCCGTTCGAAACCGATGGTATGGCGGGCCACCACCCTGCCCGGCCGGGGCGACATGACCAGCACCTCGTCGGCCACGTACACCGCCTCGGGGATGGAGTGGGTGACCAGGATGGTGGTGGTGCCCCGGGCCGTCCAGATCCGCTGGAGCTCGTCGTTGAGCTGCTGGCGGGTGAGGGCGTCGAGGGCGCCGAAGGGCTCATCGAGCAGCAGCAGGTCCGGTTTGGTGACCAGCGACCGGGCGATCGCCACCCGCTGGCGCATGCCTCCCGACAGCTGCGACGGCCGGGCCTTCTCGAATCCCTGCAAGCCGACGAGCTCGACCAGCTCGTCGACCGCCTTGGTGTCGTGGCGCCGGCCGACGAGCTCCAGCGCCAGCCGGATGTTGGTCGTAACCGTCCGCCACGGCAGCAGCGACGGATCCTGGAAGGCCACCCCGATGCGCTGGCCCCGCCGCATCTCGTCGGGGGACGAGCCGTCCATGTCGATGGTGCCCTCGTCGGGCGCGTCCAGACCGGCCACGAGCCGCAGCGCGGTGGACTTGCCGCACCCCGACGGTCCGATCAGCGCGGTGAAGCCGCCCGCGGGCACGTGCAGGTCGAACCCGCGCAGCGCGGTCACCTCGTCGCCGGCGAGGGCGAACGTGCGACCGACCCCGACGACGTCTACCGGCGCTCCCCGCCGGTCCATCACCCGCTGTGTCTAGAGACTGCTATGGCTTCCCGTCGCTAGAGCACCGGACCGTCGGCGTATATCTCCTCCAGCAGCGACCGGTCCCAGAAGTCCTCGGTCACGTTCACGCCCAGCGCTTTGAGGACCCGGATGTTGTCGGCGACCGACTGGTCGGTCCACCACAGGAAGCCGCTGGCGTCGGTCACGTCGCTGAACATGAGCTTGACGAACTCGTGGGCCTTGACCGTCTCGGTCTCCAGGTCCATGCCGGCGTCGGGGAACCGGTCGACGGTCACCTGAGCGGACGTGTCCGGGTCGGCCTTGTGGTCCTGCCAGCCCAGGATCTCGCCCCTCAGCAGGGCCAGCACGTCGTCCCGGCGGTTTGCCAGCGTGTCCTCGGTGACGATGTAGGTCTGGCTGTGCACCGCGTAGCCGAAGTCGGCGAACAGCATGGTGGTGTTGTCGATGCCGGCCACCGTCATGGCCACGGGCAGGTCGACGAGCCAGCACAGCAGGGAGTCCACCTCGCCGTTGACGAGCGGGGCCGGGTCGTAGTCGGCCTGGATGACCTCGATGGCGTTGACATCGACGCCGTTCAGCGACGACAGCAGCTCCAGGTCGAGCTGGTTGTTGAACGCCATGCCGAGCCTGCGGCCCTCCAGGTCCTTGGGCTCGTTGATCGGGTTGCTGGTCAGCGAGGCGATCACGAACGGGTTGCGCTGCATGGCCACGCCCACGACCTTGATGGGCGCGCCGTCGGCCTTCGCCTGACCCGCGAAGTTGGCGGCCGATATGCCCATTATCGACTGGCCTGCGATGACCGAGGTGTCCGGCGACACGCCCGGTCCGCCCGGCACCAGCGTCACATCTAGGCCCTGTGCCGCGTAGTGGCCGTTCACGTCGGCGAGGTAGGAGCCGCCGAACTGCACCGAGTCGAACCAGCTCAAGTGGAAGTTCACCGGCGTGAGCGGCGCCGCGGGCGGGGGCTCGGTGGAGCCCGAGCACGCCGTGATCAAGCTGCTGCCGCCCAGCAGCAGCCCGGCACCTGCGGCCGTGCCTCCCAGGAATGTACGTCTGGAGAATTGGTTGGCGGTCATTTGTCCCCCTGTTCAGACAGCCCCCGCCGGCGAGTGCCGCCGAAGGCTGGACTCACTTTGACCACATCAAAGTAGCACGCACCCTGTGCACGCGTCGAAGCGAGACACCGAGGGCCGTCGCGGTGTCCCGTCCGGGAACGACGCTGCGTCCGGAGGGGGCCTCTACTCGGCGGCAGTGACCAGGATGCGCGAGGTGGCGTAGTCGCTCAGGCCGACGGGGCCGCCCTCGACGTCGAGGGTGAAGGTGCCGTCGGGGGAGCGGGCTGTGACCGTGCCCGTCGACCCGGGCGTCACCCTCGCCTCCTCCAAGAACTCGAGCATCCCGGGTTGGAACTCCAGTTCCTCGGGGATGCGTTGCACCATGAACCCCCGTCCCACCTCCAGGGTGTCGAGGGTCACCATGTCGGGCGCCTCGTAGCCGGAGCCGGGGATGGGGTTGCCGTGGGGGCAGGTGGTGGGCTGCTCGAGCACCCGGGTCATGGCCTTCTCCACCGCCGGCGAGATGATGTGCTCCCACTTGCCCGCCTCCTGGTGGGCCTCCGCCCAAGACAGCCCCAGGATGTCGGTGAGGAAGCATTCGGCCAGGCGGTGGCGGCGCACCACCGTCTCGGCCAGGGAGTGCCCTCGCGCGGTGAGCTTGATGGTGCCCCTGCCCTCCTCGACGAGGCCCTCGGCCTGCATCCGCCGGATCATCTCCGACACCGCGGGGCGGGAGATCTCCAGGCGGTCGGCGATGCGAGCCTGGATCACGTCAAGGTCGTCCTCGGCCAGCTCGAAGATTGTCTCGCAGTACTCCTCGAAGGCCGGGTGCCATTCGGGCGACTCGTATGGCTTCGTGTCGATCGGCGTCGAAGTCATGGCACAACCATATTCGGCGGTGGGGTCCTCCGCGGCTACTCGCCTTCCAGCTCCGTGATGACCGCGGCGAAGGCGTCCAGGTCGCTGTCGCCCTGCAGGACCATGTAGCTGAAGCCCCAGCGCTCCCGGCGGCGGCGGAGGGTGTCGGCTATCTCGGTCGGGGATCCGATCAGCAGCATCGGGACGTCGGCCACCGTCTCGGCGGGCATTCCGAACATCGCCGCGGTCGCCTCGACGGCTTCGGTGGTGGCCCGGCCGCCCTCGGTGATCTGCGTCGATGCGACCAGCAGGTTGAGCTCCAGCTGGTCGAACCGGTCGCCGGCCGCGTCTCGCACCCACTGGAGCTTGGCGTCGAAGCGGTCGGGCACGACGTCGTAGATGGCGTCGAGCCCGATCTCGCCCGAGCGCAGGTTGGCGTTCACGCCCACGATGTCGGCGTGTCGGGCCGCCAGGCTCAGCATCCGCCGGCCGCCCCCTCCGATCACCACCGGCACCGGTGACTGCACCGGCTTTGGCAGCCCTTCGAGGCCGCGGATGGTGTAGTGCTCGCCCTCGAAAGTGACCGGCCCGTCCGCCAGCAGGCCCTTGATGATCTGCAGCGACTCGACCATGCGGTCGATGCGCACGCCGGGCCGGTCGTATTCGAGTCCGGCCTCCTCGTAGTCGACCCGCTTCCAGCCCGCACCGAGGCCCAGGTCCATCCGGCCGCCGGACAGGATGTCGAGGGTGGCCACCTCCTTGGCCACCATCACCGGGTGACGGTAGTCGTTGCCGTACACCAGGGCGCTGAGCCGTAGCGTGGTGGTGGCCGCGGCTGCGGCGGCCAGTGCCGGCCCGACGGCGTACTGGTCGTCGAAGTGGTCGGGCACGACCAGCGTGGCGTAGCCGAGCTCCTCCACCCTCTGCGCGGTCTGCGCCCACGTCAGTCCGGGCAGCGGATTCTTCATCTCGACGCCGAAACGGAAGGGGTGTGTCATGGGCCAACCCTATGGCGCGATGGCGGGCCCGCGGCTGTCTCAGGCGGTCGGTACGGTGGCGGCGTGGTGGCTGACCCGCTGGCTGCGTTCTCGGAACCGACCCGGGCCTGGTTCGCGTCGGCCTTCTTGGAGCCGACGCCGCCCCAGGTCGAGGGCTGGCCGCCTATCGCGGCCGGCGACCACACGCTGGTGTGCGCCCCCACCGGCACCGGCAAGACGCTGGCCGCGTTCCTGTGGGCCATTGACCGGCTCATGGCGCAGGGTCAGGCCGCGTCCGACTCCGGCACCCGGGTGCTGTATGTGTCGCCGCTACGAGCGCTGGCGGTGGACGTGGAGAAGAACCTGCGGGCCCCGCTGCACGGCATCCGGCTGGCGGCGGAGCGCCTCGGCACGACGGTGCACGCGCCGACGGTGGGGGTGCGCACCGGAGACACCTCCGCCGACGAGCGCCGCAAGCTCGTGCGGCATCCCCCGAACATCCTGATCACCACCCCCGAGTCGCTGTTCCTGATGCTCACCAGCCAGGCGCGCCAGACCCTCGCCGGCGTGCAGCATGTGATCGTCGACGAGATCCACGCGGTGGCTGCCAGCAAGCGGGGCAGCCACCTGATGGTGTCGATGGAGCGTCTGGAGGAGCTGTGCGAGCGCACACCACAGCGCATCGCGCTCTCCGCCACCCAGCGGCCCCTCGAAGAGATCGCCCGCTTCCTGGGCGGTTCCGAGGCCGGCCCCGAAGGTTCGCCGGTGCCCCGTCCTGTCACCGTGGTGGACTCCGGGGCCCGCAAGGAGCTCGATGTCGAGGTGGTCGTCCCGGTGGCCGACATGGCCTCGCTGGGCGAGACGGTCGAGCCGCCTGTCTCGGCGGGCGCGGCGGCCTCACCACTGAGGCGCAGCATCTGGCCCGCCATCCATCCCCGCCTGCTGGAGCTGGTGCAGTCCCACCGGTCCACGCTGATCTTCGCCAACGCCCGGCGGCTGGCCGAGCGTCTCGCGGCCCGGCTCAACGAGCTGCACCTGGAAGCCGAGGACCGGGCGGCTGAGCGGCCAACGCCCGGGGGCGGCCCCGGCAACGGCGGCCCGGTGCATGTGGGCGAGTCGATCGAGGACCTGCTGAAGGCGCCGCCGCCCGTCCCGCTTGGCGACGAGCAGGCCGGCACCGGCGCGGCTGAGGGCTTCGAGCTGGTCAAGGCTCACCACGGTTCGATCTCGCGGCAACGCCGCCTGCTGATCGAGGACGAACTCAAGCGGGGCGAGCTGCGAGGGCTGGTGGCCACCTCCACCCTCGAGCTGGGCATCGACATGGGCGCGGTCGACCTGGTCGTACAGGTGGCCTCGCCCGGATCGGTGTCCTCCGGGCTTCAGCGCATCGGCCGGGCCGGACACCGGGTGGGCGAGCCGAGCCGGGGCCGGATCTTCCCCAAGCACCGGGCCGACCTGCTGGAGGCGGCCGCGGTGGTGGAGCGCATGCACGCCGGCGAGGTCGAGCACACCCGCTACCTGCGCAATCCCCTCGACGTGGCCGCCCAGCAGATCGTGGCCATGTGCGCCATGGACGACTGGCCGGTCGAGCGGCTGGCGGCCGTGCTGCGGCGCTCCGCCAGCTTCGCCGATCTGTCCGACGAGGTGCTGCACAGCGTGCTGGAACTGCTGTCGGGCACCTACCCGGCCGAGGAGTTCTCCGAGCTGAGGCCCCGGGTGGTGTGGGACCGGGCCAACGGCGAGCTGCGGGGACGGGCCGGAGCCCAGCGCCTGGCCGTCACCAACTCGGGAACCATCCCCGACCGGGGCCTGTTCGGGGTGTTCCTGCCCGACGGCACCCGGGTGGGCGAGCTCGACGAGGAGATGGTCTACGAGAGCCGGGTGGGCGAGACGTTCCTGCTGGGGGCCACCACGTGGCGCATCATGGAGATCACCTTCGAGCGGGTGGTGGTGACGCCCGCTCCCGGCGAGCTGGGCAAGATGCCGTTCTGGCACGGCGACGGACCCGGCCGACCCATAGAGCTGGGCCGGGCCGTGGGCAGCCTGGTGCGGGAGCTGCGATCGGGCGGCGACGACGCGGCTGCGGCCCGGCTGCGCCAGAACTGCGGCCTCGACGAGACGGCCGCCGCCAACCTGCTCGCCTACCTTGAGGACCAGGCCGAGGCCACCGGGGCGGTGCCCGACGATCGCACGGTGGTGGTGGAGCGATTCCGCGACGAGATCGGCGACTGGCGGGTGTGCGTGCTCACCCCGTTCGGCGCCCAGGTGCATGCTCCCTGGGGGGTGGCGCTGCAGGCCCGCCTGCGGGAGGCGTGGGGCGTCGACGTGGATCTGATGTGGGGCGACGACGGGATCGTGATGCGCTTGCCCGAGGCCGTCGACGAACTTCCCGTGGACGACCTCCTGTTCGATCCGGACGAGGTCCGGGATCTGGTGGTCGCCCGCCTGCCCGAGACCTCGATGTTCGCGTCCCGCTTCCGGGAGTGCGCGGCGCGGGCCCTGCTGCTGCCCCGGCGCCGGCCCGACCAGCGTACGCCGCTGTGGCAGCAGCGCCAGCGTGCGGCCGACCTGCTGTCGGTGGCGGCCAAGTACCCATCGTTCCCGGTCCTTCTCGAGACCACCCGTGAGTGCCTCAACGATGTGTTCGACCTGCCCGCGCTGGTGGAGCTCATGGCCGACCTGCGCAACCGCCGGGTCCGCGTGGTGGCGGTGGACACCGCCCAGGCGTCGCCCTTCGCCCAGTCGCTGCTGTTCTCGTGGATCGCGGTCTACATGTACGAGGGAGACGCGCCTCTGGCAGAGCGGCGGGCCGCGGCGCTGGCCCTCGACCGTGACCTGCTACGTGACCTGCTCGGGGCCGAGGAGCTGCGGGAACTGCTCGACGCCGGGGTGATCGCCGATCTCGAGCTGGAGCTGCAACGGCTGGTCGCCGGAGGTCAGGCCCGGGACGCAGACGAGGCCCACGACCTGCTGCGGGTGCTGGGGCCGCTCACGCTCGACGAGGTGGTGGCCCGGACCGCTCCCTCGGCGGGATCCGATGCTGAGCGGGTCTCGCGATGGTTGCGCGCCCTGGTGGAGCAGCGCCGGGCCATCGAAGTGCGCCTGGCCGGGCGCGACCTGGTGGCCGACGCGGCCGACGCGGCCCGGCTGCGCGACGCGGCCGGCGCCGCCCTGCCGGTGGGGCTGCCGGCCTCCGCCACCGAGCCGGTGGACGACCCCCTCGGCGACCTGTGCGTCCGCTACGCCCGCACCCACGGCCCGTTCCTGGCCCGCGATGTCGCCCGTTGGCTGGGAATGGGCGAGCAGCCGGTGGCGGCCCGGCTGGCGTCGCTGGTGGCCGAGGGCCGCCTGCTGCGGGGCGAGTTCCGGCCGGGCGGGGCCGACCGGGAGTTCTGCGACGCCGAGGTGCTGCGGCGAATCCGACGCCGCTGCCTGGCCGCCCTGCGCCAGGAGGTCGAGCCGGTGCCGCCCGAGGCGCTGGCCCGGTTCCTGCCCCAGTGGCAGGGCGTCGGCGGCCGGCGGCGGGGGGTGGACGCCCTGGCCGATGTGGTGGCGCAGGTGCAGGGTGCGCCGGTGGCCGCGTCGGTGCTGGAGGCCGACGTGCTGGCCTGCCGGATGGCCGGTTACAAGCCGGCGGAGCTCGACCAGCTCTGCACCTCCGGCGAGATCGTGTGGGTGGGTGCGGGCGCACTGGGCGCCACCGACGGCAGGGTGCGGCTGGTGTTCCGTGATCAGGCCGCCCTGCTCGTTCCCACCGTTGAGTCCTGTGAGGGAGCGGTCCACGATGCGCTGCGGAACCGGTTGAGGGATGGGGGAGCGTCGTTCTGGCCGGACCTGGTGGCCGCCGCGCAGGCCGCGTCGTTGCCCTACGACACCGAGACGGTGTTGGCCGCGCTGTGGGATCTGGTGTGGGCGGGCGAGGTCACCAACGACTCCCTCGCACCGCTGCGGGCCCGCATCGCCGGCCACCGGTCGGGTGGACCGCGCCGCCAGCCGTCCCGGGCCGGGCGCTCCTCGTCACGGGCCGGCCGGTCCCGGCGGGGCCGTCTCCGGCTCGGAGGGCTCAGCGCCACCGGGCCGCCGTCGGCCGCGGGCCGTTGGTCGCTGGTGGAGCCGCTGCTCAGCCCCCAGCCCGCGCCCACCGAATCGGCCCTGGCCAGAGCCCATCAGCTTCTCGACCGCTACGGCGTGGTCACCCGGGAGACCGCCCTGGGCGAGGGCGCCGAGGGCGGCTTCGCGGGCGTCTACCCGGTACTCAAGGCTCTGGAGGAGCGGGGCGAGGCCCGCCGGGGCTACTTCGTGGCCGGACTGGGCGCGGCCCAGTTCGCCCTGCCCGGCGCCGTCGATCGCCTGCGGGGAACCCGCACGCCGGAGCCCGATTCACCGCTGGTGGTGCTGGCCACCACCGACCCGGCCCAGCCCTACGGCGCGGCACTGGGCTGGCCCGACTCGCCGGGCAGGCCCGCCCGCACCGCGGGCGCCCACATGGTGCTGGCCGACGGTCTGCCGCTGGTCATACTCGAACGCGGCGGCCGGTCACTGACCACCTTCGAGGGCGCGGAGTCGAACGACGCCTGGATCGAGGCGATCATCGGCCTGGTCAAGGACGGCCGCCTGCGCAAGCTCGAGATCGCCAAGGTCGACGGCACCGCGGTCAGGGAAACCCCATGGGCCGCCCGCTTGGAGTCAGCCGGCTTCACGTCCGCCTACAAGGGAATGCTCTACCGCACCTGAACGGCAAGTCCCGGTGCTTACGCTGGCGAGCGCCCGGTGGGATCGAGTGTCAAGGAGAAGCGCCATGAAGTTGCCGCCCGCGGGAGCGGTCCACGACGAGCGGGAGATAGAAGCGGTCGCCGCGGTGATGCGGGACAACCCGAAGCTGGAGATCGGCGAGGCGACGCTGGCGCTGGAGGAGCGGGTGGCGGCCAAGCTGTCCAAGGGATTCGGGCTGATGGTCAACTCGGGGTCGTCGGCCCTGCGCATCGCCATCGACCTGCTCGGCCTGGAGCCCGGCGACGAGATCATCACCTCGCCGCTGACGTTCTCCACCGATGTCGCGCCCATGGTCCAGTCCGGTCTGGTGCCGGTGTTCGTCGACATCACACCGGACACCTACCAGATCGACGTCGAAGCGGTGGAGGACATGATCGGTCCCCGCACCAGGGCGATCCTGGTGCCCAACCTGTGCGGCAACTGCCCCGACTGGGACCGGCTGCAGGCGGTGGCCGACGCCCGTGGCCTGGCGCTGGTGGAGGACTCCTGCGACGTGCTCGACAGCTACCAGCGGGGCCGCCGTACCGGCGAGCGCAGCGACATCGGGGTCACCAGCTTCGCCCGCTCCCACGCCATGACCGCGGGCGGGACCGGCGGGCTGGTCGGCATCGACGACCCCGACCAGTACGACCTGGCCCTGTCGCTCCGCCGTTGGGGACGGCGCAGCGAGTCGTACCTGTACGGGTCGAGGCGTGGCCAACACGACCGGTTCTCGGCCCTGGCCGACGGCACGCCCTACGACCTCGTATTCGTGTTCGACTCCATCGGCTACAACTTCGAGCCCAACGAGCTGAGCTCCGCCTACGGGCTGGTGCAGCTCGACAAGCTCGAGGAGTTCAACTCCCGGCGCCGGGCCAACTGGCGTCGCCTCGACGACTTCATGGCCGGCCGCCCCGGCGTCACCGCCGGCCGCACCACGCCGGAGACCGACACCACCTGGATGAGGTTCTGCTTCGAGATCACCCCCGACGCACCCTTCGACCGCTCCCAGGCCCAGGAGTTCCTAGCCGAGAGGGGAGTGGCCACCCGCATGGTTTGGACCGGCAACATCCTGCGCCAGCCCGGCTTCGCCGGCATCGAGCACCGGGCCCCGGCCGGCGGCCTGCCCAACTGCGACCGGGTGATGGACAGATCGCTGTCGCTGCCCATCCACCACGGCCTCGAGCCCGAGCACATGGACTACATCTGCGAGCAGCTCGAAGCCCTATTCGACCGCTACGTGTAGACGCCGGGGCCGGGCCCTACTCGTGGGCAATGGCGTCGAGGATGTTCATGCGACCGGCCCGGATGGCGGGCAGGATGGCGGCCGCCAGCCCCGCCACCGCCGAGATCACCACGAAGACCACCAGATCCAGCCACGGCACGGCCACCGCCTGCACGAACGACTCCGGCAGCGCCAGCGCGGTGGCCACGCCGAACACGGTGCCGACGGTCACCCCGAGCAAGCCGCCGAAGACGGCCACGATGAGGGCCTCCCAGTAGATCGAGCGCCGCAACTGCTTGCGGGTCATGCCCACTGAGCGGAGCAGGCCGATCTCGTGGATGCGCTCGAACACGGACAGGCTCAACGTGTTGATGATGCCGATCAGCGCGATGACGAACGACAGACCGATGAGCACCTGGATCACCCTGATGACCGCGGTGAGCTGGGACTGCTGGGTCTGGCGGAACTCGGCCTGGTTCTCGACCTTCACGGTGGGGTAGCGGTCGATCACGCCGTTGACGGCGGCCCGGCTCCGTTCCAGCAGCGAGGCTTGCTCCGCCTGGCTGACGGCGTCCGGCAAGCCGGCGGTCCGGGCGCTGGCGAAGGCGAGGTCGTTGCGGTTGAAGTGGCGGTCCCACAAGGCTCCGTCGATCAGCCAGTTGCCGTAGATGGCGGCGTCCTCGAATATCGCCACCACGGCGAGGGTCTCGGTCTGGTTGTCGGGGAACGTGGCCTCGACGGTGTCGCCGACCTCCACGCCCAGGTCCTCAGCCGAGTCGCTGTGCAGGGCCAGCGAGGTGAGCGGATCCCCGCCGGCCATGTCGCCCGAGCTCACCTGGGCATCGAAGTGGTCGTCGGCCAGGGCCATGTCGGCGGCCACGATGTCGCGCGGCTCGCCGTCGACGCTGAGCCCGCTGAACGCCCACTGGATCCGCATCACGCTGTCGATCTCTTCCAGCGCCTCGACCTCGTCGGCCACCCGGGCCGGGAAGCCGGGCGGGGGCCCGAAGCCGGTGGCGCTCGACTGGATGAAGTAGTCGGCCTCCACCGCGTTCTCGAGGATGTTGTTGAAGGTCTTCTTCACCGACTCGCCCACCACCGCGGCCAGCCCCATCAGGGCGAGGCCGATCAGCAGCGCCCCCGCGGTCGACGCAGTCCGGCGAGGGTTGCGGGACGCGTTGTCACGGCCGAGTCGACCCGGCATCCCGAACAGCGCCTGGACCGGACGGCCCAGTGCCGACGCCGCCGGCCGGGCGAAGACCGGGCTCACGACGTTCATTCCCACGAAGGCGAGCACGGCGCCGACTCCCAGCAGCACGAACGTCGGCGTGGTTTCCAGTCCCGCCGTCATGCCCGCCGCCAGCGCGACAACGCCGGCCGCGAACACCGCCCCGCCCGTGATCAGGCGGCGGCGCAGGCCGGTGGCGCCCAACTGGAAGTCGTGGCTCAATGCGGCCACCGGGGAGATCTTGCGGGCCCTCATCGCGGGCGCGATCGACGAGACCATCGTCACGCCCAGGCCGACGACCACAGCCAGGACGACGGTGCGGGGCTGGAGTGTCAGCGGACCCGGCGGGAGCGGGAAGCCGACCACCTCCAGGATGGCGCGCAGCACCAGAGCGAGCACCAGGCCGAGCCCGATCCCGATGACCGTGCTGAGGGTGCCGACGATGGCCGACTCGGTGATCACCGACCGGCTCACCTGCCGCGGGGTGGCGCCGATGGCCCGCCACAGCCCGATCTCGCGCACCCGCTGGCCGATGATGATCTGGAAGGTGTTGTTGATGATGAACGCCGACACGAACACCGCGATGAACGCGAACACCAGCAGGACGGTGTTGAAGATGTCGACGACCGCGTTGAAGTCCTCCTCCTGCTCGGCCGCGTCGACCTCCTGGGTGATCACCCGGTAGTCGTCGCCCAGTTCGGCCTCCAGCCGGGCCTGCACTTCGGACACGTCGGCGCCGGGCGACACCAGAACGCCCACCGCTTGGTAGCCGTCCTCCATGCCGAAGAAGCGCTGGGCCTCCTCCAGCTCGAATGCGGCCATCGTCTGGCCCAGGCCGGTGTGCGAGTCGGGCGACCCGAAGTTGAACAGGCCGACCAGCTCGAACGGCTCGGCGTCGAGCGGGCCGTTGATCTGGTAGGTCTCGCCGATCCGCAGGTCGTTGTTGGCCGCAGTCACGTTGTCGGTCGTGAACTCGCCGGGAGCGGCGGGCCGCCGGCCTTCGGTGATGAAGAACGAGCCCGGGTTGAAGCTGAAGCCCAGCGCCGGCGGACCCGGAGGCCTTATCGGCTCGCCGTCTCCGTCGACGATGAAGACGTTCAGGGCTGCCAACTCGGGCCGCGCCAGGTCCACGCCCTCGACGCCGGCCACCTGCTCGGCCACCGCCTCCGGGACGGTGGCCCGCTCGAAGTCGCCGCCGAAGTCCTGGTCCACCCTCACGGTGAGGTCGGCGCCCTTGGCGATGTCCTGGGCGAGCCCCGCGAACGTGGATCGCAGGCTGTCGGTTAGCGTGAAGGAGCCCACCACGAACATCACGCCGATGACCACCACCAGCGTGGTCAGCGCGAAGCGCAGCTTCTTGTCGATGAGGCTGCGCAGGGCGAGCTTGAACATCTCCGGGCCCCTTGCCTGCCGTCAGTCCGCGGCTATCGCTTCGAGGACGTTCATGCGGCCCGCCCGGTATGAGGGGAACACCGCCGCCAGCAGCCCGAAGACCACGGCCACAAGAACGAGCCCGACCATCTGGGCGCCGGGGACCGACACCCGGTCGATGATGCTGTCGGGGATCGCCACCGAGAGCGCCACACCGAAGGCCAGTCCCAACGCCACGCCGACGAGTGCGCCGAAGAGGGCGATGGTGGCCGCCTCCCAGCGGATGACCCGCCGCAGCTGGCGCCTGGTCATGCCCACCGCTCGCAGCAACCCAATCTCATGGGTGCGCTCGAACACCGACAGCGTGAGGGTGTTGACGATCCCGACCAGGGCCACCACCAGCGCGAACAGCAGGAACACGTTGACCAGCGCCAGCACCGTGTTCAGGTTCGACTCCGCGTCCTCCTGGAACTGCTGGCGGTCCTGCAGAGTGGCCTGCGGGTAGCCGGCGAGCACCTCGCCCATGGCCGCCTCGGCCGCGGTGGGATCGTCGCCGGCCACGTTGACGGCCACCCAGTCGTCGAATCGGTGAGTCGGGCCCGTCTGCTCTTGCAGGGACTCGTCTATCAGCCATTCGCCCCAGAACGGTTGCTGGGTTTCGGTGAACACCGCGCCGACCGTCGCCTCCAGCGTTTCGCCGTTGACCAGCGTGAGTTCGACTTCGTCCCCGACCGACAGACCCCAGTCGGCAGCCGCCTCGTCGTGAACAAGAATCGCGGAGGCCGGGTCGATGCTGCTCAGGGAGCCGTCTCGAATGTCCAGGTTGGCGACTTCGCCGATGTCGGCCAGGTCGGTGACGGTTATCTCGGTCTGCAGGATCCGGTCCGGTGCGGCAGCGCTGCGGATCTGCACCGTGTCCTCGTCCAGGCTTACCACCGTGCCCGCGCCCGCTTCCCTCAAATCGTCGGCGAGGGTCTTGGGCACGCCGGAGAACGACTCGGTGCTGATCAGGTAGTCGGCCTCCACCGCGCTGCTGAGGCTGTCGGAGAAGGTGTCCTTGAGCGACTGCCCTACCACCAGCACCATGGCCACCAGCGCCAAGCCGATCGTCAGTGCCACCGCGGTTGCTGCGGTCCGGCGGGGGCTGCGGGCCGCGTTGTCGCGGGCCAGCCGGCCGGGAGTGCGCAGGATCCGCGGCAGGGGCCGGGCCAGGGCCGAGACGACGGGACCGGCGATCAGCGGGCTGAGCACTGCCACCGCCACGAACACCACTGCGGCCCCTGCGCCCAGCGACACGAGCTGGGCGGTGGTCGAGTCGAAGTCGGCGAACAGCCCTCTGCCCGTGAGGACGAGCCCGACCACGGCCAGCGCGGCGCCCAGGATCGGCCGCCAAAGGCGCATATGCCCGCCGTCGTCTCCGGTGCTCTCCTGCAGCCCGGCCACCGGCGACACTCTCGACGCCTTCACTGCGGGGACCAGCGACGCGATCACTGTGAAGCCGACGCCGACTGCGAACGCCCAGGCGACGGTGCGCAGGCGCAGCGGCATCGGACCGTCGGGCAGGGAAGCGCCGAAGGCGTCGAACAGCGCCCCGAGTCCGAGGGCGCCGAGCATGCCCAGCCCGATGCCCGCGGCGGAGGCGGCCACGCCGATCACCAGCGACTCGATCAGCACCGAGCGGCGCACCTGGCGGGGGGTGGCACCCAGCGCCCGCAGCAGCGACAGCTCGCGCACCCGCTGACCGAGCACGATGTTGAAGGTGTTGGAGATGATGAACGTGCTGACGAACAGCACCACGAAGGCGAATGTCAGCAGGATCGTCTGCAGCGGTCCGATGAAGAACTCGAAGAAGTCGCCGAACTCCTCGGCGGCCTCCTCGGCGCTGATCACCTCGGTTCCGGCGGGCAGGAACGCCTCGATGCGGCTCCGGACCTCGTCGAGGTCGGCGCCGGGCACGGCCCGCAGGTCGATCTCGTTGAACAGGCCCTCGTAGCCGAACACCTCCTGGGCGGTGGCCGTGTCGAACACCGAGAACACCACCCCGGCGCCGGCGTCCTCGGGGAATCCGAACTGCATCGTGCCGGTGAGGGTGAACGTGTGGGGCCCGGTGGGGGTGATCACCTGGTAGTCGCGGCCCAGCTCGAAGTCGTAGTCGGCGAACGTCCCGGCACCGAGGGCGAACTCCGAGTTCCCCTGGGGCCACCGACCGGAGATCAGGAAGTACTGCGAGAGCGACTCGTCCTCGGTCCAGTTCACGCCCGCGATAGGCCCACCGAGAGTGGATACGGCCTCGCCGGTGCCGTCCACGGGGATGACCCCATCCACGAAGAAGCGCCCCTCAGCGACCTCCACCCCGTCGATAGCCCGGATGCCGTCGATGAGGCTGTCGGGAACGGGCGGAGCGTCGGCGATCTCACCGAATCCGAGCTCGCCTCTCACGGTGAAGTCCTTGCCCGTGTTGATGTCCACGCCGATCTCGTCGAAGGTCGACCGCAGCGAGTCGGCGGTCACGAAGGCGGCCACCACGAAAGTGACGCCCAGAACGATGGTCCCCGCGGTCAGGGCAAAGCGGATCTTGTGGGCCAGAAGCGACTTCAGCGCCAGGCGCAGCATGTGGCGGCCTGCCTACGGTGGAGGGCGGTCTGAGAGCGGGCCTCAGGCGCCGAGCCGGGTCATGTGGTCCCGGATGCCCTGAGGTGTCGGGTCGGCCAGTTCGTCCACGATCTTGCCGTCCACGAGGAACACGACCCGGTCGGCGTAGGAGGCGGCCACCGGGTCGTGGGTGACCATCACGATGGTCTGGCCCATCTGGTCGACCGCGCTCCTCATGAAGCCGAGGATCTCCGCCGCGGTGTTGGAGTCGACGTTGCCGGTGGGCTCGTCGGCGAAGATGATCTGAGGCTTGCTGGCCAGCGCCCGAGCCACCGCGACGCGCTGCTGCTGGCCGCCGGACAGCTCGTTGGGGCGGTGCTTGACCCGGTCGGCGAGACCGGTGGCGCCCACCACCTCGTCGACCCAGACACCGTCGCCCTTCTCGCCGGCCAGATCCATGGGCAGGGTAATGTTCTCGATGGCGGTGAGGGTGGGCACCAGGTTGTAGGCCTGGAAGACGAACCCGACGCTGTCGCGGCGCAGCAGTGTCAGGTCCTTCTCCGACAGGGTGGTGAGATCGGTGTCGCCGATGATGACCTGGCCCGAGGTGACGGTGTCAAGCCCGGCCATGCAGTGCATCAGGGTGGACTTTCCCGACCCCGACGGGCCCATGATGGCGGTGAAGCGGCCTTGCTCGAAGTCCACGTCGATGGCGTCAAGGGCTCGCACCTCGGTATCGCCGGAGCCGTAGATCTTGCTGGCGGCCACCGCCTGGGCGGCCGTGGCCAGTGCTTGGGTAGGGGAGGAAGTCACAGGTTCTCCTAGGCGCGGTTTGTGAAGGCTCACGCGGGACTCTACGAGCGCCCCAAACCTCCCCAACCAGGGATATCCCTTACTTTCCCCTGAACCTCCCGGAGCCTTCAGGGGTGCGCCTCTTCCGGCCGGCACCCGGCGGCTGGTCGCGCTCAGGGATGCAATCGATTGCAGTGCAATCTAGCTTGTGATGGATGATTAACTGCGATACTATGGAGTAGTAGATGCAACCGATTGCTACTGAACCCGAGACCGCGGCCAGCGCGGACTCGCTCATTCTTGGCGCTCACGACATTTCCAAGCACTTCGGCGGGGTCTTTGCAGTGGACGGTGTCAGCCTGTCGGTTCACAGTGGCGAGATCCACGGCCTCGTCGGCGAGAACGGAGCGGGGAAGTCGACCCTGATGCGAGTGCTGGCCGGAATCATCAAGCCCGATGAGGGCCATGTCATCGTGGATGGTGAGCAACTGCGCGGCGGAGCGGCGGAGGCGCTGGACGCCGGCATCGCGCTCGTCCATCAGGAGCTGAGCCTTGTCCCCGAGATGACCGTGGCCGAGAACATCCTGCTGGGATCCACACCCGCCAAGGGAGGCTTGATCAACAAGCAGGAGCAACGCCGGATTGCGGCTGAAGCGCTGGCGGAGATCCGCGTGACCGTGGACCTCGACGAGCTCGTGACCCGCCTTTCTGTGGCGCAGCGCCAGTTTGTGGAGATTGCCCGGGCGGTTGCCCGGAAGCCCAGAGTCTTGATTCTCGACGAGCCCACGGCGACGCTCACGCCAGCGGAGACCGACTACCTGCTCGACATGCTTCAGCGGCTCGCCGAGCGGGGCCTAGCGATCATCTACATCTCGCATCGCATCCCCGAGATCTTCCGGATCTGCGACAACGTGACCGTGCTGCGCGACGGCAAGCACATCGACACCGTCGACGTCACCCACATCAAGTCGGAAGAACTCGTCGAGATGATGGTCGGCCGGCAACTCTTCCTGGACTCAAGGACTGATCGACCGCCGGCGACCCCCGGCGAGGTGGTACTGAGCGCGCGCGACATCCGGGCAGACGGGGTGAACGGTGTCAATCTCGATGTGCGCGCTGGCCAGATCGTCGGATTGGGCGGCCTGGTGGGTGCGGGCCGGACCGAGTTCGTCCGGGCCATGATCGGAGCAGACGCGCGATCGAGCGGCGAGACGACATTGCTCACCAACGGCAAGGCGACGCGGATCAACAGCTATCGGGCAGCAGTCGGCAACGGGCTCGCCTACATCCCGGAGGAGCGGCGTTCCGACGGGCTGGCACTCACGATGACGGCGTCGGAGAACATCGCGCTGCCCAATCGTCAAGCCCTCTCCCGTACCGGGGTGCTCATGTTCCGCAGGGTCGCCAGATTCGTCAGGGACCTGGCCGAGGCGGTGGGCCTGCGCCCGGCCGAGCCTCAACGCGAGGCGGGCAACTTCAGCGGAGGCAACCAGCAGAAGATCGTGCTGGCGAAGTGGCTGGGACGCGACCCGAAGGCGATCGTCTTGGACGAACCCACACGGGGAGTCGATGTCGGCGCCAAGGCGGAGATACACCGCTTGGTCCGCAACATGGCCGGCAAGGGCACCGCAGTTCTGGTGGTGAGTTCCGACCTCCCCGAACTCTTGGACATCTCGCATGTCATCCATGTCATGCGAGACGGCAGCATCGTCGGCACGCTCACGGCGGACGTGGCGGATGAGAAGTCGGTGATGTCGCTCGCCTCGGGGGAGACAGGTTCGCTGATAGGTGTGTGAGCGTGGAGATCGAAGCGACTGAACTGGAGCTACGCAGGAGCATGAAGTGAGTGCTCGTCGGGATCTGATAGCCGACTACTTCCGTCGGCAGTACGACTCCCATGAAGGATCCACCGAGGAGAACGTCGCGGCCCTCTTCGCTGAGGATCTCGTGTTCCACCTCACCGAGGGCAAGACCATGGGCCGCGACGAGTTGGTGATTGTCTGCGATCTGCTCCGACGGACCCGCCACAACAGCAAGACCCTCGTGTCGGACTACGAGGAGGACGGCGACAACGTCTCGTTCATCCTGTACATAGTCGGAACCGATCCGATCACCGGCCACGCGGCCGCGGTCAGCACCCGCACGGAGTACGGCTTCCGCGGCGACAAGGTGGCGATCGTTCGGCAGGAGGATCCAGCGGGCGTGGAGAACGCCGTTCGCGCCGCCGGGGTGCGTCTGGGCTGAACTCCCGCCGTTTGCCTGAGCCGCCGGTCGCAGCGCTCACCAGTTGGTGGCGACGTACTTCTGCTCCAGGTAGTCCGGCAGGCCCTGGTGGCCGATGTCGACGACGTTCATTGTTGGGCGGCCTTCCGGACGGTGTCGACGATGCGCTCGACCGTGGGGATCGTGGCGTCCTCGAGGGAGTCGGCGGCGGGTAGCGGCACGTGAGGGGTGGTGATCCGCACGATGGGGCCGTCGAGGTCCCAGAAGGCCTCATCGGCGACGATCGAAGCGATCTCCGCGCCCCACCCGCACAATCGCGGGTTCTCCTCGACGGTGAACAGGCGGCAGGTCTTGGCCACCGACGCGAGGATTGTCTGGGTGTCGAGCGGGACGAGCGAGCGTACATCGATGACCTCTGCATCGATGCCCTCCGCGGCGAGCTGTTCCGCGGCCTGCAAGGCACGATGAACCATCAGCGCGAGCGCCACGATGGTCACGTCGCTTCCCGGCCGGACCACCTTCGCCTCCCCCAGCCGGCCGACAATGTCACCCGGAGTGTCTCCTACGTCGAACTTCATGGGGTAGCACGACTTGTGCTCGAAGAAGATGACCGGATCAGGATCGCGCACGGAGGCCGCTAGGAGGCCGATCACGTCGGTGGCCGTGGACGGTGCGACGACCTTCAGTCCCGGTACGGCCATGGCCCAGTTCTCGACACTCTGGGAGTGCTGGGCGCCGAAGCGCGATCCGCCGCCGTTGGCAGTCCGGATGACCAGCGGGAACGACATCTGGCCCGCGGTCATGTACCGGGTCTTGGCTATCTCGTTGGCGACGATGTCCCAGCACACCGCGAGGAAGTCGCTGAACATGATCTCGGCGATCGGTCGGAGACCGGTAGCCGCGGCGCCCATCGCCGCTCCGAGTATCGCCTGTTCGGAGATGGGGGCATCGCGGACCCGCTCGGGCCCGAATTGCTCCAGCAGCCCGGTTGTGGTCTTGAATACGCCGCCGGCGCCGGCGACGTCTTCACCGAGGAACACGACACGCGGATCGTTCGCCATCTCCTGTGCAATCCCCATGCTGACGGCACTGCGATAGGTCAGTTCCGCCACGATGAACCCCCGTCTGCCCACACGTCGGTGAGGATCGTCGACAGTGCAGGAAGAGCGCCGGTCACGGCCTCCTGTGTCGCGAGGTCGACCGCCTCGGTGCTCTCAGCGACGATCCTGGCCAACTCGCTCTCGTCGACGCCTAGCTGGAGGAGTCGCTGGTGATACATGGGGATCGGGTCGCGCTGAAGCCAGGCTTCCACCTCTTCGGTGGGCCGGTACTTGCCGGGATCGGCTCTGCTATGGCCCCCGTGCCGGTACGTCTGAGCCTCGATCAGAGATGGCCCACGGCCGGTTCGGGCACGGTCGAGAGCGCCGCAAGCAGCACTGTAGACCGCGTCGGCGTCGTTGCCGTCGACGATTATTGACTCGAGCCCGTAGGCCGCGGCGCGATCGGCTGCGGGGTTCGGGACCGCGGTGACATGGGCGATCGCGGTGTACTCCATGTAAAGGTTGTTCTCGCACACGAACACGGTCGGCAGGTTCCAGACCTTGGCGAAGTTGAGCGCTTCGTGGAAAGCGCCGATGTTGGTGGTGCCGTCGCCGAAGAACGCGACGGCCACCTGCCCGGTGTCGTTCAGTTGCGCTGTCCACGCGGCGCCGTTGGCCACGCACAGGTGGGCGCCGATGATGGCATAGCTGCCCATCATCCCGTGGTCCACGCTCGTGAGGTGCATCGAGCCGCCCTTGCCTGCGAGCAGACCGTTGGCCCGGCCCAGAAGTTCGGCCATCACCGGGGCCATGGGAACGCCGCGGGCGAGCGTGTGAGCGTGACCGCGGTAGGTCGCGAAGGTCCAGTCGTCGGGACGCATGGCCGCGCCGAACCCAGCGGCAACGCCCTCTTGGCCCAAGGAAAGGTGACTGGTCCCCTTGACGAGTCCCTGCAGGAACAGGTCGTAGGCCCGTTTCTCGAACAGTCGGATCTCCTGCTGCATGCGGTACAGCCGGAGCCGGACGGACGGCTCGATGGGGAGTTCGGCGTTCGAGTGGTCCACCGGTCGGGGAAGCACCGGTTCGTGTCTGCCGTACTCCTCGTGGGAGGGCATAGTGGTCACGGCGAGGCTCAGTACTCGTTGGCGACGAAGAGCTCCTCAGCCGGGAAGAGCGTTATCACGTCGCATCCCTTCGCGGTTACGACAACCTCCTCCTCAATCCGGGCTGCGGAGACCCCGTCAGTGGCGGGACAGTACGTCTCGAGTGCAAAGACCATGCCCTCCTTGATCTCCATTGGGTGGGAGAGGGAATTGACTCTGCTGATTATCGGACGCTCGTGCAGGCCGAGGCCCAGGCCGTGGCCGAACTGCAGTCCGAAGGCCTCCATCTCGCTCTCGAAACCGAATTCGTGGCAGGCCGGGAATCCCTCAGCGACGTCCCTGGTGCTCACGCCGGGTTCGATCATGTCGATAGCCGCATCGATCCACTCTCGGGCCTTGGTGTAGGCGTCATGCTGCGCAGACGTGGCCCGACCGACGTTCAGAGTCCGGTAGTAGCACGTGCGGTATCCGTTGAATGACTGGATTATGTCAAAGAAGGCCTGATCACCGGGGCGTAGCAAACGATCCGAGAAGTTGTGCGGGTGGGGGCTGCAACGCTCGCCCGACACCGCGTTGACCGCCTCGACGTCGTCGGACCCCATCTCGTACAGACGTTGGTTGACGAGCGCCACGATCTGGTTCTCCCGGATGCCGGGCTTGAGTACCTCTGCGATCATCTGGTAGGCGCCGTCTACCATTGAGGCTGCAGTGGTCAGGAGCATGATCTCGTCGGGGCTCTTGATCTCCCGTGCGTCGAGCATGATCTGCTGACCGTCCATCACGTCGATGCCTTCATCCTGAAGGGCGGCCATCATCGGGGGTTCGACAATGTCGATGCCGAGCGGCATGTCGGCCACGCCCTGTTCCCGCAGGATCGCGGCGATCTCTCTCGCCGTCCTTGTGAACAGTTGGTTGTCAGGCGGGATGGCGCCTCGCAGACCGTTCAAGCCGGCCCGGCAGTTCTCGGGCTTCAACCACGGTGCGTGAAGTCGGTGGTGAGCCGCCGCGGAGCCGAAGTCCCACACCATGGGCTCTCCGGAGCGGGCCAGCAGCGAGTACCGGGTCATCTTGTCGCGCGCCCACTCGCCGATCTGGGTGCTGGTCGTGTACCGGATGTTGTTGGTGTCGAAGCAGAGCAGGGCGCCCGCCCTTGAGTTGTCGAGTGCCCGCCGAACCCTTCCGAGGCGGTAGTCCCGCAGTCGTTGGAAGTTCACCCGCTCCTCGAAGTCCACCGCCATCGATCCCGGTGAGGGTGTCACTGCGATTGCGAATTCGGCCATCTGGGTGTTCTTCCTCGACTCGTTCGACGCTGCTCATCGTGGTCGTGAACAGCACGCGGCATAGACACACCGAGGCACGACACTAAGTTGTTCTGCAATCAATTGCAACTCTGCATGGTCACCAAACCTACCTAACTTGGGAGGAACGTCGGCACTATCTCGGATCTGGGAAGCTCAAGGCTTGCAATCGATTGCAGACCTTGGTATCGTACACATCACAACTGCTAGGGCCGTCGGGGAGGGGGGTCTCGCAAGCGCATGAGTGAGCGGTCAACAGTCGAGAAACCCGGAGCCTCTGACACGGGTGACGAGATCCTAGAGCCCGAAGGGTCGGAGCGTCGCCGGTCCCACCTCCTCGCGTGGATGGCCGATCGCGGCATCTTCACCTTCACCGCGCTGTTGATCGTCGTGTCGGCGATCTTCGTCGACGGTTTCGCCAGTGTCGAGAACATCACCGATGTGTTCCACCGGGCGGCTCCCATCGGGATCGTCGCCGTCGGCATGACCTTCGTCGTCATCAGCGCCAACTACCTCGACCTGTCGGTTGTTGCACAGGTGGCGACCGCCGCAGTCGTGCTGATCGGCGTCAGCAACGCAACGAACATCCCCGCGGCCATGGGTCTCGCCCTGTTGATCGCGTTGGTTTACGGGCTCGTGAACGGCATCGCCGTGGGTGTGTTCCGGGCCAATGCGGTGATAGTGACGCTCGCCACCACATTCATTGGTCTCGGCATCCTGCGATGGGCGAGCGGCGGCAGCATCTACTTCGGACCGAGCGACGGCCTCATCCGCGATTTCGGCACGACCGAGATCGGACCCTTCCCGCTCTCGATGATCGTTCTGATCCTCGTAGCGGTGGCGCTGCAATATTTGCTGAACAACACGGTCTTCGGCTTCATGGTGAAGTCCTTCGGCTCCAACCGGGAAGCGACACGGCTGGCTGGAGTCAACATCGCCATGGTCATAGTCGGTGCCTTCACGCTGTCGGCGTTGGGCGCGATGGTCGGAGGCTTCGTCCTCGCCGCGTTCTCGAACACAGCCGTGTCGGCTATGTCGCAGGGGTACGAGTTCGAGGCGCTGGCCGCAGTCATCGTTGGCGGCACCAGCGTCTTCGGTGGCAAGGGAAGCGTGCTGCGGACCCTCCTGGGCGTCGTGTTCGTGAGTGTGCTCACCAACATCATGGTTCTGTCCGGTTTCGGATTCGGGTACCAGCAGATGGCGATCGGCGGACTGATCGTCGTTGCCGTGTCGGTCGACTCCCTGGCTCGGAAGGTGATCGCATCATGAGCGCGACGCACGACGCAGCCCCCGCAACTGAGCGGCGGGGCGTCGTCGGTCGACTGCGAACGACGCTCGCCCGGCGAACTGAGGGAAGGGCACTGGCCCTGTTGGTGGTCGTCGCCTTGTGGGCTTGGTTCCAGGACGACACCGTCTTCAGGTCCTACGGAGTGACGCTCGGGCGCATAGCGCTCATCGGGCTCGTCGCCCTGGGGCTCACCGCCGTCATCCTGATGGGCGAACTCGACCTCAGTGTTGCCAGCACTCTCGCGGTCTCGGGTGTCGTGATGGCCAGTTTCGACAATCTGGCCTTGGGCGTCGTCGTCGCACTCGCCGTGGGGGTAGCCATCGGAGCGGTCAATGCGCTGTTCGTAGTGGTGGTTGGGATCAACTCGTTCATCGCCACCCTCGGAATGCTGTTCTTCCTGAGAGGTTTGGCCTTCGTCATCTCGGACGAGGAGCCGGTCCGGCTCTCCAACATCGACGCAGGGATCGCGTTCGGCAAGCCCGTCATCGGTGACTTCACCCCCAGGATGTTGCTGTTCATTCTCACGTTCGTGGTGATGCACGTGTTCTTGACCCGGGTGCGGGTCGGCCGGGAGTTCTACGCCGTCGGCGGTAACCGCGAGGCCGCCCGCGACGCCGGCATACCGGTTCGCAGAAGGATCTTCACCGGCTTCATGATCTCCGGCTTCATCGCCGCGGGCGCGGGTGTCATCAACGCCCTCGAGCGCACGGCTGCCGACCCGACCGCGGGCGGGACAGTGCTGCTGTCCAGCTTCGCGGCGGCCATCGTCGGAGGGATTCTCCTCAACGGCGGCCGGGGCTCGGTGTTCGGGACCCTGCTCGGCGCGGCGTCACTCGGCATTCTGCAGATCTCCCTGACCCTCACCGCCGTCGAGGTCGACGTCCAGAACATCATCATCGGAACGGTGCTGTTGGTGGCCGTCATCACCGACCCGACCACGCTGCGCTCCGTCATCTCCAGCGCCCGCTCGTTCCTTCGTGCACAGCGACCCTCTCAGCCCACCGCCTGATCGGCGGGGAGTGGCCCAGATCGACCCCTAGCCGGGATCGAAAACCATCCAACACCACCGATGCGATTGCATCAGAAAGGACCAGTGAAACCAATGAGCCTAGGAAAGCTCAAGACCCGAGTCAGGACGGGGCAACTATGGATGCTCGCCGGCCTGCTGCTCGGGGTTGCTGCTCTAGTAGCCGCCTGCGGCGACGACGACGAGCCCGCGCCCGCTGCCGAACCGGCCGCCGAGCCCGCAGCAGAGGCGGCGCCCGAACCGGCGGAGGAGCCGGCCGCGGAGCCTGAAGAAGAGGCGGCGGAGCCTGAAACCTTCGAGGTCTTCGCTCTACTGCCCCAGGGTAACGACCAGCCCTACGGAACGACCTACCTGCCGCCGTTCCAGGAAAAGGCCGACGAGCTTGGAATCAGCCTCAACATCACGAACTCGCAGTACGACGCGGACAAGCAGGCCAGCGAGTGCGAGGTTGCCGTCGCGGCCGAGCCGGATCTGATCATCCTCTGGCCCGCGGTCGGCGACACCGTTCGCCCCTGCCTCGAGGCTGCGCAGGATGCGGGCATACCAGTGACCGTGACGAATTCGGACGTGAACCCCGAGGACCAGCACCTCACCGCGGCCTATTCCGGCCCGGACACGTACGGTCAGGGCCAGGCTTCGGGCGAGCTCATGTGCGAGTTCGCTGGAGGCGCGGAGATCGGCATCATCATGATCAATGGCCTCACCGGAAACTCCACTGCCATCGATCGTGAGGCCGGCTTCGAGGACACCGTCAACGCAGAGTGCCCGAACGTGACGATTCTGGCCCGTCAACCGGGCAACTGGAACAAGGACGACTCTCAGCTCGCGGCGTCAGAGATGATCACGGCGGTCGGCATCGAGAACATCCAGGGCGTGTACGCGGCTGACGACACCATGGTCGCCGGTGCGATCGACGCGTTGAAGGCTCGGGGAATCAACCCCGCGGACCTGATCATCACCTCGATCGGCAACACGTTCCTAGGGAACCCGCTGGTCGTCAACGGTGAACTCGATGGCACCGTCTTCCAGTCCTCTTCCTGGGACGGCGGGAACGCTGCCGTGACCGCACACGAGGTCCTGACGGGCAACCCCTCGGAGCGCATCATCAAGTTCATGCCTTCAGTGAAGGTGACCGCCGAGAACGCTGACGACCCCGCAGTGGCTCCTGAGTGGTAGAACGACGCCACTGAGGTGGTTGAGCGGACCCGGAGGGACAATGTTCCCCCCTCCCCCCGTCCCTCCGGGTCCCCAACCTTCAGCCGGAGACTTGCTCGACGAGGAGCGTTGACGTGGGCGTGACTCTCAAGGATGTGGCGAAACGGGCGGGCGTCAATGTCTCCACCGCTTCGCGGGCACTGAGTCCCGATAAGAGTTCACTGGTCAAACCGGAAACGCGGCTTCGCGTTCGCGAGGCTGCCGAGGCTCTCAAGTACTCGGGGAATGCTCAGGCAGCAGCACTGCGCCGCGGCCGCACAGGGATGATCGGCGTGATCGTCAGCGACCTGAGCAATCCCTTCATCGGCCCGGTCCTTCGTGGTATCACGAGCGCGCTCGCGAGCCGCGATCTGTTGCCCATCATGGTGGAATCCGGGGACGCGTCGGACAAGCTCAGGTCCATCCTCGACAAGCTGGCGGGCCAGCGCGTCGATGGAATGATCACGACCGCAGCGAGATACAGGGACCGCGCACTCCTGCGCCGTGTGGCGTCCGGCGTGCCGACCGTCCTCGCCGTCCGTGATCTGCCCGGTAGCGGGATTCCGGCCATCGTCCATGACGAC
Source organism: Acidimicrobiales bacterium (assembly GCA_965117015.1). Taxonomy (GTDB): domain Bacteria; phylum Actinomycetota; class Acidimicrobiia; order Acidimicrobiales; family Aldehydirespiratoraceae; genus Aldehydirespirator. Next base: position 2,145,600 of record OZ220747.1, read on the forward strand.
GTGTCGGGTGGTCGACTCGTGGCCGAGCACCTGCTGGCTCTGGGCCACAACTGTGTGGCGCAGCTCATGGGTCCTGCTGACATCTGGTCCTTCGAAGGACGTGCCTCGGGCTTCCGCGACACCCTGACCGCGTCGGGCGCCACCTGCATCGACATCCGTGAGTCGGCCCGTCTCCCGACGGTCGAAGCCGGATCCGCACTCGCTTCGGCTCTGCTTGAGCAGGCCGAGGTGACGCCCACAGCGGTCTTTGCCCACAACGACAGCATGGCTATCGGAGCTATCAGAGCCTTTCGCGACCGTGGCCTTGACTGCCCGGTTGACATCTCGGTGGTCGGGTACAACGACGTTCCCCTGACAGACCACCTCAACCCGCCCCTCACCACCACCCGGCTGCCGGGCTATGAGCTCGGCCGGCTCGCGGCCGAACTCCTGGTGACCCGCATCGATGAGACCGAGGTGACCACCGAGAAGGTCGTGCTCGCGCCCGAGATCGTGGTACGCGCCACGACTGCGAGGCCGGCGGCCTGAAATCACACACGACACAGGAAATGCCCCTTCGGGGGCCAACGTAGAGAACCCACCCCCTCGCGGGGTATGACAGATTGGAGTCGAAGATGGGAAGTATGACCGGACGCTCCTGCATAGTGACAGGAGCGGCGCAGGGGATCGGCCGAGCCATCGGCGAGGCCCTGCTCGACGAAGGCGCTGATGTCTGCTTTGCGGATCTCAACGGCGACAAGGTCGCAGAGGTGGCGGCCGCAAACGCATCGCGGGCGGCTGCCAACGGTGGCAAGGCAATGGCCGAGACCGTCGATGTCACCGACCGCGTCCAGGTTCGGTCAATGGTCGAGAGCGTCGTGGACAGCCTCGGCAAGCTGAACGTGATGTTCAACAACGCCGGCGTCAACAAGCCGATGAACTTCCTCGAGGTCACCGAGGCCAACTGGGACATCATCATGCGGGTCAACGGACTCGGTGTGCTGATCGGCATGCAGGAGGCCGCCAAGCAGATGATCGCTCAGGGCACGGGAGGCAAGATCATCAACACCGCCTCCATCGCCGGCCGCTCCGGATACGACAACGTTGCGCCGTACTGCGCGTCGAAATTCGCGGTGGTGTCGCTCACGCAGTCCGGAGCCCGAGACCTGGCCAAGCACAACATCACCGTCACCGGCTTCGCTCCGGGCGTGGTGGCTACTGAGCTCTGGGAGACGCTGGACAAGGACTTGATGGAGATCGGCGCGTCCGAGCGGCCGGGGCAGGCGATGGAGGAGTTCTCGGCGGGCATCCTGCGGGGGCGGGTAGCGACCCCGGCGGACATCGTCGGCACGACAACGTTCCTTGCTTCCCCGGCGAGCGACTACATGACGGGCCAGATCGTGATGATCGACGGAGGCATGGAGCTGGTGTGACTCGCGTCGGCGTGGCCGGCCTCGGCCGGATGGGCGCACCTATGGCGATCAACCTGGCTCGGGCTGGTTTCGAGGTGGCGCTCTGGAACCGGACTGCCGGCAAGGCTGAGCACCTGGCCCGAGACATCGGGGCGGCGATCTGCGCCACTCCCCGGGTCCTCGCGGAGTCGACTGACACCGTGATCGCCATGCTCGCCGACGACGAAGCCTCGCTGGAAGTCCATCGCGGCGAGCGGGGATTGTTCGCTGCGCGTGGCGGAGCAACCCATTTCCTTGAGATGGGAACGCTAAGCCCTGCTCACGTGCTTGCTCTGGCCGACGGCGCTAGCGGGCGGACGGTGATCGACGCACCGGTCTCGGGCTCCACCGACGCGGCCCGGGCCGCTCAGCTCATGGTGATGGTCGGGGCCGAGTCGACGGCCATATCCACCGTCAGGCCTGTCTTGGAGGCCGTCGGTCGTCGCATCGTCTGTCTCGGCGGGGTCGGCCGCGGCGCCACGATGAAGCTGGCCGTCAATCTGTTGATCCATGGCTTGAACCAGACCGTTTCCGAGGCGATCCTGCTAGCCGAGGCCTCCGGCATCTCGGCCAGGGTCGCCTACGAGGCGATCGAGGAATCGGCAGCAGCCGCGCCCATGTTGAACTACCGGAAGCCCCTGTATCTGGATGAGGCCGGAAACGAGGTGTCATTCGCGTTGTCCCTGGCCCGAAAGGATGTGGAACTCGCGATCGACCTCGCCCGCTCGGTGGACGTTGCCATGCCCCAGGCGGAGACGAACGCAATGCAGTTGCGGGCCGCGGAGTCGGCCGGTCTCGGCGATCGGGACATGGCCGCGGTGCTGAGTTTCCTGCGGGGTGCTTCGTGAGCGCGGCCCCCGATCGGAAGGCCGCGCTCTTCGTCGGTGGCTGGGAGGGTCACCGGCCCGAGGAGTTCTGTGACTGGGCTACGGAGTTGCTCGAGAGTCAGGGGTTCGAGGTCGTCTCCTATGACTCGCTGGCACCCCTGAGTGAACCTGAACGGCTTCACGGCCTAGATCTCATCGTCCCTATCTGGTCCAGTGCCCGGTCGTCGCATCAGGCCGAGTTCGGCAACATCACCAGGGAGGAGGAGCAAGGGCTCTTGCGCCTCGTCGGCAGCGGGTGTGGCATCGCCGGATGGCACGGGCACATGGGTGACGCGTTCCGCGACCACCCCAACTACCACTTCCTAATCGGCGGCCAGTTCGTTGCCCATCCTCCGGGATGGCCGGACAATCCGAACCCGGCCGACGACTTCGTCGACTACGAAGTGACGATCACGAAGCCCGATGATCCCATCGTCGAAGGGATCGGGAGCTTCAGGCTGACATCCGAGCAGTACTACATGTTGGTCGATCCCTCCAACGACGTGCTTGCCGCCACGACCTTCTCCGGCGAGCATCTGTGGTGGATCGAGGGCACCCGGATCCCGGTGGTCTGGAAGCGCCGCTGGGATCGCGGACGAGTGTTCTACTGCTCGATCGGGCACACCGTCGACGATCTCCGGATCCCGCAGGTGAGCGAGATCATGCGGCGAGGGATGGTCTGGGCTGGATCCGGTCGCTAGGGGCGCGGGCTCGACGCAAGCGGCCCCCACCTACTTGGGCGCGCTCTCAAGCGCGCTCCGGGAGTTCGTGGCAGCGCCGGCACTGACATGTACAATTCGTACATGAACGAAGTGGCGGTTAGCGAGGCACGAAACCGGCTGCCTCAGGTGATTGAGGAGTCTCGCCGGTCGGGTGAGCCGGTCTCGGTGACACGCCGCGGCCGCCGGGTCGCGGTGATCCTGGGTGCAGACGAATACGACCGGCTTGTGGACAGTGCGGACGATGCCGCTGATCGACGCGAGTTGGCTGCGGCGCGAGCCGACGACGACTACGTGCCATGGGATGAGGTCAAGGCCGCGCTGGGACTCGAGTGAGCCGGTACACCGTCGAGATCGCCCGTCGGGCGATCAAGTCGATCGCCGGGTTGCCTCACAATGAACAACGTCGAGTGCGAGCCGCGATCGACCTCTTGGCCGACGAGCCTCGGCCGCCGAACTGCGTCGCGCTCGCCGGGGAGGGATCCGTGTATAGCGTTGGTGTCGGCGACTACCGGATCCTGTACGAGGTCATCGACACCCGCCTGGTGATCCACGTGATCCGAGTAGGCCACCGTCGCGATGTGTATCGCTCCCGATGATGCCCAGCGCTAGGCCGCGCCTCGGCGTGCTTCGATGGCCTCTTTGAGTTGGGCCAGGAAACGGCCGCTGGCGCCTCCGTCGATGATGCGGTGGTCGAAGGTGGCTGACACGGTGATGGTGGGTACTTCGACGGGGTCGCCGCCCACAAGGCGAACCACCGGCCGGGCCATGCCGAAGGCGGCGATCATGCTGGTGCCCACCGGCAGCATCGGCGTGCCGGCCAGCACGCCGAGCGCGCCCACGTTGTTCACTGTGGCGGTGGCCCCGGTCAGCTCGTGGGGCGCGGCGGTGCGGTCACGGGCTGCCGCGGCCAGGCGCAGGATCTCGGCCGACAGCTCCGGCACGGAGAGGGCGTCGGCGCCGCGGACTACCGGCACCATCAGACCGTCACTGGTGTCGACGGCCACTCCGATGTCGTAGCGGTCGAAGTACTCGATCTCGTCGGAGTCGAGCCTGGCGTTCATGATCGGGTGGTCCTGCAGTACCGGCACCAGCAGCGCCACCAGCAGGGCGTCGAGGGGCACTCGCGAACCGGTCTCAGCAGCCACCGCTGCTCGGGCTTGCAGCAGGCGGCTGGCATCGGCGTCAACCATGGAAGTGAACTGGGGGACCTGTAGCGACTCGGTCATGTGGCGGGCGATCGAGCGCCGGGTGGCCGACAGGCGCTCCCGCCGCCCGCCGCCCGCAGCCGACGCAACTGCGGCCTCCACATCGGGGACGGTTATAGAGCCGCCGGGCCCTGTGCCGGTCACCTCCGTCAAGTCGATGCCACGCTCCCGGGCCAGTTTGCGAGCCTTGGGAACTGCTCTCACGGTGTCGGCAGCGGCCGCTGCGGTTGCCGCGGGCGCGGCGGCCACTGGCGGAATGGCTGCCGAGGCCGTAGCCGCGGCGGCCGGAGTTGGCTCGGACACGGGCGCTGGAATCTCCTCGCCGGGCTCGCCCACCACGATGAGGGTCTCGCCCACCTCGATCACGTCACCGGGCTCGCCGCCCAGCGCCAGCACCGTGCCCCGGTAGGGGGTGGTCATCTCCACCACCGACTTGTCGGTCTCGACCGAGCAGATCGGCTGGTCGAGGTCGACCTCGTCGCCGACGGCCACCAGCCACTCCACAATCTCGCCCTCCACCATGGTGTCGCCCACGGCGGGGAGCTTGAAGACGCTCGCCATGTCAGTCGGCGAGTGCTCGCCGGACGCCGGCGGCGATGCGATCGGCGGTGATCATGGAGTACCGCTCGAGCTGGGTCGGACCCCAGAACACGTCCATGTGGGCGACCCGCACCGGCGGCGCCTCCAGCGAGTAGAGGCCGTGCTCGCTGACGGCGGCCAGCACCTCGGCTCCGAACCCGCTGGTGGTCTGGGCTTCGTGGGCCACCACCAGCCGCCCGGTGCGCTCCACGCTGGCCAGCACGGTCTCGCGGTCCCAGGGATACAGGGTCCTCAGGTCGATGACCTCAGCCGACACCCCCTCGCCGGCGAGGGTCTCGGCCGCCTTCAGCGCCTCGCGCATCGGCGGGCCCCACGACACCACCGTCACGTCGGTGCCGTCGCGGAGCACGCGGGCCCGGCCGAACGGGATCCGGTAGGGCTCGACCGGCACGTCCTGCTTGAGCCCGCGGTACAGCGAGATGGGCTCCAGGAACACCACCGGGTCGTCGCTGGCCAGGGCCGACTCCATCAGGCCCTTGGCGTCGTAGGGGTTCGACGGGTACACCACCACCAGCCCGGGCGCGTGGGTGAAGAGCGACTCGGGGGAGTCGGTGTGGAACTCGTGGTTGTCGAGGTTGGTGCCCACCGGCAGCCGGGCCACCACCGGGGCGGTCAGATGCCCCCGGTAGCGCCACCGGATGCGGGCCACGTGGCCGATGAGCTGATCGAAGGCCGGGTAGACGAAGCCGGCGAACTCGATCTCGGCCACCGGCCTCAGCCCGGCCATGGCCATGCCCACCGCGGTGCCCATGATGCCGGTCTCGCACAACGGCGTGTCGATCACCCGGTCGGGGCCGAAGCGCTCGTGCATGCCCTCGGTGATCCGGAACACACCGCCCTCCACGCCCACGTCCTCGCCGAGCATCACGAGCGACTCGTCCCGCTCGAAGGCCGCGTGCAGCGTCAGCTTGAGGGTCTCGGTCATGTCGAGCCGGCGGGTCTCGCCGGTGGGCGACGGGTCTTCAGTGATGGTCCAGACCTCGTCCGGCTCCAGTGCGACCGGGGCCTCGCCGGCGTCGTGCTGCTCGCGGTGAAGCTGCTCGGCGAGCGAGGTGGGGGTCCGGGAGAACAGCTGCCGGGGCGAATAGTGGCGCGCCACCGCCGGTCGGGCCTCGAGCTGGGCGACGAACGCCTCGAGGTCGGCCGAGATCCCCGCCCTCATGTCGTCCTCTTGACCAGCCTCCCACAGTCCCTTGTTCACCAGGAAGGCCCGCATCCGGGTGATGGGGTCCCGCTCACGCCACTGGGACTCCTCGTCGGTGGTGCGGTACACCGGCGTGCCGTCGTACGTCGAGTGGGGGGCGAACCGGTAGGTGAGCATCTCGATGAGGGTGGGGCCTCCGCCCGACGCGGCCCGCTCCACCGCCTCGCGGGCCGCCTGGTACATCGCCAGCGGGTCCATGCCGTCGACGCGCTCGCCGTGGAACCCGTACCCGTCGGCCTTGGCGGCCAGCGTGGCCGCTGCGGTCTGCTTGTCGATGGTGGTCGACTGGGCTACCTGGTTGTTCTGGCACAGGAACACGGTGGGGGTCTTCCACACCCCTGCGAAGTTCATGGCCGCGTGGAAGTCGGATTCCGAGGTGGCCCCGTCGCCGAACACCACCATGGCCACGGTGGGGCGTCCCTGCAGCCGCTCGGCGTAGCCGAAGCCGACGGCGTGGGGGAGGTGGGTGCCGATGGTGGCGTTGAGTCTGGTCACCCGGTAGCGGTTGACATCCCAGAGGTCGTCGTCGTCGGGAACGCCCATCCAGAGGCCGACCGCGGCGATGGGGCTCATGCCCCGGGCCAGCCACATGCCCAGCTCCCGGTAGGCGGTGAAAAGCCAGTCGGACTCCCGAAGGGCCAGCGCCGCCCCCACATGGGCCTCCTGGCCGCTCACCTGGTAGTAGGCGGGCATGCGTCCCTGGCGCTGGAGGTTGAGCAGCTTCTCGTCGGCCATCCGGGTGGTGAGCAGCAGGCGCAACATATCGACGAGCTGGCTGTCGTCGAGATCCGGGGCCGCCCCCACCAGCTCGCCGGTCGGATCCAGGATCTGCCGCATCCTCACGCTCCTCCGTGATCTGCCACCAGCGACACTCTACGATGAGAAACGCTTGCATTTCACCTTGAGTGCCTGTGATTCTGCATCTTCAGTCCGGCTACGGCATGCTTTTCTATGACTAAGCTCGGCTCATGACCGAGACAAACACACGCAGGATGGCCACGGCCGACACCTTCGACGTGAGTGGTCGCCGGGTGGTGATCACCGGTGGTACAGCCGGGATCGGCCTGGCGGCGGCCGCACATCTGGTCCGCTGCGGTGCCGATGTGGTGATCTGCGGCCGCCGGGACGGAGGCGAAGCGATCGCTGAGTGCATTGGAGCTGCCTTCGTGACGATGGACGTCGCCGACGACTCGTCCGTCGAGCGGGCCTTCGCGATCGTGTCCGATCAGCTCGGATCGCTCGACGCGCTGATCCTCAACGCCGGCATCGACGAGTACCACGGCGAGGTGGAGGCCCTGGACATGGACGTGTTCGAGCAGGTGATCGACATCAACACCCTCGGGGTGGTACGAGCCCTCCGTCACGGGGTGGGCCTGGTGCGTGACCACGGGTCGGTCATCGTCACCAGCTCTCCGGCTGGCTCCGTGGCCGCCCCGGGCATGGCTGCCTACGCTGCCTCCAAGGCGGCTCTCGATCACCTGGTGCGAGTGTGGGCGTTGGAGTTGGGACCTCGCCAGGTCCGGGTCAACGCAGTGCTGCCAGGGATCGTGGAGAGCGAGATGGGCGCGGAGTCCGCGCCCAATCTGGAACTGATACGGCGCATGACCGCCAACGGCGTGTTTCGCAAGGCTTCGGAGATGGCGCCGGTGTTCCATTTCCTGGTCAGCGACGCCAGCGCCCCGCTCACGGGTTCGCTCGTCGGCTGCCACGACGGCATTCCCCTCGGCTACAGCCACGAGGTGATGGCACACCTGGCCGCCGACCTGGCCGACACCGGCGGAGACGGCTAGTGGAGGGGAATCTGGCGGGCCATGTTGCGCTCATCACCGGCGCAGGCCGCACCGGCGGGATGGGCGCGGCGACTGCCAGGCGCCTAGCTGAGGCCGGCGCGGACGTAGTAGTCACCGACCTGGCCCGCGACCGCCCGGAACTCCGCCAGGACTCGACCCACGGATTGGGCGACGACGTGGCCGTGCTTGAGGCGCTGTCGGCCGAGCTACGCGACCGCTCCGGGGTCAGGAGCTTTGCCGCTCCGTTAGACGTCACCGATCAGGCCCAGGCTGAGGCCGTGGTCCAGCGGACCGTGAGCGAGTTGGGTTCGCTTGACATCCTGTTCAACAACGCCGGCGCCACCACCGGGGTGGGCCGGTTCGTGGACCAGACCGAGGAGCAGTGGAACCTGTCGTGGCAGGTCAATGTCATGGGATCGCGGCGGATGGCGCTGCTGGCGCTCGGGCCGATGATCGAAGCCGGCCGGGGGGTGATCATCAACAACGTGTCGATCGGCGGACTGGTGTCGGATCCCGGCTACGGGGCCTACAACGTCACCAAGTTCGGCCTGGTGGCCATGACCAAGCTCATCGCCAAGGAGCACGGACCCGACGGGATCCGCTGCGTGGGCGTGTGCCCCGGCCCCATTGACACCCAGATGGCGGTGGCCAATCGCCGGTTGGTTGCCGATCTGGCCGATGTGACCGACCACGAGGCCAGCGAGATGCTGGTATCCGAGGTGCCACTGGGCCGCTGGGGAACGGCCGACGAAGTGGCCCAACTAGTGGGGTTCCTAGCCTCGCCGGCTGCTTCCTACATCAATGGCGCGCTCATTCCCATCGACGGGGGAGTACTTCCCTAGCTTCAGGTGAGCCCCGCGGTCATGGATTCCTTCACCTCCACCAGGTATACGAACGTCTCAACCTGGCGTACACCTGCGATGGAGCGGACGGTGTCGAGCAACTCGGCCAGATGGGTTTCGTCGCGGTAGCTGGCCTCGACCAGCACATCGCAGTGTCCGAGCACGATCGCCACCATCGTGGTGTCGGGTAGAGCCGCGATCTCCTCGGCCACGGGCTGGGCCGGACCCTCCACGTCGATCATTAGCCCGGCATAGCCCCGGATCCCGAGCACGCCGGGGCTGACGATGGTCTGAACGGTCACCACCCCCGCGGCCATGAGGGCCAAGACCCGGTCGCGGGTGGCGGCGTGCGACATCTGTGCGACGCCCGCCAGGTCGGCGTAGGTCGAGCGGCCGTCGGCAGCCAACCGCTCAAGCAGCCTGATGTCCGTCTCGTCCACGGGCCTTCGGCGGGCTCCGAGGCGAAGATCACCACTCTTGGAGCCGTCGCGTGCGTGTGACCAGTCCTGCTTCACGTAGGCCACCAGCGAGGCCGCATCGATACCGCGCACCTGCGCATCGGCTCTGGCCTGCTCGATGGCTGCGTTGAGATGCTCGGTGTCGCGGGCCCTGAACTCCACGAACAGCCCGCGGGGGCCGGCCAGGATCAGCACGAATGCGGCCTCGTCCATCGCCGCGAGCCGTTCGGCCGCGGGCGCCACCGCCCCACTGACATCGACGAGGCAGTACGCGAACTCGCCATAGCCGAGGGCCCGCGGGTCGATACGCCCGAGGATGTGGATCACACCGTCGTCGAGCAGCCGCATGACGCGGGCCTTCACCGCGGCCTGTGACATATCGATGCGCCGGGCCAGGGATGCGTAGCTGGCCCGGCCGTCGTCCACGAGGCTCTCGATCAGGGCGCGGTCTATGTCATCAAGGGCCACCATGGCGGCGCCATCGTAGGCGCGGGCAGTGACCCGCTTCCGGTCGCCGTTCCCGCTCATCTAGGAAGCGCAGGCCGCTCGCCAGTTTTGGCGCTGAATCCGTGGCCATCTCACCATGCAGGAAATAGAACTATTGCCTCAAGCGCTGACTTGCCAACATATGTACAATCCAGCTATCAAGACTCCCACAACCATGCGTGCTCGAGCCGCAAAAGGAGGAACCACCATGAGTCCCAAGTCCAGCTGGAGGGTGCTGGCTGCCGTCCTGCTCGCATTCGCCCTCGTCGCCGCGGCCTGCGGCGACGACGAGGAAGAGGCCCCCGCCGCACCGGAGCCCGCGCCGGCGGCACCGGCCGAGGAGCCGGCCGAGGAGCCGATGGAAGAACCCGCTGAGGAGCCCATGGAGGAGCCAGCCGAGGAGCCTGCCGACGAACCCATGGAGGAGCCGGCTGAGGAGCCCATGGACGAGACCGACGCCATGATGGCCGACGAGTCGATGGAACCCGTCAAGATCGGACTGATCGCCCAGGTGGAGGAGCTGATGGCCTTCCCGGAGGTGACGGCCGTGGTGCAGGCCTACGTCGACTACTTCAACGCCGAGTTGGGCGGTGTGAACGGGCATCCCATCGAGCTGGTGGTCTGCGGCGCCGGCGACGTGGTTGAGTCCCACATCGCCTGCGCCAACGAGTTCGTGAACGCCGACGACATTCACGTCGTCATCAACAGCGGATTCCTGTCGAACAGCATCGCCTCGGGCACGATCCTGGCCGAGGCGGGCAAAGCGAACCTCGGGTTGGGCAATGACTTCATCGACTATCTCACGCCCAACCTCTACAACTTCGATCCCGGCCTGCCCGGCCTCGCCCAGGTGTTCTTCGTGTTCGCCAAGAATCAGCGCGACGTTTCCACCATGACGCTGTTCCTGGCCGACGACCCGGCCATCGCGCCGTTCGAGCCGGCGTTGTACGCCATCGGCGAGAGCAACGGCATCACGATCACCGAGACCATCTATCTGGGATTCGAGCCCGATCTGACCGGGCCGGTCTCCGCGGCCGACACCTCCAACGACGGCTGGCTGTTCGTGCTGGCCGACGGCGCCCAGTGCACCGCGGCCGCCAACGGCGCGGACACGGTCGGATACGGCGGCCACATCTTCGGCAACGATCTGTGCCTGAGCCAGGACCTGGTCGAGTCGGGCGCAGTGGACGGCTGGTCGGGCCCGATCGTGTCCAGCGCTCCCACGGTCGACGGAGGCGCCGAGATCGATGAGATCAACCGCGTCCTCGACGCCTACGGCGGGTCCGACGTTCAGACTGCGGGCCTCGGCGGCTGGGCGGTCGGTCAAGTGGTCATAGCGAGGGACCTGCTGATAGGGGGAGGCGCCGCCGACGCCACCGACGAGTCTGTGCTCGAGGCGCTCAGCACCTACTCCAGCAGCGACATTCCCGGCTTCCCCGACGTGAGCTGCCCCGGTCCCGATCCGTGGATCGGCGCCTGCAACACCTCCCCGTTGATGGTCACCATCGCCGACGGGCAGATGACGGCCCCCGACGGGTTCACGTTCCTGGACTTCGCGGAACTGAACTTCCTACTGGGCTGACGCCCGCGACACTCACGCTCTCATCGACGCCGAGTCCGGCCGGGCCCCGCTGAGGGCCCGGCTAGGCTCGGTTTCGCAGGGGGTCTCGTGATCGCCAGACTGTCTCCAGTTGAGCGGATCGGAACCGTCGCTGTCGCCGCTTTCGCGCTCGCCTGGATCGTGGCGGCGATAGCCCGAAGGGACATCTTCTTCGACCCGGTGCTCTTCGGGTTGGGCTCGGGTGCCATCATCGCCGCGCTGGCTATTGGGCTGGTGGTGGCCTTCCGGGCCTCGGGCGTGATCAACTTCGGCCACGGGGCCATCGCCACCTATGTGACGTACGTATACGTGTCGCTGGTAGGCGACGGCCAGTACCCGGTACCGCCGCTGCCCAACCCGCTGGCGCCGATCGAGGGCATCGCCGGGGTGGAGATCGTCGACTTCCCGACCTTCATCAGCATGGGCGACTCGATGGGGAAGTTGCCCGCACTTCTGATCGCGCTGGCGACCGCGGCCGCGCTCGGCCTCGTCGCCCACTTCGCCATCTTCCGCCCGCTGCGTTACGCCCCGGTGCTGGCCAAGGTGATCGCCTCGGTGGGCATAATGCTGTTCCTGCAGGCCGCCGTGGTGCTGCGCTTCGGTGCCCGCGCCAAGGCGACCGAGCCGATCTTCCCCAACGACCCGGTCGACATCCTTGGTGCCCGGGTGGGCCAGGACCGCCTGTGGGTGCTGGGGACGGTCATCGTGATCACCGCGGGCCTGTGGGTGCTCTTCCGGTTCACCCGTTTCGGGATCGCCACCCGGGCCGGTGCCGAGAACGAGCGCTTCACCACCCTGCTCGGCTTCAATGCCGACTTCCAGGCCGGGGTCAGCTGGGTGATGGCCTCCGTGCTGGCCGGACTGGTGGGCATCCTGGTCGCGCCCATCACCGGCGTGACCCCCAACTTCTTCACCGTGCTGCTCATCTCCTCGCTGGGGGCGGCGCTGCTGGGGCGGATGTCGTCGTTCGTTATCGCGGCGGCTGCGGGCCTGATGCTCGGCATCGTCGATCAGGAACTGTTCCGCCTCGAGCTGGAATGGGGATGGATCCCGGACATCGGCATCCGCCGGGCGCTGCCGTTCGTGGTCATCGCGCTGGCCATGGTGGCCCGGGGCGAGTCCTTGCCGTCGCGCGGTGCGCTCACCGTGGAGCGGCTGCCCGAGGCGTACTCGCCGCGCATCACGCGGGGCCGTCTCATTGGGTACGGGGCGCTGATTGCGGTGGCCTTCTGGCTGACCGTCTTTGCCCCGTTCCAGTACCGAGGCGGGATGCAGAACTCCATGATCGGTGTGATCCTGGCGCTGTCGCTGGTGGTGGTAACCGGCTATGTGGGTCAGATCTCGCTGATGCAGATGGCCCTGGCCGGCATCGGCGCCTTCTCGGTGGCGTCTTTCGGCACCCAGGCGCAGATGCCTCTACTTGTCGCGTTGCCGCTGGCAGTCGCCGCCGGCGTGGGGTTCGGGCTGATCGCGGCGATCCCGTCGCTGCGGACCCGAGGGGCCAGCCTGGCCATAGTCACGCTGGCCAGCGGTCTGGCCATGGGCGAGATCTTCTTCTCGCGTCCCGGTTGGTTCGGCCTGGACCGCGGCGTGAAGACGACCGACCCGCCGACCTTTCTCGGCATCGAGTTCGGACCCAACAGCGACTTCTTCCTCAGTGATGGCAAGATCCCGACCGGCGGATACGGCTTGTTCCTGCTGGTCGTGGGCGCGCTGTGCTGCATCTCGGTGATGCGGCTGCGCCGGTCGCGCCTGGGCGAGCAGATGCTGGCGGTGCGGGCCAACGAGCGGGCCGCGGCCGCCGCCGGTGTGAATGTCGCGGCCATAAAGCTGTCGGCCTTCGCCATCTCGAGCTTCTTCGCCGCGCTGGGCGGCGCGCTCATCGCCTTCAATCTGGGCACATACGGCACCGATACCTTCGGGATCTTCGCATCGTTGACCGTGCTCGCCTTCGCCTACCTGGGCGGGATCAGCACCGTCGGCGGGGCGATTACCGCCGGGACGCTGTTCTCCGAGGGCATCGGCATCGTCGTCACCAACGAGTGGGTGATCGACGTGGGCCCCTACACCGCCTATGTGGCCGGGTTCTTCCTGATCGGTACCGCGGTCTACAACAACGAGGGCATCGACGGCTTCCAGCGCAGGCAGTTCCACCAGCTCGGCGCCTGGCTCGGTCGCCGCTGGCGCGCCGCCCGCGGTGGTGCCGCAAGACGAGAGCCGGAGGGCGCCGATGTCTGACGCCGTCCTCGCAACACGCGGCCTCAACGTCCGCTTCGGTGGCCTGTTGGCCGTCAACGACGTGTCGCTGGAATGCCGCCGGGGACATCTCACAGGGCTGATCGGCCCCAACGGAGCGGGCAAGACCACCTTCATCGACGCGGTGACCGGATTCTTGCCCAACAACGCGCGGGGGTCGGTGCTGCTGGAGGGTGATGAAGTGTTCGGGCGTTCACCCCATCAGCTGTCCCACGACGGTCTCACCCGCACCTGGCAGACCCTGGAGCTGTTCGACGACATCACGGTGCGCTCCAACCTCGAGGTCGCCAGCCGGCGACTCACCCTGGGCGCGGCGCTACTCGACTACTTCCGGCCCCGCCAGCGTGAGGAGCGGGTGGAGGAGGTCCTCGATCTGCTCAACCTCAATGACATCGCTGAGCGCCAGCCCCGGGAGCTGTCCCAGGGCCAGCGCAAGCTGGTGGGCGTCGGCCGGGCCCTGGTGGCCGAGTCGTCCAAGATCCTGCTGCTCGACGAGCCTGCCGCCGGGCTTGACAAGGCCGAGACCGAGTGGTTCGGCGCCCAGCTGCGGCAGCTGGTCGATCAGGGCTACACGATGCTGCTCGTCGATCACGACATGGGGCTGGTGCTCAATGTCTGCGATTACATCCACATGCTGGTGTTCGGCGAGCGGACGGCCTCGGGAACCCCCGACGAGATGCGCAACGATCCGGAGGTCATCTCGGCCTACCTGGGCCACAGCGGGGCCGAGTCATGAGCGAGCGTCTGCTGACTGTCGATGGCCTCGACACCGGCTACGACGGCGTGGCCGTGGTGCGGGAACTGAGCCTGCACGTCGACGCGGGTGAAGTGGTCGCATTGCTGGGTCCCAACGGCGCGGGCAAGACCACAACGCTGATGACCGTGTCGGGCATGGGCCAGGTCCTCGCCGGCTCGGTCACCATCATGGGCCGGCCTGTGCCCCGGCTGCGCCAGGCCCACCGGGTGGCTCGCTGGGGCGTGGTCCACGTGCCCGAGAACCGGGGCTTGCTGTACCAGCTGACCGTGCGGGAGAACCTCCAACTGGCCAAGACCCGCGGCCGCGTCAACATTGACCGGGCCCTCGACTTCTTTCCCGCCCTCGGTCCGCTCATCAGCCGCCGGGCCGGCCTGCTCAGCGGCGGCGAGCAGCAGATGCTGGCGCTGGCCCGCTCGATCGTTGCCGAACCCAGGCTGATGATGGTGGACGAGATGAGCCTGGGGCTGGCCCCGGTCATATACGAGGAGTTGATGCCGGTGGTGCGCCGCATCGCCGACGAGACCGGGGCCGGGGTGCTGCTGGTGGAGCAGCACGTGGACCTGGCCCTGGAGGTGTCCGACCGGGGATACGTGCTCAACCACGGCGACCTGGTCATGCAGGGCGCGGCCTCCGACCTGCTAGCCGACCGAGCCCTGCTCGACGCCAGCTACCTGGGCGTCGAATCACTGGAGGACTGACATCGTGTCCAAGAAGAGAAACACGGTGTTGACCATCCCGGAGCCCCGTACCGCGGCTCTGGCCACGAAGCCCTATCCAGTGGCCGGGCCGGGGTTCGTGATCGTGGAGGTGGCGGTGGCCCCGGTGTGCAACGAGGGCCGCATCTACCGCGACCACCAGTTCGAGTGGCACGACAGCCCTGAGCACCTCGGCCACGAGGGGGTCGGCACGATCGTAGAGACGTCGCCGGGGTCGCGATTCGCGGTCGGGGACCGGGTGATCATCTACCAAGGCAACAGCTGCCAGGAGTGCTTCGTGTGCACCCAGGGGCTTTCGCCCACTCACTGCCTGGGCATCCCGTACGAGTCCTACGAGGAGGGGATGGCTCCCCAGGACATACCCGCCGGTCCGCTCGGCATCGAGAAGGTCAACGGCAGCTCCTCGGGCGGCTTCGGCATGGTGCGCTACCGGCTGGCGCCCGAGCACATGATCCAGGCGATACCCGACGACCTGTCGTTCCACCATGCGGCCGCGGCCAACTGCCTGCTGGGCTGCACCTACACCGCGGCCGAGGAGGCCGGCGTACGGCCCGGCGGCGTAGTGCTGATCGGCGCCATCGGCTTCATCGGCCTTGGTGCGATCGTCAACGCCCTGTACCGGGGGGCCACCGTGGTCGTGCTGGGTCGCCACTCGTACCGCATGGAGTTGTGCCGGCGGCTGGGGGTGGAGCACATCATCGATCCCGGCGCGGGCGACTGGCTCGAACAGGTCCACGCCCTCACCGGCGGACGGCAGGGCGCCGACGTGGCCTTCGAGTGCGCCGGCGTGCCCTACTACCTCGACCGGTGCATGGCCGGGCTGCGCCGCTACGGCACCCTCTTCTCGCTGGGCCACGACGGCTCGGTGCTCTACTCGCTGAGCATCCTCAACGACCTGATGGACCGCCACATCAACTGGACCGGCGGCCACGACGTTCGCTTCCGCGATCGCGACGGGCTGCTGCGGATGTTGTGCGATCCGCGAGTGCAGGGCTGGATCGACACCATCGTCACCCACACGTACCCCATGAGCCGGGCCGGCGATGCCCTGGACGTGGCGCTCAGCAAGGACTGCGGGAAGATCTACCTCCTCCCCCAGGAGTAAGGGGGCCGCGTCGGCCGCCTCATCAACAGTAGGCGTGCTCGGTGACCATCCCGGTCAGCTGCATCGCCCGCAGGACCGGCTTGCCTGACGCCCTGGCCACCACGGCCCGGTGGTGCTCGGTGTAGGCCATACAGTCCATCACGATCACGTCCACGCCCTCAGCGGCCAGCGACCGGGCCACCTCGGCATACTGGTCATCGCTAAAGACAGCGTCCTCTCCCGGCACCTGGGGAGCGGCGTAGCGGGCGTGGATCTCCAGCCCGCGGCGTTCGCCGAGGGCCAACCAGTGCTCGATTTCCTCATCCATGGCCGCCTCGACCGGCTGGAGGACGCCGACGGCGCCTCCGTCGGTGGCGATGGTGGCCGCCGTGTCCTCAAGGATCGTGTACGGAGTGATCACGCCCTCCATGGCGTCAAGCTCCTCCCAGGGGAGCGTGCAGCAGATCATGACCGCGTCGCATCCGTCCTCCAGCAGGCGCCGCGCCTGTTTCTGCATCCCGTCGAGCACGACGTCGCGGGTGATGTTGACCGTCGATCCGTCCTCGAGGATCTCGGCATACGAGTTGGGCTTCACCCCCTCGGACAGGACCCGGAGCTCCTCGTCGGTCATGCCGTCCTGGGAGCCGCAGACAACCAGGTCCGCCTTGAGGTCGAGGTGCTCCTTGACGAAAGCGACCATCTCCGGGTCGGACCGGTAGGGGACCAGCACCCCGATTGTCGTCATCGTCTTGCTCCTTGTTCAGTTCTGCATGCGGCGACTACAGTCCCGGCGCCATCCCGCCCGCGATCGGGACGGTCACCCCTGTGAGGTATCGGCCCGCGGGGCTGACCAGGAAGGCCACCACGCCGGCGACCTCCTCAGGCTCGCACGAGTGGCCCAGCGGGATGAAGCCGGTCTCGATCGCCTCTGCCTCCTCGAACGACACGTCGTGGAGGTCCATGTGCAACTCCATGACCCGGTCATACAGCTGGGTCCTGACCGATCCGGGGCAGATGGCCATGCAGCGGATGTTGTCGGGGCCGAACTCCACCGCGATGGCCTTGGTCAACCCGATCACAGCATGCTTGCTGGCGGTGTAGGGCGCTGGAATCCCGGCGATGGCACCCAGCCCTGACAGCGAGGAGTTGTTGACGATCACGCCGCCGCCGGCGGCCTGCATGTGGGGTATGACCGCGCAGCTGAACCGGTTGACCCCCATGAGGTTGACGGCGAGCGTCTGTGACCAGACCTCCTCGGAGTTCTCCAGCAGCCGGTGGCTGCCGATCCCCACGCCCGCATTGTTGACCAGGATCTCGGGCGGTCCCAGCTGTTCGACGACGGTAGCCACGCAGGTCTGCACCGAATGGCCGTCGGTGGCGTCGGCCTGCACGGCCAGGGCCCGGCCGCCCGACGCTGCGATGCCGGCCGCCCGCTCGGCCAGCGCGTCGACCGTGCTGTCGAGGTCGACCAGCGCCACCGCCGCACCCATCGACGCGAGCTTGGCGGCCACCGCCGCGCCCATGCCTCGCGGGTGGGAGGCACCGGTGACCAGGGCGACCTTTCCTTCAATGCTCATGTGATCGGCCTCCTCACAGCTCGATGGAGTCGAACATGTCGCCGCCGTCGAAGGTCACCGCATCCCAATGCTCGATGAAGCGCCCGTCGGCGGCCTTGCGGAAGAAGTCGGCCGAGCGGTAGGCGACGGTGTCGCCCGACGACGGGTCGATGCCCTCGACCCGTTGCAGGATCACCTCCATGTCGCCGTCGGCCATGGTCAGGATCGTCTCCCGCCTGGTAGAGGTCATGGCCCGCTTGATCGCCTCGATCTCGGCGATCAGCGCATCGACACTCGTCTCGTAGGGCTGGGTGTTGGAGTGGTAGCCCGGGTGCAGCAGGCTCCGAGCCTCCTCGTAGCGCCCGTCGGTCAAGCACTCGTACAGCCTCTCGACGTTCGGCTTGGGTTTCCTTCCGGTCATGGCTGTAGTCCTCCCCGGGGAGACTCCGGTCGCCCGTTCTGTTCGCGGACGCGGACGCCGGCCGTGATGCCGCCGTCGATCACGAAGTCGGCGCCGGTGGCGTAGCTCGACTGGTCCGAGGCGAGAAACAGGACGGTGTTGGCGATCTCGTGGGGCCGGCCGAGGCGTTCAAGGGTGGTGATCCTGTGGGTGTAGGACGCCTCCTCCTCGATCATCATCGCAGTGTCGATCATGCCGGGGCAGACGCTGTTGACGCGGATGCCGTGGCGGCCCCATTCGAAGGCCGCGCTCCGGGTGAGGCCCCGCACCGCGAACTTGCTGGTGACGTAGGCGCCGACCTCGTCGGACGCGATGAACCCGTTCGCTGACGAGATGTTGACGATCGAACCGCCACCGTTGCGTCTCATGGGCTCGAACACGGCTCGCATCCCGAGGAACACGCCGGTCGTGTTGACCGCCATCGTCTTGGAGTACAGCTCCAGAGACGTGCTCTCGAGCGGCGAGAACTGTGCGATGCCGGCGTTGTTGACCAGGATGTCGGGTGGGCCGAAATTGTCCTGGCAGTGCTGGACGGCCGCGGTCCACTGGTCCTCGTCGGTCACGTCGAGCACGAACGCGGCGGCTGCGGCGCCGATCTCGGCAGCCACCGCCCGGCACGTCTCGGCGTTGATGTCGCACACCAGGACGCGGGCCCCGTGCCGGGCCAGAGTCCTGGCCGACTCGGCACCGAGACCTTGGCCGGCTCCGGTGACGATCGCGATCTTGCCCTCTACCTGAGTCACTCGTCTCCCTCGCGGGTCGGATGGCGGTGCCGGAGTGGACACGCCGGCGCGGTCACACCGACAGTGTCGCGGGCATCTCCACCTGTTGGCGAAGTCGACGGACGTACCACCGCTGGAACTCTCCGATGAAGCTCTCCTGGGGAGCGAGGCGGCCGGGGCGGTAGGCGCGGGAGGTGGCGCCCTGGTAGGTGCGTTCCCAGATCGGGAAGTCCTCGTCGTTCACCTCGGTGTAGAACTCGCACACCTCGTCGGTGTCGTAGTCGCGACCCTCCTGGGCGTCCTTGTCGACCAGCCACATCGTCTGCCAGTAGAGCTGATCGTGCGACAGCGGCCTGATGCTGAAGATGGTGGCGTAGTCCACCGACATGAACAGCGAGTCGAGCGGGTTGAAGTTGGAGAACACCGACGCCTCGTCGGACTCGGTGAACTGGCCCATCAGCGGGGCCACCCGCTTGCCGCCGATCGACTCGGACTGGTAACCGGGGGTGAGCGGACCGCGCACCAGCCAACGGAACTGCTCGTCGTGCTCGCCGTCCTGGACGACCACCCCGGTCACATTGGGGAGCTGGGTCAGGGCGGCCTCCCATTCCTTCATCTCCCGGTCTGCCTGGTCCGCGGCCGCGATCACCTCCGCGGTTCGGGTGGACGCGGCCGCCTGCCAGTAGGCCGGCGTGCGGGTCTTGGTGAAGTTGGGGTGGACGACAGGCACGTGGTACGGATCGATGGTGTTCTCGACGAGGGTCTTCCAGTTGGCGGTCACCGGGAACCCGTGGACCCGGATCACCTTGGCGTCGGCCGTCCCATAGAACCGGAAGACCTCCTCGAAGGGCTGGTAGGCCTCGTCGAAGTCGGCGGGCGTGTCCGACACCGACAGCAGGATCAGGCCTTCGAAGACGCGCAGATGGCACGGGCGGAGGTTGTGGGCGTCCGGGTCGAACGTCTCATCGAAGATCACTTCGAGCCGGCGCGACTTGACCTTGCCCTCCAGGGTGTAGCTCCAGTTGTGGTAGGGGCAGGTGAACTGGCGCAACCCCTGGGCGCTCTCGTCGCACAGGCGGGCCGCCCGGTGGCTGCACACGTTGTAGAAGGCCCGGACGACTCCGTCGCGGCCCCGAACGACGATCACTGATTCGCCGAACAGCGACACGATCTTGGTGTCGCCGGGTTCGGGGATCTGCGAGGTGTGCCCCACCAGGTACCACAACGGCGACAGGACTCCAAGATCGGCTGCCCACACGTCCGGAGAGGTGTAGAAGCCGGCCGGCAGCCCGTAGCCCGGTTTGTACTGCTCCATGAGCGCACTGATTGTCGACTTCACTGTGTCCTCCAAGCACCCTCTAGCCGACGTACTCGTTCAAGATGGGAACGACTTCCTTCGCGAACTTCTTCAAGGGAGCAAGCGAGGGTGCTTCGAAGTCCCGGTCAAGGCCGGTGAATATCAGGGCCAACGAGTTGACGCCAATATCGAGACAACTCGTCTTCAACCCTGCAGCGACCTCTTCAGACGTTCCCTCGACGCCGCCAAAACCGTATTCGCTCTCACCGATCCCACGAAAGACCGTGCGCTGCTCGTCAGTCAGTCCTCGACCGAGGAACGAACTCTCAAAGTATCGCCCGCCCTCGACTTCCACTCCGGTGAGCTCGGGAAAGTTAACGTAGAACTGCCGGTTGACTTCGAACCGGCTGAAGTCTCTTCCCAACTCCTTGCAGCGTCGCTCGGTGGCTTCGATTATTTCTCGGCAAGCTTTGTCGCTGGAATTGGCTAGGGCTATGCCGTCAGACACCTCCGCGGCAAGCCTGGGCATCAGTTTCCTCCCCTCGATAATGCCCATCCAGATACGGGGCCGAGGCTTCTGAACTGGCTTGTGGTTCAGTATCGGCCGGTCGATCGAGTAGTACTCACCCTCGAAGGTAGGTCTGTCCTGTGTCCACATTCGCTCTACGATCGCCACTTCCTCACGTAGCATCGCGATCATCTCGGGAGCCGGCAAGACCGGAAATCCATATGCGATGTAGTTTCCAGCCCTCTCAATCTCGGTCGCTCTGGCTGCCTCAGGCGACACCTCGCTCATGTGGCTCACTACCTTCGTAGAGGTACCGGTGCCCATTCCCATGATCAATCGCCCGCCGCTGATGTAGTCCACATTGGCACCCATCTTGGCCACGACTGACGGATGTACACGACCCGCAGGATTGAGCAACATTCCAAGATCGAGCCTGCTGGTCACCGCCGCAAGGGCCGCAAGAGTGGTCCATCCCTCAAAGCACGCATCCTCCTGAAAAGTCGGAACTTCACAAGTGATGTTGTTCCAGAGATAGCCCGCGTCGAAGCCCAGTTCCTCCGCCTCAATCCAGGCACGCTTCAGGTCCTCGAATCTCACATTCCCGGTACCGGGTACGCAGAATCCAAGGCTGACATTCTTGATCAAGCCCATCGATAAGAACCTCTCTTCTCGTTCAGTCGAGACGGGACTCGGCGAGCAGGCAGAGGATCTCGTACATGAGGGTGGCTCCCACCAGCGCGGTGTTGCCCGAGGGGTCGAAGGGCGGGGCCACCTCCACCACGTCGCCGCCGATCAGGTTCAGGTGCCGGAAGCAGCGCAGCAGCGACAGGGCCTCCCGGGTGGTGATGCCGCCCACTTCGGGGGTGCCGGTGCCGGGCGCGTACACCGGGTCGAGGCCGTCCACGTCGAAGCTGATGTAGGTGGGGCCGTCCCCCACAATGCGCTTGGCTTCCTCGGCGGCAGCCTGAACGCCCAGTTCCTCGAACTCCTCGATGAACATCACCCGCATGCCCGAGTTCAGGGAGAACTCCCAGCCGTCGCCCCAGTTCTGGGCGCCCCGGATGCCGATCTGGATGCAGCGGGCCGGATCGACCAGCCCGTCCTCGGCGGCGAGGCGGAAGGGCGCTCCGTGGTGGAACTTCTCGCCCCGGAACGGCCCCCAGGTGTCGGTGTGGGCGTCGATGTGGATCATCCCGATGGGGGCCTCGGGGCTGGCCAGAGCCCGGAAGATCGGGTAGGTGATCGAGTGGTCGCCGCCGGCGGCCAGCGGCAGTGCGCCGGCCTCGACGATGCGCCGGGTGAAGGCCTCGATGTCGGCGGTGGCCGCGGCGTTGTCGAACACACGCGAGAAGCGCACGTCGCCCACGTCGGCGACGGCGGCCGCGTCGAAAGGGTTCACCCCGGTGGCGTGGTTGATGGCCCGCATCAGCGACGACTGGTTGCGGATCTCCCTCGGCCCATGGCGGGCGCCGGGCCGGTTGGTCACCCCGCCGTCGAAGGGCACTCCAAACATGGCGATGTCGAGCCCGGAGGGATCGGGCACGTAAGGGGCCCGCATGAAGGTGGCGATCTCGGAGTAGCGGGGCTCGTAGAGGGGATCGTCCCCGACCTCTATGCCTCGTACAGCCACGGCTCGAAGGCTAGATCGCAGCGCGGGCGCGGGACTTCATCCGGTAGGTGACCAGTTCGTCGGTGTCCAGCGGACCTGGGGCGTAGTGACACACCGGCTCGTCGCCCAGATCGAAGATCATGGTGCCGACGCTCATGAGCGGCGAGTCCGTGGCCCGGCTC
Source organism: Acidimicrobiales bacterium (assembly GCA_965117015.1). GTDB lineage: Bacteria > Actinomycetota > Acidimicrobiia > Acidimicrobiales > Aldehydirespiratoraceae > Aldehydirespirator. The sequence continues at coordinate 2,167,950 of OZ220747.1, forward strand.
TGGCAGACCGCGCCCGAGGAGTACACCGCGGCCAAGCCTTCCATAGTCGAATCCGGCCGCACCTGCTGGTCGAGCTGGGCCAGCCGCTGCACCGAATTCTCGAAGCGCCGGAAGGTGTGCACCGCCTCCAGTGCGAGGGAGTGGTTGGTGTGCAGCGCCCGTTCGCCGTCGGCCACAACCTTCGTCGCTTCAGAAGAAACCTCCACGGCCACGGACCGGTGGCGGGTGCCGATCACGAAGCTGTTGCCGCTGGCGATCGGTACCCGTCGCAGCAGGGCCAGGGCCTCCTCGATGGTGGCGCAACGCAGCAGCATGGGCACCAGCAGCCCCGAGCCGACCCCGTCGGGGCTGTGTGCGAGCTGGCTCAGGGTGGTGATGCACACGGCAACGCCGGTGCTGTTGATGCCGTTCAGGGCCAGCAGGCCGGCCAGTGACGGCACTAAGACCTCGAGGCCGGAGGGATCCAGGTAGCGCAGCATCACCTGGGTGCCGTCGCAGTGGCGGTACAGATCCTGGGTCTGGGCCACGAAGCCCTGTCCAGCGTGGTTCACGGCCAGCGCGCTGCACCGCTCACGCCCATCAGCGCCCTCGGTCTCCAGATCGTCGAGGTACCACCAGCACTCGTCGATCAGCTGCCAGGCGAACATCGTCTCGAAGTCCTGGTCAGCCCCCTCGGCGATGCCCTGAACCTCCGCCACCAGGTCGGGGGCGTGGGCCTCGGCGGCCGCGAGCAGACCGCTGGCCGCGACCTCGGCCACAAAGGCACGGGGTTCGGTGCGGGGAGCGAGATCTTCGAACCAGGCGTCGACAGCGCTGGCGATCAGACCGCGCAGCTCCTCGCCGTGCTGGCGACCACGGTCCCGCGGCGGACCGGCGAGCGTGAGTTCGGGGATCATCGTCGCGCCAGTTTGCACGGCATCCGGCGGTCGGGCGCGAATGACAGGGCGAACTCACGGCCCCACGGCGGCTCGGGGTCGAGCATCTCGTGGTCGAAACGGGCCAGGAAGCGATCGATCGTCTCCGTCGCCTCCAGCAGGGCGAAATGGCTGCCCACGCAGAACTTGGGGCCGGTCAGGAACGGGAAGTAGGCCCGCCGGTTGAGGTGCAGTTGGCTCTCGTCGGCCCAGCGCTCGGGCAGGAACTCGGCGGCCCGGGCGAAATGGCGCTCGTCGCGGTAGATCACGTACTCGGGGATCAGCACCTCCCAGCCCGCGGGCAGGGTGAACCCGCCGGCATCGAAATCGGCCACGATGGACCTGTTGGTGACGTGCACCGGCGGGTACAGCCGCAGCGTCTCGTCCACGATGTGACGGGGCTCGCAACCGCTGGCCGCCGGGTTGCGGCCCAGAAGGTCCACCGCGAAGGAGATCGTGTTGGTCACCGTCTCGTGGCCGGCCAGGATCAGGGTCACGGCCTCGTCGCGGACGCCGGCGGTGTTCAGGGGCGGGTCGGGCTCGGCGGCGGCGGCCAGAAGCACGCCGAGCATGTCGTCACCCGGCCGGCTGCGGTCTCGGCTTGCGATCACGGTGTCGATGAGGGCGTGGAGGTCGGCCACTGCTGCCGTGAACGACTCTGGCTTGTTGGCCAGGTCGGTGTTGGCCGGGTCGGACTCGGCCCAGGCGTGGATCTCCTCCACCGCCCGATCGATCACCGATACCGCGTCGGCGGTTAGATCGGTGGTGAACAGCAGGTCGGCCACCACCCGAAGCGTCAGCTGGCGAACCATCGGATACAGGTCCAAGTCCTCGCCCACCGGCCAGGCGTCCAACTCGTCGTCGATGATGGAGACCATGCGCTGGCGGAACTGCCCCACCGAGCGGGCCCCCAGCGGCTTGACGATGCGGCGCCTGCGGGGATGCCAGGTCGGCCAGTGGTAGTTGGTGAGGATCCCCGACCCGGTGGCGTGGCTCAGCCGCTCGAACACTGGGGCCATGCCGACATGCTCCAGCTTGTCGGCCAGCACCCGGTAGACGGCGTCGAGGTCGTAGAGCACCGCGGTCCGAACCCCGGCGAGGTCGATAGCCACCGCGTCCCCATAACGCTGGAGGCTGCGCAGGTAGCCGAACATGTCGGCCGCCATGTCATCGAACTGGTCGCTGGCCGGGCCGGCCTTCAGCTCAACCATCGATCAGGTTCTGGGGCTGGTAGGGGATCGGCGCCAGCGAGCCGTGCGACGGCATCTCCAGCGGTCTCGGGTTGTCGAGCCAATCGTCGATATCGATCAGTTCCGGCGGCATGTAGTCGGCGGGGTGGGCCAGCGGCTCGTAGCCCAACTCGGTGGCCAGGGAGTCTGCGTAGCGGTCGAGCGCGGCCGCGTTCACGTAGTTGAGGTGGCCGGACTTCTGGTAGTAGCTGTAGCCGCCGGTCAGGTCGGGCTCGGAGCCTTCCACGATGTCGCGCATGCGCTGGTAGCGCTGCGGGTTCTGCTGCTGGTCGCGGATGTGGTTGGCGATCAGGTCGGCCGAGGCGGCCAGCGCCCAGTAGCCGCCTGCCGCGAGGTTGGCCGGGCCCAGAACCATCATCTGCGGGTGGCGCCGGTGGAACATCCAGATGAACAGATCGTTGTCGGCGTCGCGGCTGGAGATCCGGCAGTGCTCGTCGGCCACGAACGGCACCCGGTCGTAGTAGCCGGTGGCCCAGACGATCAGATCGAGCTCTTCGGTGGTGCCGTCCACGAAGCGGACGGTGGTGCCGTCGAAACGCTCGATCTCGGGCCGGGCCACCAGGTCTCCGTGGGACAGGTGGTGCAGGATCTGGTCGTTGAGTATGGGGTGGTGGGCCAGCGGCGGATGGTCGGGGGTCCCGAAGCCGACGCGGCTCACGTCGCCCACGTGGATCTCCAGGAACCGGCGCAGCCGCTCCTGGCTCGACACCGAGTTGATGGCGAAGCAGTCGAGGGGGATGCCCCCGATCAGCTTCGGGAAGAACCAGTAGGCCCTCCGGGTGGAGATCACGGCCCGCTCGGCCGCGATCGCGGCGTCCACCGCGATGTCCACCGCGGAGTTGCCCGCGCCCACCACCATCGCTCGCTTGCCCTGGAACTCCCGGGCCGACTTGTAGGTCTGGCTGTGGCGGGTCTCGCCGCTGAACGTCCCCGGATAGGTCGGCACGTTCGGAACCCGCTGGAAGCCGGGGCAGGCCACCAGGCCCCGGTAGCGGCGCTCCTCGCCGGTGGACAGCGTGACCTCCCAGCACTCCCCGTCGCCCGGATCGACCGGTACTGCCTCGGTCACCCGCGTGTCGAACGTGTAGTGGCGGCCCAGGCGGTGGTGGGCGGCCCAACCGTGGATGTAGTCGCGGATCTCCCACCAGCGGGGGTAGGTGGGATAGTGGTCGGGCATGGGCAGGTCGGCCCAGCCCGAGCGGGCTGCAGACGAGATGAAGTGGGCGGACTCGTACATCCCGCTGCCGGGGTTGTCCATGTTCCACATGCCGCCGACGGCGGATCCGGCCTCGATGCCCTCGAAGGCCACGCCTGCCTGCTGCAGCGCAAGCGACACCGATAGGCCGGACGGCCCCGCCCCCACGACCAGCCACCGGTCGGTGCGGTCGTCGGGCTTCCTCACGCCGCCACACCGTAGCTATGGTGCCGTCTCGTGCCGTCACCCATGGGTTCGACATGTTCTCGCTAGCCGGCAAGGTGGTGGTGGTCACCGGAGCCGCCTCGGGCATCGGGCTGGCCACGGCCCGGCGGTTCGCGGCGGCGGGCGCGACGGTTGTGCTGAGCGACATCAACGACGCTACGCCGCAAGCCGCCGACCTCGGGGCAGAGTTCGTGGCCGTCGACGTGTCCGATGAGGACGCGGTCGCGTCCTTGGTGGCGGCCGTGATCGACGCGCACGGCCGCCTCGACGTGATGGTCAACAACGCCGGCGTGCTCCTGACGGCCAAGGGGATCGACTCGGACTCCGCCGACGCCGTGCGCGCCATGATGGAGGTGAACCTGTTCGGGGTCCTGTACGGCATGAGGCATGCGTCGCGGGCCATGGGGCCGGGCGGCGCCATCGTCAACACCGCCTCCATGGCCGGGATGGTCGGCTTCCCCGGCCTAAGCACCTACGGCGCCTCCAAGTGGGGCGTAGTCGGTCTCACCCGGTACGGGGCGATCGAGTTCGGTCCGCTCGGGATCCGGGTGAACTGCGTGTGCCCAACCGGGGTGGAGTCCCCGATGACGGGCGACGCGCCCGATCACTGGGCGGTGCGCTCGCAGGGCTTGGCCCACCAGCACACCGACAGGCTCGCCTCCGTCGACGACGTGGCCGCGGCCATCCACTTTCTGGCGTCCGACGACGCGGCCATGGTCAACGGCCATGCCCTCAACATCGACGGCGGGCTCGGCGCCGGCATGAGCATCGAGATGATCGAGGCCGCCATCGGAGAGTCGATCCGCGACGGATCCTCCATCGTCGAGTGACGGGCGAGATGAGCCGGCCCTCATGACCGATCCTGATCTGCAGCGGCTGCTCGACATCGAGGCCATCAAGGCGCTCAAGGCCCGCTACTGCTGGTATTGCGACGACCCCGACCAGCAGCACCGCTTCCCGGAGGCTGTTCACCGACGACGCGGTGTTCATCGAGGAGCCCATCGACCATCTCGTGGGTCGCGACGCCATCACCGATTGGAACGAGGAGTACGCCCGCACCTGCATCTGGTCGCGCCACTACGCGGTGGCCCCGCTCATAGAGGTCGACGGCGACACCGCCTCGGGCCGTTGGCAGGCGCTGCTGCTTTCGATCCAGCGCATCGACGGTGCCGAGCAGATGCTGTGGGCCTCGGGCACCTACACCGAGGAGTACCGCCGGGTCGGCGGCCAGTGGCTCTTCTCACGGGTCCACGCCGCCGGCCGCTGGATGACCAGCTTCGACGAGGGTCTGGTCGAGCACCTCACCCTGTTCGACCAACTCGAAGGGCTCGGCGACGACCCCGGCTGAGCGTGCCCTAGCCGAGGAAGCGGTTGAGGACGTTGCGGGTGATGGCCTCGACCTGGGTCTCGCCTTGGGCCAGGGCGTGGCACCACTCGGTGGTCCCGGCGCAGAAGACCTCGCCTGAGCCCTTGGCCATGGCGGTGATGACCGCACTGCCGTAGCGGATGCGGTCGCGGTTCTCGGGCGTGTCCTCGGCGAAGAGGGCTTCGGCCGCGAAGGCCAGGTCACCGTCCGCGATCGAGATCAGGTTCCCGGCCTGGCCGTGGTCCTCCTCCTCGAGCGTTACGGGAGTCAAGGCCAGGATCTCCAGGCCCTCGGGCGTGCCGTCGTCGCCGGTGGGGTAGGGGCGTCCTTGGCGGAAGGTGTAGTCCACGCCGTCGGTCTCGTAGCCGACCAGGGGCAGGTCTCCCCCCAGCACGTCGCCGTAGTAGACGTCGGCTCCAGCGAAGGCCCAGTGGCCGGGGCGATACACGATGAATCCGCCCGCGCCCCTGGGCGATAGACCTCCCATGCGGGAGTACACGCCCCGGAAGCCGTTGGCGCCGAAGGTGGTGACCGGCGGCCGGTCGATGTAGTGGGCCTCGAACGCGCCGGTGCGCTGGTCGATGTCGTCGCTGTGGCGCTCGGGGTCGGCGTGGGCGGCGTACTTGTGGCACACCTGGGTGCGCAGGTCGTCCTCCATGCGCACCTGCCAGACGATATTGCCGGCCAGCCGGGCATAACGGCCCCCGCCTTCGATGAACTGGTCGAGGACACCGCGGCCCGCCGCCGTCCAGTACTCGTCGTGGCCGGTGGTGACCACTGCTCGGTAGCGGTCCAGCACGCCAGGATCGCGGTCAAGGTCCCACTGCGACAGAAGTTCGGGCGCATAGCCGTTGGCCTCCAGCCAGCGGAACGTGAGCGCGTCGTAGCGGGCCCAGCCGGCCGCCACGGTCCACACCGAGTAGCCGTTGCTGATGGCCCAGTCGGCGGCCGGCACCCCCACCGCCGCGCCCACAGGCCGGGGAGGTTGGGCCAGGCGGGGAGCACCGACCGGAGTGCGGATCAGGCCCCGCGACCACGGTCGGTCGAAGCTCAGGCGGGGCTTGAAGCTCTTCTCTCGCACCTCTAGCGGGTCGGCGGTGTGGTCGACGTACTCGTCGGAGAAGTACCCGCAGCCGCCGCCCCAGTCGTTGTACTCCTGCCAGGTATAAGTGGCCGCCACCATCGCCAGCCTCGAGTCGCGGCCCGGCTCGGCTGCTCGGAGCACGAAGAAGGCGTCCTGGGTGACCTGTTGGCCGTTCCGCTCGGCCCGCAGCACCACGATGTAACCGCCGGAGGTCCAGCCCGCCCGGATCTCGAAGGAGGAGCCCGGCGGCCAACCGCAGCCGTCCGCGACCACATCGCCTGGGGTTGGATAGCGAACTCCTGCCAGCCCGCCCTGCTCGTGGACCTTCTCGAAAGTGTGGCCGTCCCGCCAAACCTCGAAGCCCCAACTCGCGGCGGTGGTGGACACATGAAGGGCGACGGTGTCGCCAGGGGCGTAGCTGGGCTGGTCGGTGTAGCCCCAGATCTCCAGGGCCTCAGGGTCGGCGCTGGGGCTTTCGGCGCTGATCCGCTCCAGCCAGGTGAGCCACTGCCCTTCGGAACTGCCCCGCTCGGCGGTCATTGCACCCGCTGCGATCTTTGGAAGTATCGACGGTCCACTACGGCATCACCATGACCTTGCACTGGTCGGTGGGTGTGCGCAGCGCCTCGAAAGCCTGGGGCAGCGCATCCAGGCCGATGCGGTGTGAGATCAGCGGCGCGGGGTCGATACGGCCGGAGGCGATCATCTCCAGGATGAACTGATTCTCGGCCTTGGTGTAGACCCGGGCGGTGCGGATCACCGGCTCCTTGGAGTAGGCCAGCAGGTGGTCGAAGGAGTCGGGCTCCATGCACACCCCGCCGGTCACCACCGTTCCCTGGGGCCGGACCGCGGCGATGGCGGCGTTGAGCATCCCGGGTCGTCCCACCGCCTCGATCACCGCGTCGGGCTCTGCTCCGGTGAGCTCGGCGAACTGTGCGGCCACGTCGGTGCCAGCGCCGACGTCGGTTGTGTCGGTCGCGCCAAGGCGCAGGGCCAGCTGTTGGCGGTGCTCGACCCGCTCCGACACCACCACTCTGCGAGCACCGAAGAACCGGGCCCAGATGGTGGCGGCCAGACCGATGGGGCCGGCGCCCAGGATCAGCACCCGGTCGCCGATCTCCAGCTGCGCCTGGCGCACGCACATCAGCCCGGTGGCCAGCGGCTCGCACAGCGCGGCCACGTCCATGCTCACGCCTTCGGGAATGGCCAGCAGATCAGACAGTGACGCGGTGAGGTACTCGGCGTAGGCACCGTCGGGCTCCTCCGGGCCCAGCGCCCCGAACGGAACCTGATGGGTGCACTCCTCGGGGCGGTCGAGCCGGCAGTGGGGGCAGCGACCGCACGACCCGTTCGGCATCACGTAGACCCGGTTGCCCGCTGCCCAGTCGCCGACCGGGTCGGGACCGATCTCCACGATCTCGCCGGTCACCTCGTGGCCCAGCACTCCGCCCCGGCGGGCCACGTTGCTCTCGGGGGTGGTGGCGTGCAGGTCGGAGCCGCACACGCCGCACGCCGACACCCTGATCACCGCCTGACCCGGCCCCGGGCGGGGATCGGGGATATCGGCGATGCGCAGCGGCCGGCCGGGTGCGTCATAGATGGCTGCCTTCATGTGGGGCGATCTCCTGGTGGTCGTGACGTCAGGGCCTGCATCAGCGGCCCCCGGTCCGTTGCATCTGAAGGGCGGTGTCGCCCCGCCGGGGTAGCACCACTGGCTCGCGCTGCCAGTCGTCCATCCAACCGTTGATGCAGCGCCCGCTGCGGTGGGCGTCCACCATCAAGTCGGCCGGCACTGGGTCCATCAGCTCGATGTGGGTGCCCTCGGCGTCGTACAGCCAGGCGATGGTGCTGTCGTACTCGGGGTAGTAGGCCGGCTCGCTCAACGGCTCCACGCCCCAGTCGACGGCCCGCTGCCAGGTCCCGGCCACATCGCCAGTGGTGAAGCAGACGTGGTCGTAGCAGCTTCCCCGCCGCTCGAATACCGGCCCGTCGATGGTGTCGAAGGCACCGCCGATGATCTCCAGGCTGAACTCGTGGCCGGCTGCGTCGAAGGACGGGTCGCTCAGCATGACGAACCCCTGCTTGCCCCCGTCCGGGAGCGGCGCAGTGAAGTCGTAGGTCTTGACCAGCCCGAAGTGGTTGACCCAGAAGGCCTCGGCCCGGGCCAGGTCCGAGGTCACGAAGCACACATGGTGAAGGGCGAGGTCCTCCCGGGGACCCCTGGCAGGCCGGGGAACGGCCACTTCGCGATGCTCGACCAAGTCGATCATGAGCCCTTCGGGCGACCACACTCCGGCCGCCACCGCCAGGGTCACCCCGTCGATGATGAAGGGCTCCGGCTCCCAGGCTGACGGCACGCCCGCGGCCATGAGCCCGGCGTAGGCCGCCTCCACGTCCCCGCATACCAGCGCCACCCGCTCGATGCTCCAAGGCTGGCGGGCCAGGTACTCGGTGGACTCCGCCAGCAGAGGCGGGCCCTGGAACTCGAGCAGGACATCGGTTCCCGCGCCGCCGTAGGCCACGTCGTGCGAGCCGCGGCGGTAGTTCCGCTCGGTCAGATCGCAGCCCAGTGCCCGATAGACGCCGAAGCTGTAGTCGACGTCGGGGGTGAGGAAGCCGACATGGTCGAAGCGGAACTCCATCGCGAGACTTCCTAGCGGTCGCGCCGGCTACCCGGCGAACTCGGCTCGCAGGCTTTCGATGTCCAGGCCGACGCTCTCGACGATCTGCACGAACGACTCCCAGTGGGCGGGGAGGATCTCGACCGGATCGGAGGAGGCCATGGCCTTCCAGCCCCGCTCGCCGGGGAGGAAGATCTCGTCGACTCCGGGGCGTCTCTTGGCTCCCTTCACCGCCTCCACCAGAGCGTCGGACTTGCGGCCGGTCTCGTCGGCGGGCATCCAGTGGGAGGGGTCGATGACTATCACGCACGCGCCGCCGGTGAGGGCCTCGTCGCGGGGCTCCAGCCAGTAGGACGGCGGCCCGGCGATCTCGGGACTCAGCCGGGCGCCGGGATTGATGAGCCCGGCCAGCATCTCGGTGAACAGGTTGAAGGCGTAGAGCCGCGGCGAGCCGAACACCGAAGGCGCCTCGCAGTCCGAGATCCGGCCGTAGTCCTCCATCTGCTTGAAGTAGGGGGCCGGGTCGTCGGTGAGCTCGCCCGTGTCCGGATCGACCAGGAACGGCCCCGGCAGCCGCCTTCCCTGGAAGTACGCCTCGCTCAAGTCGCCGTCGTGGACCTCGATGGCCTGGATGTCTGTGACGACGGGCGGATGCTCGCCACCCGGCGACGCGGCTGCGAAGGGCGCACCCGACAGCACGTTCTCCATCCCGCCCCAGGGCGACACCAGTGGAAGGCTGTTGTTGGTGGCCATGGCCATCATGCCCTCCCGGGCCGCCATCCGGACGTAGGTGCCGAAGGCGCCGGCGTCGTTGAAGTCGCGCACGAAGGCGATGGCGATGGCGTAGTCGCGGGCCTTGGCTATAGCTGCCTCGGTGGCCATGGTGATGGCCCACTGGCCCGAGGACCGGTGGGCGTCGATCACCAGCCAGGTCGATCCCTCGTCCACCACCTCTGGAACCGCGGTCACGTCCATGGTCCCGGTGCGGGCCATGAGCACCGGGATCTCGAACACACCCATGCCCTGCGTGAGCTTGCCGTTGCGGTCGCCGTCGGACACGCAGGACGCCACCACCGCGGCGTGCTCGGCCGAGAACCCCAACTCACCCAGCACCCGGCGGTAGCAGTGCTCCAGAAAGTCGGGATCTTCCCGCAGCATGGCCCCGCCCCGACCGGATTCGGCCTCGCTCATGGTGGCTCCTTTCGTTGACTAGTTCAGGATGCTGCAACACTGTCTCATATGGCCACTTGCACGAGCGATGACTGAAGTCGCCCGGCTGCCCGCCGGCTGCACGACGGACGACATCGTCGAGGTCAACGAGCGCGACGGGGGCGTGATCGTCGACGGTTGGCTGGCACCGGGTCTGCTCGAGCGGTTCAATGCCGAGCTGGGGCCCTGGCTGGACTCGCACGGCGGCACCGACTCCGGCTCCGACGCCTCGGACGAGTTCCTCGGACGGCGGACCAGGCGGCTCCAAGGGCTGTGCGCCAAGGCCCCCAGCTTCGTGGAGATCATGCTGGACGAGCGGCTGCTGGGTTTCGCCGAAGCGGTGGTGGGGCCGATCAGCCCCACCCTCATCCTCAACGACGGCGAGGTCATCGACATCGGTCCCGGTGAGTCGGCCCAGCCGTTCCACCGCGACGACGACGCCTGGAACTTTGCGCACGCGCTGGCGCCGATGATCGTCAACACCATCGCCGCCCTGGTCGACATCACCCCGGAGATGGGAGGCACGATGGTGGTTCCCGGCAGCCACCGCTGGGAGCCCGGTCGTCAGCCGGTCCCCGACGAGGTGGCCGCCTGCTCGCTCCCCGCCGGTTCGGCGTTGTTCTTCCGGGGTGACACGCTGCACGCCGGCGGGGCCAACCGCACCCGCGACCGTTGGCGGCGGGCCCTGTCAACCGGCTACTGCTGCGGCTGGCTGCGACCGGTGGAGAACAGCTACACCAACATCCCGCCCGAGGTGGCCCGGAGCCTGCCCCGCCGGGCCCAGGAGCTGCTCGGCTACGCGCTGTACGACGCCTCGACGGTGGGTGGCGGCTACCTCGGCTACCACGACATGGGCGACCCCATGCGCCTGTTCGACGACTGAAGGGACCGCTCTACAAGTCGTCGAGCGAGTCCTGGGTGCCCACGACTGACATGAACTCGATGATCGTGCCGAAGGGGTCGCGGCAGTACACAGCGTCGCCGCCATCGTCATAGCGATAGGGATCGCCCATGCGGGTGCCGCCCAGCTCGACGAAACGGTCGAGGGCGGCGTGCACGTCGTCGACCTCGATGGCGAGATGGCGTAACCCCAGCTCGTTGGCGCCCCGGTGGGCGGGGTCGTCGCCGACCCGGGTCGGGGCGTGGTACTGCCACAGCTCGATGTAGCTGTTGGAGCCCCGCATCATCGCGCCGTCGGCTGAGGACCCGACCAGTCCCACCGCGCCGTCGATGTCGGGGTCGGGGGCCCGCCAGTGGTCCCGGCCGACGATCTCCATGTCGAGCAGCGCCCCGTAGAAGGCGACGGCGGCATCGAGGTCGCGGACCACCAGCCCCGTGTGATGGATCCCACGGATCCGCATTCAGGCAGCCAGACGCTCGCGGACCTGCACGAGGTTGCCGCTGGGCTCCCGCAGGTACCCGGTGCGGGCTCCGATGCGGTCGTCGTGCGCGGGGGCGGCCACCTCGCCGAAGCCGGCGGCCACCGCGTCGCGCCAGGCCGCGTCCACGTCGCCGGCCTGGTATAGCACGGTGGATATCACCGGTCCGTGGCGTTCCATCAACGCGTGCTCAGCCTCGGTGCTGGGCGTGGCCAGCACGTTCACGCACTGGCGCCCCTCGTAGGTGTGGTCGGCCAGGTACACCAGGCCGTCGTTGCCGCTGCGGGCGTCGAGGATGATCCTCTGGCCCAGCACATCGGTGTACCACTCGACCTGGCTGTCCAGGTCGCGGCACAGCTGCACCACCCCCAGGGTCTGCAGGCCGGGATGCCCCACCGGGCGGAACTCCACGTCGGGGGTCTTGAACTCGCCCGGGTACGACATGATCTCCACCCAGCGGCCCTCGGGGTCGATGGCCACGAAGCCGTGGTAGGTGTCGCCGAACTCCTCGTACGGCATGGCCACGGTGGCGCCGTTGGACTGGAGGTGGTCGACCGTGTCGTAGGCGCTGGGCACGATCCAGCAGATGTGGTTGATGCCCGAGTCGTGCTCGGCGAACCAGTTGCGCTCGTACTCGAACTGGTACGGCGGCGACTCAAGCTGCATCTGAAAGGGAGCGCCGCAGGCCAGGAACGTGTAGTCCACGCCCCCCTCGCCGGTGTGGTGCACGTCGGGTAGCCCCTCCCAGTAGTAGGCCGGGATGGCGTGGTACCAGCGAAGCCAGTTCCACATGGCGTCGCGGGGCTGTTTCTCGAAGATGCACAGGTGGTGCAGTTGGTAGGTCGGCACGGTCATGGGGCACTCCGGGGTGGTCGGGTTGCGGTGTCTCGTATCGCGGGGCGGAGTCACCATAGAAGCAACTCGGTGGTCGCGCGAAAGCAGGACCGGGCCCGAGTGAAACAATGGCGCCCCGATGGTCAATGTAGGTTTGGCCCTCCCCGCAGCCCATTGAGGAGTGACCGCGTTGGCTCCTGCCGCAGACCCGAGCCCTAGCGTCGCCGAGCCGGCTCTCCCCGACGGCGAGTACGCCTGGCACAAGCTGGTCGATCTGGACGAGCTGGGCGACGGCCGGGTGATGACGGTGACCGTGGGACATGAGAGCCTTTGCGTGACCCGCACCGCCGAGGGCGGGTACGGCTGCCTGGGCAACGCCTGCCCGCACCAGGGCGGCCCGCTGGGGGAGGGCTCCATCGAGGGCGGGTGGCTGCGCTGTCCGTGGCACGGCTACGACTACTCGCCCAAGAACGGCCGGCCCCCGCCGCCCTTCGACGACGCTCCGACCGCCTACCGCACCGAGGTGCGGGCCGACGGCGTGTACGCGGCCCTGCCAGTGGAGCGTCCCCGGGACCGAACTGTCTCCGACGTGCTGGTGGAGACGATGGTGGCCTGGGGCGTGACCCACGTCTTCGGCATGGTCGGTCATTCCAACCTGGGCTTTGCCGACGCGGTGCGGGCCGCCGAGGCCCGGGGTGACCTGACGTTCGTCGGCATCCGCCATGAGGGGGCTGCCTCCTTCGCGGCCTGCGCTTACGGCAAGCTCACCGGCGGGCTGGCCGCCTGCTTCGCCATCGCCGGCCCGGGCTCCACCAACCTGCTGACCGGCCTGTACGACGCCAAGATGGACCGGGCTCCGGTGCTGGCCCTGTCGGGACAGGTGCCCTCCGCGGTGCGGGGCCGGGGCGCCTTCCAGGACACCGACCTGTCGGCCGCGTTCGCCGATGTGGCTCGCTACTCGGCCACGGTGCAGTCCGGGTCCAACTACGCCGAGCTGATGACGCTGGCCTGCAAGACCGCCATCGTCGAGCGCGACGTGGGCCATCTCGTGCTGCCCGACGAGGTGCAGGCCCTGCCCGCGCCCTCCGGCGGGGCCGGCTCGCCCGGTTCGCCGCAGGGGCGCACCGGCTCGCGGGCAGTCGAGCCGCCTGCTGAGGCTCTGGCCGCGGCTGTCGATGCCGTGGCCGGCGCGCGGCGGCCGTTGATAATCGTGGGTCACGGAGCCCGCTCGGCCATGGCCGACATCGGTGCGCTGGCCGAGCTGATCGGGGCGCCGGTGGCCACCACGTTCAAGGGCAAGGGTCTGATCGGGGACCGCCACCCGCTGGCCTGCGGGGTGCTGGGCCGCTCGGGGACGCCCATCGCCAGCTGGTTCATGAACGAGGCCGACCTGCTGTTGACCTTCGGGGTGTCGTTCGCCAACCACACCGGCATCGCCGACTACAAGCCCATCGTGCAGGTGGACTTCGACCCGATGGCGCTGGGCCGGTTCCACCCCGTGGACGTGCCGGTGCTGGCCGAGGTCGGGGTGGCCGCCCGCGCTCTGGCTGCGGCCATGCCCGGAGACCGCCGGTGCCAGGACCTGCGACCCGAGGTGGCCGAGCGGTGGGCCATCTGGCGCGACGAGAAGGCTCGGCGCCGGGCCGACGACCGGGGCGAAGGCCTCAACGCGGCGTCGGTGTTCGACGCGCTCAGCCGGCTCGTGCCCGCCGACGCCGTCATGGCGGTGGACGTCGGCAACCACGCCTACTCCTTCGGGCGCTACTTCGAGACCAGGGGCCAGACCGTGCTGATGTCGGGCTACCTGGGCTCCATCGGCTTCGCCCTGCCCGCGGCCATGGGCTGCTGGGCTGCCACCCAGAGCCAGCCCGAGCACGCCGGCCGGGCGGTCGTCTCGGTGTCGGGCGACGGAGGCTTCGGCCAGTACGCCATGGAGCTCACCACCGCGGTCAAGCACGGCATGGACATCACCCACGTGTTGCTGAACAACAACGAGCTGGGCAAGATCTCCAAGGAGCAGCGGGCTGCCGAGCTCGACGTGTGGCAGACCTCGCTGCACAACCCCGACTTCGCGGCGTTCGCCGAGCTGTGCGGCGCCCAAGGCTTCCGGGTCGCCGCCGCCGACGAACTCGAGAGCGCGGTAGAGGCGGCCCTAGACCACCAGGGCCCCGCCCTGGTCGAGATCCTCACCGACCCGCTTCTGGTCTAGAGCCCGCGGCCCGCCCCGCCCCGATCATGGGTGAGTCGTCGGGGATGGTTCAGGGTCATCCCTGATTGGGCGATGGGACGCCACCGGAGACGATGGAGTCGTGAACCCGCCAGCTACGGAGCCGCAGCCTGCGGGCAGGAACGGAAACGTGCGGCCGTATGATCCGCGGGTGACCATCGTGGAGACGCAGGCGCTGACGCAGCGGTTCGGCTCCACCGTCGCCCTCGACGCTCTCGACCTCCAGATGCAGCCCGGCGTGACCGGGCTGGTGGGAGCCAACGGCGCGGGCAAGACCACCCTGCTCAACGCCATGCTCGGACTGCGGGTGCCCACGTCGGGATCGCTCACCGTGCTGGGGTTCGACCCGCAGAGGGCGGGCCACAGGCTCAGGGCCAACGTGGGATTCGCGCCCGAGCGCAACGTGCTGCCCGACGAGATGCGGGCCGTCGACTTCGTCCGCCACCTGTCCGAGGTGCAGGGCCTGCCACGCGGCGAGGCCCGCAACCGCGCCTCCGACACGCTGTGGCTGGTCGGGCTGGGGGAGGAGCGCCTCCGGACGCTGGGCACCATGTCGACCGGCCAGCGCCAGCGGGTAAAGCTGGCCCAAGCCATCGCCTCGGACCCCAAGCTCGTGCTGCTCGACGAGCCCACCGACGGCCTCGACCCGGTGCAGCGCAGCGAGATGCTGACCCTCATCGGCCAAATCAGCAGGGACTTCTCGATCAGCGTGGTGCTGTCTTCTCACCAGCTCGAGGAGGTCGAGCGGGTGTGCGACAACATCGTGGCCCTGGACGCCGGTCGCCTCGTGGCCTGCGGGCCCATCAGCGACCTCATCGGGGCCGGCGACGGGATCACCCTCGAACTGGTGGATGTGGCCGAGCCAGCCGGGTCGGTCGACGCCGTGGCGGCCGCGTTGCAGGCCGGCGGGATCGACGTTCGCCGCCACGACGCCACGCTGGCGCTGCGGGGCGCGGCCTTCGAGGAGCTATGTGACCGGTCCCGCGACGCGGTCGCGGCTGCCGGCGCCCGCATCCGTCGTCTCGAGACCCGGCGCCGCACGCTCGAGGACCTCTTCGAGGACGCGGCCCGATGAGCGACACCCCGGCACCGAACTCCACCCCGGCCGCGGCCGGCGAGGCCGCTCAGATCATCGACCGGGGCTACCGGTCCTACGACGGACCCCGCACCGGGCTGCCCGGGTCGGTCCGCTCGGTGGTGCGCTACTCGGTGCGCCACACTCTCGGGCTGGGCCGTGCGGCCCGGCACAAGATCCTGCCGTGGCTCGCAGTGGTCATCGCACTGGTACCGGCGGTGGTGTTCGTGGGGCTGGCGGTCGTGCTCGACATCGACATGATCGAGGACGAGATCCTGCCCGACTACCACGAGTACTACGGCTTCATCACCACCGCCCTGTTCTTCTACTGCGCCATCATCGTGCCCGACATCCTGGTGGCCGACCGCCGCAACGGGATGCTCCAGCTGTACCTGTCGACCCCGCTGCAGCGGTGGAGCTATCTCGCTTCGAAGGCGTTGGCGGTGGCGGTCGCGCTGGCCGTTCTCACGATGGGGCCTGTGCTGTTCCTGCTGGTGGCCCGCACCATCGAGGGCTCGGGGCCCGACGGGCTCATCGAGTGGATCAAGATCTTCGTGCGCATCATCGCGGCCGGTGGGGCCATCTCCGCGGCGTTCACCATGGCCAGCCTGGCCGCGGCCAGCCTCACCGACCGGCGACTCTTCGCGACCATCGGTGTGGTCGTGCTGCTGTGGGGAAGCGGCTTCACAACCCTGGCACTGGTGGAGGCTGCGGACATGAGCGCCGAGGTCTACGCCTTCGACCTCGGGGGGATCGCCGACGAGCTCAAGAACCGGATCTACGGCATCGAGGGGTTGGATCCCTTTGGAGCGCGGGAGTCCGCCGAAGAGGATGCGTTCCAGCCCGGCGCCGGACGGGAACAGCTGTCCACCCTGTTCGTGGTGGCGGCCAACTTCGCGTGGGTGGCCCTGGGCTCGGGCGTGGTGTGGTGGCGCTACCGGCGACTGGCGCTGAGCCGATGAGCATTAGCCCGCCCACGCCGCCGCCGGGACCACCGATGTCCCCGCCGGTCGGAGCGCCGCCCCCGCCCCCGCCGCCCAACGGTTCGGCCATGGTCGAGGTGAACGGCGTGTCGAAGGTGTTCGGGGACGTGGTGGCCGTGTCCGATGTGAGCTTCGCAGTGCGGGCCGGCGTCACTGCCCTGCTCGGTCCCAACGGCGCGGGCAAGTCCACCCTGTTCAGGGTGATGTGTGGGCTGACCCCGCCGACCAAGGGCACCGTCCGGGTGCTGGGCGCCGACGCCCGGCGCGACCGCGACGTCCGGGGCCGCATCGGTCTCGTCCCGCAGCAGGACGGCCTGTTCGACCGGCTCAGCGCCCTGCAGTTCGTGACCCTGGCCGCGGCCACCGAAGCGGTTGCTGAGCCGGAGCCCGCCGCCCGGCGGGCCCTTGGCGTGGTGGACCTCGACCCCGACGACTCCAAACGGGTGTCGGGCTTCTCCAAGGGCATGCGCCAGCGAGTGAAGCTGGCCGCCGCGCTGGTGCACGACCCCGAGGTGCTGATCCTCGACGAGCCCCTCACCGGGCTGGACCCGGTGCAGCGACGGCGCATGATCGAGCTGTTCCACGGCTTGGGCGATGAGGGCCGGTGCGTGCTGGTGTCGAGCCATGTCCTCGAGGAGGTCGCCCGTCTCGGCTCCCGGATCCTTCTGATCGCCCAGGGACGCCTGGCCGCCACCGGCGACTACCGCGAGCTGCGCGAGCTCATGGACGACCGTCCCCACCGGATCCGCATCGCCGTGGACCGGCCCCGGCAGTTCGCGGCCGCCCTGGTGGAGTCAGGCACGGCCGTGGGCGTGAGCGTCGGCGCGGATTCGCTCGTGGTTGACACCCGCGACGTCGACCGCCTCGGGCGGGAGGTCGCTCCCCTGGCGCAGCGGCTTGAGGCCCGCCTGTCGCGGGTCGTCCCCCTCGACGAGGACCTCGAGTCGGTGTTCCGCTACCTGGTGGAGAAGCGATGACTCATCAGACGCCCCGTTCCAGGATTGAGAAGCGATGACCGCGCCGACCCCGCCCCGGACCCGCCGGCACGTGCCCAGCCTCCGTGCCGCGGCGCTGACCTACCGGGTGCTGGTCCGCCAGGTCCTCACCCCCGGGAAGATCGTCGCGCTGGGCGCGCTGGGCGCGCTGATGATGCTGGTCGGCTGGCTGGTCGGCCTCAACGCAGGCGACGGAGGACAGAGTGCGGCCGAGCTGCTGAGGGACGGCGCCGGCTACGCCGACGGCTTCGGGCTGATCATCATCGTGCCCATCGTGTCGCTGGTGTTCGGCTCGTCGGTGCTGGGGGAGACCCGAGAGGACGGCACCCTCGTCTACCTGTGGCTGCGCCCCATGGCCCGCGCCCCGGTGGTGGCCGGAGCGGCCGCCGCCGCGGCCACGGCGGCTCTGCCGCTGACGGTGATCCCGACCGCGGCGGGCGGCTGGCTGGCGGCTGACGGGGTCGCGGGGTCCGCTGACCTGGCCCTTGCCGCCGCGGCTGCGGCCGCGCTGGGCACGGCTGCCTACTCGTCGCTGTTTGTGCTGGTCGGCTTGCTCCTCAAGAAGCCGATCATCTGGGGCATCGGCTACGTGCTGCTGTGGGAGGGCCTGGCCGTGGGGCTGGGCGACTTCGCGGCCCGCCTGTCCCTGAGGGGCTACACGCGGTCGGTGCTGAGCCACCTCGGCGGGGTCGACTACGGCTTCGACCCCTACACGACCACCACCGCACTCGTGGTCCTGGCTGCAGTATCGGTCGCCGGCCTGATCCTGGCCGCGGTCAGGCTCAACCGCCTCGACGTCGCCTGACCGTTCTCCAGGGTGTTGAACCGCTGACGTAGGGCCAATGGCGGGGACTTGACCCCGTCGTTAGACGCGTCGACAACTCCGTGGTGCTACCTACCGTCAGTCAGGTGCTGTCCTAGGGCGTGGAGCCGAAGTTGGCAAACTCTTGGGTCGGTCGCGAGGAGATATCCCTCGGTGGGATCATCGCCATGCACGGCTCGAACGAGTGGACTTGCGAGCGCATCGAGAAGTTGCTGGATCTCCTCGACCGAGCTGGTCTCTCCGAGATCCTCTTCGATCATAAGTATCCACAGCTCTCTTGACGTTAGTCGTCCGGTCTTTATAGTCTTTTGATCCAGTACTTCGCAGAGTCTCTTAGCCAATTGCAGCAGTCGAGCGTATTCTTCGCCGCTCGTGTCAACTTGAGAGAAATCAACTTCTCCAGCTGAATGGAAGAGTGGCTCATATTCCTTTAAATCCAGTGGCGCGAGTGAGTGTTGAAGACACAATCCAGCGAGTTGATCTGTAGATAGAAGCGCAACGCCAAACTCCGCTGCTCGATCCAAGAGAGTCTTGCCTGCCGGCTTAGGCCCAACAATCATAGAATAGTCTGCATTGTGTTTCGACCTGTGCTCGTTCAGAGAGGCCCAATTGACGGGGCCTTCCTTCAACGTTCCGGACCCTACCGACTTTGCTTCTACAGCTATGGTGTAGGAGTCGTCTTTCCCCAAGAGAGCTTTGACGAGAACGTCTGTCTCACCGCTACGTCCAAAGTGTTCTGCAGCGAACCCTAGGTATAGAAAGGCATCTCTAACAGCGAGTTCGAGGCGACGTGGATTCTGGCTATCAGTCGATGATTCTCGTATTTCGCGCGCTAAATCCTTGTCAGTGTTGTAGGAAGACGATAGGTCATGATACAATTGTGTCGTCGGAGTCTCGTAAGTTGGTGTGACCGCAGGATAGATGGGGGTCTCAGCATCAGTAAGTTCGCCATCGGCAGGATCGTGGAGAGCTAGTCTTGTGATGAGGCTCAGACCTTCGTCCGTAATCTTCAATAGTCTGTCATCTGTGCACTCAATCATCCCTGCGGACTCTAACCACCCTCGTCTCCAGTTGATTTGCGAAGGAGTGTTCCAGTAGAGCTGGTATAACTCGGCTCTTGCGCGAAGATCTTCGTCCGATTGGGGCCCACTCTGTAGCTCGAACAGCATTTCTCCGATGAATCTGAGTCGGCTGTGTAGCAATGCTATCATTATGCTGTTATCTCTACTATCATACCATTCAAGGCATGTAGAACTCATTTGAATGATTCCAGAGCCCAGTTGAAGAATGGCTGACCTGCGCAGAAACGCCTCCCTCAAGCGCGCTGATTGGTCGGACAGTCCAAAACTCTCTTGTATCCATACGAGCATCTGGGCAGGAGATGGGCGTTGTTCTGCCACGGCTTCGCAAATCTGGTGCAAGGAATCCAAGTAGCCGGAATAGCCTCCCGGGAGAGGAAGGACACCTCTGGCTCTGTCTTCCCACGAGAG
This sequence comes from Acidimicrobiales bacterium, assembly GCA_965117015.1. Lineage (GTDB taxonomy): Bacteria > Actinomycetota > Acidimicrobiia > Acidimicrobiales > Aldehydirespiratoraceae > Aldehydirespirator. The sequence goes on from OZ220747.1 coordinate 2,187,620, forward strand.
CGGTGTTGGAAGATCCGCTTGTTCCATGTCTTCTGACGATAGTTGAGAGTCAGCGGCCGGTGAAGGTGGCCTTGCCGGGGCCTCTCTCCAGGAAGCTGGCCACACCGATGGCGGTGTCGTCCGTGGTGAAACAGTCGCCGAAGTGCACGGTCTCGCGGGCCACCGCGTCGGCAAGGGACAGGGGCAGGCCGTCCATCACGGCCTGTTTGGCCATACGCAACGCGGCCGGGCCTGCCGCGTAACCCGCGGCCATCTCAACCGCCGCGTCGTAGGTCTCTTCGGAGGGATGGATCGCCGACACGAGGCCGATGACGAGAGCCTCGTCGGGGTACACGTTGCGGCCGGTGTAGATGATCTCCTTGGCTTTCGTGATGCCGACGAGTCGGGGAAGGCGCTGAGTGCCCCCGCCGCCGGGGATGATCCCGAGCAGGATCTCGGGCTGGCCGAACACCGCCTCCTCAGCGGCAACCCTGAAGTCGGTAGCCATGGCCAGTTCCATGCCGCCGCCTAGGGCGTAGCCGTTCACGGCCGACACAGTGATCTGGGGCATGTTCTCCACCGCCAGGAAGGCGTCGTTGAATTGACGTGACAGCGCCGTGGCCCCGGCCGAGTCGAGGCCGGTGAAGCCGCCGATGTCGGCGCCGGCCGCGAAGATTCTGGACCCGCCCCAGACCACCGCCGCTCTCACCTCGGGGTCGGCCCCGATGGTGTTCGCGGCCTCGGTCAGCTCATCGAGCATCTGGGGGTTGATGGCGTTCATCTTGGGTCGGTCGATGCGGATGGTAGCCACGCCACTACTTGTCTCTACTCGAACGAAGTCGCCCACGGCCGTCTCCTCGGTGTCTGCGGGTCCACGACCCTACCGGAGGTGCCGGTCGGGCATCTTCACAACGGCTTCAAAGTGGGCAATTCGAAGCCGAAATGCACAATCTGCAACCATGACTTTCGGATTGTGCTACGGAGCGGGGGCATCAAGCGCCATTGAGGCCAAGTCGCTTCGCGGTCAGGGGGAACCGCTCCACCTCGTCGATGCGCACGGCAACGAGTTCGACGTCCGAGCGGTCGCCATGCTCGGTCAGTCATCGCAGCTGGAGTGCCGCCGCGAGCCTGGCGCCTAACCCCTGACTGGGTTCCCCGGCCTTGTCGCAGCGCCCTGCTACGTTGCGAACCACGGGCAGTGCGACAGGGAGTTTCGATGCCGACACTCGATTTCAAGGGCAAGAGGCACATCTACGCGCATCATCTGACCGTCCCGTACCGCCCGCTCGTGCCCGAGCCCGATAAGTCCGTCGGAGACTGCCCAGACGACGACAATCTCATCGTCCACGGCGACAACCTCCACGCTCTCAAGGCCCTGCTGCCCCGCTACGCCGGGCGGGTGAAGTGCATCTACATCGACCCTCCGTACAACACCGGCAACGAGGGCTGGGTCTACAACGACAACGCCAACGGCCCCATCCTCAAGCAGTGGCTCGCTGAAGCGGCACCCGTAGATGTCGAAGACTTGGAGCGCCACGATAAGTGGCTGTGCTTGATGTGGCCTCGCCTGCACTTGCTGAAGGAGTTGCTCTCAGAGGATGGTGTGATCTTCGTATCAATCGACGACAATGAGCAGCACCACCTACGCATGTTGATGGATGAGATCTTCGGCGAACAGAACTTCTTGGCCAACTTTGTGTGGCAGTCGAAAGACACACCCGGCAACAACAGTTCTGGTATCGCCGCCACACACAGTTACCTATTGTCTTATCGGCGTTCGACTTCGTTCACTCCGAATCTGCTCGAACGCAGCGAGGATCAACTCGCCAACTATTCGAATCCAGATGATGATCCACGCGGCAGATGGCTAGCTGCTCCGCTAACAAGGTCTGAACATCGAGATCGTGATGTCTATGAGATTGAGAATGATGCGGGTCGAAGAGTGATGCCGCCGGCAGGCAGCTCATGGAGACGTCCGAGAGAAAAGATGGAGTGGCTACAGGCGGATAACCGTATCTGGTGGGGAGTCAACGGTGATGCGGACTTTCCGATGGAAAAGAAGTTCCTTTCTGAAGCGAAACAGGGTGTAGTGAATCGAACTTGGTGGCCGTATCAGTTCGCTGGAAGTACCCGTAATGCAGGAGCTGAACTTAAGGCAATATTCGACGGAAGGAAGGTATTCGACACACCAAAACCTGCCAAACTGCTGCATCGGATCTTGGAGTTGAGCATATCATCTGATGCGATTGTGCTTGACAGTTTTGCTGGATCTGGTACGACTGCTCAGGCTGTATTGGCCTTGAACAAGCAAGATGGCGGAAACCGTAGGTTCATTCTCGTTGAGTGTGAGGCCTATGCAAGTTCTTTAACCGCTGAGCGTGTTCGGAGAGTCATCGCCGGTGTACCGGATGCTAAGGATGCTGATCTTCGCGAGGGCCTCGACGGGTCGTTCACATACTGCACGTTGGGTGATCCGGTCACGGCCTCGGGGATGCTCGACGGCGAGACGCTGCCGACATTCTCAGCGCTAGCTGCGTGGCTCATGCATACGGCTACTGGACAGTCTGTCGGGCCGTTCCAATTGCAGTCTCTTGACGAACACGGACTGATGTACAGCGATTCGCGTCGCAACTATTACCTGCGCTACGAGCCGGACCTCGACTGGCTTCGTAGCAACGAGGCCGTCCTGACCGAAGGGCGAGCCGAGGACATCGCCAAGATCTGTAGCGAGCAACAGAAGGAAGCGGTGGTGTTCGCTGCCGGCAAGTACATAGAGCTGGACGAACTGAGTGAACTCAACATCATGTTCGGCGAGCTGCCGTTCGAGATAAGGCGCTCGGAGCAGGTCTGATGCGTCTTGAACTCAAGGAGTACCAGCACAGGACGCTTGAGGCGTTCGTCCGCTGGTTGACGGCGCTCGACGACGCTCGCGCCAAGTCCGACGACGGCATTGCCGCGCTGGAGCAGGCGGGCGTCGACGTCCCTGCGAGCATTCGTAACTTCCCGCGCGGTGCTTGGGACCAGATCATCGAAGACGGCGGGATCGAGTCCGGAGCCCGGGAGCACGTAGACCGCTACGACGACGCCGGACGGCCTATTCCCCACGTCTGCTTCAAGGTGCCGACGGGCGGCGGCAAGACGTTGCTGGGGGCGGCGGCTTTGGAGAGGCTCGGGATGCAGACCGGGCTGGTGTTGTGGATCGTGCCTTCGCGAGCCATCTACACCCAGACCAAGGCTGCCTTCAAGTCGCCCGAGCATCCGTACCGCCATCTTCTCGAACACGCCAGCGGCGGGCGCGTGAAGCTCATGGAGAAGGAGGACCGCATCGATCGCGGTGACCTTGAGAACTACCTCTGCCTCATGCTGCTGATGCTGCCGGCCACCAATCGGCAGAAGGGCAAGGAGTTCCTGAGGATGTTCAGGGACTCCGGCCGCTACATGACGTTGTTCCCGAAGGAGGACGACGGACCGGCCATCGATTCGCTTCTCGCGGGCAACCCCGACCTAGAGTGCTACGAAGACGGGACCGTCAAGCAGAGCCTGTTCAACGTATTCAAGACGCAGCGTCCTGTAGTCGTACTCGACGAGGCTCACAAGGCCTACGGCAGCAAGGGCGCCACCGAGTTCGTGAAAGCCGTTAACCGGCTCGACCCCAGGCTCGTGGTCGAGTTGACCGCGACCCCAAATCGCAATATCAGCAATCTGCTGGTTGACATCTCGGGCGTGGACCTCAAGAAGGAGCAGATGATCAAGCTTCCCGTAGAGGTCACCACCAGCGGCGGTGAGTGGCGCGACACCCTTTCCCGAGCCTGCGACAGGCTGAACGACCTCCAAGCGGCTGCAAGCGTGCTCGAACGGAGTTCAGGCCGCTACATCCGCCCCATCGCCGTGGTGCGGGTCGAGCGGACCGGCAAGGCCCAGGTGGGCGGTGATCGCATCCACGCCGAGGACGCTCGCAACTACTTGGTGAACCACCTAGGGGAGGCGCCAGAGGCTGTACGCGTCAAGTCGTCCGAGAAGGACGAGATCGCAGGACATGACCTTCTGTCCCCCTACTCGCCAGTGCGGTGGATAATCACCAAGGCTGCGTTAATGGAAGGCTGGGATTGTCCCTTCGCCTACGTCCTCGTCATGCTCGACAACACAAGCAGCAAGAGGGCCATCACGCAGCTCATGGGCCGGGTGATGCGGCAGCCGCACGCTCGATGGACCGGAGTGCCCGACCTCGACAAGTGCTACGTCCACTGCTGGAAGACCAAGGTCGATGACGCTGTCATGCAGGTCAAGAGCGGGCTGGAGCACGAGGGGCTCACCGGACTCGACCACGATGTCGTCGGCAACGATGCCGTTGATGTAGAGGTCACGACCATCCGACGGCGCGAGCAGTTCAGACGGCGCGACATCTTCCTACCCAAGGTCCTTCACCGCCACGGCGACGGCTGGCGCGATCTCAGCTACCAGCGGCACATCCTCCCCCAGATTGACTGGGCCGGCATTGCCGCGCCCTCACCGGTGGGCGCCTCAAGCGCCAGTGCGGGCCTGTTCGAGGAGACGGTCGCCGTCGACCTGGGCAGCAGCGGCGTGTCGGAGGCGACCCGCGAGTTGATCGACTCGGATCCCGAGATCACGCTGTCGTGGGTGACGCGCCAGCTCACAGATCTGGTGCCGAACGCCTGGCAAGCGGCCCGGATCGCTGGTGACCTACTGGGGTCGCTGCGCGGCGTGGGACTGAGCGAGGCCGAGATCTACGCGCAGCGCCGCGACCAGATGATCCGGCTCCGAGAGGGCGTGGCGGACCAGATCGAGCGCCAAGCCGAACAAGTCTTCACCGACAAGCTCAAGGGTGGCGACATCCGTTTCGACCTTGAGGCGAGCGAGCCCAACTACAGGATGCAAGAGGAGTTCACGCTGCCCGTCGCCGCCAGCGACCACTCTTTGGAGCGGGCCGGCAAACCAGTTCAGAAGAGCCTCTTCGAGCCAATGTTCGAGAAGCAGTTCGACACCGGGCTGGAGAGGGACTTTGCCTTCTACGTGGACCAGCACGAGGCGATCCAGTGGTGGCACCGGGTCGCCGTCCGCCAGCAGCACGAGTACTACCTGCGGGGTTGGAACCAGGACCGCATCTGGCCTGACTTCGTGGCCATGTCTAGCAACGGGGACGGCAAGCCCCGGCTGCTCGTCGTCGACACCAAAGGCGGCCACCTAGCGGGTAACGCCGACACCAAGTACAAGACGAAGGTGTTCGCCACACTCGAGGCGTCGCTGAACGGTGACGGCGGCTACGAGTGCGGCGAGGTCAGCCTCGACAACGGGCACACGAGGGGCCGCTTCAAGATCGTGTTCCGCGAGGAGAGCTTCGCCGAGGTCATGGCGTGACCGATAGCGAGGTGCCGAGCCTCGGCCCCGACAGCATCCTGCTCACCGACCGGGTGGCGGTGGTGACCGGCGCGGCCCGCGGCATCGGCGCGGTCACCGCGGTGGCCATGGCCCGTTTCGGCGCCGATGTGGCGATATTCGACAAGGATCCCACCCTGCTGCCCGACGTGGTCCAGCAGGTGGAGGCGGTGGGCCGCCGCTGCCTGTCGGGCGTGCTCGACGCCCGCGACGACGAAGCGGTGGCCACCTTCATGCAGCGCACCCATGACGATCTCGGTCCTATCGACGCCCTCGTCAACAATGCGGGCGGGACCTTCCGGGCCCGCTTCGACGACACCTCTCCCAAGGGCGAGCACACCCTCATCCGCGAGAACTTCTCCACCGTCACCAACTGCGTGCGGCATGGGATCCCGCTGATGTCCGACGGCGGCGCCATCATCAACGTCACCTCGGTCGAGGCCCACCACGCCGCCCCGATGTTCGGGGTGTACGCGGCCATGAAGGCGGCGGTGGAGCAGTTCACCAAGACCCTGGCCCTTGAGTACGGGCATCGGGGCATCCGGGTGAACTGCGTGGCGCCCGACATGATGCCCACGCCCGGAGACGAGGTGCTGGCCGAGCAGTCCAGCTCCCTCATGGACGGCCTGCATCCCACGCCGCTGCGCCGCAAGGGCCACGCCGATGAGTGCGCGTCGGTGATCGTGTTCCTCGCCTCGGACATGGCCAGCTTCGTCACCGGCGAGTCCATCCTCGTGGACGGGGGCACGGTGGCCGCGGGCAGCTGGAAGACCCGCTTCGACGGCTCCTTCGGCCTCTAGCGCCCTAGCTCACGCAATTGGCGACGAAACTGGCGCTGGATGCCAACTTGGTCGCCAATATGGCTGGTGGTCGCAGTCAGGTGACGACGTTGGGTCGGGGCAGGCCCTGGGCCTCGCACATGGCGTAGTAGGCGGCCAGCACGCCCGGCCCGTCGGTGATCGACTCCACGTTGCCGTCGGCGTCGAGGTTGAGGTTCACGCCGTGTATCTGGAACCACACGTCGGTCGGCTCGGTGTTGTCGTCGGGCGTGGTGAGGGTATGGACGCTGCCGGCCGGCTCGAACAGGAACGACCCGGCCCGGTTGACCTCCGGGTACTCGGCGTACTTCCAGGCGCCGCTGAGGGTGTGGGCGTACACCGGGCCGGTGTGGCGGTGGGTCTGGATCACCACGCCCGGCGCGAACCGGTTGCGCACGATCCACAGGCCCTCGTCGTCGCGCACCATCAGCACCTTGAGCTCGATGCCGCCCCCGGCGTCGGCCCACGGGAGTTCCTCCTCGCCCCGGTGGATGGTGGTGGGTGCGTCCATGGCGGTGACAGACATGTCGTTCCCTCCTGGCTATGTCAGTCGGATGTGTCCTGCTGGCGCAGGAAGCGCTCGAACTCGGCGCCGAGGTCGTCGGGACTGGGGACGCTGCGCTTGGCCCGGGCGTCGGCTCGGGCCTCGAGGCGCTTGACGTAGGCCACCACGTCGTCGTCGGAGTTCATGGCGTCGTTGACCCGCTGCTCCCACTCCTCCGCGGCCTCGTCGAGCTCGGACCAGCCGGTGGGCAGCCCGGTCACCCGCTCGAAGCGCTCCAGCAGGGCGCGGGCCCCCTTGGGGTTCGGCGCGCCCGAGACGTAGTGGGGCACCGCCACCCGCAGCGACACGGCTGGAATCCCGAACCTCTCGAAACGCTCGTGGAGCACGCCCACAATCCCGGTCGGCCCCTCGTAGGAAGGCCGGTCCAAACCCCAGGTCTCGGCCAGGCCCGAGTCGGTGGTGGAGCCGGTCACCCCGAAGGGGCGGGTGTGGGGTATGTCCGCGATGTGCGCGCCGACCGTCACCAGCGCGGCGGCCCCGCTTCGCGTCGCCAGATCGACGACCACCTCGGCGTACGAACGCCACCTCAGCTGCGGCTCCGCGCCCACCACCAGCACCAGGTCGTGCCGGGCATCCGGCGGGCGCAGCACGTGCACGTCGTTGGAGGGCCACACGATGTCCCGCCGCTCGTCGCGCAGGCGGACGGTGGGCCTCTGCTCGGCGAAGTTGAAGAACTCCTCGGGGTCGATGTGCGCCACCCTGATCGAGTCGCTGCGCTCGCTCAGCCACTCGAGGGCGCCCGTCGCCGCTCCGCCAACGTCGAACCAGCCCTGGTAGGCCGTCACCAGGATCGGCGACCGGAGATCGGGCAGCGTCGCCTCCCAGACCAGATAGCTCACTCCCCAAGCATGGCGCGGATTGCACCCGGAACGCACGCCTAGGACCGGGATACCCGCCGTGGCCGTCGCCGGCGTGTTGGACGCGAGCGCCGAGCGGGCTAGTGTTGGTGGCCGTGACCACCTTCGCCGACCTCCTGCTTCTCGTGTAGGCGAGCGCCACATATCGGTGCTCGCCGATCCCCTCGTGCCTCTGGCCGGGGGGATTTGTGCTTGTTGGGACCCGAACCCGAACACCCCCGCAAAGGACAAGACGATGACCACGCCAAAGACCATGCCGTTCACGAAGTACCGGCCCTACCCGGGGGTCGAGCTGGCCGACCGCACCTGGCCGGACCGGCGGATCACCAAGGCGCCCCTGTGGTGCTCGGTCGACCTGCGGGACGGCAACCAGGCCCTCGTCGACCCCATGGACATCGGTCGCAAGCAGCGCATGTACGACCATCTCGTCGACATGGGCTTCAGGGAGATCGAGGTGGGCTTCCCGGCCGCCTCCCAGCCCGACTTCGATTTCTGCCGCAAGCTCATCGAAGAGGACCGGATCCCCGACGACGTCACCATCCAGGTGCTCACCCAGGCCCGCGACGAACTCATCGAGCGCACCTTCGACGCCGTGGCCGGGGCGCCCCGGGCCATCGTGCACCTCTACAACTCCACCTCCGTCACCCAGCGGCGGGTGGTGTTCCGCACCGGCCGGGCCGGCATCGTGGAGATCGCGGTGAACGGCGCCGAGCAGTGCATGCGCGGCCTCGACAGAGCCCGGAAGACCGGCGACGCCGACGGCATCCGCTTCGAGTACTCGCCGGAGAGCTACACCGGCACCGAGCCCGACTTCACGGTGGAGGTGTGCGAGGCGGTCATGGACGTGATCGGGCCCACCCCCGACTGGCCCCTGATCCTCAACCTTCCCGCCACCGTGGAGATGTCGTCGGCCAACATCTACGGCGACATGATCGAGCGCTTCCACCGCGACATCCGCGACCGCGACTCGATCGTGCTGTCGCTGCACCCCCACAACGACCGGGGCACCGCGGTGGCCGCGGCCGAGTTCGGGATCATGGCCGGCGCCGACCGGGTGGAGGGCACCCTGTTCGGCAACGGCGAGCGCACCGGCAACGTGGACGTGGTGACCATCGCCCTCAACCTGTTCACCCAGGGCGTCGACCCCGGGCTCGACATCAGCGACATCGAGGAGGCTCGCCGGGTGTTCGAGTACGCCAACCGCATGACCGTGCCCGAGCGCCACCCCTACGTCGGCGATCTCGTGTACACGGCCTTCTCCGGCAGCCATCAGGACGCCATCAAGAAGGGCATGGCCGCCATCTACGACGTAGCCCCGGGCGAGTCCCTGGTAGGGGAGTACGACGTGTGGGACGTGCCCTACCTGCCGGTCGACCCCCGGCACCTCGGCCGCAGCTACGAGGCGGTCGTGCGGGTCAACAGCCAGTCGGGCAAGGGCGGAGTGGCCTACGTGCTGTTGCACGAGTACGGCCTGGACCTTCCCCGCGGCCTGCAGGTGGACTTCTCCAAGCAGGTCCAGACCGTCACCGAGGACACCGGCACCGAGATCACCTCCTACGAGATCCACCGCCGGTTCATGTCCTCCTATGTGGAGCCGGAGCGGCCATGGGTCGAGCTGATCGGCCATCGGGCCACCACCGACACCATCGGAGAATCCCGTACCGATCTCGAGGCCCGGCTGCGCGTCGCCGGCGAGGAGCGCACGATCGCCGGGACCGGCAACGGGCCCATCGACGCGTTCGTGACCGCCCTCCAGGCCAACGGCCTCTTCGCCGGCAAGATCCACGACTACTACGAGCACGCCATCGGCACCGGCAGCGACGCCACCGCGGCCGCCTACGTGGAAGTCGACACTGGTGACCGTTACTCCACCTGGGGGGTGGGCCTGCACGAGTCGATCGTGTCGGCCTCGCTGCGGGCTGTCGTGAGCACCATCAACCGCATGCACGCCACCGGACTCCTCGGCTGATCGCCGCGGGTCTAGCGAGCGCGGTGCCGGCCCCGGCGGGCAGACTGGGGCCATGGCCTTCTCGCTGATCCGCTTCAACTTCGTGTCGCCCGACCCCACCGACGGGGAGGCGATGAGCGACCGGTACCGGGCCGGGCTGGAGATCGCCCGCTACGCCGACAGCCACGGCTTCAACGCGGTTTCGCTGGAGGAGCATCACAGCAGCCCCATGGCGTGGTGCCCCACGCCCCTGGTCAACGCGGCCATGATCCTGTCGAGTACCGACAACCTCATGGTCACCATCTCCGCCCTGCTGCTGCCCCTGCACGACCCGATCCGGGCCGCCGAGGACATCGCGGTCATCGACCTGGTCAGCCCGGGCCGGCTCGTGATCGTCACCGGCCTCGGCTACCGGCCGGTGGAGTACGCCGCGATGGGCAAGGAGTGGAAGCGTCGGGGCAAGGTCCTCGACGAGGCCCTCGAAGTGATGCTCACCGCCTGGAAGGGCGAGCCCTTCGAGCACAACGGCGAGACCGTGCAGGTGCTGCCCATGCCCCGCACCCGGCCCCATCCCATGGTGCTGGTGGGCGGATCGTCGCCCGCGGCTGCCCGGCGGGCCGCCCGGCTCGGCCTGCCCATGCAGCTCCCCGGCCAGTTCGGTGAGATCGAGGCCCTCTACTACGCCGAGTGCGAGCGCCACGGCACGGCCGGCTTCTGCATCGCGCCCGACAACGTGGTCATGCTGAACGTGGCCGAGGACCCCGACCGGGTCTGGGCCGAGCACGGCGAGTGCTTCATGCTGGAGGCCATGACCTACAAGGGCTGGCAGCCGCCGGGGCAGACCTCGGCGGTGTGCTCCAAGGCCACCACTGTCGAGGAGCTGCGAGCCGAGGGCATCTACCGTGTGCTCACGCCCGCCGATGCGGTGGATCTGGCCCGCAGCACTGGGACGCTCGCCCTTCACCCGCTGGTGGGCGGCATGCCGATCGACGAGGCCTGGTCGAGCGTCCATCTGACGGCTGAACAAGTGCTGCCCGCTCTGGCAGACTGCTAGAGGCCGAGCGGATGGCAGTACTCTCGGGGACTTCGAGGGGCTGTGAGCGAGGCCGTGGCCCGAGCGGCCCGTGAGCGAAGCGAACAAGAGCGGGAAAGACACGACACGGGAGATCCAGATGGACTACCAGAACCTGCTGTACAAGCGTGACGACCGCTACGTGACGATCACCCTCAACCGGCCCGAGCGGCGTAACTGCCTGTCGTCGGAGATGCTCGCCGAGCTCGACGACGCCCTGAGGGCCACCGCCGCCGAGGGCGATGTGGCCGGGGTGGTGCTGGCAGCCAACGGGCCGGTGTTCTCCTCCGGCCACGACCTGGCCGAGATGGCCGAGATGACCGAGGCCGACCTGCGAGAGCTGTTCGCCCTGTGCACCTCGGCCATGACCGCCATGGCCGAGATACCCCAGGTGGTGGTGGCCAAGGTTCATGCCCTGGCCACCGCGGCCGGCGCCCAGCTGGCGGCCAGCGCCGACCTGATCGTGGCCAGCACCGAGGCCGCTTTCGCCACCCCCGGCGGCAAGGGAGGGCTGTTCTGCCACACCCCGATGGTGGCGGTGGCCCGGCCTCTGGGCCGCAAGCGGGCCGTCGAGATGGCTCTCACCGGTGACACCATCGACGCGGCCACCGCGCTCGAGTGGGGGCTCGTCAACCGGGTGGTGCCACCGGCGGAGCTCGACGAGGCCACCATGGACCTGCTGGGCCGGGCCACCCGGGGCAGCCGCTACGCCAAAGGCATCGGCAAGCAGACCCTCTACGCCCAGATGGACATGGCCGTCGACGATGCCTACGAGCTGGCCATGGACGTGATGGCGACCAACGCGGCCCGCGGCGACGGCGCCGAGTGGCCCAAGGCCTTCATCGAGAAGCGCCGCCCCGTCTGGACCCACACCGGATAGCCCGCCGGCGGGTGCCCCAGCGGCCGTCGGCGGTCAGCGGCCGTCCACTGACCAGTGCCAGGGCTCGCTGGGGAGGTTCTTGAGACCGAACTGGGGGGCGAGACGCTGGAGCGCCTGGAACACGGCGCTATTGCGGCTGGTAATGAGCCGGCCGTTGTTCGTCAGGTCGATGGCCAAGCCCCTCTCGTGGTTGCTCCGGCCCGGCCGAGCGGTGGGGGGCCGGCAGGTGCTTGACGGCTTGCTCCAGACTTCCCATTCCGACGTGCCGCAGTTGGACCGGCGCAGGTTGATCTGCTCCTGAGCGGTCCGGTATCCCCAACCGCCCAGGTTGAAGCCCTCCGCCTCCATGGCCGCCACCAGGCCCTCGACCGCGTCCGCGATCTGCGTGTGAACCTCGAAGCCCCGCACCCACACCAGCGGCAAGTCGGTATCGGACGGATCCACCGAATCGGCCAGTGCCCGTCCCTCGGCCGCCTCCTGCTCGGCCCTGAGACGGGCCTCCTCGGCTCTGCGCCGGGCCTCCTCCGCCCGGCGGCGGGCCTCCTCCTCGGCCCGCTGACGTTCCAGGGCCGCCGCGATCTTGCGCTCGGTCGCCTCGATCTCCGCGGCCAGGTCCGCGTCCAGCTGCCTGATCGTCTGGACCTCGTAGAGCCGCCTCTCGACCCGCTCCTCGGCCGCCACCGACAACTCGGCCTCTCGGTCGACGGCCGTTCGCAGGTCGGCGAGGATCAGGGCCGCCGCCCGGCGATGGGTCTCAGCCGCGTCGGCTGCTTCGACGGCTTGGAGCCGCCAGCGCTCCAACTCTTCGCCTATCCGGCGCAACTCGTCGATGTCGTCGATGCGGCTGCCGGCGGCGAATCCGGCCAGGGCCTCCTCGCGGGCGTTCTGCCACGGGTCGGAGCCGAGCACGCTGAACGTCCCGGTCGGCGCTTGGAACGAGACGTACGACTCGATCACCGCCTCTCGCAGACCCTCCTGGGTGGCGAGCAGTTCGTCCTCAAGCTCCGAGATCCTGGCTTCGGCCTCCTTCACCACGGCCTCGGCGTCGGCCACTGCCCGCTCGGCCTCGTCGAGGGCGGCCTGCTGGGCGTCGACCGACGCCTGCGCCTTGTTGAGAGCGTCGATCAGGTCCTCGGCCTCGGCCGTGGCCGCGTCGAGGCTCCCGGCCGCAGCCTCCGCCGCCCTGTCCAGCTCCTCGCGCTGGGCCTTGGTGTCCCTGACGACCTGGCGGCTCTGCCTGATGATCTCCTCGTCGCTCTGGGCGGAGGCGGAGCCCGCCGCGGCCGCGACCGTCAACAGGAGAGCGAGCACGGCCAGCCCGCGGCGTCGGCGGGCCGGACGAAGCGAACGGCAGGGGGATCTCACGGTCATGGTGTTGTCACCGCCCGCCAAGAACCGCGCCCAAGCTACCAGGACCGGACCCGGCGGATGCCGTCGGCGGCGGCCGGCGGGTTGTGAGGCGGTTCATGCCCGCTCTTGTTCGCTGCGCTCACGGGCCGCTCGGGCCACGGCCTCGCAAGCTCGGCGGTTCATGCCCGCTCTTGTTCGCTGCGCTCACGGGCCGCTCGGGCCACGGCCTCGCAAGCTCGGCGGTTCATGCCCGCTCTTGTTCGCTGCGCTCACGGGGCCGCTCGGGCCACGGCCTCGCAAGCTCGGCCTCTGGGTAGCGTGCCCGGCGTGCAACTCGGTCTGACGCTGGGTTACTGGGGTCGGGCCATGCCCGACGGTGTGGTGGAGTTGGCCGCCGCAGCCGAGCGGGCCGGGTTCGACGCGGCCTGGACCGGCGAGTCCTGGGGCTCTGACGCGTTCTCGCCGCTCGTGCTGATCGCCGCGGCCACCGAGCGGATCCGGCTCGGTACCGGCGTCGTGCAGATCGCGGCCCGGACCCCCACCGCCACCGCCATGCACGCCGTCACCCTCGACCACATATCCGGCGGGCGGGCGATCCTCGGGCTGGGCGTCTCCGGACCCCAGGTGGTGGAGGGCTGGTACGGCCGGCCCTCGCAGCGGCCCCTGGCCCGCACCCGCGAGTACGTCGAGATCCTGCGGCGCGTCTTCGAGCGCAGCGGCCCACTCGAATTCGCCGGGGAGCACTTCCAGCACCCCTACACCGGTCCAGGCGCCGAGGGTCTCGGCAAACCGCTCAAGGTCATGACCCACCCGCTGCGACCCATCCCAATCTGGATCGGCGCCGAGGGACCCCGCAACGTGGCCCAGACCGTCGACATCGCCGACGGCTGGCTCCCGCTGTACTACTCGCCGATGCGCCCCGAGGTGTACGCCTCGCAGCTCGCTGCTGCCCCCGAGGGCTTCGAGATCGCGGTGCACACGACGCTGAGGGTGTGCGACCTCAACAGCATGGCCGACGCCCTGTGGCCGGTGAGGGCCAGCCTGGGCTTCTACATCGGCGGCATGGGGGCCGAGGGCCAGAACTACCACACCAAGCTGATGGCCCGGATGGGATACGAGGAGGCGGCCTACGAGGTCCAGCGACTGTTCCTCGAGGGGCGCCGGGACGAGGCCATCGCGGCCGTGCCGGAGGAGTTCGCCGATGAGATCTCCCTGGTCGGCCCGGTCGAGCGCATCCGGGAGCGGCTGCAGGCCTGGGGGGAGTCGCCGGTCACGATGCTGAACGTGGCCGCCCGTTCCGAGCAGGAGTGCCGCCAGGCGGCGGAACTCGTCAAGGGCTGAGACACCCCCGACCTCGCGACTGTCCTCCCGGAGCGGCGCTCAGTGCCGGTAGGGGATCGGCATCGACGCGCTGGGAGGCGGAGTCGTCTTGATGTCCGGCGGTTCGGCGTTCCACTCCGGGTACTTGCGCACCGCGTTGGCCCGGTACTTCTCGGTGGAGTGCACCCGGTCGGGGTCGAACTCCGGGATCACCTGGTCGCCGAAGACCTCGATCATCTCTAGGATCTCCTCGTACTCGAAGCCCTCGTTGGGCAGGCCGAACACCAGCTGGTCGGTGCCCACGGCCACATAGGACTTCTCCAGCTGCTCGCACACCTCCTCGGGCGTGCCGCACAGCATGTAGCCGGCGTCGATGGCGAAGTCGAGGGTGGCCTCGTCGGGCAGGCCGGTGGGTGGCTCGGGCCAGGTGGGGGCGCCCTCCCGCTTGGGGATGGTGTCGTGGTACAGGCACACCATCGAGTACAGGTAGCCCCGGCCGTGCATCAGGGCGATCTCCCGGGCCCGGTCGCGGTCCTCGAGGCAGATGACGGCGTTGGTCATCATCACGTTGTCGTTCATGTATGAGCCGTGGGGCTCTGAGCACTCGGCGACGGCCTCCTTGTAGCTGTCGATGCGGCCCCTGAGGGCGGGCGCGGGCTCGAAGTTGAAGGCGATCGCGCCGATGCCCATGCTGCCGGCGGTGGCGAACGTGGCCGGGTTGCCGCAGGCCACCCACAGCGGCGGGTGGGTGCCGTCGAGGGGCTTGGGGAGGATGTTGTGGTTGGACGGCACATGGAAGTGCTCGCCCTCGTAGGAGTAGTCCCGCTGGGCCCACATGCGGGGTATCTCGGCCATCACCTCGTTCCACATGGCCTTGGTCTCGGAGGTGACGGTGCTGTTGAAGGTGGCCACCTCGTGGCTGCCGGCGCCCCGGCCGGTGCCGAACTCGAAGCGTCCCTCGCAGAAGTGGTCGAGCATGGCGGCCCGCTCGGCGATGCGAACCGGATGCTCCTTGGTGGTGGGCAGGCTGGTGATGGCGGTGCCCAGGTGGATGTAGTCGGTCTGGGCCGCGATCCAGCCGATCATCACCTCCGGTGCCGACATGTGGCTGTACTCGGTGAGGCAGTGATGCTCCCCGAACCAGGCGAACTTCCAGTTGTGCTTGTCGGCCAGGATCGGGTACGACGCCTCGCGCATCAGCATGAGGTGCTCGTGCTCAGGAATGTGCGCCGACGGGCCCGGTATGTAGCCGTTCTGGAATATCCCGAACTCCATGAACCCTCCCTGGGTGGACGGCAGGCAGTAGCGGCTGTCGGTGCCGAGGCTAACGGCGTCACTTCCGCTCTTGTTCGCCTTCGCTCACGGGCCGCTCGGGCCACGGCCTCGCTATGCGCCTCGCGGAAGACTCCGATGGATCGTTCCCTGTCCGCTCGGCCTCCGGCCGCTGCCCTGGCCGGCCCGGTTAGGGTCGGCTAGATGAGTCGTTGGTGGGAGATCGGCGGGGCGGCCCGGAGCGATGTCTACGACGACCGCTGGCGGCGCATGGAGGAACGGGGCGAGTGGGTCCACGGCGAGGCCGATCTGGTGAGTTGGTTCGAGCCGGTCTCGGTGCTGGACGCCGGCTGCGGCACGGGCCGGGTCGCCATCGAGCTCGACCGCCGGGGCATCGACGTCGTGGGCGTGGACCTGGACGCCCGGATGCTGGACGAGGCCCGCAGCAAGG
This sequence comes from Acidimicrobiales bacterium, assembly GCA_965117015.1. Classification (GTDB taxonomy): domain Bacteria; phylum Actinomycetota; class Acidimicrobiia; order Acidimicrobiales; family Aldehydirespiratoraceae; genus Aldehydirespirator. The sequence goes on from OZ220747.1 coordinate 2,203,526, forward strand.
CCCCGCACGTGCCGTGGATCCTGGGCGACCTCACCGATGTGGAGATCACTGCGCCCGGCGCGGCCACCGAGAGGCGACAATTCGACCTGATCGTGCTGGCCGGCAACGTGATGGTGTTCGTGGAGGTCGGCACCGAGGCGGCGATCGTGGCCAACATGGCCCGGCACCTGGGCCCGGGCGGGCGGCTGGTGTCCGGTTTCCGTCTGGGGCTCAGCCCGCTGACCTTCGACGACTACGACCGGTTCGCCGACGACGCCGGCCTCACCCTGGAGTATCGCTGGACCACCTGGGACCGCGAGCCCTTCGACGGCGGCAGCTACGCGGTCACGGTCCACCGCCGGCCGCAGGACGTGTGAGGACCATCGACGATCACGCGCTGGCGGCGCGGCTGGCTCACGAGTGCGGCCAGCGGCTGATCGAGCTGCTACACGACCCGTCGGCGCCGTCCGGCTGGGGGCTGGAGGACGCCGGCGACCGGCAGGCCCACGAGTTCCTCACCCGGGAGTTGGCCCGCCTGCGGCCCGGTGACGCGGTGCTGTCGGAGGAGGGCCGCGACGACCGGCGACGGCTCGACGCCGATCGGGTCTGGATCCTCGACCCGATCGACGGCTCCTACGACTTCGGTGTGACCGGGGCGTGGTCCGTGCATGTGGCGCTGTGCGAGTTGGGCGTGCCGGCCGCGGGCGCGGTGGCCGTGCCCGCGTGGGGCACCACCTTCACGACCGACCCGCCGCCGGAGCCCACGATGTGCCGGGTCGGGCGGCGCCGGGTGGTGGTGGCCAGGTCGCGGGGCTACAGCGACGGCCGCATGCTGGCCCAGCGCCTCGACGCCGAAGTGGTGGCCATGGGCTCCGCCGGGGTCAAGGCGATGGCGGTGGTGCGGGGCGAGATGGACGCCTACGTACACGCCGGCGGGCTGTACGAGTGGGACACCTGCGCGCCGGCCGCGGTGGCCCTGGCCGCCGGCCTGCACGCCTCGTGCGCCGACGGCTCGCCCCTGCGGTTCAACAACCCGCGCCCGCACACGCCCGGGCTGGTCATCTGCCGACCCGACTTCGCCGACGAACTGTTGGGGGCCCTCGACGCTGGCTAACCGTCGGCGGCGAACTGCACCGCTCCGGGCACGGTCTCCAGCGTGATCGGGGCCGTACCGAACTCCTCGCCGTCGGCGACGAGGTCCATCTCGCCCTCGATGGTGACGGTGCGCCCCCGCATCATGTGCACGTGGCGATGGCCGACATGGTCGCCCCCGAACACCTTCGGGAGCAGGCGCAGCATGGTGGCCCGGCCGGCCGGACCCACCGCGCACACGTCGATCAGCCCGTCGGCGGGGTCGGCGTCGGGGCAGATGGCCATGCCGCCCCCGAAGGTCCGCGTGTTGTTGACCGCGAACAGGGCGCTGCGCAACTCGGTGCGCTGCCCGTCGACGGTGACGGCGAGCTCGCGGTGCCTCAGACCGGGCATGGTCAGCAGCGTCGCCACCGTGTAGCGGCTCGGCCCCTTCGGGAAGCGCATCCGGTCGGCCCGGACGTTGACGTCCACGCTGAAGCCGCCGGTGACGCTCAAAATCACCCACCGTTGCCGGTCGGTGCGCATGACGTCGACAGGCCGGGCCGGGCCCAAGGCCCGTGCTGTGGCCTCCTCGACGCCGAGTCCGAACAACCCGAACGCTCGGGCGAAGTCGTTGCCGGTTCCCGCGGGCACCAGTCCCAGCACCGCGCCGGTTCCGGCTGCTCCCTGTAGGGCGAGGTGCAGGGTTCCGTCGCCGCCCACCGCGATCAGCCGCTCCGCGCCGGCGGCGGCCGCCGCCTTGGCCGCCTCGGCCGACTCCTCCGCGGAGGCTCCGCTGATGTCGACCGGCGTGTGGCCGGCCCGCTCGATCACCCGGCGGACGACCGGCGCGGCAGCCGCAGCCCGACCCCGGCCCCCCCGGGGGCTCACCAGCATATGGACCTCACCCACGGCGCCCGGTCTAGCACCGCCTCGCGGGCACCGCCGCGTATCCAGACTCCCTACAAGCCGAGGAAGCCGCCGCCGTCGGCGACGATGGTCTGGCCGGTGACGTAGCGGGCGCTGCTGGAGGCCAGGAACACCGCAACCGGGCCGATGTCGGCGGCGGCGTCGCCCAGTCGGCCCAGCGGGGTGCGGGCGACCAGGCGGGTCTCGAGATCGGGATTGGCGGCTACGGCCGCCTCCATGGCCGGGGTGAGGGCCACCGGGGCGATGGCGTTGACCCGCACACCGTCCGGACCCCACTCCCGGGCCAGGCTCTTGACGATCCCGCGCTGGGTCGCCTTCACCGTCGCGTAGATCGGCAGGTTGGCCGACCCCTCCACACCGGCGGGCGAAGTCAGCAGGATCAGCGTGCCCGGCCGCCGCCGCAGGTGGGGTAGCGACACCCGGGCGCACAGGAAGCTCGCGGTGGTGGCGGTGGCGATCTGGGGCCGGATCAGGTCGCTGCGGGTGAACTGCACCCCTCCGGGCCGTCCAGCGTGGGCCACCGCGTTGTGGACCATGATGTCGAGTCCGCCGAAACGCTCCACGGCCGCGGCCACCGCGGCCTCGATGTCGGCGGACTCCGTGACATCGCAGCGCACGAACACGGCCTCGTGGCCGGCGGCCCGGATCGACTCAGCGGCGGGCTCACCGTTGGCGGCCCGCCGGGCCGCGATCACGACCGCGGCCCCCGCGGCGGCCAGCGCGGTGGCGATCCCCGCGCCGATGCCCTGCCCGGCCCCGGTGACGATCGCCACCTGGCCCTCGAGCACCCGGCCGGCCGCCGTCCCGGCCATACCGCCCCCGGTCATCCGGCCATCCAGGTGCCGCCGTCCATCACCAGCGAAGCGCCGGTGAGACCACCGGTCGTCCGGCCGTCGGCCAGGGCGTCGATCACCGCGGCGACCTCGGCCGCCGACGGCAGCCGGCCCAGAGCGGCGTCGTGCAGGGCGGTGGCGTCGACGGCCGCCGCCGCGTGCGTCGGCGACAGGAACATCGACGGATGCAGGGTCACGGCATGGGCCCGGATCCGGTCGGGCCCCCAGCTGCGGGCCAGCGACCGGGCCAGGACCCGCAGCCCCTCGGCCAGCGCCGACAGCGCCACCAGGTTCGCCGCGCCCGCCGCCCCCACCAGCGGCACGCAGACCACGATCGTCCCCTGGCGGGCGGCAAGGTGACGGTGCACGCCCCGGGCCAGTCGGATGGCGGCTTCCAGCGGGTCGTCGCAGGCCGCGGCCCAGTCGCCGGCGATCATCTCGTCGATGCGGGCCGGCGTGCGGCTCTGCTCCGGATAGAGGGCGTGCACCACCAGATCGAGACCATCGACTGGTGTGCCGTCGCCGCGGGTTAGGCCGTCCACGAAGCCGTCGTCGACATCAACAGGTTCCGGGGCCGCCACCAGCACGTCCCCCGACAGCTCCGCCGCCAGGGCAGCCGCAGGATCGCCCCCGCCCACGACCAGAACGTCGCGGCTCATGCCGGCGCCTCGCTTGTTTGAGTGCAGGCTGGATCGTCGCGGCTCATGCCGGCGCCTCGCGCCCGGCGTCGATCCGCTCTCGCAGCTCGACCGCGCCCCACGCCCCGGTCCCGCCGACGATGACCGCGGCCAGCACACACAGCCACCCGCCCAGCGACGGCGCGTCCAGCTCGAAGAACTCGCGCAGGAACGGCACGGCCATAGCAGCGCCGTAGCAGGCGGCCATGGCGGCGGCCAGACCCACCTTCCAGGGCCTCAACGGCCGGCTGATCAGCAGCAGGATCACCAGGCCGATGCCCAGCAGCGTCATCGTGGCCGACGTGCGGGCCTCGTCCAGGCTCACGCCGTCGAGGCGGCGCACGACCTCGAACAGCACGAAGGTCACCACACCGGCCACCGCTCCCGCCGGCAGCGAGAAGCGCAGCACCCGGCGCAGGAAACCGGGCTTGACCAGGCGGTGGTTGGGCGCGAGGGCCAGGAAGAAGCCGGGCACGCCCACCGAGAACGTGCCGATAAGGGTCAGATGGCGGGGCAGGAACGGGAACGGCGAGCCGGCCAGGCCGATCAGCAGCGTCAGCAGCACCGCGTAGGCCGCCTTGGTGATGAACAGGTTGGCCACCCGCTCGATGTTGTTGATCACCCGCCGACCCTCGGCCAGCACCCGGGGCAGGGTGGCGAAGCGGTTGTCGAGCAGCACGAGCTGGGCCACGGCCCGGGCCGCCGAGGATCCGGTGCCCATGGCGATGCCCATGTCGGCATCCTTGAGGGCGAGCACGTCGTTCACACCGTCGCCGGTCATGGCCACCGTGCGTCCCCGGGACTGGAGGGCATGGACCATGGCCCGCTTCTGGTGGGGGTCGACCCGCCCGAACACGGTGGTGGACTCCAGGGTGTCGGCCAGCTCGCCGGGCTCGGAGGGAAGCCGGCGGGCGTCGACGGCCTGCGGGTATAGCCGGCTCGGGACCGCGGCATCACCGCCGTCGTCGTCGCCTCCGTCGCCGGTGATGCCGGCCCGGTGCGCCACCGCGGCGACGGTGGCCGGATGGTCGCCGGAGATGACCTTGAGGTCGACGCCCTGGTCGCGGAAGTAGGCGAAGATCTCTGCCGCGTCGGATCGCAGCGTGTCGCCGAGACGCACCAGGCACAGCGGCTCGCGGTCGGTGGGCAGGGCCTCGTCGGACGGCGCCGCGGCGGCGGAGCGGGTCATCACCAGCACCCGTTCGCCGTCGGCGGAGGCGGCTGAGGCCCGCTCGCGGGCTTCGTCGCTGGCGTCGCCCGTTCCCAAGAGCACGTCGGGTGCGCCCAGGTGGAATGTGCCCCGGCCCTCGAAGCCGGCCGCGGCCCACTTGCGGGCCGACGAGAACGGCACGCTGCCCGTCAGCCTCCATCCGGGGGGCGGGTCGCCGACCGCGTCGACGATGGCGGCCAGGGTGGCGTTGGGCGCGGGGTCGGCCGAGGCCAGCGCGGCCAGCGCGCCGGTCGCCTCGGCCTCCGTGGCCGATCCCAGCGGCTCCGCCCGCTCGAAGGAGATGTCCCCGGTGGTGATCGTCCCCGTCTTGTCGAGGCAGAGGGTGTCGACCCGGGCCAGCAGCTCGACCGAGGCCAGCTCCCGGGCCAGCGCCCGCCGGCGGGCCAGGGCGACCACGCCGGTGATGAACGACAGGCTGGTGAGCAGCACCAGACCGTCGGGCACCATGGCCACCGCGGCGGCGACCGTGCCCCGCAGCGCCTCCTGCCAGCGGTCCTCGGTGGCCAGCAGCCTCCCCAGCAGCAGCGCCGTGGCCAGCGGGATGATCCACGTCAGCCGGCGCAGGATCACGTTCACACCGCCCTTGAGCTCGCTGCCGGCCAGCTTGAACCGGCGGGCCTCCTCCGAGAGGCGGGCCGCGTAGGAGTCGGCGCCGATGGCGGTGGCCCGGTACCAGCCCGCCCCCGCGTTCACAAACGAGCCCGACATCACGCCGTCGCCGGGGGCCTTGTCGACCGGGTCGCTCTCGCCGGTCAGCAGCGACTCGTCGATCTCGAGGCCCCGGGCAGCCACCACCTCGCCGTCCACCACCACCTGGTCGCCGGGCTGGAGTTCCAGGATCTCGTCGGCCACCACCTCGCTGGTGCCGACCTCTAGCGTCTGCCCGTCGCGGATCACCCGGGCCCGGGGGGCCGACAGCACCGCCAGCTTGTGCAGCTCGCGGCGGGCCTTGAGCTCCTGGGCGATGCCGATGACGCTGTTCGACACCACCACCCCGGCGAACAGGGCGTCGGCTGGGAAGCCGGCCACCATGATGAGCACGAACATCGAGCCGATGATGGCGTTGACCGGGGTGAGCACGTTGTTGCGGACGATCTGGCCCACGGTGCGGACCGGGGCATCGGGCACATCGTTGGTGCGGCCCTCGCGGCGGCGCTGCTCGACCTCTGCGGTGCTGAGTCCCCGAGGCGCGACGCCTTCCTCGGGCATGTCCGGGGTCACACCCGCTCGACGCGCTTGAAGGCTTCGCCGTAGGGCAGGCCCGCCCTGCGACCGGCGTCTCGGCACTTCTCGATGACGCGGGTCCGGAACGCGGCCATGCCGGTGCCGTCGTCGTCAGGACTGATGCCGTGGGTGCTCACGAACTGGCTCTCGTGGGCCAGCAGGGCCTGCACCTTGGCCTCGATCTGGGCTGGAGCCACCTGCTCGACGTGATCGGGAGCCTCGCACTCGAACAGCAGCAGCTCGACAGGGCGGTGGTGACCGACGCCGTGCTCGGGGAAGAAGTGCGGGTCGCGGGCGGCCACCAGCGCGTCCATGCACAGGAACCCGGCAGCCCGGTGGTCGGGGTGGAGGCGCCAGCGCTTGAACGGGTCGTGGCCCAGCACCACGTCGGGCCGCAGCTCCCGGATGACCTTGGCCATCCGGCTGCGCAGGGCCATGGTCACCTCCAGCTCGCCGTCCACCTCCCCCAGGAAGCGCACCTCGCCGAGGGCGCCGAGTCGGCGGGCCGCCTCGGACTGCTCCCGCTGGCGGCGGGCCACCAGGGCCGCTATGTCGGCGCCGGCGTCCCAGGTGCCCTTCGAGCCGTCGGTGCACACCAGCAGGCTGGCCTCGCAGCCCGCCTCGGCCCACTTGGCCAGCGTCGCCCCGCAGCCGAACTCGATGTCGTCGGGGTGGGCCCCGATGGCGAGCGCCCGTGCGGGCACGGCCACGTCGACGGTGGTCATCGCTCCGCCGGATCGAATTGGCAGCTGTCGGGGCCGGATTGGGCGTTGGTGGCTGCCAATTCGCGGGCGCTCACTGTGATCTGGTCGAGGCCCAAGGCGCGGCGGTCGGGTGCGGGCAGGGTCAGCAGGTCCTCTGGATGGTCGATATCTGCAGCCAGGGCGTCGTCCTCCACCACGGTCACGGCCAGATGTAGCCGGCCGGCCTCGGCTACGTGACGCTGGAAGGAGCCGGGTCCGTAGGAGAAGCGGAACCCGCAGGCCGCCGGCACACACAGCACGTTCGACCCGTCGCGCCGCCGATCGGGCACGATCACCAGCCCTGGACCCGCCGCGGGGCGCAGTGAGCGGGCCAGCGCCAGGTCGGCGTGGGCCACCACAACCCGCTCGACGCCCGCGGCTGCGAGCCGGTCGACAGCCGCCGATACCGCGATGTTCAGGCCGGGCCGGCCCACCGGCACGACCCCGGCCCCCAGGTCCGCGGCCCAGGCCGCCACCTCGGCGTCGTCGGTGGCCACATGAACCGGCAGGTCGCCGGCCGCAGCCACCACCCGGCCCGCCATCCGGTGCATCAGGTCGCGGCAGCCGGAGCGGCCGAGGACGTGCTCCAGTCGCGACAGGGCTCCCTCGAAGGAACGGATAGGCACCACCACAGCCGTGGCGGGCTCTTCAGACACTGGCGGCGATGCCACTGGGCGCCTCCGGGGGGCATTCCGTTCGAGGGGTGAGGCGAGTCTAGGGTTGCTGCTGTGAACGCCCGGGTCGCGGTGATCGGCGCAGGCTCGTGGGGGACCACCGTCGCCCATCTCTGCGCCCACAACGCCTCCACTGTGCTCTATGCCCGCGATCTCTCGATCGCGGAAGCGGTGAACTCGACGGGCGAGAACCCCCGCTACCTGCCCGGTCGGGCGCTGCACCCGGATCTGCGGGCCACGTCCCATCTCGGCGAGGCCGTCGTGGGCGCCGACGCAGTGGTGATGGGTGTGCCGTCCCATGGCTTTCGCGACACCCTGGGACTGTTGCGGCCCCACATGGGTGAGAGCACGCCGATCGTGTCGCTCACCAAGGGTCTCGAGGGCGGCACCCGTAAGCGAATGACCGAGGTGGTGGCGGATGAGCTTCCGGGGCGTCCGGCCGGCGTGCTGACCGGGCCGAACCTGGCCAAGGAGATCCTCGCCGGGCGAGCCGCGGCGGCCGTGCTGGCCATGGCGCCTGAAGACGCCCCACTGGCCGAGCAGCTCCGGGACGTGCTCTGCGCCGGCGACTTCCGGGTGTACACCAACACCGACGTCGTGGGAGCTGAGATCGCGGGCGCCACGAAGAACGTGATCGCCCTGGCCGCCGGCATATCCGACGGCCTCGAAGCCGGCGACAACACTAGGGCCGCGCTCATCACCCGGGGACTGGCCGAGGTGACCCGCCTGGGAGTGGCCCTCGGCGGCGACCCGGCCACGTTCGCGGGTCTGGCTGGGATCGGCGACATCGTGGCCACCTGCGTGAGCCCTCAGAGCCGCAACCGCCACGTGGGCGAGCGTCTGGGTCGGGGCGAGGCGATCACCGAGATCGTGGCGTCCATGGACCAGGTGGCCGAGGGCGTCAAGTCCACGCCGGTAGTGGCCGCGCTGGCCCGCTCGCGGGGTGTGGACATGCCGATCACCGAGGAGGTGCGGGCGGTGATCGAGGACGGCCGCCCCGCCGCCGAGGCCTACCGGGCGCTTCTCGACCGGCCCCCCACCAGCGAAACCGACCGGTGAGGCCACGCTCGAAGGGCCCGGAGGGGGCCGCGGCGGTCCATTCGCCCGTGCCGTCGCCGGACTCCCTGGTCGAGGAACTGCTCGGAGACCTCGACGGGCCGGTGGCCTCGATGGACCGGCGGGGGACGGTGGCCCCGATCGGCGCGGGTTGGAGTGTGGGCTGGGCCGTTGGGGCCGAGGACCGCTGGCATGTTGCGGCCCAGGAGGCGGCCGTGCGGTCGGGGCTGATCGACGACATGCCGGTGACCGCCACTCACTTGAGAGTGCCGGGCGGCGACGTGACGTTGCGAGCCGCCGCGGGCCGGATCTCTGGGGGCAGAGCGGTCGTGCTTGAGTTTGTCAACGACACACCGGTGGCGGTGAGCCTGGCCGTGGCATTGGCCGGCTCGATCAAGTCGGCCGCGGTGAGCGGATCCTGGCTGCTGGCTGAGGGCCGGGCAGTGGTGAACCTGGGTCGGACACCAGGGGGAACGGCGGTCATCGACGACGGCGACGTGTGGCCGGCCGTTCGGGCCGAGCCCGATCCAGGGGACCGCGAGGCTCGGAGCCGTGCCGGGCGGGCCGCGGCCGCGGCCGTGGTCCCGCTGGCACCCCGGGTGCCGGTTAGGGTCACGCTCCCATTCGAAGGTGAGTCGGCAGGCAGTGTCGGCTCGCCGGAAGAGATCGCGACCGGCTGGCGGGCAGTGGTCGAGCGGGCCGCCTCGCTCGAACTTCCCGACGAATCCGCGGTCCGGGCATGGCGGCGGGGGATCGCGGCGTCGATCTTGGGTGCGGGCTGTGCGGAACCGCTGGCGGCGGCCCGGGCCGCCGCCGTGCTCGACCGGGTGGGCCTGCCCGACGAGGCCGACCGGGCCAGGGAGGCGCTGGTCGCCGCGGCCGTCCGGTCGCGCCTGCCGCCGCCGGCGGCCGCGGCCGCGCTGCGGGCCCTGGCGTCTCGCCGGCTGCGAGCCGGACGGGTCTCTCCGCTGGCGGACTGGGCCGGTCCACTGGCTGAGGCTGCGGCCGCAGGCGGCTGCCTCGACCCGATCACGCTGGAGCAGGTGGCCTTCGCCCTGGAGACCGAGGAACCCTCGGCTGCCCGTGACGCTCGCGGCTTGCTGGCCGCCACGACATCGACCGCCTCCATATCATCGGCGGTTTCGAGCGTCGACGGCCTCGCCGCGGCGGTGCGGAACAGCCTTGCCTTCGGCGGTGACGGCGTCACCGGAGTCGAGGCCCTATTGGACTGTCTGGTCGCCGAAGCCGCCGATCACCTCGCGGTGCTGCCGGCACCGCCCGAGGCCTGGAACCGAGCCCCGGTCGACGCCCGTTCGCTCGTGACTCGTCACGGCGTGCTGTCGTTCTCGGTCCGCTGGCACGGCGCTCGGCCCGCGCTGTTGTGGGAGCTGCAGGCCGCTCTAGGTCGGGCCTCCCCACAGACGACGATGCGCTGCGGGCTCGACCGATCGTGGCAGTCCGGAGTCCCGGCCGGCGAGGCGCTGCTGGAGCCAGGGAACGGCGCTTAGACGAACCGGCGGGAGAGAGCGGCGTTGGTGGCGCGACGCGCCGTGTGTCACACTGCGCCCATGGAATCGCATGCCCTGCCCGCACCCGCACCGGCCCTCCCTGATGTAGACGTGCCGGTGTGGGCCTGGGCGCTCGTCGCGCTCGCCGCGGTCGTCTCCTACTTCGTGATGCTGGAGAACGGCGTCGTGCTCAGCCACGTCGCCGAGACCCTCCACGAGTTCTTCCACGACGGACGTCACTTCGTAGGCGTGCCCTGCCACTGAGCACCCCACCGGCCGCATGAAGCGGATCCTGGGGGTCGGCTGCCTGGCCGGTCTGGCCGCGGGCGTCGCGGCGGCCCTCTTTGCGGCGACCGCCGGCCGGGGACCGATACGAGACGCCATCGCCTTGGAGGACAGCATCAGCCACGCCACCAGCGGCGCGCATCACGAGGACCTCTTCAGCCGGGGAGTGCAGGAGATCGGCGGCGCGGTCGGGCTGGTCGTGTTCGGGCTGGCCCTGGGCGTCATCTTCTCCGTCGTGCTCGCCGCGGTGGGGCCCCGGCTGGTCGCGTCCACCCCCCTGGCCGCCTCGCTCCGGCTCGGGTTCTTCGGCTTCGTGGCCGTGGTCCTGGTGCCGTTCCTGAAGTACCCGGCCAACCCTCCGGCGGTCGGCGACCCCGCGACGGTCAACGAGCGCACCGTCCTGTACTTCGCCGTGCTGAGCCTGTCGATCCTGCTCACCTGGGCCGTATGGCGGTTCTATCGAGGCGTGACGCTGGCGCCGGTGGCCAAGGTCTGGGCGGCAGCGGCCCTCTACGGCGCCGGGCTCGCCGTGATCTTCCTGGCCCTGCCCGGCAACCCCGATGCCATCGACGCTCCCGCCGACCTGGTGTGGCGGTTCCGTCTGGCCTCGCTGGGAGGCCTGGCCGCGGCCTGGACGGTGCTGGCCCTGGTCACCGGCACCCTGCTCTCTAGACCAGCCCGGAGGCCGAGCGACTAGGCGGGCTAATCCGGCCCGTACGGGCGAGGCCGTGGCCCGAGCGGCCCGTGAGCGCAGCGAACAGGAGCGGGAAGCACAGCTCAAGCCTCGGTGTAGAGCTCCATGTGGCGCCGGGCGGTGCTGGTCCACGAGTAGCGGTTGGCGGTGACCTCCCCGGCGGCCCGCAGCCGGCGCACCAGCTCGGCGTCGTCTCGCACCCGGGCCATGCCGGCCGCCAGCGACGAGGGATCGGCGGCCCCGGTCAACACCGCGTCGACATCGTGGGTGAGGAACTCACCGAAGACCTCGATATCGGAGGCGACCACCGGCAGCCCGGCGGCCAGCGCTTCCAGCACGACCAGGCCCCAGCCCTCGCTGATCGACGGGAACACGAAGCTGTCGGCCGCACCGAACCAGCCGGGCAGCTCCGCGTCGGGCACCGTGCCCACCAGCACCACGTCGTCGCCGAGACGCAGGCCGTGGGAGTCCAGCGATCCCAGTACCTCGTCCCGGTAGGCCCGGTAGTCCTGGAATGAGTGCCCGCCCACCACGGCCAGCATCGGGCGCCGGCCCGCCCCGGCCTTGAGCATTCCCAGCGCCTCGACCAGGTAGCGCGAACCCTTTCGGGGCTCGATGCCTCCCACCGTCAGGAACAGGTGGCGCTCCCCGGCGTTGATCCTGGACCGCAGGGCGTCGCGCTCCTCCGCGGATCGAGCCGCGCCCGCGAACCGCTCGACCCGCACACCGTTGGTGACCACGGCCGCTTCCACGCCGTAGTCGTCGAGCAGGCGCCGCCGCCACGGCTCGCTGACCACCAGCACCCGGTCCGGTTCGGTGATGGCCGCGTCCTGGCACTCGATCAGCGCCGGGGTGGTGAAGTCGTCTATGTGGTGGACCGTGCGGAACAGCCGGAACCCGGCCCCGCGGTCGCGAACCCGGGCCGCGGCTCGGGCCGAGATGCAGTCCTGGGTGTGCACGATGTCGAAACGGTCCGCGAGGTCGGTGTCGAGGCCCGATTCGAGAGCATCGATGTGGGAGAACACCCGCTCGGTCAGGGTTCCGGCCCGCGGTGGGGCCTCCACGATATGAACGGGCACGGTGGTCGGCCGGAAGAACCCTTCGGCCGGGTCGCCCAGGGCGACGAGGGTCACGTCGACACCCGCCGCGGCCAGGGCCTCTGCCAACTCCACGCTGTGCACGGCACCGCCCCGGGGCCTCACCGAGTAGGTGGCGATGGCTATACGAGCCGACAGGGTCACGCTGTCAGGTTCGTCGACAGGTCGTGATGGACGAGTGCAGGGTCGCGGTTCACGAGCGCGGCCGCGGCCAGAGCGGCCCGGGCGTTGGTCTCAGCCACGACGCAGCCCGCCTCCCGCATGATCGAACGCTGCCGCTCGAAGCCTTGGGGATCCCGGTCGGTGCCCAGCAAGTAGGCCACGACAGCCGCCCCTGACGCCACTATCTCGGCCGCGGCCGGAGCGAGCATGGCGGCCGGGTCCGGATGAGCGCCGTCTCCGATCACGACGTCGAGCAGCACCGCCGCCACCGTCGGATCCGAGACCTGGTCGCGCAGCCGTTCGAGCCTCGCCTCCGGATCGATCATGGGGTGGGGGCGTCCCACCGTGAACTCCTCCTCACCCAGGTCTAGGCACACGTGGCCGCCGGGCGGGCCAGGCAGCCCCCATTCAGGATCGAGCGGCGTGTTGGAGAACACCGGGCCGATGTGGCGGCTGGCGATGGTCATGGCCTCGTAGGCCAGCGTGCCCCCGCTGAACAGTCCTACCATCCGTCTCCGGCGCTGGTCGAGGGAGGTGGAGAGCCGGGCGGTCTCGGCGTCGATCGTGCCGATCGGGTCGGCTCCGGTGTGGCCGAGGCGATCCAGGGACTCCACCACGCCCTGCTCGAGCGTGTTGCACACCGCTACTCCGGGTGCCGCAGCCACGGGCCGGTCCAGACCGATCAGAGCGGCCACCATCGGCTTGCTGGTGGCCTTGGTCAGCAGACGCTCGGCCACAGCCGGAGCCGGCGGCTTGGAGACCAGCAGGATCAACTCCGTACCGGCGTGACGGTCGAACGCCTCCACCGCGGCTTCGGCCATGAGCCCGCCGACGTCCTCGGACAGGTCGCGGCCCCCCACGCCGATCACATGGGAGACGCCCGATCCCCAACGGTCGAGCAGGGTCATGGCCTCCTGGGCGCCCGTGCCCGCGGCCGCGACCACTCCCACCGGCCCCGGCGCCACCCGGTTGGAGAAGCCGAGGCCGACCCCGCCCAGTGCCGCCGTGCCCGCTCCCGGGCCCATCACCAGCCGGCCCAGCGAGCGGGCCCGCCGCTTCAGGTCGATCTCGTCGGCTAGGGGGACGTTGTCGCTGAACAGCAGCACGTCGAGGCCGCGGGTCAGGGCCTTGTGAGCCTCCAGGGCCGCGTACGGGCCCGGAACGGAGAGGATGGCGACGTTGGCCTCCGGTGCCATGACCAGGGCCTCGTCCAGGTCGGCGGGGCGTGTGTCGGCAGGCGGGGCGCCGCTGCGGGTTGACCCGCTCTCCTCGAACAGCACCGCCCAGGCTCTCAACAGGGCTGCCGGCAAGTGCTCGTCGGTGCCCCTGACCGCAAGGACGAGGTCGTTGGCCGCGGCCCCGTCGAGCCCTTCGGTCACTCCCTCGTCGAACAGGACCTCAAGGTTGGACGGCGTGGCCATGAGCGCCCAGGCCCAGTCGACGCCGGGAGCCTCCTGCATGGCGCGGGTCGCCTCGAGCAGTCGCACGCTGTCGACGTAGCAGTCTGCGACAACCTTGGCTCTGGCGGTCATGGCGTCGATCCGTCAGTGGACCGGCGCGGGCACGGGGTCCGGCACGATCCGTGTGCCCCGGGATCCCTCGATCACACCGGCGGGCTCATCGAGGGTCGCGTAGACCAGCTCGGGCGTGGTGATGGCCGAGATCCGCTCCGGCGACTCGACGAACTCGATGGCGGCCTCGACCTTCGGTCCCATGCTGCCGGGAGGGAACTGACCGTCAACCAGATGGCGCCGGGCGTCGGACGCGGTCATCTCGGTGACGGTCTGCTCCTGGGGGGTGCCGAAGTTGAGGCGCACCGCGTCCACGCCGGTCACCATAACCAGGGCTTGGGCGCCGACGGAGTCGGCGATCCGCTCCGCGGCGAAGTCCTTGTCGATGACGGCGTCCACCCCCCGGTATGCGCCGTCGGCCGAGCGCGCTACCGGGATGCCTCCGCCGCCGCCGGCCACGACGATGTATCCGAGGTCGACCAGAGTCGATATGGCCGAAGCCTCGATGGGGGCCATCGGCCGCGGCGACGGGACCACGCGCCGGTAGCCCCGGCCCGAGTCCTCGACCATGGTCCACCCCCGCACCGATGCCAGCGCGTCCGCCTCGGCCCGGTCGAAGAAGGGACCGATGGGCTTGGTGGGGTGCGACAGGGCAGGATCGCCGGGGTCGATCTCGACGTGCGTGATGACGGACACCGCTCCCGCGATCTCGCGCTTGCAGACCTCGTTGAGGGCCAGGCAGATAAGGCTCCCCAGCTGTCCCTGGGTCATGGCGCCCAGGGTGAAGAGGGGCAGGGCCGGCACGAGGTCGGTCGAGCCCTCGTGCTGGATGGCCAGGTTGCCTACCTGGGGACCGTTGCCGTGCACGATCACCACGTTCCATCCCTTCCGGATCAGCGAGCGAACTGAGTGGGCCATGGCCAGGGCGTTGGTGTACTGCTCCTCGAGGGTGCCGCGTTGGTCCTCGCGAATGAGTGCATTGCCTCCGAGAGCGAGAATTGCGGTCTCGGCCAAGGCTCGCTCCTCTCGCCAGACCCGCCGGGTCCGTCGGATCCGAACGGAGCCCTCAAGTCTGCCGATAGCAGAACCGACTTTCTTATAGTAGATGAGAGGCGATGGGCCGTGCCAAGCTTCGGGACTGCCGGGGCGGCGCCGCAGACGACAAGGAGCGATGACGATGCCGAGCGGTGTGAGCGACGCAGACCCCACCGCGGTGTTGGCCGCCCATTGGAATGAGAGTGAGCGCCGCCTGTATCCGACGGCCACCACCAACCCCGACGCCTACCAGTCGGCGGTGAGGCTGGTCCGTGCCGTGGCCGACGCTCTGTCCGATGTGTCCGACCTCGGGGAACTGGCCCAGCGCTGGGAGTACCGCTCCGCCGTCCTGGAAGCAGCGGTCAGCGCCACTGGCGAAACGGTCGCCTACGGCCTCACTGAGGCGACCGCCGGCTGCGGGTTCGCCATCCGCCGCCGCGAGTTGCTGAACGAACGAGCCGAGCGTGAGCGCCATGAACGTATCGCCGCGGCACGGGATGCAGGCGAGGCGTGGGCGGTGATCCACGAGCAGGGCGACCTGGCTTCTGGGCTGGTCGACCCCTACCAGTGCATGGAGATGCACCTGCTAACCGGGCTGACCGTGGTGAGCATGGTTGAGCCCGACCCGTCGACCATGACCCCCCTCTACGTGGTGACGGTGACGGCGATGGGGGAGCCCGGCGGAGGCGCGCCCGGCATCGACGCGGGCTCCTTCGAGGATCTGGAGACGGCCGATCCGGAGCTGTTCGAGGGCAACCGGCGGGCTATGAGAAGTCGCGTCGAGGCGGCTGGAGCTTGAGTTGGCCCAGCGTCTAGCTCCACAGTCCGGTGATGGGCTCGCTCCTGAGGTCGAACACCTCGCGGCTCGCGTCCCGGTGTCGCACCGTGAGCAGGCCGCTGCCGGTGATGGTGCCGGCCACCGCAGCGGCCAGCCCCGCCGAGTGGAACAGGTCCAGGCACTCGTCGGGCCGGTCGGTGGTGAGCCAGAACGCATAGGTCGGGAAGCAGACGAGCCAGCGATCCAGGCGCACCCCGGCCGGGACCGGCAGCTCGTCCAGGTCGATCTCGGCCCCGAGCCGTTCGGGCTCGAGAAGCATCGCCAGCGAGCCGATCGAGCCGGCCATGCTGACGTCCTTGGCCGCCGACGCGAGTTCCTGTTGCGCCGCTTGGGCCAGCAGGCGCACGTCGGCAGCCAGACGCGATTCGCGGGAGCCGACGGTTGTGAAGAATGGAAAGTCGCTCCTCATGCGGCCTTCGAGGCAGCAGGCGAACACGAGGTGCTGGCCCTCACGGGCCCGGCTCACCGACAGGACCCGCCCGGCGTCCCCGACGGCGAAGGCCGACAGCGCCGGTTCGCCGTCGTGCTCGGTGATGTGACCGCCCACGACCGGCACGTCGTAGAGGGCGGCCGCCTCGACCATGCCGCCCAGCGCCTCAGCCGCCATGGAGGCCGGCGCCACCACCGTGTTCACGATGCCTCTGGGGACGGCCCCCATGGCCGCCAGGTCGTTGACGTTGGCGAGCACGGCCGATACGCCCGCGGCCCGGGGGTCGGAGGCCACGAACGCCGGGTGCATCGCCTCGCCGCACACGATGACCGAGCTTCCGGCGGGCACTTCCACGACGGCGCCGTCGTCGCCCGGCCCGGCCACCGGATCGGAGGCTCCGACGACCCGGCGCACGACCCCGATGGCTCTCTTGGCCCGCAGACCGGCATGGTCGCGGACTGCGGTCACCAGCTGGTCCAGCGATGGTTCCTCGGGCGATGACTGCTCCAGTGGGAACTCCTCGGGCGATGGCACGGCCGCACCGTACAGCAGCAGCCGACTCGGTCTCCGCGGTCTCGGTCGGCCAGGCCGTGCTGGAGGCGACATCGGACGGCTTCGCCGGCCGGGTGGAGGGCGTCTTCGGTGGCGGGTTCTACGTCTCGGGACCCTCCGGGGCGGTGTTCGCCGTTCTAGGACCCAGGTTCTGGCCCGGACCCCTGCATCTGGTGACCGGCACGACGGCGGTGCTCCCCGCCGCGCACGACCCGGTGAGGCTCTCCGGCGACGAGTTGGTGGCAGGGCCGCTTCGTGTCCGCCTAGCCGGATGCCGCCGCTGGGGGCCGCGCCTGCCCGAGCATGTGAGCGCTGACTTGCCGGCATGGCGGGATCTGGTTGAGTGTGCCGCCCCCGAACTGGCCGCCGTGTGGTCTCCACTGATCCAAGATCTGGGCCGCGCCGACCTGGTGGCCGCGTTCGGTCGCCTCCAGGGCCGCGGGACGGGGCTCACCCCCAGCGGCGACGACGTGCTCGCGGGGATCCTGCTGGTCGGCGCTATCGACCCGGCCCAGCGTCGCGTTCTGACCGACCTGGCCCTGAAGGCGCGCACTACCCCGTTGAGCCGGGCCTTCCTGCGATGGGCCGCGTCCGGCCAGAGCATCCAGCCCGCTCACGCCCTGCTGGAAGCGGCTGCGTCCGGCGACCAGTCGGGGATGCGCGGGGCGGCGGCGTCACTGGCCGAGGTGGGCGCCACGTCGGGCCGGGCCCTAGTGGCCGGCATCGCTCTGGGCGCCACCGAACTCGCCCGTAGGATGGTGCCCCGGCCCAACGACGTGTGGCGCCGGGCAGGAGATCACCCGGATGCCCATCCCTGAGTCCCCCCGGTTCCTTCAGACCGGCGCCCGGACGGCCAAGCCGCGCCGTCGCGGCATCACCCACGTCATAGACACCGGCACGCCGCGGGCGGGAATCGAGGCGCTGGTTAGGGCTCACGGCGAGTTCGTGGACGTCTGGAAGTTCGGTTTCGGCACCGCCTACGTCGACGCCGCGATCGCATCCAAGATCGAGTTGCTCCAGGCCCACGACATCAAGGCCTGCCCCGGGGGCACCTTGCTGGAGGCCGCCTGGTGGCAGGGCCGCAGCGACGAGTTCTTCGGTTGGGCCCGGGCCCTTGGATTCGACTGTGTGGAGGTCTCGAGGGGCGCGACCGAACTGCCCCCAAGCGCCAAGCTGGCACTGATCGCCGCGGCCCGCGACCACACCTTCGAGGTGTTCTCCGAGGTGGGGAGCAAGGACCCCGGCGAGCCGGCCCGTCCGGAGCAGTGGCTCGAAGAGGCACGCCGCGACATCGACAGCGGGGCGTGCTGGCTGGTTGCCGAGGGTCGCGAGAGCGGGACCGTGGGCCTCTACACCGCCGACGGGCTGGTGAGGGCCGACCTGGTGGATGCCCTCGAGGGTTCTGCGCTGGGGACTCCGGTCGTGTACGAGGCGCCGCGCCGGGAGCAGCAGGCGTGGCTCGTCAACCGCTTGGGGACGAACGCCAACCTGGCGAACGTCGCGGGCGACGAGGTACTGGCCGTGGAGGCCCTCAGGCGCGGGCTGCGATCCGACACGCTGCGGATGCAACTTCCTGCCGGAACCGGCGGCGAGGGCTCATCGCCGCCGTCGGTCGAGGAGTCCCAGCCGACTCTGGGCGCGAACCCCCGCCCTTAGGCCGTGTTCGACCTGGACGCCGCCTCGCCCAACATCATGCCGTCGCGGTACCGGCAGGTGTCGGTCGCCGCGGTCCCGAGCCTGGCGCCGGATGACCTAGTGGCCCGGTTCACCGGACGGGAGGCCTACTACCGGACCAGGTTCGTGGTGGCCCGCCTCGACGGCGATCCCGACCGCTGCGCGCTGGTGGAGCTGGCCCGTGACGGCAGCGACGACCTCTTCTCGCCGGCGGTGGCGGCCCGGGTGCTGGCCACCGCCGAGGAGTGCGCCTACGTGCGGGACGACGGCGCCGATCTCGAGATCGCCTCTCACCTGGCCCGGCTTGCTCTTCAATGTCCCGACCGGCGCTGCGTGGTGGTGGAGGGCCGGTACCGCCATATCAGCTTCCTCCTCAATGCCGAGCCGGTGCGGATCACCGTGGTGGACGTGGTGCCGCCCGAGCCGTCGAAGCTCGCCGACCAGGTGGCCCGGGTCCTGGACTTTGCCGAGGATCTGCCCCCCATCGCGGTGCAGGAGCGGATCGTCGACAGCCGGGCGCTGGTGACCGAGCCGGTACCCGAGGGGCTGATCGTCCCCTGCCGGGGCGGCGGGGTCGACATTGAGGGCGTAGAGGTGTCGCACCTTGACGAGCGCCCGTCGTTCGCAGGCTCCGCCCTGCTCGGCTGCGAGCGTTCCCAGCAGATCCACCGCTGGTTCTACGGCACCGAGCCGGCCCGGACCATCGACTGGTGCCCCCGCCGCCTGATCGGCGCCGATCAGTCCTTCGACGGGCTGGTGCTGAGCCGCTGCTGCATGCTGGACGAGGGCCTCGAACAAGAAGCACGCACGGTGATGGTGCCTTGGGGGGCCACTCTCACCGAGGTGCACGAAGGCCTCCGAACGCTGGCCGGTTCTGGAGGCGGTACGTGGACGCGCATCTGATCGACTCGGCCGTCTACGGGCACGGCTGGTCGACCACGGAATCGGTGGCCATCTTCAGCGAGCGGGCCCGCCTGTCTCGCTGGGTGCTGGTGCTCAAGGCCCTCGCCGCCGCACAGGCCGACCTGGAGATCATTCCGGCCTCCTCGGCCCAAGCGATCGACGGGCTCGACGCCGAGCGCCTCGATCCGGCCGCGGTCGGCGCCGAGACCCGGCGGACCTCGCACTCCGCCGCGGGGCTGGTGCGCGAGCTACAGGCCCAGCTGCCCGCCGAGGCCCGCGAGCACGTGTACTACGGCGCCACCGTGCAGGACGTGTCCGACACCGCCGCCGCGCTGGAGATGCGCGACGTCGGGGCGATCGTGTGGCGGGACCTGCGGGCCGTGGAGGGCTCGCTGCTGGAGCTAGCCGGGCGCCACCGCGACACGCCCATGCTGGGCCGCACCCACGGCCAGCCGGGCGCCCCCGTGACGTTCGGGCTCAAGGTCGCCTCCTGGGCCGACGAGACAGCCCGGCACCTGGAGCGCTGGCGCCAGAGCCGTCCCCGCCTGGTGGTGGGCCAGCTGGCCGGCGCGGTGGGGGCTCTGGGCTTCTACGGGGACCTCGGCCCGGAGCTGCGCGGCCGCTTCTGCGAACGCCTCGGGCTGGGCGAGCCGGCCGTCTCCTGGATCGCGGCTCGCGATCGCATCGCCGAGTTCGCCAACAACGCGGCCCTGGTGGCGGCCACTATGGCCCGCATGGCCAACGAGGTCTACAACCTCCAGCGCCGCGAGATCGGCGAGGTGGCCGAGGCCGCATCGGAGGGCACGATGGGCAGCTTCACCATGCCCCACAAGCGCAATCCGGAGCGCAGCGAGCAGATGGTGACCCTGGCCCGGCTGGTGCGTTCGGCCGCCGCCACCCTCACCGAGACCATGGTCGGCGACCACGAGCGCGACGGCCGCACCTGGAAGACCGAGTGGGTGCTGCTGCCGGAGCTCAGCCACTACCTGCTGGCCCAACTCGGCCTGGCCCGCGGCCTGACGGCCAGCATCGAGGTGGATACCGGCGTGATGGCGGCCAACCTGGAGACCATGGGCGACTTCGAGTCCCAGGAACTGCTCAGGCGCCTATCGGCCCGCCTGGGCAAGCACCGGGCCAACGACGAGCTCCAGCAGGCCTACCGGACCGCCCGGCTGAGTGGCCGCCCGCTGACCGAGGTCCTGGAGCAAGTCGCGTCGCCCGCCGAGTTGGAGGGCCTGGACCGGCCCGAGACCGGCGCAGCCGCGGCCATGGTCGACGCGGTCGTGGCTGCCGCCGCCGGCCGCCGCGCAGCCGAGACTGATGAGTGGGCATAGCCGGTGAGCGGGGACCTGAAGGGATCCAGCTCGGTGCCGCGGCTGGCCGGTCCGTCGTCGGAGGCGCCGGCCCGGGAACTGGTCGACGCCGGGTTCGCCTGGGAGATCGCCGACGCGCCGCTGCTGCACCACGGTCTGAACCTGGCCGACCTGGGTCACGTGCTCGACCTCCGGGCCCGGGGCCTCATTCCCGAGCCGGCCGCGGCCGAGTTGCTGGGCGTGCTGCTGGAAGCCCACCGCACCGACCCCGCCGACTTCCCATACGACGCCGCCTCCGGGGAGGTGTACAACTCGCGGGAGCGCCACTTCGTGCAACGCATCGGCGACTCCGCCGGGTGGCTCCACGCCGGTCGTCCCCGCCGGGAGGCCGCCCGGGTCGCGCTGAGGCTGCTGCTGCGGTCCCAGACGGCGCACCTCATCGAGGGCGGGGCCGACTTCGCGACGGCGGCCGCCGCGGTGGCGGCCGAGCACGCCGAGACCTTCATGGGCGACCAGACCTACCTCCAGCAGGCCCAGCCGTCCACCTTCGGCCACTACCTCCTCGCCTTCGTCCCGCCCGCCCTGCGTGACGGCGAGCGGTTCTCGGCCGCTCTCGAGCAGGTCAACACAAGCCCCGGCGGCGCGGGCTGCGTCAACGGCAGCCGGCTGCTCGACGACAGGGGCGCCATCGCCGACGCGCTCGGGTTCGACGGCGTGATCGCCCACACCCGTGACGCCATGTGGCAGACCGACGTCTTCATCGACCTGCTGGCCACCTCGGCAAGCATGATCGCCAACCAGGCCAAGCTGGCCGAGGACCTCGAGATCTGGTCCAGCCAGGAGTTCGACTACGTCGACCTAGCCGGGCCGTTCACCCGGGCCTCGGTGCTGATGCCCCAGAAGCGCAATCCCTACGCCCTGTCGATCATCCGGGGAGCCAGCGGGGTGCTGATCGGCCGGATGAGCGGCTTCCTGGCCGTGGTCAAGAGCCCGTCGGCCCGCAGCGACAACCTGATCTTCGCCTACGGCGAGATCCCCAGGGCCCTCGACTTCACCATCCGGGTGAGCGCCCTCACCACCGGAGTGGTGAGAACCCTGAGCGTCAACGCCGAGCGGATGTGGTCTGAACTCGAGCGCGGCTTCGCCCAGGCCACCGACCTCGCCGAGTACGTGATGGTGGCCGGCGGCGTCGACTACCGCACGGCCTACAACGTGGTGGGAAGGACGGTGCGAGCAGCCAGCCGCCAAGGGCTCACGGGCCTTGACATCACAGCCGAGATGCTGGACGAAGCGGCCTCCGAAGTCTGCGGCCGGCGGCTCGGGCTCGACCCGGCCGCCCTGGCCGACGCCCTGGACCCGCGCCGGATCGTGGCCACCCGCAGGGCGACCGGCGGAGCGTCCCCCGGCGAAGTCAAGTCGATGGCCGAGGAGTTCACCGCCCGCGCCGCCCAGCTGCGAGCCCGGGCCGTCGAGGAGCAGGAGCGCTATGCCCACGTCGAGGAGACGCTGCTCGCCCAGGCCCGAGCTCTCGCCGGCTGGGGGTAACGGGACGCTCGCATTTCTCTTGCGACGAGTCGGTGTCTTATAGTTGACGCACCGGGTCAGCGACCGAGGAATCCAGGGAGGCTTCGATGGACGGCATCCACGACATGGGGGGAATGCACGGCTGGGGCACCGTGGCCATCGACCCCGACGAGCCGGTCTTCCGGGAGCCCTGGCACGGCCGGGCCTTCGCCATGGGGGCCATGTCGATGGGCCTGTCGGGCACCAACCTCGACGCCTTCCGCCACGGCTTGGAGCGGCTGCATCCCTACGAATACCTGGCCGACGGCTACTACGGGCGCTGGCTGGCATGCGCCGAGACGCTGCTGGTCGACAGCGGCGTGCTGGCTCCCGGCGCGGTGGAGGCCAGGGCCCGGAACCTGACGGGGGAGACGGTCGACGAGCCTGCCGACGTCACCGAGAACAAGCCCACATACGAGCGAGGCGGCGCCGGCTCGCTGCGCGAGATCGACGACGAGCCCGCCTTCTCACCCGGTGACCGGGTGCGGGCCAAGGACATGCGAACCGGCGGGCACACCCGGATGCCCGGGTACATCCGCGGCCACGCCGGCACCGTCCACGCCCTGCGTCCCGCCGCGCTGCTGCCCGACACCAACGCCCACTTCCAGGGCGAGAACCCCCAGCACGTGTACACGGTGGAGTTCGACTCCGCCGAGCTGTGGGGCCCGGACGCGGAGGCGGCCACGCTGCGCATCGACCTGTTCGAAAGCTACCTGGAGGCGACCTAGATGGCTGACCACTCCAACACAACCGACCGTCTCTCGCCCGCGGTGCGGGCCGAGGCGCTGGAGTCGCTGCTGACCGAGCGCGGCCTGGTCAAGTCCGAGGTGCTCGACGGGTTCATCAACCGCTTCGTCAACGACGTCGGCCCCATGAACGGCGCCAAAGTGGTGGCCAAGGCGTGGACCGACCCCGACTACCGCGCCCAACTGCTGGCCGACGGCACCGGCGCCATCAAGGAGCTGGGCTTCGCCGGTCCCCAGGGTGAGCACATCGTGGTGGTCGAGAACTCCGACGAGGTGCACAACGTGGTGGTCTGCACGCTGTGCTCGTGCTACCCGTGGCCGGTCCTGGGCCTGCCGCCGGAGTGGTACAAGGACCCGGCCTACCGCAGCCGGATGGTGCGCGAGCCCCGCACTCTGCTGAGCGAGATGGGCCTGGACCTCGACGACGGCGTGGAGGTCCGGGTGTGGGACTCCAGCGCCGAGAACCGCTACCTGGTCCTTCCCCAGCGCCCCGAGGGCACCGATGACCTCTCAGAGGAGGAGCTGTCCGCCCTCGTCACCCGGGACGCGATGGTCGGGGTGGCCAAGGTCGGCGCCTCCTAGCCGACGCCCGTGTCTCTGACGCTCGACATCGAGGGGCCGGCCGCCCCTCCCCGGCTCAACGGCGAGCTGGTGTTCGACGAGCCCTGGGAGGGCCGCAGCTTCGCCATGGTCGCGGCCCTGGTCGAGGGGGGCCACTTCAGCTGGGACGAGTTCCGCGACCACCTGATCGCGGCCATCGCCCGCTGGGAATCGGACCCCTCAGGCGAGTACCGGTACTACGAGCGCTGGCAGGAGGCGCTCGAGTCGATCGTCGCCGAGCGCGACATCGTGGCGGGACCCGAGGTGGACGAGCTGGCCGCGGCCTACGCAGCCCGCCCGCCGGGCCACGATCACGACCACGGCGACCACGATCACGACCATGGCGGCCATCATCACGACCACCGTCACGACCACGGGTGGCCATCACACGACGCCGGTTGAGAGCGGATTTGACTGACCCTGGTCGAGGGGTTTAGGTTATGAAATAAGTATGTCTCATCCGAAATGTCGGGTGAGGCCAGCGAAAGGCTTGTCATGCCTCCCATAACCATCGTGTTCATTGCCACCGGCTTGATCGTGTGGCTGAATGCCCTCTACTTCCTCGGCGTGGGCGCCGACCAGAAGGAAGGGGGATCGAACCCGCTCGTCAGCATCGGCAATGCGACCCTGGTCGTGGGCCTGCTGAACCTGGTCCAGGCCGTCTACATCATGTGGGCCCGTCCACTGGACGACAACTCCGTCGTCCTCGCCGGGCTTGTGACGTTCTACGGTCTCTTCTTCGTGGTCCTCGGCAAGAGCGAGGTCAACGGATGGGACCTGCGAGTGGTGGGGAACCTCGCCGTGCCGACCGCCATCCTCCCGCTGTTCTGGTGGGACTTCTTCTCGGGAAGCTGGATGTTCCAGTCGATCCTGATCGTGTGGCTGGTGGCCTTCGGGTCGGTGGCCCTCACCACCTACGGCAAGCTCGAGGCCAAGCTCCTCGGCGTGCTGCTCGCCGGAACCGCGATCTACACCTTCTGGGTCCCGGCCCTGATCCTGGCCACGGGCAACGAGATCCCCTAGCCGCGCCGGGCCCGGCCCGGCGACGGCTCGGTGACCCTCGGCCGGCCAGCCGTCTTCGTGGAACGACCTCCGCCGTGGTAGGAATTGCGCAGTGTCGCTGGCCGAACTCATTATCGACCTGCAGTTCAAGGGTCTGAGGATCAACGCCCCCTTCGAGCGCCGGCCCGGCGGGGCCGGTCCCTCGGACGCGGGGATGGTCTGGATCGAGGGAACCGCGGTGACGGTTCCGGTGGATGCCTCCTTCGTGGTCGACTCCCCCTACTCGCTGGAACCCGAGGACGTCGGATTCGGCATATACGCAGACGGGATCCGCCTCGCCGGCGCCGCTCCGGCCGACCGGCCCCGCTTCTACGGCCTGACCACCGACGATGGCGTCCCGTACTGGCACCTGGCCCTCATGCACCTCGACTCGCTGGCCAGCACCGTCCTGCAGACCTGCGCCTACTGGGGCAACGAGGACCAGTGCCGCTTCTGCGGCATCGGCGTGTCGCTGGCCTCAGGCAGCACTGTGCTGGTGAAGCGGCCGGCCCAGCTGGCCGAGGTGGCGGTGGCGGCCAAGGAACTGGACGGCGCGGTGGACATCACCCTGACCACCGGCTCCACCTACGGCCGCGACAAGGGCGCCCTCTATGTGGCCAAGTGCGGGGAGGCCATGAAGGAGTCATCAGGCCTCCCGGTCGAGGTGCAGTTCGAGCCGCCCGAGGACCTGAGCGTGATCGACCAGGTCGCCGACCGCGGCATCGACTCGGTGGGCATCCACATCGAGACCTTCGACCCGGCGGTGCTGGAGTGGGTGGCGCCGCCCAAGCACCGCACCGGCATCGAGCGGTACTTCGAGACCTGGGAGTACGCCGTGGAGCGCTTCGGCGAGGGCCAGGTCTCCACGTACGTGATCCTGGGCATGGGAGAGGATCCGGACCTGATCGTGGAGGGCTGCCGGCGGGCCGCCGACATCGGCGTGTACCCCTTCATCGTGCCGCTGCGGCCCGTGCCCGGCTCCCTAATGGGCGACTGGCTGCCCCCCTCATCCGATTACGTTGAGAACGTCGCTCGCAAGGTCGCCCCGTACCTGGTGGAGCGAGGGCTCACCGCGGACCTGGTTGCGGCGGGCTGCGCACGTTGCCAGGCCTGCTCGCCGGTCGGGGCGATGGAGCGAGAGCTGCAGGCCAACGGCGACCGCAAGCTCATACCAGTGCGAGCAAGAGGCTGACGCAGGTGAGGCCGTCGGAGCGGATCGTGTGCTGGCGGGCTGTCGACCCGTCCGCGAAGAGCTGGCACATGCGTATCCGTCACCGCATATTCGTCGAGGAGCAGCGGGTCATCCCCTTCACCGATGTCGACGACTGGGATCGCGATCCCGGCACCGTCCATGTGTTGGCGGGACGGGGCTCGGTGGCGATCGGGACTGTGCGGCTGTACCGCACCGACACGGCCGGCCGCTGGAAGGGCGACCGGCTGGCCGTGCTGCCCGGGCATCGGGCCGGCATCGTGGGCATGCGGCTCGTGCGGTTCGCGGTCTCCACCGCAGCCTCAGCGGGGGGCGACGTGATGGACGCCTTCGTCCAGCTCCAGAACGTCAACTTCTTCGAGCGTCTGGGATGGGAGCACAACGGCCCGCCCGTGCTCTACTACGGGCTGCCCCATCAGCCAATGACATTCGAACTTTCTCGCGCCGGCAACCTGGCCGAGAGCGAGATTCCCGACGACGCCTGCCTGCGCCTGCCCGCGGCCCGCGACGCGCCCAGCGCGCTGCTGGTCACAATGTCCTAGAAAGCCGCAGTGGATGGGCGTCATGGAACTGCCCGAACGGGTCGCGGTCGTCAACATCGGGCTTGAGCGGTTCGAGACGGCCGTACGCGACCAGGGCGCGCCCGCGGTTGGGGTTGACTGGCGCATCCCGGCCGGCGGCGACACCGAAGCGGTGGCCGCCCTGGCCAGGCTGCTGGGCCCGGCCGCCGACCGGGTCGACGCGGCCAACGCTGAAGTGATCGACCGCCTCGACCGGGGTGTGCCGATGCTGCTCGGCGTCGAGACGGCGAGCGCGGTCGTCGCGGGTCTCGAGTCGCCGATGATCCTTCACTGTGGTCCCCCCATCGGCTGGTCCGAGATGTGCGACCCTCTCCGGCGGTCGGTCCGCGCCGCGGTGGTGGCCGAGGGATGGGCCCCCGACCGCGACGCCGCCGATCGCATGGTGGACGCCGGAGAGATCCGGCTCAGGGCGGCCAACGAGCATTCCACGGTGGTGCCCATGGCCAGCGCCATCGGGCCCAGCGCCCCCGTGTACGTGGTGTCCGTCGACGCCGGCGGCACCACGGCCTACGCCAGCCTCAACCAGGGCTCGGGAGCTGTCCCGTGGTTCGGGGTCGACTCCGAAGCGGCCATCGAGCGTCTCAGGTTCCTGCGCGACGCGCTCGGCCCCGCGCTGGCTGAGGCCTTCGACAGAGTCGGCCCCATTGACATCTTCTCTCTGGCTGCCCAGGGCATCACGATGGGCGACGACGTCCACATGCGGGTCCAGGCCACCACCAACCTCCTGCTGCGCGACCTGCTGCCGCATCTGGTCCGCGCCGGAACGGTCAGGATCGGCGAGGTGGCCGACTTCCTGAGCACCAACCACCTGATGTTCCTCAACATCGCCATGGCGGGTGCTCGCGCCCTCACCGAGTGGGCCGGTCAGGTGCCGGACTCCAGCATCGTCACCACCATGGCCCGCAACGGCACCACCTACGGCATCCGTCTGGCCGGCGACTCCGGTACGTGGCACATCGCGGCGTCGCCCCCGGTGCAGGACGCCCTGTACTACCCCGGCCAGGGACCGGACACGAGCGCGCCCGACATCGGCGACAGCGCCGTGCTGGAACTTGTGGGCCTCGGTGGAGCAGCCGCGGCCAACTCGCCCGCGGTGGCCGGCTTCCTCGGGGGCAGGATGGCCGACGCCGCCGCCGTCACCGCAGCCATGAGGCGGATCTGTTCCGGCACCAGCACCCGGCTCCGCCTGCCCGTGCTCGACAACGCTGGCACGCCGCTGGGAGTCGACGTCCGGCGGGTGGTCGAGAACTCGATCACACCCGCGGTCAACACCGGGATCGTCCACGTCTCCGACGGATCCGGTCAGGTGGGCGCCGGCGTGGCCCACGCCCCCCTCGCATGCTTCCGGCAGGCCCTCCTCGACCTGGACCGCCGCCTCACCTGAGGTCCCGCAGCCACTGACACACCAACTTCGAGGCCTGCCGCCTCCCCGTGACATAATGCCCCACCGATCCAGCGATCCTGGGGGGATCGACTTGGCCAAGATGAGCGGAGGGGAAGCCCTCGCCAAGTCTCTTGTAAGGGAAGGCGTCGAGGTCGTCTTCGGAATCCCGGGCATACAGGTCTACGGCGTTGTCGCCGCGCTGCGGGACGAGCCCGGCATCCGCATGATCACGACCCGCCACGAGCAGGCCGCGACGCACATGGCCGATGGCTACGCCCGTGCATCGGGCCAGCCGGGGGTCGCGCTGGTGGTCCCGGGCGTGGGTCTCTACAATGCATCGTCCGGCCTGGCCACTGCCTACTCCCGCTCCACGCCCGTGCTGCTCGTCGCGGGTCAGATCCCCCGCCCCGCCATCGGCAAGAACATCGGGGCCGTGCACGAGGTCGTCGATCAGGCCGGCACCGTACGCTCCGTCACCAAGTGGCAGCGACAGGCGTCCAGGCCCCGCGAAGTCCCGGACGCCGTGTTCGAAGCGTTCAGGCAGATGCGCACCGGCCGTCCCCGTCCAGTGCTGATCGAGATGCCGCCCGAAGCCGGGGTGGAGCGGGAGGAAGTCGAGCTTCGGGACCCGGCCCGGGCCACCAGGATTGTGCCCAGCCCCGAGGATCTGAGGGAGGCTGCCCGGGTCATCTCGAACTCCACCACGCCGCTGATATACGCGGGCGGCGGTGTGGCCCGCTCCGACGCCGAGGAAGCTCTGGTCAAGCTGGCCGAGGCGACGAACATAGCCGTCATCACCTCCAGCGGCGGCAAGGGAACCATCCCCGACAGCCATCCCTTGTCGTACGGCTCCTGCTTCAGTCCCAGGGGCGAGAGACAGGAGATGAACCAGCTCTACGAGGTGATGCAGTCCGCCGACGTGGTGATAGGGATCGGCGCCCGCTTCTCGCTCGGCAATCCGGCGGGCGAGGCGTCCACGCTGGTGAACATCAACATAGACCACGCGGAGCTCACGAGGCACCAGGCGAACACGATCCCGCTGCACGGCGACGCCAGAGCGACGATCGAGGTGTTGCTCCCCCTCCTCATTGAGGCCGGGGCAGAGGAGCGTCCGTCGCCCGCCGAGGCGGTCACCGCGGCCCGCAGACTGATCGCCTACTACGACATCCGGCTCAAGGAGCCGCAGTACCCCGTTCTGGAGGCCATGCAGAGGGGCATCCCGGAAGACGCCTTCATCGTGTGGGACGTCACGCAGTTCGGCTACTACGCCCGCACCCACTACCAGACAAACCACCCGAAGACGTACATCGACTCCGGCTACTCGTTCAACCTCGGCTACGCCTATCCGACCGCGCTGGGGGTCAAGGTGGCCAGGCCCGATCGCCCTGTGATCTGCATGGCCGGGGACGGCGGGTTCATGTTCAACTCGCCCGAGCTTTCCACCGCGCTGCAGTACGGCATCAATGTCGTGGCCGTGGTCTTCAGGAACGACTCCTACGGCAACGTTGCCCGCGACCTCGACGACGCATTCGGCGGAGCCTACGGGACCGACCTGCACAACCCCGACTTCGTGAGGTACGCAGAGTCGTTCGGCGCGGTCGGCATGAGAGCAGACGATCCGATGGAGTTGGAGAGGTTGATACCCCTCGCGTTGGAGCGCCAGAGTCCCGTGCTGATCGAGGTGCCCTTCGGAGAAATGTCCATTCCGCCGGCGCCACAGTTCGCGCCGCTCTACAAGCTGCCCTGGACCATGCCCCAAGACGGCCTCATACAGTCCTGACACGCGGCTGCGGGGCCAGGGCAGTCCCGGGCGCGATCCGGCGGCAGGGTCAGGAGGGCCTGAGCGCGGTCCACACCGCTCGGGCCGGGTGCCGGGCGGGGTTGCGCCAGCGATGCTCGTGGTCGGTCCGGAAGTGGATCGAGTCGCCCCTTCGCAGCTGGAAAGTCTGACCGGAGACATCCACGTCGAGCCGGCCCGACAGCATGTGGATCAGCTCCTCACCCGCGTGGCGCAGCGGCGACTCGCCGCTGTCTGCTCCGGGCTCGACCTCCGCGATCGCGGTGGCCACGAAGTACTGGCCGTAGGGGCCGGAGATTCCCTCCAGGGTGAGGCCCTCATGGGGGGTGTAGATCGATCGGCGCTCGGCCGCAGGGGTGAAGACCACGTAGGGCGGCGACTCCAGCTCCTCGTCCACGAAGTACGCCACCGGCTGCTCGAGGGCCGCGGCCAGCTTCAGCAGGGTTGTGATGGTGGGCACCATGGTGCCCTGCTCCACCTTGTGAATGGCCGCGGTCGACACGTCGGAGCGGTCCGCGAGCTGCTGCAGCGACAGGCTCCACTGCTTGCGCAGGTGGCGGATCTTGGGTCCGATCGAGTTCACGACCGCGCTCAGCGTCTCGCCGCTCACATGGTTGGGCCGCCCGTCCGCGCCCCCAGCACTGGTCGCCGCCTCGCCGGTCATTCCTCCATCACGGGCGTGCATCCTAGACCACGGCCTTTTCGCTTGTGATCTAGCGGTGTCGTATAGTTGACGGCTCGCTGTCAGCAGCTTGAAGGACGACCCGCAGTGAGCTCTCCGACCCTTACCGTCTCGGCCCGGTGGCTGGGCGCCTACCGCTGCGACGTGTCCTCGGGCGACTTCACCATCCCGGTGGACGAGCCCACCAAGTACGGGGGGACCAACCAGGGTCCCCAGCCCACCGAGCTCCTGCTGGCCGCGCTGTCGTCGTGCTTCACCCTCGCCGTGGCCCACGCGGCCGGCAAGCGGGGCATCGAGCTGTCCCATCTGGGGGTGGAGGTGACCGGCACCTACGACGGCCCCGGTTTCTCGGCGCTCGAGATACGGGTCGACGTCGGGTGTGCCGACGCCGTCAAGGACCGGCTGCTGGAGGCGGCGGCCCGCGTCTGCTACGTGTCCAACACCATCCGCAACGCTCCGGAGATGTCGGTACGGGCCGTTTGAGGGGCGCGCGCCGAGCCGGCGCGGCTTGACACTGGCGCAGGGACGGCTTTAGGTTCCGATACGCAGTTCTCTCATCCGACACGACGGGTTCAACAGGAGGTCCGGTGACGAAAGGGTCACGATGCGGATAGCGGTAATCGGCGGGGGCGCCGCAGGCATCGGTGCTGCCGGCGCGGCCAAAGGGGTCGATCCGGACGCCGACGTCGTGGTCTACACCGCCGACACCGATGTGGCCTACAGCCCGTGCGGCATCCCCTACGTCCACGGCAAGGAGATCGACTCGTTCGACCGGCTCTTCCTGGCCACCAAGGAGCAGTACGTGGCCACCGGCATCGACGTCCACTACGAGACGACCGTGGAGGCCATCGACCCGACGTCGCGCACCCTCGTTGTCGCGGGTGAGGGAGAGGCGTCCTACGACCGCCTGGTGATCGCCTCCGGATGGAACTACGCCGCAGTCGACGTCCCAGGAGCCGATCTCGACGGCATCTACGAGGTCAAGTACATCCGGGAGGCCATGGAGTGGGACAAGCGCCTCGACTCCTGCCAGTCGGCGGTGGTCGTAGACGCCGGCCTCGTGGCCATGGAGATGGTCGCGGCCCTGTGCCACCGGGGGATCAAGTGCACCGTCGTCGACCCCGCGCCCTGGCCCATGGCCGACGTGCTCGACCCCGACATCGTCGAGCCGGTGCGCCAGGCCTGGGAGGACGCCGGCGTCGACATGCAGTGGGGCAACCGGGTCACCGCGTTCCGCGGCGACGGCGCCGTGAGCCGCGTCGAGACGCAGCAGGGCGACATCGAGGCCGACATCGTCATCGTCGGCACCCACAAGGTGCCCAACAACCCGCTGGCCGCCGCGGCCGGCCTTGAGCTGGGCGCGACCGGCGGCTTGATCGTCGACTCGAGGATGCAGACCTCCGACGCCAACATCTATGCCGCGGGGGACTGCACCGAGATCCCCCACGGGGTCTCCGACATCCCGATCCAGGGACTGACCGGCTCCCACGCCTACGCGCAGGGCAAGACGGCCGGAACCAACGCCGCCGGCGGGACCCGCCACTACCGGCCGGTCTTCGTGCCGTGGGGGCTGCTGGCCGGCGAGTGGATGATCGGCGGGGTGTCCTTCGGGGAGACGCTGGCCACCGCGCTGGGCATAGAGCACGTCGTGGGCAAGGCTCAGGGCATCACCCGGGCCCGCTACTACCCGGGCGTCAGACCCATCACAGTCAAGCTGCTGGCCGAGCCCGGGTCGCTGCGGCTCATCGGGGCCCAGATGATCGGCGGCGAGGGCATCAAGGAGCGGGCCGACTTCCTGGCCATGGCGGTCCGGGTCGGCCTCACCGTCGAGGAGCTGGCCACCATGGAGAACGTGTACTCGCCCGCCATCGGCGCTCTCAACGAGCCGATCTCAGTGGCCGCCCAGAACCTGCTGGCCGGGCTGTAGGGATCTATTGGCATCATGGCGTTCGCACAGTGGCTCCGCTCGAACTCTGAGCACTACCTGGCCATCGACGCCCAGCGGCGTGTCGGCTCCCGCTACGGCGCCAGGATGCCGGAGAAGGCCCGAGGCCTGCGTGAGCACTTCTGGATGCACGTCTTCACCCCGGCCTACCGCCTGCTGCCCTGGGGCCTGCGGCGGCGCGTCATCGGGGCGCTGCCGGGGTCCCATCGAAGGGCTTGGCCCATCCGCTCCGGCCGGCCCCAAGGACCCGCGATCTGAGATCCGACAAGCAACTACCCACACAACAACAAGGAGGCAACCATGCCCAAGACAGTGACCATCCCGCCGCCCCAGGAAGGCGACGTGATGCACAACATCGAGGAGAAGGTCTTCCCCGACTACAAGGCCGAAGAGGGCGACCAGGCGTACGTGTTCATGCACACGGTGCCCTTCGAGGGCTCGGTCGGCCTGGTGAACATGCTCACGGCCACCCGCCTGCAGCGCAAGGGCTTCAAGCTCACCTTCGTGCTGTACGGCCCGGCCGTGCTCATGGCCAACGCCGCCCGGGGCTACCCGGCGGTGGGCCAGGAAGGCTTCCCCGGCAATCTCGGGTACAACCGCCAGCTCCAGACTCTCATCAACGAGGGCGCCACCGTCTACTGCTGCCGCTTCGCCATGGGCGCGCTGTACGGCATGCGTGAGGACGACGTCATGGAGGGCGTGACCCCGTTCAACCCGCTCGACGTCCTCGACGCCAACATCCAGGCCTGGCGCGACAAGGCGCTGGTCCTTTCCACCTGGACGCTCTGACCAGAGGCCAATAACCCGGCGCGGCTACGGTCGCGCCGATGGCCTCCACCGCTCCGACCGCGGCGCCTCTCCGGCGCGCCCTGCGGGGACGGGCGCCCGGACTGCGGGCGGAGCGGGCCCTGTGGGACTCCGGCGCCGGCGTGGTGGCCGGCGTCGACGAGGTGGGTCGGGGGTCCTGGGCCGGGCCGCTCACGGTGGCGGCCGTGGTCGCCGATCCCGATCGGCGCATCTACAAGGTGCGCGACTCCAAGATGCTCACCGCGGCTGAGCGAGAGACGCTGCACGGTCGCATCAGGGCCTGGGCCCGGGCGGTCTCGGTCGGCCACGCCACCGTCACCGAGTGCACCGAGCTGGGCATGGCCGACGCCCAGCGTCTGGCCGCCCGGCGGGCCATCGACGGGTTGGGGCTCGAAGTCGACCACGTGCTGGTGGACGGGAAGTGGGACTTCCTGGCCCCACCCGGAGGCTCCGACGAGGGTGGCGCCGAGCGCGACGGTCGGCCGGGGGTCACCACGATCGTGCGGGGCGACGCGTCCAGCCTGTCGATCGCGTCCGCCTCGGTGGTGGCCAAAGTCACCCGCGACCGCCTCATGGTGGCGGCGGCGGAGCGCTATCCGGCCTACTGGTTCGCGTCCAACAAGGGCTATCCCTGTCCCCGCCACATCGCCGCGCTGGCTGCGTGGGGTCCGTGCGCCATCCACCGCCGCCGCTGGGTGTTCATGGACGATCTGCGCTGGAGCGGCGTCCCCCGTGTGGTGCCGGAGCCCGAGGATGCCCACCCCCGACTCTTCCCCGAAATTGGCGACAGATTCACCCCCTGAAGGACACGATCCGGATCAATTTCGGGGGACGAGGCGGGTGGGCGGCGGTAGCCTTCAGTCGCCATGGGCCAGCCCGTCACATTCCTGCGCACCTCGTCGCCCCGACCGGGCCTCGTGCGCTTCGAGCTGAACCGGACGCTCACCGGCATGGGCCACGAGCGCTACCGGGCCGGTGAGGAGATCATCGGGGACCGCCCTTCCGACGAACTGGCCCGCCGGATGCTGGCCACCGGCAGGCTGTCGTCGCTGCACATCCACGGCTCGGTGATCACGGCCGAGCTGACCGCCGGCGATGACTCCGGCCTCGGTGAGGTGATCGCCAGCCTCTACACGTACTACGTGCCCGGCGTAGAGATCCCCAGCGACGAGGAACTCATCGCCCTAGTCGAAGGCTGAAGGATCCCACCGCAGCCAGGCCGGAGCGGCGCCGCTCCCGGCCGGATCGCGCCGAGGCCCGGTCTGAGCAAGACCGTCGCCCGGCGGCGATAATGCGTACCGCGTCGAAGCTCCCCCATGAAAGGACGCCGACCCATGGCCAACCCCATTCCCGACGACTACCCGCGAGTCTCGACCTACCTCTGCGTCGACGGCGCGTCCGACGCCGTCGACTTCTACACGAGCGTCCTCGGCTTCACCGAGAGCCGCCGCATGACCTTCGCCGGCCGTATCGGTCACTGCGAGCTGCGCCTCGGCGACTCGCTGATCATGCTGTCCGACGAATGGCCCGAGGAGGGCGTGGTCGGACCCAGGACGCTGGGCGGGACGCCCGTGTCCATGACGGTGAACGTCGAGGACTGCGACTCGACCTTCGCGGCCGCGCTGGCGGCCGGGGCTACCGAGCTGAGGCCCCCCGAGGATCAGTTCTACGGTGATCGCGCCGGCCAGTTCCTCGACCCGTGGGGCCACAAGTGGAGCGTGCACACCCACATCGAGGACGTGGACGACGACGAGCTGGACCGGCGCGCCGCCGCGATGATGGGCGAAGGCTGAACCCAGGTGCCCTCCCGTCCGCAGTCCCTGGTCGTGCTCGATGTGGAGGGCGTGCTCACCCCGGAGGTGTGGATCGCGGTAGCCGAGCGCACCGGCATCGACTTCCTTCGCCGCACCACCCGCGACGAGCCCGACTACGACGTGCTGATGAAGGGCAGGATCGCGGCGCTCGACGCGGCCGGCATCACCATGACCACCATCATGGACGTGGTCGAGGGGCTCGTGCCGCTGCCCGGTGCCCGCCAATTCCTCGAGGAACTCCAGTCTCGCGTCCCCGTCGTGCTGCTGTCGGACACGTTCGAGCAATTCGGCCGGCCCCTGATGGCGCAGCTGGGCTGGCCCCTGCTGCTGTGCCACACGCTGGTGGTGGAGGGTGACCGGCTGGCCGACTACCGGCTGCGGGTCAACGACCAGAAGGCGAGGTCCGTGGAGGCCTTCCGCGCCCTCAACTACCAGGTGGTCGCGGTGGGGGACTCCTACAACGACATGACCATGCTGGCCGCGGCCGACTCCGGGATCCTGTTCCGGGCGCCGGACAACGTGATAGCTGAGCACCCGCGGTACCCCTGCTGCACTGCCTATGAGGACCTCCTGAGCCTGATCGACAGCTGCATTCTGAATACTTAATAAAGTATTTGCACTCCCCTGAACGGTGCGCTACGGTCCGCGCCGAACGCTCTCGGGTCCCGCCCTGAATTCGTTCGCTACCGAACGGTTGGTGTGCTACGGTCCGCCGCCTAACGCTCCCAGGAGGTAATCCCATGAAGTTCAAGTCAGTGATCGCCCTCGTCGCGGTCTTGGCCCTGTTCGCCGCCAGCTGCGGCGGGGACGACGAACCGGCAGCCCCGGACACCAGCGCGGCAGACGCCGCAGCCGCGGCTGCCGAGGCCGAAGCAGAGGCGGCTGCCGCGGAGGCTGCGGCTGCAGAAGCCGAGGCTGAGGCGGCTGCGTTGGCCGCGGAGGCTGAGGCCGCGGAGGCTGAGGCCGCGGCTGCGGCTGCGGAGGCTGAGGCGGCTGCGGAGGCTGCTGCCGCGGCTGAGGCGGCGCTGGAGGCCGCTATGGCCGAGGCCGAGGGAGCCGTGGACCCGGAGGTCGTCGCGGCGCTCGAGGCAGAACTGGAGGCCGCCCAGGCCGAGGCTGAGGCGGCTGCGGAGGCGGCTGCGGAGGCGGCTGCCGCGGCCGAAGAGGCCATGGCCGGTCCCGAGCCGATGGTGCAGGCCGTCGACATCCGGGCTGCGCTCAACGCCGACCTCGACAACTGTGCGGCCGCGCCGTCCGGAGACCCGATCAGGGTCGGCATGGCCATGGACTTCAGCGACGTGGTCGGCTTCGTCGACATCCCCGGCTCCAAACTGGTGCCCCACTTCGCCAACCTGATCAACTGCACCGGCGGCGTCAACGGCTCGCCCGTCGAAGTACGGGTCGAGGATGTCGGCGGCGACGCCACCACCGCCGGCGTGGCCGCCCAGCAGCTGCTCGACTGGGGGGCCCACTTCCTCATCGGCCCGCCCTTCGCCGACTTCACCCTGCCCATCCTGCAGGCCACCGGCGGACAGGTTCCGGTGTTCGTGGCCGCCTCGACCGAGCCCACGCTGTCCGACATCGAGAACAACTCGTTCCTCGTGTCCTTCGACGACTACGGCCAGTCCTCGGCCGCGGCCGAATGGGCCCTCGACCAGGGCATCACCCGGGCCTTCGTGTTCACCGAGCCGGGCCCGTACACGGGCTACAACCCCGACGTCTTCAAGGAGGTCTTCGAGGCCGGCGGCGGCGAGATCGTCGCGGAGCACACCTACGGGTGGTTCGTGGACACCGACTTCTCGGCCCAGGTGGCCGAGCTGTCGGAGGTCCTCCAGAACAATGAGGCCTTCTTCTCGGCTGCTCTCGGCTACCAGGTCACCGCGCTGAGGGGCCAGCTCGAGGGAGCCGGGTTCGACAACATCACCTACATCGGTACCGACGCCCTCGACGCCACTGGCATCGCCTTCGAGGCCAACAACGAGGGCATCGTCCACACCCCCCACATCAACGTCGAGCCGGGCGGCCTCAACGACCGCCTGCTCCGTGGCTACTCGGCCGTCAACGACGGCGAGGTGCTGGAGAGCCAGGGCTTCATGGGCCTGTACGTCGACTCGCTGCTGCTGGGCATCCAGGGCATCGTCAACTGCGGCTGCACAGACTCGGCCCAGATCGGCGACGCCGTCGCCCAGATCGAGGGCTTCGAGGGCTTCAGCGGCACCATCACCTACGTCGGCACCACCGGCACGCCGCCGAAGTCGGTCCCGATCAAGCGGATCGTGAACGGCCAGGACGTCCTCGTCGAGATGAGGTGACGGCGGACCGGACAACCATTCCGACCGGAAGCTGCCGTCGATAGAGACCAGACCCATGCTGCTCGAAGTGTCCGGGCTCACCACCCGGTACGGGTCGATCTCGGCACTGCGCGACGTGAGCCTGTCCGTTGGGGACGGTGAGGTGATCGGCCTCATCGGCCCCAACGGGGCAGGCAAGACGACGCTGCTCAACACCGTCGCGGGGCTGCTGCCGCCCGCCGCGGGGACCGTGGTCTTCGACGGCGCCGATGTCACCGGGGCCGCCCCCGAGCAGATGCTGAAGTCGGGGCTGGCCCTGGTCCCGGAGCACCGCCGCATCTTCGCCGACTTCACCGTGGCCGAGAACCTGCGGATCGGCGGGATCACCCTGGCCGCGGCCGAGCGGGCCGAGATGCTCGAGGAAGTCGTCGAGGTCTTCCCGTTCCTCCGCAACCGGTGGGACGCGATGGCCGGCTACCTGTCGGGCGGCGAGGCCCAGCAACTCGCCATCGCCCGGGCGCTGATGTGCAGGCCGAGGCTGCTGCTCATGGACGAACCCTCCCTCGGGCTGGCCCCGGTCCTCGTGGACGCCGTGTTCGAGCTGATCGCGGAGCTGCGGGACCGGGGCCGGACCCTGCTCGTCGTCGAGCAGAACGCGGCCCGGATGCTGGACGTCGCCGACCGCGCCTACGTGCTGCGCAGCGGTGCAGTGGTGGGCCAGGGCGCGGGCTCGGGGCTTCTCGCCGAGACCGACTTGTTCGATACCTTCGTGCGGGGGAGCGCGGCATGACCGAACTGGTCCAGAACCTGATCGACGGGCTGGGGCGAGGCAGCATCTACGCGCTGCTGGCTCTGGGCGTGGCCGTGGTCTTCGGCGTGATGCACCTGCTGAACTTCGCCCACGGCGAGCTGATAACCGTGAGCGGCTACGCGGCCTACGCCGCGTTCAGCAACGGCTGGTCGTGGTACCTGGTGGCTCCCCTGATCGTGGTGGTGTCGGTGGCCACCAACCTGGTCATCGAGCGCATCGCGTTCAGCCGGGTGCGGGGTTCGTCCGAGTTCACCCAGCTGCTCACCTCCTTCGGCATCCACTTCCTGGTGGCGGCCATCTTCCTGATGTACATCGGCGCGCGGGTCCAAACGTTCGCGGAGCCGGGCTGGATCGCCGACACCTACTCGATCGGACCGGTACGGGTGGAGGTGTTCGACACCGTCGTCATCATCGTGACGATCGTGACCCTGGTCCTGACCGCCGGCATCCTCCAGCGCACCATGTTCGGGCTGTCGATCAGGGCCGCGGCGGCCGACTTCGACGCCGCCCGCCTGATGGGCGTCAACTCCGACCGCGTCATCCGTGGCGCCTTCGCCCTGTCCGGTGCGCTGGCCGGGATCGCCGGGATCTTCTGGCTGATGCGGGCCGGCCACACCTCGCCCACCTCCGGCATCAACCCGATGCTCAGCGGCGTGCTGGCTGCCCTCATCGGCGGTCTCGGAAGCCTCAGGGGAGCGGTGATCGGGGGCCTCGCCCTGGGGCTCGCCGAAGTCATGCTGCGAACCTGGCTGCCCGGAGGGGCGGCCGCCCTCACCCAGGGGGTGGTGTTCAGCCTGATCGCGCTGCTGTTCATCTTCAGGCCCGGCGGTCTAGTCAACGTGGCCCATGCGGAGCGGGTGTGATGGCGGCGGCGGCCCTCGGCCGGGGACGGGTGTGATGGCGACCCGGTCGCTGTTGGCCGCATGGGCTGGGAACCGCCGGCGCGAGGCCGGACTGCTGGTCCCCAACCTGCGGCGCGACGTCGCCTTCCCGCTGGCCGGCGCGGTCGTGCTGTTCGCGGCCTTCGTGGGGGCGGGACTGCTGTACACGCTGATCGTCGAGGGCGCTTCGGCCGAGAAGCTGATCACCGCGATGTTCATCGACGCCATCATGGTGATCGGCATCCAGATCTACGTGGGCAACACCGGGGTGTTCTCATTCGGCCACATCGGCTTCGGGGCGGTGGCCGGGTACGCCTTCGCCCTCTTCGCGATCGCGCCCGACGACAAGTACACCCGCATACCGAATGCCCCCTGGGGACTGGCCGACGTCGAGATGGGACCCCTGCCCGCGACCGCGGTGGCTCTGGGGGTCACGCTCATTGTGGCCGTGATCGTCGGGATCGGCCTGGGACGGTCCGGGGCCCGGTCGGGCTCGGTCGCGCCCACCGTCATCACCCTCGCTCTGCTCTTCTTCACCCACGAGGTAGCCGCGAGCTGGAACGAATTGACCGGCGGGGAGCGAGCCGGGCTCACCTTCGGGATCGGCGACACGCTCCAGACCCGCACACCGGTCTATATCGCGCTGTTCGCAGCCATCGTGCTGGCCCTGTTGTTCGCTCGAAGCAGTATCGGACGGCTCAACCACGCGGCCCGCGAGGACAATCTCGCGGCTCGCGCCATGGGCATCAATCCCGTCGTCCAGCAGACGGCCGCATTGCTGCTATCGGTGGCGGTGGTCTCGGTGGCCGCCTCGTTGCGGGTCTACGAGATCGGGAGCCTCCTTCCCGAGTTCTTCTTCTTCCAGTACACGCTGCTCACGCTGGTCATGCTCGTCGTGGGCGGTCGCAACGGCGTCACCGGCGCGCTCCTGGGCGTGGGGGTGATCACCGCAGTACGCGAGAGCGCCCGGCGCATGGGCTCCGACGGCTATGAGATCTTCGGTCTCGGACTCGACGGCAACCTCGACTGGGTGTTCCGCGAGGGGCTGCCGACCGTGCTGCTCGGCCTGGCCATGGTCGTCTTCATGATCTGGCGCCCCAACGGCGTGCTCGACGACTGGGAGGTAGACGCCTGGCTGTGGCGCCGCTTCATCCGCCAGAAGCCCCCTGCCGCGGCGGGCGCGGCTCCAGAACCCGACGCCCTCGATCTGTCCGCCAGCGCGGTGACGGTTGAGTTCGGCGGCTTCCGGGCTCTCGACGGCGCCTCGATCGAAGTCTCCAACCGCGAGATCGTCGGGCTGATCGGCCCCAACGGGGCGGGCAAGACGACGCTCGTGAACGTCATGACCGGGATGGTGGATCCCACCACCGGAGAGGTTCACCTCGGCGAGATGGGGCTGACGTCGGAACCCTCCCATGCCATCGCCCGGGCCGGCCTGGTCCGGACATTCCAGAACCTCAGGCTGTTCTCATCGCTCACCGTGCGGGAGAACGTCGAGGTGGCCGCACTCATGGCGTCGGTCCATCGCAACGGCGGCACCCGGGCCGACATCGACGCCATCGTGGCCGGAGCGGGCCTGTGGGAGCAGCGCAACCGACGAGCCGGCCAACTCGACTACGGGAACTCCCGGCGGCTGGAGCTGGCCCGGGCCGCGGCGGCCGCGCCCGCCTTCCTGCTGCTCGACGAGCCGACCAGCGGCATGAGCGACACCGAGTCGCTGGCCATGGTCGAGAACGTCAGGCGGATGGCTGCGGCCGTGGGCGCGGGTGTGCTGGTGATCGACCACGACCTCAACTTCATCACCGGGATCTGCGACCGCGTCTACTGCCTGGACCAGGGCCGGATGATCGCCCGCGGCACGCCGGCCGAGGTACAGGCCCACCCCGCGGTTCAGGCGGCCTACCTGGGCGAGGCCGCACAACCGGGCAAGGACCGGACGTGAACGTCGAGTACCCGCCCGTGGATCCGGGGCACCGCCGGCGCGGCAGCCTCGCGGACGAGGTCGTGACCTACGTCCGAGATCTCATCCTGGCCGGAGCGCTCAAGCCGGGCACCAAGATCGACCAGGACGCCATCGGCGAGGCGCTCGATGTGAGCCGCAGCCCGGTGCGTGAGGCCCTGGTGATCCTGGGACGCGAGGGCCTGGTGGAGGTCACACCACGCCGGGGCGCGTCCGTGGCGAATCTCACGCCCGACGACATCATCGACCACTACGAGCTGTTCGGGGTGGTGGCCGGAAGAGCCGCAGCCATGGCCGCCGAGTCGCTCAAGGACGACGAGATCGCCGAACTGACCGCCATCCACGAGCGCTTCGAGCACGACAGCGGCGAGGACCTGTCGGCCTTGAACAACGCCTTCCACCGGGTGATCAACTCGGCCGCACCCCGCCGGACCCGATGGCTGCTGCGGCACCTGGTGCGCTCGGTGCCGTCCCGCTACTACGAGTTCATCGAGGGCTGGGACTCGCAGGCCGTCCAGCATCACGCCGCCATCCTCGAAGCGATCACGGCGCGCGATGCCGACGGCGCTCGCCGAGCGATGGAGGAGCACCTGCACCAGAGCGGCATCGCCGCGGCCGAGTTGCTGCAACGCCACGGCTATTGGGACGAGGAAGCTGAGCAGTGACCGTCTCCGCGGTCGCGCCGCCACCGCCCCACACCGTCGCCGCGGCCGAGGACTTCGAGATGATCCGCACCGAGGTACGGCGCCTGTGCGACAAGTACGGCAACGCCTACTGGCGCGGACTAGAGCCTGATCGCTACCCGGAGGAGTTCGTGGCCGAGCTGACCGAACAGGGCTGGCTCGGCGCGCTGATCCCCGAGGAGTACGGGGGCGGTGGGCTCAGCCTGGCGGGGGCGTCGGTCATCCTGGAGGAGATCTCGGCCAGTGGCGGCAACCCCAGCGCCTGCCACGCCCAGATGTACGTGATGGGCACCCTGCTGCGCCACGGATCGGCCGCCCAGAAGCAGCGCTACCTGCCCCGGATAGCCGACGGGCGGCTGCGCCTCCAGGCGTTCGGGGTGACCGAGCCGGCCGCCGGATCCGAGACCACCGCCATCCGCACCCGGGCTGAACGGGACGGCGACACGTGGCGCATCAACGGCCAGAAGATCTGGACCTCGCGGGCGCTTCACTCGGACCTGATGATCCTGCTGGCCCGCACCGCGCCGCCCGACCCGTCCGCCGACCGCACGTCGGGGCTGTCGGTGTTCATATTCGAGCTGCGGAGCCCCGACGGGAAGCTGGTGCCCGGGCTGACCATCAACCCGATTCCCACGATGATGAACCACAACACCACCGAGGTGTTCTTCGACGACGTGGTGATCGATGGGGAGGCTCTGGTCGGCACCGAGGGGATGGGGTTCTCCCACATCCTCGACGGGATGAACGCCGAGCGGATCCTGATCGCAGCCGAGTGCATCGGCGACGGCCGGTTCTTCCTCGACCGGGCCAGCGAGTACGCCTGCCAGCGCGAGGTCTTCGGACGCCCCATCGGGAAGAACCAGGGAGTGCAGTTCCCGCTGGCCAAGGCGTACGCCAACCTGCAGGCCGCCGACCTGATGCGCTGGAAGGCGGCCGATCTCTTCGACCGGGGCGAGCCGTGCGGAGCGGAGGCCAACATGGCGAAGATGCTGGCCTCGGAGGCTTCGTGGGAGGCCGGCAACGCCGCGCTGAACACTCACGGCGGGTTCGGGTTCGCGGTCGAGTACGACATCGAGCGCAAGCTGCGCGAGACCCGCCTGTACCAGGTGGCTCCGGTCAACAACAACCTCGTGCTCGCCTTCATCGCCCAGAAGTGCCTGGGCCTGCCCAAGAGCTACTAGGCGGGGCTGCCCGATGAGAGCCGTCGTCCTGGAGGCGTTCAACACCGGCCTCCGCTTCGTCGGCGACCACCCCGAACCCGACCCTGCCTCCGAGGTCATCGACGTAACCGCGTGCGGTGTCTGCCACTCCGACCTGCACGTCGTCGAGGGAGTGATCCCCAGCCCGCTGCCGCTGGTCC
The DNA here is from genome assembly GCA_965117015.1 of Acidimicrobiales bacterium. Taxonomy (GTDB): domain Bacteria; phylum Actinomycetota; class Acidimicrobiia; order Acidimicrobiales; family Aldehydirespiratoraceae; genus Aldehydirespirator. The sequence continues at coordinate 2,246,103 of OZ220747.1, forward strand.
TCGGCCACGAGGTGACCGGTGTGCACCCGCGCCTGGGTCCGGTCATGGTCTACGCGCCGTGGGGGTGCCGCACCTGCGAGCTCTGCGATGAGGGCGTGGAGATGATCTGTGTCGACGCCCGGGAGGCGGGCATCTTCTCCGACGGCGGGTACGCCGAGAGGATGCGGGTTCCCGACACCGCCTACCTGGCGCCTCTCGGCGAACTCGATCCTGTGGTGAGCGCCCCGTTGGCCTGCGGCGGTCTCACCGCCTACCGCGCCGTAGCGCAGGGCCTGGAGACGCTGCGCCGCCCGGGCCGCCGGCGCCGGGCGCTGGTGATCGGGGCGGGAGGCCTCGGCCAGTACGCCCTCCGGTACCTGCGGCTGCTCAGCGACGCAGAGGTCGGGGCACTGGACCTCTCCGAGACCAAGCGCGCCACGGCGCTCGAGCGCGGCGCCCACGACGCCTACGGACCGGGCGACGAACTGCCGCCGTTCGACTTCATTGTCGACTTCATCGGCAGCGAGGCCACGCTGGCGGCCGCGGCGGGCGCGGTGGCCCGGCTAGGGCTGGTGGCGGTAGTGGGGCTCTACGGAGGCCGGATCCCGTTCGGTTTCGGGGCCGTGCCCCACGAGGCCCGCTTCATGACCAGCGTCTGGGGCAGCCGCGCCCAGCTCGACGAGCTGATCGGACTGGCCGGGCGAGAGCCATCAGTCCTCAATCCGGTGGAGACGCTGCCGCTCGAGGACGCCCAGACCGCCCACGACCGGCTGCGAGCCGGCCAAGTCGAATCACGGATCGTGCTGGCCGTCGCCTGACCCTCATCCACCCAAACGTCAACCAACCACCAGGAGCATCGATGACCGACACCGAAGCAGCAGCCAGATTCCGGGACCAGTGCGCGGCGGCCGGGGTGCACACCGTGGAGGTGGCCGTTCCCGACACCCAGGGGCACCTCCGGGGCAAGCGGGTGCCCGTCGAGCGCTTCTTCGCCTCCGTGGCCACCGACGGGGTGGCCATCGCCGACGCCATCTTCATCATGGACGCGCAGGACGACCTGACCGACAACCCGTTCATCAACATGGACACCGGCTATCTCGACTGCAAGCTGATACCCGACCTGTCCACGGGGCGGACGTTCACCCACCAGCCCGGCTACGCCATCGTCTTCACCGACGTGTTCGACGAGCACGGCCGACCGCACGAGCTGTCCCCCCGGCGCGTGCTGGCCCAGCAGATCGAGCGCTGCCGCGGCCTCGGCTTCGAGCCCATTGCGGCCACCGAGCTCGAGTTCTACCTGTGCCATGAGGACTGGACGCGCGTCCAGGAGCACATCAAGTACTCCTCCCTCACCGACGCGGTCGCCCTCGAGGACTGCATCGCGGACATGCGGGCCGGGCTGCTCGGCGCGGGGCTCGACGTGGAGTCCTCCAACGCCGAGTACGGGCCCGGGCTGATCGAGGTCAACATCTCCTACGCCGACGCCATGACCGCGGCCGACGCCACGGTGGTCTTCAAGAGCATCGTCAAGCAGGTGGCGGTGCGCCACGGGATGAGGGCCACCTTCATGCCCAAGCCGTGGGCCGACCTGTCGGGCTCGGGGATGCACGTCCACACCAGCCTCAACGTCGACGGGGCCAACGCCTTTGCCGACTCCGACGGCGCCCCCAACGAGCTGATGTCGAAGTGGCTCGGGGGCCTGCTGGAGCACGCCCGGAGCATGAGCCTGCTCGGAGCGCCCACCGACAACGGGGCCAAGCGGGTGCGGCCCTACACCTTCGCCCCGACCCACGTGCACTGGGGCGGCGACAACCGCACCGTGATGGCCCGCTGCATCACTGAGGCCGGCTCATCGGGCAACCGGGTGGAGTTCCGGGCTGCGGGCGCCGACGCCACCGCCCACCTGATGATCGCCGGGGTGCTCGCCGCGGGCTGCGACGGGCTCGAGCGGGGCCTGGGCATCCCGCCGATGAGCGAGGGCGACATGTACACCAATCCCGGCGACTGCGCCCCTCTGCCTGCGACCCTGGCCGACGCCATCGCGGCCTACCGCGGCTCCCCGATGGCTGACATGCTCGGCGCGGACTTCTCGACCAACTACCTGTGCACCGCCGAGCACGAACTCGCCCTGGCCGCCGAGAACTCTCCCGACCCTGAAGTCGTCAACGACTGGGAGCGAGACCGCTTCCTGGCGCACTGCTAGCGCATCCTGCCGTCATGAGCCCTTCAGCCGCATCCACATCGGCCCTGGCCCCCGAGATCGCTGATCCGCGGCTCTACCTCGACAGCATCCCCCACGAGCGGTTCGCCCAGATCCGAGCCATGCCGGGGCTGGCCTGGCATCCCTATGGCAACAACGGGTTCTGGGCGGTGACCCGCCACGCCGACGTCAGGGCGGTGTCCCGCAACCCGAAGGTGTTCTCGTCGGCCATCGGCCACACCAACCTGTGGGACCTGGAGGCCGACGCCCTGGAGGCTCGCCGCTCGCTGATCGACACCGACGCCCCCGACCACACCCGCCTGAGGCGCATGGTGGCGGGGGCGTTCACCCCCAAGAACATCCGCCGCTGGGAGGATGCGGTACGGGAGATCACCGTCGAGCTGCTCGACGAGTTCATAAGCCAGGGGGGCGGCGACTGGGTCGAGATGGTGGCCGCCCCGCTGCCCATCCGGGTGATCCTGTCCATGCTGGGCGTGCCCGTTGAGGACGCCAACTATCTCGTCGAGCTGTCGAACTACCTGGTGGAGGGCACCAGCGACTCCCAGTCGCTGCCGCCCGACGCCTTCGGCAACACCACCGAGCTGCGCTTGCTGCCTTTCAACAGCCCGGCCAGCCACGCCCTGTTCGAGTACGGCGACCAGATGCGGTCGGCGCGGAGGGCCGAGCCCTGCGACGATCTGGTCACCCACCTGGTCAAGGCTGAAGCCGAGGGCGGGCGCATCTCCCGCCACGAGTACCGCCACCTGTTCCACCTGCTGGTCTTCGCGGGGAACGAGACAACCCGCACAGCCATCAGCCACGGCGCCATGGCCCTGGCCGCCAATGGTGACCAGTGGCAGCGGGTCCTGGACGATCCTGAACTGGTCGAGCCGGCCACCGAGGAGATCATCCGCTGGGCCACCCCGGTGCTGCACATGCGCAGAACGGCGGCCGCCGACTGCGAGCTGGCCGGCACGCAGATCGCGGCCGGCGACAAGGTGGTCATGTGGTACGCCTCGGCCAACCGCGACGAGGCCGCCTACGCCGATCCCTTCCGCTTCGACGTAGGCCGTGTCGACAACGAGCACTTCGCCTTTGGCGGCGGCGGGCCGCACCTCTGCCTGGGCGCGTTCCTGGCCCGGCTCGAAGTGTCGGTGCTGCTACAGGAGATGGCCGCGAGGCGGATGTTCCTGGAGCAGCGCGGCGAGCCCGTCCGGATGGCGTCGAACTTCGTCCACGGCGTTCTGTCCGTGGACATGGCTCCCGGAGGTAGACCATGACTTCACTGCCCAACACCGAGCGCCTCGCGGCCGAGCGGGCCCGCTGGGTGGCCGCCGGGACCGCGGGCCGGCCCTTCTTCGTGGCCAGTGCCTCGGGGGCGCGCATCACCGACGTGGACGGCCGCGAGTTCATCGACTTCGTGTCGGGCATCGGCACCGTCAACCACGGCCACCGCAGCCCCGAGATCGTGGCCGCCATCCGCAACCAGCTCGACGCGTACCTGCACCAGTGCTTCTCGCTGTCGGCCTACGAGCCCTACGTCGAGGTGTGCCGGCTGCTGTGCGAGTGCCATCCCGGCGACTTCGCCAAGAAGGCCCTGCTGCTGAACTCGGGTGCCGAGGCAGTGGAGAACGCGGTGAAGATCGCCCGCTACCACACCGGCCGGCCGGGCATCGTGAGCCTGGACAACGGCTTCCACGGCCGCACGCTGCTGGCCATGTCGCTGACGTCGAAGGTGCGGCCCTACAAGCTGGGCTTCGGCCCGTTCGCCCCCGAGGTGTACCGGGCGCCCGGCCCCTACCCGTACCGGGGGGTGAGTGCCGACGACGCCGTCGACGGGCTCAAGCGGCTGCTGAAGAACCAGACCGACCCGTCGAACGTGGCCGCCATCATCTTCGAGCCGGTGCAGGGTGAGGGCGGGTTCATCCCCATGCCCGAGGACTACCCCGGCAGGGTCGCGGAGATCGCGGCCGAGCACGGGATCCTGGTGATCGCCGACGAGGTCCAGTCGGGCATGGGCCGCACCGGGGTTCCCGCGGCCATCGCCCACTACGGCGTCGAGCCTGACCTGTGCACGTGGGGCAAGTCGATGGGGGGCGGGCTGCCCATCTCGGGCGTGACCGGACGGGCCGAGATCATGGACTCGGTCCATGCCGGTGGCATCGGCGGCACCTACGGCGGCAACCCGCTGTCGTGCGCGGCCGCGGCCGTGGCCATCGGTCGAGTGTTCGACCCGGACTTCCAGCAGGCGGCCGAATCTCTGGGCCGCCGTCTGCGAAGCGGGCTCGACGAGATGGCCGGATCGGTGCCGGCCATCGGGGAGGTGCGGGGCCTGGGCGCCATGCTGGCCCTCGAGTTCGTCAGGGACCCGGCCACCCGCGAGCCGGCCCCCGAGACGGCCGCCGCCGTCATGGACGCCGCCTTCGAGCGGGGTCTGCTGCTCATGGGGGCCGGGGTCTACTCCAACTGCATCCGGGTGCTGGTGCCGCTGGTGGCCACCGACGGCGACGTCGACGAGGGACTGCGCATCCTGGCCGGGTCGCTGGCCGAGGCGGCATCGTGAGCGAGGACCTCGTGAGGGTGGCCGTCGACGAGGAGCGGTGCATCGGCGGGGGCCAGTGCGAGATGCTCGAACCGGAGGTCTTCCTGCTCGACGACGAGACGGCCATCTCGTCGGTGATCGGATCGGGTGCACTGCCCCGCGACCGGGCCGAGGTGGTCGTGCACCGGTGCCCGGGCGCGGCCATCTCCATTGTCGAACCCCAGAGACTGAGCGAGTAGGAGGCCAGAATGCAGACCTACGACAACTGGATCGACGGGGGCTTCGCCTCGCCCGCCGCCGGCCGCCGTATGACCACCGCCAATCCCTACACCGGGGAGGTCTGGGCGGAGGTGGCCGACGATCCCGACGCCGTCGACGCGGCGGTGGCCGCGGCCCGCCGGGCCTTCAGCGATGGGCCGTGGGCGCAGATGCCGGCGGCTGAGCGGACCCGGCTCATGCGTCGCCTGGGTGAGATCCTCACCCGTGACGCCGACGAGTTGGCCGCCATCGAGACACGCGACAACGGCAAGATCATCCGGGAGACCTCGGCGCAGGCCAAGAGCCTCCAGAGCTACTACGACTTCTTCGCCGGCCTGACCGACAAGATCGCCGGGGAGCAGATCCCCAGCCCCACGCCCAACTTCCTCGTCTACACCGAGAAGGTTCCCGTCGGGGTGGTGGGCGCCATCATCCCGTGGAACTCGCCCCTGCTGCTGCTGACCTGGAAGCTGGCGCCGCTGCTGGCCGCAGGCTGCACCGCAGTGGTGAAGCCGTCCGAGCTCACCCCGGTCACCGCGCTGCTGCTGGCCGAGCGGGCCGCTGAGGCCGGCTTCCCGCCGGGGGTGATCAACGTGGTCACCGGAGGCCCGTCGGTGGGGGCCGCGCTGACCGCCCATCCCGGCATCGACAAGATCACCTTCACCGGCGGCGGCGACACCGCCCGCCACGTGGCTAGGGCAGCCGCCGACAACCTGGTGCCGACCGTGCTGGAGCTGGGCGGCAAGTCGCCCCAGATAATCTTCGACGACGCCGACCCTGAAGCCGCGACCAACGGCCTGCTGGCCGGGATCTTCGCGGCCAGCGGCCAGACCTGCATAGCCGGGTCGCGCGCCTACGTGCAGCGGGGCGTCGCCGACGAAATCGTGGCCAGGGTCACGGCCAGGGCCGGCGACCTGGTGCTGGGCGACCCGTCGGACTTCGCCACCGAGATGGGCCCGGCCGCGTCGGACGCGCAGCGCGACCGCATCCTGGCCATGATCGAGCAGGCCCGGGCCGAGGGAGCCACCATCGCAGCCGGAGGGGTGGTCGATCCCGTCCTGGGAGGCCGGTTCGTGCGGCCCACCGTGATCACGGGCGCCACCAACGACACCACCATCGTGCGCAAGGAGGTGTTCGGCCCGGTGCTGGCCATGATGACCTTCGACGACGAGGACGAGGCGGTCAAGCTGGCCAACGACACCGACTACGGGCTGGCCGCCGGCGTGTGGACGCTCGATGTGCGCCGGGCCCTGCGGATGTCGCGGGCGCTCCATGCCGGCACGGTCTGGGTCAACACCTACCGGACCGCCAGCTACACGGCGCCCTTCGGCGGGTTCAAGCAGTCCGGCTACGGCAAGGACAACGGCCGCGAGGCCCTCGACGGCTACCTGCTGACCAAGACGGTGTGGGTGGAGCTGACCGGCGCCACCCGCGACCCCTTCGTGCTCGGCTGATGCAGCTCTCCGAGCGGGTTCTGGCGCCGGCTGACCTTCAGGATCCGGCCACCTTCTCCCAGGGCATCCCGCATGCGGCCTTCGCCGAGATGCGGGCCCGCCCCCAGTTGAGCTGGACCCCGCCCGCCGGCGGCGACCGCACCGGCTTCTGGTCGGTCACCCGCCATGGGCCGGTGTCGGAGGTCTCCCGCGACACCGACCTGTACTCCTCGGCTGTCGGCCACATCCAGATCTACGACATCGACTCCGACGCCCTGTCGGCCCGGGCGTCGATGATCGACCTCGACCCGCCGGTCCACACCCGCCTGCGGCGGCTGGTCAGCTCGGCGTTCACGCCCCGCCACGTGCAGTCGTACGAATCGGCGGTGCGATCCCGGATCGCGGCGCGCCTCGACGCGCTGGTGCAGGCCGGCGGCGGCAACTGGGTGGAGGCGGTGGCCGCGCCCATCCCCATCGGGGTGATCTGCGACATCATGGGCGTGCCCGAGTCGGACCACGACTACATGATCGAGTTGACCGACCATCTGGTGGCCGGCACTTCCAGCAAGCCGCTGGAGCCCACCGCCTACGGCAACACCACCGACCTGCGGCTGCTGCCGTTCAACAGCCCGGCCGCCCACGGCATCAACGAGTACGCCCGCGCCCTGGGCGAGCGGCGCCGGGCCGAGCCCGCCGACGACCTGGTAACCAAGCTCATCGAGGCCGAGGTCGACGGCGAGCGCCTCACCGACGCCGAGTTCACCAACTTCTTCCGGCTGATGGTCTTCGCCGGCAACGAGACCACCCGGGCGTCGATGGCCCACCTGGCCCTGCATCTGATGGACTTCGCCGACCAGTTCGAGCTGCTTCGCTCCGATCCGTCGCTGATGGATCAGGCCGCCGAGGAGGTGATCCGGTACTCGTCGCCGATCCTGTACTTCCGCCGCACCCTGACCCGCGACACCGTGCTCCAGGACACGCCGCTGCGCTCCGGTGACAAAGTGGTGATGTGGTACGCGGCGGCCAACTTCGACGATGAGGTGTTCGACCAGCCGATGCGCTTCGACGTCACCAGGCCGCTGCGACCGCCCAACGTGGCGTTCGGCGGCGGGGGCGCCCACTTCTGCCTGGGGGCGCCGCTGGCCCGCCTGGAGGTGGCGATCCTCATCGAGGCGATCCTTCAGCGGGGCATCGAGCTGCGGCTGGCCGGCGATCCCGTCTACGTGGACTCGAACTTCGTGAACGGCATCGAGCACCTGGAGGTCGAGGTCAGAGGCCGAGCGAATTGGAGCGCGAGTCCGGCCCATACGGGCGAGGCCGTGGCCCGAGCGGCCCGTGAGCGCAGCGAACACGAGCGGGAATGACGGTGCCGCAACACGACAGGCTCGCTCCGTTCGCGAGCGCTCGCACATGAGCGCCGCGGACCTGCCTGACCCCGGTCCGGTCCAGGGCAAGCCGGCGAGCGTCAGGGCGTGGGAGCGGGCCTGGGAGCAGTACCTGCACTACCGGGGCGACCCGGTGGCCATGATGTCGGAGGCCGGCGCGGGCGACGAGACGTTCGTGCTGGGACCGGTGTTCGCCGCGGTCTACCGGATACTGGCGGGCACGCCCTGCGGTGCATCCGAGTTGGCGGCCGACGCGGGGCGGGCCCGGAGCAGAGCCGGCCGGTCGGCTGACCGCGAGCAAGGCCATGTGCGGGCGCTGGAACTGCTCTTGGCCGGCGAGTTCACCGCCGCGGCACGGGCCTGGGACGAGGTCGCCTCGGCTGAGCGAGACTTCGCGGCGGTGCGTTTCGCCCACGACGTCTACCTGCACGTCGGCGACGACCTGGGTCGCCTGAGTTCGAGCTCCCATGCGATGGAGGCGTGGCGGGGCGAGCCGGGTTGGGGGTTCGTGGCCGGCCAGCACGCCTTCGCTCTGGAAGAGGTCGGGCGCTACGACGAGGCCGAGGAGCTGGGCCGAACGGCCCTGGACCTCGACCCCGACGACCTGTGGGCCCGGCATGCGCTCGCCCACGTGTACGAGTCCACCGACGACACGGCGGCCGCGCTCGAGCTGCTGGCGAGATCGGTCGAGGTGTGGGGTTCCCAGGAACTCCTCGCCACTCACATCTGGTGGCACCTGGCCCTGCGCCTGCTTGCCTCGGGCGACTCCGGCGGCGCGCTGGCCGTCTTCGACGAGCGCCAGCCCCACGCCTCCACCGCCTTCCAACTCTGCGACCAGACGTCGCTGCTGTGGCGTCTCGAGTTGGTGGGCTGCGATGTGGGCGATCGCTGGGATGGACTGGCCGACGGCTGGGACGAGGTGGCCGAGCGCCATACCTGCGGCTTCCTCGACTTGCACGCCGCCCTGGCGTTCAGCCGCCGGCCCGACCACCCGGGGGCGCGGCGCTGGTTCCGGGGCCTCGACGAGCGCGGGGCCGGCACCAGCGAGAACGACCGGACGTTCATGGACGTGGTGGCGCCGCTAGCCCACGCGTTCCGCGCCTACGCCGCGGGCGACACGGACCGCCTCGTCGGCGTCGTTGACGGGCTCGGCCGGTCGACGCGCTGGATCGGCGGCAGCATCGCCCAGCGCGACCTGATCACCCTCACCCGCCAGACCGCGGGAGTGCGGGCATGAGCTGGGATCTGACGGACGAGCAGCGGACGCTCCAGGCCGAGGCCCGGGCCCTGGCCCGCGAGGTGATCGCGCCGCGGGCGGCCGAGGTGGACCGCAGCGAGCAGTATCCCTGGGACAATGTCGCCGCCCTCCAGCAGGCCGGCTTCACCGGCATGACCGTGCCCGCCGCTCTCGGCGGCCCGGGGCGGTCGCTGCTCGATGCCGTGCTGGTGGTGGAGGAGATGGCCAAGGTGTGCGGGGTCACCGGCCGCATCGCGGTGGAGTGCAACATGGGGGCGCTCTCCGCGGTCATGGACTACGGCACCGACGCCCAGCGGGCGAGGGTCGCGGAGCTGGTGCTGGCCGGGGACAAGCCGGCCATCTGCATCACCGAGCCCGGTGCCGGGAGCGCCGCCTCGGAGATGACCACCAGAGCCGACCGGCGCGGCGACGGCTATGTGCTCAACGGGGTCAAGCACTGGATAACCGGCGGTGGCGTGTCGAGGACGCACCTGGTGTTCGCCCGGGTCTTCGATGAGCACGGCCACGAGGAGGGCGTCGGCGCGTTCCTGGCCTTCAGGGACGAGACGCCGGGGCTTGAGATCGGCGACCGGGAGCCGGCCATGGGCCTGCGGGGCATCCCCGAGACGGTGGTCAACTTCAACGACATGGAGGTCACCGCCGACATGGCGGTGGAGCCGCCGTCGGGGCTGAGACGGGGCTTCGCCGACCTGATGAACGCCTACAACACCCAACGGGTGGGGGCCGGCACGGTGGCGCTCGGCCTGGCTTCGGGTGCCTACGAGCTCGCGCTGGAGTTCGTGAAGAAGCGCGAGCAGTTCGGGCGCCCGATCGCCGAGTTCCAGGGGCTGCAGTGGATGCTGGCCGACATGTCGGTGAAGCTGGAGGCGGCCCGCAGCCTCATCTACCGGGCGGCGGCCTCCCAGGGCGCCGGCGGCAGCCCGTTCCCGGATCCCACCCTGGCCGCCCAGGCCAAGATCTTCACGTCCGAGGCGGCCATCGCGGTGGTGAGCGATGCCCTGCAGGCCCACGGCGCGGCCGGCTACAGCCGCAACAACCCGCTGGAGCGTATGTACCGCGACGTGCGCATGTTCACCATCGGCGGGGGCACGGCCCAGATCCTGCGCACGGTGGTGGCGTCGCGGATCCTGGACATGAAACTGCCCCAGACCCGCGGCGCCTACCTGCCACCGGACCCGAAGCCGTGACCGCTCCGCTGGAGGGAGTGATCGTGGTCGCGTTGGAGGCGGCCGTGGCCGCGCCGTTCGCCACCCGCCAGCTGGCCGACCTCGGCGCCCGCGTCCTCAAGGTGGAACGACCCGGTGAGGGCGATTTCGCCCGCCACTACGACGCGGCCATGGACGGCACGTCCGCGTTCTTCGTGTGGGCCAACCGCGGCAAGCAGAGCATCGAGCTGGACTTGAAGGACCCCGGCGACCGTGCCCGCTTCGACCGGCTGGTGGCGGGCGCCGACGTGTTCGTGCAGAACCTCTCGCCAGCCGCGGCCCGGCGGGCCGGAATCCTCGCCGATCAGTTGAGGGAGGACCGGCCCGGCCTGATCGCCTGCGACGTCTCCGGCTACGGCCTCGGTGGCCCCCGCACCGACGACAAGGCCTACGACCTGGCCGTCCAGGCCGAGGGGGGCGCGGTGGCGCTGACCGGCACCGCGGAGCAGGCGTGCAAGGTCGGCTTCTCGATCGCCGACATCGCCGCGGCCATGTACGCCTTCTCGTCGATCCTGGCCGCGCTGTACCGCCGCCAGGCCACCGGCGAGGGCGCCTCGATCGAGGTGTCGATGCTGGAGAGCCTTGCCGAGTGGACCGCCGCGCCGACCTACGCGGCCGTGGGCAGCGGCTCGGTGCCGCCGCGGGCCGGGCACCGCCACACCATCATCGCCCCCTACGGCATGTACCCGATGAGCGACGGTGAGCTGGTGATGATCGGCGTGCAGAGCAACCGGGACTGGGCCGACTTCGCCGAGCACGTCCTAGAGGACCCGGCGCTGTCTGATGATCCCCGGTTTGCCGACAACTCCGACCGCATCGCCAACATCGACGATCTGGAGGCCTTGATCACGTCGGTGTTCGCCTCGGTCAGCCCCGAGGAGCTGATGCGGCGTCTGCGGGCCGGCCGGGTGGCCCACAGCTTCGTGCGGGACCCGATGGCGCTGTGGCAGCACGACCAGCTCAGGGCCCGCGACCGCTTCATGCACGTGACCACCCCCACCGGGTCGACCGAGGTCTACAAGCCCCCCTTCAACCTCAGCAACGCCGGCACCCCAGACGCCACCATCCCCGCCCTGGGCCAGCACACCCCCGACCTAGTCGCAGAACTGGAGTCCCGCGCCGAACGGCGTCAGGCGGCGGGGTTGTAGTCGGGGTTCTCCCAGACGATGAGGGAGGCCCAGCTGTCCACCGCGGGGTCACGGATGTAGTCGGCGATCACGCCGCGGGCTTCGAAGCCGTTGGCGATCTGCATGGTGAGGGTGGCGTCGTACAGCTCGCCCGCCGAAACCTTTGCGACGTAGTCCGCGGCCGACATCTTGTCCTTGTGGTCGGCGTAGCCGGGGATCACCCCTCCGGCCACGATGCCGGCCAGGTTCAGGTCCCGGCAGATCTGCTTGCGCATGTCGTAGAGCCGCTTGCCGATGCCCCGGCGGCGGTAGTCGGGCAGCACCGCGATGCTGGTGCCGTAGTACCAACCGCCGTCGGCAACATGGCCGGTGCCGCCGTCGACCCCGACCAGGTCTCGGATCGAGTGCTGGGTGTGGCTGAAGTCGAAGTGGATACGGATGCCCAGCCCCATGGCCACCGGGGTGTCGCCGTCGAGCACCACCACGCCGCCCTCAGGGAACTCGAGCGCCAGGGCCCGCAGCTCGTCGGCCCAGTAGAGGTCTTCGCTGTCCGCGGTCGGGAACGCGGTGTGCTCGATGTGCTGGAGCGCCTCGGCCCACTCGGCCCTGATGTTGGTGTAGGTCAGCTCGCCCATGGCGGTCGTGGCCCGCTCAGATGCGCTGGGCCGTGGCGGGTGTCAGCGAGAAGTGCTCGTAGTCATTGTCCGCGGGCTGGCCCCAGCAGGCCCAGAAGTCGCCGGTGCGGGGCCGCATGATCACCGCGCCGCTCGACTCCACTCGATACTTGGCGTCGGGCCATCGGCAGATGGCGGTCGGCTCCCTCGTGACCTCCATGAGTCGCTCGGGATAGACCGGATGGCCGTCGTCGGCGAGCATGGCCGCGGCCAGCTCCAAGCGGCGGCGCGAGTTGGCCATCAGCTCGCCGTCCCTCTCGCCCTCGAAAGGCAGGGCCGCCGGCTCGATCACATGGTTGGTGTGGACTATTGGTTCGGCGGCCAGAGCCTGCACCGGCCGGGCCGACGGCATGGCCTCGACGTTGTAGCCCCGACCCTCGGCGTCGAGAATCAAGTAGTTGTGGGCACCAGCCAGGTCGGCTCGCAGCAGCGCGTCCAACGCATCGGCTGCAGTGGCCTGGGCCAGCATCTCGCGGATGACCGTGGGCCACATCACCCCGAAGCGGCCGTCATTGCCGGTCAGGTTGTTGATGCCCACGCATACGCCTGCGGAGTTCAGGCCGATCTGGCCCAGGCAACCCACGGTGGTGAACACCAGCGCATCGGGCCCGGCGTCGGGACGCAGGCGGGCCAGTACCACATGGTCGGTGGCGGTGTCGTGCATATCCCAGGTCTGGCCCACCATCCCCGCGCCGTCGGCCCGGCTGTCAGGTACCACGAAGGCGGTGCAGTCGTCCTCGGTCACCGAGGTCGGGTGCGGGCCTGAGGTGGCAGCCCGGACGGTGTCCACGAAGTCGGTGAACCCGCCCACCACTACCGCCTCGGCCGGGGTGATGCCCGCGGCCGACGCCATGGCCAGCATTTCGGCGTGCAACCGGGGCGAGAACGCCTCATGGGCCGGCAGGCAGGCCTCGGCCAGCTCCAGCACCCGGTCCTGCTGGAGCCGCCCGCCGCTCCAGAGTCCCTCGGCTACCAGTTCCACCCGGTCGCGGGCGTACTGGCGGATCTCGGCCGCATGGGCCCGCCCGTGGGCGTCGCCCATGGCCTCGGGTGACCCGGCCAGGTCGAGTTGCCTGATCGGCGGCCGTCGCATACCCGCAGAGTAATCCCCGGGCGCCGAGCGGCGGTCCTCCACGGGAATTGGCAGCGGTGGGGGCCGTTTTGCGCGTCGCTAGCTGCCAGTTCGCGGTGGGGTGCGGCGTCGGTGGAGAATTGGCAGCGGTGGGGGCCGTGTTGGGCGTTGGTGGCTGCCAGTTCCCCGACGTGGCAGGCGTACAGTTGCGGGATGCGCCCCGGCTTGACCTCCGACGCTCGATACCGCGAGCGGTCGATGTGGCTCGACACCTTCCCGGGCTCGCTCGACTCCCGCCCGGCGCTCGAAGGCGACATCGACACCGACGTAGCCATCGTCGGCGGCGGGTTCACGGGACTGTGGACCGCCTACTACCTGCGGCAGCTCGATCCAACGTTGCGGGTGACGGTGATCGAACGCGACATATGCGGCTTCGGCGCCTCCGGGCGCAACGGCGGCTGGGTGGTGGGCGAGCTGGCCGCGGGGATCGAGACGTATGCGGCTCTCGCGGACCTGCCTTCGTCGCTGCGCCTCGCGCGGGCCGTCTTCGACAGCGTCGACGAGATCGGCCGAGTGGCCGCGGCCGAGGGCATCGAATGCGGCTACCACAAGGGCGGCGTGATCCGCTTCGCTCGCAACCGTCCTCAAGCCGAGCGCCAGGCCGCCGAGATAGCCCATCAACACGAACTGGGGCTCAACGAGGACGAGATCCGGCTGCTGACCGCGGATGAAGCCCGGGTTCACGCCAACGCCACCGGGGTGCTCGGCGGCATCTTCTACGCCCCCTGCGCGGCGATTGACCCGGCCCGGCTGGTGAGGGGACTGGCTGAGGCGGTGGAGCGCCGCGGTGCGACCATCGTCGAGCAGACGGCTGCCGTCGCCATTGAGCCCGGCCGGGTGCTGACCGATCGGGGCACGGTGCGGGCCGAGGTGGTGGTGCGGGCCACCGAGGCCTACACCCGGGACCTGCGGGGCCGGCGGCGCCAGCTGCTGCCCATCTACTCGCTGATGATCGGCACCGAGCCGCTGCCGCAATCGGTGTTCGACGAGATCGGCCTGGCCGACCGGCCCACCTTCGCCGACGACCGCTACATGGTGATCTACGGCCAGCGCACAGCCGATGACCGCATAGCTTTCGGCGGCCGGGGAGTCCCCTACCTCTACGGATCGCGGATCAGCTCGTCGGTGGAGCGCCACCACAGATCGCACCAGCGCATACACCGCACGCTGGTGGACCTGTTCCCGGCGCTGGCCCGGGCGCGGATCACCCACCGGTGGGGCGGCGTGCTCGCTGTGCCCCGCAACTGGACCCCGTTCGTCCACTTCGACCGGGCCGCCGGCACCGCCGGCGCGGGCGGCTACGTGGGGGAGGGGGTGTCGCCGTCGAACCTGGCCGGGCGCACCCTGGCCGAACTGATCACCGGCACCGACTCCGAGCGAGTCGACCTTCCCTGGGTCAACGCCCACCACCGCCGCTGGGAGCCCGAGCCGCTGCGCTGGCTGGGAGTGCGGGGCAGCCGCTGGATCCTGGCCGGCGCCGACATCTACGAGTACCGCACCAACCGGCAGGCGAAGGCCGCGGTAGCGCTGGCCCGCAAGATCCGCAACGACTGACCGCTACAAGCGGCCCCGAACTTGAAGCAGTTAACCACCTCTGGTGTGGCTAACCGCTTGAAGTTCTGAGCCTGCGTCGGGTCCGGCGAAGGCATAATCTGGCGCATGACCACAAACGCTGAACTGGCCGAGCGCTACGGCTCGGCGCTGCCCAGCTTCCTGCATCTGCTCCACGACGAGCCGGTGTCGATTGACCGGGGCGAGGGCAGCTACGTCTGGGATGTTGAGGGCAACCGCTACCTCGACTTCTTCGGCGGGGTGCTGACGACCATGATCGGCCACGCCGAGCCCAGCGTGGTGGCCGCGGTGCAGGACCAGGCGGCCATGGTGATGCACACCTCCACGCTGTACCTGAGCGAGCCCATGATCGCCTTCGCCGAGGACGTGGCCCGGGTGTCGGGCATCGACGACGCCCGGGTGTTCTTCACGCCCTCGGGCAGCGAGGCCAACGACGCCGCCCTGCTCATGGCGACCGTGCACCGCGGCTCCAACCAGATCCTGGCCATGCGCAACAGCTACCACGGGCGCACCTTCTCGGCCCAGGCCATCACCGCCCACCGCAGCTGGTCGTCGACCAGCCTCACCGGGCTCAACGTCACCTTTGTCCAGGGCGGCTACCGGCTGCGCAGCCCGTTCCGCCACCTCGACGACGACGCATACACCACAGCGTGCGTCGACGATCTCGTGCAGCTCATCGACATGACCACCTCGGGGGACGTGGCCGCCATGATCGCCGAGCCCATCCAGGGCGTGGGCGGGTTCGCGGTTCCCCCCGACGGCTTCTTCGGGGCCATGGGAAAGGTGCTGTCGTCCCACGGCATCCTGTTCATCTCCGACGAGGTGCAGACTGGCTGGGGCCGCACCGGCGAGCACTTCTGGGGCTACGAGGCCCACGGGATCGTGCCTGACATGCTCACCTTCGCCAAAGGAGTCGGCAACGGCATCACCCTGGCCGGCGTGGTGGGACGGGCCGAGATCTTCGACTCCATCGGCGCGCTCCAGTTCTCAACCTTCGGCGGCAACCCCCTGTCGGCCGCCGCCGGTCGGGCCACGCTGCGGCGGGTGCTGGAGGACGACCTCCAGGCCAACGCGCTGGCCATGGGCCGGCGGCTGGTGGACGCGTTGACTCCGGCGGTGGAGCGGACCGGCTTCGTCGCCGAGCTGCGGGGCCGCGGGCTGATGCAGGCCATGGAGTTCGTGCACCCCGGCTCCATCGAGCCCGACGCGGCCCGGGCTGGCGCCGTGCTGGAGGCTTGCCGGGACCGGGGCCTGCTGGTCGGCAAGGGAGGCCTCTACGGCAACGTGATCCGGGTCACGCCCATGCTCAACGTCACCGCGGCCGAGATCGACGAAGGCGCCGCCGCCCTACTGGGAGCGCTGGACGCGGCTGACGCCTGAGCCCGCCGACGGAACCTGCACCGAAAGGGGAGCCCCATGACCGGAGGGCCCGTTCCCATCCCGACCTTCGAGGGCCGCATCGGTCGAACCCGGGCCGAGTCCGAGCCCTGCTTCAGCGAGCCGCCGCACCCAGGCGAGGACTCGCCCAACGTTGTGATCATCCTGCTCGACGACACCGGCTTCGCCCAGTTCGGCTGCTACGGCTCCGACATCGACACCGCCAACGTCGACCGGCTGGCCGAGGGCGGGCTCCAGTTCACGAACTTCCACGTCACGCCGCTGTGCTCGCCCACCCGGGCCGCGCTTCTCACCGGACGCTCCCAGCACGCGGTGGGCATGCGGACGCTGGCCAACTTCAGGAGCGGCTTCCCGAACCAGCTCGGCCATGTCTCCAACCATGCGGCCACCGTCGCGGAGGTCCTGAGCGCCGTCGGCTACGCCACCTTCTGCGCGGGCAAGTGGCATCTGGGCCACACCCAGGACAGTTCGGCCGCAGGCCCCTTCGACCAGTGGCCGCTGGGCCGCGGCTTCGACCGGTTCTACGGGTTCCTCGAGGGCGAGACCGATCAGTTCAATCCCGAGCTGGTGATCGACAACCACCGGGCTGACCCTCCGGCCGGACCCGAGGACGGCTACCACCTCAGCGAGGACCTCGTCGACCAGCTGCTGCTGATGATCGGCGACAGCAAGGGAGTCCGCCCCGACCGGCCCTTCTTCGCCTACCTGCCTTTCGGCGCCACCCACGCCCCCCACCAGTCGCCGGCCGGCTACCTGGCCAAGTACCGGGGACGCTACGACGAGGGATGGGACATCGTGCGGGAGCGCTGGTACCGGCGCCAGCTGGAACTCGGCGTGATCCCCGAGGGAACCCGGCTGGCGCCCCGCAACCCGGGAGTGGATCCCTGGGACACGCTGCCCGAGACCCACCAGCGGTTCGCCGCCCGCCTCCAGGAGGCCTTCGCGGCCTTCCTCGACCACACCGACGACCAGATCGGGCGGCTGGTCGATGGCCTCGACCGGCTGGGCCAGCTCGACAACACGATCCTGGTGGTGCTCTCCGACAACGGGGCGTCGCAGGAGGGCGGCCCGTTCGGGGTGATGCACGAGATGAAGTGGTTCAACGGCATACCGGAGATACCGGAGGAGGCGGTCGCCCGGCTCGACGAGATCGGCGGGCCCCGCAGCTACGTCAACTACCCGTGGGGCTGGGCCCAGTGCGGCAACAGCCCGTTCAAGTGGTACAAGCAGAACACCCACGAGGGCGGGGTTCATGTGCCCCTGATCGTCCACTGGCCCGAGGGCATGGGTGCCTCCGAGCGGGGAACGATGCGGCACCAGTTCACCAACGTCTCCGATGTCGTGCCCACGATCTACGAGCTGCTGGGCATCACCCCGCCCGAAGTGCTCAACGGATTCGAGCAGATGCCGGTCACGGGCCACTCGTTCGCGCCGGTGATGGCCGACGCCGGCCATCCGGCCACCAACACCCTCCAGTACTTCGAGATGGCCGGCTCGCGGGCGCTGGTGGCCGGCCATTGGAAGGCGGTGTGCCGACACATCCACGGCACCGACTTCGACGCCGATCAGTGGGAGCTGTACGACCTGTCGGTGGACGCCTCGGAATGCGACGACCTCGCGACGCGGCAGCCCGACAAGCTCGCCGAGCTCATCGAGCTCTGGTGGAGCGAGGCCGAGCGCAACGGCGTGCTGCCCCTCGACGACAGCTTCGTCGGCATGTTCAGGCCACGCCTGAATGACCGCTCACCTCATCCCACCAGCCGCCGCTACCGGTACCGGCCGCCGATGTCGCCCATCGCGGTGCAGGCCGCGCCCGGCCCGGGTGGGCGGAGGTTCAGCCTCGACGCCCGGGTGACTCGCGCCACCGGCGCCGAGGGCGTGATCTGGGCGACCGGCACGGCCAGTGCAGGGGTCTCGATGTTCGTGCAGGACGACCGGCTCGTCGTGGATTACAACGCGTTCGGTGATCACACCGTGCTGGAGTCCGACACGGAGGTGCCCACAGGGGACGCCACCGTGTCCATGCGCCTCGAGCGCACCAGCCGCACTACGGGCACGCTGGAGATCGTCATCGACGGCGCCGAGTGCGGTCGCTGCGACCTGCCGGTGTTCATGGGGATCATCTCCGCGGTCGGCACCAGCATCGGCCGCGACCACGGCTCAGCGGTGTCTGATCGCTATGCGGCGCCCTTCGGTTTCTCGGGCACGCTGCACGAGGTTGAGATCCAGCTGGCGCCGCGGACCCGCCGCGACGACGTCAACACAGCCCGCGCCGAGATGGCCCGGCAGTGAGGCCCGCGGCCCGAGCGGCCCGTGAGCGCAGCGAACAAGAGCGGGAGTAACCGCGGCCAGAGCGGCCCGTGAGCGCAGCGAACAAGAGCGGGAGTAATTGCGGCCCGGCGCCTCAGGACGGGGTGAGGTGGGCGGTGGCTCCTTGCCCTAGCACTCGCAGGAAGGCGCCGGCTCTGGGCTTGGGGTAGAAGAAGCTCGACTTGGGCGGCATCTTGCTGCCCTCGTCGGCCACGGCCAGCAGCTCGTCCACCGACAGCGGGTACATGACGAAGCCGACCCGGCTGCCTGCGTCGCAGCGGCGCACCAGCTCGTCCAGCCCGGCGGTGTCGGGCACGTAGTCGACCGTGCCGGTGGCCGCCAGCTCATCGGCGCCTAGAACGGGGTCGATCACCAGCCGCCGCAGACGATCGACGTCAAGCGAATCGAGGGCGCCCGCTTCAGAATCCGGCGGGGGCAGCGTCAGCCGGTGCCAGCTGCCGGCTGCGTAAACGCCCACCTCGCCCCGCCATCTCGGCCGTGCGTCCTCGGCGCCTTCCACCCGCTCCAGTTCCCCGCCCATGTAGCTGGCCCTGGAGCGGAGTGCCCACAGGAAGTCGTCGCGATCGTCGTGGCGCTGGTCGGCCACGACGCGATGGTAGGCCTCCACGTGCAGCTGGCTGTGGGGAAACACCGCGGCCAGTGTCCGGGTGAGCACCGGATTGCCGGGGTCGCGCTGGAGCGCCCGCTGCGCGGCGGCCGACCGGTGGTGCCCATCAGTCACGTAGAGGACCTTGTCGGCCAGCGCCTTCAGCAGCCGGTCGGTCATCTCGGCGGGCACCGTCCAGATCTGGTGAGTGACAAGTTTCGAGCCGAACTCGAGATCGGGCGGTGCTGACGCGGCCACCTCGTCCAGCCGTTCCGCATACTCCGAGTCCGCCCAGGCTCTCACGGCCAGTGCCACCGGATGCGATGTGGCGCCGACTCCTACCAGATGGGCGGTGAGCAGTTCTGTGCGGTCCTCCCGCACGCCCTCGTGTATCCGGATGCGGCCCTCCTCGAAGCCGCCGACCGCCACCGCGCAGATCAGGCCGGTCTGGGAGCCGCGGGCATGGGTCAGCCGGTACAGGTACAGGGCCCGTCGCCCGGTCGGGGCGAACACCTCGGCGTCGAGTAGGCGGGTCAGGGCGGCCGCGCCCTGGGTCACAAGATGGTCCAGGGAAAGGTGCTCGTCATCGAGCAGGTCCTCGCTGCTGCGGGTCACGTTCACGTAGCTGTACGGGTTCTCCCTGGCGATCGAGCGGCGCTGGCCCGGTGTGAGGTTGTCGTAGGCGCGGCTGATGACCCGGTCGGCCCATTCGGACTTCACCAGCCAGCCCGCAAAGGGCTCCAGCACCGATTCAGGCTTGCTCATGCGTCGAACGCCGAGACTTGGATCACGTCGGGAAGGGCACGCACTGCGTCCAGCAGTTGTTCGTCGACGGCCCCGAACACGTCGATCGTGGCCACCGCCGCTTGCGAGCCCGCGAAGATGCGATTGCTCATGTTGGCCACATTGAGGCTGCAGCCGCGAAGTTCTTGCAGCACCGACGCCAACACACCGACCCGGTCGTAGTGGCGCACGCTCAGCGTGGCCGTCCGGTGGGGGGCCTGTTCGAGGTTCACGCAGTTGATGATCGAGCCGGTGCGGTACTCCTCGAGCACCTCGACCGTGCCCTCGGCCACGGCCTCCTGGGCCTGGTTGGTGGACGCTCCGATGTGGTGGGTGACGGTGACCTTGGGGTGGCGGGCGAGGGCGGAGTCGACCGAGCCGGTTCCGGAGGGCGGTTCGTCGGCGAACACATCGATGCCCGCCCTCATGTCGGTGGAGTTGAGCGCGTCGAGCAGGGCGGCCTCATCGACGACCTCGCCACGGGAGGTGTTGATCAGCACGGCGTCATGCTTCATCTTGGCCAGGAATCCCGCATCGACCATCCCGGTGGTGCCGGGGCCGCCGGGTACGTGCAACGACACGATGTCGGCCGCGGCCAGCACGGCATCGAGGTCTGGCAGGGTCACCACGCCAATGTCGGCCATCCGCTGGCGCACGCTGCGACTGCGGGCCTTCTCCTCGGTGACCACCCTGATCCCGCAGCCGGCGGCCCGCTGGGCAGCCTCGAGGCCGATGGCGCCCATGCCGATGATGCCGAGAGTGGAGCCGTAGAGGCCCCTCGCGCTGCTGTAGGCCTTCTTGTTCCAGGAGCCGGCCCGAGCGTCGGCGGTGGAGGACGCAATGTGCCGATCGGTCGCGAACACGAGTCCCATCGCGAGTTCGGCCACCGCAACGGCGTTGCGGCCGGGAACGTTGCACACGAATATTCCGAGCTCGGCGGCCCTCTGGCAGTCGATGGTGTTGGTGCCGGCACCGGCTCGTACCACCAGCCCCAGCTTGGTTCCGGCCTCGATTGCCGGCCCGGTAACCCGCGTGCTGCGCACGACCAAGGCGTCGAATCCGGCCATGTGCGCGGGCAGGTTCTCCGCAGTGAGCGACGGCTTCATGACGCACTCGTCGCCGCCGGCGCGCAACCGTTCGACTGCGCTGTCCGACAGGCCGTCGGCGAACAGGATCCTCATGCGGATACCACCTTTGGGAACTCAAGGGCGGCGGGAGTACGCGGGCGGAACCGTTTTGGAACAGTTCCGCATATCGGAACGCTCATCGTAGGCGGCGGGGCGTAGCCTGTCTCGGGGGTCGGCTGAAAGATCCGACGGTTTTGCCGCAAGGCCCGAAGACCACAGGCGGGATTGATGACCGAACAATTCGAACGGACCGAGGGCGGTGCCGTGCTGATGGACGGCAACCGGCTGCGCGACGAGATCGTCGCCGAGCTCAACGCAGAGATCACCGCGGCCGGTGGGCCGGAGGTCTGTCTGGCCACGGTGCTGGTGGGCGAGGACAAGCCGAGCCGCATCTACGTGCGCAACAAGCAGCGCAAGGCGGCGGAGGCGGCCATGGTCTCGCGCCATGTCGAGTTGGGCGCCGACGCCAGCCAGGACGAGGTGGAGCAGGCTGTCGGCGATCTGGCCCGAGACCCCGGCGTGCACGGGATCCTGGTGCAGCTGCCGTTGCCGGAGGGCCTGGACGCCGATGCCGTCCTGGAGTTGATCCCTCCGGAGAAGGACGTGGACGGTCTCACGCCCAGGTCGATGGGCCGGCTGGTCAGGGGTCAGCGGGGTCATGTGCCCTGCACCCCGCTGGGGGTGATGCGCCTATTGGACCGTTACGGGGTGGCGGTTTCCGGGAAGAGCGCGGTGGTGATCGGCCGGTCGACCCTCGTGGGGCTGCCCCAAGTGCTGCTGCTGGGGCGCAAGGGGGTGGACGCCACACCGACGCTGGCCCACAGCCGCACGCCGGAGCTGCAGGAGGTGTGCCGGCAGGCCGACATCATCGTGGCCGCGGCCGGCATGGCCCGGCTGGTCACCGCCGACTTCGTGCAGCCGGGTGCGGCTGTGATCGATGTGGGCATCTCGCGCACGGCCGACGGCATCGTCGGCGATGTGGACTTCGAGACGGTCCAGGCTGTGGCGGGCGCAGTGACGCCGATGCCGGGCGGAACCGGTCCCATGACGATTGCCTGCCTGCTGCAGAACACCCTGGCCGCAGCCCGGATGCTGGGAGACTTTCCGGACTAGGGCTGGGGCGGCTGGGCCGGGCCGGCTCGCCTACGGGACCTTGAGGTGGCGGCGGATGGCCCAGTTGAACAGATCCCAGCCGTAGTCGCTGAACACGATGTCGTCTCGGGAGGCCCGGGCGGCCTCGGCTGAGACGGGCAGCCCGTGACGGGCCTTCATCTGCACCTCGGCCACCCGTTCCATCAGCACGAACCAGCCGACGGCGTCGGCGGGGCTGGAGCCGACGGTGAGGAGGCCGTGGTTGGCGAGGATCACGGCCCGGCACTCGCCCAGGGCGACGGCGATGCGCTTGCCGCCGTCGCAGGAGAGGATCTGGACCTCTTCGTCGTCGAAGAGGGCGTGATCCTCGTAGAACAGCGTCGATTCCTGGGTGATGGGCTCGATCATGCGCCGCTCGGCCGCGAACGGGGTGCCCCAGGCGGTGTGCACGTGGGCGGCCGCGGTGACGTCGGGCCGGGCCTCGTGGATGGGGTGGTGGATGTGGTAGGCGGTGTTGTTGATGCGGGCGGGGCGACCGTCCTGGTCGGTGGCGCGGCCGTCGGGTGCGACCAGCACCATGTCCGAGGGCTGGGCCCGCTCGAAGGGGACCCGGTAACGGAGCAGCCACATGTGGTCGGGCTGCTCGGTGTCGCGGCAGGTGATGTGGCCATCGCCGAGCTCCCCCCACCGCAAGGCCGCGAACAGCCGGTACGACGTGGCCAGGTCATCCAGCAGCCGAGCCCGCTCCGCCACAGGATCAGCCAAGACCGGCTCCACCCCCGGCCACCTGCCATCAACTGACCCGTCAGGCCACGTCACGACCCCATTCTGCCATTGCCGCCAACTGCTTGCTCGCTGTCGCCGGTTGCTTGCTCAGGGTCCGCTCAGGCGGTCAATGTGCGGGGCAGCAGCGTGCCCGGTAGCTCATCGTGCGCATCGTCTGTCGCGTCCTCCTTCGCGTCGTCGTCCTCATGGCCGGTCACGGACCTGACGGTGTCCTCCACCGGCGATAGCTCGGGGACCCGCTTGAGCTCGGACACCACGTTCAGGTCCTCGAAGCGGCGGGCCTGGGGCAGTACCCGGCCCTGGAGGGAGCCGACACCTCGGTTGTAGGCCGCCAGGGCCTTCCCGAGACCGCCGCCCATGTCGTCCATGTGTTCCGCGAAGACCCTCAACCGGTCGTAGAGGTCCTTGCCGAGAGCGGCGATCTTCTGGGCGTTCTGCTGCATGTCCTGCTGCTGCCAGGCCAACGCCACCGTTCGCAGGAATGCCAGAAGCAGTCCCGGTGTGGCGATGAGCACCCTGTGCTCCTGCCAGGTCTGCTCCCAGAGCGTCGGCTGAACCTTCATGGCCGCGTCGAGTATCGGATCAGCGGGCACGAACATCAGCACGAAGTCCGGAGACCCGGCCACGACATCGGCGTAGTCCCGCTCGCTCAGGCTCTTGGCATGCCTCGAGATGGCGCTGGCGTGGTTGGTCAGCAGGGCCGCCTCCTCGTTCTCATCGGTGGCCTCGTGGGCCTTGAGGTAGCTGTCCAGCGGGGCCTTGGCATCGATGACGACCTTCAGGCCACCGGGCACGCTGACGACTGCGTCCGGCCGCAGCACGCTGCCGGGGACCGGCACGGAGTGCTGGGGGTAGTAGTCGATGTGCTGGTTAAGGCCGGCCAGCTCCAGGATGTTCCCCAGCTCCTGCTCGGCCCACTGGCCCCGGATGTTGGGGGACCGCAGCGCATCGCTGAGACTCCCGGCAACCTTCTGCAGCGACGCGACCTGGGTGGTCAGCCGTTCATAGGCGCCCACTCGCTTCTTTTCGATGTCGTTGGCGTACGCGCCCAGCTTCTCCAAGCTCTCGCCCAGGGGCCCGACGAGGTTGTCGATGGCCTGCTTGCGCTGTTCCAGTTCGGCCGCGCTGAGTTGGCGCTGGCTGTCGAACTGCTCCTTCGCCTGCTTGAGCAGCGACTCAGTGCTCTCCTTGAGGACGCCGGCCGCCAGTCCCTTGAATTGATTGTCCAGTTGTTCGCGCGCGGTGGACAACTCCTCGTTGCGGGCTTCGTGGTCTGCCTTGACGGTTGCGAGCTCTGTCTGGGCCGAGACCAGATCCTGGCGGGCTGTCTCGCGCTCCCGGCGGGCCGTGTCGCGCTCGTCCCGGACCTGCCCCAACTCCCGCTCGCGTTCCTCAAGCTGCACGCTCAGCCGCGCGATCTCGCTAGAGACGTCGGCCGCACTAGGAGCGCGCCTGCTCCGCAGGATCGCGGCCCCTGCAACCACGACGGCCAGGGCGGCGACAAGCACGATTACACCTGTTGGTTCCATGCCCTCGAAGGTACTTGCCCCCTGTGACATCGCTGGCGATGCCCCCGGCCCCCCCCGGCACTCACGGAATTGGCAGCGTTCTGCACGGTATGCGTGCGTTGTGCTGCCAAATTCGGGGTGGGGCGTGCTTCGAATTCGTACAGTTACGCACGGATATCAAGGGTTATAGATATAAATTTGACTTAAACTATTGAAAAGCAAGTCTATATCTCTTAAACTTTCTCTACCGTAGAGAGAGACAAGCAGATAGAGGAGGCCTCGATGGGTTCGTGGCCTGTTTCGCAGTCGAAGATCGTGACAGTTCCCAACGAACTGTGGCGGAACTGGGACGAAGAGTCTACGCCGACCATCGATGTCGCCCAGACCGTGCCTCCCGAGATTGCCAGCATCTCGGTGCCGGCCCTGGATGATGCGGCGGCGGACGCCATCGCTACCGCGCTGGAGGCGACGGCCCGGTTGCACGCCCGCAGCGGCCAGGCGTCGGGAGTGCTCGGTCATCTGAGCGCAGTGTTGATCCGCGCCGACGCGGTGGCTTCGTCGCAGATCGAGCACATCACGACCTCAGCCGAGCAGCTCGCCGTCAAGCTCGCCGACCTCAGCGACGACGATGCCAGCCCGTATCCCACCGACACCGAACTGGTGGCAGCGAACGTTGCGACCGCCCTGTCAGCGCACCACAGCGGCGACATCGTGTCGGCGGACTGGTTCCATCGCCTGCACCGCGAACTGCTCGCCGCCGACCCGGAGATCGAGCCGCGTCACCGGGGGGCGTGGCGCGACGGCGCGGTCTGGATCGGGCGCACTCGGGCTGTGGCGGCGTTCGAGGGGCCGCCCCATGGGCAGGTTCCGGTGCTGATGGACGATCTGGTCCGGTTCGCCCGGCGGGTCGACGTGCATCCGGTGCTGCACGCGGCTGTCGCCCACGCCCAGTTCCTGACCATCCATCCCTATGTCGACGGCAACGGCCGCATCGGGAGGCTGCTGATTCATAAGCTGCTGCTGGCCGGCGGGGCCCCGGTGCCGGTCGCCCACGGTCTGCTGTCGGATCCGGCGAGGTACGTGTCGGGGCTGGCCAGCTACCGGTCGGGGGATCTCGACGCATGGGTCGGTGTATTCGCCGACGCGATCACGGTGGCCGCAGGGGTCGCGTCGCGCCTGGTGGGGCGCCTGGCTGCTCTGCGGGACGACTATCACGGCCGGGTGCGCACGCGCAGTGGGTCGAGCGTGCCGCAGGTCATCGACATGCTGTTGGACAATCCGGCGGTCACGGCACAGTCGATCGAGGAGCACTTCGGTGTGACGTCGGCACGGGCGGGGCAGATCATCCACCGCCTCGCCGACGCCGGGATCCTGCGGCCCAGCCCCTACAAGGCCGGGCGCTCCAAGGTGTGGATCGCCTCCGAGATCATCGACGCCGTCGACGTGATCAACGCCACGGCCCCCCGACGTCCGCTACCCGAGGCGATCTCGGCCGCCCCGCACCCCTGACGCCGAGGCGAACTTCTGTCAATAATCCACCGCAGGGGTGGAAATCTGCAGGTTGTTCGGCCGGCCGGATCAGAGCGGTCGGTGTCGCGGGGGGCTAGGCGTGGTGGGAGGTTTGCCAGGTGACGGTGGTGGCTACCTGGTTGAAGGTGAACACGTGCAGGCCGGTCACACCGAGGTCGTCCAACGACGGGCTCAGGGCCATCAGGATGTGGTCGGGGTCGTAGTTGGGTGAGGTCATCAGCTTCATGATGGCGGCCCGGTTCTTGCGGAGATACCGCAGCGACGGCCCCACACCCAGGCGGGCGCCCATGGTCAGCAGCTTGGTCCGATCCACCACCCCCGAGATCCCCAGATGCACGGGCAGCGTCAGCCCAGCGGCCCGCTCGCCTCGCAGCCAGCCTTCGATGCGGTCCGGATCGAAGCACATCTGCGTGCTGCAGTAGCCCTCCACGCCGGCCTCGGCCAGGAGCGCCTGCTTGGCGTGCAGGGCCTCATGGAGCACTTCCTCGGCGATGAGCGGGTGGCCGTGCGGGTAGGCGGTCACGCCGATCGTGCTCAGCCCGTGGTCGCACTCCAGCAGGTCCCGCAGGAACGAGGCCGCATCCGAGTAGGCGCCGGGCGACTCCACATCCCCGCCGACCAGGAACATCGTCGACACTCCGGCCGACCGGAACCAGCCGGCCAACTCGGACACCCGGGCCCGATCGGGCACCAGCCGGGCCGAGACATGCGGGATGGCCTCGTGGCCCAGTTCCATCAACCGCTCGGTGATCTCGCAGGTGGCGTCCTGACCCTTCACCGGCGATGCGGTCACCGAGACCCGGGACCCGGCGGGGAGCGCCTCGATCGCTGCGTCGAGGCTCTTGAGGGGGATGACCTCGAAGGTCAGATCCCTGACGAGGTGCAGCCGGAAGTGGCGGGCCCCGAGAGTCTCCCCCGACAGCGGGGCGCGCCGCAGCTTGGACAGCATCTACGTTGCAGCCTCAGCTCAGGCCGACGATGTTTCCGTCGGCGTCGATGTCGATCCCCACCGCCGCCGGCACCCGGCCCAGGCCCGGCATGGTGCGCATGTCGCCGCAGATCGGGTACACGAACCCGGCACCCACCGAGGCACGCACCTCGCGCACCGGGAGCGTCCACCCCGTCGGGGCGCCCTTCAGCGTCGGGTCCGACGAGATCGACAGGTGGGTCTTGGCGATGCACACCGGCAGGTTCCCGAACCCGGCTTCGGTGTAGGTGGCCAGTTGCTTGTCGGCCGTGCTGGAGTACTCGACCCCGTCGGCGCCGTACACCCGGGTGGCCACCGTCTCGATCTTCGACTTCAGCGACGCGTCGTCGGGATAAAGCACCGCGAAGTCGCTGGGCTCCTCGGCCGCCTCGGCCACCGCCTCGGCCAGCTCGGCCGCGCCCCGACCGCCGTCGGCGAAGTGGGTGGTGACCGCGGAGCGGGCGTCGTACTCGGCTGCGATCTCTCCGATGGCGGCGACGTCGGCCGCGTGGTCCTCGGGGAACACGTTGATGGCCACCACCGGCGTGCAGCCGTGGATGCGCATGTTCTCGAGCTGCTTGCGCAGGTTGTCGCCACCCGCGTGCACCTCGTCGGGGTTCTCAGCCAGAATCGCCTCCGGCAGCGGACGGCCGGCCACGATCCTGTGCTTCCCCGAGTGGGCCTTCAGGCCCCGCACGGTGGCCACCAGCACGGCCGCGTCGGGAGCGATGCCCGAGTAGCGGCACTTGATGTTGAAGAACCGCTCGGCGCCCATGTCGGCCCCGAAGCCGGCCTCGGTGAGCAGGAAGTCCGAGGTGCGGATGCCCACCTGGTCGGCCACGATGGAGGAGTTGCCGGTGGCGATGTTGCCGAACGGCCCGGTGTGCACCAGCGCGGGCGTGTTCTCGAGGGTCTGCATCAGGTTGGGCTTGATGGCCTCGCGCAGGATCACCGCCATCGACCCGGCCACGCCGATCTCCTCGGCGGTCACCGGGGTGCCGGCCTTGGTGTAGCCGACCACGATGCGGCCCAGCCGGGCTCGCAGGTCGTGGAGACCGGTGCACAGCGCCAGCGCGGCCATGACCTCCGACGCGGCGGTGATGTCGAAGCCGGACTCCCGGGGCACGCCGTCGAGCCGCCCGCCCAGCCCCAGCGTGATGTTGCGCAGCGCCCGGTCGTTGACGTCGAGCACCCGCCGCCAGGTGATGTTGTGTATGTCGAGACCGGCTTCGTTGCCGTGGTAGAGGTGGGCGTCGACCATGGCCGAGCACAGGTTGTGGGCCGCGGTCACGGCGTGCATGTCGCCCGTGAGGTGGAGGTTGAACAACTCCATGGGCACGACCTGGCTGTAGCCGCCCCCGGCCGCTCCGCCCTTGATCCCGAACGTGGGGCCCATCGAGGGCTGGCGGATGGCGATGGTGGCGCTGCGTCCGATGTGCTGGAAGGCCTGGCCCAGCCCGACGGTGGTAGTCGTCTTGCCCTCGCCCAGCGGCGTCGGGGTGATGGCCGACACCACCACGTAGCGGGCCCGGGGCCGGCCGGCGTCGGCCATGGCCCCGACCGCGTCGAGGCTCACTTTGGCCGCTCCGGCGCCGTAGGGCTCCAGCATCTCGGCCGGGATTCCGGCGTCGGCGGCGATCTCTCCGAGAGGCTTCAGGTTGGCCTGGGAGGCGATCTCCAGATCGGTCGGAAACGGCATCTTTGCCCTTCCTTTCGCAGCAGTCTTGCGCGGTTGCGGGCACCGGCCGGGATGTTGGCGCGGCACCGCCCCCGAGGGTAGCTTGTCGTTCCGTATCGCGGAACGATTCCGCATTACAGAACAGGATGTGGCACCTGCCCCCAAGGCGGACGCCGCAGACTACAAGAAGACCTACCTAGTCCCGCTGGCACGGCAGCACAGGAGGATTGGTTGTGAGCGAGTTCCCCGCCAGCGCCAAGTGCGTGGTGATCGGGGCCGGCATAGTCGGCAACTGTCTCGTAGGCCACTTGACCAGGCTCGGCTGGAACGACCTGGTTCTCGTCGACAAGGGCCCCCTGCCCAACCCGGGCGGGTCGACCGGCCACGCATCGAACTTCATCTTCCCGGTGGACCACAACAAGGAGATGTGCCTGCTCGGCGTGCAGAGCGCCAACCAGTACCGGGACCTCGACCTGTCGGTCGACTCGGGCGGGATCGAGGTGGCCCGCACCCCCGAGCGGATGGACGAGCTCCAGCGGCGCATGACGTCGGCCACCGCCTGGGGCGTGGAGGCCCACCTGCTAACCCCCGCCGAGGTGGGCGAGCTTGTCCCCTTCGTCAATACCGAAGTGATCCTGGGAGGCTTCTACTGCCCGACGGTGTCGGTGGTCGACTCGCTCGAGACCGGCACGGTCATGCGCCGCCTGGCCACCGACAACGGCTGCCGGGTGCTGGCCAACACCGAGGTGCTCGACATTCTCACCGAGCCGGGCCCCAACCCCGACGACCGCACCGTCACCGCGGTGGTCACCAGTGCCGGCACCATCGAGACCGAGTACGTCGTGATCGCCTGCGGCGTGTGGTCCAACCGGCTGGCCAACATGGCCGGCGCCCACATCCCGCTGGTCCCGGCCGTGCATCAGATGGCCGACGTCGGCCCCATGGACATCCTGGCCGAGACCGGCAACGAGATCGGCTACCCGATCGTGCGTGACATGGACACGTTCTGCTACGAGCGCCAGACGGCCGGTTCGATGGAGGTCGGCTCCTACGCCCACCGCCCCATCTTCCACCACCCCGACGAAATCCCCTCCAACGAGGAGGCCGCGCTCTCGCCCACGGAGATGCCGTTCACCCCAGACGACTTCGATCCCCAGATGGAGCAGGCCATCGAGTTGATGGACATGCTGGGCGACGCCGAGATCAAGTACGCCATCAACGGCCTGCTGTCGCTCACGCCCGACGCCATGCCGTGCCTGGGCGAGGTCCCCGAGGTCCGCAACCTGTGGTCGGCTGCCGCGGTGTGGGTCAAGGAGGGGCCGGGCATGGCCCAGGTGGTGGCCGAGTGGATGACCTTCGGCTATCCCCGGGTGATCGACGTCCACGGCGCCGACATCGCCCGCTTCTATCCCGAGGAGCGCCCGGACGACCACATCTGGGCCCGCTCCGCCGAGCACTTCAACAAGACCTACGGCATCGTCCACCCGGCCGAGCAGTGGGAGAGCCGCCGCAACCTGCGGGTCGGGCCCTACTTCTCGCGCCAGGAGGACCTGGGCGCCTTCTTCTTCCAGGCCCGCACGTGGGAGCGGCCCCAGTGGTTCGAGTCCAACGCCGACCTGGTGGAGCGCTACGGCTTGGGCGAGCGGGAGGTCGAGTGGGACAACCGCTGGTGGAGCCCGATCACCAACGCCGAGCACCTCAACCTGCGCGACAACTGCGGGCTGGTCGACCTGAGCGCCTTCCAGATCTACGAGCTCACCGGGCCGGGCGCGGTCGCCTACGCCGACCGTCTCGCGGTCAACAAGATCGATGTGCCGGTAGGCCGCTCCATATACACGCCGTGGCTCACCCCCGACGGCGGCTTCCACTCCGACTTGACCATGATGCGCATGGCCGAGGATCGGGTGCGGATCGTGACCGGTGTGTTCGACGGCGGCCGCGACGAGTTCTGGACTCGCCGCCATATGCCGACCGACGGATCGGTGAGTTTCGCCAACATCACCGACGACATCACCACCCTCGGCCTGTGGGGGCCCAACGCCCCGGCCGTGCTGGGAGCGGTCTGCGACGCCGACCTGAGCCAGGCCGGCTCGCCTTACGGCTCGCTGGTGGACGTCGAGCTCGACTGCGGGACCGGCCGGCCCGTGGCGGCCACCCTGTTCCGCATCTCGTACGTGGGCGACACCGGCTGGGAGATCTACCTGCGGTGGGACGACGGCCCGGCGGTGTGGGACACGCTGATGCGGGTCGGAGCCGACTACGGCCTGCGGCCCGCCGGCGGCGGCGTGTACGGCACGTCCGGCCGCCTGGAGAAGGGCTACCGCCTCATGGGCGCCGAACTCGAGAGCGAGTACAACCCGCTCGAGGCCGGCCTGGCCCGGCCGCGGGTCAAGGCGGCCGACTTCATCGGCAAGGAGGCCTACCTGGCCGCCCGGGAAGCGGGTGATCCCGAGGTGCAGATGTGCGTGCTCACGGTGGAGGACCTGCACGACGCCAGGGGCCGCAAGCGCTACATGCAGGGCGGCAACGAGCCCATCCTCACAGGTGACGGCGAGCGCATCGTCGACTCCCACGGCCGGGTGTCGAGGGTCACGACCGCGGGGCCGGGCCCGTCGCTGGGCAAGCACCTGCTGATGGGCTACCTGCCGTCGGAGCTGGCCGTGGCCGGCACCGACCTGCAGGTGATGTACATGAACGAGCTGTTCCCGGTGCGGGTGGCGGGAACGGGAGCGGTGTTCGACCCGGGCGACTCCCGCATGAAGAGCTAGTGACGGCACGGACTCCGAGCCTCGCGGGAGGGCGCTGACGTGCGGATCCTGTGCTGCGTGAAGCGGGTGCCGGCTCCCGGCGCGAAGATAAACGTCACCGCGGACGGCCTGGCCGTCGACGCCGCCCACCTGGGCTTCACCACCAGCCCCCACGAGGAGTGCGGCGTGGAGGAGGCGGTGCAGATCGCAGAGCGCACCGGCGGCGAGGTGACCGTGCTCACCCTGGGTCCGGCCGAGGCCGCCGAGCAGCTGCGCTACGCGGCCTCGGTGGGCGCCCACCACGGCGTGCTCATCCAGACCGACGGATCAGCCTGGGACCCCCAGCGCACGGCCCGGGCCCTGATCTCGGCCATCCGGTCGCTGGAAGCCGATGGAGGCGTCTTCGACCTGATCCTGTTCGGCAACGAGTCGGCCGACTCGGGGGGCTTCCAGGTGGGGGTGCGGGTCTGCCATGCGCTGGGCCGTCCAATCGTCAACGGCATCAAGGGCATCGAGATAGAGGGATCGGGCGTGCGGGCCCGCCGCGAGATCGACGGCGGCTTCGAGGTTTACGAGGTGGACCTGCCGGCGGCACTCGGCGTCAAGGAGGGCATCAACCTGCCGCGCTACCCGACGATGAGGGGCCGCCTGGCCTCCAAGAAGCTGGAGATCACCACGCTCGAACTCGAAGCCGACACCGGCGACCAGGCTCTGGTCCGCCTGCACCGCCCGACCGAGACCGTGTCGCAGACCGTGATCCTCGGCGACGGCCCCGACGCCGCCCCCGCCGCCGTCGACGTGCTCGAAGAACTAGGGGTGCTGTGATGCTGCTGGTGGTGCTCGAGCACGACCGGGGAACGCTCGGCGAGCCCGCCCGGGAGGCGCTCACGTTCGGCCGGACGCTGGCCGCGAAGATGGGTGTGGAGATGCACGGGGCCGTCATCGGCGCCTGTGCAGCCGGACCGGGTCCAGCCGTGGAAGAGGCGGGCGCCCATGGAGCCACGCAGGTGTACACCGTGGAGCACGGAGTGCTGAGCGACTTCGGTCCAGAGGCGTGGGGCGAGTCGATCGCGCAGCTAGTGACCGTTCTCGGCCCGCGGGCCGTTCTGGCCTGCGGCAGCGAGCGGGGCAACGAGGTGATGGCCCAGGCCGCGGCCCGCCTCGATTGGCCGTTCGTCGCCAACTGCACCGACATCACCCCGCCCGCCGACGAAGGCGGGCAGTGGTCCTTGACCCGCATCCAGTGGGGAGGATCGCTGCTGGAGGACGCCACGCTCGCCGCGGCCGGCACCGCGCTGCTCACCTGCGGCCTGCACGCGGTGGCCTCCGCACCGGTCGAACCCGCGCCCGCCGCGCCCCCCGAGACCCGGGCCGTGGCCGTGGAGTTGGACGCCTCATTGGCCCGCACCGTGGTCAAGGAACGGGTCGTTCTGGAGGCGGGCGTCACCCTGCCCACGGCTCCAGTCGTTGTAGGCGGCGGCCGGGGCGTCGGCTCTGCCGAGGGATTCGCCCCGCTGGAGGAGCTGGCGGAGCTGCTGGGCGGGCGGGTCGGCTGCAGCCGGGCCGTCACCAACAACGGATGGCGGCCCCACTCCGACCAGGTCGGCCAGACCGGCACCCGCATCGCCCCCGAGATCTACATCGCCTCGGGCATCTCCGGCGCCATCCAGCACTGGGTGGGCGCCATGGGCTCGAAGCACATCCTGGCCATCAACATCGACCCCGAGGCCAACATGGTGGTGAAGGCCAACTGGGCCGTGATCGGCGACCTGCACCAGGTGATCCCGGCGATCTCGGCCGAGATCCGCCGCCGCCGGGACCGGCCGTGAGAGACATCGGAGCCTCGCCGCGAATTGGCAGCGTTGTGCACGGTATGCGTGCGTTCTGCTGCCAGTTCCCGAGCCGCGCCGCTTGGGCGACCCCTTAGGGTGCTGCGGTGACTGTTCAGTCGATCAAGAGGTCGTTCGCGCTGTTGCGGGCGCTGGCGCTAGGTCCGGTGGGCGTCACCGAGCTGGCCGAGCGGGTCGACTTGCCCAAGAGCACAGTGGCCCGCCTGCTGGCCTCCCTGGAGGAGGAGGAGGCCGTCGAGCAGACCGAGGCCGGCGGCGAGTACCGGCTGGGCTCGGGCCTGATCGACCTGGCCGGATCGGCTCCGCGGGGCCGCAACCTGGTGGCCGCGGCCCGGCCCCACCTGCTGGAGCTGGCCGAGAGCCTGGACGAGGTGGCGGGGCTGTCGATCATCGACGGCGGGCAGGTCTACTACCTCGACCAGACCGAGTCTTCCTCCAACATCCAGGTGCGGGACTGGACCGGCGAGTACGCCCCGCTGCACGCCGTGCCCTCGGGCCTCGTGATCCTCGCCCACCAGCGACCCAACTTCATCGACAAGTACCTGGTCTCGCCGCTGGTGCAGTGCACGCCCTGGACCATGACCGACCCCGAGGAGCTCCGGGACCGCCTCGAGCAGATCCGCAGCATCGGGTACGCCTGGGTGTACGAGGAGTTCGCCGAGGAGCTCAACTCGGTGGCGGCCCCCGTGTTCGAGAGCGGGGGACAGGTGGAGGCCGCCCTGCACGTCCACGGCCCGGCGTACCGGTTCCCGAACCCCGACGACACCCACGACCTAGGCATGGCCGTCATCGAGGCAGCCGGCCGCCTCTCAATGCAGTTGTCAGACTGAGACGCGGCTGCTGACCAGTTTGCCGTTCTTGCGGAGACACTCTGCTCTCGTGGGGCCTCAGCAGAACGGCAGGCCCAACTCGTCGAGGTCGTAGTAGCTCAACGCGTCTGGCACGCACCCGCTCAGCGCGTTGCCCGCTAGTTCCAAGTAGTTCAGGTTGGAGAGTTGGCCCAGTTCAGCCGGTATTTCCCCGCTCAACTCGTTGTCTTCTAGTTCCAGGCCCTCCAGTTTGGAGAGTTGGCCCAGTTCAGCCGGTATCTCGCCGCTGAGCGCGTTGCCACCGAGGGACAGCACTTCCAAGTCCGAGAGCTGGCCCAGCTCAGCTGGTATCTCGCCGCTCAACTCGTTTCCATCGAGGTACATGATTGCCAGGTAGGAGAGTTGGCCCAGTTCGGCCGGTATCTCGCCGCTCAACTCGTTTCCGTTGAGGTACAGCAACCACAAGTAGGCGAGGTTGCCCAGTTCTCTCGGGATCGCGCCGCTGAGCGCGTTGTTCCATAGGTCCAACACTTCCAGGGAAGCGAGGTTGCCCACCTCGGCCGGTATCGCCCCCTGCAACTGGTTCTCGGAAAGCTCTAGAGCGATTACACGTCCGCTGGAGTCCGTTTCGACGCCGTACCATTCGCCGAGAGGACTATCGCTCAACCAGTTTGTGTTGTCGGTCCAGTTGGGTCCATCTGTGGCGTTGTAGAAGGCGGTCAGTGCTTCTCTGTCTTGTTCGGCAGAGCCTAGGCCGATATCGGATGTCGATTCCGCTGTCGCCGCAGTGGGTGCCGGTGCGGTCTCGGGTGCTGCGGCCTCAGTTGGGCAGGAGATGTCTATATCACGCTCCAACTCTGCTTCGAGCTGGCTCTCAAGACTCAGACAGGCCTCAGAGAACCGCTTCTCCAGTTCTGGATCAAGCGATACTGCACTCTCCAAGGAGTCGATCGTGGCGAAGAGGTCGTCGAGGTCTTGCTGATCCTGGATGTCCGTATCGGCAGCCTTCACCTGTGCCACATAGTCCTGGCTGAATCGAGTGGCCTCCCCGAGGGTTGCGATCCAGTTGCTGTGGAGGTCAGATAGATGTTCCGGAGGTCTCAGGCTTGATATCTCGTCAACGATGTCACTGCTGAACTCAAGGGCCGCCCCATAGAAGCCTGTGACTGCTGACAGTAGGGTTCCCGCGAACTCGCTCGCGAACTCTCTGTCCTCCTCCGACCAGGGTCCGCTGGCCATGAGCGAGGACATGCGCTCAAGATCCTCAGGGGGCAAATTGCCAACCGTGTCATCATACGCGTCTTCGACGAACGCATCTTGGGCCCCCGTATAGGAGAAGGCTTCCTCTAGGACGGCTGCGTACTCCTGCGTCGTGAGTTCCGCGCCCTCCTGAGTCGGGATTTCCACTCCGTCCGACGTCGGAGCGTCCGCAGTAGGCGAGTCCGTCAGCTGTCCAGTCGCGTCATCGGAGCCGCCGCCGCAAGCCGCCAGGATCGCCGTCAACAGCGCCGCCAGAAGCAGTCGCAGGCATCCAATGCAGTTGCGTCGTCTCGCCCGCCGATGGTGCTGGATACTGCCCGACATTCGCGACATGCTTGTTCCTATCCCTCGATGTGGATTTGTCCACATTAGGAGCCTGAACATGAGCGTGCCTACATCCCGAGGACCCGGCGCCAAGGGAACGGCTACGACCTGGTACCTCAAGGTCGCACCGCCAACGACGGTTCTGTGCCTCGAGCTGACCGCAGCCGGCAGCTAGGAGGTCCGCCGCGTAGCCAAGCCCGTGGTCATTTACACCGACGGACCCCGGTCGGCTGCGATCCGGGGTGCCTCAGGATCGGGTGTCGGTCAGGCGAGCGGCCACCTGGGCTGCGGCGTCCTCGATGGCTACCCGGTGGGTGTTGCCGGCGGCTCGTGACGTGAGCTCTATCTCGCCGTCGGCCACCGCCCGGCCCGCCGTGATCCGCCACGGGATGCCGACCAGCTCCGCGTCGGCGAACTTCACGCCGGCCCGGGCGTCGCGGTCGTCCAGCAGCACCTCCACGCCCTGCCCTTGGAGCTCGCCGTAGAGCCGCTCGGCCGTGGCCACCGCGGCGTCATCGCGCATGCTGGCCACCGTGATGACCGTCTCGTACGGCGCCACCGCCGCCGGCCAGACGAGGCCCCGGTCGTCGTGGTGCACCTCGGCCACCGCAGCCATGGCCCGACCGATGCCGATGCCGTAGGAGCCCATAGTGATGGTGCGCTCCACCCCGTCGGCGTCCAGCACGGTGGCGCCCATGGCCTCGGAGTAACGGCGGCCCAGCTTGAAGATGTGGCCGGTCTCGATGCAGCGGACCACCTCCAGGGGATGACCGCAGTTCACGCACGGCTCGCCGGCCGACACCTCCCGGAGGTCGAGCCACTCGTCCACGGCGATGTCGCGGTCGATGTCCACCCCGGAGTAGTGCCAGTCGTCCTCGTTGGCGCCGGTGGCGAGACTGTGCCGCCCCCGCAGGGCGTGATCGGCCACGATCCGCAGATCATCGACGCCCACCGCTCCCAGCGAGCCCGGATGGGCGCCCAGGCGCTCCAGCGTCTCGGCCGGCTCGGCCGGGCGGATGTCGGCCGCCCGGGTGCCGTCGGCCAGCTTCTGGAGGTTGAGCTGGTGGTCGCCCCGCACCAGGGCCAGCGTCATCGCCCCGTCGAGCACCATCACCATGGTCTTGATCTGACGGTGGGCGGGCGCTCCGCCCTCGACCGTCTCCAGGGCCGCGATGGTGCGAACCCCCGGGGTCGGGAACCGGGCGAGGGCAGCACTGGTGTCGCCGTCGTCGACGGGCGCCAGCGTCGAGGTGGCCCTCTCGACGTTGGCCGCATAACCGCAGCCAGCGCAGCGGGCAATGTCGTCCTCGCCGGCAGGGGAGGGCACCATGAACTCGACCGACCCGGTGCCGCCCATCATGCCCGACGAAGCCTGCACCGCGATGGCGTCGAGCGACAGCCGCTGGAAGGTCCGGATGTAGGCCTCCCGATGGATATCGAAGGCGTGGTCCAGCCCGGCGTCGTCGAGGTCGAAGGAGTAGCTGTCCTTCATGGCGAACTCGCGCACCCGCAGCAGGCCCGACTTGGGACGGGGCTCGTCGCGGAACTTCCACTGGATCTGGTACCAGATCTGGGGCAACGACCGGTACGACGTGATCTCCCTGGCGATCTCGCTGAACACCTCTTCGTGGGTCATCCCGAGGGCGAGGTCGGCCTCCTTGCGGTCCTGGAGCCGGAACATCTCGGGGCCCACCGACTCCCAGCGCCCCGAACGCTGCCAGATCGACGCCGGGTGCATGGCCGGCAGCAGGAACTCCTGCGCGCCGATCTCGTCCATGCCGTGGCGCACGATGTTCTCGACCTTGTCGTGAACCCGCAGCCCCAGCGGCAGCAGCGAGTAGTGCCCGGCGTGGAGTTGGCGGATGAACCCGCCCCGCACCAGCAGCTTGTGGCTGGCCGCCTCGGCGTCGGCGGGCGCGTCGCGCAGCGTCGGGACGAACAGCTTCGACCATCTCATGGCTCGTCCACCGTATCCACTCGTGCACTCCCGGACGCGTAGCGAACCCGCGCAATCGGCTCCCATCAGAGAGGCCCGACCGGGCCGGGAACGGTAGGGTTGGGGTGGTGAACCGCAACCCGATCATCACCTGCGCGGTGACCGGTGCGGGCGACACCGCCGGCAAGCATCCCGACCTGCCGATCACGCCCCCCCAGATCGCGACGGCCGCGCTGGAGGCCGCCGAGGCCGGTGCGGCCATCGTGCACATCCACGTGCGCGATCCCGCCACCGGCAAGGGCACCCGGGACGTGGACCTGTACCGCCAGGTGCTTGAGCAGGTGAGGGCGGCCAACGGTGACGTGATCATCAACACCACCGCGGGCATGGGCGGCGACCTGCTGATCGGCGACCCCGACCCCTTCGACTTCGGGCCCGACGGCACCGACCTGGTGAACGGCCTGGAGCGCCTGGCCCACGTGGAGGCTCTCAAGCCCGACATGTGCAGCATCGACTGCGGCACTCTGAACTTCGGCGAGGGCCACCAGGTGTATGTGAGCACCCCGAACATGATCCGCGACATGGCCAAGCGGGTCCGGGAGCTCGGAGTCAAGCCCGAGCTGGAGATCTTCGACACCGGTCACCTGTGGCTGGCCAACACTCTCGTGGACGAAGGCCTGGTCGCCGATCCGCCGTGGGTCCAGCTGTGCACCGGCATCCCCTACGGCACGCCCACAGACGTGGGTCTGCTGGCTGCGCTGACCCGCCTGCTGCCGGCCGGCGCCGAGTTCACCACCTTCGCGCTGTCGGCCCAGCAGATCCCATGGGTGGCCCAGTCCATCCTGCTCGGCGGCCACATCCGGGTGGGTCTGGAGGACAATCTGTATCTGGCCCGCGGCGTCTTCGCCTCCAATGCCGATCTCGTAAACCGGGCGAGAGAGGTAGTGGAGGCAATGGGGGGCACAATTCAGTCCCCGGACCAGGCGCGTGACACCCTGTCACTGGGTTGACGCCAGGCACGAGCGGAGCAGACAGCAAGGAGGAAAGGGGCAAATGGGCGGACGATCACGCGACAAGCGGCTGCCGCGGCTGACCACTCCGATGGTGCGCGACAACGGGAGGCTGCGTCCCGCCACCTGGGACGAGGCCCTCGACCGGGCGACCGATGGCTTCCGGGCCGTCCTCGACCGCCACGGACCGGACGGCTTCGGCATGTTCAGCTGCTCGAAAGCAACCAACGAGATGAACTACGCGGCCCAGAAGTTCATCCGCACGGCAATCGGGTCGAACAACATCGACTCCTGCAACCGAACTTGACACGCTCCCTCCGTCGTCGGTCTGGCGACAGTGTTCGGAGCGGGAGGCGGGACCTCGTCGTACGCGGAGGTCGAGCAAGCCGACGTCATCCTGCTGTGGGGCTCAAACGCCCGTGAGGCCCACCCGATCTTCTTCCACCACGTCCTCAAAGCCCTCCGCAACGGCGCGCGGATGTACGCCATCGACCCCCGGCGCACGTCCTCGGCCAAGTTCGCCGACCGCTGGCTGGGACTGTCGGTCGGTACCGACATCGCGCTGGCCAACGCCATGGGGCGCGAGATCATCGCGGCCGGGCTGCACGACCCCGACTTCATCGCCCATTCCACCCAGGGCTTCGAGGCCTACGCGGCCCACGTCGAGTCGTGCACCCTCGACTGGGCCGCCGCCGAGACGGGCGTGCCCGCCGAGGCCATCCGCGATATGGCCTACGCCTACGCCACCGCACCCAAGGCCCAGATCCTGTGGACCCTGGGCATCACCGAGCACCACAACGCGGTCGACAACGTGGTGTCGCTGTGCAACCTGGCCCTGCTCACCGGCCATGTGGGCCGGTGGGGCTCGGGCCTGTGCCCCCTGCGGGGTCAGAACAACGTGCAGGGCGGCGGCGACATGGGCGCCATACCCAACAAGTTCCCCGGCTTCCAGGACGTCGCCGACGACGAGGTGCGAGCCAAGTTCGAGGCCGCCTACGGCACCGAACTCAACGGCGTGCCCGGCAAGCACCTGACGCTGATGTTCGAGGCGATGGAGGCCGGCGAGCTGAGAGCCTGTTACGTGATCGGCGAGAACCCGGCCGACTCCGAGGCCGACGTTGAGCACGCCCGCAAGCTGCTGGCCGGCCTGGACATCCTGGTGGTGCAGGACATATTCATGACCCGCACGGCGGAGATGGCCGATGTGGTGCTGCCCGCCTCGGTGGCGTGGGCCGAGTCCGAGGGCACGGTCACCTCCAGCGAGCGGCGGGTGCAGCGGGTCCGCCCCGCGGTGCCACCCCCCGGCCAGGCCCGCCACGACATCGACATCATCGGAGAGCTGGCCCGCCGCCTCGGGGTCGACTGGGGCCGTCCCAGCTCCCAGGAGCTGTGGGACGAGATGCGGTCGTTGTCGCCGATGCACACCGGCATGTCGTGGGAGCGCCTGGAGGCCTCCGGTGGCATCCAGTGGCCCTGCGTCAGCGAGGACGACCCCGGCTCGGAGTTCCTCCACGGCTGGCTGTGGGCCGACGATCTGGAGGGCCGGGACCCGGCGCCGTTCAGCATCACCCACCACGCCCCGCCCAAGGAGCGACTCAGCGACGAGTTCCCGCTTCGGCTCACCACCGGCCGGGCGCTCGACTCCTACAACACCGGGGTGCAGTCGGGCGGTTACGCCTCTCCCATCCGCTACGGCGACGCCCTCGACGTCAACCCGGCCGACGCGGCCGAGCTCGGCATCACCGACGGCGAGCGGGTGCTGGTGAGCTCGCCCCGGGGCTCGGTGGAGATGGACGTCCGCCTGCAGCCCGACATCCCGGTGGGCCTCACGTTCACCACGTTCCACTTCCCGGAGCTGGTGGACGCCAACGTGCTGACCAACGACGAGTGGGATCCGCGCTCGGGTACGGCAGAATTCAAGGCGGCCGCCATCCGCATCTCCAAGCTCGAGCCGGAGCCCGCACCCGCCTAGCGCATGACCGACATCTATCTGGGCGCGGACCGCGCCTCCGAGCCCGAAGTGGCCGCGGTCGACGGCGCGCTGCGCGCCCGGGGCGTCGACCCGGTGGTGCGTCCCGAGACCGAGAGGCTGTACACGTCCGGGCGGGCTCGGCGCCGGGAGCGCCGTCACTTCCTGCTGCCGGCGCTGCATGCGCTCCAGAACGCTGTCGGCTGGATCAGCCCGGGCGGGATCAACTACGTGGCCGCGGTGCTGGACGTGCCGCCGGCCGAGGCCTTCGGGGTGGCCACCTTCTACGACCTGTTTCGCACCGAGCCGCCCGACCACGACGGCGACACCTTCCATGTGTGCATCGACGCGGCCTGCCAGATCGCGGGATACGACGACCTGGCCGCCTCGGTGCGGGCGTCGGGCGGCCATGTGCACCTGGGGCCCTGCCTGGGCCAGTGCGAGCGGGCTCCCGCCCTGTTCGTGCAGGGGTCCGGGGGTCGGCCCGATCATGTGCCCGCCGACGACGACCCGTTCGAATTGCCCCAGGCTGGCGATTCGTCCCTGCGCCTGCTGCGCCGCATCGGGGTGGCCGACCCCGAGTCGCTGG
Organism: Acidimicrobiales bacterium; assembly: GCA_965117015.1. Lineage (GTDB taxonomy): Bacteria > Actinomycetota > Acidimicrobiia > Acidimicrobiales > Aldehydirespiratoraceae > Aldehydirespirator. The sequence continues at coordinate 2,287,148 of OZ220747.1, forward strand.
AGTCCTACCTCGCCCACGGCGGCTATGTGGCGCTGCGCCGGGCGGGCGAGATGGGCGCGGAGGCCGTCCTGGAGGCGGTGGCCGCCTCGGGGCTGTCGGGACGGGGCGGAGCGGCCTTCCCCACCGGGGTGAAATGGCGGGCGGTGGCCGCTGAGACCGGGCGGCCCAAGCACGTGGTGGCCAACTGCGACGAGTCCGAGCCCGGCACGTTCAAGGATCGCATCGTCATGGAGCACGATCCGTTCGCGGTGGTCGAGACCATGACCATCGCGGGGCTGGCCACCGGCGCACAGAACGGTTGGATCTACATCCGGGGCGAGTACCCGCTGGCCACCGCCCGCCTGCAGGGGGCCATCGACGCGGCCCGGGCCGCGGGTCTGCTCGGCGAGGACGCGGCCGGCACCGGCCACGACTTCGACCTGGCCATCTGGCGGGGCGCCGGTGCCTACATCTGCGGCGAGGAGACCGCGTTGTTCAACTCGCTGGAGGGCTTCCGGGGCGAGCCCCGCAACAAGCCGCCGTTCCCAACAACCCACGGCCTGTTCGGCGAGCCCACCGCCATCAACAATCCCGAGACCCTGCTGAACGTCCTCGACATCATCCTCGAGGGTCCCGACGCCTACCGCAGCCGGGGCACGGAGCGCTCGCCGGGCACCAAGCTGCTGTGCCTGTCGGGCAAGGTCGGGCGGCCCGGCCTCTACGAGGTGCCGTTCGGCACGACGCTGGGCGACCTGCTGGAACTGGCGGGCGGGGTCGCAGGCGATGGGGAGCTCCAGGCGGTGCTGATGGGCGGGGCGGCTGGATCGTTCGTCGGCCCCGACTCGCTCGGCCTGCCGCTTACGCTGGAGGACACCCGGGCCGCGGGCACCACCCTTGGCTCGGGCGTGGTGATGGCCTTCGACACGTCGGACGACATGACCGACGTGGTGGTGCGCATCGCCGAGTTCTTCCGGGACGAGTCGTGCGGGCAGTGCGTGCCGTGCCGGGTGGGAGCGGTGCGCCAGCATGAGACGCTGGTGCAGATGCAGCGGCGGGGCTCGCTGTCGCCGGCCCGCCGGACCCTGATCGACGAGATGGCCGAGGTGATGGTGGACGCCTCCATCTGCGGCCTGGGCCATACAGCGGCCTCCGCGGTCCGCTCCGCCCTGGACCTGGGCCTGATAGCGTCGGCACCCTCCTGATGACCGACACGACCATCACAGAGACCGCGGTCACCATCACCATCGACGGCCGGCCCGTCGAGGTGTCGGAGGGCTCCACCATCCACGCCGCCTGCGTTGAGGCCGGCATCGACACCCCCACGCTGTGCTGGGCCGAGAACCTGACCCCGGTCAACGTGTGCCGGGTCTGCGTGGTGGAGCTGGAGGGGTCCAGGGCGCTGGTGCCGTCCTGTTCCCGGCGGGCCGAGGAGGGGATGGTCGTGCAGACCGACACTCCCCGGGTTCGTCACAGCCGCCGCATGGTGCTCGAGTTCCTCGGCTCCGGCGTCGACCTGAGCCAGGCCGACGACCTGCACCACTGGATGAGGGCCTACGGCGCCGATCCCGACCGCTACGGCGACGAGGACCATCCGGTCGAGCGAGTCGAGGAGCCGGTCAAGGTCCAGGACGAGCTCTACATCCGGGACTACTCCAAGTGCGTGCTGTGCTACAAGTGCGTGGAGGCCTGCGGCGACGACGCCCAGCACACGTTCGCCATCGCGGTGGCCGGCCGGGGATTCGACGCCCGGATCTCCACCGAGTTCGACGTGACCCTGCCCGACTCGGCCTGCGTGTACTGCGGCAACTGCGTGGGCGTGTGCCCCACCGGCGCGCTCCAGTTCAAGACCGAGTACGACCTGCGCGAGGTGGGGGAGTGGCGCCCGGAGGATCAGACGGTCACCCGCACGGTGTGCTCGTACTGCGGGGTGGGCTGCAACCTCGACCTGCACGTGCAGGACGAGCGGATCGTGAAGGTCACCTCGCCCTCCGATCATTCGGTGACCAGCGGCCACCTCTGCATCAAGGGCCGCTTCGGCTGGCAGTACGTCCACGGCGAGTGACCGGAGTGCCTCAGCCCGACGCACTCGGGGCTGCGGCCGAGCGCCTGCGGGACGCGATGGCTGCGGGGGTGCCCTGCGATCCGGTGCGGGACATTCCCGGCCTCGAAGCTGCTGGCCCCGAAGCCGGATACGCCGTGAAGGGGCTCAACACCGATCACTGGCTCGGAGCGGGCCGTCGGATCAGCGGGCACAAGGTGGGCTTGACGAACCCGGCTGTCCAGGCGCAGCTCGGCATGGACGAGCCCATATGGGGAGTGCTGTTCGCCGACAAGTGCCGCACCGACGGCGACGACATCGGCGGTGCTGGGCTGATCGAGCCGCGGGTTGAGGTCGAGGTGGCCGTCGTGCTCGGCGCCGACCTGGACAAGGGCCAGCACACCGTGGCCGACGTGATCAGCGCCACGGCCTACGCGCTCCCCGCCTTCGAGATCGTCGACAGCCGCATCTCCGGCTGGGACATCACCAACTTCGACATGATCGCCGACAACGCCGGCGCCGGGCTCTACGTGCTCGGCACCCGCCCGGTGCCCTTGGCCGCCGTGGATCTGCGCCGGGTCGAGATGCGGCTCACCGTCAACGGCGAGGAGGCTGCCACCGGCACCGGCGCAGCCTGCCTCGGCAACCCGTTGAACTCGGTGCTGTGGCTGGCCGACACGATGAGCCAGCGAGGCACCCCGCTGCAGGCAGGCGAGACCATCATGACCGGCTCCCTCTGCCCCATGCAGCCGCTAGCCCCCGGCGACAAGCTGCACGCCGAGATCGAAGGCCTGGGCCGGGTAGAGACTCTGCTGCCCGCGATCTAGAATCTTTCCCATCGTCAGCCCCAGCCCACGACCGTCGGTGTGGGCGGTTGGAACATCGCCTCCTCAGGCTGGGGCGATTCGGGGGTCGCGGTCTCGCAGCTCGCTCAGGCGTTGGCAGCCGAGTTGGTGCATGACGGTGGTGAGCTGCTGCTCGAACATCGAGGCCACGAACCCGGCGCCCCCGGACCCGAGGGCGCAGAGGCCGTACATGAACGCCCGTCCCGACAACGTGAAGTCGGCGCCCAGGGCCAGGGCCCGGGCGATGTCGAGACCGCTGCGCACGCCGCCGTCGAACAGCACCGGCACCCTCCCGCCGATGCGCTCGACGACAGGCCCGAGGGCCTCGATGGCCGCCGGCGCGGCGTCGAGCTGGCGCCCGCCATGGTTCGACACCACTACTGCGTCGGCGCCCACGTCGACGCAGCGCTCGGCGTCGTCGGGATGGAGGATCCCCTTGACCACCACCGGTCCCGGCCACAGCTCACACGTCTCGGTCAGGTAGTCCCACGACAGGGTGCCGCCCAGGCTGGCCCCGACGAAGCCGGCCAACTCCCGCAGCGTGGCCCGGTCCACGTAGCGCTCCAGGGTGTGGAACCGGGGCAGGCCGTTGCGCAGCAGCCCGAGAGCCCACGCCGGCCTGAGCGCGGCCTGGGTCACATGGCGGGGCGTGATGCGGGGCGGCATCGAGACCCGCTCGCGGGTCTGGCGCTCCCGCCGGGCCCGGGCCGGCACGTCGGCCGTCACCACCAGGACGCGGAAGCCGGCCTGCTGCGCCCGGTCGAGCAGGTCATCACGGACGGCGACGTCTCGCGGCGGATAGAGCTGGAACCAGCCCATATCGCCGGCGCGGGGCCCAACGTCTGCGACGTCGGCGGTGTTGACCGTGCTGGCCACGTAGGGGATCCGGCACCGGGCCGCGGTCTCGGCCAGGGCGATGTCGGCGCCGGGCCAGATCAGCCCGGTCAGGCCCACCGGGGCGATCCCAACCGGCAGCGAGTAGCGGATCCCGAACAACTCGGTGCCGGCGTCGGGCTCCAGCTCGCCCTTGAGGAACCGCGGCGTCAGCAGCACCCGCTGGAGCGACTCGACGTTGCGGGCGCTGACCCGCTCGTCGCCCTCGCCGCTGTCGAGGTACTCCCAGGCGAACCGGGGGGTGCGCCGGCGGGCCCGCCGACGCAGGTCGTCCACGGTCTGGTACTTGACGTAGGGGTCAGCCACGGGCTGGGGCGAGCACGTCTCCGAACAGGGCCAGCGACTGCGACCAGGCCCGCTCGGCGGCGGCCTCGTTGTACGTGTGCGCGTCCGGCCACGTGTAGGCGTGGTCGGCCCCGGGCAGGATGTCGACGGTGACCCGGTCGCCGAGGGTGGAGACCGCCTCGATGAAGGGTGTCATGCTGGCCACGCTCATCATCTTGTCGGCCTCGCCGAAGCCGGCGTAGAGCGAGCCGGCCAGCCGGCCTGCGGTCAGGTGGGGCGAGTCGGGCTCGCCGTCCACCAGGAAGGACGGATGCCACATCGCGCCGGCCTTGAACTGATCGGGAAGCCGCATCATGGTGCGGAATACGGCACGGGCTCCCAGGCAGAAGCCGATGCAGCCGGCGGACGCCACCGATCCCGCCGGCCGGTCGGCGGCCACCGCGTCCAGCGCCGCGTCGAGGTCGTTCTGGATGCCGTCGTCGGTCAGCGACATCATCAGTGACACCAGCTGGTCGGCGGCACCCGGGTTGGCGGCCAGCTCCGCCGGGCCGTAGCCGATCATCCGTCCGTGGCGGTGGTACAGGTCCGGCAGGATCACGTCGTAGCCGTTGGCGGCGAGGCGGCACCCGAAGGCTCGCAGGGCTTCCCGGATGCCGGGCTTGTCCATGAACATCACGATCAGCGGGTGCGACCCGCCCGATGCCGGCCGCATGCGGGGCACAGCCAGCGGCTCACCATCGCTGACAGTCTCGAGAATCGACTCCTGGACTTCAAGCAGGCTCATGCTCGGCCAAGCTACCGCCGACAGAAGAAGCGAGGCGCCGGGTGCCCGCGCTCCTGACAGGCCAGGTCGGTGATCTACGATGACGGGTCGTGGTCGATCCATTGCCTGAGCAGGGGAGCGGGCTGCTCGACCGGTACCGGCCGGGCGGCGCCTACGACGAGGCGTTCGACGCCGACGGGTCGGCGCGCGACACCTACAGCCGCATCGTCGAGCGGTTCCGGGAACTCGACGTCGACGAGATCCGGCGGCTCGAGCAACTCGTCGCCGACGAGTTCCGCCGCCAGGGGATCACGTTCACCGTCTACAGCGAGGAGGAGGGCACCGAGCGCATCTGGCCCATGGACCTGTTCCCCCGGCTCATCGCCGCAGCCGAATGGGACGAGCTCGCCCGGGGCCTGACCCAGCGAGTCGCAGCCCTCAACTGCTTCCTGGCCGACCTGTACAACGGCGGTGCGGCGGCCGTGGCCGACGGCGTGGTGCCCCGGTGGCTGGTGATGTCGTCGAAGGGCTTCGAACGCAACGCCATGGGCATCGCCGTGCCCCACTCCGCGCACTGCAACGTGGCCGGGATCGACGTGGTCCGGGCCGCCGACGGCCGCTACCGGGTGCTGGAGGACAACCTGCGCAGCCCCAGCGGCATCTCGTATGTGATCGAGAACCGGGCGGCCATGGCCAAGGCCTGCAGCTGGCTCTTCTACGACCACGCCGTGCAGCCCACCGAGCAGTACGGCCAGATGCTGCGGTCCACGCTGGAGTCGATGGCACCGGGAGGCGAGGGCGACGCCCACATCGTGGTGCTGACCCCCGGGATCTTCAACTCCGCGTACTTCGAGCACGCCTTCCTGGCCCGCTCGATGGGCGTGGAGCTGGTGGAGGGCCGAGACCTGGTCGTCGACGGCCACAGCGTGTACACCCGGACCATCGAGGGGCTGGTCAAGGTGGACGTCATCTACCGGCGCATTGACGACGACTTCCTCGACCCGGTGGCCTTCCGGCCCGACTCGACCCTGGGCGTGCCCGGGCTTCTCGGCGCGCTGCGGGCCGGCACCGTGACCGTGTGCAACGCCATGGGCAACGGAGTGGTCGACGACAAGGCCGTGTACCCCTACGTCCCCGACTTGATCCGCTACTACCTGGGCGCCGAGCCCATCATCGACAACGTCACCACCTACACGATGTGGGACCCCGATCAACGGCGCGACGCGCTGGGGAGGCTGGATGAGCTGGTGGCCAAGCCGGTCGGCGAGTCCGGCGGCTACGGCGTGCTGATCGGCCCCCACGCCACCGAGCAGGAGCTCGACGAGGCCCGGGCCACCATCGAGGCCGAGCCCCGAAACTGGATCGTCCAGGAACTCGTGCACCTGTCCACACTGCCGTCGGTGGCCGAGGACCGACTCGAGCCCCGCCATCTCGACCTGCGTCCCTTCGTGCTGACCGGCGAGCGGACCCAGGTCTTCCCCGGCGGGCTCACCCGGGTGGCCATGCGCCGGGGCTCGCTCATCGTCAACTCCTCCCAGGGCGGGGGCTCCAAGGACACCTGGGTCCTGGCGCCCGAGACGCCATGACGGTCGCCTACCGGTCGCCCGGGAACTGGCCCGGGAGTTCGCTCGGCGGCCTGCCCGGGAGCGTGCCGTGATCCTGGCCCGCCACGCCGAGGCGCTGCTGTGGACGGGCCGCTACCTGGAGCGGGCCGAGACCACGTCGAGGTGCCTCAACTACGCGGCCAACTCGATCACCCATCTGCGGGCCGGCGAGGCCCGGGCCGAGGGCGAGCTGCTGGTCAGGACCCTCGGCCTTCAGGATGAGCTGGAGGCTGTCGGCCCGCTGGAGAGCCAGCCGCAGCTGGTGGCGTTCCTGCTGTCCGACCTCGACAATCCCGGGTCGGTGGTGTCGGCCATCGTGGCGGTCCGCGAGAACCTGCGGTCGGTCCGGGACCGGATACCGATCGAGCTGTGGGAGGAGGCCAACGGCCTCTACCTCAGGTTCCCGTTCCTCGGCCACGCCGACGTCGCGCCGACCGGGCTCCACGAGGTGCTGCTGATGGTACGGCGGGCCTGCCTGGCCATCTCCGGGGTCCTCAACGAGGGCATGCGGCGCGACGAGGGGCACGCCTTCGTCGTCGTCGGCCGGATGTTGGAGCGGTCGATCTTCACGGTGGGCCTGCTCGAGGCCACTCACTCCGACGCCCGCGGCGTTATGGATGCCACCCGGATGCTGCGGCTCACGAGCTCGTTGCAGGCGTACCACCGCCAGCACGGCAACGCCCCCGACCCCCACGGCGTCGTGCGTTACCTGTTGCACGCGCCGGACCTTCCCCGCTCGGTGCTGTCGTGCCTCGGCCGGGCCGAGGAGGGCCTCACCGGCCTGGCCGCGAACTCGGCCGCGCTGGATCGCGCCCGCCGCAAGGCGGCCCTGCTGCGGGCCCGCCTGGAGCTCGGCGAGGTCGAGGAGGCCATGGCCTCCGCTCCGGTGGCGACCCTGCAGGACTTCGGCGGGCAGCTGACGGGACTGGCCAGTGACGTGCACGCCGGCATCGTCCCGCCGCTGGCCATGGCCACGGTCCAAGCCCAGTACGTCCGCCCCGGCCGCACGGACCAACCCGTACATGCGGGCGAACCCGGCCGCGCCGGCGAAGGGGCGGGATGAGGCTCGGAATCTCCTACCGGATGCGCTTCCGCTACTCGGAGCCGGTGACCGAGTGCCAGAACGAGGTGCGGGTGCGGCCCCGCGACGACGATCACCAGCGAGTGCTGGCGTACCGGCTGACATCGCAACCGCAGCTCCAGGTGCTGTCGGTGCGCGACTACTGGGGCACGGTCGTGGAGCATCTCGGCGTCCGCACACCCCACACCGAACTGGAGCTGCTGGCCGAGGCGACCGTTGAGACCTCGGCCCGCCCCGAGCCGGCAGACGCTCCGGCGGTCTCGGCGCTGGACGACACCGGCTTCCAACTGGAGCACCTCGAGTTCCTGGAACCCTCCCAGCACGTCGACTGGCGCCCCGGCGACGCCGTCGAGCAGCGGGCCGCAGCCGCAGTCGCCACCGCCGCGTCCGTGCCGGAGATGGTGGCTGCGGTGGTGGCCGATGTGCGAGGAGCGTTGAGCTACGAGCCGGGCGCCACCGACATCGGCGTCTCGCTGGCGGAGCTGCTCGAGGGCGGGGCGGGTGTGTGCCAGGATTTCGCGCACCTCGCCCTCGGCATGCTGCGCAGCGCCGGTGTTCCCGCCCGCTACGTCTCGGGGTACCTGTTCGCGGCCGACGAGACCTCGGCGAAATCTGAGACCGCCGAGGTGGTGACGGTGCAGACCCATGCGTGGATCGAGGTCGCCTTGCCCGGCTCGGGCTGGTGGGCGCTCGACCCGACCAACGGCGGCCCGGTCTCCGAGCGTCACGTCGTCATCGGCTGCGGGCGCGACTACGGCGACGTGCCTCCGGTGCGGGGCGCCTTCATGGGCTCGGGCATCGCAGAGGTCGACGCCGAGGTACTGATCGGCAGGCATACCGAGGACCTGCCCGCTGAAGCGCCGGCATCCTCCCAGCGGGCCCTTTCCGGCGTCAGGGCGGCCCCGGCCCCGAGCTGGCCCCAGCAGAGCCAGCAGCAACAGCAGCAGTGAGCCGGTCGGCAATCTGGGTCGTGTTCTACGCACATACTGCGCAAGACCAACCCGAGATTCCGGCGCGGGCTGGCCGTCAGCGCCGGGCTAGGTGCGCCATCTCGCTTGCCAGTTGCGGCCAGGCCGGCAGGGCATGGGCGGGGTCCAGGTCGGCATAGACGGCGTGGACGTTGACCGCCAGCCGCTCGCTGTCGGTCCATTCGGCGAACTCGCCCAGATCGATGTCGCGGGCGGCCTCCGCAGCGCTCATTCCCGCCCGGTTGCGCTCGGTCGCCTCCCGCTGTACGAAGGTCAGGTAGTCCCGGACCATCGCCGGGCCGCGCTCGTCGGTAACCGGACCGTGCCCGGGCACGATGACGTCGGCGTCGAGTTCGACGATCAGGTCGCAGGCACGGACCCAGTTGTCGACCGGACCCGACCACACGATGGGCGTGCCGTAGACGAACAGGATGTCGCCGGTGAAGACGGTCCGGGCGTCCGGCACGTGGACCAGCAGGTCGCCCTTCGTGTGGGCCGGGCCGACGTCGATCAGCTCGATGTCGCGCCCGCCGACGGTCAGGTCTAGGCGGTCCGAGAAGACCCGGGTAGGAGGGGTGGCCACGATGCCGCTGAAGTCGAAGGAGCCGAACGCGGCCCGCATGTAGTCGTTCACCACCGGATCGCCGTAGTCCATTGCCGTCATCGTCTCCAGCGCCTCGGCCGGCACCTCCGAGAACTCCTCGAGGCACCCCTCGGTGGCCACGATCTCGGCGCCGTCCACGAGCTGGTTGCCGTAGCAGTGGTCGCCGTTGGCGTGGGTGTTCACCAGGGTCCGGATCGGCCTGGTGGAGGTGACCGCTCCCATGCTGTCCAACATCGCACGGGTCAGCGGCAGGTCGAACAGCGTGTCGACCAGCAGGGACCGGCCGTCGCCGGCCACGAGCCCCGCGTTGCTCCATCCCCAGCCGCCGTCGGGCTGCAGGTACGCCCAGACCCCGTCTCCGATCTCGGCCAGCCCGTTGTCGAACTCGATCCCGGCCATAGCGGCGCCTCCTCTGCCGGACGATGCTAATTGTCAAGGCGGCTGGGTCACGGCCCTACCGGCTTGCGGAGGCGCCGCGGGCCCAGAGCTGGCAGGCCAGCGCGATCGCGGTGTAGGTCAGGTAGGCCACGCCGATCGGCATCACCGAACCGTCGATGGCCCGGTCGGTGAACGAGGCAAGCAGCGAACCCAGCATCCAGGTACTGACCCCGATCGCGGACGCGGCCGTGCCGGCCATCTCTCCCATCGGTTCCATGGCCAGGGAGACCCCGGACGGGAACACCGCCACATGAACGGCGTTGGCCAGGCTGAACAGCACAAGCCACACCCCGAACGGAGGCAGCCCGTCAGCCGCGACCGTCACCGTGAACAGCACGGCCGACACCGCGGCGAAAGCGCTGCCCGCGCCCAGCGTCAGTTGACGGGCGTGCATCCGGTGCAGCAGGCGGTTGCTACTCAGAGCAACGACTGCCGCCACCACGCCAGCCACCGTGAAGTAAGGCACGAACCAGCTCGCGCGGTCGTACACGTCGCTGAGTATCAGCTCGGTGCTGCCCAGGTACGCCAGAAAGGCTCCGAAGCCGAACGTGACCATGAGCGTGTAGCCCAAAGAGGTGCGGTTGGCGACCACGAACCGGAAGCCCGCCAGCATCGGCCCCAGCCGCAGCGGCCGGCGGTGGGCAGGGTCGAGGGTCTCTTCGAGGCGCAGTGTCCATGCCACGGCCGCCAACGAGGTCACTACCCCGAAGGCCATCACCCAGCGCCATGAGCCGATCACGACAAGGGTCTTGCCGATGCCCGGCGCGGTGATCGGCGCGATGAAGAAGACCGTCTGGATGAGCGTCATCACCCGGGCCATGTCCGTGCCTGCGAAGCGGTCGCGCACGATGGCCTGCGTCAAGACCCGGGGGCCGGCGGCGGCAAAACCCCACACGAACCGGGCGGTGTACAGAACGCCGAGCGACGGTGCCAGCGCGGCCGCCAGCGCGGCCGCGGCGTACAGCAGCAAGCCTCCGGCGAGTGTCGCCTTGCGCCCCACCGCGTCGGCGATGGGGCCGTAGAACAGGTGACCGACCCCCGCACCCATCAGGAACAGGGTCACGGTGAGCGACAGCCGGGTGGAGTCGTCGTCTAGGCCGAAGGCGGGCCGCATCTCCGCGAACGCGGGCAAGGTGATGTCGATCGCCATTGCCGACAGGGCGGTCAACACTCCCATGAGGAGCACGAACTCCCGCTCGCTCATCCGGCGCAGTGGTTCGCTCACGGCGACGCGCCGGCGCGGGCCCAGAGCTGGCAGGCCAGCCCGATCAGGCCGTAGACGAGGTAGGCGACGCTGATCGGCATGACGGTGTCCTCGATGGCCCGGTCGGTGAAGGAGGCCAGCAGCGCCCCCAGCATCGACGTGCTGAAGACGATCACCGACGAGGCCGTGCCCGCGAGCTTTCCCATCGGCTCCAGCGCGAGGCTGATGCATGTCGGGAAGAACGCCGTGTGGCAGCAGTTGGCGATGCTGAACAGCGCCAGCCACACCAGCAGGGGAGGGACGCCGTTGCCTGCGACCGCGACGCCCAGAAGTGCTGCCGACACCGCCGAGAAGGTCGCCCCCGCTCCGAGCGCCACCCGTCTCGCCTCGAACGAGCGCAGCACGCGATTGATGCCCACGGCGGTCAGCGCCGCGGCCACGCTCATGGCGGTGAAGTACGGCACGAACCACTCCGGCTGGCCGTACACGGCCGAGAAGATCAGCTCCGTGCTGGCCAGGAACGAGTAGAACGCCGCGAACACGAAGGTGTTGGCCAGCATGTAGCCGGTGGCGGTGCGGTTGCGGAGCACGGTACGGAACCCGACGAGCACGGCACCGAGCCGCAGCGGCCGGCGGGCCTCGGGTGCGAGGCTCTCGGCCAGGCGCACCGACCACAGCAGCGCAACCAGCCCGGTGATCACTCCGAAGGCCATCACCCAGCGCCATGATCCGAACTCCACCAAGGCCTTCCCGATGACCGGGGCCACGATCGGCCCGATGAAGAAGACGGCCTGGACCAGTGTCATGACGCGGGCCATGGCTGTGCCGGTGAAGCGGTCCCGGACGATGGTCTGGGACAGCGTGCGGGGTCCGGCCGCGGCCAGGCCCCAGGCGAAGCGGCTGGCGTACACGACCGCCAGCGACGGGGCGAGCGCGGCCACCATGGCAGCCACCGCATACATGATCGTGCTGGCCAGCACGACCCGCTTGCGTCCGACCGCGTCGGAGATCGGTCCGTAGAAGAGCGTGCCCACAGCCACACCCATGAAGAACAGGGTCATCGTCAGGGCCAGGCTGGTGGAGTTCTCGGGGAGGTTGAACGCAGCCCGCATCTGTTCGAATGCAGGCAGCAGCATGTCGATGGCCAGGGCGACCATGGCGCTCAACAGCGCCACGTAACAGATGAACTCTCTGCGCCCCATGCGGTCTTCCGGGCCATTCACGGCGGGGAGTCTGCCCCAAGTGCCCTCAGCAGCCCGCTACGGGCCCAGTGTCCCGCTCCAGCCGCCGTGCCGACCGCCGGCGGGTTAGGGTGCGGCCCACCTACGGGCCGGCCGAGTCCAGAGGGGAGACGACGATGACGGACACGATGACGACTGTGAGGCCCAGCCTCCCCGGGCGGCTGGGCGATCCCGACATGACGCTGGCCGCGGACCCTCGCTCCGACCCCCGCATGGTGGCGGTCCTGGAGCCTCTGGGCCTGGCTGGACGGGCGGACCCGGTTCCTCTCACCGCCGACTCGTCGCTGGAGGAGATCCGGACTCTGGCCGCCTTGGGCGAGCCCGGCTTCCAGCAGGTCTTCAACGGCATGTTCGAAGCGCTCGCACCGGTCGACGGCGTGGAGTCGAGCACCGAGGTCATCACCGGCGTCGACGGCAACGAGATAACCCTGTACATCCACCGCCCGGCCGGCGGAACCGGCCCCCGGCCGGGGATCCTGCACATCCACGGCGGAGGCATGGTGATCCTCTCCGCGGCCGACATCAATTACCGGCGTTGGCGCGACGAGTTGGCGCGGAGCCTCGTCGTGGTGGGGGTGGAGTTCCGCAACGCCGCGGGAGCGCTCGGCTGCCACCCGTTCCCCGCGGCCCTCAACGACTGCACCTCGGCGCTGGAATGGATGCACGCCCACCGGGACGACCTCGGCGTGTCGAAGCTGGTGGTGTCGGGTGAGTCCGGCGGCGGCAACCTCACCCTGGCCACCACCCTCAAGGCCAGCCAGGAGGGCCGCCTGGACATGATCGACGGAGTGTTCGCCCAGTGCCCGTACATCTCCGGCACGTATGGGAGCCCGCCGCCCGAGCTGCCGTCGCTGCACGAGAACGACGGCTACTTCCTGGCCAGCGATCTGATGGGGTACTTCGTGGAGGCCTACGATCCGGGCGGAGCCAACCTGACCAACCCGCTGGCCTGGCCCTGGCACGCCTCCGTGGACGACCTGCGGGGCCTACCGCCCCACGTCGTCTCGGTCAACGAGCTCGATCCGCTGCGCGACGAGGGGCTCGACTACTACCGCACGCTGGCCCGGGCGGGTGTGACGGTCAACAGCCGCACCGTCAACGGCACCTGCCACGCCGGCGACTTGCTGATGCCGAGCGCCATGCCGGAGGTCTACGCCGCCTCAGCCCGCGACGTCACCACCTTCGCCCACGCTGTCTGAGCCGGTCCACCCCGGCGGCCCGGGTGGAATTGGCAGCGGAGAGTGCCGAAATGGGCGCTGAGCGTTGCCAATTCGCGTGACTAGGCGACCCCCGGCAGGAATTGGCAGCGGAGAGTGCCGAAATGGGCGCTGAGCGCTGCCAATTCGCGTGACTAGGCGCGGCCGGAGCGGGCTCGGGCCTGGGCCGGGGTTTCGGCTGCCTCGGTGCGGGCCAGTGCCTCCTTGCGGACCAGCTTGACCGGCACGCCGATGGCGTCTCCGGGCGGCAGCATGTCGGCGGTGTAGAGGGCGATCTGCTGGCGGGCGGCCACCTTGCCGCCGTCCATGTCGAGGTTGCGTGCGTTCGTGCCCTTGGGCGGGACGATGGCCCGGCCGTCGCGCCACTCCAGGTCCCACCACCACTTCTTGACGGGATTGATCGAGCCGTTGCCGACCTTGTCGTCGAGTCGGGCCAGCCAACGGCGGGTGAACGGCAGCTTGATGGCGGCCCACAGCAGGGCCCGCTCGGCCAGCACGCCCTCGATGTTGAACGGGCAGGTCTTCATGCAGCGCCCGCAGGCCGATCCCCGCAGGTTGCCCAGCCGGTACTTGGTGCACCGCTCGACGTCGGGCTTCCACATCTCGGCCCCGTTGAACATGACCTTGTCGCCGAAGGGGATCGCCGCGCACGGGCACTCGCGGGCGCACTTGGTGCACTTGGAGCAGAAGTCCTGGAGCCCGAAGTCGATGTGGCGGTCGGGAGTGACCGGCATGTCGGTTGTGACCACCACCGACTTGAACCTCGGGCCCACGAACGGGTTGAGCACCAATTCGCCGATGCGGCTCAACTCGCCCAGTCCCGCGTGCAGCACTAGCGGGATGTGCAACACGTCGGACTCGGCATTGGTGTGGCTGCGGGCGCTGTGGCCCAGCGAGCGGATGTGGGAAGAGATGATCCCGGCGATCTGCGCGCCCCGCATGTAGGCCCGCATCGACTGCGCGCCGCTCACCCAGTCGTCGCCGCTGGCCCCCTCCATGGTCTCGTAGCCCTGATCCAGCAGGATCACCAGCGCGTTGGCGTGGTAGGGCTCGACGACGGATCCGTCCTTGCGGTGCGAGTACCAGGCATAGGTCGGGACCCGGCACACGCCGGCCATGTCTCCGCCGAGGTGGTAGGCCAGCGCCTTGAGGGCGTCGGCGTTGCGATCGGGGTCGCGACTGGCGGGATCGACTTCCGGCGCCACTTCCCCGTCCTGGTAGGGGACCATGGCGTCGATCTGATGCACGTACGACTGGGCGTGGGGGGTCTTCCAGGCGAACACCTTGACGTCGCCCTGGAACTTCGGCCCCATGTCGCCGTTGGCCGCCCGCGGGAATCCCCCGGCCCGCACGGGCACTCTGGGCACCTCGTTCTCGATGATGAGCGTGGTGGGCTCGTCCACCCGCTTGATCCGCTCCATCGGGTAGCGGCCCATGTGCAGGGGCCGGTGGTTGCCGTTGAGCCGCCCGATACCGGCCCGGGTGCCGCCTCGCCCCAACATCCAGCCGATCCCGCAGGTGCTGCGCACAGCCGACAGCGGCGACCGGCGGGCCAGAGGGGCGTCGGGATCGAGCTTCCAGTCCGTGCTCACCACCGCCAACGCGAACCCGCCGCCCAGGTATGGCACCCGCAGACGTCCCCGGTGCACCTCCACCAGGCCGGCCTGGAGCGCCACCCGGTCCAGGTCGAGATCGCCGGCGCCGGGTGTGTGGGCTGTTGCGTCGTGGCCGAGGGTCCGGATGTAGTGGGCGGTGATCACGGCCAGTTCGGTGGCCCTCAGGTCGGCGTTCACCTGGCGGGTCCCGTCGATCCAGGCGTCGCCGGGCTGGGAGCTGCCGAGCTTGCGGGTGAAGCCGATCAGGATGACGACGCCGTAGCGGTGCGCCCGCCTCTCGCCGGTCCAGGCCTCGTCACCGATCAGCCCGCAGCCGACCATGTCGGCGTCGAGGAAGTAGAGCCCGGCCTTGAGGTTGCGGGCGGCATCGGCCGGGTCGTCGGGAATCGGCGCTTCGGGTGCCACCGGCCCGTGGCGCTGAAGGTTGAACAGGTCGAGGTACAGCCCGTAGGCGGGCGCAGCCGATCTGGGGCCGGGCGGTTCGCCCTCAGCAGGCCGGGGCGACGGCCGGAGGGAGTCCAGGCCCGGGGGCCGGGCGTCGGCCGCGGCGAGGCGGGGAAGGCGTTCCAGCGGGTACGGCCCCCGATGGACCGGCCGCTTGCGGTGCGAGAACAACCTCATCGACGGCTCAGCCTAGGAGAAATGGCCGACCCGGATACCGTGAAGCGGTGCGCCAGCTGATCACCGACGCGCTGATCGTCACCGGCGACGGAGCGAGCGAGCCGTACCGGGGCGACGTGCTGATCGACGGCGATGTCATCGTCCATCTGGGCGAGATGCCACCCAGCGCAGCCGCCGGTGCGGAACGCACCATCGATGCCGATGGCCGGGTGTTGGCTCCCGGCTTCGTGGACACCCACAACCACGGCGCTCTGGCCGGCACCCGTGTCGGCGAGCACGGCATCCCCGTCAGCTGCGAGATGGCGGTGCGGGGCGGTGTCACCAAGCGCATCTGCGGCGTGGACGGTCTGTCCCCCGCGCCGGTGGTGCCCGATCAGCGAGCCGAATACGCCGCGCAGCTCGCGCCTCTCGACGGCATGGCCGGCCCGCCGGGCGATCCCGACGGCGACGACCCCGCCGGCGGCGGCCAGTGGCCCTGGACGACGATGGAGGAGTTCCTGCGGTGGCACGCCGGCCGGTCCGTCACCGACCTGGGGATGCACCTGGGCCACAGCGCGGTCCGGCGCACGGTCATGGGAAACCTCGATCGCACCGCTGACGACGCCCAGATCCGGGCCATGGCCGAAGTGGTACGCCGCGAGGCTCCCTGGTGCCTGGGCCTCTCCACCGGGCTCGTCTACAACCCGGCCGTGTACTCCGACCAGCGGGAGATCACCGCCCTGGTGCGGGCATTCAACGAGGTCAAGCCGGGCGCGCTGTACCCGCATCTGCGGTCGGAGAGCGACGACATCATCGAGGCCCTCAATGAGGTGATCACCGCCGCGGTCGAGGGTGGGGGCGGCTACTGCAGCGAGCATTCCAAGATCGCGGGCCGCCGCAACTGGGACCGGTTCGGCGATGTGGCGACCAAGCTCGACGACGCGGCCGGCTCGGTGCCGACCCTGGGCAACATGTACCCCTACACCGCGGGCAGCACCACCGCCGACGCCCTGTTCCCGCCGGAGGTGCGCTCCGGCACCCGGGCCGAGTTCATGGCCCGGCTCACCGACGATGACGTGCGCCGATTCGCGTTCGAGAAGATCTACGCCGACAGCGCCGGCTGGGACAACTTCGTGGCCTTCTGCGGCGGCCTGGAGGGCATCCAGATCGCAGGGGTGCTCGAGGGGGTGGGCGACGACTTCCTGGGCAAGCGCTTCTCGGACGTGGTGCTGGCCGCGGGCGTGACCGACATGAATTCGATCGAGGCCCACGACGCGGTGTGCGACTTCTTCCTTCACAACCGGGGCGAAGTTGCCATCATCAGCCACTACGGCAATGAGGCCACCGTGGAGCGGTTCTTCCGCCGCCCGAACATGGCGCTGTGCACCGACGGACTGATGCCGGGGCCGGGCCAGAAGCCCCATCCCCGCTCGCTGGGGTCGTTCCCCAAGGCGCTGCGCATGGCTCGGGAGTTGGGCATCGACGTGGCCGAGATCGTGCACCGCTTGGCGGTGCTGCCGTGTGACTTCATGGGGCTGCCCAGCCCGGTGCTGCGAGAGGGTGCCGATGCCTCGCTGGTGCTGTTCGACTGGGACCGGGTCACCGAGCGCAACAGTTACGAGGATCCGCTGGTGCCACCCGACGGCATCGACGCGGTATGGGTGCACGGGGACCTAGTGCAGCACGAAGGCCGCATCCACCCGCCCAAGGCCTTCGGTGGCCGCCACCTGCTGACGCCGCCGACTCCTTCTTGATGTAGTTGACCGCATCCTGTGAGGTCAACTACATCAAGAATGGTCTGGCGCGGGGTGCGCGGCGCTAGTCCGCTGGTTGGTTGATCAGGTGGGTGGCGGCGTTGTCGAAGTGGTCGAACATGGCGGCTCGGATCTCGGCTGGTAGGGGACGGCCGGTTCCGTCGGCGATGGCAGCCGCATCGAGCGAGGCGGTCATGTGGGCCATCCAGGCGTCGCGCTCGGCCCGGCCGATGGCGAAGGGGAAGTGCCGCATCCGCAGCCGGGGATGGCCCCGCTCCTCGCTGTAGTGCGGGGGACCACCCCAGTACTGGGCCAGGAACCCGGCCAGCCGCCTCCGTGACGGCCCCATGTCCCGCGGGTACATCGGCCGGAGCAAGGGGTCGTCCTCGACGGCGTCGTAGAACCGGTCGACCAGCTCGTCGAAGAACCGCTGGCCGCCCACGATCTCGTACACGGTCAACGGCGCGTCCATGGCCTCGCGCAGCGACCCCTTCAGGTTCACCCCCGCCGAGAAGCTCTCATCGTCGCCCGCTGCGGGCTCGCCGCGGCCGGTGGTCGGCGTGTCGGCGTCGGGCTCGCTGGTCACGGTCGGGGCATCTCCCGGAACTTGGACGGGTCGTAGGGGGCGCCGCAGCGGTCCAGGGCGGCCCGCCATGACGGGCTGTTGCGGAGCCCCCATCGTAGGAAGGTCAGCAGCGTGGTCGTGGTCAGGCGGGCGCCGGGGCGGGCCTTCAGGCCGAGCACCTGTGTGAGCTCGGGGGGCATGGTGCTGATGGCGCCCTGCATCAGCACTGCGTAACCGAACCGCTGGCGGGCCGGCAGAGGCGGCTGGCGCAGGAAGTCCACCGCGGACCGCATGCCGGGGCTGGGCGCCAGATCCGGATGGGTGCGGACCCAGGCCTGCAGCTCGGCCGCGGTCTGGGGCAGGGGGGCGGCGCCGAGCATGGCCCCCACCTGGGACTGCTCGACGACGAAGCGGTCGGCCTCGGCCTCGGTGAGTCCCGGACCGAACTCGCGGTACGACACCAGGAACGACTCGGTGAGGGTGTTGTGAACCCAGGCGGCCAGATCAGGCATCGCCGCGTCGTAGGCCAGCCCGCGGTGCGAGGTGCCGCTCACGCCTTGGTGGGCGGCCCGGACCCGGTCGACGGCCTCGTCGACCTCCGGCATGGCCCCGAAGGTCGCCGACGTCACGTAGAACGCGGTGCGGTTGAGGCGCCCCATGGGGTCGTCGCGGTAGCGGCTGTGGTCGTCGACGCCGGCCACAGCCTCGGGATGGGCGGCCTGGATCAGCAGCGCCCGGATGGCCCCCACGAACACGCTCACGTCGCCGATCGCCTTCCAGCTCACCGAGCCCGGTCCGCACAGCCCGGCGTCGCCGGGATAGTCGGCGGTGCGCTGCAGCGGCATTTCCCCATGGGAGAACAGCCCGCTGACCGAGGCCCCCAGCCGCACCCGGTAACGCTGCAGCGTGTCCATGCCCCCGCACGCTACTGCCGGTGCACTGGTTGTCAGGACTGGGCGGGGGCCTAGTTGCCGCGGCCGGCCTTCATGCGCCGGCGCATCCGGGCGTGGGCCTCGGGCGTGCCGTCGTGGAGCGTGCCGAACAGCTTGTCGATGGGCACGGTCCGGTTGCCGTAGTTGCACTCGAAGTAGCGGTGGTGCAGGTGGTGGAAGTAGTCGGCGCCCGGCGCGGCGCGCTCCTCGCGCCGGCCCACCTCGAAGCGCTCGAACCCCGAGTGCGCCACCGCCGGCGACGCGCCCTGGAACAGCCCGCCGAGGATCACGATGAACGGGTGGGCCGGCACCACCCACCACAGCATGAACACGCTGAAGTAGATCACGTGCTCCAGCGGGTGCATCGAGATGCCGGTCCACGGGCCGGTGTTCACGTTGCGGTGGTGCAGGTAGTGGGCGTGGTCGTAGAACCAGCGCCCATGCAGCAGCCGGTGGTTCAGGTAGAAGTGGGTCGCCGACCACAGGAACACCCCGACGGTCAGCACCGACAGGTACGGCCACCCCGAGGACCACCCGACCTGCGGGATCCAGTCGTTGGCGTAGAACCACATGGTGAGCGACTCGTAGGCCGTCCAGACGGTGACGCCGCTGACCAGGCTCCAGAACATGTTGTCGCGGGTCTGGTTGGTCCACAGGAACTCGCGGTTGGTGGTGCTCATCCACTGCCGGTCGTACTTGTAGCGCTGCTGCTGGGCCCGCCTCACATACAGCGCCAGGTGCAGCGCTCCCGCCACCGCGATGAGGATCAGCGCGTTGCGGAGGTAGATCTGCAGCATCCACCCCGGGCTCAGGCTCGCCATCCGCTCCATCGACGGGGTCAGGTAGTGCCAGCACAGCGCAGCCAGCGCCGCCCAGAAGATCCCGTAGGGCAGCATGACCGGGGTGACCAGGTAGCGGAGAGTCGCCACCGGGCGCGGCGGCCAGTCGAACATCGGCGATGTCGTGATGGGAATGTCGGGCTCATAACCCCTGGCTGCGGGGCCTGGCGTTGGGCTGACTGCCGGCGACGTGTCCGCCATGGGCTACGACCTCCTCGAACCATGCGAGCCAACGGCCCGACCCGAGTGGCGCGGAACATTACACCGCCGGTCGACACCCAACAAGGACGCTTGCAGTTGCCCGACCCGGCACCTCACCGCCACAAGAGCCAGGACCGGACTGATTGACAGGCGCAGCGCACCCCTATGCTCTCGGCCATGAAATATGCCTCCCCGACGACGGTGGCCGAGGCTGTGGATCTGCTGGGTTCCGAGCCGGACGCCCGCGTGTACGCGGGCGCAACCGACCTGATCCCCCAGATCCGCGCCGGCCGACCTGAACCGGCCGTCATGGTCGACCTTAAGCGCATCGAGCGCCTGTGTGCGATCAGCAGCAACGGATCGACCCACACGGTCGGCGCGGCCACCCCCACCGCCGACATCTGCGCCCACGACGGCCTGGCAGCGGCCTTCCCCGGCTTGGTCGAGGCCAGCGGCCTCATCGGCTCCGACCAGATCCAGAGCCGCTCGAGCTGGGGCGGCAACCTGGCCAACGCCTCGCCTGCGGCCGACACCCCTCCTAGTCTCATCGTCAACGACGCCCGGGCCGTGATCGCCGGGCCGGGAGGGGAGCGCACTGTGGCCGCGGCCGATGTCGCCACCGGCCCCGGCGCCACATCGCTAAGCCCGGGCGAGTTCATCGTCGAGTTCGAACTGGACGAGCCGCCGGCCCGCACCGCCGACGCCTACCTGCGGCTGATCCCCCGCACCGAGATGGATATCGCGGTGGTAGGTGCGGCGGCCCGGGTCACCCTGGATGGCGACGGCAAGGTAGCGGCAGCCGCCATCGCCCTCGGTGCGGTGGCCCCCACCGTGGTGCGGGTGCCCGACGCCGAGGCCGCCCTGATCGGCAACGAGCCCACCGGCGATGCCCTGGCCGCGGTCGAGGCGGCCGCAGCCGCCGCCACCAACCCCATCGACGACAAGCGAGGCACCGTCGCCTACCGCCGGCAGGTGGCCGGCGTGCTGGCCCGCCGGGCGGTGTCCATCGCAGCCGAGCGGGCCCGCGAGCGAGGAGGCCAGCCATGAGCCGCGTCCACGTCACCTGCACCATCAACGGCGACCCGGCCGAGTTCCTCTGCGACGGAGGCCAGACGCTCCTGGACGCCCTGCGCGACGAGGTGGGCCTCACCGGGGCCAAGGAGGGCTGCGGCACCGGCGACTGCGGGGCCTGCTCCATCGTCATGGACGGGCGGCTGCTGTGCTCGTGCCTGGTGCTCGCCCCCGAGGCCGAGGGCACGACCATCTCCACCGTCGAGGGGATGGCCAGCGGCGACGACCTGCATCCCCTCCAGCAGTGCTTCCTCGAGGGCGCCGCCCTGCAGTGCGGTGTGTGCACCCCCGGGTTCCTGGTGGCCGCCAAGGCGCTGCTCGACCGCAACCCCGATCCCACTGAGACCGAGATCCGCTACGGCCTGGCCGGCAACCTCTGCCGCTGCACCGGCTACGACAAGATCGTGCGGGCTGTGCAGGCCGCGGCCGCAACAATCAATGAGAGCTAGGAGCTGCCAGTGACTGTCACCGAGCCCAAGCCCAGCTACAAGTACGTCGGCACCCGGCCCGTCCGCCACGACGGGCTCGAGAAGGTGACCGGCCGGGCCCGCTTCGCGGCCGACCTCAACATGTCGGGGCAGCTCCACGGCATCGTGGTGCGCTCGCCCCACGCCCACGCCCGGATCACCTCCATCGACACGTCTGAGGCCGAGGCCATGGATGGCGTCAAGGCGGTGATCACCGGCGACGACTTCCCGGCCGTCGAGCCCGGCCACCGCCAGTACGACATGTGCATCAACGTCATCGCCCGTGACAAGGTCTTCTACGAGGGCCACGCCGTGGCTGCGGTGGCCGCCTCCACCCGCGACCAGGCCCAGGCGGCCGCGGCCGCGGTCAAGGTGGAGTACGACGTGCTGCCGGCGGTGCTCACCATTGACCAGGCGCTGGCCCCCGACGCCCCCGTGCTGCACGCCCACATGATGACCGCAGGGGCCAACCCGCCCGCGGAGGAGCCCTCCAACATCAGCAACATCACCCGCTTCTCCAGCGGCACGGACATGGACGCCGGGTTCGCCGAGGCCGACCTCGTGATCGAGCGGGAGTTCACCACCCAGCCGGTCCACCAGGGGTACATCGAGCCCCACGCCTGCGTGGCCGACACCGGCCAGGACGGTCACACCACGATCTGGTGCTCGTCCCAGGGGCACTTCAACGTCCGGTCGTCCACCGCCACGCTGCTTGGCTGGGAGAACACCCGCATCAGGGTGATCCCCGCGGAGATCGGCGGCGGTTTCGGCGGCAAGACCACCATCTACCTGGAGCCGTTGGCTGTGGCCCTGTCGTCTAAGGCGGGACGTCCGGTGAAGATGGTGATGACACGCGACGAGGTGTTCCGCGCCACCGGCCCTGCCCCGGGCACCAAGCTCAGGATCAAGCTCGGCGTGAAGAGCGACGGCGACCTGGTGGCCGGGGACGCCTACCTGATCTACACCAACGGCGCCTACGCCGGTCCCGGCGGGCTGCTGGGTGCCATGACCGTGTTCGAGTCCTACCAGATTCCCAACTTCGAGATCGAGGCGCTCGACGTGGTGATCAACACGGCCCGCTCGGCCGCCTACCGGGCTCCGGCCGCGCCGCTGACCGCCTATGCGATGGAGACCCTGCTCGATGAGGTCGCCGAGGAGCTCGGCATCGACGTCATGGAGCTGCGGCTCATGAACGCGGTCACCGAGGGCGACCCGTCGACGATGGGCTTCCCGTTCGCCCGCATCGGGTTCGTGGAGTGCCTGGAGGCGGTGCGCGACCATCCGCACTTCACCGCTCCCCTGGGACCCAACCAGGGCCGGGGCCTGGCCGCCGGCTACTGGTTCAACATCGGCGAGTCGTCCAGCGCCACCGTCAACCTCAACGAGGACGGCACCGCCACCGTGGTCACCGGCAGCCCCGACATCGGCGGCAGCCGGGCCTCGATGGCGCTGATGGCGGCCGAGGAGTTGGGCATCGACGTCTACGACATCCGCCCGGTGGTGGGCGACACCGAGGCGGTCGGCTTCACCGATGTCACCGAGGGCAGCCGGGCCACCTTCGCCACCGGTATGGCCGTCGTGGAGGCCTGCCGCAAGATGGTGGTCGAGTTGCGGGGCCGGGCGGCCAAGATGATGGGCGTCGACGTAGACGACGTCGACTGGGTGGACGGCCAGGCCGTCTACACCGGCAGCGACGGCGACAAGGATCCGCTGCCGGTGGCCGCCATCTGTGCCAAGGCCAAGCGCACCGGCGGCCCGCTCACCGCCATCGGGTCGCTGGAGGCCCACGGGGCCGGCCCCGGCTTCGCGGTGCACCTCTGCGACGTGGAGGTCGACCCGGAGACCGGCGTGGTGCGGGTGGTGCGCTACACCGCCTCCCAGGACGCCGGCACTGCCATCCATCCCAGCTACGTGGAGGGCCAGATCCAGGGCGGCGTGGCCCAGGGAGTCGGCTGGGCCCTCAACGAGGAGTACATCTACGACTCCGACGGCGTGATGGAGAACCCCAGCTTCCTCGACTACCGGGTGCCGGTGGCCTCGGACCTGCCCATGATCGACGCCATCATCGTGGAGGTTCCCAACCCGGCCCATCCCTACGGAGTGCGCGGCGTGGGCGAGACCGGCATCGTGCCCCCGATACCGGCGGTGGCCAACGCCATCTACAACGCCACCGGGTGCCGCCTCCGCGATCTGCCGATGTCGCCCATTCGTGTGCTGGAGGCCATCACCGCCAACGGCGGCTCCAACGGCTCCTAGGCGGCCTGGGCGAGAGGCCGGTGGCGGTAAGCGTCCACCTGAGCTCCAACCTGCGAGGCCCTACCGGCGGGGTCGCCGAGGTTGAGGCGGAGGGAACCACCGTCGGCGCCCTCATCGACGACCTCGACAATCGCTACCCGGGCCTGGGCGACGCCCTGCGGGCCGGTGTGTCGGTAGTGATCGACGGCCTGCTCATCGCCCACCCCGAGTACGAGCCCCTAGCCGACGGCGCAAAGGTCTACTTCGTCCCCCAAACCGCCGGCGGCTGACCCCGTCTCGCGAATTGGCAGCGTTGTGCACGCATAGCGTGCGTCTTGCTGCCAATTCTCGTGACCGGGCTCGGGGTCAGGCCGGTTGGGTGACGTCGGCGAGGGTGGTTAGGAAGCGGTCGTTCTGGGCGGGCGTGCCGATGGTGACCCGGATGCCGACGCCTGAGAACGGGCGGACTACCACGCCTCGCCGCTCTAGGCCGATGCACACCTCGTCGGTGCGGTCGCCCAGGTGCATCCACACGAAGTTGGCTTGGGCTTCGGGGATATCCCAGCCGTCGGCGGCCAATGCGGACGCGACCCGGCCCCGCTCGGCCTTGATGGCGTCGATGTTGGTCTGGGCCTCGGCGGCGGCGCCGTCGTCTGCGAGCGCGGCCAGGGCCGCGGCCTGGGCCAGGCCGTTGACGTTGAACGGGATCAGGCACTTGTCGATGGCCGACACGATCTCGGGGTGGGCCATCACGTAGCCCAGCCTCAGGCTGGCCAGCCCGTACGCCTTGGAGAACGTCCGGGCCACGGCCACGTTGTCGAAGCGGGGCAGCAACTCGACCACCGGATCGCCGAGGGCGGGGTCGGCGAACTCCCGGTAGGCCTCGTCCACCAACACCACCACGTCGCCGGGGACGCTCTCGGCCAGCCTCGCCACCGCGGCGGTCGACACCGCCGTGCCGGTCGGGTT
This sequence comes from Acidimicrobiales bacterium, assembly GCA_965117015.1. Taxonomy (GTDB): domain Bacteria; phylum Actinomycetota; class Acidimicrobiia; order Acidimicrobiales; family Aldehydirespiratoraceae; genus Aldehydirespirator. Next base: position 2,311,558 of record OZ220747.1, read on the forward strand.
GTTGGGGGTGGCCAGCAGCACGAGCTTGGTCCGCCCGGTCACCGCGGCGGCCACCGCGTCGAGGTCGAAGGCGTGGCCGGCCGTCAGGGGCACCTTCACCAGAGTCCCGCCCATGGTCTGCACCGAGATCGGGTAGGCCTCGAACGAGATCCAGGGCGTGACCACCTCGTCGCCGGGATCGACGTAGGCGGTGGCCAGCTGGTACAGCAGCGCCACCGAGCCGGCCCCCACGGTCACCTGCTCGACGGCCAACCCCAACCCGTCCGCCAGGGCCTCGCGCACGGCGGTGGCCCGATGGTCGCAATAGAGGTTGCCGCCCCGGCAGGCTGCCGCCACCGCCTCGACCACCGCAGCCGGGGGAGGGTAAGGGTTCTCGTTGGAGGCCAACTTGATGGCCTCGGCGATGTTGTGCTCCCGCTCGGCCTGCTCGGCGGCCTTGCCCGGCTTGTACGCAGGCAGGGCATCGACCGCGGGCCGCACCCGCCCCACCGGCACCGGAGTCTGCGACCCATGCGATGACATTGGTGCCAGTCTGCCCTGTGAACCACATGAACTCCGCATCCCGGGACCTGTTGTCCGTTCGGCCAGCGGGTCGGGAATAACCGCAGAGCGCCAGGCGTACTCTTGGACGTATGGGAGCCGCACCGTCGCTGAAGGTCCGGGCTGATATCCGGGTGGAGGGCATGACCTGCGGCGCCTGCGCTGCGCGAGTTGAGAGCGCGCTGGGAGACGCTGAGGGCGTGCTCGACGCCCGGGTGAACTTCGCCTCGGGCCGGGCCACGGTGCTCCACGACGGAAGCACCGACGACGCGGTTCTGCGGCGAGCCGTCGAGCAGGCCGGCTACTCCGCGCCGGAGCGGCCGGAGAGCCATGACGAGGCCGAACTGCGGCGGGTCGCCGCGCTGCGCCGGCGGCTCGTAGCTGCCGTGGTGCTGGGTGCGCCGGTCGTTGCCGTGTCGATGCTGCCGCCGCTGCGCTTCGACGGCTGGCGCTGGCTCGCGCTGGTGGCCTCCGCGGTGGTGATCTTCGGTGCGGGGTGGGGGTTCCACCGGGCCGCAGTCCGCAACCTCCGGCATCGGGCCGCCACGATGGACACTCTGGTGTCGCTGGGCACCACTGCGGCGTGGGTGTGGTCGGCGGTGGTGCTGGTGGCCGGAGTCGACGACGGCCATGTGTACTTCGAGACGGGCACCGTGATCGTCGCCCTGGTTGTGCTGGGCAAGTGGCTGGAGGCCCGGGCCACCCGACGCTCGGGCGAGGCGGTGCGGGCTCTGGCCCGGCTGAGCGCCTCCACCGCCCGCCTCACCGACGGCACCGAGATCCCCGCAGAGGACCTCGCCGTCGGGATGCGCTTCATCGTCCGCCCCGGCGAACGGATCGCCACCGACGGGGTAGTGGTCAGCGGCGCTTCGGCGGTGGACATGTCGATGGTGACGGGCGAGCCCGTCCCGGTGGAGGTGGCGCCCGGCAATGAGGTGATCGGCGCGACAGTCAACGCCGACGGCACGCTTGAGGTCGAGGCGACCCGGGTGGGGGCCGACACCGCTCTGGCCCAGATCGTGCGCCTCGTCGACGAGGCCCAGGGAGGCCGGACCGCGGTACAGCGCCTGGCCGACCGGGTAGCCGGCGTGTTCGTGCCGGCGGTGGTAGTGCTGGCCGCGATCACCCTCGTCGTGTGGTTCGCGGCCGGAACCGCGGCCTCGGAGGGGTTCACCGCCGCGGTGGCGGTGCTGATCATCTCGTGTCCGTGCGCGCTGGGGCTGGCCACCCCGCTGGCGGTGATGGTGGGCACGGGCCGGGGCGCGCAGCTCGGGGTGATCATCAAGGGTGCCGGGGTGCTCGAGGACACCCGCCGTGTAGATGCGGTGGTGCTCGACAAGACGGGCACCGTCACCGAGGGCCGCCTCGAGGTGGTGGACGCGGTGGCCGCGGCCGGGTCCGACACGACCGCCATGGGCCTGCTGGCCGGGGCGCTGGAGTCGCGATCGGAGCATCCGGTCGGCGCGGCCATCGCCCGGCGGTGGCCGTCGTCCCGCACCATCACAGACTTCTTGAACCATCCCGGCCTCGGCGTCGTCGGCCGGGTGGACGGCGCGGAGGTGCGGGTCGGTAGGCGCCCGCTGTTCGACGAGGTGCCCGCCGAACTCGACGACGCCATCGGGGCAGCCGAGGCCCGGGGCCACACTGCGGTGCTCGTGGGCCGCGGCGAGGTCGCCGAGGCGGTGATCGCGCTGGCCGACACGGTCAAGCCCACGTCCCGGCAGGCTGTTCAGGAGCTTCGGGCCATGGGCCTGGAGGTCTCGCTACTCACCGGCGACAACAGCCGTACGGCGGCCTGGGTGGGGGAGGCCGTCGGGGTTGACGACGTGACGGCCGAGGTGCTCCCGGCCGACAAGGCCGACGCCGTGGTGCGCCTCCAGGAGGCTGGCAAGCGGGTGGCGATGGTGGGGGACGGGATCAACGACGCCCCCGCGCTGGCCCAGGCCGATCTGGGCATCGCGGTCGGCACCGGAACGGACGTGGCGATGGAGGCCTCCGACCTCACCGTGGTCGGCGGCGACCTGCGGGCCGTGCCCGACGCCATAGCGCTGTCGCGCCGGACCTTGGCCACCATCAAGGTCAACCTGTTCTGGGCCTTCGCCTACAACGTGGCTGCCATCCCGCTGGCCGCCACCGGAATCCTCAGTCCCATGGCCGCCGCGGCCGCCATGGGCCTCTCGTCGCTGTTCGTGGTGAGTAACAGCCTGCGCCTGCGCCGGTTCCGGTCGCTTCGCGCGTAGCGGGACACCGGCTCCGACCGAGCAGCGGATGTGGCCGGCGGGGTGACGGGACGGCGAGCCTGCCGGGCGTCCACGGTTGTGGCGGTGCTGGCGGTCGTGGTTGCGTTCGTCGTGGCGTGCTCGGCGCTGGACGAATCGGGAATGCCGTCCAATCCGGGAGGGGCGGATGCCTCAAGTACAGAGTTGGTCGCCCGAGGATCGGAGATCTACGGGGAGCACTGCGCGTCGTGTCACGGCGACAATCTTGAGGGGCAGGCGAATTGGCGGGTGAGGAAGGCCGATGGAGTCCTTCCCGCTCCTCCCCACGATGAGACGGGCCATACGTGGCATCACAGCGACGCTCAGTTGTTCGAGATCACCAAGCGGGGCACGGAGGCCGTCGTCGGGGGCGGCTACAAGAGCGACATGGTCGGATTCTCCGACGAGCTCGAAGACGCCGAGATCTGGGCGGTCTTGGCGTACATCAAGAGCCAATGGCCGGCCGACATCCAGGCCGCGCAGGCACGACGGTCAAGCGGCTGATGTGGCGGACCCAGCGAGGCGGGGTATAGGCATCGTGTTATAGGCTCTAACATCCCTTTGCCGCTCAAGGCTGGGCGAGCCAGTCGACGGAGGTCGCAGAGACATGACCCGCATGACCCCCAGCGAGGCGTTCGTGGAGACGATGGTGGCCCACGGCGTCGACACCATCTTCGGCATCATGGGCAGCGCCTTCATGGACGCCATGGACATCTTCGAGCCGGCCGGGATCGAGCTGGTGCCGGTGGTGCACGAGCAGGGCGCGGCTCACATGGCCGACGGCTTCAGCCGGGTGTCGGGCCGCCACGGGGTGGTGATCGGCCAGAACGGGCCGGGCATCTCCAACTGCGTCACCGCCATCGCAGCGGCCTTCTGGGCCCACAGCCCGGTGGTGATCGTCACCCCGGAGGCCGGGACCATGGGGATCGGTCTGGGCGGCTTCCAGGAGGCCAACCAGCTGCCGATGTTCGAGGAGTTCACCAAGTACCAGGGCCACGTCAACAACGAGCACCGCATGGCCGAGCTGACCGGCCGCTGCTTCGACCGGGCCCTGTCGGAGATGGGCCCGACCCAGCTCAACATCCCCCGCGACCGCTTCTACGGCGACATCGACGTGGCCATCCCCCAGCCCCAGCACCTGGACCGGGGCCCCGGCGGCGACCGCACCCTCAACGAGGCCGCCGAGCTGCTGGCCACGGCCGCCTTCCCGGTGATGATCTCCGGCGGCGGCGTGGTGATGGGCGACGCCATGGCCGAAACAGTGGCCTTGGCCGAGCGTCTCGGCTGCCCGGTGGTGAACAGCTACCTCCACAACGACTCGTTCCCGGCCTCGCATCCGCAGTGGTGCGGCCCGCTGGGCTATCAGGGCTCCAAGGCGGCCATGCGGCTCATCTCCAGGGCCGACGTGGTGCTGGCCCTGGGCACCCGCCTCGGCCCGTTCGGCACCCTGCCCCAGCACGGCCTCGACTACTGGCCGCCGGAGGCCAAGGTCATCCAGGTGGACGCCGACGCCAAGATGCTCGGTCTGGTCAAGCGCATCGACGTGGGCATCTGCGGCGACGCCGGGGCGGCCGCGGCCGCACTCACCGCCAGGCTGGCCGGCCGGGAGCTGGCGTGCGACGCCACCCGGGTGCAGCGCGCCGCCGACACAGCCGCCGAGAAGGCCACCTGGGAGGCGGAGCTCGACGACTGGACCGAGGAGACTGACGACTTCAGCGTCGACATGATCAAGCAGGCCGCGGCCGAGCCCGACGACTGGATGCACCCCCGCCAGGTGCTGCGCGAACTCGAGAGGGCCATGCCGGAGCGGGTGATGGTGTCCACCGACATCGGCAACATCAACTCGGTGGCCAACAGCTACCTGCGCTTCGAGGAGCCCCGGTCGTTCCTCGCCGCCATGAGCTGGGGCAACTGCGGCTACGCCCTGCCCACCGTGATCGGGGCCAAGAAGGCCGCCCCCGACCGCCCGGCGGTGGCCTACGCCGGCGACGGGGCCTGGGCCATGAGCATGGTGGAGACCATGACCGCGGTGCGCCACGACATCCCGGTGACCGCGGTGGTGTTCCACAACCGCCAGTGGGGCGCCGAGAAGAAGAACCAGGTCGACTTCTACGGCCAGCGTTTCGTGGCCGGCGAGCTGGAGGGCGGCGAGGACTGGTCGGAGGTGGCCCGGGCCATGGGCGCCGACGGCGTGCGGGTCCACCAGCTCGAGGATGTCGGCCCGGCCCTGGAATCGGCCATCGACGCCCAGATGAACGGGGGCCGCACCACCGTCATCGAGGCCATGTGCACCAAGGAGCTGGGCGACCCCTTCCGCAAGGACGCCCTGAAGCGCCCGACCCGCTACCTGGACAAGTACCAGGACTACACCTGAGCGCGCAGGCGGACCCACCCGAAGGCGGGCCCGCATGCAGAATTCTGAGATCTAGCTGGCGGGAAGCTCCAGCACCCAGCCGATCTGGATCAGGTCCGGGTTGCGCAGGCTCCGGCCGTCTGGCTGGACCCGGCCCCGGTTGAGATCGAAGATCTCGCGCCAGCGGTCACCCGAGCCGAGGTGGATACGAGCGATCCTCCAGAGGCTGTCGCCCCGCTTGACGGTGACCGTGACCGGCTCGGGCTCGGCCTCCACCGCAACGATGCGGTCGTCGCCGCCCTCGGGATAGGCCGCCGCGGTGATGGTGCCGCCCAGGTCCTCCGCGATGTAGTTGGCCAGGGCCTGCTGGTAGCTGACGCCCAGCTTGGTGAACTCGATGTCGCCCAGCGGGTAGCAGTCGCCGCCGTTGGCCAGGAAGTCGATGGTGACCAGCACCACCGGATCGCCGGGCACCACCGCGCCGTCGCGCACGATGGCGGTGCCGTCGTCGAGGGTCACGTCGCGGATCCTCGACCCTGGATCGCCGGCCAGCGAGCAGTCGCCGGCCCGGTCGGTCTCACGGGCTGCAGCCGACGGGTCGTAGCTGAAGGTGAACCCCGAGACCTGCGGGAACTGGCCCCCAGCGCCGGGTATCCGGTCCACGGCCCGCTCCAGCAGCACATGGAAGGTCTCGCGGGAGACCTCGCCCACCACCACGAAGTTGCGGAACGGGGCGATGTCCCAAGTGTCGCCGGCGGTGATCGGCCCGGCCGGGATCACGGCGTCGTTGCGGATCCCGCCGCCGTTCTGGATGGCGACATCGGGAGCGGGGGTGCCGAAGTCGGCGGCCAGGTTGGCGGCCGTGGCCCGCAGCGCGTCGGCGTGGAGGTTGCCCTGGTTGGAGGAGCCGGTGCGCACGCTGGCCCGGCGCCCGTCCAGGTCGACCTCGCTGGCGCCGATCACGTCGGCGTCGATCTCGGCCACCGCCGCGGCCAGGGGCTCGATCACGCTCGACTGGACGGTGGCGTCGGGTGTCACGTCGAAGCTCACGCCGGCGGAGCGGCCGGTGTGGCTCACGATGCTGCCGTCGCCGTCGAAGACGACGGTCAGCGCGCCGATGCAGCGGTAGCCGCCGGGCGCGGTGATCACCGGCACGTCGGTGCCGGTGGAGTCGGCCACCAGCATCGGGTAGGGGCCGGCCGGCTCGTCGTCGGGCATGCAGGTGTCGCCCTCGTTGCGCAGCAGGTCGTCGCCGCCGCCGGCGATGACCACGTCCACTCCGGCCAGGTCGGCCACCAAGGCGACCTCCTCGGACACGCCCTGCAGATGGCTGACCAGGATGATCTTGTCGACCCCGGCTGCGGTGAGCGACGCGACCTCGGCCTGCACCGCGGCCAGAACGTCGGAGACCACCACGTTGCGCGGCGTCGAGATGTTGCGAAGCTGGGGTGTGACCGCCCCGATCACGCCCACCTGCTGCCCGCCGGTCTCCACGACGGTGCTTCCGGCCAGCACACCCGAGTCGACCAGCGCCTGCAGCACGGGCTCGCCGGAGAAGTCGGCGTTGGCCGACAGGAACGTCACGGCCGGGTCGAATCCCTCGATGAACCGGGCCGTCACCTCCGGGCCGAGGTCGAAGTCGTGGTTGCCCAAGGCCATGGCGTCGTACAGGCCGCTGAGCGCGATCGAGTCGTAGAGGGCGCCGTCGCGGGCCAGCGAGACGTTCAGCTCCTGGGAGGCCAGGAAGTTGTCACCCGACGTGAGGGTGACCACACCCGACCCGGCCTCAGCGGCTGCGGCCTGCATCTGCTTCATCTGCGCAGCGAAGCGGGCCACGCCGGGGAGGCCGGCGTCCTCGTCGGGCAGCAGCTTCGACTCGCCGTCATTGTTGTGGAGGATGGTCAGCGCGAACGTGTCGGCGCTGATGGGCACCGGGGTCTCCTGCGCGCCGGCCGGCGACACGACCGCTGCGGTTGCGGCCAGAAGGGCCACCGCGGCAAGAGCAAGAACGGACTTCCGACGGATCGAGATCGTCACTGAGTGCCTCCTTGGGCCTGGTAGAGCGGGCGAAACCTACCCGCCGGGATGTGGTCTCACACAACGTTCGTCGACTTTCTCGGGCTGCCTGCCATCTAGTGTCGGAGCGTGATTGCACACAAGCCCCGAACTGCGCTGGTGACCGGGGCTGGATCGGGGATTGGCGCAGAGTGCGCGGAGTGGCTGCTGGCCCGGGACTACAGCGTGATGGCCGTCGACCTGCGGGCGGGACGGATGGCTTCACGAGCCGATGAGTTGCGCGCCTTCGTTGAACTCGACGTCAGCGACGCCGCCGCGGTCGACACCGTCGACGGCATCGACGAGATCGACATCGTTGTGCAGTGCGCCGCCGTCGGCGGGCCCAGCGCACCGTTGACCGAGCTGTCCATGGAGGACTGGGACCGCATCATGGCCGTCAACGTCACCGGCGTGGTCAACGTGATGAGGGCTGCGTTGCCGGGGATGGTGAGGCGGGGCTGGGGCCGGGTGGTGAACGTCGCCAGCATCGCCGGCAAGGAGGGCGACCCGTACCTGTCGGCCTACTCGGCCAGCAAGGGGGCGGTGATCGCCCTCACCAAGGCGGTGGCCAAGGAGCTGGCCACGACCGGCGTGCTGGTCAACTGCGTGGCCCCCACCGTCACCGACACGCCCATGATCGCGGGGGCGCCCGAGGGAGTGCTCGACCGTCTGGTGGCCAAGATCCCGATGGGCCGTATCTGCCAGCCGGCCGAGGTCGCTGCGCTGGCGGGCTGGCTGTGCTCGGACGACTGCTCGTTCAGTACCGGCGCCTGCTACGACATCACCGGCGGCCGGGCCACCTACTGACAGAGGCCGAGCTTGCGAGGCCGTGGCCCGAGCGGCCCGTGAGCGCAGCGAACAAGAGCGGGAGACAGGAGTTTCTAGAGTGGCCGCCATGAAGGTTCTGGTGATGGGCGGCACGCAGTTCAACGGACGGGCCCTGGTGGCGGAGCTGGTGCGGGCCGGGCACGACGTCACGATCTGCAACCGGGGTCGAACGCCGGCGGAGTTGCCGGAGGGAGTGAGCCGTCTGACCGCCGACCGCACCGACCACCGGTCGCTGCGGGACGCGCTGGTCGGCCGCGACTGGGACTGCGTCCACGACCTCACCGCCTACCACCCGCCCGACGTCGAGATCATGCTCGAGCTGCTCGACGGCCGCACCGGCCACTACGTCTTCGCTAGCTCCACCGTCATCTACGCGGCCTCCGACGTGCTGCCGGTCGCTGAGGACGGCGGCGACGAGCGCGGTCCGGACCAGAACGAGTACGGCCTCCACAAGCTGCTGTGCGAGGACCTGCTGCTGGCGGCCCACGCCGAGCGCGGCTTCCCGGCCACCACCGTGGCCTTCTCGATGGTGTTCGGCCCCCACAACACCCTGCACGACCGCGAGCAGCGGATGTTCGCCCGCTTGCTGGCCGGCCGGCCGGTGCTCGTCCCCGGTGACGGCACCACCCTGCTGCAGCTGGGCCACGTCGACGATCAGGCACGGGCGCTCGAGCAGATGATGGGACAGCCGGCCACGTTCGGACGTCGCTACAACCTCACCGGCCGCCGAGCCCTCACCCGTAACGGGTATGTGGACCTGGCCGAGCAGGCGACCGGGTGCCGCGCCCGGCGGGTGACCATCCCGGCCGAGACGATGGAACGGCTGTGGACCGGCGAGCTGCAGGTCGGTTCGGGATCAGCCAGCCTGGGAATGGACATCCGTCCCTCGGCCGGCTCGGAGCGTTCGGCTCGCAACCCGAGAGCCGACATGCTGCGGCGGCGGTTCCAGGTGGCGCAACTCGTACAGCACCTGGCGCCCAACATCTGGTGGTGGAACCGCAGCACCGTCTTCAGCATCGACCGGCTGCGGGCCGATATCGGTTGGGAGCCGACCCACGACCTGGTTTCGATGTTCGAGCACACCTACGAGTGGTACCGGCGCTCGGGCCGCGCCGAGGCCGACGCCACCCGCTTCGACTGGTCCTTCGAGGAAGCGCTCCTGGGAGCATGCGCGGGTAGGTGATGCCGCGTCAGGACTCGGCCCGTCGAGGAGCCGACAGGCGGCTGAGCCGCTCTGCGACCATCTGGTCGCCCTCAGCGGTCCCGTCGTGGAATGCGCCGATCATCTCGTCGAGGGGTGACTCGAGGCCGCCGTAGTTGCACTCGATGAAGCGGTGGTGCAGCTGGTGGTGGAAGTCGCCGAGTTCGAAGCGCTGGCGCGCCGGGAGCTGGACTGCGTCGTAGCCGGTGTGGCTCATCGGCGCGCCCATGGTGTGGTGCATCAGCGCGAACAGCATGTGCACGCCGCTCGACGGCAGGATCAGCAACAGCACCAAGTCGCTGTAGAGGATCACTTGCTCTAGCGGATGCATCGACAGGCCCGACCAGGGGCCGATGTTCATGTTGCGGTGGTGCCAGGAGTGGACGTGCTTGTACATCAGCGGCCGATGGAGCAGCCAGTGGCCCGCCCCGAAGTAGAGGACCGACCAGATGGGGACGAGGCCGAGCAGCACCACGAACCACACCGGATTGTCGCTGAAGGACCAGTGCCGGATAATCCCGTTGGCGTAGGCCCACCAGCCCAGGGACTCCCACACCGTTGCGGCCACCATCGCGGGCAGCAGGGTCAGGAACATGTTGTCCTTCACCTGGTCGTTGAACAGGAACAGGCTCTTGTTCTTGGTCAGCGGCCGGGCGTCGTAGCGCAAGCCGTCGCCTTGCATCCGGTAGCGCTGCAAGAGCAGGTGAAGCCCGCCGGCCACCACGGTGACCAGAACGACGTTGCGAAGCCAGATCTCGAGGATCCAACCCACTCGCAGTGATTCGGCCTCTGCCAGGGACGGCCTGAACCACTCCCATAGAGCGAACGCCACTACCAGCATCACCGCTCGCGAGGTGAGCGGCCTCCAGGTCGTGACGAGATGGCGCGCGATAGCGACCGGCCTCAAGGGCCAATGCAGGAACGGGGCCGACCGCAGCGGCAGATCGGGTGTGAAGTTCCAGGCCTGCCGCTTCCTGGCGGTCACACGCGCAGCGTAGCTGCGCGACCAAGCAACCGGGCGCACACGGCGCCCCCCGATCAGGCCACCTGGATGAACTCCACCCAGTTGCCGTCGGGGTCCTCCACCATGGCGATCGTCACGCCGGGACGGACCTCCAGCAGGGGCCACACGACGGGCGCGCCGGCCGCCTCACAGTCGGCCACCGCGGCCGCAATGTTGTCCACCGTGATGGTGAAGTAGCGCATGCCGGTGCTGCCCTCCAGGCCACCGCCCATTCCGGCTGGCACCTCGTCCATTGTCGTGACGAGTTTCAGGACGCTGTCGTTGCAGCGCAGCCGGTCCATTCGGGAGATCCCGACCGCCTCCAACTTCATCGTGGCCTCGAACTCGAGTCCCACGACGTCCCGGTAGAACTCGAGCATCGCGTCCCCGTTGTTGGTGACGATCCCGAGATCGAGTCCCGGTTTGGCAATGGTGCGGCCCATGCCGTTCCTCCATTCGGTAGGCGGCTAGAGGGCGGTGGACAGGATGCGGGCCGTCTCAGCTATGGCTTCGTCCAGCGGGGTGGGCTCGATGTCGCCCAGCAGCTCGGCCAGGCCGGCGGGCGAGAGGGCGTGGGCGAAGGGCAGCGGCTCGGTGCCGACACCCAGGTCGTCGAAGCCGGTGATGCGGCGAACCCGGTCCACGAAGTCGTCCACCGACGTCACGTGGCCCCTGAGGTTCACCGCTGGCGCCGCCGGAGAGTCGAGTTCGACCCGGGCGGCGGCGATGAACGCTCGGGCCACGTCGGGCGCGTAGTGGAAGTCGGTGACGCCTCCGTACCCCACCTCATACGGCTCGCCCCGCACCGCGCTGTAGATGGCGGCGGTGGGCTGGGAGGTGACTCCCTGATCGCGGCCGGCTCCGTACACGGTGAAGGGCCGCAGCCCTACCGTGGCCAGCCCGTGGTCGGCCGCGTACACCGCGGCGGTCTGCTCGTTGGCCACCTTGTAGGCGCCGTACAGGGTGGCCGGCATGGGGAGTGCGTCCGGCCCGAGCACGGGCTCGGGATAAAGGTCGACGGGTCCGAAGATGGCCGCGCTCGACGCGTAGGCCACCGGCGAGACGCTGTGCTCCACAGCCGCCTCGAACACGTTCACCGTTCCCTGGACGTTGACCGCCGCGCCCCCGCTGGGATCGGCCTTGCAGAACGGGACCTGGAGCGCGGCGAGGTGGACGACCCGGTCGACTCCGGCCATGGCGTCGACCACCGCGGCCCGGTCGGTGATGTCGCCGATCACCCGGCGGAAGTTGAGGGGGGCGCCCTCAGCGATGAGCTCGTGGCGGCTGTCGTTGGCGCCGATGTCGAAGGTGGTGACCTCGGTGCCCTCGTCGAGCAGGAGGCGCACCGTCCACGCGCCGATGCATCCGTCGGCCCCGGTCACAAGGAAGTGCTCGGCCATCAGTAAGTCGCCCTCCCTCCGGAGATGTCGTAGCAGGCACCGGTGCTGAACGAGCAGTACTCCGAGCACAGCCAGCCCACCAGCGCGGCCACCTCGGAGGTCTCGCCGAGCCGGCCCATGGGGATTTTCGACAGCATGTACTCGAGAACCTTCGGGTCGGTCTCGAGGTTCATCGGAGTGGCGATCACCGCCGGCGCGATGGAGTTGACCAGTACGCCGGTGGTGGCCAGTTCCTTGGCCACCGACTTGGTGAGGGCGATGACCGCGCCCTTGCTGGCGGAGTAGGCGCTCAGGTTCGGGTTGCCCTCCTTGCCCGCGATGCTGGCGATGTTGACGACCCGGCCCCAGCCCCGCTCGACCATGCCGCCCAGGGTGGCCTGCATCACGTTGAAGATACCGGTGACGTTCACGTCGAACGTGCGCTCCCAACCGTCCAGTTGCGTCTCCAGCAGCGGCACGTTCGGCCCGACAACGCCGGCCGACTGCACCACTATGTCCATCTGGTCGATGCCGTCGATGGCTCGTACGGCGGCGGCGTCGGTGACGTCGACCTCGCAGACGGCGTCCAGCTCGCCGGCCCTGGCGGCCATGTCACCCGCGTGGAGGTCCACCGCAGTCACCCGGCAGCCCTGGGCCAGCAGCCGGTCGACACACGCGGCGCCGATGCCCGACCCGGCTCCGGTGACCAGCGCTCTACGTCCAGAAGAAGTCATAAGCCGACATGGTAGGCACGGTCAGCGGATCGTCGGCACTCGGGATGTCCCGCCCCACGACGGTGGAGCTGCGTTTGGTCCCAACCGGAATCGGAATTGGCAGCGGAGAGTTCCCGATCGGGCGCTGGCTGCTGCCAATTCGGCGCCGGCCGCCGCCATCCGCCGACGTAGTTCTATAGGACTGGCCCGCACGTAGGGGTGACAATGGCTCTCGGGCCGCTGGGCGCGGCCGGGACCCCTAACTACGTTCGGCGCGGGCCAGTGCTTGGAGGGCCAGTTGACCGCGCACGCCGTCGACGAGCGGGAACTTCAGCTCAGGCGGCCGTTCGTGCTGCCGCGATGGGTGTCGCGTGCCGCGGTGTGGGTGCCGGTGGCCGCCGCGGCCCTGTGGGTTCTCGTCCTGGCCCGCAACACATCGGCCGGCCCGGCCATCCGGGAGCCCGGCGAGTTCGTGGTCACCCTGCTGGACGGCGTCACCTTCGCCGGGCTGCTGTTCGTGGTGGCGTCCGGGTTCACCCTGATCTTCGGCCTGATGCGCACGGTCAACATGGCCCACGGGTCGCTGTTCCTCGGCGCGGCTTACGTCGCCCACGAGATCCAGACCAACATGGTCGGCAAGGACGCCAACATCGACGCCCGCGACGTGAGTCTGCTGGCCTGGATCCTGCCGCTGCTCGCGGCCGGAGCCGTCGTTGCCCTCCTCGGCCTGGTGATGCAGCAGCTGCTGCTGCGCTGGAACCAGGGCCAGGACCTGCGCCAGGCCCTCATCACGCTGGCCATCTCGGTGATCGCAGCCGACCAGATGCTGGCTCACTTCGGCGGTGTGGCGCAGCCGCTGAAATGGCCCGGCGCGGTCACCCACTTCTTCGAGCTCATGGGCGAGCGCTACGCCTCGAGCCGGCTGTTCATGCTGGGGGTGGCGCTGCTGGTCGGCGCGCTGCTGTGGCTGTGGCTCAACCGCACCCGCATGGGCATGGTCATCCGCGCCGGTGTGGACGACCAGGAGATGGTCCGAGCGCTGGGCATCAACATCACGCTGGTCTTCGCGATCACGTTCGTCGTCGGGTCGTTCCTGGCTGGGGTCGGCGGCGTGCTGGGCGGGTCGTTCGCCGGCTCGGTGGCTCCGGGAGTTGACGGCGCCTGGCTGCTCAACTCGCTGGTGGTGGTGATCATCGGTGGGCTCGGGTCGGTGAAGGGGGCGGTGGCCGGGTCCCTGCTCTACGGCATGGTGGTGGCCTTCTCGCCCGCGTACCTGCCCGCCGGGTACACCTACTACTCGGTCATATTCACGTTCGCCCTGCTGGCGGTGGTGCTGGCGGTGCGGCCCAACGGCCTCTACGGGCGGGTCGAATGAGCCAGGCGGGCACCGCGTCCGGGCCGGCCCGACCGGGCTGGACCCTCCGGCGGCTGCTGTCGGCCCGCAACGTGGTCGTGGCCGCGGCGACCGCGCTGGCGCTGCTGCTGCCCCTGTTCGGCTCGAACTTCTTCGTCGAGTTCGTGATGACCCGCACGATGATCCTCGGGATCGCCGCGGCCACCATCGTGTTCCTGGCCGCCTACGGGGGCATGATCTCGCTGGCCCAGTACCTGCTCGCCGGAGTGGCCGGGTTCATGGTCGGCAACGCCGTCGTCGCCCAGGACGCGTGGTCGAAGGGCCTCAAGCTCGGCTGGAACCCGTGGGTGGCGGTGCTGTTCGCCCTGGCGGTGACCACCTTCGTCGCCTTCGTGCTGGGGGCGCTGGCGTCGCGCACGACCGGCATCTACTTCCTGATGATCACCCTCACGTACGCGGTCATCGGCTACTACGTGTTCGGCTCGATCACCCCGCTGTCGGGCTTCGGCGGGATCACCGGCATCGACCCGCCCGGCCTGTTCGAGGACCATCCGGTGCGCATGTACCTGGCGCTGGTGGTGCTCTCGGTGCTGGTCTATGTCGCCTTCCGGGTGCTGGCGGCCACCCCCTTCGGCCTGGCGTTGCAGGGCATCCGCGACGACCCGGTGCGCATGGCCTCGCTGGGCTTCAACGTGTCGCTGCACCGCACCCTGGCGTTCACCCTGGCCGGCTTCACCGCCGGTCTGGCCGGCGTGTTCAACGTCTGGTGGAACGGCCAGATCGACCCCACATCGATATCGATCGGCCCCACCCTCGACCTGCTGATCGTGGCCGTCATCGGCGGCACGCTCAGCCTCGAGGGCGCCTGGCTGGGCGCCTTCGTGTTCGTGGCGGCCAACAACTACCTGCGCAACCTCCCGCTCGTGGACCACATCGGCATCACCGAGGCCCGCTTCAACACCATCGTCGGCGTGCTGGTGCTGCTCATCATGATCCTGTCGCCCGATGGCTTGGCCGGGATCATCGATCGCATCCGGAAGGGCCTGCGCCGCCTGATCCAGCAACCACCCGGATCGGGAGCCGGCCCGGCCGAAGCCGCGGCCGGTTCGAGCCCATGAACCGGTCCACCAAGATCGCGACCGTCAAGCGCGGTCCGAAGCGGACGCACGTCCGCCCCCTAATGGAGGGGATTCAGCCCATGAGAGAAAGGACCACTCCATGAGACACAAGCCAACGATCCGGCGGCTCCTGAGCCTTGTCGGCATCCTCGCCGTCTTCACGTTGCTCGCGGCTTCCTGCGGCGACGACGACGAGGAGGCCGCCCCGGCTACCACGGCCGCCCCGGCCACCACCGCGGCGCCCGCTGAGCCTGATCCCGAGCCCGAGCCTGAGCCCGAGCCGGAACCGGTGGAGGAGATGGACACCGTCGTGCGCCTCGGCATCCTCGGCGAGTGCGAGGGCGCCTTCGGCGCGTTCCACGAGGACGTCGTGGCCGGTGCGTCGCTGCCGTTCATCACCTTCGCGGGCGGGACGTCGAACTCGTCCACCAGCGCGCTGGAGGGATTCAGCGGCGCCGTGGTCGCCGGTGTGCCCATCGAGGTCGTCGGCATCGGCTGCGGCGACGACACTCCCGACCGCATCATCCAGGAAGTCCGCAAGATCGTCGAGCAGGACGGCGCCAACGTGGTGATCGGCCCGCTCTCGGGTGACGAGAGCATCGCCGTCGCGAACTACGCCAAGGACCATCCCGACGTGACGTTCCTCAACGGCATTGCCGGCGCCCAGGAGACCACCATGGTCGTCCAGGCCCCGAACTTCTTCCGGTTCAACGGCGACGGCGCCCAGTGGAACGCGGGTCTCGGCGACATCCTCCACAACGAGGCCGGCTGGGACACCGCGGCCGTGATCTCCGACGACTACAGCTTCGGCTGGACCTCGACGGCGGGCTTCATCGCGGAGTTCTGCGCGGTGGGCGGAGAGGTCATATCGAGGGTGTTCCCGCCCCTGGGAACCACCGACTACTCGTCGTACGTCCAGCAGCTTCCCGACCCGGACGAGGTCGACGGCTACTTCTGGGCCGTCGGCGGTTCGGGCACCAACGCTTCGCTGGAGGCCTTCCTGGCGGCCAAGGGCGACCTGACCGGCGACCAGCACGCGGGCAACCTGTTCTTCAGCCCGGCACTGGCCGCGGCTCTGGGAACCGACATCGCGGGGGCCTACGTGGGCGGCTTCGCCACCCTGCCCGGCGACGTCACATCCCCGGCCATCCAGGAGTACCTGGCGTCGGCCGAAGCCGCGTGGGACTCGCTGGTGAGCCCCATGTCCGGCATGGAGCCCGGTTCGCCCGCGGCTGCCGCCGGATTCGGGTTCTTCTACGGCTTCTACAGCTCGGGCTTGGCCTTCATCATGGCCCTCGAGCAGGTCGGCGGAGACCTGTCGGACAACCACGCCGCCCTGCGCGACGCCCTGGCCAACATCCAGATCGACGGGCCCTACGGCACGATCACCCTGGATGACAACCGTCAGGCCATCGTGGACACCTCCGTCCAGCAGCTCGTGCTGAACGACGCCGGCGAGGTCGTGTCCCAGACCGTGGCGCTGATCCCGGCCGTGGACCAGAGCTTCGGCGGGACGTTCAGCCCGACCACGCCGCCGCCGGACCGCGAGAACCCGGTGTGCGAGACGCGCGACCTGCCCTGGGCCGGCAACGCCATCCCAGTGGTCGACGGCGTTCCGCAGGGCTAGCAAGCCGTCAATAGCCGACTGAGCGGTTCAATCACCTGAGCTGAGTCACCGATGAGCACCGACGCTGCCACCGCCGCCTCCGCCGAAAGGCGTGGTTCCCTCCTGAGCCTGGAGGCGGTGGTGGTGGCGTTCGGTGGCCTGCAAGCCCTGGGAGGCGTGGACCTCCAGGTCTCCCAGGGCGACCGCCTGGCCCTGCTCGGCCCGAACGGGGCCGGCAAGACCACGCTGTTCAACGTGATCGCAGGCGATATCAAGCCGACGTCGGGGCGGGTCACCATCAAGGGGATCGACTGCACCGAGCTACCGGCACGGTTCCGTCCCCGCCTCGGGGTGGCTCGCACCTACCAGAAGACCCGGCTGTTCCGGGGGCTGACGGTCGAGGACAACCTGTACCTCGCCCAGACCGGGCGCTCGGGCCGGCACCTGGCGCTGCTGCGTTCAAGTGTCGACGCCGAGTTCCGGGAGAGGGCCCGAGCCATGGCCGAGACGGTCTGGCTCGCCGACGTCATCGGCGTCACCTCCGGCGACCTGTCGCACGGTCAGCAGCGCCAGCTCGAGATCGGCATGGCCCTGGTGACCGGGCCGGAGTTCGTCATGCTCGACGAGCCGGCCTCGGGGCTGTCGCGGGGGGAGAGGGAGCGCCTGGTGCAGCTGCTGCTGAGCCTGGACCCCGACATCACCCTGCTGCTGATCGAGCACGACATGGACGTCGCCTTGCGGGCCGCCCACCGGGTGGTGGTGATGAACGAGGGCCACACCGTGGCCAGCGGCACGCCCGAAGAGATCCGGGTCGACCCGCTGGTGCACGCCATCTACCTCGGTAGCGAGGCAGGCCTGAAAGGGGCCGACCCGTGACCGCGGCGGACTCCCTGCTGACCGTGGAGGATCTGCAGGCCGGCTACGGCACCTCGCGGGTGCTGGACGGCTTGAGCTTCTCCATGGGCACCGAGGCGGTCTGCATCGTCGGGCGCAACGGCATGGGCAAGTCCACGCTGTGCAAGACGATCATGGGGATGGTGACGCCCACGGCGGGTGTCATCACCTTCTCGGGCCGCCGCATCGACGGCCTCGCTCCCGAGAAGGTGGCCCGCTCCGGGATCGCCTACGTCCCCCAGGGGCGCCGGCTCTTCCCGTCACTCACCGTCGAGGAGCATCTGGCCATGCTGGCGCCCGAATCGCGGGGCAAGCGCTGGACGCCCGCGGCCGTCTACGAGCTGTTCCCCCGTTTGGCCGACCGCCGAAGAAACGGGGGAGCGGAGCTCTCCGGTGGCGAGCAGCAGATGCTGGCCGTGGGCCGGGCCCTGCTGCTCAACACTCCTCTCATCGTGATGGACGAGCCGTCGGAGGGGCTGGCCCCGAGCATCGTGGACGACCTGATCGACGTGGTGCACCGGCTCGTGTCCGAGGACGTTGCCGTGCTGGTGGTGGAGCAGAACCTGCGGGCGGCCACCGCCATGTCGGCCCGTCAGCTGGTGATGACCTCCGGTCGCATCGAGATCGAGTTGACCGCCGCGGAACTCCTAGAATCGACGGAGCTCCAGAGCACCTATCTGGGCGTGGACGCCTGAGACAATTCTGACAGGGACACCTGTACATGCCAGATCCGACCCTCACCGACATAGCGGCGCGCGTGGGCGCGCCGGCCGCCGACAGGCGATCCGGCGACGGCTATGATCGCGGCGGCATGGCCTCCGTCGGTGCCCTCTCGCTGTATGCCGCCATGTTGCGGGGCGAGTTGGAGGGCGACGAGGCGCTGCAGGCCAGCCAGCACATCTTCGAGCTGGTGCTCAACAGCGTGCACCACGCCATCTGGTGGAAGGACGCCAACTCGGTGTTCCTGGGCTGCAACCGCAAGCTGGCCGAGTACGCGGGGGTCGGTCATCCGAGCGAACTGGTCGGCAAGACGGACGCCGACTGCGCCTGGGGTGATGCCGAGCTTCCTCGCAGCGGAGCGCCCTGGTTCCAGGATCACGACCGCATGGTCATGGAGACGGGTGAGCCGCTCATCGGCTTGCGAGAGCAGGTCCGCATCGCAGGCGGGCGGGTGATCTGGGTCGAGACCAACAAGGTGCCGTTGACCGATTTCGACGGCAGGGTCGTGGGCACGCTGGGCACGTTCACCGACATCACGTCCAGGATCGAGGCCGAGGCCGAGCTGCAGAGCACCCTCGAGGACCTCGACGAACGGGTGCGGGAGCGCACCTCCGAGCTGTCGCGGGCCAACCAGACGCTGAGGCGGGAGGTTGAGGAGCGGGTGAGGCTCGAGGCCCAGGAGCGAGCCCAGCGCAGCCACGCCGAGGCCCTGCGCGACACCGCAGCCGCGGTCGCCCGCTCGCTGCAGCTCGACGATGTGATCGAGCAGGTGCTCATCGGTGTCGAGCGGCTCTGCGACCACGAGCGCAGCTACGTCGCCTTCTACGACAACGAGGGGGTGCTCGAGCTGGCCGGCGAGCGCTATCCGGGCCGCCCCGACCGCGGCGCTCCCGAGCCCCACACCCGCGTCACCGACCCGCTCGGTGGATGGTCTCCACCCGGGGAGACCACAGAAGACGGCAGCTCTAGCGCCGCAGCCGGCGGCCGCGCCGCAATGTCGAAGGTCAACGGGGCCGTGGTGCTGCCGCTGGAGGCAGCAGAGAGGGCGCTCGGCTGCCTCGTGATCGAACCTCGTCCGGGCCAGGACCTGAGCGACTCCGACGTCGACCGCCTGGCCATCCTGGCCGATCAGGCGTCCTCGGCCATATCCAACAGCCGCTCGCTGGTGATGGCCCGCTCGCTGGCCGCCCTGGAGGAGCGCCAGAGCCTGGCCAACGACCTCCACGACTCGGTCAGCCAGACACTGTGGACGGCGACCCTGCTGGCCGAGACCCTGGCCCGGGCGTCCGATCTCAGCACCGAGCAGCGCGACCGGGCCGACAGGCTCCACGCCCTGACCGCCGGAGCCCTGTCGGAGATGCGCACCCTGCTGCTGGAGCTGCGCCCCTCGGTCATCGAGGAGACTCCGTTCGCGGACCTGGTCCACCAGCTGGTGTCCGCCTTCGAGAGCCGGCGCCGGGCCAAGTGCGTAGTCCACCTCGACCGCGAGGTGGAGCCGCTGCCGACCGTCAAGGTCGCGCTCTACCGCATACTGCAGGAGTCGCTCAACAACGTCTCGCGGCACGCCGACGCCGAGAGCGTGCATATTTCCGTCGAAGTGACGGGCGACATTCTCGAGATGCGTGTGAGAGACGACGGCGAGGGCTTCGAGCTGGGATCGGCCTCGGAGCACTTCGGACTGCGCATCATGGCTGAGCGGGCCGACGCAATCGGGGCATCACTGCACGTCGACAGCCGCCTGGGGGAGGGGACGACAGTCTCGGTGTCGGTCCCCGAGGTAATGGAGCTGCTCGTGCGACCCCCGGAGCAGGCACCATGAGCGCCGCAGCCGGCGGAACGATCAGGGTGGTAGTGGTGGACGATCACGACCTGCTGCGCGAGGGGGTGACCGCCTGCCTCGACGGCTACGACGACATCGAGGTGGTGGGCACGGCCCATAACGGCGTCGTTGCCGTGGACCGGGTGGTGGAGATGCACCCCGACGTGGTGGTGATGGACCTGATAATGCCCGGAGGCGGGGGAGTGGAGGCCATCGCCGAGATCGCCCGCCGGGCTCCCGACACCAGGGTTCTGGCTCTCACCAGCTTCACCGACGGGGCGCTGCTGCGCTCCGCTCTCGAGGCCGGGGCCACCAGCTTCCAGCTCAAGAGCGTCTCGGGCGATGACCTAGCCGCGTCCATCCGCTTCACCGCTGCGGGGCAGTCGGCCATGGACTCGTCGGTCACCCGCCTGATCGCCTCCGACCACGACGTGCTGCGGGACCTGACCGACCGTGAGCGCGAGGTGGCCGATCTGCTGGCCACGGGTCTGTCCAACGCCGAGATCGCCGAGCGCCTCTATCTCAGCATCTACACGGTCAAGAACCACGTGAGCAACATCTTGATGAAGTTCAACGTGCAATCGCGCACCGAACTGGTGGCCATGATCCTCAACGCCCGCTACCAGGACCGCCCCAAGCTCCCACCCCGCCCGTAGCCCCGGTTCGCCAAACCTGGCCGGTCCATATTGCGAATTGGCAGCGCTGCGCACGGTATGCGTGCATTGTGCTGCCAATTCGCGAACTA
Source organism: Acidimicrobiales bacterium (assembly GCA_965117015.1). GTDB lineage: Bacteria > Actinomycetota > Acidimicrobiia > Acidimicrobiales > Aldehydirespiratoraceae > Aldehydirespirator. The sequence continues at coordinate 2,332,144 of OZ220747.1, forward strand.
CGGCCGTCCCTGCGATGTGCTGGCCCGGAGGTGAGCGAAGCGCCGTTCGGTCTCGCCGACTGATATTCCGAGAATCTCGGCGACTCGCTGCCACGATGTTCCGCTTGAGAGTGCGGCCGCGACACGTTCGGCGATGTGCTGTTCGCTCTCGCCGTCCTCGACGGCGCACCGCAGGAAGTGGTCGGCTACTGGTATCTCGTTCTCCGGCGGCGGTCCGTCGGCCTCACACCAGTCCGCGAGCGCCTCGTCGTCGTCGAGCATCTGTCTGGTGAGTCGCGTCATCCCCGTCACCTCAAGTACTTCGCACGCGCCGGCATGGCATGAACGATCCTACGCCGTCCGTGACGTGTCACGACCAGTACCTCCAGCATGCGCCCGCTCCGGTCGGCTCCGATGCACATCACCGCCTCGTCCTGCTGGAACGCACGGAATGCATTGCGGTAGGCATGCAGGATGTCCTGTTCGTCGATGCCATGCCGGCGTGCACTCGCCGCAATCTCCAGCGTCATCCTGTGAAACTATTCATTTTTATGATTAATCATTGTAGTTGATCAATCAGGGCATCAGCTCATGCCCGCCCGCCCTGATCAGCGACGCCGGGCTGCTCCTGCAACAACTTGCCGCTCTGGTGCATCGTAGGTACTAGTGGGAGAGCACTCGGGTCCCGATGGGGGCGACTGGGCCGCCAACGGCGCCGACTTGGAGAGTCTGTTCGTGGCTGAGCGGGTGCCCATGGTGCGGCTGGCCACCCTGATGGTGGGCTCGCGGGCTGTGGCCGAAGAAGTCGTGCAGGACGCGTTCGCCTCCGTGAGTGAGCGCTGGGACGGAATCGATCGACCCGGCGCGTACTTGAGAACAGCCGTGGTCAACGGGTGCGCGCAGACACTGCGTCGCCGCTCCGTCGAGGACCGGCACCGGACCGTTGCGCCCGAGAACCCCAGTGAGATACCCGAGCAACTGATCGAACTGCGTAGCGCTCTGGACTGTCTAAGCGACCGCCAGCGGATCGTGGTCGTGCTGCGTTACTTCGTCGACATGCCCGACGACGAGATCGCACAGACGCTGGATGTGAAGCCCTCGACGGTGCGCTCGCTGGCCCACCGGGCTCTGGCTGTACTTCGAAGGGAGTTGCGATGAGCTGGCTTGAGGACCGTCTTCGTCGAGATCTGCCCGCGCTCGCGGATGTGCTGATGGAAGACCCTGCCGCTACCACGGTCAGCGACAGCCCCGGCACGGTCGTGGAGCTCAGCGCCCAGCCAGCGCCCAGAGGGCGCAGATGGCCTGTCGTAGCAGCAGCTGCGCTGGTAGCGGCAGTGGCGGGCGTCGTCGCGTTGGTCATCGCCACATCCGACAGCACGGAGGTCATGACGACCGCGGTCCCTGTTGCGTCGGAAGCGTCCGAAGAGGTCTCGTCCGAAGAGGTCTCGTCCGAGGAGGTGTCGCCGGAGGATCCGACCGCCGCAGAGGATCTCAGCCCGGGGGTCACCTACCAGGCCATCTCGGCCGGTTACAACCATGGCTGCGCGGTAGCTGCCGGGGGAGGCCTCGTCTGCTGGGGAAGCAACGACTTCGGGCAGGCTGATCCCCCCGAGGGCACCTACCAGGCCGTCGCCGCCGGCGCGGAACACAGCTGCGCCATCGCAACCGGCGGCACCCTCATCTGCTGGGGACACAACGACGCCGGGCAGACTAATGCCCCGGCCGGCACCTATCAGGCAGTCGTTGCGGGCGCGGGCCACAGTTGCGCCATCGCTACCGGCGGGAACCTGGTCTGTTGGGGGGAGGATGTCTACGGCGAGGCAGCCGCGCCCGAGGGCACCTACAACGCAGTGGCCGCTGGCCAACGCCACAGTTGCGCCATCGCTACCGGCGGAGACCTCGTCTGCTGGGGGGACAACAACTTCGGGCAGGCGGATGCCCCGTCTGGCACCTATCGAGCAGTGGCCGCCGGCTGGGAGAGCACTTGTGCGATCGCAACCGATGGAGCGATCGTCTGCTGGGGTGGCGGCTACGAGGGGCAGACCGATGCGCCGCCGGGGACATACCAGGCGGTCGCCGCAAGCGGGTCCCACTACTGCGCCGTGGCCGGTGACGGCACCGTCACCTGCTGGGGAAGCAACAGCTTCGGACAGCTCGACGCGCCCGGCGGCACGTATCGGGCCGTCGCCGCGGGTTCGGGCCACAGCTGCGCGCTCGCAGCCGGCGGCACGATCAACTGCTGGGGAAGCAACATCTCCCGGCTGGCCGATGCGCCGCCAGGCACCTACCAAGCCGTCGCTCCGGGCTGGCACCACAGCTGTGCTCTAACGACCGGCGGCACGATCAGCTGCTGGGGGAACAACGACTTCGGACAGGTCGAAGCCCCGGAGGGCACCTTCACGGACCTTTCCGTCGGCTCGCTTCACAACTGTGCGGTAGCCACCAGCGGCGCTCTTGCGTGCTGGGGGGACGACCACTCCGTCGGGCGCACCGACGCCCCGCCGGGCGCCTATAGCGCTGTCTCGACCGGCGAGGTCCATAACTGCGCCCTTGCGACCGACGGCACGATCGCCTGCTGGGGAGACAACAGCCGCGGGCAGACCGACGCTCCGGCTGGCGCCTACCAAGCCGTCGCTGCCGGCGACTACCACAACTGCGCGATAGCGACCGACGGCACGATCGCCTGCTGGGGAAGCAACGGCTATAAGCAGGCTGAACCGCCAGTGGGCGTCTACCAGTACGTTGCCGCCGGCGGATACCACAACTGCGCCATCGCGACTGACGGCACCATCGCCTGCTGGGGATACAGAGACTTCGGACAGGCCGACGCGCCGGCGGGCACCTACCGGACTGTTGCCGCCGGCGACTACCACAACTGCGCCATCACGACCGACGGCGCCGTCGCCTGCTGGGGACGCACCGGATTCTGGATCGACGACGCCCCGGAAGGCAGCTACAAGTCCATCGCTACCGGCACCTATCACACCTGCGCGGTCACATCCGACGACAGCATCGTGTGCGGGGGTTCGAAAGAACCGCCTGAAAGCCTTCAATGGGAGGCGTCATGAGAGGATCTCCGTTGAGGAGCGCGGCCGCGGCGGCACTGGGGGCACTTGCTCTGGTGTGTTCGGCCTGCGCCAGCGAGACCACCGTGCCTGCGGGCGAGCAGTCGCCGGCCACCACAATCGAGGCGCCGGCCACGGCCCCGGCCACGACGGCCCCGGCCGAGACGCCGGCCGAGCAGGCACCGCCGGATACCGGCACCGTTTCCGACTCCGAGCTCGGGCCCCCGCTGCAGGGCGCCTACAGGACGATCACGGGCGGTTCGGGCCACAGCTGCGCGATCGCAATCAACGGCACCATCGCCTGCTGGGGGAGCAACAATCTCGGTCAGGCCGATGCGCCGGCCGGCACTTACACCGCGGTCTCGGCCGGCACCGTCCACAGCTGTGCCATCGCTGCCGACGGCACGATCGTCTGCTGGGGGGAGAACCGCATCGGGCTGACCGACGCGCCCGCGGGCACCTTCCAGTACGTCGCCGCCGGCGGGCACCACAACTGCGCCATCACAACCCAGGGCGCCATCGTCTGCTGGGGAGACGACAGCATCGGGCTGACCGACGCCCCGGCGGGCACCTACAAGGCTGTGAGCGCCGGGCTCTTTCACAGCTGCGCGATTGCAGCCGACGGCACGATCGTCTGCTGGGGGGAGAACCGCATCGGGATGACCGACGCGCCGGCGGGGATCTACAAGGCCCTGTCCGTCGGGGCGTTGAACAGCTGTGCCATCGCAGCCGACGACACCATCACCTGCTGGGGGATCAACGATGTCGGGCAGACCGACGCCCCGGCGGGCACGTACAAGGCTGTCACCGCCGGCGTGGGTCACAACTGCGCGATCGCAGCCGATGACACCATCGCCTGCTGGGGGAGAAACTACTGGGGGGAGCTCAATGCTCCTGCTGGCACCTATCGGTCTGTCGCCGTCAGTGACCAATACAGCTGCGCGATAGCAACCGACGACACTATCGCCTGCTGGGGCCTGGTAGCACCACCGACCTCCGTCGGCCCCGACAGTCCGTCCGAGGAACCCGAGCCCGAGCCGGAGCCCGAGCCTGAGTCCGAGCCTGAGCCTGAGCCGGAGCCCGAGTCCGAGCCTGAGCCTGAGCCGGAGCCCGAACCGGAGCCCGAGCCGGAGCTAGCGCCCGAGCCTGAGCCAGCGCCCCAACCCCAGCCCGAGCCCGAGGCTGTAACCGGCGGGGGCGGTGACTCCGACCGGCCGGGTGAAGGCGTGACGGTCGTGGCCGGGCGGGCCGACTGGGATTCGGGCTACTTCCAGTCTGCGCTGCTCAAGCAGTTGCTGGAAGAGCTCGGCTACAGCGTCACCGATCCATTTCACGGGGAGTTGGGCCCGAGTCTTGCCTTTCCCGCTATGGCCCAGGGCCGAATGGACTACTGGCCCAACACCTGGCGAGGTCACTACAGGTGGCTGGACCATGAGTTGCCGGATGGATCGTTGGTCGGAGACCACGTCAGCGTCGTGGGCAAGCTGCTGTTCGAGGGTGTCCTGAGCGGCTTTGTGGTGACCAAGTCCTTCGCCGACGCCTACGGCGTGTACACCATGGACGATCTCAACGACAGCCCCGAGGCGCTGGCCGCGTTCGACGCCACCGATCTCGTGCCCGGCAACGGCAAGGCCGAGATCTACGGCTGTCCCTCCTTGTTTGGGGTCTGCCAGGGCACCATCGACAACATGATCGCGTTCTCGGGGTGGGACAACATTGTCCAGTTCACCGGTGGCTACGACACTTCCATCGAGTTTGCGCATCGCGACGCCGACGCCGGTGTCCCGATGGTCATATTCGTCTGGGCTCCGTCGCTGCACATCGCCCGGCTGCGGCCCGGCGACAACGTGTACTGGATGGGGGTCCAGAACATCCTCGACGACTCCAACCCGACGGGCATCGAGGGCGGCGAAGAGCACGACCAGCGCGGGCCGGACGGCACCGGCGGCTACGTGTCGATCGGAGCGGACCAGTGCCCCTCGGCCACCGAACAGCCCGACGGCCGATGCCCCATCGGCTGGCGCGCCCACCACATCCTCGTCACAGCCAACAATGAGTTCCTGGAGGCCAACCCGGCGGCCCGAGCACTCTTCGAGGCCGTGAGGCTCACGCCCCTGGACGTCTCGCTGGCCCACGCGGCCCAACGAGAACACGGCGCCCACCCCGACGACCTAGCCGCCCAATGGATCGCCGACAACCGCGACAAGGTCGACTCATGGCTCGCAGCCGCCCGCGCCGCCTCCTGAATCTCGGTGAGGCCATCGCCGCGACGCCGTCTGTTGCGAATTGGCAGCGCTGTGCACGGTATGCGTGCATCCTGCTGCCAATTCGCGGCCGAGGAGCGCCAGAGGGCGCCGGCATGCCCTGACTAGTGCTTTGGAGCCACTTCTATGGGGGTGGGCAGGTTGCTCCGCTGGTGCCTGTTGCAGGCCGGCTGGGTCAACTTGAATCCGGGGACAGCGCTAACGGTGCCCGGTCGGCCTGTCGCGGGCGGGCTCGAAGCACCACCAGGAGGTTCCCATGACATCTACGGCTGCGGTGAGCATGCCGTCCTCCGAGGCTGAGGCGGTGGCCGCCGTAACGGAGCGGCCGTACGCGACGGTGCTCGCCGGCGGCACGCTGCTGGTGCCTCAGCACAGTCTCGGCCAGGTCGCGGTGGACCGGGCTGTGTGGCTCGGCCGGGCCGAGATGGACGGCATCTCGAGGTCGAACGGACGCATGACGGTCGGCGCGGCAGCCCCCCTCGCGGCGTGCGCGAGACTGGATGCTCCCGTCGGTCCGTGCGCGGCCAACATCGGAGACAACGAGGTGAAGGCGCAAGCCACCATCGGCGGCAACATCTGCTCGCCCGCTCCCTACGGCGACCTGCGCGGACCGCTGCTCGCCCTCGGCGCGATCCTGCGCTGGGCCGATCCCGACGGCACCCACACCGGTGGCATCGCCGACTTCGCGGCCTCGGGCGGGGCCCGGCCCGGGGTGCTGCTCCTGGACGTCGCGTTCGCGGTTCCCGAGGCGGGCTCGTTCGTGGCGCTGCGACGCCACCACACCCAGTCGTTGACCGCCATGTCGGTGAGCGCGGTGCGCGGTGCGAACGGTGCTGTGACCATCGCGGCCACGGGGGCGGCTCCGGATGCCTGCCGGCTGCACGCGGCCGAGGCTGTTCTGGCCGACGGCGGCTCGATCGCCGACGCAGCGACTGCTTCCGCCTCCGACGCCGATCCCTACGACGACGCTCTGGCGTCGGCCTCGTATCGCAGGCGGGTGCTGCCCGTCTACGTCGGCCGGGCCCTAGAGCAGCTGGGAGCCTGACATGGAACTGACAGTCAATGCCGTTTCCTGCACGGTGCAGTCGCAGCCGCTGACCTCGCTGCTGACCGTGCTGCGAGAGGAGCTCGACATCACCAGCCCCAAGGCGGGATGCGAATCAGGTGGCTGCGGCGCCTGCACGGTGCTGGTGGACGGCCAGCCCCGCCGATCCTGCCTGACCGCGCTCTGCACCGTGGACGGCTCAGAAGTCGTCACCGTGGAGGGTCTGGGCACCCCCGAGGATCTGTCCAGGGTCCAGCAGGCCTTCATCCACCACTACGCCGCCCAGTGCGGCTTCTGCAGCGACGGAATGGTGGTGGCGGCCACCGCCTACATCAACTCGGGCGGTTCGGACGACACCGACGCCATCCGTGAGGCCTTGGCCGGGCACTTCTGCCGCTGCACCGGCTACGTGAAGATCCTTGAAGCCGTGGCCTCCGCAGCCCGGGGCGAAGCGTCGGACATCGACAGCACCGCCTCGAGCGCCAACAACACCTATGTCACGATCTCAGCAGGAGGACAGCCATGAAGGTCGTCGACCTCGTCAGAGGAGGACAGCCATGAAGGTCGTAGGGGCGCGCCTGCCCCGCTATGACGGCGTGGGCCACGTAACCGGCCGCACGACCTACGTGGACGATGTGCGCCTGCCCGGGATGCTGCACGCCGCAGCCCTGCGCTCGCCGCACCACCACGTTCGCATCACCCGGATCGACACCAGCGCAGCCGAGGCCATGGCCGGCGTGCACGCAGTGATCACTCACGCCGATGTGCCCCTGCTGGTCTACGGCCACCTCTCCGGGGGAGGCATCCCCGGCGACGAGCCGCTGCTGGCCAAGGACCACGCCCGCTACCGGGGCCAGCCGATCGCGCTGGTGGCCGCCGACACGGTGGAGATCGCCCGGGCCGCGCGCGCGGCCATCGATGTGGGCTACGAGGAGCTGCCCGCCCTTTTCGACGTGCGCCTCGCTTTCGACGACGACGCACCGGTGATCAATGACGCCTTCGGCAACTGGTACGACCAGTACGAGGGCAACCTCGACGTCCGCCAGATCCGCAAGGGCGACATCGACGCCGCCATGGACGCGGCCGACCTGATCGTGTCAGGCGTGTACCGCACCCAGTCCCAGGAGCAGGTGCCGTTGGAGACCCAGGTGTGCGTGGCGATACCCGAGCCCGACGGCCGCCTCACCATCCACACCTGCACCCAGGCCATGTACTTCTCGCTCGGCGTGGTGTGCTCCCACCTGCAGCTCCCTATGAGCCAGGTCAAGATGGTGGGCGGCACCGTCGGCGGCGGCTTCGGCGGCAAGGTCGACACCGCCTCGGACACGCTGACCGCGCTGGCCGCGCAGAAGACCGAGCGGCCCGTGAAGTGGCGCTGGACCCGCGAGGAGGAGATGCTCGCCTCCGGCAACCGGGGTCCCTGGCATATGGAGATCATCGACGCGGTCAGCAGTGACGGGTGGATCCTGGGACGCAAGATGCTCACCATCCACGACGCGGGCGCCTACGGACGCTTCTCGGTGTACGGGGTGACCAAGCACAGCTTCCACCACACCGGCGCCTACACCATCCCCAACCTGCACTTCGACGGGTACGTGGTGTTCACCAACCGCATCCCCACCACCGCCATGCGGGGCTACGGGATAACCGGGCTGTCCACCGCCATCGAGGTCCACGCCGAGCGGGTGGCCAGAGAGCTGGGGATGGACCCCTACGAGTTCCGGCTCAAGAACGCCAACCGGGTCAACGACACCTCGCCCAACCGCATCCCCTACGAGGATCCCAGCACGGTGGAAGTGCTGCAGTCGCTGGCTTCGGCCACCGGTTCCGAGCTGAGCGACGAGCTGCGGGCGATGACCAGGGACCAGCGCTCCGGCCAGATGCTGCCGGATCATCTCGCGGCCCAGATCGGATCAGGAGGTGGCCACTGATGGCTGTACATCGAGGCAAGGGCGTTGCCACCATCGAGTACCCGACGGGCATGAACCAGAACGGCGACCCGTCGCAGGCCTGGATCAAGGTCAAGCCCGACGGGCGGGTGGACGTGTTCTCGGGAACCTCCGACATCGGCAACGGCTCCAAGACCGTCCAGTCGCAGATCGTGGCCGAGACCCTCGGCGTCCCCTACGACTGGATCACCTACGACAACTCCAATACCGACTCCTCGCCGATGTGCACAGGCACGTTCGCTTCGAGGGCCACGTTCGTGGCCGGCAACGCCGTGCTGAAGGCGGCCCGCCAGGTGCGCGAGCGCATCCTCGCCATCGCCGCCCGCGAGCTGGAGATCGATCCCGAGGACCTCGAGGTCGCCGACGGGACGGTGTCGGTCAAGGGCACGCCGGCGAAGTCGATGGGCGTGGACGAGGTGGCCGGCGCGGCCACCTTCGTGCACGGGGAACTGCTCACCGGCGACGGCGCCCACCTGAACCCGGGAGCGGCCATCGTCGACCCGGAGACCGGCGAGGTGGACAAGCCGCCCCACGCGGCAATCTCCTACGCGGCGTGCGCGGCCACCGTCGAGGTGGACGACGAGACCGGCGACGTGCGGGTGCTGAAGCTCACCCAGGCCTACGACATCGGCCGGGCCATGAACCCCACCCTGGTGGAGGGCCAGATCGAGGGCGGGGCGGTGATGGGCCTCGGGTTCGGTGTCCTTGAGACCTGCTACCCGTACTACCCGAGCGCCGAGCATCGGGGCGACGGCATGAGCACCTACCACGTCCCGACCATGGATGATCTCCCCGAGATCAACAATGTGCTGATCGAGAACCCGTCCTCGGGCGGGCCGTACGGCGCCAAGGGAATCGGCGAGATGGCCAACAACGGCCAGCCCGCGGCCATAGCCAACGCCATCTACGACGCCGTGGGTGTGTGGGTCACCGAGTTCCCGATAACCCCCGAGCGGGTGCTGGCCGCCCTCGACGCCAAGAGCGAGCCTCGCCGCGAGGGCCGCATGGTGGCCTTCGACGAGGAGCTGTCGATCAACAGCTTCTCGTCCACCAAGACCTGGGGGGCGTGACGTCTCGACACATTCTTCAAACCCGTAAACAGGAGGCTCAACAATGACCCTGCGCGCCAACGACGACAGATTCTGGGGGCTCGTTGACCGGGACGCCGCGGTCGAGGTGATCGGCAGCGGCTTCACCTTCACCGAGGGTCCGATCTGGCATCCCCGGGACCACTACCTGCTGTTCTCCGACATGCCCGGCGACGTGCGTCGCCGCTGGCAGGACGGTGAGGTGACCGAGGTTCTCCGACCGGCCGACAAGTGCAACGGCATGACCTACGACGGGGACCTGAACCTGATTGTGTGCGAGCACTCCACCTCAAAGGTGATGCGCGAGCGCCCCGACGGCAGCCGCGAGACGGTGGCCTCGCACTACGAGGGCGTGGAGCTGAACAGCCCCAATGATGTGGTGGTCCGGGCCGACGGCACGATCTACTTCTCCGACCCGTGGTACGGCCGCATGCCGGGCTTCGGCCTGGAGCGACCCCGCGAGCTGGGCTGGCAGGGCGTGTTCCGGGTGGCGCCCGGAGCCGACGGCGCCACGCAGCTCTGCGTGGAGCAGGACACCTTCGACCAGCCCAACGGCCTGTGCTTCTCGCCCGACGAGTCGCTGCTGTACATCAACGACACCACCCACGCACTGGTGCGGGTCTACAGCGTGAACGCCGACGGCTCCCTCGACGGTGGCGACGTGTTCGTCGACGGGCTGTCCGACGACGACGTGGCCGGCGTGCCCGACGGCATGAAGTGCGACGAGCAGGGCAACATCTGGGTGACGGGCCCGGGCGGCGTGTGGGTCTTCGACTCCGAGGCCAATCATCTCGGCGTCGTCGAGATCGACGAAGTGGTGGCCAACCTGCACTGGGGAGGACCCGACTTCCACACCCTGTTCTTCGCGTCGTCCACCTCCGTGCGCTCGCTGCCGACCATCGTCGGCCCCCACACCGAGGGGTTCATGCGGGCCTGACGGCCCGGCCGAGCTCCCCGAGTCCACATCTCAATCCGAAGGAGGCCCCATGGCACTGGAACTAGACCCCGGACGCTGCGCCCTGATCATCCAGGACATGCAGAACGCGTCCCTCACCGAGGGCGGCGCCTTCTCGACGCCTGAGTCCCGCGCCCACCACGCCGAGCAGAACCTCGAAGCCAACATCAACCGGCTCGCCGATCGCTGCCGGGAGCTCGGCATCCCGGTGATGCACGTCTGGTTCATCGTGGAGCCGGGCTCGCCGGGCTTCAAGGTGAACGCGGGCCTCTTCGAGGCGGTGGCGTCCTCGGGCAGCCTCGACCGCGGCACATGGGGAGCGGAGCCTTCGCCGGCCACCGCCCCGAAGGACGGCGACTTCATCATCGAGAAGATGCGCATGAGCGCGTTCCATGACACCAAGCTCGACACCATGCTGAAGGGCTTCGGGCGGGACACGCTGATCCTGAGCGGCGTGCTCACCAACATGGCCATGTCGCACACGGCCCGCACCGGCGCCGACCTCGGGTACTACGTCGTGTTCCCGGAGGACGCAGCCGGCTCCTTCGACGGCGAGTGGCACCGGGTGGCGGTCGACTACGCCCTCCAGAACGTCTCCACCGTCACCGACACCGACACAGTCCTGGCCGCGCTCGCCTGAACCGCCGGCCCGCTGCCGGGAATTGGCAGCGTCGTGCACGGTATGCGTGCATTGTGCTGCCAGTTCGGCAACGGGGTGGCGCTCCGCCGGGGGCGTGGCACGCTATGGCGGTGACCGCGGCCGCCGAACCAGACACCTCGCACCCCGGCGCGTCGCCCCAGGCCCCGGCCGAGCGGGTCTTCCGTGCGTCGGTGGTCGTGTCGGGGGTGCGCTGCTTCCTGGCCTACGTGCTGTTCCCGTGGCTGCTGCCCGCGGCCGGCATCGCCTCGGGGGTGGGCTCGGGCCTCGGTCTGGCCATCGGAGCGGTCGCCATCGTCTTCAACGTCCTCAGCATCCGGCGCTTCCAGCGGACCAGGCACCGCTACCGGTGGCTGATCTCCGCGCTCAACGCGGGGATCATCGTGCTGCTGACGGTCCTGATGGTGATCGACCTCAACGACCTCCTCGCCTGAGCCGTGACCACAATCCCGGACTTCTCGCTGGTCGAGCTTCACGACGGTGACGCGGCCGGCCAACCGCCGGCGACCGCCATCGACCCGGTGCCGTTCGAGACGCCCGAGGGCATCGGTGTGCCGCTGCTGGCCGGCCCCGACGACATCGAGGGCGCCGACTTCGTGGCGAGCTACCCGGGTCTGCCGCCCTTCGTTCGCGGGCCGTATCCCACGATGTACGTGACCCGGCCCTGGACGATCCGCCAGTACGCGGGGTTCTCCACCGCCGAGGAGTCCAACGCCTTCTACCGCCGCAACCTGGCCGCCGGCCAGCGGGGCCTGTCGGTCGCCTTCGACCTCCCCACCCACCGGGGCTACGACTCCGACAACCCCCGGGTGGCCGGCGATGTCGGCATGGCCGGGGTGGCAATCGACTCGATCCTCGACATGCGGATCCTGTTCGACAGCATCCCATTGGACAAGATGACGGTGTCGATGACCATGAACGGCGCGGTTCTGCCGGTGCTCGCCCTTTACGTGGTGGCCGCGGAGGAGCAGGGCGTGGAGCCGGAGCAGCTCGCCGGGACCATCCAGAACGACATCCTCAAAGAGTTCATGGTCCGCAACACGTTCATCTACCCGCCGGCGCCGTCGATGCGGATCGTGGCCGACATCATCGCCTACACCGCCGAGCGGATGCCCCGGTTCAACTCGATCTCCGTCTCCGGCTACCACATGCAGGAGGCGGGGGCCACCCTCGACATCGAGCTGGCCTACACCCTCGCCGACGGCGTGGAGTACGCCCGGGCCGGGCTGGCCGCGGGGCTGGGCATCGACGAGTTCGCCCCCCGGCTCAGCTTCTTCTGGTGCGTGGGCATGAACTTCTTCATGGAGGTGGCCAAGCTGCGGGCGGCCCGCCTGCTGTGGACCCGGCTGATGAGCCAGTTCGATCCTGGCGACCCCCGCTCGCTGTGCCTGCGGACCCACTGCCAGACCAGCGGCTGGAGCCTCACCGCCCAGGATCCCTACAACAACGTGGTCCGCACCTGCGTCGAGGCCATGGCGGCCACCCAGGGCCACACGCAGTCGCTGCACACCAACGCATTCGACGAGGCGCTGGCCCTGCCCTCGGACTTCTCGGCCCGCATCGCCCGCAACACGCAGCTGTTCCTCCAGCACGAATCGGGCATCACCCGCACCGTGGACCCGTGGGGCGGCAGCTACCACGTGGAGCGGCTCACCAAGCTGCTGGCCGAGCGGGCGTGGACCCACATCAGCGAGGTCGAGGAGCTTGGCGGGATGGCTGCCGCCATCTCGACCGGCCTTCCCAAGCTCCGGATCGAGGAGGCCGCCGCCCGGACCCAGGCCCGTATCGACTCGGGTCGCCAGGCGGTGGTCGGCGTGAACCGACACCGCGTCGCCGACGGTGCGGGCGCGCCGGTGGAGGTCCGTCGCATCGACAACGCCGAGGTGCGCCGGCGCCAGATCGCCCGGCTCGAGCAGCTGCGGGCCGAGCGGGACCCGGTCTCGCTGCGGGCTGCCCTGGAGGCGCTGGCCGGTGCGGCTCGCAGCGGCCGGGGAAACCTGCTGGCGCTGTCGATCGACGCGGCCCGGGCCCACGCGACGGTAGGGGAGATCAGCGACGCCCTCGAAACCGTCTACGGTCGTCATGTGGCCGAGATCAGATCAGTGGAGGGCGTGTACCGCGAGGAGGCACGACCGCCGGATGCCGATGCGAGTGGCATCGACTCTGTTGAGGCTGTGCGGGCCAGGGTGGACGAATTCGCCGACCGGCATGGCCGCCGTCCCCGGATCCTGGTGGCGAAGGTCGGGCAGGACGGTCACGACCGGGGCCAGAAGGTGATCGCCACCGCCTTCGCCGATCTCGGTTTCGACGTGGACGTGGGTCCGCTGTTCGCCACGCCCGCCGAGGTCGCCCGCCAGGCGGTGGAGGCCGACGTGCACGTGGTCGGGGTCTCGACGCTGGCGGCGGGCCATCTCACCCTCGTGCCCGAGTTGCGCGGCGAGCTTGCCGAGTTGGGTCGGGACGACATCGCCATCGTGGTGGGCGGGGTCGTCCCTGCCGCCGACATCGACGAGCTGCTGGCCGCGGGCGCCCTGGCCGTCTACCCGCCCGGCACCGTGATCTCGGAGGCCGCCGCCGAGTTGCTGGAGCACCTCTAGGCATGGATGACCTGGTCGCCGGCGTGCGGGCGGGCGACCGCACCGCTATGGGTCGGGCCATCACGCTGGTGGAGTCGACCCGCCCCGACGACCGCCGGCCTGCCCAGGAGCTGCTCGCTCAACTCCTGCCCCATGGGGGTGGAGCCCACCGGGTGGGCGTCAGCGGCGTGCCCGGCGCGGGCAAGTCGACGCTCATCGATACCCTCGGCACCCGGCTCACCAGCGCCGGCCACCGGGTGGGGGTGCTGGCCGTCGATCCTTCAAGCATGGTCACCGGCGGATCGATCCTGGGTGACAAGACCCGCATGGCCACCCTCGCGGCCGACGAGAACGCCTTCATCCGGCCGTCGCCGTCGGCGGGGACGCTCGGCGGCGTGACCAGCACCACCCCGCACGCGATCACCGTCCTGGAGGCGGCCGGCTACGACGTCGTGCTGGTCGAGACGATGGGGGTCGGCCAAGCGGAGGCGGCCGTGCACGCGTCGGTCGACTGCCTTTGCGTGCTGGCGCTGGCCGGCGCTGGCGACGAGCTGCAGGCCGTCAAGAGGGGCCTGCTGGAGTTGGCCGATGTGCTGGCGGTCAACAAGGCCGACGGCGACAATGAGCGGGCGGCCAGGCTGGCCGCGGCCGAGTTCCGACGTGCCCTCCCCCTGCTGGCGCCGACGGGCGAGGAAGGACCGCCGCCGGTGATGACAGTCTCGGCCGCCACCGGTGCGGGCGTGGACGAGTTATGGGACTGCATCGCCGAGCATCGTCGCAGGCTCGACGCCTCCGGCCGCCTGGCTGCACGTAGAGCCCGGGGCCGTCTGGCCTGGATGCGGGTGCTGCTGGAGCGCCGCCTGCTCGAGCAGTTCGAGGCACAGCCCGGCCTGGCCGAGCGCCGAGCAGAGCTAGAACACGCCGTCGAGCAGGGCCAGATCACCCCCGAGTCCGCCGTCGAGCAGCTCCTGTCGGCGCCCTGAGCCCAATAGCCCGGCCGGGCTAGCGGGCGCGCAGGGTGAGGTTCTTGCGGTTGGTGATCTTGTAGTGGCGGTGGTCGTGGGTGATCCAGCCCAGCCGGACGAAGGCGTGGATCGCCTTGTTGACCCGCTCGCGGCTGGCTCCCACCATGGAGGCGAGCTCCTCCTGGGTGAGCGGCATCTCGAACTCGTCCTGGTCGCCCGCCATCTCCAGCAGACGCTTGGCGGTACGTCCCATCACGTCCAGGAACACCGTGTCGGACAGCGCCTGGTCCGTCGCCCTCAGCCTCCGGGCCAGGAGTTGCACCGCGCTCCACAGTGCCGTCGGATGGTTTTCGTAGACCAGCCGCAACTCGGCGTAGGGCACCACCAGCACTTCGGACTCCTCTAGGGCCCGGGCTTGCGCCGAACGGTTGTGGCCGTCGAGGAACCCCATCTCGCCGAACAGCTCACCGGGACCCAGCACCGCCAGGAGCGACTCCCGCCCGTCGTCGGACTCCTGGGCGATGGCCACCCGGCCCGACAGCACCAGGTAGAACTCGCCGGGCTTGGCCCCCTCCTCGAACAGGACGACGTTCCGCTGAAGTGACTGCACGCTGCCGGCGGCCGCGATGTGATCCAACTGAGCGTCATCGAGTTCGGCGAAGAGAATCGTCTCCCGCAGAGCCTCCCGCAGCGCGTCCGGGGAGGCCTCGATGGCCATATCGGGAGCCGTGGAGGTGGTGTCGGACATAGCAACGGCCCACACTAGTAGCGGTGAGTAAGCGTGATCGTGAGCGACGCGGCCAATCTGGTGCTGGGGTTTGGACCATCGTGGCCGCGGCCGGTGAGGGCAACCGTTTCGGCGGGGCCAAGCAGTTCAGCCGTCTCGGGAACCGCTGCGTGATCGACTGGACTGTGCAGCGAGCCGCCCGCTGGTCCGAAGGGGTCGTTGTCGTGTTGCCCGAGGAGCGCGCGGTCGGAGCGGACGCTTGGCGGCTGTCGGACCCCGACGGCGACTGCGCCGGGCAGGTCGTCGCGGTGGCGGGCGGGGTGCTGCGCTCCGACTCGGTGCGGCGCGGACTCAGCCGGGTTCCCGACGACGCCGAGATCGTCCTGGTGCACGACGGCGCCCGCCCGCTGGCCACCGACGGCGTGTTCGAGCGAGTGATCCAGGCGGTGCGCGCCGGTGCCGACGCGGCCATTCCCGTGATCGACCTGACCGACACGATCCGCTGGCGGGGCGGGGGCACTGCCGACCGCCGCAAGCTGGCCGCGGTGCAGACACCCCAGGCCTTTCGAGCTGGCGCGCTGCGGGCCGCCCACGCCGCCGGTGCCGACGCGACCGACGACGCCACCCTGGTGGAGGCAGCCGGTGCGACAGTGGTCACGGTGGACGGCGACAGCCGCAACCTCAAGATCACCGAACCCCACGACCTCGTGACGGCAGAAGCGCTGCTGGAGAGTTGTTCGGGGCCCAGCGACGCGGCTGACGGCCATGGCTGAGGTTGGAATGCGGGTCGGGCAGGGCTTCGACGTGCACCGCTACAGCGACGACCCCGAGCGGGCGCTCGTCCTGGGCGGGGTGCACTTCGACGGTGAGCGCGGCCTGCACGGCCACTCCGATGCCGACGTCGTGGCCCACGCCTGCATCGAGGCGCTGCTGGCCGCGGCAGGCCTCGGTGACATCGGACAGATGTTCAGCGACCGCGATCCGGCCTGGGCCGGTGCCGACAGCATCGACTTGCTTCGTCGAGCCGCCGGCGCGGTGCGGGAGGCCGGATGGGATCCCGTGAACCTGTCGTGCACGGCGGTGCTCGACTCGCCCAGGCTGGCGCCTCACCGTGATGCCATGCAGCAGCGTCTGAGCGCCGCGGCCGGTGCGCCCGTGACCGTCACCGGCCGCAGCACCGAGGGTGTGGGGGCGCTGGGCCGCGGCGAAGGTGTGGCCGCCATGGCGGTGGCTCTAGTGGCTCGACGGTCCGACGATCCGAGCGGAACTCCCGCCGGTGAGCCGTCCTAACCAGCCGCGCCGCCCTCGCCCGGAAGGAGGGTGTGGTCGCCTGGGCGGTCGCTCAGCCCGACACGCCGGATCGGATCGGTCCCGGTGAGCGGTTCTAACCGATCCCGTCGTCCGCGCCCGCGTCCGGGACCAGCGCGGCGTCAAGGCCCGCGCCGGTCCGGCAGCCCGTCGCCGGCCTCAACGGCACAGGGGCGGGGCAAGGGCGGCCTGGGCGGGGAGCAGGTAGAGGGCCGTCAAGCGGTCCGGGAGCTGCTGCTGGCGGGCCGGCGGCGGACCCGCACCGTCATGATCGCCAAGGGCCTCGATCCCGCCCCCATCGTCGAGCACATAGTCGAGTTGGCCCGCGAGCAACGAGCCGCGGTCCGCGAGATCAGCCGATCCGAGCTCGATGCCACCGCCCGCACCGAGTCGCCCCAGGGTGTCGTGGCGCGAGCCGATCCGGTGCCCGAGGTCGATGTGGCCGAGTTGGCTGCCCCGCCGGCGGATGCGACCGGTCGTGGCGGTCGTCCAGCCGGCGCGCCCTTCCTACTGGCATTGGACGGCATCACCGACCCCGGCAACTTCGGCGCGGTGCTGCGCACCGCCGAGTGTGCCGGGGTGACCGGCGTCGTGCTGCCCCGCCACCGCTCCGCCCGGATCACTCCCACGGTGGCCAAGGCGGCAGCAGGCGCGGTGGAGCACCTGAGGTTCGCAGTCGTGCCCGGCATCCCGTCGGCGTTGCGCACGCTGAGCAGCCACGACGTCTGGACGGTCGGACTCGATGCGGCCGGTCCCCGTCCCCTCCACGAACTAGATCTGGCCGGCGAGGCCGTGGCCCTGGTCCTGGGCTCGGAGGGCAGGGGACTGTCACGGCTGGTAGCCCAGCGCTGCGACGTGCTGGCCTCCATCCCGCTGCGCGGCACGCTGGGCTCTCTCAACGTCGCCGCCGCGGCCGCGGTGGCCTGCTTCGAGATAGCCCGCCGCCGCTGGCCCTAGCTGCCGATGTCGGCAAGGGCCGCCGTCGCCTCGGCGGGGCGGCCTGCGATCACGCCGTCCACGCCCAGGGCGAACAACTCGGCGTAGAACTCCCGGGTTTCCACCACATCGGTTCCGCTCAGCCACACCCACACTTCACGGCCCTCGTCGTGGACCCGGGCCACCGTGTCGGCCGTCACCACCGGGATCCCCTGGTAGGTGAACGGCACCTGCACGACCGCAACCGACGGGTCCAGCTCCTCGGCCCCCGTGAACCAGCCGAGCAGGGCCGCCTCGCCGGGGGTGGTCGCCACCGCGGGGGCCAGAGCGTTGAACGCCTCCAGCACCGAGTCGTTGAAGCAGGCCACGATCACGGAGTCTTCCCGGCCGAGGTCGGCGATCTCTGCCGCGAGCACCTCGGCCCCGGCAATGCCGGTGGCGGGGTCCTCCTCGCCGTCGGGACCCCGCTGGAGCTTGATCTCCACATCCAGGACGTGGTGGGGGAACCGCTCGGCCACCTCCCGGAAGGTCGCCACCCGGAAGTCGTCGGGCCCGAAGCCCTCAGGCGGCTCGACCGTCCCGGTGCGCACGCCCCGGAACACGTAGTCCTCGGCGGGCCGGGTCTGGTCTCCCCAGAAGCCCGCCACGAACCAGTGGGCGTTGTCCAGTGCCTGGATCTCGGAGAGCGTCAGCTCGTTGACCGGTCCGGAGGCCTCCGTGGTGCGGTCGACGGTGTCGTCGTGCTGGACGATCAAGGCCCGGTCGGCGGTCAGCATCACGTCGAGTTCGAGGATGTCGGAGCCGGCCGCCGCCGACTGGGTGTACGCGTACAGGGTGGAGTGGGGGTAGTCCTGATCGCCGGCCGCGTGGGCGATCACCAGCGGGCGGTCCAGCGCGATCAGTTCTGCGACCGTGGAGGCCTCCGGCTGCGGCACCGCCACGGTGGTGGTCGTGGTCGGCGGCGCAGTGGTGGTCGTGGTCGGTTGCGCAGCCGTCGTGGTGGGAGCAGCCGTTGTCGTGGTGGCTGCTGTAGCGGAGGTCGACGTCGCGGCGAGGGCGGTCGTGGTCGGTGGCGCAGCCGTCGTGGTCGAGGCCGGGGCGGCGGCAGTCGAGGTGGTCGACTCCGACGCGACCGGAGCGGCTTCTTGCGGTCCGTCGCTATCGCCGGAACTTCCGCCGCAGGCCGCGGTGAGGAGGGCTGCAGTCACGGTGAGGCCGGCGACCCGCGCCGCGCCCGAGCTTCGTTTCCGGGCCGCGGTCCCCGTCCGACGGGTCAGTGCCATCGTGGCTGACGCTAGCCGGTCGTGTCGCGCCGGGAATTGGCAGCGGTGAGTGCCGGTTTGGGCGTTCTGGGCTGCCAATTCGGCTGTGTAGGGGGTCGCGGTCGGGAATTGGCAGCGGTGAGTGCCGGTTTGGGCGTTGTGGGCTGCCAATTCGGCGGGGTAGGGGGTCGCGGTGGGGGAATTGGCAGCGTTGTGCACGGTATGCGTGCTTCGTGCTGCCAATTGCCGCTCGCCGCGTGCAATCCTGCTCTTGCTCGCAGCGTTTGCGGGCCGCTCGGCCCGGGATTTAGTCGGCGAAGCCGATGCCGCCTCCTACGGCCACGGTCGCGCCGGTCAGGTAGGAGCCGGCCCGCGACGCCAGGTAGACCGCGGCTCCAGCCATGTCGTCGGGCTGACCGATCCTGCCCAGCGGGACCGTGTCGGCCAACTCGGCCCGAGCGTTCGGATCGTCGAGGATGAACGCCATCATCTTCGAGTCGAACGGCCCCGGGGCGATGGCGTTGACGGTGATGTGCTCGCGGGCGAGTCGCTTGGCGAGATGGCGGGTGAGGTGGATGATCCCGGCCTTCGACGCCGAGTACGAGTAGGTCTCCATGTCGGGCACCTTCAGGCCGTCGACGGAGGCGACGTTGATCACCCGGGCCGGTGCCTCCGGACGGGCCGCGGCCCGCAGCAGGTCGAGCAGCTTCTGGGTGAGGAAGAACGGTCCCCGCACATTGGTGTCCATCACCTTGTTCCAGCCGTCCACCGGGAACTCGTCCAGCCGGGCGCCCCAGCTGGCACCGGCGTTGTTGACGAGGATGTCGAGAGACTCCCACCGCTTCGCTACCTCGCCGGCGAGCGCCTGGCAGCCCTCGGGGGTGGCCAGGTCGGCCTGTACGGCCTCGCACGGGCCCAGCGCAGACAGCTCCTCCGCGGCCGCGGCGAGCTGGTCGGCCTTGCGGGCCGAGACGATCACCCGGCAGCCGGCATCGAGCAGCCCACCGGCGATCATGCGGCCGATGCCGCGGCTCCCCCCGGTCACGACAGCCGTCCTGCCGTCCAGTCCGAACAGCTCAGTCAAGCGATCCACGTTCATCGTCATCTGCGGTCATCCTCCCGCGGTCGGCCCGACAGACGGGGCATGGTCGCCATCTTGGCAGACGAAGGACCAGTCCCCACGCACGGTGGAGCCCCCAGCCATGGACGGCCTCCTAGGCTGTCAATCACGGGGGCGGGGGTTGCGGCTTGCGGGAATTGGCAGCCCAGGGCGCCCGTATCGGCCTCCTCGGCTGCCAGTTCGAGCGCGGGGGCTGCGGCTTGCGGGAATTGGCAGCCCAGGGCGCCCGTATCGGCCTCCTCCGCTGCCAATTCGGGGGCGGGGGCAGGCTCGGTCGGCTCAGGCGAGGCGGACGGGCAGTGACTTGAGCGCGTTGTTGAGGTTCGAGCGCTGCCGCCGGGGCCGGCCCACGAGCTCTATGTGCTCGAAGCGGGCCAGAAGCTCCTCGAAGAACACCCGGCCCTCGAGCCGGGCGAGATGCACGCCCAGGCAGAAGTGGGTGCCGATGCCGAACGACAGGTGATGATTCGGGTTCCGGGTGATGTCGAATGACTGCGGCTCGTCGAACACGGCCTCGTCCCGGTTGGCCGACGTGTAGATCATCGCCACCTTGTCGCCCGCCGCGATCGGCTGGCCTGCGATCTCGGTGTCGACCACCGCGGTGCGACGGAAGTAGTGCAGCGGGTTGGACCAGCGGAGCACCTCCTCCACCATCGCCGGTATGGCGTCCGGGCGCCTGCGCACCGCTTCCAGCTGATCGGGGTGCTGCAGCAGGGCTAGCAGGCCGCTCGACAGCATCGTGCGGGTGGTGTCGTTGCCGGCCGTCACCAACTGCACGAAGAAGCGGCCGAAGTCCACATCGGTCATCAGGTGTCCGTCGAAATGGCTGCCGAGCAGCACGTCGGTCAGGTCCCCCTGGGGCGGCATGGCGCGCCGCCGGGCCGCGAACCCCATGGCGTACACGGCCATCTCCATGCTGGAAGAGCCCCTCTCAGCCGGATCTGCGATGTCGGGGTCCTGGCCGCCTGAGTTGCGCTCGGCCATGGCGTGGATGGCCGGCCAGTCCTCGCGGGGCAGCCCGAGCAGCTGGCCGACCACCTCGCTGGGCAGATGGGCGCACACGTCGTGAACGAACTCAACTTCGCCGCCGATGCCGGTCCGGTCGAGTATCCCGACGGTGATGGTCCGGATCTGATCCTCCATCCTGCCGATGACCCGCGCCTTGAACTCCGGCGACACCGGCTTGCGGTAGGCGGTGTGGCGGGGCGGGTCCATGGCCAGGAGCATGTCCCGCATGGCTTCGAGGCTGGCCTGCTCGAGATCCTCGATGACCACGCCGCCCTCGGAGGCCGAGAACACTTCTGGGTGGCGGGCGACATGAACCACGTCGGCGTGGCGCAGCACCGCCCAGTAGCCGGCCTGCTCGGGCACCTCCTGCCAGCACACCGGGCGCTCCCGGCGCAGGCGGGTGAAGAGCTCGTGCGGTGGGCCGGCGACGTAGGCGTCCGGCGAGTAGATGTCCACGGCGGCGGTGTCGGGCATGGCGGCGGTGTTGGGTATGGCGGCGGTGTTGGGTATGGCGGCGCCGGCCGCTGGCAGCGCATGGACGCGCCGCTCTGGGTAGCTGTAGGAGATGGTAACGGTCTGGCTCAGGCGAGTCCGAGATGGAATTGCGCTCCGATCCGTCTAGCCTCGTATGTCGGCTCCTGGTAGCGCCAAACGGCTGGCAAGGGAGCCAGGAGACCCGACTACGGAGGCTGATCCCAGTGGCAACCGGACGATCCAGCTTCGCAAAGCGTCAAAGGGATATGGCTAAGAAGGCCCGCGCCGAGGCCAAGCGCCAGAAGCGTCTCGGGCGCGGCGAGCTCTACGAGCTGGAGCACGCCCATCGCAACGAGGAGAGCGCCGAGGCGGCGCCGCAGGGTCCTTCCCTGAGCAACGACGAGATCATGGCCAAGGTGGAGGATCTGCATCGCCGTTATGACGACGGGCAGATGGACCTAGAGTCCTTTGACGAGCAGCGGGCCACGCTGATGGCCCAGATCTCCGTCGACTGACCGGCCGAACCGGTCGACGAATCCCTGGTCCCGCGTCGACGCGTCTTGTAGCTTGGCGTCACCTATGGGGCTGGAAGGACTGCGCACCGGGCTGACCTTCGACGATGTCCTGATCGTCCCCCGGCGATCGTCGATCAGGTCTCGCCAGGACGTCTCGGTGAGGACACGGCTGTCGGGTCGCATCGAGTTGGACCTGCCCGTCGTGGCGGCCAACATGGACACCGTCTGCGAGCACGAGATGGCCATCGCCATGGCCCGGCTGGGCGGCATCGGCATCGTGCACCGCTTCATGCCGGCCGACACGCAGGCCGACGAGATCTACAAGGTGAAGGACACAGGCGGGAACCTCCTGGTGGGTGCGGCGGTGGGCACGGACCGCGACATGGTCGAGCGGGCCAAGGCGCTGGTGGCGGCCGGGGTCGACGCGCTGGTCCTGGACATCGCCCACGGCCACTCCGACCACGCCCTCGACGGTGTGCGCAGGCTCAAGGACCACTTCTGTGACATCGACGTGCTGGCCGGGAACATCGCCACGATGGACGGCGCCGCCGACTTGGTGGAGGCCGGAGCCGATGCGGTGAAGGTGGGGGTGGGGCCCGGCGGCGTGTGTACCACCCGCACAGTGGCCGGAGTGGGCGTACCCCAGTTGACCGCCATCGCGGACGTCGCCGGGATAGGCGTGCCGGTGATTGCCGACGGAGGCATCCGCGGCTCCGGTGACATCGCCAAGGCCCTGGCCGCGGGCGCGTCCACGGTGATGGTCGGCAGCATGCTGGCCGGCACCAAGGAAAGCCCCGGCGAGGTGGAGCAAGGGGCGAAGGGTCTGCAGAAGCGCATCCGGGGCATGGCCAGCTTCGAGGCGGTCCAGGCCCGGGCCGACCGCGCCGGCGAGGACCTCGACGAGGAGTACCTGTCGTACCGGGCGCCCGAGGGCGTCGAGGGCACCGTCCCCTACAAGGGGGAGGTTTCCAAGCTGGTGCTGAAGTTGATGGCTGGCTTGCGCAGTGCCATGAGCTACACCGACGCCAGGACGCTCGAGGAGTTCACCGAGCTGGCCCAGTTCATCGCGGTGACCCCGCAGGGCGTCATCGAGAGCCTGCCCCACGCCACGATCGGCCCTCGCTAGAGGCTGAGCGGGACGGGAACGTCCGGGTCAGCTGGCCAGTTCGGCGAAGCGCTCCAGGGTGGCGGGGTCGCCGCTGATCAGCAGCGTGGTCACGACCGACGACTGCCACGTCTCCAGGTCCTCCGCGATCTTGGCCCACGGGCCGATCAGGGCGATCTCCTCACACATCTGCGTGGTGACCGCGGCGGTGGCGGCAGCCTTGTCGCCGCCCAGGTACAGGTCCTGGATGGTGTCGCACTGGGCCTCGTAGCCCATGCGGTCGAACACGGCCCGGTGGAAGTTGGCCCCCTTGGCGCCCATGCCTCCCACATACAGCGAGATCACCGGCCGCACGAAGTCGGCGCAGGCGTCCACGTCGTCTCCGGGGACCAGGATGGTGGACGCCACCACCTCGAAGTCTTCGGGGGAGCGGCGGGCACCGGGACGGCCGAAGCCCTCGTCCAGGAAGCCGCGGTACATGGCGTCGTGGCGGGGCGAGAACAGCCAGGCCAGCCAGCCGTCGCAGATCTCGGCCGCGAGGGCGACGTTCTTCGGCCCCTCCGCGCCCAGGTAGATCGGGATGTCCCGCCGCAGCGGGTGCACGGTGCTCTTGAGGGCCTTCCCCAGCCCGGTGCTGCCCTGCCCGGCGTAGGGGAGCTGGTAGAACTCGCCGTCGTAGGCGACGGGGCCGGCCCGGTCGATCACCTGGCGCACGATGTCCACGTACTCGCGGGTGCGGGCCAGCGGCCGGGAGTAGGGCCGCCCGTACCAGCCCTCCACCACCTGCGGGCCGGATGCGCCCACGCCCAGCACGAAGCGGCCGCCCGACAGGTGGTCGAGGCTCATAGCGGCCATGGCCGTGGCGGCCGGAGTGCGGGCCGACATCTGCGTTATGGACGTGCCCAGCCGCACCCGCTCGGTGTCCGCCCCCCACCAGGCCAGAGGCGTGAAGCAGTCCGACCCGTAGGCCTCCGCCGTCCAGATCGAGTCGAACCCGAGCCGGTCCGCCGCCGCGATCTGCTCGGTAACTCCTCTGGGAGGCCCCGCCGACCAGTATCCGGTGTTCAGTCCCAGCTTCATCGCCGCCTCCTGTCTCGTGGGGTTGCCGGGCAGGCCGGCCGAGCAGCCGCACCGTATCGGCCTTCCCCACCAGATCGATCAACCGCGGCCGAGCGTCGGTTGCGCGTGCGTGCCGATGGGGCGAGAGTGATGGGCGAGTGGACTTCGATCTTCCCCCCGACGACGACCCCCGCCGCGTCGACGTGCGGCGCTGGCTGGCGGAGCACCCGAATCCCACCGGGAAGCAGCTGGCCGAGGCCGGGTACGTGGTTCCCCACTGGCCCCGGCCGTGGGGGCTGGAGGCCGACGGGCTGCACCAGCTCGTCATCGACGAGGAGCTGGCAGCAGCCGGAGTCAAGCGGCCCGAGAACCTGATCGGCATCGGCTGGGCCGCGCCCACGATCCTGGCGGCGGGCACCGCCGAGCAGAAGGACCGCTACCTGTGGCCCATATTCAGCGGCGAGGAGTACTGGTGCCAGCTCTTCAGCGAGCCCGACTCCGGCTCGGACCTGGCCTCACTGTCCACCCGGGCCGTCCGCGACGGCGACACCTACGTGGTCAACGGCTCCAAGATCTGGTCGAGCGGCGCCCACCACAGCAAGTTCGGGATCCTCATCGCCCGGACCGACCCCGACGTTCCCAAGCACAGGGGAATCTCCTACTTCATCTGCCCCATGGACGCTCCCGGCGTGACCATGCAGCCCATCGTGGACATGACCACTGCCCACTCCTTCAACCAGGTGTTCTTCGACGACGTGCGGCTGCCGGCCGCCCTCCGGGTGGGCGCCGAGGGCGACGGTTGGCGGCTGGCCAAGGTGACGCTGGCCAACGAGCGGGTCGGGCTGTCCTCGGGCGGCGTGCTGTGGAGCCTCGGCCCGACCGCCCAGAAGCTGATCGAGCTCGTGAAGGGCAAGGGCGGGGTGTCCGACCCGGTGCTGCGCGACCGGCTGGCCTCGGTGTACTGCGAGGCTGAGGTGCTCCGCCTCAACCAGTTGCGCACCCTCAGCGCCCGTCTGGCCGGGCGCACGCCCGGACCCGAGGCGTCGATCCAGAAGATCATGTCCGACGACCACGGTCAGAGAGTGATGGAGCTGGCCGCGGCCACGGTCGGCGCGGCCGGCCTGCTCACCGGCTCCGGACCGGCAGGCGAGATCCCCAAGGGGATGCAGACCGGCGCCACCGAGGTCAACTTCCCCCGCGGCGGGGGCCAGTTCCCCGACGTCGACCCCATCTGGCACTACGGCCTGCTGTTCTCGCCCGCCCTCACGCTGGGGGGCGGCACGTTCGCGGTGCAGCGCAACATCGTGGCCGAACATGTCCTCGGCCTTCCCCGCGAGCCCAACGTGGAAGCCGGTCTCACTTGGGGCGAAACCCAGCGGAGGCGCGCCTAGCGTGGGGACCGGTCTCACCTTCATCCAGACGCAGAGGAGGCGGATGTGAGGACCCGTATCACCGAAATGCTGGGCATCGAGTTCCCTGTCGTTGCTTTCAGCCACTGCCGTGACGTGGTGGCCGCGGTGTCCAAGGCCGGTGGAATGGGCGTGCTCGGCGCGGTGGCCCACTCGCCGGAGAGCCTCGAGATCGACCTGGATTGGATCGAGGCCGAGGTCGGCGACAAGCCCTACGGCGTGGACGTGATCATCCCCGCCAGCCTCTCCGGCGGTCCCGACGGGGGCTTCACACTCGACGACGTCCGCCGGCTGATCCCGGCCACCCACGCCGACTTCGTCGACGAGATACTGGCCCGCTACGACGTGCCGCCGCTGCCCCCCGACGACGGCTCCGACTCGCTCACGTCCTTCGGGAGCCTGGGCGACACGACGCCGTTCTCGGCCGACGCGGCCACCGCGCAACTGGAGATCGCGCTGGCCCACCGGGGTGCGTTCGTGGCCAACGCCCTGGGCCCGCCGCCGCAGTACATGATCGATGCGGCCAAGGACGCCGGCAAGCTGGTCGGCGCATTGGCAGGCCGGGCGGTGCACGCCGAGCGCCACGCCGCGGCCGGTGTGGACATCATCATCGCCCAGGGATACGAGGCCGGCGGCCACACCGGCGAGATCGGCTCCATGGTGTTGATCCCCGAGATTGTCGACGCTGTCGACGTGCCCGTGCTCGGGGCGGGAGGCATCGGCCGGGGCCGCCAGATGGCCGCAGCCATGGCGCTGGGTGCCGAGGGCGTGTGGTGCGGGTCGGTGTGGCTCACCACCGTCGAGGCCGAAACCCATCCGGTGGTGAAGGACAAGATGCTGACGGCCACATCGTCGGACACGATGCGATCGCGCTCTCTCACCGGCAAGCCGGCCCGGATGCTCAAGTCGGCCTGGACGGAGGAATGGCAGCGCGACGACACGCCGGACCCTCTCGGTATGCCGCTGCAGCCGGTGCTGATCCGCACCGCCCAGCGTCGCATCGAGCGGGCCGCCCACACCGCCGGTTCGGGCGCCGAGAAGCTGGCCAACTACTTTGTTGGCCAGATCGTGGGCACCATGAACCAGTCAAAGACCAGCGCCCAGGTGGTGTATGAGATCATCGAGGAGTTCATCGCATCGGTGGAGTCACTCGCCGGGCAGTTGGAGACCTGAGCGCCGCAGCTCGCGCCGAGGTTCGGGGATGAGACAGTGACCGAGGGACCACGAGCGAGCGCCGGTCGGTACTTCGTCCAGAATCCAGGGCCGACCAACATCCCCGACCGGGTGCTGGAGGCCTTCCGCCGCCCGGCGATCGACTTCGCGGACCCAGACTTCGTCGCGCTGGCCGAGGGTGTCTGGGCCGAGCTGCCCGAGGTCTTCGGCGGAGCCGACAAGATCGTGGTGCTGACGACGGTGGGACACGGAGCCTGGGAGTCAGCGCTGACCAACACGCTCGACCCCGGCGACGCCGTGCTGATACCCGACTGCGGTCTGTTCGGCCGGCGCTGGGCGAGGATGGCCCGCGACCTCGGATACCAGGTGGTGACGACCGAGGGCCACATGCGCCGCCCCACCGACCCGGCCGAGATCGCCGACATCCTGGCGGCCGACACCGATCGGCGGATCCGCAGCGTCTGCATCGTCCACACCGAGACCTCTACCGGGGCGGTCACCGACCTCGCGGCAATGCGGGCCGCCATTGATGCGGCCGACCATCCGGCGCTGTTCGTGGTGGACGGGGTGTGCTCGTTGGGGATCGAGCCGCTGCGGATGAGGGACTGGGGGATCGACGTGGTGGTGGCGGCCTCCCAGAAGGGCCTGATGATGCCGCCGGGTCTGGCTTTCTGCGGGCTGAGCGAGCGGGCGGTGGAGCGCAACCGCGAGGCGGCCACGCCCCGGTTCCATCTGGCGTGGGAGCCCCGCTTCGAGGATGGTCCGATCTACAACCGCTTCGGCGGCACCCCGCCGATCCAGCACATGTTCGCGCTTCGGACGGCCCTCGACATGATCGCCGAGACCGGCGGGATCGACGCCTCCATAGCCCGCCATCGCCGCTGGGCCGCGGCGGTCCATGCCGCGGTGGACGGCTGGGCGTCCGGGGGTCCGTGGGAGATCAACATCACCGAACCCAAGCACCGCACCGCGGCCATCACCTGCGTGCGCACCGGCGACATCGCGGCGGGACCGTTGATCTCCATGGCCCGGGACCGCTTCAGGGTGAGCGTCGGCTCGGGGATGATGACCGAGATGGAGGGCCGCGCCTTCCGCATCGGCCACCTAGGCGACCTCAACGAGCCGATGCTGCTCGGCGCCCTAGGCGGCCTGGAGACGGCGATGGCAGCGCTAGGGCTGCCCCACGGCCACGGCCTGCCCGCCGCAGTCGCGTCCCTAGCCGCAACCGCCTAGCCGGCCTAGCTGAGTCAGCGGGGCTCCGCCGTCGCAGGGAATTGGCAGCGTTGTGCACGGTATGCGTGCATTGTGCTGCCAGTTCGCGTCGGAGTCTCGGGCCGCCGGGGAATTGGCAGCGTTGTGCACGGTATGCGTGCATTGTGCTGCCAGTTCGCGTCGGAGTCTCGGGCCGCCGGGGAATTGGCAGCGTTGTGCACGGTATGCGTGCATTGTGCTGCCAGTTCGCGATCGGGAAGCGGTCGCTGAGAGGCCTCCCTGCGTTCTGCTGCCGTCGTAGCCTGATCGGATGGCCGGACCTCTAGCGCTGCGCTTCGTGTCGTCGTTTCCCCATGCCCGCCAGATGCCGGTCACGGTGGCCGAGATCGCCCTGGTGGGACGGTCCAATGTGGGGAAGTCGTCGCTGCTCAATGCGCTCGCCCAGCGCAAGAAGCTGGCCCGCACGTCCAAGACTCCCGGCGCCACCCGGCTGATCAACGCCTTTGAACTGGACCCCGATGGGTCGGGACGGTGGCTGGTGGACCTACCCGGCTACGGGTACGCCAAGGCGTCCAAGGCCGAGCAGGGCCGCTGGAGCTCCATGGCCGAGGGCTACCTCGCCCACCGGGAGCCACTGCGAGGGGTCCTTCACCTCATCGACGGCGAGATCGGTCCCACCCGCCTCGACATCCGGACCGTCGAATGGCTGGACGGCCTGGGCCTGCCGGTCACCTATGTGGCCACCAAGGACGACAAGGTGCGCCCGTCCCGCCGGGGCGCCCGCCGGGCTGAACTCGCGGCCAAGCTTGGTGCCGACCGGGGCGCTGTCCAGTGGACCAGCGCCACCAAGGGCACCGGCATCACTGAGTTGCGAGCGCT
Organism: Acidimicrobiales bacterium; assembly: GCA_965117015.1. Classification (GTDB taxonomy): domain Bacteria; phylum Actinomycetota; class Acidimicrobiia; order Acidimicrobiales; family Aldehydirespiratoraceae; genus Aldehydirespirator. Next base: position 2,360,875 of record OZ220747.1, read on the forward strand.
GGTAGCCGCCCTGCTGGAGGCATAGAGCCAAGGTCCCCAGGTTGCCCACACCTCCAAACGAATTGGCAGCAGGATGCTCGCCCTTCGTGCATGACGCTGCCAATTCGCTTGGTGGTCTGTGCCTGTTCTGGAATTGGCAGCAGGATGCTCGCCCTTCGTGCATGACGCTGCCAATTCGTTGCAGCCGCGGTGTCAGTGCTGGTGGGCGGGGCACCAGTAGGTGGTGCGGCCACCTACCTGCTCGCGGCGTAGGGGCGCTCCGTCTCGGGGGCAGCAGCCGCCTCGCACCCGGGCTGGCTGGAGGTCGCCGGTGTGGGACCCGCCACGCCCGCCCAGGACAGCCAGCGTGCGGCGAATGTTGCGATGCAGTCGGGCCGACTCCGGGGTGTCCAGCGATCGGGACTCGCGGAGGGGCGACAGGCCGGTTCGCCACAGCGCCTCGTCGACCAGCAGGTTGCCCAGCCCGGCCACCCGCCGCTGGTCCAGCAGTCGGGCCTTCAACGCCACAGTCGAGTCGCCCAAGGCCTTACGCAACTGGCCCAGGGTCAGCGACATGGCGTCGGGTCCCAGCGCCCGCTCGTCGGGGTCGAGTTGCACGCCACCGAGTCGCCTGGGGTCGCGCAGCACCATGGCGCCCCCGTCCTCGAACTCCAGTCCGAACCGGTCCCAGGCCGGCTCATGGCGGGGGCTGTCGTACAGCAGGTGGTCGATGGGCATGGCCCCGTCCACCACCATCTTGCCCGTCATGCCGAAACGCAGCCCCAGCCTGGGGCCGTCGGTGTCGACGATGACGAGCTTGCCGATGCGGCGGGCCTTCTCGATGCGGGCTCCGGTCAGCTCCAGGCGCAGCGCATCGGTGGTTGTGCCGCCCTTGGCGAACCACTCATCGGGAGCGTGGACCCGGGCCACAGTGCGCCCCTCAGTTGCCGAGATGGCCCTCCGGTACGCCTCGACCTCTATGATCTCGGGCACCGCTAGCCCTACGACGACAGGGCCGCGAGGAGTTCGTCGGCCCGCTCGGTGGTGACGGTCAGTTTGCGGGCCTGGCCCTTGCGGCGGAACTCGACGGTGACGGCCTTCTTTCCGCCGAGCGAGTAGAGCAGGTCGCGCCGCTTGCCCTTGAGGCCCCAACCGCCGTAGTCCCTCATGGGGTCGACCTCGCGGGCGTACACCTCTCTGATCTCCCGTCTCCGAACCTGCGACTTGAAGGGCCACGGCCATAGTCGGATGCTGTAGAGGCGGTCGTCGACCCGTACCCGCAACTGCATGGTCCACAAAATCGCCGGGAGGACTCCGCCGGCCAGAACGACCAGTCCGATGAGGCCGACCCATTCCCACGGCGAACTGGGACCGTCCTGGCTGAGGAGGAGCGACATCACGAGGATGATGACCACGGCCTCGAACGCCACTAGAGGCTTCAGCCACCGGCCCACGTCCTTCGATACTCGCTGCTTCTCGACGAACCGGACTGGCACAGGACTCTCCCGCAGGGTCGTGGGCTTCGGGACCCTGCCAGTCAGGCGGCGGCGAGCCAGGCGTTGATGGCTTCGGCCAGGGCCGGGCCCTGGTCCTCCTGGATGAAGTGGCTGGCCGGCTCGAACTGGGTGTGGGGCTGCCCGGCCGCTCCCGGAATCCGCTCGATCATGAAGGGCTGGAGGCCGCCCAGCACCGGGTCGCCGGGCGCCCACAGGGTGAGCACCGGCTTGGTCCACTGGCTCAGGACCTCCCAGGCGGCCCGGTTGGCGGGAACGGCCGGATCATCGGGCGAGACCGGCACCAGCATCGGGAACTGGCGTGCTCCCGCCATGTGCAACTCGGCCGGGAACGGCGCCCGGTAGGCGTCGACGGCGGCCTCGCTCAGCTCGTTGGCGGTGGCGTTGTCGACCAGCCGGCCGCAGTCGAGGAACGGCACGTCCTGGCTGAACTGCCGCCAGAAGTCGAAGCCGTCGCCGGGCGAGTCGCCCACCGGGAGGGCGGTGTTGGCCAGGATCAGCCGGTCGACCAGGTCCGGGTTCTCCGCGGCCAGCCGCAGGCCGATCAGGCCGCCCCAGTCCTGGCCGAACAGGTGCAGCGGCCCGGCGCCGCGCTCGGCCGCGGTGACCTCGAGGAAGCTGCGCATCCACTTGACGTGGCCCGCGTACGTGTAGGCGGAGCGCTCCACCGGCTTGTCGGACCGGCCGAAGCCGATGAGGTCGGGGACCATCACCCGGTGGCCGGCACCGGCAAGCACCGGGATCATCTTGCGGTACAGGTAACCCCAGGTCGGCTCGCCGTGCAGCAGCAGGATCGTGGCCGTGCCGTCGCTGCGGTCATCCGGCCCCGCCGTCACGTACGCCATGCGCAAGCCGTCCACGGTCGCGAACCGGGGCTCGTATGGATAGTCGTCGATGGCGTCGAAGCGCTCCTCAGGGGTGCGGACGAAGGCGGTGCCACTCGGCGTGATCAGAGTGTCTGTGTCGGTCATGGCTTCACGCTAGAGCCGTCCACCCAGACGTGGCTGATGTCGTCGGCGGTGGCGAGGCGGACGACCTTCTCGAAGGCTCGGGCGTCGTCGTCCAAGCCGTCCCACAACCGGATGGCTCCGCCGGGCCGGTCGGTGCGCACTGCCATGGCGTCGAAGCAGCGGCCCGGCTCTATGAGCCCCACCGGCAGGTCGACGACAGCGGCACCCCCTGCGGTCGCCAGCCAGAAAGCGGTCACGGTGTCGATGCGAGACTCGGGCACGCCCCGTTCGGTCGCGCCGAGGGCTGGGTCGACGCCGTCCTCCAGCATGCGGGAGACGGTGACCGCGTCCTGACAGACTCCTAGCAGGCCGGGGCGGGCCCCACCGGCAATGTCGCTGCCCAGTCCCACGCCCACACCGGCGGCCAGCGCCCGGCGCACGCCGAACACCGCGTTGGCGAAGTAGGCGTTGGACAGCGGGCAGTGGGCCACACCCGCCCCCCGCCCCGCCACCAGGGCCATCTCGTCGGCGGTCAGGTGGTCGCTGTGGGCCAGCACAGTGCGGGGGCGGACTAGGCCGAAGCGGTTGAGAGCGGTGGAGTCACTGACGCCGAAGCGGTCAAGGGCGTAGTCGCAGTGCCAGTCCGATTCGGCGCAGTGCGTCTGCACCCGCACACCCGTGGCCGCAGCCAGCTCCCCCAGTCCCTCGAGCAGAGCATCGGTGCAGGCCGGGGTGAAGCGGGGGGTGATGATCGGCTCGACCCGCGGGCTGCCCACGGCTGTTACGGCTTCGATGGACGCCGCCGACGCCTCCACCCCGGCACTGGCGGTCGCGTCCCGGTACCACTCGGGGGTGCCGGCCGGATGGTCCATGGCCACCCGGCCCACCAGCGCTCTCTGACCGTGCCGGGCGCAGGCCCGGGCCAGGGCCGTGGTCGCCTCCAGGTGGTTGGATGAGAAGTAGACGGTGGTGGTGGTGCCCATGGCCAGCAACGACGGCACCAGGTCGTCCCACACCGCGGCGGCGAAGGCGGTGTCGGCGTAGCGAGCCTCCAGCGGGAACGTGTAGTCGAACAGCCAGTGCTCCAACGGCAGGTCGAGCCCGGTGCCGAGCTGGGGCCATTGGGGCGCATGGATGTGAAGGTCCACCAGCCCGGGCATCAGCAACGTGCCCTCGGCCAGGTCCACGCGCTCGGCCGCACTGTCCAGCGCGGCCCGTCCCGCAGCCGCTCCCCCCGCGGTGGACCGGTCGTGCACCGCGGCGACCATTCCGGCGTCATCGACCTCCACTACCGCGTCGGTCACCGCGATGCGGTCGGGCGCCGGTGTCTGCATCAGCGTTCCCGCCACGGCCAGCGTCACAGCGCCACCGTACTCATTGAGCGCAGGCCGGTTCACCAGCCGGACGTGGCGGCGTCGGTCTCAGGCCAGCAGCTCGGCGAAGGCTTCGATGGCCGTGTCGATGTCGGCGGCGGCGACGTCCAGGTGGGTGACGAGCCGGGACTGTGAACCGCTCCAGCGGGTGTGAACGCCTCGGGCCTCCAGTTCGTCCTTCAGGTCCGGGATATCGCCGCGCCCCTGGTCGTCGAGCCGTATGAACACCATGTTGGTGGCACACGAGTCGATCTTCACGCCGTCGATGGCGCCCAATCCCTCCGCCAGGCGGGACGCGTTGGCGTGATCGTCAGCCAGTCGTTCGATGTGATGCTCCAGCGCGTAGAGGCCGGCAGCCGCCACAATGCCGGCCTGGCGCATCCCGCCCCCGAGCATCTTGCGCCACTTGTGGGCCTCGTCGATGAGGTCTGCCGGCCCGACCAGCACCGATCCCACCGGCGTGCCCAGACCCTTCGACAGGCACACCGACACCGAGTCGAACGGCGCGGCCACCGTCGCTGGTGAAACCCCCAGCGCCACCGCCGCGTTCCACAACCGGGCCCCGTCGAGGTGGTGGGACAGGCCGTGACGGGCGGCCACCTCAGCCGAAGCCTCCATCTGGGCCAGCGTGAGCACCTTGCCGTCGGTCGTGTTCTCCAGACACAGCAGCCGGGTGCGGGCGAAGTGGTGCTCGGGGGCCTTCACAGCCGCCTCGGTCGCAGCGAGGTCGATCATGCCGTCGTCACCGGTCGGCACCGGCTGGGGTTGGATGGAGCCGAGCACCGCCGCGCCGCCGCCCTCGTACATGTAGGTGTGGGCATGGTGGCCGACGATGTACTCGTCGCCGCGCCCGCAGTGGGCGAGCAGCCCGCAAAGGTTGCCCTGGGTGCCGCTGGTTACGAACAGGGCGGCCTCCTTGCCGAGCAGCGCCGCGGTGGCCTCCTGGAGTTCGTTGACGGTGGGGTCCTCGCCGTGCACGTCGTCGCCCACCTCGGCTGCGGCCATCGCGGCCCGCATGGCTGCCGTGGGCTTGGTAACGGTGTCAGAGCGAAGATCGATCACGACATCAGGCTACGGCCCCCCGACCGGCTCGCCCAGAATTGGCAGCGTTGTGCACGGGTGGCGTGCATTGTGCTGCCAGTTCGGGGTTCAGGCTGATTTGCGGCCTCGCTGGTCCAGCATGGATCGCGCCAGCTCCACCACATAGTCGCAGTCCTGCAGTTGGTGCCAGGTGAGGTACGTGACCTGCCAGCCAGCCATGGAGAGTTGGTGATCGCGGTCGTGATCGGCTGCGGTGCGGGCCGCACCGAAGTGATACTTGCGGGAGTGGCACTCGATGCCCCACTTGACCGAGGGCCATGCAATATCGATCCGGGCGAACTCGCCGTTCGGCAGTCGGACCGGATGCTGCAGAGCGGGCGAGGGCAAGTGCGCCGTGTCCAGTATTCGTGCCGTCATGCGTTCGAAGACGGAGTCGGGGGTCGCTCCCAGGCGCTCGGGATCGCGCAGCAATCGCAGCAATACACCCGTACCGCTTGGACCAGGTCGGTGTAGACGTTCAGCCGTCTGAGCGATCCACCTAGAGGAGTAGCCGCGCCGTAGGGCATCGTCCAGGGCCTGCTCAACTTGGGATCGGGGTACGACCGCACCCAGTCGTGCCAGAGTGGAAGCCACGCCAGACGTCGCGATGGAATCGACGTGCGTGTAGTCGTGTGGATCCGGCCCCATCCAGCGGTGGACTATGACATCGTTGCGAGTGGGGTATCGCCCACGGGTCACGGTCACTTCGATGGGTTGGGGTTCATCGAATCCGTCCAGTTGGTGCAAGCAGGCTGCGGCTCGGTGCGAAGCATGGCTCCCGCCCCCTGCCAACGTGGCCGCCATCAGCCTGGAGCGCCAGGTGTGAGGCGCGCCCGCGAACCTGAATACACCTGGATGGAGGCGTTCGACCGCTCCTCGTTGTACCAACCGGCCGACGATGCCGCGGGACAGCCCGACGTTGACGGCTTGCGGCCCAGTGAAGACTCCGTGCTGGGTAGACGCGAGTTCACCTAGCGCAGCCCAGTTCTCTCTCTGAACCATGATTGTGATTATATGTAACTTATTTAAATTCCACATTCCATCAAGAATTGGCAGCTCTGTGCACGGGTGACGTGCATTGTGCTGCCAATTCGGCTGAGGTGTGCCGGTCGGCGGCGGCGACTAGAGCTCGGTGACGCCGATGGCGTGCTCGCCCGAGGCGGCGTAGAACAGCCAGCGCCGCCCGCCGGCGTCGAGCAGGCACGGGTCGCGCAGGCCGTTCTGGGGCGATGTCGCCAAGCCCCTCGCCACCGGCTTGAGCGGCTCACCGGCGCCCTCCCACGGCTCGGTGGGTCTCATAACCTCGCTGACGGGTCCCGGCGTCCACTGGTGCCAGTCGCCCGAGGTGTCGATCACCGTGCGGTAGATCCGCTCGGGCGCCTCGAAGCAGCGGGTGAACAGCATCTCCAGTTCCCGGTGCTCCGGCCGGTACGAAACGCAGCTGTGGCGGATCTCGTCGTCGTCGAACAGCATCGGTCCGTATTCGAAGCCGCTCAGGCCGTCGGCCGAGCGCACCACCTGGGACGGCATGGCCACGCCGTACCAGGCGTCGCCGGCGTGGAACATCCGCAGGTAGCTGGGCGACACCGCCACCACCGGCTCGACCAGCGCGAAGTCTCGACCGGTGCCCGAGGTGGCCACCATGGTCTTCTGGTTCAACGACGGGTAGACGTTCCAGCACGGCAGGTGGCCGCCGACCGACTCCGGGACCATCCCGTGGAAGTACATGACGAAGCGCTGCCGCCCGTGATCGGCGTGGACGTCGGGCGAGGCGATGTGGGGCTGGCGGTCAGACGGGGTGTCGTCCACGTTGAGCACGTCAGGCTCGACCATGCGCCACGGCCCGGTCGGCTCGTCGGCGGCAGCCAGGCGGATGGACTGGCCGACGTGATGGGCGAAGTACATGAGATATCGGCCCGGCCGGTCCGACATCCATTCGGGTGCGGCCAGCACCGACGGCCCGTTCACGTTGAACCGGTCATGATCGCGGGGGATGCCGGGGGTGCCGGCGTCGAGCACGCAGACGCGGGTCTGTGTCATCGACGACTCATCGGCGGTCGAGGGGTCACTTGCTGCCGGGGAAGCCGTAGGCCCCGAGGAGGGGCACGAAACGGACGGGGGTGAGACGCTCCTCGCGGTACTCCTCGCCCGGAGAGCCATTCCTGCCGCTGTGAGTGTCCTGCTGGTCGTGCCGCGTGTAGCGCATGAGGTGCTGGTGGCCGTACCGCGGGCCGATCGGTATCACCAGGCGCCCGCCGGGCGCGAGCTGCTCCAGCAGGGGAGGCGGGGGCGCCGGACCGGCCGCGGTGACGACGATGGCGTCATAGGGCGCTTCTTCGGGCCATCCCAGCGTGCCGTCGCCGACTACGACCGTCACGTCTCCCAGCCCTTGCCCGGCTAGTGCGGCCCGGGCCTTCTCGGCCAGTGACGGTCGCCGTTCGATGGTCACCACCCGGCTGGCCAGAGCCCGCAGCACCAGCGCGCCGTACCCGGAGCCGGCGCCGACCTCGAGCACACAGTCCTGGGGGTTCAACCGGGCTGCCTCGGCCATCATGGCCACCATGGCGGGCTGGCTGATGGTCTGGCCCTCGCCTATGGGCAGCGGACCGTCGTCGTAGGCGGCCGACGCGAACCGGCGGGGGACGAACTGCTGGCGCGGCACCCGGCCGATGGCCTCCAGCACGGCCTCGTCGCGCACTCCATAGCGGCGCGCCTGGTCGACGAGGTCGGACAGCTGCCGAGTCGAACCTCGCATCCGAAGGTCAGGACGCGCTGCCGGCCGCAGTCGAGGCCAGTCGCCGCAGCGGGGGCTCGCTGCGCGGCGGCGTCCGGCGGGGCGGCAGCGTGGCCAGCAGGTCGGCGGTGGCGTCGGCGACGAGGGCGACGGCCTGCTCGAAGGCGGCTTCGGTGGCGGCCGACGTCTTCTGCACGCCGCTGACTTTGCGGACGTACTGCCGGGCGGCGGCTTCGATCTCCTCGGCCGTGGCAGGCGGGGCCAGGCCTCGCAGGGTCGTGATGTTGCGGCACATGGCCATGACTCTACGCGGTGCTCCCGAACCCAGGGCTCGCTACTTGATGGGTCGGTTCGGCGCGGTAGTGTGCCGGGGTCGCCCGGAAGCGCCGGCAGGAGGAGGACCGAGACATGCCCCAGACCGTGCGAGGAGTGGTGTCGATGGCGGAGGGCGAGCCCGTCGCGATCACCGATGTCGTGATACCCGACCCCGGTCCGGGGGAGGCGGTGGTGGCCATCCAGGCTTGCGGCGTGTGCCACACCGATCTGCACTACCGGGAGGGCGGCATCAACGACGAGTTCCCCTTCCTGCTGGGCCACGAGGCCGCCGGGGTGGTGGAGTCCGTCGGTGACGACGTGACCGAGGTCGCGGCCGGCGACTACGTGATCCTCAACTGGCGGGCGGTGTGCGGCCAGTGCCGCTCGTGCCTCAGGGGCCGGCCCCAGATCTGCTTCAGCACCCACAACGCGTCCCAGAAGATGACCCTGGCAGACGGCACGGAGCTGTCGCCCGCGCTCGGCATCGGCGCCTTCGTGGAGAAGACGCTCGTGGCCGCGGGCCAGTGCACCAAGGTCGACGCGGCCGCCCCGGCCACCGCGGCCGGCCTGCTCGGCTGCGGCGTGATGGCCGGCATCGGCGCGGCCATCAACACCGGCGGTGTGGGCCGCGGCGACAGCGTGGCCGTGTTCGGCTGCGGGGGAGTGGGCGACGCCGCCATCGCCGGTTCCAAGCTGGCCGGCGCCTCGACCATCATCGGCGTGGACATAGACGACCGCAAGCTCGAGTGGGCTCGAGGGTTCGGCGCCACTCACACCATCAACTCCTCCGAGGGTGACCCGGTGGAGGCGATCAAGGCCCTCACCGGCGGCAACGGGGTCGACGTGGCCATCGAGGCGATCGGGTTGCCCGTGACCTACCGCCAGGCGTTCGAGGCTCGGGACCTGGCCGGGACGGTCGTTCTGGTGGGCGTGCCCCACCCCGACATGACCATCGAGTTGCCCTTCATAGAGGTGTTCGGGCGGGGCGGAGCCCTCAAGTCCAGCTGGTACGGCGACTGCCTGCCGACCCGTGACTTCCCCATGCTGATCGATCTGTACCTCCAGGGCCGGCTCGACCTCGATGGGTTCGTGTCGGAGACGATCGACCTCGGCGACGTGGAGGAGGCCTTTCACAAGATGGAGCGGGGCGAGGTGCTGCGCTCCGTCGTCGTCCTGTAGCAGCCGGGGGTTCGAGGCCATGCCCATCGAGTTGGTCACCACCGACGGCATCTTCGCTCTCGACGGCGGGGAGTGGGAGGTCACCAACAACATCTGGCTGGTGGGCGACGACCGAGAAGTGATGATCTTCGACGCGGCCCACGACCACGAGCCCATCGCGGCCGCAGTGGCGGGCCGGAGGGTTGCTGCCATCGTGTGCACCCACGGCCACAACGACCACATCAACGCGGCGGTGGCCCTGCGCGACGCGGTGGACGCGCCGGTGCTGCTGCATCCCAGCGACCGGATGCTGTGGGACGTGGTCCACCCCGGCGACTCGCCCGACCTCGATCTGGAGCCGGGCTCGGTGCTGGCCGCGGGCGGCCACGAGCTCGGGGTGATCCACACGCCGGGTCACTCGCCGGGCTGTTGCTGCTTCCACGACGCATCCGACGGCCGGGTGCTGTCGGGCGACACTCTCTTCTGCGGCGGGCCGGGGGCCACCGGCCGCAGCTACAGCGACGAGCCCACCATCCTGCGCAGCATCCGCGACCGCCTGCTCACCCTGCCGCCCGACACGGTGGTGCACACCGGCCACGGCGGCAACACCTCCATCGCCGCGGAGACGGAGCGGGTGCTCGACCGGATGTCTGAGTTGGGTCTGAACTGAGACACGCTGGTGGCGCAACTCTCGGAGGTCATGGCGGAGTTGGAGGCCGCGGGGACGGCGCAGAACCGCAAGGTGTATGCCCGCCACGGCGCGGCCGAGCCCATGTTCGGGGTCAGCTACGCGGACCTGGGCCGGATCGCCAAGCCGATCAAGACCGACCAAGCGCTGGCCCGGCAGTTGTGGGACAGCGGCAACCACGACGCTCGGGTGCTGGCGCTGCGGGTGGCCGATCCTTCGGCGCTCGACGAGCCCCTGGCTCGCCGGTGGCTGGGCGACGTCGACAACTACATCCTGGCCGAGGGCCTCGGCGGGCTCTGCGCCCAGTCGCCCCACGCCCGGGCTTTGAGTGACGCCTGGCGGGATGATCCCGACGAGTGGCCCGCGTCGGTCGGGTGGTTCATCGTCATGTGCACCGCCGAGGATCCGCAGGTGTGGTCGGTCAAGGAACTGCGAGTCCTGCTGAAACAGATCGAGGCCGAGATCGCTGTGCGGCCCAACCGGGTACGCCATGAGATGAATGGCGCCATGATCGTGATGGCCCTGCGGGACGGGAACCTGCGCCGGTCGGTGCTAGCCGCTGCGGCCCGGATCGGGCCGGTGAAGGTCGACCACGGCCAGACCGGCTGCAAGACCCCCGTGGTGGCCCCCTACGTGGAGCGCACCCTGGCCCACCGAGAGGCCAAAGCCGCACGCCAAGCCGCGAAGCGCCGCGCCGGCGTGGGGCTGGGGTGAATTGGCAGCGCAGGAGTCCGGTTTGGGCGTTGTGGGCTACCAATTCGATGCGCCGGCAATTCGATGCGCCGGGCCGGTTAGATGCGGCTGATGTCGAATCGGGTGGGGGCGGGATGGTGCCTCGGCGGGCCGATGCCGGCGGCCTTCACTAGGCGGACGACCCGGCCCCGGTGGCCGGCGTAGGGCTCCAGCAGGTCCAGCATCGAGTCGTCGTCGCCGTCGGTGGCGCCGCTGAGGGCGTAAGTCACCAGCCTCGGCACGTGCAGGTCGCCCACCGGCACCGCGTCGGGATCACCCGCAGCCGCGCCCGTCGTTCGGGCCGCGGTCCAGGGGCCCACCCCGGGCAGGCGCTGAAGCCACTGGCGGGCCTCCGCTGCTGGCCGCTCGCCCAGCCCTTCGAGGCGGTCGGCGTGCTTGGCCGCGACCCGGATCACCCGGGCGCGCCCCCGGTCGATGCCGGCCCGGTGGAATCCGTGGTCGGGTACCCGCAACACCGCCTCGGGGCGGGGGAACAGCGGCAACGGCCCCGCTCCCGGAACCTCGGCCCCGTGCAGCCGACCCATCCGGGCCACCGCCGTCCTGGCGTCGGCGCTCACCACCCGCTGGTAGACCGCGGCGGTGGCCATGGCCTCGAACCAGCGGCCGGTGGCGCCCAGCCGGGGCACACCCAGCCGACCCACCAGGTCACGCACCACCGGGTGCAGGGGACGGAAATCGCTGGGATCGTCGTCGCCTCCGAGCAGGGCCGGCACGCCGTTGATGGCCCACTCGGCGCCCGGCCCCCAAGCGTCGGCCAGGACCTCGCCGCCGGCAGCCCGGAAAGCCACGGAGGCCGGGCCTTCGGGCGTCTCGGTGGCCCACCATCCGACTCTCCTGCGGCGCTGTGACGTCTTCACCCACATCAACGTCACCTTCAGGTTCAGGTCGTAGCCGGGCCGGAAGACCGTCGAGCAGTCCGGCGCCGCGCTCGGGGCAGCCGGTGCGGCGTCGACGGAGCGCGGCATCTCAGGGTCCCGGCGTATCCGGGTCCGGATCGGGTGCGGAGCTGAGAGCCTCCAGGGCGGCGTTGAGGGTCTCGAGGAGCCTGCGGTCGGACGCCTCCTCCAGCCCGACATCGACCTTGGCCTCGTCGATGGCTTGGCGGGTGAGTTCGCCCATGATGCCGTCGATGGGGCCGGGGCTGTAGCCGAGCTGTGTCAGCGCGCTCTGCAGATCAGCCACCTCGTTGCCGTCGAGCGGCTGGTCCTGTTCCAGGCCGCGGTCGGCGGCGGCCTGGTCGTCGGTCTCCAGGGGTGCCCGGGCCACAACGGCGCCGTCCTCGCCGAACACGGCGCTGTCCAGGATCGGGACAGCCCAGTTCAGCGTCCACCAGAAGACCAGCAGCAGCACGATCAGCAGGAAGGTGCCCTGCAGGTGTGTGCGCATCGTGGTCTCGGGTGCCAGCCCCTCGCCAGCCACCTAGTTGAATGCCCGCTTGCGGAGGCGCTCCCGGATCTTGGCGCACTCCGGGCAGACCGGGTATCGGCATGGGTCCCGGCTCGGTACCCAGACCTTGCCGCAGAGGGCCCGCACCGGCGTGCCCTCGACGTAGGCCCGGTTGGCGTCGGCCCGGCGGGTGTAGTGGGCGAAGCGGTCGTGGTCGCCGTCATCGGTGACCGGCCGGATGTCAGGCTCGGTGACCGTGGTGGTCGCGGGGGTCGGACGGTGCTCGGTCGTGTCCGTGGCGGAGATGCTGGCTGTGCCGGTCATGACGCCGATCCTATAGAGCCTGTGTCTCCCGCTCTTGTTCGCTGCGCTCACGGGCCGCTCGGGCCACGGCCTCGCTCGCTGTCTTGCCAAGCGCAGGTGAACTACGGCTCGTCCGCTCGGCCTCTGGGACCCGGTAGAAGGCTGCGCACCGTGTCGATGGTGTCGGCCTCGGCGGCGGACTTGTCGCTGCGGTAGCGCACCACCCGGGCGAAGCGCAGGGCTACACCGCCCGGGTAGCGGCTTGAGCGCTGCACGCCGTCGACCGCGATCTCCACCACCTGCTCGGGTCTTAACTCCACCACATGGGTCCTGCGGTCGGTGGCCAACTCGTCGAAGCGTCGGGTCTGCCACCGCAGCATCTCGTCGGTCATGCCCTTGAACGTCTTGCCCACCATCACGAACCCGCCGCTGGGATCCCGGGCTCCCAGGTGGATGTTCGACAGCCAGCCTCGACGGCGCCCGCTACCGGGTTCCACCGCCAGCACCACCAGGTCGAAGCTGTGCACCGGCTTGACCTTGCGCCAGGCCTTCCCCCGGCGTCCCGCCGCGTAGGGCGAGCCGGCGGCCTTTACCAGCACGCCCTCGTGGCCGGCCTCCACCGCGGCGGCGAACACCTGCTCAGCCTCGTCAGGATCCGCGGTGACGACGCCCGGCACCCGATGGTCGCCGGCCGCCTCGGTCAGGCAGCCGAGCCGGACCTCGAGCGGCTCGTCGAGCAGATCGCGCCCATCCAGGTGAAGCGCGTCGAAGAACATGGGCCTGACGCTCACCGTCTCGCTGCGGGAGGGGGCGCTCCCGCCGGTGTTTCTCGTGCCGACGCGGCCCATCGTGTCCTGGAACGCAACCGGCGCCAGGTCGTCGGCCAATCCCATCACCTCGCCGTCGAGGGCCGCAACGCTCACGGGCAGGCTGCGCACCACGTCGGCGACCTCGCCGAGACGGTCGGTGACGTCGTTCAGGTTGCGGGTCCAGATCCGGACCTCGTCGTCTCGGCGGTGGACTTGGATGCGGATCCCGTCCAGCTTCCACTCCACCGAGCAGCGGCCCAGCTCAGCGACCGCCGAGGCCGCGTCATCGGCGGTGGAGGCCAGCATGGGCCGGATCGGCCGGAGGACACGGAAGCCCACGGCCTCCAGGCCGGGCTGCCCGTTCACGAGGGCGATGCCGGCGGTCTCGCCCAGGTCGCCCACCAGCATCAGGGCACGGCGGACCGAGGCGGGCGCGACGCCGGCAGCCCGGGCGATGGCCTCCACCACCACTCCCTCGCTGGCGCCCTGGCGGAGCTCGCCGACGAGCAGCCGCCTCACGAAGTCGGTCTCGGCGGCGGTGGCCCGGGCCAGGAAGGCGCCGAGCAGGTCGAGGCGCCGCTGGGTCGATCCCTCCCCGGAGGCGCCTTCGACCGTGTCCAGCAGGGTGTCGAGGTCGGCGACGGTCAGCGTCGGCTCCGGGGCGGGCACGGCTTCCAGCGCCGCCACTGTCGCCCAGCCGACGCCTATGCGTCCCTGGCGGGGATCGCCGGCCACCAGCGCGGCCACCACACCGGCCTCCGGGCCAGCTGTGCCCCTCAACAGCGCGGCGAGGGACTCGATCTTGGCCGTTCGCGCCGTGGTGGCGGCCACCGCGTCGGCGCAGTCGACCAGTTCGGTGAGAAGCATCCCGCTGGGTTCTAGCGCGTCGCGACGGGATTGTCCGGGCTTGGCGTCACACCACTCTGGCAGGCTGCGCGGCCATGACTCCGCTGCTCATTCTCGCTCTGCTGGCCTCTCTGCTGGCCTCACTGCAGGTGTCTCTGCCGGCTTTTCTGCCCGCTTCTCCGTTGGACTCTCTGCTGACCTCTCCGGGGCCGGCCGTTGGTCCAGCGCCTCCAACTCGGCCAGCGAGGCCTCCCATTGCGCGAGCAGGGTGGCGGCCCGGTCCGAGGCCTCGGTGTGGGCCGACGCGAGGGCGTGGACCTCCTCGGGCCGGTCGTAGAGGGCGGGGTCGCTGAGCCGGACATGCAGATCGGACACTTCGGTGTCGGCGGCCGCCCAGGCTCGCTCCAGGTCGGCCACCCGCCTGCGCAGGGCGCTGGTGGCCGCACGGGCTCTGGCGCCGGCCCGGCGCCGCGCGGCCCGATCAGCCGGGGACGCTCGCGGCTCGTGCGGTTCGCTGGCCTGGTTCTGACGGCCGGGTTCGTCCGTGCCGGCGGGGAGTACGGCAGCCGAGGGCCTCGTGCCGGGGGCGGGGGGTGACGGCCGCGGGGCAGATGCGTCGTCGGGGTACAGCACCGACTCGTCCGCGCCGAGATGCCACACCGCCCGCCCATGGCGGACCTCGATCAGCGCGTCGGCCACCGCCCGAATGAGGTGCCGGTCGTGGGTCACTAGCAGGACCGTGCCGGGATAGGCACCCAGAGCGTCCTCGAGGATGTCGCAGCTGGGCAGGTCGAGATGGTTGGTGGGCTCGTCGAGCACCAGCAGGTTCACCGGCTCCACCATCAGCCGGGCGAGGGCCAGACGGGTGCGCTCACCACCGGAGAGTTCCGCTACCCGGCGGTCGGCGTCGTCTCCGGTGAAGCCGAACGCGCCGAGCACGGTACGCAGATTGCGCCGTCCGGGGTCGATGCCGGCCGAGAACACCTCGATCGCCCGCTTGGTGCCGTCCAACTCGTCGGCCTGATGCTGACCGAAGGCCGCGACACGCACGTTGGCACCGATCTGCACTGCTCCCGAACTCGGGGGCAGCTCGCCCAGGATCAGCTTCAGCAGCGTGGTCTTGCCCGCGCCGTTGGGCCCCACCAGAGCCACTGTCTGGCCCCGTTCCACCGCCAGGGTCGCGCCGGAGACGACCGGTCCGTCGCCGTCGGGATAGCCGACGGTGGCTTCGGTGAGTTCGGCCACCACCCGGCTGGAGCGGGGAGGTGCACCGAAGTCGAAGCGGGCGGCCAGCTCGGAGCGGCTTGGGACTTGGATCCGGTCCAGCTTCTGGAGGGTCTTGACCCTGCTCTGCACCTGGCGGGCCTTGCTGGCCTTGTAGCGGAAGCGCTCGACGAAGCGCTCGATGCGTGCCACCTCGCGGGCTTGGCGGCCGGCGGCCGCCTCGACGCGCTCCAGGTGCTCGGTGCGGGCCACCACGAACTCCGCGAACCCTCCCTCGTAGGCGACGACCGCGCCGGAGGCGAGTTCGACTATGCGGTCGGCCACCGCGTCGATGAAGTCGCGGTCGTGGCTGACGAAGAGCAGGGAACCAGGCCATGCCGCCAGGCGCCGCTCGAGCCATGCCATGGAGTCGACGTCGAGATGGTTGGTGGGCTCGTCGAGCAGCAGGATGTCGGGCTCCGACACCAGCAGGCGAGCCAGGGCCGCTCTCATCCTCCAGCCTCCGGACAGCTCCTTCAGGGGCCGGTCCGAGTCGGCTGCCGAGAAGCCGAGACCGGCCAGAACCTTGGCTGCCTCGGCTTCCAGGGCGTAGCCGCCGAGCTGCTCGAACTGGGCCTGGGCCTCTCCGTAGCGGGCCACCAGGTCGTTCTGAGGGTCCGCCGAGCGGCCGAGCCGGCTCTCGAGCTCCTTCAGGGTGCCGGCCAACTCGGCCAGCGGACCTGCGCCGGCGATCACATGCTGGCGGACTGTTCCATCGGAGACGTCGCGCAGATCCTGGGGCAGGTACCCGATCCGAGCGTCGCGGGGCTTGGTGACGGTGCCTGCGTCGGGTTCCCGCGTCCCGGCCATGATCTCGAGCAGGGTCGTCTTGCCGGTGCCGTTGCCGCCCACCAGCGCGACTCGCCGGCCCGCGGGGAGATGCAGGGTCACGCCCTCGAAGAGTTGGCGCGTGCCGTAGCCCTTGGACAGGCCGGACGCGGTCAGGGTCACCGTCCAACGCTACGGGTCCCGGCTGGCCCGGCCTCCGGGGCTTGAACCGGCCGAACCGGACGCAGCCCAGCCGGCCGGCGACTTCAGGTCAGCAGCTTGTCGAGGCGGGTCTCGGCCTCGGTGACCGCGGCGAAGCCCGGTTCTACCGACTCGAGGCGACCCAGCCATCCGACCGACACCCATCCGGCCATCACCGCGCCGCCGTCGGTGTATTCGGGCAGTTCGATGGCGTCGCCCCAGTCCATCTTCACCCGGAAGGCGTCGGTGTGCCCGGGCCGGGGCTCGAGCTGTGCGGTGGCCATCGAGCGAGGCGGTTCGATGCCCACCTCGGTGCGTTTCCAGCCCTTGATCTCGTGAAGCTCCCGGCCGGGAACGTTGATGTTGAGCACGACGGGCTCCGGCGGCAGGGCGGCGGCCAAGCCCTCCACCGCGGCGGCGGCCACGGTGGC
Organism: Acidimicrobiales bacterium; assembly: GCA_965117015.1. Lineage (GTDB taxonomy): Bacteria > Actinomycetota > Acidimicrobiia > Acidimicrobiales > Aldehydirespiratoraceae > Aldehydirespirator. Next base: position 2,377,426 of record OZ220747.1, read on the forward strand.
GGCCGTGTCCCAGTGCTGGTCGGCCAGCATCTCCTCCCAGCCCTGGCCCTCCACCCCGAACGACTCGACCGTCTGGCTCACGGCCACGCCGCTCACCCCTCCGTTGCGGGCCGTCAGGCAGGCCCCGACCGTGCCGGAGTGGTACACCGAGCGGCCCACGTTCGCTCCAGGGTTGATGCCGGCCACCACCAGGTCGTAGTGGCCGAACAGGTTCAGTCGGCCGAACATCACGCACAGCGCCGGAGGCCCCGTCACCGACCACACGTCGTCCAAGCCGTCTATGCGGGCGCGGTGAACCTCGGGCTTGATCAGGTGAAGGGGCCCGAAGGCTGCGCCGTAGCCCGAGTACTCCTTGTCGGGCGCCACCACGACGACCTCGCCGATCTCGGCCATGGCCCGGGCCAGCACGTGCAGCCCGATGGAGTCGATGCCGTCATCGTTGGTGACAAGAATGCGCACTGATCGACCCTAGCCGTCCTGATGCGCCCCGAAGCCGCGCCGGGCGAAGTTCTAACCTGATGTTCACTTTGCGGGGCCACAATGTGACGGTGCAGTCCGCAGAAGGGGGAGAGGCCGCGGCGACCATCCTGATCGCAGAGGACGATCGCCGGGTGCGGGACTCGCTCGACCGGTACCTGCGGCTGGAGGGCTACGAGGTGGTGGCCGTGCCCGACGGGGCCGCTGCGCTGGCCGCTCACGACGCGCACCGGCCCGACCTGCTGGTGCTGGACGTCTCGATGCCGAACGCCGACGGGCTCAGCGTGTGCCGGATGCTGCGACAGAAGGGCTGCGACACCCAGATCCTCATGCTCACCGCTCGCCACGAGGTGGACGACCGGGTGGCCGGGCTCGACGCCGGCGCCGACGACTACCTCGTCAAGCCCTTCGCCGTCGAGGAGCTTCTGGCCCGGGTGCGGGCCCGGTTGAGAGCCGCGGTCGACGACGGTGAGCGTGCCGGGCGGAGAGACTGGAGTGGGAGCGCGGGCCCTTCGCGCCGCGACAGCGTGCTGCGCCTCGGGGATCTCGAGATCGACGTCGAGGGCCGTCTGGTGGCACGGGCCGGCCGGCCCATCAATCTGTCGGTGAGGGAGTTCGACCTGCTGGAGTTGCTGGTGCGCAACGCCGGTGTCGTCCTGAGCCGGTCCGACATCTACGAGCATGTTTGGGAAGGGACGCTCGACACCGGGTCCAAGACTCTCGACGTGTACGTCGGGTACCTGCGCCGCAAGACAGAAGCTGACGGCGCGCCCAGGATCGTCCACACCGTGCGCGGCGTCGGCTACGTGGCCAGGATCGACCAGAGGCCGAGCGGAATGCGGAGCGATTCGTGACAATGGCTGCGATGCCCCGAGCGAGGCCGTGGCCCGAGCGGCCCGTGAGCGAAGCGAACAGGAGCGGGAGTGACAGTGCTGCGTCGCGAGGCGGCGTCACCTACCCGCGCAGGATCGACCGGTGACGCTTCGGGTCCGGGTGGCGCTGCTGGTCGCCGCGGTGGTGACGGTGGTGGTGGCCGCCGTGGGCTGGACCGCGGTGCGCTCGGCTAGGGCGGAGCTGACTGAGGAAGTGGACCAAGACCTGCTGGAGAGGGCGGCACTGGTGTTCGCCGAGCCCCGCGGCGACTTCTGGGCCGGCAGCCTGACCCGGCGCTCGACGGGGATCGGGTCGTTGCTGCGGGCCGACCCGCTGGGCTCGCTGGTGTCACTGGACGCCTACGCGCGAGTCGTGGTGACCGACCTGGACCCTGGTGCCGACGGCGTGATCAGGGGCCAGGTCATCGTCGCCCTCGATGACGACATCGGAACCGTGCCTGACACCGACCGCCTGGAGCGGGCCCGGCAGTGGGGACCGGTGGTCGACACGGTGAAGGCGCACGGGATGAGCCTGCGGCTCATGACCGTGCGAGCCGCAGACGGCGTGTTCGTCCAGGTGGCCCGCCCGCTGGACGAGGTCGAGAGCGCAGTAGAGGATCTCCGTCGCCAGGTGCTGCTCTTCGGTCTGCTGGCGGTAGCGGTCGCCGCGGCCGGGGCCTGGTTCCTGGCCGGGCGAGCGGTGCGCCCCATCGTCAGGCTGACGGACACGGCCGAGCAGATCGCCGAGACAGGCGACGTCGACCTGCCGGTGGAGAGCTCGGAGGCCGGCGAGGTGGGTCGCCTGGCCCGCAGCTTCCGGACCATGCTCGCAGCCCTGTCCGCCAGCCGCCGCCAGCAGCACCGCCTGGTGATGGACGCCAGCCACGAGCTGCGCACCCCGCTCACCAGCCTGCGGACCAACGTCGATCTGCTGCGGCGCTCCGACGAGCTGGCGCCCGAGGAGCGGGCCTCCGTGCTCGACGATGTGGATGCCGAGTTGGGCGAGTTGACCGACCTAGTGACCGAGCTGGTCGACCTGGCCGCCGATGTCCAGACCGACGAGGAACTCCAGCTGATCGAAATGGCTGGCGTGGTGGATCCGGTGGTGGAGCAGGCCCGGCGCCGCAGCGGGCGCGAGATCGTGGTGCGGGTCCGGCGAGGAGTGCCGGTCGAGGGCCGCCCGGAGGCATTGGCCCGCGCCGTGCGCAACCTGGTGGACAACGCAGTGAAGTTCAGCACCAGCGGGCCGGTCGAGGTGGTGGTAGACGGGGGCTCAGTGACCGTGCACGACGCCGGCCCGGGCGTGGCCGAGGCCGACCGGGAGCGGGTCTTCGAGCGGTTCCACCGCCTGGAAGCCGACCGCGACTACCCCGGATCGGGCCTCGGGCTGGCCATCGTGCGCCAAGTGGCCGAGGCTCACGGCGGAACGGTGACGGTAGGGGAGTCACCGCTGGGAGGCGCAGCCTTCTCGTTGCAGATCCCCGAGATAGACGACTAGGACGAGTCGCCCGAATTGGCAGCGCTGTGCACGGATAGCGTGCATTCTGCTGCCAATTCCCCAGGGAGGGCGTGGGTTGCGAGCTAATCGGCCGAATTGGCAGCGCAGGGTTCCCGATTGGGCGCTGACCGCTGCCAATTCCCCGGCGGGGACCGGCGTGACCCCGTTCGCGTTGGACCGCCGGCGGTTCGTCGAGGGCGGGCTCGGCGCCGTCGGGCTGGCTGCGGCTGCGCCCCTGCTGGCGGCCTGCGGCGATGGCGTGCCGGCAGCGGACCCACTGCCCGCGGACGCTCCGGCTGCGACAGACGAGCGGATCGTCATCGTCGGCGCCGGGGCCGCGGCGCTGGCCGCGGCCGATGAGCTCCAGATCCGGGGGTTCCACAACGTGGTGCTGCTGGAGGCCCGGGACAGGGTCGGCGGGCGCATCTGGACTTCGAGCATCGGCGACGACATCCCCGTAGAACTGGGCGCGACGTGGATACACGGAGTCCGGGGCAACCCGATCAGCGACATCGTCGAGAGCAACGGCATCGCCACGGTTGAGACCGACTACGACAACGCGGTCCTCTATGACCACGACGGCCTGCCGGCCGAGCCGGTCGACCCGGCCTTGTGGGGCGCCTACATGGCGCTGGCCTATGAAATGCCCGAGGAGTCCCTAGCCGATGTCTTCGAGCGGTTCGCAGCCACCCACGGCCTCAGCGGCGACGACAGGCGCCTGTGGCTGCACTGGCTGGCGTCGATGTTCTCCCACGAGTTCGGCGCGGACATCAGCGACCTGTCGATCATGAGCTACGACGGCCCCAGCACGATGCGGGGCGGCGATGTGGTGTTCCCGCAGGGATACAGCCAGATCGTCGACGTGCTGGCCGCGGGCCGCGACATCCGGCTCGACCACCCGGTGGCGGGGATCGACCACTCCGGGTCCACCGTCATGGTCACCACCGGGTCGGGTGACACCTTCGAGGCCGACCGGGTGGTGGTCACCGTTCCCCTCGGCGTGCTCAAGGCGGGTGCAATCTCGTTCACGCCGGAGCTGCCGCCGGTCATGCGGGAGGCGATTGCCGTCCTGGACATGGGGATCCTCAACCGGACGGTTCTGCTGTTCGACGAGCCCTTCTGGGACCGCGACACCGAGTGGATCGGCTATGCGGGCGAGCAGCCGGGCCAGTGGTCCGAGACGCTCAACCTGTACCCATACATTCAGCAGCCGGTGCTGGCCATGTTCAACCCCGGATCGTTCGGGGCCGAAACCGAGCAGTACTCCGACGACGAGCTCGCGTCACGGGCGGTCGAGGCCCTCGGGGCTATATTCGGCGATGTGCCCGAGCCCGTCGACGCGGTCAGTACCCGCTGGGGATCGGACCCCTGGACGAGGGGCTCGTACTCGTACCTGCCCGTCGGCGTGGAGTTCGAGACCTACCGGGAGATGTCGAGGCCGGTAGGCGAGCGGCTGTTCTTCGCGGGAGAGGCAACGCACAGCCGGTTCCCCTCCACCGTGCACGGCGCCCTGCTGTCGGGCCGCCGAGCCGCCCGCCAGATCTACGGCCTCCTGCGCTAGCCAAGCATCCCCGTTCGGGAATTGGCAGCGGTGGGGACCGTTTTGGGCGTTGTGGGCTGCCAATTCGGCGAGCTAGGCGGCTGCTTCGGGAGCCAGCTCGCAGGCCACCGACAGTTCGCGTCCCTCGGCGGTGACCAGTTCGCCGACACGACCGGCGGCCCGCACGTCGCCGGCCACGTCGGCCAGCACCGCGATCCGCTCACCGGTGTCGGTCACCGTGGCCCGAACCACCTCGGTGCGCAGCGGGCGCTTGGCCTCGGACTTGGCCCGCCGCACCTCGCCCAGCACCGCCGCGGCCACCACTCCGGGCAGTGCTCCGGTGTCACCGGCGGCGGCTCGCAGTGGCCCGGACCCAGGCCACGCCGACGCATGGACCGAGCCGTCGTGCCACCAGCTCCACACCTCCTCGGCCACGAAGGGCATGAAGGGCGCGAACAGCCGCTGGAGCACCCTCAAGGCGGCTCGAAGCGACAGCCGGGCCGAGACCGCGGCGGCGGTCCCGTGCTCGCCGTAGGCACGGGCCTTTGCCAGTTCGATGTGGTCGTCGGTGAAGGCCCAGAAGAACGACTCGGTGCGCTCCAGGGCCCGGGCGTAGTCGAAGGCGTCCAGGGCGCGCGACGCCTCGTCCACCAAGCCGGCCAGCCGGTGCAGCATCGAGCGGTCGAGCGGCTCGGTCACCCCTGCGGGCACGGCACCGGCGTCCAGATCGGTCCCGAGAGCCCGCTCGCGCCGCTCCATCTCGACGGCCGCTTCGTCGTCCAACTCTGCGAAGCGCAGCACGAACTTGGAGGCGTTTAGGAGCTTGACGGCCAGGCGGCGGCCGATGCGGAACTGCTGCTCGTCGAAGGCGGTGTCGGTGCCGGGACGTCCGCAGGCGGCCCAGTAGCGGACCGCGTCGGCGCCGTAGCGCTCCAGCAGGTCGGTGGGCACCTGCACGTTGCCCCTCGACTTGGACATCTTCTTGCGGTCGGGGTCGAGGATCCAGCCCGACAGCGCGCAGTTGTGCCACGGCACCCCGTTGGCGTCGAAGTGGGCCCTCACCACCGTGGAGAACAGCCAGGTGCGGATGATGTCGTGGGCCTGGGGCCGCATGTCCATCGGGAACGTGGACGCGTACAGGGCCTCGTCGGTGCGCCAGCCGGTGGCGATCTGGGGCGTGAGCGACGAGGTGGCCCAGGTGTCCATCACGTCGGGATCGCCCATGAACCCGCCGGGGCGGCCCCGCTGGGACTCGTCGAAGCCGGGCGGGCAGTCCGAGGACGGGTCGATCGGCAGGGCGCCGGGGTCGGGCCGGATCGGGTTGTCCCATTCCGGCGAGCCGTCGGCGTCGAGGCGGTACCACAGGGGGATGGGCACCCCGAAGAAGCGCTGACGGCTGATGAGCCAGTCGCCATTGAGGCCCGCGATCCAGCTCTCGTATCGGGCCTGCATGTAGGCCGGCACCCAGTTCATCTGCGAGCCCCGGTCGATGAGCGCTTGGCGCAGGTCGTCGTCGCGCCCGCCGTTGCGGATGTACCACTGGCGGCTGGACACGATCTCCAGCGGCTTGTCGCCCTTCTCGAAGAACTTGACCGGATGGGTGATGGGCCGGGGCTCGCCGTCGATGTCGCCGGACTCGGCGAAGACGGCCGCGATCTCGGTGCGGGCCTGCACCGCGGTCTTGCCAGCCAGACGGGCGTAGGCGGCCCGGCCCGCCGCCGACTCGACGGCCGCGGGCGGCTCGGCCGCGAAGCGCCCATCGCGCCCGATCAGTGTGCGCACCGGCAGGTTCAGCTCCCGCCACCATGTCACGTCGGCGGTGTCGCCGAAGGTGCAGATCATGGCTATGCCGGTGCCCTTGTCGGGGTCGGCGAGCTCGTGAGCCACCACCGGCACCTCCACGTCGAACACCGGGGTGCGCACCGTCGACCCGAACCGCGGCCGGTAGCGGCTGTCGTCGGGGTGGGCCACCAGGGCCACGCACGACGGCACCAACTCCGGGCGGGTGGTGTCGATCCAGACGTCGGTGGCGCCGCCGGTGCCGGCGAAGCGCAGCTTGTGGTAGGCGCCGGGCACCTCCCGGTCGTCGAGCTCGGCTTGGGCCACCGCGGTCTGGAAGGTCACGTCCCACAGCGACGGGGCCTCGATCTGGTAGGCCTCGCCCCGGTCGAGGTTCTCCAGGAAGGCGAGCTGCGACACCCGGCGGCAGTGGGCGTCGATGGTGGCGTAGGTGCGGGTCCAGTCCACCGACAGCCCGATGCGCCGGAACAGGTCCTCGAAGGCTCGCTCGTCGGAGGCGGTGAGCTCCTCGCACAGCTCGATGAAGTTGGGCCTGCTCACCGCGATGGTCCGCCGCTTGGCCACCGCGGAGGGACGGCCCGCGTCGGGCGGGGCCGCGAAGTCCGGGTCGTAGGGCAGCGACGGGTCGCAGCGCACCCCGTAGTAGTTCTGCACCCGCCGCTCGGTGGGCAGCCCGTTGTCGTCCCAGCCCATGGGGTAGAAGACGGCCTGGCCAGCCATCCGGCGGTAGCGGGCGATGATGTCGGTGTGGGTGTAGCTGAACACGTGGCCCACGTGCAGCGAGCCACTCACCGTCGGCGGGGGAGTGTCGATGGAGAACACCTCGGCCCTGGGCCGCGTCTCGTCGAACCGGTAGATCCCGGACGCCTCCCAGTCGGCGTCCCACTTGGCTTCAAGGCCTTCGAGGACGGGCTTGTCGGGGACCGCAGCTTGGCGCTGCGTCTCGTCGGCAGGTGGGCTCATGCGGGCGCCAACGCTACCGGAATTGGCAGCCCAGGAGGCCGTTTTGGGCGTTGTGGGCTGCCAATTCGCCCGGCTCGACCGGAGGCCCGCGCCGCCGAGGGTTCGTCGATGGGCCGTATCGTTCGGCTGGTGCTCCTGAACTACTACGCGATAGCGGCCGCCGTCGTTGTCGGCGCGGTGTCGGGCATCGCCTCGGTTGTGTGGATCCGCCTGAGGGTCCATGACGGGCTGGTAGTTGTTCGTGCTGCCGCCGTCGGGATCGTCGGCTCGCTCGTCTTCAGCGCCGGTGCGCTCGGAATCACCGGGCTCGACGGGTTCACCGTCATCCACGTCGTCTACTTGGTGCTCACCATCGGTGTCCCACTGGCTGGCGCCATCGTGCTGGTCCTGGCCCGTGAGCGCTCCAGAGCCATCACGGCTCTCTGTCTTGCGGCGCTGCTCGCGATCCCGGTGGGCATCTATGCGACTCACATCGAGCCGTTCTGGCTGAGGACGGATTCTGTCGAGCTAACCGTCGAAGGCGTCGGGGAGCCGATCCGCGTCGGCGTGCTGTCCGACCTCCAGACCACCGCGATCGGGTCCTATGAGAACGAGGCGGTCGACCGGCTGATCGAGGCGGCACCGGACTTGGTTCTCGTTCCGGGAGACCTCTACCAGTTCGATGAGGACGTCTTCGACGAGCGGGCGCCGCAATTCTCCGCAGTGATCCAGCGACTGGTCGATGCGGCGTCGACCGTCTTTCTGGTGAGCGGCAACACCGACACGGTCGCCGGGCTTCGGGCCATCACTGAGGGAACCGGCGCCAGGGTGCTCGACAACGATGTCGAGACTCTCGTGGTCAACGGCAACGTCGTAAGCGTCGGCGGGACGACCTTGTTCGGCGACGAGAGGGCGGCTCAACGGGTCGCTGACGGACTCATCGACGACGATCTCGCCGACCTGCGAATCCTCCTCGCCCACAAGCCCGATGCGATCGAACTGCTCGACGGACGGTCCGTCGATCTGCTGGTCTCGGGCCATACCCACGGCGGGCAGGTGTCGCTGCCGTTCTTCGGGCCTCCACTGACGCTCTCGGACGTGCCGAGACGTGTGGCAGCGGGCGGGCTGCACGAACTGGACGGAACGGCCGTCTACGTCTCCACCGGAGTGGGTCGGGAACGCGACAACGCCCCCCAGCTTCGATTCGGCGTGAGGCCATCGATCGGCATCATCGACCTGGTCGGCTAGCCCAAACTGGCAGCAGTATGCGCGTTATGCGTGCACGATGCTGCCAATTCGGTTGGCGCTTGGGGTTGATCCGCGAACTGGCAGCAGTATGCGCGTTATGCGTGCACGATGCTGCCAATTCGGGCTTGGGCCGGGCAGGGTCAGTCCGCAGGGACAGCCCAGCGGCGGATCCAGGCGTGCATGGCTATTCCGGCGGCCACGCCCGCGTTGATGGAGCGAGTCGAGCCGAACTGGGAGATTGAGAGCACCTGAGCGGCGGCGGCCCGGGCTGCGTCCGACAGGCCCGGACCCTCCTGGCCGAACAGCAGCACGCACCGCTCGGGCAGTACGGCGGTCTCCAGGGGCTGGGCGCCGGGAAGGTTGTCGACGCCGACTACGGGCAGGGCCTCGGCCTCGGCCCAGGCGGCCAGCTCCTCCACCGAGGCGTGGTGGCGGACGTGCTGGTAGACGTCGGTCATCATCGCCCCGCGCCGGTTCCAGCGTCGCCGCCCCACGATGTGGACCGCAGCGGCGGCGAAGGCGTTGGCGGTCCGCACCACCGTGCCGATGTTGCGGTCGTGCTCCCAGTTCTCGATGGCCACATGGAACGGGTGTCGACGGGCGTCCAGATCGGCCTTGATGGCGTCCACGCTCCAGTAGCGGTAGCGGTCGACCACGTTTCGCCGGTCTCCGCCGGCCAGCAGCTCAGGATCGAGGTGGTCGCCAGCGGGCCACGGCTCGGGGTGGGGGCCGACGCCTACCGTCTCACGCACGCTGCCCAAGGTACAAGCACCCCTCCGGTGCATCCGGTCCATCTAGTCTTGAGCCCGGTGAGGTTCCGGGTTCGCGGACGCGGCGCGCGTCATCCGTATCTGGCCAGGGGCGCCCCCCAGGATCCCTGGGGCCGCTTCTGGGCCGGGTTGAGCGTGCTCGCGCTTGTGACCGCGGCGGGCACGTTCGGGTACCACCGGCTCGGGCTGACGGTGGGGGAGGCCCTCTACCAGACCGTCATCACGATCACCACGGTCGGCTACGAGGAGATCGGCACGGTCACCGACAGCTACCGGGTGTTCACCATCTTGCTGATCATGTTCGGGGTTGGAGCGGCCCTCTACACCCTGAGCGTTCTCATAGAGTCCCTCTTCGAGGGTCGACTCGATGACGAGATTCGGAGGCGGCGCATGCAGAAGCAGATCGATCGGTTGAGCGACCATGTCGTGTTGTGCGGCTACGGGCAGGTCGGGCGGGCCATCCACCGCGAGCTGGCCTTGGCGGACCGCGAGGTAGTGGTAGTCGACCGTAGAGAACTCGATACCGAGGAATTGCGTCACACCGTCATCGGCGAGGCCACCGATGACGACATGCTGGTGGCGGCCGGCCTCCAGCGAGCCAGCACGCTGGTGCTGGCCCTCGACTCCGACGTCGACAACCTGTACATCGCCCTGACCGCCCGCTCGATGCGTCCGAGCCTGTTCATCGTGGCCCGCTCCAACAGCTCCTCCGCCGAGCCGAAGCTGCGCCAGGCCGGCGTGGACCGGGTGGTCAACACCCACGAGATCGGCGGATCAAGGATGGCCGCTCTGGTGCTGCAGCCCGGCGTGGTCGAGTTCCTCGGGGTGGTCATGCACGCCGAGGAACTCTCGGTCCGCCTCGCCGAGACGCCGGTCACCGCTCATGGTCCGTTCGCCGGCCAGGCCTTGGCCGCGTGCGAGATCGACGAGGCCACCGGCGCGACCGTCCTGGCGGTGCGGCGGGCCGGTTCCTTCGTGACCAGCCCGCCGGACGACTTCGTGCTGGCAGCCGACGATGTATTGATTGCGCTGGGCACTCGGGACCAGCTCGCCGATCTCAACTCGAGGGCGGGCGTATAGCCGTTCTCGCCGTGGGTGCCCCGGCCCGGCCGGGTAGCCTGAGCCGCTCCATCGGGGATGGTGTAATAGGTAACACAGCTGGTTCTGGCCCAGCCATTGGGGGTTCAAGTCCTCCTCCCCGAACCCGGCGATAGGCTTCGCCCGCCCGCGGGCACTGTCCCGCGCTAGCCCCGTTCGTCTAGCGGCCTAGGACGCCACCCTCTCAAGGTGGTAGCACGGGTTCAAATCCCGTACGGGGTGCCACGACCAGGCCAAGAACGGCTTCTGACCTGCTCAGATTCTCTGGACGTAGCCCCACGCTAGGCCTCTGTCAGGGTCCGAGAGCGGTGAGGGGGCGACCTGCACGCCGTCGGGGCGACGGTAGGCGGGACCGGTGGGGGTGATCATCAACAGAGTGGCCAGGCTGGCCGCGCGTTGGCGGGTTGTCTTGTCCTTGAGGCGGAGCAGGACTCGAACAGCGCACCGAATGCCGTAGGGTCCGACAGCAGCCGCTCGGGGGTGGCTCGCAGCATGGCGGCAGCCAAAGAAGGGTCTACGAAGTGCCGTTTGGCCTCCTTGCGCAAGGTGGCTTTCGATCGCAGGTTCACCGACCAAGCGGGCTGGTCTTCGGCGACGTAGATGCGGCGCAGGGCGTCGATGGGGATGTCCAGCCGGATGATCTCACTGGCGTAGTCGCTCACTGACGACAAGGCGTCATCGTCGCTGAGGCCAAGGTTCTGGGGCCAACCGCCGGCGCAGACGGCCGAGGCGATGTCGCGTAGGCCTGGTTGTGCGCTAGGGAGACGAGAGACCGTCTCGCCTTCAAGCATCTTCCTCAGCGACACCGCTCCAGTGGATGTCCCCGTCTCCAACAGCTAATCGCAGCGCGTTCCAGAAACAGGATGTAGCGCGTTCTGTCATGGTGGACTGCACGCTCCGCTGGGCACTCGCTGGTCTTGATCCGAACCCGGTGCTTCGGTCCGTACGGTCATGGCCGCTGGCGCTCCGCAGATTCCTGCTCTGTAACGCGCTCGGTGGCCACCTCGACGAGTCGCACCCAGAACTCCGCGCCGACGAGAAGTACATCGTCGTTGAATCGGTAGCTCGGGGAGTGGATCGGTCCGGACTCGAATGAAGCGAGCAGACGGCCAGCGTGGCTTTGTCGAACGGACTGATGTCGCTGCCGATGATGGTGTGGAGCGCGACCGTGATCTCGCTGGCGACAAGGATCGGATTCCATGTCCGCCCGCAATCCGATGCTCGGCCCGTCGCCCGACCCCGCGATCCCTACTACCCCGGTGCCGGGAGGCCCGTGTGCACCTCCATACCCCACGAGGCGAGGCGGTCGGCTACGAAGCGAGCCGTCTTGTGCTCGGTGAACGCCAGCTCGGGGATCCTGTGCAGGTGGTGTCGCCACTCCACCATCTGCGCGTGCCGCTGAGAGAAGTAGGCCGACACGTCGGTCGGTTCGCGTGTCATTCAGCGCCCGTTCGGTCGAACTCAACGTGGCCGCCGAACTCCTTGCGCATCGCGCTCAAGACTCTGCCGGCGAAGTCAGCTTCTCCGCGCGACGCGAACCTCGAATACAAGGCGGCAGAGATCACCGGCGCCGGGACCGCCAGGTCGACGGCGGCCTGGACGGTCCATCGGCCCTCCCCGGAGTCCGAGACCCGCTCTTCGAGCGCATCGAGCCGCGGGTCGGCGTGGAGAGCGTGGGCCGTGAGGTCGAGCAGCCACGAACCGACCACGCTGCCCCGACGCCAGAGCTCGGCGACCTCGTCCACCTCGAAGTCGTACTGATAGGCACTGCGATCGCGCACAGGAGTGGATTCGGCATCGCTGGGCTGCTCTTCGAGACCCAGGTCGGCGTGGCGCAGGATGTTGAGTCCCTCTGCGTAAGCGGCCATCAAGGCATACTCGACACCGTTGTGGACCATCTTCACGAAGTGGCCAGCGCCAGCCTGGCCGCAATGCAGGTAGCCACGCTCTGCCGGCGATGGGGGTCCATCGCGGCCTCGGGTGCGGGGAGCGGCATCAACGCCCGGTGCAAGCGTCTCGAGAATCGGGTCCAATCGCGACACGGCTGCTTTGGAACCGCCGAGCATCAAGCAGTAGCCGCGTCGGAGTCCGAATACTCCGCCTGAGACCCCGCAGTCGACGAAGTGGATTCCGCGATCTGCCATTGAGGCCGCGCGGTCGATCGCGTCCCGGTACCAGGAGTTGCCTCCGTCGACGACGATGTCATCGGTGCCCAAATGAGAGGCGAGCGCATCAACGGTATCGCCGACATACCCCGCCGGAATCATGACCCATACGATCCGCGGCGGGTCCATCGCCACGACGAGCGACTCGAGTTCGGCGTAGGTGTCGAACCCTTCGCGTTCCAGCGGTGCGAGTGTCTCGGCTGCTAGGTCGTGCACCAGGACCTCATGGCCCGCACGGCGAAGGCGCCGAGACATATCTGCCCCCATCCGTCCGGCGCCGATCATCGCCAGCTGCATTGCACTCCCCGGCTACGTTGCTTGAGACTCACCCAGCGGGTGCCAGTTTCGGCGCCGACCGCCCTCACAGTGACGGCGGTGTGATCGCCGTGACGATGATTGCATCGTCGTCGCCGATGTTGCGACTGCGGTGCGGGATCGTGCTCTTCTGATAGATCGAATCGCCCGGGCCGAGAATCTCGCGCTGGTCCTCGCCGATCCAGATCTCGACCTGGCCTTGGATCACGACGCCGCACTCCTCGCCCTCGTGAACGAGCGGCTCGTCGCCAGTCCCTTCGCCGGGAGGGATGACCACCCAGATGAACTGGATGGCGCGTTTGAGGTCAGGGGTGAGGAGCTCGTTCCGGATGCCCGAACCCGGGAACGTGACCGTGAGCCGCCGGTCGCTGCGGACGATCAGCGCGTGATCCTCGGTTGCCTGATGGCGGTCGGTGGTCGTCGCGCCGTCGAAGAAGCCCGACAGCGGATGGCCGAGGTACTCCGCCAACCGATGCAACGTCGCAACCGACGGCTGCGCCTGGTCGCGCTCGATCTGTGACAGGAAGGAGACCGAGATCTCGCACGCGTCGGCCACAGTCTGGAGCGTCTTGCCCTGCGACTTGCGCTCCTTGCGCATCTGCTCACCGAGCGTCGGGGCTCCTGACGATTCGAACGCGTGGCTCATAGTCGGCTCTCGGTCAGGGCCATCCGGAACATCCTAGGCTCGCTCGGGCTGCTCACTCGGCTCGATCGCGGCGAGATCGAGCTGAGTCGGACGCTCCAGTGTCGGCGTGCTGGTCCTGAGGGCGTGCCAGGCTGTCTTGGCTGCGCCGCGGATCGATGACTCGACACTTGTGGCGTCGAGCACCGGGCGGTCAAGGGCGTCGGCGACCATCTGTCGCCACGCTGGCGAAGCGGCCAGAGCGCCCCCGGTGACGGTGATGGTCTCGATTGGTCGGACGGTCGCGAGTTCCTCGGCGATACCGGCGAGCCGGTCGGCGACGCCGCACAGTGCGGCGTGGGCGATGTCGGTCGCGGTCGAATCGAAGGCCAATCCACGGATCTCGCCTCGGCCGCCTCCGATCCACTGCGGTCCTCGTTCGCCTCGCAGCGTGGTCGTCATCAGGACAGACGATCGTGTCGTGCTCGCCAAGCGCTCCTCGAGCACATCGGGTTCGGGGAGCCTCAGAACGCGTTGGAGCCACTCGACCAGGTTCCCGCCGTCGGACAGCGCACCACCCGTTATGGCGCGATGGCGGTCGAGCAGGTATCGCCAGGCCCGCCCGGGCGGAGCGGCAGGAGTCGGCTCGTGAGCGAGGCGGGCAGCGGCGGTCGTGCCGATCGTGACCGTCAGCGAGCCGGGTCGCTCGGCGTCGACGCCGAGCGTGGAGGCAGCCCCGTCGCCGATTGCCGCGAACCAGGGAGCCTCGGCGAGCTGCGGCCACCGCGATGTGTGCGGGGGCGTCACCGTGCCGATGATGCCGTCGTCGACCTCAGGCATCATCGATGCCGCGATGCCGAGCGACTCGAGCAGGATCTCATCCCAGGCGCCGGCAAAGTGATCGAACAGACCGGTTCCGCTGGCCATCGACGACGAGCTTGAGAGAACTCCGGTGAAATGCCGTACGACGAAGTCGGCCGGCGAGACTAGGCTGCGAGTCCTGCCCCAAGCCGGCTCGTCCTCAGTGCGCAGCCACTCAATCTTGGCAGGGAAGTACAGACCCTCGATCGGGCAACCGGTCCGGGCGTGGATCGGTGCCTCGTCAAGGCGGCGACGGATCCCTGCCGCGTGCGGGGCGGCGCGTGTGTCGGCCCACGTGATCACCGGTGTCGTCGGCCCGTAGTGCTCGTCCAGGCCCAGGAGCGAGTGCCAGATGCAGGACATCGCGATCGCGGCGATCGAGATGTTCGACTCCGCGGCGTACCGGGTCGACTGGTCGATCAGATGCGCGATGTCGTCCAAGAGCTCGGAGGCGTCCAGCAGCGCGGCGCCGTCGCGGCGCTCGTCGATGTGGCGCTCGACTCGCCACGTGCGGTCGTCGACCGCGATGAGGTCCTCGCCGACAAGCTGCGCGCGGCGCGATGTGGAGCCGATGTCGATGGTGAGAATCGCTCGATGGGTGGCCGCCATGGCGTCGCTGCGAATCCGGAACTCAGCGAGCCACCGTGAACTCGGATCGCCACGGGATCTCTATCAGTGTCGGGACGTCGCGGTCGAACGCTCGCTTGAGTTCGAGCCGCAATTCCTCGGGCGTGTCTAGCCGGCAGGCCGACGCGCCGTATGCCTTCCCCAACAAAACGAAGTCCGGATTGAGGAGATCTACTGCGCTGGGTGAGCCGAACTGCTCGATCTGTTGCATGCGGATCATGCCGTAGGCGTTGTTGTTGCTGACGATGAAGGGGATCGGCAGGCTTCGCTCGACCGCGACTGCCAGCTCCGCTCCGGTGAAGAGGAAGGCGCCGTCGCCGGCTACGGACACGACTTGCTTCTCGGGGTTCGCGAGCTTGGCTCCGATGGCGGCCGGCACGCCGTACCCGAGGGTGCCGAGGCTCCACGGGAACATGACCGTGCCGGGCTCTCGAACCGGGAAGCGGTGCAACATGTCAGCCCACATCAGACACATGTCAGCGACGACGATGTCCTGGTCACCGAGCGCGCCGCGAAGCGCATGCATCCACGGCGCTGCCTCGCCGAGGAGCGACGACTGGTGAGCACGATAAGCCGACAGGGCGGAGGCAAGGCCACCTGACGGGCCCCATGCGGCGCGGTCGATGCCGGCCACGGCATCAGCCAGGGCGCCCAGCGCGTGGCGCGCATCGGCATGGATGAGGTGAGCCATCTCTATGTTTCGGTTCAACTCGTCGGCGTCGATGTCGATGCGCACTGTCAGCTCGGGCAATGGCAGGTCCCACAGGTTGCACATCGCCGGATCGAAGCGGGTCCCGACAGCCAAGAACGCGTCGCACGAGTCGACGAGCGGTTCGATCGATCCGGCGGCAACCCAGGGAACACCAGCAAACAGTTCGTGGTCGGTGGACAGTGCGCCGGCACCGTTGCCGGTGACGAGCACCGGAGCGCCGAGCAACTCGGCGAGTCGACGGAGTTCCTCGTTGGCGCGGGCCGTGTTCACGCCACCGCCGGCGTACAGCAGCGGATGCTCGGCCGACGCCAGCTCGGCCGCGATGGCCCCGATCCGGGTCGGATCGATCTCGGGTGCCACCGGGTCCGATACCGCGGGGAAGTCGACGTCGGCCGACAGTTGGAGCACGTCGACGGGGAGTTCGACCTGCACCGGGCGCGGGCGTCCGGTCCGGGCGTCCGCGACTGCCTGTTGCACCTGCGCGGCGAGATCGTCGGCGGTTCGGGGTCGGTGGGTTGTCTTGCAGATGCCGGCGAGTGTGTCGGTCTGACCGGTCAGTTCGTGGAGATGGCCCCGTTCGCGGTCGATGTCCGAGGAGGCGATCTGCGCGGCAAGCACGACCATCGGAACCGAACAGCTGCTCGCCTGGAGGATTCCGGTAAGTCCGTTGGTGACGCCGCACCCGGGGAGCAGTGATACCGCCGCGGGCCTGCCCGTCGCCCGTCCGTAGCCGTCGGCCATGAACGTCGCACCCTGCTCGTGGCGCACGGCGACGACATCGAGCCCGGGGTGCCGTCGCGCCGCGTCGAACAGCGCCATGTTGTACAGGCCAGGGATGCCGAACAGCGTGTCGACGCCCGACCTGACGAGCGCCTCGGCGACGATGTCGGCTCCATTCATTGCGGACTCCTCCTGTGCGGCCTACGGCTCGGGTGTCGACCATTCTCGCGTCAATGGCGGATTCGGTTGCTGTTGATCGGCGCCACGCTTTCACATATATTGTGCTGTTATCAAAGTTCTACTCCAAGTTTGATGCAGTTTCATCTCCGCAAAAGTGTGAGGGGCACGGTGAGTCAGAGCGAGATCGTCATCGTCGGAGGAGGCCACAACGGGCTCATCTGTGGCGCAGTGCTGGCCAAGCGTGGTCTCAAGGTGACGGTGCTCGAAGGGAACACCAGGCTGGGGGGTGGGGTCACGACCGATGAGGTGACCCTCCCCGGGTTCAAGCACGATCTCTACGGCTCGGCTCATGTGTGGATCCACGCCAACCCGGACTTCAGGGCGATCCTGCCCGAACTCGAAGCTCACGGACTGAAGTACCTCTGGGCACACGACGGCATCACCGGGCACCCGGCGCGCGAGGGGCCCGGCATCGTCGTCTACAAGGACATCGACAAGACCTGTGCCAGCATCGCCCAGTACTCCGAGCGAGATGCTCGCCGGTACCGCGAGGTCTACGACAACTTCCGCGAGATCGAGGACGGCTTCATCACCGGCATGTTCTCGCCGCCCAATCCTGCCAGCGTCATGCAGGAGGCACTCGAGAGCACCGAGGAGGGGATCGATCTCCTCCGGACCTATGCCATGAGCCCCTACGACTTCGTCATGGAGAACTTCGAGCACCCGGTCGTGCAGACCTTCCTCGTCGGCTGGGCGACAGCGCCGGGCGTCGGACCGCACACCGAAGGCCGGGGCGAGCTGTTCTTCATCATGATCCCGGCGATCCACGTCTACGGGGAGTCGATCCCCGAGGGCGGCAGCATCGCGCTCCCGCAGGCCCTGGCGAGGATGATCGAGTCGTACGGGGGCGAGGTTCACACCGGCGTACCGGTGACCAGGATCCTCGTCGGCGACAACCGCGAGGCGCGAGGGGCCGAGCTTGCCGACGGCCGCACGTTCCACGCCTCGAAAGCTGTCGTGAACACCCTCAACCCGAAGATCTCCTACCCCCAGCTGTTCGACGACGGCGTTCTCGACGCTGACTTCCTCCGCCGCGTCGAAAACTTCAACGTCGGTGACTTCTCCATAGTGCGAGTCCACTACGCGCTGCACGAGCCTCCCAACTACATCTGCTCGCCCGAGGTCACGAACACGCCGTACCAGCGCATCTACGAGTCGGTCGGCTCGATCGTCAAGCAGTGGTCCGACGTGTACGAAGGCAAGGCACCCGAGAACCCCTTCCTCTGGGTCGCGACATGGACCACGAAGGACCCGACCCGGGCCCCCGACGGGAAGCACACGATGATCATGGACACGTTCGTTCCCAAGGAGCTCGCGAGCGGCGAGGACTGGGAGGCCGTCGGCCAGAAGTACGTCGACACCGTCGAGCTCGAGAAGCTGCGGGAATACACCGACAACATGACCGACGGCAACATCATCGCGCAGTACGTGCAGACCGGCCCGGTGATCGAACGGGACAACCCGTGCCTGGTCGACGGCACGACCACGGGCGGGGCCATGCGCCAGTACCAGTCAGGCTTCCTGCGCCCGTTCCCGGGCTACAGCCAGTATCGCGGCCCCATCGAGAACCTCTACTTCGCCGGGCCGTACTGCCATCCGGGGGGTGCCATCGCGGGCGCCGGCACGATCACGGCACGGGTAATCCTCCAGGACCTGGGCCTCGAGAGAAGCGAATTCTGATGGGCATCGATCCGTACACCGCGATCGTGATCCAGCCCGAGGTCACCATGGCCTCCACGCGTGAGGAGATCGAGAACAACCTCAGCCGGGTCGAGAGCCTGATCGACTTCGGGGTCGGGTACTTCTGGGAGATTCCCGTACGGCTGGCCGTCCTGCCCGAGTACTTCCTCCAGGGTGTCACCACCCCCGGCAAGGGCGAGGACGGCATCGGGGAGTTCATGGCCAAGGCGATCAGAATCGACGGTCCCGAGATGAGGCGCCTCGGCGACAAGGCCAGGGAGTACGGGATGTACATCTCGGGGGGCGGCATCATCGAGGTGACCGAGGAGTTCCCGGACCGCTGGTTCAACACCGCCTTCATCCTCGGTCCCGACGGCAATCTGGCACTCCGGTACCACAAGTGGCACGTCAATGCGTCGCTCGGGCTCGGGAGCAGCCCGCACGACCTCTTCGACGACTACGGGAAGGTCTACGGCAACTCGATCAGGGACCTCTTCCCCGTGATCGACACCGAGATCGGCAAGCTCGGCACCATGACCTGCCACGACGGAGCCACACCGGAGGTGTCGCGTGCGCTTGCCTTCAACGGCTGTGAGGTCCTGTGCCATCCCGGCGCGATCCAGGAGGTCGAAGGCGTCAGCGACCCCTGGGACTTCTGGAGGTTCACGCGCCGCACACGAGCGCACGACAACATGATGTACCTCCTCTGCTCGAACTGGGGGAGGGTCAACCACGGCCTGTACCCCAAGTCGTTCTGCCCCGGCCATTCGATGATGATCGACTACACCGGGATGATCGTGCGGGAGGCGCCGTATCCCGATGAGCAGGTCATTGCGGCGACGATCGACATCGAGGCGCTGCGCCGGCATCGCACGGTCACGAACCACAACACCTGGGTTGACGTGCGCACGGAGGCGTTCAGGGAGATCTACGCCGCGCCGATCTATCCCCCGAACCTGTTCCCGGCTGGTACGCCGCCGCGGAACCTCTCCGAGAAGATCGCGGGAACGCGGTCCGCGTTCGAGGTGCTCTACGGCCGCGGCCAGTTCACACCTCCGCACGGCCACGAGGTCGAGGACATGCCTGGCGTTGTCGCCCGACGGGTCGCCGATGCCCAGGCCCGTGGAACGCTGAGGAAGGACTGACATGCGCGTCGTCACCAAGCTCGTGAAGACGGACTTCTTCATCGACAAGATCTACGTCGACGAGCACGGACAACTCGTGATGGAGAACTCCCAGGACGAGAAGATGCGGGTGCGCGCCTACATGGACGCATCCGACGTCGTCGCTGCCTTCAAGAAGGGCCTCAGCCTCGATGTCATCAGGTTCGTAGCCAAGGCGCCAATCACGGCGCGGCGCACGAAGAGGTCTGCGACGTCCACCGTTGAAGACCGACCGAGTAAGTACCCGACAGGAGGGAACCCCAGACCATGACCACATGCAAGCACTGGACTCGCATTCTCGTCGCGCTCCTCGCATTCGCGATGTTCGCGGCGGCATGCGGCTCGTCCGACGACGACTCGACCGCAGAGGAAGCCCCCAGCGTCGACGCGTCCGGCACCGGGACTGATCCGTCAGACTCCGACGATGACGACGCGGCAGCCACCGATGACGGCGGCGATGCGGCGGCGGTCACCGACGACGGCGACGATGCAGTGGAGGCCGCCGAAGACAGCGACGATGCAGCGACGACCGATGACGCCGTCACCGATGACGCGCCGCCGTCCGGGGGCGTCCTGACCGTCGACATCGACTCCGGACCCCAGGAGGACCTCAGCAACTTCAACCCGTATATGATCCGGAAGGACCGAGGCATGGTCGGTGGGCTGGCGGAGCCGCTGTTCCTGCCGAACCTCGCCAGCGGTGAGCTGGAGCCCTGGTTGGCGGAGTCCGTGGTGAGCGATGACGGTGGTCTCACCTGGACGGTCACCCTTCGCGACGGCGTCACCTGGAGTGACGGCGAGGCGTTCGACAGTGAAGACGTCGTCTTCACCGTCGAGATGCTGGCCGCCAATCCGGACTTCTCGCACGCTCCATCAGTCGACTTCGGCTCGACGACTGCCGAGGCCGTCGACAGCCGCACGGTCGTGTTCGCCCACCCTGAGCCCTCACCGCGGTGGGCGCTCTCCCTCTTCGGCAATCCGGCCGCGGGCAGCACGTTCGTGGTCGTGCCCGAGCACATCTGGTCGTCGGTCGACGACGTGATCACGTTCACCAACGAGAACCCGGTCTTCACCGGCCCGTACACCGTCGACGACGTCAGTGCCTCTCGCATCGTCTACGTCCGAGACGACGACTGGTGGGGGGCTGCCACCGGATTCGAGGACCTTCCCAACCCGAGCGAGCTGCACTGGGTCGCCCACGAGAGCGAGGAGCAGAAGGTCGCCGCGATGGACCGTGGCGAGCTCGACATGGCCTCCAACGTCGCGGGGCCGACGTTCCAGGCACTCATCGCCCGCAACTCAGACGTTCACGGCTGGACTGATGCACCGCCGTTCGGTTCGGTCGACCACTGTCCCCGGGCGCTGCACTTCAACAACGAGAGGGTTCCGAATGCCGACGTGCACTGGGCCATCAACCACGCGATAGACCGCGACGCGCTCATTGCGGTCGCCTACGGCGGAGCCGGCGGCCCAGCGCAGAAGTCGAGGACGTTCTTCCCGGCGTACACTCAGCTTCTGGGCTACGTCGCGGACATCGAGGCGGCCGGACTGTTCGACGAGTACCCCGTCGGCGAGTACAACCCGGACAAGGCCAGGGAACGTCTCGCCGCAGCCGGCTACGCCGACGGCGAGTTCTCGCTGATGGTCACGGCCGTCGACCAGCCGAGCGAGGTCGCCATGGCCGAGGTCATCGCCGAGCAGCTCCAGGCTGTCGGGATCGACGCCGACTTCGAGGTGGCCGCGATCCCCGACTTCGTCGAGGGCATCCGGGTCGGCCGGTTCCAGTCGGTCGTCTTCTTCCTCTGCGGCTCGGTGACCGATCCCTACGCGACGATGAACTACTACCACTCGAGGTGGCTTCCCGAGGAGCCGGGCGGCGAGCAGGGCGGACCGCCATGGTGGAACCGCCAGCGCTGGGGCAACGACGAGTACTCGGCGATCGTCGATGAGATCGGGATGCTTCAGCCCGGCGATCCGAGGATCTCCGAACTCGTAGTCGATGCCTTCGCACTGTGGCTGCCGGACCTCCCCGAGATTGCCCTCGTGCAGCACCCGCAGATCAACCCCTTCACGGAGGCGAACTGGACCGGCTTCCCGACCGAGGCCGACCCGTACGTCCAGTTGGTGATCGCGACTCCAGCGTTCCATCAGATCCTCCACAACCTCGAGCCGGCGGGCTAGCCCCCGGTCCGGTTCATGCTCAGGGGCGGGCCAGCCCGGCGCTGGCCCGCCCCTGAGGGCACCGCGGAGATCGCATGAGATACGTCCGGGCCCGATTGGTGAGGTTCTTGTTCACCGTGTGGCTCGGGGCCACCGTGATCTTCTTCGTGCCGCGGCTCTCGCGGTCGGACCCGACCGACGCGATCATTGGCCAGCTGCTGTCGAGCGGCGCTGGCGTGGAGAACGCCGACGCGATCATCGAGGCGTACAAGCAGAGATTCGGGCTCGATGACTCGATCTGGGTTCAGTACGGCCGATACCTGTCGAACCTCTTCAGGTTCGACAACGGCTACTCGGTCGTCGAGTTCCCCACCACCGTCGACTCCCTCGTTTTGTCGGCCCTGCCGTGGACGCTGGGTCTCATGGGTGCCGCCATCGTCATCTCGTTCCTGGTCGGCAACCTCACCGGCACGCTGCTGGGCTGGGAACGGACGCCCAGATGGGTGGGCCGCGTCCTCACCGTGCCGCTCGTGTTCACCGCGTTGCCGGCGTTCATGGTCGGGCTGCTGCTGATCAACGTGTTCTCGTACAACTTCGGCTGGCTCCCGCCGACCGGCGCCTACGACCCGTCGGTCGATCCGGGCTGGTCGGTCGCGTTCGCCATGAGCGTGATCGAGCACGCCGTGCTCCCGGTCACGGCCGTGGTCATGGTAACCATGGGCGGCTGGGCCCTCGGAATGCGAGGAATGATGATCACCACGGCCGGGGAGGAGTACGTGCGACTGGCGGAGGCCAAGGGCCTGCGCTCGAGCCGCGTGCTGTTCAACTACCAGGTCCGGAACGCGATCCTCCCGCAGATCACGCGGCTCGGCATCACGCTGGGCCTGATCGCCTCCGGGTTCGTGGTCATCGAGCGCGTGTTCAACTACCCGGGGATCGGCATGCGACTGTTCCGGGCGGTGACCCGCAACGACTACCCGGTCATCCAAGGCGTCGCGTGGTACCTCGTCCTGGGGGTGGCGCTCGCGGTGCTGGTCGTCGACCTGATCTATCCGCTCATCGACCCGAGGATCAGCTATCGCTCAGACTCGGACTGACACGTCCGCACCCGAAGCAACGAGCGCCCTCGTGGGGCCCCGGTCGTGGGCGCACTGGGTCAACCCGACCCTGATCGCCGGGCTGGCGCTGGTGCTTCTCGTCATCGTGTCCGAATGGGTCCTCCCCGTCTTCGTCGACACCGACCAGATCGCGGTGGGGAGCGGGGCGCCGAGCGTGGTTCCGTCGTTCGGCCCCACGCCTGATCTTGCCGCCGGGTTCGTGGAGGCGACCCCGGACCACCCGTTGGGCACCGACGGCCGCGGGCGTGACATGCTGGCGGTGCTCGCGGTCGGCACGCCGCGCACGCTCAAGATCGGCCTGATCGGGGCGGGCCTCGGCACGCTGATCGGCGTCCTGCTGGGATTCTCGGCCGGGTACATGCGCGGCAGGGTCGACACAGTGATCTCGACGCTGGCGGACACCGCCATGACCATTCCCGGCCTGGCCGTGCTGGTCGTCGTCGCCTCGGTGGTCGGCGAGATCGGCGTGGTGTCGATGGGGCTGATCATGGCGGCGTTCGCCTGGCCGATGCCGACCCGCGTCCTGCGCTCCCAGGTGCTCACCATGCGAGAGCGTCGCTACGTGGTGATGGCCCGAATGTCGGGCACATCGACGCCGGGCGTCATGTTCAAGGAGATAATGCCGAACCTGTTGCCCTACCTCGCCGCGAGCTTCACCGAGTCCGTCGCGGGCGTCATCCTCGCAGTCACCAGCATCGAGACGCTCGGCCTCGGCTCCCGCCGGCTGCCGACCCTGGGCACGACCGTCAACAACGCGCTCGAGGGCAGCGCCGTGTTCCGGGGGATGTGGTGGTGGTGGCTGCCGCCGATCTTCGTCCTGGCGGTGATCTTCGTCGGCTTCCTGCTCCTCACCAACGGCCTCGACCAGGTGGCCAACCCCCGCCTGCGAGACGAGTCGCTGTGAGCAACATCCTCGAAGTGACCGATCTCGAGGTGACGTACCGGTCGCGGTCGGCGGATCTCGTCGCCGTCCAGGACGTGTCGTTCAGCGTGGGCCGGGGCGAGCTCGTCGGCCTCGTGGGCGAGTCCGGCTGCGGCAAGAGCACCACGATCAACGCACTCCTCAGGCTCCTGCCCAGGGCGGGCAGGGTCACGGCGGGCACGGCCCTGCTCGACGGCCATGCCGGGCCTGTCGACCTGCTGTCGGTCGACGAGAAGCGGCTCCGGGATGTCCGGTGGCGCGACATCGCGATCGTTCCGCAGGGAGCGATGAACTCGCTCAACCCCGTTATGCCGGTCGGCAAGCAACTGGCCGACGGGGTCACCGCCCACCACGACGCCTCGACGCCGGAGGTGAACGAGCGGATCTCGGAACTGCTGAACCTCGTCGGCCTGGCCGAGGAGACGACCGGCCGGTACGCGCACGAGCTGAGCGGCGGGATGAAGCAGAGGGTCTGCATCGCCATGGCGCTCATGAACCGTCCCGCCCTGGTGATCGCTGATGAGGCGACCAGCGCGCTCGACGTCATCGTGCAACGGCTCGTCGCCCAGACCATCCTCGACGCCCGCGACAAGATGGGCACCTCCTTCATCGTCATCGGGCACGACATCGGCCTGATGGCTCAACTGGTCGATCGGATCGCCGTGATGTACCTGGGCCGCATCGTCGAGACGGGTCCGGTGATCGATGTCCTCACCGACCCCAAGCACCCCTACACCGAGCTGCTGCTCGCCTCCGTTCCCGAGGTCGGAAAGGAGGCGCCCGCCGTTCAGAGCGGGGGACTGGTCGCGTCGCCCGTCACCGGAGGCTGCGCGTTCCGCGAGCGATGCCCCGAAGCGATGGAGGTCTGCGCGGCGGAGACCCCGCCCGTGAGGAGTCGAAGCGGCGGGGGCGAGTTCGCCTGCCACCTCGATCGCCATGGCTGAGCCGCTGCTGCTCCTCGACGACGTGTCGAAGGTCTTCCGCAAGGGGAGGGGTT
Source organism: Acidimicrobiales bacterium (assembly GCA_965117015.1). Lineage (GTDB taxonomy): Bacteria > Actinomycetota > Acidimicrobiia > Acidimicrobiales > Aldehydirespiratoraceae > Aldehydirespirator. The sequence goes on from OZ220747.1 coordinate 2,401,973, forward strand.
CGCACATCGCCGTGCACAGGTTCAACCTCGAGCTGACCCCCGACGCGGCCGAGATCGTGACGATCGCGGGCGAGTCCGGCAGCGGCAAGACCACCATCGCCGAGATGATGCTCGGCATCATCCAGCCGACGTCGGGACATCTCGAGTATCGGGGCCGGCCGCTCGCGGACCTGACCAGGAGGCAGAGGAAGGCCTTCCGGCGGGAGGTGCAGCCCGTCTTCCAGGATCCGTTCGCGTCGTTCAACCCGTTCTATCGGGTTCGACACGTCCTCGATGTGGTGATCAGGAACTTCAGTCTCGAAGGCGGGACGGCGCTGATCGACGAGACACTGGAGATGGTCGGCCTCGACGGCTCGGCCGTCCTCAATCGATTCCCGCACGAGCTGTCGGGGGGTCAGCGGCAGCGCATCATGATGGCCCGGGCCTACATGCTCCGCCCGCGGATCATCGTGGCCGACGAGCCGGTGTCGATGGTCGACGCCTCATTGCGCACGCAGATCCTCTCGGTCATGCAGGATATGCGTGATGCGGCCGGGATCTCGTTCGTCTACATCACCCACGACCTGGGAACCGCCTACTCGGCGAGCGACCGGATGTTCGTCCTGTACCGGGGCGCGACGATGGAATCGGGTCCGACGAGGATGGTGATCGACAACGCCACCCACCCGTACACGAGACAGCTCGTCGACTCGACCCCTACGGTGAGCCGCCCCTGGACGGACCGGATCGAGCCTCTCGACGAGGCTGCGCTCGCGGTGGACCCGAGGCGGCAGTGTCCCTTCGCACCGAGGTGCCCGGTGGTCTTCGGCGACTGCACCAGGGGCCCGGTCGAGCCCAGGCCCGTCGGCGAGGACCACTCCTGCTCCTGCCTGCTCTGCGCCCGGGAGGCGACGTGACCGGGAGAGACGTGACCGGGAGATCGGCCGCCGCTGCGGCGGGCCCGCTGGCGCAGCTCGGATCGAACGAGAACCCGCTCGGACCCTCGCCCTCGGTCGGGGCGGCGGTCGGGCGAGCGGTCCGCGAGGCGAACCGGTACCCGCGAACGACGGCGCTGGGGCTGCGCACGATGATCGCCAACACGAACGCGGTGTCGCCGGACCAGGTATTCGTCACCAACGGCGCGAGCGACGCCCTGCTCGCCATCGGCGCCACCCACCTTGAGCCGGGCGACCGCACGGTCGTGGCCCGACCGACGTTCTACCTGCACATGCTCATGACCGAGCGGCCCGGCGGGGAGCTTGCGTTCGTGCCCACCAAGGGCCTGCGGCAGGACATCGACGGGCTGCTCGCGGCCGTCGACGACCGGACCCGGGTGCTCATCGTCACCAACCCGCACAGTCCCACCGGAAGCGTCGTCGATCAGTCTGAGCTCGACCGCGTCGTCGGCGACCTCGACGGGCGCGGGGGAGAGACCCTGCTCGTGATCGACGAGGCCTACCGGGAGTACGCCGACGAGACGGTCATGCCCGACGGGGTCGAGTTCGTGCGAGCCGGACACAACGTGGCGGTCACCCGCACGTTCTCCAAGGCGTATGGTCTTGCCGGAATGCGTGTCGGCTATGCGATCGTGTCTGAACCGGTGGCGGCGCGGCTCCGCGGCTTCATGCCGCCCTTCGCGGTGAACTCGGCGTCGGTGGCCGCCGCGGAGGCCGCGTTCGCAGACCAGGAGCACCTCGCCCGGGTCGTCGAGTTGAACCGTCGTGAGCGCGACCGCCTGACCCGGGCCCTCTCCGACCTGGGGATGGCCCCGGCCCCGTCACAGACGAACTTCGTCATCGCGACCGGACTCGACGACGCTGCGAGCATCGTCAGCGCGCTCGCCGACCAAGGGATCCTCGTCCGCTCCACCGAGGCCGACTTCGGGCTTCCGGGCGGGCTCCGCATCACCACGGGAACCGCCGAGGAGACCACCCGGGTCATCGAGGCACTCCGAGCGATGGGCGCGACGGCGTGAGCCGAGCGGCCATGGGCGCGGTGACCTGAACGTGCAGCCGGCCGCCCCCGACCTGGCCGAGATCCGCTCGGCGATGGCGAGCATCGCCCTCCACGGCCGGGTCCTGGTCCTGGTCCCGGACCACACCCGCACGTTCCCCCATGCGGCCGTGCTCCGGTCCATCGCCACCGAGATCGCCCCCCGGGTCGAGCAGGTCGACGTCATGATCGCTCTCGGCACCCATCCCGGGCTCTCCGATGCCGAGATCGGCAAGCTGTTCGATCTGCCGGGCCAACCCCAGACCGTGGACGCGGTGACCATCGTGAACCACGAGTGGTGGGACCCTGCCGGGTTGGCCGACTTCGGCACCATCCCCGCCCGCGAGGTCGAGGTCCTCAGCGAGGGCCGGCTGACGATCGACGTGCCCGTGCGGCTGAACCGGCGGCTCCGCGAGTACGACCATCTCGTGGTGTGCGGACCGGTCTTTCCCCATGAGGTGGCGGGGTTCTCGGGAGGCAACAAGTACTTCGTTCCCGGTGTCGCCGCCCGGGAGATCATCGATGTGACCCACTGGGTCGGCGCTCTCATCACATCGTCGGCCGTCATCGGTCGAGCGGACACGCCGGTTCGCCGCTTCATCGATCGGGCCGCGTCGCTCATTCCGGCGGCCCGACATGCGATCTGCCTGGTCATCGATCCCGGACACCGGATCCAGACATTCGCCGGAACTCCCGAGGACGCCTTCGGGGCCGCGGCTCGGGCTTCGGCCGAGGTGCACATCCAACGACTCGCCGAGCCGGTCGAGCGCGCGTTGGCCATCCTGCCGGAGATGTATGACGAGCTCTGGGTGGGGGCCAAGGGCATGTACAAGCTTGAAGCGGTCGTTGCCGATGGGGGCGAGCTCGTGATCGCCGCGCCGCACCTCCATGAAGTGAGCCGCACGCACGGCGAGCTCATCGGTGAGATCGGCTATCACGTCCGCGACTACTTCACCGCGCAGTGGGAACGGTTCGAGCACATCCCCTGGGGGGTGCTGGCGCACTCCACCCACCTTCGCGGCACCGGAACCTACGTCGACGGTGTCGAGCGGCCGCGTATCGACGTCACACTGGCGACCGGCATCCCGGCCGACGAGTGCGCGGCACTCGGTCTCGGGTACCTCGATCCGGCGACGGTCGACGTCGACGAGTGGCGGGCGTCGGGCGCGCTGGTCGTCGACCACGCCGGCGAGATGCTCTACGTCCTGGAGGAGTGACCCTCCGAGGACGCCTCGATGACCGATCCGACATAGGCGAGTGCCGGAGCCTCGAGCAGGCGTCGGATCTGGGCGAATCGACCGGTGGCGATAGCACCGACCCACGGATCGGGAAGGAGCTCGAGCGGAAGGCCCGGATCCAGATACGGGAACTTGCGCCAGGCATGGACGACATCGGTGTGGTCGGTGAAGGCCCGCACCTCAGCACCGGCTGGAGCAGCAGGCCACGACGCCAAGACCCCGTCACAGCCGGCGAGGAAGCTGCGATACTGCTCCTCGAGGCCGCCGAGGTCCCAAGCCGACGCCACCAGGTCGGACAGCTCGCCGGCGCCGAGGTGGTCACCCGCGAAGGCGGTCACGACATCGGCGAGGTCGAGCTCCCGCAAGGTGGCCCACATGTCGTCCGTCGACCTTCGGGGAACAATCCAGACGGCGTTTCCGAGGCTGCCGCAGCCGAGCCAGCGAAGTTGCTCGCGTAGGCGGTCCCGCTTCCTGCGCTGTCCCTCGGGGATCGTCGCGGTGATGACCGTCCACCCGTCGTCGAGGTCCGCGGGGCTGGTCGGTCCCATGATGCGCCGGTCGGCGCGCTGCATTCTGGCCTCCGCGCCGGCCGCGACGCCGTATCCCTTCACCGACCCTCGGGGTCGTCGTTCGAGAAGGCCCCTTCGCACCATGCGCGACAACGTGGACCTGGTGGGACCCTCGCCGACTCCGAGGTCGGCCATCAACGACACGAGCCCCGACACGGCGATCCACCCGTCGAACCGCCGGACGTAGAGCCCGAACAGGTCGAGGACGAGCGAAGCCGAACGTCCACCGGAGCGAGCCGGCGACACGGCCGAGTCGCTCACGGCGCCGCCCACACGACCAGCGCGTCGAGGACGAGGGGCTGCCCGCCGGATATCAGAACCGGGTTGCAGTCGACCTCGACCACCGACGGGTCGGTGTCGAGCAGGTTCGACACGGCCATCACGACCTGCTCCAGTGCGGCGACATCGACCGGCGGTGAGCCTCGATGGCCGCGAAGCAGGGTGGAGCCCCGCAATGTCGCCAGCGCATCGTCGAGCTCGCCGGGTTCGGGCGGCGCCAGGACGACCGCGACGTCACCGAAGACCTCGGTGGCCACCCCGCCGATGCCGATCGACACGACAGGACCGAAGTGCGGGTCCCTCAACCCGCCGACGATCAGCTCCAACTCGCCCGACACCAGCTCGGCGCACAGGACCGTGCCGTCGCCGGCGGCTGCCAGCTCCTCCCAGCTCGAACGCACGCCGGCCGCGTCCAGGCCGATCCGGACCAGGCCGAGCTCGGACTTGTGGGCTACCCCCGAGGCCTTGCAGACGACCCGCCCGCCGAGGTCCTCGCACGCGTCGATCGCCTCCTCCACGGTCGTGGTGAGCACCTCGCGGGGTGTGGGCAGGCCGCTGAGCCGCTGCTTGGAGTCCCATTCGGAGAGTTCGATGACTCGGGGCTCGGTCACAGTCGGCTCCCGGCGGCGAGTGAGGCGAGCCCGCCAGCAGCTCGTTCGGGCGAGGAGAACAGGGGGATTCCTGAGTCGGCGAGAATCGTGGCGACGGTCGGCGCATCGGTGACGAAGCCGACCGTGGGCTTGGCGGTTCGCGTACTCGCCTCCGCGACGGCCTTGCCGAACGGTTCGAGATCGAGCCCGCAGTTGATGGCGATCACGCCGTCGATCGCGGGGTCGTCGAACACGGCGGACACGGCAGGGGAGTAGGCGTCGGCTGCGCACTGCGGGGTCAGGTCGACCGGGTTACCGGTCGCCGCGAACGCCGGGACGACGGCGCGCAGCCGCTCGACGGTGCCGTCCGCCATCGCGGGGAGGCTGAGCCCCAGCCGCTCGGCCTCGTCGGCGGCGAGAACCGACGGCCCGCCGGAGACGGTCACGACGGCGACGCGGGATCCGGTCAGCGCCGGCTGGTGGGACGACACCGCGGTGAGCACGTCGAAGAACTCGTCGGAGCTGGACGTCTCGATGGCGCCCGCTCTCCGCAACGCGGCGCTGACCGCGCCGTGGCCGCCCGCGATCGACCCCGTGTGGCTGGCGGCCGCTCGGGTGCCGGCGACCGAGCGTCCTGACTTCAGAACCACGACAGGCCGCTCGGACGTGATTCGACGAACGACGTCGACGAAGCGTCGGCCGCCCGAGAGCGTCTCGGCGAAGAGCGCGACGACGCCGGTCTCGTCGTCGTCGGCGAGCCATTCGAGCATCGCGGTCTCATCGAGGTCGGCGGCGTTGCCGAGGCTGGCGAAGCGTTTGAATCCGAGGCCTCGGGTCGCGAGCTCGGAGAAGAACATCCCACCGAATGCGCCCGACTGGCTGAGCAGGCTTATTGGCCCCGGTCTCAGCGCGATGTTCCAGAAGTAGGAGCCGTTCAGCCAGCGGTCGTCGCCGAGGTGACTCACTACGCCCATGCAGTTCGGGCCCTGAACACGCATCCCGGATCGGGCGGCCCGATCTACGATTCGTCGCTCGGCGGCCTTGCCCTCGTCGCCGGTCTCGCCGAAGCCGGAGGTGAGCACAACCGCACACTTGGCGCCGGCGGTGGCCGCATCGTCGATGGCGGCCTCGACTGCCCGGCCGGGCACCGAAATGAGAGCCAGATCCACCGGATGCTGGAGTGACACGACAGTTGTGAGGCCCTCGGCTCTTCCCGCGCTAGGGCTGACGGCGAACACTTCGGCTGTGTCGCTCTGGAGTGCATTGCGCAGCAGGGTGTTCCCGAGCTTGGCCGGATTCTTCGTCGATGCGCCGTACACGGCGACGGAGGCCGGTTCGAACAGTGGATCGAGCGACGCCGGGACCGTCATGGCCTCAACCGTACCATACGATTTTCTGGCACTCGTAGAAAAATCGGTATATAGTCCGGAACAGGCCTGCAACGAGAGGGGCCGACCGTGGCCGTGACCCAAGCGACATCCGATGCCCACAGCGTCGTCGGGAGGAGGATTCCGAAGCTTGATGCTCCCGAGAAGGTGACGGGGTCGACGATGTACGCCGACGACATGCGAATCCCGGGTCTGCTGACCGCCGCCATCAAGCGAAGCCCCCACGCCCACGCTCGTATCGTCTCGATCGACATCTCGAAGGCTGAGGCGCTTCCCGGCGTCCACGCCGTGATACATGCCGGGAACGTTTCGCAGAGACCATTCGGCTACGGCCACGACAACGAGCCGCTCAAGAGCAGGAAGGTCCGGTGCATCGGCGACGAGGTCGCCGCGGTCGCAGCGGTCGACGCCGAGATCGCGCAGCAGGCGCTCGACCTGATCGAAGTGGACTATGACCTGCTCCCCGAGGTGGACGACCCGCACGCCGCGATGCTGCCCGGCGCCCCCGTCATCCACGAAGAGCTCGACATCGAGGGCAACGTCTCGATGCGATGGGACTTCGAGACCGGTGACCTGGCGGCGGCCGAGCGAGACAGCGCGGTCATCGTCGAGGGCACCTACTCGAGCCCGCAGGCGGCCCCGGCCCCGATCGAGACGCACGTGGTCATCGCCGACTTCGATCCCACGGGCCACCTCACCGTCATCTCGCCGGTGCACATGGTGTTTATGTACCGCAAGGAACTGGCCGACTGCCTCGGTCTCGACTGGCAGCGCATCACGATCAAGCAGCCGCCGGTCGGCGGAAGCTTCGGCGGCAAGATCGACATCGACACCCACGACTTCATCACCGTCCTGCTGGCGAAGGCCGCTCAGAGGCCCGTGAAGCTCGCCCTGACCCGTGAAGAGGAGTTCATCGGCGCCCGGACCAGGCAACCGATCCACTTCAAGCTGCGCACCGGCGCCGACGCCGACGGCAACATCACCTTCCGCGACGCGGAGGTCGTCTCCGACAACGGCGCCTACAACGCCTGGGGCTCCCACGCCATGCTAGTTGCGATGAACACCGTCACGTCGCTCTACCAGGTCCCGGCCTCCCGGGTCAGAAGCGCTGTGGTGTACACGAACAAGAACTACGGCGGCTCGGTGCGCGGCTTCGGCAACCCCCAGGCCACATTCGCCGTCGAGCAGCAGACCGAGGAGCTGGCCGACGCCCTGGGCATCGACCCGATCGCCTTCCGCCTACAGAACGCCAACACCGCCGACTCCACGACGACCCAGGGTCTCGAGATCACGACGTGCGGCCTGACCGAGTGTCTCGAAGCCGTCCGCGACAGGTCGGGCTGGGTCGAGCGGAGAGGGACACAGCGCGAGAAGTTCCGGGGCCTCGGGGCGGCCACCTACATCCATGTCGGCGGAGGCGCACGCATCTACGGGTCCGACGGCTGCGGCGCCATGATCAAGATCGACGACTCCGGCCAGGTGGCGCTCATCTCGGGGTCGTCCGAGCTCGGCCAGGGCTCCGAGACGGTGCTGGCCATGATCGTCGCCGAAGAGATCGGTGTGCCTGTCGACGTGGTGACCGTCACCAACAGCGACACCGACGTGAAGCCGTGGGATGTTGGCGTTCACGCCAGCCGAACGACGTTCGTCGCCGGCAACGCGGCCCGGCTCGCAGCCCGGGGGGCCAAGGCGAAGCTGCTCGAAGCCGCAGCCGAGACACTGGGCGTCGCCGCGGCCGAGCTCGACATCGAGGACGGCATGATCCTGCGCAACGGGGACCGCGACACCGCCGTGCCGTACGCCAAGGCGATCCGCCGCCGGCTCCTGCGCGAGCAGTCCTCGATCATCATGTCGTCGGCGTTCTACGACCCGCCGACCGAGAAGCAGGACGAGGGATTCATCGGCAACATCTCGGCGGCGTACGGATTCGGCGCGCACGTGGCCGAGGTCGAGGTCGATCCCGAGACCGGCATGATCAGGGTCGTCGGCCTGTGGGCCGCGCACGACGTCGGTCGGGCGATCAACCCGATGAGCTGCGAGGGCCAGATCGAGGGCGGCGCGGTCATGGGCATCGGGCTGGCGCTGACCGAGGAGCTGCCGGTGCAGGACGGCCGGTTCCTCGCTCCGAACCTCCACGACTACGGCATGCCGACGGCCGCCGACCCGCCCCGCATCGACGTGACGCTCGTCGAGACGATCGACCCCGAGGGACCCTACGGAGCGAAGGGCATCGGCGAGGGGGGCATCATCCTCCCGCCCGCGGCGATCGCCAACGCGGTCGCCGACGCGATCGGCATCAGGCCCCGCGAGTACCCGATGCGACCGTGGAAGGTCGTCGACTGGATCCAGCGGAACGAGACCTCGACCGTCGTCGACCAGCGGACCGGGGAGGCATCGGCATGACCGCCGCGCCGGTCGCGGCCCCGGCCGCCGAGGTGTTCCGGCCCGCGGACGTCGCCGAGGCCGTCCGGTTCCTCGCCGACCATCCGGGCGCGGTGCCCATCGCCGGCGGCACCGACGTGATGATCGACCGGCGGCTGGGGCGACTGTCGACCGGATGGCTGGTGGACATATCCCACTTCGACACCGGTGGCATCGCCCTGGACGGTGACGGCCTGACGATCGGGGCCACCACCACCATCCGTGCGATCGAGACGAGTCGGCAACTGGCGGCCACCGCGCCGGCCCTGGTCGAGGCGGCCCGGGTGCTCGGCAGCATTCAGATCCGGAACATGGCCACACTCGGCGGGAACCTCTGCCATGCGACGCCCTCGGCCGAGATGCCTCCTCCGCTCCTGGTGTTCGGAGCCTCCGCCGCGCTCACCGGCCCGGATGGCGGGCGATCGATTGATCTCGCCGACCTCGCTACCGGTCCGGGAACGACGAGCCTGGCACCGGGTGAGATGCTCGTAGCGGTGACCGCGACCGTGCCCGACGGCATCGGCTCGTGTTACATCCGCCAGACCGTCCGCTGGGCCATGGATCTGGCCGGAGCCGGCGTTGCCGCCAGTGTGGAGACCGACGGCAACACCGTCACTGCGCTGCGAGTCGGCCTGGGCGCAGTCAGCCCGATCCCGATGCTCGTGCCGGGGCTCGACGACATCGCTGTCGGTCATGTGCTCGATCCCGATGTTCTCGCAGAAGCGGCAGCACGAGCACGCGATGCGTGCTCGCCGATCAGCGACGCCCGGGGCACCGCCGACTATCGACGGCATGTCGTCGCCGTGCTGACCGCTCGCGCCATCCGGATCGCGGAGGCCCGCGCCCGCGGGACGTGGCCGATCGACAGGCTTGCTCCGCCGAACGGATTCGACCCCGAAGTGCTCCCCGGTCTCGAGAACGGACCGGTCCGATGAAGCTCAGCTTGACCATCAACGGCGACCCCTACCGCGAGAACGTGGAGCCGGCGCAGACCCTCCTCGGTGTGCTGAGAGACGACATCGGGCTCACCGGCACGAAGTGGGGCTGCCTGACCGGCGACTGCGGCGCCTGCACCGTCATCGTCGACGGCCGGACGGTCGTCTCGTGTCTCCAGCTCGCCGCTCAAGTCGACGGTTCGACGATCACCACCGTGGAGGGCCTCGCAGGACGGGGCCGGACGATGAGCGATCTGCAGGATGCATTCGTTCGGCACGGCGCGGCGCAGTGCGGCTTCTGCACCCCCGGCATGCTCGTCGCGGCCGAGCAGCTGATCCGCGACGGAATCGAACCGGACGAGCAGGCGATCCGCGAGGGGCTCAGCGGCAACCTCTGCCGGTGCACGGGCTACAACAAGATCATCGACGCGGTGGTAGAGATAGCCGCAACACACCGATGAGTCCCAGCCGTGGATGATGACATGTCTCTAGAGGGTGCAGATGCAGCAACGGGGCCCGGCGAGGCGAGCCCGGCCGATCGCGCCGCAGCCCTCATGGCGCGGCGCCGGCGCGGCGGCGACGCCAAAAAGGCGACCGGGCGGGCCGACTGGTCGTCGTGGCCCGCATACGAAGCGGCGGCCTCCGGCCTGCGCAACTACTGGTATCCCGTCTACTGGTCGGCCGAGGTGGGCCGGAAGCCCGTCGGGGTGACGGTGTGCGGAGAGAAGATCATGCTCCAGCGCGACCAGCACGGGGTCGCCCATGCGCTGCACGATCGGTGCCTGCACCGCGGCGTGCCGCTGTCTATGGGGGTCGAGGAGTTCCCCGGCACGGTCACGTGTCCGTATCACGCGTGGACCTACGACTTGAGCACCGGCGAGCTCGTCGCGGTCATCACCGACGGCCCCGACTCGCCGATGTGCGGCAAGGTCGCGGTCGAGACTTACCCCGTCGGCGAAGCGGTCGGGCTCGTCTGGGTGTTCATCGGCGATCGTGAGCCCCATCCGCTTCATGAGCAGCTCCCCGAGGAGCTCCAGAATCCGCCTCCGTACGCGGTGGGCGGCCGCATCGAGGACCGCGACGGCGACTGGCGCCTCTTCGCCGAGAACGGCTTCGACGAAGGCCATGCCAAGTACCTGCACCGCACGTCCTACTGGCGCATCTTCAAGACCATGCCGACGTGGAACATCGTGCACATCGAGCGTCATGGTCGGTGGATATACCGCATCGAGGACGAGCGGCACTGGGAGGCCGAGTTTCCCGGTCTCGGCACCTGGAGCAACGCGCGGCCCTGGAAGATCAAACCGAAGCAGCAGCAGGGCAAGATGCTGGGCAACACCGGTGGAGCGAAGAGGAACGACCCCTACATCGTGAGCCAGGACCTGCCCGGCTTCGCATCGCTGAGCCTCCCGGGCGTCCTGCGCATCGCCTACCCGCAGTTCATACACTACGAGTTCTACGTGCCCATCGAACAGGGGCGAACGAAGTACGTCGGCGTGATGGTCCAGTTCAAGACCGGGCTGGCCAAGGCCGTGTTCTACGCCAAGTACCTGGGCGGGATCCGGTGGCTCTTCCACGGCGACTTCTCCGCGCAGGACGGTTGGATGGTCGAGGCAACCGACGCTCCGCCCGAGCGCCTCTATCGACCGGACATCTCGCTGATCGAGTGGCGGCGGCTGGTCGAGGAGGGCAACCCCTTCGACGACGACTACGTGATGCCTGCGGACGCGCTCACCTCGTCCGAGGCCAGCGACGCGCCCGGAAGCGCCGACGGAGGCGACGTCTGATGCCGGTCGACATTCAACCCGAGCCGGCCGGCCGCATCGTCGACGCGAACGGACTTGGCTACCACGTGATCGAGATGGGGGAGGGCAGGCCTACCTTCTTCCTCCATGGAGGTGGACCAGGCTGTACCGCGTGGACCGACTTCGGACCGGTCGCACCGCTCTTCGCCGACGATCGACGGTGCTTTCTCGTGGATCTGCTCCAGTACGGCAAGTCGGAGAAGTGCACGATCAGTGGCCCGATGTGGGACTTCCACTCCAAGACGATCTGTGACCTCATGGATTCGCTCGACGTGCGCCGCGCCGATTTCATCTGCAACAGCTGGGGCGGAACCATCGCATTGAACCTGGCGGCCAACTACCCCGATCGGGTCCGGTCGTTGGTCGTCACCGGCTCGATGCCGGTGTTCTACGGTCCGCTCGCGCCCCTCCCCGAGGGAGCGAGGCGGGGGCGCAAGGCTCGCGACCGCTACTTCGGCGGGCCCGAGGGACCCACCTGGGAGAAGATGCGACAGCTCATGGCCGATCTCGAGTGGTATGACGCCGACGAGATCCCCGACGCCACCGTCACCATGCGGTTCGAGCAGTCGATAGACCCCCAGGAGGTGGAGCTGGCGGCCCGTTCCGACAGTCCCCGCGGCGAGTGGCAGGACATGACCGAGGAACTCGGCCGCATCGAGTGCCCGGTCCTGCTCGCGTGGGGAATGTACGACGACTTCCTCACACCCGACTACCCGCTCATGCTCGCACGCATGATCGAGCACGGCCAGCTCTACGTGATGGACAAGGCTTCGCATCACCTTCAGGAGGAGCGCCCCCAGCACTACTACTCCATAGTCACCGGATTCCTCCACCAGGTCGACGGGGAAGCTGGACGGCCATCGTGAAGAAGCTGACAGCCATACTCGCGCTTGCCGGTGCTGGCTACGTGTTCAGGAAGCATCTCGTGCATCTGCTCACGAAGCTCACGGGTACGTGGGTCGGTACGCCGAGTGCCTGACTCCGCCCCAGCCGATGCAGCCTCGGTCAGTGCTGCCGCCGAGACGCTGGTGACCCGCGACCGCCTGATCGAACTCTGCTCCGCCATCGTCGACGTGCCCTCACCGACGGGTGAGGAAGCCGAGCTCGCCGCCCTGATCGCAGCCGAGTTGTCAAGGGCCGACCTTGCCGGCCAAGTGCAGCCCATCGATAAGACGATGGCCAGCGCCCACGGCAGGCTGCCCGGCGCCGGCGACGGGGCATCGCTCATGCTCTACTCGCCGATCGACACCGTGAGCGTGGGCCGCGAGTCCGCCGATGTTCCCTGGATCGGCCCCGAGCTAAGGCCCGACATGCAGCCCGCGGCTGATGTTCGTGGTGACGTGGTCATCGGGCTCGGCGCCCAGAATCCGAAGGGACATGCTGCGTGTGTGATGGCCGCGGCCGAGGCGCTGTCCGCCAGCGGTGCCAGGCTCGAGGGGGACCTGCTCGTCGGGTTCGGCGCCGGGGGCATGCCGGCGAACAGCAGGGGCCCGGGCCTCGCCGATGGCCACGGCATCGGTTGTGCCCGGCTGGTCGAGCTGCTGCGACCCGACCATGGAGTGATCGCCAAGACCGGCTGGGCGGTGTCGTGGGAGGAAGTGGGCCTCAGCTGGTTCGAGGTCGAGGTCCGCGGCAGTCACACGTATGTCGGCAGCCGGCACCTCCTGCCGTATCGCAATGCCATCGGCGATGCCGGCACGATCGTCGCCGGCCTCGAGGACTGGTTCCCGCAGTGGACGGAGCGGCACCGCGATCGTCTGACTGCGCCCCAGGCCGTGGTTGCGGCAATCGATGGCGGCTGGCCCCACATGCCCGCCTTCACCACCGCGGTGTGTCGATTCTGGGTCGATCTCCGGCTCAACGCGAGAACGTCGCCGGAGCAAGCGGCCGAAGAGTTCGGCGAAGAGTTGAATCGACTCGCCGAGAGCATCGGCGCCGACGTCTCGTGGCGCCAGATCGTTTCGGTGCCCGGCACCAGCACGTCGCCCGATGAAGAGATCATCCGAACGTCGATCCGCTGCTGGGAGGAGTTGAACGGCGTCGACCACGCACCGATCGGCGGCCTCTCCGGCGCGACCGACGCCAACATCATGCGCTCCCTCGGCGTGCCGACCGCCCGCCTCGGGCTCCCCAAGATCTCACCGCAGCGGCTCGACGGTCACGACGGGATCGACTTTCAGCTCGGCATGAACGCGGTGGACGCGGTCGACATGGAACGACTCACAAAGCTGCTCATCCGGATTGCGGTCGACGTGTGCGGAACCGCCTCGTGACCGGGATAGTCGCCGGGGTGGGGGCATCGCACACCACGCTCATGAACACTCGATGGGACGAGGTCGATCACCTCGAGCGCGCCCACGACTTCCGCAACGGACTGGCCACTGCGAGGACACTGCTCGAGACGGCGAGACCCGACCTCGTCGTCATCGTGGGGTCGAACCACTTCCGGGGATTCTGGCTCGACCTCATGCCGCCCTTCACTATCGGTGTCGACGAGGTGGTCGCCGCCGGCGAACACGGCACACCGGCGGGGCCCCAGCCAGCCGACCCCGACGCCGCCCTGGCGGTGTGCGAAGGCATGCTCGGGGCCGGTTTCGACACCGCATTCTCCACCCGACTCCAGGTGGATCACGGGATATCCCATGCCGTCCAGTACTTGGTTCCCGGCGGCGTGCCGTCGATCCCGATCGTGATCAACGTGTTCGCTCCGCCTCTGCCGAGCCTCGCACGGTGTCTCGCCTTCGGCGGAGCCCTTCGGGACGTCCTCCACGCCCTGCCCGGCGACCGGCGGATCGCCGTGATCGGTACCGGCGGTCTGTCTCACCAGATCCCGTTTCCCGACTGGCGCGCGCCTGAGGGCGCGGCCGAGCAGTTTCTGGCCGAGTCGTTCCGCGAGGGCCGCGGCAACTGGGAGCGGTACGAGGCGAGACGCCGGCCGCTCATCGTCGGAGCTCCGGCGCAGATCAACACCGAGTTCGACAGGACGTTCCTCGAGTTGCTCGAAACCGGTGAGCTGCACACCGCGTCGCAGCGGTGGCCCGACGATCAGCTCGTCGCCACGGCCGGCAACGGCGGCAACGAGATCAGGGCTTGGCTGGTCATGGCGGCAGCACTCGGACATGCCCCGGGGCAGCCGATCGCGTACTCGCCGATGCCTGAATGGCTCACCGGGATGGCTGTGGCCCACATCGATCCGAAGCCGCCGACCCAAGACTCGTGACAACTGCAGATCCGAATCCGAACAACCCAAGGAGCACCCCGTGTCGATCTGGACCGACCTGACTGGCATTTCCTTCTCACTCGAATTCGTCGACGCCGGCGGCGTGCCCACTCGGGCGCTGATCGCCGGCCCCGACGACGGATCGAACGTCATCTTCCTGCACGGCACCAGTGGCCACCTGGAGGCGTTCACCCGCAACTTCGTGCCCCATGTACAGGCTGGATTCCGCTGCCATGCCATCGACATGCTCGGGCACGGATACACCGGCAAGCCCGACTATCACTATGAGATTCCACGCTACGTCGAGCACCTCGTCAGCTACATGGACGCCCAGGGCATGGAGTCAGCCCATCTGGTGGGCGAGTCGCTCGGCGGCTGGGTCGCCGGTTGGCTCGCCAGCGAACAGCCCGAGCGGGTCAAGAGCCTGCAGATGGTGGCCGCCGGAGGCACCAAGGCCAACCCCGAGATCATGGAGCGAATCAAGAACTCGACCACCAAAGCCGTGCTCGAGGACGACATCGACCTGACCCGGCAACGGTTGTACCTGCTCATGTTCGACGGCCCCAGGGACGTGAGCGAAGAGCTTGTCGAGACTCGCTACGCGATCTATCACCACCCCGACTTCCAGAAGAACCTGCACAACCTGCTCTGCCTCCAGAACATGGAGATCCGCCAGCGCAACCTGATGACGAACGAGCGGCTCAACTCGATCACCGTCCCGACGATGGTGGTGTGGGGCAACGAGAACCCGTTCGGCGAGGTGCCCGAGGCGACGAACATGAGCGAGATGATCGCCGGTTCTCGTCTTGAGTTGATCGGCAGCTGTGGCCACTGGCCCCAGCACGAACAGTCCGAACGGTACAACCCGATGAGCATCGAGTTCATCACCGTGCACGATGGTTGAACCACGGGGGGCGGCCGTCCATGGCTGACCGCCTGCGGTTCACGTATCTCGAGACCCCGTTCGGCCAGATCCACTGTGCGCAGGCCGGCGACCTCGCGGCCCCACCCCTTCTGTGTCTGCATCAGACGCCGCGCTCGTGGGACGAGTACCGGGAGATGCTTCCGCTGCTCGCCGACTCGCTGCGGGTGATCGCCGCCGACACGCTCGGGATGGGCCGCTCAGCCCCGCCGCCGGGGGAGGCTTCGATAGAGGTGTACGCCGATGCAGCGGTCGCCGCGCTCGACGCGCTCGGCATCGATCGGGCGTCGGTGATGGGTCACCACACCGGTGGCGTGATCGCGGTTGATGTTGCAGCCCGATATCCCGAACGCGTCGACAGGCTGGTGCTGTCGTCGACCGCCTGGGTTGACGGGGCGGCCCGCGCCCGCCGTAAGGACCGTCCACCGATCGACCGCGTCGAGAGGCGGCCGGATGGGTCGCACCTGGTCGAGCTCTGGCAGCGCAGGCAGGGCTTCTACCCGCCGGATCGCCCGGATGTGCTCGAACGCTTCGTCCATGATGCGATCCTGGCGAGAGACGCCGAGGAGGGTCACCTCGCGGTGGGCCGGTACCGCATGGAGGATGCGATCGGCCGGATCGTCTCGCCGACGCTGTGCATCGGAGCGTCAGCCGACCCCTATGCGTTCCCGGAGCTTGAACCCCTTGCGAGTCGTATCGATGGAGCCATGACTGCGGTGGTCGAGGGCGGCACCGTCGGCCTTCTGGAGGACAAGGCACCGGAGGTCGCCGAACTCGTGTTGTCGTTTCTCAGCTCCGGAGCCGAACGAGGAGCGCCCTGACCGTGGCGGCGATCGATCGGTGGATACACCATTGGGCGGATCATCGGCCCACCCATCCAGCGGTGTGGTTCGAGGGCTCGGCAACGACGTACTCCGAGCTGTCGTCTGCGATCCACGACATTGCCCATCTGCTCCACACCCGGTCCGTGACCGCAGGCGATCGTGTCGCGTTCTGCGGTCTCAATCGAATCGAGCAGATCTCGCTCCTGTTCGCATGCGCACGCTTGGGTGCCGTGCTGGTTCCGCTCAACAACCGGCTGTCGGTGGCGGAGCACAGGTTCCAGATCGAGGATTGCTCGCCTGTTCTCGCCCTGGTGACCGATGGGTTCGGACCGCAGCTGGCGAGCGCGGCTCCTGATCTTCAGATCGTGGATCTCGACGATGATCCGGTGCCGACCGCACCGGTTCGGGCTCCGTCGGTCGGCGAGGCCGATGATCGCGTGCTGCTGGTCTACACGTCGGGCACGACGGGGTCGCCGAAGGGCGCGGTGCACTCGCAGAGCTCGCTGCTTCACACGGTGCTCAACGGCGTCGCTCATCAGGATCTCGTCGCCGATGACCGTGTGCTCACGTCGCTTCCGCTCTTCCACGTCGGTGGGCTGAACATCCAGACGCTTCCGGCCCTGTACGTCGGCGCCACAGTGTTCCTTCAACGACGTTTCGATCCGGACGAGACGCTTGCGATCGTGAGCGACCACCGGCCAACGCAATCGTTGGTCGTGCCCGCGACCCTGCGAGCGCTTCTGGAGCACCCCGGGTTCGCGTCGACCGACGTCTCCTGCCTGCGTGGTCTCAACTCGGGGTCGTCGGTAGTTCCGGAGCACCTGATCCGGGCCATGGTCGATCGAGGCGTACCGGTCGGCCAGGTGTACGGCGCCACCGAGACCGGGCCGACCGCGGTGGTGCTCCGCTATGAGGACTGCATCGATCACGTGGGCTCGTGCGGCAAGCCGGCATTGCACACCGAGCTTCGCGTCGTCGATGCGGACGGCCGCGACGTGGCGGGCGACACTGCTGGGGTACTGCTGGTACGAGGGCCGAACGTGTTCGTCGAGTACTGGAATCGCCCCCGGGAGACGGCGGACGCCTTCGCCGATGGCTGGTACAACACCGGCGACATCGGTCGCCGCGACGCCGACGGCTACGTGTTCGTCGAGGATCGGGAGAAGGACATGTTGATCAGCGGGGGCGAGAACGTGTATCCCGCCGAGGTCGAGAACACGCTCATCACCCATCCCGCTGTCGCCGAAGTGGCCGTCATTGGCCGGAGCGACCCGATGTGGGGCGAGATTCCCGTGGCCGTGATCGTGCCTGCCGCTGGCACCGAGGCCCCGACGGTCGAGGAGCTCCGGTCGTGGTGTTCTGATCGGCTGGCCCGGTACAAGCAGCCACGGGAGGTCGTCTTGGCCCGCTCTCTACCGCGGACGGCCCTCGGCAAGGTCACCAAGCACGTCCTCCGAGACGAGCTCCACCTTGACTGATCTCGGTGGAGGCCGTTCGCTGCGTGATGACGCTCATGCCTGTCCGATACTCGTCGAGACGGGCGACTCGAAGAGGAGGATCCGCCATGGCTGACTCAGGTGCCATCCAGACCGCTGCCGCCCAGTTGCGCGCAGCAGCCGCCACTGCGACCCCATGCGCCCCGATCCGCGACATCGACGGCCTTGTGGCCGACATCGACGTCGGGTACGCGATCCAGCAGGTCAACCTCGAACTCGACATGGCAGCGGGCCGGCGAGTGAGCGGGCGCAAGATCGGCCTCACGTCGGCGGCGGTGCAAGATCAACTAGGCGTCGATCAGCCCGACTTCGGCACGCTGTTCGTCGACATGGAGTACGGAGACGGGGTCGAGATCGAGCCGGGCCGCCTGCTCCAGCCCCGAGCCGAGGCCGAGGTGTCTCTGGTTCTCGAGCATGATCTCGACCGGGGCGAGCATGGCTTCTCCGACATCATTCGGGCGACTGCGTTCGCCTTGCCGTCGATCGAGATCGTCGACAGCCGTATCGCCGGCTGGGACATTCGCCTGGTCGACACCGTCGCTGACAACGCGAGCTGTGGCCTCTATGTGATTGGTGGGCGGCCGGTTCCGCTCGACCGGGTCGATCTGCGAACGATCCCGATGTCCATGGAGATCAACAGTGTCGAGGTGTCGACCGGTCAGGGCAGTGCATGCCTCGGACACCCGTTGCATGCCGCCCGCTGGCTCGCGGATGTGATGTGTGAGCGAGGGACACCCTGGCGGGCAGGCGACCTCGTACTGACCGGCGCGCTCGGTCCCATGCAGTCGCTCGTTCCGGGCGACACGGTCAGCGCATCATTCGGTGAGCTGGGCGAGGTCACCACTCGACTTGCACCTTGAGCTGGTTGACGCGGCGGTCGATGCTGGCGGCGACGCAGCGTTGGTGGCCGCGAAGTGCCGCCGTAGTCACGGTTCCTTTGTCAGCACGACGGTTGTCTCGGCTGGGACGGACACCGCTTCGTTCGCCGGGCCGTCGGGACGGCTGCCCTCTCGGCTCGCGAAGGCGAGCTGCCATCCGGGTGAGCCCAGAGCGACATCGGCGCGGTGATCGGACAGGTTGGCGGCCACCGCGATCGAGCCGCGTCGCAGCGCGGCTACCAGCGGGTCGGAGGTCTCGATCCATTCGAGTGGCGCCCGCCACATGTCGCGATGCTGCCGGCGCAGGGCCAGCAGGCTGCGGTAGCGGTGCAGCAGCGCATCAGGGTCGGCGGTCTGGCCGGCCACTGTGTGTTGCCGCGGGCGGGGCTCGGAATCGATCCACGGGTCGCTGGTGGAGAAGCCGTTGTGGGGGCTGGTGTCCCAGGGCATGGGCGTGCGGCAACCGTCCCGGCTGTGGGTGGCGCCCGCGTTCCCGACCGGCACCGGGTCGTAGGCGCCGGCCCGCAGCGCTCCGTCGGTGAGGCCGAGCTCCTCGCCCTGATACAGGAACGGCGTGCCGCCGACCGCCATGAACAGGGTGGTGACTGCCAGGGCTCGCCGGGCTCCGACCTCGCCGCCGCCGAAGCGGCCGGCGGGCCGGGGCCGGTCGTGGTTGCTCAGCACCCAGGAGATGCCCTGTGGCACCCCTTCGTGCATCACCCGCACCATCTTCAGCAGCGCCTCCGGTGACCAGCCGGTGCGGGCCGCCCACAGCAGGAAGCCCTGATCCAGCACTCCGGGGGCGACGTAGCGGGACATGCGGTCGGGCCAGTCGGCGTCGACCTCGCCCAGCAGCATCACTCCTCGAGGGGCGCATACCCGGTTCCAGCGCCGGTAGACGTCGGTGGTCTCGGCCTGGTACATGTCGTAGCGGTGCTCGAAGGCATCGAAGACGTCGAAGGGGTGCATGCCGTCGGTAATGGGAGCGATCTGCGGGTTGTCGCGCAGTTCGGCGTCCTTGATCAAGCCGTGGGCCACGTCGACGCGGAAGCCGTCCACCCCCCGGTCGATCCAGAAGCGCAGGATCGACTCGAAGTCCTCCCGGACCGCCGGATTGCGCCAGTTGAGGTCGGGCTGCTCGGGCAGGAACAGGTGGCACCAGTACTGACCGGACGCCTCATCGAGGGTCCAGGCCGGTCCTCCGAAATGGCTGCGCCAGTTGTTCGGGGGTCCCCCACCGGGTCCGGGGTCGGCCCACAGGTAGCGGTCCCGTTCGGGGCCGTGGGGGTCGCGGCGGGCGCTCGCGAACCACCGATGCTGGATCGACGTGTGGTTGGGCACGATGTCGACGATCACCCGCAGTCCCCGCCGGTGGGCCTCGCCGACCAGGGTGTCGAAGTCCCGGAGCGACCCGTGGTGTGGGGCCACCGCGCAGTAGTCGCTCACGTCGTAGCCGTGGTCGTGGCCCGGGGACGGGTAGAAGGGGGTCAGCCACAGTGCGTCGATCCCCAGCCAACTCAAGTAGTCGAGCCGGCTGGTTATCCCTGCCAGATCGCCGATGCCGTCCCCGTTGGAGTCGGCGAACGAGCGCACGTAGATCTCGTAGCCCACCGCCCCCCGCCACCAGGGTTCGGTGCTGCCCGAGCCGGAGCGTCCTGCATCCGGAGTGCCGCGGTTCGGGTTCGTCTTCAACGGTCGTCACCTGGGTATCACGGCGGAGCAGCCCCCTCACGAGGGCCGGGCGGCCGGCAAATGGTCTAATGAGTAAGCGCTTACGTTAGTGTACCCTCTGACTCCCGAGTGTCAAGCAAAGGGAGTCACAACCCTAAGAATCCGGACCGGCGGGCTAGCCGTCGTCAGCGTCTTGGAGGTAGCGCCAGTGCACGATCGATCGAAAGGCACGATTGCCAGGACCGATCGGGCCCTCCGCGAGCGGATTCGCCCCGCGGTTGATCGCCCGCTCAGCCCGGTGAAGGTCGAGGCTCGGCACCTTGGGGGCGAGCCTGAACAGTTCCTCGCGGCCACGGCCGGGCCGTTCGAACCGGTGACGCCGGGAGACCCGTGGGGGGCTCCCTGGCGCACTACCTGGTTCCGGTTGACCGCGGATGCGCCCGACGATACCGGCCACCTGACCCTGGCGATCGACATCGGCTACGACGACGACGAGTGCGGGGGATTCGTGGCCGAGGGGATGATCTTCGACGAGACCGGGCGCGCCCTTCAGGGCCTCCACCCCCGCCGCAGCACCCTGGACCTGAGCGGGATCGATCCGGGCTCGGCCCAGACCTGGTACGTCGAAGCGGCGGCCAATCCGGCCATCGCCTTCGATCATCGCCCCACCGTCCTCGGCCGGCTCCAGACCGCCGGCGACACGCCGTTGTATCGCTTCGGAGGAGCGTGCCTGGCACGCCGGGACCCAACGGTCTGGTCGCTGGCCCTCGATGTGGAGCTCCTGCTGGAACTGGTCGACGGGCTCGAGGCCGACGATCCCCGGCGGACCCGGATCGTGAGCGCGCTGGATGCGGCCATGAACGCTCTCGACGCCGGCCCGGTCGCCGATTCGGCACCGGCCGCGGCGGCGGCGCTCGCTACGGTGCTCGAAGCGTCGGCGACCGCCTCGGCGCATCGGGTGATCGCCGTCGGCCACGCCCACATCGACCATGCCTGGCTGTGGCCGATCCGCGAGACCGTGCGCAAATGCCACCGCACATTCACCTCGGTGGAGGCGATGATGGAGCGCGAACCAGGGTTCGTCTTCGCGGCGTCGCAGGCTGCGCAGTACCAGATGGTCGCCGACATCGACGCAGACCTGTTCTCCCGGATCCGCGCCCGCGTCGAGGCGGGCCAATGGTTCCCCGTCGGAGGCCAATGGGTCGAGGCCGACGCCAACCTTCCCTCCGGTGAGTCCCTCATCCGGCAGTTCGTCCACGGCCAGCGGGCCTTCGAGTCGTGGTTCGGGCGGCGCAGCGACATCGCGTGGATCCCCGACGTGTTCGGCTATCCGGCGTCCCTGCCGCAGATCCTCCGTCTCGGCGGCTGCCACCGGTTCGTCACCCAGAAAATGTCCTGGAGCCAACAGAACCGCTTCCCCCATCACACCTTCGACTGGACCGGCATAGACGGATCGACCGTCCTGGCGCACTTCCCGCCGGTGGACACCTACAACGCTGAGTTGAGGCCGTCGGAGCTGGTGCATGCGCAGCGCAACTTCGCCGAATCGGGGTGGAGTCGCTGCTCACTGGTCCCCTACGGCCACGGTGACGGCGGGGGTGGACCGACCCCGGAGATGCTGCACCGAGCACGCCGCGGGGCCGATCTCGAGGGGATCCCCCGAGTCCGACTGGGCACCCCGCACGGCTTCTTCGAGGCGGTGGAGGCCGAGATCTCCGCCGGAGCCGAGCCGCCGGAGGTAGTCGGCGAGCTGTACCTGGAGACCCATCGCGGCACCTACACCTCCCAGCTGCGCACCAAGGACGGCAACCGCCGAGCCGAACGGCTGCTCAGGGAGTTGGAACTCGTCGCAGCGCTGGCGGCGCCCGATCCCGCCCTGCTGGAGCGGCTCGACGGATGGTGGAAGGAGGTCCTGACCCACCAGTTCCACGACATCCTGCCCGGATCGTCCATCGGGTGGGTCCACGACGAGACCGAAGCCGCTCTGGCCCGCGTGGCCCACGAGGTCGACGAAGCGATCGGCCGCCTCCTCAACGACTTGGCACCGAGCGGCGTCTCGGTGTTGAACGTCCGCACCGCTGACGCCGACGAGGTTGTGATCGTCGACTCACACCTCGACGGGCTCGAGTCCCAAGCGCTAGCCGGCGGCGGTCACGCCGTGCATCTCACGGCGCGAGCCCTCGGTGTCAGTCCGGCTGCACCGGAGGACGGCCCGACGCGGGGACAGCCCGTCACCGTCGGCGAGCGCGCTATGGCCAACCAGCAACTGAGCATCGCCCAGCAAGCCGGCGAGGTCGTCTCGATAGTCGACCGCGACCGCGACAGGGAGCTCTTGGCCGGACCGATCGGCCTGGAACTGGCGCCCGACATTCCTGCCTCCTACGACGCTTGGGACATCGACCGGTGGACCCGCGACGGCGGACACCGGATCAGCCCGACGGGCGTGACGCTGCGAGACTCAGGACCCCTGGTCGGCCAATGGGAGAGCTCCTACGAGTTCGGGGCGTCGTCGGCGACGTTGGTCTACCGCCTCTGCCGCGGCAGCCGCCGATTCGAGGTCGAGATCGACGTCGACTGGGCCGACCGCGAGAAACTGCTGTCGCTGGTCGTCCCCCTCGACGTTCACGCCAACGACGCTTGCTGCGGAATCCAGTTCGGGCACATCAGCCGACCCACCCATCGGTCCTTGTCGTGGGACGCGGCCAAGTTCGAGGTGTGCGCTCACCGCTTCGTGGACCTGAGCGAACCTTCCTTCGGCGTGGCCGTGCTCGACGACGGCCGCTACGGGCACGCCTTCGACGGATCGACGGTCCGGATCTCGCTGGTCCGCGGCGCCCGGTTCCCCGATCCCGACGCCGATCTCGGCCATCACCGCGTCCGGATCGGCATCCTGCCCCACGGCGGGGGTATGGCCGACGTCGTCAGCGAAGCCGAGGCCATGTGGCACCCCCTGCGCATCCACACCTCAACAGGCGCGGGAGCGGCGGACCGTGTCGCCTTGCGGGGCCGGGGGATCGAGGTGGACGCGGTCAAGCCGGCCGACGACGGCTCCGGTGACGTGATCATCCGCTGCCACGAGGCTCTCGGTGATCGCGCCGTGCTCACCATCGATTACATCGAGCGAGCCTGGACCGCGCCGATCACCGAGGAGCACGGCGAGGAACTGCCGATCATCGACGGAACGCTCACCACCACCCTCAAGCCCTTCGAGATTCGCACCCTGAGGGTCTCCCGCAGTGGACCTGAGGCCCGCCGCGGTCGGTCACTGTGACGCAGTTCGTCGCACCTCGGATCAGCCTTTGACCGCGCCCGCGGTTATGCCGCGGACGAAGAACCGCTGCAGCGTGAAGAAGACGATGATCGGCACGACCATGGAGATGAACGCGCCGGCGGCCAGCAGGTTGAACTCGTTGCCGTACTGCCCCAACAGGTTCCGTATGCCGACCGTGAGCGGGAACTTCTCGGCTGTCTGAAGGAAGACGATGGAGTTCATGAGGTCGTTCCACACCCACACGAATTGGAAGATCGCCAGCGCCGCGATGGCGGGCATCGACAGCGGCAGGATCATCTTGGTGAAGATCCGCAGATTGGACGCACCGTCTACTCGGGCCGACTCGATGAGGTCGCGGGGGATGTCGGCCATGAAGTTCCGCAGCAGGAAGATCGCGAACGGCAGGCCGTAGGCGGTGTGGGCGAGCCAGATGCCGGTGAAGCTGCCGGTGATGTCGAGACTGTTGAAGATCTTCAGCACCGGCACCCAGGTGACCTGCAGCGGCACGACCAGCAAGGTGACGACGCCCAGGAATATCCAGTCGCGGCATCGGAAGTCGAGCCAGGCGAATGCGTAGGCGGCGAGGGCCGCGATGGTGATCGGGAAGACCGTGGCCGGTACCGAGATGATCACCGTGTTGACGAAGTTGTCCAAGAAGCCGGGCGGGGGCAGGCCGGATGAGTTCAGGACCTGGTGGTAGTTGTCCAGCGTGAAGCCGCCCTCCCACAGCTCCCACCATCCGTGCTGGGAGCTGGCCGCCCGGCTCCGGAACGACGTGATCAGCAGGCCCAGCGACGGGATGAGCCACAGCAGCGACACCACGACCAGCACGACGCGAACGCCGCCGCGGGTGACGACGTGGGTGAGCCGTCCCGAGAGGGTCGCGACGTGGAGCGTCATCGGGCGTCCGCCTGACGGATCTGGCGCATCTGCCACCACATCATCGGCAGCATCAGGATCAGCAACACGACGGCGGCGGCGGAGCCGTAACCGGCCTTGTTGTTGGTGAAGATCTCCCAGTACACCGTGAACCCGACGATGCGGCTGCTGTAGCCGGGCCCTCCGCCGCTCATCACGAGGACCAGGTCGATGGCCTTGAGGGCGTTGATGATCATCGTCACTGCGACCACGATCAGCGGCCCCTTCATCTGGGGCAGCGACACCCGCCAGAACGCCTGCCACGCGTTGGCGCCGTCGAGCGACGCGGCCTCGTGGACCTCCTCGGGAAGCGCCTTGTAGGCCGCGGCCAGGATGGTCATCGCCAGCGACGTCCACACCCAGACGGCGGCCACGATGATCGCGAGGTTCGCGGTGGTCTCCTGGCCCAGCCAAGCGTAGGGGTCGAGCCCGAGTGCCTGCCGGATCGCGTTCAACACGCCGATGTTGGGGTTGGTCGCGTAGACCAGCCGGAACACGACCGACGCGGCGGTGAACGAGATCACCAGCGGCAGGAACACGATCGCCTTGGGCAGCCTCTCGTAGCGCACCTTGTCGGCGAGCACGGCCACCAACAGGCCCATGGCGATGACGCCACCGGTGAACACGACCACCCACACGGCGCTGTTGAACAGCGCCGACCAGGCCGGCCACTCGGTCCTCAAGAACGCGGGGTCGTCGGTCAGCAGGCGCTGGTAGTTGTCCAGCCCCACGAACTCTCGGGTGGGCCTGATGATCGAACCCTTGTACAGGCTGTAGTGGATGGTCCTGATGACCGGCCACACCAGGAACACCCCGAGCAGCGCCAGAGCGGGGAGAACCCAGATCCACCCCTTCCACCGGACCTCTCCTCGCGGCCCGGACCGCGGCGGCGGGGTGTTCCCCGCCGCCGGCGCTGCGGCTGCGGTCACGGCATCAATAGGCGCCGGCCGCGGCCGCCTCGATGAACTCCAGGACGCCGTCGATGTCGTCGGGGTTGGCGACGAAGTCCTGCAGTCCGGTGAACATCGCGTCGCCGCCGACCGCCCCGGGCGCGAGGTCCGAGCCGTCGAACACGAAGATCGATGCGGCCTTGATCTGCGCGGCCTCGAGCTTCGTCAACTCGTCACCGAACAGGTCGGCCGACACGCCCTGGTTCGGCGTGATCCTGGCGCCCGCCTCCACGGTGGCCCATACCTCGTTGGCCTCCGGCGTGGCCAAGAACTCGATGAAGGCCCGCACCTCGGGGCGGTTGACCAGTCCGACCGCGAAGTCGCCGCCGCCTACGACCGGCTTGCCCCACTGCGGGTCGATCTCGGGGAACTCGAAGAACGAGTAGTCGGTGCCGCCCACGAGATCGGGGAAGTTCTCCCGGGCGAAGTTCCCCATGAACCCGCCCTCGTAGTACATCTCGGCATCGCCGGCCAGCACGATGTCCCACGCGTCGATGAATCCGGTGGAGTTGGTGCCGGCCGCCCCTCCTGCGAGGCGCTCATCGGTCGGCGTGATGAGATCGCGGAACCGCTCCATGGCCTGCACGACGGTTGGATCCGTCCACGAGACCTCGTGGGTGACGAACAGCCGGTTGTACATCTCGGGCCCGGCGATCCGGACGTATAGGTTCTCGAACCAGTCGGTGAGCGTCCATCCGTCCATCCCGCCGATCGACAGCGGTACCTGGCCGTTGTCGACGTAGGCGGTGACGATGTCCAGCAACTCGTCGAACGTGTCGGGGGTGTCGTGCCCGAGGGCCTCGAGCGACGCCGGCTTGTACCAGAAAGTGCTCTTCGAGTTCGACGCGGTGAGCAGGCCGTACAGCTCGCCGTTGAACGTCCCCAAGTCGAGGGAACTCTGAGAGTAGTTGGCGTTGATGTCGCTCATGTCGATTCCGAGCTCGGCGAACGAGAACGCGACGCCGTCGTCGACGAACTGCTGGATGACGCCGGGCCGCTGGATCAGCGCGACGTCGGGCGGGTTCCCGCCGGCGACGCGCGTCGGCAGCACGGTCGGCAGTTCGCGTTCGCTGGTGTAGCTCACCGGTATCCCGGTGGCCTCGGTGAAGGCGTCCAATACCTCCAGGAAGCCAGCCTGTTCGGCGTCGCCCCACGTGGCCATGACCTCGATCTCCTCGCCTCCCGCGGCTGGGGCCTCGGTGGTGGGCGTGTCCTCGTCTGGGGCCTCGGTGGTGGGCGTGTCCGCGGCTGGGGCCTCGGTGGTGGTTGCCTCATCGTCTGGGGCCTCGGTGGCGGGTGCCGCTTCGACGGCTGTCTCCGGCTCACCGCCGTCGTCGCCGCAAGCGGCGGCTATCAGTGCGAACGTCAGTAGGCATGCCAGCAGGAGCCATAAGCGCGAGTGAGTCTTCATCGTTCCCTCCTAGGGTCGGCGTAGCGTAAGCGCTTACGTTAGAGTAAAACCACCGATCCCCGGGTGTCAAGTCAAACTCTGGCTGCAGTCGTCTGGCGAGCCACTAGGGGAACGTCCCAGGTGATCTCGCCGGCCGGTTCGGTGCCTTCGATCAGTGCGAGCACCGTCTCGGCCGCTGTGATGCCCATGTCGGCTACGGACTGCCGCATCGTGGTCAGTCCCATTGCCTGCGCGAAGTCATGGTCGTCGAAGCCGACGACCGAGAGCGCGTCCGGAACAGCCACACCCGCGCTCTGGGCCGCGCGCAACGCACCGAAGGCCATCTCATCGGACATGCAGAAGACGCCGGTGGGCGGCCCGGGTGTCGTGAGCAGTCGCGACATCGCCTCAACCCCGCCCGCGATCGACCCGTCGCCGGCGGCCGCCAGACTCGGGTCGATGTCCAGGCCGGCGTCGCGCAGCGCGTCCTCATAGCCCAGGTGGCGCAGCCCGGACGTC
This sequence comes from Acidimicrobiales bacterium, assembly GCA_965117015.1. GTDB lineage: Bacteria > Actinomycetota > Acidimicrobiia > Acidimicrobiales > Aldehydirespiratoraceae > Aldehydirespirator. The sequence goes on from OZ220747.1 coordinate 2,429,228, forward strand.
GACATCGACATCTCGGCCCTCTCAGGTGCGGTGATGACGCCGATGCGCTCGTGGCCCAGATCGATCAGATGCTCAGTGGCGCGGCGCGCCGCCAGCCGGTTGTCGATAGCTATTGATGCCGCGCCGGCGAGACGCTCACCGACCGCGACGACGGGCCGGTTGAAGAACGCATCGGCCGAGTCGCCCTCGGCGCTGGCCATTGTGTCGATCAGGATCACTCCATCGACCCGGCGGCAGAACGACCGTGCCTCCCTCAAGAACCGTCTCCGGTCCGCTGGAGTGCTCATCATGGTGATGAGCAGGTCGTAACCAGCCTCATCCAGCACCGAACAGATGCCAGCCATAGCCCGCGACGGGAACCAGGTCCCAAAGAGCGGCGCGGCCAACCCGACCGTCGAGGTCCGACCGGAAGCCAGGCGCGACGCCTGGGGATGCAGCTCATACCCGAACTCGTCCGCGATCTCCACAATCCTTTTGCGGGTCTGCGGCCCCACGCCGGGAAGGTCACGAAGACTGCGGCTCACGGACGCGACCGACACACCCGCCGCCGCGGCTATGTCGCTGATGGTGATCCGGTCCTCCTCCACGCCCATCTCTCCTAACCCATCACGCAGGCGCGTGTCAAAGACCCGCCGTGCATCGCCGGGCTTGGGCGCCTGAGTGTGTCAATGGGGTGCCGGGTAGAGGCGGTCTCCTGCTTTGAGGCTCCCGGCCGTTGCAGGGCTTGATCTGTAATCATATTTGGATGCATTTCAATGTTGTGGACGAGGGCCGAAACGGGTACGGTCTCTCGCATGTTGTTGTGCACGAGCCTGGAGGTCTGATGGGAACATTCGCGGTGACGCTGGGCGTCGCCGATCCGCCGGGTCGCCGCTACGAGGAGGTGGAGGTCATGGTCGACTCGGGCGCGACGTACACCGTGCTGCCGGCCTCGATCCTCGAGGGCCTAGGGGTGACGCCACGCGAGTCGAGGGGGTTCGTCCTGGCCGACGGCAGCCGTGTGGAGCGGGGCTTCGGCCAGACCTGGATGCGGCTCGATGGTAGGCAGGCCATGTCGCCGGTCGTGTTCTGGGACGAGGACTCGATGCCCCTTCTCGGGGCGGTCACCCTGGAGATCTTCGGTCTGGCCGTCGACCCGGTGAACGGGCAGCTAGTGCCCGTGGACGCGTTCATGCTGGCCGCGGTCTAAGCGTCCGTAGGGGTGCTCAAGCCGGTTGGTTGAGTTCGATCATGTTGCCGGCCGGGTCGAAGAAGAACGTCTGGCGGGCCAGCGTCCCCGGCAGCGGCTTGGGGTCGGCCACGTCCACGCCTAGGTCCCTCAACTCCGTCACCGCGGCGTCGATGTCTTTGACTTTGAAGGCCCAGTGCTGGCCCTCGGGCGGAACCCAGCCCTCGACCTCGATGAGGTGCACCTCACCGCCGCCTGGGGTCTGCAGCCAGCGGCCATTGAATGCGAAGTTCGGCCTCGGCAGCGCGGTCATGCCCAGGATGTCGGTGTAGAAGGGCGCGGCCGCTTCGACGTCGGGAACGTTGATCGATACGTGGTGTACCGGCCCGAGTTCCATGCATCCCAACCTAGCGTCGCTGGCAGGCGGGGCACCAAGTGGTGCCCCGGGCGTCGATGATCCGGCGGCGCAGCTCTATGCCGCAGCGCTCGCACGGCTCACCGGCCCGCCCGTAGCAGCGCAGATGGTGCTGGTTGCGCCCTGACGATCCGTCCAGGGTGGCGTAGTCGCGCAGCGTGGTGCCGCCGTGGCGCAGCCCCGACGTGAGCGCGGTGCGGATGGCGTCGGCCAGCCGTCCGGCCCGGGGTTTCGACACGTAGCGCACGGCAGGGTTGATCTGTGCCAGCCACAGTGCCTCGTCGGCGTAGATGTTGCCCACGCCCGCCACCGGCCGCTGCGACAGTAGCTGGGTCTTCACGCAGCGCCGGCTGGCGCTGAGCGCCCGCCACAGGCCGTCGCCGGTGAACTGGTCGCTGAAGGGCTCGGGGCCGAGGCGGTCGAGGGTGGCGATGGCCTCGTAGCGGCCGGCCTCCACGACGTGCACCCGCCCGAACCGTCTCACGTCGTGGAGCGTGAGCACCTCGTCGCCGTCCAGGCGCCACCAGGCCCGCAGGTGCGGATGGTCTCGATCGGCGTCTCGGGAGATGGAGAGCCGGCCGGTCATCCCGAGGTGGATGACCAGCTCGCAACCGGTGTTGCTGCCCTCGTCGAGAGCGAGGATCAGATACTTGCCGCGGCGGCCGACGGCTGAGATCTGGCCGCCGACCGCGTCCATGGCCGGCAGGAACTTCTCGGAGGGGTGGGAACCTGCGTCGGTGATCGAGCGCCCTGCCAGGCGCGGGTGCAACTGGGCTCGGATGGTCTCGACCTCGGGAAGCTCGGGCACCGGCCGCACCGTACCCGAGCACGCCCTGTCCTCAGGGGGAATTGGCAGCTGGGAGCGCCCGATTCGGCACTTGCCGCTGCCAATTCCGTGCTGGCTCGGTCCTCGTGGCGAATTGGCAGCCGGGAGCGCCCAATTCGGCACTTGCCGCTGCCAATTCCGTCAAGCAGGGATCAGGCCGCGGCGGTCGCTCCGTTGGCGCCTCGCACGAGCACGTCGATGGCGTCGATGAGGTCGGGTTGGCTCCTGAAGTAGTCGGCCTGCTCAGCCTTCCAGGGCTGCACCAAGTCCTCCGGCTGGAAGCCGGCGCGCTGCCAGGCGGTGGCCACTATCCGGAGCGCCTGGTCGACCTCCGGAGTGGCCGCGGTGACCGCGGCCGCCGCCATGGCCTCCACATCGACCGTCTCGCTGCTCACCAGGGGACGGCGGATCGTGGAGATGCGGAAGCGGATCGCTTCGGCCGCGATGCGGGTGTGGTTCATCGTAAGATGTTGGACCCCGGGATTCGGCGGTATACAGCTACAGAAAATACAGTTATCCACAGGGTTAGTGGTGGATACCCGTCAAGAACGCAACGGGCAGCAACCGGCGGGGCAGGCGTCGGGACCGACGCCGAGACGGCCGAGGGAGCGCCGGGCCGCACCGGGCACGAGGCGCTCGGAGATCAACTCCTGCCACATGGCCACGAAGCGGTCGTCGGGCCCCGTGCCGGGGGTCACGGCCCGCACCAGCCGCATGCCCAGATCGGCCGCGGTGCCGGCCGCCACCACGTCGAGGTCCCACATGACCTCCATGTGGTCGGTGACGAAACCGATGGGGGCCAGCACCACGGCCTCGACGCCGTCGTCGCGGGACAGGCGTTCCAGGCAGTCGTTCACATCGGGCTCCAACCACGGCACCGACGGCGGGCCGCTGCGGCTCTGCCAGGCCATGGTCCAGGCGTCGAAGCCGGCCCTGCCCGCCACCAGCCGGGCAGTCTCTCCCAGTTGACGCTCGTAGTCGCAGCCTGCGGCCATGGCCTCGGGGATGGAGTGGGCGGTGAACACCAGTCGAGCTTCCGATCGGAGTTCGGCGGGCAGGCTCCTGCGGGCCGCCGCGACCGTGTCGCTGAAGGGCTCGACGAAGCCCGGGTGGTCGTAGCAGGCGCGCACCTTGTCGATGGCGGGTGCGGCCTTTCCCACTGCGGCCCGGGCCGCCTCGATGTCGTCCAGGTACTGGCGGCAGCCCGAGTACGACGAGTATGCGGAGGTGACGACGGCTAGCGCCCGGTGGTGCCCGGCCCCCGCCATCTCCGCCACGGTGTCGGCCAGGTAGGGGACCCAGTTGCGGTTCCCCCAGTACACCGGCAGGTCGTGGCCCGTGGCTGCGAGCCGGCGAGCCAGGGCGGTGCGCAGCCGGCGGCACTGGGCGTTGAGGGGACTGACTCCGCCGAAGTGCTGGTACTGCCGGGCGACCGCGGCCAGGCGCTCGGGGGGGACATCGCGTCCCGCGGTGACGTTGGCGAGGAACGGCTCGACCTCGGAGGGGCCTTCGGGACCTCCGAAGGACACGATCACGACCGCGTCGTAGGCGGTGGCTTTTCCCAGCTGATCCACAGGCTCTGTCAAGTTGTCCACAGCCTCTTGGTCGAGTTGTCCACAGTCCCTGTGCCCGAGCCGGGCCGCGACCCTCAGTCCAGTACGCCGAAGTTCTGCAGGTCCTCGTCGAGCGTCGACAGGATGAGGTCGATGGTCCTCTGCCTCGCGGTGCGGCGGGTCAGCCCGAACGCGGTCCGGCGCACGTGCGCGGCCAGCGCCTGCGCCCGCTGCATCGCCGCGTCGTCCAACTCGTCGGCGGGAACCACCTCGTCGAGGTAGCCGGCCTCGGCCGCGCCGCGGGGCGAGTAGGCCGTGGCCAGTGCGGTGGCCGCGGTGAAGTGCCGGGGGCTGAGCCGGTCCCGGGCCATCTCTATCCCGAAGATGGGCAGCGGCATGCCGATCGACACCTCGATGAGTCCGATCTTGGCTTCGACGTCGGCTCCGATGCGAACGTCGCTCGACAGCAGCATGATCGCGCCGAAGGCGAGAGCGTGGCCGGTGCATGCGGCCACCACGGGAACGGCCGCCCCGTAGAGCCGCATCGCGGTGTGGGCCCCCGTCGCGACGAGATCCCGGATGGCTTGAGGACCCTCGTCGAACACGCCGAGATCGAAGCCGGCGCTGAAGCGGCCGTCCCGGCCGGTGATCACCAGCGCTCCGGCGTTCTGCTCGGCGTCGTCCAAGGCGGCGTTGATGGCCGCCAGCGTGTCGTAGCCCACGGCGTTGGCCTTGCCGTCGTCGAGGCGCAGGATGGCGATGCCGTCGACGACTTCATAGGAGGTCTTCGATGTCATGGAGTGCACCGTATCGCCGTCACTCACTAGCCCGCCCGGCCACTCCACTGCCGCCCGCCGGAGGCATGTCGGTAGGCTCGGATGCATGACTGACACCGCCGCTGCCCCAACTGACGCACCGGTGGAGTCCACCGACGAGGTGCTCATCGTCACCGACGCAGCCAAGACGGCCGTGCTGGCCATCCGCGACCGTGAGGACGACGGCGAGACCCTGGGGTTGAGGGTGGAGGTGACCGGCACTGCGGGCATCGACTACACCTACGACCTCGCACTCGATCCCGTTTCCGACGCGGCCGCCGACGACCACATCCGCACCGCGGACGGCTTGACGGTGATAGTGCCCGACGCCAGCGTCAGCCGGCTCCGGGGCTCCACTCTCGACGTGCCGTCGATGCCCGGCCAGGGCGGTCTCGTCATCCGCAACCCCAACCGCCCCAACCCGCTGGGCGACATGGGTCGCCTGGAACTCACCGGCGGGATCGGCGACAAGGTCCAGCAGCTGCTCGACGTGAGCATCAACCCCGCGCTGGCCTCGCACGGGGGCTACGCCAGCCTGGTGGAGGTGCAGGGCGACGACACGGTGGTCGTCACCATGGGCGGCGGCTGCCAGGGCTGCGCCATGAGCCAGGCCACGCTGTCCGACGGCATCAAGCGGGCCATCATGGAGGCCATCCCCGAAGTGAGCGAAGTGATCGACGTCACCGATCACGACGCAGGGGAGAACCCCTACTACAGCTGACGGCTGGAGCCCCGCGCCGGCTCCGACGCCAGCCGGCTCGCAGCGCGGCCTACAGCAGCTCTTGCTTGACGGTGGCCGCGATCCCCGCGGCGTCGAGGCCCAGATCGGCCAGGATGGCGTCGGGCTTGCCGTGGGGGAGGTAGTCGAGCGGCACACCGAGCACCCGGACCCTGGGAGCAGCCTGCCCGGCGGCCTCGGCCCGCTCCAGCAGTCCGTCGCGGATGGCCGTGCCCGCACCGCCGGTGCGCAGCCCGTCCTCGACGGTCACCACCAGCTCGTGGTCGGCCGCGTCGGTGAGCATCCGGTCGCACAGCGGGCTCACGGCCCGGGGATCCCAAACCGTGGCCTCCACGCCGTCGTTAGCGAGGAGTTCGGCCGCCTGCTCGCACGCCTCCAGCATCTTCCCGACACCGATCAGGCACAGCCGGCCATCGGCCGCACGGGCCTTGCGGGCCCGCAGCCCCGAGCCCACCTCGTCCTGGGAGACGTTGCGGGCCGCGGTCTTGGGCCAGCGGATGGCGACCGGACCGTCGGCCATGTCCATGGCGTCGAGCATCATCCGCTCCAGCTCCTGGAGCGACGACGGGGCCAGCACCACCATCCCGGGAACCTTGGTGAGCAGCACCATGTCGAGCACGCCGTGGTGTGACGGCCCGTCATCACCGGTGATCCCGGCCCGGTCGATGCAGAACACCACCGGCGCCCGGTGCATGCCGCAGTCCAGATTGACCTGATCGAAGGCCCGGCTCAGGAAGGTGCTGTAGACCGCGAAGAACGGCCGTAGCCCTCCCATGGCCATGCCGACGGCGGAGGTGACCGCGTGCTGCTCGGCGATGCCCACGTCGATGCAGCGGTCGCCGAAGTGCTCCCGGAAAGGCAGCAGTCCGGTGGAGTCGGGCATGGCCGCGGTGATGGCCACCACCTCGGGGTGCAGCCCGCCGAGCTTGACCATCATGTCGGAGAACATGCCGGTGTAGGTGCCCGGCTTCACCTTGCCCACGTCGTGCATGTGCTTGACGGTGTCCTCCTCAGCAGGGCCGTAGCCTCGCCCCTTCTGGGTGAGCACATGGACCACGACCGGCCCGTCGAACTGGGCCGCGTTGGACAGCGCCTCCTCCAGCCCGGCAACGTCGTGCCCGTCGAAGGGACCGAGGTAGCGCACGCCCAGGTTCTCGAAGAAGCCGGCCGAGTCCCACAGCTCCCGCAGGGCGGCCTTCGACATCTTCATGCCCCGATGGAGGGTGTCACCCACCCAGGGGATGCGCTCGGCCACCTCCTCGAGGCGGTCGGAGCGGCGCATGATCTTGGGGTTGGAGCGGAATCGCACCAGGCTCTCGGAGAGCCTCGAGACGGTTGGGGCGTAGCTGCGGCCGTTGTCGTTGAGCACGATGATCACGTTGCGGCCGCTGTGGCCGATGTTGTTGAGCCCCTCGAAGGCCATGCCTCCGGTCAGGGCTCCGTCACCCACGACCGCCACGACGCGGCGCCGCGTGTCGGAGGACTCGAACGCGGTGGCCAGACCGTGGGCGTAGGACAGCACGGTGGATGCGTGGCTGTTCTCGATCCAGTCGTGGGGGGACTCGGATCGTGACGGGTATCCGGCGAGCCCACCGGCGGTGCGCAGCGAGTCGAAGTCGGCGGCCCGCCCGGTGAGCATCTTGTGGACGTAGGCCTGGTGGCCCGTGTCCCACAGGATCACATCGTGGGGCGAGTGGAAGATGCGGTGCACGGCGACGGTGAGCTCCACCGCCCCGAGGTTTGATCCCAGATGACCGCCCCGGGCGGTGACAGCCTCGATGATCCGGGCGCGGATCTGCCCGCAGAGGTCGTCGAGCTCCTCGTGCGAGCGCTCGCGCAGGTCGTCGGGACCTGTGATGGCGTCGAGTTGCATCGGTCTGCCCTCCTACGGCCGGACGGTGCCGGCCGGCCGCGGCGCCAGCCACGCCGGGAGCCTGCGGGCCAGCAGCACCCCCGCCGGGTAGGCGATCACGACCGCCAGCAGACCTCCGACGGCGTCTATCCAGTAGTGGTTGGCGGTGACCATCACTGCAAACAGTGTAAGCCACGGATAGGCCAGCAGAGCCAGGCGCACCCACCGGCGGCGCAGAACCGGCAGGGCCGCCACCACGCACCACACCGCCCAGGCGATGTGCAGGCTGGGCATGGCCGCGTACTGGTTGGAGATGTCCATCATGGCGCTCGAGTTGAACGACCAGAACCCGCCCGGGTCGACGAGGGTGTCCACGTAGGAGTAGGTGGAGTCGCAGGCGCCGAAGGGACTGCAGTCGTTCAGCAGCCGGGGCGGCATGAGCGGGTAGAAGGCGAAGCCGACCAGCGCCAGCCCGGTGGTGAAGGCCAGGACGGTGCGCTGCACCCCGTATCGCACCGGATGGCGAAGGAACAGGAACACCATCACCGAGATGGTCACTGCGAAGTGGCAGAAGCCGTAGAAGATGTTCCAGAACTGGATGAACAGGTCCCACTCGATGAACAGGTCCTGGATGCCCTTCTCGCCGAAGAGGTGCACCGCCCGCTCCCAGGCGATCACGTCGTAGGCATTGTCGATGGCCGTCTGCTTCACCGACTGGCCCAGGTCCGACCCGAACTGGTTGCGGATGAACGTGTAGACGCCGTAGAAGGCACCGATGATGATCAGCTCGCTCCACCAGTGCAGCGAGCCGCCCGCGGTGCGTGCCTGGGGCCTCTCGGAGTCGCCGAGCGGTTCCGCGGCCCGCTCGGTGTCGGCGTCGTCCTCGACGTCAGTGGCCCCCGAAGCCATCGCGTTACAGTAGTCGCTCATGCTCGACGCCGATCTTGTGAACCGCACCCTGGCGGCGGCCATGCGCACCGGCGCGGACTTCGCCGAGATCTTCGCCGAGGACAGGCGCTCGGCGTCGGCGATCCTTGACGACGGTCGCGTCGAGGAGGTCGTCTCGGGGCGTGACCGGGGTGCGGGGATCCGGGTCGTGGCCGGCGACACCACCGGTTTCGCCCACACTGCGGACCTGAGCGCGGCCGGCCTGGCCGCCGCCGCCGATGCGGCGGCCGCCGCAGCCCGGCGTGGTGGCGGCGGTACGCAGACGGTGGCCGTGTCGGCCCTGGAGACTCCCCGGTCGCTCCAGGTGCGCATCCCTCCCGAGGAGGTGCCCAAGGACCGCAAGGTGGCGCTGCTCACCGCCGCGGACGCCGCGGCCCGCTCCGCCGGCGGCGCCATCACCCAGGTGTCGGCCCGCTACGGCGACGGACGCCGGCGGATCCTCGTGGCCGACAGCGACGGGCTGTTCACCAGCGACGACCAGGTGCGCACCCTGTTCTCGGTGTCGTGCGTCGCCACCGGCGACACCGGCATGCAGACCGGCCGCGAGTCGGCCGGCCGGACCGCCGGATTCGAGCTGTTCGACCTCTACGACGTGGAGGAAATGGCCCGCCGGGCCGCGAACCGGGCCCTCACCAAGCTCACGGCCCAGCCCGCGCCCAGCGGGACGATGCCCGTCGTGGTCGGCCCCGGCGGCGGCGGGGTGCTGTTCCACGAGGCCTGCGGGCACGGCCTGGAGGCCGACCTGGTGGCCAAGTCGGCCTCGGTGTTCGCGGGGCGCATCGGCGAGACGGTGGCCGCGCCCATGGTCACCCTGGTGGACGACGGCACCATGGCGGGGGAGTGGGGCCACTACGGCATCGATGACGAGGGCAAGCCGGCGGCTCGCAACGTGCTCATCTCCGGCGGGGTTCTCACCGACTACATGTGGGACCGGCTGCGGGCCCGCAAGGAGGGCAGGGCCAGCTCGGGCAACGGCCGCCGCCAGAGCTACCAGCATCTGCCCATGGTGCGGATGACCAACACCTTCATCGACAACGGTGACGCCAATCCCGACGACATCGTGGCCGACACCACCCACGGCGTGTACGTGGCCCAGCTCGGCGGGGGTCAGGTCAACACCGCCACCGGCGACTTCGTGTTCGGCATGACCGAGGCCTACCTGATCGAGAACGGCCGGATCACGGCCCCGATCCGCGAGGGCAACCTCATCGGCAACGGACCCGAGGTGCTCACCCGTATAGACGCCCTCGGCAACGACTTCGCCATGGGATCGCCGGGCACCTGCGGGAAGGACGGCCAGGGGGTTCCGGTGGGCGACGGCACGCCCACGCTGCGGGTGACGGCTCTCACCGTCGGCGGCACCGCCGCGTGAGCGGGGGCTTGCCCTCGCGCCTGTGGGGCTGAGCGTGGCGGAACCGGGGCTGCTCGACATCGCGGAGCGGGTCGTCGGCTGGGCCAGCGCCGGCATCGACGTGGAGGCCTTCGTGGCCCACGAGCAGGAGACCGAGGTGCGGGCCTATCAGGGCGAGGTCGAGTCGCTGACCGCGGCGACGTCGGTCGGGATCGGCGTGCGAGTCGTGCGCGACGGCCGCCAGGGCTTCGCCTACGCCGCCGCCCTCGACGACGACACGCTGCGGGAGACCTTCAACGAGGCGCTGGACAACTCCCGCTTCGGTAGCGTCGACGAGTTCGCCGGAGTGGCCGAGCCCGACGGGGTGGCGCCCGAATCCCTGGACTTGTACCGGTCCGAGCTGGTCGATTTCCCTACCGAGGACAAGGTCGCTCTGGCGCTCGAGCTCGAGCGGGCCACGCTGGCCGCCGATCCCCGCGTGACCGGTGTGGAGTCGGCCGACTATGCCGACTCGGTGTACGAGGGCGCGGTGGCCACTTCGCGGGGCGTGACCGCCTCGGCCCGTGAGACCGGCTGCTATCTGGTCGCCTACAGCCTGGCGGCTGACGACGACGAGACCCAGACCGGGTTTGGCTTCTCGGTCGGACGCCATCCCGGCGAGTTGTCGGCGGAGACGGCCGGCGCCGACGCGGCCGATCGGGCCACCCGCCTGCTGGGCGCGGCCAAGGCCCCGACCCGCCGCCTGACCGTGGTGCTCGACCCCTACGTGACCGCCCGGCTCCTCGCCATCGTGGGCGCGACGTTGAGCGGCGACGCCGTGCTCAAGGGCCGTTCGTTGTTCGCCGACCGGATGCACGAGGCGGTGGCGGCGCCGTCTCTCACCCTCGTCGACGACGCCACCGACCCCGACGCCTTCTCCGCCTCGGCCATCGACGCCGAGGGTCTGGCCACCCGCCGGGTGCCGTTGATCTCCGACGGGGTGCTGCAGGCCTTCCTGTACGACACATACACCGCTCGGCGGGCCGGGGTCGCCTCCACCGGCTCGGCGGTGAGGGGCGGGTTCAAGGGCACTCCCGGTGTCGGCGCCCACGCCCTGAGGCTCACACCCGGGACCCGCTCCCAGCCCGAGATCGTGGCCGACATCGACGACGGCCTGCTGGTGCAGGGCGTCACCGGCCTTCACAGCGGCGTGAACGCGGTGTCGGGCGACTTCTCGGTGGGAGCCGAGGGCCTGCGGATACGCGGCGGCGAGACGGCCGAACCGATCAGGGAGGTGACCATCGCCAGCACGATCCAGCGGCTGCTGATGGACGTGACCGAGGTCGGCTCGGACCTGGAGTGGTTGCCCATGAGCGCGGCCGGGGTGACCCTCGCCGTCGCCGACGTGACCATGTCCGGCAGTTGAGATCCGGGCAGGTGGACGGGTCCAACCTCTAGCCTCGACGGCGGTGCCGATCCTCCACGCCATCGTGCTGGGCATCGTGCAGGGGTTGTCGGAGTTCCTGCCGATCTCGTCCAGCGGCCACCTGATCCTGGTCCGCTGGCTCTTCGGCTGGGACGAGCTGGCGGGCGACGCGGCCACCGCCTTCGACGTGGCCGTCCATGTCGGCACCCTGGTCGGCGCGACCGTGTACCTGCGCCGTGACGTGGTCACCTACGCGGGTGCGGCTCTCGGGCCGGTGCTCGGCCGTGGGCCGCTCGGTCCGGACGGCCGCGTCGGCTGGTCGCTGGTGGTGTCGGCCGTGCCCGCCGGGATTGTGGGGGTGGCCGTGGGCGACGCCCTGCGGGGTTCGAACCGCATCGTGCTCGTGGCTCTGGCCCTGATCGTGTTCGGCCTGCTGCTGGGCGTCTCCGACCGGCTGGCCGAGCGGCGCGACCAGTCCGACTTCGGCCTGCTGCACGCGGTGGTGATGGGCGTCGGCCAGGCCCTCGCCCTCCAGCCAGGAGTGTCACGCTCGGGGGTGACCATGACCGTCGCCCGGGGTCTCGGCTACGGCCGCGAGGCCGCGGTGCGCCTGGCGTTCCTGATGAGCCTGCCCGTGATCGCCGGCGCCGGCGTCTACGGCCTTGCCGGGCTGAGCATCCCGTCGTCGCTGTGGCCCGCGCTGGCCTGGGGCGCGGCGTCGTCGATGGTCACCGGCTGGATCGCGGTGTGGGCCACGGTGCAGATCGTTACCCGGGTGAGCCTCCGTCCCTTCGTCGCCTACCGGGTCCTGGCCGGCGGCGCGGTGCTGGCCCTACTCGCCATCGGACTGCGCTGAGGGCACCAGCACCAGGAGCACGCCGCCGGTTGCCAGCGCGTCAACGGTCGCATCCACCTGATCGGCGGGCAACGCCACCACCACCTCGCCCTCCCGGGTCTCGACGATCAGCGCGCCGCGCACGACGGCAGTGCCGTCGAGTACCGCGTGCACATCCACGGTGTCGCCCGCCGTGAACACCTCGCTGTCGACGGGCACAGGCACTCCGCGGGTACCCGGCGGCAGCAGGCCTGCCGGGCCGGGGGGCGCGATGACCGTCGGCGCTGGCGCCGGAGCGGGCGTGTTGTCGCTGAGGGCGACGAGAACGGCCAGGGCCGCACCCGCGGCTGCGGCCCATCGGAGCCACCGATGGCGATACAGCATGATCTGGAGCCTTCCGGCCGTGCCGGGCCGGCTGCGGGCCCGCGGCCTGGCTGAGGCGGGGGAACTGCCGAGCGGCCCGAGGCGGGGCTGGGGTCCATCCATGTGAGGGGCATGTCTGACGGGCGACATCGAGCCTCCTAGCGGGCTGCGGGCGCGGTCCGGCCGAACCGGCCGCAGGTCCGAGACGATCGGACTATGCGGGACTGGTCGCCCGGGGCGACGAGCCGCCGGCTCAGCGGCGGGGATGGGTCGCGGGTCGCGACGAGCGGTCCGTCAGCTGGACGAGGACGAAGAGGAGGAGGACGATGCGCCGGCGTCGGCCTTCGACCGGCCCGAGTCCGAACTCGAGGCCGAATCGGACGACGAAGCGTCCTTCGACGACGAGGAGTCCTTCGAGTCCTTCGACGCCGATGAGGAGTCGTTGGACGACGTCGAGGAGTCCTCCTTCTCCTTGCGTCGGCCCTTGGCGTTGGCACCGTGGTCGTTCTTGTAGAAGCCGTCTCCCTTGAAGGCGATGGCTACCCCGCTGAACACCTTCTTGACGGGGCCCTCGCCGGGCGAGACGCAGGAGGCCGGGCCGTCGGCGGGCGGGCAGACGGTCAGAGTGTCGTCGCTGAACGACTGCCGCACCTCGAACTGCGCCGAACAGCGCTCGCAGCGGTAGTCGTACATCGGCACGGCGCCGAAGGATAACGGCACCGCCCCGCCACGGCACCGTGCCGGGCCGCTCGCTGGGCCTCTACTATTCCGGGCGTGACGGTCTGGATGGGGGTGGCCTTCGTCGTCGCCTACGCGGCGGGCATGTTCCCCACAGCGGCGCTGGTCGGCAACAAGATCGGACACGACCCCACCAGCGAGGGCTCGGGCAACCCGGGTGCCACCAACATCTACCGCCTGGGCGGGCGCCTCGCTGGCGTGGCCGTTGCCCTGGGCGACATGGCCAAGGGCGCCGCGCCGGTCGGAGCGGCCCTGCTGCTGTGGGACCGTCCCGAGGCGATGGCTGCTTGGATCGGCGCGGTGGCCGGCCATGTGTGGCCGGCGATCAGGCGGTTCCGGGGCGGCAAGGGCATGGCCACCGCGGGCGGCGGCGGCATCGTCCTCGATCCCCTCATCGGCCTGATCTGCACGGTGCTGTTCTTCGGCATGGTGCGGTTGACCCGAGTGGCCGCGCTGGGCTCGCTGAGCGTGGGTGTGAGCTACCCGGTGCTGGCGCTGGTGTTCGGGTGGCCTGCCACCGAGGTGATCGTGGCCGCGGTGGTGATGGGGGTGATGGCTATGCGCCATCACGGCAATATCGTGCGGCTGTTGCGCGGCACCGAAAGGAGACTGAAGAGTTGATCCCGCTCGCGGAGGCCCGGGCCCATGTTCTGGAGCGGGTCGAGGCCCTGCCCGCCCGTCGGTTCGATCTCGGCGAGGCGCTGGGCCTGGTACTGGCCGAGCCCGTGTTCTCCTCCGAGCCGATACCCGGCTTCGCCAACACCGCCATGGACGGGTACGCCCTGCAGGCCGACGACACCCGGGGCGCGCCCGTCGAGTTGGACGTGGTCGGCACCATCGGCGCCGGCGACGACGGGTCCCTCCATGTCGGCGCGGGCCAGGCGGCCCGCATCATGACCGGCGCGCCCATTCCCGACGGTGCCGACGCCGTGGTCAAGGTCGAGTTGACCCGCCGCCTCGACGGCTCCGAGGACCGGGTTCTGGTGGAGGCCCGGGTGAAGCCAGGCAACCATGTGCGCGGGCCGGGCGAGGATGTGGCTGCCGGCGAGCAGGTGCTGGAGCCGGGCACGGTGGTGACCCCGGGCCGGGTGGGCCTGCTGGCCGCGGTGGGGGCCTATGAGGTCTCGGCCCACCCCCGCCCCCGAGTGGGAGTGCTCTCCACTGGCGACGAGCTCGCCGACACCGCCGGGCCGCTGCGCCGGGGCCAGATCCGCGACACCAACCGCCGCACGCTGCTGGGCCTGGTGGCCGAGGCCGGCTTCGAGGGGGTGGACCTGGGGATCGCCCGCGACGACCCCGCCGACATCGAGCGGGCCTTCCGCGACGGCACCGCCCGCTGCGACGCAGTGCTCTCGTCGGGGGGCGTGTCCATGGGCGACTTCGACTACGTGAAGGTGGTGCTGGACCGCATCGGCGAAATGAGGTGGATGCAGATCGCCATCAAGCCGGCCAAGCCGTTCGCCTTCGGGATCGTCGACCGCGTCCCGGTGTTCGGCCTGCCCGGCAACCCGGTGTCGTCGATGGTGAGCTTCGAGCTGCTGGCCAAGCCCGGACTGCGGGCCATGGCGGGCCACGGCCCCGACAATCTCGGGCCGGCGCTCGTGCGGGCGGTCAGCGACGGCGACCTCGGCCATCGCAGCGACGGCAAGACCCATTATGTGAGGGTTGCCGCCCGGCGTGATGACCAGGGCGTGCTGCGGGTGAGGCGCTCGGGCGGTCAAGGTTCCCATCAGCTGGCCGCCATGACCCGAGCCGACGCCCTGGCCGTGGTGCCCGACGGCTCGCCGGCCGGCGAGGGCGACCCGGTCGATGTGATCGTGCTCTGAGCCCGGCGTGATCGTGGGCTGAGCCCGGCGCTAGCCTGCGGGCTAGTGGCGACCCAACTTGTCGACAGCTTCGGGCGGGTTCACCGGGACCTGCGGATCTCGGTCACCGACCGGTGCAACTTCCGGTGCACCTACTGCATGCCCGCCGAGGGACTGGAATGGGTGCCCCGCGACGACCTGCTGACCTTCGAGGAGATCGCCCGGTTGGCTCGCATCATGGTCGAGCGCTACGGCGTCAACGGCATCCGGCTCACCGGCGGAGAGCCCACCGTGAGGGCCAACCTGCCGGTGCTGGTCGGTCTGCTGGCCGAACTCGGCACCGACCTGGCCATGACCACCAACGGGGTGTCGCTGCCCCTGCTGGCCGAAGATCTACGGGCCGCGGGCCTGCGCCGGGTGAACGTGTCGTTGGACTCGCTTCAGGTGTCCCGTTTCGCCGAGCTGACAAGGCGCGACAGCCTCGACCGGGTGCTCGACGGCATCGACGCAGCCGTCGTTGCCGGGTTCGACCCCGTGAAGGTCAACTGCGTGGTCATGCGGGGCGTCAACGACGACGAGATAGCGGCGTTCGTCGAATTCGGGCGGCGCAAGGGCGTCGAGGTCCGCTTCATCGAGTTCATGCCCCTCGACGCCGACGGGATCTGGATCAACGACCTCGTCGTGCCGGTGGACGAGATCCTGGCTCGGGTCAACGACGCCTGTCCGGTGGAGCCGGTCGAACGCACATCGGCCCCGGCGACCCGCTATCGGTTCGCCGACGGGTCGGGGTCGGTGGGGATCGTGGCGTCGGTCAGCGACTCTTTTTGCTCAACGTGCGACCGGGTGCGCCTGACGGCCGACGGCCAGTTCCGCAACTGCCTGTTCGCGGTGACCGAGACGGACGTTCGTGCGCTGCTGCGGTCGGGGGCGAGCGACGACGAGATCGGGGCCGCGCTGGAGGGGTCGGTGGCGTCGAAGTGGGCCGGTCACCAGATCAACCGGGTCCACTTCGTCAGGCCCCGCCGCTCGATGTCGCAGATTGGCGGCTAGAGGCAGTCCATGGGCTTCAGCCATCTCGATCCGCAGGGTCGGGCTCGAATGGTGGACGTGTCGTCGAAGGAGCCGACCCATCGCCGGGCCGTGGCCCGCGGCCGGGTGTGCATGGAGCCCGACGTGGCTGCGGCGTTGCAAGCCGGAGAGATCGGCAAGGGCGATGTTCTGGCCGTGGCCCGGGTGGCCGGGATCCAGGCCGCCAAGCGGACCTCCGAACTCGTCCCCTTGTGCCACGGCCTGTCGGTTAGCTCGGTCGCGGTGGACTTCGAGGTGGACGACGACTCGGTGGGGATCGAGGCGCGGGTGGAGACGGTCGACCGGACCGGCGTGGAGATGGAGGCGCTGACCGCGTGCAGCGTGGCCGCGCTGACCATCTACGACATGTGCAAGTCGATGGACCGGTCGATGACGATCAGCGACATCGCTCTGTGGGAGAAATCCGGCGGCCGGTCCGGGACCTACCGGCGCGAGGACTCCTGAACCCTTCCGTTAGACATCCACCACTTGGCTTGTCATCGGTGCCATCCTTGTTGGGCCGTCGTCTGCATGTACGGGTCATTGAAGCAGCGGGCGGTGCGCCGTAGGCGCACTCGCAGCACTTTCGGCGATTCGATTCGTGCACACGAGGAGGAAATGCAACCCGTGACTCTGATCGTACTGACGGTATTGGCGACGGCCTGGCTGGGCTATTTCGCGCTGTGGTTCCGGGACAAGCGGACATCCCGGCCGGCTCGCCGCGACGACCTGGACGGCTTCACCCCTTCCTTCGATGCCCTGGCCTCCGGGACGGTCTCAATCGGGAGCCTCGAGGAGGATTCAAGATCACGGGGGGACCTGTGGGAGTTGCCCCGCACCCCGGAGCAGGCCCATCGCCGACGCAGGCATGTGGCCACGATGCTCGCCGCGCTGGCCCTGGCGTCCCTGCTGGCGGTGCCGGTCTTCGGGCCGACCGCCCTGGCCGTCCACGTGATGGTCGACGTGGTGCTGCTGCTGTTCGCCCTCGGCTCGATCCACCGGCAGCAGCCGCCGGCCATCAACCTGGCCGACGTGCGGGTGCTCTATCCCGACCGGCCCGCTCCGAGCGATGCCGTGGCCACGCCTCTGGGGCGAGTCGCCAACGGCTGACATGTCGGCAGGTGATCGGTGTAGGAGGACGCACCGGTAAACTCGCCCCTTCCCGCGGGGGTGTAGCTCAGTTGGCTAGAGCGCCTCGGTCGCATCGAGGAGGCCAGGGGTTCGAATCCCCTCACCTCCACCGCAGGGCCCGCCGCCGCTCAGGATGACGTACCGGCCGCGACCAGGTCGGCAACGTTGCGCAGCAGGCCGGTGTGCAAGGCGAGCAGCGTCTCGGTCCGTCGGACCGCGTCGATGGCGGCGATTCGCTGGAGCGTCTCGTGGAGATCGTCGTTGGTGCTCGCCACGATCTTCACGAGCAGGTCGCCCCGCCCGGTCACGGTGTGGATCTCGAGGATCTCGTCGATCTCGGACAGCGCCCGCACGGTGCTCTCGTGCGCTCCCTGGGCGATGGTGAGCGTCGTGAAGGCGCAAACGCCGAACCCGGCCGAGCGCGGTTCGATGTCGGGCCCGTAGCCCACGATCACCCGGCGGGCCTCCAGCCGCCGGATGCGGTCGTGCACCGTCCCCCGGGCCAGGCCCGTCAGCCGGGCCATCTCCGACACGCTGCTGCGGGGCTTGTGGCGCAGGACGCCGATCAGCGTGCGATCAATGCCGTCCAGCGGCACGGGCAGATCGCGTCTCTCGGGCATGTCTCAAACCTCTCTCGCCGTCATAATAGTCATCAATCTAACCAATATTGGACAGTCTGTCCATAGCTCTCGAAAATCTGTAAGCAATCTGCTCACATACGACATGAACCGATGACAGCCTGCGGCACAAGGAGGCAGCGCCATGGCCCACCTCAAGAAGGTCGATCACATCACCTACGCCTGCGAGAAGGGCTCGATCGAGCGTTGGGCGTGGTTCCACATCGAGGTTGAGGGCGGGACTCTCATCAACCGGATCGACGATGTGCGTCCCGACGATCCCGACTCGAGCATGAAGCTCTGGTGCATCGACTACGGAGACTTCGGGGTGGCGCTGATCGAGGGCATCGATCGGGCCGAGCGCTCGCAGGTGACCAAATTCGTCGAGCGCCACGGCGACCACTCATGCCAGCACGTCGCTTACGAGACCCATGACCTCGACACCTTCACTGCGCACGTCGAGCGGATGGGAGGGTCGGTGCGCGGCCCGAAGCTGGTGCGCCACGACGGGTTCGGCGTGCTCGAGCAGCTCTTCGCCCGGGGCTATGCCGAAGGCGGGGCAGACGAGGTGCCGTTCCCGGAGTACGTGAAGCGCCCCGAGGCCGGAACTGGCGACGAGGTGGCGATCACCTTCGCGGCCGAGACCGGGAAGGGGTTCTACGCGCAGATCGCCGAGGCGGTGGCCCAGGACGACCACGAGCCGTTCTTCGACTTCTCGGCCATGCCCGAGGAGTGGACCGTCCCCGAGCCCGCACCCCGGGCGACCGCTGCCTGAGGGGTCGGGCACGCCGCAGACCGCCGAGGCGCTGCTCGGACCCGCGAATGGGCAGCGGTGGGTGCCGTATTGGGAGTCCTGGGCTGCCAGTTCGTGGTCGAGTGACGGGGGAGCGGCCCTGATTCAGAGGCCGGTCGGGACCGGGTCCAGGATAAGGGCCTTGGCCCGCCTGGCCGTCTCGGAGGGCAACTCGCCGAAGAGATCGTGGTATTCGCTGGAGAAGCGGCCGAGATGATGCAGGCCGCTGCTGGTGGCCGCCCGGCTCACGGAGTGCCGGCCGCTCTCGAGCAGCCGGCGGGCGTTGTTGAGCCTGAGCAGCTTGTGGAACCGCGCCGGGCTCACCGATGCGCACTTGTCGAAGGCCTGCTCCAGCGTGCGGCGCGAAGTTCCCACCCGGGAGGCGACCTCGGGAATCGTGAGCGGCTCCGTGAGCGCCGCGAGCATGACGTCGCGGGCCGCCCGGTAGAGCTGTATCGAGCCGTGCGACGACCCCTGCGCCGCGCTCGGCGCGGTGAGCAGCTCGAGCATCAGCCCGTGCACGACGGCCCGCGGCACGGAGATGCTCTGGGCGGCCGGATCCCAGGACCGCAGAGCGTTGGCTGCCACCGCCCGGAACTTCCTGCTGAGCTCGGGATCGGCGACCCGTCGGATCCGTCCCGCCTGCTGATTCGACAAGCGTCGCAGCGGCAGAGCGGTAGCCGACTCCAGCGACACGCTGAACACGGCCGGCTCCACTCCCGAGCCGACCACGGCCTCGTACGCGCCGCCGGGTCCCACCAGCAGCACGTCGTCCATGGTGAACGGCGAACCGTTCGAGAGCGTGTGGCCGAAGTCGCTGAGCAGCACCACCGCGCTGATGACGCCGTCCGGCCCCGCACCCTGCTGGCCCAGCCGCCGGTTGGTGCGTTCGACGAAGAAGCCGACCTCGTCGCTGTCGCAGGCCAGGAAAGCGCCATCGTAGGAGCCGCCCTCCAGCTGCTGGTAGGCCTGATCGAAGCCGGTCAGCTGCTCCGCCTGGTGGTCGATGTTCGTGTACCGCTGGAACGTCGCCGCGGCCCGCATACCACCGACAGTACGGCGCTCGCGGCCGCCCTGTCCAGGCTCGGCTGCGCAAATCGGACAAGGAATCCCCTGATCTGGACAGCAACCGGCGCTCGACGGACAGCTGCCGACGCTCGCCGGATAGCCGCGCCGGCCCCGATCGATTGCCATGGATTGCTCAAGACCCCGCGCCGCGCGGCCGGGGGCGTCCAATGACCACGAGGAGCCAGCCATGGCCAGACTGACCACCAGCGACGGCGTCGAGTTGAACTACGAGGCGGCCGGCAGCGGCCCACCGCTGGTGCTGGTCCACGGGTGGAACCAGACCGCGGCGCTGTTCGAGCGGCAGGTGGCCGGCCTGAGCGACCGCTTCAGGGTCATCACCTTCGACCTGCGGGGCCACGGCGAATCGGAGCGGCCCGACCACGGCTACCGGATCGCCCGCTACGCCATGGACCTCCGGACCGTGATCGACGAGGTGGCCGGACAGCCCGCCCACGTGCTGGGCCACTCGATGGGGTGCTGCGTGCTGTGGTCGTACTTCGACCTGTTCGCCGGTGACGGCATCGACAGGGCCGTGTTCGTCGACATGATGACCCACCCCATCGCCAACCCCGCGTTCTCGGAGCAGGAGGTCGCCGACTACGGGTCGATCCTCAGCCCTGACGCCTTCTTCGGGGTCTTCAACGGCCTGACCGCGGGAGCGGCGGCCCAGGTCGTGCCGGGCCTGATCGACGGGATGGTCACCGAGAACATCTCCACCGAGGACAAGGCCTGGCTGCTGGCCGAGAACGCCCGCATGCCGGGGCCGCTGTCGGCCCGGGAGTTCTTCACCGACATCCTGGCCGACTGGCGCGACGTGCCGCCCCGGATCAACCGGCCCTCGCTCTACGTCGCGGGCGAGGGGTCGTTCATCCCGGCCTCGGCCACCCGCTGGGCCGCCGAGCAGACCCCCGGCGCCCGGTTCGAGTCCATCCCGGCCGACGAGGGCGGCAACCACTTCATGTTCATCGAGAACCCGGACCGGTTCAACCGGCTCGTGGCCGACTTCCTGTCCAGCGACAGCCCGTGAATCCCACAAGGGGGAAGCAATGACAACCAAGAGAACCAGCAAGAGACTCTTCCGGGCCCTGGCCGCCACGCTGGCATTGGCGCTCGTGGCCGCGGCCTGCGGCGACGACGACGGTGACGTTGAGCCGGCCAGCACCACCGCGGCGGCTCCGGCACCCACCGAAGCGCCTGAGGCCCCGGCCGATCCCGAGCCTACGGAGTCTGAGCCTGCCGAGCCCGAGCCTGCGGAGCCGGAGCCTGCGGAGCCGGAGCCGGCCGAGCCGGAGCCGGCCGCGCCCATGGACCTCGACGTCGACGCCATCCTGGCCGCCGACCTCGCCGACTGCGGCCCGGCGCCGCAGGGCGAGCCGCTGCGGATCGGCTACGCGGCCGACTTCTCAGACCTCGGAGGCTTCGTGGATATCCCGGCGGCCAAGGCGGCCGAATACTTCGTCGAGCTCCTCAACTGCTGGGGCGGCGTGGACGGCCACCCGGTCGAGATGGTGATCCGAGACATCGAGGGAGACCCCGAGACCGCCGGCCGGGTCGCCCAGGAGCTGCTCGACGAGAACGTCACCGCCATCCTCGGTCCGGCATTCTTCGACGTCAACCAGGCCATCCTCCAGGTCACCGCCACCCGGGT
Source organism: Acidimicrobiales bacterium (assembly GCA_965117015.1). Lineage (GTDB taxonomy): Bacteria > Actinomycetota > Acidimicrobiia > Acidimicrobiales > Aldehydirespiratoraceae > Aldehydirespirator. The sequence continues at coordinate 2,450,366 of OZ220747.1, forward strand.
CCCGACCATCTCGGTGTCGTCCACCGAGCCGTTGCTGGCCGACCCCGAGCAGTTGTCGCTGCTGGCCTCGTTCACCGACACCGCCCAGGCCGTGGCGGCCGCGCAGTTCGCCATCGAGCGGGATTGGACGACCGCGGTCACCTTCAGCGTCCCGGGGCCCTACTTCGGTTACGTCGTGGAGGTCTTCACCGAGGAGTTCGAGTCGCTCGGCGGCGAGGTGCTGGGCGACTTCCCGTTCGTGCCGGGGCAGACGACCGACTTCTCGGCCCAGGTCAACGAGATCGCCGGGCTCGACTCCCAGCCCGACGTCGTGTACTCGGCGCTGCTGGCCTTCCAGGCCGCCATCCTGGGGGCCCAGCTCGGCGAGGCCGAGGTCGGCGCCGAGATGCTCATCGCCGACGCCTTCACCGCCACCGGCGGCTACTTCGTCGACGGCGTGGAGGGGTTCTTCCACACCTCGCACACCTTCCCCGAGCCCGACGGCCGGATGCTGCGCTTCCTGGCCAGCTACGAGGCCGCCAAGGGCGGCGTCCTCGAGAGCGAGTCGTACTCGGCACTGGCCGCCGACGCCATCCTCGTGGTCTCCGACGCCGTGATCCGCTCCGGCTCGCTCGACCCGGTCACCGTCGGTGAGGCCATCGTCGCCGGCACCGGCGTCGACGGCCTGACCGGCGTGCTGACCTACAACGGCGGAGGGTCGCCCAACACGCCCGTGTACGTGCACGAGGTCGTCGACGGCCAGCCGACCCTGGCCGCGGTCTACGGCTGAGAGGTCGGGCTGAACCGGCCAGTGCTCGGACCGCCCGGACGCCGTGCTGACCCTTGATCGGGTCGAGGTCACCTACGGCAGCGTCCGGGCGGTTCACGGCGCCTCGATGTCAGTCGCCGAAGGCGAGACGGTCGCCCTCATCGGCCCCAACGGAGCCGGCAAGAGCAGCCTCCTCAACGCCATCGTCGGGCTGCACGCCCCCAGCGGCGGGGCCATCCGCTGGCGGGGGACCGACGTCACCGGATGGTCCCCGCAGCGGATGCTGCGGGCCGGCGTCGCCCTGGTCCCCGAGCACCGCCGGATCCTGACCGGGCTGACCACCGAGGAGAACCTGCTCGTCGCGGGGATCCTCATCGGCGGTCGGGACCGGCGCCGGCTCGCCGCCGAGATGATGGAGCGCTTCGAGGTGCTGGGCCGCCAGCGGTCTGTGCCCGCGGGTCTGCTGTCGGGCGGCGAGGCCCAGCAGCTGGCCATCGCCCGGGCGCTGATGAGCCGCCCGAGCGTGCTGCTGACGGACGAGCCCTCCCTCGGGCTGGCGCCAGTGCTGCGCAGCCAGGTGCTCGACCTGCTCGGCGAGCTGTCAGCCGCGGGGACCACTCTGCTCGTCGTCGAGCAGGACGCCCACCGCCTCCTCGAGATGGCCGGCACGGCCTACATCATGCGCAGCGGCGACATCGTCGCCAGCGGCGCGGCCGGCGAGATCGCGGCCCGCGAGGACCTGTTCGAGGCGTTCCTCGGCAACGGCACGTGAAGGACGGGACGTGATGGCGGCGGCGCAGGGCACGTGAAGGACGGGACGTGATGGTCGAGCTCGTCCAGCAGCTGATCGACGGTCTGGGCCTCGGCAGCGAGTACGCCCTGCTGGCCCTGGGGATCGGCCTGACCTTCGGGGTGATGCGCATGATCAACTTCGCCCACGGCGAGCTCATCACCGTCAGCGCCTACGTGGCCTACGGGCTGACCCTGCTCGGGCTGGACTGGTGGATGCTCGCCCCGGTCATCGTGGCCACCTCCGTCGCCACGTCGGTGGCTCTCGAGCTGGTGGCGTTCAGGTGGGTGAGGGGCGCCAGCGACTTCGCCATGCTGCTCATGTCGTTCGGCGTGCACTTCGTGGTGCAGGCCGGCTTCGTCATGTACGTGTCGGCCAGCTCCCGGGCCTTCGACCGGCCGGGCTGGATCAACAACACCGTGTCGCTGGGCGGCGTGCGGGTCGAGGTGGTCGACGTCGCGGTGATCGCGGTCACCGTGGCCACGCTGCTCGGGACCCTGGCCATCCTGCGCAAGACGGTCTACGGGATGGCCATCCGGGCCGCCGCGGAGGACTTCGACACCGCCCAGCTGCTCGGTGTGCGCAGCAACCTGGTGATCCGCTCCGCGTTCGCGCTGGCCGGGCTGCTGGCCGGGGTCGCGGCGGTGCTGCTGTTGATGAGGACCGGCCGGGCCGCTCCCGCGGCCGGGCTCATCCCCATGCTCAAGGGCGTCCTCGCGGCCCTCATCGGCGGGCTGGGCCGGCTCCAGGGCGCGGTGGTCGGCGGACTCGTGCTCGGAGTGGTCGAGGTGCAGCTCGTCTCCCGGCTGCCCGACGAGGTCGACGGCATGGTCAACGGGATCGTGTTCGTGCTGATCGCGCTGCTGTTCATCTTCCGGCCGGCCGGGATGCTCCAGACCGCCGCCGCGGAGCGGGTGTGACCCTCCCGGTCCGGCGGGTGCTGCCCGACGTGGCCGCGGGTCCGGTCCGGCGGGTGCTGCCGGACGTGGCCGCGGGCGGCGTGCTGTTCGCCGCGGTCGCCGCGGTCGGGCTCGTCTACGTCTGGGGAGTGGGCGACGCGGCCTCCGAGCGGCTGTTCACGTCGCTGCTCATCAACGCCACCGTCGTGGTGGGGATGCAGATCTTCATCGGCAACACCGGGATCCTGTCGTTCGGCCACGTCGGTTTCGGAGCGGTGGCCGGGTACGCCTTCGTGCTGTTCGCCATCGACACCGACCGCAAGGCCCGCCTGGTGCCCGACGCCCCGTTCGGGCTGGTGGACCTGACCGTGCACCCGGCCGCGGCCATCGGCGTGGCGGTGGCGTTGACGGTGGCCGTGGCCGCGGTGGTCGGGCTGGGGCTGGTGCGCTCGGCGGCGGCGTCGGGCGCCATCGCCCCCACCGTCATCACGCTGTCGCTGCTGTTCGCCACCTTCGAGCTGGCCGTCAACTGGACCGACCTGACCGGCGGCAACCGGGCCGGGCTGAGCTTCCGCCCCGGCACCGCCATGGCCGGGCGGGGATACGCCTACGCGGCGCTCGTCGTCGCCCTGCTGGTGGCCGGGATCTACCGCCGGTCGCGCTCGGCCCGCCTGGCACGGGCTGTGCGCGAGGACGCCGTGGCGGCGCGCAGCCTGGGCATCCATCCCGCCACCCACCAGATGTTGGCTCTGCTGCTGTCGGTGGCGGTGGTCGCGGTCGGGGCCTCGCTGCGGGTCTGGCTCACCGGCACGATCTCGCCCGAGCGGTTCTTCATCGACTACACCCTGCTGACCATCACCATGCTGGTCGTGGGCGGCCGCAACAGCATCACCGGCGCCGCCCTCGGCACCGTGGTAATCACCGCGCTGACCGAGGCCGCCCGGGTGGTGTCGGGACCCGACGTCGACCCCGGGCCGTTCGATCTGATCCTGCGTCCGGGCCTGTCGGACCTCGTCCTGGGTGCCTCGATGCTCGGCTTCATGGTCCTGCGTCCGAGGGGGCTGCTCGACGACTGGGAGCTGGCCGACTGGCTGGCCCCCCGGCTCGGTCGCCGGCTCGGGCTCTCCGGCTCTGCCGGCGCGCCACTTGAGGAAACCGTCCCGGCGGGGCCGTTCCCGCCCGCTCCTCAGAGCCCGGCCCGGCTGGCCGCGGCCGGCCTCACCGTCGACTTCGGCGGTCTGCGGGGCCTGGACAACGCCCACATCCTGGCCGGCAGCGGCCGGGTGGTGGGGCTCATCGGACCCAACGGCGCGGGCAAGACCACCATGCTCAACGCCATCACCGGCCTAGTCGGAGCCCAGGGCCGGATCAGCCTCGAAGGCGACGACATCGCGGGGCTGACGCCCCACCGGCTGGCCCGGCGCGGCCTGGCCCGCACATTCCAGAACCTGAGGCTGTTCGAGGCGCTCACCGTTCGGGAGAACGTTGAGGTGGCCGCCCTGGCCGGGGACTGCTCGGCCCGGCTGGCCGAGCAGACCGCCGCGGACCTGCTGGGGCTGTGCGGTATCGCCGACATCGCCGAGGTGCGGGCCAGGGCCCTGGACTACGGCGCATCCAAGCGCCTGGAGCTGGCCCGGGCCGCGGCCCGGGCCCCCGGTTTCCTGCTCCTGGACGAGCCCACGTCCGGCTTCTCGGAGCTGGAGTCGGTGATCATCATCGACCAGATCCGCCGCATCGCGGGCGTGCTGGGGTGCGGTGTGGTTGTGATCGACCACGATCTGGCGTTCATCACCAACATCTGCGACCGCGTCTACTGCCTCGATCAGGGCTCGGTCATCGCCGTCGGGTCGCCCGCGGAGATCCGGACCCACCCGGCAGTCCGCGCCGCCTATCTCGGCAGCTGATGGCCGGGAGCCGGCACTCCCAGTATCGGAGGGCTCAGTAGATCTTGGGGAAGATCCGGTAGGGCACCTGCTCCTGGTACTCGGCCCACTTCTCGGGCCCGTACTTCTGGGCGCACTCCCTCTCGTCGAAGCGCTGGCGGACGGTGAAGAACGAGATCACGAAGATGGAGTAGGTCCAGGCCCAGAGATTGCCGGGGTGGCCGAACACCAGGGCGAACGAGATGGCCAGGATCCCCTCGCCCAGGTAGTTGAAGTGGCGGGCGACGCCCCACCATCCGCTGGTCAGGATCTTGCGATCGCCGGCCTCGATGTGCCTCGGCTCGACCCCGAGGAATTTGCGGTCCGGCCAGCGCTTGAAGGTGTACTTCTGGAGGTTGGCGCCCCGGCCGATTGTCCAACCGCCCAGGAACAGCACACACACCCCGATCAGCCAGAGGTACGTCAACCCGGTCGACAGCCCGGGGTCCGGATGGGGGGCCATGCCCCACAGCGGAATGATAAACAGCCACCCGTAGGCGACGAGACCGCCCCACCACAGCTTGAAGCCGATGTGCTCGTGGATCAGGTCGTAGGTGTAGAGCTGGACCCGCTCCCAGATGAAGTAGTCGAACGTGTAGAACGTCCAGAAGGCGGCGTACAGGTAGATGCCCGGGTTGGTGTCGTCGACGTTGCCGTGGTGCCACGCCGCCCCCGACAGGGCGTTGAGCGACAGCATCGTCCCGCCCACCACGTACCACCACATCTTGATGTCGATGCGGTTGTTGAACAGCTGCAGCTCCTGGGACCGGCCCTCCCACAGCGCCAGCCACGGGTTCTGTATCTCGCCCTTCGGCTGGGTGAACACAGACCACACCGCGAAGATCAAGCAGAAGACCGAGCCCCCGACCACCGCCCACAGCGACGACCGGTAGAACCAGTCGCGGGGCAGCCCGCCGATCTCGAACGCCCACACGATGTGGGCGATCACGAACACCAGCAGGCCGTTGAGCCGGTAGTTGCGGGGCTCGCCGGTCTCGCGGTCCTTCACGTAGCCGGTGACCCGCCTCGCGGGCAGGACGATCTGCAGCACGAAGAACACCGCGAAGATGATCAGCGGCGTGAAGAACGCCCAGACCGCCTCGCCCGAGGACAGGTCTGTGAGATGTTCGATGCCTAACGCTTCAGCCATACCCGAAACCTAGCGCTTCAGCCGTGGCCGGGACCGCCTTGCGGAGATGCCGCGGTTGCTGGTGCGATCAGTCGTCGAACTCCTCGGGCATGAGCACGAACTCGGGATAGGTCTCGATCCCCAGCTCGGCGGTGTCCTGGCCCAGACGCTCCGCCTCCCTGGGCACCCGCAGGCCTATGACCATGTCCATCAGCTTCCACACGATCAGCGAGGAGATGAACGCGAAGGCGCCGATGGCCACCACGCCGAGCAGCTGCGTGCCGAAGTTGGCGCCGCCCGCGATGCAGGCCGCCAGCGTCCCCCAGATGCCGCACACCAGGTGGGCCGGGATGGCGCCCACCACATCGTCGATCTTCAGCTTCTCCAGAGCCTTGATGGCCGCGGTGCAGATCACGCCGCCGATGGCGCCGATGATGACCGCCCACCAGTGCTCGGTGATGTCGGGCGCGGCGGTGATCGAGACCAGCCCGGCCAGGGCGCCGTTGAGGCCGGCGAACAGGTCCATGCGCCCGAAGATCGGCCGTGAGACGACCAGCGCGGCCACCACCCCGGCCGCCGCGGCCAGATTCGTGTTGACCAGGATGTTGCTCATTGCCACCGCGTCGGCCGCGGTGCCCAGCGCCAGCTGCGACCCGCCGTTGAAGCCGAACCAGCCGAGCCACAGGATCAGCACCCCCAGGGTCACCAGCAGCACGTTGGAGGGCGGAGTGGGCTTGACCGTGCCGTCCTTGCGGAACTTGCCGAGCCGGGGCCCGATGACCAGCACGCCGGCCAGAGCGGCCCAGCCGCCGGTGCTGTGGACGATGGTCGAACCGGCGAAATCGACGAAGCCCTGCTCGGCCAGCCAGCCGCCGCCCCAGAACCAGGACCCCACGATCGGGTAGATGAAGGCGGTCAGGATCAGGGTGAACAGGAAGAAGCACCACATCTTGATCCGCTCGGCGATGGCGCCCGACACGATCGACGCCGCGGTGGCCACGAACACCATCTGGAAGAACCAGTCCGACATGACCGCGTAGCCGTTGCCGACCACCTCGGCGAGGTTGTCGGCCGCGCCGTCGAGCAGGCCCAACTCGGCGTCGGACGGCCCGTAGAGGAACTGGAACGAGCCGACCACGTCGCCGACGTCGACGTACATCAGGTTGTAGCCGATGAAGTAGTAGGCCAGGCCGGCGATCGAGTAGATGCCGATGTTCTTGAGGCAGATCATCGAGGCGTTCTTGGTGCGGACCGCGCCCGACTCCAGCATGGTGAAGCCGGCGCACATCCACATCACCAGAGCGCCCCAGATCAGGAAGGCGAACGTGTTGAGGATGAACTGCAGCTCCTCGCGTGGCAGGCCCGCCGACCCGCCCTCCGCCGTGTCGGCCAGCGCGACCGCCGGCAGGGCCACCAGAAGCGCTGCGACCGCCAGCACGACTCCGGCCGTCTTCAAACCGCGTCGTCGAATCGGACTCATTCAGGGGCCCCCTTGTGTCTAGGCACGGTCTAGATCGGCCGCAACAATAGCATTAGGAACCAGTCTCAGTAGTGCTAGGCCGTCCCGCTGTGGGTGTGCAGCGGCGCGTAGAAGTCGCGGTTGGCGGCCAGCAGGTCGAACACGGTCTCGTCGCAGGGGGGCAGGGCGGCGTCGGAGTGGCCGAGAGGCTCGACCCGCTCGCCCCAGCGGGTCACGGTGGATCCCCAGGTGACGCCCCCGCCGAAGGCGGTCTGCACCACGAGGGAGCCTGGCTGGATCAGCCCGGCGTCGAGGGCGTCGGACAGCGCCATCGGCACCGAGGCCGCCGCGGAGTTGCCGTGGGTGGCGATGTTGAGCATCACCCGGTCGGGGTCTACTCCCAGGCGTCGAGCCGCGGCCGAGATGATCCGCTCGTTGGCCTGGTGGGGGATTACCGCGTCAACGTCGTCGAGGGCGAGCCCGGCCCGGTCCACCGCCCGGCGCACCGATCCTTCAATGCCGCGGACCGCGATCTTGAATACGGCCTGGCCGTCGAAGTGCAGGCGGTTCAGGAACGGATCCCGGACATGGCTCAGCCGGCCGCGGGTGCCCAGGGTGGGGAACACCATTGTGCGACCGGCCACGCCGTCAGCGCCGAGATCGGTGCCCAGCACCCCGTCGCCGGCCTCCGAGGGCTCCAGCACTGCGGCCCCCGCCCCGTCCCCGAAGAGGATGCACGTCGCCCGGTCCCAGTAGTCCATCACCCAGTGCAGCTTCTCGGCCCCGACGAGCAGCACCCGCTCGGCCAAACCCCCGGTGATCATCGACGACGCGGTGGCCGTGCCGTAGATCCACCCGCTGCACGCCGCGTTGAGGTCGAACGCCGCCGAGTTGACCGCCCCGAGGCGCTCCTGCAGCACGCAGGCGTTGCTCGGGCAGGTGATCTCGGGAGTGACGGTGGCCAGGATGAGCATGTCGATGTCGGTGGGTTCCAGGCCGGCCGCGGCCAGTGCCCGGCGGGCCGCTACCTCGGCGAGATCGGTGGTCTCCACGTGTGAGATGCCGCGCTCGTGGATGCCGGTGCGTTCCACGATCCAGTCGTCCTCGGTGTCGACCAGTTCTTCAAGGTCGGCGTTAGTGAGTTTCACCGGGGGCACGCACTTGCCCCAGCCCGTGAACGTCGCCCGCACCGCCATCGGATGAGTTCAGACTCCCTCGGTGGCCAGAGTGACCACCGTGTTGAGCAGGACATTGGCTCCGGCGATGAGATCGTCGGGCTCGGTGAACTCGGCCGGGTTGTGGCTGATGCCCTTCACGCTGGGAACGAACACCATTCCCGCCGGGCACACCCCGGCCAGGATCTGGGCGTCGTGTCCTGCCCCCGAGGGCATCCTCCGCACCGACAGCCCCAGCGCCGAGGCGTTGGACTCGACCAGTTCCACGACCCGCGGATCGAACACCACCGGCTCGAAGCGGGCCACCCACTTGGTGTCGATCTCGACCTCCTCGGACTCGGCGATCCGCCTGACCTCAGCCAGCAGGCGCCGCTCGGCCGACTGCAGGTCGTCGTCGTCGGTGTTGCGCAGGTCGATGATGAGCTGGGCCCTGGCGGCCACCACGTTCACAAGGTCGGGGTGCAGCCTCAGGGCCCCGACCGTTCCCACCTGGGTGCCGCCCATCTCGTCGGCGATGCGCCGCACCGCCACCACCAGCTCGCCCGCGGCCAGTCCCGCGTCGCGCCGCATGCTCATCGGGGTCGTGCCGGCGTGGTTCGACTGGCCGGTGATGTTCACCTCGGTCCACGAGATGCCCTGGACGCCGGTTACCGCTCCGATGCGCATGCCGTCGCGCTCCAGCACCGGCCCCTGCTCGATGTGAAGCTCCACGAAGGCGTACGGATCCGGTCCCGGGCACGGCGTCGGGCCGCGGTAGCCGATGCGGTCCAGCTCGTCGCCGACCGACACCCCGTCGGCGTCGGTGGTCGACATGGCCTCCTCGACGGTCAGCCCGCCGGTGTAGCAGAGGCTGCCCATCATGTCGGGCGGGAACCGGGAGCCCTCCTCGTTGGTGAAGAAGGCCGCGGCCAGCGGGCGCTCAAGGTCGATGCCGCTCTCGATGGCGGTCTCTATGACCTCCAGCGCGGCCAGCACGCCGAGGTTGCCGTCGTACTTTCCGCCGGTGGCGACCGTGTCGATGTGGGAGCCCATCATCACCGGCGGGCCGCTGCCCACGCCGGGCTGGGTGGCCACGACGTTCCCGATGGTGTCGATGCTCACCTCGAGGCCGAGGTCGCGCATCCAGGTGACCACCAGGTCGCGGCCTTCCTTGTCGGCGTCGGTCAGGGCGAGGCGATTGTTGCCCCCTCCGGGGATCGGGCCTATCTCGGCCAGGTCCCACAGCCGCTGCAGCAGGCGCCGGCCGTTGACCTCCAGGATCTGTCGATCTCCGCCGGGACCGGCCATGGCGGGCGAGGCTAGTCGGGACTCGGGTGTTCAGTGACCTCGCAACGGTGCTACTCGGCCAGGAAGTCCAGGATCGCGGTCAGCGATTCCTCCTGCTGCTCGATGTAGTGCCCGTGGCCGCTGCCCTCGAACACGACCAGCCTTGCGTCGGGAAGGTTCTCGGCGACGTAGCGGGCGCCGGCTCCGCCCGGACCCGCGTCCAGCGGGGTGAGCACGTCCTCCGATCCCACCATCACCAGCGTCGGTGCTGTCACGTCGCCCAGCCGGGCGGTGACGTCGGTGTCGATCATGGCCTGGCAGGCGTCGATGAACACATCGGTGCCCACGTTGCGGGCCGTGACCTCCTGCATCAGGCCCACGGCCTCGTCGCCGCCGTCGGGTCCGTCGAGGTAGGCACGCGAGAAGGCGTGGGTCAGCAGCTGCTCGGCCAGCTCCTTCGACTCCACCCCGTAGGCCCGGGCCAGGCTCTGCCAGATCCTGAACTGGAGCACTCCCATGCGGTCGCACCGGCCCACGGCCCCCGCCCCGAGCAGCAGCTTGTCGACCCTGTCGGGATAGCGGGCCGCGAAGTTCACGGCGATGAAGCTGCCCATCGACCCGCCGTGGATGTGGGCCCGCTCCAGCCCCAGCGCGTCCATCAGCCCGGCCAGGTCGTCGCTCCAGGTGTCGAGCGTGTAGCGCTGGGCGGGGCGGTCGCTGCTTCCGTAGCCCCGGTGGTCGTAGTCGAGCACCCGGTAGTGCTGTGACAGGCCGGGCGTGATGGTGGCATACCCCTCGTGGGCGCTGACGGCGCCGCCGATCTGGACGACGGTGGAGCCCTCGCCGCTGAACTGGTACCAGAGTTCGACTCCGTTGACGCTGGCCTTGGGCATCGGCGATCTCCTACGGCTTGGGGAATTGGCAGCGGTGGAGGCCGGTTTGGGCACTCCTGGCTGCCAATTCGCGGTCGGGTTCGGGCGGCTTGGGGAACTGGCAGCCCTGGACTCCCGTTTGGGCACTCCTGGCTGCCAATTCGCGGGGAAACCTACGGCAGCCTATATTGACCGCCGATGCCGCTGGACTCCGTGGTGGATGTGCCCGGGCTGTGCCCGCCGCCTGAGCCGTACTCCTACGCCGTGCGAGCCGGCGACACCCTCTACCTGGCTGGCCAGGTGGCTCTCGACGAGGCCGGCGAGGTGGTGGGGACCACCGTCACCGAGCAGGCCCGTCAGGTGTGGGACAACATCGCCTGCGTGCTGACCGCCTCGGGCAGCTCGATCGCCGACGTGGTGAAGATCACCTACTTCATGCAGGACGTGCGCGAGATCGCGGAGGAGATCGAGGTCCGCCGGGAGGTGTTCGCGGGCCGGCCATTCCCCGCGGTGACCGCCTGCCAGGCCGCGGCCCTCGGCCTGCCCGGCCTCAAGATGGAGGTCGACGTGATCGCGGTGATCGGCGCAGGACGTGACTGACGGCGACGCCGCAGACCCGGTCGAATTGGTGGCCGCCCGCCTGCGGGAGCTCGGGCTCGACCACCCGGCCATAGATCCAGCCGAGACGGCGGCCGACCTGGCTGGCCGGATCGTGCAGAGTGCGAGCCTGGATGCGCTGGTGTCGCAGAGCGGCGGGCCGGATCCCACTGCCTTCGATCCGAGCTGGCCGCCCGAGCCTGCCGCCGCCGAGCGCCCGAACTAACCGATGACCACCATCCCGGAGGCTGCGGGGGCGCTGCGCTCGGGCGGCACCACCAGCCGTGAACTCGCCGAGGCGAGCCTGGCCGCCGCGGCGGAGCTCGACGGCAAGCTGAGCGCCTTCGTGGCCTTGGATCCCGACGGCGCGTTGGAAGCCGCCGACCGGGCGGACGAGGCGATCGCGGCCGGACGCGACCTCGGGCCCCTGATGGGCGTGCCGGTCGGGATCAAGGACATAGTCGATGTCGCGGGGCTGCCCACCCGGTGCGGCTCGCCCGCCTACCCGGCGACGCCGGCCGCGACCGACGCCACGCTGGTGCGGCGCCTGCGTCGAGGCGGCGCGGTCATCGTGGGCAAGACCACCACCCACGAGCTGGCCTGCGGCGTCTACAGCCCGCCGGTGTCGAACCCCTGGGACCTCAGCCGGGTTCCCGGCGGATCGAGCGGCGGCTCGGGTGCCGCGGTCGCGGCCGGGATCATGCCCATGGCCATCGGCAGCGACACCGGCGGCTCGATCCGCATCCCGGCCTCGCTATGCGGAACGGTGGGGCTGAAGGCCACCTACGGGCGGGTGTCCCGCGCCGGCGTGGCCGCGCTGGCGTGGTCGCTCGACCACCTCGGCCCCCTCACCGCCACCGTGGCGGGCAGCGCCGCCGCCCTCGAGGTCCTCGCCGGCCCGGACCCGCTGGACCCCTCGGCCTCGTCGAGGCCGGTGCCGCAATACAGCAGCGGCCTGGACCGGGGTGTCGATGGGCTGCGGATCGGCGTGCTCGGCGGTGCCCCGCTCGAACCCATGCAGACCGACGTGGCTGAGACCTTCGCGGCATCCGCCGGCCTGCTTGGCGCCCAAGGCGCGGCCATGGTCGGCGTGGAGGTTCCCGAGCTGGAGCACGGTCTGGCCGCCGAGTTCGGGATCGTCGCCCCCGAGGCCGGTGCGTACCACCGGGATCTGGTGCGCAGCCGACCCGACCAGATCGACCCCGGCATCCGCACCCTGCTGGTGGCCGGCCTGATGCTGGAGCCAGAGCACTACTTCAAGGCGTTGCAGGCTCGGCGGGCCATCGCCGACGCTCTGCGCCGCGTCTTCGTCCACAACCGGCTGGACGCGCTGGTCACGCCGACCCTGCCGGCCACCGCCGCGCCCAAGGACGCCGACGACTTCTGGTTCGGGGACTCCGCCGAGCCGGTGACGCTCGCCTACGTCCGCACCACGGGCCCGTTCAACCTGTCGGGTCTGCCCGCACTGTCGGTGCCGGCCGGCTTCGACCGAGACGGTCTGCCCATCGGACTGCAGATCGCGGCAGCGCCCTTCGACGAGGAAACGGTCCTCCGGGTCGGCGCCTGTTTCGAAGCGGCCGCGGGCATCCGGGACCGGCGGCCGCCCATCCACGCGTCAGGCTGAGCCAACACCAGAAAGGAGGTCCTCGATGCCCTTCGTCAACCTGCCCACCGGGATAGAGATGTACTACCAGGTCGAGGGAACCGGAGACCCCCTGCTGCTCATCATGGGCACGGCCGCCGATCACACCACCTGGGCCGCCCAGGTGGAGGCCTACCGGCACCGCTACACGGTCATCACCTACGACGCCCGGGGCACGGGACGGTCCACCCACCCGCCCGATGTCAGCGACTACTCGATGCGCATCCTGGCCGACGACGCCGCCGCGCTCTGTGACAGCCTCGGTGTGGAGCGAGCCCATGTCTCGGGCCTGTCCCTCGGGTCGGCCACCGCGCAGGAACTCGCGATCAACCACCCCGGCCTGGTTGCCACCCTGCAACTGCATTGCACCTGGGGTCGCTCCGACGAGTGGTTCATCCGCATGATCGACACCAACGAGACTTACATCCTCCACGACGATCCCGCCGGGTACATCCGGACCGCCCTGCTGTGGGTGGCCAGCCCGACGTTCATCAACGACCAGCCGGCCGATGTGGAGGCCTTCGAGCGGGGCTTCATCCTCGAGAACCCGCATCCGCCCTCCAAGGCCGGGATGCTCGGCCACTTCCACGCCGACAAGACCCACGACACGCTCGACCGCCTTGGCTCGATCGAGGTACCCACCCTCATCACTTCGGGAGAGGTGGACTGGCAGGTGCCGACCCGCTACGGGCTGGAAGTGCAGCGGGCGATCGAGGGCTCGACCATGCACGTCTTCCGCGGCCCTCACTCCAGCCACATCGCCTTCCACGAGATGGTGGGCGAGTGGAACGCCTTCACCCTCGGCTGGCTGGATCGCCAGTCCCGCATCGCGGGCTGAGCAGCCGCACCCGTGACGCCCAGGCGCCGGCGCCTCGACATCGAGTTGGTGCGTCGCGGCCTGGCCGGCAGCCGCACCGAGGCCCAGCGGCTCGTCGACGAACGGCGGGTAACGGTGGGCGGATCGGTGGCGGCCAAGGCGTCGCGCCTGGTCGACCCGGCCGAGCCCGTGGAGGTGAAGGGCGACCCGCCCCGCTACGTGTCGCGGGGCGGGCACAAGCTCGAGGCCGCGCTGGCCGGGTTCGGCATCGCCGCGACCGGATGCCGGGCCATCGACGTGGGCGCGTCCACCGGAGGCTTCACCGACTGTCTGCTGCAGCACGGCGCCGCGGCCGTGGTGGCCATCGATGTGGGCCGCAACCAGCTGCACGAGCGCCTGCGGGCCGACCCGAGGGTGGCGTCGTTCGAGCGCACCGATGTGCGCGGCGTGGCCGAGGCCGTCATCGGCGGGCCCGCCGAGCTCGTCGTGGCCGACGTCTCGTTCATCTCGCTGCGCCTGGTGATGGCTGATCTCTGCCGGCTGGCAACCGCCGACATCGTCGTGTTGGTGAAGCCCCAGTTCGAGGCGGGCCGGGCCGACGCCGACCGGGGCCGCGGCGTGATCCGCGACCCGGAAGTGTGGCGGCGGGCGCTGCTCGGAGTGTGCCGCGCCGTTGTTGGCGCTGGAGCGGCCATCATGGGGGTCATGGTCTCGCCTCTGACCGGCGCCGAGGGCAATGCGGAGTTCCTGCTGCACGCCGATGTGCGCCCTGGCGCCGATGGTCTGGCAGGGCTCGACGCGGCCGTTGACCGGGCCGTAGCCGACGCGATCCGGGTTGCGGGGGTCTGAGGTCGATGGCGGTCATCGGTCTGATCGTGCACCAGGGCCGCCCGGAGGCCGCCGCAGCAGCTCGTGATCTCTCCGTGTGGCTCGCCTCGCAGGGCCATCAGGCCTGCATGCCTCCCGAAGAAGCGGCCGCGACATCCTGTCCCGACCTTCAGGTTGATCCGGAGCGGTTCGCGGCGGGCCTGGACGCGGTGGTGACCCTCGGCGGGGACGGCTCGATCCTGCGCGCCGTCGAACTCGTCGGCGAGTCGGGTGCGCCGATTCTCGGCGTCAACTTCGGCCGGATGGCCTACCTCACCGAAGTGGCGCCGGCCGACGCTCACACCGCCATCGAGCGGGTGCTGGCCGGCGAGCACCGTGTCTCCGAGCGGATGCTGCTCACCGTGGAGTTCGATGCCGGCGACGGGCAGGGCCGGCAGCGGAGAGTCGCTCTCAACGAGGCAGTCGTGGAACGGCCCGCGGCCTCCTATGCCCTGCGTCTGGGCGTGTCGTTCAACGGCGAGCGGTTCACCACCTACGCGGCCGACGGCCTCATCGTGTCCACGCCGACCGGATCGACCGCGTACTCGCTGTCCGCCGGAGGACCCGTCATCGATCCCACCCACCGGGCCCTGCTGCTGACGCCGGTCTCGCCGCACATGCTCTTCGACCGGTCCGTGGTGGTTGCGCCCGAGACGCAGCTGCAACTCGAGGTCCTCTCGGATCGGGGTGCGGTGCTGTCGGTGGACGGCCGCCGGCTGGCCGAACTGAATCAGCACGATGAGGTGGTCTGCTCCGCGTCGCGGAACCCGGCTCGTCTGGTGACCTTCGGGACTCGCAAGTTCCATCAGGTGCTCAAGACGAAGTTCGGGCTCAATGACCGCTGAAACCGGTCGGCATTGAGCGTCCGCCGGGTTCCTTGTTGATCGCGGTAGGGTGAGATCCCGATGACAAAGCACGTCTTCGTCACCGGTGGCGTCGTCAGCGGCCTGGGAAAGGGGCTGACGGGGGCATCGCTGGGCCGGCTGCTCAAGGCCCGGGGCCTTCGAGTCACGATGCTCAAGCTCGATCCCTACCTGAACGTGGACCCTGGGACCATGAACCCGTTCGAGCACGGCGAGGTATTCGTCACCGACGACGGCGGCGAGACCGACCTCGATCTCGGCCACTACGAGCGCTTCATCGACGAGAGCCTCACATGCGAGTCCAACGGCACGACCGGATCGATCTACTCCGACGTGATCGCCGCGGAGCGCCGGGGCGACT
The DNA here is from genome assembly GCA_965117015.1 of Acidimicrobiales bacterium. Classification (GTDB taxonomy): domain Bacteria; phylum Actinomycetota; class Acidimicrobiia; order Acidimicrobiales; family Aldehydirespiratoraceae; genus Aldehydirespirator. Next base: position 2,465,773 of record OZ220747.1, read on the forward strand.
ACCTCGGCCGCACCGTGCAGGTGATCCCGCATGTGACCGATGAGATCAAGCGTCGCATCGCCCGTCTCGCCGGCGACGACGTCGACGTCGTGATCACCGAGGTCGGCGGCACTGTCGGCGACATCGAGATTCTTCCCTTCCTCGAGGCGATCCGGCAGTTCCGGCTGGACGTGGGCCGCGAGAACGTGTGCTTCGTGCACGTCACCCTGGTGCCGTTCATCGGGCCCACCGGCGAGCAGAAGACCAAGCCGACCCAGCACTCCGTGACCGAGCTTCGCTCGCGGGGCGTGCAGCCCGACGCCATCGTGTGCCGCTGCGAGACCCCTCTCACCAGAGACCTTGAGCGCAAGATCTCCAACCTGTGCGATGTGTCATCGGAGGCGGTCATAACCTGTGCCGACTCGGCCAGCCTCTACGAGATCCCCTTGATCCTGCGGGAAGAGGGCCTCGACGATGTCGTCTGCAGGCAGCTTGGACTCGACGCTCGCACGGTGGACCTGGCCGAGTGGGAGGCCCTTGTGGGCCGCATCCGCGAGGCCTCGACGCCGGTGAGGATCGGCCTCATCGGCAAGTACGTGAGCCTGCCCGACGCCTACCTGTCGGTGATCGAGGCTCTCAACCATGCCGGGATTCACCATGGCGTCGAGATCGACATCGAGTGGGTGCAGGCCGAGGAGGTGGAGGGCCTGCTCGTTGCCGGCCGGCTGCGCGACCTGGACGGCATCGTCATTCCCGGAGGCTTCGGCGAGCGGGGCATCGAGGGCAAGATCGCGGCCGCCGGCTACGCCCGCGAGCATCTGATCCCGTGCCTCGGCCTGTGCCTGGGCATGCAGGTGATGACCATCGAGTACGCCCGCAACGCGCTGGGGCTCGCCGACGCCAACTCCACCGAGTTCGACGCACTGACGCCGCATCCGGTGATCGACCTCATGGACAGCCAGCGCGGCGTCACCGACTACGGCGGCACCATGCGCCTGGGCGCCTACGTGGCGCAACTCCTCGCCGGCTCGCAGGTCGCCCGCGCCTACGGCGAGGAGGTGGTGTCGGAGCGGCACCGCCACCGCTACGAGTTCAACCCCCGCTACCGGAGCCGCTTCGAAGCGTCCGACGTGGTGCTATGCGGCGAGTCGCCCGACGGGAGGCTGGTGGAGTTCATCGAGCTGGACGGCCATCCCTACTGGGTGGGAACCCAGGCCCACCCCGAGTTCAAGAGCCGCCCCAACCGGCCGGCCCCCCTCTTCAGCGGGCTGGTAGCCGCCGCCATGGTGAGAGCCGCGGGCCGCAACCCCCGACTGCCCGAGATGAGCGACTTCACTGCGGAGCCGTCGGCTCCGGCGTGACCACGGTGTCCGGAGAGCCGAGCGGCGGTTTTCGGAAGGTCAGCGAGCGGGAGATCCACGCCGGCCGGGTCGTGCGCCTGACTGAGAGCGTCTTCACCACCCCCGACGGCGGCCGTATGACGAGGGACGTGGTGCACCACCGCGGCGCGGTGGTGGTGGTGGCTGTGGACGGCGACGAGGTCGTGCTGCTGCGGCAGTACCGCACGCCGGTGGAGAGCGAGTTGCTGGAGATCCCGGCCGGCACCCGGGACGTGGGCGGCGAGGATCCCGCCGGCACGGCCCGCCGCGAGCTCGCCGAGGAGGCCGGGCTGGCCTGTGATTCGCTGGAGGAGTTGGGGACGTTCTTCAACTCGCCCGGCTTCTGCGACGAGCTGTCCCACGTCTTCCTGGCCACCGGGCTTCGCCCCGTGCCCCGCGCGCCTGACGGGGCCGAGGAGGAGTGGATGACCATCGAGCGGGTCAGCCTGGATGAGGCCGAGGCTATGATCGACCGGGGCGAGATCCGCGACGCCAAGACCATCATCGGCGTGCTCCTCGCACTGCGCCGGCTCGGGCGGTGAGGTCGGTGGCGCCGCCGCTCGCGCCGTCCGCCGAAGCAGGAGCCGCGGCTCTAGATGCTAGGGCCGAGGAGTTCCTGGCCTGGCTGGCGGTGGAGCGGGGCCGGTCCCCGCGCACGGTAGAGGCCTACCACCGCGACCTGTTGCGCTACGCAGGTCATGTCGCGGCCAGAAAGCGCAGCCTCGACGACGTCACCGCTGACGATGTGGTCGCCTTCGTTCGGGGCCTCAAGCACGACGGCCTGGCGCCGGCCTCCGTCACCCGGACCCTGGTGTCGGTCAGGGGGCTCCACCGGTTCGTCGTCGCTGAAGGTCATCGCGACGACGATCCGACCGTCGACGTCGAGATCCCGAGCCTGCCCCGGGGCCTGCCCAAGGCTCTGTCGGTCGCCCAGGTCGCCTCGCTGATGGATGCCGTCGTTGACGACGATCCGCCGGCCCGCCGCGATCGGGCCGTGCTGGAACTGCTGTACGGCACGGGTTGCCGGATCTCAGAGGCCGGGTCGCTGTCGCTTCCCGACGTGGACCTCCACAACGGCCTGGTGCGGCTCACCGGCAAGGGTGCCAAGGAGCGCATAGTGCCGCTGGGCCGATGCGCCGCCGAGGCGCTGGAACGGTGGCTGGCGCCGGCAGGGCGAGGTGCCCTGGAACCGGCTCGCTGGGCCCGCCGCGGCGACGCCGAAGCGGTGTTCCTCAACCAGCGGGGCGGCCGTCTGAGCCGCCAGGGGCTGTGGCTCATCGTGCGTCGCCACGGGGACGCGGCCGGGATCGGGTCGCTGCTGACCCCTCACGTGCTGCGTCACTCCTGCGCGACCCACATGCTCGACGGCGGCGCCGACATACGCATAGTGCAGGAGATGCTCGGCCACGCCTCGGTCTCCACCACCCAGATCTACACCAAGGTGTCGACCGAGCGCCTCCGGGCCGTCTACCGGGCCGCCCACCCCCGAGCCGTCGCGACCGGCTAGGGCGCCAGAAGGCCGATGTTGGTGCGCGCCCTCTCCAGGGTGACGGACGCGATGGCCCGGGCCTTGTCGGCGCCGATCTGAAGCAGCCGCGACGTCTCGGCCGGGTCGGCCTCCAGCTCGGCGAAGCGGGCCTGGATGGGGCGCAGCAGCTCGACCACCGCCTCGGCCGTGTCGGCTTTGAGCGGCCCGTACATCGTGTAGTCCCCGGCGGCCTCCTCCGGTGTGCGGCCGGTGGCCGCCCCCAGTATCGACAGCAGGTTCGACACTCCCGGCTTGGCCTCAACGTCGTAGCGCACCTCGGCCTCGCTGTCGGTGACGGCCGACTTGATCTTGCGAGTGATGACCGACGGGTCGTCGAGGATGTCCACCGTGCCCCGGGGCGAATCCAACGACTTGGACATCTTGTTGGTGGGGCTCTGGAGGTCCATGACCCTGGCCCCCGCCGCCGGGACCACCGCGGCCGGCAGCTTGAAGGTCTCGCCGTAGCGGGAGTTGAACCGCTCGGCGATGTCGCGGGTGAGCTCGATGTGCTGGCGCTGATCGGCGCCCACCGGCACCTCGTCGGCGTCGTACAGCAGGATGTCGGCCGCCTGGAGCGCGGGGTAGGTGAACAGCCCGGCGGAGATGAACTGCTGCTGGCCCGACTTGTCCTTGAACTGGGTCATCCGGCTCAGCTCCCCGAACGACACGGTGCACTCCAGCAGCCAGGCGCACTCGGTGTGCTCCCGCACATGGCTCTGCACGAAGATCGTGCAGACCTCCGGGTCGAGCCCGGCGGCCATCAGCATCTGCGACATCCGCAGCGTCGCCTTGCCCAGCTCGCCGGGCTCCTGCGGCACGGTCACGGCGTGGAGGTCCACGACGGGGTGGAAGGCGTCGGCGGTGTGCTGGATTCTCGCCCAGTTGCGGATCGCGCCCAGGTAGTTTCCGAGATGCAGATCACCGCTGGGCTGGATGCCGGAGAGGACCCTGGTCATGGCCAGCCAGCGTACATTCCGCTCTGGTTCGCTTCGCTCACGGGCCGCTCGGGCCACGGCCTCGCTGAAGCAGTGTCTCGGTCGTTGACCCGGTCGCTCGGCCTCCGGGGAGTAATCTCACACTCAATGTCCTTCCAGGCATCCACGCTCGCTCACGGCGGTCTGTCGACCGGCTACGAGGTGTCCACGCCCGCCTACAGCGGGTCGTTCGAGTTGCTGCTGCAGCTCATCCTCCGTGAGCAGGTGGAGATCTACGACATTCCCATCGCCCGGATCACCGACGCCTTCCTGGCCGAGATCGAGCGGATGTCCGATTGCGACCTGGAGGTAGCCACCGAGTTCCTGCTGATGGCCGCAACCCTGGTCGACATGAAGGTCAAGCGCCTGCTGCCAACTGAGGCTGCAACGGACCTCGATGAAGAGCTTGAAGCCATCTCGGAGCGGGACCTGCTGCTGGCCCGCCTTCTGGAGTGCAACACGTTCCGGGATGCGTCCCAGAGGCTGCGCCGGCTGTTCGAGGAGGCGGCCCGCAGTCACCCCCGCACCATGGGCATCACCGAGGACCGCTGGCTCATGCTGGCTCCAGCCGTGTTGGAGGGAGTGTCTGGAACCGATGTCCGCACCGCCTACCTGCGGGCCGCGGCTCCCCGCGCCGCGCCGCGGGTCGACACCACCCACATCACGCCGATCTCGCTGACCGTGGGCGACGCCGTTGCCGCGTTGATCGGGGAGCTGACCAGTTCGGGGCAGGCCACCTTCCGGCGGCTCACCATCGGCATCGACGACCGTCTCGAGCTGGTCGTGCGCTTCCTGGCGGTGCTCGAGTTGGTCAAGCAGGGACTGGCCGACGTCCAGCAGGCGACCACCTTCGGAGACATCGTCATCTCGTGGACCGGCGGCGACGATGCCGGTGTTCGCCAGGCCGCCATGGCCGGCGCGGACGCCTACGACGGTTGAGCCCACCGGTGACCAGCCCTCCGGACCACGCGACCTCGCCGGACGACTCGATCGCGGCCGCGCTCGAAGCCGTGCTGCTGCTCGCGGACGAGCCCCTGTCGCCGCAAGTGCTGGCGGCTGTTGTCCAGACGTCGACGGAGCAGGTGCTGGCTGCATGCGATGCGCTCGCGGCCGAGTACGAGTCGCAGGGACGCGGCTTCGTGCTGGCGCGAGTGGCGGGCGGCTACCGCTACCAGACCGCGCCCAGCCAGGACGTCTACGTGGAGCGGTTCGTGCGCGAGGGCCATGGCGGGCGGCTCTCGGCTGCCGCGCTCGAGACGTTGGCCGTCGTGGCCTACAAGCAGCCGGTCTCCCGACACCAGGTCGCCGAGATCCGGGGTGTGAACGTGGACGGCGTGATGCGGACGTTGAGACGCCGCGGCTACATCGACGAGATCGCCCGCCTCCCGGGGCCGGGCCAGGCGGTGCTGTACGGGACGACGTCCCAGTTCCTGGAGCACCTGGGCCTCGACTCCCTCGACGAGCTGCCCCCGCTCGGCGAGTTCGTCCCGGACCCCGATGCGGTCGAGGCCATGGAGCGACGCTTGCGGGTGGTGTCCGACAGCGACGGGCCCGACCCGGACCCGGACGGAGTCGGCCACGGCCAGTGACATCGGCCGACGGTGAGCGACTGCAGAAGGTTCTGGCCCGGTGCGGGTTCGGGAGTCGCCGCGCCTGCGAGTCCCTGATCTCGGATGGACGGGTGCGAGTCGACGGCGCGGTGGCTCGGCTGGGCGCCCGCATCGACGCGGCCCGGGCGGTGGTGGAGGTCGACGGCGCGGTCGTCGGTGTGCGACCCGACCTCGTCCACTACCTGCTCAACAAGCCGCCCGGGGTCGTGACCACGGCCCACGACCCGCAGGGACGACCGGTCGTCACCGACCTGGTTCCGGCCGAGCCCCGCGTCTTCCCGGTCGGGCGCCTCGATCTGATGACTGAGGGCCTGCTGTTGCTCACCAACGACGGGGACCTCGCCCACCGGCTCGCTCACCCGTCGTTCGGCATCGCCAAGGAGTACCTGGCCCATGTGTCGGGGGCGCCGAAGCCCGCCGCGGTGAGAGCCCTACGCCAAGGTGTGGAGCTCGACGACGGTCCGACCCGGCCGGCCAAGGTGGCGCTGGTGGCGCCTGACGTGCTGCGCATCACCGTCCACGAGGGGCGCAATCGGCTGGTCCGCAGGATGTGCGAGGCGGTGGGCCATCCGGTGCGTCGCCTGGTGCGGACCAGGATCGGCCCCCTGGCCGACCGGCGCCTGGCTCCGGGCTGCTGGCGGTCGCTGACACCCGCCGAGACCAGGAGCCTTGAGAAGGCCGCGGCTGCACCAACATCGCACCGGTAGCATCGCCGTCCATGGCCCGAACCCGCAGCGCCATCATCGCCGGCACGGGACTCATCGGGGGTTCGGTGGGCATGGCTCTCCGCAAAGCCGGGTGGCAGGTCACCGGTATCGAGCCCGACCCTCGGCGAGCCGCCTCGGCCGTGGCCATCGGCGCGGTGGATCGCATCGGCGAGCCGGGGCCGTGCGACCTGGCCGTCGTCGCCGCTCCGCCCTCGGTGCTGGCCCCAGTCGCCCAGCAGCTGCTCGACGCCGGCGCGTCGATCGTCACCGATGTCGGAAGCGTCAAGGCCCCGGTGTGCAGCGCGGTGAACGATCCCCGGTTCGTGGGCGGCCATCCGATGGCCGGCAGCGAGCAGGACGGCCTGGACGGCGCCCATCCCGGCCTCTTCCGGAACGCGGTATGGGTGATCACCCCGACCGCGATCACCGACGATTCGGCCCTGGCCGACGTGCGCGAGGTCGTCCTGCAGCTGGGAGCCCAGCCGATCGCGCTCTCGCCGGAGCGCCATGACGCGTTGGTGGCGGTGGTCTCCCATGTGCCGCACCTCACCGCGGCCGTGCTGATGCGAATCGCCGAGGGACGCTCGAATGAGCATCGCGCCCTGCTGAGGCTCGCGGCCGGCGGCTTCCGTGACATGACCCGGGTGGCCGCGGGCCACCCCGCCATCTGGCCCGAGATCTGCGTCGAGAACCGGACCGCCATCACCGACGTCCTCGACGAGTTGCTCGATGAACTGGTCGAGATGCGAGACATCGTCTCCGGGGGAGATCGTGTGGAGCTGCTGGACCGGTTGGAGGCGGCCCGCGAAAGCCGGCGGAGCCTGTCCACCGGAGCACCCGAGCCCTCGCGTCTGACCGAGGTACGGATTGCCATACGCGACCGGAAGGGCGAGCTGGCCAGGATCACGACCCTCGCGGCCGACCTCGACGTGAACATCTACGACCTTGAGATCGCGCACTCCACGGAGGGGGCTCGCGGCGTGGTGCTGGCCCTGGTCGACAGCGACGCAGCAGAGCAGTTCGCGCAGAGCCTGACCGACGCCGGGTATCGCCCGTCCCTCAACCCGCTCGGATGATGGAGAGCCTGCCCCCGTCCCTGGACATCGCCCCGCTGGAGTTCCCGCCGAACGCGACCGTGACGCTGCCGGGATCCAAGAGCATCACCAACCGGGCTCTCATCTGCGCCGCGTTGGCTGCGGGCGAGACCACGCTCACCGGCGCTCTCTTCGCCGACGACACGGTGGCCATGGTTGAAGCAGTCAGGTCGCTGGGTGCCGGGGTGATCTGCACTCCCGAGAAGGCGGTCATGCGGATCCGCGGCACCGCAGGGGCGGTCGAAACGCCGGAGGGTGCCGTGGTGGACGCCCGGATGTCGGGCACGACGGGTCGCTTCGTAGCGCCGGTGCTGGCCCTGTCCGAGCGGTCGGTGACTCTCGACGGCCATCCGCAGTTGAGAGCCCGGCCCTTCGGCGATCTGGCCGACTCGCTGCGGCGGCTCGGTGTTCGGGTGGAGTTCCCGTCCGGCGGTGACGGCCTGCCGATCCTGATCCGAGGACCCATCCGCTCCGGTGACACGTCGGTGGCCGCCGATCGGTCCAGCCAGTTCCTCTCCGGGCTGATGCTGGCCGCACCGCTGGTTCCCGGCGGGCTGAGGATCCGCATCGCCGGGGTGGTCGTGAGCCGGTCGTATGTCGAGATGACGGCCGAGGTCATGAGGGCCTTCGGCGCGGCCGTCGAGGTCGGCGACCACGAGGTGCGCATCGCGGGGGAGGGCTACCGGTCCCTCGGGCGCTTCGAGGTGGAGCCGGATGCCTCGTCGGCCTCGTACTTCATGGCGGCGGCCGCGGTGACCGGCGGCACGGTGCGGGTCGAGGACCTCGGCTCCGGTTCGGCCCAGGGCGACGCCCGCTTCGCCGAGGTGCTGGCGGCCATGGGGGCAGAGGTGGATCAGGACGAAGCCGGCACCCGGGTGACCGGCGGCCCCCTGCGGGGCGTGGATGTCGACCTGTCCGACATGTCCGACACCGCTCCCACCCTGGGCGTGGTGGCCGCGGTGGCCTCCACTCCCACCACGGTGCGGGGCATCGGGTTCGTGCGGGGCAAGGAGAGCGACCGGATAGCCGCCGTGGTCTCGGAACTCCGCCGGTGCGGCGTCGAGGCTCGGGAGTTGGCCGACGGGTTCGAGGTGGTGCCCCCTCCGGCTCCGGTGGGTGCTCGAGTCCGCACCTACGACGACCACCGGATCGCGATGGCGTTCTCGGTGCTGGGTCTGGTGGTGCCGGGAATGCAGATCGAGAACCCCGGGTGCGTGGCCAAGACGTTCCCCGGCTTCTACGAGGCGCTGGAGGCCCTGAGACGGCCCGGCGGAGCGCACCGATGAGGGTCATAGCCCAGACGAGGGCCACAACCACATGAGGGTCATAGCTCAGACGAGGGTCACAACCACATGAGGGTCATCGCCATCGACGGTCCGGCCGGCTCGGGCAAGACCAGCGTCGCCCGGGCCGTGGCCGACCGGCTGGGAATGGAGTACCTCGACACCGGGGCGATGTACCGGGCGGTCACGTTCGCGGTGCTGCGAGCCGGCGGGGATCCCGCCGACAACGGCTTCAGCGCGACGGTGGCCCGCGCCATCGACCTGCGGGTCGAGCAGGACCAGGTCTTCGTCGACGGCGTGGACGCCACCGTGGAGATCCGGGGGCGGTCGGTGAACCGGGCTGTGAGCCTGGTCGCGGCCAACCCCGACGTGCGGTCCGAGATGGTGGCCCGCCAGCGCGAGTGGGTCCGCCGGTGCGGCGGGGGAGTGCTGGAGGGGCGCGACATCGGCACGGTGGTGTTCCCCGACGCCGCGGTCAAGGTCTACCTGACCGCCGACCCTGCGGTCAGGGCCTTGCGCAGGGCCCGCCAGGACGGCCTGGCCGACGCACCGAACCCGCCCGACGGCGGGCCCGAGGCCGCAGAGGTCGAGGCCGTCGCCGCCGATCTGGCCCGGCGTGACCAGATCGACTCCACCCGCCGTGCCGCTCCGCTGGCTGTGGCCTCGGACGCATTGGTGATCGACACCACCGACAAGACCTTCGACGAGACGATCGAGCAGATACTGGGGTTGCTGTGAGCCCAGGCGTGCGGGAGCGCATACGGGAGTTGGTGTGAGCCGCAGCGCATACGGGCGCCGCCGCGGGGCCTACCCTTCGGGCGACGGCGCTTTCCACCGCAGTCACCAACCTCTGTGGGGGCGCATCCTCTACCGTGTGCTGTGGTCGATGGTTCTCGCCCTGTGCAAGGTCCTGTTCAGGCTGCGGATTGAGGGCAAGGAGAACTTCCCGCCCGGCCCGTTCATCCTGTCGCCTGTGCACCGGTCCTTCATCGACACCCCGATCGCGGGGATGGCCACCAGCAGGCGGCTGCGCTTCATGGGCAAGGAGAGCCTTTGGGAGAACAGGCCCCTGGGCGCATTCCTGTCGGTGCTGGGGGGCTTTCCGGTCGAGCGAGGAACCGCCGACCGCACCGCGCTGCGCGCTGCCACCGACGTGCTGGCACTCGGCGAGCCGCTGGTGATGTTCCCTGAGGGGACTCGACGCACGGGCGATCGGGTCCGGCGCGGCGACATGCTGGACGGGCCGGCGTTCGTCGCGGCCCGTGCCGGCGTACCGATCGTTCCCATCGGGCTTGGCGGCACCGTCCGAGCCCTTCCAGTGGGTTCGTTCGTGCCGCGCCCCCGCCAGGTGGTCGTTGTTGTCGGCGAACCCATCCCGCCTCCCGCCAAGGTCGACGGGCGGGTGCCGCGCCGGGCCGTGAGCGAGGCCACCGACCGCCTCTTCGTCGAGTTGGGCGACCTCTACGTGGAGGCCCGCGTGCTAGCCGGCCAGGAACCGCCCCAAGCCTGAAGAGGCGGGCAGCCTGAATCAGGCGGCCGGGGTGCTGAGCCTGTCTAGGAGATCGCTGGCGTCGATCGTGCGGTCGTTCAAGGGCTGCCGGTCTCGGGTCCGGGATCCGAGGCTCACGGCGGCGGCCGCTTCCACGGCGGCCAGCAGGTCGCGAAGGTTGCGCGGCGGCGGGAAGTACTCGTCCTCGTCGATGACGGTCACCTCCTCGGCGGCCTGAGCCGGCGCCAGGCGCTCGATGACCTCCCTGACGAGGTCCTCGGGTGCTGAGGCTCCCGCAGTCACGCCGATGGTTCCCGAGAGGTCGGGGGGGATGTCCTCGGCGTCGTTGATCCTCAGCACCCTGCGGCAGCCCGCCTCAGCCGCCAAGTCCACCAAGGATTGAGTGTTGGACGAGTTGGCCGATCCGATGACCAGCACGGCGTCGCATTCGGGCGCGATCTCCATCAGCGCCGTCTGCCGGTTGGTGGTCGCGAAGCAGAGGTCGCTGATGCTCGGCTGCCACAGGTCGGGGAAGCGCCGGCGGGTGTGCTCCAGCACGCCTTCCCACTCACGGTGCGAGAGCGTGGTCTGGGCCAGGACGGCGACCGGTTCCTGGAACTCGGGCAGGGCAGCCACCCCCCTGGCGTTCTCCACGCGGTAGATGGCCTCAGGGGCCACGGCCATCGTTCCCACGGCCTCCTCGTGGCCCTCGTGGCCCACGTACACGATCTTGTAGCCCTTGGCGGCCCGGGTCTTGACCTCGTGGTGGACCTTGGTGACCAGGGGGCAGACGGCGTCCACGACGTAGCCGCCCCGATCGCGGGCCTCCTGCACCACCTCGGGGGCGGATCCGTGGGCCGAGAGCATGATCGCCTCTCCCGGCGGCACCTCGGAGATGTCGTCGACGAACACGACACCCGCGTCCTCGAAGCGTTTCACCACCTTCTGGTTGTGGATTATCTCGTGGTAGCAGTACACGGGCGGATCGAAGGCCTGAATCATCCAGGTCAGCGCCTTGATCGCCATGTCCACTCCGGCGCAGAAGCCGCGCGGCGAGGCCAGTAGAACCCGATCGATCACGTTCCTCAGGCTAGTCGTTGACGCCCGCTCTTGGGGCCCGCATGTGTGGCCGACAGCGGTCGTTGGCAGTGTGGGCATTCTTGCGGCCGGCTGGTTGGGCCGAGATGGGCGTGTATCCACCTTCTACCGTGGTTATTGCCATAGACTCTGCTTGATCTCGTCGTAGGGCATGCTGTTCGTGCGATGAGCTTCGGCAGGCCTATATCATCATAGAATGGATCGAAAGGCAACTGTAGCCATGATCGATGAAGAACAACCCGAGCAGGCTCAGATCGAGTGGCTGGGTACGACCGCGGCGGCCAAGCGCCTCGGCATCACGACGCGAACGCTGTACCGCTTCATTGATGAGGGATACATCGCTGCCTACCGGATGGGCCGGGTGATCCGTGTCAAGGGCGAGGACGTGGATGCCTACATCGAGGCCTGCCGCATCGAGCCGGGCACCATCTCCCACCTCTATCCCGAGGTGGCGCCCCGGACCGCGGAGTCCGATTCGGCCGACGACTAGACCCGAGCGCGGCCCGGGTCAGAGCCGGATCTCGTAGTACCAGTTGGTCGGGTCCAACTCGACGTCATGGCGGGTGAAGCGGGAGAACCCCGCGCCTGTGACCATCTCCTCCAGTCGGGCCGGGTACAGCCCCAGGGTCCCCAGGCCCTCGCCTCCCGGCTCTGACAGGGCGGAGGACATGCAGTAGAAGACCGACATCGCGTACATGTAGGGCAGCACCGGGATCTTCCGGTTGGATTCCAGGTCCCCGCGCCCTTTGATGTCGGCCACCAGCCACCAGCCGTCGGCGGCCAGACTCCGGCCGGCGGCCGCGATCGCATCCTGCGGGCGCGGCAGGTCGTGCAGCACGTCGAGGGTCACGAGCAGGTCAACCGGTCCGAAGCGGTCGAGGTCGTCGAAGGTTCCCTGCTCGAAGGTCACGTTGTCGAGCCCGGCGGCTTCCGTCTCGGCCCTGGCCGCGGTGATCGCCCGTTCGGAGGGGTCGATGCCCACCACGGTCGCCTGGGGGAAACTCGACGCCAGCAGCCTGGCCGCGACACCGGCTCCGCAGCCGACGTCCACGATGCGGGCGCGGCCGGCTCGAAGCCGGTCGGTCGCTCCATCGAAGGAGGCCAGGACCGTCGGCACGAGGAAGCTCTCCTGCCGGGCCGCCGACATGGCGCACTGCATGTGGCAGGCGTGGTCGCCGTGCTCGGCCCAAGTCATGCCCACGCCGGTGCGGAATGCCTCCGCGGTGCGCTCGATCTCGTAGTGCGTCATGGGAGGCCCGAACACCCCGGGCATGAAGGACCAGTGGTCCCTGTCGGTCAGCGCCACCCGGGCCTCGGGCGTCAGCGCGAAGCGGCCGTCGTCGTGCTGCACGAGCTCGGTGGCGGCCATGCCGTGCAACCACTCTCGCACCCACCGCTCCTGGAGGCCGCATGACTCGGCCAGCTGGGTGCTCGAGCAGGGCTCGGAGTCTCGCAACGCCTCCCAGAGACCCAGGCGCGTGCCCAGGTGCATGAGGGCTGAGACCATCTCTCCCTGCTTGATCCTGAAGAGCTCCAGGATCGTCAGGGGCAGCCGGTCGGGATCGAAGGTGGTGCGCATGCGGTCAGTCTGGTGTCTGCTCGGGTCCGAGCCGGGCCTTTGACGCATAGTGCGCTTCGCGGAAGATGTTCCGGGCCATCAACGACAACTCGCTGCCGCGGCGGATCCGGTACACCTCGGCCCTTGCGGCGTGGACCTCCTCGTCGGCGGGCGCGGCCTGGGCGGCCCACTCGACCAGCTGGCAGGCGAGCCGCAGGTCGCCGGCCTCGCACAGCTCGGCGGCCCGCCGGGCCAGCGCGGCCGCCCCGCCGGCCATGGCCGCCACCTCGGCGGCCACGGCGGCGTCGGGTGCGGGCTTGAGCCGGGCCGGGTTGGAGTCGTGCCAACCGCCGTACAGGCGCCAGATGTTGCGCACCACGAACTCGGGCTCATCGTAGGAGGGCCGCAGGTACGGACGTTCCAGGAGGTTCTCGGGCACCCGCACCGTGTGCAGGATCTCGTCGAGGGGGGCGCCCGCGTTCATCATCGCCAGGGTGTCGGCCACGAGGCCCTCGAGCGCGGTGGCGGTGTCGTCGAGGACTCGGGCGATCCGCTCGGTGCCGGCGACGGGCAGGCCGTGGGCGGGAGCCAGCAGCGAGGGCCGCAGATCGATCATGCGCCGCAGGGCCGCGGCCCATTCCGCGGGGTAGCGCTGCGCCTTCTGGGGGTTGCCCGCGTTCGGGAAGGCCCAGATGATCAAGTCCCCGGTGAACAGCACTCCTTGCTGCGGCACCCACGCGATGGTGTGATCGTCGGTCTCGCCCTTCTCGTGGATCAACTGCAGCCTGGTATCGCCCACCTCCAGGTCCATCCCGTCGGAGTGCGTCACCTGGGGCTTCACCCAATCGACGTTGTAGGACCCGGCCCTGTACCTCCGGCCGAACTGGCGGGCGTTGACGACCTCGTTGTAGTCGCGGGTGAGTTCGTAGCGGTCGAGGCGCCGCTCCACGGCGTCGTGGGCCACCACCGTCGGCGAGAGGCGCCCGCGTTCGGCGGCGTCGTCGCGGAAGACCGACGCGCCGCTGACATGGTCCGCGTGCCCGTGGGTGTAGACGACGGTGTCGACCGGTACGTCCCGCCAGCGGCGGAGGTGCTCCACCGCGGCCGACGCGAAGTCGGGCTGGGACGTGTCCACCACCACGAGCCCGTCCTCGGCGTCGAGCGTCCAGATATGGGAGAAGCCGCACACCAGCCCCACGCCGTCGGCTATCTCGTGGAATGTACCGTCCACGGGGTTGACGCTCGCGGGTCCCTCGTAGACGGCTCCGTCGACGAAACGGGCCGAGCGTTCGAGCAGCGACTCGGTCATGGGCACATGCTTGCTGGTTGTCGGGCGCTGGAGCGGGCGACCGGAATCGAACCGGCATCATCAGCTTGGAAGGCTGAGGTTCTAGCCGTTGAACTACGCCCGCGGACCCCTCACGGTAGCGGTCCGCGGCGCGCTGCATTGCTTCGATCATCGGGGCCCGCCTCGCGTAGTGCGCCCGAACCGCACCGGTACACTCGCGGCCGTGCGCAGCAGCGTCGAGACGCTCACCGACAACCGCGTCAAGCTGACCATCGAGTTGGACGAGGCAGAGTTCGAGACCGAGGTCGAGGCGGCCTTCAAACGCATCGCCCGCGAGGTGAGGATTCCGGGGTTTCGCCCCGGCAAGGCGCCCCGACGGCTGCTGGAGGCGCAGCTGGGACCGGTGGCGGGCCGGGCGGAGGCTCTGCGGGCCTCGCTGCCCGACTACTACGCCCGCGCCGTCGTCGAGCACGACATCGACGTCATCGACGCGCCCCGCATCGAGGTCACCGAGGGCTCGGAAGCAGGTCCGGTGTCCTTCGACGCGGTGGTCGATGTCCGCCCCGCCATTCTGGTGTCGGGCTACGACGAGTTGAGCGTGCAGATCCCCAGCCCCGCGGTCGACACCGACGAGGTTGTGGCCGAGATCGACAGGTTCCGCAAGCAGTTCGCGGAACTGGCCCCGGTGAAGCGGGCCGCGGTCGATGGCGATCATCTCACGATCGACATCACCGGCACGCTGGGAGGCGAGACCGTCGACGGCCTCACGACCTCCGACTACGACTACCTGCTCGGCACCGGGGCGGTGGTACCCGAGATCGACGAGAACCTGCGCGGTTCCACCGCCGGAGACATCCTGGAGTTCCTGGCCTCGCATCCCGATCCCGAGGAGGATCAGGAGCTTCGTTTCCGAGTGCTGGTCAAGGAGGTGCAGGAGGCCGTCCTGCCCGACCTGGACGACGAGTTCGTGGGGGCCAACACCGAGTTCGACACCGCCGAGGAGTTCCGAGCCGCGCTCGAGACCGGACAGGCGAGAACCAGGGTGATGTACGCCGAATCGGTACGCCGCGAGGCCATCGCCTCGGCGGTGGCTGATCTCGTCGCCGAGGAGGTCCCCGAGGCGATGATCTCGTCGGAGGTGGAGGCCCGGCGCGAGAACCTCACGAGAGACCTCGCCCAGCGGGGCTACGAACTTGACGACTACCTCGAAAGCATCGGGCAGTCCCGCGAGGAGTTCGAGGGCGGTCTGCGGCTCAGCGCCGACCGCAGCGTCAAGCTGGATCTCGCGCTGCGGGCCGTCGCATTGGCCGAGGGTCTCGAGGCGGACGACGAGGCAGTCGACGCCGAACTGGAGCAGGCCGTGCTCGCGGCCGGCAACGGAGCCGAGGTGGATGCGGCGGCCGAAGCGGCCCGGCTGCGCGACGCGCTGGCCTCGTCCGGCCAGCTGTCGGACATGCGTTCCCAGATCTCCAAGCGCACCGCTCTGGAGTGGATCACGGAGCGGGTCGAGCTGGTCGATCCCGACGGGGAGGTCGTCGATCCGGAACTGCTGAGACTTCCCGCCGACGTTGGCGAAGGCGCGGAGAGCCCTCAGGATGTAGACACCGATCAGGCACAGGACGAACAAGCGCAGGACGAATCATGAGCATCAGCCCCCGCAACTACTTGGTTCCGACCGTGGTGGAGCAGACCAACCGCGGAGAGCGTGCGTTCGACCTCTACAGCCGGCTCCTCAAGGAGAACATCATCTTCCTGGGCACCCCTATCGACGACGTGGTCGCCAACCTGATCTGCGCGCAGCTGCTGCACCTCGAGTCCGAGGATCCCGACAAGGACATCAACCTCTACATCAACAGCCCCGGCGGGGACATCAACTCGCTGTTCGCGATCTACGACACGATGCAGTACATCAAGCCCGACATCACCACCATCTGCTTCGGTCAGGCGGCGTCGGCCGCCGCAGTGCTGCTGGCGGCCGGCACCAGAGGCAAGCGCCTCGCTCTGCCGCACGCCAGGATCCTCCTCCACCAGCCCTACGCGGGGGCCCACGGCGACGCCAGCGACATAGAGCTGATCGCCTCCGAGGTGGCCCGGCTGAAGAAGTCGTTGGAGGAGGTGCTCTCGCAGCACACCGGCCAGCCCATCGAGCAGATCGCGACCGACACCGACCGGGACTTCGTCATGACCGCCGAGCAGGCTCAGGAGTACGGCGTCATCGATGAGGTGATCGAAGCGCGTAATGTGGTCGACAACAGCAGCGCCATCAGGGCGATCAGCTGACACTTGAAGGGGAGACGACTGCGTGGCCAAGCTCGGTGAAGGGGGCGAGCTTCTCAAGTGCTCGTTCTGCGGCAAGTCGCAGAAACAGGTCAAGAAGCTCATCGCCGGCCCCGGCGTCTACATCTGCGACGAGTGCATCGATCTGTGCAACGAGATCATCGACGAGGAGCTGGCCGGCCCGTCCGACGACCCCGTCGGCGAGCTGCCCGCCCCTCGTGAGATCTACACCTTCCTCGACGACTACATCGTCGGGCAGGACAGCGCCAAGCGCATCCTCTCGGTCGCCGTCTACAACCACTACAAGCGAGTGCAGCTCGGCGAGAGCCAGGACCCCGAGGTAGAGCTCCAGAAGTCGAACATCCTTCTCATTGGCCCGACCGGCTGCGGCAAGACGCTCATGGCCCAGACGCTCGCCCGGATGCTCAACGTGCCCTTCGCCATAGCCGACGCCACCGCCCTGACCGAGGCCGGCTACGTGGGCGAGGACGTGGAGAACATCCTCCTGAAGCTGATCCAGGCCGCCGACTACGACGTGAAGAAGGCGGAGAAGGGCATCATCTACATAGACGAGATCGACAAGATCGCCCGCAAGAGCGAGAACCCGTCGATCACTCGCGACGTCTCGGGCGAGGGCGTCCAGCAGGCTCTGCTCAAGATCCTGGAGGGCACTTCGGCATCCGTGCCCCCGCAGGGCGGGCGCAAGCACCCTCACCAGGAGTTCATCCAGATCGACACGACCAACGTCCTGTTCATCTGCGGGGGAGCATTCGCCGGCATCGAGAAGATCGTGGAGCACCGCACCGGCACCCGGGGTGTCGGATTCGGCGCCGATATCCGCCGGCCCGAGGACAAGGACCTGGGTGCCATCTTCGCCGAGGTGCTCCCGGAGGATCTCACCAAGTACGGGCTGATCCCCGAGTTCATAGGGCGGCTGCCGGTGATGGGAGCGGTCGGCAGTCTGGAGCGCGATGCCCTGATGCGAATCCTGGTGGAGCCCCGCAACGCCCTCGTCAAGCAGTATCAGAAGATGTTCCGGTTCGAGAACGTCGATCTGGCCTTCGAGGAGGACGCATTGGAGGCCATAGCCGACGAGGCCATCAAGCGGGCATCGGGGGCTCGGGGGCTGCGGGCCGTGCTCGAGGAGGTCCTGCTCGACATCATGTACGACCTTCCGGGTCGCGAGGACATCTCCACTGTGGTGATCGATCGCGAGGCCGTATGCCGGAACGTGAACCCCACGCTCGTACCACGCGCCGAGGAGGACGACACTCGCTCCCGGCGCGCCAGCTGACCGCCATAGGGGCCCTCGTTGGACTACGGCGCGGCCCTAGACCATCTCGAGACCCTGATCAACCATGAGGTGAAGCCGCGAGCGGGCCGTGTCGCCGGGCTCAGCCTCGAGTCGGTACAGCGCCTCACCGCGGAGATGGGCGACCCCCAGCGGTGCTACCGGGTGGTCCACGTCACGGGAACCAACGGCAAGGGATCCACGGTTCGGGTCACGGCCCGGCTCCTGCAAGAGATGGGACTGCGCGTAGGCGCCTACACGAGCCCCCATCTCGTGGCCCCCACGGAGCGGATCTCAGTGAACGCCGAGCCCATCGACGGTGAGGCCTTCGGCGCGGCGATCGGGGACGTGGCCCGCTTCACCCACCACCTGCAGATGCGGGCCACGTGGTTCGAGACCGTGACCGCGGCCGCTCTCCAGCACTTCGCCGATGTGGCCGTGGACGTGGCCGTGGTCGAGGTGGGGATGCTGGGCCGCTTCGACGCCACCAACGTGGTGGACGCGCAGGTCGCGACGATCACCAACGTGGGAATGGACCACACCGACGGCGTCGGCGACTGGCGGCTGGCTGTTGCCGGCGAGAAGGCCGGCATCATCAAGCCCACCTCGACGGTGGTGTGCGGCGAATCCGATCCCGACACGCGCGAGGTGTTCCGGGCCGAGCCCCATGCTGCCATGTTCGAGCGTGGCCGCGACTTCGGAACGGAGCGCGAGCGTCTGGCCGTGGGTGGATGGCTGGCCGATCTTCGCACCCCCTACGGACGCCACTCCGATGTGCTTGTGTCTCTGCACGGACGGCACCAACTGGACAACGCCTCGCTGGCCGTGGCCACGGCCGAGGCTTTCTTCGAGTCGCAGCTCTCCGATGAAGTGATCGGCGAGGCCCTCGCCAACGTGAAGGTTCCCGGCCGTTTCGAGATAGCCGGCCGCGAGCCTCTGGTCGTGTTGGACGGCGCTCACAACCCCGATGGCGCCCGGGCCGCCGCAGAGACGCTCAACGAGGACTTCGCGCCGTCGGGGCGGCGCTTCCTGGTGGTCGGGATGCAATCGGGCCGCGACGTCGCCGGCGTGCTTCAAGGTCTCGAAGCCGACAGGTGCGAGCGGGTCCTGTGCTGCACCGCTCCCACGGCACGCGGCATCCCGGCTGCCGAGGTGGCGTCGGCGGCTGCCTCGATCGGAGCGGCCGCAGAGGCGACCGGTGACGTCGAGGCGGCCCTCGACCGGGCGCTCGAACTGGCCGGCGCCGACGACGTGGTCACCGTGACCGGCTCCTTCACCGTGGTCGGCGCAGCCAAGGTAGCCCTCACTGCGGGTGGGCCGTAGCATCCCGGCCGTGGACCGCACGCTAATCATTTGCAAGCCCGACGCGGTCGAGCGCGGTCTCGTGGGCGAGATCATCGGCCGCTTCGAGCGCAAGGGGCTGCGGATGGTCGCGGCCGAGCTTCGCACCCTCGATCGCGATGTGCTCGCCCGCCACTACGCGGAGCACGTCGGCAAGGGCTTCTACGACGATCTCGTCGCCTTCATGAGCAGGGGCCCCGTGCTGGTCGCGGTGGTGGAGGGGCCGGAGGGCACCTGGAGCGTGGTGCGTCAGATGATGGGTGCTACCGATCCCATGAAGGCCTCGGCCGGAACCATCCGGGGAGACTTCGGGACCATGGTCACCGAGAATCTGGTCCACGGGAGCGACTCGGCCGAGTCGGCTCGCCGCGAGGCGGCCATCTTCTTTCCCGATCTACAGCAGGAATAGCAGCAGAAACATACGGATTCTGTTGTTGTTTTGTTCTTGGAGGTCCTTTGACGTGAACTGTGTGCCGACTCTCACCGTCGTCTACAATCCGGCTAGCGGTCGGCCGGGTCCTCCGGCGTTGTGGTAGCGTCCACTACCTGATCGAGGCATCACAATGAGCACAGCGAGCATGCTTTCGGGGCTGGGATGGGTCATGGGGCGCGACATGGCTCTCGATCTCGGTACCGCGAACACCGTCGTGTACGTGCGCGGCGAGGGGATCGTGCTCGATGAGCCGTCGGTGGTGGCCGTCAACACCAAGAACGGCAAGGTGCTGGCCGTGGGCTCCGAAGCGAAGAGCATGATCGGTCGCACACCGGCGCACATCCAGGCCGTCCGCCCGCTCCGAGACGGGGTGATCGCCGACTTCGACATGTGCGAGGAGATGCTGCGCTTCTTCATCGAGCGCGTCCATCAGCGACGCTGGACCAAGCCGCGGATGGTCATCGCCGTGCCGTCGGGAATCACCGGCGTCGAGCAGCGGGCCGTGCAGGAGGCGGCCGAGTCCGCGGGCGCCCGGAAGCCGACCCACATCATCGAGGAGCCGATGGCCGCCGCGATCGGCACGGGGCTTCAGGTGTGGGAGCCGACCGGGAACATGATTGTCGATGTCGGCGGAGGCACGACCGAGGTGGCCGTCATCTCACTCGGCGGCATCGTTTCCAGCCAGTCGATCCGGGTGGGGGGAGACGAGTTCGACAACGTCATCGCCCAGTTCGTCAAGAAGGAGCACTCGCTGCTGATCGGGGAGCGCACCGCCGAGGAGATCAAGATCATGCTCGGGTCGGCCTACCCCCTGGCCCGAGAGGCGAGAGCCGAGATCCGGGGCCGCGACCTCGTGAGCGGACTGCCCCGCGTGGTCTCCGTCACCACCGAGGACATCCGCGAGGGCTTGGAGGAGTCGGTAACCGCCATCTGCGACGCCGTGCGAGGCACGCTGGACCACACACCCCCGGAGCTGGCCGCCGACATCATGGAATCGGGCATCACGCTGGCGGGCGGGGGAGCGCTGCTGAGGAACCTGGACCAGCGGATGGCCAACGAGACGGGTATGCCGATCACGGTCGCCCAGGATCCGCTGCTCGCCGTGGTGAGGGGCTGCGGCCACGTGCTCGACAATTTGGACCAGCGGTGACCACAACGGGCGATCTCTAACGTTGGACGATGGCGGTCGCCCAGCGCAGCGGGCGGTCCCGCTACCGCTTGTTGCTGCTGATCCTGACAGCGGCAACGCTTCTCACCCTTGACTTCCGCGGCTTCGGGCCGCTCGACACCGCACAGAGCCGGGTGCGCGACGCACTCGAGCCGGTGGTCTCCGCGGTCGATGTAGTTCTCGGGCCGGTAGCCGAGGTCTGGACCGTGATGTTCACCTACAACGACCTCCGCTCCGAGAACGAGAGGCTCAGAGACGAGATCGACCGGCTCGCCAGCGCCGACATACGCGACGCGGCCGACCAGGACGCCCTCGAGAGGCTGCTGGACGCCACCGGAGTCACCTTTGTCGAGGATGTGGAACGGCTGACCGCGACGGTGCTGCGCGACTCGGTGGGGAACTTCGATGACGACGTGATGTCGATTGACGTGGGTCACCGGGACGGGGTGGCTCCGGGCATGGCCGTCGTCACCTCGGCCGGCTTCGTGGGCCGGGTGGAGACCGTGGACGCGGCCCGGAGCACGGTCACCGCGGTTAGCGATCCCAGCCTGGTCGTCGGCGTGCGCTTGCTGGACACCGGTGACGTGGGGCTGGGCCATGGGATGGTCGGCGACCCGACCCAGTTCGTGGTGGACGCCGGCCTGCGCTGGCCCGAGACCGGGGACCTGTCGGAGCTGCCGGCGGTGGGGAGCCCGGTGGTGACTGCGGCCGGCAGCCGCTATCCCGCCGACATACCGGTGGGCCGGGTGGCATCGGTCGAGCCGTCGGAGGCGGGATTGGCCCAGTTGGTGACCGTCGAACTGGCCGCGGACGTGCATGATCTCGGCTACGTGACCGTGCTGCTGCTGACACCCGCGGACGAGGCACCGGTCGGCCCTGATTCCCCGTTCCCGGAGACGTCGCCATGACGGCGTCGCAGCCGGCACAGAGTGTGCTGCGCTCGCGCCGCCTGCTGGCCGGGAGCAGCGTGATCATGATCGGGCTGCGGCTCATCGTCGTGTACCTGTTGGCGCTCCTGTTGCAGCTGACGTTCTTCTCGCAGGTGAGGGTGGCCGGGGTTGCGCCGGAGTTGCCGGCGCTGGTAGCCATCCTGGCCGGCCTCTTCGCCGGCCCCCGGCGGGGTTCGGTGATCGCGTTCTTTGCCGGCCTGATGTGGGACATCTACCTGTCCACACCGCTCGGCTTGGCCGCCGCATCCTTCGTTGTCGTGGCCTACACGTTGGGCGGCATAACCGAGGACCTGTTCCACGACACCCGCCTCCAGACGCTGCTGCTGGTGTTCGTCGGCACAGCGGCCATGGTGACGGTCTACGCCCTGCTGGGCGAGGTGGTCGGCCAGCGCGGCCTGATCGACGACCGGCTGCCGCGGGTCGTGCTGATCGCATCGGGCTTGAACGCGTTGCTCTCGCTGGTAGCGGCACCCGCAGTCCGATGGGCTGTCGCCAGTGGGCCCGCCCGGAACCGGACGCGACGGCGCGAGCCTCCCGCCTCGCCGCTGAAGGACCGCTGATGGCCTCCAACGGCGCCGACATCGACGAGCGGCAGGGATTCCGGCTCTATGCGATCGGCATCGTGGCGGTGTGCCTGGTAGCCGCCCTGTTCGCGCGGCTCTGGTACCTGCAGGTTCTCGAGAGCGAGGAGCTCCAGGACGTGGCGGCCAGCAACATTCTGCGAGTCGTGTACTCGGAGGCGCCGAGGGGCCGGATCTTCGACGCCCAGGGCAGGATCCTCGTCGACAACCGCGTGGTCCAAGTGGTGACCGTCGACCGTTTGGAGTTCCAGGCTGCACTCGAGCAGTCCGAGCAGCAGGAGGTCCTGCTCCAGCTGGCCCAGATTGTCAGCCGCTCGGGGCGCCTCACGAAGGTGCGCCACATCGAGGAACGACTCAGCAGCCTCGAGTACGGCCCCTTCGACAAGGTTCCCGTGGCGTTCGACATAGACCCCGACCTGCTCGTGTATCTGGGTGAGCGGCCGGATCTGTTCCCAGGGGTCTCGGTGGAGGAGCGCACCGTGCGCAGCTACCCGTACGGCGAGCTGGCCGCGCATCTGCTCGGCTACGTCGGTCCGCTCACCCAGTCGGAGTACCGGGCTCAGAGCGCGCAGATCGATCCCACCGACCCCTCGGCCAAGACGTACCAGCCCGGCGACGAGATCGGGAAGTCCGGCGTGGAGCGGATCTTCGAGAGCGAGCTGCGGGGAGTGCCCGGCGTGCGCGTCTTCGAGGTGAACCGGCTCGACGAGATTGTGAAGGTCCACGACGACAAGGGTCGTGCGCCGATACCGGGCAACGACGTGCATCTCACGATCGACCTGGACATTCAGAGTCTCGTCGAACGCGAGCTGCGCCGGGGCCTCGACGATGCCCGGCGGCAGGAGCCCTTACAGGAGCCCGATGCTCCCAGGCCGCCCGACTTCGTGGCTTCGGCGGGAGCCGCCGTGGCGCTCGACCCCACCAACGGCTCGATCCTGGCTATGGCGTCGTTCCCCACCTACGATCCCCGCGAGTTCGTGAACGGCATCTCGCAGCGCCAGTTCAACGAGCTGACCGAGGAGGCGAACTTCTCCCCGATCCTCAACCGGGCCATCCAGGGCCTCTATCCGCCCGGCTCGACGTTCAAGGTGGTCACGGCCTACGCGGCCCTCACGCAGGGGGTGATAGGAGCCGATGCCTCCTCGCTGATCGAGGCGGACGAGTTCTACCACGACACCGGGACGTATCGCTATCCCTTCTGCGTGGAGGAATCCGATACCTGCCTGTTCGAGAGCCCCTATTGCTGCGACCGCGGCGTCGATCTGAGAGATGCCATCACCGTGTCGAGCGACACGTACTTCTACCGGCTGGGAGGCGAGGGTTTCTTCCGGCGGCGGCAACCCCTCGACGAGGGCATTCAGGAGTCGGCCAGGGCGTTCGGGCTGGGTTCCTACACCGGCGTCCCGCTGCCTCACGAGCGCGCCGGCGTGGTGCCCGACAGGGATTACTACGACTACCAGTTCGAGCAGGGCGTCTTCCTGCGCGGCGGCGACCAGTGGTTCGCAGGAGACACCATCAACCTGGCGATCGGCCAGGGCAACCTCCTGACCACGCCCCTGCAGGTCGCCAATGCCTACGCCGTCCTGGCCAGCGACGGGAAGCTCCACCAGCCGAACATCGCTACCAGGATCACCGACCGCAACGGACAGGTCCTCGAGGAGTTCGGCCCCCGGCTGCTGCGTGAACTGGAATGGACTGCCGAGATCGCGACTCCCCTGCTCGACGGGATGAACGGGGTGACTGCCTACAACCTTCCGAGCAGCTCCGGCGGCGAGGCTCTGTTGCGGGGGACGGCCTACGAGGCCTTCAATCTCCCCGGCGAAGGAGGCGTCAACTTCCCGCTGGGCGCATGGCCCGTGGCGGGCAAGACGGGCACCGCGGAGAAGCAGGGCCAAGCCGACTTCGCCTGGTTCGCGGCGTTCGGCCCGGCTACCTGGCCCGAACGCGGCTACCGCCACGATCCCGAGGTGGTGGTGGCGATGGTGCTGGAGGAGGCCGGCTTCGGCGGCGACGTGGCCGCACCGGCGGTGGCAAGGGTCCTGCTCCCGATCGCCACCCACACCGTCGAGAGGGCCCGCACGGCCCGGGAAGTGGACGCCTGCTACGCGGAGGTCAAGCATCTGGCCTCGTTCCTCGAGGGGGTCCGCACCGGCGAGATCAAGGTCGACCACGACGGCGTGCCCATCTCCGAGACGCGGCCCGAGCTGTCGGAGGACTGCTCCGAGCTGGTAGGGGGCGAGGAGGCAGTGGAACAGCGAGGACTGGACGCGCTGCTATGACCGCGACCACGACCGCTACTGAACCGGCCCGCCGGAACGTCGCGCCCGATCCCTGGTGGCTACTGGTCGATCCGTTCCTGATCCTGTCTGCCCTCGCCATCGCGTCGATGGGCTCGGTGCTGGTGTACTCGGCCACCAGGGGCGTCGTCGGTGACTTCACCGAGCCCAACAGTGATTTCCTCGAGCGTCAGGTGCTCTTCATCGTGATGGGCGTGGTGGTGGGCGCGACCGCGGCATTCGTGTCGCCCAAGCTCATGAGGAAGCTCTATCCGCTGGCCTTCGCGGCCATGATGGTCGCGCTGTGGCTGGTGCTGCAGGTGGGGGTGGAGGTGAACGGCACCAAGGGCTGGTTCTCCTTCGGCACCTTCCGGATGCAGCCGTCGGAGCCCGGCAAGCTCGTGGTGATCATCGGGCTGGCGCTGCTGCTGTCGCCCCGGAAGGGCGAAGTCGGCCTGACGCGGGTGCTGCTGGGGCTGGCTCTGGCCGCCGCGCCCATCGCCCTCCTGTTGCTTCAGCCCGATCTCGGGACCACGCTGGTGTATCTCGCGATCGCTCTGATCACGGTGATCGTGAGCGGGATCAAGGCTCGCTGGATCGCCCTGCTGGCGATCGTCGCGCTGGCCGGGACGGTCGGCGTGTACCGCTCCGATGCGCTGGCCGAGTACCAGGAAGCCCGGCTGCGCGTGTACCTGTTCGAGTCCGATGTCGCCGATGAGGCCGCCAGCTACGCCTTCAACGTCGAGCAGGCCCAGATCGCCATCGGCAACGGCGGGCTGCGGGGACAGGGGCTGTTCCAGGGGACGCAGACCCGGTCCGATCTGGTGCCGCAGCAGCAGACCGACTTCATCTTCACCGTCGCCGGCGAGGAACTGGGCCTGCGGGGCGCGTCCCTGCTGCTGGGGCTGTTCGCCCTGCTGCTGTTCCGCGTCTGGCGAACGGCCCAGCTCGCCCTGACGCAGTTCGAGCGGATGATGTGCACCGGGATCTTCGCCATGCTGCTGTTCCAGACGTTCCAGTCGGTCGGCATGACCATGGGGATGATGCCGGTGACCGGCATTCCCCTCCCGCTGGTCAGCTACGGCGGTTCCTCGATGCTCACCACGATGGCGTCCCTCGGGCTCGTCGCCGGCGTGTACCGGCGCCGCCTCGACATCGAAGGGATGCTCAGCTCGCAGCAGTAGGCTGGAGCAGTGAGCAGTCTGTGGCATCGCTCGCGCGTGACACCGTGAGCAGCATGTGGCATCAACTTGAGCCCTTGTTGCCCCAGGTGTCGAAACCGGCCCGATATATCGGTGGCGAGGACGGGATGCAGGTTCCCCGCCACGGTCCCGGCGTGGTGTCGTGGCTGCTCACCTACCCGGACACCTATGAGATAGGCCTGCCGAACCAGGGGCTGCAGATCCTCTACGAGATCCTCAACGAGCGCCCCGACGCGGCCGCCGAGCGGGCCTACGCGCCGTGGGGCGACCTCGAGGCGCTGATGAGGGCCGAGGGGATGCCGCTGTTCTCGCTGGACACCCACCGTCCGGCCCCGCTGTTCGACGTGATCGCCTTCAACCTCTCGGCCGAGCTCATCTACACCAACGTGTTGAACTGCATCGATCTCGCCGGTGTGGCCGTCCGGGCTGCCTCCAGGCGCGACTCGGACCCGCTGATCGGCGCCGGGGGGCACTGCACCTACAATCCCGAGCCGCTGGCGGACTTCCTCGACTTCGCCGTGCTCGGCGACGGCGAGGAGGCGGTGGGCGACATAACGGCGGTGCTGGCTGACTGGAAGGCATCCGGCCGGCCCGGAGGCCGCAGCGGGGTGCTGCGAGCGCTGGCCCGCGTGCCGGGCGTGTACGTGCCGTCGATGTACGAGGTCGCCTACGAAGGTGCCCGGCTCGTGGCCGTCGAGCCGCGGCACCCCGATGTGCCCGCCGTCGTCGAGAAGCGCACCGTGGCCGATCTGGCCGACTGGCCCTACCCCAAGCAGCAGCTCGTGCCGCTCACCGAGGTGGTGCACGACCGGCTCAACGTGGAGGTCTTCCGGGGTTGCACCCGCGGCTGCCGCTTCTGCCAGGCCGGGATGATCACCCGTCCCGTGCGGGAGCGTCCGGCCGAGCAGGTTCGCACCATGGTCGGCGAGGGCCTGCGGCGCACCGGCTACGACGAGGTCGCTCTCACCTCGCTGAGCACCGCCGACTTCAGCGGCATCGAGCGGGTCGTGGCCGACACCGTCAACGACGCAGGCTGCAGCCAGGTCTCGGTGTCGCTGCCCAGCCTGCGGGTCGATGCCTTCACCGTTGGCATCGCGGCTCAGATCCAGCGGGCGCGCCGCACCGGGCTGACCTTCGCACCCGAAGCCGGCACCTGGCGCATGCGCCAGGTGATCAACAAGCTCATCACCAACGATGATCTCTACTCGGCAGTCGAGTCGGCCTACTCGCAGGGGTGGCGCCGGATGAAGCTCTACTTCCTGACCGGCCTGCCCACAGAGACCGACCCCGACACGCTCGCCATCGCCGAGCTGGCCCGCAACTGTGTGGCGTTGGGCAGGACCCACACCCGCTCGCCGTCGGTCACCGTCTCGGTGGGCGGGTTCGTGCCCAAGCCCTTCACGCCGTTCCAGTGGTTCGGCCAGAACACCGTGGTGGAGCTGCGTCGCAAGGTCGGCCTGCTACGCGACGACCTGCGCCGGGCCAAGGGCGTTCAGCTCAAGTGGCACGATCCCGCGGCCAGCCTGGCTGAGGGCTTGGCCAGCAGGGGAGACCGTCGCGTCGGAGCGGTGATCGAGCACGTCTGGCGTCACGGCGGCACGTTCCAGGAGTGGTCCGAACACTTCGATCTCGGCCGTTGGCAGTCAGCTGCGAAGGCGTGCGGAGTCGACATCGACGCCTACGTTCACCGGCACCGCACCTTCGACGAGGTGCTGCCGTGGGACCACCTGTCGGCCGGACTCCACAAGGACTTCCTGTGGCAGGACTGGCGGGACGCTCTCGACGAGGTCGGGCTCGAGGACTGCCGCTGGACGCCGTGCTACGACTGCGGAGCGTGCACCGGCTACGGCATCGAGCATGTCGTGGCGTCCGCCGTCCCTCCGGCGGGAGGAAGCCAGGGCACCGGCGTCGACTTGTCGCGCGGCGCCGAGATCCCGGTGCGTCTGCTCGAACGACGACTCGTGGGGGCGGCGAGATGACGGGGTCGCGCATCAGGCTCCGGTTCTCGAAGCACGGGAAGGTCCGCTTCACATCGCACCGCGACGTGGCCCGGATCTGGGAGCGGTCGCTGCGTCGCGCCGCGGTTCCCGTCGTCTATTCGGCCGGGTTCAGCCCCCGGCCGAAGATTGCATTCGGGCTGGCCCTCCCCACTGGATACAGTTCCGACGCCGAGTATCTCGACGCCGAGATCGATCCGGCGTGGGTGGCCGGTATCGACAACGAGAGACTTGTCGGCGCGCTTACCGCGTCGCTGCCGACGGGCATGACAGCGCTGGCCGCGGCCGAGATCGCCTCCGGCGAGCCGTCGCTCCAGCACGCGGTAACTAGCTGTACTTGGAGGATCGACGCAGCCGGCGCAGACGCCACCGAGGCGTCCGACGCGGTGTCGCGGGCCATGGATGGCAGCGAGCTGCTCGTTCAACGCGAGCGCAAGGGGCGGGTCACCATCGACAACATCCGTCCCGCCGTCCATGCAGTCGAGGTGCAGGGGAACATCACAGACGGCGTGAGGCTCATAGCCGAGTTGGCCATGCAACCGCGGGCAGTGCGCCCCGCCGAGTTGCTGGCGAGCCTCCGTCCGCCGCTCAGCCTTCTGCGGGCGCGCCGTCTTCACCAATGGATCACAACCGACGCAGGAGAGCGCCGCGAACCGCTGGCGGTCTCCGAGCTGTCGGTCGTCGGAGCGGGAGTCGAGCCATGAGGGCCCCGTTCACGTACTCGAAGGAACACAATGACGAACGAACGCCAACCGGCGAGCGCCTCCCGCGCCGCCGGCAAGAAAGAACAGACCTCTAGGAAGGCGGGCGGCAAGGAGAGCAAGGCCTCGGGCCCCCCTGCGGGCCGCACGCCCCAACCCGCGAAGTCGGGCCAGCCGGCTGGCCGAAAGCCGCAGATCGGTGACACCCGGCCGGCACCGCCGACGCCCCAGAACGCGCCCGGCTCCCGGGGCTCCAAGGGGGGTTCGGGCTCCCAGGGCGGGTCGGGCTCCCAGGGGGGTTCGGGCTCCCAGGGCGGGTCGGGCTCAGGGGGGCGCCGGCGCCGGCGCCGGCGCGGCGGCCGGGGAGGAGGGTCGAAGCCTCAAGCGGCCGCGGTGGTGGAAGCGGTCACCTACGACGAGCCGGTGGAGCTGGACGAGAAGAGCATGCGGGGGCGGCGAGGCCGTACTCGCAAGGGCCAGGCCGTGGGCCGGTACCTCATGTGCGTTCACGTCACCGATCGGGCCACCCAGATAGCGGTGCTCGAGGGGCGACGCCTCATCGAGTTCAGGGTGTCCCGCCCAGCCGACGATGTCAGCCAGATCCATGGCAACATCTACCTGGGCCGGGTTCAGAATGTGCTGCCCGGAATGGAGACCGCCTTCGTCGACATCGGGACGCCCAAGAACGCGGTGCTGTACCGGGGCGACGTCCAGTACGACCCGGAGGACATCGAGTCGGGCGACGGCGGCCAGGCGAAGCCGCGGATCGAGGACCTGCTGCGGCCCAAGCAGTCGATCCTGTGCCAGGTCACCAAGAACCCCATCGGCGAGAAGGGGGCCCGCCTCACTCAGGACGTCTCGCTGGCCGGGCGGTTCGTGGTCCTGGTGCCCAACTCATCCGGCTTCGGCATCTCGAAGCGGCTGCCCGACTCCGAGCGCAAGCGCCTGCGGTCGATCCTCGAGAGGGTCAAGCCCGAGGGCCACGGCCTCATCATGCGCACCGCGGCCGAGAAGGTCACCGCGGCCGAGATCGAGCGGGACGTGGCTCGTCTCGTGGGCCAGTGGAACGACATCTCCAAGCTGGCCAAGTCGTCCTCGGCGCCCGCGCTGCTGTACCGGGAGCCGGAGGCCCCCCTGCGCCTCATCCGCGAGGAGCTCAATTCCGACTACCGGGGTGTGATCATCGACGACCGGCAGCTCTACTCCGAGGTGTCGGGCTACGTCTCGTCCATCATCCGGCCGCTCGCCGACCGGGTGGAGCACTACAACACGAAGAAGGAGAAGCTGCCGCTCTTCGAGCGCTACTACGTCACTGAGCAGCTCAAGAAGGCGCTCGAGCCCAAGGTGTGGCTGCCCTCGGGCGGCTCGCTCATCATCGAGCACACCGAGGCTCTCACCGTCGTGGATGTGAACACCGGCAAGAACGTGGGCAAGTCCAGCCTGGAGGAGACGGTCCTGGCCAACAACCTCGAGGCCGCCGACGAGCTGGCCCGCCAGCTGCGGCTGCGCGACATCGGCGGGATCATCGTCGTGGACTTCGTCGACATGGAGCTGGCCGCCAACCGGGCCCAGGTCACCAAGCGCTTCCGCGACGCTCTGGCCCGGGACAAGACCCGGACTCAGGTGCTGGACATCAGCGGCCTCGGGTTGATGGAGATGACTCGCAAGCGCAGCGGCGAAGGGCTCCTCGAGTCGCTGTCCGACATCTGCGGGGACTGCTCCGGCCGCGGCTACCGCCTCCTCGCCGACCTGATGGATTAACCCCTCTCGCAGGTACCCTCTGATGGCTATGTATGCAGTCGTTGAGACCGGCGGGAAGCAGTACCGCGTCGAGCAGGGTTCCACCATCGAGGTGGAGCGCGTTGCCGAGCCCGGCTCGGAGATTTCGCTTCGCCCACTGCTCCTGGTGGATGGCGACGCAGTCTTGGCCACGCCGGATGACCTCGCCGGCACGAGCGTGACCGCGATTGTCGTCGACGAGCACCGCGGCCCCAAGATCCGCGGCTTCACCTACAAGTCCAAGAGCAACCAGCGGCGACGCTGGGGTCACCGCCAGACGCTGGCCACTCTCGAGATCACCGACATCCGGAAGGGCTGATTCGACATGTCCAAGACCAAGGGCGGGGGGTCAACCCGCAACGGCCGCGACTCGAACGCGCAGCGCCTCGGCGTGAAGGTGTACGACGGGGGCCGGGTCCTGGCCGGGGCGATCATCGTACGCCAGCGGGGCACGAAGTTCCATCCCGGGACCAACGTGGGGCGAGGCGGTGACGACACCCTGTTCGCCAAGGCCGACGGGATCGTACGCTTCGGCTCACGCCATGGCCGCAAGCTCATCGAGGTAGTCCCCGCCGACGCCTGAAGCATCGTCGGCCGTCCCGGCCGGCCCTAACCTGAACGGGTGTCCGGGTTCGTTGATGAGTGCAACCTTCATGTGACCGCCGGTGACGGCGGGGCCGGTTGCGTCGCGTTTCGCCGGGAGGCGCATGTGGCCCGAGGCGGGCCGTCGGGAGGCGACGGCGGCCGAGGCGGTGATATCTGGCTGGTCGCGGACCGCAACGTCGCCTCGCTGCTGGCCTTCCGCGATCACCCTCACCGTCGGGCCACCAACGGCAGGCACGGCTCGGGCAACAATCGCCACGGGGCGCGGGGCGACGATCTGGATGTGAAGGTCCCGGTCGGCACCGTCGTGCTGGACCACGACGACCATTCACAGCTTGCAGACCTGTCGGCTCACGGCGAGCGGTGGCTGGCGGCCGGTGCCGGCGAGGGCGGCAGAGGAAACGCCCGGTTCCTCGCCAACCGGCGTCGGGCCCCCGCCTTCGCGGAGCAGGGCGAATTCGGTGAGCGCCGCTGGCTACGCCTG
This sequence comes from Acidimicrobiales bacterium, assembly GCA_965117015.1. Lineage (GTDB taxonomy): Bacteria > Actinomycetota > Acidimicrobiia > Acidimicrobiales > Aldehydirespiratoraceae > Aldehydirespirator. The sequence goes on from OZ220747.1 coordinate 2,496,843, forward strand.
GAGCTCAAATTGCTGGCCGACGTTGCCATCATCGGCTTCCCCAACGTCGGCAAGTCGACGTTCATCAGCCGGGTGTCGGCGGCCAAACCGAAGATCGCCGACTATCCCTTCACGACGCTGGAGCCCAACCTGGGCGTGGTCCGGATCGATGACGAATTCGAGATGGTGCTGGCCGACATCCCGGGCCTGATCGAGGGCGCCAGCGAGGGCCGCGGCCTCGGCCACCGCTTCCTGCGGCATGTGGAGCGGGCCCGGGTGCTGCTCGTGCTGATCGACCTGTGCGAGCTGGCCGAGTGCCCTCCGACCGATCAGCTGACCGTGCTCCTCCGCGAGCTCGGTCGCTACCGCCCCGAGCTGCTGGAGAGGCCCCGGCTGGTCGTGGGCAGCCGAGCCGACACCGCGCCCGGAGAGACGTTCAGCTCGGGATCAGCGGACGGCTCGGGATCGGGGGGCGGCTCCGGCGAGTCTTTCAGCACGAGGCCGGTGGGGCGCCTGTCGTCGGTCACCGGGGAGGGCGTGCCCGAGGTTCTCGGCGAGTTGAGCCGGATGGTGACCGAGGCCCGCACCTGCGAGCCGGTCCTCGAGGCGCCGGTCGTGCACCGGCCCCTGCCGTCCGCGCATGACGTGACGGTCCGGCGCGTCGACGCCCGCGTCTGGGCGGTGGAGGGACGGGCCGCGGCCCGGGCGGTGGCCCTTAGCGATCTCACCGATCCCGGTGCCCTGGCCTATGCCCAGGATCGGCTGCGCAGCCTGGGTGTGGAGCGTGTTCTGGCCCGGGCGGGAGCGGCCTACGGCGACGAGGTCCGCATAGGCGACTTCAGCTTCACCTACCAGGACGACTCCGAGGCCGCCGATACCGCCGCTACGACAGGCACCCGCAGGAGTGTCCGGTGACCGGCGAGGCCGGAACAGCCGAGGCCGGCCGGACGATCGTGGCCAAGATCGGCACGTCGTCCATCACCGACGCGGCCGGTGCTATCGACCGCGCCAGCATCGAGAAGTTCTGCTCCGAGGTGGCCGACCTCAGGTCGCAGGGCAATCGGGTCGTCGTCGTGACCAGCGGCGCCATCGCGGCCGGTCTGCCCGAGCTGGGCATGGGCGGCGACCGGCGACCGGCCAACATGGAGACGCTCCAGGCGGTGGCCACCGTCGGCCAGAGCGCGCTGATGGGCATGTACCGCGAGGTGTTCGCCCGCCTGGGTGTGGTGGCCGGCCAGGTGCTGCTGGTCCCGCTCGACTTCGTTATCCGCACCCAGTACGTGCATGCCTCGTCCACCCTGCGCAAGCTGCTTGACCTGGGTGTAGTGCCCATCGTCAACGAGAACGATGCGGTGGCCGACGACGAGATCCGGTGGGGCGACAACGACCGCCTGGCCGCGCTGGTGGCCAACCTGGTCCAGGCCGACCTGCTCGTGCTGCTGACCGACACGGCAGGGGTGCTCACCTCCGATCCCCGCCGCAACTCGAACGCTTCGCTCATCGAGGAGATCGTCGAATTCGATCAGCATCTGACCAGGCGCGCCGGCGGCGCCGGAACGCAGCGGGGCAGCGGTGGCATGGCGTCCAAGCTGACCGCGGCCCGCGTGGCGTCGCTGTCGGGCGTGCCCACCGTCATCGCCGACGCCAAGCGGCCCGATGTACTGGCCGACGCCGCGGCCGGGGTTTCCGGCGTGGGGACGCTCGTGCGGGCCTCGGCCCAGCGGCTGCCGGCCCGCAAGCTGTGGATCGGCTTCGCGGTGGGCTCCCAGGGCGAGATCGCGGTGGACTCGGGAGCCCGGGCCGCACTCGAGCGGGGGAAGTCACTGCTGGCCATCGGGGTCAGGTCGGTGTCCGGCTCCTTCGATGCCGGCGCTCCGGTGGAAGTGCGCGAGGCGGAAGGCGCTGTGTTCGCGAAGGGTCTGGCCCGCCACAGCGGCGACGAGCTGCGCACCGCCGCCGGCCGCCGGCGCGAGGACCTGCCACCGGGCGCCCCCCACGTGGTGATCCACGCCAACGACCTAGTGGTGCTACCCAGCTCCTGACGGCTGAGGCGGCAGCCGGTCGGCTTCAGTCCTCAGCCGGTGTGGACTGCGGGATCTCCTGCGGTGCCGGTGCCGCGATGCCCAGTTGCTCCCGAATCTGGGTGAGTCGAGCCTTGGCCTCCTGATTGCGGGCTGCGGCCTCGATCTCCAGCATCCGACCCTCGGTGCTGCCCTCCTCCACCAGTTCGGCCGCGCCCTTGGCCTTGGCGTAGCGGGCCTCGATCTTGTCCCGGACCTCGGCCAGGGTGGGCACATCCTCGCCCACTGCCTCCGACAGGGTGCTCATGGCCTCGTTCATCTGCTCCTGCATGCGGGCCTGATCGAGCTGCCCGAGCAGCTTCTGGCGCTCGCTGAGCTTCTCCTGGAGACTCAGCGCGTTCTGCGACACCGCGGCCTTGGCCTGGTCGGCAGCTTCGGATGTCTGGAACAAGAGGCTCTTCAGGCTCTCGATCTCCTCCTCGAGGGTGATGAGCCGGCCGGCCAACTGCTCGGCCGCGTTCGTGTAGGACGCCGTCTTGGCCTCATCGCCGGACTGGGCTGCCTCCTCGGCCATCATGATCGCCTGGCGGGCGTTGCGGTTGGCCCTCTCCAGTTCGGAGAGGGCCCGGTTGAGACGGATCTCGGTCTGCTTGTGGTTGGCGATGACGTTGGCCGCCTGGTCCTTGAGCCGTCGATGCTGCTCGCGGGCCTCGCCGATGGCCTGCTCCAACTGGATCTTGGGGTCGGCGCTCTCCTCGAGCCGGCCCGCCAGCCGGGCTGTCAAGTACTTCCAGCGGCGCTTGAGGAGTTTCCACATATCCACAACTCTACTTCCTCGGCAGCGCCCGGAATTACAGCGATGCTCAACCTGACCGATCGCGGCGCTGCCAGATGATCCTGCGTGCGGGCTGGAGCAGCAGGTGGGCCTCGGCCACGTCGCGGCGGTAGGCGACCACCGTGTACACGCCCACGGCGAACGCGGCCGCCATGGGGGCCGACAGGAACAGGGGCCAGCCGCCGATCAGGAGCTTGAGCGCGGCGGTCGCGGCGAAGGCCACCGCCGCGGCCGTCGTCGGAGCACCGAGAGCCGAACGGACGGCCTCCTCGGCGCGGAGCCGCCGGGCGAGCAGGACGATCTCGGTCCACGCCGCCACGGCCGACCCCAGAGCCAGCCCGACTGCACCCAACCGCACCACATCGCCCAGCGCTCGCTCGGCTTCAGGCAATGCCCATGCCAGTCCGATGCCCTCGGCGGCGCTGAGCAGCCGGTCACCGCCCACCACGACACGGTCGAGGGGGAACATCACGACCATGCCGACCGCCGCGGCCACCGCCACCCGGACCGCAGCGATCCCGGCTGGGCCGGCCGTGTCCCCCCGGGCGTAGCAGACGTTCTGGAGCACACGGCTCACGCCGGTGGCCGGCAGTCCGAGCGCGTAGGCCCCGACCACGAACCACACCAGCACGGTGTCGGCCTCCGAGAACACGCCGCCCTGGAACAGCAGACCCACCACCAGGTCGCCGGCCGCGATGTACACCGCGGCGGCCAGCAGCATCCAGAAGGCCACCTTGCGCATGGCGGACCGGGAGCGGGTGGCCAGCGCGACCGGGTCGTCCGCCTGCCGCGACATCTCCGGCAGTTCGGCGGCGGCCACGCTCATGGCGAACAGGCTCACGGGAAGCATGTAGAGGATCTGGGCCCGGTAAAGGGCCGCCATGGCGCCGGTGGCGAGCAGCGACGCCAGCATCAGGTCGACGTAGGCGGACACCTGCACCACGCCGCGGCCCGCCACCGCGGGACCGAACCGGCGCCGGATCTCCCGCAGGCCGGCATGGCCCCGTATCCATCGGAGCCGCAGTCCCCGGGCCAGCCGCAGGGTCAGCGGCAGCTGCACCAGCAGTTGGGCCAGCCCTCCACCGGCCACGCCCCAGGCCAGGGCTCGGGCCACCCCGTCGAGGTCGAAGGCCAGGATCCAGGCCACCACCAGCGCCCCGACCTGCACTGCGTTCCACAGAACCGGGGCCGCGTACGACACGAAGAAGCGCCGGTGGCTGTTGAGCACCCCGAGGCACCACGCCGACAGCACCGCGAACCCCGTGCCCAGCGCGGTGATGCGCACCAGCGAGACGGCCAGATCGAAACGGTCGTCCGTCAGCCCGGGTGCCAGCACGAAGGTGATGGGACGCGCCAGCGTGACGATCAGGGCGACCGACAGCCCCACGACGGTCATGAGCGCGGCGGCCACCGCTCCGGCCACCTGACCGGGATCGGCGCGCTTGTCCTCGTCGCGGGCACCGTCGTCGAGCAGCCGGCTGTACACGGGCACGAAACTGGCTGAGAGCACGCCCTCTCCGAGCAGGTTCTGGAGCATGTTCGGGATGCGCATGGCCACCGCGAAGGCGTCTCCGGCCGCAGTGTTGCCCAGCAGTCTGGAAGCGACTGTCTCGCGCCCGAGGCCGGCCAGGCGGCTGGCCGCGATGCCCAGCGCCACCATCACCGAACCTGAAGCCCGGCGAGGTCGTCTCGGTTCAGTCACTGCGAAGGGAGTCCATGAAGGGTGGGACGAGGCTAGTCGCGCCGTCCCTATAGCCTGAGACGATGAGCAGCGCCGCAACCACTGTCATGCCGTCCGCCGCGCCCGTCACCGAGTCCGTACCCGAGCCCTCGCCGGCGCCGGTAGCCGAGCTGGCTGCCCGGGCCAAGGCTGCTTCCAGGGCAATGGCCGCGGCATCCACCGCGGTCAAAGACGCCGCCCTGCACGCGGCGGCCGACCTGCTGGTGACCCGGGCCGAGGTGATCTGCGCGGCCAACGCCATCGACGTCGAGCGGGCCATCGCCGGCGGCACGCCGGCTCCGCTTGTCGACCGCCTCCGGCTGTCGACCGCCCGGATCGACGCCATGGCCGGCGGGCTCAGGCAGATAGCGGCCCGGCCTGATCCGGTGGGCGAGGTGGCCGACGGCTGGGTGAGGCCCAACGGGCTGCGCATCGAGAGGCTGCGGGTTCCCCTCGGCGTGGTCGCCATCATCTACGAGAGCCGTCCCAACGTCACCTCGGACGCGGCCGGCCTCTGTCTCAAGTCGGGCAACGCCGCCTTCCTGAGGGGGTCGTCGTCGGCCATCCAGTCCAATCTGGCCATCGCGGCCGCCATCCGCGAGGCCATCTCGCCGGCCGGACTGCCCGCCGACGCGCTCGTCTTGGTGGATGACACCTCGAGGGCCGCGGCGGTGGAGTTCATGCAGCAGAACGACTACGTCGACTGCCTGATCCCCCGGGGCGGGCCGTCGCTCCTCGAGTCGGTGATCGAGCACGCCACCGTGCCCGTGGTCATCGACGGAGCGGGCAACTGCCATGCCTACGTGGACGCGTCCGCCGACCTCGACGCCGCCCTGAACATCGTCGTCAACGGCAAGACCCAGCGACCGGGGGTGTGCAACGCCCTGGAGTCGCTGGTGGTCCACTCCGCGGTGGCGGCCGAGTTCCTGCCCCGGGCTGCGGCCGCACTGGCCGGTGTCGAGCTGGTCGGCGACGAGCGGGCCCGCCGGGCCGTGCCGTCGATGGGGGAGGCGACCGCCGTCGACCACGCCACCGAGTTCCTGGACCTGAAGATGTCGGTGAGGGTGGTGGACACCCTCGACGAGGCCATCGCCCATGTGAACGACAACGGATCAGGCCACTCCGAGACCATCATCACCTCGGATCTCGCCGCGGCCGACCGGTTCACCAAGCAGGTCGACGCCGCGGCCGTCCTCGTCAACGCTTCCACCCGATTCGTGGACGGCGAGGAGTTCGGGTTCGGAGCCGAGATCGGCATAAGCACCCAGAAGCTCCACGCTCGCGGGCCGATGGGGCTCGACCAGCTCACCACCCTCAAGTTCGTCGTGCGCGGCGAAGGCCACGTCCGCTGACCGGCAGTCTGGTTGATCGCCATGTCCCATCGCTTCGCTGACGTCGACGCGGTCCAGCAGGACCTCCACAAGGTCGACTACCTCTGCGACTCCGGTCTGGCCGGCGTCGTCTACCTGGCCGACCGGCTCGACAAGCCCGTGCTGGTCGAGGGTCCGGCCGGAACCGGCAAGACGCAGCTGGCCAAGAGCGTGGCCGAGATGACGGGCAGCCGTCTGATCCGCCTGCAGTGCTATGAGGGCCTCGACGAGGCCAAGGCGCTGTACGAGTGGAACTACAAGAAGCAGCTGCTGCGGATCCAGACCGAGCGCGACGCCGACGTGGGTTGGGACGAGGTCTCAGACGACATCTTCTCAGACGAGTTCCTGCTGACCCGGCCCCTGCTGGAGGCCATCAGAGCCGTCGATCCGATCGTGCTGCTGATCGACGAGGTCGACCGGGTGGAGGTCGAGACCGAGGCCCTGCTGCTGGAGATCCTCAGCGAGTACCAGGTCTCGATCCCTGAGCTGGGCACCATGGAGGCCCTTCAGGTGCCGCTGGTGTTCCTGACCTCCAACAACACCCGCGAACTGAGCGAGGCCCTCAAGCGGCGCTGCCTGTATCTCCACATCGACTACCCGACGATGGAGCGCGAGAAGGAGATCGTGCTGGCCAAGGTTCCCGACATAGCCGAGAACCTGGCCGACCAGGTGGCCCGGGTGGTCCGCTCCATCCGCCGGCTGGAGCTCAAGAAGCCGCCGTCGGTGTCGGAGACCCTCGACTGGGCCCGCACGCTGGTCCTGCTGGGCGTGCAGCACATCGACGCCGACGTGGCCGCTGAGACGGTGAACATCCTGCTGAAGTACCAGAGCGACATCGCCAAGGCGAACAAGGAACTGGCGACCGTCGAAGGCATCGAGCCCTAGAGGCCGAGCTTGCGAGGCCGTGGCCCGAGCGGCCCGTGAGCGCAGCGAACATGAGCGGAAAATACGAGGCCGAGCCCGTGACCACCGCCGAGACTGACCTCCCCACGCTCCCGGTCGAGGCCGGGGACCCGCTCCTGGACCTTCTCAACGGCTTCATCGCGGAGCTGCGGGCTGTCGGCATTCCCGCCAGCCTCACCGAGAACCTCGACGCCATGGAGGCCGTGAAGCACGTCCCCATCACAGACCGCGAGACCTTCAAGTACGCCCTGGCGGCCACGCTGGTTAAGAACCAGGCCCACTGGAAGGCCTTCGAGACCGTCTTCGAGGTCTACTTCTCCCTGCGGGGTGCCCAGTACGAGATCGCCACGGATGATCTGGACGAGTCCGACGAGGCCGACGGCGAGATCCGGGCCGAGGGCGACCGCGGCTCCGGTGGCGACATGCTCAGCGGTGAGGAGCTGGCCGAGATGCTCTACCGGGCGCTGATGCGGGGCGACTCCGAGATGCTCCGCGCCGCGGCGCGCGAGGCGGTGCGCCGGTACGCGGGGATGGAGCCGGGCCGTCCCGTCGGTGGCACCTACTACCTGTACCGCACCCTGCGGAACCTCGACCTGGAAGGCGTGCTGGAGCGCCTCATGGAGGTGGCGCAGGACACGGAGGGCGACGTCGACGAATTCGACCTGCGGTTGCGGCGCGACGAGTTCGAGTTGCGCATCGCCGAGCTCAAGCGCCAGATCGAGGCCGAGATCCGGCGACGGCTGGTGGCCGACCGGGGCGTCGAGGCCATGGCCAAGACCCTGCGCAAGCCGCTGCCCTCGGACATCGACTTCATGCACGCCTCCCGCGAGGAGATGGCCAGCCTGCGCAAGGCCATCTACCCGCTGACCCGCAAGCTGGCCGCCAGGCTGGTCCGCAAGCGCCGCCACGGACGGGCGGGACCGCTCGACTTCCGCTCGACCGTGCGCCACTCGCTGTCCTACGGCGGTGTGCCCGTGGAGCCGAAGTTCCGCCACCCCCGGCCCCACAAGCCCGACATCATGGTGGTGGCCGACGTGTCGGGCTCGGTGGCCGCCTTCGCCCGGTTCACGCTGCACCTGGTGTACGCCATCTCGAGCCAGTTCTCCAAGGTCCGCTCGTTCGTGTTCATCGATGGGCTCGACGAGGTGACCAGCTTCTTCGAGGGCACCGACGACATCTCTGAAGCGGTGCACCGGGTCAACACCGAAGCCGACGTGGTGTGGGTGGACGGCCACTCCGACTACGGCCATGCCCTCGGCGTGTTCTGGGACAACTACGCCGGCGACGTCGGGCCTCGCACCACCGTGCTGATCCTCGGCGACGCCCGCAACAACTACCACGCACCGGAGAGCTGGATAATCAAGGGCCTGCAGCAGAAGGCCCGCCACGTGTTCTGGCTCAACCCCGAGCCCCGCAGCTACTGGGACACCGGCGACTCGATCGTGGGGGAGTACGCCCCCCACTGCGACGGCGTGTTCGAGGTCCGCAACCTGCGCCAGCTGGAAGCCTTCGTAGACCGCCTGGCCTGAGTTTCAGTTACCGCCGGAGAGCATCTCGGCCACCCGGAAGGCGAGGTCCACCGACTGGCGACCGTTGAGGCGAGGATCACACAGCGTCTCGAAGGCCTGCTCCAGATCCTCGTGGCTGATGTCGTCGGCGCCACCGACGCACTCGGTGACGGCGTCGCCCGTCAGTTCCACATGCACGCCTCCGGGCCAGGTGCCGCAGGCGTGGTGGGCCGCGAAGAAGCTGCTGATCTCGGACAGCACGTCATCGAAGTGGCGGGTCTTGCGGCCCGACTCCGAGGTGTAGGTGTTGCCGTGCATCGGGTCGCACGCCCAGGCCACCGGGTGCCCGGAGTCGCGTACGGCCCGCAGCAGCGGAGGCAGCAGCGTCTCGACGTTCTTGGCGCCCATCCTGGTGATGAGGGTGAGCCGGCCGGGTACCCGCTGCGGGTTGAGCAGCTCGCACAATGCGACCACCTCGTCGGCGGTGGCGGTAGGCCCGATCTTGCATCCCAGCGGGTTCTGCACGCCCCGCAGGAACTCCACGTGGGCGCCGTCGAGCTGGCGGGTGCGCTCGCCGATCCACAGCATGTGGGCAGAGCAGTCGTACCATTCGCCGGTGGTGGAGTCCTCGCGGGTGAGGGCCTCCTCGTAGTCCAGCACTAGGGCCTCGTGGCTGGTGTAGAACTCCACCTCGTGCAGCTGCGGGGTGTTGCTGGTGGTCACCCCGCACGCGGTCATGAACCGCAGGGCCCGGTCTATCTCATCGGCCATGCGCGCGTAGCGCCGACCGGCGGGCGACGTGGCCACGAACTCGCGGTTCCAGCTGGCCACCCTCGACAGGTCGGCGTAACCGCCCCGCGTGAAGGCTCGCAGCAGGTTGAGGGTGGACGCGGCCCGCTGGTATGAGGTCAGCAGGCGGCGCGGGTCGGGCAGCCGCTCGGCTTCGCTGAAGCCGATGTCGTTGACCATGTGGCCCAGGAACGAGGTGAGCTCCACCTCGCCCTTGGTCTCGGTCGGGCTCGACCGCGGCTTGGCGAACTGTCCCGCGATGCGGCCGACCTTCACCAGCGGGACGCCCCCCGAGTAGGTCAGCACGATGGCCATCTGAAGGATCACCCGGAGCTTGTCCCGGATCGAGTCGGCGGAGGAGTCGAACGACTCCGCGCAGTCGCCCGCCTGCAGCAGGAACGCCTCACCGTTGGCCACCCGCCCGAGATGGCTCATCAGCGAGCGTGCCTCGCCGGCGAACACCAGCGGAGGCAGGTCGCGCAGCGCCTTGGTGGCCTGCTCGACTTCGGCCTCGTCGGGCCAAGCCGGCTGCTGGAGAGCGGGCTTGGCCCTCCAGGACGAGGGCGACCAGTCGCTTCCGCCGGCGAACAGGGTGGGATCTCCGGCGGACATAGGCGTTAGGCCGCGTCGACCGTCTCGGCCAGACTCAGCTCCTCGGCATGCTCGCGCACGGCATTGATGGCGCGCTTCACCAGACGGCGGGCCGCCTCGGCGGTGACGCCCAGCTCCTCACCGACCTCGCGGTAGGAGCGCTTGATGCCGTCGGAGAGCCCGAAGCGCTGCTCTACGGCGTACTTGGCCCGGGGCTCGAGGATGTCGAGCAGGCCGGTCACCATCTCCTCCTCGGCCTTGGCCATCACCTCGAGCTCGGGCCCGGGGTTGGCGTCGGGCAGCAGGTCGATCAGCTCGTTGCTGTCGTCGTCGCCGATGGTGCGGTCGAGGGAGGTGGGGGTGGTCAGCCGGTGCAGCCGGGCATGGTCGTCGTCCAGCTCGTCGCCGTCGCCGGACACCTGCCGCAGCGCGGCGCGCAGCGACGCGGACCGGTCGCCGGGCAGGCGCACCAGGCTCGCCTTCTGGTCGAGGGCCCGTCCGATGGACTGGCGGATCCAGAAGGTGGCGTAGGTCGAGAACTTGAAGCCCTTGCGCCAGTCGAACTTGTCGACGGCGTGCTCGAGTCCGAGGTTCCCCTCCTGGATGAGGTCGAGCAGTTCCATGCCCGGGGGAAGGGGATAGCGGCGGGCGACGCTCACCACCAGGCGCAGGTTGGCCCGGATGAAGCGGTCCTTGGCCGCGGCGGCCTCGCGGATCGCCCTGTCGATCTCGCGGCCGGTCTCGCCCTCCTCCTTGCGGAGACGGGCCTCAACGCCGCGCTCGATGGCCTGTGAGAGCTCGCGCTCCTCTTGGGCGTTGAGCAGTGCGACCGCACCGATTTCGTTGAGATACTGTCCTACTGAGTCGCTCATGTCTGATTCACCTGACCGGCCCCGCTCGCGTCGGCAGGGGCAGCCTTCTCGCTTTCTTTGTGGGGAGGATTTGGTGCCGGGCGCACACCCTCCAAGTGCGCTACTCCAGCCCAGACGAACCAATATAGATTAGGTGTTTGTTCCCGGCAAGTCAAGATGTGCGCCCGCGCGACGTGTGACATTGGTCACGCGCCCCCGCGACCCCTGATCGCAGCCCACGATAGCGCGCAACTCAGCAGGCGTCGCCGGATCGTAAACTTCCGCTGTGTCGCGACCGGACCCTTCTCGCATAGGTGTGCTGGGAGGGACGTTCGATCCGCCCCATTTCGGCCATCTCGCAGCCGGGTTGGAGGTGCGCCAGCGGCTCGGACTGTCCAAGGTGCTGTTCGTGGTGGCCAACGATCCATGGCAGAAGTCCGGGCTGCGTCCGGTGACACCCGCTCATCTGCGACTGGAGATGGTGAGGGCTGCCGTCGGCGGCCTCGACGGGCTCGAGGCGAGCGCGCTCGAGATCGATCGCGGCGGCGAGAGCTACATGGCCGACACGCTGAGGGAACTGCGCGGTCTGCATCCCGAGGCCGAACTGCTGCTGGTGGTGGGCTCGGACACCGCCCAGGGGCTCGACACCTGGAAGCGCCCCTCGGAGCTGCGCGAACTGGCCACCACGGTCGTGGTTGACCGGGCAGGACCCTCCGGCGGGCGTCCCCCGGCCGGATGGCCGGCTGTAGTGGTGGAGGTCCCCGCGCTGGACATCTCGTCGTGCGACATCCGGTCGCGATTCGCGGACGGCCGACCGGTGGAGGCGCTCGTGCCCGTCGCCGTGATCGAGGTCGTCAGATCCAGAGGCCTGTACGGGTGCGGTCGCTGATTCCCGGCTGGATCCCACCCGGCTGGCGTCTGCCCCGCTGGCGCCGGCCTAGCTGGTGTCACCGCCGGCCGGCTCCTCAGTCCCACTTCTTCTGGCGACTCATCTTTCCGGGGGTGGTGGTGGCCGCGGGGATCGCGGTCCTGCTGCTGGCTCTGACGGGCGGTCGCGCCGTTCTCCGGACCACGGTGGACAGCGTCGAGGAACCCATCGTCCTGGAGCCCGACGAGCCCGGATATGTGAGGTTGGTGGAGGCCACCCCCACGCTGCTGTCGCTCCACACCCACAACGGCGGCCTGACCGGCGTCTCCTTCATGGCGCTGACGGGCATCGACGCGGGCGGCGGTGTGGTGCTGCTGCCGGCTGACCTCGTGGTCGTGCCGGTGGGCGGCTCTTCAGAGCAGGGCGAGCTGCTCTCCGACATCCATGCGCGGGGAGGTGTAGAGGCCGTCCGGCAGGTAGCCGAGGACATGTTCGGCCTCGGCTTCGGGCAGGTGGTCGAGGTACCCACCGAGGGACTCGCCCACAGCGTCGGCCCCGCGGAACCGCTGCCGTACCTGCTGGTCGATGATCTGATCGAGGTGGGCGCCGACGGAGCGCAACGGGTCGTCTACCCGGCCGGACGCTACGAGCTGACCGCGGCCGACGCAGCTGCCGTCTACGCCCACCGGAACCCCGACGAGGCCGACGGCAACCGGGCGCAGCGCCAGCAGGCCATGTGGGAGTCGTGGCTGGGTGTCATCGGACGGGCGCCGGACCCGGAGGCAGCCATCCCCCCGGCCGACTCTCAGTTGGCGCCGTTCCTGCGGGCTCTCGGAGCGGGCACTACCGTGGTGGAGGTTGTTCCCTTCGAGTCCATCGCATCCGATCCCGGCGCCGCCCCGGTCCAATTCCTGGGCGCGGAGAGCAGGGCGTGGCTGAGGGCCGAGGCCTTGGAGCTGGCCCCCTGGCCCCAACAGCCGGAGTCGTTCCTGCGCCCCAGGGTCCAACTGCTCGACGGCACGGGCAATCCAGCCATCCGGGATGCGCTGGCTGACGATGTGGTCGCGGCTGGGGGAGTGATCACCGTGATAGGCAACGCGGACGCCTTCGGTGTGGAGGCGACTCAGTTCGCCTACCATCGCGAGGAGCTCGTGAACGACCCCATTACCAACTCCATCGCCATCGAACTCGGCGTCGACATGGCTCTCATAGAGCTGGGCGAGAGCGGGGCCGACGTGGTCGACATCACCGTGACGGTCGGACTGGACCAGGCGGCGCGGTGACGCCAGAAGCGAGCCCGGCCGACCCCGTCGCTCCGGCCGGTTCACCTCCTCTGGTCGACGGTGCCTACGCGCGGCGCTGGGCCGTGGCCGCGGCGGCCGCCGCCGATGAGCGCAAGGGTGTCGACACCGTGGTCATCGACGTCGGCGACGTGCTGGTGGTCACCGATCTGTTCGTGATCACCCACGGCAACAATGCCCGCCAGGTTCGCTCCATCACCGAGGGTGTCGAGGAGATGGTGAAACAGGCGGGCGGACCGTCGCCGGTGCGCATCGAGGGCGCTGACGACCGCCAGTGGGTACTGCTCGACTACGGGCCGTTCGTCGTGCACGTCTTCGACGCTGAGCGTCGCTCCCTGTACCAGCTCGAACGGCTGTGGGGCGACTGCGAGGTGCTCGACTGGCAGACCGCGACCGACGGGCCGGTGCCCGCGGCGGAGGCTGCGCTGGACGTCTAGCGGCCGCGGAGCCTCACCGGGGTGGAGACCTCGGCGAAGAAGTCATTCCCCTTGTCGTCGATCACGATGAAGGCGGGGAAGTCCTCCACCTCGATGCGCCACACAGCCTCCATGCCCAACTCGGGGTAGTCGAGCACCTCCACCCGCCGGATCGAGTCGCGGGCCAGGCGGGCGGCCGGTCCCCCGATCGAGCCGAGATAGAAGCCGCCGTGGCGGGCGCACGCCTCGGTCACCTCCGACGAGCGGTTCCCCTTGGCCAGCATCACCATCGACCCGCCGGCCGCCTGGAACTGGTCGACGTAGGAGTCCATGCGGCCCGCGGTGGTGGGTCCGAACGACCCGGAGGCGTAGCCCTGGGGGGTCTTGGCCGGACCGGCGTAGTACACCGGGTGGTCCCGCATGTAGTCCGGCATCGGCTCGCCGGCGTCGAGGCGCTGCTTGATCCTGGCGTGGGCGATGTCGCGGCCCACCACCAGCGTGCCGGTCAGGGCCAGCCGGGTCTTGACCGGGTAGCGGGTCAGCCGCGCCAGGATCTCGCCCATGGGCTGGTCGAGGTCCACCGGCACGACCTCGCTGGAGAGGTCGTCGGAGCGGGTCTCGGGAAGGAACCGGGCCGGGTCGGTCTCCAGGCGCTCGAGGAAAAGCCCCTCGGAGGTGATCTTGGCCCGGGCCTGGCGGTCCGCCGAACAGCTCACCGCGATCCCCACCGGGTTGGACGCTCCGTGGCGGGGCAGGCGCACCACCCGCACGTCGTGGCAGAAGTACTTGCCGCCGAACTGGGCGCCGATGCCGAAGGCCTGGGTCAGCTCCAGGATCCGCTTCTCCCATTCGAGGTCTCGGAAGCCGTGGCCGGTGTCGGGGTCGCCGGAGGTGGGCAGGGAGTCGAGGTACTTGGCCGAGGCGAGCTTGGCCACCTTCAGGTTGTATTCCGCTGAGGTGCCGCCCACCACCAGGGCCAAGTGGTAGGGCGGGCAGGCCGCGGTGCCGAGAAGGCGCAGGGTCTCGTCGCAGAAGTCGATCAGCGACTCGGGATTGAGCAGGGCCTTGGTCTTCTGGTACAGGAACGACTTGTTGGCCGACCCGCCTCCCTTGGCCATGTAGAACAGCTCGTAGACGTCCCCGGGCTTGGAATGGATCTCGATCTGGGCGGGCAGGTTGTTCTGGGTGTTCACCTCGGTGAACATGTCGAGCGGGGCGAGCTGCGAGTAGCGCAGGTTGGACTTGAGGTAGGTGTCGTAGACGCCCCGCGAGATGGCTTCGGCGTCGTCGCCGAAGGTGAGCACCTGCTCGCCCTTGCGGCCCATGATCACTGCGGTTCCGGTGTCCTGGCACATGGGCAGGATCCCGCCCGCGGCGATGTTGGCGTTCTGCAGCAGCTCGGTGGCCACGAAGCGGTCGTTGTCCGAGGCCTCGGGGTCTTCGAGGATGTTGCGGAGCTGCTGGAGGTGGTCGGAGCGCAGGTAGTGGTTGATGTCGTGCATGGCCACCGACGTGAGCAGCGTCAGCGCCTCCGGCTCGACCTTCAGGAACCTCCGGCCCGCGGCCTCGATGGTGGAGACCCCCTCGGTCGATACCAGCCGGTAGTCGGTGTCGTCCGCGCCGAGAGGCAGCATGTCCGAGTAGGCAAATGCCTTTAGGTCGGACGATTCAGCCATGACGTCCGCCGGTGCCGGGGCCCGTCTCAGGGCCTCGCGGGCGTTCCCGGGAACGCGACCGGGTCCTGCCCGTCGCCGATCACCGGGCGCTGCCAGTGCGTGTAGTCCGAGACCGTCTCGGCCACGTCCCGCCACTCCGCAGGGTTCCAGCCCTGGGCCGCCGCGGTGACCGATCCGTTCTGGAGGACGAAGGCGAACGCGGGCAAGGTGTCGAGCCCGAGGGCGGTGGGCACCCGGCGGTCGGGGTCGGAGAAGGTGAGGATCTCCTGGGCGTAGGGACCGAGGAAGCGCTGAGCGTCGTCGGGGCCGCAGGCGACCACCCAGCACGTCCGGCATCCGGCCTCCGCGTAGGTGACCAGGATGCGCCTTGCGGTGTGCAGGATCCAGGCGCTCTCACTGGTGTAGGGATCGAGCAGGACGGGCAGCAGCGGGAACGTCGTGAGCCAGGAGGACAGTGGCCTGGCCTTGCCTCCTAGCGGGTCCAGTTCCAGATCGAGCGAGACGGCGGTCACGAGGCCCAAGCTAGCGCGACCCAATGCCGTCCTGGCGCTGCGCAGATCCCCGGCCGGCGGGTCCTGTCGTCGAGTCAGGTGACCGACACGGGCTTCGCCCTACTCGTCGGTCACCTGACTCGCCGCCACCCACCGGCCTGGCCGGTCGTGCCGCCCGCGCGGCCTGGTGGCTCGGCTATGAACCCTGGTGCCCCGGCTGGAGTCTCGGGGTTGTGCGTAGCATCGGAGTGTGCATCCGATTGAGCGGTTGCGGTATGTGGCCCGGGCCGGGGTGGTGCCGGTGGCGCCGCTGGTCCGGGAGTCGGCCTCGGCGCTGTCGTCGTTCGCTGACGATCCCAAGGGCCTGCTCACGTCGTGCCGGCGCCTGCTGGACCGGCGCAGCGACTGTGCCCCGCTGGTGTGGCTGGCGGCCCGGATGCTCACCGCCATGGATGCCCGCGCCGAGGCGATGCGGGTGATGGACGACCTGGATGCCGACACCACCGGACGGGCGCTCCGGAACGGATTGCACAGCTTGCCTGCCTCCTCGGGCGTGCTCGCGGTGGGGGAGCTGGGGGCCTACGCGGCTGCGCTGGACGACCGCCCGGATCTGCGGTGGATCGAGCCGGACGATCTCGAGGCCGCGGCTTCAGCCGACCTGGTGCTGATGACCACCGACTGTGCGGGGCCTTCGAAGGCGCTGGTGGTGGCCGAGACCGTGTCCGTGGCCGAGATGGCCCGCGGCTTCGGAACACCTGTGTGGCTCATCGCGGGAGCGGGACGGATACTGCCCGAGCGCATGTGGGACCTCCTGAGCGATCGTCACCGTCCTGACGACCCGGCCATGCGGGGCCTGGCCGTGCTGGACCTCGACCGGTTCGTCACCCAGGTGGTCACCCCCTCCGGCCTGCGCATCCCCGCCGAGGCGGCTCGAAGGTCCAACTGCCCGATCGTCCCCGAACTCTTCGCCCGATGACCGGCGCCGACCCGGGTGCCGGCCTCGGAGCGTCGCAACCATGACTGGGCTGGACCGGTTCGAGGGGCGGCCGGGGGCCCGGGACGGGTACTGGCCGTCGGCGTGGCCGGCCGAGTGCGGGGGAAACCGGCGTCAGAAGGCAGCCGTCGGCCGCCTCGATGCCGCCACGGGCACGGCTTCGGTGGCCGGCAAGCGCAACGGGCGCTGGAACGTGATGTTCGTGGAGCGCGAGCCCGACCAGTGGTACCTGGGCGGGACCATGCCCGCCTTCAGCGGCCCCGAGCCCTACGGCTGGGTGGAGCGCCTGGACCTGAGCGCGGGCGGTGCCGACGCCGAGATCTTGGAGCCGGTGGCCGCCTCACCCGGGCTGCCGTGCGGCGACCACGTGTGGTGCGGGTCGATCCTGACCCACGCCAACGGAGCGGTCTACAGCGTCAACGGCTCCTACCTGCACAAGCTCGACCCCGACGACCTGTCGGTGCTGGCCGAGCGGCGGCTGCCGGCCGACCGCTCCCACAACGGGATGCTGGCCCTACGCGACGGCACCATCGTCACCAAGGATCTCCGGCTCGAGGGCCAGGGCGGTACGACCCTGACCCGCCTGGAGCCCGAGTCCCTGGAGTTGGTGGGCGAGCCGCTGGTGCTGCCCGAGGGCTCGATGGGCCGGATCGCGGCCGATGTTGTCGACATCGACGGCTCGACCGTGGAGCTTGTCTACGTCCCCGGCACCGAGCATCTGTGGCGCCTCCATGTGGGGGAGCCGGGCGGATCGGACGGCGCGGGTGGGTGTGGCCTGGAGATCGATGAGAGTTGGAGGCCCCGATACCGCGTCGCGGGAGGCCCCCACGGCCTCTCCTGGGACTCGTGCCTCTCTGACCGGGACTGCTGGATCATGGATTGCGGCGACATCGAGTCGGTCCGGGCCATACACACCACCGAGCCCAACGGCCGTTTCGACGAGCCGCCCGGCAACCGGCTGTCGTGGCGCCACCCGGCGCCTTGGCCCGGAGCTCAGCGGCTGCTGCGGTTCAGCCTCGCCGACGACCGCGACCGCGACGAGATCGAGCCCTTCGGCACACCCGGCGGCGGGATCATTGCGCCTCCGGCTCACATACCCGACGTCCGGCCCGGCGTTGGCATGGCCATCGCTTGGGACTCGGTGAACGGCGGCCTCGCCGGGGTCGAGATCCCGGCCGGCCCGCCACCCCGCGAGATGAGTGTGGCATGGCACCTGGACGTGCGCCCCTCGATGCAGCCGGTCGTCTATCCCGAGTCGGGAGAGCTGGTCATCAACGACTTCACCACCGGCGCCGACGGCGGCCCGCCCTGCGACGATCTCGTGGTGGTGGACATCGCCACCGGCTCGCTCATCGACCGCGTCGCCACCGGCTCGCGGGTGGCCAACGGCATGTTCCTGAGCGCGGCGTCCGGCCGCCGGATCCTCTACGCCAGCACGACCGCGGTGGCCCTGGCCGCCTGGACCTGAGAACACGCGCGGGGAGGTGCAGACCGGTCGCGTCGGGGCGGGGTGTTTCCCGCTCTTGTTCGCTGCGCTCACGGGCCGCTCGGGCCACGGCCTCGCCCGTATGGACGGGGTTCGCTACCTACCCGCTCGGCCTCTGGGGGCCTACTAGCGCCTGGACCAGTTCGTCGAAGGCGGCGTCGGCGATGGCCGCCATCTCGTCGTCGGTGCGGTCCTGGATGGGGTGGCGGGTGAGCACCGCGGCCGCGTCGAAGCCGAGCGACTCGGCTTGTGCCTCGACCGCCGAAGCGAAGTGCACTGTTGAGACGAACACGCCGGGGACGCCGCGCCGTTCGATGTCGCTGATGTCGTGCACACTGCACGACACGCAGGAGCCTCAATCGGCGAGCGCTTCGATGACCGCGTCGCAGGTGGTGGCGATCTCGTGACGCAGGTCCACCGGAGCGGGCTTGGTGAATGTGGGCTTGGTGTAGCGGTTGACGGTGGCGCCCAGTCCGCTGAGGCGCTCCGAGACGCGATCGAGGAACACGTTGCCGCGGGGCTTGGAGATGTCGAGCAGGCCGACGGTCAGGCCGGCCAGAGACTCGGGCCGGGTCGCCCGCGCCCGGGCCGCTGGGGTCTGCTCCGAGGTGGGATCGAGGACGGTGGTCATCAACTGGCCTCCTTGCGGGTGAGGGTAGTCGCGGGCGCCCTACGGCGTGATCTCGCGGGTTACCGGGTCGCTGCCCCTGGGTCCGTTGGCCCAGCCGCCGATGATCGCCGAGAACAGGCCGGCCGCGCCACCGGCATGGACCACCAGCAGCCCGCCGGGGCGGAACTTGGGGACCTTCTGGCCCGCCGACGCCGGGGGAAGGCCCGCGGCGACGCCCCTGACACCTGCCAGCAGCTCGTCGGCATCGCAGAGCAGCTCGGCCGACAGTTCCTCCATGAACCGGTCGCGGCTCCAGCCCGCGTCGGCGAAACGGGCCATGTGCTCGGGCGACAGCACCAGCATGGCATCCATGCCAAGCATCACCCGGGGCGACACCGTCGACTGCAGCGCCTGGGCCAGGTGCCTGGTCAAGGATTCGGGAGCGCGGGACCGCTCGTCGGCGAAGATCCTCGGCGACTCTCCCGCGAAGACGGTCACGGTGGACTGGTCAGCATGCCAGCCCCGGCTCTCGGCCAGAGACGTCCACGGCGAGCCCTCGTCCTCGGCGAAGCAGAAGCCCACCTTTGCCGGTGAGCCGAACGTGGCCCGGTCAACGCCCCCGGGATGACCGCCGCCGACGTTGCGCACCACCAATTGCAGGGCCCGACCGATGGTCGAGTTGGCCCGGTTGCCCTGGCCGAGCGAGTTGAGCCCGCTGTTCATGCCGATGCGCTCGGCCACGGGGCCGTTCACCACCAGCACCGGTCCGACGCTCATGGTGGTGGCCAGCACGCCGTGCATGTTGAACTCGTCGGTGCAGGCCGCCTCCAGCGCCGCGATCACCACCGGCAGGTGCTCGGGTGCGCATCCGGCCATCACCGCGTTGACGGCCACCTTCTCGACGGTGCACTCGACCAGGCTGGGCGGCACCACCGCCACCACCTCCGACGGGTCGCGGGTGGTGCCCTCAAGCATGCGGAGCACCCTGGCCTCGGTGGGGGGCACCACGGGAAGGCCGTCGGACCAGCCCCGGTCCCACATTGCCTCCCATTCGTCCTCCAGCGAGGCCAGCTCCACCCGGCGGCTGTGCAAGCGGGAGCCCGAGAAGCGAACCGCCAACTCGCCCGCATGGGCGGGGTCCACGCTGAGAGAGCCGCAGCCCGGCCGCCAGTCCGGAAGCCCCTCGCCCAGGCCGTCCAGCTCCGAGAGCTGCTCCCACTCGGAGCGGGACCAGCCGACGGTGCGCTGCTCGCCTACACCCCCGCTCACCTGCAGCAGCGTGGGCACGGTCTCGATGTCGTGATGCCACGACAGGGCCAGATCAGCGTCGTGGTGCACCCAGTCCGCCTCGGCCGGGAAGTGCGGATCGTCCTGCGTGATGACGGTCAGGTCAGCCCGCTCATGGAGGTCGCTGAGCACGGGAGCCACCAGCTCGCAGGTCGGGCAGTCGCGCTTGACCACCGCCACCAGCCCTTCAGGCAGCGGCGGTACCGGGGGGCCTCCGAAGCTCATCAAGCGATTGTGCCACTGTTACCCTCCGGATGCGATGACGAGTGGCGACGGCGCAGGCGACTCCGTAGACGGCCGCGAGTTCCGCCGGGTGCTGGGCCACTACCCGACCGGCGTCACGGTGGTGACCGCGGCCTGTCCCGGTGGCCCCGAGGGAATGACGATCGGATCGTTCACCAGCGTCTCGCTGGATCCGCCCCTGGTGTCGTTCTGTCCCGGCCACGACTCCGACTCGTGGATCCGGATGCGCGATGTGGGCAGCTTCTGCGTAAACGTTCTGGGCGATGACCAGGCCGACGTGTCCTCCACGTTCGCCAGCAAGGTCGACGACCGCTTCGATGGCCAGCGCACCAGGGTGGAGGTCACCGGCGCGCCGGTGATCGAGGGATGTGTGGCCTGGATCGATTGCCGCGTCGAGGCGGTCCACTCGGCCGGTGACCACGACATCGTGGTGGGCCGGGTCGTCGCCCTCGGCACAGCCGACGGCGATAGCCGATCGGCGTCCGGGCCGCTGATCTTCCTGAAGGGCGGCTACGGCCGGGTGGCGGGGCTCTAGATGGCGATCTACGCGCTCGGCGACCTGGAGCCGAGAATCGATCCGACCGCCTACGTGCATCCGCTGGCGGTGGTGATCGGGAATGTCGAGCTCGGGCCGGAGGCCTCGGTCTGGCCCTACGCGGTGCTCCGCGGCGACGACGGCCTGATCCGAATTGGCGCCCGCAGCAACGTGCAGGACGGGGCGGTGATCCACTGCACGCCCACTCACCCCACCATCGTCGGGGACGGGGTCACCATCGGCCAT
This sequence comes from Acidimicrobiales bacterium, assembly GCA_965117015.1. Lineage (GTDB taxonomy): Bacteria > Actinomycetota > Acidimicrobiia > Acidimicrobiales > Aldehydirespiratoraceae > Aldehydirespirator. The sequence continues at coordinate 2,517,563 of OZ220747.1, forward strand.
CAGGCTCATCTGGAGGGATGCACCGTGCTTGACGGATCGTTGATCGGCGTCGGGTCGGTGGTCATGCACGACGCCCGCATAGGCCCCAACGCACTGGTCGGGGCCAATGCCACCGTGACCGGCGGGACGGTGGTGCCGGCCCAGGCCATGGCGCTCGGGACCCCCGCCCGCATCCGCGAGGACGCACTCGATCCCGACCACAACCAGCGCAACGCAGATGTCTACGCCCAGCGCGGCCACCACTACCGGGCCGAGTCGCGCCGGATCGACTGACTGCCAGGCCGTCGCGATAGGGTGTAATCCCAAGCACCGGACCGCCGGGAGATCCCATGACCACCGCGGACATCGGCGTTGATCTCAGTCGCTACCAGCTCGGCTGGAGCGACGAGGAGGACTACGTCTTCAAGCCCAAGAAGGGCCTCAACAACGACATCATCACCGAGATGTCGTGGCTCAAGGGCGAGCCCCAGTGGATGCTCGACTTCAGGCTGAAGTCGCACCGCCGGTTCGAGCGCCGGCCCCGTCCGACCTGGGGCGGTGACACCACCGGCATCGACTTCGACAACATCTACTACTACATCAAGCCCACCGACACGCTGGCCAACGACTGGGACATGGTCCCCGAGTCGATCAAGAACACCTACGAGCGCCTGGGCATCCCCGAGGCCGAGCGCAAGTACCTGGCCGGCGTGACCGCCCAGTACGAGAGCGAGGTCGTGTACCACCGCAACCGCGAGGACCTCGAGGCCCAGGGGGTGCTGTTCTGCGACATGGACACCGCCCTGCGGGAGTACCCCCAGCTGGTCAAGAAGTACTTCGGCACGGTGATCCCGCCCAACGACAACAAGTTCTCGGCGCTCAACTCGTCGGTTTGGTCGGGCGGGTCGTTCATCTACGTGCCGCCCGGGGTGGAGGTGGAGGCGCCGCTGCAGGCCTACTTCCGCATCAACGCCGAGAACATGGGCCAGTTCGAGCGCACGCTGATCATCGCCGACGAGGGTTCCCAGGTCCACTACATCGAGGGCTGCTCCGCGCCGACCTACTCCACCGACTCGCTGCACTCAGCGGTGGTGGAGATCGTGGTGGGGCGTTCGGCCAGGGTCACCTACACCACCATCCAGAACTGGTCCGACAACGTCTACAACCTGGTCACCAAGCGGGCCCGGGTCGAGGCCGAGGGCCACATGGAATGGATCGACGGGAACATCGGGTCCAAGCTCACGATGAAGTACCCGGCGGTGGTGATGGTGGGACCCAAGGCGTCGGGCGAGGTGCTGTCGGTTGCCTACGGCGGGCCGGGCCAGCACCAGGACACCGGGGCCAAGATGACCCACGCCGCGCCCGAGACCACTTCGAAGATCGTCTCGAAGTCGATCTCCTCGGGCGGTGGCCGCACTTCCTACCGGGGTCTTGTGCGGGTTGAGGACGACGCCCACGGGTGCAAGAGCCACGTGCAGTGCGACGCGCTGATCCTTGACGAGGACTCGGTATCCGACACCTACCCGTACATGGAGGTCGGCTCGGGCGATGCCGTGATCGGCCACGAGGCCACCGTGTCGAAGGTGGCCGACGACCAGCTCTTCTACCTCCAGAGCCGGGGCCTCACCGAGGAACAGGCGATGGGCCTGATCGTCAACGGCTTCATCGAGCCGGTCACCCGCACCCTGCCCATGGAGTACGCGGTGGAGTGGAGCCGCCTGATCGAACTCCAGATGGAGGGCAGCGTCGGCTGACGGATCTGCGTTGGGTTGGCGACGCGAAAGCCCGGCCGCCTGCCACAATGTCAGTCATGCCGATGCGCCAGGATTGCAAGTACTTCGAGTCGCGCACCTATCCCAACGGCGAGACGGTAAGGAAGTGCGACCTCGACCTGGCCCCCGAGGCGCCGTGGCGCTGTCCCGACGACTGCCCGAAGTACACCCGGCGGCTGGCCGACGTCAACTGGAGCTACGGCTCCCTGGTCACCCCCGAGACCCCGCCCGAGCCCGAGAGCCTGGGCAGCGACGACAGCATCGGCGACCTGCTCGACGCGGCCGAGGACATCGTCAATGCGGCCGCTCCCGACGTGATCGCCGAAGTGGAGGCCGAGCGGCGCAAGCGCCGGCGCGCCCGGGGCCCGAAGGCGAAGGGCAAGAAGGGCAAGGGCGGCCGCGGATCCTCCTCCGGCGGGGGCGGGCTGGGGGAGCGCTTCCGCAGGCGGTACCGCGACGGCGGCTGACTTCGAGTGCATTCCTTCACCACTGACGCGGCCCGCAGCCTGCCGGGCCCCGGCTGGCTGGCGGAACGCCGGGCCGCGGCGGCTGAGCGCTTCGCGGCCTCCGACCCTCCCACCGCCGCTGCGGAGGAGTGGCGCTACAGCGCGATCGCCGATTTCGATCTGGCCGCCTACCGGTTGGCGGGCATGGACGCGTCCTTGTTGCCGGACGGGACGTGGGCCGGCGTCGACCCCGCCGCCAACGGCGCGGTGGCCGCGGTCCTCGACGTTGCCGACGGTCGCATCGTCGCCTCGACGGGGCTGGAAGAACTGTCCAAGCAGGGTGTCCGCGTGGGACCGCTGGTCGATGCGGCCGACGGCGCCGAGTTGCTGGGCTCGGTGGCCGACGGGGCCGCCGACTACTTCACCGTGCTCAACGACGCCTTCGTGGGCTGCCCCATCGTGGTGGACGTCCCCGCGGGGGTGGCCGTCGACGGCGTGATCGCGGTGCGCCACTACGCCGGCGCGGCCGGAGCGGCCACCTTCCCTCGGCTGGTGGTAAGGGTCGGGCCCAACGGGTCGGCCAAAGTGCTCGACATGCAGCGCTCTGCCGGCCCGGCTCTGGTTGTTCCCGTGGTCGAGCTCGATGTCGGCCAAGCCGCCCGGCTCGGCTACGTGAACCTGCAGCAGCATGACCGGCGGACCTGGCAGATCGCGGCCCACACGGCAAGGGTGGACCGCGACGCCGCACTGGTAGCGGCCTCGGTCGCGCTGGGCGGCGGCTATGCCCGCACCCGGACCGACGCTCGCCTGGTGGGCCGGGGAGCCAGCGGCGACCTGCTTTCGGCCTACTTCGGGTCGGGTGATCAGATCCTCGACTTCCGCACCTACCAGGACCACGCGGCGCCCGACACCACGTCCAACCTGCTCTTCAAGGGCGCGGTGGGCGACTCGGCCCGCAGCGTGTACACGGGCATGATCCGGGTGCGGCCCAACGCCCGGGGCACCAACGCCTTCCAGACCAACCGCAACCTCAAGCTCAGCGAGGACGCTTGGGCCGAGTCGGTGCCCAACCTGGAGATCGAGAACAACGACGTCCGTTGCAGCCACGCCTCGGCGGTGGGTCCGGTGGATCCCGACCAGGTCTTCTACCTGGAGAGCCGGGGAGTCCCGACACCGGTGGCCGAGCGCCTGATCGTGGCCGGGTTCTTCGACGAGGTGATCGACGGGCTGCCCGTTCGGGCCGTCGAGGGAGCGGCTCGTGAGGCGCTGGCCCTGAAGCTCAACCAGATGTTGAAGGCCGCGGCGTGACGCCATGACCGCTCAGGCAGACTGTTCGAGATCGGAGACTTCGCGATGACGACACACGAGCTGTTCCCCTTACACGAAATCGAGACCGACTCGGCGCGGCGGGTCGAAGTGGAGGGCCGCGAAATAGCGGTGGTTCGCATCGGCGACGACGTGTACGCCATCGGCGACACCTGCTCCCACGCCGAGGTCTCGCTGTCGGAGGGCTGGGTGGAGCCCGACGACTGTGCCATCGAGTGCGTGGCCCACGGAGCCTTGTTCGATCTGGAGACCGGGGAGCCATTGTCGCTGCCGGCCACCCGGGCCGTGCCCACCTACGAGGTGTCGGTGGTGGACGGCATGGTGGTGCTGAAGCTCGATGCCAGCTCGGGCGGGGACGCTTCGTGAGCAGTCTGGTGATCGAGGGCGGGGACGCTTCGTGAGCAGTCTGGTGATCGAGGGCCTGCGGGCCTCGGTGGCGGGCCGCGAGATCCTCACCGGCGTCGACCTGGAGGTAGCCGCGGGCGAGGTGCACGCGGTGATGGGACCCAACGGGTCCGGCAAGTCGACCCTGGCCCACGTGATCGCCGGGCGCGGCGGCTACGACGTGCTCGACGGCTCGGTCCGCCTCGGCGGCACGGAACTGCTGGGAATGCCGGCGTGGCGGCGGGCCGAGGCGGGCCTGTTCCTGGCCATGCAGTACCCCACCGAGGTTCCGGGCGTGTCGCTGCTCGACATGCTCACAGAGTCGGTGTGCACCCCCGAGGGTGCCGCAGTCGGCGAGCGGATGCGCGAGGAGGCCGCCCGTATCGGCTTCGACGAGAAGTTCCTGGAGCGCCCCGTGAATGTCGACCTGTCGGGCGGTGAGCGCAAGCGCAACGAGGCACTTCAACTCGGCGTCCTCGGCCCCGCGTTCGCGGTCATCGACGAACTCGACTCGGGCCTCGACATTGACGCGCTGCGTTTCGTTGGCGCCAGGATCGAGGATGCCACCACCCATGACGGCCTCGGGGTGCTGGCGATCACCCACTCGAGCCGCGTGTTCGACCACCTGCGGCCTGACACCGTGCACGTGTTCGCGGGCGGCCGCATCCAGCAGTCGGGTGGCCCCGAGTTGGCCGACGAGCTGGAAGCTGAGGGCTACGAGCGCTGGACCGGGGCCGTCCCGCAGCCGGACTCGGACGCGGGAACCACCCCATTCACCGATCCCTTCGGAGACCCGTTCGCCGACCTGCTGACCTGAGGGGCCTGGTCAGGCGTAGCATCGGGGACCATGAGCAAAGACGACCTGCTGACCGAGGCCGAGATCGGTGACCTGCTGGACGCCCATCCCGAGTGGCGCCGCGACGGCAACGTGATGCGCCGCTCGTATGTGTTCGCCGACTTCCGGGCGGCGTTCGCGTTCATGGCCCATGTGGCGCTGATCGCCGAGCGGCTCTTCCACCACCCCGAGTGGTCCAACGTCTACAACAAGGTGGAACTGGCCATCACCAGCCACGATGTGGGCGGCCTCTCGGCCCGCGACCGCGACTTCATCGAACGCGTCGACGCCGCCGGATAGCACCTCTCAGGCCGACTCGCCGCCACGAAGCCCCGGGGTGGGATGACGCCGGAGCCGTGCGACACTGCCGGGCGTGGCGGATCCCGCACCGGCAATGAGGCTGCACGGCGTTGTGAACGCCTCGCCAGACTCGCTGGCCGACTTCTCGGTGGCCACCACGGTGGAGGGCGCGATGACCCGGGCTGCCGAGCTGCTCGATCACGGCTGCGTCGGCATCGATCTCGGTGGTGCGGGCTCCACCCAGTTCGCCGACCGGGTTGACATCGAGACGGAATGGCGGCGACTCGACGGCAAGGTCCAGGCGCTGGCCGAGCTGTGCGAGGCACGCGGGGCGCAACTCTCGGTGGACTCGTGGCAGCCGGAGATCATGCGACGGGCTCTTGACTGCGGTGCCACCATCATCAACGCGGCCGACGGGCTGCAGGACCCGGCCATGGTGCGGCTCGTCGCCGAGCGGGACGTGCCGGTGGTGGCGCCGTTCGTGTGGGGCGCCGACCCCAAGGCGTCCAGGCATGTGACCGGCGATCCGGTCGAGGTCATATGTAGTTGGTTTGAACGATCCCTCCGCCGCTGGGAGCGGGAGGGCGTCGATCGCAGCCGTCTCATCCTCGACCCCGGCACCGGCTTCGGCCCGCCCGACTGGGAATGGGCCGGCCGCTACCGGTACCAGAAACGGGTCTACGAGAACCTCGACGCGCTGCGAGCCTTCGGGCTGCCGGTCTACCTGCCGTTGCCGTGGAAGCAGACCGATCAGCACGATGAGCTGCTGGAGATCTGCATCCGGGCCGGCTTCGACTACGGCCGCTGCCACCGCCCCGACCGAGTGCTGGCGGCGATGCAGCGGCTGGGCGCTGTCCCTCAATCGTGATGGCCGGGAATTGGCAGCGGTGGACTCCCATTTGGGCGTTCTGGGCTGCCAGTTCGCGCGGGCGGCGCGGCGGGATGGGGAATTGGCAGCGGTGGACTCCCATTTGGGCATTGTGGGCTGCCAGTTCGCGGTATGAGGGTGGGGGAGCGTGACCGGGCAGGGCAGTAGTCGTGGGACCGAGGCGGCCTCGGGCTATGACGCCGAGTGGGCCGCGGGACCTGACTGCCTGGGCCGCAGCGTTCTGGTGTCGCCCGGACAACCCGCGCCTGCGCCGTGGGGGGCCTGCCCCCGCGTGCGGGTAGAGACCGAGTCGCCGGACGCGTCCACGGGTCGGCGGATGCGATCAGCGTGGCAGGGCCGTGAGCGGTTGGTGATCGAGGTGGACGGCCCGCTACCGGGCACTGAGCCGGTGCTGGCCCGGCCGTGGTGGGAGTCGGGGCCGGGCCTCACGCTGCCCGACGAGGTCTGGCATCACCTGCTGACGGCCAACGCAGTGGATGCACGGGATCCGGGACGGCCGCGGTTCGCGCCCCGCGATCGAGCCCTCGAGAACGGCGCGCGGCCCGCGGCCGGGAACGAACCGGGTGACGTGCTGATGTCCGGGCGCGAACCCGCGTGGTGCGACGGCGGTCCCTTGGACTCGTTCGGTGCCTCGGAGTTGGACGGCGCGGCGCTGATCCCGGCCGCCAACCTCGCCGCAGGTGCCCTAGGCGGGCTGCGGAGCTGCGAACCCGTGGCCGACCTGGCGCCCGACCAGCGGCGGGCGGTGGGCCATCTCGGGGGCGGCGCCTGCATCGTGGCGCCGGCCGGATCGGGCAAGACCAGGGTGCTCACCGAGCGGGCCCGCTGGCTGGTGCGGGACCTGGGCGTGGCCCCTTCGGCGGTGTGCCTGGTGGCCTACAACGTGCGGGCCCGGGCCGAGATGCAGAAGCGCACCGCCGATCTCGACGGCCTGGAGGTGCGCACCCTCAACAGCCTGGCACTGGCAGTGTGCAACGGCACAGGTCCATTCGCCCGGCCCGCCCGCCATCGCCGGGTGGAGGTGATCGACGAGCCGGCCGTGCGAGACCTGCTGCACGGCCTTGTGGGGGAGATGGCGCCCCGCCGCCGCAGACGGGCCATGACCGATCCGCTGGCACCGTGGCTGGAGGCGCTCAGCGCGTCACGCCTCGGACTGCGCGACCCGGTCGAGGTGGAGCGGGACTACGCCCCCGACGTAGAGGGCTTCGCCGAGCTGGCGCCGGCCTACGCCGAGGCTCTCGACGAGCGGGGCGTCGTCGACTTCGACCACCAGATCGTGCGGGCCATCGACGTGCTCCTGAGCGACCCGGCCGCCCGGGCCGCGGCCCGCCGCGTGTGTGGGGTGCTGCTGGTGGACGAGTTCCAGGACCTCACGCCGGCTCACCTGCTGATGATCCGCCTGCTGGCCGGACCGAGGGCCGATGTATTCGGCGTGGGCGACGACGACCAGACCATCTACGGCTACTCGGGTGCATCGCCCCGCTGGCTGATCGAGTACGAGCGCTACTTCCCCGGCGCGGCCCGCCACCTGCTCGAAGTCAACTACCGCTGCCCGCCCGCCGTGGTCGAGGCCGCCTCCAACCTGCTCTCACACAACCGCCACCGCATCGCCAAGGAAATCTCGGCTCATCCCGCCCGCGCCCAGAAGGCCGCCCCGCCCGATGCTGGTGGGCCGCTTGCCTCTCCCGGCGCTTCGGATACGGTCGCCGCCCCCGACGCTGACGAGTCGGGCTCCGACGAGCCCGGACGGGGCGGGGCTGGAAGCCGATCGCTGGAGGTCGAAACTGCCCGCGATGGCGGGTCGGCTGTGGTCGATCGGGTGCGGAGCCTCGTGGGCGGCGGCGCCGAGGCAATGGACATTGCGGTGCTCACCAGGGTCAACAGTACGCTGCTGGCCCCTCAAGTCCTGCTGTCGGAAGCCGGGATCGACTGCATGGCGCCGGTCGGGCCGTGGTTCCTGGAGCGCACCGGCGTCGCCGCCGCGCTGGCGTGGCTCCGACTAGCCACCTCCGGCACGGCCAGGCTGCCCGCGGGCGCGCTGGCTATCGCGGCTCGGCGCCCGCCCCGAGGCATCTCTCCCAGGGTGGTCGAATGGATCGCCGAGCAGCGCAACGTAGGAGCGCTGCACCGGCTGGCGGGCCGCATCTCCGACGAGCGGACCACTCAGCGGGTGGAGGACTTCGCCGACGACGTAGAGCGCCTCAGCGAAACGGCCCGCGACGGTGCCGGCACCCTGCAGCTGCTGGAGGCGATCCAGCACGGCACTGACCTGGGGGCCAGCCTCGACGAGCGGCTGGACGCGTCGCGCCGCACGGTGGACCGCTCCGCCCACGGCGATGACCTTCGGGCCTTGATGTCGGTGGCGCCCCATTGCACCGATCCGGCCGCGTTCGAGGGCTGGCTGCGGGATCGCCTGGCCGGCGACCGGGCCGGCGGCGAGGAGGGCGATTCTCGGCTCGGCCGCCCATCGTGGGGCCGGGGTGTGCGCCTGTCCACCGTGCACCGGGTCAAGGGCCTGGAGTGGCCCCACGTGATCGTCCTGTCGGCCACCGAGGGATTGATGCCCCACCGCCTGGCCGGCGACCTCGAGGAGGAGCGGCGCGTGTTCCATGTCGCCGTCACCCGCTGCTTGGAGTCAGTCCTGATCATCGCCGACGGCCCCAAGTCCCCGTTCATCAGGGAGATGCAGTGGCGCTCGAAGCTCGAACCAGCGGCCCCCGCCGAGGAGTCCGCCCCACTCCACCGGCCTGACACGTCCGAGCCGTCGCGAGGCCGCCGGGCTTCCGACACTCAATGGTGGCTCAAGTCTTCTCGAGGACCCGAACCGGCGAGGCCGGCGCCCGCGTCGAAGTCGCAGAGCCCTCCGATCGACGAGACTGCCGAGCCCGAGGCCGCGGCGATGTTCGAGCGGCTGCGTCGGTGGCGTTTGGAACGAAGCAAGGCCGACGGCGTGCCGGCCTTCGTTGTCTTCTCCGATGCCACCCTGCGCGAGCTGGCCCGCCGGCAACCCGCCACCGACGAGGCCCTGCTGGACGTGCCCGGCATCGGCCCGGCCAAGCTGGCCGCCTACGGCGAGGCCCTCAAGTCCCTGCTGGCCGGACCGGAGGCCCCCTAGTTCGCCGGCGAGGCGGAGCGCTCAGCGATGTCGGCTTGCTGGCCGCCGAGGTCGTGGTAGACGGTGAAGAAGGCGATGGTGCTCAACATTTCGGGGAACACGCCCAACCCGACAAGGGTCACGCGGGCGACGACGTCGTTGAACAGCCCGAGGAGCTCCGCAACGACCAGCACCGGGACGGTAGCCGCGAGCGAGAGGACGAAGATCAACACCATGCGGCCCAGGGTCGCCCAGTAGGCGCGCCGGAGCAGAGCGCGGGCATAGCGCATCGACGGCTCGGCCGGGCCGACGGCGGCAGTCATCAGGGTGAGAAGCGCGAGCGGTGCGGCGACCCCTATCACCACCAGACCCATCGCCGCTCCCAGCACCAATGCAAGCGCACCCGACGCCAGGCTGAGCAGTCCCGCCACGAGAGACACCACCATCAGCGCCGCGAAGAACGTCACCAGCAGCATCAGGCCCACTCCGACGATGCGCAACAGGCGCCTGAGGCCCGCCCGCAGCGCGCCGGATGCGCTCGTCCGCCTCTCACCCAGCCGAGCCATCGCAACCTGGCCGAACGCGGCGAACTCGACGACGTTGACGGCGACGACGGCGACGGCGCCCAGCGCCATCAGGAGCATCCCCGCGGCCAGAGTGGACGAGCCCAGGCCCTCGAGGCGGTCGGTCACGTCGTTCCAGCGACTCTCCAGCAGCGCGTTGAATTCATCCTCGTCGGCGTCGGGATCGACGGCGGACACTTCATCGACCAGAGCTCCCAATGTGTCGCCGAACACATCGTCGAATCCCCTTCTGACGGCCTCCTCGCCGGCCAGATACACCACGGCCACCACCGCATAGATGACGAGCAGCGGCCGCAGGTTCTGCGTCATCAGCCGCCACGTGCCGCCGAGCAGGTCGCGAATGCTGCGATGCCGGGAGGCAGCACCATCGCCGGAGGCGCCGGCCTCTTCGCCGGGGGTGCCGTAACGGGGCGAGCGGTGGTCGGTCCATCGGGAGCCGTCCCAGTACCGGTACTGGGACGGGTCTTCAGGATCGGTGTACCAGTCGGCCGGCGGCAGGTCCGTCACGGGATCGACAGTACCAGCCCCAGGCGGGCCGGCTTCTCAGGCGAAGGTCTCGTCGAGGGCCTGCACCAGGGTGTTCCACGAGAGGGTGGCGCACTTGATGCGCACCGGGAACTTGACCACGCCCCGCAGGGCCTCCAGATCGCCGAGCTTGACGTCGCCGGCGCCGTTGCCGCTGTCCCCGTCGTCGTCCAGATCGTCTCCGGTGCCGCCGATCCCCGTTCCGTGGATGGACATCATGTGCTTGAAGGATCGCACCAGACGCCGCACCTCCGCCACGCTGCGGCCCTTGACGGCGGTGGACATCATCGACGCCGACGACTGGCTGATCGAGCATCCCTGGCCGCCCGTCGACACGTCGGTGATCACGCCGTCCTGCACGTCCACGTAGACGATCACCTCGTCGCCGCACAGCGGGTTGAAGCCCACTGCCTGGACGGCGGGCGGCACCTCCAGCTCGCCGCGGTTGCGGGGGTTGCGGTAGTGGTCAAGGATGATCTCGCGGTACAGGTCCTCCAGGCCGGCCATGGCGCCTTCCCGCTACCTGGCGAAGAACTCGCCGGCGACGCCGAGCGCGTCGGCCAGGGCGTCGACGTCGGAGGTGTCGTTGTAAACGTAGAGCGACGCCCGGGCCGTGGCCGGCACCCCGAGATGCCGCATCAGCGGCTTGGCGCAGTGGTGGCCGGCCCGCACGCACACGCCGCGGTCGTCAAGCACCTGTGACAGGTCGTGGGGGTGGATGTCCTGGAAGCTCATCGACAGCACGCCGCCCCGGCAGGCCGGTTCGGACGGCCCGTGCACCGCGAGGTCCGAGCCGTAGCGCTCCTCGAGTGTGCGCAGCGCATAGGCGGTGAGGCTGACCTCGTGCTCGCGGACCCGGTCCATGCCCAGGCCCTCGAGGTACTCGACGGCCGCACCGAGCCCGACGATCTCGGCGATGGGCGGGGTTCCGGCCTCGAACTTGTGGGGGATGTGGTTGGGCAGGAAGCCGTCCTTGCGCACGTCCAGGATCATCTCGCCGCCCCCGAGGAACGGCGGCATCGCCTCCAGGAGCTCGGCTCTGGCCCACAGCACCCCGATGCCGGTCGGACCGCACATCTTGTGGCCGGTGAAGCCCAGAAAGTCCGCGCCTAGAGCCTGCACGTCGGTCGGCAGGTGGGGCACGTACTGGGCCGCGTCCACCAGCATCAGCGCGCCGGCGTCGTGGGCGGCGTCGGCCAGCCGGCGGATCGGGTTGAGCGTTCCCAGCACGTTGCTCATGGCGGTGACGCCCAGCAGCTTGGCCCCGTCGAGGAGCCGGTCCAGGTTGCTGAGATCGAGCTGGCCGTCGGCTCCGACACCGATCCAGCGGAGCTCGAAGCCCTTCTCGGCCGACATTATGTGCCAGGGAACGATGTTGGCGTGGTGCTCCATCTCGGTGATCACCACGGCGTCACCAGGACCGAGGTTGGCCCCGCCCCAGGAGCGGGCCACGAGGTTGATGGCCTCGGTGACGTTCTTGGTGAACACGATCTCGTCGGCGGACGGTGCGTTCACGAACCGGGCGACCGCTGCTCGGGACGCCTCCATGGCCTCGGTGGCCTGGGCCGCGATCTCATAGGCGCCCCGGTGGACGTTGGCGTTGATCGTCTCGTAGTAGCTGTTCATGGCGTCCAGCACGCTGCGGGGCTTCTGCGACGAGGCAGCCGAGTCCAGGTAGACGATCGGCCTGCCGTGCACCTGCCGCCCGAGCAGCGGGAAATGCGCCTTCGTCTGCGGCCCTAGCCGGTCGGTGCCGCCGGCGCTCACGAGCCGTACCTCTCGTAGCCGCCGCGCTCGAGGCGGTCGGCCAGATCGGGACCGCCGCTCTCGACGATCCGGCCGTCGAGGAGCACATGGACCCTGTCGGGCCGCAGCCCGGATGTGAGGATGCGCTGGAAGTGGGTGATGGCCAGCACGCCCAGCTCGGGTCGTTCGGCGCGCACCTCTTGCAGGCCGGTGGCCACGATGCGCAGCGCGTCGATGTCGAGGCCGGTGTCCGTCTCGTCGAGGATGGCCATGTCCGGCTCCAGGACTGCCATCTGCAGGATCTCGTTGCGCTTCTTCTCGCCGCCCGAGAACTTCTCGTTGAGGTGGCGGTCCATCAACTCCGAGTCGATGGACAGGCGCTCCATCCACTCGACCATGGTCATGTAGGTCTCGATGGAGCTGACGTCGGTGCCCTTGCGGGCCTGGAGCGCCTGGGTGAGGAAGTTGCGCACCGACACGCCCGGGATCTCCTGGGGGTACTGGAAGGCGAGGAACAGGCCGGCCTTGCCCCGCACCTCGGGGGGCCAGGAGGTGATGTCCTCGCCCTTGAAGCGGATCGAGCCGCCGGTGACCTCGTACTCGGGGCTGCCGAGCAGAGCCGCGGCCAGGGTTGACTTCCCCGATCCGTTCGGTCCCATCAGCGCGTGCAGTTCGCCCGCGCCGACCACCAGGTCCACACCGCGCAGGATCTCGATGCCGCCGTCGACAGTTGCCACATGCAGGCCGTCGATCTCGAAGAGCGGTGCTGCGGGCACGCCCCGATCCTACGGCCCGCAGCGGGCACTACGGCCCTTCGGCCCCGATAGCTTGGCCCCACACGGTTCGTCCGCACACGACGCGTAGGGGAGTCCACGTGAACTTCGCATTCACCGACGAGCAGGAGCAGCTCAGAGAATTCGTCCGCAGCTTCCTTGAGGAGAAGTCGCCCGAGTCCGCGGTACGCGAGCAGATGGACACCGAGCGCGGTTTCGACCCTGACGTCTGGGCCCAGATGTCTGATCAGATGGGCCTCCCCGCCCTGACGATCCCAGAGGCCTACGGCGGCCAGGGGTTCACCTGCGTGGAGCAGGTGGTCGTGCTCGAGGAGATGGGTCGGGCACTGCTCTGCGCGCCGTACTTCTCCTCCGCCGTGCTGGCCGCCAACACGCTGATGCACTCCGGCGACGAAGCGGCCATGCAGGCCCACCTCGGCGGCATCGCCTCAGGCGAGACACGGGCCACGCTGGCCTTCACCGAGCAGAACGGCCGCTGGGACGAGCCCGGGATCGGAATGGTGGCCTCGCCGGACAACGGTTCGTGGAGGCTCGACGGCGTCAAGATGTACGTCCTCGACGGCCATACCGCCAACCTGGTGATCGTGGCGGCCCGCACCGCGGCCGGCGTCTCGCTGTTCACCGTCGATCCCGACGCGCCGGGTCTCACCCGCACGCCGCTGTCGACCATGGACCAGACCCGCAAGCAGGCCAAGCTCACGTTCGAGGGAGTCGAGGCCACCCTTGTCGGCACCGAGGGCCAGGGTTGGCCGGTGCTGGAGACCGTGCTCGACCTGGCCGCGGTGGCCCTGGCCGCCGAGCAGGTGGGCGGCGCGCAGCGCTGCCTGGACATGTCGGTGGAGTACGCCAAGGTCCGGGTGCAGTTCGGCCGTCCCATCGGCTCGTTCCAGGCGATCAAGCACAAGTGCGCCGACATGCTCCTGGAGGTCGAGTCGGCCAAGTCCGCCGCCTACTACGCGGGCTGGTGCGCGGCTGAGATGAACGAAGAGCTGCCCCAGGTCGCGTCGCTGGCCAAGAGCTACTGCTCGGAGGCCTACTTCCACGCGGCGGCCGAGAACATACAGATCCACGGAGGGATCGGCTTCACCTGGGAGCACCCGGCACACCTCTATTTCAAGCGGGCCAAGAGCTCGGAGCTCCTCTTCGGCGACCCCACCTACCACCGGGAGTTGCTGGCCCAGCGCATCGGCTTGTAGAGGCCGAGCGTGCGAGGCCGTGGCCCGAGCGGCCCGTGAGCGCAGCGAACAAGAGCGGGAGACACGGGCCCGCTCTGGAGGGGACCTGATCGTGATCTGGCTGATCGCTGCGGTCGGCTTGGCTGCCGTGGTGGTGATCGCCTTCGTGTCGGTGGGGATCGCGGTCGGACGGCTGGAGCAGGAGACCGCACCGTCGGTGTACCGGCTGTCGCAAGCTGTCACCTATGTGGCCGACCACCTGCCCGACGAGGTGACCGCCAGGATCAGCTACGACGACGTTCAGACGGTGCTGGGCTGGCACCTCGACTGGTTCGCGGCGGTGGGCCTGGCCACCTCCCACGGCCAGGAGCTCGGCGATTCTGCAGTGGCGGTCGGCGACATGGCCGTGGCCGACACCGGCGCGGCCTGCGACGCAGTGGTGGCCCGATCCCTGGAGGAAGGCGGCCCCGACCCGGTGGACGTGGTGTGCATCCTCGAGGCCCAGCTCGCCTATCTGACCGAGATAGGAGCTGTAAGCGCAGGCGATCCTCCGGCCTGACTGTTGAGATCTCGTCCGCCCCGGTGCTTGGCTCGGGGACCGGATTGTGGTTGACTGGTGCCACCAAGGAAAGGAGGTGGTCCAACTGAGTGCTTTATGCTTTGTGACCTTGGAGGTGGCTGGCCGCTAGCTACGGCAAGCTGGACCGACTGGCGAATCCCCGCCAGCTCCACCCCCGATCCGAGTCGCCGGACCTAGTCACATCCGGCCAGGCACCGCGGCCCTCCCGGCTGCGAGTGTGCGAGGCTCGACCGGGATTTCCGGCAGAAACGACTAGTGGGGCGGGCCTTCCGGCCCGCCCCACTGCGCGTCCGTCCACGCCGATACGGTGAGCCCGATGGACAGCCGGTTCACCGTCGACTCGAACGAGCTGACGGCTCACCTCGCCCGGCCGGCCCGACCTCCTGCCGTTCAGCCGGCGGCGGTGATCGTCCACGGCTTCCCCACCGAACCCGGCGGGGGCATCAACTCCACCATGACCATGCCCGCGCTGGCCGACCTGATCGCGGCCGAGACCGGCTTCGCCACGCTGACCTACGCATCGAGGGGGGTGGCCGGTTCCGCGGGCGACTTCTCGCTCAACGGCTGGCGGCGCGACCTGGCCGGAGCGGTCGACTTCCTGACGTCGGAGGTGCTGTGCGCGGGCGTCTGGCTGATCGGCTTCGGAACCGGTGGAGCGCTGGCGGTCGTGGTGGCCAGCCGCGACGAGCGGGTGCGGGGCGTGGCCGCCGTGGCCGCGCCGGCCGACTTCGAGGACTGGGCCCGCAATCCCCGCAAGCTGCTGGTGTGGGCGCGGGAGGTGGGCGTGATACGTGATCCGGAGTTCCCTCAGCGATTCGACCGGTGGGCTGCGGAGATCAAGGCGGTGCGGGCCGTGGAGGCAGCGGAGTCGCTCGGAGACCGGTCCCTGCTGGTGCTCCACGGAAGCGACGACGAGACGGTCCCGGTGTTCGATGCCCGGGTCCTCGCCGATGCCCACGCCGGTGCCGACTTGCGCATCATCGGCGGCGCCGGGCACCACCTGCGCCACGACCCCCGGGCCGTCGCGGTGCTGCTGGGCTGGCTCGAGCGCCAGCGCCAGTCGCTGCTGGCCTCAGCGGCCGGGGCCGGCGACCGCAACGCCAGCCTCTAGCGGCAAACGGGGGAATCGGCAGCGTTGTGCACGATATGTGTGCGTGCTGCTGCCAGTTCGCGGCGGTCTAGCGGCAAACGGGGGAATTGGCAGCGTTGGGTTCCCGTTTGGGCGCTCTGGGCTGCCAGTTCGGGCAGGGTGGGCGGTCAGTCGCCGTTGTCGGGGGGCAGGGCGATGGTGAACTGCGCCCCGTAGCCCTCGCGTGAGGACACGCTCACCTCGCCGCCGTGGTTCAGGGCCACATGGCGCACGATCGCCAGTCCCAGCCCGGTGCCGCCCGTGCTGCGGCTGCGGGCCCGGTCGACCCGGTAGAAGCGCTCGAAGATACGTGACTGCTCGGCCGCCGGGATGCCGATGCCTTCGTCGGTGACCGACAGGGTCAGGGTGTGCCTGTCGGCCTCGACCTCGACATCGACCCGTCCGCCGGGTTCGCTGAACTTGACCGCGTTGTCGAGCAGATTGAATACGGCCGACTCGAGATGAAGCCGGGAGCCTCGCATCGGTGAGAGGTCGGCGGGCAGCGACACCACCACCTTGACATCCCGCTGCTCGGCGGTCTCCGAGATGCGGTCGGTGGCGGTGGCCACCACGGCGCGGAGGTCGACCCGCTCGCCGGGACGGCCGCTCTCGTCCTCGAGCGTGGCCAGGGTCAGCAGATCGTCGATGGTGTTGGCCACCCGCTGGATCTCGAACTGCATCCGGCCCGCGAGCCGGGCTACCACCTCCGGCTCGGAGTCCGCGGCCAGCGAGTCCGCCAGCAGGCTCAGAGCCCCGATCGGGGTCTTGAGCTCGTGGCTGACGTTTGCCACGAAGTCCCTTCTCACCGACTCGATGCGGTCGTGCTCGGTGATGTCGTGCACCAGCGCGACCGCGCCGAGCATCTCGCCCTCGCGCTCCACCGGCCCGGCCCTGACCTCGTAGCTGCGGCGGGGCTCGGCGTGGAGTTCGACCCTGGTCGTGACCAGCTCGCCCGAGCGGGCCCGCTCGAGCAGGTCCTTGATCACCGGGGCCACGAGGGCCTCGCCGTGGCGAGCTTGCAGGAACTGCGTCGCGGCGGTGTTCTGCGCCACCACCCGGCCGTCGCGGTCGCACAGCACGAGTCCTGCCTGCAGGGCGTCGAGGCTCGCCTCCACCCTGCTGGCCGCGGTCTCGGCCGACACCTGGCCGGCTTCGGCCGACTCCATGCGCCTCTCCGCGTCCTCGATGACCCGGCGGGCTGGTTGCCGCCGGCTGTGGGGTGCCCGCCCGCGGCTGGCCCGGTGGTGCCGCTGGGGGTCACGATTCCTGATCCATCGTCGCAGGAGAGCCCGGTCAAGGGCGATGCCCACCATTGCGCCGCTCACCACCAGGAGCACTCCGATGATGAGCGAGGTCATCGGTATTCGATTCTAGTCGGCCTCGTCGTCGCCGTTGGAGGACATCTCCGCCGAGTCAGTGGCCAGTTCATGCGTTCTCGGCTCGTCTCTGACCCGGTGCCGGGCCAACCCGGCCCGCCACGGCATGACCCCGGAGACCATGTAGCGGACCCGGTCGCTGATGTTCACGGCATGGTCGCCGATGCGCTCGTAGTAGCGGGCTATCAAGGCCAGCTGCATCGACGGCTGAACGTCGAGATCGTGGGTGCGGCTGGACTCCAGGAGGGTCTTGACGAAGGTGCGGTGCAGGCTGTCGAGCCGGTCGTCGATGTCGTGAAGGGCGCTGGCCAACGCAGCGTCGTGCTCGGAGTAGGAGTCCACCGACAACCGGATCAGCCGGATGGCCTCCTCGTTCATCTCCGCGATGAGACCGCGCAGCCTGGGGGGCAGCTCGGTGCGGAACATGCGGCGGGCGCCCTTGCAGATGTTGCAGGCCAGGCCGCCGGTCCGCTCGAGCTCGCCGGTGATCCACATGGCAGCCAGGATCTGGCGGAGGTCGCCGGCCATGGGCTGCTGCAGGGCCAGCAGGCTCTGGCATTTCTCCTCGACCTCGATGGCGGCCACGTCGATGTGGTCGTCGTCGTCGATGATCTGCTGGGCCTCGGCCAGGTCGTTCTTCAACAATGCGTCGGTGGCCCTGGCCACCGCGTCGCTGGCCCGGGCGGCGAGCTGGACTATCAGGTCGCTGATCTCGTCGATCTCGGCGTGGAACCCCTTGCGGGTCTGCTCGGTCATGATCGTCTCTCTCAGCCGAACCGGCCGGTGACGTAGTTCTCGGTGCGCTCGTCGGAGGGATTGGAGAACATCTTCTGGGTGGTGTCCACCTCCACCAGGATGCCGGTGCGGGTGTCGTTCTCGGAGGTGACGTCCGCGGTGAAGAAGGCGGTGGTGTCACTCACCCGGGCGGCCTGCTGCATGTTGTGGGTCACGATCATGATCGTGTAGTCCTGCTTGATCTCCTGCATCAGGTCCTCGATGCGGGCGGTGGCAATGGGGTCGAGCGCCGAGCAGGGCTCGTCCATCAGCAGCACGTCGGGGCCGACCGCGATGGCCCTGGCGATGCAGAGCCGCTGCTGCTGGCCTCCCGACAGCCCGAGGGCCGAGTCCTTGAGGCGATCGTTCACCTCATCCCACAGGGCCGCCTTGCGCAGCGAGTTCTCCACGATGTCGTCGAGACCCTTCTTCTGGCCGGCCACCCGCGGCCCGTAGGCCACGTTGTCGTAGATCGACTTGGGGAAGGGGTTGGGCTTCTGGAACACCATGCCGATGCGGCGGCGGACCTCGACAGGGTCGACCCGCTCGTCGTACAGGTCGGTGCCGCGGTAGGTGATGGAGCCGGTGACCCGGGCGTCCTTGATGAGGTCGTTCATCCGGTTGTAGCAGCGCAGCACCGTGGACTTGCCGCACCCCGAGGGGCCGATGAGGGCCATGATCTCGTTCTTGGGCACGGTGAAGGTCACGTCCCGCACGGCGCGGAAGGCTCCGTAATAGACGTTCACGTCCTGCGACTCGAACACGACGTCCCGCTCGGTGGCCAGCGAAGGCATCCCCGGTGCCGGGGTCACCTCGCCGTCAGTGGCGACCGGACGCTCGATCAAGCGAGGGGCCGATTCTGCCATCGAACGGGGAGCCTCTTCTGTCATGGACACTTCAGCCTCTCTTCTTCTCGAACCGGTTCCTCAGCAGGATGGCGGCGGAGTTCATCATTAGCACGAACACGAGCAGGACGACGATGGCGGCCGCGGCCGCCGCGATGAAGCCGACGTCCCGGCCGGACTGCACCGTCCAGCTCGTGATGACGATGGGCAGGGCGGTGAACTGGTCGGTGAGGGCGCCGATGTCGAGCAGGCCGGGATTGTCGCCGAGCCGCCCGGAGATGGCGCCCACCAGGATCAGCGGGGCGGCCTCGCCGACGGCTCGGGACATCGACAGAAGCGTGCCGGTGAGGATGCCCGGCGCGGCGTAGGGCAGCACCTGGGTCCGGATCATCTCCCACCTGGTGGCGCCCACGCCGTAGGCGCCCTCCCGGAGCTCGATGGGCACCGCCCGGAAGGCCTCGCCGGAGGTGATCACCACGATGGGCAGCACGAGAATGGCCAGCGTGATCCCGCCCGAGAGGGCCGAGCTTCCGCCGGTGAACCGGTCGAGGCCGAAGATCTGGCCGTTGAGCAGCAGAGCCAGCCCCAGCAGGCCGTACACCACCGACGGCACGCCGGCCAGGTTGCGGATGTTGACCTCGATGAAGGCGGTGAAGCGGTTCCGGGGGGCGTACTCCTCGAGGTAGACCGCCGCGCCGATCCCGATGGGGAAGGCCAGCACGGCCACGATGATGGCTATCCACAGGGAGCCGTACATGCCCTGGTGGATGCCGAGGCTCTCGTCGGACGAACGGGACCGCAGCGTGCCCTGGAGGAAATCCCACAGGCGGGTCCCTATCTGGTCGGTACTGTCCAACGCCACGGTGACCAGCAGCACGGCCAGCAGGGCCAGCGTGATCAGGAGGCACGATTGGAGCACCGTCTTGAACAGCAGGCCCCGGGTGTCCACCCGGCGCCTCTCGATGGAGGCGGCGATGGCGGCCCGGGACCTGTCGTCAGAGAGGCGGCTGATCATCGGCGCGGATCCAACAGGTCCATCAGTAGGCCTCCCGGACCTTCGACACGAAGCGGGAGGCGATGATGTTGAGGCTCAAGGTGGCCAGGAACAGCAGCAGGCCCACGAAGTAGAGGCTCTGGAACGTGAGGCCCTCGCCCACGACGCTGTCGGTGCCCGAGGCCAGCGAGGCCATTGCTGCGGTCATGGTCAGGCCTCCCTCGAAGGGGGAGTCGGCGAACCGGGCCGCGTCGGCCGCGCCGGCGGCCATGAACACGACCATCGTCTCGCCGATGGCCCGGGAGACGGCCACGATGAAGGCGGCCACGATGCCGGAAATGGCCGCAGGCAGCACCACCGTGGTGGCCGTGGCCATCTTGCGGGCGCCGAGCCCCGCGGACGCCTCCCGCAGCGAGTCGGGCACCGCGGCCATGGCGTCCTCGGAGATCGAGGCCACCAGCGGGATGGTCAGGATCCCAACGCCGATACCGCCCGCGGCCAGCGATCCGGCGTCGTTGGGCGCGAACTCCAGCCACACATCGAGTATCCAGGCCAGCGCCAGGGCGAAGACGACCACCAGCGTCGCTATCGACGCCACCGCGCCGATGCGGGCCGAGGGATCGGCCGTTCCCTCCCGGTACTGCTTGATCTTGGATTGTGCTATCCCGGCGGCGATCACCGCGTAGCCGAGCAGGATCACCGCGCCCAGCACCAGGAAGGTGTCCTTGCCGATGCGCCCCACGATGTTGGGCGCGATCCAGGTCAGCGCGAAGAAGCCCAGCACGACCGAGGGGATGCCGGCCAGGATCTCCAGCGCGGGCTTGAGCCATGACCGCACCCTCCGGCTGGCGTACTCCGACAGGTACACCGCGGCCCCCAGACCCAGCGGCCCGGCCACCACCATGGCGATCCCGGTGACGATCAGGGAGGACACGACGATGGTCGGGATGTCGTACAGTCCCCGCCGGGGGAACCATCCCCGCTGTCCCCATGTGTCGGCCCAGTCCACCTGCGTGATGAAGGTCCACGCCTCCCGCAGGAGGCTCCACACGATCAGCGTGCTCACCACAACCGACACGAGCGCCGTCACCAGCAGCGTGTATCTGATGATCACTTCGCGGTGCCTGCGGGAAGGCGTGATCTGAAGCTGATCGACAGTCAGAAGCTCTGGATGTACGACGTTCGTGTCGGTCATGGAGTGTCGGTCATGGAGTGTCAGTCATGGAGTGTCGGCGGGGGCCTTCCCGGGTCAGATCCGGGCCGGGCGCCCGATGTTCTAGCTGAGGAGGGTGCGGCTGTGCCAGCGGTCGGCGGTCTCGGCGTGGGCGGCAGCGGTGAGCGGCACGTAGCCGACCTCGCTGACGGCCTGGCTGAGGGCCTCTGAGACGTAGAAGTCGACGTAGGCGACGATGGCGGGGTTGGCTGCGGCCTTGTCCGCGTTGACGTAGATCCACAGGTCCCGGCTGATCGGGTACTCGTTGGAGGCGATGGTGTCGGCGGTGGGCGACACGCAGCCGTCGCCGCCGTCGACCTCCAGCAGCTTCACGCCCGAGGCGTTGATGGCGAAGGCGAACCCGACCCAGCCCAGGCTGGCGTCGCTGGACTGGATGCCCTGCAGGATGACGTTGTCGTTGCCTGAGGGGCTGTAGTCGGTGCGGGTGGTGGCGTCCACTCCGGCCTCCTCGGCGAGGTCCTCGAGGACGATCTCGACGAAGGAGTCGAAGGTGCCGGACTCCTCGCCGGGTCCGAAGATGTCCAGCGGGGCGTCGGGCAGGCCGGCTGAGGCCTCGGCCCAGGTGCTGGTGCCCTCGCCGTTGGGGCCGATGAGGTCGAACAGCTGGTGGAAGTTCAAGCACTCGACCGCGTCGTTGTCAGCGTTGGTCATAACCGCGATGCCGTCGATGCCCACCTTGAGCTCGACGATGTTGGTGATGCCGGCCTCGAAGCAGTCTTCCTTCTCGGAGTCCTTGATCTGGCGGGAGGCGTCGGAGATGTCGGTCTCGCCCGCGCAGAACAGCTTGAAGCCGTCGCCGGTGCCGGGACCGTCCACGGTCACCGACACATCCGGGGCCGCGTCCTCGAACAGCTCCGCCACCCGGATCGAGATCGGCTCCACCGTCGACGAACCGGAGATGTTCACCTCCCCCGAGACAGGGACCGTCTCTTCTTCGGTCATGGCCGCGTCCGCCGTGGTTGCAGCGGGTTCCGCGGTGCCGGTATCGGTAGCGGCCTCCGGTGTAGAGGTCTCTTCGTCGTCGTCACCGCACGCCGCGGCCACCAGCGAGAAGCTCACGAGAATCACCGGCAGCCAGAGGGGCCGGCGCCTTGGATTGCGCATTTAGTCTTCCCTCCCTTGGGAATATGGCATGGCAAGCCCGCGCCACCCGCGGACCGAACGGCAAGCTAGAGGGGGCCGGGTTTCGGCTAGCCAGTGAGACCGCGAACCCGGAGTGAATGCCGGTGAACGGCAGGTGAATTGTCTAGCCCAGGCTGTCCAGTGCGTCCTGGAGGCGGTTCTTGTTGAACTGGCCGACCCTCTCGACCCGCGTCTCGCCCGCGCCGTCCATCAGTATCAGACTGGGGTTGCCAGCGCTGTAGTGGCTCCACGAGTCCGGCCGCTCGTCCCACAGCATGATCGGGGGACCTCCGGCGGAGGCCAGGAAGCCCTCGGCCTGGGACAGGCTGTCCGTGCCGCCGACGCCTATGACGATGACTCTGCCTTCGTTGTCTCGAGCGAACTGCTCGACCGACGATGCCTCTCGCCGGCAGATCGGTCAATGGGGCGCCCAGAACCACAGCAGCAGCGGTGTGGAACCGTCCACGAAGTCCCGGAGGTTGACCGTCGCGCCGGTGCGCAGATCAGTCATTTCGTCATCGGGCACGTCGGTCGCGAGGATCTCGGGGGCCGCGGTGGTTGTTGGGGCGGCAGTTGTCGTTGGGGCGGAGGTGGTTGTCGGTGCCGCGGTGGTTGTGGGCGCGGCTGTCGTGGTGGTTTCGGCTGCCGCTTGGGCTGCAGCCTCAGCGGCTGCGGCCTGGGCCGCTGCCTCGGCTTCGGCCTCCGCGGCAGCGGCTAAGGCTTCGGCCTCAGCGGCTGCGGCCTGGGCTTCGGCCTCGGCGATTGCGGCTAGGTCTGCGGCTTCGGCCTCGGCGGCGGCCGCCTGCGCGGCTGCCTCGGCGGCGGCTGCCTGCGCGGC
Organism: Acidimicrobiales bacterium; assembly: GCA_965117015.1. Classification (GTDB taxonomy): domain Bacteria; phylum Actinomycetota; class Acidimicrobiia; order Acidimicrobiales; family Aldehydirespiratoraceae; genus Aldehydirespirator. Next base: position 2,540,304 of record OZ220747.1, read on the forward strand.
TGCCTCGGCTTCGGCGGCTTCGGCCTCGGCTTGGGCCTGCGCCAGCTGCTGCTCGAGTTCGTCGACGACTTCCGGGTCTACGGTTCCCTCGGGCTCCGCTTCAGCAGCCGCCAGCGCGAGTTCGGCCTCAGCAGCCCTGGCGGCGGCGGCTTCGGCCTCGGCTTGAGCCGCGGCTTCCGCGGCGGCTTCGGCCTCAGCGGCGGCTTCGGCCTCCGCCGCGGCCTGGGCGGCTGCTTCGGCTTCGGCCTGGGCTGCGGCCTGGGCCGCTTCGGCTGCGGCGGCTTCCGCGGCGGCTGCTTCGGCTTCGGCTTGGGCCTGCTCGAGAGCGGCCTGATCCTCGGTGTTGGAATCGGTGCCCTTATCCCCGGTGCTCGGCTCGGGGTCGCTGCCGCAGGCGGCGGCCGGCAAGGCAACGGCCAAGAGCACGGCAACGACCCGGAATGCGTGCGGCATCGTCATGGCTCAGGTCAGGCTAGCCAGCCGGTCGCTGAGGCTTGCCGCGTCGAAGCTGCCGGGGCCGTCATCGACCAGGTTGCCCGCGCTGTCCAGCAGTCGCACGCTCGAGTTCCTTGAGACGTTGAAGTGGCGCCAGGACTCGTTGGAGTCGCTCCACAGCATGGGGAACGTGGTGCCGGTCTGGGTCACGAACCGCTCGGCGAAAGCGAGATCGTCCTGGGCGCCTATGCCCACCACCGTCACTGTGTCGGCGTTGTCCTGAGCGAACTGCTCAAGGGCCGGAGCCTCTCTCCGGCAGGTCGGTCAATGCGGCGCCCAGAACCAGAACAGCAGCGGCGTGTCGCCGCTCACCAGGGACTGGAGATCGACGGTCTCGCCCGTGTACACGCTGACCATGTCGAGGTCGGGCACATCTCCGGAGGGGCTGGCAGGGGCATCCGCGGCCGCCACATCGGTCCCCGTGGAGGCTGGTTCAGTGGAGGTTGCAACGTCGTCGGCCCCGCATGCCGCCGCCGCCAGAGCGACGATCGCTGCGCACGCCAGGAGCCGGATTCTCATTCGTCCTTCCTCTTGCCGCGAGCCTTCTGCTCTTTCTTCCATGCCCGCACCCGCTGTAGCGCCTCCGGGCTGTCGATGTCGGCCACCGACCGCGGCTCGCCGTCGGCGAAGGCTCCGGCCTGCGCCTCCCAACCCTCGGGACGCACGTCGAAGCGCTTGGCGAGCACCGCGGTCAGGATCCGGGCCTTCTCGTCCCCGTAACCGGGCAGGTCCCGCAGTCGCCCGAAGAGCTCCTCTCCGGTGGCCGCGCCGGCAAAGACCGCAGCGGCATCGCCGTCGTAGTGATCGGCAACATGCCGGCACAAGGCCTGCATCCTGGAGGCCATCGAGCCCGGGAACCGGTGCAGCGCCGGCTTGGTCCTCACCAGGGCGGCGAAGTCGTCGGGGTCCCGCGCGGAGATGTCCAACGCGTCCAGTTCAGCACCCAGCCGCTCCGACAGGCGGAAGGGCCCCATGAAGGCCCACTCCATGGGGATCTGCTGGTCGAGCAGCATCCCCAGCAGCAGCGCCAGCGGATCCGAGTTGACCAGGCGGTCGGCGGCCTCGTCCCCGGTGATTGCCAGGGTGCCCGTCCCGACCTGCCTCATCCGTTGGAGGATAGCCGTGCGCCGGTGTCGGGGTGGCCGGGATCGTCGCGGTCCACGTCGATGCCGTACCGGTCGATGGCGGCCGCCACCTCGTCCGCCGACGCCTCCCCCGATTCCATCAGGGCCGACAGCACCGCCAGCACGATGTGGACGCCGTCCACCTCGAAGAATCGCCGCAGCGCCTCGCGGGTGTCGGAGCGGCCGAACCCGTCGGTGCCGAGAACGTGCAGCGGCCTCGGAGTGAAGCGGGCGATCTGGTCGGGGACCAGGGTCATGAAGTCGGTCACGGCCACGATCGGGCCGTCGGAGTCGGACAGTCGCCGGGTGACGAGCGGAACGGCGGGCTCGTCGGCGGGTTGCAGCCGGTTGCGGCGCTCGACATCCAGCGCTTCCCGCCTAAGGCTCTGGTAGGAGGTGGCGCTCCAGAGCTCGGCCGACGTGTCGTGATGCTCGGCCAGCAGCGCCTGAGCCTCGAGCGCGGCGCCCACCGACGCTCCCGAGAACAGGATGGTGGCCGAGCGTTTGCGGCTCCCCGGGCCGTCGTCGAACTTGTACAGGCCGCTGGTGATGTCGGTGTCGGTCACGTGATCGGGTCGCGGCGGCTGCTCGTAGTTCTCGTTGTAGATGGTGATGTAGTAGAAGACGTCGGTGCCGTCGGCGGAGTCCGGCGGATACATCCGGTGCAGGCCCTCGTCGACGATGGCTCCCAACTCGTAGGCGAACGCCGGGTCGTAGGACTCGCAGGCCGGCACCGTCGACGCCAGCACATGGCTGTGGCCGTCCTGATGCTGGAGTCCCTCGCCCAGCAGCGTCGTGCGGCCCGCGGTCGCACCGATGAGGAACCCCCGGGCCCGGGCGTCGGCTGCGGCCCAGATCGAGTCGCCCACCCGCTGGAAGCCGAACATGGAGTAGAAGGCGTAGAAGGGCACCATGGGCACGCCGAGGTTGGCGTAGGACGTGGCCGCGGCCAGCCAGCTGGCCAGCGAGCCGCACTCGGTGATGCCCTCCTCGAGGATCTGGCCGTCGGTCGACTCGCTGTAGCTCAACAGCAGGTCGTGGTCCACCGGCTCGTAGAGCTGGCCGTGGGGTGCGTAGATGCGGAACTCGCGGAACAGCGAGTCCATGCCGAAGGTGCGGGCCTCGTCGGGCACGATGGGCACGACCCGCCGGCCGAAGTGCTGGTCCCGCATCAGGTCGCGCAACAGGGCTGTGAATGCGCCCGTGGTGGATACCTTGCGCCCGCCGGAGCCTTTGCGCATGTCGAGGAAGGGCCCGTCGGCGGGGAGGGTGATGGGGCGGCGGTCCCGTACCACCCGGCGGGGCACCGCCCCGTCGAGAGCGCGGCGGCGGTCCATCATGTAGCGGATCTCCTCCGAGTCGGGGGGCGGCCGGTAGTAGGGCGGGATCCCGTCGGCAAGGTCCTCCTCGTCGATCTCGTTCTCCATGTGCAGCCGCGAGCGCAGTTCCATCAGCTGCGTGGTGGTCATCTTCTTGATCTGGTGGGTGGCGTTGCGGCCCTCGAATCCCTGGCCCAGGGTCCACCCCTTGATGGTCTTGGCCAGGATCACGGTGGGCTGGCCCTTGATCTCGGTGGCGGCCTTGAACGCGGCGTACACCTTCTGGTAGTCGTGGCCTCCGCGGGGCAGGACCCGCAGATCCTCGTCGCTGAGGTGTGCGACCAGCTTGCGCAGGCGGGGGTCGGGGCCGAAGAAGTGCTCCCGGATGTAGGCGCCCGTCTCCACTGCGTAGCGCTGGTACTCGCCGTCGACGGTGGTCGCCATCTTGTTGAGCAGGGCCCCGTCGGTGTCGCGCATCAGCAGCTCGTCCCACCTGGTGCCCCAGATGACCTTGATGACGTTCCAGCCCGCGCCCCGGAACACGCCCTCGAGTTCCTGGATGATCTTGCCGTTGCCCCGCACCGGGCCGTCGAGGCGCTGGAGGTTGCAGTTGACCACCCACTTCAGGTTGTCGAGGTCGTTGCGGCCGGCCAGGGAGATGGCGCCCAGGGTCTCGGGCTCGTCGCACTCGCCGTCGCCCAGGAAGCACCACACCGTGCTGTCGGAGGTGTCGTCGATGCGGCGGTTGTGCATGTACCGGTTGAAGCGGGCGTGGTAGATGGAGTTGATCGGCCCGAGTCCCATCGACACCGTCGGGTACTCCCAGAAGTCGGGCATCAGCCGGGGGTGGGGGTAGCCCGACAGACCGTTGCCGCCCACCTCCATCCGGAAGTTGTCGAGCTCCCGCTCGCTCAGGCGGCCCTCCAGATAGGCCCGGGCGTACACGCCGGGAGCGGCGTGGCCCTGGAAGTAGATGTGGTCGCCGACCAGCCCGTCGTCCTTGCCCTTGAAGAAGTGGTTGAAGCCCACTTCGTACAGGGAGGCCGACGAGGCGAACGTGGACAGGTGGCCGCCGATCCCGTCGGCCGTCTTGTTGGCCCGAATGACCATGGCCGCCGCGTTCCAGCGGATGAAGCGGCGGATGCGCCGCTCGACCTGCTCGTTGCCGGGGAAGAAGGGCTGCTCGGAGGCGGGGATGGTGTTGATGTAGGGCGTGGACGTGGTCGGCGGCACGCCCACCCGCTGCTCGTTCGAGCGTTCCAGGAGCTTGGCCACGATGTAGCGGGCCCGCTCCCGGCCTCCGGCCGCGATGATGGCGTCGAGCGAGTCGATCCACTCCTGGGTCTCGGCTGGGTCGATGTCCGGAAGTTGGCGCAGGAAGTTGTCGGCCACTGTCAATAAGGATGGCAGCAAAGGATGCATTCGCGACCTCGCAGCCCCGATGCGCGACCATCAAGGCGTGGCAGCCGAACCCCTCCCCGGACTCGCCGCCGACTCTGCTGCCGAACCCGCAGCCGGAACCGCCACCGAGCCCACGGTCGTGTACACCGACGGCGCCTGCCTAGGCAACCCCGGACCGGGAGGCTGGGCCTGGGCGGTGCCGGGCGGAGAGTGGGCCTGCGGTCCCGACCCGGCCACCACCAACCAGCGCATGGAGCTGCAGGCGGTGCTGGAGGCGCTGCAAGAGCTGGATGGCCCGGTCGAGGTGGTGTCGGACTCCACCTACGTAGTCAACTGCTTCCGCGACCGCTGGTACGAAGGCTGGAAGCGGCGAGGCTGGCGCAACGCCAACAAGAAGCCGGTAAAGAACCAGGACCTGTGGAAGCCGCTGATCGAGCTCTACGAGTCCCGGCCGGGCGAGGTCACCTTTCGATGGGTCAAGGGCCACTCCGGAGACGAGTGGAACGAGATTGTCGACCAGCTCGCAGTAGGCGCCGCCACCGACCAGATCTCCCGACGGGGTCCCTAGGGGGCGGTCCGGCGCTCAGGTCCGGGCCAGCACGGCACCGAGGCCGGTGGTGATGTCGGGATGGGCGAACCGGAAGCCGCGGCGCAGCAGCAGGGCGGGCTCCACCCGGGCGCTGCTGTAGAGCAGAGCCTGGGTGAGTTCTCGACCGGCGCGGGCCCACAGAGCGGGCTTGGGGGTGGGCAGCAGGGTGGGCCGGCGCAGCGCCCGCCCCAGAGCCGCGGTCAGTTCACGGTTGGTGACCGGCTCGGGCGCAGTGAGGTTCACCGGTCCCTCCACGTCGGCGGTCAGCAGCCACAGCAGAGCCTCGACCTCGTCGTGCAGCGTTATCCAGCTCATCCACTGGCGGCCGCTGCCGATCCGGCCTCCGATTCCCAGCCTGAAGAAGGGGAGCATCTCGGCCAGCGCACCCCCCGACCGGCTCAACACGACGCCGGTGCGGGGGTGGGCGACCCGGATGCCGGTATTGCGGGCCGGGTCGGCGGCCGTCTCCCAGTCGCGGCACACCTGGGCCAGGAAGTCGCTCCCGCCGCTGGACGACTCGTCGAGGCGCTCGTCGCCCCGGTCGCCGTAGTAGCCGATGGCCGATGCCGACACGAGCACGCTCGGGGGCGCGTCGAGACGGGCCAGAGCGCCGGCCAACAGGGCTGTGCCCCGCGTCCGGCTGTCCGCGATGCGCCGCTTCTGGGCGGAGGACCAGCGTCGGGCCGCGATCGGCTCGCCGGCCAGATGAACCACCGCGTCAAGGCCCTCCAGGGCCTCGCCCTCGATCTGGTCGGCCTCGGGGTTCCAGTTCACGGTGGATCCGTGCTGGCCGGGCCCGCCGGCCGCCCTGACCACCCGCACCGTCTGGTGCCCATCGGAAGCCAGGCGCTCGACCAGGGCACGGCCGATGAGTCCGGTGGAGCCCGTGACCGCTACGCGCATAGCTGTACCACTGCGGTTGGTCTAGCATCCCCGCGGCCCGGCCGGAGAGATTGAGGGCTGACGTGGATGAAGACCTGACACCCCAGGACCCCGGATCCTTGGCCGCCGGATCCCCCGGTGCCGGCAGCAGCGGAGCTCCCAGCACCAAGCCTGCAACAAGGAAGTGGTCGATCCGGCCCGGGGTGGTCCTGGCCCTGCTGATCGCGGCTGCCTTGATCGTCTTCGTCGTCCAGAACGACCGCGAGGTGCCCGTCACCTGGTGGTTCATCGAGGTGAACGGCCCCCTATGGGCCGTGATCATCGTGGCCGCCGTAGGCGGAGCGGTGCTGACCGAGGTCCTCGGCTGGGTGGTCGGCCGCCGCCGGCGCCGCCGGCTCCGCCGCGCAAAGTGAGCACTCGCAGGCTGATTCTCGCCGCGCTGTTGTGCGGTCTCGCCATCCTGGTGGCCTTCACCGTCCAGGTGCTGCTGGGCAGGTTCTGAAGCCGGTAGGAACCGGTAGGGTCGCGCCATCATCCGGGAGGCCTTGTGAGCGACGCAGCACACGACGTGATCGTCATCGGCGGCGGGCCGGGCGGCTACGCCGCGGCCCTGTACGGCGCCAGCGCGGGCCTCGATGTCGCGGTTGTCGAGAAGAGCAAGGTCGGGGGCACCTGCCTGCACGTCGGCTGCATCCCGGCCAAGGAGCTCCTGGAGGCGGCCTCGGTGTACCGCACGGTGGCCAGGGCGGCCGAGTTCGGGGTGGGCGCCGGGGAGCCCAGCCTCGACTGGTCCGCGGTGCTGGACCGCAAGCAGCAGGTCATCGACAAGATGATGGCCGGGCTGTCGTCGGTGCTGGGACAGCGCAAGGTGACGATCTACCCGGGCGTCGGCTCCCTCGGCCCGTCCGGCACGGTTCGGGCGGCCGCGGCCGACGGAGCCGAGCACACGCTGTCGGGAGGCTCGATCATCCTGGCCTCGGGGTCTACGCCCCGGACCATCGGCGGCTTCGACGTCGACGGTGAGCTGGTGGTGACCTCCGACGAGCTGTTCTCGATCGGCGGGCTGCCCGCCTCGGCCGCCGTCATCGGCGGCGGCGCCATCGGCTGCGAGTTCGCGTCGATGATGGGCGACCTGGGAACCAAGGTCACCGTCCTGGAGGCGCTACCCGACATCCTGACCGGCTGCGACATCGAGGTGGCCAAGGTCGTGCGACGGTCGTTCCGCAAGCGGGGCATCGACGTGCACACCGGCGTGACGGTGCACGGCCACGAGCCCCGCCCGGACCGCTCCGGCACCGTCGTCTCCTTCGGAGAGGGCAAACAGGTCGACGTCGAGATGGTCGTGGTGGCCGTGGGCCGCCGGCCCCGCACGGAGAACCTGGGACTCGACGCGGCCGGAGTGGAGCTGGACGCCCGCGGCTTCGTGGCGGTCGACGGCCGCTGCCGCACTACCGCCGACGGAGTGTGGGCCGTGGGCGACGTGGTCGACAGCCCGCAGCTGGCCCACACCGCCTTCGCCGAGGGCATGCTCGCCATCTGCGACATCCTGGGCGAGAGTCCCGACCCTCTCGACTACCACGGCACCCCCTGGTGCATCTACTGCCACCCCGAGGTGGCCTTCGCCGGGCACACCGAGCAGAGCGCGATCGACGCCGGATTCGACGTCGTGACCTCGATGCACCGCTACATGGCCAACGGTAGGGCCCAGATCCTGGGCGAGACCGAGGGCCTGGTGAAGGTGGTTGCCCAGAAGCAGGCCGACGGCACCGGCGGCCGCATCCTCGGGGTTCACATGGCCGGGCCATGGGTGACCGAGCAGCTGGGACAGGCCTACTTCGCGGTGAACTGGGAGGCGACGGTCGACGATGTCGCCCGTCTGATACAACCCCATCCGACCATGAGCGAGTTGTTCGGCGAGACGGTCCTGTCGCTGACGGGTCGCGCTTTGCACGGGTAAGGACTGCTGATGGCCGATATCACGATGCCGCAACTGGGAGAGACGGTCACCGAGGGGACCATCACCCGATGGTTCAAGCAGATCGGTGATGAGGTCGCCCTCGACGAGGCGCTCTTCGAGATCTCCACCGACAAGGTCGACACCGAGGTGCCGTCACCGGTGGCGGGCGTGCTGGCCGAGATCCTCGCCGGTGAGGGCGACCTTGTGGAGGTCGGACAAGTCCTGGCCCGGGTCGGCGAGGCAGGGGAGGCCGCGCCCGCGGAGCCGCCGGTTGTTGAGCCGGTGCAGGAAGTGGTGGAGCCGCCGGTTGTTGAGCCGGTTGAGGAAGTGGTGGAGCCGCCGGTTGTTGAGCCGGTGCAGGAAGTGGTGGAGCCGCCGCCGGCCCCCGAACCACCGTCCGAAGTGGTTGAGACGCCGTCGGAGCCGGAGGAGCCGAAGTCCGCTGGGGCGTTCCGGGCGGCGGGGATCGTGCTGTCGCCGGTCGTGCGCCGCCTGATCAGCGAGAACAACCTCGATCCGTCCACGCTGACCGGCACCGGTCTGGGCGGTCGCATCACCCGCGCCGACGTCGAGCAGGCCATAAGGGCCCGCGCTTCAAGCGAGGACGAGGCAACTGCCGCTGAGGCTCCGGCTGCCGCTGAGGCAGAGCCTCCGCCTCCGCCTCCGGCTGCCGCGCCCGAGGAGCCCAAGCGCTCACGCCGGGCCAGACGATCATCGGTGCCCGCAGTCGTGGTCCGCAGCGGCGACAGCGTGGTGCCCCTCAACAACATCCGGCGGCGCACCGCGGAGCACATGGTGATGTCCAAGCAGACGTCGCCCCATGTCCTCACCGCCATAGAGGTCGACTACGAGGGGGTCGAGAAGGTCCGCCGGGCCGCCAAGCAGGCGTGGAAGGCGGAGGAGGGCTTCAGCCTCACCTACCTGCCGTTCATCGCCAGGGCCGTGGTCGACGCTCTGCGCGACTACCCGCATCTCAATGCCAGCTTCGGAGGGGACGAGTTGGTGGTCCACGCCGGCGTCAACCTGGCCGTCGCGGTGGACATCGACTTCCAGGGGCTGCTGGCGCCGGTGATCCACGGCGCCGAGGGCAAGCGCCTCCGCCAGATCGCCCGGGACATCGTGGATCTGGCCAACCGGGCCCGCAGCCGCAAGCTCGGACCCGACGACCTGGCCGGGGGCACGTTCACCCTCACCAACGCCGGCCAGTACGGGACGATGATGCAGTTCCCGATCATCAACCAGCCCCAGGTGGCCATCCTGAGCACCGACGGCGTCTCGCGCAAGCCGGTGGTGGTGACCGACACCTACGGCAACGAGTCGATCGCCATCCACTCGATAGGCGTGCTCGCCATGGCCTGGGACCACCGAGCGTTCGACGGCGCCTACGCGGCTGCGTTCCTCCACCGGACCAAGGAGATCATCGAGACCCGCGACTGGGAGGCTGAGATCCGCTGAGCGCGTCGGTGGTGGCCGCTGACCGGCCCGTGCTGCGGATCCGCTGGCTCGGCCGTGTGGCCTACCAGGACGCCCTGGCACTCCAACGCCGCCTTCACAGCCACTCCGCCGACGACCACCTGCTCCTGCTCGAGCATCCCCATGTGGTGACCCTGGGCCGCCGGGGCCGGCGCGAGCACCTGCTGGTCGATGTCGAAGCGCTGGGCGGTTCGGTGGTGGAGACCGACCGGGGTGGCGAAGTCACCTACCACGGACCCGGGCAGCTGGTGGGCTATCCCATCCTCACCGTGCCCGGCCGGCGCGGCGGCGGGATGGCCGACACCGCCGCCTACGTGGACGGCGTGGAGCAGCTGTTGATCGACGTGCTGGCCGATCTCGGGCTGGAGGCGGGACGTCTCGAGCGTCACACCGGAGTATGGGTCGACCCCGACGGGCTGCGGCCCCGCAAGATCGCCGCCATCGGCGTGAGGCTGTCGAGGGCCCGCTCCATGCACGGCTTCGCGCTAAACGTCGATCCCGACCTGGAGTGGTTCGCTCGGATCGTGCCCTGCGGGATCACCGGCCTGGGCGTCACGTCGCTGGCGGCTGAGGGCATCGACGTGTCGATGCAGCAGGTCGTGGACCTCGTGGCGCAACGGGCTGCTGGGACATGGGGGGCGCACGGCCGCATCGACCGGGCCGATGTCGCCCACCGGGTGGCTCCCGCCGGCATGGCCCAGTTCACCCGGGACGCGGCCAACGGCTCCGCGGATGCCGGTACGGCGACGGACGGCAGGCCGGCGGCCGGAGCCGCCGCCGAGGGAGTGTCGCTGCGCCTGCTGGGCCGGCTGGAGGCTGCCCGGCTGGACGGCGAAAGCCATGAGCCGGTGCCGCTGCGGTCACGCAAGCCGGAATGGATGCGAGTGCCGCTCAGCACCGGGTCGACGTTCCACGAAGTCCGCTCCACGCTGCGCGGCCTCGACCTGGTGACCGTCTGCGAAGAGGCCGGTTGCCCCAACATCTCGGAGTGCTGGAACGACGGCACCGCGACCTTCATGATCCTGGGCGAACGCTGCACCCGGGCCTGCGGCTTCTGCCTGGTGGACACCCGCAAGCCCGGGCCGGTGGACTCAGAAGAGCCGGAGCGGGTGGCTACCGCCGCGGTCCGGATGGGCCTTGAGCATGTGGTCGTGACCATGGTGGCCCGTGACGACCTGCCCGACGGAGGAGCGGCCGCGGTGGCGGACACGGTGGCGGCTGTCCGGCATCGGTTGCCGGATGCCCGGGTCGAGACGCTGATCAGCGACCTGGGCGGCGATCCCGACGCTCTGCAGACGGTCTTCGATGCCCGCCCCGACGTGCTCAACCACAACATCGAGACGGTGGCCCGGCTCCAGCGGGCGGTACGCCCGTCAGCTGGCTACGCCCGCAGCCTGTCTGTGCTGGCCAGGGCGAAGTCGGCCGGGCTGACCACCAAGTCCTCGATCATCGCGGGCATGGGCGAGACCCACGAAGAGGTGGTCCAGACCCTGGCCGACCTGCATGCGGCCGGTACCGACATCGTGACCATCGGGCAGTACCTGCGTCCCAGCGCCCGCCATCTGCCGGTGGACCGCTGGTGGTCGCCGGAGGCGTTCGAGCGCTGGAAGGAGATCGGCGAGTCGATGGGCATCAGCCACGTCGAAGCCTCGCCGCTGACCCGCTCCAGCTACCACGCCCGCCAAGCGGCCGACGCCGCCACAGCTCGAACCTAGGCTTACGGCCATGTTCGCCAGCCGGCTGGACCGGGCCCGGGAGCTGATGGCCGAGCAGGGCGTGGACGTGCTGCTGCTGTCGGTGGGGGCTGATCTGCCGTATTTCTGCGGCTATGAGGCCATGCCGCTGGAACGCCTCACCATGCTGGTCGTGCCCCGCGACGCCGCGGCCACCCTGGTCGTGCCCGGCCTGGAGGCTCCCCGGGTGGTGGAGCGGCCCGACGTGTTCGGTATCAGGCCCTGGGACGAGACCGAGGACCCGGTGGCCATCGTGGCCGGCCTGGCCGGTTCGGCCGCGGTGGTCGCGGTGGGGGATCACATGTGGTCGCGGTTCCTGGTGGAGCTGATGACGGTCATGCCGGACGCGGCGTGGAGGCGGGGTTCGGAGGTGACTGCTCCGATCCGGTCGGTGAAGACTGCCGACGAGATCGAGCGTCTGCGGGCCGTGGGAGCCGCGGTGGACCGGATCGCGGGCCGGCTCCAGAGGGGCGAGATCGATTTGGTCGGACGGACAGAGGCCGAGGTGTCGGCCGAGTTGGGCCGCCAGATCGTGGCCGAGGGCCACGACCGGGTGAACTTCGCCATCGTGGCCGCCGGCGCCAACGCAGCCAGCCCGCATCACGAGCCCGGAACGAGGGTGATCGGCCCGGACGAGGTCGTGCTGTGCGACTTCGGGGGCACGATGGTGGGCGACGACGGCGTGGGGTACTGCTCCGACATCACCCGCTGCGTGTACACCGGCGAGCCGCCACGCGAGTTCGACGATCTCTACGAAGTCCTCTTCGAAGCGCAGGCTGCCGGCGTGGCCGCGGTTGCCGTGGGTACGCCGGCCCAGGATGTGGACCGGGCGGCGCGGTCGGTCATCGCCGCGGCCGGATACGGCGACTACTTCGTGCATCGCACCGGCCACGGGATCGGGACCGAGGCCCACGAGGACCCCTACATCGTGGAAGGCAACGATCAGCCGCTGGTGACCGGCAACGCATTCTCGGTTGAGCCGGGGATCTACGTGCCCGGCCGGTGGGGGGCTCGCCTCGAGGACATCGTGGCAGCATCGCCAGCGGGTCCCGACCCCCTCAACCGCGCCGACCACAACCTGGCCGTCGTCGCCTGAGCGGTCGGCTCTGCCGCCATGGTCGAACTCGACGCCGCCACCCTGCTGGTGGGTTGGGCCGCGGGCGGGTGGTTCTTCCTGTGGGTGACCACCCGCAGGCGCGAGGTCGGGCTCGGCTACGGCTGGCTGATGCGGGGCGTGTTCCTGGCGCTGGCCGCCGGCTCTCTGGTCACGGCCTTGCTGGCCGAGCCGACCTGGAGCCGCGAGGCGGCCACGACGGTCTTCGTCTGCGCCGGGCTGGTCGCGGGAGCGGTCTCGGTGGCGCGCCGGTCCGCGGGTGTGGCCGGTCAGCGGACCCAGGCGGCGCGCCGGTCGTCCCGGGTGGCCGAGATGACCGGCATCGACCGGGCCGAGACCCGCTTCGATCCCGATGCGCCCGAGTTCCCTCCCGTGCTGGATCTGGCGGCGGCGGCGGTCGGTCTGCTGGCAACTCTCCTCGGCGCGATCGCGGCCGGGGGCCCGATCGGGCTGGCGGTGGCTCGCACCCTGGTCGGCGCCCTGTTCTGCGGGGCGGTGCTGAGCGCGATGCTGCTGGGCCACTGGTACCTCGTTCAGCCCGGCCTAGCCCGCGGTCCGCTGCTGCAGATGATCCGGGCCGCGGCGGTGCTCTGGGTGCCCGAGACGATCGTGATGCTGTGGCCCACCGGCATGGTGTCGGTGCTCAACGGCACCATCGACGACGGCTACAACGGCCTGCTGGGCTGGTTCTGGGTCGCCTCCACCGCTACGACACTGCTGCTGGTGGCGGTGGCGAGGGCCGCGCTGCGCGAGCGCCAGTACTCCGCGGTGATGGCCGCCACCGGTCTGGTGTACCTGGCCATAGTCACCGCCTTCGGCCAGGACTTGGTGGCCCGCATTCTTCTCGCCCCCTGAGGCCGAGCTTGCGAGGCCGGGGCCCGAGCGGCCTGTGAGCGAAGCGAACAAGAGCGGGAGGTCATAAACTTGATTGGGCGGTGCGGAGGCCTGCGCGCCGGGTTCCGGCTACGCCGGGCTCGGGCTGATGCGAGGAGGCCAACAGTGCCGAGAGTGATCTGGAAGGGATCGATCAGCTTCGGACTGGTCACGATCCCTGTGCAGCTCTTCAGCGCGGTGAGCCGCAAGAACGTGCGCTTCAACCAGCTCGACGCCGAGACGGGCGCCCGGGTGCGCTACAAGAAGGTGTCGTCGGCCGACGACACGGAGTTGACGGCCGAGCGCATCGTGAAGGGCTACGAACTGCCGTCGGGCGACTATGTCACCGTCACCGACCGCGAGCTGGAGGAACTGGCCCCGGTCGCGGCCCGCACCATCGACATCGACGCCTTCATCGACCTCGCCGACATCGATCCCGTCTTCTACGACAGCGCCTACCACCTGGTTCCCGACGAGGCCACGGCCAAGCCCTACAAGCTGCTGGCCGAGGCCATGGCGGATGCCGACAAGGTGGGGATCTGCCACTTCGTGATGCGCTCGAAGCAGTACCTGGCCGCCATCCGTCCTGTCGACGGGCGGCTGATGCTGTCGACCATGGTGTACGCCGACGAGCTGGTGGCCCCGGACGACATCGACGGCTTCGAAGGGCTGGACGACATTGATGTGGACGAGCGGGAGACGGCCATGGCCCGCCAGCTCATCGCCGCCCTCGAGGCCGGATTCGAGCCCGACCGCTACACCGATTCCTACCGGGAGGCGGTGCTGGAGCTGATCAAGCGCAAGGCCGCCGGCGACACCACGGCCACGGTGGCACCGGCCGCTCCGACCTCGGACACGGTCGTGGATCTGATGGCCGCGCTGGAGGCCTCGGTGGCCGCGGCCAAGGAGGCCCGTAAGCGTCACCCCACCGGGGGCAAGGCAGCCGCCGAACCGGAGGCGAAGCCCGAGGAACCGGCGAGGAAGATCCGCAAGTCGGCGTGAACCCTGCCCGTCACGGGGCCGGAAGGTTCGAACAGTGAACAAGCCCGAGCGCGTGCCCGTGACGATCGACGGCCGCCGGCTGTCGGTCAGCAACCTCGACAAGGTCATGTATCCGCTGACCGGGTTCACCAAGGCCCAGGTGATCGACTACTACGTGCGGGTCGCGCCGGTGATGCTTCCCCACGTCGGCGACCGGGGCGTGACCCTGCGGCGCTGGCCCGACGGCGTGACCGCCGAGTCGTTCTTCGAGAAGCGCTGCCCCAAGCACCGGCCCGACTGGCTTCCCACGTGCCGTGGTCCCGGCGACAGGGGAGGGCCGATCGAGTACTGCCGCCTCGACTCGGTGGCCGCGCTGGCCTGGTCGGCCAACCTGGCCGCGCTGGAGATCCACGCCCCGATGGCCCGCTGCGGCGACCTCGACTCGCCCACCATGGTCGTGTTCGACCTCGATCCGGGCAAGCCGGCCACGATCGTCGAGTGCTGCCAGGTGGCCCTGCATGTCCGCGAGATTCTGGAGTCGGTCGGCCTGTCCGGATGGGCCAAGACTTCGGGCAGCAAGGGGATGCAGCTCTACGTGCCTCTCAACCGGCCTCACTCCCACGACCACGCGGCCGGTTTCGCCCTGGCCGTGGCCCAGTTGCTCGAGAAGCGCCTGCCGGCGCTGGTGGTGTCGGTGATGAAGCGCAGCCTCCGGCCTCGGAAGGTGTTCATCGACTGGAGCCAGAATGCCCGCTTCAAGACCACCATCGCCCCTTACTCGCTGAGGGGCCTGGACCGCCCCACGGTCTCTACGCCCATCACCTGGGACGAGGTGTCCGACGGGGCCGACGGCGAGCCGCTGGCGTTCACCGCCTCCGAAGTCCTCGACCGGGTTGAAGAACTCGGGGACATGTTCGCGCCGACGCTCACGGTCGAGCAGGACCTCCCCGCCCCAGCATCGGGCTAGCCCCCGGAGCGAATTGGCAGCGGGGGAGTCCCGTTTGGGCGTTCTGGGCTGCCAGTTCGGTTTGGGCGGGTGCGGGGCGGGCGAATTGGCAGCGGAGGAGTCCCGTTTGGGCGTTCCGGGCTGCCAGTTCCGGCTGGGAGGGGTGGGCATTGCGCCGTTAGCCTGACCGGATGCCCATCACAGTCCATGCGGTCCGTTCAGTGCCGAAGGCGGCCACCGCCAGCGTCTCTCTGGTCACTGCCGAGGATGTCGAGGCCGGCGTAGACGGTTTCGACGGCGCGGTGCTGGACACCGCCGGGTTCAAAGGCAAGGCGGATCAGGTCCATCTGCAGCCCGTTGACGGCGGCTTCGCCGGGTTGGTCGGCATAGGCCCGGCCTCCGAAGTCACCGCGACCACCGTCCGGCGAGCAGGAGCGGCGTTGGCCCGCGCCTGCTCGCGCCACGCACGGGCGGCGGTGCGACTTCCCGCCGATTCCGCCATCGACGACGCCGCGGCCCGCCAGGCACTGGCCGAGGGCGTGATCCTGGGCGCCTACCGCTACACGGTCTACAAGTCGGCCACCTCCGACGACTCCAACGGCAGCAACGGCGCACCCAAGCTGGCCCGGGTCGACGTGGTGGGCAGCACGTCAGCCGCGGCCAAGGACGCCCTGGCGCGGGGCTCCACCATCGCCGCGGGGGTGTGCGTGGCCCGCGACCTGTCCAACGAGCCCGGCGGCTCGCTCACCGCACCTGCCTTCGCCCGCAAGGCTGCGGCCATTGCCCGCAAGGCCGGGCTCAAGTCGAGGGTCTGGAACGAGGCCGAGATCAAGAAGCAGCGACTGGGGGGCCTGCTCGGCGTCAACCGGGGCAGCACCCATCCGCCGCGCTACGTGGAGTTGACCTACGAACCCGAGGGCGACCCGGCTGCGACTCTCGCCTTCGTGGGCAAGGGGATCACCTTCGACGCCGGGGGCCTGTCCATCAAGACCGCCCAGGGGATGATGGCCATGAAGATGGACATGTGCGGGGCCGCCGCCATCATCGGGGCCATGTCGGTGCTGCCCGCGGTAGGCGCGCCGGTGAGGGTCAAGGGGTACCTGCCCATGACCGACAACATGCTCGGCGGCGACGCCACCCGGCCCGGCGACGTTCTCACCATCCGAAACGGCAAGACCATCGAGGTGCTCAACACCGACGCCGAGGGCCGCCTGATCCTGGCCGACGCCCTGTCGCTGGCCTGCGAGGACGAGCCCGACGCCGTCGTCGATCTAGCCACCCTGACCGGTGCCTGCATGGTGGCGCTGGGGCCGTCCATCGCCGGGCTGATGGGCAACGACGAATCTCTGATCGATGAGATCCGCGCCGCCGCGGACCGCGCCGGGGAGCGGGTCTGGCCGCTGCCCCTGCCGGCCGACTACGCCAAGCAGTTCGAGTCGAACGTGGCCGACATGAAGAACATCGGCGGCGCCCACGGCGGAGCGCTGACCGCAGGGCTGATCCTCGAGCAGTTCGTGGCCGACGGCATCTGTTGGGCCCACCTCGACATCGCCGGCCCGGCCCGGGCCGAGTCGGACGACGGCGAGATCTCCAAGGGCGGCACCGGCTTCGGCGTGCGCACCCTGGTCGAGTTGGCCTTGTCGTTCAGCTCCTCCGGCTAGAAGGCCGCGCGAGAGTCGCGGCCGCTCAGAGCAGGTCGGGCAGGCTCAGCTCGTCGGCGGCGCGCTCGAACCGCTCGAAGGTGGCCTCCAGCAGTCCCCGCTGGCGATCGTCGGTGAGGTCCATGCCCGCACCCGCGATCATTGGGTAGCACACGCAGAACAGCACCGCGCCCCGGTAGATGTCCCACATGCCGTCGAGCTCCGCCTCGGGCGCCCCCTCCGATGCGAGGGCGCTGAGCCAGCGTTCGTAGAGCGGCTGCTCGATCTCCGATGCGGTGGCGGGGGAGAGGCTCCCGGTGACGAAGTAGGCCAGATCGCCCACCGGCATGGACTGGCCGATGACTTGGAAGTCGAGCAGCACGACCCGCCCATCGTCGTCGAAGAACATGTTGTCGGCCCGGTAGTCGCCGTGGACCAGGGTGCTCGGCGTCGTCGCCAGCGACCCCAGCATCTCGGGCAGGGCCTCCACCCAGCCGTCGGCGACCGTCTCGACGACCCGCGGGACGCTCATCGCCCCCCGGACCTTGGCCCAGCCGTCGGAGAACACTGGCGGCAGCAGCATCGGGTAGATGGGATCGTGGATCGCCATCGCGGTGCCCCGCTCCACGATCGGGTCGGCCTTGCCCCACCAGTGGGCGTGCCAGGCGGCCAGCTCGTCCACGGCCTGCTCGGCGTCGGCGCGGCCCATGCCCCCGATCTGGCTGACGGCCCGGTACGAGCCCACGTCCTCCAGCACCAGCACGAACTCGTGGGTTTCGGGATCGACGGCGCCGAAGTGGCAGTGGGGGACCCGGATGGGGCTCTCGGCGGCCAGCTCGCGATAGAAGCCGACCTCGCGGATGTTGAGGCGCAGGATCTGGGCGGTGAAGCGGGCCGTCTCGTCGAGGCCGGGCATCTTGAAGACCACGGTGTCGGGGCCGTCGCCCTCGAGCGTGGCCCGGTAGATGGCGCCGATCATCCCGACCCCGGTCCCGATGTCGTCGACGTTGGTGATCCGCACCGCCGAACCCATGGCCTGCGACAGCCATTCGTCGTCGATGTCGTCGATACCGGTGGGTATTGCGGGCTCCATGTGCACCCCCTGACCGGTTCCGACGCTACATCACGGCATAAGCGGAAGTCAGGCCGCCTCGGGGGAAGACCGTCCGTGATGGAGGTTCCATGCCCAGCGGACCGCCTCGGCAACGATGGCGGGATGGTAGTTCATCCGAGCCAGCAGCCTCTCTGTCTGTTCGAAGCTGTCACCGCACTCGATCAGGCACACGGCCAGCCGCCGGGCCCGCGACTGCTGCCGGCAAACCTCGTCCCGACTCAAGTTGATCGCAAGGTACTCCTCATGGCGTCGCTGCACCGGTTCGGGCAGGCGCTGCAGCTGGCGGTAGCTGAGTTGTGGCAGCCGAAGGCGGACGGCCAGCGTTGCCGACCCCACGGATCGGGCCGCTCGGAACCGGCAGGCTCGAGCAACCGTCTTGGACATGGCACTGCGAGAGCCGCCCTCATGTCCGATACCCAGGGTGCCGGCTGTTTCCCGCAGATTGACGGCTGTGCTGCCGGCAGCGTCGAGCAGGTTGGCGCAATGGCGCAGGAACCAGGTGGTGGAGGGGCCCAGCGTGCCGAGCCAGAACTGTTCGACGTAGATGGATCTCGGGTCGTGACCGAAGGCGTCGACGCGGTGGTCGATCCATGGAATCAGGGTGATCACCTCAGCGTCGATTACCGCAGGCGGGAGGTTGATGGACGAAGTCATGATGTTTCTCCAAGAATGCGGGCGCTCGGGAGCGCCTCGTTTGCAAGATGTCCGGGGGAAGTGTCAATATTTGAACATATGTTGACAGTTAGTGCTTGTCAAACAGAAATTTCAGAGCCCTCTTCTTACGGATTTAGCAGGCAAGGCCGATGGCCGAGCCGGCTCAGCTACCCTGGCGGCGTGCTCGCGGATGCTGCGGCCGCGGTCGCCGCGGCCCGCCGGATGGTCGATGCCGCCGATCGCGTCTCCGTCCTCACCGGGGCCGGCATCTCCACCGACAGCGGGCTGCCCGACTTCCGGGGCCCGAAGGGCCTGTGGACGCGGGATCCGGCGGCCGAGCGGGCCTCGAACATCAACGTCTACGTGTCGGATCCCGAGGTTCGGCGGAGCAACTGGGCTCGCCGGGCCTCCGGGGCGCTGTGGGCCGACGTCGAGCCGAACCGGGGCCACGAGGCGCTGGTGCACCTGGAGCAGCGGGGCAAGCTCCATCTGCTGATCACCCAAAATGTGGACGAGCTCCACCAGCAGGCCGGCAGCGATCCCGAACGGGTGGTGGAGATACACGGCACGACCCGCAAGGTGCAGTGTCTGTCGTGCGACTACCGCGACGACATCGAGGTTGCGCTGGAGCGGGTGAGGGCCGGGGAGCCCGACCCGCAGTGCCCCCTTTGCGGCTGGCTCCTGAAGGCGGCCACGGTGTCGTTCGGCCAGAGCCTCAACCCGGTCGACCTGGCTCGATCCGAGCGGGCCGCCCTGGAATGCGACCTGTTCCTGGCGGTGGGCACGACGCTGGCCGTGTCGCCTATCAACATGACCGCGCCGGTGGCCGCGCAGTCGGGGGCCGGCGTGATCATCGTGAACGGCGAGCCCACCGAGTTCGACGCGCTCGCCGACGTGCTGGTGGGTGGGTCCATCAGCGAAGTCCTGCCGGTGATTTGCGGGCTAGATCCCATCGACTAGTCACTGGGTCCTCGCTGGGGTGGCTAAATCCTGACAAGACAGGTAGGATTTAGCCATGGCGAGTTTCCGAGAACTGTTGCAGCAAGCCAAGGCCGAGATCCGCGAGGTTGACACCGCCGGCGGCGAGGAGTTGCTGGCCGAGGGCTGGACCCTGCTCGACGTGCGCGAGCCCGACGAGTACGAGCAGGGAGCCATCGCCGGCTCCGTGCACATCCCCCGGGGCCAGCTCGAGTCGAGCATCGAGAACCGCGTGCCCGACCGGTCCACCCCGCTGGTGGCCATGTGCGCGGGTGGGGTCCGTTCCGCCTTCGCGGCGGTCACCCTCGAGCAGATGGGCTACACCGACGTGGTGTCCATGGACGGCGGCTTCAACAAGTGGAAGGACGAGGGCCGGGCCTGGGCGCGGCCCCGCACCCTGTCGCCCGATCAGCGCAACCGCTACCAGCGCCACCTGCTGGTGCCCGAGGTGGGCGAGGACGGGCAGCTCAAGCTGCTCGACGCCAAGGTCCTGCTGCTCGGCGCGGGAGGTCTCGGCTCCCCGGCGGCCCTGTACCTGGCGGCCGCGGGAGTGGGCACCATCGGCATCATCGACATGGACGTGGTCGACGAGTCCAACCTCCAGCGCCAGGTTCTGCACAACGTCGACCGGGTGGGCGACCGCAAGGTCGACTCGGCCAAGAAGACCCTCACCGCGCTGAACCCTGACGTGAACGTCGTCACCTACGACACCCGGCTCGGCGCCGACAACGTCATGGAGATCCTCGACGGCTACGACGTGGTGGTCGACGGGGCCGACAACTTCCCGAGCCGCTACCTGCTCAACGACGCCTCGGTGAAGCTCGGCATACCGGTGGTGCACGGGTCGATCTTCCGCTTCGAGGGCCAGGTCACCGTGTTCGACCCCCGCAACGGCCCGACCTACCGCGACATGCTGCCCGAGCCCCCTCCGCCGGAGATGGCGCCGAGCTGCGCGGAGGCTGGGGTGCTGGGCGTGCTGCCCGGCATCGTCGGCAGCGTGCAGGCCCTCGAGGCCATCAAGCTGATCCTGGGAGTGGGGGACTCGCTGCGAGGCCGCCTGGTGGCCTTCGACGCGCTGGAGATGAGCTTCCGCGAGTTCAAGCTGCGGCCCGACCCCTCCAACGAGGTGACCTACGACAACCGGGACCGCATTCAGGTCGGCGAACTCGACGGCCTCTGCATGCCGACTCTGTCCTAGCTCCCTACGGCCGCCTCCCTTAGCTTCTCCTAGACTCCGGGGGTTCATCTTTCCCAGAGGCCGAGCTTGCGAGGCCGTGGCCCGAGCGGCCCGTGAGCGAAGCGAACAAGAGCGAAATAGAAGGACCGCGCCATCGGACAGTTGCTGAACAATCTCCGGGGGCGCGTTGTGAGCCTGCTGCCCTTCGGCACCTCTTGGATCCTCTGGGGGCTGGTCTTCAACGGGCTCACCACCTACGGGTATCTGGTGGTGGCCCAGCGCGCCCTGGGCGACGACGGCTACGGCAGCCTGGCTGTGCTGTGGGCCCTGGTCAACATCGGTGGCTTCGGCCTGTTCCAGCCCCTGGAGCAGGAGGTGGCCCGGGCCACCGCCGACCGGGCCAGCCGGGGAGTGGGCAGCGCACCGGTGCTGAGTCGGGCGGGAGTGCTGGGCGCGGCCCAGTTCGTGCTGGTCATCGCGGGCCTGCTGGTGGCCTGGCCGCTCGGACTCGACAGCCTGCTCGACGGCCGGCCCGAACTGCTCCTGGCCCTCGTCCTGGCCCTGGGCGCCTTCGCCGGCTCCCAGCTGGTTCGGGGCATCCTCGGCGGCCGCCACATGTTCGACCGCTACGCCTGGTACTTCGTGGTCGAGGGCGGGGCCCGCATGGCCTTGGCCGTGGTGCTGGCAATCGTCGGCGTGGCCGCGGTGGGTGCCTACGGCCTGGCTATCGCCTTCGCGCTGGTGGTCGCCACGGTCGCCGCGGCCGGCCCCCGCCGGCCCTTCGTGAGGTCCGGGCCCCCCGCCACGTACCGGGAGCTCACACCGGCCCTCGGCTTCCTGCTCATCGCGGCCATCGGCGAGGCCTTCATACTCAACGTCGGGCCGGTGGCGGTCGACATCGTGGGCGGCGACGAGCTGGGGGCCGAGGCGCCCGGCGTGTTCCTCAACGGCATGCTCATCGCCCGCATCCCGCTGTTCTTCTTCCAGGCGGTGAAGGCCAGCCTGCTGCCCAGCCTGGCCACCCTGGCCGGCCACGGCGACCTCGTCGGGTTCCGCAACATGCAGCTCAAGATCGTGGCCGCGGTGGCGACCGTGGCCCTGGCCACCACGGCTGCGGCCGCGGTGATCGGGCCGCCGGTCGTGCGGGTCGTGTTCGGCGACGAACTGGGCCGCAGCGACATGACCCTGCTGGCCGCCAGCGGGGGAGGCCTGATGCTGATGCTGTCGCTGGCGCTGGGCCTGGTCGCGCTGGGCCACACCCGGTTGGCGGTGGTCGGATGGATCGCCGGGATCGCCGCTTTCGCGGTGGTGGTCAGCTTCGACCTCGAGCCGTTCCTGCGGGTGGAGCTGGCCCTCGTGGCCGCGGTGGTGGCCGGCTCGCTGGTGGCCGGCAGCCTGCTTCAGCACCAGTACGCGGCCCACGCCCGCGAGTCCTAGACGGCGAGCTGTCTCGGCCCCTAGGCGACTCCCGCGAAGGCGCGGTCGCATCCCTCGCGGACTTCGTCGGCCTGCTTTAGGAAGTAAGCGTCCTTGGCCGGCCAGGTGTGGCCCTCGTCGTGACGCACGAGCATGTAGCCCATGCCGTGGGTCTGGTAGGTGCCACCACCCGACCTCGACACATCCTCGATCAGCGCCCGGTCCACGCTGGCAGGGATCTCCCGCCATCCGAGCAACGCATCGAGATCGTGGCGCGCGATCATCAGGGCTCCACCGGCGAGGCTCGCCGAGCTCCGCTCGGCGCGGCTCCGGAAGCGGTGGATGGTCCGGTCCGAGTTGGCCAGGTACACGTACTCGGCCGCCTTCCCGACCAGAACAGCTCGGGCGTACTCGTGGGCCAGCACTAGGTCCCAGAGGTGCTCAGGACCGTAGATGTCGTCGTCATCGAACTTCGTGAGCAGCGTGCCGGTCGATTCGGCCACTGCCGCGTTGAGCACCGCGCCCAGCGGCTCGGCCGCGGCCACGGGCACCGCCCGGGTCGGCAGGTCGATGGAATCGAGCAGATCGCCGACGGCCGGAGCGTCGAAACCCTCGCCGTGCATGGCCAGAACGAGCTCTACCCGGGGGTAGGTCTGGGTGGCCACCGCCTCGACGGCGGCGGCTACGCGATGGGGCCGCCGTGTGGCCAGCAGCACCGATACCAGCGGCAGGGGCGGGCCGGCCCATCCGCTGGCGGCGAGGATCTGGCGTGCTCGGGCTCTCAGCGAGTGGTCCCGCAGCGCGCAGCGGCGCATGGCGATGCTCAGGGACTCCCGCTCGTGGGGATCAGCGGCCGCGACCCGGTCGTCGGTCATGAGCGAGTAGAGATTGGACCCTAGATAGCGGCCCAGCTCGGGATCTGGTTCGGTGACCCGGACCACCATGCCGGTAGCCGCCATCGCGGCCAGCCTGCCCGCCCGCGTGACCACGTCAGGGTGGTGGCCGGCCGAGTCGTCGGTGTGGTGGGCTCGACCCAGCCTCTTGAGCCGGAGAGGATCCAGGCCCCGGCGCAGCACAGACCTCGTAGTGGTATTGGAGGAGCGGTGAGCGGCGGGCCAGTTGTGAGGGTTGAAGTTCTCGGCATCGAAAGCAGGCACCGAAGCCGACGGATCCATCTCGGAGAGGACGACCACCGTGTCCACCGGCACGCCGCGACCGTGGTCGGGCGTGTCGGCCACGACCACCTGAGTCTGCGGGCTGATCGTCCTGTCCACGTCGGCGGCCGAGGCGAAGACGGCCGTGGCGACCGGTCCGACGGTCGCCATCTTCGGCCCCAGCCGGTAGCGGGCCTGCCTCCTGTATCGCAATCTGACGCCGGCCTCCCCTAGGCGCTTCCTGGCGATCACTCCGATGCTGCCCGCAGCCCACCGGCAGAAGTCCCGGGCGTCGTCGAGGCTGCGGATCCTCGAAGCCTCCCTCACGATGGACCGGATGACGCTGAAGCCTCGCCTGGTGTTGCGACTGAGGAAGTGCCGGAGCCGGCGCAGCCGTCGTGCCGTGCGGCGATAGAGCCAGCGCACCGCGCGGACCCCGCGGGCGAGCGACAGCCGGGGCATGTCCGCCGGGATCTGCGCCAAGACGTCCACATCCAGGTCGTCCGGGTCGATAGGCGTCACCGCTTCACATTGGGAGAGGGAGACTCCCCTGCGAGCGGCGCGGTGCAGGACCCAGGCTCTCACGATGCTCACTCCCGCCTGGGGGTCGACCGGATTGGTGGACGCAGCCGGATCTCCTCCGAGCTGCTGGCGCAGCCTGGTGATGGCGTCGGGCCCCACGGCCGCGTCGCCGGGCATCGTGATGTGGAACGAGGCCGCGGGGAACGCCTCGGGCGCGGCGCCCACCGCTCCGAAGCGGACCCGGTGGTCGCCGCCGAGCAGCCGTCTCAGCTTCTCGTGACCTGTGGATCGGGTCGAGTCCCCGCCGGGCGGCTCCTCGATCCAGACCACCAGGTCGTGAACCTTGCTGGCCAGGATCTGCTCCACGGTCTCGATCTGCGCCACGTCCCCGGACCCGGTCGCTCGCACGGTCACCACATACTGCGGCACGGTGAAGCTGCGCCCCGGGGCAGCCCGCCTGAAGCCGTGGTGGGCGATGAGCTGCGAGATCTTGGCCCGCTGCAATTCCAGGCTGGCGGACTCGTCCGCGCTGGGGGCGGCCCCCTCGCCCTGGTGCCAGCACATGGCGTCGCGGGCTGGCACCAGCAGCCCGCCCCGGGTGTAGGCGCGGTAGCCGAACTCCGTGTCCTCGGTACCCCACTGGGTGAAGCTCTCGTCGTAGCCGCCCACGGTCTCGTAGAACTCCTTGGAGATCCCCAGGTTCCCTCCCGTCACCGCCCTGAAGATGTCGTCCTCTCTGGTGAGGTCGTCGGTGCGCGACATGTGGAACTCGATCCACTCGGGTCGCTGTGAGGGGCGTCGGGCGAAGAGGTCCTCCAGTGAGCCGGCCCGGCCGCGGACATCGCCGGCGCTGATGCCGGTTACGTCCACATGCGCCCTGAAGCCGAGCGTGAGCACATCGCCGGCGGCGTGGTGCCAGCGGGCGTGCCCGGTCAGCCAACCCGCCTCCGGCATCATGTCGCAGTCGAGGAACACGAGGATGCCGTGCGCAGCGGCGGACGCCCCGGTGTTGCGGGCCCGTGCCAGCCCGAAACCGAGGTCCTCCTGATGCACCACCCGCACGGCCAGCGGGCTGTCCGATGGGGTTTCGAGCGGCGGATTCGAGCCGTCGTCCACGACCACGACCTCGAACAGCTCCGGTGGGTAGTCCTGAGCCTCGAGGGCGGCCAGGGTCAGCTCCAGCGCCTCGGGGGCCTCGTAGTAGGTGACGACCACGCTGACGGGCAGCGTGGGGCGGAACGTCTCCGGCGGCTCGACGGCCAGGGACGTCCAGTCGTTGCCGCCGACATCGGCCGGGGGTGGCGCGCTGCTCATTCGACCATCATCGCGCCGTCGAGCACCGTGTAGGCGTCGCCCTTCGCGATCGGCGCTCTGACCGCAGCGGCCATCAGCAGCACCCAACTGTAGGAGAACCACAACACGAAGCTCTCGGTCACGTTCTCCACCAGCAGGAAGGCTACGAGCGCGGCCCACATCCAAGTGTCCGCTCCAGGTCGCCGCCACAGCGCCAGACCGGCGTTGCGGGCGGCCAGGACCACTATGACCGCGAAGGGAACGGCACCCAGCAGGCCCAGCCCGAGACCCACTTCGACCAGGCTGTTGTGGGCGCTGCCCCGCCGCAGCAGCACGTGTTGAGTCAGTTCCTCGATGTCCCAGAAGGTGAAGAACCCGTGGCCGCCCAGCGGCCGCTCGAGAATCCGGTCCCAGACCAGGCTCCAGATGGTGCGGCGCTGGATGAGGGTGGCTACGTTCCAGACCGCGACAAGGCCGGCGACGGCGGCAACCGCGCTCGCTCCGGCCGCGGCCATAGTGACCTTCGCGGCGTGGCTCCTGTCCCGGCGGCCGGCAACCCGGTGGTAGATCAGGGGGAGGCTCGACACCACCAAAGCGGCGATGAGCGACACCCACGCAGTGCGGCTGCCCGCGCCGACCATGACCGTCGCCGACGCCAGCACGAGCCCGACCGCGGCGGTCCGCAGCAAACGGCCCGGAGCCAAGGCGAAACGCAACCCAGCCAGAACGCCGATCGCGGCCAGCGGGGCCAGAGAGTTGCGGTTGGTGTACACGCCCTTCCAGTAGTCATTCGGTCCGAGACCGAGGTCTGGTCGCAGCACGATCAACAGCAGGCTGGCGCCGACCGCGGCCGCGGCCACTACGCCGATTGCGGCCGAGGTGTCGTAGGCGTCGAGCCGGGCGATCGCCCATGCCAGCAAGGCCATCCCGACGTAGACGGACGAACGCCACACGGTGGCGGCCGGGTCCACGCTCCACAGCGAGGAGGCGAGCGCAGCCAGCGCGAACCAGCCCATCGCAATCGCGGCGGTCCGCTCGGAGGCTTCGACGGGTCGGCTGCCCGCCCCCAACAGGTCCCATGCGGCCAGTGCCGCGCCGGCGAGGGCCGCCGCGGCGAGGAACGGCCACACCGCCAGGTCCTCCCAACGGCCGGTGCGGTCCAGCACGCTCTTGGAGAACAGCAGCACCGGTCCGTTGGTCAATACGAGCAGGGCGGCGGACGCAATCGCCACCCTGAAGGTCCGGGCACTGAACACGCGATTCTTGACAGCCTGCCAGCCGGTGTCAGCAGACTCCGGCGAAGCGGGGGTCGCAGCCATCGGGCTGATCCTAGGATTGTCGCGGTGAGTGACCGGGACCAGCAGCTTCACGACCTCACGCGTCCGGTGTCCTCGGCGTCCTATCTGAGGGAGGCGTGGAACAGGCGGGAGTTCGCCATCCTGGTTCCTGCCCAGGATCTACGAGCCCAGAACATGGGCACCGTCCTGGGGCAGTTGTGGCACATCGCCAACCCCGCACTGCTGGTCGGCGTGTACTTCCTGATCTTCGGAGTCGTTATCGACACCAGCCGCGGGGTCGAGAACTTCCTGGGCTTCCTCATCGTCGGCGTGGTGCTGTTCCATCTCACCCAGCGGGTGGTCCAGGACGCGGCCGTCTGCATCAGCCGCAACCTGGGCCTGATCCGGTCGGTCCAGTTTCCCCGCATCCTGTTGCCGGCCGCGACCCTCAACGGCCAGACCGCCGCCTTCGTGCCGGCACTGGTCCTGGCCATGGTCGCCGTGGTCGCCACCGGCGAGCGCCCGTCGATGAGATGGCTGGTGCTGCCCGCAGTGCTGGCGGCACAATTTCTGTTCAACTTGGGCGCGGCCCTGCTGGTGGCCCGGATCGGGGCGTCGCTGTCGGATCTCCAGCAGCTGTTGCCCCACTTGTTCAGGCTGCTGTTCTACGCCTCGGGCGTGATATTCAGCGTTGAAGCCTTCGTGACCAGTCCCGGCTGGAGAAGGGCCTTCGCCCTGAACCCGATCTACGACGTGATCACCTGCGCGCGCTGGTGCCTGGTGGGCGAGCCCGCCGACGGCTGGGTGGTGGCCGGCCTGCTGGCCTGGTGCATCGCCCTGCCTGTGATCGGCTTCGTGGTCTTCCACCGGTCCGAGCAGCGGCTGGGAGCGTGACGGCGATGGGTCCGGCTGTCACTGTGCGGGTGCGCGACGCCCATGTCTACTACCGGGTCTACGAGGACCCCGTTCCGGGACTGAAGCAGATCTTCGCCGAGGGCCGGGCCCGCCGCCGGTACCGCACGATCCGCGCCCTGCGGGGCGTGAGCCTGGACCTGCACGAATCGGAGACCCTCGGCCTGATCGGAGCCAACGGCGCGGGCAAGACCACGCTGCTCTCCGCCATGACCGGGCTGCTGCCGCTCGAGTCGGGCACGATCCACGGGCGCTGCAGGCCGTCACTGCTGGGAGTGTCCTCGGCGCTGCGCCCGGCTCTCTCGGGCCGGCGCAACATCCTCATCGGCGGGCTGGCTCTGGGCTTCACCAAGGCCGAGATCTCCAGCCGCGCCGATGAGATCATCGACTTCTCGGGACTGCGGGACGCCATCGACCGGCCCATGCGGACGTATTCCTCGGGGATGCGCGCCCGGCTCCACTTCGCCATCGCCACGGCCCGGATCCCCGACATCCTGCTGATCGACGAGGCGCTCGCCGTGGGAGACGAGGACTTCCGCCGTCGGAGCGCCCAGCGCATCGACGAGATCAGGTCTGCGGCCGGTTCGGTGGTGCTCGGGACCCACGTCATGGACGAGATCGAGCGTCACTGCGATCGGGTCGCGTGGCTCGACGACGGTGTGCTCAAGGCGGTGGGCGAGCCCGGCGAGGTCGTGGCCGCCTACCTGGCGTCGACCGCCTCCCGCTGAGGCCAGGGCCTGGTGCGGCCGGTGCGTCCCGCCAGGAAGCCCGCTCCCCAGCCAAGGTGCATCACCGCGAAGGCGGCTGCGGCCCGGGCCCGGTCGAGCCGGCTCCGCAGCACGCCCCGCAGGCGGGTGGCGGCCACCGCGCAGGCGCCGGCGTACAGCACCGGCAGGGCCGCGCCCCTCCAGCGTCCCAGGGCCAGCTCGAGCGCGGAGAACGCCAGGCCCGCGGTCAGCGCGGGAGCGGCGAGCTGGCGGGTACGAAGAGACCGGGGATTGCGTGCCAGCATCGTGCGCTTCCACGCCCCGTACGAGAAGTACTGGCGGGCGAGACCGGAGTAGTCCGAGCGGGGCACGTAGTCGACCACGAGGCTCGGGTCGAGCCACACGGAGTGGCCCTGGTCGCGCAGCCGCCAGTTGAGCTCGTAGTCCTGGTTGCGCCCGAGGGTCTCGTCGAAGCCGCCGACCGACTCCAGGGCCTCGCGGTCGAACACTCCGAGGTACACGGTGTCGGCCGGTCCGGAGTGCCGACCCCGGCGGAAGGCTGCGGGGCCGCCGCCGAAAGGCGATCCCATCGCGGCCGCGATCGCCCCCGGCAGGCCGGCGGCGCCGACGGGCCGCTGCACGCCGCCCACGTTGGCTGCCCCGGTGCGAGCGAGCGTGGACACGGCCCTCTCCAGGTAGTCGGGCGGGACCCGCGACTGGGCGTCCACCCGGGCCACGACGGGGCCCGTCGATGCGGCCACCGCGATGTTGAGCCCCGCCGCCGTGGTTCCCGCGGGGTTCTCCACCACCTGCAGGGGCAGCTCCAAGCCGTTGCCGGTGACCGCCTGCTCGGTGCCGTCGCGGCTGGGGGCCACGGCCACCGTCACGTCGACGGCCCCGCGGTAGGTCTGGGAGCCGATGGCTGCGAGACACTCACCTATCACCGCGGCGCAGTCCCGGGCCGGCACCACCACCGAGATGTGCGGCAGGTGGTCGCGGGCAGCTTGCGGGCTGTTCACCGACCCGATCCGCGGGCCATCACGAGGAGGCTCTTCACCATGATCTCCCAGTCGAGCAACGGCGACCAGTTAACAACGTATTGCAGATCGTGACCGAGCTTGTAGGCGGCGTCCGTCTGGTAGTGGCCCTGCGTCTGAGCCAGGCCGGTTATGCCGGGAGGGATGTCGTGACGCCGGCCGTAACCGGCGATCTGCTCCTCGAGCCGGGCCACCAGCGCGGGTCGCTCGGCCCGGGGCCCGACCAGCGACATCTGACCGGTGAGGACATTCCAGAGTTGCGGCAGCTCATCTAGCCGGGTCCGCCGGAGCCAGGCCACGCCGGCGATCACCCTGGGATCGTCGGCGACGGCCAGCTCCGGCCCGGCCTGCTCGGCGTCCGGAGTCATGGTCCGGAACTTCACCATTACGAACGTCCGGCCCTCCATGCCCACCCGTTCCTGGCGGTAGAGCACCCCCCGGCCCGCCCGCAGGCGCACGTACAGAGCGACTGCGAGCGTCAGCGGTATCGCGAACGGAGCCAGCACCAGCAGGTAGACAAGGTCGAGGAGGCGCTTGAAACGCAGCCGGCACGCGGGCAGGGCGTGGGCTCTCAGCGCGACGAAGGGCATGCCGCCGATCTGGCGGGTCCGCTGAAGCCCCAGCAGGGTGTCGGACGGTGTGATGCGCCGGTAGACCCCCACCTGGCGTCCCTCGAGTTCGGCGAGCGGCTCCGGATAGATGATGTCCAGCGACTGGCGCGACAGCAGCAGCAGATCGGTGGCGGCGCACCGGTCCACCTCGGCGGCGATGTCGGAGAACGTGCCCCCCTGGCCGGCGATCTCGGTGGCCTGCTTCGACTCGGCCAGATGGCGCCGCGCCGACTCCACCTCGGCGGCGTCTCCCACCAGCAGCACGCGGGGCCGCCCGAAACTGCGCCTCCTCACTTGCCGGGACAGCCAGCGGTTGAACGACACGACGAGGCTCGCGGCCACGGCCAGGATCACAAGGTTGGCCCGGGGCATCAGGTAGCGGCCGCTGAGCAGGCTCACGGTGGCGTCGGCCCCCACCGCCAGCAGGGTGAGCATCGTGGCCCGTGGCAGCCAGGGAGGCGGGCCGAGCCGCTGCTCGTACTCGTAGAGGCCGCCGAAGTAGTAGACGGCCATGTGCAGGCCGGTTGCCACTGCGAAGCCGACCGCATAGTGCGACAGCGGGTAGGTCGGCCAGTCGAGCCCGAAGCGCACCGTTGTGATCGCGACCATGAGCCCGAGGAGGGTGGTCGCGTCGATCAGGTACAGATAGCGGAATCCGTGCTTTCGTAGGAAGCCGGTCCTCACGGCGATCGCATCAGGGGCGGCAGCGGCACGTCGAGGTCGAACGCGGCGGGTGCCGCGGCCAGGTTCCACAACAGCACGGCCATATGGGCCCGATCGACGTCGTCGCCTGGATTGAAGTCCGTCGGGCTGTCGCCGGGCGGCTGGAAGTCGGCGCCGATCCAGAGGCGGTGCTCCACCAGCCATCGGGCGGCCTCCAGGTAGAAGTCGTTGATCCCTATGTCGGTGAACGGCACGGGATGGTTGCTGTAGGTGCGTCCGGCGAAGCGCCACATGAAGGCCGCCAGCTGTGCCGCGTTGAGCCGATCGTGGGGACAGAACAGCGGCGAGTCGCCGCTGCATCCCTGAGTGATGCTCTGGTCCACCATCCACCCCACGGCCTGCGAGTAGAAGCTGTCGGGCTCCACGTCGTCGAAGGTCAGGGATCCGTCGACCGACGGCGGCTCACCCGCGAAGCGCCACAGGAACGTGGCGAACTGGGCCCGGGTCACCGAGCGCTCGGGAGAGAACGTCGTCGCCGTCGTGCCCTGGGTGATCTCCGTCTCGAGCATCCACAGCACCGCCTCCGCGTAGGGAGCGTCCCATCGGACGTCGGTGAAGGGAAGGTTGTGGACGGTGTAGCCGTTGCCGGTGTGGGAGCCCTGCAGCGTCAGTTTGGTGGACAGCAGGGGATTGCAGCCGGATGTGCGGCGGCAGCCCAGCACGAGGGCGTAGTAGAAGCGATACCCGTAGGGCTCCCCGTCCTCGTTGCGGACCTCCAGTGTGCGGTCCGATCCCACCAGCGTCACCAGCGAATCGTCGATCCGGCCCGAGGGCCCGCCGGCTCCGATGTAGATCTCGATGAGCTCGCCCACATCCAGATCGGCGAAGGGGTAGGCCGCGAGCCACTCGCTGATCTGGTCGACCGTGTAGGTGCGCTCCCATGAGTGGGTGCCGTTCTGGGGGTCGCCGTTGGCGTCGGGAGCGGCGTCGAAGGGGTCCGGCTTGGCCAGCAGGTACGGCACCAGGTCTCGCCGGGGTTCCTCGTTGGCCGCGGTGTGGCCGCCGTTGGAGGAGCTGTAGAAGGCCACGATCACCTCGGGGGCGCCCCCACCGGCCGGCTGGTAGGTGAGCACCGTGTCGTCGGTGGCGTCCACCTGGTCGGTCCAGCGGTCGTGGCCGGGTTCCATCTCGTAGTCCCACGCCCTGTACTCCTGGTCGCGGGTCGATGCGTAAAGGTCGAATGGCGAGGACCAGTTGGTCCGATCCTCCATGATGGCGACGGCGTAGCTGCGGGCCGCGACGGCCTGGGCCTTCATGGCCTCCGCCGGCCAGGAATGGGGAACCTCGTCGAGGCCGTAGAGGTACTGCTGCATGGTCAGCTCGCCGACCACGAGGCAGTACTGGTTGGCGCTGGCACTGCCGCAGTTGGCTATCCCGCCTGTGGCCGGGGTGAGCTGGAACTGCCCGTGCGCGTAGCGCTCGGCGCCGTTGCTCGTGTTGGAGACCCGGACGACCTCGCCGTCGTTGAAGCTCACCGTCAGCACGGTCCCGCTGCAGAAGCCCCGGCACCAGTCGATGTTGCTGGAGTTGATGTGCCAGCCGCCGTCGCCGCGGCGCACGGTCAGTGTGTTGACGGTGGTGTCCAGGAACCGGCCGTCCATGGACACGGTCAGCAGGCCCGAGGGCCTGAACACCGTCGTGTTGTGGACGGCGATGCGCACATCGACATCGTCGGGCACGAGGCCGGGATCGGTCGTCAACGTGGTGCTGTCGTAGTAGAAGCTGAGAATCTCCTGGTAGGTGTGGCCGGCCTCCGCCCGCCCGAGGGCGCCGTACTGGCTCATGCCGCTTCCGTGTCCCCAACCCCCGCCGATGAAGGTGAACTCGTCGTCGGACGGGCCGTGGGGATGGGCTGCGGCCGGCGCGGCGAGCATTCCGGCGGCGACCGCGGAGGCCGCTAGCAGGGCTACGAGCGAACGAATGGGATGGGAGGGCATGAAACCACCGTCTTCTGCCGACGCCCGCGGGCGAGAGGCTAGCGCCTGCCCGACGCCGCGGCGCGGACAGTCGCGGCGTGAACGGTCGCCGTGCCGCCGAACGGGGCGCGCGCTCAGTGGACGACCGCGATGGTGTCGCCGGCGCCTACCGAGTCGCCCACCTTCACCCGGATCTCGGCGACCGTTCCGGAGCGGCCCGCGGCGATGTTGTTCTCCATCTTCATGGCCTCGAGCACGGCCACCGGCATGCCGGCCTCCACTTCGTCGCCCACATCCACCAGTAGCTTGATGATCGTGCCCTGCATCGGGACGGTGACTTCCGCGGCGCCGCCGCCGAGACTCGACGGCCCCCGGGCCCTCCGGCGTGATGCGCTCGGGCGCTCGGAGCCGTCGCCGTCGGCCTGCGGGGTCCACAGCGCGACGCTGAAGCGCTTGCCGTCCACCTCTGCCTCGATCTCATGGCGTACCCCGGACCCAACCGCACTACCGTCGGCGCCGGTCGTCGACGGCGGCTCGGGCAGAGACGTGAGGTCGAGTCGTTCCTCCACCCAGCGCGTCGAGTGAGTCACCGACGCGAAGTCCGGATGGGTCAGGATGGCTTGTGCGGCTCCGATGGTGGTCGCCACGCCACCGATCCGCGTCTCGGACAGGGCCCGCAGCGCGCGGCTGATGGCGACGTTCCGGTCGCGGCCCCAGACGACGAGCTTGCCGATGAGGTTGTCGTAGTACGGGCTGATCTTGTCGCCCGCCTCGTAGCCACCGTCCCATCGGGTGGCGTAGCCCTGAGCGGGCCTCAGGTCGGTAACCGGGCCGGGGCAGGGGAGGAACGCGCCCCCGGCCGGATCCTCAGCGTTGACGCGCACCTCGATGGAGCAGCCGTCGATCGAGACGCCGGACTGGGTGAGGGTCAGTGGCTCACCGGCTGCGATCCGCAGCTGCAGCTCCACCAGGTCCAAGCCGGTCACCATCTCGGTCACGGGATGCTCGACCTGAAGCCTGGTGTTCATCTCCAGGTAGTAGAACGAGCCGTCGGCGTAGAGGAACTCGACGGTGCCTGCGTTCACGTAGCCGCAGCCGCGGGCCACCGCCACCGCGGCCTCGCCCATCGCCTCCAGGACGGCCGGATCGATGCTGGGCGCGGGCGCCTCCTCGATGAGCTTCTGATGCCGCCGCTGGGCCGAGCAGTCGCGGGTGCCGAGATGCACGCAGTTGCCGTGGGAGTCGGCAAGCACCTGCACCTCAACGTGGCGGGCCAGGTCGAAGTAGCGCTCCATGTAGAGCTCGTCGCGCCCGAAGTAGGCGAGAGCCTCCCGTTGGGCCGACTCGACCGCAGCCGCCGCCTCCGCGGCCTCCCTCACCACCTTCATGCCCCGGCCCCCGCCCCCGTAGGCGGCCTTGACGGCCACAGGCCAACCGTGGGCTGCACCGAAAGCCTCGACCTGCGCCGGGTCGAGGATCGGCTCGGTGTTCCCCGGGACCGGCTCCACTCCGGCCCGGACGGCCGCGTCCCGGGCCGAGATCTTGTCGCCCATCACCTCGATCGCTTCCGGCGGCGGTCCGATGAAGGTGACGCCCTGGGCGGCCACGGCGCGTGCGAAGTCGGCGTTCTCGCTGAAGAACCCGTAGCCCGGATGGACCGCGTCGGCACCGCTCCGCTCGATCGCGGCCACGATGGCATCGGTGCGGAGATAGCTCTCCGCGGCGGCCGTACCGCCCAGCGAGTAGGCCTCATCCGCCAGGCGCACGTGCATCGCGCCCCGGTCCTCGTCGGAGTAGACGGCGGCCACCGCGACGCCCATCTCGCGGCAGGCTCGGATCACGCGGACGGCGATCTCGCCCCGGTTGGACACCAGCACTTTCGAGAACATGTAGGCATTGGATAGCCGATCGCGGCCCGGATCACACGGAATGTCCTCCGATGTCGCTATCGGGGTAGCAGCTTCGATGCGGAGATGACCACGAAATCGCCGTGAGCGGCAAGCGGGTCGTTCAGCGCGCCATCTGGGAAGTAGTCGGGCACCCGATCAGCGCTGAGAACCACAACGTCGGTCTCGTGCAAGTCGCCGAGATTGTCCTCGTTGAGGTCTATCACCCGCGTTCGCAGGTAGTAGGAGACCCATGTGGGGCTGGTCACCGGGGGTACGGCCCATGCCAGTTGGGAGCTCGGCAGGCTCCCTACTTGCTCCAGCACAGTTCCCGCGTCGGCGGGATCGGTTATGTAGCGCTGCCGTGTCGAGCCGCTGGCCACTGCGACCAGGGTGGCCGCGATCACCACGGCCGCGAGCGCAGCCGGCAGCGGGCGCCAGCGGCGGGGGATGAGCCGGCGGGCGCAGTCGGCGAGAGCCGCGAAGCCGATGGTCACCGGGGCCAGCCAGGGGAAGTTCCACAGCCGGTGAACCCAGGCGCCCTGCTGGACCCCGAACGTGAGCGCAGCCGCGACCGAGAGCGTTATGGCGGTGGGTGCCCGTGTGCGCCGGTCGATCAGCCCGGCCAGGAGGCAGGGAACCAGGAGAACCCGTAGCCACACCGGCACCAGCATCTCCTCGGTGGCGAAGCGCCACTGCCGGGCCAGGAACTCGCCGAAGGTGAAGGTCGGCCCGCTGGTGCCGCCCACCTCGTTGCTGGTGCGTATGGACACCTGGTTGGCGAGATCCTCGAATCCGGCGGCGCTGAGCATCCACAGCGCGGTGGCACCGGCACCGAGCGCGGTGCCCGCGGCGACCGCCGCGAGCAACCGCTGCCGTCCGCCCGGCGGCCACGACACCGCCAGCCTCCGCGGCCGTGCTGCGAGCACCGCGTCGACGCTCCGCTCCGTGCCGCCGGAGGGCGGATCGCCTTCGTCGCGGCGCCGGACGGCCAGCAGCCACAGCATCACGAGCACCATGGCCGCTATCCCGATCCATGACTGCATCGCGGCCAGCGCGGCGAATCCGGCGACGACGAGCGCGTCCCGACGGCGCGGTTCAGTCCGGTGCAGCGCCCACGACACCGCCGCAATGGCGGCCAGCTGCAGCGAGAAGCTGACGCTGACCCGCGCGTACACGTAGTAGAAGCCGGTGCTCGCCATGGCCGCCACAGCCAGCAGAGTCGGCCCCCAGGCCAGGCCCCGGCTGCGGAGCAGCGACGCCATGAACACCGCCGTTGCCGCGCCCACCAGCAGGCTGGGCACCCGCAGTGCCGCGGCGCTGTCTCCGAGTACGCCCGTCGACACCACCGACATGAACACCTGGAGAGGCGGATGATGGGCGTATGTGACGGCCACTGGAGGCGGTTCGGCTCGGGGAGCTACGTCGTACACCGCCCTGACGTAGGGCTCGACCGCTGCGCCGAAGCGCGAGTCCACGACGCCCAACTCCCAGAAGTTGCGTGCCTGAAGGCCGAACAGGCCCAGTATTCGGCCGTCGTCACTGTTGCCGAGTGGCAGGCCGAGATCGGGCAGCCATACAGCCAGGAGGGAAGCCGCAATCAGGGCCACAACAGTCCATCCCGACGCAAGGCGTGCTGCCACCGAGCCGAGAGTCGCTCTCAACGCGGACACTCCCCGGCGTTCATCGAGCCACCCTAGTCCTAGCGTTCACCGGGAAACTCTATGCTGTGGCCCGTGAGCGCCCCCGACGGCTGCCTATCGGTGGTAATGCCCTGCTACAACGAGGTCGCCACCATCGACGAGATCGTCTCGAGGGTGCTGGCCAGTCGCTTCACCGGCGAACTGATAGTGGTGGACGACGGTTCGACCGACGGAACGCGCCTTCGGCTGTCCCAATACGACGATCCGCGTGTGAGGGTCCTGCTGCAGCCCGAGAACCGCGGCAAGGGCGCCGCGGTGAGCCGCGGCTTCGTCGAGGCAAGCCGCGAGTTCGTGGTGATCCAGGACGCCGACCTCGAGTACGACCCCGCTGACTGGGAGGGGCTGCTGGCGCCCCTGGGGCGGGGCGACGCCGACGTGGTGTACGGAGTCCGCACGCAGGAAGGCTCGTCGTACAGGGTGCCGTACTACTGGCACATGATCTGCAACCGGATGCTGACCCGGCTGTCGAACATGTTTACCGGTGTGTGGCTGTCCGATGTGGCGACCTGCTACAAGGCGTTCCGCCTTGAGGTCGTGCGGTCCCTCGACCTGCGCGAGAACCGCTTCGGGATTGACACGGAGATCACCGCGAAGGTGGCCGCCGGAGGTTGGCGCATCTGGGAGACCGGCATCTCCTACACGAGCAGGAACTACTCTGAAGGCAAGAAAATCACATGGAAAGACGGCATTGCCGTCTTCGTGTGCATCGTTCGCTACGGGATCTCCGTACGCGTCCGCAAACTCGGGAAGCACGCCTGACCAGGCCGCTTCAGCCGTCGACCCAGTCGGCGAGAACTTCGAGAATCTCCTGAGACGGGCTTGACTGCGGCAGCCTCCTAGCGCGCCGCCAGCGTTCGGGGTCGGCCAGGAATGCTTCTACCACTCCGGGGTCGTAGTGGCTCAGCACGGCGTTCTCACCGAGGCCGTCGGCCCGGTCGGTCCGGTCTCGCCACAGCAACACGGGCACACCCAGGAGCGCGCACTCCTCCTGGATGGAGCCTCCGTCGGTGATCGCGAACGGCGCCTGTGCGAGCGCCCGCACGAACTCGGCGTGAGGGACCATCGGCACGAGTTCCACGCCGGCGGCCTCAAGGCCGGCTTGGTCAGCGGAGGAGAGCGCCCGGCGTGTGGGCTCGTGCACATACCATCGCACCGGGGTCGTCTGCGCCAGTCCCGTGACCGTGTGCACCAGCGCCTGTCTCCGCCGTCGCCGGTGCAGGTTCTCCACCCGGTGCATGGTCACCACCACGGGGTGTGTTCGGCGTGGCGAGCTGTGCGGGTGAGCGCCTCCCTCCAGGGCAGCGCGGAGCGCATCGCTGACCGTGTTGGACGATCCGGTGATGATCCGCCCTTTCACGCGGCGCTTGCGCAGGTCCTCGGCTGCTGCGCCGTCGGGCGCGAAGAGCAGGTCGGCGAGCCGGTCGACGGCAACCCGGATGATCTCCTCCGGAAAGGGATGCAGCCACCGGTGGGTGCGAAGGCCCGCTTCGACATGAGCCAGCGCCAGCCCGGCGCGCTTCGCCATGAGCGCGCCGATCAGCGCCGTCGGCGTGTCGCCGTGAACCACGCAGATCCCCGGGCGCCCGCCGAAGACGGTTCGGTCGAGCCGCCGGGGCCGCGCCAGCTTGCGGCTGAGTCCTGCCGCCCACCACAGAGCCGCCGGCACCGAGTCGACGCTGCGGGTGCCTCCCATCGCGTGGTCGGGCGCCGGCAAGCCCAACTCTTCGCGGAATGCCTCCGACCGGTCGGCGTGCTGCCCGGAGTCGATCAGACGGTAGGGGAGGCCGGCCGACTCTATGCGCCACAGCAGCGGCGCCATCTTGATGTACTCGGCTTGGGTGCCGACGAGGACGTGGATCAAGGCTCCGTGCCCTCCGAACGCTGCACCGGTTCCGCTTCGACGGTGGCGCGCCTCGCCGCGAGGAGCTCCGAGACGGCCGCGGCCAGCAGGTCGCGCAGCAGCAACACCAGCCTGAAGCCGAATATCAATAGGCCGAGAGCCAGGGGATCGGCTGCGCCGAGCAGCGACGGGACGGTCACCTCCACCACGCCGATTCCCTGGGGCGCGATCACAGAGAGGAACCGCAAGCCTCCCCAGGTGAGCACGAAGGCACCGGCGAGGCGCGCCGTGGAGAAGCCGTCGGTGGCCTCGAAGGCGCGCATGTACAGGCAGAACACCGCGGCTGCCGACGTCCAGTAGCAGGCCGATGCCGCGATCATGTGCAGATAGCCCGGCCACGTGAAGCCGCTGACCGGGGCCAGGCTGTCCAGGCTGCGCCACCGCGCCACCGCGGCGACAGCGCGTCCGGCCACCGGCGGTGAAGCGGCGACGATCACCCCGACCGCGGCGACGAGCGGGATTGCCAGGCCCCCGGGCAGCCCGCCGGCCCAGCCGAACAGCACCAGGCCATAGGCCACCGAGACGGCGAGGCTCACCGCCATCTCGAGCGCAGCGGTGAGGGCGAGAGGCGCTGCCGGAACGCCGCGGCGCTGCATCAGAGCCACACGGCTGACCGCGAACGTGACCATCAGCGGCACGTACCTCGCCGGCAGGGAGCGGGCCGCGGTGACGGTCAGATCGCGGAAGCTCGGGCGCTGGCCCAGTATGCGCAGGCTCACGAGCCAGAAGTACGCGCTCAGTGCTATCAGCACGAACCCCGCCACGAACGACGCCGCCACCAGCACGTGCCTCGCCCCCGCGAGGTCTCCGAGAAGGTCGGCCACTTCGTCCCGGCGCGCCAGCACGAGCACGGGCACGGCCGCGGCGAGCAGGGCGAGGTATGCAATCCTCAGCCACTTCAGAAGGCGTCGCTGCCACGGACGGCCTGTCATCGGACGACGTGGCTCGGGGTGGACTGTCATCGGTCGGCCTGTCACCGGACGGCGTGGCTCGGGGTCGCTCAACGCTGCGTCAGCAAGTCACTGGATCAGTTCGAGCAGATCGTCGAGAGCGGTGTCGTTGACCTTCAGGCGCTCCCGCAGCAAACCACATGCCTCGGCTGTCCGGTGCGACTTGTCCTGCGCCTCGTTCGCCGCGTCGATCAGCGTGCTGGGCTCGAAGCGTCCAGCGTCGAGCGGAGTCAGGTCGACGAGCGAGGCCCAGCCTCCGCCTTCGGCGGCGAGCGATCTCATTTTTGGAGAGTAGTCGAGCGCCACAGCCGCCTGATCGTTGAGCAGAGCTGCGATGGCGCCGTGATAGCGCATGGTGACCACGAAGCGACTCTGGGCGACCTCGGTGAGCACATTGTCGATGTTGAGCGTCACCAGCTCTGCGTCCGTTCTCATCTGATGTTGCAGCGCCACGAGCATGGGGTTGTCCTGGCTTGGCTGGAAGGGCAGCAGGCGCAACGTCATGCCGGTGCGCTCGGCCAGCGCGTCCAGAGACTGCGCTAGTTGACCCATCCATGGCTGCCAGGACGTGCGGGCCTTCGCCGCAGCCGTGCGGATGCCCCGGCGATTCGGTGGGCGCAGGATCACGCAGATCGTGTCGGTGGAGTCGCGGCGAGAGTGCGTCGAGCCCGCCGGCTTCGGAGGGCGCGAGGGCGGCGGTCGGGTCGCAGCCGCCCGGCTTGGAACGAGCGCGGCGTCTCCGGCCAGCACCGGGTCGGCGCCGACCGCCACGTCGGGCACGCCCCAGTCGCGCAGGCGTCGTGCCGAGTCGATGTCTCTCGTCACGACGTGACAGGCCCGGCGCAGCGCTGAGACCGCCATGCGCCGGCCACCGGCGCCCCGGACGTGTCCCGCTCCCAGGCCGATGGCCGCGACCACGGCCCGCTCTCGCCTGTGATTGGACGGTGCCGACCGTCCGTAGGCGCGAAGGCGTGACATGTGGAACCACATGTTCCACGGAGACGTCTCCGACTGCACCACGCCTCCAGACAGGACCATGGCGTGCGCGCTGCGCAGCGACCGGCGCAGCGCCGCGCTGTCCAGGGGCGAGCGATGAGCCACCGCCTCGACGCCATGGACGGCGGCGGTCCGCTCGGGATCGATCGACACCGCCACCGGCTCAACCCCCCGGGCACGCAGGGCGGAGGCCATGCAACTCAGAATCATCTCATCTCCCAAGTTGTCCGACCCGTACCAACCGGCAAGGGCGATCCTCAGCGCCATAGCACTTCGCAGCCTCCTGAGTGCCTCTCAAGCCATGAACTTACCGTGTGCATGGGGGCACTTGAGAGCCGATCGCGGCCCGGATCGCACAGAATGTGTGGCGTGGGATCGATCACGTCACGGTCGCGAGCGGCCAACAAGCACCTGCCGCTCAGCTGTGCGGCAGCCCGCCGCGCGGGGCTGGGCGAGCTGCGCCACGCGGTCACGACGGGCTCGACGAACGATGATCTGGCCCAGGAGGCCCGGCTCGGGGAGCGGTCGCCGGCGGTCCTGGTGGCCGATCACCAGACCGCGGGAAGGGGTCGGCTGGGGCGTCGCTGGTCCGACGCGGCCACAGGCCCCCACGCCGGTGAGGCGTCGCTGCTGGTCAGTTTCCGACTCGAGGCGCCCGTGGCCGGCGCCTTCGACCGGACCGCCGCGGTCTCGGCCGCCGCCCTCCTGGCCGCGTCCGGCGGGCTTGCAGGCTCCGGAGCGGCTGTGCGGGCCAAGTGGCCCAACGACCTGCTCATCGAGGCTCAGGACGTGTCCGGCAAGGTGGCGGGCGTGCTGTCGGAGATCGTCGACGGCGATCCCCCGTTGGTAGTGGTCGGTCTGGGCTTGAACATCCTTCAAGCGCCCCCGGAGCCGGGGGCGGTCTCGCTCGCTCAGGCGGGCGGCGCCGCCACCCGCGACGAGATTCTGGCGTCGCTGATCGACGCCTTGCCCGGTTACCTGGCCGATCCCAGGCGGGCTCGCGAGGACCTGAGGGATGCGTCGGCGACGCTGGGGAGGAGAGTGAGGGTGCAACGCACCGACGGCACATCGATCGTGGGCACAGCCGTCGACATCGACGGTTCGGGCCGCCTGGTCGTCGCCGGGGATTCCGGTGAGGTAGCGATCGACGCTGGAGACGTGTTCCACCTGCGCTCTTGACGGCTTGATGCACCGTCGATCATGCCAAGGGCCCAGGGGGACCGGCGGTACGCTTGGCTCCCGTGACCGACCAAGGCAAGCCGCGCTTGAGGCGTACTTGGCCGCAGCGCCTGGTGGTGGTCGCGAGCCTCCTGGTGATCGTCTCAGCCGTGGCGTCGGCGAGGACCGTGCAGTACGTCGAGGAGGTCTGGGAGCAGGTCGACCGGGTGCCCGTCACCGGCACGGTCCGGTACGGCCAGGAGTTGCTTCGCACCGACACAGAGCCGGGAGAGCCGGTCAATTTCCTTATCGTCGGCACCGACAGCGGCACTGACGTTGCGGACACCGCGGCCGCGGCGCAGGCGAGCGGGGTTGCCACCGTCGGCAAGAGCCTGGCCGATGTGATCATGCTGCTGCGTCTCGACCCGAAGGCGAGGTCGGCGTGGGTCCTGTCGATACCCCGGGATCTGTGGGCCGAGATACCGGGCGCCCAGGACCACAAGATCAACTCGGCCTTCTATATCGGGGGCGCCTCACTGCTGGTGGAGACCATCACGTCGATGTTCGACGTGGAGATCAACCACTACGTCCAGATGGACTTCGCAGGCTTCCAGCAGGTGGTGGACAGTCTCGGGGGAGTGCCGGTGTGGTTCCCCCATCCGGTCCGTGATCCCAAGTCGCATCTGAACATCACCGAGCCCGGCTGCCATGTGCTGGGAGGTGAGCAGGCTCTGCAGTACGTGAGGAGCCGCCGGTACACCGAACAGATCGACGGACGCTGGAGGATCACGGGCGGCGACGACTTCAGTCGCATCGCCCGCCAGCAGGACTTCCTGGTGCTTGCCCTCGACCGGGCCATAAGTCGCGGTGCCAGGAATCCCACCACCATCGCCGGCATGATCGAGGCGGGAGCCGCCTTCGTGACCATCGACCAGGACCTGACCCTGGGCGAGTTGGTGTCGCTGGCCCAGGACTTCTCGGACTTCAACCCCGAGAACCTGCAGAGGCAGCGACTCGAGGTCTACACGCTGTTCTGGCCCGACGGCCGCTACAAGGGCGAGGCTGCATTGCGGCAGGCGAACGAGCCGATCCTCGGCGTCTTCCGGGGGACGGCGGATTCGCTGAGTCCCTCCGATGTGTCGTTGACCGTCGCCGGCTTCAATGAGTTCAACCGCGCCGACGCGTCCGCGTCGCTGGCCGGCGAGGGCTTCGAGGTGCTGGGGACTCTGTCGTCTCCGGCCATTCCTGA
Organism: Acidimicrobiales bacterium; assembly: GCA_965117015.1. GTDB lineage: Bacteria > Actinomycetota > Acidimicrobiia > Acidimicrobiales > Aldehydirespiratoraceae > Aldehydirespirator. Next base: position 2,582,164 of record OZ220747.1, read on the forward strand.
GACCGTCGTGGTGCACGGTCCCGGCGACGCGGAGGCGGCCATGACTGTGGCCCGCTACCTTGAGCCGGTGCCCTACGTCGTGTCCGACGACGGTGTCGACGGCGTGGTGGTGGTGCTCGGCGCCGACTACGGCGGGGTGCTGTTCGCGTTCCAGGAGCCCATGAGCGTGGTGCGTGACCAGGTACGGGCTCGCGGCTTCCCCCCGATCCGGCCTGATCCGGCTGCGGGGTTCTCTCCGGCGGCGACCGGCGGTGCTGCCCAGGCGCCGGCCACGCCGGGTGTGGTACTCGATGGAGGTCCGGTGGGTGCGAGTGCCGCTGCGGCCGGGGGCCCGCACCTCTTCGGAACCATGCTGTCCGGGGGTGCGCACGTCCTGGGGGCCGCGCTGGGCGGGGGTTCCGCGGTCGGGGGCGCCGACTTCGTCGCCGCGCAATCGACCGAGACGGATGCCGAGCCGGTCACCATCCTGGGCCGACCGCCCGAGGGTGAGTCCTGTGGCTGACCGGGACGTGCCGGCGATGCCGGCCGAGGGCACCGGGAGGTCCGCCGCTCCGGCCGCGGTCGCCGTCGTCGGGGCGGGATACGTCGGTCTGACCACTGCGGCGTGTCTGGCTCGGCTGGGCCACCGCGTGATCTGCACCGATGTGGATGAGTCCAGGATCACCGGACTGCAGCGCGGCGAGATGCCGATCCGTGAGCCGGGGCTGGCCGAGTTGGTGAGGACCGGCATCGATGGGGCCCGGCTCTCGTTCGCATGCGGTTCGGCTGAGGCTGCCGCCCAAGCCGACTTCGTCTTCCTGTGCGTGCCCACGCCCTCGGGCCCTGACGGCCGCACCGACCTCGGCTACCTGGAGGCCGCGGTTTCCGAGATCGGTCCGAGCTTGCGGTCGGGTGCGGTGGTGGTGAACAAATCGACTGCTCCGGCGGGCACCGTGCAACTGCTGGCGCGAGTGCTGGGACGGGCCGACGTCTCGGTGGCATCCAATCCCGAGTTCCTGAGACAGGGCTCGGCCGTTCACGACTTCCTCAACCCTGATCGGTTGGTGGTGGGCGCGGCCGACGTCGCGGTGGCCGAGCGGGTGGCTGGACTCTACGCAGGCATAGATGCGTCTGTTCTCGTCACTGATCCGGCCTCCGCCGAGACGGTCAAGTACGCGGCCAACGCCTTCCTGGCGACGAAATTATCGTTCTCGAACTCGGTGGCGGCGCTTTGCGAGGCGGTCGGTGCCGATGTCGACGACGTGCTGGAGGGCATGGGATACGACAGGCGGATAGGCCGCGACTACCTGAGGCCCGGGCCGGGATGGGGCGGCTCGTGCCTTCCCAAGGACACGCGTTCCCTGGTGGCGGTGGCGTCCGCAGCGGGGTACGACTTCGCGCTGCTGCAAAGCGTGGTGGAGGCCAATGAGGCGCAGTTCGCCAGGATTGTGGACAAGGTCGCGTCCCGGGTTGAGCTGTCCGGGGCCCGCATCGCGCTGCTTGGCTTGGCCTTCAAGGCTGGTACCGACGACTTGCGGGACTCGCCCTCCCTGGAGATTGCCCGCCGCCTGGTCGAGGCCGGAGCGATGGTCTGTGCCTACGATCCGGTGATCGGTGCCTGCGCGGCCACCGAGGACGCCGGTGTGGCCGTTGCGGACGACGCGTACGCGGCCTGCGACCGCGCTTCCGCGCTGGTGGTCGCGACGGAGTGGGACGAGTTCCGGCGACTCGATCTCGACCGGGTGGCCGCGGTCATGGACAAACTGCACGTGATCGACGCCCGCAACCTGCTGGACCGCGACGAGCTGGAGCGCCACGGCTTCACGTACAGCGGTGTCGGTGTATGAAGATTGACGCGGCGCGGCCGATAGCGTGACGGCCCGTGGCCAAGCCGAGTTCGTCGAAGAAGGTCCAGCGAGCCGCTAGAGCGGCGGCCTCGTCGAAGGGCGCCCGCGAGCGCCGGGAGATCGCCTTCCCGCTGGCACTGGCGGTGGTGGTGATCCTCGGGGTGGCACTCGTGGTGTTCGCCCGATCCTCGCGCACGCCCGCGGCGGCTCCGAGGGTCGGCAACGATCACTGGCACTCGGCCTACGCGATCTACGACTGCGACCGGTTCCTGCCCGCCTTCACCAGCGCGGCCGATCCCGACGGCATCCACTCCCACCAGGACGGCGTGGTCCACATCCACCCGTGGAACAGCTCCGCGGCAGGTGATCGGGCTGATCTCGACGTGTTCTTCGAGGCCATGGGGGCGAGGATCAGCGATGACGAGATAAGCGGCCCCGGCATCGGCGTGCTGGAGGCCGGATCGGACTGCAACGGCGAGCCGACGGTGATCCGGGCCGTGCGCTTCACCCAGATTGATCCGGCCGCCGCCATCGACTCTGCCAGCGGCCTCTCCGATTTCTATGTGGCGACCGACACCTACACCGACGACTTCGGTGACGTCCGCCTGCTGGGAGACCTGGAGGCGTTCACCTTCGCCCGGGTCCCGGCCGGGGCCGACATCCCGCCGCCGCCCGAGGACCGGCTCCAGACCGCCCTGGGGGCCTCGGCGGGGAACCTGATCTCCACCGGGCCGGAAACCGAACTCGACCCGACGGACGCCCCGCCCGAGGAATAGAGCAGGGCGCCGGGGTGCAGGCGATCCTGCTCGTCGGAGGTCTCGGGACTCGGCTGCGTCCCTTGACGCTGACCACCCCCAAGCAGATGCTGCCGATGCTGCACCGGCCCATGGTCGAGCACGTCGTGTCTGGCCTGGCCCGCCACGGCGTGGAGCGGGTTGTGCTGGCCCTGGGCTATCACGACGACGCATTCCGCGCCGCCTACCCCGACGATAGATGCGCGGGGGTGGAGTTGTGTTGTGTCGTCGAGCCCGAGCCGCTCGACACCGCCGGCGCCATCCGCTTCGCCTACGAGGCGTCGGGCATGGGCTCCGCCCCGGGCACGTTCCTGGCCGCCAACGGCGACGTGATCACCGACCTCGACGTGGGTGCGATGCTGCGCCTCCACCGCTCGTCCGGGGCCGAGGCCACCATCCATCTGATCGAGGTCGAGGACCCGTCCCGCTTCGGAGTGGTGGTGACCAACCCGGACGGGCGGGCCCTCGCCTTCGTCGAGAAGCCACAGCCGCCTGCGCCCAGCAGCTGGATCAACGCGGGGACCTATCTGATGGAGCCGTCGGTGATCGGGCGCATCGTCAGCGGGCGCCGGGTGTCGGTGGAGCGCGAGGTGTTCCCCGCCATGGTCGCCGACGGCACGCTGTGGGCGCTACGACAGAACACCTACTGGGTCGACGCGGGCACTCCCCAGACCTACCTGCAGGCTCAACTCGACCTGCTCGATGGCCGGCGCGGGCCGGCGGCGGACGGGGTGTCTCCGGAAGCCGTGGTAGATCCTGACGCCGTTGTCGAGCGCAGCGTGGTGATGGCCGGCGCGGTGGTGGGCGCCGGCTCGGTGGTACTGGGCTCTGCCGTGCATTCCCGAGCCGTGATCGAAACCGGCGCGAGAGTGCTCGACTCAGTGGTGGGATCGGGAGCGACCGTCGGGCGGGGTTCCCGGGTGACGGGCGGGACCCTGATCGGCGAAGGCTCCGCGGTGGAGCCGGGGGCGGCCCTGTCGGGCGCCAGAGTGCCCGCGGCGGCCTGATGGCGACGCTGGTTACCGGGGGCGCCGGCTACATCGGCAGCCACACCGTGGTGGCCTTGCACGACGCGGGCCGCGACGTAGTCGTCCTGGACGACTTCTCCAACGCGTCGCGCCGGGCGATCGACTCGATCCGTAGCCTCACCCGCCCGGACCTTCCGGTCGAGGAGGGCGACGCGGGCGATCCGGACGTCCTGGAGGCGGTCTTCGGCGGGCACCGGATCGACTCGGTGGTCCACTTCGCGGCCCGCAAGAGCGTGGCCGAGTCGGTTGCCGATCCGCTCGGCTACTACCGCAGCAACCTCGGGTCGGTGATCTCGCTGGCTGCCGCGGCCATCGACAGGGGCGTCCCGCGGCTGGTGTTCAGCTCATCGGCCACCGTCTACGGGTCGGCGTCGACCCCTCCGGTCACCGAGGACTCGCCGACCGTCCCGGAGAGCCCCTACGGCGAGACCAAGCTGATCGGGGAGCGCATCCTGGCCGACGCCGCGGCTGCGTCGGAGATGAGTGTGATCTCGCTGCGCTACTTCAACCCGGTGGGCGCGCACCCGTCGGGGCTGATAGGGGAGGATCCGTCCGGCGAGCCGGCCAACCTGGTGCCGCGGATCATGCAGGTAGCCGCCGGCCGTCGAGACCAGCTGGACGTCTTCGGAGCCGACTACTCCACCGTCGACGGCACCGCGGTGCGCGACTACGTGCACGTCATGGACCTAGCCGAGGGTCATGCGGCCGCTCTGGATGCCGACACCGCCCCGGCCCGCAGCCGGACCTACAACCTGGGCACGGGCTCGGGTACGACAGTGCTCCAGATCCTGGCCGCAGCCTCCGAGGTGATCGGCTCGCCGATTCCCTACGAGATGGCCGAGCGTCGCCCCGGCGACATCGAGGCCTCGTGGGCCGACTGCACCCGAGCCCGCGACGAACTCGGCTGGCAGGCCCACCGTGACTTGGCAGAGATGCTGGCCGACCACTGGAACTTCATCCGCCAACAGTCCTCTTCCTAGCGGAAGAGGTCGTCGGTGGGGGGGCGGACTATCTCGTCGACTACCGAGCCGGTGCGGAGCCAGGACTCTTCCAGGCCTCTGACGATGGCTACAGGCACGCCCTTGGCCTTTCCCATGACCAGGTCGGCGGCGGATGCGATCTCGTCGACCACGGCCACCTCGGTCACCTTGAGCTCGCGGCCCAGCGCGTCGGTGCTGCCCCTCAGGTCCACCACCGCGGCTATGCCGGCGCAGCCGATGGCGGTGTCCGTCACGCCCCGGCGCCACGGGCGGCCGAAGGTGTCGGAGACCACCACCGCCACCTCGGCGCTGGCGAGGGCTCTGATCCGGTCGCGGATCCGGCGGGCCGAGCGGTCGGAGTCGACCGGCAGCAGGGCCGCATACCCCTCCTCGACGTTGCTGAGGTCGACCCCGGCGTTGGCGCACACGAAGCCCTGAGCGGTCTCCGAGATCACGAGGTCGCCCCGGCGGCGCAGCACCCGCACCGACTCCGCCTCCACCAGCGGCTTGTGGCTGAGCGGGTCGGCGGGATCGACGGCCGCGAGCCGACCCTCAGCCTTGGACACCACCTTCTGGGTGACCACCACGCAGTCGCGGTCGCGCAGGCTGTCAGGCCCGGCCGCGGCGACAATGAGCGCGGCCAGGTCGTCGCCGGGACGCACCTCGCCGATGCCCTCGACGGGGAGGATCTCCAGGCTCACGACTGCACCGCGGCCACCGTGCGGCGGGCCAGTTCGGCCGCGGCCTCGGGCGAGAACATGATCGTCGGGGCGACCACGGCCCGGACCCCGACATCGGCCACCGCAGGGGCCAGGTCGGCGTCGGCCTCGTCAATCACCAGGGTGCCGACCACATCCCGGTAGCGCCGGGCCACACCCACCACGCTCGACTCCTCGCCCAGCTCGCGCAGCATCCGATCGGCCGGGCCCTTGCGGGCCGCGCCGGCCACTATGGGAGACACGGCCACGTTGCGCTCCCGGCGGGCGGCAAGGGCCTCGGCTACGCCGCTCACGGCCAGCACGGGGCCGATCGACACCACCGGGTTGGACGGAGCGATCACCACGACATCAGCAGCCGAGACGGCGTCCAGCACGCCGGGGGCGGGACGGGCGTCGTCCACTCCCGCGAATCGCACCCCGGATATGGGCACGTCGTGGGCGAGGCGCACGAAGTACTCCTGGAAGCCGATCTCACTTCCGGAGGCCAGCGTCACCCGGGTCTCGATCCGCTGGTCGCTCACCGGCAGCACTCGGCAGCCCAGTCCGCGGGCCGAAGCCAGACGGGCAGTCACCTCGCTGAAGCTCAGCCCCTCGCGCAGCAGCGTGGTGCGGAACAGATGGTTGCCGATGTCACGGTCTCCGAGGTTGAACCAGGCGTCGAGTCCCAGCGCCCTCAGCTCGCCCAGGGCATTCCAGGTCTCGTCGGCCAGGCCCCAGCCCCGGTCGCGGTCGATGACGCCCGACAGGGTGTAGATGACGGTGTCGATGTCGGGACTGACATGCAGCCCGTGCAACTCGACATCGTCGGCGACGTTCACGACCGCCGTCACATCGGTGGCCGGTGTCACCAGCAGTTGGCCGGTCAGGTAGCGAGCCGCGCCCACCCCGCCGGCGAGGACCGTTATCACCGGCCCGTCTTGCTCCCGGCCCCGCCGCCGCCCGGACGGCTCTGGAGCAGCGCCAAGTCCCCGTCGACCATCAGCCTGACCAGCTCCGCGAACGACGTCTTCGGATGCCACCCGAAGGCGGCCGACGCCTTGGACGAGTCGCCTACCAGCAAGTCGACCTCCGCCGGGCGCATGAACCGCTCGTCGGTGACGACGTGGTCGCGATAGTCGAGGCCCACGTACTCGAAGGCGAGCTCGCACAGCGTTCTCACCGAATGGGTCTTGCCCGTGCAGATCACGTAGTCGTCGGGCTCGTCCTGCTGAAGCATCTCCCACATTGCCTCGACGTAGTCGGCGGCGTAGCCCCAGTCCCTCTGCGAGTCGAGGTTGCCGAGGCGCAGCTCGTCGGCGAGGCCAAGCTTGATCCGGGCCGCGGCGTGGGTGATCTTGCGGGTCACGAACTCCATGCCGCGGCGGGGGCTCTCATGGTTGAAGAGGATCCCGGAGGTCGCGTGCAGCCCGTAGGACTCGCGGTAGTTGACCGTGAGCCAGTGACCGTAGACCTTGGCCACCCCGTAGGGGCTGCGGGGATGGAATGGCGTCTTCTCGTTCTGGGGAACCTCCCGCACCTTCCCGAACATCTCCGATGAGCTGGCCTGGTAGAAGCGGATGTCGCCGTCCACGAGCCGGATGGCGTCGAGGATCCGGGTGACCCCCAGAGCCGTGGTCTCGCCGGTCAGCACCGGCTGGCTGAAGGAGGTCTGCACGAAGGACTGGGCGGCCAGGTTGTACACCTCGTCGGGCCGGTAGGTCCGCAGGATCTCGATCATGGAGACCTGGTCGAGCAGGTCTCCGGTCACGATGCGGATCCGGTCCTGGATGTGGGCGATGCGCTCGTAGTTGACGATGCTGGACCGGCGCACCATGCCGATCACCTCGTAGCCCTTGCCGAGCAGCAATTCGGCGAGGTACGAGCCGTCCTGGCCGGTGATGCCGGTGATCAGGGCGCGTCTGGCCATGGCGCTACTGGCTATCGCCCCAACTCGGCAGTTCCGACCCTGTCATGCCGCCGCCGAGCGAGCTCGGCGCTTCTGCCAGCCTGCACCGCCAGTAGTCGAGGAGGTCGTCGAGCGTCTGTTCCAGCGGAACCTCCGCTCGCCATCCGGTGCCATCATGAAGCTTGGAAGGATCGCCACGGACCTCGGCCACGTCCACGGGGCGCAGCAGTTCACCGTCCGCCTCCAGGCGCATCGGGTGCCGGGCCCTGGCGATCAAGGCCTCCGCCAACTCGGAGATGGCGCGGGCTGTGCCGCTGCACACGTTGTAGGCCTCGCCCGCCTCGCCGTTGGCGGCTAGCAGCCGGTAGGCCCGAACCACGTCACGCACGTCGGTGAAGTCGCGCTTGGCCTCCAGGTTCCCGACCCGCACTACTTCCGAGCCGTCGCGCTCGTTGGCCGCCACCCGCGACGCCAGCGCGGCGGCCACGAACCGGTCGCTCTGGCCGGGACCGAGATGGTTGAAGGCCCTGGCCCGGATCACGTCGAGCCCGCGGCCCAGGCCGGCCTGCAGGCACACCATCTCGGCCGCGGCCTTGCTGGCGCCGTAGGGGGTCACCGGCAACAAGGCGCAGGACTCATCGACGGGAAGGCTCTCGGGCTCGACCCTCCCGTAGACGTCGGCGCTGCTGATGACCACCGCCCGGCCGGTACCGGCCCGCCGGGCTGCGGCGAGGACGTTGAACGTTCCCTCCACATTGACCCGGAGGGTTGCAGCCGGATCGGTGAAGCTCGCCTGCACGTCGGCCTGCGCCGCCAGGTGGTACACCGCGTCGGGTCGGCTGCCATCGAAATCGGCCTCCAGTGCATCGGGCTCGGTGATCTCGGCTTCGCTTATCGCCACCTCGTCGCCGGCCGCGGCTAGATGGGCCACAAGGTGGCGACCCACGAAGCCTGTGGCACCGGTGACCAGGGCCCGCACCGGCGCCTACCGGAAGGTGCCTGTACCGCGCATCACCGCGCACATTACGTGTTCGGGGCGTGCCACACTTGATCGCATGACGGCGGTGACCCAATGACGACGGCATCCGGGCAGGAGCTGGAGGGGCTGGCGGCGCTGGTCGATCCGGCCTCGACGGCCGTCCTGACCATGGAGCTGCAGAGGGGCGTCGTGGGTCCGGACGCCATGATGCAGGCCCTCGTCGAGCGGGTGTCGGCCGCCGGGACGGTGCGCGCCGCGGCTGCGGTGTGCGACGCGGCCCGGGGTGTGGGGGCGAGCGTCGTCCACTGCGTCGTGCACACCCGTGAGGACGGGGCCGGCACCGCAGTCAACTGCCGGATCCTGGGGTTGGCCGACAAGCTGCGCCGGGAGCACGGGATCGCTCCGACCCTCGCCGGGAGCGACGGGGCCCGACTGGTGCCCGAACTCGGGGACGATCCCAGGGATCTGATCGCGGCGCGCGGCCACGGTCTGACGCCCTTCACGGCCACCTCCCTCGATCAGACCCTGCGCAACCTGGGCGTGACCACGGTGGTGGCCACCGGCGTATCGGTGAATGTGGGCATCATGGGTCTGTGCCTCAGCGCTGTAGATCTCGGCTACCAGGTTGTGCTGGTACGCGACGCCGTGGCCGGTGTCCCGGCGGAATACGAGGAAGCCGTGATCGAGCACAGCCTGGCGATGGTGGCCACGGTGGTCACCTCCGCAGAACTGCTGGAGGCCTGGGAGACATCCAGAGGCCGAGCATTGCGAGGCCGTGGCCCGAGCGGCCCGTGAGCGAAGCGAACAAGAGCGGGAGACATCGTTGTGAGGGTGGCACCCGGTAGAAGGGGCGGCCATTAGCCTCGGTTGATCGCATCTCCCGTCGACAGCGCGGCGCCCGAGGTGGGCGCGAACGGCATCGCCCAGCAGCAGCCGACGGTGCTGGCTGTCGTGGTCGCCCACGAGCCCGGCGATTGGTTCGACGAGACACTCGAATCGCTGTCCCTACAGGACTACGAGTCCCTGGGCACGGTCGTCGTCGACGCGGCCTCCTCGGGGATCGGCGCGCGGGTCTCGGAGCTCATAGGTGATGCCGCCGTAGTCGACGGTGCCGGGACCACCGGGTTCTCCCAAGCGGCCAACGCCGTGCTCGACGCGGGGATCGAGGCTGACTTCCTGCTGGTGTGCCACGACGACGTGGCCCTGGCGCCCGACGCGGTCTCGGTGCTGGTGGCCGAGGCGCTGAGGAGCAACGCAGGGATCGTCGGTCCCAAGATCGTCGAATGGGACCGGCCCGAGATCATCCAGCACGCCGGCTACGACGTCGACCGCTTCGGCGTGCCTGCGGAGCGGGTCGGCGCGGACGAACTCGACCAGGAGCAGCAGGACGGTGTGAGCGACGTGTTCGCCCTTCCCTCCGCAGTGCTGCTGATCCGCCGCGATCTGTTCGTGCGCCTGGGCGGCTTCGACGGGGGCATGACCTTCCGGGGCGAGGACGTGGATCTGTGCTGGCGGGCCCAGATGGCCGGGGCTCGGGTGATGTTCGTCGGAGGCGCGGTGGCCCGGCACCGGGAAGGACTCGTGTCCCGCACGGGTGTCGACGACACGAGGCTCACCGAGACCCGCCACGCGCTGCGGGCGATGCTGGTCAACCACGGCCGCATCTCGCTCACCGTGTTCCTGCCGGTTGCCCTGATCATGGCCGTCTTCGAGATCTTGCTGGCTATCTTCACCGCCCGGTTCGGCCGGGTGCGCGACGTGATCAAGGCTTGGGTCTGGAACATCTCCCGGCTCGACGTAGTGTCGCAGCGCCGCCAGGCCAACGCCCTGGTTCGCCGGGTGCGCCAGGCCGACGTGACCGCGCTCCAGTACTTCGGCAGCGTCCGCCTCCTTTCCTTCCTGAGAAGGCAATCCGGCGCGGAGTCGTCCGGGCTGCTCAGCGCGGCCGGTAGGGGAGTCTTCGGAGGACTGCGCACCGGCACCAACCGGCTGGCGTGGATCGCGTGGATCGTGGTCCTGGCATTCGTGCTGTTCGGATCGCGCCGGCTCCTGTCCTCGGGCGTTCCCGCGGTGGGGGACTTCGCCGCCTTTGGAGAAGACGCCACCGACATGCTCAAGTCGTGGTGGGGCGGGTGGAGCGAACGCAACGCCGGTGCGCCGTCCTCGAACCTGGGGATTCTCCTGTACCTCGGCGTGCTCGGCTGGGTCCTCGGCAGCATGGCCCTTGTTCGCACCCTGGCCGTCATCGCGCTGATCGTTGTCGGCTTGGTCGGCTCCTACCGCCTGCTGGCCGCAACCGGCTCCCGCCGGGCGCAGGCGAGCACTCTGTTCGCCTACCTCCTCGTCCCCCTCGCGCCTGCGTCGGTGGCGAGTGGGTCGTTGGCCGGTCTCGTCGGCTACGCGGCCGCTCCGTGGATGCTGCGGGAGTTGCTGCGGGCCTCGCGAGCCGCGCCGTTCCGTCAGGGGCCCCAGGGATTCGGGAGCCGCGTCGCGGTGTACGTGTCGCTGGGAGTGGCTGCTGGCGCCGCGGCGCTGATCGTCCCGGCCGCCGCCGGACTCGTGGTGCTGCTGGCGGCCGGCCTGGTGGCGGGCAGCCTTCTCGCGGGCCGGCCCGAAGGCGTTCCCCGCCTGCTGGTCGCCACCGCGCTGGCCGTGCCGGCGGCGGCCTTCCTGGCCTTCCCGACCGTGGTGGACCTGCTGGCGTCCGGCCCGGACTGGGGATTCCTGGCCGACGGGCGCGACGGGTCTGCCGGCGCGGTCTCATTCGGCGAGATCCTGCGCTTCGCGGTCGGGGCGAGCGATCCCGGATGGGTCGTCTGGCTGTTCGCGCTTCCGATGGCGGTGCCGCTGCTGCTCGGGAGAGGGTGGCGCCTGGAGCAGTCTGTGCGCCTCTGGATGGTGGCCATCGTCGCCTGGGCCGTCGCGCTGGCTGCCCAGCGGGGAGTGCTGCCGTTCGGGCTTCCCGATCTGCATCTCCTGCTGGCCCCGGCCGCGGTGGCGGTCGCCGGGCTGTGCGGCATGGCCGCACTGTCCATCGAGCACGACCTGCGTTTCAGCCACTTCGGCTGGCGGCAGGCGCTCGTGCCGGTGACGGTGGCCGCGTCGTTGCTGCTGGCGGTGGGCAGCATCGGCTCGCTGGAGGACGGGCGATGGCGCCTGGTCGCCAGCGATCACCATTCGGCTCTGCGCTTCGAGCCCCCGGTCTTGGAGGGCGCCTACCGCGTGCTGTGGATCGGCGCGCCCGAGTTTCTGGCCACCGAAGGGCACAGCCTGGCCCCGGGCGTGGCCTGGGCGGCCACCGTCGGCGACTCCGTGACACTCCTCGATCGCGCCATCCCGCTCGATCGGGGTCGGGCCGATCTCTTTGCCACGGTGATCGAAGAGATCGAACAGGGCCGCACCGCCCGGGGCGGGCGCCTCCTGGCCGGTCTGGGCGTGCGCTACGTGGTGCTGCTGCACCGGCTTGCCCCCGCCCCGTTCGTCTCCGAGGAAGACTCCCGGCCGGTGCCCGCTGACCTGGTCGCCGCGATACGCGATCAGCTCGACCTCGAGTTGGTGGAAGGCACCAACAGCGCGGTCGACATGTTCGTGAACACGGCGTGGGTACCGATGCGGGCGCTCTACCCGCCGGGATTCGACGAGGGCATCGAGGACTTCACGGACCTCGAGGTCCGCCCGCTGACTCCCGGCTCGCCGATGTTCTCGGGCGACGGCCCGCCCTGGACGGCCAGGATTCCCGACAAGGCCGAGATCCTCATCAGCCACACCCCGCGGCCGGGCTGGGATCTGACGGTGGACGGCGAGCCCGTGCCCAGGCGGGAGGCGCTGTCGTGGACGAGGGCCTATCAGCCGTCGGAGGCAGGGGAGGTGCAGCTCTCCTACTCGGCGCCGTGGTGGCGTCACGGCGGTCAGCTCGTCGGCGCGGCCGCGCCCGTCGTGCTGGTGCTCGCGTGGCTGCGCCGGCGGATGGACCGGTCCTGATGCGCTCGATGCGAGTCCTGGCCATCATCGCGATAGGCGGCCTGCTGCTGGCGGGCGTGCTGGTCGACATCGGCGACCGCGCCGTGTCGGACCGGGCTGATCGGTACGAATCGGCCCTCGTGGCGCCGACAGGCGTCGTCAACACCTGGTTCTGTCCGGGTGGCAGCCGTCTCGATGGCATAGCGGAGCTGACGGTCCAGATGATGAACCGATCCGATGAGCCGCGAGCCGTCACTGTGTCCGTGCTGCCAGGTGGGTCTGCAGCACAGGACCTGTCGACCCGCCAGATGAGCATTGAGCCCCGCGGCCGTGCACTTCTCCAGCCGTCCCAGGCGGTGCCCGACGCCGAATGGGTGGGAGTGATGGTCGAGACGACGGGTGCCGATGTGGTCGTGGAACAGATCCTCACCGCCGCCGAGGGAGTGGGCCGCTCGCCCTGCCTCACCCGAACGGCCGAAAGCTGGATCGTCTCCAACGGCGCCACCCGCTCGGCGGTGGAGAAAGAGCGCTTCGTCGTGATGCTGCTCAACCCGTTCCCTGACGTCGCGGTGGTCGATATCGAATTGGTGGCCGATGTGGGCCGCGACTCGATCGACGGACTTGTCGTGCCCGCCCAGCGGGTGGCGGCAGTTGACATCACATCCGAAGTGACGGTGGCGTCCACGGTCGCCGCCTTCATCGATGTCGTGTCCGGCCGGGTGGCGGCGTCGTGGATACAGATCGCAGACGGCCTCATTGCCGGCCGCGGCATCCGGACCGCGCCGGCGGTTCCCGGTGCCGCGGATCTCTGGCATCTTCCGGTTGCCGCGGTCGGGGCCGGCCGCCGGGATGTCGTCGCCGTGTCCAACCCGTCGGCCACTGACACCGCCGAGGTCGACGTGGAGATCATTCCCGAGGATCCGCAACTCGATGTGGGTCCCATCGAGATCACGGTCCGACCGGGCCGGACCGCTCTCATCGACCTGTCGCGGCAGGCGCGGCTGGACGGCATAGGCCACTTCAGCCTGGCCGTCCGCTCTCTTACGCCCGTGCCGGTGGCGGCGTCGATCATCAGTGTCACGGCTGCTCTTGCTGATTCCGATAGTTCGGCCGACACCGGTGGGGCCGCCGCGGTGGCCGGATCAACGGCGACGATCGGTGCCGACGGGGCTGCCCGTCGCTGGCTGGTGCCCGCGGAGGTGCGCGATCAGGGTGCTGCCGCCGGGCCGGGCACCGATACCGGGTCGCTGGTGATCGTCAACCCGTCGGCTGCGGGAATCGCACAGGCCGACGTCAGCGTGGACGGCAACGTGGTCCGCTCCGTCGAGATCGGACCTCTCCGGAGCCTGAGGCTGCCCCTGCCCGGGCTGGGCTCGGGCCACTTCGTGGTGGAGGTCGATTCGTCGGCGCCGGTGGTCGTCGGCCGCGAGGTCGTCGGGCTCACCTCCCGGTCGGCATCGCTGGGGGTGGCCGTGGACCAACCGGTACCGATCGCCGGGATTCGCTGACTCGGGATTCGCTGAGTCAGGCTGCGGGTGTGGGCACGTCGGCCTGAGCGCCCGAGCCGTTACCGGCCGCCGGTGGGGGATCGGCCTCGGGCTCCGCTTCGGTGCTGGACGCGCTCTCGGTGGCGTCGGCCGACGGAGCGCCGTCGCGAGACACAGCAATGAGGCGCTCCACTTCTTCACCGCTGATGGTCTCATGCTCGAGCAAGGCCCGGGCCACCAGGTCGAGTCCGTGGCGGTACTCGGTGAGGGTCTGGCGGCACCGGTCCTGCTGCTCCCGCAGGATGCGTTCGGTCTCCTCGTCGATCACCCGGGCCGTCTCGTCGCTGTAGTCGCGGGTCTGCACCAGATCCTCGCCCAGGAACACCTGGTTCTGCGATCCCCAGGCCATGGGGCCGATCTCTCGGGACATGCCCCATTCGCGGACCATGGACCGGGCCAGCGCAGTGGCCCGCATCAGGTCGTCGGCCGCGCCGGTGCTGCTGATGCCGAAGACCAGTTCCTCTGCGATGCGGCCACCGAACATCACTACGAGACGGTCGAGGATGTAGTCGGCGCGGTAGATGTGACGATCCTCCTCAGGCAGCTGCATGGTGACTCCCAGCGCCATTCCGCTGGGGATGATCGTCACCTTGTGGAGCGGGTCGGCCGTCGGCAGCACGGCCGCGCACACCGCATGGCCCGCCTCGTGATAGGCGATGGCCTCCTTCTCGTCGTCGGTGAGGGCCAGCGACTCGCGCTTCTGGCCCATGATCACCCGGTCCCGGGCCAACTCCACATGCCGGGCCGCGATCTCCTCGTCGCCCTCGCGCACTGCGTACAGGGCCGCCTCGTTGATCAAATTGGCCAGATCGGCGCCGCTCATCCCCGGCGTGCCCCGAGCCACCACGTTCAGGTCGAGGTCCTCCGCGGTGCGCTTGCCCTTGATGTGGACTCCGAGGATCGCGAACCGGTCCGACAGTTCCGGCAGCGGCACGACGACCTGGCGGTCGAAGCGTCCAGGACGCAGCAGCGCGGGGTCGAGTATGTCCGGCCGGTTGGTCGCGGCCATCATCACGATGCCCTCGGAGCCCTCGAAACCGTCCATCTCCGAGAGCATCTGGTTGAGGGTCTGCTCGCGCTCGTCGTGGCCTCCGCCCAGGCCCGCGCCGCGCTTGCGGCCGATTGAGTCGACCTCGTCGATGAAGATGATCGCCTTGCCCATCTTGCGGGCCGACTGGAACAGGTCGCGGACCCGGCTGGCCCCCACGCCCACGAACATCTCCATGAAGTCCGATCCCGTCACCGACAGGAACGGAACACCGGCCTCGCCCGCCACCGCCTTGGCGATCAGGGTCTTCCCCGTTCCCGGCGGGCCCACCAGCAGCACGCCCTTGGGCACCCTGGCGCCTATCTCCGCGAAGCGCTCCGGCGTCTTGAGGAAGTCGACGATCTCGGTGATCTCCTGCTTGACGCCCTCATAGCCGGCCACATCGTCGAACGTCGTGCCGGGTCGCTCGGTGGTGTAGGTCTTGGCTCGGCTCCGCCCTATCGACATGATGCTGCCCATCTGTCCCTGGGCCCGGCGCTGCATCCACCAGAAGAACAGGATGAGCAGGCCGATGGGCAGCAGCAGTGGAATAATCGACAGGAAGAAGTTGGTCTGCGGAGTCTCGTAGCGGAACTCCGGGACATGCTCGTTGATCAGCGCAGTGTCGGCATCGGGCAGCGGCAGCGGTCCGTTGGACGAGTACTCGGTGCCGTCGACGGCCGTCGCCTTGATGCTGCCGCTGTTGTTGTTGTAGGTGCCCTTGACGATGCTGCCGTCGGTGACCCGATCCAGGAAGTCCGGATAGGAGATCCCGTCCCCGGAGTCGTCAGGGAGCATGGTGGTGGCCATGAAGACGGCGACGACGGCGCCGATCATCAGCCAAACCACCAGGCGCGAGCGACGCTGCGACTCCGGCGAGGGCCGCAGCGGCGACCCGGAGCGCTTGCCGTCGTGCGGGGGCGGCGGGGGCGGCGGAGGCGTGCTGTCTGCCACGACGGTCAGGCTAGTCGCGGGGTCGTCCGATCCGGCTGCGGGGGCCTGCTAGCGGGATAGGCGTGCCGGGTCGCAGAACGGCCGGCCGTGACGGTCGAGCATGAACTCGTCGAGGGCCGCTCGGTGGTTCGGGCCTCCCTGCCACCAGTCCGGATCCGGGAATATCTGCGCGTATGCGTCGATCAGGCTGCAGCGGCGAGCGTTGCCCCGCTCGGTCGGGTCGATGCTCAAGGCGGCCGCCGAGATCTCGTCGACGAGGGTCGACACCGGTGTCGCGCGGTCTATGTGGGCCATCCGGGCGTTGGCCAGCAGGGTGAGAGCCACGCCGACCCCCACGATGGCCGCGGCTGTCGTCCACGTCACGCGTCGAATCCGGCTGCTGGGCCGCGGCGAGGAATGACCCGCGGCCGCGGTGCCCGACCGGCGGAAGCGGGAGGCTGACGCGCCGACGGCGGCGACGACCGACGCGATCATGAACGACCAGCCTGTTTGGACCAGCACCGACTCGCGCCATGCCTCTCCGATCTGGGGCTCCCACCATCGCAGCCAGGCGGACGGGCTCACCAGCAGCGCTCCCAGCAGGGTCGCCGCGGCCCCGAACGCGCCGAGGCTTGCCGCCGGCCTCAGAGAGCCGGCGGACCCCGGCTCCGCGTCGGCCAGCCGTGCAGCCCTCCTCGCGCTCAGGACCGTCACAAGAAGCGTCGCGGCCAGCAGCACCACGATCAGTGAATTGGCCGCGAAGTCCGACACACCGTAGGTCACCTCGTCGGCGCGGACGGCGCCCGGATCCACACCGGGTGGTATGGACGGCCACGGCGGGGTGCGAAGGTCGGCGTAGCGCACCAGTTCCGACACGTGGTGCCATCCGGCTGGAGGTGCGCCGCTCAGCGCCCTTCCGGCCGCCATCTGAACCGTCTCGCTGGACACGTCGATTTCCGAGGCGGCATAGCAGTCGTTCTGGCTGCACCGGTCGGCGATGATCAGCCGGACGGGAACGAACGCGGCGAGGAATCCGGCGCTGAACGCAGCCCAGCGGCGCAGCGCCGCGGTGCGCAGCACGTTCCTGAGCGGGTGGCCGCCGGCTGCGTTGCGGGCCAGCATGAACACGGCTGCCAGCGGCGGCGCCACATAGACGAGGTCGTAGGTCAACGACGCCGCGAGGCCCAGCGCCACCATCAACGTCAGTTCGCGCCAGGACACCGGTCGGGCCTGCATGTCGCGGTCGCGGGCCACGGCCAGCGCCAGCAGCAGGAGGAGTATCACCCAGCCGGCGATCCGGAACGAGTACTTCGTCAGCGCCCCGGCCGGTCCTGCGGCGACGAGGGCAGCGGCGAATATCAGCGGGTACAGGGCCGTGGCCGGATGGAGGCGGGCGGTTGCCGCCGAGGTGGAGGGGGGCGCGAGCGCGGCCGCGACCCGCGTCGCCACCACGGCCAGCACCGCGACGGCCAGCACCCGCAGCACGCCCTGCACGGCTGCGAGGGTCAGGCCGGTCGCCTCGGCCGCCTCAACTGTGAAGGACCGCTCGATCGCCTCGGTGAACCGGCCGATCGGCCGGAAGTTGCCGTGGTCGAGGAACACACCGATGTCGGTGTAGACCCCGCGCGCCGCCTCGAGGGGGTTGGATCCGTACAGTCGGGCCGCCTCATAGGCTCGCTGACGTTCGTCCCCCTGAAGGGAGAAGCCCAGTAGCGGGGCTGTGACGATCAGCGCGGGCGCGGCCGCAGCGGACCAGAGCCACCGGGATCGCGGCGGCGGGCTGTCGGCCACGGTGGGCAGGCTAGTCGCGTGCGGCCCGGATGTAGCCTCGGCGACGATGCGGCGGCAGAGTGTTCTGAACAGGCCCCTCCTGCATGTCGCCGGACCGTCGGCACTGGTCATGGCCCCGCTGCTGGGGCTGACGTTCCACAGCGATCAGCGAATCATGATGTATTGGCTGACCGGTGCGTTCGGAGCGGATCCGTTCGCGATCGTGAACCAGAACCTTGCTGAGATCGGTGACTTTCTCAGGCAGGGCAACTTCCGTCCCCTGGGCCGGTTCGTCATATACATGGAGCAGACCTCCGTCTTCGAGATCGCGGCGGGGACCGGGGTGGCACCTCATGTGATCCAGGGAGTCGTCCGCCTCGTCATGGTGGCCGCCCTGGCCGTGGCGGCCATGGCCTTCGTGGTCGCGCTGCATGATTCCGCGGCCCACCGATCCTCAAGGCCCTCAATGGTGCCGACCCGGGTGCTGTCGGCCCCGGTTCCCCCGTTGCTGGCCGGCTTTCCGTTGGTGCTGGCCTCGACGCTCGTCGTGTCCGGCGCCTTGCACCCCGTCTCGTTCTTCCCGTTCTTCTTCGTGTCTGCCGCCATCTACCTGTTGCTGGTGCCTCTGTATGTCGGGTCCACGGCAGCCCTGACCCGAAGGGGCTTGGGGCTTCGCCATGCGGCCCTGTGCGCCGTGCTGGGAATGGTCAGTGCCATGACGTCGGAGCTCCTCTACCTGGTTCCCGTCGTGTGCTTGCTCACAATCGCGGCTCGCGGGTGGCTGTCGCGCCAGCCTGGACGTGAACTGGTCCGGAGCTCGGCCTTCTCCCGTCTCGTGGCGCTGTCGGCCGGGTTCCTGGTGGTGTTCGTGCCCAGCCGTCTGGCCATCGCGGCGGAGTGCTCGCGGGGCGAATGCTACGAGGGCTCCTCTGCGGTTCTATCGACCCTGTCGGTCGAGCAATGGCTCGGCCGGGCGGTGGCCGGGCTGCAATTCCGCACGCTGTCGTCGACGCTGGCCGGCGACTACGACAATCTGTCCACGGCGCGCGACCCGATCGACTTCGTGACCAATGTCTGGCTGATCCTTGTTGTCCTGTCGCTGGCTTACTTCGCCGTCACGGCTGCGATCCGAGTATCGCGGGCGCCCGCGTCCGCCGGTCGCCTTCCCGCCGGGGACCTGCGCAGGTTCGGTGCGGCGCTGTGTGGATTCGGGGGCCTCCTCGCTCTGGCGACGACTCTGATGGTCAGCCTCTCGGAGGGTTTGCAGGGATGGCAAGACCGCGGCTTCGGACTGGACCAGTGGCGCGATTCGCTGCTGGTACAGGTTGCTTGGGCGCTCATCTTCTACGGCCTCGCCGTCGTCGCGCTGTCGTACATCGGTCGGGGGAACGAAGGCCGGCGAGCCCGAAGAGCCTGGCTGGCTGCGGGAGTGACAGCATTGGTGTTCGTCATGTCGATGAACGCATTCATGGCCAACGACAAGTTCTCGATCTGGAGACGTACGGGATCCGACGGCAGCGCCGTCAACCTCATCTCCACCGCCAGCGTCGACTTCGACCGGTCGGAGCGGGGTCAGGCCATACGGTGCGAGCTCATTTCGGCCTACACCGAGCGCAACTGCACCGATTGCTGGCATTCGGGCCAGCGAGTGCTCGAGGAGCTGAACCGGTTGTCGAGGTCCAGGTACAACGCGGACTTCTGCCCGGTCGAGAACTGATCGCCGATGCCGGAGGGCCACATGCCGACGATGATGCCGGCCACGACCCGGCTGAAGTGGGCGGTGGTCGGATGGACTCTGGGGTTCTTGGGGAGCCTGGCCGCGGTGCTGGTGGTTGTGGCTCTGTTCGGGCTGGACTTTGGCGACGACGCGTCCTCGGAGTTGACGCTGGGCCCGCTGCTCCTGCTGCAGGTTCCGCTGTGGATCGGCCTGCTGGGCACGCCGCTGCTGGCCCGGACGCGCGGCCTGCGCTGGCGCGAGCAGATGGGGTGGCGAATGCGGCCCGCAGATGTGCCCATAGGCATCGCCGCTGGCCTGCTGCTGCAGTTCGTGCTGCTCCCGCTTCTCTACCTCCCGATCCTCGAGGTGTTCGAGGATCTCGACGTGGAGGGTCCGGCCCGGGAGCTGACCGAGATGGCCGGGGCCGCTCCGGAGGTCGCGATGCTGGTGTTCATGACCGTGATCGCGGCTCCCCTCACGGAGGAGGTGTTCTTCCGGGGCCTGCTTCAGGGAGCGCTGCGCGATCGGTTCGGCCCGGTCCGTGCGGTGGTGATCTCCTCGCTGGCCTTCGCGGTCGTTCACTTCCAGGTGGTGCAGTTCCCGGCGCTGCTCGTGATCGGGGTGGTGCACGCTCTGCTGGTGCTGGCCACCGGACGCCTGGGCGCGGCCCTGTGGTCGCACGTCGCCTTCAACGCCGCCACCGTGGTGGTCCTGCTGTCGTGAGGCTGCCGGACGGCGTGTCGGAACCCAGCAGGCGAACCACTTCCGTACTCACGTCGGTGCTCGTCGGCGCGGTGGTGGCGCTGGTGACGGCGTTCTTGGTGGCCAACCTGAGGCCGTGGCTCTGGTTCACGGACACCACGCCCACCGGAGGCGATCTCGGAGCCCATGTCTGGGCGCCCGCGTACCTGCGCGACGTCCTGATCGGCGAGTTGAGGCTCACCGGGTGGACCCACGACTGGTACGCGGGCTTTCCCGCCTTCACGTTCTACATGGTGGTCCCCTCGTTGCTCGTGGTGGTCGTCGACGCGGGCCTCGGGCTTCACGAGGCGGTGTTCGCCCACCTCGCGGTGGCTCTCGCGGCCGGTGCGGCCGCGCTGGTGGTGGCCCGGCGGGCAGGACGGCCCGCCGGTCAGTGCTGGGCCATCGCGTTGGCCGTCGCCGGGGTGGCCGGTGCGGCCAAGCTGCTCGTCGACGCCCCGGCGGCCGACCGCGCCCTGGCCGCGCTGCTGCTGCCCGCCGCCGCGGCCTGGTGCGCCTGGTACGGCCTGCGTCGCAGACCCCGCTGGCGGGCGGGAGCGTCGGTGGCCGCGGCCACCCTGGCGCTCGTTGTGGTCCCCATGCCGTACGGCGTGTCACTGAAGCTCGTGACGATCGCGGGGGTCGTGGCGCTGCCCGCGGCGGTGTGGGCGATGACCCGCCTGGGCGGGATCGGAGCTGAGGGTCAAGCGCTGGCTGCCGTGGCCACCCTGCTGTTCCTCTTCGATCGCTCGTTCAACATCTACGGCGGGAACCTGATGTCCACCATGGCGGGCGAGTTCGCCTACTCGCTGGGCCTGGCCAGCGCGGTCCTCTACATCGGAGTTGCCGTCCGGGGCATGCAGACCGACCGGCACAGGATCCTGGCCGGCGCGCTGCTGGCCCTCACCGGGCTGATGCACCTGTTCTCTGCCTTCTTCGCGCTGGCTGCGGTGGCCGCACTGCTGCTCGTCCTGCCCTGGCGGGCCGCCGAATGGCGACGCCGGCTGGTGTGGACCGTCTCCAGCGGGGCGCTGGCCGCCGCGCTCAGCGCGTGGTGGGTGCTGCCCTTCTGGTGGAACCGGGGCCTGCTGAACGACATGGGCTGGGGCAAGGAGCGCCGCTACCTGTCCTCGCTGTGGTCGCGCAGCTCCTTCGACTACAGCTTCCTGGAGAACGATCCGCCGCTGCAGCTGTTCGTCGTGTTGGCGGCGGCCGGCGCAGTGCTGCTGTTCTACCGGCGGGAACGGCTCGGCATGGCCCTGGCGCTCACCGGGGCGATCGTGGCCGCCGGCTTCCTGATCCTGCCCGAGGGGCGTCTGTGGAACGTTCGGATCCTGCCCTTCTACTACCTCACCGTCTACCTGACGGCTGCACTCGGCCTCGGCGAGGCGATCCGGACGGGCCGCTCGGCCCTCGACCGGCGGCAGGCGGCCCGTGCCGCCCGTGCTGCCGAGGGCGCCGAAGGTGCCGAAGATGTCGAGGATGTCGAGGCGGGTCGGATCGGGAAGTCGGCGGGTGCTGCGGTCGCGGGCGGTTCGGTGATGCTGGCTGCAGTCGCGGTAATGGTGCTGGTGGGACTGCCGCTGCGGTCCCTGCCCTTCGGGAATCTCGGTGACGACGGCGTCTACCGTTGGGGACCGTTCAGCTCCAGCGAGTCCAACCTCGGGCCGTACTGGGTCGAGTACAACTTCGAGGGCTACGAGGGCAGGGGACCCACGGCCGCCGGCGGGGGCAGCTCGGAGTATTGGGACCTCGTCGCGACCATGGACCGGATCGGCGAGAGCCACGGCTGCGGCCCGGCCCTCTGGGAGTACGAATCCGGCCGGCTCGGCTCCTACGGCACTCCGATGGCGCCCATGCTGCTGCCGTACTGGACCGACCGGTGCATCGCGTCGATGGAGGGCCTCTACTTCGAGGCCTCGGCCACCGTCCCGTACCATTTCCTGATGCAGTCGGAGTTGTCGACCGCCCCCTCTCGAGCACAGCGGGACCTGCCCTATTCGGGACTCGACGTAGACACGGGCATCGAGCACCTGCGGCTCATGGGGGTTCGCTACTACATGGCGTTCTCCGACGACGCGGTGAGCCAGGCCCGAGCCGCGGCGGACCTCACCGAGGTCGGGGCGACGCCGCTGGGCCCGTGGGTCGTGTTCGAGGTATCCGGCTACGCGCCGGCGGTCGGGCTGTCGAGGCTGCCGGTGGTGGTCGACGGCCTCGACGACTCGGACGACGAGTGGCTCGAGGCATCGGTGGGAGCGTTCCTGGCCACCGGCCGGGACGGGCCGGTGCTCGCGGCCGACGGGCCCGCCGACTGGCCCCGGATGACTCTTCCCGACATCCGGGGTGAGCGCCGCGATGACCCGTCCGGCGCTGACTTGGGCCGCCAGCACGTGATGCGGCGGCTGTCGGATGTCCTTGGAGATGTCGCTCCGGCCGAGAACGTCGAGCCGGCAGAGGTCAGCGGCCTCGTCCGCGGCGACCATTCGATCTCCTTCTCGGTGGACCGGGTGGGGTCGCCGGTTCTGGTGCGAACCTCGTACTTCCCGAACTGGTCGGTGTCGGGCGCGCACGGGCCCTACCGCGTGACGCCCAACTTCATGGTGGTGGTGCCGACCGGTACCGAGGTCCGCCTGACCTACGGCCGCAGCGGTGTGGAGTGGTTCTCGATGGCGGTCACCCTGGTGGGACTGGCGGCCGTCGTGTGGCTCCTGGCGCGCTCGAGGAGGGCTCAGGAGGCCGGAACCGGTGCGACCGGGACGCCGGGAGAGACCGAGTCGTCCGGAGACCCGGCCCGGCCGTGAGGTTCTCGGTGATCGTTCCGGCCTACCGCGAGGCGGGACGCATCGGCGACACGGTCGCCGCCCTGCGCACCGCCCTGGCCGGCGTGAAGGCCGACGGCGGCGCGGAGATCGTGGTGGTCGACGACGGCTCCGACGACGGCACCGCCGATGCCGCTCGAGTTGCCGATGCCGACGTAGTGGTTGAACTCGGCGTGAACCGGGGCAAGGGCGAGGCGGTAAGGGTCGGGATGCGGGCCGCTTCTGGACAGGTCGTGGCATTCACTGATGCCGACCTTGCCTACGCGCCGAACCAGCTCGTGAGACTGCTGGAAGAGGTGGAGCGGGGTGCCGATGTGGTCGTTGGCGACCGTCGCCATCCGGACTCGGTGGCCGTCACCGACCCGTCTTGGCTGCGCGGCGCTGGTAGCCGGACCGTGGCCGTGGTCCGGAGGTTGCTGAGACTGAGTCCCGGCCGTGACACGCAGTGCGGCCTCAAGGCCTTCTCGCGGGAAGCCGCCCTGTCGCTGGCCGGGGCTTCGGTGATGGACCGGTTCTCGATGGACGTGGAGATTCTCTGGCTCTCCGACCGCCTGGGTCTGGATGTGCGAGAGTTGCCGGTCGAGGTTGTCAACCGGCAGTCGTCCTCGGTCCGGGTCGTCAGCGACGGTTGGGAGCTGGTGCTCGACATGTGCCGCATCCGGATGCGGGCCCTGCTGGGCCGGTACCCGAGCAAGCCCGGCGGGTAGATGGCGGTGGCCGACCTCGACGCCATCTTCAAGGCCTACGACATCCGCGGGATCGTGGGATCCGAGATCGACGCCGAAGCGTGCTTCGCCATCGGAGCGGCCTTCGGAGGTCACGGGCGCGATCGGGGCTCGGCCCGTGTAGTGGTCGGGCGCGACATGCGCCCCGACGGCGCCGAGCTGTCTGCGGCCTTCTGCCGGGGCGCGGCTGCGGCCGGCGTCGACGTGATGGACATCGGCATGTGCGCTACCGAGATGGTGTACTTCGCGTCCGGGCTCTTCGACGTCCCCGGCGCGATGTTCACCGCCTCGCACAACCCGGTCGGCTACAACGGCATCAAGCTCTGCGGCCCGGGAGCGTCGCCCATCGGGACCGGCACGGGATTGGAGGCGATCAAGGCCCGCGCCTCCTCCGGGCCGCCGGCGGCGGCCACCGCAGGAACGACCACTCGACACGACATCCTGGCCCGGTACGTCGAACACGTCCTGTCCTTCGTGGATGCCGGCGCGCTGCAGCCGCTGCGACTGGCGGTCGACACCGCCAACGGCATGGGTGGCCTGGTGGCTCCGGCGGTCTTCGATCCACTGCCCTTCGAGGTCGACTACCTCCATCCCGAACTCGACGGCACGTTCCCCAACCACCCCGCCGACCCGCTCCGGCCCGAGAACCTGCGGGACGTCCAGCGCAGAGTGAGAGCCGTCTCGGCCGATGCCGGACTGGCCTTCGACGGCGATGCCGACCGGGTGTTCGTGGTCGACGAGCTGTCCCGGCCGCTCTCGGGCTCTCTTACCGCATCGATCATCGCGACGGAGATGCTCGAGCGAGAGCCCGGCGCGGCGATCGTGCACAACGTGATCTGCTCCAGAGCCCTGCCGGAGGTCGTCGAGGAGCGGGGAGGCCGAACGGTTCGGACGCGGGTGGGGCACTCGTTCATGAAGGAGGCCATGGCCTCCAGCGGAGCGGTGTTCGGAGGCGAGCATTCCGGCCACTACTACTTCCGGGGCAACTACGGCGCCGACAGCGCCATGATCGCGGTGCTGGTCCTGCTGGAGGCGCTCGGCCGGCACGACGGCAACCTCAGCGACCTGATCGCTCCGCTGGAGCGCTACGCCGCGTCGGGCGAGATCAACCGCGATGTGGTCGACCAGGTTGCGATGATCGAGCGGGTGGCGGCCGCGTTCGCGGGCTGCGAGCAGGACCGTCTCGACGGCCTGACCGTCGATTGCGGCGACTGGTGGTTCAACCTGAGGCCGTCGAACACGGAGCCACTGCTGCGGCTGAACGTCGAGTCCAGCGACCCGGCCGAAGTCGGAGCCCGGGTTGCCGACGTTCTCGCGCTGATCACTCCGTAACCTCTTGGGGAACGCCCACTGCCGAGGAGGGGGCCGCGTGACACTCGATGCCCGCCTGCTGGAGATTCTCGCCTGCCCCAGCGACAAGGGGCCGCTTCTGTACTTTGCCGACGAGGGGAGCCTGTACAACCCCCGGTTGCGTCTCCGCTACAGGGTGGAGGACGGGATACCTGTGATGCTGCTGGACGAGGCCGATTCGGTGGACGATCCCGAGCACGGACGCCTGCTGGCAAAGGCGGAGGCCGACGGAGTCGGTCCCACCTTCGAGGCCGGCGGCGACGGCGCAGGCTGAGCACGACCGCGCACCATGGCCACCGACGACCTGTTCGAGGCGCTCCGGCACCTGCCCGACCAGGTGCGCGACGCGGCGGTGGCCGCCGCGGACGTGGAGGGCCTGCCCGCGCCCGGTGAGATCTCCGAAGTGGTGATCGTCGGTGCGGGCGGGGGAGGGGTGGCCGGCGACGTCGTGGAGTCGGTCGCGCATCTCCAGGGCTCGGAGCCGGTCCTGGCCACCGGTGGCATCAGCCCCGCCTGGCTCTCCGAGTCCTCGCTGGTGGTGGCGGTTTCCCAGTCCGGCGATGACCGGCCGACCGTGGCCGCAGCACGCGTCGCTCGCGCCAGCGGTGCGCACATGGTGGCCGTCACCTCCGGGGGCGAGCTGATGTCGCTGTGCACCGGCTGGGGCGTTCCGATCACCCGGGTGGACCCCTTCGCCGGCCCTGCGGCAGGACTCGGCGTGGTGATCGTGCCGGTGCTGGTGCTGCTCGAGCGCGTCGGCGTGCTGGAGGGCATGAACAGGCTGATCTCAGAGAGCGCTGAGCAGATCGAGGCCCGTCGCAGGCGCATTGATGCCGATCCTGAACAGCTGGAGGCTCTGGCCACGAGCGTGCAGGGCCGGATGGCGGCCGTGTGCGGCGCCGGGGGCGTGGGCAAGCACGCCGCCCGCCGGTGGGTCCACCAGCTCGACCGGGTCGGCGGTGTGTCGTCGGTGCGGCGCAACCTCCCGGCCGATGAGGCTGAGGCCGCGTCGTTCCGCACGCTGGGCCAGCAGATCCCGGCCGGCGTCGCCGCGATCGTGCTGCGCCACGATTTCGAGCCCCCGGGGCTCGCCGACCGCATCGACCTGCTTGGCGGCGAGGTGGCAGCCCTACACGAAGTGAGAGCGGCTGGGGAGGGTGCTCTCGCGCAGTTGCTGGACCTGGTCCTGGTCGGTGACGCGGTGGCAGGGTTGGCGTCGCGGCGCGTTCGGGAGGACTCATGATCGAAGGTGATGGCTGTGGCCCCGACCGCTGGTAGCGATATGCGTGTCGCCGACCTCTCGCTGGCTCCGCTCGGGCGCGCCGAGATCCGCCTGGCCGAGCACGAGATGCCGGGGTTGATGGCGCTGCGGGGCCGCTACATGGACGATCAGCCCCTGGCGGGCGCCCGGATCGCGGGATCGCTGCACATGACGGTCCAGACCGCGGTGCTGATCGAGACGCTGGTCGCTCTGGGCGCGGAGGTCCGGTGGGCGAGCTGCAACATCTTCTCAACCCAGGACCATGCCGCCGCGGCCGTGGCCGTGGGCCCCGGCGGCACCGTCGACGAGCCCCGGGGGGTGCCGGTGTTCGCCTGGAAGGGCGAGACCCTGGAGGAGTACTGGTGGGCGACCGAGCAGATCTTCCGCTGGCCCGACGGCCGCGGGCCGAGCCTCATCCTCGACGACGGCGGCGACGCCACCCTGCTGGTCCACAAGGGGCTCGAGTATGAGCGGGCCGGAGCGGTGCCCACCGCGACCGACGACGACTCCGAGGAGTGGTCGGTGGTCCTCGACCGGCTGCGGACGATCGCGAGCGACGACGGCGGGTTCTTCTCGCGGATCGTGCCGTCCATCCGGGGGGTGTCCGAGGAGACGACCACGGGCGTCATGCGGTTGCAGCAGATGCTGGAGCGGAGCGAGCTGCTGTTCCCGGCCATCAACGTGAACGACTCGGTCACCAAGTCCAAGTTCGACAACCACTACGGCTGCCGCCACTCGCTTCTCGACGGCATCAACCGGGCCACCGATGTGATGATCGGCGGCAAGGTCGCCGTCGTGTGCGGCTTCGGCGACGTCGGCAAGGGCTGCGCGGCCGCGCTGAGGGGCCAGGGGGCCAGGGTGATCATCACCGAGATCGACCCGATCTGCGCGCTGCAGGCGGCCATGGAGGGCTATGAGGTCAACACCCTGGAGGCGGTGGTGGCCATCGGCGACATCTTCGTGACCGCCACCGGCAACGCGGGCGTCATCAGCGCAGGCCACATGGCCCGGATGAAGCACCAGGCCATCGTGGGGAACATCGGACACTTCGACAACGAGGTGGACATCGCCGGGCTCAACCGGATGTCGGACGTCCAGAGGGTCAACATCAAGCCCCAGGTGGACGAGTACGTCTTCGGCGACGGCCACTCGGTGATCGTGCTGTCCGAGGGGCGCCTGCTGAATCTGGGCAACGCCACCGGACACCCCAGCTTCGTGATGTCGTGCAGCTTCACCAATCAGGTGCTGGCCCAGATGGACCTGCACGCCAACGCCGACTCCATGCCGGTGTCCGTGACCACCCTGCCCCGCCGCCTCGACGAGGAGGTGGCCCGGCTGCACCTGGACGCGCTCGGCGTGCGCCTGACCAGGCTGAGTCCCCAGCAGGCCGACTACATCGGCGTGAACGTCGACGGCCCCTACAAGCCCGACCACTACCGCTACTGACCGGTACCGTAAGCCGTCAACCCGGTCCGAAGGGAGCACAGATGGCGATCGAACGGGGATGCTGGACCGCTCCCGAAGCGCTAACCGGAGCCGATGCGGCTACCTTCGCCAAGGCCACCGAAGAGCTCGGCTACTCGCAGTTGTGGGTGGGGGAGACCTTCGGGCGCGATCCGTTCGCGCTGGCCGCGCACCTTGGCGCAGTCACGTCGACGCTCGGCCTGGCCAGCGGAATCGCCAACGTCTACAACCGGCACCCGGGGGTGATGAAGCAGGGGGCGTACACCGTCGCGGAGCAGACCGGCGGCCGGTTCACGCTCGGCCTCGGCGTCTCGAGCCCGGTGATCGTCAACAAGATCCGCGGCATCCCCTACGACAAGCCGCTGTCGTTCATGCGGTCCTACCTGGATGCCATGGACGAGGCCCGCTACGCCTCGGTGCCGCCCCCCACCGAAGTGCCCGTGGTGTTGGCCGCCCTCGGCCCGCGGATGCTGGAGCTCGCCGCCGAGCGCACGGCAGGCGCCCACCCGTACAACACCACACCGGAGCACACCGCCTTCGCCCGCTCGGTGATGGGACCCGACCCGCAACTCTGCGTCGAGCAGAAGGTGATGCTCACCACCGACGCCGAACAGGCCCGCGCCACCGGCGGCAAGGTCATGAAGTTCTACACCCGGGCCCCCGGATACCGGAACTGCTGGAAGAGCCTCGGCTTCGACGACGACGACATCGACGGGCTCTCGGACCGCTTCGTGGACGCCATGGTGGCCTGGGGCGATGTCGACGCCATCGAGCGCCGGCTGGCCGAGCACGCCGATGCCGGGGCCACCCAGGTGTGCATCCAGGTGCTGCACCCCGCCGCCGGCGCGGCCGCCGTCGACTACGACGCGCTGGCCGCCCTGGCCCCGGACCGGGCGGCGGAGCCGCAGGAGGAAGCATGATCGACCTGGCCGGCCGGGTGGCGGTGGTCACCGGGGGTGCCAGCGGCATCGGCCGGGGGATGGCCGAGCGTTTCGCGGCCGAATCGATGAGGGTGGTGGTGGCCGACATTGAGGAGCCGCCCCTGAATGAGACGGTGCGGTCGATCACCGACCGCGGGGGAGAGGCGATGGCGGTCACCTGCGACGTGTCGTCGTGGCCGTCGGTCGAGGCACTGCGCGACGCCTGCGTCGACGCCTACGGCCCGGCCGACGTGCTGTGCAACAACGCCGGCGTGGCCGCCACCGGGTCCATGGCGGAACTGTCCCTCAAGTCGTGGGAGTGGTGCCTGGGGGTCAACCTCTGGGGCGTGATCCATGGCTGCCAAGCCTTCCTCGGCCCCATGATCGAGCGGGGCTCGGGCCACATCGTCAACACCGCGTCGATCCTGGGCCACCTGTCCTCGGCCGGGATCGGCCCCTACAACGTCTCCAAGCACGGCGTGGTCGCATTGAGCGAGACCCTGCACGCCGAGATGCTGGCCGAGGGCACCGGCGTGGGCGTCACCTGCCTGTGCCCCGGTCTGGTCTCCACCAACATCCTGGACTCCGAGCGCAACCGGCCCGAACGCCTGCAGGACCATCCAGGAGTCGACGGGACGTGGGACTCCGACATGGTGGCCGGCGGCCCCGAATCCGAGACCAGGGCCGCGGTCCGCGATCTCTACGCCCAGGCGCTGCGCCCCTCGGCGGTGGCCGGCATGGTGGTCGAGGCGATCCGGGCCGACCAGCTCTGGCTGTTCACCGACGGCGACTTCGACGCCGCCATCGCGGCCCGGCACCGCGAAATCGAGGCCAGGCAAACGCCATCGAGTCCCGCCTCCCTGGCCTCCGCCCTGCTCGAAGAGCAGAACCCGTGAGGACGCCCTCTCCGGCGGGGAGTTGACCGCCATGAAGGTCCTGGTCACGGGCGCGACCGGCTTCGTGGGGTCCCATGCGGCCAAAGCGCTCCAGGACGCGGGCCACAGCGTGCGGGCCCTGGTGCGCACGCCGGCCAAGCTCGAGACGGTGACCGCCCGGGTGGGGGTCGACCTCGCCTCGTTGGAGACCGTCCAGGGCGACATCCGTGACGCCGAGGCCGTCACCACCGCCGTCGACGGCTGCGAAGCGGTCGTGCACGCGGCCGCAGTGGTGAGCATCTCCCCGGCCGCCGAGACCGAGGTGTCCGAGAGCAACTTCCCGGGCGCGCTCAACGTGCTGGATGCCGCGGTCGGCGCGGGTTGCGACCCGGTAGTGCATGTCTCCACCGGGGAGGCCCTGTTCCCGTTCCGCACCGACCCGGTGACCGCCGACCACCCGGTGGGCACCGCCCCCGGCGCCTACGCCCGGTCCAAGGCCCAGAGCGAGCACCTGGCTCGGCGGTACCAGTCGCAGGGGCACGGGGTGGTCATCGTCTATCCCGCCCTGACGATCGGACCCGGTGACTACGGCGGGTCGGTGCAGCTCCAGCCGATGAAGCTGTGGCTGACCACGCCGCTCCCCCGGTCGGGCTACACGATGACGATGGTCGACGTCCGCGACGTGGCCGCGGTGATCGCGGCCTCCATGGAGGCGGGCCGGGGTCCGAGGCGCTACCTGATGTTCGGCCACCACCTCACCGCCGACGAGTTGCTGTTCGAGTTGCAGAGCGTGACAGGCCGGGACCTGAAGTCGGTGCCGGTGCCCAGGGCGCTGTTCTCGATATGGGGCCGGGTCGGGGACGTCGCGAACCGCTTCGGCCGGGATCTGGTACTCACCTCCGAGGCCGTGGACTACATGTTCAACTACTGCGCCGGCGACAACTCCGCCACCGAACAGGACACCGGCATCACCCTGCGACCGGTGTCCGAGTCGCTGGCCGACACCATCGCCTGGATGCGAGACGAGGGACACATCACCGCCGCCCACGCCGGCGCCGTCGCTTAAGATTCCCAGACCCTCGGGAGGCAGAGCATGAAGGTCCTAGTCACCGGCGCAACCGGCTTCGTGGGATCCCACGTGGCCAAGGCCCTTCAGAACGCGGGCCACACCGTGCGGGCCCTGGTGCGCACGTCGGCCAAGCTCGAGACGGTCACCGCCCGGGTGGGAGTGGACCTCGCCTCGCTGGAGACAGCCGAGGGGGACATCGCCGACGCGGCGGCGGTCACCGCCGCCATCGAGGGCTGCGACGCGGTGGCGCACGCGGCCGCGGTGGTGGGAACCGACCCGAGCTCCGAGGCCGACATCGAGGCCAGCAACTTCGCGGGGGCTCTCAACGTGCTGGGCGCGGCCGCGGACGCCGGCTGCGATCCCATCGTGCACGTGTCCAGCACCGCGGCGCTGTTCCCGTTCAGCACCGACCCCGTGACCGGCGACCATCCGGTGGGGAGCTCCCGGATGCCCTACGCGCGGTCCAAGGCCGACAGCGAGCGCCTGGCCCGGCGGCTCCAGGACTCGGGGCACGGCGTGGTCATCGTCTACCCCGGCGGCGTGTTCGGCCCGGGCGACTACGGCGAGTCGACCCAGTTCAAGCCGCTCAAGCTGTGGCTCACCAAACCCTTCATGCGCTCATCCGGATACACGATGAACCTGGTCGACGTGCGGGACATTGCGGCGGTGATAGCCGCTTCCATGCAGGCAGGCCGAGGCCCGAAGCGCTACGTGATGTTCGGCCACCACCTCACTGCCGACGATCTGCTGTCGGTGCTGTGCGAGGTGACGGGGCGGGACCTGAAGTCGGTGTCGATGCCCAAGGCGATGTTCTCGGCGTGGGGCCGTATGGGCGACCTCACCCGTCGCTTCGGCCTCGACCTGATCCTCACTTCCGAGGGCGTGGAGTACATGTACAACACCTGCGCCGGCGACAACTCCTTCACCGAGCAGGACACCGGCGTGAGCCTGCGCACCACGGCAGACTCCCTGGCCGACTCCATTGCCTGGATGCGTGATCAGGGGCACATCACCGCGGCGGATGCCGGCGCCGTGCCATGACACCTCCACAATCCTTAGCTTTCAATAAGTTTCCATCCCTTTAAGGATTTCTTGATCTGACGCCGCTAGGCTGCCCGGATGCAGGACGTGCGGATCGACGGCGTGGACGCCCTGTGGGCCGGCTGGTGCCACGAGGGTGCCGCGGCCGAGTTGGTGCGGGCCCTCAAGTACGGACGAAAGACCGCCGTGGTCACGCTGATCGCCGACCGGATGGCATCGATCGCCGCGGCGCGGCAGGCTCCGGACCTGGTCACCTGGGTTCCCTGCAGCCCGACGCGCCGCCGCGAGCGCGGCTTCGATCCGGCCGAGCTCCTGGCCCGGGCCTACGCCCGGCGCCTGGGGCTGCGGGCTCGCCCGTTGCTGCGCCGGCTGGACGACGAGCCCCAGACTTCCCGGTCTCGCCAGGGGCGCCTGGCCGGCCCCACGATGGCGGTCCGGCGCGGCCGGTTGGGCGGTTTGATCCTGGTCGTCGACGACGTGTGCACCACCGGCTCGACGCTACGGGCCGCGGCCGCAGCAATGCGGGCGGCCGGCGCGACGGCGGTGGTGGCCGCGGTGGCCACGGTGGCGCCCGCGGCGCCGCGGCAGCCCGTCGCGCTACCTCTACGATGAGGGCGCATCGAAGCCACAGGAGGCCACAGGAGGTTGGACGTGGAGATATCGATCAGCAGCCGCCACACAGCCGTCACCCCGGGCCTCGAGGAGGCCGTGAGAACCAAGATCGGGCAGCTCGACCGGTACCTGGACGACCTCGACACCGCCGAGGTGCACTTCGACGAGGCCCGCAATCCCCGCATCGTCGACCGCGAGACCTGTGAGGTGACCCTGACGGGGCACGGCCACCATCTGCGCTGCAAGGTGAACGCCCCCGACGCCTTCACCGCCGTGGACCTCGCCGAGGCCAAGCTGGAGCGCCAGATCCGCAAGCTGCGGACCAAGCTCCAGAACCGCCACCGCGGCCGGGGCGACACGATACGAACCAGCAGTGACGGCGAGGTGCAGCCGATCCCCGAAGCGGTCGACGGCTCCGGAGAGGTCGACGGTGCCGACGCCGAGCCGGAGTTGAGAATCGTCAAGACCAAGCGGTTCCACCTCGGCCCGCTCAGTCCGGAGGATGCCGCGCTGAAGATGGACCTGATGGGCCACGGCTTCTTCTTCTTCATCAACTCGGCCACGGGGCGCTCCGCGGTCGTGTACCGGCGCGACGACGGTGCCGTGGGCCTCATCGACGAGGCCGGCTGAACAGGCAGCGGGGCCGGGCCGATGTCGCTGCTGAGGAGAGTCCTGCGCTCGGGCGAGGGACGCAAGCTCAGGGATCTCCAGGCTCTCGTCCCCGACATCAACGCGCTCGAGGGTGAGATGCAACGCCTCGACGACGACGGTTTACGGGCCCGAACGGGCGAGTTCCGCGGCCGGCTGGAGCGCGGCGAAACCATCGACGAGCTGCTGCTGGAGGCCTTTGCGGTGGTTCGGGAGGCATCGGTGAGGGTGCTCGGCCAGCGCCACTTCGACGTGCAGCTCGTCGGCGGCGCGGCGCTGCACTGGGGCGCAGTGGCGGAGATGCGCACCGGCGAGGGCAAGACCCTCACCTCCACGCTGCCGGTCTACCTCACCGGACTGACCGGCCGGGGCGTCCATGTCGTCACGGTCAACGACTACCTGGCCGGGCGGGACGCCGAGTGGATGGGCCGGCTCTACAAGTGGCTCGGCCTCACCGTCGGGCTGATCGTGCCCGGCAACCGGGGATGGGAGCACAAGCGGAGCCAGTACGCCTGCGACGTGACCTACGGCACCAACAACGAGCTCGGCTTCGACTACCTGCGGGACAACATGGCCATGTCGCGCGCCGAGCAGGTGCAGCGCGGCCACCACTACTGCATCGTGGACGAGATCGATTCGATCCTCATCGACGAGGCGCGCACCCCGCTGATCATCAGCGGCCAGGTGGCCGACGCGGCCAAGCTGTACACCCGCTTCGCGGGGATCGCACGCGGCCTCCAGCGCGACGTCCACTACGAGGTGGACGAGGAGAAGCGCTCGGTCGCGCCCCTAGAGGAGGGCGTGCACGCCGTCGAGCGGATGCTCGGCGTGGAGAACCTCTACGACATGGTGGCCCAGAACCTGGTGCACCAGCTGCAGGCCGCGCTGAGGGCCAAGGAGCTGTACCGGCGCGACCACGAGTACATCGTGCAGCACAACCAGGTGAAGATCGTCGACGAGTTCACCGGCCGGGTGCTGGAGGGAAGGCGCTGGTCCGACGGGCTGCACCAGGCGGTCGAGGCCAAGGAGGGGGTGGCCATCAAGGAGGAGAACCAGACGCTGGCCACCATCACGCTGCAGAACTACTACCGGATGTACGAGCGCCTGGCCGGCATGACCGGCACGGCCGAGACCGAGGCCAGCGAGTTCGCCTCCACCTACGGGCTGCACGTGGTGAGCGTGCCCACCCACCGGCCGATGATCCGCGGCGACCGGGCCGACCTGATCTACAAGACCGAGGACGCCAAGTTCGCGGCCTGCGCCGAGGACATACTCGAGCGCAACGAGCGGGGCCAGCCGGTGCTGGTCGGCACCGTCTCGGTGGAGAAGTCCGAGAAGCTGTCGCGCCTGCTCGACAAGCAGGGCATCGCCCATGAGGTGCTCAACGCCAAGCAGCACCACCGCGAGGCGGAGATCGTCACCCAGGCAGGCCGGCTGGGCGCGGTCACCGTGGCCACCAACATGGCCGGGCGCGGCGTCGACATCCTTCTGGGAGGCAATCCCGAGGGTCTGGCCCGCCGCGACCTCAGGGCCGAGACTCTCGAGGAGGCCACGCCCGAGGGCGCCCAGCGCCTGGCCGAGCTGACCGCCAAGCACCGGGCCGCCACCGACGCCGAGCGCGAGGAGGTCCTCGATCTCGGAGGTCTTTACGTGCTCGGCACCGAGCGCCATGAGAGCCGGCGGATCGACAACCAGCTCAGAGGCCGCTCCGGGCGA
The DNA here is from genome assembly GCA_965117015.1 of Acidimicrobiales bacterium. Taxonomy (GTDB): domain Bacteria; phylum Actinomycetota; class Acidimicrobiia; order Acidimicrobiales; family Aldehydirespiratoraceae; genus Aldehydirespirator. Next base: position 2,616,570 of record OZ220747.1, read on the forward strand.
CAGGGCGACCCCGGCGAGAGCCGCTTCTACCTGTCGCTGGAGGACGAGCTCATGAGCCGGTTCGCCACCGGCGCCATGAACTGGGTGATGGACAAGGCCCTGCCCGAGGACGTGCCGATCGAGGCGGGCATGGTCACCAAGGCCATCGAGCGGGCCCAGAACACCGTGGAGCAGCGCAACGCCGAGACCCGCAAGAACGTTCTCAAGTACGACGAGGTCATGAACGAGCAGCGCAAGGTCATCTACCGGCGCCGCTCCCAGATCCTCGACGGGACCGACCTCCGGTCCGAGGCTCTGGAGCACCTGGAGACGGCCGTCGCGTCCGCCATTGCCACCCACTGTGATTCCGAGCACGCCGAGGAGTGGGACCGCGAGGGGTTGGGCACGGAACTGGCCGGGCTGTGGCCCGGCGGGGTGGAGGCGGCCCGGCTCGAGGCGGCCGTCACCCACGACGAGCTGTCCGGCGTCGTCAACGAGGCTGCCCTGGACCACTACGGTGAGCGGGAGGAGCAGCTCAGCACCGACGTGATGCGCCAGGTGGAGCGCCAGGTGATGCTCCGCCTGATCGACCAGAGGTGGCGGTCCCACCTGCGCGAGATGGACCTGCTGCGGGAGGGCATCCATCTGCGGGCCATGGGGCAGAAGGACCCGGCCACCGAATGGCAGCGTGAGGGCTTCGAGATGTTCGGGCAGATGATGGACGGCATCGCCCTTGACTTCGTGCGCTACGTGATGCACGTCCAGCTCGCCGAGCAGGCGCCCGAGGACGACACCCGCCTGGTGGGCGTGACCGCCAGCAAGAGCGAGGCTGCTTCTCCGGCGCTGGCGGGCGTCGGTGCTTCGGCTCCACAGCCGGCCGCGGCCGCGGCGGCTTCATCGGGCCCAGCCCGAGCTGCCGTGCCGAACCAGCCACGGAACCGGGTGCCGGTCGTCAAGAGCGAGCTGGAGAAGGTCGGGCGCAACCAGCCGTGCCCCTGCGGAAGCGGCAAGAAGTACAAGATGTGCCACGGCCGCCCCGGCGCGGGCTGACCAACTATGCAGGACTTCAGCGACGATCTGCGCCGGCTGCGCGGTCGCCTCGAGGAGGCCGAGGCCTATCTTCGCATCGACGCGCTGCGGCTCCGGCTCCCCCAGCTCGAGGCTGAGTCGTCACGCCCCGATCTGTGGGATCAGCCCGAACGGGCCCGGGCCGTAACCTCCGAGCTCGCTTCGATCAGCGACGACCTGGCGATGTTCGAACGTCTGGCCGACGGGATCTCCGACGCGGAGACCCTCAACCAGCTCGCCGTGGAGGAGGGGGACGCCTCCGAGGAGGCTGAGATCGCGCGGCTGGTGGCCGATGTCGCCGCTCGCTTCGACGAGCTCGAGCTGCGGTCGCTGTTCACCGGCGAGTTCGACGAGCGGGACGCCGTCTGCCAGATCAAGTCGGGCGAGGGCGGCACCGACTCCCAGGACTGGGCCGAGATGCTGCTGCGGATGTACCGCCGATGGGCCGAGCGCCGCGGCTTCGAGCTGGAGGTGACCGCCCTCTCGGAGGGCACCGAGGCCGGGTACTCCAGCGTGGACTTCCTGGTGAAGGGCCGCTGTGCCTACGGCTGGATGCGCTCCGAGCACGGCGTGCACCGCCTGGTGCGCATCTCCCCGTTCAACAACGAGGGCAAGCGCCAGACGGCGTTCACCGCGGTCGACGTCGCCCCCTTCTTCGAGGAGGTCTCTGACGAGGTGACTATCGACGAGAAGGATCTGCGCGTCGACACCTACCGTTCGTCGGGGGCCGGGGGCCAGCATGTCAACGTCACCGACTCGGCGGTGCGGATCACGCACCTGCCCACCGGGATCGTCACCAGCTGCCAGAACGAGCGCAGCCAGCACCAGAACAAGGAACGGGCCATGCAGATGCTGGCCGCGAAGCTGCTCAACCTGGAGCGCAAGCGGCTGGCCGACGAGATCGCCGGCATCAAGGGCGAGCAGCGAAAGGTGGGCTTCGGCAGCCAGATACGCAGCTATGTGATGCAGCCCTACCAGATGGTGAAGGACCAGCGCACCCGCCATGAGACCCCCAACGTCGACGCGGTGCTGGGCGGGGATCTCGATCCTTTCATGGAGTCCTGGCTGCGGTGGAGCCGGGCCTCCGGTGCCGCGGGCTCGATCGAGGGGGCTGGTACTGTCGCCACGGCACCGAAGGCCGCTGGAGGCGACGCCTGATGATCAAGGATTCCTGATGATCAAGATGGAGAAGGTCACGAAGGTCTTCAAGGGCGACGTGGTGGCCCTGCGCGATGTGACCATCGACATCGGCAAGGGGGAGTTCGTCTTCCTGGTGGGTCCGTCCGGCTCCGGCAAATCCACGTTCATCCGCCTGCTCAACCGCGAGGATGTGCCCGAGCACGGCCGGATCTTCGTGGCCGGCCGCGACATCGGCGGGCTCAGCGGCTGGAGGGTGCCCTACCTCCGGCGCAACATCGGCTATGTGTTCCAGGACTTCAAGCTCCTCCAGAAGAAGACGGTGGCCGAGAACGTGGCCTTCGCGCTGGAGGTAATCGGCAAGGGTCCGCAGGTCATCAACCGCCAGGTGCCCGCGATCCTGGAACTGGTAGGGCTGTCGCGCAAGATGGACCGCTTCCCCCGCGAGCTCTCAGGAGGCGAGCAGCAGCGGGTGTCGATCGCCCGGGCCTTCGTCAACCGGCCGTTGATCCTGCTGGCCGACGAGCCCACCGGGAACCTCGACCCCACGACGTCGGTTGGCATCATGCGCCTGCTCGAGCGCATCAACGAGACCGGCACGACCGTCGTGATGGCCACCCACGACAGCAGCATCGTGGACAGCATGCGGCAGCGGGTGGTGGAACTCGACCGGGGAATGGTCGTGCGCGACCAGGCCCGAGGCGTATACGAGTAGCGAAGCCCGGTGTTCAGCTTCACTTCTCCTAGCCGGTAGGCGCAGATGTTCAGCTTCCGCTACGTGCTGCGCGAGACGGGGCAGAACCTGTGGCGCAACATCCTGCTGGCCGTGGCCACCGTGGTCACGGTGGGGGTGTCCCTGGCCATGTTCGGCGGCTTCATGCTGTTCCAGGTGGCCGTGGACAGCGCCACCGCCCGATGGCAGGACGGCGTCGAGTTCATCGTGTGGATGAACACCGACGCCGGCACCGACGAGGACTCCAGCGTCCGGAACCAGCTCGATGAGAGCCCGGGCGTCGACAGATGGGAGTACGTGGACCGCCAGCAGTCCTACGAGGAGTTCAAGGAGTTCTTCGAGGACACGCCCGAGGTGCTGGAGATCTTCACGGAGGAGGGCGTGCCCCCGTACTACCGGGTGGTGCCGACCGATCCTGACCCCGATGTGGTGGAGGAGCTGGGCAGCCAGTTCAAAGGGAAGCCCGGGGTTCGCACGGTCACCTTCGCGGGTGACGTGATCCGCGATGTGCAGAACCTGTCGAACCGGGCCGGACGTGTGCTGTTCATCGGCTCGATCGTCCTGCTCGGCGCCTCGACGCTGTTGATACTCAACACGCTGGCGGTGGCCATCGGCAACCGGCGTCCCGAGATAGAGATCATGCGCCTGGTGGGGGCCACGAAGTGGTTCATCCGCGTGCCCTTCATGCTCGAGGGGCTGGTGCAGGGCCTGCTCGGCGCCATAGTGGCCATGATCAGCAACTCGCTCTTGCGGAACTACGTGATCGACCAGTTCAGCGACGCCGACGGCCTTCAGCTGCTGGCCGGGTTCAAGGTCGACGACGCCGCCATGCTGCAGGTCAACCTGCTCGTGGTCGCCATCGCAGTGGGGGTCGCGGTGATCGGATCGAACCTAGCCGTGGCCATGCACCTGAACGAATAGCCGTCAGGGCTCGTCAGGGCTGTGGCCGGCCCGGGCCGGGTCAGGCCAGGGTGGTGAGGGGCTCGGTGTATTCCAGGCCTAAGGCGTCGGCCACGGCGGGCTCGGTGATCTTGCCGTGGCGCACGCTGAGGCCGTCCTGCAGGCCCTTGTCGGCCGCGATGGCTTCGACGACTCCTTGGTCGGCCAGCTTGTGCACGTAGGGGAGCGTGGCGTTGTTGAGGGCCTGGGTGGAGGTGCGGGGGACCGCGCCGGGCATGTTGGCCACGCAGTAGTGGACCACGTCGTCGACCACGTAGGTGGGCTCCGCGTGGGTGGTGGGCCTGGACGTCTCGGCGCAGCCGCCCTGGTCGATGGCCACGTCCACGATGACCGTGCCGGGCCGCATGACCTTCACCATCTGCCTGGTGATCAGCCGGGGCGCTCTGGCCCCGGGCAGCAGCACGGCCCCGATCACCAGATCGGCGGTGAAAACGGCCTGGGCCAGCCGGGTGGGGCTGGAGTACAGGGTGCGCAGCGCCGGACCGAAGCGGGCGGCCAGCGCTTCGAGCACTGCCATGTCGCGGTCCAGCACAGTCACGTCGGCGCCGAGCCCCAAGGCCATCTCCACCGCGTTGGTGCCGACCACCCCGCCGCCGATCACCGTGACCGGAGCCGCGGCCACGCCGGGCACCCCGCCAAGCAGCACTCCGCGGCCGCCCGCGGATGCCTCCAGGCAGCGGGCGCCCGCCTGGATGGCCAAGCGGCCCGCCACCTGGGACATGGGGGCGAGCAGGGGGAGCCGGCCCCGGCGGTCGGTGACCGACTCGTAGGCGATGGCAGTGACCCCGCTGCCGAGCAGGTCGTTGGCCTGGTCGGGGTCGGGAGCCAGATGCAGGTAGGTGAACAGGGTGTGGTCAGCTCTCAGGCGGGCCCGCTCGGTCGCCTGGGGCTCCTTGACCTTCACGATCAGTTCGGCGACCTCGAAGAGCTCGTCGGCGGTGGGCACCATGATGGCGCCGCGGTCCTTGTACTCATCGTCGTCGAACCCGGCGCCCGTGCCCGCGTCCCGCTCTACGTACACCTCGTGACCGCGGTCGGTGACCTCGCGCACGCTGTCGGGGGTCAGCCCGACTCTGCGCTCCTCGCTCTTGATCTCCTTGGGCACCCCGATGCGCATGTTGGACCCCTCCACCTGCGATTCATGAATGCGACTCCTGAGATATTACACGCGTGGGCAAGACATATTCCGAGCAATATTCCTCTGAAACGCTGATTTTGCGCCTATTGCTTGCACATAAACACCCGCTCAGCGCAAAATATGTTCATGCACGACATGGATCCGACCGATCGTCTCATCCTGAACGAACTGCAACTCGACGGGCGGGTGTCACGCGCAGAGCTGGCGTCACGCATAGGGCTGTCCACGTCGGCGTGCCATCGGCGGGTGCGCCGGCTGGAGGCCGAGGGCGTCATCGCCGGCTATGTCATGATCCTCGACACCGAGGCCATCGGCCGGGACCTGAATGTGTTCGTGGAGGTCTCGCTGGTCAGCCAGAGCGAGGAGTCGCTGCGCCGCTTCGAGGAGGAGGTGCGCGACTGCCCGGAGGTCATGTCATGCCACCTGGTGGCGGGCGACGCCGACTACCTGGTGCACCTCGCCGTGCAGGACCACCGCGATTTCGAGCGCATCCACAACCAGCATCTGTCCCGGCTCGCCGGCGTGGCCCGGCTGCGCTCCAACTTCGCGATCCGCACCGTCTACCAGACCACCCGCCACCTGCTCTAGGGCCCGAGCGGCCCGTGAGCGGCAGCGAACAAGAGCGGGAATTCGGCCGCGTGGCTTAGCTCGTCTGGGTGCCGACCTTCAGATCGCTGAAGGGAACACCCCGGTCGACGCTGATGTCCCGGGGCAGGCCGAGCACGCGGTCGCCGATGATGTTGCGCTGGATCTCCGAGGTCCCGCCGGCGATGCCGGCCTGAAGCGAGGTGAGGGCCTGGCGCTGCCAGAAGGCATCGGCCTCGTCCTCCCAGGCCACTCCCGACGCGCCGGCGATGGCCATCGACACCTCGGTGTGCAGGTCGGCGATCTGGACGGTGGCCAGCTTTCCGATCGAGCCTCCCGGTCCCGGCGTGCGCCCTGCCTTGACCTCTGCCCGGGTGCGCATGGCCACCAGCGACAGGCAGGTCTCCAGGATGCGCAGCCTCATGAGCTTCTGGCGCAGGGCCGGGTCGCGGTCCAGGCCGCGCTTGCGGGCCGCCTCGATCAGGCGGTCAGTGCGGTCGGTGCTTATCCCGCCGGTGGTGCCCGTGCCGATAGCGACCCTCTCGTACATCAGCATGGCCGTCGCCATGCGCCAGCCGTTGTTCAGATCGCCCACGAGGTTGCCGGCGCCGATGCGCACATCGGTGAAGAACACCTCGTTGAAATGGGTGCCGCCGTCGATCTGGTGGATGGGACGTAACTCGACCCCCTCGGCGTCCATGGGCACGATGAACATCGAGATCCCGGCGTGCTTGGGAACGGCGGGGTCGGTGCGGGCGATGATGATCCCGTAGGCGCACAGATGCGCCAGCGTGGTCCACACCTTCTGGCCGTTGATGATCCACTCGTCGCCATCGCGCTCGGCCCGGGTCTGCAGGCTGGCCACATCGGATCCGGCTCCCGGTTCGGAGAACATCTGGCACCACACGTCCTCCGCGGAGATGATGCGGGCCAGGTGGGCCGACTTCTGCTCGTGGCTGCCGTACTCGGCCATCATGGGCAGGCACATCCCGTGGGATATGAGCAGGTCGTAGGTCATGTTGGGATAGCGGCTGTACTCGTCGCGCCAGACCTTCTCGTGGGCCTTGGTGAGCCCGGCGCCGCCGTAGGCGGCCGGATAGGTCAGCCCGGCCAGCCCGGCGGCGGCCAGCGCCTTCTGGAACTGCTGGGCCGCCCGCAGCCTCAACTCGCCCCTGGGGTCGGGGCGCCCGTCCAGTGAGATGCCGGTGGCGTGCTCGTCGAGGAATGCCCGGCACCGGGCCCGGAAGGCCTCGTCCTCTTCGGGAGCCAAGAAGTCGTCGGCCACGGCGCCCAGCGTAGTGGTGGCCGTCATCAGTCTCGTCCCCCCCCCGGCCCCTAGAACTCGGTGACCACCGCCACGCCGCTGCCTCCGAAGCCCTCCATGGTCCGGAAGGCCTCGGGCAGGTCCTCCAGTGCCATCGTGCGGCTCACCAGCAGCCCGAGGTCCATGCCGGTCGCCGCGATCAAGCCCATCAGCGCGGGGTACTGGCGGGCGGACATCCCCTTGGTGCCGAGCACCTCCAGTTCCTTCGCCACAACGGTGGCCATCGGCAGCGCAGTGGCCCGTGCCGACAGCAGTCCGGCCTGGACATGGCGGCCCTGCTTGCGCAGGCCGCGCACCGAATTGGCGGCTACCTCGGCATTGCCGAGCGCGTCGACTGACACGTGGGCGCCTCCTCCGGTCGCCTCGCGCACCGCGCCCACCGTGGCCCGACCGTTGTCGGGATCAGCGACGACGGTGGCGGTCGCTCCCATGGCGGAGGCCAGCCGCAGGGCGGGCTCCTCGATGTCGGTGGCCACGACCCGAGCACCGACGGCTGCGCCGATCATCACCATGCACAGGCCGAGCCCGCCGCAGCCGTGCACCACCAGCCACTCGCCGGCCGCGAGCCGGGCCCGCTCCATCAATGCCCGGTAGGCCGTGATCATCCGGCAGCCCAGGATCGAGCCGTGTTCGAAGGAGAGGTCGTCGGGCAGCGCAGCCAGATTGGTGTCGGCATGGGAGATCGCGCAGTAGCGAGCGAAGGAGCCCCAGTGGGTGAAGCCGGGCTGGAAGTAGTTGTCGCAGATCTGCTCGTTGCCCGCGCTGCACTGCTCGCATCGGCCGCACCCGCAGCAGAACGGTGCGGTCACCCGGTCGCCCACCGACCAGCGGGCGGTGCCCGGCCCGGTCTCGGCCACCACGCCCGCCAGTTCGTGTCCGGGCACGTGCGGCAGCGCGAGGCCAGGGTCGTGGCCATGCCAGGCGAAGAGGTCGCTGCGGCACAGCCCAGACGCCCGAACCTCGATCACGACGCCGTCGCGGGGCACGGCTGGATCGGGAAGGTCCTCTACGGTGATCGGTCCGTTGAAGGCTCGGAACAAGGCGCCTCGCACTCCCGCCAACGGTACAGCTCCAGCGAAGCGGATGCCGTGCTTGAACGTGGACCAGCCCTTGCACGGAGGCAGCCGAACATGCCATGTGATCGAACGAAGATTGGGCATTCGGGGCTACTAATAGTAGTAGGGTTCATATGGTCGGTTGTAGTCAGGGCAAACGGCCGAGGATCGAGGAGAGCCATGAACGCCAGCTCGCGCTCAGCGCATCACTTGATTGTTCCCGACGAGGTCACCACTGCTCAGGCGGCGAACGCGGTTCGGGCTCTCAAGCACTACCGGGAGCAGCATCCCGAGGCGTCAAGCGTGTCACTGGTGCTGTCCGGCACCGAGGACGCAACCGCAGAAGTGCCCGTCGAGATCCTCGATCTCTTGATTCTGGCATTGGCGCAGGCCGCCAGCGGCAACGCGGTCGCGGTGTCACCGGTCAAGCGGGAGCTCACGACCCAGCAGGCTGCGGACCTGCTCAACGTCTCGCGGCCCTATCTCGTCAAGCTCCTGGACCAGCGGAGGATCCCCTTTCGGCGTGTCGGCAACCGGCGCAGGCTCCTGCTGACTGATGTGATGGCTTTCAAGCACGTCGACGAGTCGGAACGGCGCGCCATCGCGGCTGAACTCACCGCCGACGGTCAACACTACGATCCGGAGGACGAGGCACCAGAACAACCCTGAGCCTGCGCCGCGGTGATCGTGGTGGCAACAACCGAAGGCGAACTGGCCGGGATGTGCGACCGGCTCCGAGCCCTCGGCGTGCGCTCGGTGGACGTCTTGGCTCCCAGCGACACCCGCCGGGTGGTGCTGGCCTCGGTAGAGGACGCGGCGGGGGCGGCCGGCCTGGTCGTGTCGCTCAGGGCCGAGGGCGTGATGGCGGTGACGAGACCGGACGGCGGTGCTGCGCTCGAGGCGTGGTACCGGGACACGCGCCCCGTCTCCTTCGGTGAACGACTCAGCGTGTGCCTGGCGTGGTCGGAGCACGATCGCAGGTATCTCCCGGGGTTGATCGAGCTCGGACCGGGCGGATTCGGCAGCGGTCACCATCCGACCACGAGCCAGATCATCGAGGAGCTTGCCGGTCGGGTCGTCGGCGGGGAGCGGGTACTCGACGTCGGCTGCGGAAGCGGCATTCTCGGACTGTGTGCCCTTCAACTCGGCGCGGCGGCAGTCGTGGCTGCCGACATCGAGCCCGGTGCAGTCGAGGCAACTCGACGCAATGCACACGTCAACGGTATGGGTGGCCGCTTGGAGGCGACGCTCGATCCTCTGGGCCGAATCGACGGCCCTTTCGACATCGTCCTGGCCAACATCGCCAGGGCGGGAGTCGTCGAGCTCGCCCCGGATTTGGTCTCGCACGTGTCGCGGCGCGGATGGCTCGTCGTGGGCGGGATCTCTCCGTCGCAGTGCTCGCAGGTCGTCGACTTCCTTCACCCTCTGACCGAGGTCAGTCGCCGGACATCCGGAGCGTGGTCCACCGTCGTTCTCGCCCGAGCTTGATCCAGCGGATCAAAACCGGATGTATTGTTGGCCCCCATGTCGGCCCTAGAGGATCTTCCGTCGCTCGGTGCCGACACGCCGCGCCGCCGGAGCGGAACGGATCGAACAACTGAGCGGCTGTTGCAGGCCGCCGCCAGGGAGTTCGTGGAGCACGGCTTCGACGCGGCCCGCGTCAGCGCCATTGCCCGTCGCGCCGGACTCACCTCGGGAGCGGTCTACGCGCGCTGGCCCAACAAGAGCGACGTGATGGTGGCCGCCCTCGACTACATCTTTCACAAGGTCCTGCCGGCCAGCCGGATCAAGGAGTCGGGCGCCGACGGGATGAGGCCACCGGACGTGATCGAGACGCTGGGACCGAGCCTCCTGGAGGCGGACGAGTCGCGGGACGTGCTGGTGCAGGCCTTCGGCAGCGCACGCAACAACGAGCAGATCAGAGAGTGCCTGCTGAAATTCCTGAACCAGGACGCTCAGCAGATCGCCGACATGATCGAAGAGGGCAAGAAGGCCGGCTCCGTGGACCCCGAACTCAGCACGGCGGCCCTGTCCTTGGTCTGCCGGGCCACCGCGCTCGGTGCCCAACTGCTCGTTTCGGCCGGTCTGGACGACCGCCACGTCCCGACCCACGACGAGTGGAACCGGGTCATCGCGACCCTCATCGGCGCGACGGCCCCGTCCAGCTCCTAGCCGCCGGCGCGAATCTGCTGGGCCTCTAGCCGAAGGCGGGCATCACCTCGTCGTGGATCAGCTGCAGCTGACCCTGCACGTCGGGCACCTCGATGTCGCGTCCGGTGAAGGCGTTGAGCAGGAACGAGTCGGTGATGCAGGCGATGAAGTGGTTGACGCCGCTGGGCTCGATGTCCGACTTGATCTTGTCGACCACCTCTTCGGGGGTGCCCGCCACCGAGAGCTTCTCGGCGATGTCGACGGTCATGTTGTCGATGGCTCCCTGCACGTCGCCGTCGCCGAAAGCTTCGAGAATGGGCTGCACGTCCGATTGCGAGACGCCGTGGCGCTCCATCTGCTCCACCGCCATGGCCGGGATGTAGAACGCCCCGATGGTCTGGGCTGCCTGCTTGGCCTTGGCCGAGTCGGGCCCGATGGCGAACACGTTCCACACCGCGATGTCGAGGTCCTGCCAGTTCTTGCCGGCCCGCTCCGCTCCGATCCGCAGGTTGTCCACCATGTAGCTGCACGCCTCCTGGGAGTACTGGGCGAAGGCGTGGGTGCCGTCGGAGAGCTCGCCCGCGGCCTGGAAGGACTTCGGGCCCCGCAGCGCGCCGATCAGCAGCGGAAGATGGTCCTGCACCGGGCGCGCGAAGGTGAACAGCCCGGCGTAGTTGAAGAACTCGCCCTCGAAGGTCAGGGCGCCCTCGTCGAGGAAGGTGCGCATCACCTGGTGGGCCTCCTTCACCCGGGACAGCGGCTTGATGCCCGTCCAGTCCGTCGCGTACTGGGCGAGCAGGCTGAAGTTCCCGCTGGAGATGACGCATTCGGCCCGGCCGCCGGTGAGCTCGTCGAGGGTGGCCACCGCCTGGGCGACCAGGGTCGGCTCGCGCAGCGCGATCGGCGCCAGGCTGGGACCCATGCGGATCCGGCTGGTCTGCGACGCCGCCGCCGCGAACAGCACGTACAGGTCCTTGTGCCATGTCTCGTCAGCGGCGTAGCACCCGTAGAAGCCGAGCTCGTCAGCCGTCCTGATGTGCTCCAGGGACTCCTGCAGCGGGTAGTCGGGCAGGGTTACGAAGCTGAACCTCATTGTCTCCTCCTTGGCGAGCCGATGGCGGAACCGCGAACCTAGACCACAATGAGGCCGGGGTCGAGATCGGTGGACCGGGTCCGACGGCCCGGCGGATAGGGGAGAGGTTGGCGCCATGATGAGCCCGGAGTCGCTGGCTGCCGCCGACGGCAACATCGTCCGCTGGTTCGAGCAGGACTTCGGCGGCACGGTCATCGAACTCACCCGCCAGACGCGCTGGCGGCCGGTCTGGTTCGCGACCGTCGACCGAGGTGGCACCCGTTACGAGCTGGTGGTGCGGGGCGACCGCACCGACATGCCTCTTATCTTCCCGCTCGAGCACGAGATGACGTTCCAGCGGCTGCTGGGGGAGCACGGCATCCCGGTGGCGACCGTTCGGGGATGGATCGACGAGCCCATGGCGTTCGTGATCGACCGCGTCGGCGGCCAGGAGCACTTCGGCGACACCAGCGACGAGGACCGGGCTGCGGCCGTGGACGACTATCTCGCCATCCTCGCCCGGCTCCACGCCCTGCCCACTGAGCCGTTCGCCGCAGCCGGAATCCGGCGGGCCGCCGACCGGTCGGAGGCCGGTCTCGTGGGGCTGCGGCGCTACGAGGAGCACTACAGGGCGCTCAAGAGGCACCCGGATCCCTTCCTCGAGTTCTGCCTCGGCTGGCTGCGCCGCAACCCGATCGACACCGCCGGCCGGGAGGCGCCCGTCGTCTGGGACTCGGGCCAGTTCCACCATGCCGGCGGGAAGATCCTGGCCGTGTTGGATCTCGAGCTGGGCCACCTCGGCGACCCGATGATGGACCTCGCCGCCTGGCGCATGCGCGACACCGTCGTCGGCTACGGCGACATGAGGAGGCTCTACGCCCGCTACGAGGAACTCTCGGGCGCACCCGTCGACCTTGACGCCATCCGCTGGCACCACATGGCGTTCACGCTGTCGAACCAGCTGGCCTACAGCCACGCCGTGCGCAACCCGTCGGCGGCCTCCGACCTGATGACGAACCTCCAGTGGTGCTGCGAGACCAACCTCTTCGCCACCGAGGCCTGGGCCGAACATCTCGGCATCGACCTGCCCTCCGTGAAGGTGCCCGAACCGCGCTTCTCGACCGCCGATGTCGGCCATCGACATCTGGTGCGGGCCCTGCGGTCGGTGACCACCGACGACCCTTTCGTTCGGCACGAGGTTCGCATCCTGTTCCGGCTGGCCCGCCATCTCCAGCGGCGCGACGAGATCGGCGATGCCGTCGGGAGGGCCGACCTCGACGACCTTGAGCAACTGCTGGGGGCCCGCCCGCACGACTGGCGAGACGGCGAGGCCAAGCTCGAGGCCTTCGTGCTGGCCGACACCGCCGGCCGCCACGACGCCGAGTTGGTGAGGCTCTTCCACAAGCGGAATCTCCGGGCCCACATGCTTCTGGGTCCGGCCAACTCGGCCATGACCCACCACCACACGATCCAGAGGTTCTGACCTGCCGCGGTTGACGCGAGCAGCAGCGGTCGCAGCCGGCACTACTGTTGATCCACGCCCCTATCTGAGATGCCGTCGATGCGCCGAGTCTCCATAGCCGTTCTGGTCGCCGTGACCGCCGTGCTGGCGCTGTTCGTCACAGCCGCCCCGGCATCGGGAGCCGACGACGAGCGGGCCGTCCGAATGGCCCGCCCCACCTGGGACACCGGCTGGTTCCAGGCAGAGGTCTACAAGCTCCTTCTGGAGCGGCTCGGCTACCGGGTGGAGGGCCCGGTAACGATGAGCAACCCGGAGTTCTACGAGTCGGTGGCATCGGGCGAGGTCGACCTGTGGGTCAGCGGGTGGTTCCCGCTGCACGACTCCCTGGTGGTGTCGTCCGAGTCGATAGACGTCGTCGGCACACAGGTCGACGACGGCGCCCTCCAGGGTTACTTCGTCGACGCCGCCACCGCGGAGGCTCACGGCATATCCAACCTCGGCGACCTCGCCGACCCCGCTGTGGCCGGGTTGTTCGACCGTGACGGCGACGGCCGGGCCGACCTGGTCGGATGCGAGGTCGGATGGGTGTGCGCCGCCACGATCGACCACCACCTCCGCGCCTACGGGCTCTCGGACACCGTCGAGCACGTGCAGGGCGACTACTCGCCCCTCATCTCCGACACCATCGCCCGCCACCGCGCCGGCCAGCCGGTGCTGTACTACACCTGGACTCCCAACTGGACGATCGGCGAGATGGTGCCCGGCCGCGACGCGGTGTGGCTCGAGGTCCCGTTCCCCTCGCTGCCGGACGAGCAGGCCTCGGCGCTGGACCGCACCGCCATCGCCGGGATCGTCGGATGCGCCAACGATCCCTGCCAGACCGGTTGGCCCCCCAACGACATCCGGGCCGTCGCCAACTCGGACTTCCTGGACGCCAACCCGCCCGTGCGCACGCTCCTGGAGCAGGTGGTGATCCCGCTCGACGACATATCGACGCAGAACGTCCTGATGGTGACCGAAGGCGGGGACCCGGCCGACATCAGGCGCCACGCCGCCGAGTGGGTGGCGGCCAATGCGGGACTGGTCGACCGGTGGATCACCGCCGCCGATCCCGATGCGGTCGGGCTCGACGACACGGCGGCCGACGAGACCGCGGACGGGGGGACGCTGAAGGTGGCGGCACGGGCCCTGCCCCCCTTCGTGATCTACGAGAGCGGCAACTACAGCGGGTTCGAGGTGGAGTTGGTGCGGCTGGTCGCGGCCAAGCTCGGCCAAACGGCGGAGATACACGCGGTGGACACCGTGGCCAAGCAGGTCGACGACATCGACCGGGGCGTGGCCCAGGTCGGTCTGGGGGGCGTGGCCATCACCGGGTCGCGCGAGGGAATAGTGGACTTCTCGCTGCCGGTGCTCGACTCGGGCCTGACGATCCTGGTGCTCAACGACTCGTCGGAGGGGATAGACGATCGGATCCTGTCGTTCCTCGGAGCCATCGCGTCGTCGGACCTGCCGTGGCTGCTGGTTGTGTTCGGGGTGGCCGTGCTGGTCGCCGCCCACCTGATCTGGTGGTTGGAGCGCCGCCACAACCCCGACTTCGCGGTTCCCTACCGCCGGGGGATCTGGGACTCGTTCTACTGGTCGGTGGTGACCATGAGCACGGTCGGCTACGGCGACAAGGTGGCCCGGGGCACCAAGGGCCGCGTCCTCGCGCTGGTGTGGATCGCGCTCGGGACGCTGGTCTTCGCCAGCTTCACCGCGGCCATCGCGTCATCCTTGGCCGTCACCGAGCTCAGGTCGGAGATCTCGGGGCCGTCGGATCTGACCGGCCGCCGGGTGGCGACTGTCACCAACTCCGCCGGGGAGACATACCTGCCATCGATCGGGGTGGGCCCGGTGCTGGTGGAAGACGTCGAGGACGCCTACCCCCTGCTGTCGGAAGGCGATGTCGACGCGGTGGTGTTCGACGCTCCCGTGCTGCAGTTCCACGCCGCACGCCAGGGAGCCGGGGAGGTCACGACGGTGGGCGCCGACTTCCAGCGGGTCCAGTACGGCCTGATGCTCAGCGAGGGCGACGCCGAACTGAAGGAGAGCATCGACCTGGCTCTGCTCGACCTCATCGAGAGCGGCGTCTACCAGCAACTCCACGACGCCTGGTTCGGCGCGCAGCCCTGACCCAATCCGCTAGCGGCGGAGGAGTTGTTTGAGCCGGCGGACCGCGGGCGTCCACAGCCACTCGGGCTCGGTGTACCGGCGGAAGTTCTCGCCGGGCAGCCCGGTGGGGTCGTAGAAGCTCTGGTCGGCGTGCTTGCGCATCTCGCTCGTGCGCCTCAGGATCTGCAAGGTGGCATAGGCCGTCCCCTTGTGGGTCCAGCCCTGCCGCTGGTAGTTCCAGTTGTCGGGGGCCAGGTCCTGCGCCGCGGCGAAGTGCTTCAAGGCGCGCTCGCTGTCGCCCACCGCCTCGAAGTGCAGCGCCAGTTTGAACGCCGCCTCGGCAAGCAGCCTGTCGTCGTCGACGGGCTTGAGCCGCTCGGCCAGCTCCCGGCTCGACCAGACGTGCTCGCTGTCGGCGCCCCGCTCGATCCAGTCCCGGGTCGCCTCCGCGAACGAGTCGTCGCCCAGGCGGACCTTGCCCAGGCCGAACCCGACGGTGGTCTCAGCCGGGTACACCCCTTCGTTGCTGCGGACGATCTTCCCGTCCTCGTCGATCCAGGCGGCCGATGGCACGTTCACCCAGCCGAACATCGAGCTGATCTCATGCGTCGGGTCGATGACGCACCGGTAGGTCGGCGAGGCCCGGTCGAACCACTTGTTGACTGTGGGGGGACCCGCCGAGTCCTGGGCCACGCTGATCAACTCGAACCGGTCCGGACCGATCGACTCGTACAGTTCCTGCCAGACCGGCAGGCTGAAGCGGCAGCCTCACCAGGAGGCCCAGGTGAACAGCACCACCTTGCTGCCCCGCAGGTCCGAGAGCCTCAGCGGGTCGCCGTTGCACTGGGTCACCTCGAAGTCGGGGGCGATGGCCGATTCCAGCCCCATCTGGCGGACTGCGGGCACCGAGCCCAGGCTCCACACGTCGCCGTCGCGCACGTACTTCTGGCCGAGCATGTCGGCGAAGTCCGAGTAGTTGAACCACACCCAGTCGTCGGCGTCGGCGATCCACTCTGCACGCTTCTGCTCCGGCAGCGGCACGCAGATCTCGCCCAGGCACGCGCCCTCGGGCTTCATCTGCCACCCGGTGGCGTCGGGGAGCTCGTTGAGCCGCACCCACAGCCTCCCGTCGGCGTCGGTCCGCTGGGCGACCTCATTCGTCTTGCCGTCTGAGAGGATGATCACAATTGCTCCGCGAGAGTCGATTCGCCGGGCTGGGTGTGCGCTATGCCGAGAAACAATAGTTGCTGGTACATGGCTCTACTCGACCGACCTGATGCCGATGTCGTTGTCGAGGCGGTTCACGGAGACGTATGCGGTGTTTCCGAGTAGTAGAGTTGACCCGGTTGGGATCGATCTCACTCGGGAGGCGGACCCATAGCTGTTAGCGACGGACCGCGGCGGCGGGGCGATTCTGAGGAAACCGCGAGGCGTGTGCTGGAGGCTGCCGCCGCGGAGTTTGTTGAGCGGGGCGACATGGCGGTCGTAACCGATATCGCGCGCCGGGCCGGGGTGACGCCGGGCGCTGTGTACCCTCGCTGGCCCCACAAGAGCGATCTCATGGCTGATGCCCTCGCGTATCGACTTGAGCAGTTCTTGCCCGCCCAACGAGTCAAGAGCCTGGGCTTGACTGAGATGTCACCGAAGCAGGCATTCGCGGCGTGGGGAACACGCCTGTTGCGCACTGACGAGGCGCGGGAGGTCTTGGTGCAGGTGTTCGGCAGCGCCCGCAACAACGAAGCGGTCCGGGAACCCCTGAGGAGTTTCCTAGACAGTCAGGCCGACGAGCTGGCCAACCTCGTCGATACGGCCAAGGAGATTGGGCTCTGCGACCCCGAACACGACACCACTGCGCTCGTGATGATGATCCAGGCGATCGCGATCGGCACACACCTCATGCAGTCTGGTGGTCTAGCTGACCGACACGTTCCCTCCGAGCAGAACTGGACCATCCTGCTGATGAAGCTCCTGGGTGCCATGGGACCTCAGAGCCCGCAGAGCGAGTAGCCCCAGGCGTGCGTCGCCCGCCCGATGCGACGGTGCCGGCCCTGTCCCACTAGGACGTGTTGGGCCACGACGGGTTGTCGGGTGGTGTTGGCATCCGGTAGCCGACGCGGGGCTCGTTGGTGATGTAAGTGGGGTTGTTGGCGTCGTCGCCGAGCTTGTGTCGCAGGTTCTTGATGACGGATCGCACCGCCCCGGTGCGGCCGGAGTGTGTTGGGCCCCAGACCCGTTGCAGCAGTTCGGGGTGGGTCATCGTGCGGCCGGCGTTGACTGACAGCTCGAAGAGCATCCGGTATTCGAGATTGGTGAGTTGTACGGGGCGGCCTGCGAGATACACCCGCCGCTGGGCGTAGTTGATCTTCAGCTGTCCCACTTCGTAGGGCTCGGAGGGCTTAGCGGAGTCGTCGGCGGTGCGCCTGCGCAGCACCGTTCGTATTCTGGCTGTCAGCTCGGTGGGTGAGAAGGGTTTGACGATGTAGTCGTCGGCTCCGGCGTCCAGGGCGCGTGCGATGGTTTGGTCTCGGCCGTAGGCGGACAGGAAGATCACCGGCACCTGTGACAGTGCCGGGACTCTCGCCATGAGATCGGTGCCGTCGGTGCCTGGCAGCATGAGGTCCAGCAGCACCAGATGGGGCCTGTTGAGTTCCAATAGGCGGCTGACCGCGGTCGGGTCGCCGGTCGTGATCGGCTCGTAGCCGGCCTCTGTGAGTGTGTCGCGCACGTATCTGAGGGTCTGTGGGTCGTCGTCCACGGCGAGCACGCGGATGGGTCCCCTGGCGGTGTGTCCAGACCTCGGCGAGGGCTGGGCCGCAGTTGGCTGGGTTAGGTGCTCGGCTTCTATAGCGGGAAGCGAGAACGTGAATCGGGCGCCTGTGCCCGGTCCGTCGCTTTGGGCCCATATCCGGCCCCCGTGAGCTTCGACGATGCCTTTGGCGATGGCGAGCCCGAGGCCCGAGTCTGTGGTCTTGGTGGCCTTGTCGCCGGGCGTCGAGAACTTCTGGAACAGCTGCGAGAGACGGTCAGCGGGGATCCCCACGCCGTGGTCGGTGACGGAGAGTTCCACGTGCACGCCGTGGTGTTGGGCCGCCAGCGAGATGGCGGACAGCGCCGGTGAGTTCTCTTCAGCGTTGGCGAGCAGATTGCCCAGAACCTGGACGATGCGCCGCCGGTCGGCGTTCACCCTCGGCAGGTCCGCCGGCACGTCGATGTGCAGGCTGGTGCGGCCGCCGGCGCTCAAGAACCCGCTCTTGGCCTGATCCACGAGAACGGCCACCTCCACGGGTTCGGGAACCACCGACAGTGCTCCCGCCTCCACGCGCGCGACATCGAGCAAGTCCGTGATCAGGCTGCTCATGTGGTCGGCTTGCTGTTCGATGATGCGGTAGAAGAGGTCCGTCTCGGACGGGTCGAGCGACCCTCGCGACGCGGCCAGAGTGGAGGCGGAACCCTTGATGGAAGCCAGCGGGGCGCGCAGTTCGTGGCTCACCATCGCCAGGAACTCGGCTCGTAGCCGCTGCAGGTGCTCAAGGGGGGTCATGTCCTGGAGCGTGACCACGAAGGACTCGATGTCGCCTTGGTCTGAGCCGATGGGTGTGGCGTTGAGAATCGCGGTGACGCTGTTGCCGCCAGGTTCGCTGATGACGATCTCCTCGGCGCGCACCGTCTCTGTGGCGCTGAGCGCCGCGGCCACCGGGAACTGCTGGAAGGAGATCTCGCTGCCGTCGCTGCGGCGGATGGCGGCGGCTTCGATCATCTGCTGTGCTGACAGCTCCGACGACATCAACTCAGCGCCGATCCTCATCATCTCGAGGTTGACGTAGGTGGGGACGCCCGACTTGGCGTCCAAGACGACCACACCCACAGGGGCGGTGTTGACCAGCGCCTCGAGGTCGGCCCGGGCCCGCTGCTCGTCACGGTGGAACCGGGCGTTGGCGATAACCAGAGCCGCCTGGGACGCGAACATCACCAGGGTCTCTTCGTCTGCGTGGGTGAACTCCTCGTCGACTTCGCTGTCGCAGAGGTAGATGATGCCGATCGGTTCGCCATGAAACGTCACCGGCGCGATCAACACCGCCAGCGGTGAACTCACCGGCATCGGCGAGTCGAACTCGGGCAGGCCCAACGCTCGCACATAGCTGCGGAAGTCCCCATGTCGCACGGGCTTCGTCATCCCGCCGATGTGCTCGAAGAACCGCATCCCGTTCGCCAGGTTCCACAACCGTTCCGCCTGATCGGCAGTCAACCCCGAAGACAGAGAGTCCTGTACCTGCAGCATGTCGTCCAACAGCACCATCGCGCCATAGGTCGCGCCGGTCAGCGAGCGTGCGCTGTCCAGCACGCCCTGCAGCACCGCATCCAAATCGAGGCTGTCGTTGACCCGCAGACTGGCCTCGCTCAGCCGCGACAGGCGCTGCCGCAGCATCTCGTTCTCTCGAATGAGATCGTCAGTGCTGTCCAACTGTTCAGCCTCCCGGTCCGCTCCTGTCGGCAGCCAGCAGCCGACAGGCCCCAACGGAACGCCGCCACTTGGGCCTCTCAACCCCAAATGGCTTCCGTCTCACCGGATTCTAGCTGTAAGCACGAAAAAGACACGGATATTGATCAGATCAACACGCTCACCACATATCGCTAGTGGCTATCTTGCCGGTTCACAGCCGAAGTGAGGAGCCCAAATCGAGTGCATGAGTCTGCCGATCCCGCAAAGAGAACACTCATGAATGGTGTCCGACTTCGCCAGGTCGCGATCTGTGTCCCGCTGGTATTCGTAGCGCTCGCGGCGTGCGGCTCAGACGGCAGCCCCGAAAGCGACTCCACCGACGACACAGCCGTGGCCGAGAGCGAACCCGCCGGCGAGGCAGCCGTGGCCGAGAGCGAATCCGCCGGCGAGGCAGCCGTGTCAGACAGCGAGTCCACCGAGCGGGCGGCCGTGGCCGACGGCGACCCCATCGAGGAACTGGCCGAGCTCTCTTTCGAGGAGCTGGATGCGCTGCTCGAGTCGAAGTGGGTCGAGTTCGATACAGCGCAGACCGCATGGGAAGCGGTGTTCGACGAGCTGTATGGGGGAGACGCTCCCTCCGACGCGAAGCGAGACGAACTCGAAACAGAACTCTCCCAGATCGAGGCCACCTTGGACGCCATCACCGCGGAGATCGACCGGATTGTGACGCTCACGATGACAGCGGAGACAGGTCTAACGGACGCGACGGACCCGACGGAGACGGCGGGCCTGACGCGAGAAGAGGAGGCCCTACTGCTGGCCGCCAGGATGGAGGAGCTGCTGGCCAGGGACGACCTCACGGACCTGCCGCAGGCGGAGCTGACAGCGCTGCTGGATGAACTGGCGGGGCCCTACACCCCCGAAGTTCTGGTGTATGGCACACCCTGCAGCGTCGGTGACACCTTCGACACCGGCGAGGGCTGCCACATCGTCGGCCATGGGCACTTCTACGTCAACGAGAATGGCTTCGGGGTGTTCACTCCCGACGCCTACACCGTCCACGGAGACGCCTACGGTGAGACGACCGCCACACCGTCGCTCGACGAAGCACTCGACGAAGTGTTCTACGAAACGAGCATCGCACGACCTGCCAGACCCGGAGACAGGTTCGCCGCGGAGACCAACGACGAAGGCACCTGGACAGTGACGGTCCTACCGTGACGCGAACGGCCAGCACACGCCCCATGGCGACCGGTGAGCCGCGGCCCCGTACCCAGCTGGCCATCCGGTACATGATGAGTTGGGCGGGATCCAGCCGCTGTTCGACCGGGTCGACGGCGAGCGCCAGGCCCTCGAGGGTGTAGTCGCCCAGCAGCGCCGGGTCGTCGTCCTCGCCGAAGACAACGACAGTCACTCTCGCCTTCCACCGTTACCCAGGCTCGCCCGTAGTCCATTACCGCCCGCCGCCCGTACCCCTCAACCGCCTCGTCCTAACAGTCAATAAATGACGATACACGTTATGCATATTAATGGTTACACCGGCGCGGTGCTGCCGTCCTCACCCAGCCCTGCGGTGCGGTGTTGGGTGGTCTTGAGTGGTGGAGCTGGGGAGAATTTGTTCGGGGTTTCGGCGGGTTGCAGTTTGTCGCTTCGTGTTGCCTATATTCACAGGTGAGAGGGCATATCCCTGTTTCAGCCGGTTGCAGGGCGTAGCATCCCATCAAGTGACATTCGCGACAGAGAAAGTGACAACCAGAAGTGAGAGAATCGAACTCTCGGGCCGGTCTTCCACTGTCCGCGACCTTCGTCAAGCAGGTCAACCGGCCCGGCGTCTACGGCGACGGCCGCGGCGGCTACGGACTCACCCTGCGGGTGCGGCGCATGACCAACGGGCGGCTGTCGAAGGTCTGGGTGCAGAGGCTGCGCATCAACGGCCGTGCCACCAACCTCGGCCTGGGGTCGTTCCCGGTGGTGGGGCTGGCCACCGCACGCGAGCGGGCGCTGGACAACCGCCGCAAGATCGAGGTGGGCGTCGATCCGCGCGTCGCCGAGAACCCGACCCCGACTCTCGCTGACGCGCTGGAGGCCGTGATCGAGGGTCGCTCGGCGTCGTGGAAGAACGGCGGACGCTCCGCGGAGATCTGGCGCAACAGCGTCCGCAACCACGCCGACAACCTACTTCACCGCCCCGTTGACCAGATCGATACCGGAGACGTGCTGCGGATCATCGGCCCGCTGTGGACCGACCGCTACGACACCGCCAAGAAGGTCCGCCAGCGGCTCTCTTTGGCGTTCAGGTGGGCGATGGCCGCCGGGCACCGTGGAGACGATCCCGCCGGCGAGGCGCTGCTGGCCGCGTTACCCCGCAACGGCGTCCCCCGCCGCCACATGGCGGCCCTACCGCCGCATGAGGTGCCTGCCGCGCTCGCGGCCATCGACAACTCAGGCGCCTTCCCGACCACGAAGCTCGCCATGCGGATGCTGGCTCTGACCGCGACCCGCTCCGGAGAGGTCCGCGGGATGTGCTGGGACGAGATCGACGGCGACATCTGGACGATCCGAGGCGAGCGCACCAAGGTCGGCCGCGAGTTCCGGGTGCCGCTGAGCCCAGAGGCGCTCGCAGTGCTCGACGAGGCAAGCCGCTACAGCGACGGCGCTCCCGACTCGCTGGTGCTCCCGTCCTCCCGTGGCCGGCAGATCACCCCCGATGCCCTCTCCAAGCTCTGCCACGAACTCGACTTGGGCATGACCCCCCACGGGCTCCGCTCATCGTTCCGCGACTGGTGCGCCGAGTCGGCCGTCAGCCGTGAACTGGCCGAATCCTGCCTAGCCCACGTCGTCAAGAACACCGTCGAAGCGGCCTACCGGCGCTCCGACCTGCTAGAGCAGCGCCGCGAGGTCATGAGCGCCTGGGCACGGTACATCACGTAGCCACGTATCACGCCCGTCGAATACGAACTGCGCCGTGCCACCACCGCCGAGATCAAACAGACCGACTACGCGAAACACAGGGCACACCAGGTGTCAATCGCCCAACTGCAACGCGAGGCGCGCAGCTTGTTCTCGCAGCGGTTCGGCATCCTGGTCGCTCACGCGTTGGAGCAGCGCCGGTGCCAGAGTGCGCACCTCGTGGGTGAAGTACTCGGCGATGCTCACTTCGGTGTCTGCGAGCAGGTGAGCAAGCAGTTGGACGACTTGATTGGGACGGCTGTCGATCACGCTTGCCTCAGAATCTGATCCCTCGTAAGCGTCTAGGAGAAGGAGCGGGAGCTTGGAGTTGGTGCGCAGCCCGGTCGGCCGGGAGATAACGAGTCTGACGGCCTCGTCGAAGTCGTCGCCCTCGAGCAGCGCCGCCCAGTCCGCGAGCGCGCTGGACTCGGTGTCGCTCAGCCCTCTGGGTCGGCTCTGCAGGCGCTGTTGCCAGTAGTAGTGCATCCACCGCCGCCATTGAGCCGACCGCTCGTCAGACTCTGGCCTCAGCAGTTGTGTGGTCACGGCATCGATGAGCGCGACCCGGTACGGCTCCCCGTCGTCAGTGATGAATCCTGGCAGTTGCCTCCATGGCTCGTCGCTGTCCGGGCGGATGCGTCCCAGGCACTCGGCGGCGATGAAACTGGCCACGGCCTCGATGTCTCTGATGTGCTCGATATTGCTCCGCTGGGCCTGGTGGCTACGGGCTAGATCACCTGCCAGAACGCCGCCTTGCTGGGAAGGCACGGCCGACTCGGGGCGCGAGCGCCGGATCGCCTCCAAGTCGTACGCGTCGATATCTTGCAGGTAAGGGTTCGCGTCATCGACTCGTTCGGGGATCGTCTCATTTGCATGAGCGTTCTGAGCCTGGGCGTGAGCACTTCGGGCCGAGCGTGACTCCGGTGCGTGCCTGCGGATGCAGTCAAGCTTGTCCACGGTGAAGCCTGCGTCGCCGGGACTGGCGCATCGTTCGATGTGCTCGATCAACGACTCGATCTCGGGTTCGCCGACCTGAGCCACGCAACTCGCGATCAGTTGCTTCACCTCGTAGTGGAACTGGGGGTCGCGTACCCACCTGTCCTGTGCTCGAAGCCAGGTGAGCTTGCTCGACGCGGTCTCATCGCTGCGCAGGGTCCAACCATGTATTGCGAGGCGGTTCAGGATAGGCCACCGCGACTCGGCCCATGAGCGCAAGTAGCCGATCGCAATCTGTCGATCGCTCTCGATCAGCGCCGCTATCAGGTCCCTGGCAGCGTCGACGAGCAGATGGCCCCTGTGCACGACATCGCCACCTCTGCCGTGCAGTGAGGCCCTCATCGATGACGGGTCCGTGCCACCGTAGATCGTTGCGATCCGGTTGGCGCGGCGCAGGCAGGCGTCGACGACGCTCATCATTTCGATGGCGAGGTGGGGGCGTGCCGACCAGAAGTCGGTGATCTCATGGCGACGGTTCCGGAAGCCGATCAGGCAGCTACTCAACGCGCACCACGTCTCGGCCAGCGCCAGGAACGTCTCATCGGAGAGGTCGGGTTCGTCCGAGAGCATCACGCCGAGGGCGCGGGCGCAGTGTGACCTGTGTACAGGCGGTATAACGTCCGAAATGGCGACCAGGAACTTGCCGGCCTCGTCGGGGTCTTGGGCGCCGTACAACACACTCGGGTTCAACATCGAGGACCAGACCCAGTCCGGCAACGTTCCCCCGTCCCTGTCGATGAGTCTTGATACCTCCTCAGCGGTGTACCCACCTCCGCTCCTCAAAGCGAACCACGCCTGCAGCTTCGGTGTCGTTGATCCAGCTTCCGGGGCCGGATCGAACAGATCCAGTTGCGGGAGCTCGGAGATCCATCGTCGCCACTGCGCGCCGCCTGCCTGTTCGGTGAAATACCGCACGAGGCTGAGGTCGGTGACGACGCGCGCGAGATAGGACTCGTCGTGAGGCTCCATCGCCTCTGGACCATCCGGTGCGGTCAGAATCTCACCGACGCGGCGGTTTGTCTCGGTCGGGGTAGCGCCCGCGAACGATGCCCAGTCCTCCAACAGCGCCGGCAGATCGCAGTGCTCACCGTAGGGGATGCGCATGATTCCGAGCCTGTCTCGTTCGGGTTCGCCGGAGCCGCTGCGAAGCGAGTACAGCTGGGTGCTGCCTTCCATAGCTGTGAGCACGTAACGCATGAGCACGTCGTCCGTGCTGTAACCGATGAACAGCACCGGCTTGGATGTGAACAGCCGGTGCAGGAACGCCAGTGTCGGTGACGACGGGGCCATGTACGCCCGGGCGAAATCGGTTCGGGTCACCACAAGATCCTCCGGCTCCCGTGCGATCGAACCATGCAGGTACACGAGTCCCTTGAAGTCTTCGTCTCCGGGCACGTCGGGTGCTGTGAACTCCGTGATGTCACCGAGGCCGCCCGATGACAGGAACCTGTCGTAGTTCGTCGTCACCACCCGCACAGGCGGGCTCGACACGGCCAGCTTGCAGATGGCGCCGTGCGTTGAGCTGGGCTGGGCCGGCTCGCTGAGGATCCGGTGCACAGCGTCATGCACCCCCAGACCCTGCTCAGCGAGCTCGTCGAGAACGACTTCCGGTAAGTCTGTATCCCTCAGCTCACGGTCGACTCCGAGGTCGGCGATCACGCGCTCTGCAAGCGCGCGGAAACCCGGAGCGCACGTCGGTTTCGACATCGAGGCGCCCGATCCGACGAACACGACGAGCCGCCCGCTCTCGTGCGCATCGACTAGTTCGTCGGGTAGCTCACCGGATGCGAAGATCACGACTCACAGCCTAGGAACTCGCCAGCACCGCTCTGGAGTCTCACCCGGTTGCATGCAGGCTGATCCTCGGCAGCCTTGGACGAAGCGAGACGCGTCGAGAAGCCATACGGGCCTGGCTCAGACGGCATCACTAGGCGCGCACCATCTTGGAGGGCTGGCGCAGGACCCGCTCGATCCGGCGGCGTTCCGCGAGCTACTTGAGGAGCCGCCGGGCTATACCAGAGGTTCTATCGGCTGTGGTCCGAAACCGGTTGGGCTATCGGCGTCAAGGTGCACAGGGCGCTGATGGATGACGGGCTGAACGGCTTGTCGTGAATGGCCGCCTTGAGGGCAGTACTCCTAACCCAGGTTGAGGATGGCTTGCTGATCCACGCGGCCGTCGCGAACGAACTGAAGCTCGTTCATGGGCAGGACGAACAGGTCGCACACGCGTCTCAACAACTCGTACGCGTTGACTGCGGGGTCTTCTCCCGCCTCGATCACCTCGATCCATTCATCCGATTGGGCCTCTCGGTCAGCCCATCGTCCGAAGTGAAGTGACCATGGCCTTGATTGGGCCCCTCGTACGAGCACTGCCAGATGCCACTCGGAGGGGGGGACGTGGGGCTGCAGCACGTCTTTGTGGAAGCGGCAAAACTCGTACGTGAACTCGACCAGAGCGACGTGATTGATGGTCAGCGGGCGAGCCTGCCCAGTAGGCAATTGGTGCGTTCTGCCGAGAAAGCTCTCCTCCGCTTTGATAGCCACCAGCAGGCGGCCATCACGCTCCAGCCTCCTATAGCGGAAATCGCCGTCAACGGCGACGAGTGCCTTATCTTCAAGCCTCGGTTCTTGGCGGTAGCCAATTCCGAAGCCCGAATAGCGGAGGCCGCTCGGGCTCGCGAAGCTCTGCCGGAGGTCGCCCACATAGAAGTTGTCGATACGGCTCGGAGGCGACACGGGAGCGGCCGTCAGCGCATAGACCGCAGAGTCATGCCAGTCCATGTAGTTCTCGATCATGGTCACATCAGCTGCCAACCGAGACTCCAGAGAGGCCTGTGCCGCGTCTGCGGGGCCGGGATCGCCAGCAGGGATGCTGCCTCCTCGCCGCGATCGCCGGCCGTCGGCGATGTCTCTATGGATTGTCCCTACTGGCTGCCATCGCGTATGGCTCCCATCCCGAACCGGCATCGCGAACCCTTCGGTCGAGTTGCCGTCTGAGTCGACGATTTTCTTCAGCAAGAATGGGCCATCATCACCCTGCGGTGGTGGCACTTCGATCAGGCCCAGGCATCCGTCGTCTCGGTTGAACTTGAGGACGCCAACACCCCGAATCGGGGGATACGCATGGGCTTCGATTGTGTCCTGGTACTGCTGCGGATTGAGAAGATGGCTGGGAAACGGAGACACTTCTACAGCCACATCGTCGCTGCTGGCCGAGGACGGCGTGGTACGGACCCCCAACACGATGCACCCTCCTTGCGGACAGTTCGCCATCGCAGCAGCGTCCTTCGCCAGTTCCCAGGCGCGGCGAAACCGGATCCCACCCTCTTGGTCCTGCAGCGCATACGGCTGCGCCTTGAAGTCCAACGACTCCGACTCCGCGAGTCCGAGCAACTCCTCCTCTCGGCCCTCGCTGAGGAGATTTCTGATCTCGGCGGCATCGGGTGACACTCGGCCAAAACCTATAGGGATTCCTCCGTGACACGCGCGGCAACTGAAGCCAGTGTGCGCTGCATCCGTCATGTGAGCGGTCGGCCTTACCAATCCCCCGGCGAGTCACCCGTGCCGCCTACACCGCCCACTGGGAAGTACACCAACACGAACCGCGACACCTATAGCACCTGGATTCACCATCGGGATCCCTCACGGCGCGAGTGATCCTTGGGGTCGCATGGTGCTGGAGCGCGAATCCTGCTCACTAGGCAGCAGCCGAGGAGTCTGCTCGGGGACCTGATCTGCGGTATCGCTTTCTGTGGCCATTAGTGCGGAGAGGGTGAAGCCGATCACGCCGAGCAGCGCTCCTAGCGCGATCCAGGTGACGCCCGTGCCGAGGTGCGTGAGTCGTGCGGCGTTGGTGTTGACACCTGTGGGGACGTTCTCTGCGTAGTCGCGCGCTAGGAACTTGCGCAACTCGCCCCGCTCGTTCGTGAGATCATTGACAATGTCGGTCTGCTTGAACGGTGCTCTGTCTCCGATGAGCGCTCCCATCACTAGCGCGCCCCATAAGGCCGACGCTGAACCCATAAGCAACAGGAAACGAGCGATCCATTGCCAGGGCTGTGCAATGCCGCCAAGGTCGTCTAGTCCGGTGAGGAAGTAGATCGCTGCTGCTGTGGCGATGGTCAGCAGCACACTTGCGCGGGTCGTGACGTACTGAAGCTCATTGAACTGGCCTTGGAGTTGTCGTCGGCCTTCTTCAATGGCGAGGGTCTCATCATCCGTCTTCCAAGACTTGATCCCGTCTCCGATCTTGCCCGTATGGACCTTCTTGTGTTCGTAGGTCCCCATCCTGTATTGGGTTAGGACGGAAAGCACGAACGACGCGTGGTTATGCTTCGACCGGCGGGCGCTGGTCTGTGCGTCGAGCTCAGATGCATCGCCTGATTCGGGGGCGGTGGCGTCGGTCATGACTGGCCACTCAGGAAGTTGACGATGTGTTCTGTGATTGGATCGGCAACGTCATCGGGCAAGAACATCCACTGACCGGCCGGGTTCAAGTCGATGAACATCGGAGGACCGGATACCGGCACCAGCCAGTCCTGGCTCGAGTACCCGACGCGCAACTCGGCCGCGAGTCGCACTGCTTGGGCCTCTACATCCGGGGATTCGTGCCGGCGCCATGAGTAGTGGGCCTCATCGGCGACACGCCAGTCCAGCGGCCACATATCGGCTTCAAGAGCCGCCGTCGTCACGACACAGCCCGCCGTGACCACTCGAAGGTGTTGCCGGACATCGATCCGCGCCTGAGCGACGAACGGAGCGGCCCCGAAGTCTCCCGCCGCGAGCAGATCCGCGGTTAGCGGGCTCGTGTGCACTGCCCGAGGTTCTCCCTCCGCGTTGACGAACGCGCCCGTGGCGAGTGGCTTGATGACTGCGTCGGCGCCCAGCGAACGCTCAATCTCGGAGGGGTTCGAGGACACGATCGTCGGTGGCGCCGTTATCCCGAGCCGCGACGCGACCGCTAGCTGGTGGATACGGTCCTCGGCCGCCTGCAGCGCATCGATGCCGGTCACCCACTCACGGCTGCCGAGGCGTGCGATCGCCGCGATGAGACGTACTCGTGCCCGGAATGAAACATCGGCGACTGATCCAACACGATCACCGCTACTCCACCGGTTCGGAGCAGCCCTTCGCAGCCAGGCACGACCCCCATCGGTGATCGCAACCCCATCGATGACGAGTTCGTGCGGCGTCAGCGAGTAGCTGAGCTGCGCCAGCGTGTCAGCGTCGAATATGACCGGCTCAACATCACGCTTCCTGAGCCGGTGGGCGACAGTTCGAAGATGGGCGTCGGACTCGTTGCCCACCAACAAAGGGCGCTGAGCCATCACATCGATGGCAGCACAGAGTCGTCGTCGTACGTCTCCAAGTTCGACCTCGTGAGCAGAGTGCCGCAGTCCTCGATCGTCGGCAGTACCGAATCGTCGTCGAAGGTTTCCATTGCGGTCGTCGTGACGAACGTCCCACAATCCGCGATCGATGGCAGCACCGAATCGTCGTCATGGGTCTCCATCGCTTTGGTGATCATCGTGCCGCAGTCGGCGATAGTCGGCAGCACTCCCGCGTCGTCATAGGTCTCGGGGCTGTCGGTGACAAGGGTCCCGCGATCAGAGGCCGAAGCCTCGACAGGACGACCTAGCAACTCGAACAAGTTGGCCTTTCCCACCTCACGTCCTCTCGTTGTAGCTGGGCTTCCAGAGTATCCGACCAGATTTTCCACCGGGACGCGAGCACCCGCCATCGACCCTGGGCAGTGCGGACGCGCTGTCACGTGCGATCTAGCACGCCGCCTGCCCCGTAATGGCAGGCCGGGATCCGGTGAAGCGCCGGTCGTCGAATCGTCGCTCGAAGCCGGGCCGGCCGGGATGCGGGTACCGACCTCGCGCCGGACTCTGACGTTTCAGTTCCACGCCGGTGGAGTATCGAACATCAGCCGGGCCGGGCGCATCGGGACCTGCTGGCAACCGACGGGCCATGAAAGGCCTTCCCGAGTACGCACTGCCCGCAACGGGTCGCGCGCACTGCATGGCGGCGCTGTCGCCGGATGAGGTGCCCGCCGCGCTAGCGGCCATCGACAACTCAGCCGCTTACCCGACCACGAAGCTCGCCATGCGGATGTTGGCTCTGACCGCCACCTAGGGGAGTTGATCCTGAGCAGGCGACTCGCGCAGCCTTTCGAGTCGTGCCTGGCGGCTGTGGAAGTTGCGAAGTGTACGTTCGAGGAACGCCACCACTTGGTCTTGGGACCACTCGGCGGTGCGCGGCGAGCCTGGTTCGAACTGGAACCCGTTGTCGCCGTCGTACGGTTTGCGGTGGTCGAACCCGCCGGCGGCAATGATCGAGGGGATGCCGTCGGGGAATGCCGCGCATGTTCCGCTGGACCACTCGCCCTGGGTCATTCCTGGGGGATGCTCGGGCGGACGGTAGTGCCTGCATGGCCAGCAGAACGGTGGAGGACCTGTGGTCATCCGATGCCGATGAGACGAAGGTCCAGAGGGTGGCGGATGGGCACGAGGCCAGTCTCTGCCGTCACGCCCGTCGATGTCGGACAGACCTTCTTGATCTGGCCTGTGGCGTCTTGTGGCACCGGGTCAGATTACTGCAACAGGCCGATGTCGGCGGTGCCCGTACATTGGGCGGCGTCGGGATAGTCGTCGGGGGTCTGATCTTGGGAGAGGTGAGATGTCGCAGCGAATATACGCCAAAGGCGAAGACGGCGAACTGGTAGCCCTCGAAGAGGACCGGTTCGCGTCGGAGAACGAACTCCAAGGGCTGCTGGTCGAACAGTTGCAGTTACTTGACGGGGAACAGATGCGCCCAGGTGATCCGCTGCGTTGGGTTCTGGTCCAGGAAGAGAAGGCAGTCGCCGAAGACGCCGATTCCGCTGCTCGTTGGGCTGTGGATCTGGTGCTGGTGGATCAAGACGCGCTGGTGACTCTGGTTGAGATCAAGCGCGGCACAAATCGCGAGGTGCGCCGCAGCGTGGTCGGCCAACTGCTGGAGTACGCGGCCCACGCCGCGCACACCTGGAGCGCCGATGAGTTGCGCGTCGCCCACGAGGCAACCGCAAAGACTCGAGGC
This sequence comes from Acidimicrobiales bacterium, assembly GCA_965117015.1. Lineage (GTDB taxonomy): Bacteria > Actinomycetota > Acidimicrobiia > Acidimicrobiales > Aldehydirespiratoraceae > Aldehydirespirator. Next base: position 2,646,851 of record OZ220747.1, read on the forward strand.
TGCGACCCCGAGGGCCAGCTCCAGGATCTGTTGCCCGCCGACGAGCAGCTGGATATCGCCGCATTCTGGGACAAGGCCGCCACGAGTCTCGTTGCGGGCCGCATGAGGCTGCTGTTCGTGGCAGATGAGATCCCGGATTCACTTCGGCGCATCGTGGAATTCCTCAATGCACAGATGCCCACCGTCGAGGCTCTCGCCGTTGAGATCAAGCCATTCGGACGTGGCAAGGGCGAGACGTTCGTGCCCCGGGTGTTCGGCACAACAGCCAAACCGGTATCTGGCATCCGCCGCAGACTCGACCGGGAGTCTTTCTTGGCGGAGTTCGCGGGCGCCGAGACCCGCAGCGCAGCCGCCGGTCTGTTGGACGTAGCCGAACAATCGGGCGCCCAATTGAGTTGGGGGCCCCGGAGCGTCACGATCCGCGTCGGCTGTGCTGGCTGGGACTGGCCAGTGACCGTCGCGTGGCTCAATAGTCCCTCCATGGGCGGCTGGGGATGGATGAGAACTAGGTACTTCACCTTCGGAGAGTCCATCACCGCCTATGACGACCCCGGCCCCAGCGCACCGCTCAAGGAAGCGCTCCAGAAGTGGGAGCAGAGTTTCCGAGGCGACTCGTTCACATCGAACGCTTCGAGCAAGGGCGTGAACGCGTGGGCAGTGGCTTACGACGACGCCGCACACCACATCGACAACCTCACGAGTCGACTGGCGGCTGTTGTAGAGGAACTCCAGTCGTTGTAGCAGCACGCTGCCGCCCGAGATGCAGGTTACGAGCGTCGGTAGTCGCGCGGGTCGCGGCAGACGTCGTAGGTGGCCCTGTCGATGGCGACCCACGTCGTGCCGGGCACGCCGCGTTTGGAGGTGCTCCCGGCACCGACGGGGAAGCGGCCTCAAACAGCAGGTAGCGCCCTTGGGCCCCTACCGCCGCGCCGACCTGCTGGACCAGCGCCGCGAGGTCATGGACGCCTGGGGGCAGTACATCGCCTAGTAGGACTCAAGCTATGCCGGGGAGGAGCCAGCATCCACAGCGTGGCTTGGACCAATCTTGGGATGGATCCATAGGCGAGATGCAGTCTTCGACCTGAATCCCGCGGCGTTCACGGAAGTGTTTGATCCGGCTCATCGCTATGTAATCGTGACTACGGCTCTCGGTGCTCTCCAGGTCCGTGGCCGTAGAAGCGATCACAGAGATGCCTCGAGCGCCGCAAAGAACGCGTCTGCTGTTTCGGTGATGAGACGATCGTCCATCGTTCGGTGCCGTGAATTCACCCAGAACGGATCCCTCTCCTCCCCGAAGCGCCGGATGTCTTCGGTCAGGTATGGCACCACCCATCTCTCATCCAGGCCGCGTGCGAAGTCCTCATCCCCTAGGACCCGCAGCAGGTCATGGTCTCGCATGCTTGACCCTACGTAGATCCAAAGCCGCTGGCTCTCCCCATCGAGCAGAGCCCTTAGCGCTGCAAGTTTCCCGTTCCCGACGCCGATCTCGGTCTGTTCTGCGCTCACAACGCAACTCTCCGGCCGGTCGATGGTGCCGTGCACCTTCAGGTAAGGCACCGCCGACTCCTGGCCAGCGAGATACCGAGTGACGTAGGCGGCCGCGCTCTCGAACTCCTCGTCGTCAGCGAAGACTTCGAGAGGCACCCCAGCGTGCGATTCGACGAGGGTATCGAAGTTGACCGTCACGAGAACGACCCGCCCTACTCGCTCGTTAAGATACCGGCATAGGCTCCTGACCGCCGGCCCGGCGTCATTAGCGAGTTGGTCGTGGAGTTCCTTGAACTCGGCGAGAGTCGGGAACGTTCCGCCAAAGTGCCGCTCTTCAGCGCGGATTACCTGCTCTAGGGTGAGTTGCTGGATGAAGTCTTCAGCGTCCAAGGCAATCTCACGAGGCGTCAACCACCCGTTCTTCGCGCTGATCCACTCATAGAACCTCCGAGCCAGCTCGGTGGACCCGTGGCGGGACGCCTTGAGGTCAAGTAGCCGTGCAATGGCAGAGTCTCGCATCCGGTTGCTGAGGGGGAATCCGGATGATGCCGAGAAACCGGCTGCGAGGAAGAGGACCACGGCCCGGGCCTCGTTCGATATTCGCGCCGCAACCGCAGGTAGCTCGTTTGGCCCATGTCTGGAGAGGAGGTGTTCGCCCTCGACTGCGAGCCGGAATCCGGCCTTGGGCTGACAGTGAGCTGCAACGTCGATCTCACTCTCCACAACGACGAATAGGGTCCTAAGGCTCGGGCTCGGTAGGTTCACCAAGTACTTGGTGAAGAGTTCCCAGATCGCTCTTCTGAAGTCGAGGTCTACTCCACTGACCTGGTAGGCCACGATCGCAGCCTGTGACTCGGTTTCATCTAGCTCGCGACTCGAAATTGCGCAGCAGACGTCGATGACGGTCTGTTCGCCTGGACTGAGTTCTCCGCCGGCGGGTGGATCTATAAACACCCAGGCATTGGCACCTTCAGAGTCGACTCGCGCGACCCTTCGGCTCCCGCCGAACCTTGTTACGTCCAGTGCTTTCTCAACGGACGTGAACCGCGCAGCATCATCGCTCAGCGGGGTTTGCCGCTGGCCAGTTGGTGCACCTGCGACGAACAACGGAGCATCAAGAACTGCCGCGAGAGCTTGGACGCTTGGAAGGACCGCATTCAGATCGTCCACCAATACCGGTACCACAGTGATGGCTCCTTCAAGGCTGCGCTCGTGGTACCGGGCGAGCTGTGGCGCAAGGTCAAGAAGCGCCGTTGCCCGACTCATCGTCTGACGGTTGTAACTCAGTGAGCTGTTCCAAGAACTGAGCACGTAGGCGCGCGGTATCGCGGGGCCGCTCATGGATCAGACCGAAGGCTGCAAGGCTCGGCAGCTGCACCCTCAACTCCTCAACGAGGGCATCGAACGCGTTGGCGAAGAGATCGGGAGTGGCGTGCGCTCGGTGCCCCCTGGTGAGATCTTGAGCGACACGGCGAACGACCTCGGGGACGGCGTCCGCGCGGAACCATACGTTTCCATCGTTCCCGCCGCGAGCATCCCGGACTTTCAGCACATGACCAAGTCGCCGTCGCGCCTCGTACAGCATCCAGCCACTCACGAGCGTCTGATTGGCCCGGTCCCGCCGACCAGATGGAGACAGGACGTCGGCGAAGCGCTGCACCGGTGCGAAGAAGGCGCGGTCTACAAGGTCCTTGTTCGGCCCACCTGCGAACCTGGTCAACGCGCGTCGTTCGTCCGTGCATCGATTTACTAGCAGTGCAATCACGACTCCGGCGGCGGGGATCTGGAGGGGCTTGTCTGTGCCAGCGAGCAGACCCACGACCGACTCAATGCGGTGCCGAGACCACTCTCGATAGAGCGAACCCAGCAAGCGATCGTATGCGTCAATGATTCTAGCGGTGCCTCCCTCCGGTCGTTCTGCGCACCGGTTGGACAGGTAGTCGATAAGACACCGACCCTCAGGTGTAACCAAATGAGTTGCGGGAGCGACCTCCAGAGTCCAGGGCGGGCCCGGCACCTCGTCGACGGTCGTTGGGTCGAGCGCTAGCAGCTCGCGGCGCAGGCGCTGCCCCTGGGCAACTGGATCGAACCAGTGCCGGACCAAGGCAAGGTCCTCTTCGAGATCAGCGGGCTCGGCGCCCATCGTCTCCGTCCAGATCGAAGTCAGCGCCGGAAGCGCGACAGTCGAGTCCACCAGCGCGAGATCCTCTGGGTGGCCGAGCAAGGGGCTGAGGTCCTTCAACGGACGAGTTCCCTCACGCCGTAGCCCATTGAAGCGACCTGCTCGGCCATTTCTTGGAGACCTTGTTGTTCGGTCTTGAGCGCGGTCTTCCCGAGCTGTTCATAGTCATGAGCGAGTGGAAGGATCACGACGACTTGGTCGGTGGGGTGCTGTGGAATCCGATCTTCGAGGACATCAAAGAGTTGCTGCAGTCGGTCGTGCGCGATGAAGGCACCGAACTCGTCCAGGACGACGAGACGATTCTGCGGTGGATTGTCCTCGTCATCCAGGAGCCCCAGCCGGGCCCGAGTGTAGGCGAAAGCCTGTTCACCGGACGAGAACGCCTCGAGCGGTCGGCTCCGAAGGATCCCATCCTCTTCCCAGAGCACTTCTCGCGCATCGAGGTCAACAACAATCTCGCCCTCAGCCTGCGGCAACAGCTCTTGTCGGACGCGTTCGTTGCTGAACCAGTCGCTAAAGCGTTGCCCCAACCAGGACTTCAGTTCTGCTACGTACATCTCAGCGTTGGGGCTTTGACTCCGGATGTGCCTCCCGACGCCGATCAAGGCACGCTCCACGGCCGCGAGTTGCCCCCGCGCCGCTCCAAGTCGATCGAGGACAGCGTCGAGCCGGTTGCGAAGGCCCTCGATATATCGAGCCTGCGCCTCGTATGAGGTGCGCTGCGAGGGCTCGAGAGCGAGCGCATCGCGAAGCCACCCAAGATCGTCACGGTTGGCGAGCATGTTCCAGGCTCGCTGGACCTCGGATTTTGTCCGCGCCAGTTCGGAGCGCCTCGCATCAAGCGACTCACGAGCGGTCCGTTCCGCATTTCGAGCGACTTCAAGCGCGTCGCCGTACTCTGCTAGCGCGTCACCAAGTAGTTCCTGTGGCACATCTGCGCTCTGAAGGCATTGCTCAAGACGTTTACGGACAACGACAGGATCGGACACTGGCGATCCGCCCAAGCGTTCGACGAGGCTCGCCCTCCGACCTGCTAGCTGGACGATCTCGTCGTCGAGTTGGACCTTCTCCTCCTCCAACGAGCGAACCCCGCCGAGGCCAGTGACAGGCAAGGTTGCGACCGCCTTCCGCACGCGCTCTTCATTCTTCTGTACGAGTCGTGCGAACCTCTCAATGTCGTCGATGCGGGCCAGTAGCGCCGCCACCTGTGCGTGCCGCTTGATCTGGGCGTCCAGTTGCTCCTGCACGGCTTCGGCTTCGGGTGGAGGCGGGTGCCCCTCAAGCGCCCTTCTTCGGTAGGACATGCCACTACGAGTCCGTGCCACCGTCAGGCTCACATTCGTCTCAGGCTCCTCAACCGCAACTTCGTCGGCGAGGCCAGCCTCCTCGCCTTGTGTCAGGCGATTCGTGATCTGGTCCAGGAGTTCGCGCATGACCGGTGCAGCATCAAGGGAACGCCGCTCAAGTTCAAGCGCCTCGATGGCATCTTCTACGGAAGCCGCTTCCGTTTCCGCATCTGCGCGCTCGTTCCCGATGCCGAGTTGAGCCGCGAGCCTGGATGCTTCTTTCACGGAATCCCGCAGCTTGCGCCGGTTGTTGGACGCTGTCTTTCGCGCATTCTTGAGTTCGTTCTGAGCCGGGCCGGCCAAAGCTGAGTTCTCCACAATCCTGCGAAGCTCCGCATCGATGGTCTGGCGCCTTGCCTGACGATCGGCGATGTCTCCGTCGACGGCCTCCAGTTCTGCTTGAAGCCCTGGCGCTACCTCCGAATAGCGGTCAAGCTGGCGTTGGAGATCCGCGGCGTCGCTGACGAGCTTGTGCTGCGAGTAGGCCTGCTCTGCTTCAGCGGCCGCGAGCTTGTGCTGTTCTTGGGCGTTGACCACCGACTCCCTAAGGTCCGGAATTGCGGCGTCCGTCCATCCGCCGAACAAGAGTCGGAGATCGTCAGCTTCGTGCTCGAGCGAAGCCAGCGGGGTGCCTTTCTCCCAGGTGTACTGAGCAGCCCATCGGTGAACGGCCTCGGCCTCTGCGTCGGCCCGACTGGCAAGCGTCTCCACAATGCCCTCGTCACCGGCAATCCGGTATACCCGCAAGAGGTTCCGGAGTTTGCTCATCGTCGTCTGAGCGCCGTCGATTTCAATCGCCTCAAACCAGGCCTCGTCGGGCGCACCGCCGGGCTCTCTAGGCCACTTGCGGCTGTCCGCCGTCCAGAGAACCAGCCTCGCGCCGCTGAGGTTCTCGGCGCGGACCTCGAAGCGGCCGAGGCCGGTCCGGAGACTCTCCCACGCAGGGGATCTCAGGCGATAAGGCATCTCGCCACAACAGATCTCCAGTAGCCGCACTGCCAGCGACTTCCCAATGCCGTTGCGACCCTCCATGACCGACAGCGGCACGTCTGGCAATTCGTCAAGGACTCTGAGCGGTCCAATCGGATCGGTGCTAATGCGGATCTGCATCAGCTAGGAGGGTGCTGAGAGCGAGCCTGAGGCTCGCTTCTGTGCCGTCGAGCGCTGCCAACAACCTGACCAGCTCAACGTCTGGACCAGCGTCCGGACGCTGCGCACCATTGAGGACGCCGATCACTCGGGCGGTGTCAGCCTGCGGCGCGGCATCTGGACCCACGCCGTCACTCATCGATCTTCTCTAGCACCTTCTTGAGCCTAGACCGAGCCGATCTTGCATACTTCGCTGAGACTTCGAACCCCAGCGCCCTGCGGTCCAGTTCGACGGCAGCAACTAGGGCAGTGCCGGAACCACTGAAGGGATCGAGAACAAGCCCCCTGGGCGGCGTGGAGGTGAGGATCCTGCGCTTCACGAACTCGATCGGAAACGTCGCTGAGTGGCCGTTCGTCGTCGGAGGCGGGTCGTGGACTACGACATCCAACGCGCCCGGCTCAGCGGCGTCGAGGTCGTAGTAGTAGCTCGGTCGACGACCGCCGGCCTGTCGTTGGACGAAGTGGAACCAGTGCTCGTGCGACATCCTTAGCCGGTCGCGCTCCGGGCGAGGCATCGGGTGAGGCTTTGACCAGATCAGATCGTTGCGCAGGATCCATCCCTGATCCTGCATTGCGATCGCGAACCTTGCGGGCACGAGCAGAAGCTGCTTGTCGTGCAGATAGCCACCCGACGGGGTCCTTCGCCGTGTACGCCCACCATTGAGCCCCTGTCGGCCTCCGTCTCTGATGCTGCTCCAACGAGAGAAATAGGTGTCGCCGAGGTTCACCCAAAGGCTCGAGGCTGACCGCAACGTGCGGCGCGCCTTCGAGAAGAACTCGACCAGGTGATCGATATACCAGTGCGGGTACGGCTCGAGCCCCAGCACTCCACCCGCTCTTGAGTACCAATCGAACGGCGGCGTCCTCTCGTCATTGCAGCCCGCCGATCGCCACTCATCGAGGACCGATTCGTCGTGGGGAAGGCCATACGTCCGGATACCCCAGTACGGCGGAGAGGTAATGAGGAGGTCGACGGAATCATCCTCAACCTCTTCAACAAGCCGATAAGCGTCGCCCGTTCGAATCGATCCCAGCGGGTCGGCTTCAACACTCGTCGCTGCGGCCGCACTTCGATCTCGCACGCTCTGAGCCTATCGAAGTGCGGCCGCACTTCGCCGGGATGCATACGGATCTCGCCACGCTGGGAACGACTCGACTATCCATCGACAACGCGCCACGCTCAGTGTCTGGGCCCCGTAGGTGCGCCAAGACGCCCGGTGGATGTCCGCGACGGCACGCAGATGGTCCACTGGCCAGGGTTGACGTACGGCAGCCCTTGCAGTCGGCGAAGTCGTGGCGGTCGGCCGGAGGCGCCATGGGATGCGCCTACAACAGTGCTGGCTCTACGTGAAGCAGGTCGCTGACGTCGCGCACCCGGTCGGGTGACACGATCCGACTGGTGATCTCTTCAATGCACGAGACGGCGACTGCCCGGCGGCGCTCCACCATCTCCTGTGCCCAGGGCTGCTTGGCGACGAGCGTGTCCAGCAGGAACACCCGCTTGCCGTGCTCGTAGGCGAGGCGGGCCTGCATTCGGGCCCCTGACATGCTTGAGGCTTCGATCACGAGTGTGCCTTGGCTGATGCCAGAGGTGACCTCATTGCGCTTGCCGAAGGTCCACCTGGCTGGTGTGGCTGTGGGGAAGAACTGCGACACGATGATCCCACCCGAGGCCACGATGTCCTCTCCGAGATCCCGATTGGCAGTTGGGGCTAAGCGGGTGATCCCCGAAGGTAGCACGGCGATCGTGCGTCCATGGCCCGCGAGGGTCTCCCGGTGAGCGGCGGCGTCTATTCCGATTGCCAGCCCCGAGGTGACGGTGAGGCCCCTTTGCGTTAGTGAGCGGACCACGCGGCGTGTTTGCCGGATGCCGTCGGGGGTGGCTGATCGGGTGCCTACTACGGCGACGCTGCGGGCGTCGCGGTCGGCGTCGAGACCGCCCCGGTAGAACAGGAAGGGCGGCAGGTTGTGGATCAGCCGCATGTTGAGCGGAAAGTCGTCGTCAAGCACGGTCGTCAGGCGCGCCTCAGCGGTGGTCGCAGCCCGGTACTCCGAGTCCGCTCGCTCCCAGGCGGCTGTCCAGCTATCCGCTGAGGCGGTCTTGATCACCCATGCGGTCCTGTGGGCGTTCGCGCTGGTCTCCAGAATGTCGCCGGCCACCAGACCATCGAGAGAACGCTCACGGTGGGCCTGTCGAGCGAGAACCCCCCAGTCACACCGTTCGCCGGCGGAGACCAGGCTGCACAGCGCGAGCATCTGTCGCTGGATGGACGTCATCTCGGGCATGTGGCCCCTCCTCTGTGTGCCCTGGCATCCCGGGTGCCGGATGGCCCGGGCGGCGACGCCAACGATCAATGTAGCCACGGGGACGTCCCGCAACCCGTGGCGCTTACGTGACTCTTCGGACTCAACCTTAAGATTGTTGGGTTGTCGGTAACAACAACAGAGCAAGCAGATAGAGCAGAAGACCTTGAAATCGCGATAGAGCAAACCTCAAATCGCTCCGAGCAAACCTCAAATCGTTCCGAGCAAACCTCAAATCGGCCATCGCAAACCTTAGACGCCGACGTCGAGGCTGCTTCGTCGAGGCGTCCTCGAACCGCCACGGCGCTTCATGGCCTGCCCGCTGACCAGCGTGACTCGCCAAGCCTTCCTCGTGCTCTCGGGCTTGACCCTGCTCGCGCAGGGACCTTGCGCACTGGCCTTGAGAGGTCCCCACAAAGGCAGCTACGGCCGCCTAGTAGGCGGCCGTAGGGGGTGGCGTTCGGCACCGGCCCCGGATGGAGCCGAAGCCTAGGCGCCGGTGTATTGGTGCGAGTGCATGATAACCCGAGGCTGAGAGACGGTTGCAGCCCTCCTAGGGACATTCTTGGCCGTGACGGTCACTCGCGACGGCCGGGGCTGGTTCATGGAAACGCCTGGGAGGCTGCGGGATCCCCCGGCTACGGAGAGCACGAACCCGCCCCGGATGTGTCCGTGGTGGTGGGTCAGAGTTCGTGTGTGGGGGGTTCGGGCTGGGGCGGGCGTGGCCGCTGTCCGGACTGTAGCGCCCAGTCGAGGACGGCGCGCCGGCGTGCGGCGAGGTGGCTGGCAGCGTCTGTGAGGTGGTGGTCGAAGGCGGGGTCGGGGTCTGTGGGCGGCGGGCTGGTGGCGAGACGGGCGATGCGCAGGGTTTCTTCGTAGGTGACGGTGGGGGCGTAGCGCTGTTTGTGGTAGCGCAGGCCGTCTTCGATGGTGCAGGCGCCGGCGCGGTCCATGGCGGCGATGTCGATGTAGTCGCGGCCCTGTTGGCGGTGCTGGATCACTTCGAGTTTGGTGGCCATGAGGTCCGGGACCGACCCGACGGCGATGCCGTCGACGACGCTGGGAGCGGCGAGCTGGGTGGCGTGGCCCTCGACGAAGCCTCGGAGGTCTCTCATGACGGTTACCGGTACGCCGTCGAAGGCGACTTTGGCGATGTGTTCGCGGTCGTCGTCTTTGTAGGCGGCGCGGGCGGCGGATGACAGCAGCTTGGCCGCGACGGCTCGCGAGTCGAAGGGTTGCAGGGTCATGAAGTCGAGGTCGTGGCTGTGGCGGTGCCGCAGCACCATGGCTACCGCGGTGCCGCCCATCAGCGCGCAGTCGAGGCCGTCTAGGGCGGCGGCGACGCGGGGCCACGCGGCGATCATGTTGTCGTTGAGGACGTCGCTGTAGTCCTCGATGGCGGTCAACTCAGCGCCTCGATGGCCGCGGCGATCAGCTCGGGAGCTTCTGAGCTGGGGTCGGGATAGCGGCTGTGGCAGGCGGCGAGCTGCTCGACGGTGAAGTGTGACAGCACCCAGGATCGGGCCTCGGAGTCGAACGATTCGATGAGGCGGCAGCCCACCAGTGTGGCGTCGCGGGGCAGGCGCAGATCGGCCGGGTCCGATCCCGAACAGAAGTGGTGCCAGAACTCATCGGGTACCGGTCCTTGGGGGCCTCGACGCTGGGAGGGATCGGGCCGGGGCAGATCCGCCATGACCGCCGCGGTGGCCGAGGCGTCGGCGAGGCGCCAGAACACGATGTGCTCATGTTGGCGCCGCACCGGCGGGGTCTCCTCGCTAGACACGACCAACCCGGCATCGAGGAGGCGGCGCAACGCCACAGCAGCCGTTGCGGCGTCGAGGCCGGCGCGGTGCGCGACCGCGGCTTCAGCCGCGCCGCGTGGCCAGAGGCGCAGCACCGACAGGATCGCCCTTTCGCAGGGCTCCAGGACTTCCGCCGGAGAAGCAGCCGGGGCAGTGATCGCCGTCATGGCGCTAGGGCTGGCCACAGCGACGAGAGTAGTTGTCGCGGGTGACAACGGCGATGGCGGTGCCGACACCGGATACCAGGGTTCTGTCGGCGTCCTTAGGCGAGCCGTCCGCGTTTCCTGGATGGCCGTCTCGGGCTTGGGCATCCGATCACGCCTCGGGGCGCTCTGCCAGCCACTGGTCGATGACGTGGGCGGGCCAGCCGACGGCGTTGGCACTGAGCCGGATGGGCTGCGGGAACTCGCCCGCTCGCCGCATGCGCCAGATTGTTGTTCTAGAGAGATTCAGCAGGGCTTCGAGGTCAGCGACCCGCAGAATCTGGCGTTCGGGTCGGAGGGTCGCGAGCATGGGTAGCCTCAGTTGCGGGTGAGCCTCACCGGGCTGTTGCTGTGGCGGCTGAGGCGGTGAATGCGCCTTCTGTGTGAGGGGGCTCATCGGATCCCGATCGCAGAGACGGCGTTGTAGTCGTCGATGTCGGTCTGGACGGTGGTGAGGGTGCTGTTGTGGTCTTGTGCTGCTTTGCGCAGTGCAGCCATGTTGTCGAGCATGCTTGGTGATTGCTCGAGGTCGCTGATCCAGTCGTTCGGGCCTGCTTCTGAGGGCAGGGTTGGCGGGTGGTGTGGACCGACCTGCTGGGTGATCGCGTTGAGGGCGTCGTGTATGGCTGCGGCGGCGTGGTCGTATTCGGCTTGTCGGGCTGGGGGGAGTTGAGGCGCTTGGCCGAGGACGGCTTGGGTGGGCTGGGCAGTTCTTCGGGTGCGTGGGGTCCAGCGGTCTCTGTATGTGGCGGCTGCTTCGGCGGCTCGTCGCCACAGGGCGCGCATCCAGGCGGTGGCGCCGGTGGGGGGAGGCGTCAGTGGGCGCAGTGCCGCATCGGGGTTGTGGCGGGCGCGTCGTTGGATTTGGCGGGTCCGGCCGTGAGCGAACACTTCGTCTTCGTGTTGAGTGAGCAGTCCTGCTTGTGATGCGGCTTTGAGCGCGGCCAGCGATTGGCGTGCTTCGGTTGGGATGAGTGCGATTGCTGGTGTGTTGGGTTTGTCGTGGATGCTGCGGGCGACGCTGGTGATGAGGTCCTCGTCATCGGTGTGGCGCCAGCGGGCGAGTCCGGCGTCTTCGCGGTGCACGATGGCGACGTGGTTGTCGTGTGTGCCGCGTGTGATGTTGACAACGAGTTCGGGGCGGGTTGCTCCTTGGGAGATGATCGATGTGGAGGCGGGTTGGGTGGCGCCTTGCACTGCGTGGCTGGTGAGCGCGTAGGCGAGGCTCACGCCTCCGTTGGCGACCCATCCTGCGGGAAGGCTCAGTTTCCCGATGCCGTCGAAGGCGACGGTTAGTTGTTGGGAGTTGGCGGCGGTGATTGTGCCGCGTGCACCGTTGCGGACATAGCCGCTGGTTTGGCCAGCCTGGTGTTGTGTGCGGTCGGTGCGGCGGGCGATGACCTCGTCACCGACGCCAAGTTCGAGGTGCCCGTACTGGACCGGGGGCTGGACCTCGCCGCGCTTGATGAGCAGTTCTTGGCAGGCGCCGTTGAGGACCGACACGGTGTGACGGTCTCGGGTGACTATGGGCGCTGGCCGGTTGTCGTCGCGCAATGTCTGCCAGCGTCGCAGCATCTCCGCGAGCATCTTGGGGCGTGACTCGAACTCTGAGAGCTGACCGGCTGATCGCAGAATCTCAAGGGCCGTTGCGGTGTTGCCTTGTCGGGCGGCCTCGGCTGCCTGTATGTCAGCGGGGTCGGTAAGCCGGCGGGACTCGGTCAGTTCGGGGGTGTTGGCGGCCCATCGGGTGATGAGGTGCGCCCACATCCCGCCGGCGGCCACGGAGCGGTGCTGGGCGGGGTCGCCGACGAGGCGCAGCGCACAGCCCGCGGATTGTGTGGCGCTGCACAGTGCGTGCAGATCGTCGTCGGACAGGGTGGAGGACTCATCGACGATGAGCACGGTCCTGGGATCCAGTCGCAGTTCACCGCGGCGAACTTGGCTGAGCCGCTTCGCGATGGTCTCGGAGTCGATGCGAGCCTCCTTGCCGAGCAGGCGCGCGGCCTCGCCCTTGACGGCCGCACCGATGACTGTGAACCCTGCGGAGGACCACACGGCGGCGGCTGCGGCGCATGTATGGGTCTTGCCCGTGCCGGGACGGCCGATCGCGGACTGGATCCCATGACCCGATCCGCACCAGGCGCGCACCATGTCTGCCTGCTCGCCGGAGAGTGCTCCGTGGTCTTGGCCGTACCGGCGCAGCGCCTCGTCGATCAGCGGCTCGGGCACGCGGGCGGCTTGCCTGTCCAGGCTCTGCTCGAAGGCGGCCTGTATCTGGTGCTGTACCTCGACGCAGCGGCGGGTCGTGAACACCTCCTCGCGCCGGCCGCCGATCGCCTGGCCCTTCGCGGTGGTGGCTGCGGGAGCATCATCCAGAAGAGGGATCGCCTGCTGCGAGCACAAGAAGTCGGTGGTCACGTCGTTGAGCATCTGAGGGGTCAGCAGCCGCACCCGGCGTTGCCCGGCGGGGACCCAGCGAAGGGCAGCCGCCATCACGTCGGCCTCGGTGAACTCGGAGCGGGTTGCGGTGGCGCCTTCAGCCGAGCCGAGGAACTTCATCAACTCACTGTGCTCTGATCTTGACAGTGGGGGAGTGGGATGTCGCTCATGTGAGCAGAGCGCTTCGAGGTCCTCGGGAGTCAGTCCTACCGAACGGGCTCGTTCTGACCATTCGCCGCGCAGTTGCGCGGGGTCGACGTTGGATTTCGCGGGTCGGGTGCCTAGGGCCGCGACGGTGGCGTCGGCGGGCATGCCGAGGCGCTCGAGTTCCTCGAGCGCGCTCTCGATCTCGGCTCGACGTGACGAGAACTCGTCGATCTGCGCGGAGGTGATGCCGTCGATCTCGACGGTCTTGCCGTCGCTTCGGGGCGCGAACCCTACACCGAAGCGCTCCGCGAAATAGCAGCGCAGATAGGCCGTAGCGAGGTGCGATGCCACAGCCGTCGCCCGATACATCGCCGATAACTCCAGCGCGCGATCCGTGCCGTCGCCGCCTCGCACCGAGTTGAGGATGGGGTTGTGGCAGTGAACGTTTGGATCATCAGCGCGCGACGTGGCATGAACGAAGGTCGCGGCGGAGAGACCATCACCATCCTCCACATGAGAGATTCCCTCGCTTTGGCGACGGTGCCGTGCAGCAGATTCATCAAGATAAGCAATTCCAACATCGTTCGCCCCGAGGATCCCCTTGACCGCCTCACGGCGCATGTCAACTGGCAACAACAGCGCGAACAGGCTTACGGACTTCTCGATCGTGAACGTCACGTCGACGCACATCCGAACCGACGGCGGCACACGCTCGCGCATCCAGCGCGCCAGTGCACCAGGCTCGATCAGCCACTGGCCAGACTTGGCATCATCGCCCGGCCCCGCTTGGCGTGCTTGGATGCACCTGGAAGCCTCAGTGTTGGGATCATCGCGATAGGCCCGGCACAGACGGCGGATGTGAGTCGGGTCGAATCCCGTCACACGTCCGGCTTCGGCTGCGGACAGCGGTCCCTGCAGCGACGCGACCGCGGTGGCCGCGACTTCTATGGCCTGGGGAGTCTCGAAGATGGTCTCCAGCGATTCGTGATCGAACATCGCCCTGTCGCCGACCAACACCGATGGCACGAGATGTTCTGTCACAGCGGACCGGAACTCGGCCAGCGACAGCCCGACCAGCGCGGCTGCATCGCGTTCGTCCCACAGGTCCACCTCGGCTTCAGTTGCCGACGCGTCGATCGTGGGCGTGCCCACCCGTAGATGGCGTCTCCCGTGGCTGCCCGACGCTGAGATGATCCGCTTTCCGGTTCGAGGGTTCCGCCCGGTCAGCAACACTCGCAACTCCCCGGGGTCCACGATCTCGCCGGAGCTGAATCCCAACGGCCCCAGTCCGCCACCAGACCACCTCGGCGCCGCCAGCCCGCCCGCCGCGTAGTAGGCGGTAACCGCCTTCGCGTCACCGGCCTGTGCGTGCGACGAGACTCCGACGAGAAGGCGAACGTCCAGTTCGGCAGACTCCACCAGGTACAGCGACAGCTCGGCTGCGAGCCGCGTGATGCCGGTCCGCGGAGCGCCGAGGGGCGTCACGGTGAACCTAGCCACGCCTCTCTCCTGGGTGCAGAGTGCCCCCGGGCCCGAGTATCCGTGTCCTCCGCACGTTGACGACGATAAGGCTACTACCTCCAGTATGTCAAATAGAGATAGGTTCTGCGGGCGTGTGTTTACCATTAGTACCGCATAATGTGGTACTAATAGCCGAGCAAGTAGTATGCGGATAGAACGACAACGGTGCATCAAGTTGTAGGCAGCTCCCGCCGCAGGCGGGAGCTGCAAAGGTGTAGGGCTCAGAGGGGCGAGTATGAGACACAACGATCACCGAGTCTGTGCGTTGACGGTTTGGTGGCTGGCTTGGTACCCAAAGGAGGTGCCCATCATCGGCGGCGCGTCGGCCGCTCGCGGGCATGGCCGCTCTAGCTGTTGGGAGCGACAACAAAGCAGTAGGTCAGACGATATGGCGCATGACGTGCAACCCCACGTCAAGTCGTGTTCGATGCCTGGAGAGCCATGTCTAGGTCGTCGCCGGTCTCGGTGCCTCTGTTCTGGTTGTGCCTCTGTGTGGATTCCTATGTGTAGTGCTAGACGAGAGATGTAGTCGAGTCGTACGTTTGTGTTCCAGAGCGCCATTTTCAACCGGCATGAAACTCAGATACAAGTGCGGCTCGAGTTGTGTGGATTCCTGTGTGTAGCGCTTGACGACAGACATAGTTGAGCCGTACACTTTCGTTTCTGTGCCTCGCTTTACCCACATACGGCGCGAACACGAATGGCGCCTCGACTGCATCGCATTTTGGCGCGCCGTGGTCGGCTCAGAGAAGCGGGACCTGCAGTTCGAGTTGGCTCTGGGAGTGGCGGAAGAGATCTCTGTCGCGCAACTGGCCGAGGCGGCACGGGTGGCTGCGTCGACCGTGTATGACTGGCAGGAGCGCTACAGCGGCCTGATTTCGCAGTACACGGTTCCGGAGGTCCACGATTTGACCGAGGACCAAGTCGATGAACTGCGGCTCTGGATCGCCGAGCGGCGCGATCTGAGGCTGCTGGCCTCCTTGACTTCGTCAGAGCGCCGGCAAGTTCGGCGCCGACGTCTCTGTCGGATAGCCGATCGCCGGGACCACCTTGACACGTTCGAACGCCAGTTGCATGTGGAGGTGGTCCTTGCAGCCGATGACGGACTTCCACGCTCGCTGCTGGCGGAGGCGGCAGGGGTGGCTCGGTCGACCGTGTACGCCTGGCAGCAGCGCTACAACGGCAAGATTCTGCTGCGAGTGTCCAGGGAGGTCGCCTACATCACCGACAACCAGATCAACAAGATGTATGAGCGGCGCGTCAGCGACGGTCGGGAGCGGCTGCTGCTGGAGTCGTTGGGCGACGAGTTCCTCGCTGACCTGGACCCCGAGCAGATCAAGCGAGCCGTTGTGGAGCTTGAGCACAGCGGCCACAAGCCCAAGCGGCAGCGCATTGGCGAGCGGGTGGCGGTGAAGGGCTCCCGGCGTGCGAGGGGCTCGGCTGGGAGGGCTTCGGGGGAGGCCGCGAAGCTGGCGCGTGCTCTCACCGAGGAGAGGAACAAGGTTGAGCCCGTGGGCATCTGGTATGACTTGCACCGCGATTGGCTGGAGGTCATGGCGGAGGTGGCGCACACCTGGGGGACGCCTGACCCTGTTGGCTGGTTCGACACGATCAAGTCGCACGAGCCTGTCTGGAATGCCGTGGCGTGGCGTCAAGCGATGATCTGGACCACCGACGCCGACGCGGTGGTCGGCGATCAGCCATTGAGCCCCGAAGCGGCGGAGAGGATCTCACAAGACCCGCTCGGCGCCGCGAAGCGTGCGGGTGTGGAGGCGAGGCTGGTGCCGCTGTGGTATGGGTATCAGATTCTGGAGGTGTACGGCTGCGATTTCGCGGTGGCTGCGGACTCGACGATGCCCGGGGTGATCACAGAGTTGTCCGATCATGGGTGGGACCCGCAGTTGTTGGCTCCGCCGGAGCGCTTCGCGTGGGAGATGATCCCGAAGTGGATCTGGCAAAGACACGTGCGGCTCACCGTCAAGCATGACGGTGTGCTTGAGGTGGCCGACGTGCCCGAGCCGCCGTGGAGCGATCCGCTGGTGCTGGAGGTGAGCGAGTGGTGGGCGAGGCGCAACACCGAGTTGCTCGACGAAGAGTTGTTCCATATGTCACCGGCTATGGAGCCGGAACTGCAGCAACTCGCAGTGGAACGGACGCAGCGGGCCGCGAGACGGGGCCTCGGTCCGGCAGTACTCGAGAGGCTGGCATTCACGGTGCGGCGTGAGGGCTGGGCCCAAGAGGACGTCCACGACGCGCTCACAGAGTGCGAGCAGGTCATGCAAGAAGGGCTGCGCAGCGAGACGGGCACCGCATGACCGCAGAATTCCGGTGGCGAGGCTCTTGCCTCCGGGGACTCGCCGTGACAGCGGTCGGCGGCGTCAAGCTGGCCGGGGGTTCACGAACTGCTCGACCTGGCCGCGCTGGCCGCAGCAGCCAAGGGCCGGTCCCACGTTCTGGCGCGTCGACTGTTCTCTGGACTCGAACCGGGTGGCGAAGAGCCAGGCCCGCACGCGACCCGCTGAGCCGAAGTGAGCCCGCGTCCCGCACAGGAACCGTTACCGGCACGAAACACGGTGCGCCTAGCTGAGCGTGAGTCCTGGCGATCGGTCGTTTCGAGGTGCGGCTCTGATGGCTGATCGTCGACAGGGTGGTCGCCGCCCCGCGGAAGCATCAACCGTCGATACCGATGTCGACGCCGAGTGTTGGCGTGGTGGGTGAACCCGCCCGGGCGTGTTGTCGAAAGGGTGACGACAGCACTGCGGTCTTGGCCGATGTCGGCGATGCGGCCTATGGGCCTTCTCCGGTGGGCATCAGCAGGACCTAGCCCAGCAACCCCCGCCCGAGACATCCAATTCAGTAACATTTTGTTACTGAATTGGTGGCCGTGACTTGGCTCCCGGCGCGGCCGGTGTTGGGTCCTGCTGGGGTCAGCAGAACTTGACGGTGGTCCATTGGCCGTAGGCGGCGCTGTGGGCGGCGCTCAGCAGGGCCGCTTGCCAGCACACCGTGCCTTCGGGCGGGAGCCAGCTGGCCACCCAGTCACCGTGGTGCTGGGGGTAGTTCAGCAGGCTCGCGCGGGTCCCTGGGTAGTACATGGCCTTGATCTCAGAGATGTAGGCGGCTCGTGTGAGGCCGTGGTGCTGTGCGATGGCGTCGGTCTGTGCGGGCCGGATGGACGCGTCGATGACTGCCTCAAATTGAAACAGCTCGTCGTCCTCGTTCTCATCCTCAACCGGGTCGGGCTCGGCTTCGGCTGCCCGCTCCCTTGGGTCATCCTGGTCGACCAGGCACGCAGCTTGGCCTTTCACCGACTGCTGCAATGTCTCGGTCAGCAGGTACGGGCTGGTGTCGTCGTCGGTCACCGCTCGGGCTCCCCATCGTTGCCGAGGAGCTCTGCGAATAGATCCCGTGCCCGCAGGTGCGACCATCCCATCCGGTGTGCCGCGGTGGCGACCAGGTCCAATACGTCGTCGGCTTCCAGCCAGTCCGACGCCGCCCACAACAGCGAGCGGGCGGCCTGCAGTTCGTCGACGTTGTGCTCGCGCAACGTTTCCCACTCCAGGGCCTCCGAGTCGGCATCGATCTTCGCTAGGTGCTCGCCGCGGCGCAGAACCTCCCGGACGGTCAGCTCAGCGTGCAACTCCACCAGACCCGAAGGGCCGTGGATCTCCCACCACAGCGGCGGCTCCAGTTGCTCTACCTCCACCGCCGCGGTCACCGCCGCCGTCTTCGTCGTCGGTGTCCCACGGGCCGCTTTGAGCTGGCGCAGCCGATCGCGGGCCAGCCCAGCCATGCGCTCATAGGCGAGAGGCGGGGGAGACTCCTCGACCGAGGCCTCGGTGCCGCTGACCACACCGGCCGGCGGTGGCTTCGGTGGCTGATGAGTCGCGGACAGGGTGATCGCCTTGTCGTCATGCACGATCCGGTGGTCGTGGTGTTCGTGCATCCACGGCTCCGCGGTCATCATCACCACCATCGCCGCTCGGCCCGGAGCCAGCCAGTCGTCGCATTCGCCGGCCTCGACGCGGTGTCTGGTGCGCCAGTAGGTCTCGAACACTCCACACTCGCCGGACTGGCAATACCTCAGGTGCGCTTCCAAGGCATCACAGCACTCCATGCACCCCAGCGCTTCCTCGATCTCGTCGCAGGTGGCCATCACCTGACTCCCTTCCGGTTGACCTGAGCGGATCAGCTGCTGCGCCTGGTGAACCGAATGCCGGGATGGATGACCGAGTCTGGATGCTGAATCAAAGTCTTGGTGCGCGACAGCAACACCACCCTACACGAGCCCCGCCCCAGCCAACTCGACGACAACAGGTGTGATCGCTCTCACGGGGAGCCCTGGGGGGAGACGCTCCCGTTGATTGCCAAACCCGCGCTTGAGAGTCGTCTGTGCATGGCCGCGGAACCCGTCGGTGCAATGGTGACCGTCCAGGATCTGTCAGCGATGGGGCGGGTATCACTGGCAGGATTGCTGTAGCGATTCCTTGAAGGCGGCGACTCCCCGGTGGTCGACGCTGGCGAAGACTTGGCCGGCACGCCAAGCAGCGTCTGCGACTGCCGTTGCAGCATTCGCGACGTATCGGTCGATGGGTAGAACGATCGCTGCGGCGCGGCGGGCCGAGAACGCGGCGTCATGTTGTGGCGATTGTCCCTTTGAGCGCATGTCCCGAAAGGCCTCGGTGTAGGCGTCGGCGCCTGCGGTTGTGCCGTGTTGTTCTGCGAGGGCTCTCGCGGCCTCGCGGGCTTGCACCGCGATCCTGGCAGCCTCAGCGGCGGCTTCGGTAGCGGTTTGGGCGTCAGCGGCCTCAATCGCGAAGCTGGCGGCGGCTTCAGCGCCTGATCGGGCTGCCGCCACGTGGGCTTGAGTGTCGGTGGTTATGGCCTCCCAGTCGCCATCGGCTTGAGCGGCGCGGTATATGGCCCAGGCAGCATCCCTTGCGTCGCCTGCCGCAGCTTGAGCTGCCGAGGCGGCGGTGCCGGTGGCGTCCCTTGCGGCTTCCGCGTCTTGGGCAGCCTCAACGGCGTCTTGGAGGGCTTCGGTGGCCTTGAACCAGGCCTGTGACGCATCAAGCGGGGCTGGTTCGGGTTGTGGGGCTTCGACGGCTTGGGCTGGCTCGTCGCTGTCGGAGTACGCAGCGGCGGTCAACCGTGCTGCGGTCTCGGTGGCCTCATGGGCGAAGTCGAACGCGGCCACAGTGTCAGCGGAGGCGGCGACGCGGTAGGCCTCAAAGGCCCGATCGAGGGCAACTTGCAGTGTCGAGTCCTCCACCCCGCCACCCAACACGATCGCTTCGTTGCTGAAGATCAGCCCTGCGGCTCGCCATCGGATCGTGCCATAGTCACCTGCGGCGAACACATAGTCGGCATAGGCGTCCTGGGCGACTTCGCCGGCTTCGGCCCGATCCAGGTCGTCGGTGGCCGCTTCATGGACGCGAACCGCAGCCTCATGCGCTGCTGCCGCGGCCTCGGTTTCGGCTCGGGTCTGATCCTCGCCATCCCACAGCGCCTGCACCCTCGCGCACCACGCGAACCGCTCATCCAGTCGCACCGGCTCCGCATTGACCGCCGCGTCGTTGCTCGGCTCCGCCTCGGACGCGAGAGGAGCCGCTGGGTTTGAATCGCCGTTCGGGTCGGCTGCAGAAACTGCCGAATCGAGGTCCGCGTTCTCCGCGGGATCAGACGGAGAGAGGTCGTCAGCGCATCCTGCAGCCACCAGCACGGCCACGAGAATCGCGAGCATGACACCGCTTCGGGACATGGTGGCTCCCTTCGGTGAGTCGGGCGTTGAATTGCCGTCCAACACCGTGTGACCTGACCCGAAGGGAGCCATGGCAACGCCACGGCTCACTGAGTGGCCAAGTCACTGAAGGGATTTCGGCAAAACCCCGATGTTGGACGGCAGGAGCCACGGTAGCGGCGCCCGACAGGCTTAGGCAACCGACTCATCCAGGGCAGGGCAACTCGGACGAACCTGCATGGCAGGTTTCCCTCAGAAGTTGCCCATCCGAACAAGTAACAATCTGAGACTGTTATCGCCGCGGCAATCCAAGTCCCGGCCGTCGCGTTAGTTCGCAATGGCGATCACTCAGTCCGGGGCCAAACGCTAGGGTCCTGAGGGTGGCGGATGGCTCTGGGAGCGGGTCGTGGGCTTCGTCGCCTGGTACGCGCAAGTCGATGCAGGGCAACCGGAGCCGCGACACGAAGCCAGAGTTGGCTGTGCGGTCTGCCGTGCACCGGCGGGGTCTTCGTTTCCGGGTCTCGGTCCGGCCCCAGCCTGAGCTTCCCCGCACAGCCGATCTGGTACTGGGCAAGAGCAGGATCGCGGTGTTCGTGGACGGCTGCTACTGGCACGGCTGCCCCGAGCACCGCACCCAGCCCGCTACCAACGCCGAGTATTGGGCCGACAAGATGGCCCGCAACATCGAACGGGACGCCGAGACCACCGACTACCTGCAGCGGGCCGGATGGACGGTGCTGAGATTCTGGGAGCACGAGGACCCAGAGATGGTGGCCGACCGTGTACAGGAATCAGTACGCGACGTGCTCCGGAACGAGACCGACGCAGGGATCGTCCACAGCTAGACGGGGCCACTCCGGCTCGTGGACCGGACATTCGCGGTTCGTGTGCGCCCGGGTTGAATACTGGGTTCCCGTCGACTTAGGACGTCGATGCTCCTGACTCTCGATAGATGTCGAGAATCCGCTCTACGGCTTGGACGCTGCTGCCGCGCACGAGCACGCCGAGTTCAAGGTTGGGTCCAGCGAGGCCCGCTCGTGTGATGTTCGCGCTACCGATATAGGCGACCGAGGCATCGGCTGTCAGTACCTTCAGGTGTGCCCATGGTGCATCAGTGCGGAATCGCGACATCTGGAGATGGTCGATGGATCCGTGGCGGATGATCGCGTTCTCCAAGTCGCTTAGCGCATCGTCGGCATGGAAGGAGCGAGTCGGCACGAGAATCTCAAGTCTCACACCGCGCGCCGTTGCCGCCGCGAGGGGTTCGCGGAGGAACGAGAGCCCGGGGCGGTCGATGAAGGGGGTGGCGAGCCTCAGGGTTGTCGTGGCTTCTACGACGAGTTGGACCATGGTCTCGCCGGTCGTTCGGTTGAGGCCAGGGGGCAGGTTCGTTCCCGCGGGCAGGGATGCGACGAGGTCCCATGGTTCTTGGGCTGCTGCGGATCTTCGTCCGAGGACCCATGCCGCTCCTTGTTGACATGCGGTGTTGATCCGGTCCGGGTCTTCGCTGAGGCGAGCGCGTAGTACCTCAACTAGTTCGGGGGCCAGGCCGGCTTGGGCGGCTGCGGCGGGGTCCGCGAGCGGTGCGAGTAGCAGGTCGGCTAGCTGGTGCGCAGCGTGGCGGGGGTCGGGTGCGGCGTCGAGGACTCCGCCGACTAGCTCGGCGTCGTCCATCTCAGGTGTTCTCCTTGAGGAATCCTTGTGGCCCGAAGAGTTCGGCGCGGTTCAGGAAGCGGTTGAACCAGCGGCAGGACGGTTCGCCGAGGTGGAGGCAGGCCATGCAGGCGCCGCCGCCGCTTCTGCATCCGGGGTCGAGTGCGCATCGTGACTCGCCTTCGACGAGGTCTTGGAGGAACCGATGCAGGCTCGTCTCGAAGACTGCTTGAAGGCCTCCGAGGACGAAGTTGCCGCGCGATGCTGCGTAGATAACGAAGGAGAGGTGGTGGGGGAGGAGGTATTCGGCTAGTCCGTCCCGTTCGATGCCGGCGAAGGACGCCAAGCGGCGAACGGTTCGGTGTGCATAGGAGTGGACGAGCGTTAGCAGATCACCTCCGAGGGCTTGGGGGTCCTCTTGGGCGGGATGGGGGATTCCGATGCGCTCTAGCAGCGCTAGTCGCGCACCTTGGGGGTCGTCTACGTCTGGGAGGCGGTGCCCTGCTCGCTTGAGGTGCTGGTAGACGCGCAGGGGGTCAAGACGGAACAGCAGTGCCTCTGTGCGGGTCAGCGAGCCGTAGGCGCGGAGTCCGCCGCGCTCACGGAACGGGACCAGCCGCGCCGTGCCCGGGGCTAGGTCGCCGCGGGTGTAGGCGAAGGCGAGGGTCGCTACCGGGAAGTTGTCGAGCAGTTCGATGCCCTCTAGGTGTGCACGGCGCATTGCGTCGTAGTAGGCGCCCTCATACAGGGTGCGTAGCGGTGGTGTCGTTCCGTCCACCATGTCGCTGACGCGGGTGCGGCCGCCACGTACTGCTGAGGCGAGACTCAAGGCCTCCTCGTATGCCTTGTCGCGAACGGAGTCGGGGAGTCCGATGTCGGCGGTGCCGTCTCCGGCGTCGGCCTCGCCCCTGTCGACCGCGGCTTGAGCGAGGTCGCGTGCAGCCTGGTCGGACAGGCCCGACTGTCGAAGGGTGTCCCTGAGGCCGGCGAAAGTCTGTCTTCCCGATGTGGGATCGTCGGCGTCCATTCCGTTGAGGATCCACTCGAGGGCTCGAGCGCCTCCTCCAGCGGCGCGCAGATGGGCGGCATCGGAAGGATCGGGCGGATTGACAAGCACAGCGAACCGGGGAGAGAAGACGACCGCCGCTCGATGCACCGTCAAGTTCTTCCCGCCGTCGCCGCATGAGCAGAGCTGGAACGGGAATCCTCCCGACGTCAGCGGGGTGCGGCATTGCGGGCAGAAGAACCGAAGCTCTCGTGCCGTCGCGGTGCCCGGCAGCCGGACGGCGACTGCGTTGTGGGTGCTGCATCGGGGCAGTTTCGGTGCCCCCGATGCGCCGCAGTCGTGATAGGTGACGAACTGCATCTGGGCACGAGAGCGTCCGCCGCAGGAACATCGCTCGTCGCGCTTGGAGGCAATGCTGCCGCACTGCTTGCAGCGCCACTGCTGGGGGAAGGGCTCCACGAGGACACCGCGGTCCATGTTGAGCCTGACAACCTCCACGGTCGCCCGGGCATGCAGATCGCGTCCGAGGCCGTCGTCTTTGCCTGTGGTTATCCACGGAGCGATGGCGTGCAGCAGAGCGGCGCGCACCGCGTCCTGGTCGAGTGGAATCGGCACCGGGTCGAGCCAGCGCATGACCCTCCAGATGCGGCCTTCGAGATCGGCGGTCTGGCCGGGAAGCAAGCCGAAGAGGACTTGCGAGGCGCCGCGTTCGACTCTCACGATCTGCTTCCCCTCGAGATCACCGGTGCCTGCTCCTCGACGTCTCGCAGAGATCGCATCGGCGGGCCGGTCGGGAACAGCTCGTTGACCCAGGTCGCGGTGCTGGCCGGGTCGTTCAGTGCCCGGTAGAACTCCCGCAGGTACGAGGCCATGTCGTTGCGCAGATTCTCGTCGAGCGGCCCGTCGAACCGGAGCATCTCGACCAAGGCCGCAAGCTCGCTGGCTTCGTGCACTGGCAGCCGCGCGAAGGCGCGCTTGACCGTCGCGGGCGTGGTCAGTTGGTTCAGTCCAGCTGCGAGCGCGGCCGGTTCGTGGATGCCGTACAGGCGGGCCTGAACTAGACCGGCGAAGGTCAATTCGAGCACCCGGCGGCTCTTCGCGGTGATCGGAACGGGGTCGATGAGGCGATCGGCGTGGGCTACGAAGGACGGGAAGGTCCGGTACACGGCCGCGTCGCGCTCTCGCCCGATCTTGTGCAACACGATGACGAGGCCCGGATGGGATCGCCCGACCCGCGAGGTCGTCTGGATGAACTCCGCGGTCGCGAGGGGCAGCCCGAGCATCACGAGCACGTTGAGGCGGTTCACATCGACGCCGTGCGACAGCATCGAGGAGGCCGCGACGAGATGGATGCGCTCGTAGAAGTCCTGCTCGGGGTCGACTAGGCGGGCCAGGGTCGTGCGCACCTCGTCCAGCGGGGTGCGGCCGGTGAGTGTCGCGGCGTTGACCGGCCGGTCAAGCTGGATCTGCGAGTCGAAGGACCTCGCGACGGCTTCGACGTCTTTGAGGTTGGAGCCGTAGACGACATCGACTCCGTAGTTGAGCACCAGTTCGGGAAGGGCTGCTACGTCGACGCCGATGTCAGCCGCAGCGGCTTCAGGGTCTTCGACGACTCGCTGGATCGCTCGCTGGAGCGACTCCGTGAGCTGGTCGGTGGCGTACTCCAGAGTCACACCGCGCGGCGCTAGACCCGCGAACCGGCGAGCCAGAGCCTCCGTGTCCCGTGACCAGAAGGACCTGCCCGCCTGCGGTCCGGGACGAGGGAACGTTCGGCCCTCGCGTTGGTAGAGGGCGGCGACCTGCTCGTCGTGCCCTGCCAGCGTCGCCGATGAGGCGATGATCTTCGGCGCCGGGCCGTAGTGGTCCTGCAGCGCGTCGAGGAGTGCCTCGTAATGCGAGTCGACAGCGCCGAGGCTGTCACGCAGCAGGTGCAGCTCGTCCTGCATGCGGATCGTCGGCGCGTACAGGTGGGCGTCCTGGGCGAGGGGCGCCGAGGCGGCCCGGCAGCCGGGGAACAGGCAACCTCCCGGCGACGCGTGGCGGGGGGCGTAGGTGAAGCCGTGCTTTCGCACCGAGCAGCGGCCAGAGGGTGTGCCGTAGAGGCAGCGCATCGCTGCCTGCATTGAGACGCTTGCAGCCTTGTCGAGGGTCCCGAGCACGACAGTCGGCAGCGAGCGATAGATCTCCTCGTCGACGATGCGAAACGGGAGCTGGACGCCTTCCCGCGGGCAGTCCTGGGCGGTGCAGACGTGGTCAAGAGCCCAGCGCTCCTGGTCAAAGCGCATCTGGAGGTCGTCGTCGCCGCAGAACGGGCAGCGCAGCAGTACCTTGTAGCGCTCCGGCATGTGGGGATCGCTGGGGTCGGGCTCGCCGGGGCGTTGGTCGGTCCCTCGCCTGATCCTGTTGGGCGTCCCGGCGGACCCCACGAGGAATCCCAGGGAGAACTCATGGCCAGCGATCTGCTCCTCGCGGCGTGTGAGCTCGGCAGCAGCCAGCACGTCGGCGAAGCGCTGGGTCTGTTGCAGCGAGAGCATCCGGAGAGGGAACCGGCCCCAGGAGGTGATGCCCTCGCGTTTGCCCCGCAGCCGGTCGAAGAAGGCGGCTGTGAGGACATACAGCAGGTACGTCTCGGTCTTTCCGCCGCCAGTTGCGAACCACAACGTGTCGACGACGCCGCGATCTCCGTCGAGGGTGTCGTCGAGGAGGGACGCGACGTTCGCCAGGAAGTAGCCGAGCTGGAACGGCCGCCACTGAGTGTGCGGCACGAGCGGTGAACGCGCGAAGGCTCGGTTGGCTAGCTGGAAACTCCGGCGGAGGCTCTCGTTGGTCTCGAGAAGGCCCAATCCATGTCGAAGCCGCGCAAGTTCCTCATAGAACTCAGTCGCCTCGGCTTCGGCCTCGCTCCGCATGTCGTCGTCCCAGTCCTCCTCGGTGGCACGATTGGCGAGGACTGCCGTTGCCCAGTGATGGTCACCCCACGTCTCGCAAGCGCCTACAAGGTGGCGAAGCGCTGGAATCGGGTCCGCGGCGAGGTTCGCGAAGGTGATGTCGGGTGGAGGGCCTAGGCCGTCGTCCCAGTATGTGGGTCTCGCTTGGTCGTGTATGGCGACATCAGTGGTGCAGAAGGTGGCGTCATTGATCTGTCTTACGCTGCCGTTCACTCCGTAGGCGCTGACCCGCCGGTCGTAGCGGAATGAGTCCGGAAGGTTGTCAAGCGTGAACGGCAGCGTTTCGCCGGCGTTGACGAAGAGGCGCGCTTCGTAGACGTTGGTGTCCCATCTCGGCAGTTCCTCCGGCGAGAGGTTCACGAGCGTGACGACGAGTTCCGGGCCATCCTTGCCGATCTCAACTTCCGAGTGGAACTCACAAGTCATGCCGTTGGCGCCGACCGCTCCAAGCGCGGCAGCGAAGCCGTCTCGGCCTGCGGACTCGATGATGCCGGTGGTTCGCGGCGTTCGGAGATCGGCTGTCACCTCGATGGGGCCACGCTTGCGCCACTTCGGCGAATCAGCGTCGCCGTTGCTGGCGATCTCGTGCCACACAACGAAGCGGCCGGTGCACCGCACGGTGCGGCCGTCGAACTCGCTCAGACGCAGGCGCAGTCCGATCTCGCATGGCTCAAGACGTTCGCCGCGCTCGCCGAGTCGGCTCTGTTGAACGACGATCTCGGGAGCGAGACGACCCAGCCACAGCCTTCCAGCCGGCGCGACCGCCATTTCCTGGACGCGGTCGCCGCGTGCGTCAGCGACTACGCCCTTGAGCATCCACGCGACGAAGGTCTCCGCATCGGCGGAGCCGAGTGCGGCCACCGCTAACTCACCGAATCGCCGATGAGTGCTAGCGGCGCCGGGGGTTTGTGCGGCGTGAAGTCAACGAGTGGAGCTTCTTGGACAGTTCGGCTGGGAAGAGCGTCGAGCAGCGGCGCCAGCAGATGCACGATGAACAGCGGTGGCACAGCGTTGCCGATCACTGTCGCCCAGACCCCTCGACCTTTGCGAGTGTCGAGGTCGAAGAAGTCAGGCAGTGTCTGCAAGCGTGCTGCCTCATGGGGCGTGAGCGTGCGAGGCTTCGCTGGATGCACGAACCTGCCCTGGCCCATGCACCCGAACCCGGTCGTGATCGTCTGCGCGGGGGCGTCCCATCTCAGTCGCCCGTACATCGAGGTGTAGCTGTGCGAGCCGTGATGGCACTTCGGGCGCATCGGGTTCGGAAGGTCGTACTCGTCCTGGTCGATGAGCCACTGCATCCGCTCAAGATTGACAGGTGCCGGCTTTGAGGCTGCGTCGGGCCCGGACTCCGTTGTCTGGTCGACGAGATCCTCGATCGCCCAGCGCACGGACCGTTCGGTGTGGTCATCGCACGTCGAACCTAAGCGGCCCATGACGGACGGATCGATCCGGTCGTTCATCGCTGCCAGAAGGATGTGCCGTCGCCGTCGCTGAGGTACACCGAACTCCACTAGGCGAAACACATCGCTAGCGACCGAATACCCGGCGGCCTCAAGGACCTGAGTCGCGCGTTCCACAACACCGCCCTTGTCATGTCGCACGGTGGGGACATTCTCGATTACGACGAGAGTCGGCCGAAGCACCTCCACGGCGCGCACGGCTCTCAAGTACAGGGCGTTGCGGGGATCCTCACGTCGGGTGTGGTTGTTGAGGTTCGAATGCCCCTGACACGGAGGCCCGGCGACAAGCACGTCGACTTCACCTACCGCAAGGGCGATGCCCCTCTCCGAGGCAGTGAACGGGGCTGTCAGCTCGCCGTCGAACAGTGCCTCGACGCTGGTGCGCACTAGGTTCGCCCGCGGGAAGTTGAGCTCGTAGATGTCGGCGGCGCGATCGTCGTTCTCGACTGCGAGGGCGACCTCCGTTCCACGTCCCATCCGGAGCGCTGCCTCCGCGACTCCAATCGTGAGGCCACCACCGCCAGCAAAGAGGTCCACCAATTGCAACGGACTTGGCGCGCCCTCATAGTCGGGGCGCATTCTGGTCACTAGGAATTCGCGATCAACGGCGCACCGATCACAGGCCCCTGCATGCTCAGCCGGAGTGCTTGGTAGCTGTCCCTGGCAGGAGTTGCGGAATACGGAGGCGGCAACGGAAGCCCGTTCCCGCGTGTTGGCTCGCGAGATCACTCTTAGCCCGCTACTTGTGCTGCTAAGTCGTCCATGTTCCTCACGACGCTGTAGTCGACGTTGATCGCCGCGAAGTGCGACATGGCGCAGGTGATCTTGATGTTCTCCGCTTCACGACGGTCTGCGGGGTTGAAGCTTTCTTTGGTCTCGCGCACCAGATAGAGCTTGGATTCCGACTCGAACATGATGGCCCAGTCAGGGTTGTAGGGACCGATTGGCGTGTCGACCGTGAACCACGGTGGGAGCTTGAGATAGAAGCGGATGTCCTCGTTGTGGTCGAGCGCCTTGGCGAAACGATGCTCGACGTCTGACTCGAACTCGACGTGGTCATACGGTGTCTTGTCCCTGTTCTGAACTTCGTAGAGGCGACTGGCGTATCGTTCGAGCGCTTCTTCGGCTGCGGGTTCGAGGCGTTGCATCTCCCATTTCGATTCCGCGATCTCTTCGTACTTGATCCCGCTAAGCACCTGCGCACGGAGGACGTCGGTGATCGTTCGCGATGCGAGACGGAGGAACGCCTGCGGGTTGACGAGGAAGTCGCCCAAGCGCTCTGATTCTGAGAGGATCCGCACGATGGTCTTGCGAGTTAGGTCGGTTTCATTCTGTAGATCGGCGAGGATGTCCGGCAAGAAGGTGGGCCGTCCGGTGTCCACCTGCTGCTTCGTTGCCACCTCGGTCGCCTCTAGCCCGTAACGCTTGTGCTGAATGTCGGCGACGCGGATCGTGATCTTGGGCGGCTCGACAGCCTCGGCATCTTGAAGCGCGGCGACGGCGTCGGCGACGAGCACGTCGGTGTCGATGGAAACGCGGTATCGGGTACGGGCGCTGATCCGATTCCAGAGTTCCTTGAACTCGGGGTCGAGTGTGACTTGCTTCCGGTATCGGACTGTTCTGCGCTCACGATGGGACTTGATGGGGAGCGGGTCAATGTGCTCCGAGATGGTCTTTGTGATCTCTTCTCGTGCGCCCTCGTATCCGTCGGGAACCGGCAGAAGGAACGCCTCGTCGCGGGGGTTGAACGCAGGAAGGACTTCGCCTTGGTTTCCGAGCATTCCTTCGGTCCTGAGGTGGTCCCAGACGAGGCCCGATCCCTCGGCGCCGAACTTCTCGCCCGGCTTAACCGGATGGTCGGCGGGGCGAAGTAGCCGGGTGAAGGCTGCTCGCTCGACGACACCGAACTTCCGGCCCGTGTCTTCCTCATATTCGGTCTGGAGCGCTCGCGCGAAGTCTTCGTAGGCTTCGTTGGCGATCACCGTCAGCCGGTTGATGTGCGGGTCGCGCACTCGTTCGCCGTCGTGACTGACAGGAAGACGGAGGCCGCGCCCGATCTCCTGCCGCTTGCGGTCCACCGACTTGGACTCGTTGAGAGTGCAGATCTGGAACACGTTCGGGTTGTCCCAGCCTTCGCGAAGAGCCGAGTGGCTGAAAATGAACCGGAGCGGCTCGTCAGGGCTGAGAAGCCGCTCCTTGTCCCGCATGATCAGCTCATACGTGTCTTCGTCGGCTCTGGTCTTGCCGCTTGTGTCCTTCAACCTCTCGGGCTTGTTCCTAGTGGCCTTGTCCTTGCTGAAGTAGCCGCCATGGGCCTCAGCCGCTGGAGAGAGATTGAGGGGGCCGTACTTGGGTTTCGTGGCGAGTTCGGAGTAGGTCTCCTCGAACCACTCGGCGAATCGTCCGAGCCGGGGTCCGTCGTCGGTGTAGAGACGGTAGTTCGCCACCTTGTCGACGAAGACGAGCGACAACACCTTGATGTCCTGGCCTTGCCGGTGCAGCGAGAGTTCCCGATCCAGATGTTGCTTTACCGTCTCCCGTATTTGCGCCCGACGGACTTCGTCGTCGAACCCTCCTAGAGTCTCGCCCTCATAGATGATGTGGCCTGAGTTGAACTCGACGTGTGCATCACCAGCCCGGAACGAGATGCTGTCGATCACGTAGCCCTCGGCGTACTCCTGCCGCTCGCCTGAGAGCTTACGTAGGTCGTCGCCTGCCTTGACCCAGACCACTCTCTGCGCGCCAGCTGATCCGGCACCGACATTGATGCGCACTCGTGCCCGCATGTTGTCCTGGTCGGTGCTGACCAACTCGACGAACGCGGCATTGAGGTTCTCATCTTCGACGACGCTGGCGACCTCGATACTCTTGACCAAGCGCATCCGGTGTGCCTCGATCGGTCCTAGGCGGTAGATCGGGTTGTAATCCTGCTTGTGGGTCGCGGAATACCGAAGCGTGCACATCGGGTTGAGGCGCTCGATGGCAGCAGCTGACTTTGCTGACTCCATATTCTGCGGCTCGTCGATCACTACGACTGGCCGGCACGACTGGATGAACTCGATGGGTCGCCGGCCCGACATGGCGTCGCTGGCACGGTTGATCACGTTGGCGTTCCGAGCGCCCTCTTCGCCGTCAGCCGACACATCCTTGCGGAAGGCGTCGATGTTGAGGATCAGAAGCTGCATGGTGTTCGCTACGGCGAAGTGTCGAACCCGGCCGAGCTTCTTCGAGTCGTACATCTGGGCGTCGAAGGGTGTCGAGTACAGGGAGTGAAAGTGGTCGCGCATGAGTTCGATGCTGGCGATCACGCCTTCTCGGATCGCGACGGACGGGACAGCGATCACGAACTTGTTCAGTCCGTAGCGCTTGTTCAGTTCGAACAGGGTGCGCAAGTAGACGTAGGTCTTGCCGGTTCCCGTCTCCATCTCGACCGTGAAGTGTGGACCGTCTAGAGCGATGCTGACTGGCAGCTCGTTGGCCTCCTGGATCCGCTGCAGGTTGGTGAGCAGGACGGACTCAAACGAGTCGCCTGGATCGGGATTGCCGACGCCCAACTCGGTCAAGGCGAGCCGAGAACCGCTAGCCGAGGCAACGCTGAACTCACCGCTGGCCAGAGGCATGCCAGCGAACAGGCCGACCGCAGCCTCGGTTGCGTCGCGCTGGTACTCGAGGTCGGGCTCGAACTTGAGCGCGACGGCCGCCATGATCAAACAACCTTCAGCGTGATGTCGGTGCCGCCGCTCTGGTTAGCGCCGCGTATGGTCTGCATCGTGTTGACCTTCAACACATCGTCATCGCCAAAGCACCTATCAAGAACGAGAATCAGCGGCGGCTTCTTCGTGACCATCTGCTCAACAGCCTCAAGCGTCAACTTCCCATCGACCGCGACGACGAGCTGACCGTCGCCCACGGACCGCAGCGCCACAGCCTCGGTATCGATCACATCAACCCGTTCGGTGAGTTCCAGCCC
The DNA here is from genome assembly GCA_965117015.1 of Acidimicrobiales bacterium. Taxonomy (GTDB): domain Bacteria; phylum Actinomycetota; class Acidimicrobiia; order Acidimicrobiales; family Aldehydirespiratoraceae; genus Aldehydirespirator. The sequence goes on from OZ220747.1 coordinate 2,678,209, forward strand.
CGCCTTCAGCGCTAGCTCCGCCACGATCCCTTCAGACGTGGACGATTCGCTCGTACCGTCAGCGAACAGCGAGAGCGTCGCTGTCATCGCTTCGACCCCCTCCGACGCGCCCGGCCAGACTTGAAAATTGGACTCAGCCAGCTCGAAACAGCGGAAGCCAACCGGAATGGGTGCCTCAAGGGCTCCTTCGCTAGCAGTGGCGAGCGCTGCTGCCGCACCCTCCAGCCGGGTGCGCGTGATCTCAGCGACCGTCTCGTAGTCGTCGTATCCCGTCGGTTCGGGGAGTTGCACCAGGACGAAGCGACGGTTCCCCCCATCCTCTGCGTTGAGCTTCCACACTGCCTCGCCGGTGGCTCCCGACCCCGCGAAGAAGTCCAACACGATGTCGTCAGTCTCCGGGCTGGTCGCGAGCCGTAGCATCCGCTCAACCAGACGCGTCGGCTTGGGGGTATCGAACACAGAGTCCGACGAAGCGAACTCGACCCGTGCAAGGAGTTCTTTCTTTGCCTCCTGTGTGTGGCCAACTTCCTCGTATTTCCACAGCGTCTGAGGGACTCGCCCCTGCCTGACCTCGCTAAGGAAGCGCTTGATTGCTGGTGTCCCGGACCCGTCGGCACCAAACCAGATGCGATTGTCCTCAACCATCTCCTTGAACTTCTCCTCCGAATAGCGCCAGTAGGTGCCGGGAGGAGGGCCGGGGATTACACGGCCAGACGGCGTCTCGATCGGATAGGTACCCTTGCTGTAGTAGTTCCGCGCCGAGAGGTCGCCGCTCTTCCAGGGGCCCCGTTCGTCAGCGTCAGGATTCTGGTAGCGGGCCTCCATCTCCTCCGTCCTAGGAAGTGGATTCGGTTCCCACTCCGCTGCGTTTCTTGCGTAGACGAGGATGTAGTCGTGGTCTTCGCTGAAGTGTCGAGCGGAGTTCTTTGGGCCGTAGACCTTCTGCCAGATACAGGTGGCAACAAAGTTCTCCGGCCCGAAGATCTCGTCCATGATGAGACGAAGGTTGTGCACCTCATGATCATCGATGGTCACGAACATCACGCCGTCTGATCGCAGCAAGTTCCGGGCCAGCGCCAAGCGGGGGTACATCATCGACAGCCAGTTCGAGTGGTAGCGACCGCTCGTCTCGGCGTTAGTCGACAACTTGCGGCCCGACTCATCGGCCTGCCCGGTGAACCGCAGATAGGTTGCAAGCCCCTCGCGGAAGTTGTCCGGGTAGATGAACTCCTGACCCGTGTTGTACGGCGGATCGATGTAGATCATCTTGACCTTGCCGTAGTAGGCGCGCTGGAGCAGCTTGAGAACCTCAAGGTTGTCGCCTTCGACCACCACGTCACGGGCAATCTCGGCGTTCAGCGACCGATCGGCGCTTGGGCGGAGGCTTCCGATTGAAGGCTCCTGCATCGCGGCTACCGCTGCCGCCTTGCCCGGCCATGACAGCCCATAGCGCTCCTGTTGCGGGTCGAGCACCACGTTGCCCATCGCAGCCGAGAGGCTCTCAGGGACAAGTTCCAGCTCAGAGAATGCCTCCGGGACGAGGTCTCGAAGAACGGCATAGCGATCATCTCTCGGGACCAGACTGGTGAGGTCGAATCTCTCAATCGGACCGCGCTCTACATGATTGTTCATGCTAGTTCCAACAAGTTAGTTAGCTTTCAGCGCCACCATCAGTCTTGATCGCGTGTCGGTGCCTCGATCTGGCCGAGCGGTCTGCCTGTAGGTGCCGCTGTGCCCGAGACTCTAGCCATGGACCACCCCGAGAGCGCTGGCCCAGTCGAGTTCGAATCTCAGCCGAGCGCTGATCGATGGTTGCGCTCTAGGACCCCTTGGCCGAGAGACGGATGCGGTTGCCCCACGCACCACCGAGTCCCACGGCTACGCGAAGAGGCCCAGCCTGAGAGGCAAGCCCTCCTCGGTCTGATCATCGCGATCCGCCGCGCGGCTAGCAGCAACGTCGAACAGCTGATTCGCACTGGCAATGCCGGGCTATTCGCTACCTGTCAGTGCCGGCTCCCGCGCGGATATACGTCGAACTGACGTGGACTGACACCGCCACGCGCCGGTAGCCGGCTACACCCTCTCGACTGATCGCTGACCGCGTGGCCACGCACCGATCGCTTGTCTTGGTTCGTGCCGTTGCAGCCACTTTCGTGCAGCAGCCTCGCTGAAACCGCGCGACCGCAGGAGATCGAGGGCGGCTGTTCGAGCTGCGCGCTCGCGATCCCGTTCATTCAGGTGAGCCTTCATCCGAGCAACGACATCATCGTGGTCGTAGTCGTAGCGGCCGTTGACCTTCTGGGCGAACTGCGGCAAGAGCTTGTAGTAACGCCGCTCGCTGATCCCGACTTGCATCCATGGGTAGCGGTCCGGTGCCTCCTGCTTCTTGTGCTCCATCACGACGATGCTCGCCTTTCGGCGCACGTATCGACGGGTTTTCTCTGCGCCCTGTGCTGGGTCGAATCCACGGCGGAACAGCTGCCCGAGCAGCATCGCAGCTGCCGACTCCGTGGTCGGGGCATCGGTCTGACGCTGAATGCTCTTGACCGGTTGGGGGTACGCGGTCGCGAGGGCGTTTACCAGCGCCGGCTCATCGGATCCGATGTAGCCGTGCCAGTATCCTTTCAGGACCACTTGGCAGGCGATCTCCTGGGGGGTCGAGGCGGTGTCCAGGGTGATGGTCGGTATGCCGTATCCGTGGATCGCCTCCGCCATGATGTGCCACGGCCGATCATTCGGGCGCTGGACGTCGTCGGTCCAGATGCGAGCACAGAAGGCCCACTGCACGGGTTGTTGCGTCATCGGAGCAGCGATCAGGATCGGCTCGGCTGCCACAAGCGGGACGAACTCATAGCTGGTCGCCGCATCATCCACCAGCTGCTCCATGAGCCGACCCTCGTCTTTCGTCTCGCTGGTCACCCAGATGAGACGTCGGGCGATTTGGAACCACCAACCGCCGGCCGAGGCGCGGAGGATCGGGATGTGAAACCGGACCGCAGGGTCCATCACGCGGCGGAACAAGTCCACGCGCTGATCGTGGTCGAAATGCGCACCAAGCCAGTCAAGGACGTAGTCACCTGTGAGTGCGCCGACCTGTGAGGCGTCCGCGACGATATGGCCCGCAATCCGGAGTGCGTCGGCCACCGGTGCAGCCTTGCGAACCGGGGAGTCGATAGCGGCGATTTGCAGGGTCGTTGCGATCTGAGGGTTAACGGGGTCGGGCACCGCCCATGGCCCCGCCGTCGCCTCCAGGGAGCCGACCTGCAAGTCTGGTATGTCAACCAGCGGCAACCCGCCCGAGTCGATGCTTGCGGTAGCCCGGTGTAGCGGGTGGAAACTCCGGCCCGCCAAGGTATCGATCTCCCTTCCGGCTTCGGCGAGCAACTCCACCAGCAGGCGTCGATCAGGGTTCCCCCCGAGCTGTTGAGCGAGATCCTCAACGAGATCCTCGGACCAATGTCCCATTTGGGCAGTATATCTGGGCGTGGAAGGCCAAGAACCCAGCCAGAATCCAAGGCAAGCGAGCCAGACGGTGCCGGGCCAGATGACGCCACGCTTCAAGCTGGTCTACTTCACGGTCGTCGCCCTAACCCTCTTGGCGCTGGCACTGAACGTGCTGTTGGCCTTGGTCGGCGGTGACTCGGACCACATCAGCGCTACCGCCGAGGCATGTTCAACGACGTACAAGATGGGCTTCGGAGCAATCGTGGCACTGATGGGCCACCGGCAGGCGTAGAACGCATTACAGAGGTCGAGCGTCACACGTGCCGCGGAGCCCCCATCTGAACTCCACCTACATCGTGGCGACGAGAGGGAACGACGTCGTGGGCAACTCGATCAAGGAGCGGATAGGTGCTACACGTGCTAACGCTCGCCAGCGCTCGGTCGTTACACCCGTCGTCAACTCTGAGGTCGCGCGGGTGCCCGGAAGCGGTCGGAGTACCGAGTGTCACACCTAGGGCGTAAGTTACATCCATGAGACTTGCATCGCTTGAAGGAACCGACTGCTCGCCGCTCCATCTGGCTGCTACCGCAACCGCCAAGCGTCCGCTTGCCAACAGGGACGCTGCTAGCAGTGACAGGAGGCAGATGAGTCCAGCCACCGATTGCGGCGAATCGGGCGCAGCGCTGGCTGCAACCGACCGGCTATCGCGCCAGGCATTGATCTGCGTCGATTGGCTTGTCGGCGATACAGAGAATCCGCTGGGCCCGGACCCGTACCCGAGCTACCGAGCGGGGTTGGACCCGCGTATCGCGGATGCCGTTGCCGCGATCGAGCAGAAGACAGGCCGCGCGGTACAACTGCGCGAGGCCGACGCCGGGCGGGGTGCCAGCTTTATCGGGGTAGCCGTCGAGCTACTGGAGCCGATGGCGCTTCTGGGTGGTACGGCCACTGCGGTCTGTGAGGCGGCTCGCGCTGGCGCTTGGGGTTACCGCCGGATTGCTCAGGCGATGTGCCGTAGACCGCTGATCTCTCTCGGCACCGCGGAGTGTCTCGCTATGGACGATCTGCTCGACCGTGTCGCCCTAGCGGGCGTACTCGTCTCGGGAGACATCAACAACAGCAGCCCTGACCGATCGTTCACGGGCGGCGACGCGTTCTTCGTGGTGCTAGCTACCGAGGCGGAGCTTCACCACTACCAGGTGTCCGCTCATGGCGAGGTGTTCTATGCCGGCGAGTCGCCGCTGCCGCCGAATCGCTGTGACGACCAGCCGCCGTACCTGGAGGACGAGCAAGCAAGCCACCACACGGCCGACTGCGCGGATCAAGAAACTCCGTCAACTGGTGTGCTCAGCCGTGGGAGACGGGTCTGGGCCTGGCTGCTACAAGCCGACGAGTGGCTGTCTAAGTGGACGAAGCGGCTGTGGCGGTGGGTGATCCGCTACGTCTTTCACACGGTCAGGGCATTCTGGGCGGGGAGCGGGGCTGTTGGGCTGTTCGTCGTGATGATGCTGCTAATCGCTGGCGTCGACACGATCCCCACAGTGTGGGTGCTGGGCGTGTTGCTGGTGGGCGGAGCAATAGGGATGGCGGTGCGACGCTACTCCAAGAGGCTTGGCTGGCTTACGAAGTTTGAGGGGTGGCTAGCGGGCGCAGCGGAACGGATCTCTGGGGGAGGATGACATGCCAGCTCCCAGATTGAGGCCGGCGCGTCCGTCGGTCTCGCGGAGTTGCATCGGCCGAGGGCGATACTGGCCGGAGCCCTGTGCTCGGCTAACGCTGCTCGCCGATCATCCGAGTCTCTGCCATTACGGCCCCAGGCTCAGTAGCCTTGCCACGCCGATCGGCAGATGCCGAAGTCAGACCATCGGGGGTCGGCGCCTTGCGCTCCAGACCGCCTAGGCAGCATTACATCACGGCGTCGCACGTTGAGCGATGGGCCGACGACGATGGTCAGGTCGCAGTGGTGTGCCTGTGCCACCGCGACACCGTGTCAGTGCCGTTTGGAGCGCTGTACTACACCCGCGAGACCGCTTCCCATAAGCAGGAGACCGTGTGGAGCGCGCTCGAAAAGGCCGCGAAGACAGTGATCAACGGACTTCACGCCAAGCTCGGGGAGTCCCTGAGCGATCTCGTCGCCGCCCACGCGCATCTTTCTGAGGATCGGTCACGGGTCGAGACGCTGATCAACTTCGTAGTGCTGCATCACGCCCGGTCGCTGGTCGTGCCGTTGCGACATTTCTTCAGTGGCGACGGGCAAACCGATGCGGCCAAGACCTCCGCGCAGATCGATCAGCGGTGGCAGGACGCGCACCGGCGGTACCACGCCTGTGGGATCGAGATAGTCGTCCACGCCGACGACTCCGTGCCGTTGGGCGCGGTGCCGGTGTTGGACGCCCAGGACTGGGGCGGCCGACCGGACGGAACCGCAGAGTTCATCATGCCGCTGTCACCCCATTTACTGATCTGCGGTGCTCCTGGCCCCGACCTGACCCCGGGCGAGGTGCGCGTCGTGGCGGGGTCCGCTGCCGGTGAAGACCTCTTGAGTTGGCAGGTGGCTGGCGCGCCGGGTCTGATCAGCTCACCTCTCGTCGTCTGTGAGTCTTCGTCGACAGCGCGCAATTCTCGGACGGCGCTGCGCTTCGCGGAAGGCGGGGCCTGGCACCGGTTCGTGCTGGAGGACCGAATCGAGATAGCCAGCAACGCCCCGCCGCGGGACCGCGTGGCCTGGAAGGACCGGCAGGCATGCCAAAGGTCGGACGACACCATGTACAGGTCACCGTTCGCCACCGAGACCAACCGGGCCAATATCCGCGAGAGGAGCGCTGTGCGTGCCCGTGTGACTCAGCTCGAACTAGATGAACTCAACGTCTCCGTATGCCGATGCGCTCACTACCGCCGGAGTTCTCGAACCTCTGCCGCTTGGGAGCAGATCATGCCTCAGGTCGTCTGCGACGCAATCCGCCGCAAGCGCAAGCAGGCCATGAGTCCCACATCATCCAAGATGCGGTCGACGGGCCGTCGAGGACGGGCTGGCGCCGTCATGCTGGCGGATCCGGGTCAGGGGACCAAGTGAGGTCATGAGCCGCAAGTCCCTGGTGTTCGCAATCGCGACCGCATCCGAGAGATGGTGGTGTCCCGCAACGCCGAACGGGTCGCCTTGTTCGGTTCGACAGCGCGTGGAGTGGACACCAAGGTCGTGTCCGTGTGACGAAGCGCGTACGTCAAAGGTGGAGAGATGGGAAGAAAGAGCCGCTTGAAACGAGAACGACGTGAGCGAGAGAGGACTGGCATGAGTGGCATCATGCGAGAGGTTTCTCAAGACTCGATGCAGGCCTTGCTGGAGGCAGCATCGGCGTCGCCCACCTCGAACCGTGTCCTACCGTCGATAGCTGCGGTGTTCTGTGCTTTGGCGCAACAGCGGCGACACGGGCAGCAACCGGCGCTGCCCGATCATCTGACTGAGCTTCTGGCGGCCGCGCGTAGAGAGCACAGCGGTCTCGCACGGCTGGAGGACTTCGTCCCTGGCGACCCTCGGGAAGTGGTAGTCGTGCCATGGGCTGGCGACCTCCATCGGATTCTCCCCGGCAGCCTCTCCCAGCCTGCCTCGCTTCTGGAAGTAGCGAGACGGTTGGCGGATGTCATCGATCCCGCTCTCGTTGGGACCGTCGAATACGGGCTATCCGATGCGATCGAACTCGTGCTCAGGCGGGTCTCCCACGCTGTGCACACCCTCGCTCCCGAATGGGCGGCCGGTGAGTCGAGGGACTTGGACGCTTCCCCGTCCATCACTCAACGCGAGCTGTCTGCGGCACGGGCTCTGGTTGGCATTGAGTCGCAGGTCGACGAATGCCGAGATCCGTACCGGGCGGGGAAGGCGCTCGAACATCACACGGCCCCCGCGCACCGCGTTCGCTATGACCTGGCCCGGGCAACGCTTGGGTCCGTCATCGCCATCGAGTCCGCCCGCAACCTACGCATGCCTCTACCGGCGGGCCTGTTGATGAACTCGATCCCGGCGTTGATGAGCGGGCTGTCACAGCAGGCTTACGCCAGAGACGCCAGCCTTTCTGCCCAATGGGCGGCGCAAGTAGCTACAACGCTCCGGCAGCGGCTCGGCGGTGCCGGTCACGGCGTCATCGGGGTGCGCAACGACCGCAATGGGAATCCCGACCTTCTTGTCGTTCGCTATTCCTCCCAGCAGATACTGCTGCTGGGGATCGCAGCGTCGTTGGACGGACGAGAGATGCAACACGTCTTGACCGCGACGACCGCGACGCTCGCGAAGCGGGGCAGGCCCGCGATTCCACCCGCCCTGCTGGGGCACGAGGGAATCGACCCAGAGGCGCAGCCGGAGGCACTTCAGGTCATCGCCTGTCCGATCTATCCGCTGGAGCCCGTTGGAGATCACGTGAGGGTTGTGACCGTACAGGACCTCTTGTGGATGCTACGAACAGCAGAACACCCCAGCGACTTGTGGAGATACACCAGGAACATCCGCGAAGCAGAAGAGACGACACGGATATTCGCGGCAGATGAGGCCGACTTGTGGCAGTGGTGGAACAAGAACGGCAAGAGCTTCCATGTCGGTGGCATCGAGTTGGGTGCAGCGGCAGTCGGGCCGGGCATCCAGTTGGACGAGTGGGACCTTGCGGCCAGCCTCAGCACCGTAGAGGCAGCCCTGTTGATGCTGGACCTGCCGGATGCCTCAGCGTGGCCCATGCTGGCATGCATCGAAGCCTCTTGGGTTGTCGCGGACATGGAGTCCGGCAGCAGATACGGAATCGCATTGGGCGAAGTGCCTGTTGCCGTCGGCTGGGGAGATGGCGTATGGGACGGCGACGAGGCCCTCATGGTCCTAGCCGATGGGCTCCTCAACAAGCTCGAGCGAATGGGCAAAACGCTGACGCGATGGCTAGCAGAACGGGGGTTGGGCGCGCTCAGGGTTGATCTCATCATGGTGCCCGATCACAACGGCCCCGCCGTCGGGTTCGGCTCGTTGTCTGACAATACGCTGACTCTTCATTGCCGGAGATCGCTTCAAGCCAGCTTCTTGGCCGATGCAGCCGCCGTCGAGCACGAAACCGGAATCGCGCTGTCACAGATAGCCGTCTCACACTCACGCGAATCCGATTTCCTTGACGGTTGGTCACGAACTCCAAGGACCATGCGAATGGAGACTCCGCTCTTCCCGCGGATACCGCCCTGCGAAGAGCCCGTCACTGTAGGTGTTGCAGATACCAGCAAGATCAGAAGAGAACTCGCGGTTCATCTACGCGAAAGCGACATCGAATGCAGAGAATACACCGCCGACGAAGCAAAACGCTTGGACAGCCGAATCATATACCCATGGCTCATCAACAAACTCCGCGATGAACTGAACAGATACTCTCACAATCAGATTCTCATCTACGCGTTAGAACAACTCGAAAGGCTCAACTACCAAAGAGATCTGGTAGATCGTAAGACAGAGCTCTTCTTAGGGTTTCCGGAGCGATCGGAACTCGGAGACCAGTACCTTGACGAGTCGCGCGGTGAGATCGTAGCGAACATCAAGTTCGTCTCGTTGATCATAGAGCAACTGGTCGCATCCCCACCGTCTGGAAGCATGCCGCCGAATGTGCTGGCATGGGAGCACATTCTCTGTATCGCAGCCCTGTGCGTCGAATCCGGGTTTCGTAGCGAAGCGATACATATGGGCATGTCCAATACGACAATCCGCGTATCAGAGAACTTCGAACTCGAAGTGAAGCACGAGCATGGCCTTGCGGACTTCGACTTGGAGAGCTACTTGAAGTGCTGGACCGCTTCCACCCGGCCTCCGAAACTAGACCTCGACAGCGTCCCTGACGGTGAAGACGACGAAGCCGACGAGACCGACGTTGCAGACTCTCTGACAGTTGTGGATCTAACGCCGGGCTTGGCACCGGTAGATGCGGCACTGCGTGAAGTCTGGGGGTTCGGTCTCCAAGCCATTGTAGAAGCTCTAGGTCAGGCATGTCAGTGGAACGATGACGATCCAGCCAGCGTGCATGTCACCACAACTCGCGCGTTCGCAGACGCAGCGTTCGTAGCCGATCCCAGAACAACTACCGCGGAGTACGAGAAAGCGGTCGAATGGCTGACACTCGCGAGAATCACCCCACAACAGCTTGAGCCGTGGGAGATCGAACGGAGGGCAGACCGCATCACCTCTCACCCCTTCCTCAGCCACGACGAGGGCATCTATGTTCTGTCGTGGTCCGCAGGTGCAGCCCTAAAGATGGTGTTCAACTACCTCGAAGACGGGAGACTACCGTGGCCTGATGAGGTGCTGAAACGCGGAGACGAAGAGGGCTTAGGTCGGGTCGTCGATACGCTCAACACCTACCGCCAGTCTCTCAATCGAGACCTGGAGCACGCTGCAGTCGATGCACTCGAAGCGTCCGGCTTCAAGGTGCTACGCAACATCAAGCCGCACAAGCGCCACACATACGGAATTGAGAAACTTTGTGGCGAGGTAGACCTCATTTGTATAGACGGCGAGAAGTCAATCATTTGGGTCATCGAAGTAAAGGACCCGCACGCCGCATTCGCTCCCCGATCCATAATGAGAATCGTCCAGGACTTTCACAAGAAACGCGGTCACGTCACAACCCTCCTCAACAAGTGCAAAGACATCGCAGCCAGCGCCAATTCACTTGCAACCAACCAAGGTGTACACCATCCCAAGAGGCAGTGGAACATACGCGGTATGATGGCTACGCGTAAACCATGCCCGGCCGCTTTCGTCAGCAACTCCAAGGTGGACTTCTGCATGGTTGAGGAACTGCCTGCTGCGGTACGCCGATCGGATTGACGCGGTGCCGCAGCAGAATGCCGACGTCCAATCGATACTGCGTCCTTCTTGCCCTGTGACCTGCGATTATGTGGCTTTGGGTGGTGGTGAAGCTGGGATCCATTGCGGAGGCAGGCTGCATCGCCCGCATTTGGACGACTGCAGTAACCGGAGAGTTCTAGTTGTCGACGTTGTCCTCAACGACGACCCATCGGGCGGTGACGGTCAGCAGGCCGTTGCGGGTCGAGACCGTCTCATCGAGTAGTTGCCCTTTACTGTCCATTTCCTTCAACCAGTCCAGCCGATCCCGCATCTCGTCGGAGTCCGAAGGGCCGGTCCAGCTGCCCTCATTGATGTCGTCCTCAGAAAACATCATCTCATCAGCATAAGGGGGTGTCCCGCGAACGCGCGGCTAGGTGTCGGTTCGTGTGAGGAGCGGCTGGCTCCGGCTGGCGATGACTGCTGCGATCTCGTCGGCGATTTCGTCGATTCCGTGGTCTGACGTGCGGAGGGCGACTCGGTCCGCTAGGGAGGCGCTGCGTGCGATGACCTCGTCTCTGGATATCTCGTGCCAGATCGGCAGCAGGATCTGCTGATCGCTGTTGGTACGCGTCACTAGGCCGTCGAGTTCGTACTGGGGCCAGTTCTTGCCGAAGAAGGGCTTGGACAAGATGACGAGCCCGAAGCGGCTGTTGGATATACCGCTGTCGATGCTGCGCCGAAGGCTGTCGCCGATCCGGAGTTCGAACTCGTCGTACCAGACGCTGACGCCCCGCTCTTGGAGCGCGTGTGCGAGTGGTCCTGCGATGGTCTCTTTGTCTTCGGTGGCGTGTGAGATGAAGACGTCCCAGTCTCGCGGGGTTGCTGCGTCGGCAAGGGAGGCGTTGTCGACGAGGTCCGCGAGGGTGGGCCGGGGAACCGGGATCGGATCAGCGATCGGCGGCAGGGGCCGTAGGGATTCGCCGTTGATGACCCGGACCGAGGCGCTGGTCGCGTTGGCGAGACCCTGCAGGTCCACGACCACATGCCAGATACCGCTATGTGGGACCGGGAGGCGGACCGGGCTTCGCTGCGCGAGGCCGCCGTAGAAGTTGTGCTGTGATCCGTTCTGGTATTGGCTGAAGTTGACGGAGTCGAGCAGTCTGACGTTCGCCGCCTCGGTAAGCGTGACCTCCACAACATCATCCCCGGAGAGGAACCCGAGGTCGTAGCGGAGGAACTGCACCGTTCGAGCGTACCCGCGTCGTGTGACACGCTCGCGCCAGCACACGGGGACGCGAAGCCGGGCAATTGCCCGCTACGACACCTCAAGATGCCTGGGTACAGTGGCCCAGCCCGCTGCCCCGGCGGCGCGGGGGTGTCGCTAGGAGCAGCCTTGAGTGCGGACTATTTCTTGGACAACGCGGACTACACGTTGCGGTGGCCGCCTGAGGTGTTCGCCAAGGAGGTCCGGCTGCTTGTCCGGCGAGGATCCCAGTTCGGTGTCGATCATGACTGGGAGGAGGAGGTCGATCTGCTGTTGAGGCAGGCGTTCGTGTCGTCAGTGCCAGCTGAGGACTTCGGGAAGGTCCCGCACTATCGGTACGCGCCGTCCACAAGCGATGACGAGCCGTTCTAAGCTCAGTTGGCTGAGCGATCTGGCGGGCGTCGCGGCCGGATTGCCCAGACAGCAGGAGCCTCGACCCCACTACTCGCAGCGCGGCTCGAGTGCGCATGCCGTCGGTGAGGTCTCGCTGACCCCGCTTGTCCGGCGTGCACTAGTGGCAGTGCGCGAAATGCGAGAGGAGCACTTCTTTGCCGACGTGCTCGGGTTCGATTGCGTCGATGCAGTCGGGGAGACCGATTCCTCACCCGAAGACGAGCTTGAACGGCGGGTCGGCAAGCCGCACCTGTGGTCGGCGGAACCAGAGTCGTGGTCGGAGGCGGACCTGTGCGACTTCTTGGAGGTCTTCCACGACTTGGCGTCACGGCCCGCGAAGCGCTGGTTTCACCAATTCGCGGGATGCGGCTGGCATCCCACGAAGTTCTCGAAGGATTCTGGGGAGGCGCTGTATCGGTGGCGGATCAATCGGATCCTGGATCAGTCCCTGATTGGATTGAGGCTTGCGGACTCCGGCGAGGATGTCGGCCGCATGACGCACCTCGTGTCCGGCGAGTTGGGCGCTCTCATCGACGACATGAGCCGAGCGGACGCACAGGCGCAAGCCCAAGTGGATCATGCGATTGCACTGTTCCGCCAACGCGATAGGACACGGGAGACGAAACGGTCAGCTGTCGTTGCCCTCGCTGGCATCCTCGAACAGCGGCGGTCCTTCTTATCGGACGAGTTGCTCAGCAAGGACGAGGGTGCGCTGTTCCAGATCGCCAACAAGTTCCACATCCGCCACCAGCGAGCAGACCAGCACGACGACTACGACGACGAGTTTCTCGACTGGATCTTCTACTGGTTCCTCGCGACGGTGCAATTGACGGACCGGCTCGTCGCCAGCCGCTCGGGCCACGCTACGGATGAGGCCGGGCTAGATCGCGGCTGATCCGGAAGTCTCGACTGTTCCTGTGGAGAAGAAAGTCCCTTACCGCCTTTGGTTGAAGCTCCGAGTCGGCACGGCGCTCGCGACACAGGAAGTCGCCCTGACGGCATCGCTAGCTGGCCGCGAAGTCACGATCAAGTCCGAGAGGAGTGAGGGGGACCCGATAGTGAGTCCAGGTGATCTGTGTGTTGGTGTTGCTTCCAGTGGGAAGCGTATGCGGCGGGCTGTCAGGGTGCTGAATCTCGCGGAGATGAACAAGGATCCAATCGCGAGGGTCGTGCTGGCGATTTCCACGGTTGAAGGTTTGGCCGCCGATCATGGTTGGACGGAGCGGCAGAAGGAACTGATCACGGATGCCGCCGATTGGCTTGAACGGGCACATGGCGGTGAGGAGGCGACCGGACAAGTCATCGAGGCGATTCGGCGGTCATGTGGATGCGGTCGGCGGTGATCGTGCTGCGTCCAGGATGACGGGCCGCAGGTGACGGCTCGTGGTGTCGGCCTCTTGCAAGTCCTGTGTGCCCCATCGGTAGGCGACAAAGTACGGGTCCATCCGCTTGGCCTGGGCCGCCCTGTAAGGCGGCCAATCCAGGCAAAGGTAGATGCCGCCCAGTGCACGCCTGTCAATCTCGCCAGCATCCAGATGCTTCGTGAGCCAGTCCTTCATGTCCTTGGCTTCTGTGGCTATCTCGCTGGTGCGGTGCGCTAGTTCCGTCCTGCGCTTCCACGGTCGGCGGCTCGGTCCCGGCTTCGGCGGCAGCGATAGCCCCGCGGATCGCCTCAAGGCGTCCGCGGCGGGCTTGCAAGCGTCCTCAATGTCGCTGCGGGTGTACAGCGGCCATGTCTTCGTGCGCTCGAACCCAAGAATTCCCGGTATCTCGGCATCCTCAACCATCCCACTCAGCAACCGCGCGGCAGACTCGACGTTCACTCTCAACATGCTCTCGGCGAACGCGGCGGGCGAGTCCAGGAAATCCTCGACATCCTCGGCGGTCACGCCGCTCGACCGCCACCCTTGGGCCAGCAGCAGGGCCTCGGCATCCTCGGCATTCATGCCCAGCCGCGCGTCGGCTCCCTCGGCGCTCGCCCTTGAGAGTGCATGGGCGTTTGCTTTCAGCAGGGCTTCTGCGTCCTGGACCTTCGCTCTCTGCGACCTCTCGGCATCCTCGATGCTTGTCTTGGCTTGTTCGCCCAGGCGGACGAGCACGTCCAGCAGCCCACCGACCGGCTTAGGGGCGGGCTGCGCTGCAACCCGTTGCCGGTCGTCGAGGGAACTGGCTGTTCGACGGTCAGGGCCCATCGGCGGGGCCGACATCGCGCTGCATCCGGGGCAGCCGCAGGCGATCTCGGCCGGTGCGTTGCGGGCCTCCCAGTCCCTACCACAGGGGTAGCACAGAGTCAGAGCAGGGTCGTCCCGCCCTGTGGTGGCTGTGGTGCCGACCAGCAGGACCCGTTCGCGTGTGTCGGGCCCATATATCCCGAAACTTTGATTGCACCCGTCGCACCAAGGCTTGATCTCGGTTGTGCAGTCTTGGGGGTTCCAAATCCAAACAGCGTCAGGCGGATGGTACGCGTAAGGATTGAGCATCGGTGGCCACGCTAGTCAGTCAGGCCAGCGCGGATAATTCCAGCGCCTAGTGGCTACCCCCTTCTTCGGATGCTAATGACGAGAAGGTGCCCGCGAGTGAAGTAGTCGCGGAGGCGAGACCCCTCGATCACACGATGGATGAGTGGCACCGAGCGAGGACCCCGACACCTCTAGGGCTGCGGCTGACGCTTGCAATAGTGACACTGTAACCAACACTGCGAGTGTCTGAGTCCGCAATTTTTGCCCTGTGACCTGCGGTTATATGGTTTTGAGTGGTGGAGCTGGGGAGAATCGAACTCCCGTCCGTCGGGCGGATGCCGGGATCGCTACGACCATTCCCGAGTCTGCGGCTTGCGGCTGCCGCTACGCCGGGTCGTGCGGATCCGAGGATCCGGCCGCCGGATCTTTCTCCGGTGTCAGCGGTCTTTGCCGGCCGTCAGCGGGTCTCTCCCCGCCGTCCACCCCTGCTTCTGGTGCCAGGCTGCAGCGGTCCGGCCCCGCGTGCCATTGCTGGTCGCGATGATTCTCGGCTGCTAGATCAGGTCTGATCAGGCGGCGAGAACGAGAGCGTCGTCTTCGGCGTCTCTTTGGTTGCCCCGTTTAAGGAGTCTGAGCAACTCCGGTCGCACTCCGCGGCCTCCTAGTCCCGACGTCGAAACCGGTCAGCCCCTCGTGCAGTCTCTTTTCAAGCTGCCGTCCCCGAAGGGACCAACCATGATACTCAGGCGGTATGACCGAGCGCCGCCCGGATGCGGTGGCGGGTCATCCACAGCCGCACCAGCACGCCGACCGCCAGCAGAATCGCAGTCGACCCGTACACCATGATCGGCACCGCGGCCACCAGCACACCGTAGAGACCCCACTTGAATCCCTCCAGCACGGTCAGCCACCAGGTGCCGGGCGACACTCCGACCGGGGCGTAGGTGCGCCACGCCGCGATCAACGCCGGTCCGAGATACAGCCCGTTGGACAGACCCAGCACCGTGCCCAGCACCGTCCAGCCCGCCGCCCGCTGGATCACCACGCTGGCCACTATCACGGCTGCGCCTACCAGCAGGGAGGCGCGCACGCTCACGCCGTTTCGGTACAGCAGGAACAGCGCCAGCGCGAAGCTGGAGATGGCGGCGAAGATCGACGGGATCGTCTCCCAGAACCCGTTCTCCACCACGTAGGTGAGCCAGCCCAGGTTGATGGTCATGCCGGCCGCGGCCCAGATGGGTGACACGCCCTCGGTGCGTCCCGTGCGGATCAGCCTCGCGATCTGGGGGATGATCTGCACGAACGTCACCCCGTTGGCGACCACGGCGACCCAGAAGGCGAGTTGCTCGCGGCTCATGGCGGCGGGGGAGTGCGGCGCCGGCGGGCTGCGGCCATCGAGCGGGCCGCCTCGGCGTCGGCGTCGCGCTGCTGGATGTCGCGGCGGCGGTCGGAGCGGGTGCGCCCCCGGGCCAGGGCCAGGGCCAGCTTGGCCTTCCCCTCGTTGAAGTAGAGGGCGAGCGGCACCAGCGCCAGCCGCTCCTGATCGACCCGGGACGCCAGGCGCTGTATCTCGCGCCGGTGGGCCAGCAGCTTGCGGACCCGGTCCGGCTCCGAGCGGAACGGTGCCGCCGCGTGCGAGTAGGGCGAGATGTGCAGGTTGTGCAGCCACAGCTCGCCCCGGTCGATGCGGGCCCAGCTCTCCGCGATCTGCACGGTGCCCTCGCGCAGGGACTTGACCTCGCTGCCCTGAAGCACCAGACCGACCTCGAGAGTCTCAAGGATGTCGTAGTTCCGGCGGGCGCGGCGATTGGTCGCCACCACCGACGCCCCTTCCGGGACGTCCCGACGCTTCTGCGACTTCGCCATAGCTGCTCACGGTACCGGTGCCCACAGCAGGGACGCTCCGTCGCTCACCGGTAGGGTTCGGGTCGGTGCTGGAGATGTCGGCGGAGATGCACACGGCGATGGTGGACCACGCCATCGCCGGGCTCCCCCACGAGGCCTGCGGCCTGTTCGCCGGGCTGCCCGGCTCGAACCGCGTCGAGCGCTTCTTTCCCATGCGCAACGCGGCCGAGTCCCGCGAGATCTACGTGCTCGACGGCCTGGAGATGATGGACGTGGAGCGCACCGCCGACGACGCCGGCCTGAACGTCATGGGCGTCATGCACTCCCACACCCACACCACCAACTACCCGTCGCCCACCGACATCGCCGACGCGGCCCGCTTCGACCCCTTCGGCGCGTGGCGCTTCGTGATCGTGTCGCTGCGCCACCCCGAGCCATCGCTGCGGTCGTTCCGCATCGTCGACGGCGAAGTCACCGAGGAGCCGGTGGCGATCGACGGCCTCGCGTAGCGTCAATCGGCGAACTTCCGTCGATTGTCCACCTGCAGGGTGGTTTCTTGACAGAAGTTCAGGGTGTTAGCTGCCCAGCAGTTCCCGGACCGCGGCGGCGGCCACCACGCCGGGGGCCTCCAGCGGACCGAAGTGCCCCAGGTTCTCGAAGCTGAGGAAGCGTCCCTGGGGCAGCGCCTCGGCTATCGCGGGAGCGAAGGCCCCGGGATTGGACACCGCGCCGACCACCGTCCCGGCCGCCACAGCGGCGGGAACGCCGATCGCCGACGCCACCTCCGTCGGCAGTCCGCCGCTGGCCTCGAAGGTGCGGGCCTCGGTCTCGGCCGAGCAGGCCAGGCGCACCCGGCCGTCGGGCAGGTCGACGAAGCCGCCCTCGACGTAGGCCGCCAGGGAATCGGCCCGCATCACCCCGAGCGGCGACCGGCCCGAGTAACGCTGGAGGGCCTCGGCCCGCGAATCGAAGACCTCGCGGCGGTTGCGGGCCCCCCGGGACAGCGGGTTGTTGCCGGGCTGGTCGAAGAAGCCCCGGGGAAGCACGATCGGCTCGTACAGGAACAGGCGCTCGAAGGTCCCCGGCGTCGACCGCTCAGCCAGCAGCAGCGCCGCGCCGCCCATCGAGTGGCCGAACCCGTACAGCCGCCCGGCGCCGATCGCGGCCGCGCAGGCGGCCACATCCGCGCCCATGCCAATCCAGGCGTAGTCGTCGCCCGGCGCGGGTCCTGAGGAGCCGTGGCCCCGGAAGTCCAGAGCCCAGACTGTGAAGTGCTCCCTGAGGGATTGCGCCAGCGGCCGGTAGGCCAGACCGTGGAACCCGGTGGCGTGACACACCAGCAGGTCCGGGCCTGATCCTCCCATCATCCTCAAGTGCAGGTCCACACCATCGGCGGATCGGACTTTGACGGCGTCCTTGGAGGCCGCGGCCGAGCCGGCGGCCGACGCTGCCGGCGCGACCCCAGCAGACTCGCTCAACGGGTGGCGCCGGCCGAACAGGCCCCGCCCGTGGAAGGTCATCACCACCCGGCCGTGCTGGTTGGTCATCTTGCAGCCGATGAACACCGTGCCCCGGTCCGCATGCCTCGACGACGGTCGGGCGTCGAGGATCTCCACCGTCGCGGTCAACGAGTCGCCCGGACGCACCGGCTCGAACCAGCGGACCTCCTGCATCCCGCCGGAGCCCCGGCCGTCGGCCCGCGAGACCACGGTGTCGATCCACAGGCGGGCCCATGCCGAGACGGTGTGCCAGCCGCTGGCGATCAGCCCCCCGAACGGCGAGTCCACCGCGGCCTCCGGATCGATGTGGAAGTACTGGGGGTCGAAGCGCCGGCCGAAGTCGATGATCTCGGCCTCGGTCATCTCGTAGGTGCCGAGCTCGATGACATCGCCGGGAGTGAAGTCCTCGAAGAACAGCGTGGGCTCGGACATCGGCGATATTTCTATCGGCAGCTCAGCTCCGATAGTTTCCGGCGGTGACACGCGCCCAGGCTCGCGGCCTTCTGGGGCCCAAGTACCGGGCTGCGTCGCTGGCGTTGATGGCTGCCATCGCCATGGCCTCCTACAACAACCTGTCGGTCACGGCCGCCCTGCCCGACATCGGCGACGACCTAGGACGGGTGGCGCTGCTTCCCTGGGTGGTGACGGTGGAGCTCCTGTCGGCGGCCATCGCGGTGCTGGCGGTGGGGCCCTACATAGACGGCGCCGGGGCCCGGCGAGCCTTCCGTCTCACGGTGATGGCCTTCCTGGTCACGTCGGCCATGTGCGTGGTCGCCCCCACGATGGAGCTCCTGGTCGCGGCCCGCGTCCTTCAGGGCCTGGGCAGCGGCGCGCTGATCGGCACCTCGCTGACCTGCATCGGGCTGGTGTACGACGAGACCGTCCGGCCCTGGGCCTACGCGCTGATGTCCTCGGTGTGGGGGATCATGGGCATCGGCGGGCCGGCGCTGGCTGCGGTCCTGGTGAGCACGCTGGGGTGGCGGGCCGTGTTCGCTCTCAACCTCCCGGTGGCGGTGGCCGCGGCCGCGGTGGGATGGGGGCGGCTGCCGGTGGAGGCCCAGGCCGCGGCCGAGCGCCTCGACCGCAGAGGCCTGTCGATACTCAGCGTGCTCACAGTCGCCCTGCTGCTGGCGACCTCCGACCTCAACTGGAACAGCGCGGCGCTGCTGGTGGCCGCCGCAGTCCTGGCTGCGCTCTACGTTCGCCACGCCCGGGACTTCCCCACCCCCATCGTGCGCCTGCCGCACATCACCGGCAGGCGCTGGCGCCACATTCACATGCTCGGGGTCACGGCGGTGTCGGGCGGCACCGGCTCCAGCGTCTTCCTGCCCCTGTACCTCAAGGGCGCTCGGGGCGCCTCGGCGGCCTTCGCTGCCTTCGCGGTGCTGTGGCCCACGCTGGGGTGGTCGACGGCGGCCTGGGTCTCCGGCGCGCTCCAGCAGCGCCTCCGGACCCAGACCGTCGCCCTCATCGGCTCGGTCATCATCTCCGCCGGGGGCGTGGCCGTGACCGCGGCGGCCGGGGTCGGGGCGCCGGTGCCGGTGCTACTGGCGGCGTTCGCCTGCGTCGGCTGGGGGATCGGCACGATCAGCACCTCGAGCCTGGCGCTGCTGCAGGGCCGGGCCGACCCCCACGAGATGGGCAGGGTCAGCGCGGCCCACCACTTCATCCGCTCGCTGGGATTCGCCTACGGCGCTGCCGTCTCCGGGCTGGTGATCTTCTGGCTGGTCGACCGCCGCACCGGCGACGCCGAGCTGGTCCGGGGCCTGCTGGGCGAGGCCGATGGCATTGTCGACGCCGCCGTGGCCGACGCGCTGGCCTCGGCCTACACCTGGTCGCTGGGCGCCATGGCAGTGCTCTGCGTGCTGACTGTGCCGGCCGCGTTCGCATTGTCCCGCAGGTATAATCCTGATCGAATTACTCGGGATTAGGACGACCACAGGACCACGCCACATGGCCCTCAAGCGTGACGCACTCGACCTCATCGGCAACACGCCGGCGGTGGACGTCTCGCAGCTGAGCCCCAACCCCGACGTCCGGCTGGTGGCCAAGCTCGAGAGCGCCAACCCGACCGGCTCGGTCAAGGACCGCATCGCCAAGGCCATGGTGCTCGACTCGGAGGCCGACGGCACCCTCGGCCCCGGCAAGCGGATACTGGAGCCGTCCTCGGGCAACACCGGCATCGCCCTCGCCATGATCGCCCGGATCCGCGGCTACCCGATAACGGTTGTGATGCCCGAGAACACCTCGCCGGAGCGCCGCCAGATGCTGGAGGTGTTCGGAGCCGACATCGTGCCGTCGCCCGGCACAGAGGGTTCCAACGGCGCGGTGCGCCTGGCCCGCCAGATGGCTCTGGAACAACCCGACTGGGTGTTCCTGTACCAGTACGCCAACGAGGCCAACCCCCGTGTCCACTACGAGACCACCGGGCCCGAGATCCTGCGCGACGTGGGTGACGTGACCCACTTCGTGGCCGGCCTGGGCACCAGCGGAACCCTCATGGGGGTCGGGACCTACCTCAAGGAGGCCCACCCCGACATCGAGGTGTATGCGGTGGAGCCGCCCGCGGGCGAGATGGTCGACGGTCTGCGCAACCTCGACGACGGCTTCATACCGCCGGTCTACGAGAAGTGGGGCGGATCCGACCTGCTCAGCGGCAAACGCATCGTGCGGCCCCGCGAGTCGGTGGAGTACACCCGGCAGCTGGCCGACGCCGGCATCTTCGCCGGCCTGTCGTCGGGCGCGGCCCTGGCCGGGGCGGTCCGGGTGGCCGAGCGGATCGACGCCGGCACGGTGGTGTTCATCGTGTGCGACGGCGGTTGGAAATACCTGTCGAGCCGGGCCTGGACCGGCGACCTCGACGAGGTGGCCGAGCGGGCCTCGGAGATCATCTACTTCTGAGCGTCGGCGGGCCCGCCGGCGGCCGAGGTCATCCGTCACATTCCAGTGGAGCGGGGGCGGAGCCTCGCTACCCTTTCTCGAATGTCCAAGATCTGCCAGGTCACCGGCAAGAAGCCGCAGTTCGGCAAGCAGCTCTCGCACTCGCATCGCCGCTCCAGCCGTCGCTGGGATCCCAATGTCCAGACCAAGCGCTACTACCTGCCCAGCGAGAAGCGCTGGATCAAGCTGCGCCTGAGCACCAAGGCCATCAAGACCATCGACAAGCGGGGCATCGAGAGCGTGGTGGCCGAGATGCGCCGCAACGGCCGCAAGGTCTAAAGCAAGGAGACGGCGATGGCCAGCGACAAGCGTCCCATTATCAAGCTCCGGTCCACCGCCGGCACCGGCTACACCTACGTGACCACCAAGAACAAGACCAACACCCGTCACCGCATCGAGCTCAAGAAGTACGACCCGGTGATCCGCAAGCACGTGGTCTTCAAGGAGGAGCGCTAGGCGGAGGAGCGACACCGCTCCACCCGGAGTAGCTCCGTGGCGCTGACGGTAACGGTCCTCGGGTGCAGCGGCAGCTACGCCGCGCCCGACAACCCCTGCACCGGCTACTTGGTGCGAAGCGGCTCCACCGCGGTGCTGCTCGACTGCGGGCCGGGAACGCTGGGGCCCCTGCAGGATGCGATTGACCTCGCCGACATCAGCGCCATCGTCGCCACGCACTGCCATCCCGACCACTGGCTGGAGCTGCCGGTGATCCGCAACGTCTTCATCTGGTTCGTGCCCCGCAGCGACGTCCCCGTCTACGGCACGGCCGAGACCCGGGCCATGGACAAGGCCATCACCGTGATGCGGTCGGGCCGGACCGATCCTCTGGCCTGGAACGTGATCAACCCTTCGTCGAAGGTGACCATCGGCGACCAGCAGTGGAGCTTCGCCCTCACCGACCATCCGGTGGAGACGCTGGCCGTACGGGTGGACTCCGGTGGCCGGTCCTTCGCCTTCAGCTCCGACTCCGGGCCCGGCTGGGACTTCCGGTCACTGGGAGAGGGCATCCACCTGGCCATGTGCGACGCCAGCCACGGCTGCGAGCATGAGGATGAGGGCATCCCCCACATGAGCGCCCGGCAGGCGGCCCGGGCCGCGGCCGCGGCCAGCGTCGAGCGTCTGGTGCTCACCCATCTGGCCCCCGGATGCGACCCCGCCGCGCAACTGGCCGAGGCCGGCGAGGCCTTTGCCGGCCCCGTCGACGTGGCCCGCCCCGGTCTGGTCCTGACGGTGTGAGGCACCTGCAGTGACCGCCATCGGTGCCGACGGCCGGCGCGCCGACGGTCGCACGCCCGACGAGCTGCGACCGCTGAGGTTCCGGCGCGACTACACCACCATGGCCGGCGGATCCGTGCTGGCGGAGTTCGGGGATACCCGGGTGCTGTGCACGGCGTCGATCGACGACGACGTGCCCCGGTGGATGCGCGAGCGCGGCAGCGGATGGCTTACCGCCGAGTACTCGATGCTGCCGGGATCGTCGCCGGAGCGGGTCTCGCGCCGGGTGGGCGGCCGCACCAAGGAGATCCAGCGCCTCATCGGCCGGTCGCTGCGGACGGTCGTCGACCTGGCTGCGCTCGGTCGGCGCCAGGTGATCGTGGACTGCGACGTGCTCCAGGCCGACGGCGGCACCCGCACCGCGTCGATCTGCGGGGGGTACCTGGCCCTGCACGACGCGGTGACCCGGCTGATACAGGCCGGCGAGTTGACGGCGTCGCCGATGGTGGGGGAGTGCGCCGCGGTGAGCGTCGGCCTGATTGACGGCGTGGCGCTGCTGGACCTGCCCTACTCCGAGGACTCCCGCGCCGACGTGGACTTCAACGTGGTCATGACCGGCGACGGCGAGCTGGTGGAGGTGCAGGGCACCGCCGAGGGCAGGCCCTTCACGCGGTCCCAGCTCGACGAGCTCCTCGACCTGGCCTCGAAGGGGATCTCGGAGATCGTGGCCGCGCAGCGGTCAATGCTGGCAAGTCCTCCCGCTCCCAGATGATCGAGCTGGTCTGCGCCAGCGCCAATCCAGACAAAGTGGCCGAGATGGCCGAGGTGCTGGTGGGCCACGCCGTGCTGCTGCCCCGCCCGGCCGGAATGGGCGAGGTCGTCGAGGACGCCGACACCCTCGAGGGCAACGCCATCCTCAAGGCCCGGGCCGTGTGCGAGTTCGCGGGAGCGGCTGCTCTGGCCGACGACACCGGCCTGGAGGTCGACGCCCTGAGAGGCGCCCCTGGCGTGTACTCGGCCCGGTACGCCGGTCCCGGCGCCAGCTACGCCGACAACCTGGCCCGGCTGCTGGACGAGATGCGTGACGTGCCGCCGTCTCGGCGGGCCGCCCGGTTCCGCACCGTGGCCGCGGTCTGGTTCCCGGACGGCGCCAGCGTCGTGGCTGAGGGCGTGGTCGACGGCGCCATCACCACCGAGCCCCGGGGCGCGGGCGGCTTCGGCTACGACCCGGTGTTCGCCCCGGTCGAGGCCGGCGGCCTCACCTTCTCGGAGATGGGCCCGGTCGCCAAGAACGCCATGAGCCACCGCGCCCGAGCCTTGAGAGCCCTGCTGGAGCTGCTTGAGAGTTAGCACGGTGAGGGTTGGGCTACTGGTAGAAGGCGCCCCCGTTGACCACGATGTTCTGGCCGGTCAGGAAGTCGGAGCCGCGGCCCGCGAGGTAAAGGATCGTCCCGACCATGTCCTCTGGGACCTGGGTGCGCCTGATGGAGCGCCCGGCCACCACGAACTCGTCGCTGGCGGTATCGGAGGGGCGCAGCAACGGATTGGGTATCAGGTCGGGGGTGACCGTGTTGACCGTTATCCCGTCCGGACCGAGCTCCTCGGCCAGGCAGCGGGTCAATCCGATGAGGGCGGTCTTGCTCACTACGTAGTGGGGGAAGCCGACCGTGCCCTTGAAGCAGGTGGTAGATGAGATGTTGATGATCTTCCCCGAAGCCTGCTTCTTCATGTAGGGGTAGACCGCGCAGCAGGTGAGCCAGGCGCCCCGCACGTTGACCTCGAAGGCCCGGTCCCATTCCTGCAGCGAGACCTCGTGGAACGGGCTGCGGGTGATCTGGGAGTAGTAGGCGGCGTTGTTGATCAGCACGTCGATGGTGCCGAACGCGCCGGCCGCGGCCGCGGCCAGAGCCTCGGTGTCGGTCGCGGAGCTGACATCGGTGCGGCAACCGATGGCCCGGCCGCCACCGGCGGTGATCTCGTCGACGGCCTCGGTGGTGTCGAGCAGGTCGGCCACGACGACGTCGAACCCTTCGCTGGCCAGGGCCATGCAGTAGACCCGGCCCAGTCCTCTAGCTCCTCCAGTGACGATGGCTGTAGGCATCAGCCCCACCCTCGATTTCGCGGGGCCGGAAACCTAACGCAACCGGGTTGAATGTCCAAACCATGTTGGTCTCGCTTACCTCGACGACGCCCGTCGCCACCGACCTCGGGTACCTGCTGCACAAGCACCCCGATCGTGTGCGTTCGGTGGACGTGGGGTTCGGGCGCGCCCATGTCTTCTACCCCGAGGCCACCCCGCAGCGGTGCACGGCGACGACCTATGTCGAGGTCGACCTCGTCGGCCCGACACGGCATCGGCAGCACCGTCGAGCCCAAGGGCTTGAGCCCTACTTGAACGACAGGCCCTACGTGGCGTCGTCGATGCTGAGCGTCGCTCTGGGCCGCCTGTTCCGCACCGCGTTGAACGGCACGTGCGAGGCTCGACCTGAACTGGTCGGGCAGCCGCTCGACCTTGAGATCGGCCTGCCGGTCGTGCCGGTGCGGGGCGGGCGGGAACTGCTGCGGCACCTGTTCGAGCCGCTGGGCTACGAGGTGGACTGCTCGTTCATAGCACTCGACCCTGAGTTTCCGGCCTGGGGTGACAGCCACTATGTGGCGGCTCGACTGGCCGGCCGGCAGACGGTGCGCTCCGCCTTGGAGCATCTCTATGTGCTGCTCCCGGTACTCGACGACGCCAAGCACTACTGGATCGGTCCCGACGAGGTGGACAAGCTGCTGTCGCGGGGCGGCGACTGGCTCGGGTCTCATCCTGAGGCTGACCTGATCACTCGCCGCTACCTGCGACTTCCCGAATACACCCGGGAGGCGCTGGCCCGGCTGGCCGACACCGGCGAGGACTCCGACCTGCTTGACACCCAGCATGACGCAGCCGAGCAAGCGACCGAGTCGCGCCTTCGCCTGGCTGAACAGAGGCTGGACGCCGTGCTTGAAGTGGTGCGGAGTGTCGGGGTGGGCAGCGTCCTCGATCTCGGGTGCGGAGAGGGCCGGCTTCTCGAGCGGCTGATCCGCGAGCCCGCAGTGACCCGGGTCGTGGGGGTCGATGTGTCAGTGGGGGCACTCAAGAGAGCTGAACGGCGTCTGAAGCTCGAGAACATGTCCGAGCGCCGCCGCGAACGCGTTCAGCTGCTGCAAGGCGCCTTGACCTACACCGATTCCCGGTTGCAGGGCTTCGACGTGGCGACGGTCGTCGAGGCTGTCGAGCACCTCGACACCGAGCGTCTCGACGTGTTCGCCGAGGTGGTGTTCGGGCATATCGCGGCGCCGACCGTGGTGCTGACCACTCCGAATCGCGAGTACAACCAGAACTTCGAGCGGCTCGACAGCCGGGGCCTGCGCCACGAGGATCATCGTTTCGAATGGACTCGCGGCGAGTTCGAGGCGTGGGCTGGCGGCGTCGCGGCGCGCTTCGGTTACGGCGTCGAGATCAGCGCCGTAGGCCCGGTCGATCCGGTCTGTGGGCCTCCGACACAGATGGCGGTGTTCAGCCGATGAGACGGCTGCCGTGAGGCGCCGGCTCGACCGCATCGAGATGCCCGAGGTCGGGCTCGTGGTGCTCTGCGGCGCGTCCGGCTCGGGCAAGTCGACGTTCGCCCGCCGGCACTTCTCTCCCACCGAGGTCGTGTCGAGCGACCGGTGCCGAGCCCTGATCGGCGACGACGAGACCGACCAGTCCGTCACCGCGGCAGCCTTCGAACTGCTCCACACCATCGTCGACAAGCGTCTTGAGATCGGCCGCCTCACAGTGGTGGATGCCACCAACACGAAGCTCGAGGACCGCAAGGCCCTCCTCGAGCTGGCGCGCCGCTGGGACGTACTCGCAACCGCCATCGTCTTCGATCTCCCCGTCGCCGCGTGCCTGTCCCACAACGAGCAGCGCCAGGACCGCAGCACACCGGTGCATGCCATCAAGCGTCAGCACGACACCCTGCGCCGCGGGGTCAAGCGGCTGCGCAAGGAACGCTTCACGAGGGTCTACACGCTCGGATCGATCGAAGAACTCGACGGTATCGAGGTGGTGCGCACCAGGATCTGGAGCGACCGGCGCGACGACACCGGCCCGTTCGACATCATCGGCGACGTCCACGGCTGCCATGCGGAACTGCTGAGCCTTCTCGACCGGTTGGGCTACAACACCGCGGCCGTCCCCATCGCGCACCCGGAGGGCCGCCGAGCGGTGTTCCTCGGCGACCTGGTCGACCGCGGCCCCGGTGTCGCCGAAGTGCTCGACGTTGCCATGTCGATGGTGGCTGCGGGCAGCGCGCTGTGCGTGGCGGGCAACCATGAGGTCAAGCTGGGCCGGGCCATCGCGGGACGCAACGTCCGGGTCAGTCACGGGCTGGCCGAGTCGCTCGAACAGATACAGCAGCGGGCCCCCGAGTTCTCCGAGCGAGTCGCAGAGTTCATTGACGGCCTCATCAGCCATTACGTGCTCGACGGCGGCCGCCTGGTGGTGGCCCACGCCGGCCTTCCCGAGCGCTATCACGGGCGCTCTTCGGGCCGCGTTCGAGACCTCGCGCTGTACGGAGACACCGACGGCGAGACCGACGAATTCGGGCTGCCGGTTCGGTACCCGTGGGCCGAGGACTACCGCGGCGAGGCCGCGGTGGTGTATGGCCACACGCCCGTGCCCGAGGCAGCATGGATGAACAACACCATCTGCATCGACACCGGAGCGGTCTTCGGAGGCGAGTTGACCGCCCTGCGCTGGCCGGAGCGCGACCTGGTGTCGGTGCCCGCAGTCGCCGAGCACTACGAGCCGATCCGGCCCGCCCGCTCCGCGCCGGACGCGCCGGCGGGATCGTCACGGCTGCTCGATGTGGGTGCGGCGCTGGGCAAGCACCATGTCGAGACGAGGCTGGCCGGGCGGGTGCTGATCGAGGCCGAGCGGTCGAGCGCGGCGCTCGAAGTCATGAGCCGCTTCGCGGCCGACCCGAGATGGCTCCCGTACCTGCCCCCGACCATGGCGCCCGCGGCCGCCTCGGGCCGCGCCGGCTACCTCGAGCATCCCGACGAGGTGTTCTCGTACTTCCGCAAGGCGGGCGTCGACGAGGTCGTGGTCCAGGAGAAGCACATGGGCTCGCGGGCGGTGCTGGTCGTCGCCCGGGACGCGGACGCGGCCCACTCGAGGTTCGGCATCGCCAATTCCGAAGCCGGCGTCGTGGTCACCCGCACCGGCAGACCCTTCTTCTCGGAGGCGGCCGTGACCGGTGCCCTGCTCGACCGGGTGCGGACCGCAGCCGACGCTACGGGGCTGTGGGGCCGCCTCGGCACGGACTGGTTCATACTCGATGCCGAGGTGCTGCCGTGGTCGGCCAAGGCAGCCGCTCTGATACAGCGTCTGTACGCCGCGGTCGGCGCGGCGGGCACGGCCGCGCTCGATGCCGCGTGTGGATCAATGGCTGATGCGGCGAGGCGCGGCGTCGACGTCGAGGCTCTCACGACCCGCACCACCAGCCGAGCGGGGCACGTGGCGGCGTATGTCGATTCGTACCGCCGCTACTGCTGGGACGTCGACGGCGCGGACGGAGTCGAGATCGCCCCGTTCCAGATCCTGGCGGCCGAGGGCGAGGTGCTCGCCCGCCGGCCCCACCGCTGGCATCTGGAAGAGATAGACGCGCTGATCGACCACGAGCCTGAGACGCTTCGCCGCACCGACCGCCGGTTCGTCGACCTGAGCGACGACGCATTGGTGCAGCAAGCGACCGACTGGTGGTACTCGCTGACCGAGGCCGGAGGCGAGGGAGTGGTCGTCAAGCCGGCTGAGCCGATCGTGACTACGGGGAGAGGGTTCGTCCAGCCTGGCGTCAAGTGTCGGGGCCGCGAGTACCTGCGCATCATCTACGGCCCCGAGTATCTCGAGCCTGCCAACCTTGAGCGGCTGCGGCAGAGGTCAGTCGGTCGCAAGTCGTCATTGGCCCGGCGTGAGTTCGCGCTGGGAATCGAGGCCCTCGACCGGTTTGTTGCGAACGAGCATCTCGCTCGGGTGCACGAGTGCGTCTTCGGCGTGCTCGCACTCGAGAGCGAGCCGGTCGATCCCCGGCTCTAGTCGATCCGCAGTGCGGACGGGGGGATTCGAACCCCCACACCCATGCGGGTACTGGGACCTAAACCCAGCGCGTCTGCCTGATTCCGCCACGTCCGCGAGCCCGCTCAGGGTAGCCCGCGGGGGAGGCGCATCAGGTTCGTAGGACCAGGTTGTGTTGGGGCCGGACGCTTGCATTGGGTCGGGATCGGCCGCCGGAGTGGCTGTTGTGCCCAGCCTGGCGACTAGTGCCGGACCGGGGGCGGGGCCGGGCCACTGGCCGTGGCGGTGGCCGGAGTCTGAGCCGGCCGTTGTCGGAGTGCAGTTTCCAGTTGTCGTCGTGGACGAGGTGGTGGCAGCGTTCGCACAGCAAAGCGAGGTTGTCGATGTCGGTGGGTCCGCCCCGGCTGAACCATCTGATGTGGTGTGGTTCGCCTCCTTCGGCGGGTGCGGCGCAGTTGACGCAGCCGCCGTCACGGGCCGCCAGCACAATGCGTTGGCCGGAACTCACATCCCGCTGGGCTCTTCCCAGCCACAGCGGGTCGCCCTCGGCGCCGAATACGGCGGGCAGGATCTTGGCTTCTGCGGCCAGGCGGGCGATCTGGTCTGCGGCCACGGGAAGGCCGTCGTCATAGCGCAGGTTCTTGAGTTCGCGTGTGACGGTGTCGTAGTCGGCGATCACCAACAACGTGGCCTTGGGACGATTGTGGGGGCCCTCGCCGGTGATCAAATTGATCAGCGCGTCGGCGCGGCGCTGCGCGGAGGTAAGCCCCTTGATGGGCTCGGGCCCCCAGGCGGTGGCGCCGGTGCGGTAGGTGCGCACCATGGCGTTGAAGGCCAAGCTGACGCGCTTGCCGTTGTCGGCGTCGAAGTACGCCGACAGCCGCCAAGACCCGTCAGGATCCTGAACCAGCGACGCCCACCGGTTCTCGTACTGGCGGTTGCGCTCCTCAGACGACACCCCGGGCTTCATGTACCGGCGGGTCATGCGGGCGAACATGTCCACCGGATAGCCCCGAGCCATCTCCAACAACGCCGGCTCATCGCAATGATCAGGATCCGCGGCCACCCGGGCAATCACCCGGGCATGGCCCGCAGTGATCTCCCCGGCCCGCCAAGCATCCAAAGTGGCAGGCAGCCCACCGCCGGGAGCCTCAACAGATTCGATCCTCGATTCCATGCCAGCCACACTAGACAGGGGGTGTGACAGACAACCATGACAAATAGCTATAAATAAGAAAAATCTATTGGGAATGCTGGTCGGGCGGGATCATCAGGCGGCACCGGTAGCCTCCTCTCCATGACGTCGCATTCACCGCCGCCCCGGCTCCGTCCCGATCCAGACGAGGTCGGCTTCGAGACTCCGACCACTGTCGCCAACCGTCACAGCGAGGTGTACAACCGGCTGCTCCAGGACCGCATCGTGGTGCTCGGCTCCGACGTCAACGACGAGATCGCCAACTTCATCATGGCTCAGCTGCTGTACCTGGAGGGCCAGGACGCCAGCAGGCCGATCTGGCTGTACATCAACAGCCCCGGCGGCTCGGTCACGTCCGGCATGGCCATCTACGACACCATGCAGTTCATCCAGCCCGAAGTAGGCACCATCTGCATCGGCCTGGGCGCCTCGATGGGGCAGTTCCTGCTGTGCGCCGGGGCTCCCGGCAAGCGCTACGCCCTGCCCCACGCCCGGATCATGATGCACCAGCCCCTCGGAGGGGTTCGGGGCCAGGCCACCGACATCGCCATCCAGGCCGAGCAGATGGCCTACACCAAGAAGCTCCTCCAGGAGCGCATCGCCCACCACACCGGCCAGACCGTCGAGCAGATCGAGGCCGACTCCGACCGCGACCGGTGGTTCACCGCGTCCGAAGCCATGGACTACGGCATCATCGACCACGTAATCGTCAAGCGCGGCGAGATGCTCTAGCCGCCCCCCGGCGGTCGGAGGGCGCTTCGACGAAGCTCCGACTGGCCTCAGCGGGCTTCGCCCTATCGTTCGGCCAGGTCGGACTTCGTGCGCCCCCTCCGCCCGCCTGCCTCAGCGGGGACTGGCAGCGTTATGCACGGATAGCGTGCATTCTGCTGCCAATTCGGCTGGCGGGACGAAAGCTCAGACGCTGGCGGACAGTTCCTTGATGGCTATGGCCGGACCTTCGGTGTGGCCGAACACCGCGGATCCGGCCACCAGGACGTTGGCTCCGGCCCCGACCGCGGCTCCAGCGGTCGCCGCGGTGATGCCGCCGTCGACCTCCAGGTCGATACTGCGGCCCGAGTCGTCGATCATCTGGCGCACCTCCGCGATCTTCGACTCGACGGAGGCGATGTAGCGCTGCCCCCCGAAGCCGGGGTTGACCGTCATCACCAGCACCTCGTCGATCATCGGGATCACTTCGGAGATGCTCGACGCCGGGGTGTGGGGATTGAGCACAACACCGCAGCGGGCGCCGGCCTCGGTGATGGCCGAAAGGGAGCGGTGCAGGTGCGGGCAGGTCTCGGCGTGGATCAGCACGGTGTCGCAGCCGGCCTCGATGTAGAGCGGGGCGAGCTCGTCGGGTTTCACCACCATGAGGTGAGCCTCGAAATGCAGGTCCACCAGCGGCCGGCAGGCCGCCACCACGTCGGGTCCGAACGTGAGGTTGGGCACGAACACGCCGTCCATCACGTCCCAGTGGACCCGATGAGCCCCCGCCTCGGCGATGGCCTGGCACTCCTCGCCCAGGCGTGAGGCGTCGGCCGCCAGCACCGAAGGTGCTATCTCCACAGCCACGTCCGCACCCTAACCGAGCCGCACCGCTGGGTGGCCCACCATTCAGCAAGTCGCTATCGCTGATCGCGCCGATACCGTCGCTCTCGTGGAGTTGCGGGTGACGGCCACGGCGCGCGACGGCGTCGGGGTGGCTAGGGGCTGCGACGGGCGAGTCGTGTTCGTTGAGGGCGCCCTTCCCGGGGAGCTTGTGACCGCCGAGATCCACACCGTCGACCGGCGCTGGGCCAGAGCCAGGGTCATCGAGGTGCTCGAGGAATCACCTCACCGGGTTCCGGTGGCGTGCGAGCATCATCTTCAGGGCTGCGGCGGCTGCGACATGCTCCATGTCGACTCGCGGGCCCAGATGCAGATGAAGGCGTCGATCGTGGTGGACCAGCTCACCCGCCACGGCGTGGACGCTCCGGCGCCGGCCCTGCGCATGCTCGACGCCGACCGGGGTCGCACCACGGTGCGGGCCAGGGTGGTGGACGGGCGGGCCGGGTTCATGGCCCGCTCCAGCCACGAGGTCGTCATCCCCGACGACTGTGGAGCGGTGGACGACGGCGCCGAGGAGCTGCTGGTCGAGGGCCGTTACGGCCCCGCCGACGGTGTGTTCATCCGGGTCGGATCCCGCACCGGGGAGCGGATGGTGGTGGTGAACCCCACCGTCGACGACGTCTCGGTTCCCGACGACGTGATGGTGGTGGGCACCGACGAGCTCGACCGCGACCGGCGGGCCTGGATACACGAGGAGCTGTCGGGCCGGCGTTGGAGGATCTCGGCCCGGTCCTTCTTCCAGAACCGGCCCGCGGGGGCAGAGGCCCTCATCGACGAGGTGGCCGAGATGGTGGAGGAGCTGGCCACCGACGGCCCCCTGGTGGACGCCTACGCCGGTGTCGGGCTGTTCGCGGGCACGGCGGGCTCGGGCCGCAAGGTCACCGCCATCGAGCGCAGCGTCGACGCCGCGGCCGACGCCCGGATCAACCTGGGCGAGGGCGCCAAGGTGCTGCGGATCCCGGTGGAGAAGTGGCGGGCCTCGCCGGCGAGCGTCCTCGTGGCCGACCCGGCCCGCTCCGGGATCGGCGAGGCGGCCGTGCGCCCTCTGCTGTCATGCAAACCCCGTCTGGTGGTGCTGGTGAGCTGCGACCCGTCGTCGTTCGCCAAGGACGCCGGCCGCCTCATCGAATGCGGCTACACGCTGGACCGCTGGACCGTGGTCGACCTGTTCCCCCTCACTTCCCACATAGAGACGGTGGCGGCCTTCATCGCGACGGCATAGCCCGACCCGGTGCGGCCAGTGGGCCGGCGCTCAGTAATGCCAGGGGAAGGGCGACCAGTCCGGGGGACGCTTGTGCAGGAAGGCGTCGCGGCCCTCGGCGGCCTCGTCGGTCATGTAGGCCAGCCGGGTGGCCTCGCCGGCGAACACCTGCTGGCCGATCAGCCCGTCGTCGACCAGGTTCAGGGCGAACTTCACCATCCGCTGCGCCGTCGGGCTCTTGGCGTTGATCTCTCGGGCCCACTCCAGGGCGACAGTCTCGAGTTCGCCGTGGGGGACCACCTTGTTGACCATGCCCATCTCGAAGGCCTCCTGCGCGGAGTAGGTGCGCCCGAGGAAGAAGATCTCGCGGGCCCGCTTCTGGCCGATGAGCCTGGCCAGGTAGCCCGAGCCGAAGCCACCGTCGAAGCTGGCCACATCGGTGTCGGTCTGTTTGAACAGGCCGTGCTCGGCGCTGGCCAGCGTCAGGTCGGCCACCGCGTGGAGGCTGTGGCCCCCGCCCACGGCCCAGCCCGGCACCACCGCGATAACCACCTTGGGCATCATGCGGATCAGGCGCTGCGCCTCGAGGATGTGCAGCCGCCCCGAGCGACCCGCGTCGATGGTGTCGCCGGTCTCCCCGGAGGCGTACCGGTAGCCGTCGCGGCCCCGGATGCGCTGGTCCCCGCCCGAGCAGAAGGCCCAGCCTCCGTCGCGGGGTGACGGCCCGTTGCCCGTGATCAGCACGCAGCCGACGTCGCTGGTCATTCGGGCGTGGTCGAGGCAGCGGTACAGCTCGTCGACGGTGTGGGGGCGGAAGGCGTTGCGCACCTCGGGGCGGTCGAAGGCGACCCGCACCGTGCCCTGATCCACCGCCCGGTGGTAGGTGACGTCGGTGAGATCCTCGAAGCCGTCGACAGCCCGCCAGGCTCCGGGGTCGAAGAGCTCCGAGACCATGACCGCACACTACAGTCACCGCCGGTCGCAGTGACCGCCGGTAGGGACTGCACCGGAGCGGAGCGGGCTCTAGGGTCTCCGGATCAGAGGGCGATGCTGCTGACGATCGGGGACTTGGTCGAGGAGCTCGTGGTCGAGCTCCCCGACGGGATGCGTCGGGGCCACGTCGCGGAGGTGCGCACGCTGAGGGTCAGAGGCGGCTCCGCCGCCAACGTCGCGGCCATCACCTGCGAGCGGGGCGGCGCGGCCCGCTTCGTGGGCCAGGTCGGCGCCGACGCTCTGGGCGACTCGCTGGTCGCCGACCTCCAGAGGCGAGGGGTGGACACCCGGGTGGTCGCCCACGGCGTGACCGGGGTGACGGTCAACCTGCTTCAGCAGGGGTACCGCACCACGCTGGTGGAACGGGGAGCCTCGGCGACGCTGGCCGCGGTGGACGCGGAGGTTCTCGTGGGCGCGGTGCAGCTGTTCGTGCCGGGACGCTCTCTCATGTCCGACCCCCTCGCCACCGTGGTGGAGGGCATCGTCACCGGGGCCATGGAGCGCCGGGTGCCGATCACCCTCACCGGGTTGTCGGCCGACGAGGCCGCGGACTACGGCCCGGCCGCGTTCGCGGAGATGGTGACGGCGGTGCGGCCCGACACGGTGATCTTCACCCGGCGCGACCACGCCCGCCTGGGTCTCGAGCCGGACCAGCCCGTCGAGGGAAGCGGCAACACGATCGTGATCGGACCGGAGCGCACCACGGTCGTAAACGCCGAGGGCTCGCACCACCGCGAGCTGTCGCTTCCGGCCACGGTGGTGGACCGCACCGGCGCCACCGACGGGTTCGTGGCCGGCTACCTGATGTCGCGGCGGGCCGGAGCCGCCCCGGTCGCGGCCGTCGACGCCGCCCACCGGGTGATGGCGCTGGTGATGGCCAGGGTGGGCCCCACCACCCGCGGTGGCCCTGTCGAGGCCTGACCGCTCGAATTGGCAGCGGTGAGTGCCCGTTTGGGAGCTCGTGGCTGCCAATTCCTACGAGCAGACCGAAGTAGGGTTTGCGGCCTATGAGGGCCGCCTTGCTGACCGATCCGAGTTCCCCGCTGGAGATGGTGGACGATCTCGACCTGGCTGATCCCCGGCCGGGCGAGGTGTGCGTGGCCGTGAGCCACAGCGGCATCTGCCACAGTGACCTCACCATCATCGAGGGGGGCTACCTGTTCCCGGCGGTGCTCGGCCACGAAGCGGCCGGGGTGGTGGCTGCGGTCGGTGACGGGGTCGGCCACGTGTCCGAGGGCGACAAGGTGATGATTACGCCGCTGGCGCCGTGCGGGCACTGCGAGGGCTGCGCCCGCCAGCAGGCCAGCCGCTGCCCGCAGGCCATGAGCTTCGTGGCCGGCACCCGGCCCGACAGCACGTCACCGTTCTCAAGGGCCGGCCGGCTCGTGCATCGGGGCCTGGGCGTCGGCGCGTTCGCCCAGCACACGGTGGTCCCCGCCTCGGGCGTGGTCCGGCTCGACGACGACGTGCCCCTCGAGGTGGCCTGCCTGATCGGCTGCGCGGTGCAGACCGGGGTCGGTGCGGTGCTCAACACCGCCAAGGTGGAGAGGGGCTCCACCGTCGTGGTCACCGGGCTCGGCGGGGTCGGCATCTCCGCGGTCCAGGGAGCCCGCATCGCCGGCGCGTCCCGCATCATCGCCTCCGACCCGGTGGAGTCCCGCCAGCAGGCCGCCCTGCGCCTAGGAGCCACCGACGCCGTAGGAGGCGACGCCGCCGAACTACGGGCCGCGGTGGCCGACGCCACCGGCGGCCAAGGCGCCGACTACGCCTTCGAGACCGCCGGCGTAGCCGACCTGGTGAGACGGGGCCTGGAAGTCACCGGACCAGGAGGCACAACCGTCGTGGTAGGAGCGCCGCCCCCCGAGCACACCATCGACATCGGCTCCGTCACAGTCTTCATGATCCAGCAGAAACGCCTGGTCGGCAGCCTGCTAGGCGACTGCTGGCCCAACCGCGACATCCCCCGCCTAGTAGGCCTCTGGCAACGAGGCGACCTAGACCTAGAAGCCATGATCACCCACCGCGTGCCCCTAGACGGAGTGAACGAAGGCTTCAACCGCCTCCGCTCAGCCACCGGAGTCCGAACGGTAGTAGAAGTAACCCCCGCGCCGTAACGAAAACCGAAAGCGGCGACCGGACCCGCCGGCCGGAAGTGCCTTGCCCGACGAGCCTGCTAGACGAACGCCGAAGCAAAAACCAGCGAAACGATCGTCATCACCTTGATGAGGATGTTCATCGACGGCCCCGCAGTGTCCTTGAACGGGTCGCCGACCGTGTCGCCCACCACCGCGGCCTTGTGGGGATCGGACCCCTTGCCGCCGTGGGCGCCGGCCTCGATGTACTTCTTGGCGTTGTCCCAGGCCCCGCCGGCGTTGGCCATGAAGATGGCCAACGCGAAGCCGGTCACCAGCGCTCCGGCCAGGAAGCCGCCCAGTGCGTCCACGTCGATGAAGCCGATGACCAGAGGCACGACGACCGCCAGCGCGCCCGGGGCCAGCATCTCCCGCAGCGACCCCTTCGTGGAGATGGCTACGCACGCCGCGGAGTCCGGCTCAACTCCGGGAGTGCCCTCACGCAGCCCCGGGATCTCGCGGAACTGGCGGCGCACCTCCTCGATCATCTTGTTGGCGGCCCGGCCCACCGCGTCGATGGTGAGAGCGGCGAACAGGAACGGGACCATCGCCCCGAGGAACAGCCCGATGAACACGTCGACGGAGCCGACATCGAGGCTCAAGGCGAAGTCGCGGCCCTCCTCGGCGGCGGCGCTGGTCAACGCCACCTCGAAGGACTTGAACAGGGCCAGTGCGGTGAGCGCGGCCGAGCCGACCGCGAAGCCCTTGGCTATGGCGGCGGTGGTGTTGCCGAGCGAGTCGAGCGCGTCGGTGACCTCCCGCACGCTCGGGTCGAGCTCGGCCATCTCGGCGATCCCGCCGGCGTTGTCGGCTATGGGCCCGTAGGCGTCGACCGACACGACCACGCCGGTGGTGGCCAGCATCCCGACCGCGGCCACCGCGATGCCGTACACCCCGCCGAATGTGGTATCGCCCAGCGTCTGTTGGCCGCCCCAGTAGGCGATCAACACGCCGACGGCGATCAACCCGACCGAGGCGGCCACCGACACCATCCCGGCCGACACTCCCGACAGCACGGTGGTGGCCGGGCCGGTCTCGGCCTGCGAGGCGATGCGCCGCACCGGTTTGTAGTGGTCGCTGGTCCAGATCTCGGCCACCTTGCCGATGCCCCAGCCTGCGACCAGCCCGCCGATCACCGACAGGGGCAGCCCGTACCACGCCTCGAACAGGTCGCCGTCGCCGAAGAAGACCCCGCCCATGATGAGGGTCCCGATGACGGTGAGGAACATGGCCACGGTGGTGCCCCGGTGGAGTTGCCGGGCGAGCGCCTTGACCTCGCTGCTGTCCCCGCCCCGCACCGCGAACGAGCCGATGATGGCCGCGATCATGCCCACGAAGGCCACTGCGATCGGGAACATGAGAAGCTGCACGTTCCAGTCGTTGGACGCCGCGTCGGCGGTCAGCCCAAGGCTGAAGGCGGTCAGGGCCACCGGTGCGATGATCGAGCCCGAGTAGCTCTCGAACAGGTCGGCTCCCATGCCGGCGACGTCGCCGACATTGTCGCCCACGGCGTCGGCGATGGTGGCCGGGTTGCGGGGGTCGTCCTCGGGGATCCCGGCCTCCACTTTGCCTACCAGGTCGCCGCCCACGTCGGCGGCCTTGGTGTAGATGCCCCCGCCCACCCTGGCGAACAGCGCGATGGAACTGGCCCCCAGGCCGAAGGCGGTGAAGATCTCGAAGGCGTCGTTGGTGCCGATCCACTCAACGAACAGCAAGTAGGTGAAGGTCAACCCCAGCAGCGAGAGCCCGGCCACCGAGAAGCCCATGACCGCTCCGCCCCTGAACGCCAGCGGCAGTGCCTTGGCCGGCCCGTCGATGGCCGCATTGGTGGTGCGGGCGTTGGCCATGGTGGCCACGGTCATGCCCGCGTAGCCCGCGCCGGCCGACAGGGCCGCCCCCAGCAGGTAGCTGACGAACGACAGGGCCACCCCGGTGACGACCGGAATCAGGATGGCCATCGCCACCACGAAGCCGGCCACCCAGGTGTACTCCTGGCGCAGGAAGGCGCGGGCCCCGGCCTGGATCTGCTTCATGATCGAGACCATGCGCTCGTTTCCGGCCGGAGCCGACGACACGTTCTTGTAGTAGAAGGCCGCGAGGGCGAGGGCGGCCAGGGCCGACACCAGCGCGATATAGGGGATTGCTTGCAAGACACTGCTCCCTTGGAAGGGTCCTAGAACCCGGCGAGCCTACTCTTGGGGGATGGATTCGGTGTCGGATGCCAAGGCCCGCCTCCGGGCCGAGATGAGGTCCCGGCGGGCCGGTTTGAGCCCGGCGGCGGTGGCCGAGGCCGGAGCAGCCGTGGCACGGCGGTTGGAAGCGTTTCCGGCCATGGCCGGGGCCCGCCGGGTTGCCGCCTACCGGGCGGTTCGGGGGGAGATCCCGCTCGACGGGCTGCTGGAGGGTGAGCGCCGGGAGGTGTTCACCGTTCCCCGCGTGGTGGGCGACGACCTGGAGTTCGTGGCCTGGCGCGAGGGTCAGTCGTTCGCGCCGGGGGCCTTCGGCATTCCCGAGCCGGCGGACGGCGAGGTGGTGGCCTTCGCCGCTCACGACGCGGTGCTGGTCCCCCTGACCGCCTTCGACGGGCGCTGCCGCCGGCTGGGACAGGGCGGGGGGTTCTATGACCGGGCCCTGGCGTCGCTGCCGTCCGGTGGGCCCCGGCCCGCGGCCATCGGCGTGGCCTACTCGTTCCAGCAGGTCGCCGACGTCCCGCAGGACCAGTGGGACGTGCCTCTCGACGCGGTCGTCACCGACGCCGGCATTGTGATCGCCGACGGCGGGCTGCTCGCCTGATCGGGCCGCCGGCCTGATCGCGCTAGCGGCCGGCCCGAGGCGCTAGAACATAGTCGTGCATGTCATCGTTGTGGGGGCCGGAGAGGTCGGCTCCTACGTGGCCGCCCGGCTCAGCCGTGAGCGCCACAACGTCGCGGTGGTGGACATCGACGCCGACCGCCTCCGCAAGATCGGCGCCGACCTCGACGTGCTGACGGTGGAGGGCAGCGGCACCCATCCCAGCGTGCTCTCCGACGCCGGCCTCGACAACTGCGAGTTGGTCGTGGCGGTCACCAGCAAGGACGAGGTGAACCTGGTCGTGTCGCTGATCGCCAAGCAGGGGGGCGTGGACAAGACCATCGTTCGCATCGAGGCCGAGGAGTTGCGCGGCAAGGCCTCGGCGGAGCTGAGGAAGACATTCGGCGCCGACCTGGTGATCGATCCCGACTACGCGACCGCGGAGCGGATCCTTGACCTGCTCGACTACCCCGGGGCGTCGGAGATTGCGGTCATGGCCCACGGTGAGGCCATCGTCATGGGCGCCCGCCTCGAGGCCGATGCCCCGATCGTGGGCCGGAGGCTGTCGGAGATCGCGGCCGAGTACGAGCCCGACTGGGAGTTCATGGTCGGCTCGATCTCCCGGGGCGAATACACCTACATACCCCGAACCGACTACACGCTGCTCGAGGACGACCTGGTGCGGGTGGTGTGCAAGCGGCGGGCCCGCCACCGGGTGGCCAAACTCCTGGGCCTGGGTACCGGAGCGGTCCGCCACGTGCTGCTGCTCGGCGGGGGCCGCACCGCCGAGATCCTCGCGGCCCGGCTGGTGTCAAGGGGGGTCGAGGTGGTCATCGTCGAGCGCGACGCCCGGCGGGCCCTGGAGTTGGCCGAGCACCTGGACGGTGTGCAGGTGTTCGAGGGCGACATAACCGACGCCGACCTCCTCGAGGAGACCAACCTCGGCCGGTTCGACGCGGTGGCTGCGTTGACCGGCGAGGACGAATCGAACATCCTGGCCTGCCTCTACGCCAAGTCCGTGGGCGCGTCGGAGACGATCGCGGTGGTGCACAAGCTGGCCCTGCTGTCGCTGCTGGACTCCGCGGGTGTCGATGTGTCCCTGTCGCCCCGCACCGCCACTGCCGACGGGGTGATGCGTTTCGTGCGCGGCGATGTGGCCGCGGTGACGACCTTCCTGGAGTCCGACGCCGAGGTCCTGGAGCTCGAGGTGGAGAAGGGCAGCCCGGCCGACGAGGCTCTCGTGAAGGACCTCAAGCTGCCCAAGGGCGTGCTCATCGGGGCCATTGTGCGCGACGGCAAGCCGCAGATCGCCCGCGGCCGGAGCCGGCTGCGCGGACGCGACCATGTGGTCGCCTTCGCCACCCCGGGCTCGGCTCGGGAGGTCCATCGGCTGTTGACGTGCGACGACTAGGC
This sequence comes from Acidimicrobiales bacterium, assembly GCA_965117015.1. GTDB lineage: Bacteria > Actinomycetota > Acidimicrobiia > Acidimicrobiales > Aldehydirespiratoraceae > Aldehydirespirator. Next base: position 2,717,482 of record OZ220747.1, read on the forward strand.
ATTGCGGGGGGTCGACCGGCTGCCGGCTTGAGACGCTTGGGCGGGCTGCGCCGTACCCGGCCTCTGCTCCCCGGCTCGACGAAGCGGCCGCCGGCCCGGATCGTGTCCTGGGCGTTCGCCTCGATCGTCGATGCGGGCCTCGTGCTCGGCGTGGCCACCATGCTGTGCGGCCTCGCCGGGATCGGCGATGACAACGCCGACGCCGTCGCGTTCGGCTGCGTGGGGGCTGTGTGCGCGGTCCTCGCCGCCGTGGCCAGACGGCGGGTGGCGCCGCCCGACCGGCCCGGAACAGGCCGGGTGTTCGCCGGGATCGGCCTCCTCTGGACGGTGCTGGTGCTGTTCGGCACCGTCCTCTACGCGGCCACCGGCAGCCTGGCCCGCCTCGACGACGCCCTAGTCGAGTCCGCAGCTGGCTTCACCACCACCTCGCTCACCCTCCTGGACGCCGCCGAGGCGTCGCGGTCGGTCCTGCTGTTCAGGGCGGCCACCAGCTGGGTGGGGGGTCTGATAGCGGTGTGGATCGGGGTGGTGACCCTCCCGATGGTGCTGCGGTCCACGGCCCTGATCGGCTACACCACCGGGCGCAGGGGGCTGGACCTCGTGCCCAGCGCCACCACCGGCAGGCGCCGGGTGCTCGCCCTGTACTCGGGCTTCACCGCGGCCTGCGTGATCGCCTACCTGCTCACCGGTCTTGGTGTCACCGAGGCGCTGGTCGTGGGGCTGGGCACCGTCTCAACCGGGGGCTTCACCGGTCGGGCCGACTCGCTGGCCGGCTACGGAGGTGCCACCCAGGCGGTTGCCGGCGCCGGGATGTTCCTGGCCGGCGCGGGAATCTTCGTTGTCTGGTGGATCGCCCGGGGCCGGCTCCGTCCCCTCTGGCGCTCCCAGGAGCTCAGGACGTTCGTCGTGCTGCTGGTGGCGGCCACGGCGGCCATGGCCCTGCACCGGGGCATCGGATGGGGCGAGGCCGGCTTCATGGCGGTGTCGGCGATGAGCACCACCGGGTTCGCGATCGTCGACTGGACGGCGTGGGGGACGGCGACCACGGTGATCTTGCTGGTCGCAGCCGGGATCGGCTCCATGATGGGCTCGGCCGGTGGGGGCATGCGGGTCATGCGAGTCCAGCTGCTCATGGGCTCGGCCGGGGGAGAGCTCCGCCGCCAACTCGACCCGTACGCGGTCGTCCTGGTGCGGCGCGATGACGAGACCCTCTCCCAGCGCACCCTGGACCGCCTGGGCGGCCACCAAGTCGCCTATGTCGTCCTGGTGGGGGTCGGGGCCCTGCTGCTGGGCGTCTCGGGCGTCTCGCTGCTGGGCAGCGTGTGGGGGTCGGTGAGCGCGGTGACCACCTTCGGTCCGGCGTTCGGGGAGATCGGCGCCTTCGGCTTGCTCGAAGGCGTGGACCGGGCGGAGCAGTTGGCCCTGGTGCCGCTGATGATGGGCGGCCGGATGTCGGTGCCTCCGGTGCTGGCCGGCGTCGGCCTGGCATTGAACTGGTACAAGGCCGCGGTGCGGCGGGGCCGCTTCTCGGTCAGGTTGGCGTCCCGCCGCCTGGAGGCTCTGGTCGAGTCGAGGTCCGGCGATGGCTAGCGGTGGAGTTCCTGAGGCCCCGCCGGCTGGTCCGAGCCAGCTTCGGGACCGGTTCGCCTCCACGACCCTTCACATCCTCGGCATCGCCCTGGCGGCGGTGTCGCTGGGGATGCTGGCCTGCGCCCTGCTGGAGGCGGCCACCAGCCGGCGCGACACGATGGCACTGGGGGCCTCGGCGCTGGTGGTCGGCGCGGCGGGAGGCCTGCTGTGGTACCTCACCCGGCCCGGCGCGATCCGCAAGCGCGACATCTTCGCCACGGTGGCGTGGACCTGGATCCTCACCACCGGCGTGGGCGCCCTTCCCTTCGTGCTGGCGGGCACGTTCGCGGGGTCGGGGGTAGGCGTCGTCGAGCAGGTGGTCAACAGCGTGTTCGAGTCGGCGTCTGGCTTCTCGGCCAGCGGCTCCACCGTGCTGACCGACTTCGAGTCCCCGGGCCGGGGCCTGATGATGTACCGCCAGCTCACCCACTGGTACGGCGGTATGGGCGTAGTGGTCCTGGCGGTGGCGGTGCTCCCATTCCTCGGCGTCGGCGGGCTGGAGCTGATCACGGCCGAGGCGCCGGGAACAACGTCGGACCGCCTCACACCGAGGGTGAGCGAGACAGCCCGGCGCCTGTGGATGGTGTACATCGGCTTCACGGCCTGCGCGGCGCTGGCGTTCTTCGTGGCTGACGGATTCTCATCGCTCTACGACGCGGTGGCCCACGCCTTCACGCTCGCGGCCACCGGCGGCTTCTCGGTGCACTCCGACTCGATCGGGCACTACGACAGCGTGGCCGTCGAGACGGTGGTGATCGTGTTCATGGTCCTCGGCGGCACCAGCTTCTCGCTGCACTGGCGGGCGGTGACCACCGGCAGGGTGCCGTATCACCGCAACAGCGAGTTCCGCTCGTACCTCGGCGTGCTGGCCGTTGCTTCGGCCGTCATCGTGATCCTGGTGTGGCTGGAGAACGGCCTGCCGCTGGGCTCCGCGATCCGGGGCGCGGTCTTCACCGTGGTCTCGTTGGGCACCAGCACCGGCCTGTCCAACGCCACCGGGCCCGGTTCGCCCGGCGACTATGTGACCTGGGTCGCGGGGGCGCAACTCGTGCTGCTGTTCCTGATGGTGGTGGGCGGCTGCACGGGCTCGACGTCGGGCGGCATCAAGGTGATGCGCATGCAGGTGCTGGGACTGGTGATGCTGCGCTCCGTCCAGCACTCCCAGACGCCCCGGGCCGTGATCCCGATCCGCCTCGGCCGCGACACCGTCAGCGAGGGCGTCGTGTCCCGGGTGGCCGGGTTCTTCCTGCTTCACTTCCTGTTGGTGCTCGCCGGCCTGCTGGCGGTCACAGCACTGGGCGGGGAGCTGGAGACCTCGCTCGGATCGGTCGTCTCGGCGCTGGGGAACATGGGCCCGGCGCTGGGCGAGGCTGGCCCGACCTCCAACTACGCGGTGGCGTTCAGCCAGCCGGCCCGGCTCGTGCTGGCACTGCTGATGATCATCGGCCGCTTGGAGATCCTGCCCATCCTGCTGGCGGTAGTGCCCTACGTCTACCGGGCCAAGGACCTGACCCGGGCAGCCCGCCGCTGATCCGGCGAGTCGGCCGCTGCGGGGCCATGGTGCCGGCTTGACGGACAGCCCGGCTTGACGGGCAGAGGGAACTGTCCGGTAGGTTGTCTGGACGCGTTTCGAGCGGTGAGCGGCCAATGACGTCCCTCCCGCCGCCGTGCAAGCCGCGGTTCGGGCACATCAGTTCTGCCTGAGAGGCGCTGCCAACGACGATCCAGCCTCCCGCGAGGAGACCGATGGCTGCCGACCCCGCACAGCCCCAGGGCCTCTACGACCCGCAGAACGAGCACGACGCCTGCGGCGTCAGCTTCGTGTGCAACATCAGCGGGAAGGCCTCCCACAGCGTGGTGGCTCTGGGCGTGCGTGCCCTGTGCAATCTCGAGCATCGGGGGGCGCTGGGAGCCGACCCGCTCACCGGCGACGGCGCCGGCATCCTGATCCAGATACCGGACCGGTTCCTGCGCGACGTGGTGGACTACGAACTCCCGCCCGCCGGCCAGTACGCCACCGGCATCGGGTTCCTGCCTCCCGCCCGGGATGACGCCGAGAAGGCGGCGGCCCAGGTGGAGCGCATCGTGCGGTCCGAGGGACTGTATGTGATCGGGTGGCGGGACGTCCCCGTCGACACCGCGGTGTTGGGCTCGGGCTCGCGGGCGGCGATGCCCAGCTTCCGCCAGGTGTTCATCGCCGGCGACGACCTCGCGGGCATCGACCTGGACCGGCGGGTCTACATCGTGCGCAAGCGCATCGAGCACGAGATCGGGCCGGAGGGCGCCGGCTACGAGGCGGCCGAGGACGACGACGCGGCCATAGGCAACGCCGCACCGCCCCACGCCGGCGTCTACTTCCCGAGCCTCAGCGCCAGGACGCTTGTCTACAAGGGGATGCTGATGTCCCGCCAGCTCACGTCGTTCTACGCCGATCTGCGCGACGAGCGGATCGAGAGCGCGCTGGCACTGGTCCACTCCCGCTTCTCCACCAACACCTTCCCGTCGTGGCCGCTGGCCCACCCCTACCGCATGATCGCCCACAACGGAGAGATCAACACCATCGCCGGCAACCGCAACTGGATGCGGGCCCGCGAGACGCTGCTGTCGTCGCCATCGCTGGAGGGCCTGGAGAGAGCTTTCCCCATCTGCACGCCCGGCGCCAGCGACACCGCCGGCTTCGACGAGGTGCTCGAACTACTGACACTGGGCGGCTACTCGGTGGCCGAGGCGGTCCTGATGATGATCCCCGAGCCCTGGGAACATCACGCCGAGATGACTGCCGAGCGCAAGGCCTTCTACCAGTACCACGCCACCCGGATGGAGCCTTGGGACGGCCCGGCCTCTATCGCGTTCACCGACGGAACGGTGATCGGCGCGGTTCTCGACCGCAACGGGCTGCGTCCCTCGCGCTACATGGTCACCAGCGACGGTCTGGTGGTCATGGCGTCCGAGACCGGCGTGATCGACGTGCCGCAATCCTCGGTGGTGGAGAAGGGCCGCCTGCAGCCCGGGCGCATGTTCCTGATCGACACCGCCGAGGGCCGCATCGTGCGCGACGACGAGATCAAGGACCGCCTGGCCTCGGCCCGCCCCTACGGCCGGTGGCTGGACCAGAACCTGGTGCACGTCGACGACCTGCCTGCGCGTGACTTGTCCCGCCGTGACGAGGGGTCGCTGATGCAGCGCCAGCAGATGTTCGGCCACACCCACGAGGAGCACCGCCTGCTGCTGGCTCCCATGGCCATCGACGGCAAGGAAGCCTTGGGCTCGATGGGCACCGACACGCCGCCGGCGGTGCTGTCAGACCGGGCCCGGCCGATCTACGACTACTTCAAGCAGCTCTTCGCACAGGTCACGAACCCGCCGCTGGACGCCATCCGGGAGGAACTAGTCACCTCGCTGTACGCCCGGGTCGGCCCAGAAGGAAACCTCTTCGACCCGCAGCCGGCGTCGTGCCGGACCGTTCACCTCGACAGCCCCGTCATCACCGACGAGGAGCTGGCCCGGCTGGTCGGCATTGACGGGCCCGGGGGCCTCGGGGACTTCCATGCCGAGGTGCTCAGCGCGCTGTACCCGGTCGCCGACGGCGGCGACGGCCTGCGGCGCGCCCTGGACGGGCTGTGCGAGGCAGCCTCGGACGCCATAGCCGCCGGAGCCAGCATGCTCGTGGTGTCCGACCGGGGCAGCGACGAGCGGATGGCGCCGATCCCGTCGCTACTGGCCGTCTCCGCCGTGCACCAGCACCTTGTGCGGGAGCGCACCCGCACAAGGGTGGGGCTGGTGTCGGAGTCCGGCGACGCCCGCGAGGTCCACCACCTGTGCCTGCATCTCGGCTACGGCGCCAACGCGGTCAACCCCTACCTTGCCTTCGAGACCATCTCCCAGATGGTGTCGGAGGGACTCCACGGCCTGGATCCCTCGGTCGGGGTCGAGGCCGCGCACCGCAGCTTCGTGAAGGCCGCCTGCTCGGGGATCCTCAAGGTGATGTCGAAGATGGGCATCTCCACAGTGGCCTCCTACACCGGCGCCCAGATATTCGAGGCCATCGGGCTGGGGCCCGAGCTGGTGGACAAGCACTTCACCGGAACGGCCAGCCGCCTGGGAGGCATCGGGCTGGAGGAGATCGCGGCTGCGGTGGCGGTCCGCCACCGGCGGGCCTTCCCCGCGAACGCCACCCGGCGGGCCCACCGCACCATCGAGGCCGGCGGCGAGTACCAGTGGCGGCGCGAGGGCGAGTACCACCTGTTCAACCCCGAGACAGTGTTCAAGCTCCAGCACGCCACCCGCGAGCGCCGCTTCGACATCTTCCGGGAGTACACCCAGCGCGTCGACGACCAGTCCAGCCGCCTGGGCACCCTCAGAGGGCTGTTCCGGCTCCGCACCGGAGCCCGGCCACCGGTGCCTCTCGACGAGGTCGAGCCGGTCGCGGCGATCGTGAAGCGCTTCGCCACCGGCGCCATGAGCTACGGATCGATCTCCAAGGAGGCCCACGAGACCCTGGCCATCGCCATGAACCGCATCGGGGGCAAGTCCAACACCGGCGAGGGCGGCGAGGACGCCGACCGCTACATCAGAGATCCCAACGGCGACCTGAGGCGCAGCGCGGTCAAGCAGGCCGCGTCGGGGCGCTTCGGGGTGACCAGCGAGTACCTGGTCAACGCGGACGACATCCAGATCAAGATGGCCCAGGGGGCCAAGCCCGGCGAGGGCGGCCAGCTGCCGGGCCACAAGGTGTACCCGTGGATCGCCAAGACCCGCCACTCCACGCCCGGGGTGGGGCTCATCTCCCCGCCGCCCCACCACGACATCTACTCCATCGAGGATCTGGCCCAGTTGATCCACGACCTCAAGAACGCCAACCCCGCGGCCCGCATCCACGTGAAGCTGGTGGCCGAGGTGGGGGTGGGCACGGTGGCCGCCGGGGTGTCCAAGGCCCACGCCGACGTGGTGCTCATCTCCGGCCACGACGGCGGCACGGGGGCCTCGCCGTTGACGTCCATCAAGCACGCCGGCGCGCCCTGGGAGCTGGGGCTGGCCGAGACCCAGCAGACGCTGCTCCTCAACGATCTGCGGGACCGCATCGTGGTGCAGGTCGACGGCCAGCTCAAGACCGGCCGCGACGTGGTGATCGCTGCGCTGCTGGGGGCCGAGGAGTTCGGGTTCGCCACCGCGCCGCTGGTGGTGATGGGCTGCGTGATGATGCGGGTGTGCCACCTCGACACCTGCCCGGTGGGGGTGGCCACCCAGAACCCCGAACTGCGCAAGAAGTTCTCGGGCCAGGCCACCTTCGTGGTCAACTTCTTCGAGTTCATCGCCGAAGAGGTGCGCGAGATGCTGTCGGAACTCGGCTTCCGCAGTATCGAGGAGGCTGTCGGCCAGGTCGAGATGCTCGACGTGACCGACGCGGTCGACCACTGGAAGGCCTCGGGCTTGGACCTCACGCCCATCCTGCACCTGCCGACCATCCCGGAGGATGCCGTGCGCCACCAGCGAGCGGAGCAGGACCACGGCTTGGACCGGGCCCTCGACCAGATGCTGATCCAGTTGGCCGAGGGCGCTCTGTCCGACAGCCGTCCGGTGACCATCGACATTCCCATCCGCAACACCAACCGCACGGTCGGCACGCTGCTGGGCAGCGAGCTGACCCGGTGCTACGGCGCGGCCGGCCTGCCCGACGACACCATCGTCGTGAACTTCACGGGCTCGGCCGGAACATCCTTCGGGGCGTTCGTTCCCCGGGGCATAACCCTGCGCCTCGAGGGCGACGCCAACGACTACGTCGGCAAGGGCCTGTCGGGCGGCCGCATCGTCGTGCGCCCGCCGGCCGACGCCAACTTCGCGGCGGAGCGCAACGTCATCGCGGGCAACGTCATCGGCTATGGCGCCACGTCGGGCGAGATGTATCTGCGGGGCCTGGTGGGGGAGCGGTTCTGCGTGCGCAACTCGGGGGCCATCGCGGTGGTCGAAGGCGTCGGCGACCACGGGTGCGAGTACATGACCGGCGGGCGCACGGTGGTACTGGGCCCGGTGGGGCGCAACTTCGCGGCCGGAATGTCGGGCGGCATCGCCTTCGTCTACGACCCCGGCGGCAAGCTGCCGGTACGGGTGAATCCCGAGATGGTGGAGCTGGAGGAGCTCGACGGCGAGGACTTCGTGTGGCTGCGGCACCGGGTGGAGCGCCATCGCCACGAGACCGGCAGCGAGGTGGCTGCTCGGCTGTTGGGCGACTGGGCCTCAGCCTCCAAGAAGTTCGTGAAGGTGATGCCCGTCGACTACAAGCGGGTGCTGCTTGCGGCCGAGCAGGCCAAGGTCGAGGGCATCGACGAGGTGGCCGCGGTGATGGCCGCGGCCCACGGCTAAGGGACCTCCGTATGGCTGATCCGCGGGGGTTCCTGACCCACACCCGGGAGCTTCCGACCCGCCGGCCGGTGCCGGTACGGCTGCGCGACTGGCGCGAGGTGTACGAGCACTTCCCGGAGGACAAGCTCCGCCAGCAGGCGTCGCGCTGCATGGACTGCGGGATCCCGTTCTGCAACAGCGGCTGCCCGCTCGGCAACCTGATCCCCGACTGGAACGACCTGGTGTACCGGAAGCACTGGCGGCGGGCCATCGAGCGCCTGCATGCCACCAACAACTTCCCCGAGTTCACCGGCCGGCTGTGCCCCGCGCCGTGCGAGGCGGCCTGCGTTCTGGGCATCCACGAGCCTCCGGTCACGATCAAGCAGGTCGAGGTGGAGATAGTCGACCGGGCCTGGGCCGAGGGCTGGATCGTGCCCCAGCCCCCTGCGGTCCGCACCGGCCGCAGCGTGGCCGTGGTGGGGTCGGGGCCGGCCGGGCTGGCCGCGGCCCAGCAGCTGACCAGGGCCGGCCACGGAGTGGTCGTGTTCGAACGGGCCGACCGCATCGGCGGCCTGCTGCGATACGGGATCCCCGAGTTCAAGATGGAGAAGCGCCATCTCGACCGCCGCCTGGCCCAGATGGAGGACGAGGGAACCGAGTTCCGGGCGGGTGTGGACATCGGCTCCGACGTGACCGCCGAGGAGCTGCAGGACTCCTTCGATGCGGTGGTGCTGGCGTGCGGAGCCACGGCCTGGCGGGATCTTCCCATCCCGGGCCGGGAGTTGCGGGGCGTGTACCAGGCCATGGAGTACCTGCCGCTGGCCAACCGGGTGCAGGAGGGCGACCTCGACGCCTCGCCCATCACCGCGGAGGGCAAGCGGGTGGTGATCATCGGCGGCGGCGACACCGGGGCCGACTGCCTCGGAACAGCCCATCGCCAGCGGGCCGCCTCGATCCGGCAGTTCGAGATCATGCCCCGCCCGCCCGACGAGCGTCCCGACGCCAACCCGTGGCCGACATGGCCCTTGATCTACCGGGTGTCTTCGGCCCACGAGGAGGGCGGAGAGCGCGACTACGCCATCAACACCACCTCCTTCATCGGCGACGGCGACGGCAACCTGGCCGCGCTGGCCACCATTCGTGTGGAGCAGTCGTTGGTGGACGGTCGGATGCAGTTCGATCCGATTCCGGGGACCGAGGAGGAGATTCCCGCGGAGATGGTCCTGCTGGCCATGGGCTTCGTGGGTCCCGAGCGGGGGCCGCTGATCGAGCAGTTCGGTGTGGAGTTGGATGCCCGGGGCAACGTGGCCCGCGACGACAACTGGGCCACGAACGTGCCGGGTGTGTATGTGTGCGGCGACATGGGCCGGGGCCAGAGCCTCATCGTTTGGGCCATAGCCGAGGGTCGGGCCTGCGCGGCGGCCGCGGATGCCTACTTGATGGGCTCGACCGACCTGCCCGCCGTGGTTGATCCGACTTCGATGCCGTTGAGGTAGAGCGCTTGTTCCGGCCGGCGGGTTTATTGCCTCCTGGTGGGGTTTCCCGGCCGGCGGGTTCTGTGTCGTTCGGTGGGGCGTCCCGGCCGGCGGGTCCTGTCGCCGGGCTCCGTCCGGTCGACGGGCTTCGCCCATTGTCGACCGCCCGGACTCGTCGCCACCCCCCGGCCTGGCGGGCCGCTGCCCGGCTTGCCGCAGCCGTTGTGCTCGTCTTCTCGATGGTTGCTTCCGGGTGTGGGTCTGATGGGTCTGGTGGGGGAGAGGAGCCGACGCCCGTAGTCGAAGCGGCGCCGCTGGAGCCTGGGCCTGAGGATGGTGCGGCTGTCGGGGCTGAGGTTGAAGATGAGCGTGTTGCTGAGTCTCCGACGACGACGACGACGACCGAGCCCGTTCCTGAGGAGCCGAGCGAGGAGATGGAGGCCGCAGTAGAGCCGGAGGTTGTTCCGGAGTCTGCTGAAGAAGAGTCTGTTGAGTTTGCGACGGTTCGGTTCGTTAGTCAGAACATCTTGCATGGGGTTGGGTGTTCGCTGGAGAGTGACTCTTGTGCGGTGGGGGAGCGGGTGGCTTTGTTCATGGGGCAGTTGGGGGCGGCGGGGTGTCCTGAGCTGGTTTCGGTGCAGGAGGCCAATGAGCGGATTGTGGGTTTGATCGAGGCTGAGGCTGGTGGCTGTGGGTATGAGGTTGTGTGGGACGGCGATCCTGGACTTGATCGGGAGGTTGTGCTGACCATCCTGGAGGTGGTCGGTGCGCAGCGGCGGGTGCTGGCCGACCGGTTCCGCTCGGCCTATCTGGTGCGGGTGGCGTCGCCGATCGGGGTGGTCGACTTCCTGACCACGCACCTGGCCTCGGGGAGCGACGACCGGGCTTGCAGTGTCGAGCTGTGCCCACCGCCGTGCGACCCGGCCGGGAGCCTGCGAGCGTGCCAGGCCCGGCAGGTGCTCGAGTTCGCCCGCGAGGCGGCCGTGCCCGGAGGCGTGACTGTCGTGGGGGGCGACCTGAACGACGTGGCCGGCAGTCCGACGTTGGCGGTGTTCGGCGAGGCCGGGTTCGTGGACTCTCATCTGGCCGCGGGGCACGCTGAGTGTGATGCGGCCACCGGTGCTGGTTGTACAGCTGGACGCGACGACGCGACTCTGGACGACATGGCTGATCCGGCCAGCCTCCAGCGTCGCCGCATCGACTACCTGCTGTACTCGGCTCCGGGCCGGGACTGCGCGGTGGCCGGCGGCACCGGGCTGTTCAACGCCGAGCCCGCTTCCGGCGGGCTGGCCTTCCCGTCCGACCACACCGGCGTGGCTCTGGCCTTGGCCTGTGATGCGGGCGGGGTTGATCCGGCCGTGGCGGACTTGGCCCTTCCGGACGAGCCCGAGCCGGCTGCCGAGCCGGAAGGTCAGCCGGTCGACTCGGTCGCGGCCGAAGCGATCACCACCGCGTTCGAGGTCTTCTTCGACGGGTCGATCGCCGACATCGAGGCGCGCATCGACCAGGTCGAGGATTTCGCCGGCATGCGGGAGGCCGCCCGCCTCACGTTCGAGAGCTCGGGGGACACGGGCGCCGCCGTCCGGGGCCGGGTCGACTCGATCTCGCGGACCTCGAGCACAACCGCCGAGGTCGCCTACTCGATCCTGTTGAACGACCAGGTCATCTTCGATGGTCGGATCGGCCAGGCAGTCCTGGCCGGCGGCCGCTGGCTCGTGTCGAGGGCCACCTTCTGCGATCTCGTGGCCCTGTCACCTGCCGCGGCGGAGATCACCGTCTGCCCATAGGCCGAGCGCACGGCCGGGTTCAGTTCACCTAGCCTGCGTGCGAACTCGATACGGCATCTTGGCGTGCCTTCGGCCGTCTGCTAGACACTGAACCGACCATGGAGGTCCAACCATGACCCAAGCCCCGCTCGACCAATCGGCTGGCTCCGTGATCGACGCGCTCGACGCGCTCATCGCGGACGACACTGCATCGCTCGCGACCGGAGAATCGGTTGGCGCGGTGATCGAGGCGCTCGACGCCCTCCTCGCTGCCGGCATCGCGGCCCGGCAACGGCGGCAGGACGGCGGCGACGGCTTCGCCAGCCGCATCCAGCATGTCACTGCTCTGCGCGATGCGCTGGATGCAGCCGACGGCGATGCCGGCGGCCGGTTCCGGGATCTCATCGACGCTTTGGATGCCCGCATCGAGCGTCTAGGAATCCTGCGCGACGGCCTGCAACGCGCCGCGGACATCCAGGTCGAGGTGGGCAAGCGCCTCTACGGCCTGCGCGGCCGGCTCGCAGACTCCGAGTCCTAGCCGGACTGGCTCCTCTAAGCCCTCTGCGGGGTCCATAGCGTCATCGACGGCTCTGGACGCGCCGGGGGTATACGCCTTGCACCGTTAGAGCACTGTTAGAGCTATGCGTGCGCTCGGCACTGCGGCCCAGGTCTCAATTCAATCCGCCGCCCGGGTAGTCCTGCTGCCGCTTCTGGTGGTGGAGCTTGCCGGCGACGCGGACGCATCGTGGGTCATCGTTGCCTCGCTGGTCGTGTGCGCCGCGGTCACCGCAGCGTCGATGATGCGTGTGGGCCCGCTGCGATCAACGAACCTCTACGTCGCGGTGGCCGACCCGATGAGTATCCCGTTCTGCGTTCTTGCCCTTGAGTTCGGCGGGGCTGTGACGCTGGTTGTGCTGGTGGTGGTCACCGGGATGTCCCAGATCGCCGCCGGGTTGTGGCTGTCGAGCCTGCGAAGGTTCATCACCCCGGGCTTCTCCATCACCCTCGTGGTGCTGGCGTGCATATCGGTTCTACCGGTCTTCGCGCGTGCAATCGATGCGCCGGCGGGCGCTCGATGGGCGGGCGCCGTGCCGGTGTGCATGGCGCTCACGGCCGCAGTGATCTACGCCATGAACAGACTCAAGTCCCCTGTGCTGAAACCATGGGCCCCACCGGCGGGGCTCGCGGTCGGCGCCGTCGCGGCTGCCGTCTACGGAATCTACGATGTCGATCTCGTCGCCGATGCGGCGTGGATCGGCCTGCCCGCATCGGGGTGGATCCCTAGCGGCAGCATCGACCTGTTGGCGGTGGCGATGCTGGTTCCGTCGTTTGTGATCCTGTCGCTGGTGCAAGTGGCCAGGGCCAACTCGTCGTCACTGATGACGCAGCTCGTCTCCGGGCGGTTGGTGCTGGACTTCAGGGAGGTGCAGAGGGCCAATGCCCGCATCGGCGCCGGCAATGTCCTGGCCGGTATCGGCGGCACCATTCCGTTGGGCTATTCGCCGGCCGGGCCCGCCGCGCTGCTGCAGACCGGCGGAGATTCCCGACGCATCCGCGCCCCGCTCCTCGCCCTCTTCGTCGCGGTGGCGGCTTCCCCGAAACTGCAGGCGGCCTTGATCGCGGTGCCGCGGGCCCTCATCGTCGTGTACTTCGTGTCCGTCCTGGTCATTTTGGTGGCGAAGCTGGTCCCGGTCAGCCCGTTCAAGGGGCGGGGCACCCCCGCAGTGATGTGGGTGCCGATCGGCGCAGGAGTCGTCTTCGAGGTCGCCGGGGCGGCGCTGGGGGACGCGGGGGGCCTCGATGCCGTCAACGGCCTCACGGCTGGCAGCATCGTGCTGATCGCGTTGACGGCGCGGCGGGCGCTGCGCACCGAACGGCACCGTGTCGACGTGCCGCTCGCCGCCTTCAGTGCCGAGGAGATCAAGGAGTTCGTCTCGAGCCTGCCTGTCGACAGTGAGGAGCTCAAGGACAGGCTCACCGCGGCCTCCGAGGAGGCGCTCATGGTGCTGATCCAGTCCGACGTCCACTCCTATGACCCCAACCGGCAGGTTCGGCTGACCGTGACCCTGCAGGGAGCCAATATCGAAGCTGAGTTCGTGGCCGCGCCGTCAGGTGCCCAGAACCTCCAGGAACGCATCATGTTGCTGTCGGAGCCCGAGGCACGCGATTTGGAGGCGGTCGTCGAGCGTGATGCCGCGCTGCGGTTGTTGAACCATTACGCGACGTCGGTGACTCACCGCCAGTATCGCGATGTGGAGGTAATCACCGCGGTCGTGGCCTAGAGCGGGCGCACGCAGGGGGTGTTGATCAGGCCAGCGAGGCGAAGACGATCACGTTGTCCTCATAGGTCCTCACGCCGAAATCGAAGTCGCCGCCGCAGGTGACCAGCCGGAGCGTCGGCTGGTCGGTCGGCCCGTAGACCGCGTCGGTGGGGAACTCGTCCTTGTCGTGACGCTCGGTGGCCTCGACCACGTAGGTGATGGTCGATCCGTCCACCCGGTCGATGTGGATCTGGTCACCGGGGTCCAGGTACTGCAGGTAGAAGAACACGGCCGGCCCCTCCTCCTGGGAATCCACATGACCGAGGATCACGGCCGGTCCGGTCTCGCCCGGTTCGGGGCCGCCCAGCCACCAGCCCGCCTGGTCCGGATCCTCCGGCACCTCGATCGAACCGTCTTCCTGGAGGCCGAGGGGGATGATGGACGCTTCCACTTCGAGCCTCGGGATGCGGATGACGGCGGGGTTGGGCGCCTGCATCCGGGCGTCGGTGACCGCGTCGAGGCTCAAGTGGTCCGCCATCGGCGAGTAGTCCCACGACGCCGCGGCTATACCGGCACCGGCGGCCGTTGTGACCGGGGCCAGATCGGGCTCAGCAACCGAGGCCGACGGCTCCACCGCGATGAGCGTCGTTGCCGCGGTGGTAGTCGGCGCTCCCGGGTCGGTCGTCGACATCTCCGTCGCAGCTGCCGGTGCTTCCGTCGCGATCGCGAGCGCTTCTGTCGCGGCCGTCGGTGACGATTCTTCCGCGGCCGTAGCCGGGGGGTCGGCGGCCGCGGTTTCGCTCGAGGTTGCCGGCGCTGAACTAGCGGGCGCCGGAACGATCACGCGCCCGGGGTCGGAGCTGCAGGACGCGACTGCGGCAGCGGCGATGAGAGCCGCTGCCGCAGTCCGGAGTCTTGCCGCCGAGGGCTTGGTGTTCGCCATGAACTCCCGCCCTTAGCGGGTTGGTTGTCTGTTAGGCGTGGCGCCTGGTGACGAGCGCAGCCCCGCCGAGCAGGACTACCGCCGCCAGGGTGGCGGCCAGCGGGACGGCCACGCTGTTGCCGTCGGATCCGGCCGTGCCGCCGAAGCCGGTCTCAGCTGCACCCTCCGGAGCCATGTCGTCGCCCATGTCGTCGCCCATGTCCTCCGCGATGAAGAGGATTGGAGCAGCGCTGTCCTCAGTGCTCGCGGCATCTCCGGCGCCGAACGCGAAGTTGGCCGGTACGTCGTGGGTGATCTCGGCCGTGAAGGTGCCATCACCGCCCACAGGGATGGGCGCGCCCAGGGGTGCGAGGATGCAGTCTTCCTGACCCATGCCCTCCAAAGCGGCCACGATCATGTCGGTTGGCGTCGCGGTCGTGAACTGCTCGCCGGGGACGGTGCAGGGCACGATGAAGACGATCAGGCCGGGACTCCAGCCCGATCCGGTGAGCGTGAAGGTGTAGGTCCCCGGTCCTTCCACGGCCGGCGGGTCTGCTGTGAGCAACGGTCCGTCCTGAGCCGAGGCCTGGCTGGTCAGCACCAACAGGGCCAGCACGCTCACGATGGCCGTCAGCGCCATGATTCTCTTCATCAGTTCTGTCCTTTCGTGGAGCTAGCAGCTCTACCTGTACCTATACAGCCCCCGCTGCACGCGCTGTAGGCACGCGCAACCGCAACTGCGGGCGATTATACACACGCGTGTCCTGCCGGGTGAGGTAACGCGACTGCGGCAGCGACCATGAAAGCCGCTGCCGCAGTCCGCAGTCTTGCCGCCCGGGCTCGGTGTCCGTTACAGACTCCAGCGCCCGGCGGGTTGGTTTGTCGTTAGCTGTGGCGTCGAGCGACCAGGGCTGTTCCGCCGAGCAGGGCCACGGCCGCGAGGGTGGCAGCCAGCGGGACGGCCACGCTGTTGCCGTCGGATCCGGCGGTGCCGCCGAAGCCGGTCTCGGCGGCACCTTCGGGCGCCATGTCGTCGCCCATGTCGTCCATCGGCTCGCCGATCTTCACGAGGGCGAGGGCAGCGGCCGAGGGTTCCGCGGTGAACACCAGTATCACGAGCCCTTCGGCCGGAACGCTGACGGTCCTCGATGTCGAGAATGACCCTCCTGGAGCTGAGACGGCTGCACCCATGTCACTAATGAGGTCGGGGCAGCTCGCGAGCGTCGTCGCTTGATCCAGGGCGGCAGGTATGACGCCTCCGAAGCCAGGGCATGCTGTGATTGAGGGGTCGGCTTGCCAGCCGCTGCCGGAGATCGTCACCGTGTGGTCGCCCGCCGCGCTGACGTACTCCGGATCTACCGAAGCGGACGGCTCGCCCTGTGCAGATGCCTGGCTTGCCAGCACAAACAGGGCCAACACACTCACCACAGCCGTTAGCGCCATGATTCTCTTCATCTGATCTGTTCCTTTCGAGGGTTGAAGCAGCCTTGTTAGTGCCGCTTGCGAGCCCGCGCCGCATGCGCAATCGGCGCACGCAACCGCAAGTCCGGGGGAGTATACCCATGCTCGGTCAGCGGGTGATTGAGTGTTCCTTGACGCGGCTGCGGCAGCGACACGAATGCCGCTGCCGCAGTCGTCAGTTGGTTGCTCGGGGATGGGCGCTCGTTATGAACTCCCTACCAGAGAGCGGTTGATCTGTCAGGCGTTACGCCGGGTGATGATCACAGCCCCGCCCAGTAGGACTACCGCCGCCAGCGTTGCGGCTAGCGGGACGGCGATGCTGTTGCCGTCGGAGCCGGCGCTGCCGCCGAAGCCCGTGGCTGCGGGGCCCTCGGGAACCATGTCGTCGCCCATGTCGTCGGCCATGTCGTCGGCCATGTCGTCGCCCATGTCATCAGCCATGTCATCAGCCATGTCATCAGCCATGTCGTCGCCCATGTCGTCGCCCATGTCGTCGTCGGCCATGTCGTCGTCGGCCATGTCATCAGCCATGTCGTCGTCGGCCATGTCCTCTTCCTCGGCAGGGGCCTCCTCTTCAGCCGGGGCTTCCTCCTCGGCAGGGGCCTCCTCTTCAGCCGGGGCTTCCTCCTCGGCAGGGGCCTCCTCTTCAGCCGGGGCTTCCTCCTCGGCCGGGGCCTCCTCTTCCGCGGGCTCTTCCTCGGCTGGGGCCTCCTCTTCCGCGGGCTCTTCCTCTTCGACCATCGGCTCTCCGACCTTGATGACGACAGTGGCGCCGGCCGGCGGGCTTGAAGTGAACACGAGGAGCACGAGGCCTTCAGCTGGAACGTCCACGGTCACGGATTGCGTGAAGGACCCGCCGCTAATCGTTGCAGTCACGGGAGGAGCGAACACGTCCGGTGCACAGTTCGCGATGACAGCTCCCTGATCGGGGTCTTCAGGCGCTACGCCGCGCCAGCCAGGGCACTTCGCGATTCCGGGGTTCGCCCCCCAGCCTGAGCCTGACACGGTGACCGTATGACTGCCGGCCGAGCTGACGTACTCCGGGTCGACTGTTGCCGTCGGCTCGCCCTGGGCGCCTGCCTGGGTCGTCAGCGCGAATAGGGCCAACAGACTCACTGCGGCTGTCAGTGCCATGATCTTCTTCATCTGGTCTGTCCTTTCATGGAGCCAGCAGTGTTGTGCTAGCACGCGTCACTCGCGGGGAGGATACACATCGGATTGGGGCCGGGTCCACCAGAACGACCGGGGCCGGGACGCGACGGAGCCCCGAGTAGCCTCCCGGCTTGCGCCGCTTAACTTCTCGGGGCTCCGATTGCGCCTATCCACCGACCGCCCAATCCCGTCGGATTCTGCGGTACTCCGGGACACTTCCCCGTATCCGGTTCAGTGCCCTGACCCCCGCCTCGGACGACTCCGTGGCGTTGGCCTGAATCACCCGGCGGTACCCGTCGGCACCTCCGAAGACTCCGGTTCTCCCCGTTCCCCGTCGGGATCGGACTCGACCCGGTGCCTCGGCGACACCCTCACCTTGAGGCGGATTCCGGTGACTCCCTCGCTCACCCGGCGGTGTGCTCGGTTGTCGCCGGGCCTCCCGGCGAGGTGACCCTCCTCCGACCTTGCTGTCACCCTCCCCCGTCGGGGATTCCTACCGCTAGCTCGGAGGAGAACCTCCGTGTCCCCGGCTGACCCACCGGCTCCTGCGAACCGGTCTGGCTGGCTGGGTGTCCTCTGCGGACCGCTCCATCGACTCCGCTCCGCTGCTTCGGGCCGAGGCCCTTGGCTGCTGATCCGGTGTCTCCGTCGCTGCTCACTTCGGACGCTGGGCATCTTGGGGGGTCCGCTCCGGGTTGTCAACCCTAAAACGCGAAATCCCCATCGAAATCCCGAGCATTTTCGAGAAATCCCCAAGCGGCGCCCAGTTATGCACAGAGCGGTCACAGTCTGGTGTCGATTCGGGGGCTCCGAACGGCCCGATCAGGCCTCCCAGTGGCCCCGCTCGACCATCACCCGGCGCAATACCGAGGGCCGGTCGGTCATGATGCCGTCCACCCCCATGTCGAGGAGGCGGTTCATCTCAGCCGGCTCGTCGATGGTCCAGACATGGACCGCGACGCCGTGGCGATGGGCCGCGGCCAGCATCGCGGGCCGCACCAGCGTCAGGCCCTTGGCCCGCACCGGCACCTGGGCGGCGTGGAAGTCGAAGGACGCCGGCACCCCTAGCCGGGCCGAGGCGGCCAGCAGGCGGGTGATGCCGCGGGGTCCGGCGCCGACGCACAGTGTTGCCCCGATCCGGTCGCGCACCTGCCGGGTGCGCCGGTCCGAGAAGGAGCACACGCACACCCGCTCGACTGCGCCGGTTCGCCGGAGCACCTCCACCAGGGGCCCGACCGCGGCGTCGCTCTTGGGATCGATGTTGATCCTGGTGTCCGGCAGCTCCTCCAGGAGTTCGTCGAGCAGCATGATCGGGTCGGTGCCGGCCACCCGGGCTTCCCGGACCCGGCTCCAGGGGAGGTCGCCCACGACGCCGCTGCCGTCGGTGACCCGGTCCAGGGAGTCGTCGTGGAAGGCCACCGCGACGCCGTCGGCGGTGGCGTGGACGTCGGTCTCCACATGGGTGTAGCCCAGGTCCACGGCATGGCGGAAGGCCCGCAGCGTGTTCTCGGGGAACTCTTCGGCCCCGCCCCGGTGAGCGAAGGCGATGGGCCCGTCCACGTCCAGGTACGGGTGGCGCGCCATGGCTGCACCGTAGTGGGTGCAATAGGTGCAGGTGGCCACTTATCCACAGGTGTCCACCGCCGGCGATAGCGTTGTGGACATGCAGCGCCGCACGAAGATCGTCGCCACCATCGGTCCGGCCAGCGAGGACGAGTCCACGCTGCGGGACCTGATGGCCGCCGGAATGGACGTGGCCCGCATCGGGCTGGCCCACGGAACCCTCGACGAGGCCATCGAGCGCTACCAGCGCATCCGCCGGGTCGCCGAGCAGGAGAGCCGGCCGGTGGGGATCCTGGTGGACCTTCCCGGACCCAAGGTACGGGCCGCCAGCTTCGGCGAGGATCCCGTGCGGTTCCACTCCGACAGCACCGTCGAGTTGGTGGTCGGCAATGACCGCTCGACCGACAGCGTGGTGGAGGTGGACTACGAGGGCCTGATGGACGACGTGCTGGTCGGGGACACGCTCGACGTCGGCGACGGGCGGGTCGTGCTCGACGTCATCGACAAGGGCGGCGACCGTCTCAAGGTCCGCGTCATCCACGGCGGCGTCCTGTCGGGCTGCCCCGGCGTGCACATCCCCGCCGACCGGCTGCGAATGTCCACCCCGACCCCCAGCGACTTCGTGGCCCTCGACGCCTTCATCGAGCTCGGCGTGGACATGGTGGCCATATCGTTCGTGCGCTCCGCCCACGACATCCGGCGGGTCGGCACCGAGCCCCATCCCCGGGGCCCGCTGGTGATCGCCAAGATCGAGACCCGGGCGGCGGTGCAGAACCTGGCCGGCATCATCGACACCGCCGGGGCGATCATGGTGGCCCGCGGCGACCTCGGCAGCGAGTGCAGCATCGAAGAGCTGCCGCACCTCCAGAAGCAGATCATCCAGCAGTGCATCGCCGGCGGCCGCCCGGTCATCACCGCCACCCAGATGCTCGAGTCGATGGTGTCGCGCCCGTCGCCCACCCGGGCCGAGGCCAGCGACGTGGCCAACGCCGTGTTCGACGGATCCTCGGCGCTGATGCTCTCGGGCGAGACCGCCGTCGGGACCGACCCTGCGAACGTGGTCCGCACCATGGGCCGCATCGCCCAGCGGGCCGACGAGGAGTTCGACTACGAGCTGTGGGCCGAGCGCCTCGCCGAGCTGCGCATGACCGACGACTCCACCCACGACGCCGCATCGATCACCGACGCCATGACCATGGCGGCCTGGCGGGCCGCCGACGGGCTGGGGATCTCCACCATCCTGGCCATCTCCGGCACCGGCTTCACCGTGCGGTCCATGGCCCGGTTCCGGCCCCATGCGCGGATCATCGGCCTGTCCCACAACGCCAGGACCGTGCAGCAGCTCACCCTGAGCTGGGGCACTACGCCGGTGCTGGTGAAGGACCTGGGCTCCAACGAGGAGATGGTCCGCCAGGCGGTGGCGTTGGCCCGCGACCGGGACTTCGCCCGCTCCGGCGAGATCGTCGGGATCCTGGCCGGAGCGGACAACCGGTCGCGCAGCGCCAACGTGCTCCGCCTGGAGCGCGTCCCCTAGCGGATCCGCGGCTCAGCAGTTCGAGCCATGGCCATCGATTTCACGCTGTCGCCCGAGGTGGAGGAGCTGCGGCGGAGGGTCCGCGCCTTCGTGGAGGAGGTCATCGCTCCGGTAGCCGACCGGATCGAGGGAAGCGACGGCGGCGAGGGTCTAGCCGGCGCCGAGCGCGTCTCGGCCCTGATCGGCCTGCGCAAACAGGCCCGAGCGGCCGGGATCTGGCTGCCCCACATGCCCCCGGAGTGGGGCGGGATGGGCCTGGGGCATGTCGAGTTGGCCATGGTTCAGGCCGAGGCGGCCAAGTCCTACTACGGGCCGTGGGTGTTCAACTGCCAGGCGCCCGACGAGGGCAACATGCACACCCTGCTGCACTGGGCCACCCCCGAGCAGGCCGAGCGATACCTCAGGCCGCTGTGCGACGGGACGGCGCGGTCGTGCTTCGCCATGACCGAGCCCGAGGTCGCCGGCTCCGATCCCACGTTGATACAGACCCGTGCGTACACCGACGGCGACGAGTGGGTGATCAACGGCCGCAAGTGGTTCATCTCGCAGGCCCACCGGGCCGACTTCGCCATCCTCATCTGCCGCACCGAGGACAACCCCGACATCCCGCAGGCGGCCAACACCGCGTTCATAGTCGACCTTCCCCATGACGGCTGGAACGAGGTCCGCGAGATCGAGACCATGCACGGCAGCACCGGCCATTCCGAGATCCTCATCGAGGACCTCCGGGTCCACGACGACCAGCGGCTCGGCGGCCGGGGACAGGGCCACCTGCTCGGCCAGTACCGGCTCGGACCGGCACGCCTAGCCCACTGTATGCGGTGGATCGCCCAGGCAGAGACCGCTCTCGACATGATGGTGGACCGCGCCCTGAACCGCTTCTCGCACGGTTCGCTCCTGGCTGAGAAGCAGGGAATCCAGTGGATGATCGCCGACTCCGCGATGGAGGTCTACCAGTCCAAGCTCATGGTCCTCCACGCGGCCTACAAGATCGACCGCGGCGAGGACTTCAAGTCCGAGGTGTCAATGGCGAAGCACTTCGTGGCCAACACCCTCAACCGTGTGATCGACCGTTCGATCCAGGTGCACGGCGCGCTCGGCTACTCGACGGACACCCCGCTCGCCCACATGTACCAGCACGCCCGCTGGGCCCGCTTCGCTGACGGTGCCGACGAGATACACCAGATGCGGATCGCGCAGCGCACGATCGCGGCGTTCAGCGACACCGGATCCACCTGTCGTGCCACGGGTGACCTTCCCATCTGAGGCACCGGGAGGGGCCGCTACGTCGGGCCCAGGTCAGGCGCAGTTGGGGTTGGCGTCGGCAGGGACGGCGACCTCCTGGCCGTACAGCTTGCACGAGCAGGTCTCCACGCAGTCCTGCAGATCAGCGCGTTGCAGCCACAGGCTTGCAGCCAGCGCGCCGATGAGCACCACCAGCACGAGTCGCAGCAGCAGCCTGCGCACGACTCGCACCACCAGCGCGGCAAGAACCCCCAGGGCGACGATCGCGCCGAGAAGGATTGCTTGCAGAGACTCGGCGTCGACCCACTCACCCATCACTGTCGCGCAGGGTAGTTGTAGCCTCGGCGGCGATGAGTGACGCCGGTGTTCCCCTCCTGCGGCACGGTCCGCCCGAGACCGTTCTGCCCCCCGAGCCCGACGAGGTTCGGGCCGCGCTGGCTGCGGCCGCCGCGAGTGACGATCCGGTGGCCGCAATAGGCGCGGTCTGCGAGCGCCGGCCGGTCAGCCTGGAGGCCTGGGCCTCGCTCGGCGAGACCATGGAGTCGACGGACGCGCCACTGGCCCTGGCCTACGCCGCGTTCCGCACTGGGTACCACCGCGGCCTGGACCGGCTGAGAGCCAGCGGCTGGCGCGGCTCCGGCTACGTGCGCTGGAAGTATCCGTCGAACCGCGGGTTCCTGCGCGCCCTCAGCGGGCTGCAGCGCGTCGCCGGGCGGATCGGAGAGACCGACGAGGCCGAGCGGTGCGCTCTGTTCCTGGTGCAGCTCGACCCTGACTGGCCGCCCCCAGAGGCCGAGCGGGTGGGCGGGAATGACCCAGACAGCCCGGGGCCGCGTGGATAGGTCGGCGCCGTCCCTGCGCTGCATGGGAGCGGTGCTGGCGGGCGGGGCCAGCGCCAGGATGGGCACCGACAAGGCGTTCATCGAGATCGAGGGAGAGCCGATGGTGGCCCGTGCCGCCGGCGCGCTGCGGTCCGCGGGGGCCGCGCCCGTGCTGGTGGTGGGCGGAGACCGTTCTCGCATCAGCGCGCTGGGCCTGGATCACGTGCCCGACCGCCATCCCGGTCAGGGCCCGCTGGGAGGGGTGATCACCGCCCTCGGCGCACTCGACCCGCCAGGCGGCTCCGGCCCGGACGCGGTGGTGACCCTGCCCTGCGATGTGAAGGCACCCGACCCGACCGCAGTGCGGTTGGTGATCGATCGCCTCGCCATTGCCACCGACCGCTCTGAAGCAGGCCCGTCACCCGCCGACCTGGTTGTACCGCTCGGCGGCGGGGTTCCCCAGTGGACGCATGCCGGGTGGCACCGGAACTGCCTGCCGCGCCTGTCGCAGGCCTTCGCCACCGGAGTGAGGGCACTGAACGAGGCCGCCCAGCAGTTGCGGACGGTCGCGGTCGAGGTGCCCGGAACGGACTGGTACGCCGACGCGGACCGTCCCGGGGACCTTCCCCCAACTACGCTTGGTGACGGCCACACAGAAGAGGCGGGCATGCAGGACGCCGACATCCCCGAGATAGACATCGACGAACTCGAGCGTCGGCGAGCGGCCGGCGCGGCCGTGTTCGATGTGCGCGAGCCCGACGAGTACGCCGAGGTACGCATACCGGGCGCGGTGCTGGTACCGCTGGCAACGGTCCCGGAGGCCGTCGAGGAGTTCCGGACGGCGGCGGCGGGCCAGGCAGTGTGCGTGGTGTGCGCGGTCGGGGGCCGGAGCGGGCAGGCCGTCGGCTTCCTCCGGTCCTTGGGCGTGGACGCGGTCAATGTGGCCGGCGGAACCAAAGCCTGGCACCAGTCGGGCCGACCGGTGGAGGCGGGCCCCGCTCCCGCCTGACCGACCCCATGCCCCGCGATCGCCACGCCCGCTCACGCGGCCGCGGCGCGGTGTCCTACCGCTACATCGACTCCGACCAGGGCCTGCGAGCTGTCGTGGGCGCGGTCTCCTCAGAGCCTCGCTTCGCGCTCGACACCGAGTTCCACCGTGAGCGCACCTACCGCCCCCAGGCTGCGTTGATCCAGATCGCTTGGCCCACCGATCTGGTCCTCATCGATCCGCTGGCCGTGGACATGGCGCCGCTGGCCGAGGTATTCGCCGCGGGCGGTCTGATGGTCGCCCACGCCGCGGGCCAGGACTTGGAGGTGCTCGACCACTGCTGTGGGGCGGTCCCCAGTCGCATCTTTGACACACAGATCGCGGCCGGTTTCCTGGGCCTCGGCACGCCCGCGCTGTCCTCGCTCTATGAGAGCGAGATCGGCTGGAGGCCCCCGAAGGCGGACCGGCTCACCGACTGGCTGGCACGGCCACTGAAGGCTTCGCAACTCGACTACGCCGCCAGCGATGTGATGCACCTGCTGGAGATCCACGAACGTCTCGCGGGTCGGCTCGAGGAGTTGGGCCGGCAGGACTGGGCCCAAGCGGAGTTCGAGCTGCTGCTCGAACGCAACCGGCAGGGCCAGCGACCTGAGGAAGCCTGGTCCCGGCTCAAGGAAGTGCGACATCTGAGGCGCCGCGACCTGCCTGTGGTCCGATCGGTGGCGATGTGGCGCGAGCTTCGGGCAGCCAAGGTCAATCAACCGGTCCGCCACGTCCTGTCAGACGTCGCGGTGGTGTCAATCTCACAGGCCGCGCCCCGGACGACCGAGGAGTTGGCCGCGGTGCGGGGTGTGGGGGAGGGCGTGGCCCGCGGCCGTCTGGGGACGGCCATCCTCAAGGCGGTCGCCGACGGGCTCGCGTCCGATTGGCGCCCGCCCCCGAAGCGCACGGCCCGCACCGAGGCGGCCAACCGCCTTCGCCCGGCCGTGGGGTTGGTGACCTCCTGGGTGAGCCAGCTCGCCCGCAACCGCATGATCGAGCCGTCGCTGCTGGCCACGAGGGCCGACATCGAAGCCCTGATCCGCGGCGACGCAGACGCTCGGCTGGCCCGGGGATGGCGTTCGGAGATGGTGGGCGAGCCGCTGCGACGGCTGGTCGCGGGCGAGGCCGCCCTGGCATTCGACAACGGCCAACTCGTCCTCGAGGAGCGCAGCCACCGGCCGGTGGCCTGACCACATTCCGATCAGCCCCGCGGCTGCGGTTCGGGTGGGCCGGCGGCGCCGGTCCGGTACAATAGGAGCCCTGCGAAATCCGTCAAACCGGGAGTTGGGCCGTGAAGAAGGGGCGACACCGAAGGTATGAGGAAGCCCGCAAGTTCAAGCGCTCGCAGGTAGACGATCTCCAAGGGTTGATCGAATCCTTCAACGAGCCGGACGACTACGTGAAGCCCGAGCACGCGTCCTGGGCGGAGGAATTCGCCGACGAGGAGCTGGCCGAGGCGGAGCTGTCCGCCGACGACGACTGACAGTCTCAGCCCTCGGTGCCCTCGGTCTCCTCGAGGATCTCGCCGAGCCGCACAACGTCGTCCTCGGTGACTACGCCGATGAAGTTGCCGCTGCTGTCGGTCACGGCCAGCACCTCGACGTCAGCCGCCTCCATGGCCACCACCGCATCGCGAACGGTCCACGACGGCGACCCGGCAGGGAGGTCCGTCGCCATCACGGACTCCACTGAGGTGTTCTCCCACTCGTCGCGGCTCACTGAGGACAGCTGCGAGAGCTGGGCCATTCCCAGGTAAGCGCTGCCCGACACGACCGGCACCACCCGCTCGCGCCGGCCCAGGACGTGCATGTACACGAACTCCGACACGGTCGCGTCGGGCGGGACGGTCAGCACGTCCGTGGTGAGGATCGAGCTGAGCGGCAGGGTGAAGCGCTGCTCGATATGGCCCAGCCGCCTGGATCGCTGGTACTCGGTGACCGAGGCCGGGCCGCCCACCACCTGGCTAACCGCGGCGGCAACCAGCGCAGGCACTACGAACGCGGCCGCACCGGTGGATTCGGCCACGAACATCACCGCGGCGATAGGGGCCCGGTAGCCGGCGCCGAGGAACGCGGCCAGGCCGAGCGTGGCGTACAGGCCGGTGGACTCTGCGTCCAGGGCCACGCCGACGAATTGGCCCCCGATCACGCCGAGAGTGGCCAGCGGGATGAACAGGCCCCCTACGCCGTCGCCCAGCACCGTGGCCAGTGTGGCCGCCACCCTGACCCCGAAGAGCAGGGCGATCAGCTCGAGCGCGTCCTGCTGCACGACCCATTCCATCGCCCTGGTTCCGGGGCCCAGGCTGAGAACCTCGCCGAAGGCGGCGTCGGCCAGCACCGTGAGGCCCGCCATGACCGCGGCGGCCGCCGCTGCCCGCCTGGGCCAGGAGACCGTGTGGGTGGCGTGCTTGGCTTGGCGCACCAGCCAGGCGAAGCCGCGGCCGCCCAGCC
The DNA here is from genome assembly GCA_965117015.1 of Acidimicrobiales bacterium. Lineage (GTDB taxonomy): Bacteria > Actinomycetota > Acidimicrobiia > Acidimicrobiales > Aldehydirespiratoraceae > Aldehydirespirator. The sequence goes on from OZ220747.1 coordinate 2,743,130, forward strand.
CGGCGGCGATGCCCAGGATGAGGGCTCCCAGCAGGTCCCCGATCTGCACCTCGAGAAGGGCGGCGGCCCCGTCGACGTCGACGGGGCCCTCGCCCAGGAACGGGACGACGGGAGTGCTGCCCACCAGGAACACGAACGTGACATAGCTCGCGGCCGACGCGATCAGCGAGGGGAGCAGCGCCTGGGGGGTCACGTCATCGCGGTAGGGGGCCTCGAGGGCGAAGATGACTCCGGTGGCCGGGGTCTTGAACACTGCCGCCACCCCGGCCGCCGCTCCGGCCGTGAGCAGCAGCCGGGCCTCGTCGCGCCGGAAGAAGCGGCCCAGGCGCTCGTGGACGAACAGACCCACCGACGACCCGGCGTACAGCGAGGGGCCTTCGAGCCCGACTGCTCCGCCCGAGCCGATGGTGGCCACCCCCGCCAGCAGCTTGGCGGGGAGGAACCGGAAGGGCAGGCTGGGGTGGCGCTCATGGAACGCCCTGACGTACTCGTCGGAGGTGGAGCCCGACGTGCCGCCGCCCACCGTGCGCAGCACCAGCTTGGAGACTGCGATGCCCAGCACGGGGGCCAGCGCGAGCACAGCCAGGTTCTGGTGCAGGAGCCGCTCGAGCACGACGTGCAGCGCCAGCGTCTCGAACGCGGCCACCACCAGCGCGACGATCACGCCGGTGGCCGCCGACGCGGCCAGCAGGCGCGGGTTGCGGGCCTGGCGGAGGGTCTTAGTGAGCGGCCGCATCCGTCCGGGCTGCCCTTATGGTGTCAGGCATGGTTGATAAGCGTCATGATATTTCAGAGCGGCTCTCGGTCATCGCCGAGGAGATCGCGGATCTGGCACTTGAGAGCTTGCGGGGTTCCATCGAGGCGGGCGAGACGAAGTCGTCGGACGAAGAGAAGCGCCTCACTCGGGCCCGGCGAGCCGTCGAGAAGGCCGCGCACCTCCTTCGGTCCGATCTGTAGGCGCCGCGTGAGCCCGAGGCTAGCGGGCCGCCCGGTGGTCGCAGCGGTTCAGCGCCATGGCTGCCCCACGCTATTGGAGCCTGCTCGAGCCGCCACCGGGTTCGCGCACCCGCCGTAGCACCTCGGCCACTATCTCGGCCGACGCCTCCGAGACATCGGTCTCGGCCGTGCGGACGTGCATTTCGGCCTCGGCCGGTGCCTCGTAGGGGGCCGACACGCCGGTCAGGTCGGAGATGGCGCCGGCTCTCGCCTTGGCGTAGAGACCCTTGGGGTCGCGCGCCTCGCAGACGTCGAGCGGCGCGTCCACGAACACCTCCATGAAGGCGCCCGCGGGATGCAGGTTCCTCACCCGGTCGCGGTCCTGGCGGTAGGGCGAGATGAACGCGGCCAGCACGACTGCGCCGTACCGGTGCAGCAGGGCGGCCACCTCGCCGGCCCGGCGGATGTTCTCGGCCCGGTCCTCGGGCGAGAACCCCAGATCGGCGTTGAGCCCGAATCGCAGGTTGTCGCCGTCGAGCACGCAGGCGAGGACCCCGGCCGCGGCCAGCTCGGCCTCGGCCGCTCTGGCCAGGGTCGACTTCCCCGAGCCGGGCAGCCCGGTGAACCAGACGGTCAGGGCGCGATGGCCCAGCAGCTGCGCTCTCGTCTGGGGCGACACCCGGCCGGCGCTGGGAACGATGTGGGCGGCCCGGGTCGCCGCCTTGATCATCCCCGCGGCCACCGTGGCGTTGTCGCCCGGGTCGATGAGGATGAACGACCCGCAGGTCCGGTTCTGCTCGTACGGGTCGAACATGAGCTCGCGGTCGGTTCGCAGCGTCACCGAGGCGATGTCGTTGAGTCTCATGGCCGGCGCGGGCGCCGAGGTGAGCGTGTCGACGTCGAGGAGGCGGACGGGCTCGGTCACCCGGCAGCGCAGTCTCTGTCCGGCCTGCTGGAGCTGGTAGTCCCGGCCGAGGACGAGATCGGACTGCGACATCCAGACCAGCGTCGCGGTGAACTCTCGGGCCCGCTCGGGCGGCCGGTCGGGGCTGCACAGGATGTCGCCGCGGCCGATGTCGACCGGGTCGGCCGTGGTCACGGTCACGGCCCGGCCCGGCCCGGCCTCGTCGAGGTCGCCGTCGAAGGTGACGATCCGCTCGACGGTGGTGATGAGGCCCGAGGGCTCGACCCGCACATCGTCTCCCGGCCGCAGCGTTCCCGAGCAGACGGTCCCCGCGTATCCCCGGAAGCTCTGGTCGGGCCGGATGACCAACTGCACCGGCAGTCGCAGCGCGTCGAGGTGCTCAGGTGCGCCGGCTGGGCCGGCGGTGGGGCCGACGTCCACCTGCTCGAGGTGTTCCATGAGGCAGGGTCCGTCGTACCAGGGCATGCTCGCGCCCCGTTCGACGATGCAGTCGCCGTGCAGCGCCGACATGGGAATGCACACGGGGGCGGGCAGCCCGAGCGCGCCGGCGAGATCGGAGGCCTCGGCCGCGATCGCGTCGAACCGGTCCTCGGCGTAGCCGGCGAGGTCCATCTTGTTGATCGCCATGACGACCGCCTTGATGCCCAGCAGGCTCACGATGGTGCTGTGACGCCGGGTCTGGGTGGTCACACCCTTGGCTGCGTCGACGAGGATCACGGCCAGGTCCGCGGTGGAGGCGCCCGTGGCCATATTGCGGGTGTACTGCTCGTGGCCGGGAGCGTCGGCGATGATGAAGCTCCGCTTCCGGGTCGAGAAGTACAGGTGGGCGACGTCGATGGTGATGCCCTGCTCACGCTCGGCCTTGAGGCCGTCGGCCAGCAGGGCCAGGTCGACCTGCCCCCCGGCGTGGCCCGAGACGGCCGAGTCCTTGCGCACCGCGGCCAGGTGGTCGTCGTAGAGGAGGTCCGAGTCGTGCAGGAGCCGCCCGATCAGCGTCGACTTGCCGTCGTCCACCGAGCCGCAGGTGAGCAGGCGAAGCAGGTCGTGCCGCGGGCCCGGGCCGCCGCCTGCGGCTTCCGCCGGGGCCATCAGAAGTAGCCCTCCCGCTTCTTCTCCTCCATGGAGCCGGCCTGGTCGTGGTCGATCACCCGGCCCTCCCGTTCGGAGCGGGTGGCGCCGGCCATCTCGGCCACGATCTCCGCCACGGTCGCCGCGGTCGACTCGACCGCGCCGGTGAGCGGGTAGCACCCCAGAGTGCGGAAGCGCACCGACCGCGCCTCGGGCCGCTCGCCGGCCTCGAACCTGAACCGGTCGTCGTCCACCATTATCAGGGTCCCGTCCCGTTCGACCACCGGTCTCACCGCGGCGAAATACAGCGGCACGACCTCTATGCCGCCGGCCTCGATGTAGTGCCACACGTCCAGCTCGGTCCAGTTGCTCAACGGGAAGACTCGGATGCTCTCGCCGGCGGAGATCCTGCCGTTGTAGTGGTTCCACAGCTCGGGCCGCTGGTTCCTCGGGTCCCACCGGTGGAGCCGGTCCCGGAAGCTGAAGACCCGCTCCTTGGCCCGCGAGCGCTCCTCGTCGCGCCGTGCCCCGCCGAAGGCAGCGTCGTAGCGGCCGGCGTCGAGGGCCTGCCTGAGGGCCCGGGTCTTCATCACGTCGGTGTAGTGCTGCGACGAGTGGTCGAACGGGTTGATCTGTGCCGCGACCGGATCGGGGTTGGTGTGCACCACCAGCTCGAAGCCGATCTCTGAGGCCATCCGGTCCCGGAAGGCGATCATCTCGGAGAACTTCCAGGTCGTGTCGATGTGCAGCAGCGGGAAGGGGATCGGGCCGGGATGGAACGCCTTGCGGGCCAGGTGCAGCATCACCGAGCTGTCCTTGCCGATCGAGTAGAGCATCACCGGGTTGCTGAACTGCGCCTTGACCTCGCGGATGATGTGGATGCTCTCGTCCTCGAGCCGCTGCAGCCGGTCCGGGAGCTCCCCGGCCGCGGGGCGCCTAGGAGCGGCGGGACGCGGCGTGGAGGTCGTCGGCCTTGTCACCTAGCACCCCTATGAGCTCGTCGAAGCTCTTGGCGAAGGCGGCGACGCCCTCGTCCTCGAGTTGGGCGGTGACGGCTTCGAGGTCGACGCCCACGGCTGCGATCCGGTCGAGCACCTCGACGGCCTCGTCGATTCCCGACCCGAGGGTGGGCTCGACGGTGCCATGGTGCTCGAAGGCTTCCAGCGTGGCGTCGGGAAGGGTGTTCACCGTGCCGGGTCCGATCAGCTCGTCGACGTAGAGCGTGTCCCGGTAGGCCGGGTTCTTGGTCGATGTGCTCGCCCACAGCAGGCGCTGGGGCCGGGCCCCGCGGGCGGCCAGCGCCTTCCAGCGCGGCTCCGAGCAGAGCCTCTGGAAATGGGAGTACGCGACCTTGGCGTTGGCGATGGCCGCCTTGCCCCGAAGCTGGAGCGCCTCGTCGGATCCGATGGCCTCGAGGCGCCGGTCCACCTCGGTGTCGATCCTCGACACGAAGAACGACGCCACGCTGGACACTCTCGAAAGGTCCCCGGACCTTCGCTCGAGCCCGGACATGTAGGCGTCGGCCACCTCGAGGTAGCGTTCAACGCTGAAGATCAACGTGACATTGATGCTGTTGCCCTCCGCGATCATCTGGGAGATGGGCGCGAGACCCTCGGCCGTTCCTGGAATCTTCACGTAGAGGTTGGGCAGCGCGAGCTGGTCGTGCAGGTTCCGGGCGGCTTCGGCGGTGGCCTCGCCGTCCCGGGCGAGATCGGGCGCGACCTCCACCGACACGTAGCCGTCGAGTCCGCCGGACTCGTCGTAGACGGAGCGCAGGACCGCGGCCGCGGCCGATATGTCGGAGGTGACCAGCCGCCAGTAGGACGACTCGACATCGAGTCCGGCATCGATGGAGGACCGGAACTCGTCGTCGTAGTCGGCGGTGGCGGTGATGGCCTTCTGGAAGATCGACGGGTTCGAGGTCAAGCCCCGGACACCGTGCTGTACCCATTTCTGGAGGTCCCCGCCGGTGATCCAGCCCCTGCGGATGTTGTCCAGCCAGGGACTCTGGCCGCAACGGTCATAGAGCTCGTGCAGTCTGGTGGTGGCAGTCATCTCGGAGTGGTCCTCCTCTCAAGTCACAGGGCGGCCCGCGTCTGCGTGCCGGCCAGCAGGGACCGGGCCCTGCCGGCCACGTTGGAGGCGGAGATCCCGAGTTGCTCCATCACCACCGCGCCGGGCGCCGAGGCGCCGAAGCGGTCGATGCCTACCGCCTCGTCGGTCCAGCGGCTCCAACCCATGGTGCTGCCCGCCTCCACCGCCAATGACGGGAGGTCGGGCCGGAGCACCCGGGCCTGCTCGGGGTAGGGCTGCTCCGCGAACAGCTCCCACGACGGCAGCGACACCACGCGGGCGGCGACTCCTTCGGCGGCCAGGAGCGCGGCCGCGTCGCAGCACACCGCCACCTCGCTGCCCGTCCCCACCAGCGTCAGGCTGGGTTCTGCGGGCTCCAGCAGCGCGTAGCCGCCCGATGCGACCGCGTCGGCCCGAGTGCCCTCGAGCACGGGCACGCCCTGGCGGGTGAGGATCAGAGCGGTCGGACCCTCGGACCCCACCGCAACCCGCCAGGCCCCCACCGTCTCGGTGGCGTCCGCGGGCCTGATGACCCGCAGGTTCGGGATGGCCCGCAGCGAGGCGAGATGCTCGATGGGCTGGTGGGTGGGGCCGTCCTCTCCCACGCCCACCGAGTCATGGCTCCACACGAAGATGACCTTGGCTTCCGACAGCGCGGCGAGCCGCACCGCGGGCCGCATGTAGTCGGCGAACACCAGGAACGTCCCCACCACCGGTATGGCGCCGCCGTGCAGGGCCATGCCGTTGGCGATGGCCCCCATGGCGTGCTCGCGCACGCCGAAGTAGATCTGGCGGCCTCCCGGCCCGCGGGCCGAGAACACCCCGGCGTCGGCGATGGCCGTGCCGGTGTTGCCGGTCAGGTCGGCGCCGCCGCCGGTGAGTCCTGGAACCACCGGCAGGAGGGCCTTCAGGGTGGCGCTGGAGGCCTTGCGGGTGGCGACCGACTCGCCCGGCTGGAATGACGGCAGCGAGTCCTCCCAGCCGGCGCGGCCGGTCGCGGCCAGGCACGCCTCGAGGCCGTCGCGGTCGCCGTCGAAGGCGGCTGTGCGGGCCTCCCAGCCGAAGCGCGCGTCCTGGCCGGCGGTCCCGGCGCGGCGGTAGTAGTCGAGCACCTCGGAAGGCACGTGGAACGTCTCCGCGGCGGGCAGTCCCATCAAGTCCTTGGTGGCCGCGATCTCCTCGTCGAAGATGGCGTAGCCGTGCGCGGCCGGCGTGCCCGACGCCTGGGGCGCGGGATGGGCGATCACAGAACGCAGGATCACCAACGACGGGCGGTCCTCGACGGCGGCCGCGTCGCGCAGCCCGGCTTCCAGCCCGTCGAGGTCCTCGGCCGCCTCGCCGAGTTCGATGACATGCCAGCCGTAGGCCCGGAAGCGGGCCGCGGCGTCGTCGGAGAGGGCCAGGTCGGTGCCGCCGTCGATGGTGACCTCGTTGTCGTCGTAGACCACCACCAGCCGGCCCAGGCCCAGGTGTCCCGCCAGCGAAGCGGCCTCGTGGCTGACACCCTCGGACAGGTCGCCGTCGCCGGCGATCACGAAGATGCGGTGGTCGCAGACATCGGTGCCGTAGCGGGTTCGCACCTGGCTCTCCGCGACGGCCATGCCCACCGCGTTGGCGATGCCCTGACCGAGCGGGCCGGTGGTCACCTCCACCCCCGGGGTGCAGCCGACCTCGGGATGGCCGGGCGTTGGCGACCCCCACTGCCGGAAGTTCCTCAGATCCTCGAGAGTCAAGCCGTGGCCGGTCAGGTAGAGCATGGCGTACTGCAGGATCGAGGCGTGACCGGCTGAGAGCACGAACCGGTCCCGGTCGGGCCAGTCCGGCCCTTGGGCGTCGTAGCGCATGATCCGGGTCCACAGAACGTGGGCGAGCGGGGCCAAGGCCATGGCGGTGCCCTGATGGCCGGAGCGCGCCGTATGGGGCGCGTCCATGGCCAGTGCCTTGATGACGTTGATTCCAAGCCTCTCGATGGAAGTCACCGGCCCTCCAACCGCGGGCACTCCGCGCACGCTCGGCCCACCATAGCTATTGCCACGGACTCGAAGGGGGAGGAGCCTGTGACCCGGTCGCGGCTGCCTGCTAGCCCGGGGGCGGCAGCAGGGCGTAGGGGACCACGGTCACCGGTCCGGCGTCGATGCGGGCTCGGGCCTCGACCGTGCCGTAGTCGGCGAACTCGAGCTCGGCCCGGACCAGCCGGTAGTTGAACTTCCCCGGCTCCACCTGCAGCGGCTGCACGTTGCGGGCTATCCGCTCCTCGCCCCGGTAATAGGCCACCTCGAGGGCCCCGACGCCGGGCTCGTCGGGCGCGCAGCGAACGATCACCACCAAGTGGGGGGCCCACACCAGTGGCAGCTCGGTGGGGGCGACCGCCGAGAACTGCACGCCGGTCAGGTCGATGCGGGTGGAGGGTCCCGGCACCTGGCGGAGCTGGATGTCGTCGATGAACAAGGCGGCCACGATGTCCATGCGCCGACCCTACCGAGTGCCTGCCGCGGTCGGGCAGCCCGGCCCGGAGCGGCGGGCGGCGTACGATGGCGAGGATGCGCCGGATCCTTGTCTCGATCCTGCTGGCCGCGCTGGCGACCACCGCGGTCGGGTCGTATGTCCAGGCGCGGCGCATCAACGCCGACTCCGATCCGGGTTGGGTCGCCGACGCCGGCCCGCCGGAGATGGTCGTGTCCACACCGCTGCTGAACGTTCGCCGGACGCCGTCGTGGCTGTCGGGTCCGGTCACCGAGGCTCGCCTGTTCGAGCGACTCTCCGGCGTGGCTGAGCTGCCCAGCGCTCCGCCGCAGACGTGCCGGGCCGTCTACCGCAACGGTGAGCTCGTCATGAGCGAGCAGGCCGAGGTGCCGCTGGTGCCGTCCTCGCTGATGAAGATCGTCACCGCGGCCGTGATCCTCGAGACCGCTGGACCCGAGGCCACCTTCACCACCGAGGCCTTCGTGCGCACCGCGGACCTCAGCGCGGCCGCCAGCGGCGTGCTCACCGGCGACGTCTATCTGGTTGGACGGGGCGACCCCGTACTGTCGACGCTCTCCTACATAAGGCGCTTCCCCGAGCCCATGGTCCACACCGACTTCACGGACCTGGCCGTGCAGGCCGCGGCCAGCCTGCGCGATCGGGGTATCTCTGTGGTGGAGGGCAGCGTCCTCGCCGACGAGTCGCGCTTCCCCGAAGCGGAGCGGGACTACTCCGGCCAGATCGTCCAACCCGGCAACCAGCCCATCTGGAAGCAGTCCTACGTCAACAGCAACCAAGTCGGTCCCCTGTCCGCGCTGCTGCTCAACGACGGGTACGTGTCCTTCCCTGCGTCGGCCGACTACGCCAGCCGGCGAGAGAACGTGCGGGCTGCCGACCCCGCGCTCCACGCTGCGGAGGTCCTGGACGGATTGATCGAGGCCCGCGGCATCCGCATCGCGGCGCAGGCCAGCAAGGGCACCGCCCCGCCGCTCTCTGAGCTTCACTCGCTCGGCAGCGTCGAGTCGCCGCCCATGTCCGAGATAGTGGCCCGGATGCTGCGCTACTCGGACAACACCACCGCCGAGATGCTCCTGAAGGACATTGGAAGACGCTTCTCGGGCTCGGCGCGCGCCGAGGCGGTGACCGACGTCCACGACGTGCTGGAGCGACTGCTGGGCGTCTCGACCGCCGGGATCGTCATCGCCGACGGCTCGGGACTCTCGCAGCAGAATCGGCTGACCTGCGACCTGATCGCCGAGCTGCTGCTGCGCGCCGGCCCCGACTCGCCCCTGGTGAGAGGTCTGGCCGTGGTGGGGGAGAGCGGCACCCTGCGGGACTGCGAGGCAGAGCAGCCCTCCGATGAGGCCGTCGCCGACTCATCCGGCCTGACCGGCGGTGCTGTGGACCAACCGGTGTGGGCTAAGACCGGGACCCTCAACGACGTCTCGGCGCTGGCGGGGGTGACCGTGGCCCGCAACGGCGACGTGCTCACGTTCGCGCTGATCTCCAACCGCGACGGCCTCATCTTCGATCCCGCTTGGCAGCGTCAAGCCCTCTCCTGCAACGCCTTTCAGGAAGACCTCATCGCGGCTGCGGCCGGCCACCCGTACGGACCGTCCTCGGCCGACGCGCTGCTCCATCCGCAACCGGCGAGGGCGCCGGTAGTCGACACGGGCACCGACACCGACACCGGCACCGACACCGGCCAATAGGAGCGAGGGCCACCGTGGCTACGCCGATGTTCGCGCTCCAGTCGGTGCTGCTCCCCGGATCGCCGCTGCCGCTGCACGTCTTCGAGCCTCGCTACGTGGCCATGCTCGACACCGTCATCTCGACGGATGCCGAAATGGGGGTCGTGCTGATCGAGCGGGGCCGTGAGGTCGGGGGCGGAGATGTGCGGTGCCATGTGGCCACCATGGCCCGCGTCGTGGAGGCCCGGGAGTTGGCCGACGGCCGGCTGCTGGTGATGGCGCTCGGAGTCCGCCGCATCCGGGTGCGGCGGTGGCTGCCCGACGATCCGTACCCCTGCGCCGAGACCGAGGACTGGCCCGATGAGCCCGAAGGTGAGTCGCCGCCGTCCGGTGAGCAGCTGCGGCAGTTGGGCGCACTCGTCTCGGAGGCGCGCAGCCTGGCCCGGCGTCTCGAGATCGCACCCGGGCCGCAGCATCCGGCCGCCGAAGCAGTTCCCGTAGATGTGGGCCGCGACGTTTCCCAGGCCTCCTACCGGGCCGCCGCTCTCGCTCCACTCGGTCCATTCGACCGCTACGAGGTGCTCGGCACGCCGGGCGCCGGCCAGCGGCTCGCCGTCGCGCACCGTGTCGTGGCCGACGCCGTCGAGCTGTTGAGAGCTCGGATCGAGCTGGGCACCGGGTAGCGTGAGGGTCTGAGTGGCCCGTGAGCGAAGCGAACAAGAGCGGGCAACCAACAGGGTCTGAGTGGCCCGTGAGCGAAGCGAACAGGAGCGGGCAACCAGCTCGCTGAAGGGCCGGAGGGACCAGGTTTGGCACGCAGGCAGGGCGTCGCAGAAGTCGTGGACCTGATCAAGGCCTACGTGCGCCAAGAGTTGCTCGGCCCGCTGCGGGGAGCCGGGCGATGGGTGTCGATGGGTCTCGCCGGGAGCGTCGCGCTGGTCGTGGGTGTGATCCTGCTGCTGCTCTCGCTGCTGCGGGCCCTTCAGACCGAGACGCGAGGCGCCTTCGACGGGAACTGGTCGTGGATTCCCTACCTGATCGCGATCGGAGCGCTCGCCGCGGTCATCGCCCTGCTGCTGCGCCAGGTCGGCAAGCGAGGCCTCCGGTGACCGCGGAATCGGACCGGATCACCCGCGATTCGCTGGAGGAAGCCCTGCGCGACCTTCAAGCCGACATCGACCAGGACACCCAGCCGGTTCTCGTCAAGGTCGCGTACGGAGCGGCCGCGGCCGCCAGCGTGTTGATCGGCCTCGCCTACCTGCTCGGGAGAAGGGCCGGCCGGCTTCGCAGGACTGTCGTAGAGGTGAGGCGGGTCTGAGCGATGGGCCTGGTCGGCGGCAAGGCAGCCGGAGCCTGGATCACACGCCAGGCCGTGCGACGCGGCCTGCTCGGCAGCTCCCGGCTGTGGTTCGCGGCATTCGTCGCCCAGGGCGCGTTCAAGCTGGCGCGCCGGGCGATCGGACCCCGCGAGCCCACGACAGTCTTGGAGGAACGGCTCGAGCCGGGTGCCGGCATCGAGATCCGGCACCTGAACAGAGACCGCGGCTGAGCCGCGATAGGCCGAGCCAGGCTGCTCCGATGCGAGTCGTGCTGCGCAACCCGACCAGGGAGATCGACGTCGAGGGTCCGATGACAGTGCACGCCCTGCTGCAACGCCTGGAGCTGAACCGGGAGTCTCATCTGGTGATATGCGACGGCGAGCTGGTCGCGGGCGACCGCACGCTCCCGGCAGGGGCCGAGGTGGAGATCCGCAGCGTCATTTCGGGCGGGTCGCGGTGAAGCGCCGGGTGGCGACGAGGGCGGCGTCGCGGTGAAGTGCCGGGTGTGCCGCGGCCCGGCGGTGATCGACATCCGGCGTCACAACGCCAACTTCTGCCGGGAGCACTTCCTGCGGCTGTGCCGCGACCAGGTGGAGAAGGCCATCCGGCGCTTCGGGATGCTGCGGCCCGGCGAGCGGGTGCTGGTGGCCGTGTCGGGGGGCAAGGACAGCCTGGCGCTATGGGACATCCTCGTGGATTTGGGCTACGCCGCGGACGGCTTCTACCTGGGCCTGGGCATCGGCGACTACAGCGACGAGTCCGCCGGATACGCCCACCGCTACGCGGAGAGCCGTAACCTCACCCTCCACACCGTCGACCTGCCGGCAGCCCACGGTTTCGACATTCCCGGCGGCGCCCGGGCGGCCAAGCGGGCACCCTGTTCAGCCTGCGGTCTGTCCAAGCGGCATCTCTTCGACGAGGCAACCCGTCGCGGCGGCTACGACGCCCTCGCCACGGGCCACAACCTCGACGACGAGGCGGCGGTGCTGATGGGCAACACGCTCAGGTGGCAGACCGAATACCTGGGCCGGCAACTGCCCGTGCTGGAGGCCCGAGACGGCTTTCCCCGCAAGATCAAGCCCCTAGTGAGACTCACCGAGCGCGAGACCGCGGCCTACTGCATCCTGAGGGGCATCGACTACATCGTCGAGGAGTGCCCCATGGCGGTCGGCAACAAGCACCTCGCCTACAAGGCCGCCCTCAACGACATCGAGGTGCAGTCGCCCGGAGCCAAGCACGACTTCTATTTCGGCTTCCTTGAGAGGGCCTCCGAGCGCTTCCGGGTTGAGGTGGAACAGGATCGGGCCTCCCTGGCCGCGTGCGAGCGGTGCGGGTCGCCCACCGATGCCGGCGTGTGCGCCTTCTGCCGCCTGACCGAGCGGGCGACCACAAGAGCCCCGGTTCACTTCTCCGACCGCGGCCTCCCATGACCGCCGGGGCGTTCGAGGCGGGCGAGCCGGTGCTGCTGATCGACCGCAAGAGCCGCCGCTACCTGGTCGACCTGGCCGCCGGTCGGGAGTTCCACACCCACACCGGCGTGATCGCCCATGACGACATCATCGGCGCGCCCGAGGGCGCCAGGTTGAAGTCCTCACGCGGTTCTGCCTTCCTGGCCGTGCGGCCCACGCTGGCCGACGCGGTGCTCAAGATGCCCCGGGGGGCGCAGGTGGTGTATCCGAAGGACACGGGGGCGATCCTCGTGCTGGCCGACATCTTTCCGGGCGCCAGGGTGCTGGAGGCCGGGGTCGGCTCAGGAGCGTTGTCGATGTCGCTGCTGCGGGCAGGCGCGGTCGTACACGGGTACGAGCGGCGAGAGGATTTCTTGGCCCGGGCCCAGGCCAACGTCGAGCGCTTCTGCGGCCCGGGGGCGCTGGAGCGCTACCGCACGGAGATTCGAGACGTCTACGAGGGCATCGACGAGACCGGCCTCGACCGGATGGTGCTGGACTTGCCGGAGCCGTGGCAGGTCGTGCCCCACGCGGAGGGGGCGCTGCGCACAGGCGGCATCCTGTTGGCCTACACGCCGAGCATCGTGCAGGTCCAGAGGCTGCGCCGGGCACTGGACGACTCGCCGTTCGATCTGCACGACACCGTCGAAGTCCTGCATCGGGGCTGGCATGTCGAGGGCGACGCGGTGCGTCCCGACCATCGCATGGTGGCCCACACCGGCTTCCTGACGGTGAGCCGGCTTACAGCTCCCCAGTGAGACGGCTGGCACGGTGGCGCACCGTGGCGGCGGCCATCGCGGTGATCTTGGCGGGAGCGGGTGTGGCGGTGGCCACCGATGCGATCCGGGATGCCTGGACGGACTCCGGGCCGGACGGGCTCGTGTCGACTCCGGCCGTATCCGACTCCGTTCCCGATCCCGTTCCCACCTCCACCCGTCCACCGCTGGACGACCCGCCCGATCCGGGTCCGGTGCCCGACGATCACGGCTTCTCGGAGGCGGACCTGGCCGCGGCGGTGGCTTCGTCGGTCCGGGTGGCGGCGCCGGCATGCCGGGGGATCGTGCGCGAGGGCAGCGGCTTCGGGGTGGGGGACGGTGATCTCGTCGTGACCATCGCGCACCTGGTGGTCGGGATGGAGGAGCCCGAGGTGGAGCTGGCGGACGGCCGCAAGCTGGCCGCGGTGACGGTGGCCTTCGATCCCGACAACGACCTGGCCGTGCTGCGGGTGCCGGGCGCGGGCCTGCGCCCCCTACCCCTCAGCGAGGCCGCGCCCGACGGGACGCTGGGAGCGCTGCTGGCCTGGGAAGCGGAGGGCGAGCCCGACCCGACGCCGTTCCGCATCGATCGGCCGGTGACGGTGAGAACCGAGCCGGTGGGCGGGGGCGACCGCATCGAGCGGCCCTCGTGGCTCCTGGCCGCCGACACCGAGGTGGGCGACTCCGGTGCCGCTCTGGTGGCCTCGCTGGACGGCCGGATCACTGCGGTGGGCGTCGCCTGGGGCGCCTCCCGCCGCGGGGGAGGCGGGGTGGCCTACGCCACCAGGGCCGGCGCGGTGGAGACGCTTCTTGACTCGTCCGATCTGTTCCAGCCGGCGGTGCTCCCCGAATGCGGCTGAGCCGCTGGGCCGCTCACACCTCGATGAAGATGCACTCCCCGGGGCATTCCTCGGCCGACTCGATCACGGCCTCTTCCTGGCCGTCGGGCACTGCGGCCAGACCGTCCGGCCCGCCCGGATCGGCGAAGACATTGCCGTCTTCCACTACATACGCGAGCCCGTCGTCGAGGAGGGTGAAGACATCGGGGGCGATCTCCTCGCACAACCCGTCGCCCGTGCACAAGTCCTGATCAATCCAGACCTTCATGTCGGTAGCGGTACCTCTCTTCAGTGGGGCTCTCTACGTAGGGGCAGGCCCGACTCGGTCGGAGCAGCCCGCCTCGGACCGCTCTTCATCGCAGCATAGCGGCTGCTGGGTCTAAACGTTGCCAAGAGGCCTCGGCCATTGCCAACATCGCGGCGACGGGTACCCCATATGGCGCCGAGACAGCGATGATTTCACGATCCGGCGCCCGTGCGGTCTAGGGTGTCGTCCTACCCGCAATCCACCAAGCCGCGTAGGAGGTGAGCCGTGAGCGAGGCCGGCACCGGCGATTCAGCTAGAGACCTGGACCGTCTGCGCCAGCTTGTGTCCGAGCTCGAGGGCGAGGTTGCCTCGCTGCGGCGGCGCCTGCACGACGCCCCCAAGCGGGTGCGGATGCTCGAGGAGCGCCTGGCCGACACCAAGGGCCGTCTCACCCAGGCCGTCTCCCAGAACGAGCGGCTCACGACCATGCTCCGAGACGCACGCGAGCACATCGGCTCGCTGCGCGAGGAGGTCGAGAAGCTCACCCAGCCGCCCAGCGGCTACGGCACCGTGCTCGGGTGCAACGACGACGGCACCGTGGACGTGCGGGCCGGGGGCCGCAAGATGCGGGTCGCGGTCCATCCCGAGCTCGCCGACGACCTCAAGGCCGGCGAGGAGGTCGCTCTCAACGAGTCGTTCAGCGTGGTGCTGGCCCGACGGCCGGATCGCACCGGGGAGGTCGCCACCGTCAAGGAGCTGCTGCCGGGGGGCGACCGGGCCGTGGTGTTGGGCCGCGCCGACGAGGAGCGGGTCGTCGAGCTCAGCGCCGTGGTCTCGACCGGGCCGGTCCGCAGCGGCGACAACGTGCTCATCGACTCCTCGGGCGACCTGGTCATCGAGCGGCTGCCCCGCCCCGAGGTGGAGGATCTCATCCTGGAGGAGGTGCCCGACACCTGCTACGAAGATGTCGGCGGCCTCGACGCCCAGATCGAGCAGATCACCGACGCGGTGGAGCTGCCGTTCGTGCACCACACCCTGTTCGCCGAGTACGACCTGCCCGCGCCCAAAGGCGTGCTGCTCTACGGCCCGCCCGGCTGCGGCAAGACCCTCATCGCCAAGGCGGTGGCCAACAGCCTGGCCAGCAAGGTGTCGGAGCTGTCGGGCGATGCCCGGGCTCGCAGTTTCTTCCTGAACATCAAGGGTCCCGAGCTGCTCAACAAGTACGTGGGCGAGACCGAGCGGCAGATCCGCCTGGTGTTCCAGCGAGCTCGGGAGAAGAGCGAGCAGGGCTGGCCCGTCATCGTCTTCTTCGACGAGATGGAGTCGCTGTTCCGCACACGGGGCTCGGGGATCAGCTCCGACATCGAGTCGACCATCGTCCCCCAGCTCCTGGCCGAGATCGACGGCGTGGAAGCTCTGCGCAACGTCATCGTGATCGGAGCGTCCAACCGCGAGGACCTGATCGACCCGGCCATCCTTCGTCCTGGTCGCCTCGACGTGAAGATCAAGATCGAGCGGCCCGACGCCGAGGCGGCCGCGTCCATCTTCGCCCGCTACCTGATCCCGAGCCTGCCCATCGCGGCCGAGATGGTCGACACCGTCGGCGGTGGCGACGCCGACAAGGCGGTGCGGGGCATGATCGAGCAGACCGTCGAGGACATGTACCGGCCCGCCGACCCCAACCGGTTCCTGGAGGTCACCTACCAGAACGGCGACAAGGAAGTCATGTACTACCGGGACTTCGCCTCGGGGGCGATGATCGAGAACGTGGTCAGGCGGGCCAAGAAGCTGGCCATCAAGAGGGAGATCGCCGGCGGGACCCGCGGCATCATGACCGGCGACCTGCTCGCCTCGGTGCGCCAGGAGTTCAAGGAGCACGAGGACCTGCCCAACACCACCAACCCCGACGACTGGGCCCGGATATCGGGAAAGAAGGGCGAGCGCATCGTGTTCGTGCGCACCCTCGTGTCCAGCGACGAAGAGGACATCGCCTCCGGCGGCCGTTCCATCGAGAGGGTGCAGACCGGCCAGTACCTCTAGGAGCGGGACGGGGCCTGCATGCCCAGCGCACGACTTCGGGCGGCGCTGGTCGCGGCCGCCATTGCACTCGGGTCATGCGGCGAATCCGACAGTGCCGACGATCCGGTGCCGCAGGAGGCGACCACCTCCGAAGCCGCTGAGGCGACCACGACGGCGGTGACGTCGCTAGACATCCATGTGGACCGCTTCCCAACTGACATGCTCGACGAGGTCCTCGGCCGCGGCGAGCTGGTGTGCGGCGTGTCGGGCACGAGGGTGATCTTCTCGGAGACCCAGCCCGACGGCAGCGTGGTCGGGGTCGACGCCGACTACTGCCGGGTGGTGGCGGCCGCTCTGTTCGGCGACGCCGACGCGGTGAAGTACGTGTCGCTCACCACCGGGGAGCGCTTCACGGCGCTGCACACCGGCGTCATCGACGTGCTCATTCGCAGCACCACGTGGACGCAGAGCCGCGACACCGAGCTGGGCCTGGACTTCGGGCCGGTGATCTACTACGACGGCCAGCAGCTGATGGCGCGGGCCTTCGACGGCTTCTCGCCGTCCTCGGGTGTGGCCGACATCGCCGGGGCGGTGGTGTGCGCCCTGGCCGGGACGACGACCGAGCAGAACGTCTCCGATGCGGCCGACGCCGCCGGGGTCGACATCACCGTCACGACCTTCGAGGACTTCGACCAGATTACGGAGAACTTCATTCAGGGAGCGTGCGACGTGGTCACCGCCGACGGCTCTGCGCTGGCCGGGCGCAAGGCGAAGCAGCAGCCCGACGACCAGGAGTGGGTGATTTTCCCGGCTACCCCGATCTCCAAGGAGCCGCTGGCCCCGGTGTACACCCAGAACCAGTCGCGCTTCGCCGACGTCGTGAACTGGGCGGTGTACGCCACCATCATCGCCGACGAGAAGGGCATCACCTCTGCCAACGTCGACGGCATGGCGGCCGACCCGCCCGACGCTGAGGCGGCCCGCCTGCTGGGCGTCTCCGACGACGAGCAGCAGTCGAACATGGGTCTGGCCCCCGACGCCTTCCGTCAGGCCATCTCCCAGGTGGGCAACTATGGCGAGATCCTCGGCCGGCACCTGGAGCCGGCCGGCCTCACCCGGGCGGGCTCGATCAACGCGAGCTGGCGTGACGGCGGCCTCATATACGCTCCGCCGGCCCGCTGAGGCCGAGAGGGTCGACGATTGCGATATAGGTGTGCCAACTATCTCCCGGTAGTGGCTTGAGACATGCGTCTCCGGCCGATACCGTGGCAGAGTCATTGACAACCAGCCCACGGAGGGAACCAGTGACCAAGAACAAAGCACTGCTATGGCGCGCGCTTGCCGTGCTGTTTGCCGTGACGTTGATCGCCGCGTCATGCGGTGACGACGACGGCGACGCAGAGGTAACAGCGCCTACTGAGACAGCGGCCCCGGCTACCGATGCCGAGCCTGCCGACACCACCACCACGGTGGGCGATGTCGTCGACGACACCCAGGACGGGGACCTTCTCGACACGGTCCTCGCCCGCGGCGAGCTGAACTGCGGCGTTTCCGGATCGGCGGTGGCTTTCTCTGAGACCCAGCCTGACGGCTCCCAGACCGGCTTCGACGCCGACTATTGCCGGGCGGTGGCCGCGGCGCTGTTCGGCGACGCCGGCGCGGTCGTGTTCACGCCTCTGACCGCGGCTGAGCGGTTCACCGCGGTGCAGACCGGCGAGGTCGACGTGCTGATGCGCAACACCACCTGGACCCAGAGCCGTGACACCGAGGTCGGCATGGACTTCGGTCCCACCACCTACTACGACGGCCAGCAGCTCATGGCCCGCGAGGGCGACGGCTTCTCCGGAGCGTCCCAGGTGGTCGACATCGCCGGAGCGGTCGTGTGCACCAACGCCGGCACCACCACCGAGCAGAACATCGCCGACGCCGCTGACGCCGCCGGGATCGACATCAACCTCACGACCTTCGAGGACTTCGACCAGGTCACCGAGAACTTCATCAACGGCGCCTGCGACGTCATCACGACAGACGGCTCGGCCCTGGTCGGGCGCAAGGCCAACCAGCAGCCCGCGGATGAGAACTGGGTGATCTTCCCGGCCACGCCAATCTCCAAGGAGCCCCTCGGCCCGACCTACGGCCAGAACCAGTCCCGCTTCGCGGACGTGGTGAACTGGACCGTGTTCGCCACGATCATCGCCGATGAGAAGGGCATCACCTCCAGCAACGTGGCCGACATGGCGGCCAGCCCGCCCGACGCCGAGGCCGCCCGCCTGCTGGGCGCAGCCGACGACGAGCAGCAGTCGAACATGGGCCTGGCCCCCGACGCCTTCTACCAGGTGATCGCCCAGGTCGGGAACTACGACGAGATCTACTCCCGCCACCTCAACCCGGTCGGGCTGACCCGCGAGGGCTCGGCCAACGCCGGCTGGCTCGACGGAGGCCTGATCTACGCGCCACCGGCACGGTAGAGAACATCTCAAAAGCATGACCTAGTGAGCACGCTCGTCTAGGTTGACGGGGGTCCGGGACAGCAGTCCCGGGCCCCCGTTGCCGTTTCCGTACTCGAAGACGGCGGTCCACCGCCCCGGAGGCGCCCCGGCGTGTCCAACACCGACCAAGCCACGCTGGCCGCGACCCAGTCGCAGCGCCCGCCCTTCTACCGCGACGTCACCGTCGTCAAATGGCTGGCCCAGGTGTTCACGCTCCTGCTGGTCGTCTTCGCCCTGTTCTTCCTGACCACGCAGGCTCTCGAGAACCTCGACCGCCAGGGAATCGAGATCAAGTACGACTTCCTGAGCATCGGGCTCGGGAGCGATCTCCGTGAGGGCATCGACACCGATCCCGACACCGCCGGCCGGGCGTTGTGGGCCGGTGCGGTCAACACCATCCGCATCGCCGCGGGCGGGATCGTGGCGGCCACCATCCTCGGGGTGGTGATCGGCGTCGGGCGGCTGTCGAGCAATTGGATCGTCAGCCGCATGTGCAGCGTCTACATCGAGACGATGCGCAACATCCCGCTGCTCGTCCAGATCGTCTTCATCTGGGCTCTGGTCGCCACCCTCCCCAACGTGGAGCTGAACCAGGGGCCCATCAACGGTCTCCTGCACCTCTCCAACAAGGGGTTGTCAGTGCCGCGCGTGCACATCGACGACGGCTTCTACCAGTGGCTCATCTTCATTGGTGCCGGCTGGCTGGTCGGCACGCTCGTCAGGCGCCGCCAGGAGCGCCGCCACGACGCCACCGGCCAAGACACCTACCCGGTGCTGAGCTTCCTGGCCGTGCTGGCCGCCTTCGGCGCGGTGGGCTGGTTCGCACACCCGATCTTCGGCTGGGTGGGCGCCATCTTCGACTTCATCGGCGACGGGTTCTCCTCGTTGACGCCGGTGGTCGTGCAGATCGTGCTGTCGCTGGCCGCGCTGGCCGCGGCGGCATGGTGGATCCGCCGCTTCCTGGCCCGGCTCCGCACGCCGGCGGGACTCATGAAGCTCACCGACGACGACAAGTTCCGCATCATCTTCGCCGGGGTGGGCGCCCTGGCGGTGATCGCATTCGTGCTGGTGGGCTGGCCCGGCCTGTCGAGCTGGATCATCAACTCCGGCACCGACCTGCTCGGGGTGATCGCCGACAAGTTCGGGGACGGCCGCACCGGGCGGCCCATCGACATCAAGGCGCCCGATGTCGAGCAGGTCGGCAACTTCCCCAACCCCGGCCCGGCCGGGCTGAACCTCACCCAGGGCGGCGCCGCGGTGTTCTTCGGTGTCGTGCTGTACACCGCGTCGTTCATCGCCGAGATCGTGCGGGGCGGCATCCTGGCCGTCCCGAAGGGCCAGACCGAGGCCGCTCAGGCGGTCGGGCTGCGCCGGATGACGATGCTGCGCCGGGTCATCCTGCCCCAGGCCTTCCGGGTGATACTCCCCCCGCTGGGCAACCAGTACCTGAACCTCACCAAGAACACCTCGCTGGCCATCGCCGTGGGCTACAGCGACTTCGTGCAGGTGGGCCAGATCGTCTACAACCAGACGGGCAAGACGCTCGAAGTGATCTCCTTGTGGATGCTGTTCTACCTGGCCTGCTCATTGACGATCTCGGTGATCGTGAACTTCTTCAACATCCGCATGAAGATCGTGGAGCGCTGACATGGGTGGAGTGCTGCGATGACTGCGACGATGGGTGATCCGGCGGGCGCAGGTCCGGTGGAGCCATGGGACGGCGAGCGCGAGCCCGCCCAGAAGCCCGAGGAGCCGAGCCTGTCCGCGGGCGAGTGGCTCGGAAGGAACCTGTTCTCCTCCCCAGTCAACTCGCTGCTCACCGTCGTCTTCTCGCTGCTGGTGCTGCTGGCGGTGCGAGGCCTGCTCAACTTCACGTTCAGCGAGGAGCGAACCTGGCGGGCCGTCAAGACCAACATGCGGTTCCTGTTCACCCACGCCTACCCCCAGGATCAGTACGCCCGCATCTGGGTCTGCGTGGGCGCCATCGCGGTGCTCTCCGGGCTGTCGGTGGGGCTGCTGGCCCGGGCGGGCCGCGGCATCTCGATGAAGAGGCTGTCGATGAACCTGATGGCCACCGGCAGTGTGATCGCGCTGGGGATCGTGCTGCGCGAGCCCTCGGCGATCGTCGACGACGAGGGCGTGGCCCTGCACCGCGACGCCTCAGCGGCCGGCGGCGACTCGTTCGCCGGCTGGCTGGACGCCAACGCCTTCACGGTGCTGGCCGTGCTGGTGCTGGCCAACGTCGCACTGGCGGTGTGGTTCCACCTCCAGGGCACCTACCTGCGAGGCGGGCCGGAGCCGAGGGTCGCTCACGGGGCGCTCGTACTGGTGAGCGTCGGGGTGCTCATCGTGCAGCAGTACGCCACCGGCGAGGTCGTCCGGGAGTCGTTCGCCGACGCCATGTCGGACCGGGCCTGGTGGTGGCTGGCCGCGGCCGTGCTCGCCGGCGGGGGAGCATCCTTGTGGCTCGGGCTGGGCGACGCCCGCCGGCGCAACACCTTCGTGCCGGCCATGTACGTGTTCTTCGCCGGCGCCGGGGTGATGGTGCTGTCGGCGTGGGTGTACCCGTGGGGGCACTACGGCTTCCTAGAGGGCGAGTTCATCAACGAGCCCGGCCGCACCGTGGCGATGACCACCAAGCTGCCGTGGACGGTCATGCTGGTCCTGCTGGTGGCCACCTACGAGCTGGGGCGGGTGCTCAGGGCGGCCGGGGCGGGCCCGAAGCTGCGGGTCCCGCTGAACCTGCTGTGGGTGCTGACCCCCTTCGTCCTGTACTGGGCCGTGTTGCGCGACCCCGACCTCGACTGGGACCACGTGCTGTCCACCGACCTCCCGATGGCAGTGTTCTTCGCCGCCTTCGGGGGCCTGGTGGTGTGGTTCCTGACCCACCCCCACATCGGCGAGGCCGGAAGAGTGGTCGCCGTCGTGCTGGTGGTGGTGGCCGCGCTCAACTGGGTGGCCGCGTACTTCGGGTGGTACCCGATGCTGCAGAAGGCGCGAATCAGTTTCCTGCTGCTGGCGGTGGTCGCCCTGCTGGCCCACAACTTCGCCGGGGACCGCGGCCAGCGGATGAAGCTGGTGGCCGTGTGGGTGGCGACTATGGCCGTGTTCCACTGGCTGGTCACGCTGGTCAACTCGCCCTCGACCGTCGACACGCCCACCGACGCCCTGATCGGCGGCTTCGGCATCACCCTCATCGTGGCCGTGTTCACGCTGCTGCTGGCCTTCCCGATGGGGGTGCTGCTGGCGCTGGCCCGCACGTCCAAGCTGCCCATCTTCAGGGTGCTGGCCACCGCCTACATCGAGGTGTTCCGGGGCGTGCCGCTGATCACGGTGCTGTTCTTCTTCACCCTGATCTTCAACCTGTTCCTTCCCGACAACATGACGCTGGTGGACATCGCCGGGGCCACCATCGGCTTCGCGCTGTTCTCGGCCGCCTACCTGGCCGAGAACGTCCGCGGCGGGTTGCAGGCCGTCCGCCGGGGCCAGTACGAGGCCTCCGACGCGGTCGGGTTCACCACCGTCCAGCGCACCCTGTTCATCGTGCTGCCCCAGGCGCTGCGGGTGTCGATACCGCCGCTCGTCGGCCAGGTGATCGCCACGTTCAAGGAGACCTCGCTGCTGGCCATCGTCGGGATATTCGACTTCCTGCGGATCGCCGACAAGGTCATCTCCGCCCAGTCCGAGTTCCTCGGCGTCAAGCGCGAGGGCCTGCTGTTCGTGTCGTTCATCTACTGGATCTTCGCCTACAACATGTCCAAGCACAGCCAGCGCCTCGAGAAGCGGCTGGGAGTGGGGGAGCGCTAGCCGTGCCGACCGTCTATACAGACCGCAGGGGGAGGAAGCCATGAGCGTCAGCGACGCCACCACTGCCTTGACCGAGGAGCTCGCCGCCCGCGACGACATGATCGTCTGCGAGGGGGTCAACAAGTGGTTCGGGGACTTCCAGGCCCTCGACGGGATCACCGCCGTCATCAAGGAGCGCGAGGTCGTGGTAGTGCTCGGCCCGTCGGGCTCGGGAAAGTCCACTTGGATCCGCTGCATCAACCGCCTCGAGGCCCATCAGGAGGGCCGCATCCTCGTCGACGGCGTGGAGTTGACCAACGACCTGCGCAACATCGAGAAGATCCGCTCCGAAGTCGGCATGGTGTTCCAGCAGTTCAACCTGTTCCCGCATCTCACCGTGCTCGACAACGTCATGCTGGCGCCCATCTGGGTGCGCAAGAAGCCGAAGGACGAGGCCGAGGAGCTGGCCCGCTCGCTGCTGGAGCGGGTCGGCATACCCGAGCAGGCCGAGAAGTACCCGGGTCAGCTCTCCGGTGGCCAGCAGCAGCGGGTGGCCATCGCCCGGGCGCTGGCCATGGAGCCGAGGATCATGCTCTTCGACGAGCCCACCTCCGCCCTCGATCCCGAGATGATCAAGGAGGTGCTCGACGTGATGAAGGAGCTGGCCCTGTCGGGCATGACCATGATGGTGGTCACCCACGAGATGGGCTTCGCCCGGGAGGTCGCCGACCGGGTGATCTTCATGGAGGACGGCCAGATAGTCGAGACCGGCACTCCCGAGCACTTCTTCACCAATCCCCAGGAGGAGCGGACCAAGCTGTTCCTCTCCCAGATCCTCTAGCCCCGACAACCCGTCGCTCTTCTCGCTAGCGTCGGCCCGTGGCTGTCCCTAAGACGCTCGGCTGTGGTGCCCGCTCTCGTTCGCTTCGCTCACGGGCCGCTCGGGCCCTGCCTCGCTCGGCGTTCTGAGTCGCTAGCGTCGGCCCGTGGCTGTCCCTAAGACGCTCGGCTTGGAGACCGAGTACGGCATCGTTCACCGGGGCGCTCCGGAGCCCAACCCGATCTCGGCCTCCTCGCTGCTGATCAACGCCTACCTGATCGCCACCCATCAGGCACCCGAGCCGGGCCGGGCCGCGGTGGGCTGGGACTTCACCGACGAGACACCCGGCAACGACGCCCGGGGCGGCGCTCCCGCGGGCTCGCTCGCGCCCGAGATCGAGACCCACCTGGTGAACGCGGTGCTCACCAACGGCGCCCGCTACTACGTCGACCATGCCCACCCCGAACTGTCCACGCCTGAGTGCGCCGATGCCCGCTCGGTGGTCGTCTACGACCGGGCTGCCGAGCTGATCGCGGCCCGCTCCATGGAGGCGGCCCGGATGCTGCTGCCACCGGACGAGGAGATCGTGGTCTACAAGAACAACTCCGACGGCAAGGGCAACAGCTACGGCTGCCACGAGAACTACCTGGTGAGCCGGTCGGTGCCGTTCTCGCGCATCGTCACCCACGCCACCGCGCACTTCGTGACCCGCCAGATCTTCTGCGGTGCGGGCAAGATGGGCAGCGAGACCTCCGGGATGCGCCTGGACGAGGCCGGCTACCAGATATCCCAGCGGGCCGACTTCATCGAGGAGGAGGTCGGCCTGGAGACCACCCTCAAGCGTCCCATCGTCAACACCCGCGACGAGCCTCACGCCGATGCGGCCAAGTACCGGCGCCTGCATGTGATCGTGGGCGACGCCAACATGTCGCAGGTGGCCACGTTCCTCAAGGCAGGCACGACTGCGCTGGTCATGGCCCTCACCGAGGACGACGCCGTGCCCCGCGAGCTGCGCTTCGCCACGCCGGTGGCGGCGCTTCGCCAGGTCAGCCGCGACCTGTCGCTGCGTGAGCCGCTGGAACTCGTCGACGGCTCCACGATCACCGCTATGGGCGTGCAGTGGGAGCTGCTGGCCGCGGCCCGCGCCTATGTGGAGACAAGCGGCGCGGACGCGGTGGGCGGCGATGTCGCCCACCAGGTTCTGGATCGCTGGGAGGCAGTGCTCGGCGGTCTGGAGCGCGACCCGATGAAGCTGGCCACCCAGGTCGACTGGGTGGCCAAGCTCCGGTTGCTGGAGGGCTTCCGGTCCCGCCATGGCCTCGACTGGGAGGACGCCCGGCTCAGGGCTCTCGACATCCAGTACCACGACCTGCGCCCCGCCAAGTCGCTGGCGGCCAGGGCAGGGCTGGAGACTCTGGTGGACGAGGCGGAGGCCGAGCTGGCCATGACCGAGCCGCCGCCCGATACCCGCGCCTTCTTCAGGGGGCGCTGCCTGCAACGCTTCGCGTCGGAGGTGGTGGCGGCCAACTGGGATTCGATCGTCTTCGACGTGGGTGAGGGCTCGCTGCGGCGGGTCTCCATGACCGAGCCGACGCGGGGAACCGTCGCCCACGTGGGCGCGATGTTCGACGAATGCGGCTCCGCGATCGACCTGCTTCGCCGCTTGGGCGCTGCGGGCGCGTAACCTCTCCTACAAGTTGAGCCAGGTATCGAGCCGGGAGGAATCCAGTGGCCGAACGAGAGCAGATCCGCAAGCCGGCGCCGGCGAGCCGCGAGCAGTCCGTAGAGGAGGCGCCGCCCGCGTCCGAGCGGGGCTCGGACATCAAGGCCCAGCTCGACGATCTGCTCGACGAGATCGACGAGGTGCTCGAGACCAACGCTGAGGACTTCGTCAAGAGCTACATCCAAAAGGGCGGCGAGTGAGCCTGCCCCGTTTCGGGCCGCACGACGATCCCGGCCCCGACTTTGCCGCGCTGCTGCGCCTCACCGGCGCTGGCGGGGAGGCCGGTTCGCTCGGCACGGTCGCCCAGCACCCGCAGGCCCCGCCGGAGATCCCCCACGGCACCACCTGCGTGGCCGTGCGCTACGACTCGGGCGTGGTCATGGCCGGAGACCGGCGAGCGACCGCGGGGCATCTGATCAGCAACCACCGCATCGAGAAGGTGTTCCCCGCCGACCGGCATTCCGGCGTGGCCATCGCGGGCGCGGCCGGGCCGTCGACCGAGATGGTGAGGCTGTTCCAGCTCCAGCTCGAGCACTACGAGAAGGTGGAGGGCATCCCGATCAGCCTGGAGGGCAAGGCCAACCAGCTTGGCCAGATGGTGAGGGCCAACCTGCCCGCGGCCATGCAGGGGCTGGTGGTGGTGCCGATCTTCGCGGGCTTCGACACGGCCGCCTCCAGGGGCCGCATCTTCGAGTACGACGTCACCGGCGGGCGCTACGAGGAGCGGGATCACGCGGCCACCGGCTCGGGCTCGCTGCACGCCAACACGGTGGTGAAGCTGGGGTTCCGCCCGTCGATGGCGAGGGCTGCGGCTGTGGACCTGGTGCTGGACGCGCTGTACGTGGCCGCCGACGCGGATTCCGCCACCGGCGGACCCGACCCGGTGCGCGACGTGTTCCCTGTGGTGGCCATGATCGACGCCGACGGCTACGTGCGCCTCGACGACGCCGAGTTGCGCCGCCGCACGGAGCGGCTGCTGCGCCGCCACCGCAGCCGGCGAGAGGGCGACCAGCGGAGCAAGTCATGACGATGCCCTTCTGTGTGGCGCCAGCCAGGGGCGGTGATCCGCGATGACGATGCCCTTCTACGCCCCGCCCGAGCAGATGATGAAGGACAAG
Organism: Acidimicrobiales bacterium; assembly: GCA_965117015.1. Taxonomy (GTDB): domain Bacteria; phylum Actinomycetota; class Acidimicrobiia; order Acidimicrobiales; family Aldehydirespiratoraceae; genus Aldehydirespirator. Next base: position 2,768,849 of record OZ220747.1, read on the forward strand.
GCCGATTATGCCCAGAAGGGCATCGCCCGTGGCCGCAGCCTGGTCGCTCTCCGCTACGACGGCGGCATCGCCATCGTGGCCGAGAACACCTCCAGCTCGCTGCGCAAGGTGAGCGAGATCTACGACCGCATCGCCTTCGCGGGGGTGGGCCGCTACAACGAGTTCGACCAGCTCCGCATCGCCGGGGTGCGCCACGCCGACCTGAAGGGCTTCGCATTCAGCCGCGAGGATGTGGACGCCCGCAGCCTGGCCAACGCCTACGCCCAGAGCCTCGGGCATGTCTTCACTAACGAGTTCAAGCCGATGGAGGTGGAAATCCTGGTGGCCGAGATCGGCCTCGAGGACGACGGCGGGGGCGACCAGCTGTTCCACATCCTCTATGACGGCACCGTGGTCGACGAGGACGACTGGGTAGTGCTCGGCGGCGAGACCGAGGAGATATCCGAGCGCTTCGAGGCGGCCCTGCCGGACGCGCCCCGGTCGCTGGCTGACGGCGTGCGGGCCGCGGTGGCTGCCCTGGCCGGCCCCGAACGAACCCTCAGCGCCGAGAGCCTCGAAGCCGCCGTGCTCGACCGCGGCAACGACCGCCGAGCCTTCCGCCGCCTAACCGACGAAGAGGTAGCCGCCATCCTCACCGGCTAGGGGACCGGCGGGCCGATCCTTCGCCGCGGGGTCGCGGGGGGTACGGTGGCGGGGTGCAGCGGCGCATCTTCGGCATCGAGAACGAGTACGGCGTCACCTGCACGCTGCGGGGCCAGCGCCGCCTGAGCCCCGACGAGGTGGCCCGCTACCTGTTCCGCAAAGTGGTGTCGTGGGGGCGCAGCAGCAACGTGTTCCTGGGCAACGGCTCCCGGCTGTACCTCGACGTCGGCAGCCATCCCGAGTACGCCACCCCGGAGTGCGACTCGGCCCACGACCTGGTCGTGCACGACAAGGCGGGCGAGCGGATCGTCGAGCGGCTGCTGGGCGACGCCGAGGAGCGCCTGGCCGAGGAGGGCATCCGCGGCGACGTGTTCCTGTTCAAGAACAACACCGACTCGGCCGGCAATAGCTACGGCTGCCACGAGAACTACCTCACCAGCCGCCGCGACGACCTCAGCGACTACGCCGAGGTGCTCATCCCGTTCCTGGTCAGCCGCCAGATATACGCCGGGGCGGGCAAGGTGCTGCAGACCGCCCGGGGCGCCATGTACTGCATCAGCCAGCGGGCCGAGCACATCTGGGAGGGGGTGTCGTCGGCCACCACACGGTCGCGCCCGATCATCAACACCCGCGACGAGCCCCACGCCGACGCCGAGCGCTTCCGGCGCCTGCACGTGATCGTGGGCGACTCCAACATGAGCGAGTACACCACCTTCCTCAAGGTCGGGACGTGCGCGCTGATGCTGCGGATGCTGGAGGATCCCCGGGTGGTGCTGCGGGACATGACGCTGGAGAACCCGATCCGCGCCATCCGCGAGATCAGCCACGACATCACCTGCCGCCGGCGGGTGCGGCTCGCCACCGGCCGCGAGGTCAGCGCACTCGAGATCCAGTCGGAGTACCTGAACCGGGCCCTGCGCTACGCCGAGCACCACGACCTCTCCGACGAGGAGAAGAAGGCTCTCACCATGTGGGAGTACTGCCTCACGTCTATCGAGCAGGATCCGCTCCAGCTCGACCGCGAGATCGACTGGGTCGTCAAGCACCACCTGGTGGAGGCGTACCGGGAGCGGCACGGGCTGGACCTGGCCGACCCCCGGGTCGCCCTGGTGGACCTGCAGTACCACGACGTCAGCCAGAGCCGCGGCCTCTACTACACCATGCAGCACCGGGGGATGGTGGAGACGCTGGTCACCGAGGCCGAGATCCACCACGCCGTGGAGAACCCGCCGTCCACCACCCGGGCCCGCCTGCGGGGCGAGTTCATCCGCCGCGCCAAGGAGCGCAGGCGGGACTACACCGTCGACTGGGTCCACCTGAAGCTGAACGACCAGTCCCAGCGGACGGTGCTGTGCAAGGACCCGTTCAAGTCCCACGACGAGCGGGTGGAGAAGCTGATCGCGTCCCTGTAGCGGGCTGCCGCACTTTCTGTGTGCAACGAGGCCGCTCCAGTCGGAATGTCTGCGCACAGAACCTGGTTAGGTTGACGTCATGGACAAGTTCGAGCGGCTCCTGAACCTGACCGCGGCGCTGCTGCACACGGCGCACCCGCTCAGCGCCAGCGAGCTGCGTGAGCGCATGGCCGGTGCCTACTCGGAGGACAAGGCGGCCTTCAGGCGGATGTTCGAACGTGACAAGGCCGATCTGAGGGCGATCGGCGTGCCCATCGAGGTCTCGACCCTCTACCGGCTCGACCCGCCGGTGGAGGGCTACCGCATACCGGCCCGGGCTTACGTGGGCCGTGACGTGCGCTTCGACCCCGACGAGCTCGCGGCGTTGCACCTGGCCACCAACCTGGTGCGACTCGAGGGGGGCTCCGGCGCGGGCCTGGCCCGCCTGGGCGGCGCGGCATCGGCCGGTGCCGCCGGGTCGGTCGAGGAGGTGGGCGAGCTGCCCTTCCATGACGCGCTGGGGAGGCTGGTGGCGGCCGCGGTCGGACGCCGGGAGGTCTCGTTCGTCTATCGCGAGGCCGAGCGGCGGGTCGAGCCGTGGCGCCTGTCGTTCCACCGGGGCCACTGGTACCTGGTGGGATGGGACGTCGGCCAAGGCACCGAGCGCATGTTCCGGGTGGACCGCATCGACGGCGAGGTCACCGAACGGGGCGATGCGTCCCACCCGGTGGGGGAGGGGCCCGATCCCAGCACGCTCAGGCCCTGGGAGTTCGGCCCGGGCCGGCCGGTCGAGGTCCGGGTGCTGGTGGACGCCGACCAGGCGAGCTGGGCCTGCCACCGGGCCGGCGTCGACGGCGAGCGCCGGCCCGACGGCTCGGTCGTGCTCACGCTCCAGGTGCGCGATGCCGCCGCGGTGAGGTCGTTCGTGGTGGAGTTCCTCGAGCACGCCGAGGTGCTGGAACCTCAGTGGCTGCGGGACGAGATCGCGGCCTGGCTGGAGGCCCTGGTCTGAACTCCGTTCATCGGGTGCGCCTAGTTAGGGTGGTGAGGTGACCTCGGCGCCGGCTGCGAACCCGACCAGTCTGTCGGTGGCCGAGCGCATGGCCCGCCTGCTGGGGGTCGTGCCCTGGGTGGTCGAGCAGGACGGCGCCCACCTCGACGACATCTCGGCCCGCTTCGACTATCCCCGGGAGCAGCTGCTGGAGGACCTCGAGCAGCGCCTGTTCTTCGTGGGGGTGCACCCGTTCACCCCGGACACGCTGATCGAGGTGCGCATCTCCGACGGGATCGTCGACATCCAGTACGCGGACTGGTTCTCGCAGCCCATGCGGCTGTCGGTGGAGGAGGCGACCCGGCTGCTGGCCGCGGGCCGCAGCGTGCTCGACATGACGAAGGGGAGCGGGCGGGGGGCATCGGGCGACGACGACGAGGCCGCCCCGCTGGTGCGGGCGCTGGCGAAGCTGAGGCTGTCGCTGGGCTCGGAGGGAGCGGACGGCGCCGACTACATCGAGGTGAGTCTGGGCAACGCCCCGTCCCACACCCTCCACGATTTGCGGCGAGCCATCAGCGGGCGGCGTCAGATCGAGATCGAGTACTACTCCCAGGGGCGCGACGCGATGACGTCCAGGGCCGTTGATCCGGCTCGCCTCTTCAGCTATGACGGCACGTGGTACCTGTCCGGCTGGTGCCACCGGGCCGGCGCCGAGCGGGTCTTCCGCGTCGACCGGATCCGCACGCTGGCCGTGCTGGACTCGGACGCGGAGGTCGATCTGCCCCCCGGGCCGTCGCCGACGCTCTCCATCGACAGCGTGGACCGCACCGTCACGTTGCGGCTGGCACCGGAGGCCGTCTGGGCCGCCGACTACTACTCGGCGCGGGGGCGGACGGAGCACCCCGACGGCAGCGTCGACGCGGTGTTCGCGGTGGCCAGCGAGTCGTGGCTGGCCCGGCTGCTGGTGCAGCTCGGGCCCCAGGTAGAGGTCATCGACCTCCACGAGGCCATCGACCCGGATCTGCGGGCGGCCACCGCGGCGCGGATGCTGGAGCGGTACCGCCGGTGACCGGGCCAGCGGCTCGACCGGGCGAGTCCGCGAAGCCGTCGCCGCTTGAGTCCGCCCGACGGAGGGCGGCCAGCTGGGCGGTCGGGGCGCCGCCACCCGCAACGCCCGCCGCCGACGCCGCGCCCGCGGCCGGTGCCGACGATGCCGCGCCCGGAACGCCTGCCGAGGATGCCGCGCCCGCGGCCGGTGCCGCCGATGCCGCGCCCGGAACGCTCGCCGGTGACGCCGCGTCCGGTGACGGCGCCGACGGGCCGCCATCGACTCCGAGCCGGCGTGCGCTGTCGGTGGCCGTCGAATGGCTTGTCGTGCTGGTCTGTGCTCTGGGTCTGGCCCTGCTGCTCCGGGCCTTCCTGGTGGAGGTGTTCGTGATCCCGTCTGGCTCCATGGAACCCACCCTGATGGTGGACAACCGGGTGGTCGTGTACAAGCTCGGATACCGCCTCCACGACGTGAACCGCGGCGATGTGGTCGTGTTCGACAATCCGGGCCAGGGCTTTGGCATCGACGACCTGATCAAGCGGGTCGTCGCCTTGGAGGGCGAAGTCTTCGAGATCCGGGACGGCTCGGTGTACATCGACGGCACCCGGCTGGAGGAGCCCTACCTCCAAGCCGGCGGACTGACGCTCCCCAAGGCGCCCATCCCGGGCTGCGCCAACGAGGCCGACTCGGCGCGCTGCGAGGTGCCCGAGGGCACGGTCATCGTGCTGGGCGACAGTCGCGAGGACAGCCGCGACAGCCGCTTCTTCGGTCCCGTGGATGTCGACGACATCGTGGGCCGGGCCTTCATGAAAATCTGGCCCCCGAACGACATGGGCGGCGTGTAGCCGCCCGCGGGCCGCGCCGGTTGCGTGATACTTGCCTGATGGCCACCCGGATACCGGCTCTGCTGGTGCCGCCTATCGCCTTCGCTCACCGCGGGGCGCGGGCCCATGCCAGGGAGAACACCCTTGAGGCGTTCGCGCTGGCCCGCGAGATGGGAGCCACCGGCATAGAGACCGACGTCTGGATCACCGCCGACGGCGAGATCGTATTGAACCATGACGAGGCAGTCGGCGGGCTGCCCACCCTGTCGACCCGCCGGATCCTGGGCCGGGCCATCGCCAGCCTGCCCCGATCCCGGCTCCCCGCCCACATCCCCACTCTGGGCGAGTACTACGAGCACTGCGGCGCGGACATGCCTCTGAGCGTCGACGTGAAGGACGCGGCCGCCTTCGCCGGCCTCATCGCGGTGGCCAGGGACCACGGCGCGGCCGATCGGCTTTGGGTCTGCCACCACGACGCCGGCGTGCTGAAGTCCTGGCGAGCGGCTGCCCCCGAGGCTCGGCTGGTTCACTCCACCCGCCTCGACCGGCTGCCCCGAGGCCCCGAGCGCCATGCCGCCGATCTCGCCGAGGCCGGCATCGACGCGGTCAACTTCCGCCGCGAGGACTGGAACGGCGGGCTCACCACCCTCTACCACCGCTTCGGCCGGTTCGCCCTGGGATGGGACGCCCAGCAGGCCCGCCAGATCGCCGAACTGGTCGACGCCGGCATCGACGCCGTCTACAGCGACCACGTCGACCGGATGGTGGAGACCCTGGCCCACTTCACGGATGACGCCGGCGCCTGAATCCCGGTCGTTCCGTAGGGAGCCGTCCACGGCTCGCGGGTATCGTGCCAGTCATGTGGATGCTGGCGCCGGCCGCGGCCACCGTCATCGCCCTCGGTGCGCTCATTTGCGGTCTGCGGGCCGTGGCCCTGGCCGCGGCCGATCTCACCGGCGCGTTGAGGAAGACCTCGTCGGCGGCGGTGGCCTCCGACGAGCTGTCGCGCTTCGCGGTCCGGCTGGGCGATCACGCCGAGGCAACCAGGGCCGCGGCCGACCGGTTGCGCCAACCGGACCGAGTCGCCCAGTAGGCAGCCGCCTACACCCTCCTAGCTAGGCTGACGGGGTGGGAAACCTCGGCGGGGGAGAGATCCTGGTCATTCTGCTGGTCGCCCTCATCGTGCTGGGTCCGACCAAGCTGCCCCCGGCCGTCCGCCAGGTCGGCAAGGTCGTGGGAGAGATCCGCCGCATCGGCCAGGGCTTCCAGGCGGAGCTGCGCGAGGCGGCCAAGCCTCTAACGGATGCGACCGCCGATTTGAAGGCGGCCGACAAGAGCCTGCGTGAGACCACCCAGAAGCCCCTCAAGGAGATGACGGACACGCTGAAGGCCGCCGATCCGCGCAAGGTGATCGAACCCCCGCCAGCGGACAAGGACAAGGCGGAGGACAAGGCCAAGGACACCGCGGCATCGGGCAAGAGCGGCGACGCATCGGGAACGGCCGCAGCGGGTGCGGCCGCGGCGGGTCCGGTCTCCTGGGGCACGGCCGAGGCGACGGTGAGCCCCCCGCCCGCGTCCGGCAGCGAAGACACCGGCGCGGCCGCGGGAGATGCCGGCACCGGCGAGCCCGACGCCGCCGGGTCCGGTGCTGTCGAGTCGGATGCCGCCGGGTCCGGTGCTGTCGAGTCGGATGCCGTCGAGGCCGATGTCGCGGAGTCGGACGCCGGCGGGCAGGTGCCGGAGCCGGATGCCGAGCCCAAGACCGACGGCACGCCCGACTAGGACTCCCCAGCCGCCACGATGACCGACGCAGTCGACGACACGGCCCCGATGGAGCGCCCGGACGGCGGCGACAGCGGCGACGGCGGCCACATGACGCTCATGGAGCATCTGGCCGAGCTCCGCAACCGCCTGATCAAGTCGGTCATCGCGGTGGCGGTTTGCGTGGTCGGATGCTGGATCCTCTACCCGTACATCCTCGACTTCTTGCTCGAGCCGTACTGCAAGACCTTTCCCGTCGAGGACCGGATCGACTCCCACCTGTTCGGTCCCGACGGCGGCTGCAACCTCTACGTGTCCAGTCCCCTCGAACCCTTCAGCGTGCGCATCACGCTGGTCGGCTACTCGGGGCTGGCCCTGGCCATGCCGGTGCTGCTGTGGCAGGCGTGGCGGTTCATCGCTCCCGGCCTGTACCGCCACGAGAAGCGCTACGCGGTGCCGTTCGTGGCCGCGGGCGTGCTGCTGTTCTTCCTGGGCGTCGCGCTGGCGTACTGGAGCCTTCCCCGGGCCCTCGACTTCCTGAAGGACATCGGCGGCCCCGACCTGGTTTCGCTGTTCAGCCCGCAGCGCTACCTGGGCTTCGTGGTGAGGATGATGGTGGCCTTCGGCATCGCCTTCCAGTTCCCGATAGTGCTCATCGGAATGCAGGTGATGGGCATCGTCGAGAACCGAACCCTGCGCAAGATCCGCTCCTACGCCGTGGTCGGGATCGTGGTGCTGGTCGCGGTGATCACCCCGAGCGGCGACCCCTTCACGCTGATGGCGCTGTCGATTCCGATGTACGCCTTCTACGAGTTAGCGATCCTCTGGGGCGTGCTCGCCCGCCGCCGGCAGAGAAAGCGCGAAGCGGCTGAGAGGCCGAGCAGGTAGGCGAGCGAGTCCGGTGCATACGGGCGAGGCCGTGGCCCGAGCGGCCCGTGAGCGCAGCGAACAAGAGCGGGAAGCACGCCGCCCCGACGCGACGGGTTGCGCTCACCCGCACAGGTTCTGAACGGTGATCGGCTCGGCGGGGGCAGGCTTCGTCCTCGACGACTTCCAGCGCCGCGCCATCGAGCATCTTGATGCCGGACGCTCGGTGCTGGTGACCGCTCCCACCGGCTCGGGCAAGACGGTGGTGGCCGACCACGCCGTCGACCGGGCTCTCGCGGCGGGACGGAGGGCCTTCTACACCACGCCCATCAAGGCCCTGTCCAACCAGAAGTACCGGGATCTGCGGCAGAGGCTGGGCTCGCACCGGGTGGGCCTGCTGACCGGTGACAACGTCATCGGCGGCGACGCCGACGTGGTGGTCATGACCACCGAGGTGCTGCGCAACATGCTCTACGCCGAGGCAGTGGACGACCGGCTCGGCGCGGTCGTGCTCGACGAGGTGCACTACCTGGAGGACCCCTACCGGGGCCCGGTGTGGGAGGAGGTCATCCTGCACCTGCCCTCCAGCGTCGTGCTGGTGTGCCTGTCGGCCACGGTCTCCAACCATGAGCAGCTGGGCGGCTGGCTAAAGCAGGTGCGCGGCCCGACCGCGGTGGTGGTCGAGTCGCGGCGGCCGGTTCCGCTGACCAATCTCTACGCCGTGGGCCGGCGCCGCTCCTACGACGTGCAGATCGTGCCCACCCTCGTCAACGGCAGGCCCAACCCCGAAGGCGGCCGGTTCGACGCACCCGCACCCTCCCGGGAGCCTCGCGGTTCGGGCCGGTCGCGGCGTGGCGGTCCTGGTGGCGGTCCTGGTTCGGGTCGGTCGCGGCGTGGCGGTCCTGGTGGCGAGCCCCGTGGTTCGGGCCGGTCGCGGGGTGGCGGGTCCCGTGGATCCGGTGGTTCGGGGCATCGAGGGCAGCGCCCGCGTGCGGTGTGGCGGCCGCCCCGGCGCGTGGACCTGCTGGCGGAGCTGGAGGAGCGGGGCCTGCTGCCGGCGATCTGGTTCGTGTTCAGCCGGAAGGGATGCGACCAGGCTGCGGCCCGCCTCGTCCGTGACGGTGCTTGCTACACCGACGACGCCGAAGCGGCCCGCATCGATGAACTGGTCGAGGCGCGCCTCGGCCTCCTCGACCCCGCTGATCTCGCCGCGCTGGACGCCGGGCGCTGGGCCGACCGGCTCCGCCTGGGTATCGCATCGCACCACGCCGGCATGGTGCCGGTGTTCAAGGAGGCGGTGGAGCAGTGCTTCGCCGAGGGACTGGTGAAGGTCGTGTTCGCCACCGAGACCCTGGCGCTGGGCGTGAACATGCCCGCCCGCAGCGTCGTGATCGACAAGCCCGTCAAGTACGACGGCCAGCGCACCGCCCCTCTCAGCGCCTCCCAGTACACCCAGTTCACCGGGCGGGCCGGCCGCCGCGGCATCGACGAGGAGGGATGGGCGGTGGCGCTGTGGTCGCCGGACTGCGCCTTCGAGCAGGTGGCCCGGCTGGCCTCGAGCCGGTCCTTCGAACTGCGCTCAGCTTTCCGGCCCACCTACAACATGGTGGCCGGACTGCTGGGTCGCATGTCTGCCGGAGCGGCCCGCGACCTGATGGGCCGTTCCTTCGCCCAGTACCAGGCGGAAGCAGCCTCGCGGCTCGTAGATCTGGCCCGTCGCTTCGATGCGGTGGCCGGCGTGCTGCGCCAGCGGGGCCATCTCGACGGCTGGACCCTCACCGACTCGGGATCGCTGGTGTCGCGCATCTTCCACGAGGCCGACCTGGCGGTGGCCGAGGCACTGTCCGGCGGGCTGCTCGACGACCTGTCGTCGCCCGAGCTGGCCTCGGTGCTGTCCGCGTTCACCTACGAGCACCGATCGCCGGGCCCGAGGCCCGAGGTGTGGATCCCCTCGGGCACCGCCTACCGCCGACTGCGACGCATCGAGACCGTCCTCGACAGCCTGCACCGCACCGAGCGGGATTTCGGCGTTGAACCCACCCGGCCGCTGGAGACCGGCTTCGGGCCGGCTGCACATCGCTGGGCGGACGGGGAGTCGTTCGAGGCCCTCCAGGACGTTGGGTTCTCGGCCGGCGATTTCGTGCGCAACGTCAAGCAGGTGATCGACCTGGCTCGCCGGATCGCCGCGGTGGCCCCGGCCCCAGCCACCTCGGCGACGGCCCGCCAGACGGTCGAGGCCCTCAACAGGGGAGTGGTAGCCCTTTCGGGCGCGGTGTACGAGGCTGCCGCATGATCGGAGAGCGTGGTCCGGGCTGGGGCGTCGACTTCGGAGCGTCGGGCGAGATCCCGCCCGACGCTCTCGCCGCGGGCAGCGATGCGGCCGCGGGCAGGATCGTGGCTGAGGCCCGCAGAGCCAACCGGGCGATCCCTCCGGTGGTGCTGACCGGCGGCGACCTGGCCCGCACTCTGGGCTTGGCCCCGGCCCGGACAGCTGCGCCGCCGGCCGGCGCGACCGGAGCCCGCTTCGAGGTCGATCTCGGCGCGGCGCTGGTGGACGGTCGGCTGCACTGGTTCGTGGCCCACCTCGTGGCCCGCAGATCCTGGTGGCGGGGCCGGCTGCTGGTGGCGGCCAACGTGTCGTTCCTCGGCCGCTGGAATGCCGCGCCCCGGTCCCATCCCGGCGACGGCCGCCTCGACGTGTTCGACGCGGATCCGCCGCTGGCCGTGCGGCTCGCGGCCCGCCGCCGCCTGCCATCGGGAACCCACGTCCCCCATCCGCGGATCACCCAGCGCCGGATCGCGGCGGCCCAGTACGACCTGGATCCCGCCCTGGACGTCTACCTGGACGGCGTGCGCCTGGGCCGGGCCCGAACCCTAAGCCTGCGGGTCGAGCCCGCCGCTCTGCACGTCTGGATCCCCAGGCCGCCCTAGGATCAGGCCATGGACATAGCTGACGCCAAGCGACGGGTCTGCGAAGAGATCGACCGTCTGACCCCCGAACTGCTCGACGTGTCGCACCGCATCCACTCCCGGCCCGAACTGGGCTTCGAGGAGCACCACGCCCACGACCTGCTCACCGCGGTGCTGGACGATCACGGCCTGGACGTGCAGCGCCGCGCCTACGGTCTCGACACCGCCTTCGAGGCCCGAGCCGGCGACGGCGACGGGCCGCTGGTGGCCGTCGTGTGCGAGTACGACGCCCTTCCCGGGATCGGCCACGCCTGCGGGCACAACATCATCGCCGCCTCCGGGCTGGGGGCGGGCCTGGCCCTGGCGTCGATGGCCGGCGAGGCCGGCGGGCGGGTCGCCGTGATGGGGACCCCGGCCGAGGAGGGCGGGGGCGGCAAGGAGATCATGCTCCGGGCGGGCGCGTTCTCCGATGCCGACGCGGCCATGATGGTGCACCCCGCCAACCACGAGTTGAGCGTGTTCCACGCGGTGGCGGTCCAGCGGCTCAACGCCCGCTACACGGGGGCCGCCGCCCACGCCGCGGCCGCGCCCGAGAAGGGCCGCAACGCGCTCGACGCGGCCGTGCTCGGCTACAACGCGGTCGCCGCCCTGCGCCAGCACATCCGCGACGACGAGCGGATCCACGGCGTGTTCACCGACGGGGGCGCCAAGGCCAACATCGTTCCGGCCACGGCCGCGGTCGAGTGGTACGTGCGCTCCACCGACCTCACATCACTGGAGCCGCTCAAGGAGCGGGTGGCCGCCTGCCTGATGGCGGGCGCCGCCGCAGCCGGCTGCGAGGTCGACCTCGAATGGGTCGATCCCTCCTATGCCGACATGAACGACAACCCGACGCTGATGGACCGCTATCTGGCCAACCTCGGCACCCTGGGCCGCACCGTGACGCCCGACCCCCGGGCCCGGGTGGTGGGCAGCACCGACATGGGCAACGTGAGCTACACCGTTCCCTCCATACATCCCATGATCAAGGTCGCTCCGGACGACGTGCCCATCCACACGCCGCGCTTCGCCGAGTACGCCCGGGGCTCGGAGGGCGACTCGGCCGTGATCGACGGCGCCAAGGTGCTGGCCATGACCGCACTGGACTGTTGGCTGGACGGAGCGGCGCTGCCCGCGATACAGGCCGAGTTCGTCTCATCCTGAGCCCTCGGGCTGATCCGCGCCCGGCGTAGCCTGCGCCCCTAATGTCGCGCCCCGTGAACCTGTACGCGGCGGAGTCCTTCTCGCCCGAAGAAGCCGACATCCTGCGCCGATACTTCACCAACCTGGATGAGCCGGTGTTCGCGCTGGTGAACCTGCCCGAGGTCGTCAAGGGCGCCCTGTTCGCCCGCTACTCCCGGTCGATGTCGAGCCTCCGCCGGCTGTTCCTCGATGAGTTCGTCGACGATCTCGACATCACCGGGGACATCACGATCGACGCCACCGTCGGCCTGCGCCGGGCCGAGGCTCTGTACGACCGGGTCTTCTTCGAGTACGGCGACGACTCGGTGGCCCAGCTCGGCGGCGTGCACCTGGCCTGCGAGCAGGCCTCCAACCTGCTGACCAAGGTGCTGGAGTGGGGCCGGCTGATGGCCTACCTGGAGCAGAGCACCCGCTACATCGCCTACGACCAGCGTCTGGGCGGCCGCTACCGCTACTACCGCGACCCGCAGGTGCTGAACTCGTCGCTGGGCACCCGCTACGTGGGCGACATCGACCGCATGTTCTCGGCCTACTCGGAGCTCGTGCCGGTCATGCAGGACTTCTTCCGGGCCAACGTGCCCAAGGAGCCCGGCGACTCCGACTTCGCCTACCGGCAGGCGATCAAGGCCAGGGCCCTGGACTCGGTCCGCGGGCTGCTCCCGGCCGCATCGCTGAGCAACGTCGGCATCTACGGCACCGGCCAGGCCTATGAGGCGCTGCTCCTGCGGATGCGGGCCCATCCCCTTCCTGAGTCCCGTTTCTACGCCGACATGATGCTCACCGAATTGCGAAAGGTGATTCCCTCGTTCCTCAAGCGGGTGGACCTGCCCGACCGCGGCGGGCTCACCTCGCGCTACCTGGCCGACAACCGGGGCGCCATGGAGGACGTGGCCGGACGCCTGTTCGGCGACGCGGTGGGAGGGCCGGTCGCCGACGACTCCGTCGAGCTGGTGGACTTCGACCCGGACGGCGAGACCAAGATGATCGCGGCCATGCTGTATCCCCACACATCGCTGGCCGACCGCACCGTCGAGTCCAGGGTGAGAGCCATGCCGGCGGCCGAGCGTGTCGCCGTGGTCCGGGCCTACTGCGGAGACCGGCAGAACCGTCGCCACCGCCCCGGCCGGGCGCTCGAACGCGTCTACTACCGCTTCGACGTGCTGTCCGACTACGGGGCGTTCCGGGACCTCCAGCGCCATCGGATGCTGACCATCGAATGGCAGCCGCTGTCGACCCGCCACGGCTATGTCCGGCCTTCCGCAGTGGACGCGGCCGGCGAGGACGAGAAGTTCGATGCGGTCATGGCCCGCTCGGCCCGGCTCTACGAGGCCCTCAGCGCCGAGTTCGGCGACCAGGCCTCCTACGCCGTCGCGCTTGCCTACCGGATCCGGTACTCGATGCAGATGAACGCCCGCGAGGCGATGCACATGGTGGAATTGCGGACCACTCCCCAGGGCCACCCCGCCTACCGCAGGGTGTGCCAGCGGATGCACACCCTCATCGCGGAGGAAGCGGGTCATGCCGCCGTCGCCGAACTGATGTCCTTCGTGAACCACTCCGCCGATCCCGGGCTCGGTCGTCTCGACGCCGAGAACCGGGTGGAGAGGCTGCGGACCGTGCAGTCTCATCCTTCATCGGATCTGTCTGCCGGCCGCGACGGCGAAGACGACGGAGGTCTGGCCCAAGGTTGATCGGAATGCAGTTGCGCCTAGCCGATCAGTGTCTATGATCCGCCCCACATCCGGTGCCAACCGACCCTTCAGCTGGAGCGATGAACCAGAAACACCCTCTTGACGGCGACGGCGATGACGACTTCGACGACGACGACTTCGATGACTCAGATGCGTTCGAGGGCGACCTGAGCGACGACGACTTCGACGACGAGGACTTCGACGGCGACGAGGACTTCGACGGCGACGCCGCGGAGATCGATGACGACGGCGACGGCGACGACGGCGACGGCGACGACGACGAAGAAGACGATGATGACGATGTGCCCGTGCCGGCCGATGACGACGATGACGACGAAGTCCACCCCAGCGACGTCGAGGCCGATCTGGAGGAGATCCTCAGGGATCGCATCGCCGCCAGCGACGACGACGAGGAGGACGAGGAGGAGGACGCGGTCGAGACGAAGGCCACCACGGTGGTTGCGCCGCCGCGCTCGGACGAGTGGACTTGCAACCAGTGCTTCCTGATCGTGAGCGTCTCCCAGTTCGGCTCCCGCGCCGATCCTGTGTGCCCGTCAGGCGAGGAGCCCTGCGAGTCGATCGAGAGGGTCCTCGGAGGCTGAGGCCTGAGAGACCTGCCATGCCCGTCACCCACCCCTGCCGATGACCTCTATCGACGAGGGGGCTAGGCGGGCCGTCGAGGCCGACATCGCCAGCGTGGCCGGACTGGCGGCCGAGGCGACAGCCGAGATGTCGCAGCTGCGCGGCGGCGCCGTGTGGTCCCGGCTGGAGGCCCGGCCCGATCCGCAGCTGGAGAGCCTGGTCCGCGACCTGCGGGCCGACGATGCGCTGGTGGTGGTGGGCACCATCGACGAGACGATCGTCGGCTACGGCGCGATCCGGCTCGTGGATTTGCACGACGGCTCGACGGTGGGACGCGTCGGCGACATCTATGTGCTTCCCGACGCCCGTGGAGTGGGAGTCGGCGAGTCCATGATGGAGTTGCTGATGGCGTGGGCCGGCCGGCGCGGCTGCATCGGCGTGGACAGCCTGGCGTTGCCCGGAGATCGCAACACCAAGAACTTCTTCGAGACGCACGGTCTGGTAGCCCGGGCGATCACCGTCCATCGCAAGCTCCCCAAGTGATCGAGCGGGCCGAGGTCGCGGTGGGCGCTGTCGTCCGCCGCTCCGACGAACTGCTGCTGGTGCGCCGGGGACGCCCGCCCGCGGTGGGGGAGTGGTCCGTTCCTGGAGGCCGGGTCGAGCCGGGGGAGTTGTTGATGGAGGCGGTCGTGCGGGAGTTGCACGAGGAGACCGGGCTGCAGGGTGTGTGCGGTCCCCTGGTCGGCTGGGTGGAGCGCATCAGCGAGGACCATCACTTCGTGATCCTCGACTTCGAGGCGACCGTGATCGGCGATGTCGACCCGGTGGCCGGTTCCGATGCCTCCGAGGCCCGATGGTGGCCCGTCTCGGAGGTGGCCGCGCTGCCGCTGGTTGAGGGCCTAGCGGAGTTCCTCTACGACCACGGGATAATCCCGACGATCGTCTAACCGCCGCTCGAGTTCAGCGGCCCTTCCAGACGGGGGGACGCTTCTCGATGAAGGCCAGCGGACCCTCGCGGAAGTCCTCGGTGCCGCGCAGCCCCATCTGGGCGCGTCCCGCAGCCAGCATTGCCTCCGCGTCGGTCTGGGTGAAGCTCTCGAGCACGAGCCGGCGGGACTCTCGCACGGCCAGGGGGCCGTTGGCGTTGACGCGGGCGGCCAGGCGCCGGGCTGCGGCGAGCGCCTCACCCGGTTCGCAGAGTTCGTTGATGAGGCCAAGCTCCAGGGCCCGTTCCGCGCTGACCGGGTCACCGGTGAGGACTATCTCCATGGCTATGGCCAGCGGGATGGTGCGGGGCAGGCGCACCAGGCCGCCGGCGGCGGCGATCAGCGACCGCTTCACCTCGGGGAGGCCGAAGCGGGCCGCGGTCGAAGCCACCCGCAGATCGCAGGTGAGGGCAATCTCCGTTCCGCCGGCCAGGGCGGGGCCGTCGATGGCTGCGATCAAGGGCTTGGTCCTCTCCCGCATAACGATGCCGCCGAAGCCGCCCCGCTTGGTGGACAGCTCCGAGAAGCGTCCCTCCGATATGGCCTTGAGGTCGGCACCCGCGCAGAACACCGGGCCGGTGTGGGAGAGGATGCCGAGCCACAGCGAGTCGTCCGCCTCCAGCCGATCGATGGCCTCCTCCAAGCCTCGGGAGATCACGCCGTTGACCGCGTTGCGGGCCTCCGGCCGGTTCATGGTGATGACGGCGGTGTTGCCCTCGGTATCGAAGTCGATCATGCGGCGCCTTGCGGACCAGCCGGCGTGTCGGTGTCGGTGGTTGCTTCTGGGTCCGGGGTTGGCGTGTCGGTGTCGGTGGTTGCTTCTGGGTCCGGGGTTGGCGTCTCGGTGGGTTGCTCCGTTGCCTTTTCGACCTCCGGCGCGGGCGGCGGTGGGGGAGGTCGGCGTCCTCGGGGGCTCGGCGTCTGCGGCTCGATACCGAACAGAGCCGCGATCTGCGGAACCCGGTCGGCCAGCCTTCGGACGGTGGCGAGCAGATCCTCGGAGGGCTTCTCCGGAGCGCCGAGCGGGATCACCTGTGTGCGGACGGGGGAGAGGGCCACGGAGTCCACCACCGTCGACCACCGCTGCTGGTTGGTGGTGGGGCTCAAATCTTCGGCCGCCATGTTGGCGAGTCGCTCGGCCATGTCAGGTGGCAGCGGCGTCCCCGCCTTGGGCGGGCGAGAGCTGAGGCGCAGTGCCCTGATGGTGCGGCCCTCGCCGATGGTGCCGGCCAACTCGTCCAGCCACCGGCGATGATCCACTTCCAGACGCTGAGCCAGGCCGGCTCGCAGGCTCTCGGCGAGGGCCCTGGTCTCGTCGGTTCGAGCCGCCCGGTCGGCGGCGGCGATGACGGAGCGGATGTCTCGCAGGTCGATCTTGGAGATTCCGGCCAGGGCCGCGTCGGCCCGGTCGTGCCATTCGGCTGCCTTCAACACGGGAGCGAGCTGCTCGGCCAGCGCCAAGATCGGCTCCGACCTGATCTGCGGGAGCTTCTCGGCAGCTGCCTTGGCATTCATTCGCTCGATTGACTTGCGCACCCCCGGCACACCGGCCTTCAACACTTCGCGAGCCAGCGGCTGCTGGTCATCGGGAAGGGCTGCCAATGCAGCCTGGCGATGGACCCGCTTCGCCTTGAGGCCGGGAGTTCTCGGCCTTGGAGGTCGTTCGGATCGTCTACCGTCCTCCGAGCGCCTGTCACTGGGTCGTCGATCCCGGCGACTGGACCGCTTCTCGTTCCGATCCTGGTCGCGGCCGGATCCGGAATCGCGAGGCCTGCCGCCATCGTCGCGACGGGAGCGGGTTCTGGTGTCTCCATCCCGTCGGGACTTGCGGACCTTGCCGTCGTCGTCTGTCTGCTTGCCTCGACGGTCACGTCTGCGACCATCGCCGTCGCGGCCATCTCGGCGGTCGCGCCCTCGCGGCCGGTCCTTGTCACGGCCGCGCCGGTCGTCGCGGTCGCGTCGTCGGGACTTCGGTGCCAGAGTGGTCGTGACCAGTGGGCCGTCGCTGCCGCCTATCAACTCCAGACGGTCGGAGGGCGCGGCCCGGATCCGCGGCGCGGACACCGCGATGATCTCGAGGCCGTCGAGTCCGCCGTCGGCTTCGGCCTTGAGCACGGTGCCCACCGACGCAGTGTCCGGAACGAGGTCACTGCTCACGTCGCCCTTGGGTTGGCGTGCACCGGCGGCCCGCCACGTCCAGGTGCCGTCGGGGCGCTGGCTGGTCAGCTCGATCTCTAGTCGCCGGGACACGGCCCACAAAGCTACACGTCTCTGGGGAGCAGCGAACAAGAGCGGAACATTCACTCCCGGCCTTACCGCCGGAAATCTACATTATGTAAACTAAAGTTTACCTAATGTGGCCCGAGTGGTTCTGGGGGTTGCAGTCCTGGTGTCCTCGCAATGGTGTGGGATACCGGGCCTGGGCCGTCTAGTGACCATGTCGCAGCGGTCTTGATGGCAGCCCGCACAAACCGGGCCGCAGAGGCCACTGCGTCTTCCAGGCTGTGGCCGAGGGCGAGGTTGGCGGCCAGTGCCGCCGAGAACGTGCAGCCGCTGCCTCGGACGTTGCCGGTGTGCACCCGTTGACCCGGCTCGACCCAGGCCTCGCCGGCCGCGGTGATCACCACGTCGTCGGGCTGGCCGTCGAAGCCGCCGCCGGTCACCACCACGGCGTCGGATCCGAGGCCGCGGAACGCTTCGGCGCACTCCAGCACGGCCTCAGGGCCGGGCAGCGACGTGCCGGCCAGCAACTCGGCCTCGCGCCGGTTCGGCGTTATCACCCGGGCCAGCCGGAACAGCCGCCGGCGGTAGGCGTCCTCCACCTCGCCGGCCACGAACGGCACTCCCTTGCCGTCCACCATCACCGGGTCGACCACCGGCGCCGGCAGAGCGCCGCTCGCGACCCTGTCCGCCACCAACTCGACCACCTCGCGCCGGCGCAGCAGCCCGGTCTTGGCTCCGGCGACCCCCAACGCGGACGCCACCGAGTCGATCTGGCGGGCCACCAAGCCGGCTTCGACCGGCTCGGTGGCCGTGACCGCGGTCAGCGACTGCGCGGTGACTGCCGTCAGCGCGCTGGCTCCGTGTACCCCGAGGGCGGCAAACGTGGTCAGGTCGGCTTGCACGCCCGCGCCCCCCAGGGGGTCCGAAGCGGCTATCGTGAGCAGCACCGGCGGCATGGTCGACACCACGACCCTAGATCGTGCCACAAAGCCACCTCACCACACCGCCATCGCTTGGGGTCGCCGGCTTGCCACCGTGCCGCTCCCCAATCCGTCCGCTATCTGGAAGACCCACGAATGGAATCGACCCGCGGGAAGCTTCTCGTGGCTGCGCCGAGTCTGTCCGATCCCAATTTTCGCCAGACCGTGCTGATGATGCTCGAGCACAGCGGTGAGGGTGCGCTGGGTGTCGTCCTCAACCGGCCCAGCGAATTGACCGTCAGCAGCGCCATTGGAGACTGGGCGACGGCGGTGAGCAAGCCCCGCGTGGTGTTCGTCGGCGGTCCGGTGAGCCAGTCCTCGGTGATCGCGCTGGCGTCGGTGGCGCTCGACGATGCCGACGAGAACTGGTCGCAGGTCATGGGACGGATCGGCACCGTCGATCTGGAGCTCGACCCCGGCGAGATCGGCGGGCTGGATGAAGTACGCATATTCGCCGGATACGCGGCGTGGGCGCCGGGACAGCTCGAGGCCGAGCTGGCCGAGGACGCCTGGTTCGTACTCGAGCTCGACGAGTCCGACCCGTTCTCGGAGGACCCCCAGGAGCTGTGGTGGCAGGTGTTCGCCCGCCAGCAGGGAGACCTGAGGCAGCTTCGCCTCTACCCGCGCAATCCTGCCGACAACTGACATTCGACGGCCCGGAGGCCGCGCACCCCTTGTTTGGCGAACAAATGTTCGCTAATGTCGATCTGTGAGGATTTCCCGTTCGGGCACCGAGGCCGCAGTGGGACCTCTCCAGGGCGACCTGTTCGCTCAGGGGCCGCCCGCTCTCGACCCGGCGGCATCCGTTGAGCGGCTGCATCTGGACGACGGCAGTTGGATCGATGTGTCGTCGAGGTGGCTCCGCGGCGGCGACGCGTTCTTGGAGCTGCTGGTGGCCCGCCTGCGCTGGACGCGAGCCGAGCGTCCCATGTACGGGCGGATGGTAGATGAGCCCCGGCTGGGCGCATTCGTCCGGCCCGGTTCGCCGGGCGCACCCGCGCTGCTCGACGACATGGCGGGCGCGCTGCGGGCCCGCTACCGGGCCGGATTCAATTCGGTATGGGTGAACTACTACCGCGGCGGCGACGACTCGGTGGCCTGGCACAGCGACCGGATCGGGATCGACCCCGCCGATGCCGTGGTGGCCATCGTCTCGCTGGGGGGACCGCGCCGGTTCCTGCTGCGCCCGGCGGGCGGCGGGGCCAGCCGGTCGTTCACCCTGGCATCCGGGGACCTGCTGGTGATGGGCGGTTCCTGCCAGCAGAACTGGGAGCACTCGGTACCCAAGGTCGCGGCCGCGCCGCCCCGCATGAGCGTCACCTTCCGCCGCACTGCTGCCCGAGCAGGCCGGTAGCCTCCGCGTCTGGACGGGGCGCTGACAGCGAAAGGCGAGGTTCCATGGGACGGTTCGACGGCAAGGTGGCGCTGATCACTGGAGCAGCCTCGGGCATGGGACGGGCGGTTTCCATCCGCCTGGCGGCCGAGGGGGCCCAGGTGTTCGGCGTGGACGTGAACGACGAGGGCCTGGCCGAGACGGCCTCAGAGGTCGCCGGCTCGGGCGGGCGGATGGAGACGCAGCCCTGCGATCTGGGCTCCGTCGCCGACTGCAAGCAGGCCGCGGCCGGCTGCGTGGACGCTCTCGGGCGCATCGACGTGCTGGGCAACATCGCCGGTCTCTCGTGGCAGGACCGGGTGGAGGACATCACCGAGGAGATCTGGGACCGGATGTTCGGCGTGAACGTGAAGGGAATGTTCTTCCTGACCCAGGCCGCGCTCCCCCACCTGCTGGCCTCCGGCGGCAACATCGTCAACATCGCCTCCAACGCCGGGCTCCAGGGACTGGCCTACACGACCCACTACTGCGCCACCAAGGGCGCGGTGGTGCAGTTGACCAGGGCCCTGGCCATGGAGCTGGCCAAGACCCCGGTGCGGGTCAACGCCATCGCCCCCGGCGGGGTGGACACCCCCATGACCCAGAACTTCAAGATGGTCACCGACCCCGACCCGCACTTCATCCGCCGCATGATGGCCTTCAAGCCGATGAGCGGGCCCGAGCACATCGCCGCGCTGTTCGCCTTCGTGGCCTCCGAGGACTGTCCCGGCATCCACGGCGCCATCCTCAGCGTCGACGGAGGCCTAACCACCGGCTAGTCGACGCGGCGGGCCTGGCGGCCGTCGATCTCGCCGAAGAACTGGGCCGCGGCCTTCTGCACGCCGCTGGACCAGGTCGGGTAGGCGTGGGACGTCTGGGCTAGACGGCCGGTGAAGGCCCCGGTGCGCATGGCCAGCACGACCTCGGCGATCATCTCGCCGGCCCGGGGCGCGACGATGGTGGCCCCCAGGATGCGGCCCCCGCCCGCGTTGCGCAGCAGGCGCCGCGGTCCGGCCACGATGGCGATGAAGCCGTCGGTGCGGTCGTCGGTGACGGCCCGGTCCACCTCCGCTAGCGGCAGGTAGGCCACCCGGCTGCCCGGCGGCGCATGATTCGGGGTCAGCCCCACCGAGGCCACCTCCGGGTCGGTGAACACCACCCTGGGCACCAAGTCACCGCGGAACCGGCCCCGTTGGCCCCTGCCCAGGGCGTTGCCGGCCGCGATCCGGCCCATCTCGTCGGCCGCGTGCGACAGGAATGCCCGCCCGGTCACATCGCCCGCCGCGAACACGCCCCTGAGCGAGGTCATCATCCGGTCGTTGGTGATCACGTGGCCGTGCGGGTCGAGCTTCACCTTCATCTCGTCCAGCCCCAGGCCCTCGGTCACGGGCACCCGCCCGGCGGCGGCCAGCAACCGCCCGCAGGTGACGGGAGCGCCGTCAGTGGCACCGCCCCGGCAGAACGTGCGTACCGCGACCCCTCCACCCGGAGCCGGCTCGCCGGCCCTTACTCGGGTGTCGAGCTGGATGGCCACTCCGAGCTGCCCGAGAGCTTCGGAGACCAGGGCAGCCGCCTCGGGGTCCTCCGAGGGCAGGAGCTGCGGTCCCTGCTCGAACAGTGTGACCTCAGTGCCGAAAGCGGCGAAGGCCTGGGCCAGCTCGCAGCCGGTGGGCCCGCCACCAATGATTCCGAGAGACTCAGGGGCCCCGGTGAGGTCGAACACGGTGTCGCTGGTGAGGGGCTCGGCCTCGGCCAGGCCGGCTATGTAGTCGGGCAGCGAAGGCTGCGAGCCGGTGGCCAGCACGATGCGGGTTGCGGTGATGCGCCTGTCCCCCACCGCCACCGTGTCGTGGGTAACGAGGCGGGCCCGGCCCTCGATGACCGTCACTCCCTCGGCTTCCAGCACTTCGACCGACTCGGTGGCTGCGATGTGTGCGACGGTCCTGCGTACCCGGGCCATGGCCCCGGCGAAGTCGAGGCCGTCGCGGGCGGCGGCCAGCAGCGTCTTGGAGGGCACGCAGCCACCGAAGGTGCAGTCGCCGCCGGGGGGCGAGTCGGTGATCAGGGCCACATCGGCGCCGGACCACCGCGCCGCCCGGACGGCGCCCAGCCCGGCTGCTCCCCCGCCAACCACGATCAGGTCGTGGTCCATCATCCGGCCCCGGCGCGTCACCGGCTGGAGCGTACGGTGGCCTGGCTCAGCTGTGGGCCTCGTCGAGGGCGGATCGGAACTCGGACACCAGTTCGGCCACGCCCTCGGGTCCGCCGCCTTCCAGCATCCGGGTCACGATGGCCGAGCCGACCACCGCCCCGTCGGCCACCTCGCACACCTCGGCCGCCTGCGCCGGAGTCCCTACCCCCACACCCACCAGCACCGGCCGGTCGGTGACCGCCTTGAGGCGGGCCGCGGTGGCCGTCGCGCTGGCGGCCAACTCCTCGCGGACTCCAGTGATCCCCGCCAGCCCCACCCCGTACACGAAGCCCCGGGAACGGGCGCAGATGCGGGGCAGGCGCTCGTCGGGCGCGGTGGGCGCGGCCAGCAGCACCGTCTCCACCCCGGCCGCGTCGGCGCAGCCGGCCCACTCCCCCACCTCTTCCAGGGGCAGGTCGGGCAGGATGCAGCCAGCGATGCTGGCGTCAGCCAGTGACGAGGCGAACCGCTCATAGCCCATGTGGTGGGCGATGTTCACGTAGGTCATCACCGCGGTGGGCACGCCGATGTCGGCGGCGGCCCCTCTCACCGCGGCCAGGATCGACTGCGGCGTGGCTCCCTCCGTCAGGGCCTGGTCGTTGGCCTGCTGGATGGTCGTGCCGTCCATCACCGGGTCCGAGAACGGCACCCCGATCTCGATGGCGTCGGCTCCGGCGCCCGCGACCGCGCAGATCGTCTCCAGCCAGTCGTCGCCCAGGCCGCCGGTGAGGTAGGGCACAAAGCACTTGCCGCCGCCGTCGCGGCGGGCGCGCAGCGCGGCTTCGAGTCTGCCGTAGGTGTCCGTGCCGCCGGGTGCGACCGCGCCGCCTGCGGCGGTCACCCGAGGATGCCCATCATCTGGTCGACGTCCTTGTCGCCCCGGCCGCTGAGGTTCAGCAGCACGGTGCGGCCGGCCAGCTCGGCGCGGGCCCGCGACACCCAGGCCAGGGCATGGGCGCACTCCAGGGCGGGGATGATGCCCTCGGTGCGCGACAGCAGGCTGAACGCCTCGATCACCTCGGCGTCGGTGACCTGCTCGTAGGTCGCCCGGCCGGTGGCGGCCAGGTGGGAGTGCTCCGGCCCGACGCCGGGATAGTCGAGTCCGGCCGAGATCGACTCGGCCTCGAGCACCTGTCCCCACTCGTCCTGCATCAGGTACGACCGCGACCCGTGGACGATGCCCGGCACGGCCCGGCCGATGGCCGCGCCCCCGGCCGGCTCGACCCCGACGAGCTCGGCGGAGGTGTTGGCGAACCCCGCGAATATCCCGGCCGCGTTGGAGCCGCCCCCCACCGCGGCGGTGACCACGTCGGGCACTTCGCCGTCGAGGATCTCGGCGCACTGGCGGCGGGCCTCCTCCCCGACGACCCGCTGGAACTCCCGCACCATCCACGGGTACGGGTGCGGGCCCATCACCGAGCCCAGGCAGTAGTGGGTGGTGTCGGCCACCGCCACCCAGTGGCGCAAGGTCTCGTTGACCGCGTCCTTGAGCGTGCGGGACCCGCTCTCGGCCGCCCGGACCTCCGTGCCCAGCAGCCGCATGCGGAACACGTTCAGCTCCTGGCGGGCTATGTCCACGGTGCCCATGTACACCACGCAGTCCATGCCGAACAGGGCGGCCGCAGTGGCGGTGGCCACGCCGTGCTGGCCCGCACCGGTCTCGGCCACCAGGCTGGTCTTGCCCATCCGCCGGGCCAGCAGGGCCTGGCCCAGCACGTTGTTGATCTTGTGGCTGCCGGTGTGGTTGAGGTCCTCGCGCTTCAGCAGGATGCGCACCCCCAGTTCCTCGGAGAGGTTGGGGCACTCCGTCATCGGCGAGGGCCGCCCGGCGTAGTCGCGCAGCAGCCGGTCGAGCTCTCCCCTGAAGGCGGGGTCCCCCCACGCGGAGCGGAAGGCCCGGTCGAGCTCCTGGCAGGCCGGCACCAGGGTCTCGGGCACGAACATGCCCCCGAACTCGCCGAACCGCCCGTCGGCGCTGGGCTCGCCCATGAAGCCCCCGGTGGCTGCCACGCTGGGCTCGCCCATGAACCCGCCGGGCGATGAGCCCGCAGTCTCGGTCACGGGTCCTGCTCCCAGTCGTAGGGACCGGGTCCGGCCGGGTGGCCGCGAACCTCGTCCGCTGAGGCGACCTGCTCCCTGGCCGTCGTGGCCCCGGCCTCCTTGGCCGCGTTCAGGAAGGCCCTCAGCCGGGCTGGGTCCTTGCGGCCCGGCTTGCTCTCCACTCCGGTGGCGACGTCCACCCCCCACGGCCGGACCCGCTGGATGGCGGCGGCCACATTGCCGGCGTCGAGGCCGCCGGCCAGGAGCAGCCGGTGGCCGGCCAGCGGCGCGCCCTCGGCCAGGGACCAGTCGAACACCTCGCCGGAGCCCGGCTGCTCGTTGTCTAGCATCACCACGTCGGCGCCGTAGTCGGCCAGATGTTCCAGACCCTCATGGCCGGCCGGGAAGGCCTTGATGGTGACGGGCACCCGCTCAGCGACCCATGCGGTGTCGTCGGGCGATTCATGGCCGCTGAGCTGAGCCGCGCCCAGGCGGGCCTTGGAGGTGATCTCCACCACCCGGGCCGGGAGCTCGTTGCGGAACACCCCCACGCTGAGCACGTCGCTGGGCATCCGGCGCACGATGTCGCGGACCCTGTCCATGGACACCTGGCGGGGCGACGGGGCGAAGATGAACCCCACCGCGTCGGCGCCCATGGCCACGGCCAGCAGCGCGTCGTCCTCGTTGGTGGTCCCGCAGATCTTCACGAACACGCTCCGACGCTAGTGGCTCAAGAGGGTGCGGATGCGTGACGACCTGGCAATCCGGCATCGGCGTTTCACAGAGGCCGCCTGCAGGTCTAGTGGCCAGCGGCGACCAGGGCCCGCACGGCCGCGGCCGCATCGGCGGAGCGCACCAGCGACTCCCCCACCAGCACCGCGCCATAGCCGGCCTCGGCGAGGTGAGCCACGTCGGCCGGACCCTCGATGCCGGACTCGGCCACCGACACGACATCAGCGGGGATCACGGGAGCCAGGCGGGCAGCCCGGGCCCGGTCCACCTCGAAGGTCACCAGGTCGCGCTGGTTCACGCCGACGAGGTCGGCACCCGCCGACAGCGCTCGCTCGAGCTCGGCATCGTCATGAACCTCAACTAGAGCGTCAAGGCCGACGTCGCGGGCGAGGGCGCAGAGCCGGGTCAGTTCGTCGTCGTTGAGAGCGGCCACGATCAAGAGCACACAGTCGGCTCCCATGATGCGGGCGTCGAGCACGTCTCGGTGGTCGACGGTGAAGTCCTTGCGCAGCGCAGGCAGGCTCGTCGCGCTCCGGGCCGCCTGTAGGTCCGAGGCCGAGCCGCCGAACCACTCGGAGTCGGTGAGCACCGACAGGCACGCCGCCCCGCCCGACTCGTACTGGCGGGCGAGCTCAGCGGGGTCCAGGTCGGCTCGCAGGTCGCCCTTGGACGGGGAGCGCCGCTTCACCTCGGCGATTACTGCGGGGCTGCTCACCGACGCCAGCCGGGCGCGAAAGCCCCTGGTCGGCGGGCAGGAACGAGCCTGCTCCATCAGGTCGTCCGCGTCGCGCCGGTCGGCTCGGGCCGCGTCCCGGTGCTGGGCCACGATTCGATCGAGGTAGGTGCCGGCCATCAGCGTCGCGGCCCGATCAGGTGAGTGTCGATGCTCGCCATCATCGCATCGGTCCGCCCCGGCTGCGGATCAGCACGACGAAGGGCGACAGCAGGAACAGCAGGGCCGACAGACCCAGCAGCAAGATGCCGAAGCGCACCAGCACGAACCCTCCCGCCAGCACGCCGAAGATCACCGCGAAGATGCCCACCACGAAGGCCAGCGGCGCACCCGCCCGCATCCAGCCGGGAAGGTTGCCCCCGGTGAGGGGCCGGTCGTCGCCGTCGAAGTCGTCGTGGCTGATGTCGAAGTCATCCTGATACGGGCGGGCCGCAGGCTCGGGAGCAGGCGAATACTGCGAGGCCGGCGGCGCTTGCGGCCTCTGCATTAGGCGCCGGTCTACAGCCGCCCTCGTATCGGCATCCGACAGCATTTCCCACGCCAGGTTGATGCGACGCATCTGCTCGGCTGCCTTCGGGTCGTCGCCCCGCACGTCGGGATGGGTGCTGCGGGCCAGCGCCACATAGGCCCTTCTGATCTCGGATGCCGGAGCATCGCGGGCCACGCCCAGCACCGCGTACGGGTCCATCCCGTCATCGTAGGCCCAAGTCAATGTTGGCCGAGCGCGGAGGCCGGTGTGGCCAGCACGGTGGCGGGGATGCCGTCCACTTCTGCCGATGCGGGCGGCTCCACCCGGCGATGAACGGGTCCCAGGGCCACGGTCACGCCCGAGGCCGGGTCCGCGGCGGCTGACGTGACCTCCCCGACCGTCTTGCCGTCGACGGTGATCCCGGCACCGGGCGACACTCCGTCGCCGCGGATCTCGAGCAGCCGCACCGGACGGGGCACGTTTCCACCCCGGCTGTCGATGCGGGCCACCAGTTCCTGGCCGGTGTAGCACCCCTTGGTGAAGCTGACCGACGATTCCACCAGACCGGCGATCTCGGCTGGGATGGTGCGATCGGTCAGCTCGCGGCCCATGGCCGGCCAGCCGGCCCGGATGCGGGCCACTTCAAGATCGGCGGCGGTCGAGGCCGCCGCGCCCGCGGGTAACGACACCTCCGGGCCCAGCAGGTCGACTCCTTCGAAGCCCGGCCACTCCACCGCGGCCCGCAACTCGGCCCGTACCGCGTCCAGGCCGTCCGAACCGCCGGAGGAGCCTCGGATGCTCAGCATCTGCCAGCCCTCCAGGATCTCGAAGACCGCGTCGACCCTGAGCCTGAACCTCTCAAGGCGAGCCATCAGCGCTTCAGCGAATCCAGCGTCCAGGTCGACCAGGAACTCGTTCTCGCCCAGCCGGGTGAGCCGGAACCAGGCTTCCACCTTTCCCTGGGGCGCCAGCACCAGCGACCACGCTGAGGCCCCCACCTCAACGGCTTCGATGTCTTGGGAGATCTGGCCCTGCAGAAAGGTCGCGGCGTCAGCACCGGTCGCCCGCACCACGTCCCTCGGCGACAGAGCCGCGACTGTGGCCGTCATCCGGTCCGGCTCGCCCGCTTGCGGGCCGCGGTCATGCTCCGAGCCGCAGGGACCGCAGCCAGCAGAGCCCGGGCTTTGTTCTCGCACTCGGCGTGTTCCTCCGCTGGCACGGAGTCGGCAACGATCCCGGCACCGGCCTGCACCGAGGCACGGCCGTCGCGCACCAGCATCGTGCGGATGGTGATGGCCGTGTCGATGTTGCCCGAGAAGTCGAGGTAGCCGACCACGCCCGCGTACGGACCGCGCTTGGTGGGCTCCAACTCGTCGATGATCTCCATGGCCCTGACCTTCGGAGCGCCCGACACCGTGCCCGCCGGCAGGGTCGCCCTCAGCACGTCGATGGGTGTGGCCGACGAGGTCAGCTTGCCAGACACCTGAGAGGTCAGGTGCATCACGTGGCTGTAGCGCTCAAGGGTCATCATCTCATCGAGGTTCAGGGACCCGAACTCCACCACCCGCCCGACATCGTTGCGGGCCAAGTCGACGAGCATCACGTGTTCGGCGACCTCCTTGGGGTGCTCGGCCAGCTCGGCGGCCAGGCGCCGATCCTCGGCGTCGGTGTGGCCTCGTCGCCTGGTACCGGCGATGGGTCGGCTGATGACCTTGCCGTCGAGGAGCTGGACCATTGGCTCGGGCGATCCGCCGACCACCTCCAGCCCGTCGTGGCGCAGGAAGTACATGTAGGGGCTGGGGTTGACCTGGCGCAGCACCCGGTAGGTGTCGAAGGCGTCGGCGCCCAACTCGAAGTCGAAGCGCTGGGACAGGACCACCTGGAACACGTCGCCGGCGAAGATGTACTCACGGGCCGCCTCCACCGCCCGCGAGTAGAGCTCCAGGCCCATCGTGGAAGTGGTTTCGACCGGTTCCGCTCCACCGCCGTCGGCAGGTTCCGGCGGCGCCACCAGGGGCTCGTCGAGGGGCTTGGCCCCGTCGGCCGCGATGGCTTCCACCCGCAGCACGGCCTCGTAGTAGAGCCGGTCGATGGTCCGGTCGTCAGCCCCGGCGGGAACGAGCACGTTGGAGATCAGGGTGGCCCGCTGGCGCCAGTGGTCGTACACCGCGAGCTCGCCGATCAGTGACATCACCGCGTCGGGATGGCCCGAGTCGTCGCTGGGCACGTCGGGCAGGTGCTCCACCTCGCGCACGATGTCGTAGCCGAGGTAGCCGACCAGGCCCCCGTGCAGGGGCGGGAGGCCCTCGATCGACGGCGCGTGGTAGTGGTCCAGCAGCACCTCCAGTGCGGCGAGCATGCCCTCGTGCCGGGGGATGTTGACACCGAGGTGGCCGGTGACCTCCACGTGCCGGCCGTGGGCCACCAGAGTGGCTATGGGGTTGCGGCCCATGAACGACCAGCGGCTCCAGCGCTCGCCGTGCTCCACCGACTCCAGCAGGAACCCGTCGCCGGATCCGACCACCCGTGCGAAGGCGGCCACCGGCGTGGTCAGGTCGGCCAGCACCTCCCGCCACACCGGGACCACCCGGTAGGCGCGGGCCAGCTCCCGGAACTCTTCCTGGGTGGGCTGAAGCATGGCGCGACCCGGCGGTCAGCCGCCGTCGGCAGCCACCGAGCCGTCGAACGACCGGAAGAAGCACGAGTAGTTGCCGGTGTGGCAGGCGCCGCCGCCCTCCTGGTCGACCACGAACAGCAGCGTGTCGCCGTCGCAGTCGTAGTAGGCCTCCCGCACCCACTGCCGCTCGCCCGAGGTCTCGCCCTTGCGCCACACCTCCTGGCGGGACCGGCTCCAGAACACGGTCCGGCCCTCGGCCAGAGTCAGGGCCAGGGTCTCAGCGCTCATCCAGGCCATCATCAGCACGGCCTTGGTGGCGGCGTCCTGCACGATGGCGGCCACCAGCCCGTCCTCGTTGTACTTGACGGCCGCTAGGGCCTCCTCGCCGGCCTGCATCGGTGTTCCAGTCACGCCTTCCAGCCTAAGGGGCCGGGCTGGCGCTACAGGTACAGCCCGGTGCTTCCTGGTGGCCATGGGCGCGCCCTACTGGAAGAAGGCGCCTCCGTTGACCACTAGGTTCTGGCCGGTGACGAAGTCTGAGCCGCGGCCGGCCAGATAAAGGATGGTCCCGATCATGTCCTCGGGCTCCTGGGTGCGCTTGAGAGCTCGACCGGCGACCACGAACTGGTCGCTGGTAGCGTCAGTGGGCCGTAGCGACGGGTTGGGTATCAGGTCGGGTGACACCGTGTTCACCGTGATCCCGTCGGGGCCTAGCTCTTGGGCCAGGCAGCGCGTCAAGCCGATGATCGCGCTCTTGCTGGCTACGTAATGCGGGAAGCCGACGGTGCCCTTGAAGCAGGTGTTGGAGGCGATGTTGATGATCTTTCCCGAGCCCTGCTTCTGCATGTAGGGGTACACCGCGCAGCAGGTGAGCCACACGCCGCGGACGTTGACCTCGAAGGTGCGGTCCCATTCGTGCTGGGGGACCTCGTTGAACGGACCCCGGGTGGTCTCCGAGAAGTAGGCGGCGTTGTTGACGAGTACGTCGATGGTGCCGAAGGCGTCCACCGCGGCCGCGGCCAGGGCGTGGTTGTCGCCCTCGGAGCTGATGTCGGCCTGGACGCCGAGAGCCCGGCCGCCGACCGCCTCGACCTTGGCCACTGTCTCGGTGAGGTCGAGCACGTCGCTGGCCACGATGTTGAACCCCTCGCCCGCCAGCGCAAGGCAGTAGGCCTGCCCTAGCCCTCTCGCCCCGCCGGTCACGATCGCTGTCGGCGTCATGCTGCTTCCTCCCTGCCAGCCTTCTCCTAAATGGGCGAGGCTTTCATCCTCGCAGCCCCGCCAGCTCGAGCAGCCACCGCCGGTACTCCAGCAGCGCGAGGTCGGCCCCCTTGACGAACATCTCCTCCGGCAGCCTGATCGGCACCTGGCAGGGCATCTGCGACTCCACGATCGGTCGGTCCTGATCGGTGACCAGCTGTGCGAAGGCCATGAACTCCTCGCCATGGTCGAGCCCGTAGTTGCGGCCCTGGTAGGTGAAGCACCGGGTCCGGTGGGGGCCGACGGGCGCCAGGCACACCCACAGCACGTAGTCCTCGTGTTCGCCGGCGCTGCTGTTGAGCTGCATCGCGTTCGGCACGAACACCCGGTAGCGCTTGATGGCGCCGAAGATGGGCTCGCCGCCGGAGTCGGCGGTGGGGGCGTTCTTGACGTTGTCGGTGAACTCCGGGAACGGCCCGGCCACGAACCGCAGCTCGCCCCCGACCCGCTCCACGTCGTAGTCGTCGACCCGGGGCTGGTTGCTGTCCCCGAGCAGCCCGTCGTGCACCCACGGGAAGTGGGAGAAGTCGAAGTAGTTCTCCAGCCGGCGGGCGATCGAGCAGTCCCACTCGTAGACGTCCAGATGCAGGAACTGGTAGCTCGGGTCGTCGAACATCGGGACCGACGGCGGCGGGTGGATGGGGTCGCCCAGGCAGGTGTACACCAGCCCGCTGATCTCGCAGGTGGGGTAGCTGCGCAGCTTCACGTTGACGTGCTGCGACAGTTCCTCCCGGGCCGGGATCCGGGCCACCGCGCCGGTGGCGTCGTAGGTCCAGCCGTGGTACGGGCAGCGCAGGCAGTCGTCGACGACCACGCCGAGGGAGAGCGCGGTGCCCTTGTGCAGGCACTGGTCGTCGAACACGACGGGCTGGCCGTCGAGGCGCACGACCACCATCTTCTTGCCGTACAGCACGAAGCCCTGCGGGGTGTCAGTCAGCTCGTCGGAGTAGGCGACCGGGTACCAGAACTTGTCCCGCATGGCCTCGTACAGCTTGTCCTCGGTCTCGGCGTCTACGTAGTCGATCCGGTCCTCCAACTGGGTCATCGGACGTTTCCTTTCATCTCTGATGAGCCTCAGCCCGGCCGCTGTCCGGCTGCCTGGCGGGCGGCATCGGGGCCCCTGGCGATCTCGCGCAGCCAACGGCGGTACTCGATGGCGACCCGGTCGACCCCGGCGATCTGAAGCTCGGCGCTCAGGTCGACGGGCAGCTCCTCGGGGCGCTGGGACTCGACGAAGGCGAGGTCCTGGCCGATGACGAGCGCGTTGAAGTCGAGCATCTCGGTGTCGGTCGCCTCTTCGAAGGCGTAGTCGCGGCCCATGAAGGTGAAGCACCGGCAGGTCCTGCGGCCGGTGGGGCATACGCTGAAGAACAGCAGGTAGCGCTGGTCGACCGACTCGATGTACTGGTCGAGCAGGATGGTGTTGGGCATGAACAGCCGGTAGTCGAGCTTGACCTCGACGGCGCCGGTGATCTCGAGGCTCCTGTTCTTGCCCGAGTCGGGGGGCTCGGCCATGTGGGGGTGCTCGAAGCGCAGCTCGTTGCGATGCCGTCCGATGGAGTGGTCGGGGACCTCGGGGTGGGCCGAATCGCCCAGCACGCCGTCGTGGACCCAGGCGAAGTGGCCGAAGTCCACGTAGTTCTCGATGCGGCGGGGCAGCGCGCACCTCCAGTCGTAGGGCTCGACCTCGACGTGGCGGAACGACGCGTCGCCGAAGTAGGGGTTCTCCGGCAGCGGGTAGACGGGGTCGCTGGTGAGGCACACCCAGATCAGCCCCAGGTGCTCGGCAGCCCGATACGCGGTGAGGCGGGCCCGCGACGGGATCTTCACGTCGGGCCGAGCGGGAATCCTGGTGCAGCGGCCCTCGCCGTTGTAGGTCCAGCCGTGGTAGCCGCAGCGCAGGCCGTCGGTGCTGACCGAGCCGAGCGACAGGGCGGTGCCGCGGTGCACGCAGATGTCCCGGAAGGCCGATACTTGGCCGTCGATGCGGGCCAGCACCAGGGGCTCGTCCAGCAGGGTCACCGCCAGAGGCCCGCCGCCGGCCAGCTCGGACGTGTAGGCCACCGGGTGCCAGTAGCCCCGCAGCGCCTCGTACAGGCCGTCCTCGCTCACCGGCTCACGCTCCTGGGGCTGGTTACAGGTACAAGCCGGTGCTGCCCTTGTCGAGGCGCTCGGCGGCCACCGCGTGGACGTCGCGCTCTCGCAGGATGATGTAGTCGCGGCCCCGGACCTCGACCTCGTAGCGGTCCTCGGGGTTGAACAGCACCCGGTCGCCCTTCTCCATGTTGCGTACGTTGGGGCCGACCGCCACCACCTCTGCCCAGGTGAGGCGCTTGCCTACCTGGGCGGTGGCCGGGATCAGGATGCCGCCCGTCGAGCGGCGCTCTCCCTCGGCCTCGCCCACGGCCACCAGGATCCGGTCGTTGAGCATCTTGACCGGCAGACGGTCGTCGTCGTGGGGGCCGGGCGCAGAATCGTTGCGAGACAGGGTGTCGGCCCGGGGCTCGGTCGTGGTCACGGACCCCAACGGTACCCGCGCGCAGGCCGGAGCCGCGACGTGAGTCTGAGCGTCAACCGGTCGAGGCGAGCCCGATCTCGCCGTCAGCGATGCTTATGAGCCAGCGCCGGTACTCCACCGTGCCCGCGTCGGCTCCCTTGACGTGCATCTCGGCGGTCAGATCCACCGGCAGCTCCTCGGGCCGCTGCGACTCCACGATGGGCTGGTCCTGGCCCAGGATCACGTACTGCATGTCGTGGAACTCCTGGTCGCGCTCCGGGGCATAGTTCCGACCCACGTAGGTGAAGCACCGGGTCCGCCTGCGGTTGACCGGCGCCACGGCCACATACAGCACGAAGTCCTCAGTCTCCCCGGCCGAACTGTTGAGCTTCATGGCGTTGGGCATGAACACCCGGTAGCGCTTCCATGCCTCGTACGTGAGGCCGTCGTGCTCCACCGCCGAGTTCTTGACGTTGTCGGTGTACTCGATGAACGGGCCTGCGGTGATCCGGAGTTCGGAGCCGTGCCGCTGCACGTCGTAGTCGGCGATCTCCGCCTCGTCGCGGTCGCCGAGGATCCCGTGGTGCACGTGGGCGAAGTGGGAGAAGTCGAAGTAGTTCTCCAGGCGCCGGGCCACAGAGCAATCCCACTCATAGGGATCGAAGCGAAGGAACCGGTAGTCGGGATCGTCTAGCTCCGGGCACTCCGACGGCGGGAACAGGGGCGTCTCGCCGGCCAGGCATGTCCACACGAGGCCACCGGTCTCCATGGTCGGGTAGGTCGGCAGTTGGGCCACCAGTTTGCCGTTGAGCTCGGGCCGGGCCGGGATGTCGACGACGGTGCCCTCGGCGTCGTAGGCCCAGCCGTGGTAGGCGCAGCGCAGCCAGCAGCCGTCGATCCGGCCCAGCGACAGGGCCGAACCACGGTGCCGGCAGATGTCGCTGAACACATGGGCCTGGCCGTCTAGACGGGCCACGGCCAGACGGGTGTCGAACAGGGTGACCTGCTGGGGCGTGTCGGTGAGAGCCCCTGAATAGGCCACCGGCTGCCAGAAGCGCTTGAGCTGCTGGTAGAGCCGCTCCTCGCCGGCCATGTTGAGCTGGGTGTTGCCCTGAACCTCGAATCCTTCGGTCGCGGCGGGCTCTTGGGTCATGGTCATGGCGTCATCACCTCGATCGCCCCCACCGGGCAGCACGCCTCGGCACTGCGGGCCTTGGCCACGAGTTCGGGCGGCGGCGTCGGCTGGAGGACTTCCAGTCTGAGACCGTCGTCGTCGATGTCGAATATCTCGGGCGCCAGCGAGGCGCACATTCCTGAGACGATGCAGACATCGTGGTTCACTTCAACGGTCGCGTCAGCCATCTCGGGAACCTCCGTCTCCATGGTACGCGCCCCACGCCTCGGTCACCGCGGCCACGATGTTCTGGTAGCCGGTGCACCGGCAAAGGTTGCCCGACAGCAGCTCGACGACCCGTTCGGGCTCGTTCCACTCGCCGGGGTCCACGCTCTCCAGGGTCATCAGGAAGCCCGCGGTGCAGAAGCCGCACTGCAGGGCGTGGTTGTCGTGGAAGGCCTGCTGCATGGGCGACAGGGAGTCCGAGCCCGCCGGCGCGAGATCCTCGACGGTGCGGACCTCCGCGCCATCGGCCTGTACCGCCAGCATCAGGCATGATCGCACCGCGTCGCCGTCGACGATGACGGTGCATGCGCCGCAATAGCCGTGCTCGCAACCCAGATGGGTGCCGGTCAGACCTACGGTGTCGCGGACGTAGTCCGACAGCAGCAGCCGGGCCGGCACCCGGTGACGGCGGACCTGCCCGTTGATCGTGACCTCGATGCCCACCTCGGAGATCGGTTCGCTGATGGTCATGCCGCCTCCTCGGTGGTCAGGGCGTGCCGGGCCGCTCTGACTGCGAGAGCCGACACCGTCTCCCGGCGGTACCAGCTCGTGGCGTGGATGTCGTCGAAGGCGTCAGCCGTGTCGGCCATCACCGCCTCGGCGAGGGTGTCCTCCGCGTGGTCCGCGGCCCAGCCCCTGATCGCAGTCTCGGTTGCCTCCAGCCTGGTGGGCACGCCCCCCAGCCCGAAGGCGACGAGGCGGGCCGAGCGGATCGCGCCGCCGTCGGCGGCCACCACCGCGACCAGACCGGCTACCGCGAAGTCGCCCGCCCGCCGCGAGACCTCGTCCACGACGGTCACTGAACCGGCCGGCGGTGCCGGGAACCGCACGTCGGTGATGAGTTCGCCGTCATCCAGGGCCGTCCAGAACGGTCCAACGAAGAAGTCCTCGGCATTGATCCGGCGTTCGCCATCCCGGCCGGAGACGCTGATCACGGCGCCGGCCGCGACCGCCAGGGCGGGCAGCTCCGCGGCGGGGTCGGCGTGGGCCAGGCTGCCGCACACCGTGCCCCGGTTGCGGATCTGGAGATGCCCGACATGGCGCAGCGCGGCCCTCAGCCCGGGGACGACGCTGGCCGCGCCGTCGTCGTCCAGCACCCGAGTCTGGGTGGCAGCCGCCCCCACGGTCACCCCGTCCGGGTCGCATGCCACTGCGCGGAGACTCTCAATATGGCTGATGTCGACCAGCAGGGACACGTCGGTGAGGCGGAAGTTCATGGCCGGTATCAGGCTCTGGCCGCCGGCCAGAACCCGTCCCGACTCGGCAGCATCGAGCATTTCCACTGCCTCGCCCACCATGGCAGGCCGGCAGTAGTCGAAGGGGGCCGGTTTCACTGTCCCCCTCCAGTTGCCTCGGCTGCCCGGACGGCGGCCCGCACCGCCACCGGAGTCACAGGACACTCGGTGAGGTCGACACCCCACTCCGAGAGCGCGTCGGAGACAGCTCCGGCCACCACCGCGGGCGGCCCCACCGTGCCTCCCTCGCCGCAGCCCTTCACTCCCAGAGGCTGTTCAGGGGCGGGCGACTCGAAGTGGTCGACCTCCATGTGGGGCACCTCGGCGCACGTCGGCACCAGGTAGTCCATGAACGACGCGAACCGGGGGTTCGCAGTGTCGGGGTCGTACTGGAAGTGCTCGTACATGGCGCCCGCGATGCCCTGGGCCACCCCGCCGTGGACCTGGCCCTCCACCAGCGCCGGGTTGATGACCGTCCCGCAGTCGTGGACCACGATGTAGTCCTCGATTCTCACCTCTCCGGTGCTTACCCGGACGCTGACGACCCCGATGTGGGTGCCGTTGGACCAGCTGGCCGCGGCGTTGATCCTGCCGGTGTCGTCGAGCTGATGCTGGAGGTTCTCAGGGTGGTAGTACCCCGAGGTCTCCAGCCCCGCCTCCATGCCGTCGGGCAGGTCCACGTTGCGTACCCACGCCGCGGTGCCGACCTCGGCCCAACTCACCGATGGCTGGCCGCTGCCGGCCACATGGAACGCGCCGTCGGTGAGCACCACGTCGGCCTCGGCCGCCTCCAGCATGTGTGCTGCGATCCTGCGGGCCTTGTCCAGGAGCCGCTCCGAGGCCAGCAGCACCGAGCCGGTGAGCATCATCGCGCCGCGGCTGCCCCACGAGCCCAGGCCGTAGGGGGCCCGCTCGGTGTCGCCCAGCACCACGGTGACGTTCTCTGGTGAGACCCCCAGAGCATCGGCCGCGAGCTGCGCCGCGACGGTCTCGGCGCCCTGTCCGAAGGAGCTGAGACCGGCCGCGACCCGCACTGAGCCGTCCGGGTCGACCCGAACAGTGGCAGCGTCGCCGCCGCCCCAGTGGCCGGTGGTCAGGTGGTAGCTCGGCGAGGTGGGCTCCACATAGTTGCAGTAGCCCACGCCCACCCGAACATCGGGGTCGTCGGCGTAGCGGGCTAGGGCCCGCTCCAAGGCCGGCTGGGTCATCTCCAGGCCCCGCTCGAATGACTCGGTGTGGGAGCCCGAATCGAGTCGACCCCCGCCGTGCATCACATACGGCGTCTGGCCCGGCTGCAGCAGCATTCGAAGTCGCAAGTCCGCGCGGTCGGTTCCCGTCAGGCGAGCCACCCGGTCGATAATCCGCTCCATGACGAACGCGCCCTCGGGAATCCCGAAGCCCCGGTAGGCGCCGGACGGTGTCTTGTTGGTCACCACGCCGGTGGTGCGGGCCTGCATGTTAGGGAAGTCGTAGCCGCCGGTGATGCAGGCGTTGGTCACGAATACCGGCGCGGTGCCCGGCATGAAGATCTCGCCCGAGCCCATGTCGAGCGTGGACGCGCAGCGGACTCCCCTGATCGTGCCGTCGTCGTCGTAGGCGACCTCGACGTCGTGTCGTTGCTCGCGGGCGTGAACCGACGCCACCAGGTTCTCCATGCGGTCCTCTATCCAGCGGGCCGGCCGGTCGAGCCGGCGAGCGATCCAGGGCACCACGACGTCCTCGGGATAGATGTGGGTCTTGGTGCCGAAGCCTCCGCCGATGGTGGGATGGACCACGCGAACCTGGGGCTCCGGCATGCCCAGCATCAGCGCAACGGTCGTCCGCACCATGTGGGGGCTCTGCGTCGAGGACCACACCGTGAGCGTCCCGCCGTCGGTATCGGCCACCACTCCCCTGGTCTCCATGGGCAGCCCGGTCTGGCGCTGGCTGACATAGGTTTCGGTGAAGGTGTGGTCGGCTTGCTCGAACGCCCGATCCACTTCCGGTTTGTGCGGGTTCACGTCGAAGGAGCAGTTGCTCTCCCAGTGGTCGTAGAGCTTGGGCGCTCCCGGGGCCAGGGCCTGGTCGAGATCGGCCACCGTCGGCAGCGGCTCGTAGGTCGTTCCGGCCGCGACCAGGGTGGCCGCATCCTCCGCGATATACCGGTCCACTGCGACCACCGCGGCGTAGGGAGCGCCCACGTAACGGACCCGGTCCTTGGCGAGCGGGCGCTGCTTGACCGGGCCTATGTAGGGGATGTAGTCGGGGAAGGTCTTGACGTCGGCCAGGTCGGCCGCGGTGAACACCGCCTGCACGCCCTCGACGGCCAGGGCCTCGGACGTGTCGATGGAGACGATCCGGGCGTGGGCCTCGATGCTGCGCACGAAGACCACCTCGAGCATCCCCGCGATCTTGATGTCGGCGATGTAGCGCCCCCGGCCAGTGAGCGGGCCCCGGTCCTCCCGGCGGGGCACCGAGCGCCCGATGTGGCGGGTGCTGTGGCGGATGTGGGTATCGATGTCGAGGCTCAAGACCGCTCCTGGTTGCGTGTCTAGCGCTCCCCCCGGTGGTACGGGATGGTCAGCGACAGCGGGACCTGGGAGCGGCTCCGATTGAGGACCAGCGCGACGATAGTCAGAATGAACGGCAGGGCCAGCAGGAGCTGGTAGGGCAGGTCCACACCGCTGGCCTGGAGCGACAGCTGGGTGGCCTCGAGGAACCCGAACAGCAGCGAGCCGGCCAGGATCCATGACGCCCGCCAATTCCCGAAGATCACGATGGCCAGGGCGATCCATCCCCGCCCGGCGACGATGTCGTCGAAGAACTGGTTTCCCCCCGCCAGCGACAGGTAGGCGCCGCCCAGCCCGGCCATCATGCCCCCGTAGATCACCGCGGTGTACTGGCGGAGATGATGCCCACGCCCCGCATGTCGCACGCCTCGGGGTTGTGGCCGATGCTGCGGAGTTCCAGGCCGTACTTGGTGCGGTTCAGGAAGATGAAGGTCGCCGGCACCATGAGGACCGCGAAGTAGGTCAGCCAGTGCTGGTCGAAGAACACCTCGCCCACCGCCGGGATGTCGGACAGCAGCGGGACGGTCGCGGTCTGGAACCGGTCCACGGTGGGGAACGCGACGGCGCCGCCCTCCTCGTACACGGAGCGGTACCAGAAGAAGGCTCCGCCCAGGCCGAGGATGTTCAGCGCGAGCCCGGCGACGATCTGGTTGACCTTGACGGTGGCCGTCATCACCGCCATCAGCAGCCCCATCGCACCCCCGCCCACGGCCGCCCCCACCAGCCCCAGCCACAGGTTGTCGGTCTCGTTGGCGACCAGGAACCCGGTGAAGGCGCCCAGGGTCATGGTCCCCTCGAGGCTCAGGTTCAGGATCCCGCTGCTCTCGGCGACCAGTTCGCCGGTGGCCGCGATCAGCAGCGGGGTGGCGATCTTGAAGGTGGCCACGAAGATGCCCAGGATCACCGAGTAGGTGAGGAAGTCCTCCACGGCGGGCTACCCGGAGCTGTCCATATGGTGGGCGATCTTCCTGAGTCGGTAGCGGCAGGCGACCGCGGCCAGCAGGACGAAGACCAGGGCCACCCCCTCGATGACATCCACGAGCGCGGCTGGGATGCCGGTGCCGACCTGCATCTGGGTCGCGCCGTTGAGCAGCCCCGCGAAGGCGATGGCCACCACGATCACGCCCGCGGGATGCAGCCGGGCCACCAGAGCGATGATGATCCCGGTGAAGCCGATGGCCTGGCCGCCGAACTCGAAGTTGATCCGGTGATGAAGGCCCAGCAGCTCACCCGCGCCCGCCAGTCCTGCCAGTGCCCCCGAGATGGCCATGACCGCGATGATGGCCGCCCCGACGCTGATGCCCTTGTACGAGGCCGCCTGCTTGTTGACGCCTATGGCCCTCAGCTCGAACCCCAGGGTGGTGCGCCGCACCAGGAAATGGACCACGGCCG
Organism: Acidimicrobiales bacterium; assembly: GCA_965117015.1. GTDB lineage: Bacteria > Actinomycetota > Acidimicrobiia > Acidimicrobiales > Aldehydirespiratoraceae > Aldehydirespirator. The sequence goes on from OZ220747.1 coordinate 2,807,473, forward strand.
CCATCACCAGCGCGAGGGCGAAGCCCAGGTGCAGCCGGCTGTCGTCGAAGAACCGGGGCAGGAATGTGCTCTCGACCATCCGCTCGGTCTGGGAGTAGGGCGTGTCGTTCGCCTGCCAGGGCCCCGAGAGCAGCCATGACAGCCCGGAGTCGATGACGAAGTTGAGCATCACCGTCGTGAGGATCTCGTTGGTCCCGTAGCGGACCAGCAGGACGCTGGCCACCGTGGCCCACACCGCTCCGAAGACCGCAGCCCCGGCGAACATGGCCACGAACAGCAGCGGCGCGGGGAGGCCGGGCATCGTGTCGTAGACCCACCAGGTGCCGATGGCGCCCGCGATGAACTGACCCTGTCCGCCGATGTTCCAGACTCCGGCCCGGAAGGCGACGGCGGCGCACAGTCCGGTGAGGATCAGCGGCGTCGCCTGCACCAGCGTCTCGAGGGCCGACTCCCGGTTCCCGAAGGCCCCCTCGTAGAGGGATGCGAACGCGTCCAGCGGCGACACACCGACGAGGATCACCAGCAGGCCGATGATCACCGCGGTGATGGCCAGCGCGATGAGGGTGGCGTACAACTCGTGCACCGGACGGGTGTACAGCCTCCGCTCCAGGCGCCAGGCGCCCGGCTGGAACAGCACCGAGAGCGGATCGCGGCCGGCGCCTGCCTCGTCGTCGTCGGGGTGCGGGCTGTCCTGGGGCGCGTCGGCGACCTGCTCGCTCACGGTGAACCTTGGTCCGTGTCGCTGGCACCCGCCATGTGCATTCCGATCTGTTCAAGGGTGGTTGCGTCGGGTTCAGTGATCGCGACGATCCGCCCATCGTAAATCACCGCGATCCGGTCCGAGAGCTGGAAGATCTCATCGAGGTCCTCCGACATCAGCAGCACCCCCGCGCCCCGATCCCTCTCCTGGATCAAGCGGCGCCGGACGTATTCGGTGGCGGCTATGTCGAGACCCCGCGTCGGCTGGTGCGCGACGATCAGCTGGGGTTGGCCGGAGAGTTCCCGGGCCATGATTATCTTCTGAAGGTTGCCGCCCGAGAGGGTCCTGGTGATCTGCGATGGCGACGGCGTCTTGATCTCGAAGCTGTCGATCGACTCCGTGGCGAAGGCGTCGATCTGGCCCCGGTTGAGGATCCCGGCCCGGGAGAACTGCCGCTCGCGCTGGTTGCCCAGCACCAGGTTCTCCTTCACGCTGAAGTCCATCAGCAGACCCTGGGCGATGCGGTCTGCGGGCACGCTGGCCACACCGAGGGTGGCGATCCGGTGGGGCGCCGACTCGGTCGTGTCCTGGTCGGTGATCCGGATGGAGCCGGTCTCGGGATGGCGCACGCCCACGACCGCGTCGAACAGGGCGTTCTGGCCGTTGCCCGACACGCCGGCGACGCCCACGATCTCGCCCGAGCCGACGGTGATCGACAGTCCTTTGAGTGAGCCTCGTCCCGTATCGGATCCCAGATGGATCTCATCGACGTCCAGGACCGGCTCGCCGGCGGTAGATGCAGCCTTGTCCGCCTGCATCAGGACCTCGCGCCCCACCATCATCCGGGCTAGGTCTCGCTGATCGACGTCGGCGGTGTCGACCGTGCCGACCACCTTGCCGCGGCGCAGCACCGTCACCCGGTCCGAGAGGTCCATCACCTCCTTGAGCTTGTGGGTGATCAGGATGATGGTGAGGCCCTCGTCGCGCATCCGGCGCAGGATCCGGAACAGCTCATCGATTCCCTGCGGGGTCAACACCGCGGTGGGCTCGTCCAGGATCAGGATCTCGACGCCGAAGTAGAGCGTCTTGAAGATCTCCACCCACTGCTGCTCCCCCACCGAGAGCCGGCCGACCTCCGCGTCGGGATCGATCTCCACGTCGTAGTCGGCGAAGAACTCCTCGAGCCGGCGCCGCGCCTCGGTGAGGTCGAGCCACTGTTTGGCGGATGTGCCGATCACCACGTTCTCGATGACCGACATCGGGGGCACCAGCTCAAAGTGCTGGTGGACCATGCCGATGCCGGCCTCGATGGCGTCGCGGGGCGAGTGCAGCTCCAGCGACTTGCCTTCGAGGAGCACCCGGCCGTCGTCGGGCTGGTACACGCCGTAGAGGATGTCGGCCAGCGTCGTCTTGCCCGCGCCGTTCTCGCCGAGCAGGCAGTGGATCTCGGCCCTGCGGATTGCGACGCTGACAGAGTCGTTGGCGACCACGCCGGGGAAGACCTTCGTCACCTGCTCGGCTACGAGGATGTTCTCCCCCGGCGCGGCCGCGCCGGACTGGGCTGCATCGGCCATCGGATCGGTGCGCTCAGTCGATCGTTCGACGTGCAGCCCGGCTTCTCGTGATTACTCGACCCGGTTCTGGTTGAGCGGGATGACCAGGTCGCCCGAAAGGATGGCGACCCGGGCCGCCTCGACGGCAGCCACCACATCGGCGGGCACGTCGTCGGCTATGGCGCCCAGGGCGGAGCCGTCGTCCACCATCGACTGGTAGACGATGCGCTGCGGCGGCGAGTTGTAGGGCACGCCGTGCACCGTGTAGTCGTACCAGGCGTCGAGCACGTCGGTGAAGGCGGTGTCCCACTGGGCGACCGCGCTGGTCAGCACCACCGGCGACAGGCTCAGCTGGTCGGTGAAGTGGCCGACGGCCCGCACGTTGCCGGCATCCTCGGCCGCGGCGAACGGGCCGAACCGCTCGGCGTAGATGACGTCGGAGCCGTTGGCGATCTGGGCCTCAGCCGCGCTCGCCGCGGTGGCCGGGTCGAACCAGCTTTCGATGTAGGTGACCCCGGCCACCTCGATATCGGGGTTGACCGACTTGGCGCCATCGATGAAGGCGTTGAGCGGGCCGTTGACGTTGGGGAACGGGAACGCGGCCACACCGCTGATCCTGTTGGTCTGGGTCGTCATGCCGGCGATGATCCCGGCCAGGTAGGCGGGCTCATGGATGAACACGTCGATCCAGTAGGCGTTGTCGCCGCCCTCGTGGTCGTCGTTGCCGGAGCCCGAGTACACGAACAGGGTGTCGGGGTAGTCGGCCTTGTTGGCGGCGACGCCGTCCACATAGGTGCTGTGGCCGACGATGATCTCGTACTCGCCGGTCTGGGCGAGGTCTCGGATGACGCGTTCACCCTCGGCGAACAGGATTCCCTCGAGGATCTCGAGGTTGATGGTGATGCCGTACTTGTTGGACTCCGAGACGCGGTTGACGCTGTCGATGAAGGTGGCGTACCAGCCCTCCTCCTTGGTGCCCACGACGAGCATGGCCACGTCGATCTCGCTGGGCGCGGCGGCTGCCTGCGCCGCGGCTGCCTCGTCGGCTGCGGCTGCGGCCTCGGCGGCTGCGGCTTCGGCTTCGGCGGCTGCCGCTTCGGCGGCGGCGAGTTCAGCCTCGAGTTCCGCGACTGCCGCTCCTTCGGCTTCGGCAGCTGCCAGCGCGGCCGCCGCGGCGGCTGCCTCGGCCTCTGCGATGGCGGCGGCGTCAGCCGCGGCCTTGGCCTCGGCCTCGGCCGCGTCGGCCTCGGCCTGTGCTGCTTGGGCCTCGGCCGCGGCGGCGTCAGCCTGGGCCTGGGCTTCGGCGGCTTCGGCCTCGGCTGCTGCGACAGCCGCGTCGCCGGCGCCGGTGTCGGCGGCGGGTGCCGGTTCGTCGTCGCCGCAGGCGACTAGGCCTGCGGCGAGCGCAAAGGCGAGCAGTAGGCCCGTAATTGTCTTGCGCATGGTGTTGCGGTCTCCCTCCCTATTGGGACCCTTCGCAGGGCTACCGCCGGGCACAGGGCGCTTGTCCTGTGGTTCCGCCGGTGGTCGTGCGAGTTGGTGGTTGTGGATTATTGATGAGGACTATACGCGGCAGCCGAGCGCTTGTCAGCCGTACCGCAGGATTGTCGCCGGGAGCGCTAGTGGAATCCCGAGCCACCGTTCACCCAGATGTTCTGGCCGGTCACGAAATCCGAAAGCGGGCTCATCAGGTAGACCAGCGTGCCCACCATGTCCTCCGGCACCTGGGTCCGCTTGAACGCACGCCGGGCCTGGATGGCCGCGTCCACTTCGGGCTGGACGCTGGAGTAGGCCTCGTCGTGGGGGATGTAGTCCGGGGTGATGGTGTTCACCGCGATCCCGGAGCCGCCCAGCTCGCGGGCCATGGCTCGGGTCAGCCCCCAGATCGCCGACTTCGACGACACGTAGTGCAGGAAGCCAGGGGTGCCGTCGTTCACCGTCATGGAGGCGATGTTGACGATCCGGCCGCTGCCCTGGGCCCTCATGGTGGGCGCCACGGCCCGGGAGCACAGCCAGGTCCCCTTGACGTTCACCGCGAAGCACAGGTCCCACTCGTCGGGAGGGAGGTCCTCCATCGGGGCGCGGGTGGCGGCCATGTAGAAGGCGGCGTTGTTGACCAGGCCGTCGATGCGGCCGTAGGCGTCCACGGTCGCGGCCGCCATCGCCTCGGTCTGGTCAACGTCGGCGACGTCGACCTGCATCGACATCGCCCGGGTGCCCGACGCGCTGAGTTCAGCGACGACCTCGCGGCCGTCGCTGAGGTCGGCGACCACGACGGTCGCTCCCTCGGCGGCCAGCCCCCGGCAGTAGGCCAGGCCGATGCCCTTGGCCCCGCCGGTGACGATGATCACCCGCCCGTCCAGTATTCCCATCGAGGTCCTCCCGTGTCTTGGTTGATTGAGGCTTGCGGTCCGGCTCAGCCCGGCTCCAGTTCCTCGGCCAGCTCGAAGAGCCACTTGCGGTAGGCCAGGGTGATGTCGTCGGCGACCTTCACGTAGGTCTCGGCGCTGAGCCGGTCGGGCAGGTGCTCGGGCCACTGCGACTCGACGACGGGCTGGTCCTGGTCCAGCACCATGTACTCGAACTCGAGCAGGAAGTCCATGTCGTCCTGGGTGGATGCGAAATCGGCGCCGATGTGCCAGAAGTTGCGGCACGTCGCCGGGCCGGTGGGGGCGGTGACCATGTACAGGGCGTAGCGCTTGCCGTTGGGGAAGGTCCGGACCAGCGAGATCGACCCGGGCACGGTCAGCTGGTACCAGTTGCGCACCGACATGGTGTCGTCATCGATTCCCAGCATCTCCTTCATGCGGTCGACGTTGGGCTCGACGAAGACCTTGTCGAACCGCAGCGCGCCGTCCTCCCGCCACACGTCGTGCTCCTCGATCTGAGCCTTGTCCCTGGTGCCGAGGACGTTCTCGTGCACGAACGGGAAGTGGGAGAAGTCCACGAAGTTCTCCAGGCGCCGGGGCGAGCTGGTGGCCCAGTCGTAGCTGGGGGGCGTCTGCCAGCGCATTATGGGGTCGTCCCACTCCGGGATTCCGGGCGGGTCGCCCCACGGTTCGTCGGTCAGGCTCACCCACACCATGCCCGAGCTCTCCCGGCACAGGTAGCGGACCAGCCCGACTTGGAGCACCCCGTTGAGTTCGGGGCGCGACGGGATGGAGACCAGGGTGCCGTCCATGTCGTAGGCCCAGCCGTGGTAGGGGCAGTTGATGCAGCCGTTCTCGACCCAGCCCAGCGACGGCGCGGCCCCCTTGTGGCGGCACACGTCCATGAAGGCCCGCACCTGGCCCTGGTGGCGGACGACCAGGATGCGCTCCCCCAGCAGCCGACCGGAGACCATCTGGTCCTCGGCCACGTCCTTCGAGTAGGCGACGGGATGCCAGAAGTGCCTCATCGCCCGGTACCACCGCGAATCCCGCTCGGGAATGAACGGATCAACGGCCTCGCGGGCCTCGAGTGTCGTCACGGGCCCTCCTTCCTCTTGTGCGTGTTGTGCTGTCGCGTCGGCGAAAGCGCGGATCGCGTCACGCTAGTGCGGCCGATCGACATCTCGAAAAGGCGCTCGGCAGTGCGTGCCGCTACGTTGTCGCAGCGTCCGTTGAGCCGTCGCCGGCGGCGACCCGACCCCTGAGGAGTCTCAGTACCATGCCGCTCACCACTTCCGACACTTCCCATTTCTTCGTCGAGGGGGCTGCGGGCAACCGGATGCACGGGCTCGACTTCGGGGGTGACGGCCCGGTGCTGGTCTGCCTCCACGGCGTGACCGGCAACGCGTGGAACTGGTATGAGGTGGCCCTCGGCGTGCGGGCCTGCCGACGGGTGGTGGCGCTCGACTTCCGCGGCTACGGCGAGAGCCAGTGGTCTCCCGGCCACGACTACACCACCGCTGACCACGTCGCCGATCTGATCGGCGTGGTCGATGCCGTGTCGGGTGGGTCGCCGGTGGATCTGGCGGGATCCTCGTGGGGGGCGCTGGTTGCCATCCAGTACGCCGACGAGCATCCCGGCAGCGTCGGACGGCTGGCCGTGGTCGACGTGGAGCCGTCCTTCGAGCAGGGTGAGACCGACCTGTTCCCCCGCCCCCGGGACCACGCCGACCACGACGAGGTCCGCGCCGCGGTAGCGGCCGCCTACCCGAACGCCGGTGCCGACATGGTCGAGGTGGTGGCGGCCACGTGCTACGGCCCGATCGAGGGTGGCCGTCTGGCCCCCAAGCACGATCCCTTCTTCTTCGAACGCTGGCCGTTCCGCTCCGACGACCACTGGGACCGACTCCCGCGGATCCAGGCGTCGACGCTTCACGTCCACGCCTCCGGAAGCTTCGTCCGGGCCGACGTGATGACCGAGATGGATCGTCTCACTCCCGACTCGCACTTGGTCGAGATCGGCGACAGCACCCATGTCGTCCCGGTGGACAACCCCTCGGCCCTGGTCGACTCGCTCATGGAGTTTCTGGCCGGCGGTTGACCCCGACCGGGGAGAGCTAAGATCCGCAGGCAGAGTGATGAGAACGCACCACGGAGCAGTAGAGCACGAGCGACCTTCTGAGCCGACCTCGGTCGCTTCGCAACTCGGGCCCGCTCTCCGGCAGCGCCGCAAGGCCGCCGGGATGACCATGCAGGAGCTTGCGGACCGCTGCGACCTCTCCCAGCCGTTCCTCTCCCAGATCGAGAACTCGCGGGCCATGCCCAGCCTCTTCGCGCTGCACCGGGTGGCCCAAGCGCTGGGAACGACGACGGTCGCGCTGCTCGACCCGGCGGTCTCGGAGGTCACGCTGGTCCGAGCCGGTGAGGGCGAGGCGTTCTTTCTCGCCGAGGGAGCCAGGACCCGCTTCCTGACTCCGGGCGAGGGGCACCGCCTCGAGGCCAACGAGACGGTGGCGGAGCCGAACATCGACTCGGAGGTGATCGTGCACGAGGGGGAGGAAGTCGTCCATGTGCTCGAGGGCTCGCTCGAGATTCGCCTGGAGGGCAGGGACCCGATCCCGCTGAGTCCGGGCGACACCGTCCTGTATCCGTCGATGACACCCCACCAGTGGGCCTCCGGGGATACTGGAGCGCGTTTTCTGATAATCACCAGCCCTCCGTCGTTCTAGCGGCCCCGCCCGGGCTGCCTCAGTCGATCTTCCTGCGTTTCATCTCGACGAACGGCAGGTCGACGACCCGGGCCGGGACCTCGCCCTCGACGGCCTCACCGCGACCGTTGTAGATCTGCCAGGTGAGTGTGACGCTGTCTCCCACGTCCACTTCGGGCGACTCGAGATGGGCGAAGCCGATCATGGTCTCCAGCACCGGGCTCCAGCACATCGACGTGGCGAACCCCGCGTTGGCGCCGTCGGCGAGGATCTCGGAGCTGAAGTGGCGGTGCAGCCGCGGGCTGAGGAACGGAGGCGATCCGGCCCGCTCGTAGAGCGCCGCAATGCCGGCGGGGTCGATGTCCACGCCCCGCATCAACTTGGGTGGCCGGTCTCTGGCCGCTTCGGCCTCGAGCGCCGGTCGGCCGACGAAGTCGGTGTCGCGCCCGAAGTTGACGAGGCGCCCGAAGTTGAGCTCGGCGGGGGTGTGGAAGTAGCGATCCCCGTCCAGGTAGGCGAACTGGACCTGGGCGAACGGGCCGGCAGGGCGGTAGTCGACGCCGATGATCAGCATGCCGGCCTCGACGCGGGTGGCCGCCTGCGCCGCGTTGCCGATGGGCACGGCTCCGTGCGGGCGTCCGCCTTCGACGAAGATCGAGTACATCTCCCTGGAGGCGACGGGATCGACCCACATCTCGAAGCCGATCTCCCCCGTGAACCCGGTGCGCCAGAGCCGGATCTCATGACCGTCGACGGTGATCATGCGGCCGCGTGAGAAGGGCAGATCTCTGTGGGCGCTGCCCGTCACCGCCTCCATGACGTCGTGCGAGCGCGGGCCCTGCACGCACAGGACGCTGTAGTCGCGGTCGGTGTTCAGGGTGTCGGTGAGCTCGACGTCGTAGCCGTCGGCGAACCTGCTGAACCATCCGACCATGGGTCCGCCCATGTGAATGAACTGGTCGGCCGCCGTGCGGAAGGTGATTCCCTCGTTCACCACATGGCCGGCGTCGTCGCAGTAGAGGGTGTAGATGCCGTGGTCGGTGTCGACCCTGGATGCGTCGCGGACCTGCACGCGGTCGACGAACGCCTCCGCGTCGGGACCCTCGATGATGGTCTTGAACAGGGGCGTCTTGTCCTCGATGCCGGCTCCTGCTCGCAGAGCCATCATCTCGGAAACCTCGTTGACGTAGTGGTCGACGAGGTGGTAGCCGCCCCAAGCGATCCACAGCCCTGTCTGCGAGTAAGGCGCGGCCCCGGGATTCAGGAACGTTCCGGTGAATGCGCTCGGATCGTAGGTGTGCTCTTCTGCCATTGTGCGCCGCCCCTCACGCCTGCTTCATAGATCACATCAATAGTGACTCGCATAGAGGGCTCTGTCAATCGTTGCCGGCCAGCTCCGCAGCTACCCGGTCGGCGTCGTCCTGGTCGAATATGAAATGGGCCTCGGTCACGCTGTCGACGATGCCGGCGATGCGGCGGAAGGGAACCGAGGTGTCCATGCGAAGGCCGGGCAGCCTCCGTAGGGCCTCCTGGAGCAGGATCTTGGTCTCCAGCCGGGCCAACTCCGAACCGAGGCAGTAGTGGGTGGCCCAGCCGAGTGCCAGGTGGCGGTTGGGCCAGCGTTCAGGATCGAAGGTCGACGGGTCGGACTGCACCTGTCCGCCGTTCACGGCCTCGTCCCGGTTGGCGGCTGCGAACCACACCGCCAGCACGCTGCCTGCCAGCACTTCGAGGTCTCCGAAACGGGTGTCCTTGCGTACGTACAGCGGCTTCATGGGGAACGGCGTGCCGAAGCGCAGGATCTCCTCTGTGGCGCGGCGCAACGCCTCGTCGTCGTCGACGTGGTCGCGGGCCCAATCGAGCCTGTGGAACTCGGCCAGGTAGCAGAAGGCGTTGGCGAGGCTGGCTCCGGTGGTGTCGGTGCCGGCCGCGGTGAAGCCGAAGAGGTACCCGAGCAACTCGCGGTCGTTGATGGTCCCGTCCTTCCAGGCGGCCACGAGGATGTCGAGCAGTTCGTCGGAAGGGTCCGCGAGCCGCTTGGCCACCGTCTGCCAGAAATACGCCTGCACCTCCCACTGGGGAGGCATGTCGTCCCAGGGGGAGGTGTTGAAGATGTCGAGTTGAGTCCGCATCCAGTCCTCGCGCTCGATGTCCATCCCCAGAAGGCGGCAGATCACCCGCATCGACAGGCGCGACGACATCTCGGTGGCTACGTTGACGGTGCCCGTTCCCTTGGACACCACCTCGTTGACGGTGTCGACGGTCAGCTGGCGGATGACCGGCTCCATGGTCCGCACGGCGTTGTTCCTGAACCACGGCTCCACTACGCCCCTCAGGACGTCGTGGCGTCCGGTGTACCCGTCGAGGGTGAAGGGCTCGACCATCCACATGAACTCCATGGCCATGTGGATCGGGGCGCCCTCGCCCAGGTAGGGCTCCTGGTCCCGCGAGAAGGCCTCGTCCTTGTTCTGCAGCACCCGCATCACGTCCGCGTGGCTCATCACGTGGTACATGCCCGTCTCATCCTGGAACGGAGCGGTTGTGGGATCGCGGAACTTATCGTCCCTGGGGAAGTCCGACGGCTTCATGGCTCTCCCTTCAGCTGGAGGCTCGACGCCGCGCGCCGGTCCCGCGAGTCAGCGGGTCTCGATAGTAGGCGGACCGCGCCCGACGGTTCCTCAGCCGGTGCCGGTGCCTGCGATCCCAGCGGCCCCGGTCGGGGAGTCGGCCTCGCCGCCGGCCATTAGTAGGCCTAGCCCTTGGACGGTGCAGTCGGCTCGGGGAACTACCGCCACGATCCTGCCCTCGAACATCACGGCCACATCGTCGGAGAGGGCCATCACCTCGTCGAGGTCCTCTGATATGACCAGGATCGCCGTGCCCCGCTCCCGCTGGGCGACCAGACGCTCGTGGATGTACTCCGCGGCGCCGATGTCGACCCCTCGAGTCGGCTGGGCGGCCAGCAGCACCGGCGGCTCGCCGTCCAGCTCCCGGGCCAGGATCAGCTTCTGGATGTTGCCGCCCGACAGCGCACTCGTAGTGGTCGAGAGGTCGGGCGTCTTGACCGCATACTCCTCCACCAGGTTCTCGCCGTGGGACTTGATGGCAGTGGTCCGCAGCACCCCGCGGCTGGAGAACCGGGGCTCGGCGTGGGCCAGCAGCATGAGGTTCTCCGACACGCTGAAGCTGCCGATAGCGCCGTCGCGCATGCGCTCCTCGGGAATGAAGGCCAGGCCGGCGCTGCGCACCTGCTTCGGCTCCACCGCAGTCACATCGGTGCCGTCGATCGACACGCTGCCCGCGGCAATAGGCCGCAGGCCGGCGATCGCCTCGGCCAGCTCCCGCTGGCCGTTGCCCGAGACGCCCGCGATGCCGAGGATGCGCCCACCCCGCACATCGAGGTCCAGGTCCTTCACGGCATCGGTGCCCCTGTCCCCCACCACCGTGAGCCCCTCGATGCTGAGCCGCACCCCCCGGTCCTCGGTCTCGGCCATGTCCGGGGCCAGCCTCACCGGCCGCCCCACCATCATGTGGGCCAGACCCTCCCGGTCGGTGTCAGCCGGCACGGTCGTACCCACCACGCAGCCGTCGCGCAGCACCGTGATCCGGTCGGCCAGGGCCAGCACCTCGTGCAGCTTGTGGGAAATGAAGATCAGCCCCTGCCCGTCGTTGGCCATGCGGCGCAGCGTGATGAACAGATCGTCCACCTCGCCCGGGGTCAGCACCGCAGTGGGCTCGTCCAGCACCAGCAGGCGGGCCTCCCGCAGCAGGGCCTTGATGATCTCCACCCGCTGCCGCTCGCCCACCGCCAGCTGCCACAGGTAGGCGTCGGGCTGGACGTCCAGCCCGTAGGTCTCGGACAATTCGACGATGCGGGCCCTCACGCCTGCGAGATCGGGCCGGCCTTTGCGGTGAGACCTCAGTCCAAGAGCCACGTTCTCGGTGACGGTGAGAGTCGGGACCAGCATGAAGTGCTGGTGGATCATGCCGATCCCCGCGGCGATGGCCGTCGCCGGTGAGTGCACCCTCGAGAGCTCGCCGTCCAGGAAGACCTCGCCCCGATCGGGCGCGTACAGCCCGAACAGGATCTTCATGAGCGTGCTCTTGCCCGCCCCGTTCTCGCCCAGCAGGGCGTGAATCTCCCCGGCCTCGACGTCGAAGTCGATCGAGTCGTTGGCCAGCACCCCGGGGAAGCGCTTGGTGATGCCGCGCATCTCAAGCAGCGGCACCTCCGTGCGCTCCCCCGGGGTGTCAGTCATGGCCTGTTCAGCTCCTCGCCGGGCTCAGCCGACGCCGGTCGACAGCGAGCCGTCGATGAAGCCCGCCACCGCGTCGTCGAGAGCCGAGCGGGCAGCCGCCGGCAGGTCGTAGGCGTCGTTGTACTCGATCACGAGTCCGCCGTTGGCGAAGTCGATGGTGTAGGCGCTGCCGCCCATCGAACCCCGCTGGATGTCGCGCACCAGGTCGTCGAGCACCACGTCCCACTTGTAGACCTGGTTGGCCACCACCACTTCGGGGCCGACCGAGGTCTGGTTGGACTGGGTGCCGAACCACGGGATGTTGTTCTCGCGGGCTACGCCGATGGCGCCCACCGTCATCTGGGCGGTGCCGGTCAGCACGGCGTGGCCGTTGTCGATGAACGACTGGGCCGCCTCGGCCGCCAGCTGCACGTCGGCGAAGGAGTCGGTGTACACCGAGTTGGCGGTGCCGCCACCGGCGGCCACACCGGCCGCGAAGCCGTCCACGAACAGCTTGGCGTCGCCGACCTCGATCGGTCCCACGATCCCCACCGGGGAACCGCCCGCGATCACCGCCGCGGCCAGCCCCATGGCGTAGCCGCCCTGGTCGGACCGGGTGGTGTAGGCCGAGATGTTGGGCTGACCGAAGGTCTCCACCGAGGTGCCCCAAGCGAAGGCAGTGTCCGGGAAGTTGGGCGCGATCTCCTCGAGCAGGCCGCCGTACTGGGAGCCGTGGGCGATCACCAGGTCGTAGCCGTCCTCCGCGTAGTTGCGCAGGGCCACACCGGCGTCCTCCACGATGAAGGTGCCCGGCGTGATGGCGACCTCGCTCAGCAGCCCGGCGTCCTCCATGCGGTGCAGGGCGTCGACGATGGACTGGCTGAAGGCCAGGTCGTTCTCGGCGCTCGGTGTCACCACTGCGGCCCGCAGCGGCTCCGCGTCGAGGACCTCCTCGCCGGCTGCTCCGCCGGCGGTGAAGTTGGCCACGGCCGCGTCGCCGGCCGCCCGCACCTCGGCGGGCAGGTCGTAGGCGTCGTTGTACTCGATCACGAGTCCGCCGTTGGCGAAGTCGATGGTGTAGGCGCTGCCGCCCATCGAACCTCCCTGGATGTCGCGCACCAGGTCGTCGAGGACCACGTCCCACTTGTAGACCTGGTTGGCCACCACGATCTCGGGCGCCACGCTGGTCTGGTTGGACTGGGTGCCGAACCACGGGATGTTGTTCTCGCGGGCTACGCCGATGGCGCCCACCGTCATCTGGGCGGTGCCGGTCAGCACGGCGTGGCCGTTGTCGATGAACGACTGGGCCGCCTCGGCCGCCAGCTGCACGTCGGCGAAGGAGTCGGTGTACACCGAGTTGGCGGTGCCGCCACCGGCCGCAACGCCGGCCGCGAAGCCGTCCACGAACAGCTTGGCGTCGCCGACCTCGATCGGTCCCACGATCCCCACCGGGGAACCGCCGGCCAGCCTGGCCGCCATGAGGCCCATGGCGTAGCCGCCCTGGTCCGACCGGGTGGTGTAGGCCGAGATGTTGGGCTGACCGAAGGTCTCCACCGAGGTACCCCACGCGAAGGCGGTGCTGGGGAAGTCGGGGGCGATCTCCTCGAGCAGGCCGCCGTACTGGGAGCCGTGGGCGATCACCAGGTCGTAGCCGGACTCGGCGTAGTTGCGCAGGGCCACACCGGCGTCCTCCACGATGAAGGTGCCCGGCGTGATGGCGACCTCGCTCAGCAGCCCGGCGTCCTCCATGCGGTGCAGGGCGTCGACGATGGACTGGCTGAAGGCCAGGTCGTTCTCGGCGCTGGGCGTCACCACCGCGGCCCGCAGCGGCTCCGGCCCAGTGTCCTCGGGTTCGGCCGCGGCTGCCGCGGCGGCGGCTGCAGCCGCCTCTGCCTCGGCGGCTGCCTCGGCGGCTTCGGCGGCCTCTGCCTCGGCGGCGGCCGCTTCGGCCTCCGCCTCGGCCAGCGCGGCCTCGAGTTCGGCGACGACCTCGGGGTCTACCGTTCCCTCGGCTTCGGCCATGGCCGCGTCGAGGGCAGCCTGGGCCTCGGCGGCGGCTGTCGCAGCCTCCTCAGCTCGGGAGGCGGCGGCGTCGGCCTCGGCCTGGGCGGCGTCGGCCTCGGCCTGGGCGGCAGCCGCTTCGGCCTCAGCGGCCGCGGCGGCGGCTTCGGCTTCGGCCTGGGCGGCGTCGGCGTCGCCGTCGGCGGCCTCCTCATCGTCGCCGCATGAGGCTGCGATCAGCCCGAATACGGTGAACACGACCACCAGTGTTCGCAATCGTTTTGTCATGGCTTTTTTCCCTCCTGGGTATGGTCCCGAATGATCGGGCATCTTTCATTGTGTGGCGGTAGGTCTGGGCGATTCTTGGGTACTGGGGCGACCATCAGTGGCCCCTCACGAACGGCAGGGTGAGCGCCGCCGGCTGGGCGGCGGTGCGGCGCGCTATCACCACCAGCGCGACGATGGTGAGCAGCGCGGGCGCCATGGTCGTGAAGCTCGAGGCGGCTCCTGTGACCAGGCCTGCGGTCTTCCACTGGTTGACGGTGGAGGTGACCAGCCCGTAAAGGAGGGAGCCCGCCACCACGCCGGTGGGTCGCCATGCCCCGAAGTACACGAGGGCGATGGCGATGAAGCCGATCTGGTTGGTGAGGTTGTGCTGGAAGATCCCGATCTCGATGGCCAGCGCGGCCCCGGCCAGTCCGGCCAGCCCGTTGCCGATGAGGATGCAGGTGGCGCGGGTCCAAGCCACGGAGACGCCGAGGCTGTCGGCGGCCTCCGGCGTCTCGCCCACCGCTCGGACGTTGAGCCCGAAGGTGGTGCGGTTCACCAGCAGGGTCAGCCCCGGCACCAGCAGCATCGACACGTAGACGAGGAGGTTGTGGTTGAAGAACATGTCGCCGATCTTCGGGATGTCCGACAGCAGCGGGATGGCCAGCTTGTCGAAGCTCGAGATGGGACGGGGCGTGCCCACCCACTCCTCGAACAGCAGCGCGCTCATGCCCAGCCCGAAGAGGAATATCCCGATCCCGCTGATGCCCTGCTCGGCCCGGAACACGACGGTGACCGTGGCGTACACCACCCCCAGCACCAGGCCCACCCCGATCCCGACCAGCAGCCCCACGGCGATGCTGTCGGTCTGGAGCACGGCCCAGTAGGAGAAGAACGCGCCCAGCAGCATCACCCCGTCCACGCCGAGGTTCAGCACGCCGCTGCGCTGGCCCAGGGTCTCTCCCAGGGCGGCCAGCAGGTACGGGGTGGCCAGCCGCACGCCCGAGGCGAAGGTGGCCACCGTGAAGGTGACGGTGATGAAGTCGGTCACGGCTCGCTCTCCGGGGTGCGGACCGGGTCGTCGCCGCCGTCGGGCGCGGATGCTTCTGCGGGTTCCGACGGTCCGGCTTCATCGACGACCGGTGCCTGGTGGGCGCCCGCATCCTCGTGCTCGGCCGCCTCGCCGGCTATCGACATGTAGCGCGACAGCCGCTCGCGCAGCGTGTTGCTGCTGACCACGAACACCACGATCAGGCCGTTGAGCCCGATCACGAGGTCCACCGGGATCTGGATGACCCGCTGCATCGCGTTGGCCCCGACCAGCAGGCCGCCGAACAGGAACGACGACGGGATCGTGAACAGCGGGTGCAGGCCGCCGAACAGCGCAGCCACGATGCCGTTGAAGCCGGCCGAGCCGGTGAAGCCGGTGGCGAAGCCCTCGGTCTGCAGGCGGTGAGTCTCGCTCCCGAACACCAGGCAGGCTCCGGCCATGCCGCCCAGTGCGCCGCTGATGGTGAGCGCGAGCATGGTCATGCGCTTCACCGGCATCCCCGCGTAGCGGGCCGCGGGGGCGCTGGCGCCCACCGCCCGTACCCGGTAGCCGGTGGTGGTGCGCCACAGGAAGAACCAGGCGACGGCGGCCGCGATCAGAGCCACCACCACGCCCAGGTGGAAGCGGGTGCCCTCGATCAGGATCGGCAGGTCGGCGTTCTCCGACAGGCGCTTGGTCTGGGGGATCCGGGTGCCCAGCTCGATCTGCTTGGGGTCCATCAGCGGGGCCCGCAGCAGGTAGTTGAACAACTGCACGGCCACGAGGTTGAGCATGATGGTGGACAGGATCTCGTTCACGCCCAGGTACGCCTTGAGGGCTCCGGGAATGCCGCCCCAGATGGCCCCGCCCACCAGTCCCATCAAGAGCACCAGCGGGATCAGGACTATCGCCGGCAGGTCGGGCACGGCCAGAGCGGTCATCGTGGACAGCAGCCCGCCCGCGATGATCTGGCCCTCCCCGCCGATGTTGATCACCTTGGCCCGGAAGGCGACGCAGATGCCGGTGCCCACGAACAGCAGGGGCATCGCCTTGGCCGCAGATTCGGCCAGTTCCTCGGTGCCTCCGAACGCACCCTTGAGCAACTCCCTGTAGCCCTCCAGCGGGTTGGCGCCCAGGCCGAGGATCATGGCCGCGCCGATGAGCAGGGCGAGGATCACGGCCGAGCCGCCGACGCTGATCCCGCCTAAGCGAGCCAGGGTGGCGCGGCGCGATCCCGCCCGGCGGCCAGCAAGCATTCGACCATGTTTGACCAGCGCTGACCCGGTGTCAATCGCACCGGGTTCTTTATTGATAGTTCTTATATTTTACGGTGGCCGGCGCTCATTCGGAGTCGGCGGAGCCCTCCAGCAGGTCCCCTGCGGTGGCCAGCACCTCGGCCAGCTTGGCGGTGTTGTCGTAGACGGCTCGAAGGTAGTACTCGCTGACGGCCTCGTGGCCGGGGAACGGGGGCCGTCCCAGGGACCTGACCACCGCGGACGGATCAGTCGAGACCGTCACCTCCTCCACGGAGGGAAGCTTGTTCGGCGAGCCCCAGAAGTCGCCGGATGTCTTGGCCGACCCCGGGGCGGTGCCCTTGCCCCTGCCCCGCCGGGATCGCCTGCGGGCTGCGTCGGCACCGTTGGAGGCGGCGTTCACGAGCCGCCTCCCGCAGCGTGCGATCCGTTGGGCGGAGTCACGAGCCCTCCTCCGGTGCGTGCGATCCGTTGTCGCCGTTGTCGTCGATGAGCATCAGGTCGGGGTCGATGCCCAAAGCGGCCCGCAACTGGTCGCTGTTGAGGTCGCCCACCGAGGAGGACTTGGGCAGCACCATGTCGGCGATGCGGCGCTTGCCCGCTACGACCTCCTCGACCCGCTCGTCCACGGTCCCGGGGCACACCAGCCGGTGGCACACCACCGTGTTGCGCTGGCCGATGCGCCAGGCCCGGTCGCGGGCCTGGTCCTCCACTGCCGGGTTCCACCAGCGGTCATAGAGCACGACATGGTTGGCCGCGGTCAGGTTCAGGCCGGTGCCGCCGGCCTTCAGTGACAGAACCAGGGCCCCGGGTCCCCGACCCTTCTGGAACGACTGCACCAGCCGGTCGCGGGCGCCGCGGGCCAGGCCGCCGTGATAGCAGCTGATGTCCAGCCCGGTCTGCTCGCTGAGATGGGCGGCCAGCCGCTCGCCCCAGGTGGCGAAGTGGGTGAAGATCAGCATCCGCTCCCCGGCTGCGAACACCTGGCCCATGATCTGTTCCAGCCGGGCCAGCTTGCCCGAACGCCCGTCCAGATCGCCGCCGTCATCTTCGTAGTTGACGGGGTGGTTGCAGATCTGCTTGAGGGCGGTGATGGCGGCCAGGACCGCACCCTTGCGCTCCGGTCCGCCCTCCTCCGTCTCGGTGCGGGCCACCAGCTCATCCAGAACCGCCTGGTAGAGCCCGACCTGCTCGGCGGTCATCGTGCAGTGATCCAGCTCGTCGATGCGGTCGGGAAGCTCGGCCGCGATGGCCGGCTCGGCCTTGGTCCGGCGGAACACGAGGATGCCGTTCAGCGCGGCCAGCGCGCCCTCGCCGGCCGCGGCCGCCTTGGGCGCCGCGGCCGCCACCGGCGTGGTGAGGGCCTGCGATCCGTTGGACGACTCCGATCCATTGGATCCCGCCGCGCCGTCGGGGTTCGTCTCAGGGTTATTGGAGACCTTCGACATCTCGGCGATGAACCGGTTGCGGGCACCGAGCAGTCCCGGATTGCAGAAGTCCATGATGGCCCACAGGTCGCCCAAGCCGTTCTCGATCGGGGTGCCGGTCAGCGTGACCCGGCAGCGGGCCTCGAGCCGGCGCAGCTGCTGGGCGGTCTCACTGGCCGGGTTCTTGATGGCCTGGGCCTCATCGAGGACCACCGTCGACCACTCGACCTTCTCGAGAACATCCAGGTCGCGCATGGCCGTGCCGTAGGTGGACACCACCAGGTCGGCGCCCTGGACCATTGCGGGTACCCGGTCGGCGGGCGTGCGGTTGGGGCCGTGATGGACGACGACGCGCAGGCCCGGCACGAACCGGCGGGCCTCGCTGGCCCAGTTGCCCACCACTGCGGGCGGTGCGGCCACCAACGACGGGCCCTTGCTGCGGGTGAGGTAGATGTGGGCCAGCATCGTGGGGGTCTTGCCCAGGCCCATGTCGAGGGCCAGGCATCCGCCCAGGCCGGCCTGCTCCAGGAAGCCGAGCCAGATCAGGGCGTCGGCCTGGTAGGTGCGCAGCGTCCCGTTGAAGCCGTCCGGCTTGGTGGGGAGTTCAGCGGGTATGTGGCGAGCACTCCGGATCAGTTCCGCGGCCCAGCCCTCCCCCGCGATCATCGTGCCCCCGGCCAGGGGCGAGCCCTCCAGGCCGAGGGCGTGGCGCAGCATGTCGGCGCCGGTCAACCGGGTCATGTCGGCCCGTTCGGCCAGCGCGGCCGCGGCTTCGTTCAGGTCGACGCGGTCGAGTTCCACCCACCGCCCCCGGCTCTTCACCAGAGGTCGAGCCTGGGTGGCCAGCTCGCGGATCTCGGCTGCGGTCAGCTCAATGTCGTCGAAGGCGACCGACCAGCGGACATCGGCGAGCTGCCGGGCCCCCACGACGGTCTCCTGGGCCTCCACCGACGTGAGTCGAAGGGACGGCGTGGGGCGGCGCCGCGACAGAGCCGGGACCCGCACGTCGTATCCGACGGCCTGAAGAATCTGCCCGGTCTCGGTCATCAGTTGCCAGGCCTCGTCGGCGTTGAGGATCACCTCTCCCCGGCGGCGGCCCCCGAGCCGCACAAGTTCGGGGAAGAGCCGTTCCAGGCGGGCCATCTGGTGTTTCACCGCCTGGCGCCTGGCCCGCGACGCGATCACCAGGGCCCGCTCAACCGGTTGGAGCTCGCCTGCGCTCGACTCGGACAGCACCGACAGGTGCCAGGCGCCGATGTCGTCGGGAGGATCGAGCTGCACGATCAGGCGCAGACGGCGGTCGTAGGACTCCGTTGCCGGCCGGGCCCACTGGTCCAGCCGGCGGGTCAGGTCCGCGACGTGGCGGCTCGGCACGTCGAAGGGAGTGCCGTCGAGTCTGGCCAGGGCCGTCTCGGCCACATCGGCCTTGGTGCGCGGCACCGGCGGCGGCGCGGGGGCTTCGAGCCGTTCGGCTGCTTCGGTGGCGATGGCGTCGACGATGTCGGCCAGCGCGGCCTGCGTGAACGCGGTCGCGTCCCGCTGGTTCTCGAACGCGGCCGCGGCTCCGGGCAGCGACTCCGCCAGGGCGGCGATCACGTCGGTCTCAACCAGCGCGGGGGCCCAGCGCACCACGTAGGTGGCGCTGTCGGCGCGCGCCGCGGCCGCACCGTTGGAGCCGTCGCCCTCGGCCTCGTCCATGCGGTAGCGGCGGCGAACCTTCTTGAGCTGGGGAACCATGCGTCCCTGCGCGGCGAGCCGCACCGCCAGCGCGGCCACCAGGCCGAGCCAGGAGACGCTGGCTCCGATGCCGTCCTCCTCGACCGCCTCACCCAGGGCGACCAGCCAGCCGAGGCAGCTCGCGATCGGTGCCGACACCGCGTCGGCCCGGGCCCCGCCCGGGACCTTCACCGGGCGGTGCTGGCTCCAGTCGACTGCGCCCGCACCGCTGTGGCGCAGCCGCCGCAGCACGTCAGGAGCGCTGTCGGAGGATCGGCCGGGCCCCGCGGCCCAAGCGATGATCCGCCCCGGCACCCACGACAGCTGCAGTTCCACCAGCCCGGTGTCGCGGCCGTCGGCAGAGGCGCCGTTCTCAAGAGGCGCCCGTGGCGGCCCTACCAGGGTCGTCAACACGGCGTCGATTGACCGGTAGTCCTCCTCCAGATCGGCGACAATGAGGGCGCGCCGATGTCCCCTCACCGTGGCTCGGACCGAGTCGATGGACTCAGCGACGTCGTCGAGCAGTCGGTATAGGGCTCGAACCCACAGCCTGGTGTTGGCCTCCAGGAGCGCCAGGTCCGCGTCGCTGGCCAAGCCATCGACGTGGCGGCGCACAGCTTCAGCGAAGTCCGTCGACAACGCCAAGCGTGGGTCCAAGGTGGCGGTAGCAGTCGTCGTCACCATTGGGTTGGGCGTGAGCCTATCAACTTGGATCGTTGTTTCCCGCTCTTGTGCGCTTCGCTCACGGGCCGCTCGGGCCACGGGATCAGGCCCGCGGGATCAGGCCCGCTTCAGTTCTTCTCGCATCTTGTCGATCCCGGCCATCTTGATGTGCTCGTATCCGCGCACGATCTCGGGCAGGGCGGCTCTCCGCAGCACGGCTTCGTAACAGCCGGGGTCCAGCGTTTCAAGGTCGGATGTGATCGCGGCGCGGTACTTCTTCGGCAAGGACCGCTCCGCCCGCCGCACCGCGGCGTACCCGAACACGTCGAAGGGCGTACCCCTTAGGCCGCGCATCGAGGCCAGCAGCCGTATGGCCGGCGTCCACGACACCGGCACCGAGATCTTCGACTTCATGCCGAGGGCCCGCAGGATCGGCGGGTGCAGGCGCCAGGCCAGCCTCCCCGAGGTGGCCGCGGCCCGCTGGCGGGCCTCGGCGGTGGCGTCGGAGTCGAGCATCAGCCTGGCCACCTCGTACTCGTCCTTGTAGGCCAGCAGTTTGAAGTAGCCCCGGGCCGCGGCCCGCGTCAGCCGTCCCGACCCGTCGCCCTGCTCGGCGTCGGCTGCGGCCACGGCCTCCACGAAGTCGAGATGCTTGCTGGCCAGCTTCGGCGACTGGTAGGCGCACAGCTCCCTCGCCATCAGCTCCAGATCCACTGGACCCCGGTAGCCGTCCTCGGAGCCGGCGGAGCCGGCTGTGGGCCCGTCGAAGCCGGCGGTGGCGGCCACTTCGGCCACCCGGTCCGCGAGCTGCTCGTCGAGCTCATCCGGCCCGTCGCGGCGAGCCGGGCCGGCGGCTGCCGCAGCTTCCACCGTCTCGGGCCGGGCCACCATGGCCCTGCCCCACCGGAACGCCTCGATGTTGCTTCTCGTCGCCACGCCGTTGAGCTCGATGGCCTGCTCCACCGACCACGGCGACAGCGGCAGCGCTCCGGCCTGCACCGCCATTCCCACCACGAACACGTTGGCCGTCACCGAGTTGCCCAGCAGGGCCTCGGTGAGGGCTTGGGCGTCGGCCCAGTGACGGCAGTCGGCCCGGGTGGCCGACGCGATCACGGCCTCCAGCTCGGCGGGCTCGGGCATGGCCCGTTCCGGGTGAGCCACTATCGCTCCCGTGGGGGTACGCGAGGTCGAGCCGACCACCACGGTGCGCTCGGGGTCGGCCCTGCTCATGCCCGACGGCGACGCCGCCCCCAGCTGGTCGAAGGCCAGCAGGACGTCGGCCTGGCGCTCGCCCAGGCGATTGCTGGCCGCCTCGTCGCCCCGGTACAGGCGCAGGTCGCTGACCACCGGTCCGGCCTTCTGGGAGAGGCCGATCTGGTCGAGGCCCCGCACCTCGTAGCCGTCGAACATGGCCGCGGTGCCGATCACCTGGCTGACGGTCACCACGCCGGTGCCGCCTATGCCGATGATGCGGACCGACAGGTCGTCGGTTCCGACGGCAGGCACCGGGTCGTCCAGATCGGTGGGCGCGGGCCGGGTCGGGCTGCTCGGGGCGCGGGCCGGGGCTCGGTCCCGTCCGGTGATGCGGTGCAGCCACGACCGCAGGCGGCCGGGCCGGGTCACGGTCATGAACGACGGGCAGTCGCCCTCCAGGCACGAGAAGTCCAGGTTGCATGTCGTCTGGTCGATTCGGGTCTTGCGACCGAATGCCGTCTCGACGGGCTGCACCGAGAGGCAGTTGCTGATCTGCGCGCAGTCGCCACAGCCCTCGCAGATCCGCTCGTTGATGAAGACGCGCTGGCTGGGCACGGCCACGGTGCCCCGCTTGCGTCCCCGCCGGGCCTCGGCCGCGCACTGCTGGTCGTGTACCAGCACGGTGACACCCTTGATCTCAGCGAGCAGCTCCTGGGCCTCCATCAGCCGGTCGCGGGGCCAGACGTCCACGCCCTCGGGCAGGTCCGTGCCCCGGTAGCGGGCGACCTCGTCGGTGGTCACCAGCACCCGGGCCACTCCCTGGGCCAGCAGCATCCGACACACCTCCGCCACTCCCAGCATGCCTTGGGGGTCCTGGCCCCCGGTCATGGCCACGGTGCGGTTCCAGAGCAGCTTGTAGGTGATGTCGATGCCGGCTGCGATCGCGCCCTGGATGGCGAGCTGGCCGCTGTGGAAGTAGGTGCCGTCACCGATGTTCTGGAAGATGTGAGGCGTCTCCACGAACGGGGCCATGCCGATCCACTGGGCCCCCTCCTGGCCCATGCAGGTGAGCCCCACGATGTCGCCGAAGCCGTCGGAGTCCATCAGCAGGGTCATCGTGTGGCAGCCGATCCCCGCGCCCACCGCGGCGCCGTCGGGGACCTTGGTCGAGCGGTTGTGGGGGCATCCCGAGCAGAAGTAGGGCGTGCGGGCCACGCCGTCGGCCAACGGGATCAGCTCGCGGGGCGGCTGCTCGGGAGCGAGGCGGTGGCCGATGCGCTCGGACAGGCGGCGGCGCAGCGGTTCCAGCAGGTCGTCGGCGGTGAGGCCCCCGTGGCCGGGCAGCAACATCGTGTCGTGCTCGTCGAATTTGCCTGTCACCCGCGGCCGCCGGCGCTCGTTGTAGAGGGCGTCCTTCATCAGCGACTCGATGTTGGGCTGCTTCTCCTCCACTACGAAGATCTCCACCAGACCCCGGGCGAAGTGGCGGGCCCGCTTCGGGCTGAACGGGATGGGCATGTGCATGCACATGAGCCGGATGCCGGCCGCCGCGATCTCGGCGTCGTCGGCCAGGCCCAGCCGGCGCAGCGCCTCGCGCAACTCCCGGTAGGTGATCCCCGACGCCACGATCCCGATCCAGGCGTCGGACGGGTTGACGGTGGCGTGGTTGAGGTGGTTGAGGGCGGCGTACTCGATGGCCAGCGGGTGCCGGACCTCGTAGATCTCCTGCTCGGCGTCGACCGTCTCGGGGGTCAGCAGCCGGCCGTCGGGGGTGTGGACGTAGGGCTCGCCGTCGATGGTGGGGATGACGGGGTCGACCCGGCGGGGATCGAGGTGCACCGTCCCTGAGCCGTCGGCCACATCGGCCACGATCTTGAGGCTGGTCCACAGACCGGTGGCCCGCGACAGGTACACGGCATGGCGGCCCAGGTCCAGCGCCTCGCGGGGCGACCCCGGGTAGAGCACGGGAATGTGCTTGTCGGCGAGGGTTCCCGCCGACGACGACGGGATCGTCGAGCTCTTGGCCGCGGGGTCGTCGCCCGCGATCACCACCGCTCCGCCGCGGGGGTCCGTGCCGGCGAACACGGCGTGGCGGAGTGCGTCGGAGGCGCGGTCCACACCGGGTGCCTTGCCGTAGAAGATGCCGAGAACGCCGTCGTAGCGGGAGTCGGGGCGGAGAGAGGCCAGTTGGGATCCCATCACCGCGGTGGCCGCCTGCTCCTCGTTGAGGGCGGGAGCCAGCACGATGGGCAGGTCGGGGGCCTGCTCGATCGCCCTGCTCACGTCGCCGTCGTAGCCGCCGACGGGCGAGCCCGGATAACCGCTGATGAACGCGGCGGTGTCCAGCCCCGCGAGCCGGTCGGCCCGGAGCTGTTCGATCGGGAGCCGGGCCAGCGCCTGGAGGCCCGTCATGAACACCGTTCCTGAGTCGTCGGTGTACCGGGAGGACAGGCGGTACGTGTCAGCGACGGTCAAAGGCGACCTCCGGGCGTCAGCGGCTGGGGCATTGGCGCGGCAGCGAGACTAGTGCGCCTATTTCGTCTAGGGAAGGGGCGTCTCGCTGGCTGTCCCTCGCTGGGGCGGGCATTCTGCTTCTGTGCAGCGGGTTGTTCCGGCCGGCGGGTCCTGTCGACGAGTCAGATGACCGACACGGGCTTCGCCCTATTCGTCGGTCATCTGACCCGTCGCCACCCCCCGGCCTGGCGGGTCGCGCCGTGCGGAGTGACCTCCCGACGTGAGCTTGATGCGGGATTCTTAGGCGGGGCGGACTGGGATCCCGGCGTCGGCCATGCGGGTCTTGGCTTCCGCGATTGTGTGCTCTCCGTAGTGGAAGATGCTGGCGGCCAGCACTGCGTCGGCCTTGCCTTCGATGACTCCCTCCACAAGGTGGTCGAGGTTGCCCACTCCCCCGCTGGCGATTACCGGGACGCCTACCGCGGCTGCAACCTTGGACGTCAAGTTCAGCTCGAAGCCTTCCCTGGTGCCGTCGCGGTCCATGGAGGTGAGCAGGATCTCGCCCGCTCCGAGCCGCTCGGCCTCGGTCACCCACTCCAGGCAGTCGATGCCGGTGCGGGTGCGCCCGCCGTGGGTGTAGACCTCGTAGCCGCTGGGCGCCTCGCTTGAGCTGCGGGCGTCGATGGCGACTACGCAGCACTGGGCGCCGAACTCCCGGCTGATCTCGCTTACCAGCTCGGGGCGGCGCACCGCTGCGGTGTTCACGCTCACCTTGTCGGCTCCCGCTCGCAGCAGGAGCCGGGCGTCGTCGAGGGTTCGGATACCGCCGCCGATGGTGAACGGGATGAACACCTCGTCGGCCACCGCCCGGGCCATGGCCACGGTGGTGTCGCGGCGATCCGACGACGCGGTGATGTCGAGGAAGACCAGCTCGTCGGCGCCCTCGGCGTCGTAGCGGGCCGCCAGCTCGACCGGATCGCCGGCGTCGCGGATGTCCACGAAGTTCACCCCTTTGACTACCCGGCCGGCGTCCACGTCGAGGCAGGGAATGACCCGGGCCACCCGCATCTCAGCCGCTCGTTCTCGAGCTTCCGGCCAGCGCGGCCACCGCCTCGGCAACCGTGAAGCGTCCCTCGTAGAGCGCGGTGCCCACGATCACACCGCTCAACCGGCGGCCGGCGCGGCCCTCGAGCCCGGCCAGTGCGGTCAGGTCGGCGAGCTGGCCCACGCCCCCGGAGGCGATCACGTCCACCGACACCGCGTCGAGCACCGAAGCCAGCCCGTCGATGTCGGGTCCGTCCAGAGTCCCGTCGCGGCTGATGTCGGTGACCACGAAGGCGTCCACGCCGTCGGCGGCGAAGCTGCGGGCCACATCCAGCACCGACTGCCCCGAGCCCTGCTGCCAGCCGTCGGTGGCGACGTCACCGGCCTTGGCGTCGAGCCCGACTGCAATCCGGTGCGATCGGGCCAGACTCCGTACCAACTCCGGGTCGCGCAGCGCAGCAGTGCCCAGCACCACCCGCTCGACGCCGGCCGCGAACCACGCCTCGGCGGTCGCGGCGGTCCGTACTCCCCCGCCCGCCTGGACCGGGACATCGACCGCGCCGGCGATGGCGGTCACCACTGCGGCGTTGTCGGGATGCCCGGATCGGGCGCCGTCGAGGTCGACGACATGGATCCATCCCGCGCCCTGGCTCGCAAGTTCGACGGCGCGGGCGACCGGATCGGTGTCGTAGACCGTTTCGGCGCCGTAGTCGCCCTGGCGAAGCCGTACGCAGCGACCGTCGCGGATGTCGACCGCGCTGAATAGTCGCATGGGTCAAACCGCCGCAGCGACAGTCGCAGCTACGAAGTTGGCCAGGATGCGCAGGCCCACGCGCGATGACTTCTCGGGGTGGAACTGGGCCGCCCAGACGTTGTCGCGGGCCACCGCGGCCACCACCGGTCCGCCGTAGTCGCACGTGGCGACAACGTCGGACGCGTCTCCCATCTCCGGCGCCAGCGAGTGGACGAAGTAGGCCCAGATCGGATCATCCAGGCCGGCCAGCATGCGGTGGTCGCCACTGCGCTGGAGGACGTTCCATTGCATCTGAGGACGCTTCACCGGCCCCGGGATCCAGCGCACCATGCGGTCGAACACGCCCAGTCCCGAGACTCCCGGTGCTTCGTCGGAGCCCGCGAAGAGCACTTGCATCCCCACGCAGATTCCCATGAACGGCTGACCCGACCGCACCGCCTGGAGTGCCGCATCGTCCAGGCCCGTGCGGCCCAGCGCGGCCATGCAGGGAGCGAAGGCTCCCACGCCCGGGAGCACCACTCCGTCGGCGGCCCTGATGAGACCGAGGTCGGCGGTGAGCCGGGCGTCGGCCCCGGCGTGCTCGAAGCCCTTCTGGGCCGAGTGCAGGTTGCCGATGCCGTAGTCGAGGATGGCGACGAGCGGCCTGCCCGTCACAGCGTTCCCTTCGTCGACGGCAGGGTCGAGCCCTCCACCCGCACCGCGTCGCGGATGGCCCGGGCCACGCCCTTGAACGACGCTTCGACGATGTGGTGGGTGTTGCGGCCTCGTCGCATCACGATGTGCAGCGTGATGGCGGCCGCGGTGGCGAAGGCCCGCCAGAACTCTTCGGCCAGCTGCGGGTCGAAGGGCGGGTCGCCGAGGATCTTCTCACCCGGAAAATCCACGTCGTAGTGCAGGAACGGCCGTCCCGACAGGTCGAGCACCACCTCGACCGCGGCCTCGTCCAGCGGCACTGTGATACTGGCGAAACGGCGCACGCCGGCCTTGTCGCCCAAGGCCTCGCGGAAGGCCTCTCCCAGGATGATGCCGGTGTCCTCGACCGTGTGGTGAGCATCCACCGCGAGATCGCCCTGGGCGCGCACCGTCAGCCCGAGCCCGCCGTGGCGGCCGAGCTGGTCGAGCATGTGGTCGAAGAACGGCAGCCCGGTCGAGACGTCGGTGATGCCCGCGCCGTCGAGGTCGAGGCTCAACTCGATGCTGGTCTCCTTGGTGGAGCGGGAGCGGGTGGACGTGCGGCTCATGTCCGGGTCTCCTTGGTGTCGCGCGCCCCTTGAGGGTACGAGGCCGAACCGCTCACGCCAGAATCTCCTCGAGGGCGGCCAGGAAGCGGTCGTCCTCCTCCGGGGTGCCGACCGTCACCCTCAGGCAGCCGTCCAGCCTCGGCCACGACGAGCAGTTGCGTACCAGAACCGAGCGGTGGACCAGCTGCTGCCACACCTCGGCGCCGTCGCGGTGGCGGGGCCGCATGAGCACGAAGTTGGCCCCCGAGGGCCACACGTCCACCGCCAGCTCGCCCAGCCGGTCGGTGAGCCGGTCGCGCTCGGCCACGATGGCGTCCACCCGGGCCTGCATCTCGTCGACGTAGTCGAGGGCGACGAGGCCGACGGCCTGCTTGAGCGCGTCGAGGTGGTATGGCAGGGCCACCTTCTCCAGCTCGGCCACCACCCACTCCGGGCCGATCAGGTACCCCAGGCGGGCCCCGGCCATGGCCCAGGTCTTGGAGTAGGTGCGGGTCACGACGACCGGCGCCTCCTCGTCGACGAGTTCGAGCGCGCTGTGGGGGGCGAACTCCGCGTAGGCCTCGTCGACGCACAGCAGTCCGCCGGCTGAGGCGGCTGCGTCGAGGAGCGACGCCACTGCCGAGCGCGGCTCGACCGTGCCGGAAGGGTTGTTGGGCGAGCACAGGAACGTCACCGCGGGCCGGGCCGAGTCGACCAGCGCGGCGGCCGCGCCGGCGTCCAGGCTGAAGTCTTCGCCCCGCTCACCCTCGACCACGGCAGTGCCGGTCACTCGGGCCAGATGTGAGTGCAACGCGTAGGTGGGCTCGAACACCACCGCGCGGCGGCCCGGGCCGCCGTAGGCGAGAAGCAGGCACTGGAGCACCTCGTTGGAGCCGTTGGCCGCGAAGACCTGCTCGGGGGTCATGCCGTGGCGGGCTGCGATGCGCGACCTGAGCTCGACGGCCTGACGGTCCGGGTACCGGTTCCAGACCACCGACCGGGCCGCGGCCGCCACCGCGTCGGTGAAGGCCGCCGGGGGAGGCAGCGGGCTCTCGTTGGTGTTGAGGCGGACGGCTACGTCGAGCTGAGGCGAGTGGTAGCCGGCCATCAGCGCGATGTCCTCCCGGGGCCGCACCATCATGATTCGCTGCCTGTCCACTCGGTCTCCGGAGAGAGACGCACCCGCACCGACTCGGCGTGAGCGGTGAGCCCCTCGGCCTCGGCCAGCGCGATCACATGGGGCGCCAGGCGCTCCAGTCCGTCTCGGTCGGTGTTCACGATGTGCATGCTCCTGAGGAAGTCGCGCACCCCCAGCGCGCCCGCGAATCGGGCTGTGCCGTCGGTGGGCAGCACATGGTTGGGTCCGGCGGCGTAGTCGCCGAGCGAGGCCGGCGCCCACGGCCCGCAGAACACCGCCCCGGCGTTGCGCACCCGCGGCACCAGTGACTCGGGGTCGGCCACGATCAGTTCGAGGTGCTCGGGGGCGATCTCGTTGACCACCTCCAGGGCCTGCTCGACGCTCGAGCACAGCACGCTGTAGCCGGAGTTGCGCAGGGTCGCCTCTATCTCGACCCGACGGTCGGCGCAGGCTGCGAGCCTGGAGACTTCGGCCTCCACGGCTCCCGCTGCGGTCTCGTCCCAGGTGATCAGCCACGCCAGCCCGTCGGGGCCGTGCTCTGCCTGCAGAATCACATCGGCTGCGGCGAACGTGGCGTTGGCAGTGGCATCGGCCACCACCACCACCTCCGACGGGCCCGCGAACGCGGCCGGGACTCCCACCACCCCGGCCACCTCGCGCTGAGCCAGTGCGACGTAGGCGTTGCCCGGCCCAGCGATCACGTCGACAGCACTGACCGACTCCGTCCCGTAGGCCAGGGCAGCAATGGCCTGGGCACCCCCCAGCGGGTGAACCTCGTCGATGCCCATCGCGGCGGCCGCGGCCAGCGTCACGTCGGCTATACGGCCGTCGGGTCCGGGCGGCACGCAGACTGCGATCTCGTCCACGCCGGCCACCTTGGCCGGCACCGTGGTCATGATCAGCGTCGACGGGTAGGCAGCCCTTCCTCCGGGCACGTAGCAGCCGGCCCGCCGTACCGGCAGGTGGCGCTCGGTGACCGTGATACCCCCTCTCTCGTGGACCACATCGTCGAGCAACTGGTGGCGGTGATAGGCGTCCACGCTGGCCGCCGCAGCCGCCAGGGCCTCCCGCACCTGCGCGGGTGTTCGCGCGACCGCCTCGGCGATCTCGTCGGGTGCGACTGTCAGGCTGGCCGGCGTGACGCCGTCGAAGCGCTCGGTGAGTTCCCGCAGTGCGTCGTCACCCCGTTCGCGGACCTCGGCGATGATGGCCCGCACTGCCTCCCGCGGACCCGCTGAGGCAGCCTCGGGCCGGGGCAGGCGACCGGCGACGGGTCCGCCGTCGCCCCGCAAGTCAAGGCGGGTCAGCACCCCTCAACGCTACCGGTCGGACCGTCTAGGTGAGGATGGTGGCGAGGCGGGCGAGGACCTCCTCCACGACCGGGTTCCACGCAGCTCATGTCCGGCTGTCGGGTCGAGGTTGACGAGCCAGACGTCACCCCGCCATATCAAAGGAGTTCGGCTCCGAGGGGCTTCCCCTCGATCCACTCCCGGTCGGCATCGCTGTCAGGGGCTGTCTCGTCACACTGCGCGAGCAACTCGTCGAGCAAGTAACTCGGGCGAGGCTTGGGCACGGACTCAGGATATGACGAGTGGTGCGTATTCAGGGTCGAGTCCTACTGAGGCGAGGGTCAGACGGTGCTGGAGGGGCAGAAGTCGTTCAGGACGCAGTCCTCGCAGCGGGGTCGGCGGGCCACGCACACCCGGCGGCCGTGGAGGATCATCCGCAGGCTGAAGTCGCCCCGCTCGGCCGCGGGGATCATCGGGTTGAGTTCCAGCTCGATCTTCACCGGGTCGGTCTCGGACGTCAGGTCGAGCAGGTTCGACAGCCTGGTGACGTGGGTGTCGACGGGCAGGCCCGGCAGGCCCAGGGCCACGCTGCGGATTACGTTGGCCGTCTTGCGGCCGACGCCGGGCAGCCGCACCAGGTCGCGCATGGCGCCGGGCACCTCTCCGTCGTAGTCGTCGACCAACATCCGAGCCATGCCCACCAGGCTCTTGGACTTGTTGCGGAACAGCCCGATGGTGCTGATGTAGGGCTGGACGTCCTCCGGCTCCGCGTCGGCCAGAGTCTCGGCGTCCGGGTACCGGGCGAACAGGGCGGGCGTGGCCTTGTTCACACCCACATCGGTGGCCTGCGCCGACAGGATGGTGGCCACCAGCAGCTCGAAGGCATCGCCGTGGTCGAGTTCGCACACCGCGTCCGGATACTCCCAGGCCAGACGCTCGTGGGTGCGGCGGGCGCGGCCTTTGGGTGTTCGGGGACGGGCCATCAGGGGGAAGGTAGCGCAGTACCCTCGGCTTGGTGCGCTACGAGGTCAATGCGCCGGCGACGGCTGACGATGAGGCGCAGATCGTGGTGCTGGAGGGGCGGGCGTCAGGCGAGACGGAGGGCATCCTGGCCGAGGCGATGGCCGAGCTGGACGACCGCGCTGCGGCCCAACTCTGGATCAGGGAGGTCGGTCCGGGTGACGACGACGCCGCACATCACCACGGCTTCGTGCCCTACCGCGACCTGTGGCAGCTGCGCTGCCGGCTACCGGCCGAGCCGTCGGGGCTGCCGACCAGGGCCTTCGCGCCCGACGACCTCGACGAGTTCGTGGCGGTGAACAACCGGGCTTTCCACTGGCATCCCGAGCAGGGCGGGCTGACCGCCTCCGACTTGCGGCGCCGGATGGCCGAGTCGTGGTTCGACTCCGACGGGTTCCGCCTGCACCACCGCGACGGCCGCCTGGCCGGCTTCTGCTGGACCAAGGTCCACGCCGACCACGATCCGCCCTTGGGTGAGATCTACGTGATCGCGGTGGACCCCGACTTCGCCGGCCGGGGGCTGGGACGGCCCATGACCCTGGCCGGCCTCGAGTGGCTCTCGGGTCGGGGGCTGACCGCCGGGATGCTCTACGTGGAGTCCGACAACCACCCGGCCAACGCCGTCTACCGCCGCATCGGCTTCGAGCACCATCACACCGACCGCGCCTACCGTCGCGTCTGAGTGTGAACAGCCTGCATACTGGGGGGCATGGAGAAGCGGGTCTGGGTCAACCCCCGGCAGCCCCAGACGCTGTACATCGCACAGCTGCTGTTGTACTTCCAGGGCGGCATCTCACTGGTGTTCGCGATACTCGGCGCCCGGGCCGTGGGCGTCTACACGCTGACGATCGCGGTGGGCAAGGTGATGGCCGCCTTCGGCATCGCCAACGAGAGGCGGTGGGGCTACAAGCTCGGCGTGGTCGTGGCCGTGGTTCCCGTCGCGCTGTTGGTGCTGCTGGCTGTGACCGACACCCCGCGCTGGTTGTGGGCCGACGCCTTCGGTCTGCTGTTCGACGTTGCGTTGATTGCGTTGCTGTTGTACCCCACCAGCCGCGACTACCAGCGGCATTGGCCCAAGCAGCAGCGCCGACCGCGCGGCGGGTGAGCGGACTGCCCTCCGGTGCGGCCAAGCGCCGGGCCGTGAGGGAGATGTTCGACGCCATCGCGCCCCGCTACGACCTGGTGAACCGCATCATGACGTTGCGGCTCGACGTGGCCTGGCGGCGCCGGACGGTGCGGGAGCTGGCTCTGCCGACGGGATCGCTGGTGGTCGACCTTGCTTGCGGCACCGGCGATCTCTGCCGGGAGCTCGCCCGGCTCGGCCATCATGGGATCGGCTTCGACTTCTCGATGGGCATGCTGCGGGCCGCCCCCAGGGGTGCAGCCGCCGCTCCGCTGGTCAACGCCGACGTGCTGGAGCTGCCCCTTCCGGACAGCGCGCTGGACGGCGCGACATGCGGGTTCGCCCTGCGCAACCTGACGGCCGTGCCGCTGCTGTTCGCCGAGCTGGCCCGGGTGCTGCGATCCGGCGGGCGCATCGGCCTGCTGGAGGTGGACTCGCCGACCAATCCCGTCCTGCGTTGGGGCCATGGACTGTACTTCGGCCGGGTCGTGCCCCTGATTGGCGGGCTGCTCTCCGACCGCGATGCATACCGGTACCTGCCCGAATCGGTCGCCTACCTGCCGCCTCCGGAGGAACTGCTCGCCGGGCTGCGGTCCGCTGGGTTCGTCGACGTGCGCCGCCACCAGCTCAGCGCAGGCATCGCCCAGCTGATCACTGCCACCCGCGGCTGAGATCGCTCAGGTCTACCCGCTCGGCCTTTTGGCCAGGTCGTCGACGACCTCAGCGCCCTCGACGGCCAGCAGCGAAGTGGGCGGGCACAGGATCTTGCAGTCCCGCGAGCCTCCACCCACGATCACCTGCTCGCACTCCATGACCCGGGCGTCGATCCACACCGGCAGTCCGGCAGGCAGCCCGAACGGGGTCACCCCGCCGATCATCATGCCGGTGCGCTCGACGGTGGTGTCCGCGTCGGCGAAGGAGGCTTTGCGGGTGCCGAGCCGCCGGCGCACCACCCCGTTCACGTCCAGCCTCGTGGAGGCCAGGACCACACAGCATGCCATCGGCCGGTCCCCGGACTTTCCGATCACGCAGATGGCGTTGGCTGACGCGTCCATCGGGTACCCGTAGCGCTCGCAGAACCGGGCGGTGTCGGCGAAGGCGGGATCGCACTCCACCACCTCGTACGGCACGCCCAGCGCCTCGAGATGGCCGATCACGGCTTCCCGGCTCATGGCCGACAGTCTGCTCATCCAGTCACCGCGATGCCTACTGCCATGGCCAGGCCCGACACGAGCTGGGTCCGGGCGGTGGCGCCCAGCACCGGGATCAGGGCGGGGCCCGACGCGCCCCGCAGCACAGTGCGCACCGCGCTCACCGCGAACGGAGCCCCCACCACCGCGGCCGCCGCGGCCCGCCCCGTGAACGACGCGGCCAGGGCCGCGGCGTACGACGCCTCCAGCACGGCCATGTAGCCGAAGCGGGTGCGACGCTCCCCCAGTCGAACGGCCAGCGTGCGCTTGCCCGCGGCGGTGTCGCCGTCGATGTCGCGCAGGTTGTTGGCCATCAGCAGCGCGACCGCCCACAGCCCGACCGGCACGCCGCACAGCACAGCGAACCAGTCGAGCCGTTCCAGCAGTACGTAGGTCGTGCCCGCGGTGGCCACGAGGCCGAAGAACACGAACACGAACACCTCGCCCAGCCCCAGATAGCCGTAAGGCTTGGGCCCGCCGGTGTAGGCCCATCCGGCCACCAGGCACACCGCCCCCGCCGCCAGCAGCCCCCAGCCCGCGACCGCAGCCAGCACCGCGCCGGCCGCGGCGGCCACCGCAAGAGCCGAGAACGCGGCCCACTTGACCCGGCGGGCCTCGACCAGCCCGGAGCCCACCAGCCGGCGGGGGCCGATCCGGGCGGAGTCGTCCGTGCCCCGGACGCCGTCGGAGTAGTCGTTGGCGAAGTTGACCCCCACCTGCAGCGCCATGGCCACCAGCAGCGCCACGCCGGCCCGCCACCACGAAGTGTGCGCACCCTCCCCCACCGCCACTGCCGTTCCGGTGGCCACGGGGACCAGCGCCGCGCTCAGAGTGCGGGGACGGGCCCCGGCCACCCAGATCCGGATAGCTGCCATCTTGCCGGTCTATGCCTTAGCGACGGGTCCGCCGGGATCTCAGGGCGCCACGTACTTGTAGCCGAGGCCCCTGATGGTGACGATGCGCTCGGGCTGGGCCGGGTCGCGCTCGATGCGGGACCGGAGCCGCTTGATATGCACGTCGAGGGTCTTGGTGTTGCCCACGTAGTCGAACCCCCAGACCCTGTCGATGAGGGTCTGGCGGGACACCACGAACCCGGCGTTCTCCATGAGTAGGGCCAGCACCTCGAACTCCTTCAGCGGCAGGCGCTCCAGCTGGCCGCCGATGGTCACCTCGTGGCGGTCCCGGTCCACGGTGACATCGCCGATGCTGAGGTTGGCTGCGCCGTTGAAGGAGTTGACCGGCCGGGTCCGGCTGCGGCGCATCACCGTGCGCATCCGGGCCACCAGCTCTCGCACCCGGTAGGGCTTGGCCACGTAGTCGTCCGCTCCGACCTCCAGCCCGACCACGGTGTCGATCTCCTCCCGGCGGGCCGACACCATGATGACCGGCGTGTCGGCGAGGGAGCGGATTCGGCGGCACACGTCGATCCCGGACAGGCGGGGCAGCATCACGTCGAGCAGCACGATCTCGGGCTCAAGGGCCTCGAACATGGCCAGGGCCTCCTCGCCGTCGGCCGCAACGTCGACTAGGAACCCCTCGGCCCCCAGCGCCACCTGCAGGCCCTCCCGATACGAGGGCTCGTCGTCGACGACCAGTACCCGGACTCCAGCAGTCACCGTCGCCAGTCTGCCCCACCGTCGGCCTTAGCGCTCGTCGCGGGCTGGAAGTAGTCGTGCGCTCGGCCTCTAGGCTCGGTTCATGAACCGGCTCGGCGGCGAGACCAGCCCGTACCTGCGCCAGCATCGCGACAACCCGGTGGACTGGTACCCGTGGGGTCCCGAGGCCTTCGCGGCGGCCGTGGAGCGGGACCGGCCGGTGCTGTTGTCGGTGGGCTACTCCAGCTGCCACTGGTGCCATGTGATGGCCCACGAGTCCTTCGAGGATCCCGACACCGCGGCGGTGATGAACCGGCTGTTCGTCAACGTCAAGGTCGACCGGGAGGAGCGTCCCGACGTCGACGCCATATACATGGACTCGGTGCAGGCCATGACCGGTCGAGGCGGCTGGCCCATGACCGTGTTCCTGACCCCTAACGGCAGGCCCTTCTTCGGCGGCACCTACTACCCGGACCGGCCCCGGGGCGGCATGGCCTCGTTCCAGCAGGTGATGGAGGCCATCGACGAGGCCTGGACCAACCGGCGGGCCGACGTGCACGCCCAGGCCGACCAGCTGGTGGCGCTGATCGATCGGACGTCGCGTGCCGCCGCTTCATTGAGCGAGGATGCCACCGATGCCCCCGATGGGCGGACGCTGGACCGGGCCGGCGACGCCATCCTGGCCTCGTTCGACCCCCAGTGGGGCGGCTTCGGCGGAGCGCCCAAGTTCCCTGCGGCCATGACCCTGGCCTCGGCGCTGCGCATCCATCACCGCAGCAACCGCCCCGAGCTGCTGCGGGCGGTGCGGACCAGCCTGGACGCCATGGCCTCAGGCGGGATCTACGACCATCTCGGCGGCGGGTTCGCCCGCTACTCGGTGGACCATCAGTGGCTCGTACCTCACTTCGAGAAGATGCTCTACGACAACGCTCTGCTGACCAGGGTGTACCTGCACGCCTGGATGCTGACCGGCGAGCCGGTCTACCGCCAGGTGGTGGACGAGACGATCGGCTACGTGCTGCGGGACCTCTGCCATGGCGACGGCGGCTTCTACTCGGCTGAGGATGCCGACTCTGAGGGCGTCGAGGGCAAGTTCTACGTGTGGTCCGAGCCCGAGCTGCGGGCGGTGGTGCAGAACGCGGCGGGCCCCGAGGCCGCCGACGCGGCGGCAGCGTGGTGGGGAGTGACCCCGGCCGGGAACTTCGAGGGGTCCAACATCTTGAACCGGCCGGTGCGGGGTGACCTGATCCGGCCCGAGCAGGTGGAGGCCGCCCGCCAGGCGTTGTTCGTCTGCCGGGAGAGCCGGGTGCGCCCCGGTCTCGACGACAAGGTACTCACGGAGTGGAACGGCCTGATGCTGTCAGCGCTGGCCGAGGCCGCGGCGGCCACCGGTGACCCGCAGTGGCGGGCGGCCGCGCTGGCCAACGGCGAGTTCCTGGTGTCCAACCTGCGGCGCGACGACGGCCGATGGTTGCGCTCCTGGCAGGCCGGTGATGCCGAGCGTCCGGCCCAGGCCCGCCACCTGGCCTACGCCCACGACTATGCGGCACTGATCGACGCCTTCACCCGGCTGGGGGAGCTGTCCGGCCAGGCCCGCTGGATTGACGAGGCCCGGTCGTCGGCCGACGGCCTACTGGAGCTGTTCTGGGACGACGCGGCAGGAGGGGTCTTCACGACCGGCAACGATGCTGAGAAGCTGGTGACCCGCCCCAAGGACCTGATGGACAACGCCACCCCGTCGGCCCAGTCGCTGGCCGCCTGCGGGCTGCTCCGGCTGGCCGCGCTGACCGGCGAGTCCCGCTACGACGAGCACGCCCGCCGCATCATCGAGCTGTTCAGTTCCGCGGCGGGTCAGCACCCCACGGCCTTCGGCCGTGCTTTGGAAGCCGTCGACATGGCCGCCCACGGCCTCGACGAGATCGCCGTCGTCGGTGACCGGGCCGACCTGGTGGCCGCGGTGCAGACCCGCTACCTGCCCGGCGCGGTCCTGGCCTGGGGCGAGTCCTACGACTCCCCGCTGTGGGCCGACCGGGCCGATAGCTTCGCCTACGTCTGCCGCAACTTCGCCTGCCAGTCCCCCGCCTCCACCACTGAGGACCTGATAGCCCAGTTGGAGGCTTGACCGACCGCGCTCAGCCCCCGCCGCCGGGCTGGGTCAACAGCGCGATCCAGATCGAGACGGTGGCCAACACGATGGTCGACACCACGATGTAGAGGTGCCACGCCTGTCGCCTGATGATCTCGGCGAATCCGGTGGCGGTCTGGGCCTTGAAGTCGGCGAATTCGGTCTTGACGTCGGCGAGTTCGGTGGCGGTCTGGACCTTGATCTCGGCCCGCTCGGTGGCGGCTTGGGCGAACCCTGCGGACATCGCCGCCTTGACGTCGGTGAGTTCGGTGGCGGTCTGGACCTTGATCTCGGCCCGTTCGGTGGCGGCTTGGGCGAACCCTGCGGACATCGCCGCCTTGACGTCGGTGAGTTCGGTGGCGGTTTGGACTTTGATTTCGGCCCGTTCGGTGGCGGCTTGGGCGAACCCTGCGGACATCGCCGCCTTGACGTCGGTGAGTTCGGTGGCGGTTTGGACTTTGATTTCGGCCCGTTCGGTGGCGGCTTGGGCGAACCCTGCGGACATCGCCGCGTGGATCTCGGCGAAGCCGGCCCGGAGGTCCTCCTTGGTGGCGACATTGTCCCACCCGCTGGGAGGCAGGTGCTGCATGAGGGTTTCGGCGTCGTCCTGTCCCATGACTCCTGCCAGAGTGTTGAACATCGAGGTGCGTTGGGTGTGGGTGAGAGCCATCTTCGTGCCCCTTCAGTCGGCGGTTGCAGATGCGGGGGCGCCTCGATCGGCTGCTCCAAGGCCACTCGGAAGGTGGCTGTAATCAACTATAGCACACCAGACAGCATCAACTGCAACTTCAATCCGGGTTGCTCAGGCGGCGGCCTTCTCCAGGATGTGGACTCCGCAGGCTGAGGCCAGGCCGATGACGTGGGCCAGGCCGACGGTGGCCCCCTCGACCTGGCGGTCGCCGGCTTCGCCCCTCAGGTGGGTGGTGATCTCGTAGACGTTGGCCACGCCGGTGGCTCCGATGGGATGGCCCTTGGAGATCAGCCCGCCGGAGACGTTCACCGGGGTGGTGCCGTCGCGGAACGGCCCGCCCGAGTCGATGAACTCCCCGGCGCCGCCGGGCTCGCACAGGCTCAGGTTGTCGTAGTGGATCAGCTCGGCGGTGGCGAAGCAGTCGTGGAGCTCCACCAAGTCGAGGTCCTCGGGGCCGACGCCGGCCGTCTCGTAGGCCTGGTCGGCGGCGTTGCGGGTGAGCGTGTTGACATCCGGCTGCACCTGGCAGTCCTCGGTGAAGGGGTCAGAGGTCAGAACCGACGCAGACACCTTCACGGCCCGTTTCCGGACGTGGGATGGCATCGACGCCAGCCGCTCCCCCGAGACCAGCACCACCGCGGCCGCGCCGTCTCCGGTCGGGCAGCACATCAGCAGCGTGTTGGGGTAGCTCATCATGGGAGACTCCATGATCTCGTCCATGGAGAACTCCTTCCGGTACTGGGCCAGCGGGTTCAGAGTCGAGTGGAGGTGGTTCTTGTAGGCCACCCGGGCGAACTGCTCGAAGCCCACGCCGTCGTGGTCGTGGGCGTAGGCCGTGCCGGCCTGGGCGAACACGCCGGGCATGGTCTCGGTGCCCAGATAGCCATCCACGCCGGTGACCGCGCCGTAACGCCCCGACGGTTCGAAAACGTTCTTCTCCTTCTTGGTGGCACCCCCGCCCAGCAGGCCCATCTTGCCCATCTGCTCGGCCCCCACGGCAAGGCCGATCTCGGCCTCGCCGGCACGTATGGCCATCATCACCGTACGGATGGCGGTTGCCCCAGTGGCGCAGGCGTTGGCCACGTTGTAGACGGGCACGCCGGTCTGGCCGATCTGCTTCTGGATCCGCTGCCCCACCGCGCCCGAAGCCTGGAACAGCGCTCCGCAGGCCAGAACGTCAATGTCGGCCACCGTGACCTCGCCATCGGCCAGCGCACTTAGGGCGCTCTCGGAGGCCAGGTCGATCAGGTCCCGGTCCGGGTAACGCGCGAAGCGGGTCATGTGGGCGCCGAGCACCCACACGCTGTCTGGGGAGATCTGGACTGCCATTGTCGCTGCTGCCTCCTTTGGTCAGGTGGGTTCGTAGCCGAAAGCGACGGCTTCGGTGCCGTCGTCGTCGGTGCCGATCGCATAGGTGGTGAGCCGCAGCCTCATGCCGAGCTCGACCGACTCCGGCGTCGGGTTGCAGTGCACCACGTTGGAGCGCACCCAGGTGCCGTCGTCGGTGCGGACGATGGCCGACACGAACGGCACCGGGATGCCCGGCGCGGCCCGGTAGACGATGGTGAACGCCCGCAGCTCGCCGGCGCCATCGACCGCAGCCGGCGCGAAGTCGCTCCGGCCACAGCGCGCGCAGGCGTTGCGCCGGTCGAAGAAGCGGGCTCCGCAATGGCGGCATTCATGGGCCACCAAGTGCGGTTCGGGCTCAAGACGCAGGTAGTCGACGAGCGGGACTTGCGCCGGAGCCATCGCCCGAAGCGTAGCGGTGGGGTCTGGCTGTCTGGGAATTGGCAGCGGTGGAGGCCGTCTT
The DNA here is from genome assembly GCA_965117015.1 of Acidimicrobiales bacterium. GTDB lineage: Bacteria > Actinomycetota > Acidimicrobiia > Acidimicrobiales > Aldehydirespiratoraceae > Aldehydirespirator. The sequence continues at coordinate 2,846,045 of OZ220747.1, forward strand.
GGGCGTTTGCCGCTGCCAATTCGGCGGTGGGGGGTCTGGCTACCAGTGGGAGCGGTGGAGGATGTCTCCCAAATCGGGGCGGGGTCGGGCGGCAGAGTGGCTGGGGCGGTCGTCTTCGGCGGGATGGCCGAGGGCGACGGTGCCCACGCCCCGCCGGTCGGGCGGCACTCCGAAGCGGTATCGCACAGCCTCCTCGTGCTCGAACATCCCGAAGAAGGACGCGCCCAGCCCCCGGTCCCGCGCCGCCAGCAGCATGGTCATGACCGCGGCCCCTCCGTCGACGAACCAGTAGGGCACCGGCCAGGCCTCCTCGTCGGCGCCGAGGCCGGCGTCGTTCTTGTCGGGCTCCCGGTATCGGCGCAGGTAGGCGCCCAGGTTGGCCCACACCACCACCAGCACCGGTGCGGCCAGCAGTCCGGGCCAGGCGAAGCCGTCCCGCCTCTCAGCAGGCAGCGTGACATCCCAGTAGGCCGCAGTGTCGTCGCCTTCCAGCACCAGGAACTCCACGCCGGCGGTGTTGCCGGCGGTGGGTGCCCGCCGGGCTAGGTCGCAGATCTCGTCGATCACGGCCGGCGCTACCGGCTCGCGAGTGTAGGAGCGCACCATCCGGCGCCGCCTGACTGCCTGCTCGAACTCCATGGGTGGCTCCGCCCCTCAGCCCGGGGGCGCGACCGCCTCGCTACAGCAGCTTCTCGAGCTCCTCGGCCATCACCCAGCCGTGCACGATCAGCGTGTCACCGTCATCGCGGATCAGGCCGTCGAGCAGCTCGGCGGTCTCGGCTTGGATCTGCTGGGGCTTGAGGCTGGCGTGGTCGAGCACCACCGGCGGGCCGCCCTTGCCGCGAGTAGTGAAGATGCGGTCCTCGTAGCTGAGGCTTCCGATGCCGAAGCGCTTGGCCAGGCGGCGACCCCAGGCCCGCTCCTCGCCGGTTGCCTTGTGTCCTGACCGGGGCACCACGTCGTGAAGGTTCTTGAAGGCTTCGAAGGCGCCAGGATCGTTGATCTGCATGCCGACCAGGACGTCCTCGTCGGGGAACGACAGGGCGGCCCGGCGGAGTTGGTCGGTGACGATGCCTCTCAACACGGTGTCGCGGCGGGTGGTGCGGCAGGTGTGGCCGGCGCCGATAAGAACACAAGGCGTCCCGCCGATGCGCTCCAGGGTGCAGAACGAGAAGCCCCGCAGCTTGCCGTTGTCGCGGGCCTCGGTCACCAGCACCCAGGCCTCGGCCTGCTTGGACAGGGAGCCCACCTCGTATGCATTGGAGGAGACGGCGCAGAGATCGGCCATCTCGGCCAGATCGGAATCCCCCAGTGCGGTGCAATCCCTGGTCTCTATCGCGATCGCCATGACGGCTGCCACCCCTATCGCTTGCCCTACCGTCCGCCCTTAAGTCTCAGGGGCGCGGGCCGGTTTCGCAACCTTCGGTGCCTCGTTTCACGCGCCGCGACGGGCTTGCGAGGCGCAGGCCGCGACCGTGGATCAGACGGCGGCGATGGCCTCTGCGCCGAGCAGCTCCCTCAACTCGGCCGGCAAGCCGTTGGCAGTGTCCACTGCGAAGTCCTCGGGCAGTCGCGCCACCCGCCGGCCGCCCAGCAGGAGTTCCACCGGCGAGCCGCCGGGATGAGCGCACAGCACGGACTTGAGCTCGCTCAGCTGCCGGTCGTTCTGGTGCTCTGGCGGGAGGTTGACCCGCAGCGGCGGGTCCTGCCCGTTGCCCTCCACCAGGTCGATCTCGTTGGCGAAGAACCTGAGGGTGTCCTCCCTGGTGTCGAGGCGGCCCCGCACCATGACGACCGCGTCATCGGCCAGTTTGGGGCCGTGCTCGACCATGGCTCTGGGGAACACGAGCACCTCGATCTTCTCCTCGAGGTCCTCGAGCGCGAAGGATGCCATCAGTTCGCCCTTGCGGGTCCAACGCCGCTGCAGGCCGGTGATCACTCCTCCGACCGACAGGAAGCCGGCGTCGTCGCTGACGGTGGTTCCCGACGCGAGGTCGCCGATGGTGCAGTCGGCGAGGCGGCGGATCCGGGCCTCCATCCCTTTGAGCGGATGGTCCGAGATGTAGAGGCCGAGCATCTCCTTCTCGTAGGCCAGCTTCTGCATACGGTCGAACTCGATATCCGTGACCTCGGGCCTGTCGTCGAACGAGGGGCCTTCGCTCTGCTCCCCGAACAGCGACATGACGCCGGCCTCGTGCTCGCGGCGCTCGCGCACCGTCATGTCGATGATGGCTTCGTGCGCCTGCAACAGGCCTTTGCGCGGATGGTCGAGCGAGTCGAAGGCCCCGGCCTTGATCAGCGACTCGATCGTCCGCTTGTTCAGCGCCTCCATGTCCACCCGCTCCACGAAATCGAGGAATGAGGCGTACGGGCCGTTCGAGTCGCGCTCCGCGATCACGCGTTCGACGATCCCTTCCCCCACGTTGCGCACCGCGGAGAGGCCGTACACGATGCGGCCGGGACCGGCTGCCGCCTCCTGGTCGTCGTGGGGCACCGGCGTGAAGTCGGATGCGGACTGGTTGATGTCGGGGACCTGTACCTCGATGCCGCGCAGCCGCGACTCGTTGAGGTAGACGGAGGCGTTCTCCAGCTTGCTCTTGACGCTGGTTAGCAGAGCGGCGAGGTACTCCACCGGGTAGTTCGCCTTGAGGTACGCGGTCTGGTAGGCGACGAGGCCGTAGCCGTAGCTGTGGCTCTTGTTGAAGGCGTAGTCGGCGAACTGCTCGATGATCTTGAACAGCTGGGCGCCGAGGCCGTGCTCGTAGCCGTTGGCGACCACGCCCGCCACGAACTTCTCCTCCTCTGCCGCCATGGCCGACCGGATCTTCTTTCCCATGGCCTTGCGGAGCGAGTCCGCCTCGGCCAGCGAGTAGCCCGCGAAGCGCTGGGCCACCCGCATGACGCTCTCCTGGTAGATCATCAGCCCGTAGGTGTCGGCCAGGATGTCGGCCGCGTCGTCGTGGAAGTACTCGACATGGCGCCGGCCGTTCTTGCGGTCGGCGTAGTCGTGGTGCATGTTGGCCGCCATCGGCCCCGGCCGGTAGAGAGCGACCAGCGCGCAGATGTCGTCGAAGGCGGTGGGCGCGAGGGAGCGCACCAGCGAGCGCACCTGGGGATTCTCAAGCTGGAAGACCCCGATGGTGTCGCCCTCCTGCAGCATCTTGAAGGTGGCCGCGTCGTCCAGCGGGACTGCGTCGATGTCCACCGTCAGACCTCGGATGCGTTCGATCAGCTCGACCGTGTCAGTGATGACGTCGAGGTTTCGCAACCCCAGGAAGTCCATCTTCAGCAGGCCGAGATCCTCGACGCCGTGCATCTCGTATTGCGTGACGATGGGCGCCTCGCCGGCGTCGCGGCCCGGCTCCGGCTTGCGCTGGATGGGCATGTACTCGGTCAGGGGCTCGGGGGTGATCACCACGGCCGCGGCGTGGATGCCGTCCTGGCGCCGCATGCCCTCCAGACCCCGGGCGACGTCCACGACCTTGGCCACCTCGGGGTCGGTGCCGTACATCTGTCGCAGCTCGGCCGCGGCCATATAGCCGTCGTGGTGGGCCTCGGAGTCCTCGAAGCAGTACTGCAGCGGAGTGTCGCGGCCCAGGATCAGCGGCGGCATGGCCTTGGCGATGCGGTCGCCCAGCGAGTGGGGGTATCCCAGGACGCGGGCGGCGTCGCGCACCGCGGCCCGGGCCTTGATCCGACCGAAGGTGATGATCTGGGCGACGTGGTCGTTGCCGTCGCGGCTGTACTTCTGGGCGGCGTACCTGATGATCTCGTCGCGGTGCCGCGAGTCGAAATCCATGTCGATGTCGGGCATCGACACCCGCGACGGGTTGAGGAAGCGCTCGAACAGCAGGTCGTAGCGGATGGGGTCCAAGTCGGTTATGCGCAGGCTGTAGGCCACTGCGCACCCCGCGGCCGAGCCGCGGCCGGGACCCACCCGGATGCCACGGCGCCGGGCGTAGGCGATGAGGTCCCAGGTGATCAGGAAGTAGGAGGCGAACCCCATGTTGTTGATGACCTCGAGCTCGTAGGCCAGCCGCTGCGCCGCCTCGGCGGGCAGGGGGTCGCCCCACCGCTCGCGGGCCCCGGCGTAGGTGAGGTGCTCGAGGTAGGCGCGGTCGTCGGCGAAGCCGTCGGGCACCTCGAAGTGCGGCAGCCGGGGCGTGCCGAAGGTGATGTTGACCTCGGCCCGCTCGGCGATGGCGAGGGTGTTGTCGCACGCCTCGGTCAACTCCGAGAAGAGACTGCGCATCTCCGCCGCCGACTTGAGGTAGTGGTCGTCGCCGTGGAACTTGAGACGGTCGGTGTCCTCCAGCAGAGAACCGGTCTGCACGCACAACAGCGCGTCATGGGCCGCGGCGTCGTGGCGGTGGGTGTAGTGGCTGTCGTTGGTGGCCAGCAGGGGCGCGTTGAGCTTGCGGGCGATCTGGAGCAGCTGCGGGTTGACCTGGTGCTGCGCCGGGATGCCGTGGTCCTGCAATTCGACGAAATAGTTGTCCCGACCGAAGATCTCCTGGAAGCGGGCCGCCTTCTCGAGCGCCTCGGCCGGGTTGCCCCGGAGCAGGGCCTGCGGCACCTGGCCTCCGAGACAGCCGGTGGTGGCGATGAGGCCCGCGCTGTGGTCGTTGAGCGTCTCCCAGTCGCAACGGGGCTTGTAGTAGTAGCCCTCCATGAACGCCCGGCTGGTCACCTGGATGAGGTTCTTGTAGCCGGTGTCGTCGGTGGCCAGCAGCGTCAGGTGGTAGTACAGCTTGCCGCCGCCCTCGGTGTCCCCGCCGGAGTCGTCGACCCGGCCCCGCCGCGAGGGCCGCTCGTGGCGGGACTCGTGGGCCATGTAGGCCTCGACGCCGATGACGGGCTTGATGCCCTGCTCTGTGCACTTGCGGTAGAAGTCCAGGACTCCGTACATGTTGCCGTGGTCGGTGATTCCCAGGGCCGGCTGGCCGTCCGCGGCGGCCGCTGCGATCAGCTCGTCGAGCCGGGAGGCGCCGTCGAGGATCGAGTACTCGGTGTGGGTGTGGAGGTGGACGAAGGAGTCAGCCACCTTGCCTCCTGTGGACCGGCTGATGATCTGTGGAACACCCTGGGGACAAAGCACACCAGTGTGATTCGCACCCTAGTCCTCTCCGCGGTCCGCCGCGCAACTGTCTTGGTTGCCCGGCCGGCGGGTCCTGTCGCCGGGCTCGCTGCTCGGCGCCCTGGGGCTTCTCTTGTCAGACGATTAGAGGTAGGTGCCGGGGCGGCTTGCTGCGTCGGGGGCGGGTTGGTAGGGGTCGGCGGCTCCTGGGGGTAGCTCGCCTCGCATTGACTGGAGTTGCTGGTGGGCTGTCATCTGCTGGGCTAGGAGCATGGCTTTCATTCCTTGGATGAGGCCTTCGAGCCATCCCACGAGCTGGGCCTTGGCGACCTGGAGCTCCATGGCGGACGGGGTCTCGGCCTCGTCGAAGGGCGAGGCGAGCCTCGTCAACTCCTCGCGCAGGTCTGGCGAAAGGGCCGAGCCGACCTCCCCCACCGACGTCTCGTAGATCTCGCGCAGCCGCTGCCGGCTGGCCTCGTCCAGGTCGGTGGAGCGAACCTCGGCCAACAGTTGCTTGAGCATGGTGCCGATGCGCATGACCTTGGCCGGATGATCGATCGTCTCGTTGATCTCGTCGCCGGCCTCGCCGCCGACCTCGATCGCGTCCGGAGCCAGCACCTCAGGTTCGTTGCGGTTCACGAATTAACCCTAGAGGCCGAGCGGATGGGAGCGGCCCGCTGTTGCCTGCTAGGCGGACTGAGCGAGGCCGTGGCCCGAGCGGCCCGTGAGCGGAGCGAACAAGAGCGGGACCTCACGAGACGTGCACGAGAAGTGGCACGAGCATCTCGGCGGAAGTGAGCGAGCCGTGGCGACCGATGATTCTGGGGGCGCCGTCGTCGGGATGGCTGAACGCCCAGGCGTCTCGGGCCACCAGCGCCACGTCCCCGAGCCGGGCGCGGGCTGCGTCGGTGACGACCGGTCCGAGCCAGCCGGCGTCGATCATCTCGGTGGCGGTGAGGACCCAGGCCTGCTCGGCGTGGGCGTCGGCGGCGGCCTCGTACAGGTCGCCGCTCCGGCCCGGCCGGGCGTGCAGCCACCGGAAGCGGGCCTCGCCCGACTCCGCTCGAGCGCAGTCGAGCACGGCGGCGTCGATCTTGACCAGGCCGTCGGAGCAGTCGACGAGGCCGTGGTCGGACGTGGCCACCACCGCCGCGCCGCGGGGAAGGACGGTGAGCAGATCGGCCATGAGGCGGTCGCAGGCCCGCAACTCGGCCTCGTAGTGCTCACCGAAGGCGTGCTCGTGGGCCACGATGTCGAGGCCCTCGTAGTAGGCGTAGACGAAGGACTCCCCCGCGGCCAGCAGCTGCCGCACCTCCACCGCCAGGCTCGACAGCATCTTGTACCCGAACCGGCGGGCGTCGCGCAGGTAGGCGCGGCTGAAGCCCGACTTGCGGTAGACGTCCCTCTGGAGTGCTGGCGGGCGCTGGCCGCCGAAGGAGGCCACCGGCTGGAACCGCTCGGGCGGGTGGCGGTCCACGCCGTCGCCCTGAGGCGTCCGCCACTTCAGGATGTTGAGGTTTCCGTCGTCGGTACGGATGCGGTATCCCACGATCCCGTGCTCGCCCACCCCGACGCCGGTGGCTATGGAAGTGAGGGCGGACGCAGTGGTGCTCGGAGCCACCGTGGTGATCGTGGACGCATGCATCTCGTGGAGCGTTGGAGCGATCCGGGGTCGTGCCGCGAGCTGCTCGGCGCCCAGCCCGTCGAGGATCAGCACTACTACGGCCCGGGCCTCGAGGATCTCCGGCGGCAGCGGACTCGGCGGTCCTTGGAGGCCGGTCTCCAGGATCGCGGGCACGATGTCGGCCACGCAGCCGCCTCCGTACGCGGGCAGTACCGGCTCTTGGCGCGGGGCGATGGGTTCCGAGCGGTCCACGGCATCTAGGATGCCACCATGCGGGTGTCGACACGCGGGGACTACGCATCCCGGGCCCTGCTGTCCCTGGCGCTCCACGGCGAGAACGCGCCCACCTCGGTGCGTGAGATCGCCGAGCGCACCGCCCTCCCCCAGCCATACCTGGAGCAGATACTCCTGGCCCTTAAGGGAGCAGGCCTGGTGCGATCCAAGCGGGGTGTGGGCGGCGGCTACGTGCTGGCCCGCGATCCCGCCGACATCAAGCTGTCAGAGATCGTGCGGGCGGTCGACGGCCCAATCGCCGCGGGCGACTTCGGGGAGCCCCACACCGACGGCGCCTGCGATCACGAGGGGCAGTGCGTGCTGTTGGCGATCTGGTCGGCCTCGGGCTCGCACATGCGCCGGTTCCTCGACTCCTTCAGCCTGGCCCAGATCACGGCCATGGCCCAGGGAGAGGCTCCCTGGCCGGCCGACGGCGAGCCCGTATAGGACGCAGGCCCGGCCGGCGCCCTATACGGACTCGGGTCTAGGAATGTCGGCCGATCAGCCTCTGGCGTTCGTCAGCCAGATGTCGACCAGGGCCCGGTTGTCGGCGATCCATGCGGCCGCGTCGGCTTTGGCGTCGGGGTTCGCCTTGGCGTTCTGAGCGGCGATGTCACCCAGCGGGATCTGCACCTGTTCGAGCAAGCGCCGGATGTCGGCGTTGTCGTCGAGGAATTCGCTGTTGGCCACGGCACGGATGCTGTTGACCGGCCATCCCAGGTTGCAGGGGTTGCCGGCGCAGCCGGCGAGGCCCCGGACCTCGGTGGTGCCCTCATCGTCCTCCAGAGCCGGCGACTCCAGCCAGACCGCGTCGACGCCTGGTGCGAGAGCCTCGTAGGTCCAGTTGGGCGTCCAGGCATAGAACAGCACCGGCTCGCCGGCGGCCACCCTGTCTTGGACTGTTTGCATGAGCGCGCCGTAGGTGCCCGACACCTGCTCGACATTGCCGCCCCAGTCGAGTTCGGCGATGTGGTTGTCGATGATGGTCGCGCAGCCCCAGCCCTCGTTGCAGCCGATCAGGTCGGCGAGGCCGTCGCCGTCTTGGTCGAACACCGCCGCGACCGACGAGTTCTCAAGGTCGCTCATCGAGGTGATGCCCATGGCGTCGGCGGTGGCCTTGTCGATCATGTACCCCTGGAGGGCACCGGATTGGACTTGTTGGCCGACTGCTTCGATGCTGCGGTCGTACTCGAGTCCGGCGGCTGTCTCGGAGGTGAGGTAGATGTCGTGGGTGGGGAACCAGCCGTTGGCCCACAGGTCGTACTGCCCGCTGTCCAACGCCGGGTAGAAGGAGTTGGGACTGAGGGTGTGGGCGCCGGGGTCGGTGACCGTGTAGCCGAGTTCGCCGATGAGCTGGGCGTAGATCTCGGCCTGCATGTAGCCGCTGGACCAGTTGGCCCGGGCCATGTTCACCGTGTGGTCCTCCTCCTCGCCGCTGAAGATCACGACGAGGGCCACGACGACGAGTGCGGCCAGCGCTGCGACCAGGACGATGGCATTGCGTCTTTGGTTTCTCATATCGAGCCTCCTCCCTTCTCAAGCCGGCCCGTCACTTCTTCGGCCCTTCTACGAGCCGTTCTTTCACTTGGGCTATCAGCCCGCTGTGCTGGGCGCGGAAGATCTGCTCGTCGTAGTGGCTCTCGAGCAGGTCGAGCTCCTCGGTGAAGGCCTTCTTCATGCTCCAGCACATGATCAACAAGATGATCGAGAACGGCAGCCCGATCGAGACTGCTGCGGTCTGCAGGGCGCTGAGCCCGCCGCCGATCAGCAGCGCGATCGCCACCAGGCCCTCCATCACGGCCCAGAAGACCCTCTGGGGCTTCGGCGAGTCGAGCTTGCCGCCCGATGTGAGGTGGTCGACCACGAGCGAGCCGGAGTCGGACGAGGTCACGAAGAACGAGACCAGCAGCAGCACGCCTATGAATGAGACGATGCCGGTGAGCGGGAACGCCTCCAGCATGTCGAACAGGGCGGTGGCCACGTTCTCGTTGACCGCGGTGGCCACGTCGCGCTCGCCGGTCATCTGCAGGTTGATGGCCGAGCCGCCGAACACCGACATCCACAAAAAGCACAGGATCGACGGCAGGAAGATGACTCCGATGAGCAGCTCGCGCACCGAGCGGCCCTTGGAGATGCGGGCGATGAACATTCCCACGAACGGCGACCACGAGATCCACCATCCCCAGTAGAAGATCGTCCACCACGCCTGCCACTGGGTCTCCTCGAAGGCTGCGTTCCAGAACGCGAACTCCGGCAGAACCTGCACGTAGTAGCCGAGGCTCTGGGTGTACAGCGACAGGATGAACAGCGTCGGGCCGACCAGCAGCACGAAGACCAGGAAGGCGCCGGCCAGCCAGATGTTCAGCTCGCTGAGCCGCTTGACCCCCGCATCGAGACCGGCGACCACCGAGATGGTGGCCAGCCCGGTGATGGCCAGGATCAGAACGATCTGGAACGCGAGGTTGTTGGGCAGCCCGAAGAGCTTGTTGAGACCAGCGGCCCCCTGCTGCGCACCGAAGCCCAAAGACGTGGCCAGCCCGAACAGCGTCGCGATGACGGTCAGGATGTCGATGACATGGCCCCAGGTGCCGTAGATCCTCGGCCCCAAAATCGGGTAGAAGATCGACCGGAACGTCAACGGCAGGCCCCGGTTGTAGGCGAAGAAGCCCAGCGCCAGCGCCGTCAGCCCATACAGGGCCCAACCGTGAACACCCCAATGCAGGTAGGTAGTGGCCAGCGCGGCCTTGCCGGCATCCGCGGTGCCGGGATCCACATCGAACAGCGGCGGCGGGGCGGTGAAGTGGAAGATCGGCTCAGCAACCCCCCAGAACATCAGCCCGATGCCCAACCCCGCCGACAGCAACATCGCATACCACGACACAGTGGAGAACTCCGGTAAGGCGAAGGGACCTCCCAGCTTGATCTTCCCGTAGCGGCTGAACGCGAAGTACATCGCCACCAGCACGAAGATGTTGAAATCCAGGATGTAGAACCAGCCCAACGACCCGTTGATGAAGTCGAGAATCTCGCTGAACACGTCCTGAGTGGCGTCAACGAAAATCGACAACAAGATGAACACCACCAAGAACCCCGACGCCCAGAACGTCACCTGCGGGTGGATGTCGAACCCGGCCCGCACGATGTTGCGGTCCCCAGGCTCCCGGTCGGCAACCTCGGGGTAGAAGTCGATGTCGGGATCGACCTGCAGACCCTCAAACGACTTGCGGTTGGCGATCGCCTCGGAGCGGCGGCGCTCCTCCTCCTCCTCCCAGTCGTGCAGGGCGAGGGTCGCCTCAGTCAAGTTGATGTCAGTGTCATCAGGGCTGCGATGGATCCGCGGGTCCACCCCCGCCCCAGTGTCTTCGGCGTCCATAACGTTCCCCCTACTGATCGCTTATGTCAGGCCTGGACACACCAGAAGCACTCGCAAGCGGACCGGAGGCAACTCCAGGCTGAACGAGACACTAGTTGGAACCGTTTCCACGCGCCAGCGGTCTTCTACGGCCGGCTGCACGACGGATGGTTCGGCACTTCAAGCTAGCTCAGGGCATCGAGAACGTCGGCCAGGTCGGGGGGAAGGGGCGACTCCGCTCGCACGGCTTGCCCGCCGACGGGATGGCTGAACGACACGGAGCGGGCATGCAGGAAAGGCCGCGACAGGCCGAGAGTGCCGCCGCGGCGCCCCGCGCCGTAGGTCGGATCGCCGATCACATGGTGGCCGATGGCCTGGAGATGGACCCTGATCTGGTGGGTGCGACCGGTCTCCAGCCGGCAGGTGAGCAAGCAGACCTGCGCCGGCTCGACGTAGCGCCGCTCAACCTCGTAGTGGGTGCGGGCTGGCCGGCCCCGGTCGGTCACGGTCATGCGCATCGGGTTGCGGCTCGACCGGCCCACGGGAGCGTCGACCACCCCCGCGGAGGCTTGAGGGTGGCCCCGAACCAGCGCAGAGTAGAGACGCTCGGGATCATGGCATCGCAGCTGCTCGACCAGCGACCGGTAGGCCCGGTCGGTGCGGGCCACCACCAGCAGCCCGGAGGTGCCCCGGTCGAGCCGGTGCACGATCCCGGGCCGGTACGGGTCGCCGACCTCGGCGATCTCCGGATAGCGAGCCAGCAGTCCATTGACGAGGGTGCCTCGGTCGTGCCCTGCGCCGGGATGCACGACCAGACCGGCGGGCTTGTCCACCACGATCACATGGGGGTCCTCGAAGACCGGCGTGAAGTCCACCTCGGCATCAGGTTGCGGGACAGGATCGTCCCGGGATTGGATGTCCACCGCCAGCGCCTCGCCGGCCGCGACGCGCCTGGCGCCGGAGGTGATGACCGCTCCATCGAGGCGCACACCGCCGTCTGCCACCAGCCGGGCCGCCGCTGAGCGACTCACGTCGGCCACCAGCGCCACCGCCCGGTCGAGCCTGAGGCCGTCGAGAGCGGTTCCGACGATTTCCCCCGCAGGAGTCATCTCGCTCGCCGGTAGGCGTGCCAGACCAGCGCCACACCCCCGAGCACGACCCCCATGTCGGCGACGTTCCATACCGGCCACCATTGGACGTCTATGAAGTCGACCACCGCGCCGTCCAGGAACCCGCCGCTGGACCGGAAGAGCCGGTCGGCGAGGTTGCCGAGCGCTCCCCCGGCGATGCAGCCGGCTGCGGTGGCCGACCATCGGTCGGCTCCCAGCCTCCGGTTGAACAGCAGTACCGCCGCGATCGCCACCGCGGCGATACCGAGCAACGGCCCCAGTCCCTGGAAGCTGCTGAAGGCCGCCCCGGTGTTGAACACGAGGCGCAGCCGCAACGTCCACACGAGATCGATGACACGGTCGTCGTCCAGAGCCTGCAGAGCCCACCACTTGGTGAGCTGATCGGCCGCGACCACTAACGCAGCCGCCACCACCGCTCGGACAACATGGCGGTGGGTCGGGCCCGTGCCCTCGGTCACGGGCCCGGGCGCTCTAACGGCGACCGAGGCCGCCCGCCTTGACCTCAACGCGCTCGGCGGCCCAGGGGATTGCCCGGAGGCGGGCGATCGGAATCGGCGCACCCGATGTGATGCAGTATCCGTAGGTGCCGTTCTCGATGCGCTCCAGGGCGGCGTCGATCTGGCTCACGGTGTGGCGGGCTTGACTCGACAGGGCGAGGTCGCGCTCGCGCTCGACCGCGACAGTGGTGCCCTCGCCGCCCTCCTCGTCGAACTGCACGTCGCCGGGCTCGCGCGTCGCTAGCAGCGACTCTGCTTCGGCCTGGTACTCCTCGGCCGAGTGCAGGTACTTGGCCCGCTCCTTGAGCAGCTTGCGGCGCATCTCGTCCAGGAACTTCTGGTTGAAGCGCGGCTTGGCTGCCTTCTTGGAGCCGGACCCCGCTGATTTCGTGCTCTCAGACTTGGCCATGTCGCTGCGGTCGGGCCGCTAGGCCCCGGCCCCCTCGTCGTGATCGAAGAAGGCAGCCATGGCGGCGTCCTTGTCGGGCAACGTCGCGTCGCTGCTGACGACCTGCCGCAGTTGTTCGATGAACTCGTCATCCTCCTCAGCATCCATGTCGAAGAGTTCCGGGCTGTCAACTCCGAAGGGCATGGTCGCCGGTCCGGCCGCAGCGGCCTCGTCGCCGTCGTGGGCATCGTCCCGTTTCCGGTCGGAGGCTCCGTTGCCGCCGGATGAGGACTGCAAGCGGACCACTTCCGGCTGGGTGTGGTCCTTCTCCGGTGCCTCGCGGTCGTCCGTCAGGTCGTGACCGACCTCTTCGCCCTCCTCGTCCTCCTCGTCCCACTCGACCACCGGCACCTCGGGCACGCTGTCGGTGTCCTCTGCTTCCGGGGCCGGGACATCCCCTAGGGCATCTCCAAGCTCCTGGGCGGTCTCCTCCTCGGGTGGCAGGAACTCGAGGGCGGGCCCTCCGGGCGGTTCGGGATCGGCCACGGCACCAGGATCGGTACCGGCCTCCACGGCTTGATCGTCGTCGGTCGCTTCCGGCCGGTCGGCCCGATCCTCGGCCGCTTCGAGACGCTCGGCTGCGTCACCGTCGGCACCGTCGGCTGGCTCGAACTTCTCAACAAAGGACTGGAACGAGACCGCGAGGCTTCGGAGCATGTCCCGCTCGTTGTCGAGTCTGGCCTGGATCTCGGCCACGATCGACTCAAGGTCGCTCCTTGTCGTCTCGAGATCCCGTAGCTCCTCCTGGGCCTGTTCCCGTTCGGAGGCCAGTTCGGTCGCCGCCGTCCGCTTCGCCTCGGCAATGATGATCTGGCCGTTCTCCTCGGACTCCGACAGCATCCGGGCGGCGCGCTCCTCAGCGGAGCGCAGGCGCTCGTTGGCTGCCGTCTCGGCTTCGGAGACGGTCTTGGCGGCGCGCTCCTTGGCGGAATCGGTTATCGATTGCGCTTCGGATCGTGCTTCCGAGACGGCCGAGTCGGCGGTGCGCTGCGCCAGGACGAGCGTACGCAGCAGCGTCTCGCGGATCTCCGTGACTCCCTCATCGTTGCCGTCCTGGGATTCGAGCTGGTCCACGCGATGCTCGAGTTCTGCGATCCGATCTCTGGCCTGAGCTGTCACGCGGCTGACCGTCTTGACGTAGTTGTCCACCTCTTCGTAGTCGTAGCCGCGCATCCGCTCGCGAAACTTGACCTCGGCGGCGAGGTCGCTGAGTGCGTTCATGCGGGCGATGATGCCACGGGCACCCTCGGTGTTGGTGGATGCTCCCCCAGTCGCGGCCGACTGTTCTGGCGGACTGCGACTAGCAGATTCCGAGCGCTCGGAGCATCCTCTGCAGGAAGAAGATCCCGAAGATCACGATCACGGGTGAGAGGTCGAGGGCCATCCCCCCGAACCGGATCGCGGGCAGCATCCGGCGCACCGGCCTCATGACCGGGTCGGTGACGGTGTACAGGAAGCCCGCCACGGTGGCCATGGCGCCATTCGGATTGAGCGGGAACCAGCTCAGCAGCACCCGACCGAAGATGGCGAACACATAGAGCTGTAGCAGCAGACAGAGGATCCAGAGCACTTTGTTGTCCGCTCCTGTTCGCTTCGCTCACGGGCCGCTCGGGCCCTGAGAGGTGTATCAGCTGCGCTTGCGGCGAGCGTTACCCCGTGACACCTCCACATCGGCAGGGGTCAGCAGGTACACCTGGTCGGCGACGCGGTCCATCTTGCCGCCCATGGCGTAACAGAGGCCGCTGGAGAAGTCCACCAGGCGCCGCCGCAGGTCCCGGTCGACCGCTTGTAGGTTCACGATCACGGGCTGGCCCGACTTGAACCGGTCCCCGATCTCCTGAGCGTCGTTGAACGCGTCGGGAGAGACGGCGTGGGGCTTCATCGCTTTGGAGGGCATCGAGTGCACGACTCGAACCGAACTGTCGGCGTCAGGATCGTCCATCTGCCCTCCGTCCTCGGCCGATGCCAGGTTGATGGGTCGCACGGTCCGGCCCATCACGGCGCCGTCCGGTGCCGGACCCGACGCCACCGATACTCCCGGCCCCACGACTGCCTCGGCTCCGGCCGGATAGCGGCCCGGCACCGCAACCGAGGGTTGGGACGAGCGGATCGGGTCTTCGTAGCTCTCGTAGTGCTCGTCGGGCCCGAGCCCGAGGTAGATCATCGCCTTCTTTAGCATCGACATCGTCGCTCCTTGAGCAGACTGTAGCGCGTCGCGCCCGTCATCGATTCGGTGTCCGTGCGTGTCATTCTGGCACGCCTCGGATGCCGCGGCGGGGACGTTCGCCGAAGAGGCTCCTCCCGATTCGCACCATGGTCGCGCCCTCGGCCACGGCAACCTCAAGATCGTCGGTCATGCCCATCGAGCAGTGCGCGAGGCCCAGGGAGTCAACCGTCCTTCGCAGCGCCCTGAAGTCGTTCCGAGCCTCTTCGGGCGGCCCGAGCGGGCCGATGCCCATCAATCCCACCAGGTTCAGCCCGGCCTCGGCGACTGTCGAGGCCAGTTGCTCGGTCTCGGCGAGCGGGCAGCCCCCCTTGGTCTCCTCGCCGGAGATGTTCACCTGGATCATGACGTCCGCGCCCGGGGCGCGGCGGCCGATCTCGCGCGCCAGCTCGGGCCGGTCAAGCGTCTGCCACACGTCGACGCAGCCGGCCAGCATCTTGACCTTGTTGCGTTGGATCCGTCCGACGAAGTGGACCCGGGGCTTGGGCGCCGCGGTCACCTCGGCCAGCTTGGCCACGCACTCCTGGGCGTAGTTCTCGCCGATGTCGCCGATCCCGCATGCGGACGCGGCGTCGATCGCCCATGGGCCGAGCGCCTTCGTGACCGCGATCACGGTGACGTCCTGGGTGCCCGCACTGGCGATGCGCGCTCTGAGAGCTTCGTAGCGCTCGCCGATTGCGGCCGCGACCGGTGGCGGGACGCTCATGCGTGCTCCAGCCGGACGGTGGTCGCTTGCCGGGCGAGCTCGCCGCGAACCCGGTGGGAGAAGAAGGACTCGTGGGCCGTGTCGAATCCGAGGTCCTCCACGTCGCTCACCCCGGCCGTGCCCAGCGCGCCCCGCACCGCCGCGACGAGATCGAGGGCGGGCGTGCCCCAGGACGTGACGCTGCCGATGTCGCGGCGGGCCGCGCTGGTCACCGCGGCCAGCTCCGCCGGGCCGAACTCGTACGCCGAGGGTCTGATCAACGGGCCCACGACCGCTCGGAGACCGGTTCCGCCCGCACATGCCGGCAGGTTGCGCATGACCCGGACCACTTCTTGTAGGACACCGGCCACGATGCCCCGCCAGCCTGCGTGGGCGACACCCACCGCGCCGTCGCCCACCACCACGACGGGCGCGCAATCGGCCGTGTGCAGGGCGAGGACAGCCGCAGGCACCCCGGTCACCGCCCCGTCGGCCACGGATCCGGCGCCGCCGCCCGGCTCGGTCACGGCCACCACCCCGGCACCGTGGACCTGCCTGAGCCACGTCCACTGCCCGCCCATCAACCCTTGGCGCCTGCGCTCGAGGCGGCTGCGATGGTCCGGGCTCAAGTCCCCGTCGAGGTCGCAGCGGAAGTCGCCGTCCGATCTCTGGGAGCAGCGGATCCTGGCGACCAGGCCCTCACCCGCGGGGACCAGCCGCTCGATCACTGCACGCCCGCGGCTATCGCTCGACGGCCGGCTCCGGGGTTGGGCTCATCTCAGGAAGTCGGGAACGTCGAACTCGTCGTTGAGGTCGACGCCGACCGGCGTGTGCGAGTCGCTGGTCGCGAAGACGTCGGCGATCTGCATCCCCTCCCCCGAGCCGGCTCGCGTTCCCGGACGGTCCTCTCGCCGGGAGCGGCGCTGGGTGGCGCTGCCCCCGTAGCCCTGCCGGTCGCTCTCGAAGCCCGCGGCTATCACGGTGACCCTGACCTCGTCCCCCATAGCGTCGTCGATCACCGTTCCGAAGATGATGTTGGCGTCCTGGTGGGCCACCGACTGCACCACCTCGGCCGCCTCGTTCACTTCCATCAGGCCGAGGCTCGACGCGCCCGAGATATTGAGCAGCACTCCCTGCGACCGGTCGATCGAGGATTCGAGCAGCGGGCTGGCGATGGCGGCCCGCGCCGCGGCGACGGCCCGCCCCTCTCCGCTGGCGGCTCCCATGCCCATCAGCGCGCTGCCGGCCTCGGTCAGCACGGTCCGGACGTCGGCGAAGTCCGTGTTGATGAGCCCGGGGGTGGTGATGAGGTTGGTGATCCCTCCCACGCCCTGCATCAGGACCTCGTCGGCCATGCGGAAGGCGTTGAGCATGGAGGTCTTCTCGTCGGCGATCGCGATCAGCCGATCGTTGGGGATGACGATCAGCGTGTCGACCTTCTCCTTGAGGCGCTGGATGCCTTCGTCGGCCTGCACCGACCGCCGGGCGCCCTCGAAGCTGAACGGCCGCGTCACCACTCCGATGGTGAGCGCGCCGGAACTCTTGGCCACCTCGGCCACCACGGGCGCGGCGCCGGTGCCGGTGCCGCCGCCCTTGCCCACGGTGATGAACACCATGTCCGATCCGTTGAGGGACTCGCGGATCTCGTCGATGTGCTCTTCGGCCGCCTGCTTGCCCACTTCGGGATTGCTGCCCGCACCCAGACCTCTCGTCAGGTTCTTGCCGAGGTCGATCCTGACGTCGGCGTCGCTCATGGCGAGGGCCTGCGCGTCGGTGTTGGCCGCGATGAACTCGACGCCCCGGAGGCCGGCGTCGATCATGCGGTTGACGGCATTGACTCCGCCGCCGCCGACTCCTATCACCCTGATGACGGCGAGGTAGTTGTGAGGATCGGCCATCGCTGCGTCAACCTCCATAGTTTGAACCTTCACTTCATCTTAGAGGCCGAGCGGGTAGGCGCACGATATGGCCCATACGGCGAGGCCGTGGCCCGAGGGGTCCCGTGAGCGTAGCGAACAGGAGCGGGAAACACGGGGAGAGGAGCGTGATGACGGCCTACCGGGGCTATGTCGGGTCAGGGCCGGCAGGGATGATGGCGGGTCACGGTGGCGAGGTCGGGCATGGTCACGTCGATCGTGGTGATGCACTCCAGATCAGCGGTCGCCAGCACAGCTCGCAGGGCACTGATCTTGTCGTCGATCAGGACGGGATCGCCCAACAACGCGGTGGCGCCGCCGATCAGTTCCAGGCCCATCCGGTCCTGGCCCTCCTCGACAGTGACGGTCCGCACCCAGGCGCGCAGATCGTCGGGCATGGCGGCGACCACGGCGAGCGGCCCGTCGGCGGCCGTGTGGATGTCCCCCAGTTGACCGGAGAACGGCACCGACACATGGGGAAGCCCGGCCAGCGGGGAGCCGGCGGCCGGATCGGACCCGTCGGCCTGCGCATCCAGCCCGGCCGGCGTCGCCCCCCAGCCGATCGCGTATCCGTAGGCGTCGATCAGGGCTGTGCGGCCTCCTCCGGCAGGGACCACCGCGGCCGGCACGCGGGGATCCACCGCGATGCGCACCGTGGCCGGCCAGTCCCTCCACACCCGGGCCGATCTGACCCAGGGCAACGCGGCGATGGAGCTCTGAGCGGCGTCGACGTCGAGGAACACCATGGGCATCCCCACCGACAGCTGCGAGCTCTCGAGGATCTCGGCCCGGTTGGCCGGATCGACGCCGGACACCGCCATCCGATCCACATCGAGAAGCGGCGTGAGGCTGACGCCCCAGGCGGCCGCGGCGGCCAGGACGACGCCCAGCGCCACCATGAGGATCCGCAGGCGGCGCCGTCCCTCGGCGCGCAGAACGGCGACGCGGCGGGCCATCATGCGCGGGTCGACGGTCACAGTGCTCACGGCAGCTCCCAGGGCTCGAAGCCCACGAGGTGGGTCTCCGCCGACAGCTCGACGCCGTGCGCGTCCCTGACGCGGCGGCGCACCTCGCGCATGACCTCGACGATGTCGGAGGCGTGCCCTCCCTCGTCGGACTGGATGAAGTTGGCGTGCTTGGCCGACACCTCGGCCGTGCCGATGCGCAGGCCCTTCGCGCCGGCCGACTCGATGAGCTCGCCGGCGGCCGCGTGCTCGGGATTGGTGAAGACGGACCCGGCGTTGCGCCCTCCCGGCTGGTTGGCCCGGCGCCAGTGCACGATCTCGGTCAGCTCGGCTCGGGAACCCTCCCAATCCCCAAACCTCAACTTCAGCCTTACTGAGGCGACGACCTGAGGAGCAACGAGGGTGCTGGCGCGGTATCCGAGACGCAGATCAGCCGCGGTGCGGACGGTCGTGTCGCCGCGGTGAAGATCGACGACGACCGCGTCGACGAGCGACCCGGACATGTCAGCGCCGTGCCCGCCCGCGTTCATCCTCACCGCTCCACCGACTGTGCCGGGCACACCCACCGCCCACTCGAAGCCGGTCAACCCGGCCTCGACCGATGCGCGGGCGACGACCGGGAGCAGAGCGCCACCCGAAGCGCCGACCACTGGACCGTCGATCTCGAACCGGGTCAGCCGGGAGCCGAGGGCGATGGCCAGACCGTCGAAGCCGCGGTCGGACACCAGCAGGTTGGACCCTCGCCCCACCACCAGCACCGGGACGGGTGGGGCGCTTCCCGCGAGGTCGGAGACGATGGCGGCCAGTGCCTCCAGTTCGGCGAGGTCGTGCACCGTGACGAAGAGGCGGGCCGGTCCGCCGACCCGGTAGGTGGTGTGGGCGGCCAGGCCGTAGTCCTTCTGTAGCGACGGCGCCAAGGCCGAGGAGGCCAGCCGCCGCTCGAGGTCGGCGAGCGCGTGTCCCACGGCTGCACTCATCCTCCGACCCCCGCCTCCCGGGTCTCTAGGCGCTCGATCACCAAATCGGGTGTCGAGGTCAGGTCGCCGGCTCCGAGCGTCAGGCAAAGATCGCCGGGGCGCAGCCGGGCCTCCAGCCAGTCGGCGACCTCGTCGAGCCTTGGAAGCCAGGTCACCGACGACCACGGATGTGCGTCGAGCACTGCGTCCAGGACGATCTTCGACGTCACGCCGGGCCGGGGCGCCTCGCCCGACGGGTAGATCCCGGTGAGCACGAGATGGTCGGCCCCGACGAAGGAGTCGGCGAAGTCCGGGCCGATGGAGGCGACGCGGCTGTACCGGTGGGGCTGGAACACGCACACCACCCTGCGCCAGTCGCCGGTGCGGGCCGCGGCGAGCGCGGCCGCGACCTCGCTGGGAAGGTGGGCGTAGTCGTCCACGAACGTGACGCCGGCGGCGTCGCCGCGGAACTCGAAGCGCCGGGCCACCCCGCCGAAACGGGCCAGCGCCCGGGCCGCGTCGGCGAAGGACGAACCGGCCGTCAGGGCGGCCACGATCGCCGCGGTCGCGTTGAGGGCGTTGTGCAGGCCCGGGGTCGGCAGCGTCACGAGCCCCAGCCTCGTCTCGCCGGACCACAGCTCGAATTCACACGAGGGCATCTTCAGCGAGACGTCCACCATGCGGAAGTCGGCGCCGGGGTGGGTGCCGTACGTGGTCGCGCCGACCGCGGCGCCCAGCCGGGCGGCGCCTGCGTCGTCGGCGCACACGATCCGGTGGCGGGACGAGGCCAGGAACCGCTCGAAGGCCGCGGCCAGCGCGGCCGGAGAGTCCTGGTAGTTCTCGAGGTGGTCGGACTCGACGCTGGTCACCACGGCCACTTCGGGGTCGAGGGACAGGAAGGTGTGGTCGTTCTCGTCGGCCTCGACCACGAACCACTCGCCGGTGTCCCACATCGCACCGGTGCCGATCTCGTTGACATCGCCGCCGATGATGAACGAGGGGTTGAGACCAGCCTCCACCAGCGCCAGGGCCAGCATCGAGCTGGTGGTGGTCTTGCCGTGCGTGCCGGCCACCGCGATGGTCCGGCGGCTCGAGGCGATGGCGGGCAGGATCTCGCCGCGCCTCACCACCGGCACCCCGCGCTCCAGCGCGGCGCGGACCTCCGGATTGCTGTCGCGGATGGCCGACGAGATGGCTACCAGGGCGGCGTCTCCGAGGTTGGCCGGATCGTGGCCGATGGCGACGGGCACACCCTCGGCGCGGAGCCGGGCCACCACCGGACCGTCGCGCAGGTCCGATCCCGTCACCCGGTGTCCCATGGACCGCAGCACCGACGCGATGGCGCCCATCCCGGCACCCCCGGCGCCGATCACGTGGATGGAGGTGGGAACCGAGAGATCCACGGTGCTCATCCTGCGGTCTCCGATCGGTCGGTGTGTGGATACCGCGCGCAGCTCTCCATCAGGTCCACGACGGCGCCGGCCGCCTCGGGTCGGGCCAGCGATCGGGCTGCGCCGGCCATCGAGTTGAGGCGGTCCGGGTCCCCGAGCAAGGCGTCCACTTCGGCCACCAGCCGGGTCGCGTCGAGCTCACCGTCGCTGACCAGCACAGCACCGCCCGCGGCCGCGAGCCTCCGTGCATTGGCGGTCTGATGGTCGTCGGGCGCGCCCGGCAGCGGCACCAGCACGGCCGGCATTCCCACCGCGGCCAGTTCGGCCACGGTGGTGGCTCCGGCCCGGCTCACCACGAGGTCGGCGGCGGCGTACACCGTTGCCATGTCGTCCTCGTAGGCGACCAGGTCGTAGCGGAGGGCCCGAGCCTGCTCCGCCGGCACGCGGCCCGACAGGTCCTCGTAGTCGCGGTGCCCCGCGATGTGGCGTATATGGAGATCACGTCTATCCCGCCAGAGGTCCAGCGCCCCGGTGATCGCCTCGTTGATCGTGCGGGCCCCGAGCGAGCCTCCGAAGACCGCCACCAGCCGGCACTCCTCGTCGACACCCAGAGCGGACCGGGCCGCGGACCGTCCCGCCGAACGATCGGCTTCCAGCACCTCGGCCCGCACCGGATTGCCCGTCCAGGCGGCTCGGGGCAGGTCGGTGTCCTCGAAGGCCGTGGCCGCACCGGCCGCCAGCCGGCTCAACAGCCGGTTGGCCAGGCCGGGCACCGCGTTCTGCTCCGTGATCACCAGGGGCACACGCAGCAGGGCGGCGGCCACGCCGACCGCGACCGAGGCGTAGCCGCCCAGCCCTACCACGACGGCCGGCTTGCGGCGCCACAACACGACGAGCGCCTGGAGGAAGGCCCGGGCGAGCTCGGCCGCCGCCATCGCATTGGCGGCCACGCTGGAGGGGGTGAGCCTGCGTTGCAGACCTCGCCCGGGCAGAACGGTGAGGGTGAATCCGGCCTCGACGACCAGCCGCGTCTCGACGCCGCGAGCGTTGCCGACGAAGTGCACGGCCTGGCGCGGGGCGCCCCGGCGGATGATCTCCCGGCTGATGCTGATGCCCGGCAGCACGTGGCCCGCCGTGCCGCCGCCGGCAACGAGAGCCCAAGTTCCGCTCATCGGATCTGTCTCGCCACGTTGAGCAGCACCCCCATCGCGGCCAGCGTCGCCACCAGCGACGTTCCGCCGAAGGAGAGCAGGGGCAGGGTGATTCCCACGACGGGAAAGATGGCGAGCACGGCGCCCATGTTGAGCGCGGCCTGCAGCAGGATCCATGCCGTGACCCCCACCGCCAGGAGCATCCCGAACCGGTCCGGGGCCCGCAGTGCCACACCGAGGCCGGCGGCGGCGATCGCCACGAACAGGATCACGACGAACAGGGAGCCGATCATCCCGAGCTCCTCGCCGATGACGGCGAATATGAAGTCGGTGTGGGCGTAGGGCAGGAAGCCCCACTTGGCTCGGCCCGCGCCGAGCCCCAGCCCGTCGACGCCGCCGGAGGCCATGGCGTGCAGCGACTTCAGCGTCTGGTAGCCGTTGCCGTACGGGTCGGCCCAGGGGTCCAGGAAGCCGAGCATGCGGTCTCTGCGCCAGGGCGAGTAGGCGATGAGCATCGCGGTCAGACCCGCCCCCACCACGGTGGCAGCCAGCAGATGGCTGAACCGGGCCCCGGCGAAGTACAGCATCGTCAGCGCCACCCCGACGATCAGGAGAGTTGTGCCCAGGTGGGGCTGCAGCATCAGCAGCCCGGCGATCCCGCCGGTCAGCATCAGGACGGGCTGAAGCGTCGCCCGCGTGTCCTCCATGTGACGGTCGGGCCGGGACAGCAGGTCGGCCACGAACACTACGAAGGCGATCTTGGCCAGCTCCGAAGGCTGGAACACCACGGGGCCCACTCCGAGCCAGCGCCGGGCGCCGTTGGCGCTCAGGCCCACGCTGGGAACGGCGGTGAGCGCCAGCAGCAGGACCGACACGCCTAGGCCAATGGGCGCGAGCCGCTTCCAATGGTGGTAGTCGATGCGAAGCAGCACCAGCAGGGCCAGCACGCCCACGCCCAGCCACATGGCCTGGCTCTTGAACAGGGACCAAGCGGAATCGGTACCCGACAGGCTCGGAGCGGCAGTGGCCGACAGCGCCATCACCAGGCCCAGCAGCACTAGGGACAGCGACGCCAGGAACAGCACGAGGAACAGTCCGGTGCGGCGGCCGATCGGTGGCTTGGGGCCGCGACCGTCGGGCGGGATTCTGGCGCTGGCGTGACGGGCCCGGGCCTCGACGAGCGCCTGCTGGCGGGCGCGGGTGCGCTCGGTCACGATCACTTCGACGCCGCCTCGCTGGTTAGCAGGGCCCTGGCGTTCACGATGCGGGCAAAGTCCTCGCCCCGCGCTGCGTAGCCGGAGTAGCCGTCGAAGGAGGCGCAGGCAGGCGACAGGAGCACGGCTGCGCCCGGTTCGGCCGCGGTCGCGGCGAGTTCCACGGCTTCGGTCATGTCTTTGGCCGTCAATACGGGTCTGTCGGCCGCAAAGACCTCGGCCACCTCGCCGGCAGCCTCGCCGAAGGCCACTACGCAGATCACCCGGTCGGCCGCGTCGCGCAGTTTCTGAAGGTCTAGGCCCTTGTTGCGGCCGCCGGCGATGAGCACCGCCGCCTCGAAGGAGCGCAGAGCCGCAACGGTGGCGTGGGGAGTCGTGGCCTTGGAGTCGTTGTAGAAGGTCACGCCATCGATGGTGGCGACCCGCTGAACGCGGTGGGCTCCGGGCTCGTAGGCGCGCAGCGCCTCGGCCACTCCTTCGGCGGTGGCGCCCACCAGGGTGGCGGTGGCCGCCGCGGCGAGCGAATTGGCGATGTCATGGGGCATGGACCGGCGCAGCTCGCCGACGCCCACGATCGGGCCGTCCGGTCCCGTCAGCACGCCGGTGTCGCGCCACCAGTCCGCCCTGCCCTCATCCGAGAACGTTGCTGCGGCCCGGTCGTCCCGCAGGTGGCTCATGACGGTGGGGTCCCGCCGGTTGGCCACCGCGGTCCCGGTAGGAGGCAGGCACTGCCACAGCCGGGCCTTGGCCGCCTCGTACGACGTGACATCGGCGTGCACGTCGAGATGGTCGGGCGCGAAGTTGAGCCAGCAGGCGGCGTCCGCCCCGAAGCAGCGGCTGTGGCTGAGACGGAACGATGAGGCCTCGACCACGAACACCTCGACATCGGATCGCTCGACGGCGCTCACCAGCGGCAGATCGTTGTTGCCGGCCGCCACCGCGTCCACACCCGAATACTCCAGCGCGGCCACGATCATCTCGGTGACCGTGGTCTTGCCGCTGGTTCCGGTGACGGCCGCGATGGGCCGGGAGTCCCACGCGCCGGCCAGGTCCAACTCGCTGGCGGTAGGCACGCCGCGGCTCCTAGCGACCGCCAGCACCGGGTGGTGCTCGGGCATGCCCGGCGTGGGGATCACCGCGCCCACCGATCGAACCAGCTCGACCAGGCGCTGACGGTCGGGGGCGACCTCCAGGTCCAGCCCGCAGGACGCAGCGGCCGCCATCACCTCTTGACCTCCACCGTCATCGAAGACGACGAGGTCGTGGCCTCGCGCCATCAGGGCCCGGGCCACCGCCTGGTTGGCCGCGCCGAACCCGGCCAGGAGCAGCGATGGCGGCACCTCGAACGGGTCGCTGGCCGCGGGCCTGCCCGCTCGGCCCACAGGCGGCCTCATGGTGTGAGCCTCGAGATGGAGTCGACTATGCCGGTGTTGACCGCATCGCCGTAGAACAGCCCGAGTCCGAGGCCGGTGCACAGGCCCGACAGGATCCACAGGCGCACGATGACGGTGGGCTCAGGCCAGCCTCTCAGCTCGAAGTGATGGTGCAGCGGCGCCATGCGGAAGAGGCGCCGGCCGAATCCCCTGAACGAGATGATCTGCAGTATCACCGACAGGGTCTCGATGACGAACAACCCACCGATTATGGGCAGCAGCAGTTGGGTGTTGGTGGCCAGGGCCAGGGCGGCCAGGCCGCTGCCCAGCGCCAGCGAGCCGGTGTCGCCCATGAAGATCCGTGCCGGCGCGGCGTTCCACCACAGGAACCCGATGATGGCGCCCACCATGGCCGCGCTCACCACCGCCAGGTCCAGGGCGTGGGCCACCTTGTAGGAGTCGTAGTGGTCGAACTGCCAGAAGCCGATGAACATGAACGCGCCGTAACCGACCCCGCTGGCTCCCGCGGCCAGACCGTCGAGTCCGTCGGTCAGGTTCACTGCGTTGGTGGTCGCGATGATGAGGAGGACGGCCCATATCGACCAACCCAGCCTCCCCAGCTCGAGGCCGGGGCTGTCGAAGCGGGTGAAGGAGAGGGTGGTGTGGGCCGACGTGAACTCGGTCATGGCCCATGCGAAGCCGATCGCGACGATGAGCAGCCCGATGATCTTTGTCTTCTTGTTGAGTCCGAGGTTGCGGGCCGCTACGACCTTGATCCAGTCGTCGAGCAGGCCGACGATGCTGCCCGCGATGATGGTGACCATCACGATGATGCCGGTCCGGGTGTAGATGCCGCCGAACACGTCGCTGACCACGTAGCCGGTGGTGGCCGCGAACACGACGGCGATGCCGCCCATCGTCGGCGTGCCCGACTTGAGCCGGTGCTCGGAGGGGCCGTCGTCGCGGATGGGCTGGCCGATTCCGTAACGGACCAGCACGCGAATCAGGATCCAGCAGCCGAGCAGGGAGACGAACATTGCGATGCAGCCCGCGATCAGCAGCCGGATCATTGCTCGGCCTCCACTGGACGGTGGGCCCCCAGGCGCTCGAGTTCCTCGCTTACCACGTCCCGGTCATCGAAGGCGAGTCTGCGGTTCCCGATGATCTGGCTGCGCTCGTGGCCCTTGCCGGCGATGACCACCACATCGCCCTGTCGGGCCGTGGCGACGGCGTGGCGCAGGGCGTTGCGGCGGTCCGGGTCACTCAGGTCGGGGGCGCGGCTCATGCCTTCGATGATGTCGTCGATGATCTGTTGCGGGTCTTCCGAGCGCGGGTTGTCGCTCGTGATGATCACCCTGTCAGCCAGTCTCTCAGCGGTTGCGCCCATTTCCGGCCGCTTGGCCCGGTCCCTGTCGCCACCTGCGCCGAACACCACGGTGAGGCACCCGACGGTGAGGCTCCGGGCGGTCTGCAGCAACGCGGCGAGACCGTCAGGGGTATGGGCGTAGTCCACTATCACCGCGAAGTCCTGTCCGGCATCTACACCCTCGAATCGCCCCGCGACCGGTGCCGCTTCGGCCAGACCCGCCGCGACCTCTTCCGGGCTGAGGCCTAGCGACAACGCGATCTCGGCCGCGAGCACGGCATTGGCCCGGTTGAAGGCCCCCGCCAGGGGCAGGGTCACAACCTGATCGCGCCAGCGGAACACGCTGGAACGAGCGTCGGCCTCCAGGACATCGATGTCGCGCTGGTCCACCTTCACCAGCGGCATCTCCGATGGGACCACCTCGACCAGACGGCGTCCCCAACCGCTTGTGACGTCCACGATGGCGCTCTCGGCCAGCTCGCGGGTGAACAGCCGGGCCTTGACGCCGAAGTAGTCCTCCATCGAGCCGTGATAGTCGAGGTGGTCGTGGCCGAGGTTGGTGAACGCGGCCACTCCGAAGCGGCATCCGTCCACTCGGTGCTGGGCCAGGCCGTGGGAGGAGACTTCGACGACCGCGGCGCTCGCCCCGCGGTCCACCGACTCGGACAGGATGCGCTGCAGATCGGTGGCCTCGGGAGTGGTCAGGGTGCCGGTCAGGGTGCCGATCTCGACCGCGTCTCGCCCGGCGGCTCTCAGCAGGCCTGCGGCCAGCCGGACCGTGGTGGTCTTGCCGTTGGTGCCGGTGACGCCGGCCAGGTCGATGCGCTGGGAGGGATGTCGATGCACCGCGGCCGCAGCCGGTCCTAACGCCCGGCGGACCGACTCCACGAGCAGGCACGGCACCTTCGCCGGCATCGGGCGCTCTACCAGCAGCGCCGTTGCCCCGGCGGCGACCGCATCGGCCGCGAAGTGGTGTCCGTCGCAGGCCGCGCCAGGGATGCACGCGAACAGGGCGCCGCCGGTGACACGCCGGCTGTCGTGCTCCACGTCGTCGACCCGGACCGACGCCGCGCCGGCGATGTCCTGTGAGCCCCCGGTGTCGCCTGGCGGGAGCAGGTCGGCCGGCAGCGATCGGGCCAGCTCGCCGAGGCTGGTCACGGCGTCGCCCCGCCGGTCATGTGCACGCCCCGCTGGTCATGTCTGCGACTCGCCGGTATCGGGCGACTGGTCGGCGAGCAGCGTCGGTGGCGGGGGCACTACGGCCGGGTCCGCCCGGCGGCGCTCGCCATCGACGGTGCTCAACTCGGCGGGGACCCGCAGCTGGCGCAGGGCGTATTCGGCGATCCTTTTCACGGTCGGCGCGGCCAGTTTGCCTCCCGAGATGCGCTCGCCCTTGGGCTGGTCGATGATCACCAGCACCACCAGCGCCGGACCGTCGTCGTTGCTCACGATCCCCGCGAAGGTGGCGGTGTGATGGCGGCCGATCAGCTCGTTCCTCTCGTTGACGCACTCGTACCCGATGTCGCAGGGCTGCCAGGCCGTGCCGGTCTTGCCGGCCATGGAGAAGCCCTCCACGTCGGCCTCTCGACCGGTGCCCACTTCAACGACCGACGTCAGCATCCTCATCAGGGTTGCTGCCACCTCGCGACTGAGGACCCGCACCGGTGCCGGCCCCTCCACGGGCCCGGCGTTGGCGCCGGCGTCGTCGACGATCAGCTTCAGCGGCACGCGCACACCGCCGTTGGCGATGGTGTTGTAGGCCTGGAGTATCTGCAGCGGGGTCGCGGCCAGTCCCTGGCCGATGGCCATGTTGGGAAGGCTGAGGCCGCTCCACTCGCTCAACCGAGGCAGGATCCCCTTGGACTCTCCCTTGAAGTCGAGGGCCGTGCGGGCCCCGAAGCCGAAGGAGCGCATGGTCTGGTACATCCGCTCCTCGCCGGTCTGCAGCGCCATCTTGATGGTGCCGATGTTGGACGACCGGGCGACTATCTGCGTCGGTGTCCACTCCACGTCGGGATGGGTGGGGGTGTCCTCGAAGCGGTGCTCCCAGATGGTCAGGTACGACGGCACCTCGATGGTCACCTGCTCGGCCACTGCCCCGCTCGACAGCGCCGCGGCCGCCGTCACCGGCTTGAAGACCGAGCCGGGCTCGTAGCTCCACGTGGCGGCCAGGTTGTGCCGGGTGCAGTCGACGATGCCGTTGGAGCCCCTGGCCACATTGGCCATGGCAACGATCTCGCCCGTGGCCGGCAGCGCGACCAGGGCCACTCCTGATGAGGCCCCGGCGTCGGCGACGGCCTCGAGCAGCGTCGACTCGGCCTGGTACTGGACGTTGCGGTCGAGGGTGACGGTGATGTCCCGCCCCTCGGCCGGCGCGGTCACCTCGTAGAGACCCCCCGGGATGGTGGTGCCGTCTACTCCGACCTCCTTCATCACCTGGCCCGGGGTGCCCGACAAGTGCTCGTCGTAGGTCTCCTCGATGCCGCTCATGCCCGCGTGGTCGATGTTGACCCGGCCGACCGCGGCCAGCGCGGAGCAGCCGCCGTTGGGATGCTCGCGCCGCGGTTCGGAGATGACCCTGATCCCCTCGATCCCGAGATCGCTGACCTGTTCGCCGACCTCAGCATCGACCTGGCGCGCCACATAGCGGAAGGCGCCGTCGCCCTGCAGCTTGTCGAGCAGCGCTTCCGGCTCGATGCCCATCACCTCGGAGAGCTCGGCGGCGGCCTGCTGGGGATCGGAGATGATGCGGGGGTCGGAAACCACGGTGGCCGCCGGCAGCGATAGGGCGATGGCCCGGCCGTTGCGATCGAACACCGTCCCGCGGGGCGCGGGCACGACGATCTCGCCGAGGGGGTTCGACACCTCCTCCAGGACTCGCGGATCGGGCGTGGCCTGCACGTCGACAATGCGGTAGACGAGCCCCCCCACGGCGAGCGCCAGCACCACCAAGACGGTTACCACCCTGGGACGGGTGACGAGCGGCAGGGGTGCCGTGGGCCGAGCGGAGCCGGTCGAGCCTGAGCGACTGGGATGCCGCGCCGAGGCATCGAAACGCCGCCCGGGGGGCGTCATCCGGCCGTTTTCCCGAGTTCCGGGGCCTCTGGAGGCTGAGCAGCGGGCGGGGTCGGCGGCCAGCCCGAAGACTCGAGGTCGAAGGGATCCTCATCGGGCGGCGGAAGCTGGTCCGGACCGATCGGTGTGAGGACGGCCAACTCGGCCGAGGGCACCAGTCCGGCGGAGTGGGCCTGATCGGCGAGGCCCTCCGGGGAGTCGAGGTAGGCGATATCCGCCTGCAGCTTGTCGATCCGCTCGTAGCGCTGCTGGTTGCGCTCGAGCAGATCGTCAAGGGTGGCTTGGTTCTCGACGAGGACCGCGTGCAGCGCGGCGAGAGCCAGGCAAACCCCGAACAGGCCCACGGCCAGCACCATGCTGATGCCGCCGATGGAGCGTCGGGCCCGGTCCGGTGAGCGGGCGACCTTGAGATCTGGTGACGGCTGCTCGGTCTTCCGAGCGGGCGTACCGGCGGTTCGCACAGAGGCGCTCCGCTGAGACTGCGGTGCCATCAGTCATCCCTTGACAAACGTTCCACCGCTCGCAGTCGTGCCGCGCTCGCCCTGCGGTTGCTGGCCTTCTCCGATTCGGCAGGGGTGCGGGCCCGGCGTCCCAGCAGCCGCACGATGGCTGCCGAACCGGGCGGTGGCGGCAGGCCGGGCCGCGGCGGCGGGACCTCGCCCGCGGATCGCCGGAAGACGGACTTCACGATCCGGTCCTCTCCGGAGTGGTAGGAGAGCACCGCGCAGCGCCCGGAGCCGGCAAGCCGCTCGATGGCGCCGGTCAGGGCGGTCTCGAGGATCTCCAACTCGCGGTTCACCTCGATGCGCAGGGCCTGGAAGGTGCGCCGGGCGGGATGGACGCGACGGCGACCGGCGGCGGGCACGGCCTCGGCCACGACCCGGGCCAGCTGGGTGGTGGTGGCGAAGGGTCTGCCGGCGACGATGGCGGCCGCGATGCGACGGCACTGACGCTCATCGGCGTTGCGGCGAAGGATCGAGGCGAGCATCCGCTCGTCGGCGTGATTGACGATGTCTGCCGCGGTCATGCCGGTGGAGGGGTCCATCCGCATGTCGAGGGGGCCGTCGAGACGGTAGCTGAAGCCGCGTTCGGGCCGGTCCAGTTGGGCCGAGCTGACCCCGAGGTCGAACAGGCAGGCTGAGATCTCACCGACGCCGATCTCGTCCAGCACATCGCCGAGAGCATCGAAGCGGGCGTGACGCAGGACGACCCTGTCGCCGTGGCCGGCGAGCCGGTCGGCGGAGGCTCTCAGCGCGTCGGGGTCGCGGTCGAGCCCGAGTAGCCGCAGGTGCGGGGCCTGGGCGAGAAGAGCGTCGGCATGGCCGCCTCCTCCCACGGTGGCGTCGACGACGAGGCCTTCGGGCACCTCGGCCAGTACCTCCACCACCTCGCGGCGCATGACCGGTTGGTGGTAGGCACCGGCGCTCTCTCCGGTGCCGGCCGTCATGTCGGGCGGGACGGCTGGATCGGCCGGTGCCCGGTCATCTGCAGTTCCCCGACCGACGGCGCACGTCGGGATTTCTCCCCCGATCGAGCTAATGGCAAGCGGGCGGAGTACGGGTCTTCCATCTGCCAATCGGGGAACTGCACATGACCGGGCAGCCCTTCGGTGACTGCTGCGGTCCGGGTGGTTGGTTTGGTCTTGGGTTGGGTGCGGGAGGTTGGGTCGGTGTCGGGGGCTGAGGTGGGCCTGCTGGAGCGGGAGCCGGCGTTCAGGCACTGGCGATTCCCCTTCCGTGCGTGATGGCGTCGGCGAGGCGCTCGGGGCCCACGGACTGGACCTCGGCCCAGCGGTCGGGGTTCCAGACCTCGATGCGGCGGATCATGCCGGTGACGATCACCTTGCGCTCGAGTCCGGCGGCGTCCCGCAGGTGGGGCAGGATCCTCATGCGTCCCTGGGCGTCCGGAACCACGAAGTCGGCCTGGGCCGCGAAGCTCCGCAGCGCGTTGATGTCCACCTGCTCGCCGCCCACCTGCGTCCGGAGCTGCTCGGCGGTCTCGGCGAACTCGTCGACCGGCAGGATGCCCACACAGGAGTCGAGCGCGGTGATGTAGGCGCCGCCGGCCAGGTGGCTCCGGAACCCCGACGGCAGGATCAGCCGGCCCTTGCCATCCAGGGTGTGCTCGTGGACGCCGACGAATAGGGTGCGATGGCCGGTCATGGTTGACGCTCACGCCCTCGGCCCGAGTCCGGTCGCTCCCAAATACTCCACAGCCAACCACTGTACTCCCTTTCGCACCCCCACGCAAGTCAAGCGCGACAGAAGTCGCGCCTGAGAACCTGCGCACTTGCGAGGCTGCTACCGGTTGTCTCTCGCCTGCGCCTGCAGGGCTCCAAGCAGGGCCTCTGTCAAGTCGGCCTCCATGGCCGGGATGGAGCCGCAACGGGTGGCCATCACTGCCCGGCCTGCGGCCCGGTCCGCCGGTGCGATGTCCAGGAGTTCCAGCTCGTCGAGGACGTGATCGGCTGCTTCGCGCCGGAGCCGGGCGGTGGTCTGGATGCGGACCCGTGAGCGGGTACGGCGCTGGCTGACGCCGACGACCTTGCGCCCGCCAGCGAAGACCTCCCCGGGACCGGACCCGGCGAAGCACACCAGCCTCCCCCACCCATCGGCTACGAGCCGGCCTGAATGGACCGAGATCGGATCGGCGACGAAGGGCTCGACCACCGCGGACCAGAGCTCGCCCACCCATTGAGCGGCGAGGGCCACATCGTCACTCCACAGCGGGTCGGAGGCCGGGACGAAGAAGTCCGCCCACACCTGGCCTCCGGGAAGCAGCAGCACCGCTCCCCCACCGCTGCGACGCCGCAGGATCTCCGTGCTCGCGGCCGCCGCCCGGGTCTGATCCGCAGTCTCGAGACTCTGCGTGCTACCCAGCACGAGCCCCGCGCCGGTGACGGTGTGGATCCTGGCCACCCTCGTGGCAACTGCCGGGGGCTCGGCCGACTCGAGCAATTCCGACACCTGGCCGTGGAGGCGCTCCACCGTCCAGCGGCGGCCGCGCGGCGCGCTCGAGTCTGCCCCGTCCGGCCCTTCCGGCCCGCTCACGCGGTGCGGAGGTCGCTTCGTGGCTGCAGGTAGGCCGTCCAGACATCGGGCACGCCTCCGGCCGCGATCTCGACCCAGGTCGAAGGCGACGGCGGCTCGGGACGCCGCCGGAGTCGCATGCCGCTCTCGCTGGGCAGGCGGTCCCGTTTCTTGGCGTTGCAGCGCCGGCAGGCAGCCACCACGTTCTCCCAGGTGTGCTTCCCGCCGCGGCTGCGGGGCACCACGTGATCCATCGTCTCGGCCCGGTCGCCGCAGTACTGGCAGGAGTCCCGGTCCCGTGCGAACACCGCCCGCCGGTTCGGGGAGCGGTGCCGGGGACGGGGCACGCTCACGTAATGGCTCAGCCGAACCACCGACGGAACTTCCACCGAGCGTCGCTCCGAGCGGAAGGCCCGGCCCGCAGCATGCAGCATCTCCACTTTCTCGGCCAGGACCAGGCACACGGCCCGTCGCGCGCTCACCACGGCCAGCGGCTCGAAGGTGGCGTTGAGAACCAGCACCCCGGACATCGGGGGCAGGCTAGCCGGATCGGGAACGCCCAGAGGCCGAGCGGTTCTGGGTCCGGCACCATTCCAGCCACACCACGATGTCAGCCGGCGAGGGTGTGATGTGGGGATCGCCGTACATGGTCTCGGACCTGAAGCCGGTGAGTTCGGGCGTGGGCAGCGGGATGAACGGCGGTCGGCGCCACCAGCGGTCGGGGGCGAAGCGGGCCAGTTGAGCGAAGGCGGTCGGCCATAGCCGGGGCCGGACCACTACAGCCCTGGCCGACCGGAGGACCACCCTGGCCGCGAACACAACACCCACGCCGAAAGCCTAGGAGCCGCGCCGATATACGCTGACGCGGCGATGGGACACTTCGACGAGCAGTTCAAGCTCATCCACCAGAACATCGAGTTCGCCGTCAAAGGCAAGGGCGAGGTCATCGAGTTGCTGGTGCTCGCCCTGGTGTGCGGGGGACACGTGCTGATCGAGGATGTGCCCGGCGTGGGCAAGACCACGCTGGGCAAGGCGCTGGCCCGCAGCGTCGATGTCAGCTTCGGCCGGATCCAGTTCACTCCCGACCTGCTTCCGGTCGACATCACCGGAACGTCGGTGTTCAACCGGGCCGCCGGAACATTCGAGTTCCGTCCCGGGCCGGTGTTCTCGAACATCGTCCTGGCCGACGAGATCAACCGTGCTTCCCCCAAGGCCCAGTCGGCACTGCTGGAGGCCATGGGCGAACAGCAGGTGACCATCGACGGCGTGACCAGGCGCCTCGAGTCGCCGTTCACGGTCATAGCCACGCAGAACCCGCTGGAGTATGAGGGCACCTACCCGCTTCCAGAGAGTCAGCTGGACCGCTTCCTCATGCGCCTCGAAGTGGGCTATCCGGATCGCGAGTCCGAAGATTCGATCCTGATGGACAGAGGCGCCGAGGAGCCTGTCGATCTCATCGGTCCGGTCGCCGACGCGGCCGTCGTGCGGTGGATGTCCGACCGGCTGGAGGAGGTTCATGTCTCGGGCGTGCTGCGTGCGTACCTGCTCGAGGTGGCCAGCGCCACTCGCCGCCATCCCGGCTTGTCGCTGGGCCTGTCCCCCAGGGGTGTGCTGGCCGTGCTGAGGGTGGCGCGGGCCAGGGCGGCCTCGCTGAACCGCGACTTTGTCACGCCCGACGACATCAAGGCGCTGGCTCCGTCCATGCTGCCGCACCGGCTCCTGCCCAAGCCCGACAGCCGGGTGCGGGGTGTGCGGTCCAGCGACATCGTCACCGAGATCATCGACTCCGTGCCCGTACCCCAAAAAGGACACTGACATGCCGACCCCGGTCGGCTGGAAGCTGCTGGGGACGGGGGTCGCTGCGGTTGCAGGCGGGCGGGTCTTCGGGCTCCTGGAGCTCTACGTCATCGGGGCCACCGCAGCTGCCGTGGTGGTAATGGCCCTGGCGGTGCGCCTGGTCCATCCGTCCCGGCTGTCCGTGAGGCGGCGGGTCTCGTCGGCGATGGTGGCTGTCTCCGAGCCGCTGGACGTGCGACTGGAGGTGGAGAACCGGGCCCGCCTGCCGTCCCCGACCGTGCGCATCTCCGAGCAGGTCAGCGGCGCGGACGACCTTCGCTTCCGAGTAGCGCCGGTGCCGGGCGGATCTGCGGTGGCAGGGAGCTATCGCCTGCAGCCTGCACGCCGGGGTGTCCTGGAGATCGGCCCCACACTCGTCGAGGACGGCGACGCGTTGGGGCTGGCCCGTCGGCGCCGCCTCATCAAGAGCCGCACACGCGTCATCGTGCATCCACCGATCGAGCAGCTGGCGTCGCTGCGCCTGCCGGTCGGTGGTGACCTGTCCCTGCCCGTCGAGTTCCGCGGTAGGTCGCTCGGGCTCACCAGCGAGGAGTTTGATGTCCTGCGGCCCTACACCGAGGGCGACGACCTCCGCCATATCCATTGGCGCTCGACAGCCCGGCTCGACGAGTTGGTCGTGCGCCGGTTCCAGCCTTCCCGCCCGGGAAGCATGACGGTCGTGATCGACACCCGTCCACCCGGCGACGCCGCCGCGGTTCAGGATCAGACCACCTCGGTGGCCGCGTCCATCGTCAGCGCGGTGCTTCGCTCCGGTGACGAGGCTCGGATCCTCACCACCGACGGCCGCGGCACTCCCCTGCTCGCCCACCGGCACGACATCGGTGCGGCACTGGAGTTCCTGGCCACGCTGGAAGGCGGGCGGCCCACCATCGAGACCAGCACCACGGACGGAGCATCCGTTGTGGTGGCGGTCACCGCGTCCGTTGACGCCATCGACGACGCAGGTGCCCGCCATGGGCTGGCCCGGCGCCTCGGCGCCTCGCTGGTCGTCACTCACGGCGTCGGTCATCGCGGGCCGACCTCGCCGGCCGCGGACCTCGAGGGCCGCTGGATACACCTGACCGGCCCCGGCCAGCTTCCAGGCTTGTGGCGGCTGGCCGCAGTGGCCGGTCGCATGGTCCCAGCCCACCCATGAACTCCGCGAGGCCGACCTCGGGTAGGGCCCGCTCACGCTCCTACGACTGGTTGTCGGAGGCTGCTCTCGTCTCGGTGACCGTCGTCGTCGGGACCGGCATGTCGCGGCTGTTCACCGACGGGTCCTTCCTTTCCGACGTCTTGGCGCTTGCGGTCGTGGCTCACGTGATCGCGGCCGCGGCCCGGCGCGCCCGGTTGCCTGTGCTGGCGGCCGGGTTGGTCTGCGGCGCCAGTCTGGCGGTGACGGCCACCGTGCTGCTCTATCCCGACACGGCCTGGCTCGTGCTGCCCACCGTCGACACGGTCCTGCTGGCGCGCGATCACCTGGTGGATGCTTGGAGCGTCGTCAATGCCTCGTCGGCGCCGGTCGTGCCGGCCCCGGGCCTGGTTCTGAGCGCGGCCGCGGCGCTGTCGGCCAGCGCCTTCCTGGCCGACACGGCCGCCTTCCGCATGCGGGCCGCGGTCACCGCTGTCGTTCCGGCCTCGGCGGTGTACGGGTTCACCGTGGCGGCCGGAACAGGCGACGGGGCGGTGAGGCACGGAGTGCTCTTCAGCGGGGCCGTCGGAGCCACCATGCTCGCCCTCTGGCTGCGCAACCGTCGGATCGACACGTGGATCGAGCCCAGGCCGGGACGGGGCACGTTGTCGATGGCCAGGGCCGGGAGCGCGGCGCTGATGCTGGCCGTGGTGTCCGGAGCCGTCGCCGGCCCGCGGCTTCCCGGAGCGAGCGCGGAGCCGTGGGTCGATCTCGCCGAGTTCGAGGTGACCGACGCCGCGCCGTGGGTCGACCGTCCCGGCCCACAGCCCGAGCCGTGGGCCGATTTCGAGTTGCGATCGACGGCTGCCGGATCGATGTCCGGTTCCGACGGGCAGCCGGACGGTCCGAGGGTTCTCGTCAGCCCGCTGGTCCAAGTTCGCAGCCGTCTGGTCGAACTGTCCGATCGTGAGCTGTTCACGGTGGAGGTGCTCCAGGATGAGCGCCAGTACTGGAGGCTGACATCGCTCGACGAGTTCGACGGGAACGGGTGGGGCGCCCGTTCGGACTACGCGGACGCGACCGGACCTCTGGTGGGCACGATCGATCCGGCGACGGCCGGAGCGGCCATCGTCCAGACGGTGTCGCTGTCGGGACTGGGCAACTCCTACCTGCCGGTGGCCTTCGAGCCTCGGAGGGTCATCGACGACGGCGGGGTGGCCCTGGAGTACGAGACCGCGTCGGGTTCGTTGATCAAGGCACGGTCCGCCGCCCTGAGCGGCCCCAGCCGCTTCACCTACTCAGCGGAGTCGGTGGTTCCCGCCATCGCCGATCCTGACCGGCTCCGCAACGTCGACACGTCGGCCCTCGACGCCGACTTCCTGGCCTTCAACACGCAGCTTCCCGACGATGCACGCCGGGTTGTGCTCGATGAGGCGCAGCGGGTCACCGCGGGCAGCCGTTCGGACTACCACCGAGCGCTGCTGCTGCAGGACTACTTCCGGCTTGACGGCGGGTTCCGGTACGACCTGGAGGTGCACTCCGACCAAGGCACCGGCAGCCTCGAGGAGTTCCTATTCGACGTCCGCGCCGGCTACTGCCAGCAGTTCGCGACGGCCTACGCGGCGATGGCCCGCAGCGTCGGCCTGCCGACCCGGGTGGCGGTCGGCTTCACTTGGGGGGAGTGGGACCCGGCGCGGGGCGAGCGGGGGGCCTACGTCGTGCGGGGCGAGCATGCCCACGCCTGGCCCGAGGTCTACTTCGCGGGCACCGGCTGGGTCCGTTTCGAACCGACCCCGGGCCGGGGAGCCCCTGGAGACTTCGCGATCACTGGCCATGTAGCCAATCAGGCCGGCCTCCAGCCGTCTGGGGAGTTGAGAGCCCCCCAGCCGGACGCCGCGCCGTCCGGAGCATCCGCCGACGGGGCTGGATCCGGCTTTGCGGGATTGAGGAGCCCGCTCGATCAGGAGGTGGCCTCAGAATCGGACGCGGCCGAACGGTCGGCTGGGGCCGGCGACGCCGCCGGTCCCTTCGGGCAAGGGGTCCCGCGCCTGGTGGCGGTGGGCGTTCTGGTGCTGGCCGCGGCGGCGCTGATGCTGGGGTCCGTGCCTGTGCTGCGCCGCCTGGATCGCCGCCGGGTCCGGGCTCGAATGGCCGACGACCCGGCCGGTCTGATCGAGGAGTGGTGGGGCGACGCGGTTGGGGCCCTGGCACTGGCGGGTCTCGCCCCCAGGACGTTCGAGACGCCCCTCGAGCTGGCTCGGAGGGTGGCGGCGGCCCGTGGGGATGTCGGCCCCGTCTCCGAACTTGCGACCCTGGCCACCCATGGGCGCTACGCCCTCAACACCTCCGCGGCGATGGCGGTTCGCGCCGGAGTCCTGGCGTCGCGGGTGGTCGCCGCGTGCCGTCGCCGGGTGAGCGTGTCGAGCCGGTTGGTGGCGACCTTCGACCCGTCGACCCTCTTCAGCCGGCGCCGGCGGCGCTGAGAGGCGAAGCGGGGTCAGTCGCCGTTGCGGTTGTCGCGGTCGTAACGGTCCCTCATGCGGGAGCCGGCGCCGCCGACGACGTGGCGCAGCCTTCCGCCTCGCATGGACTGGGTCATCTGGCCGAGCCCGGCCTTGCCGGCCCGGCGGGCATTGCGCTCCAGGAACAGCAGCGACAGGAGCATCACCAGGAAACCGCCGAACGACAGCAGGAACGATGTGGACAGCAGCCACACCATGAGCACCACCCCGGCCAGGAGGCCGAGCGCGGCCCACTTGATGTTGCGGAACGCGTGGGTGTAAACGGTGGTCTCGGCTACCTCGCGAGCCAGTTCGGGGTCGCTCTCGTAGAGCTGCGACTCGATCTCGCTGAGGATGCGCTGTTCGTCCTCTGACAACGGCACGCCATCACCTCCGGCACCGTTGGCATGTGCACCAGCCATGCATATCTGCCTTGACGATAGCCGGATTCGACTGCGCTGCGTCAAGCCATTTCTTCCAGGCTTCAGCCGGATTGCGGGTCTTCGGCGTCGGGTCCCCAGCGCTGATCGGGATCCAGGGGCGACCGCAGGCCCCTGTCGCCGCGGACGGCGGCCGCGGGGCCGATCGAGGACGCACCGAAGCGGTCCCGTATCTGGTCGGTCACCTGCTCGGCCGCGTCGTGGGTCTCGGTGCCGTCGGTGAAGGACAGTTGCTGGGCGGAGGCCTCGACCAGTCCCGAGGCTCCCACTCCCAGCAGGCGCACGCCCGGCGTGACGTCGATGGCGGCGAGCAGATCGCGGGCCGCGGCCACAACCTCGCGGGCGCTGTCGGTGGGGTCGGGCAGCGTCACCGAGCGGGTGATGGTCTTGAAGTCTCCGAAGCGCACCTTCAGCACGATGGTGCGGGCCACGAGGCTGGACGCTCGCAGCCGCCGGGCCACCGCGTCGCCCAGGCGGGTCGCCTCCGCTTGAAGCTCAGATCCAGTGTGAAGATCCCGGGGGAAGGTCTCCTCGTGGCTGATCGAGCGGGGCGTGCGGTTCACCACCACGGGTCGGTCGTCGATCCCGTTGGCCAAGCGATGGAGCTGGCTGCCGGCGGCCGTGCCCAGTGCGGCCACGAGCGACGCTTCCGGCATGGAGGCCAAGTCGCCCACCGTCTCGACACCGAGCCGCGTCAAACGCCGTGACGTGGCCGGCCCCACACCGAACAACGCGGTGACCGGCAGCGGATGCAGGAAGTCGAGTTCGGTGCCGGCCTCGACGACGTGAACTCCCGAACCCCACACAACTCCGGATGGTCCGACACGGGGCTTGGCCCGCTCGGTGGCCAGCTTGGCCATGAACTTGGTGGAGGCCACTCCCACTGAGCAGGTGAGCTGCTCCTGGTCCAGGATCCGGCCGCGGATCCGGGCAGCCAGCTCGGAGGCAGGGCCCAGAAGCCTGGCCGCGCCCCGCACGTCCAGGAAGGCCTCGTCCAGTGACAGAGGCTCCACCAGAGGGGTCACGTCGGCGAGGATGGCCATCACCCGTTCGGACACCTCGCCGTAGTGGGAATGGTCGCCGGGCAGGAAGACGGCATGGGGGCACAGCCGGCGGGCCCGGACCGACGGCATAGCCGATCCGATGCCGAAGACCCGGGCCTCGTAGCTGGCCGCGGCCACCACCCCCCGGCTGCCGGTGCCCCCCACGACCACCGGTTTTCCCCGCAGTTCGGGACGGCGTCTCACCTCGACCGCGGCGTAGAAGGCGTCCATGTCGACATGGAGGAACCCGACGGTCCCGTCGGGCGGACGCCCCTTGAGCTCTGCGGTCACGAGCCGCCTCGCACCCCGCCACGCATCGCACCAGTGTGCCAGCGCCCAGTGACATGAATTCGATGAGCTTTCCTCGGCTGCGGAGCAGCCCTCCGGGCGGTGACGGGGCTCGGTTAGGATTCGGGTGGTGCGGGACCAGCGCGGCACCTTGCCGCCCGACTCATCGCCCTCGCTCCTGGCCCGGGTGCTGGCGTTCGCGGCCATCATCGTGGCCGGCGTGTGCGGGGGCCTGATCGGCTTCGCGGTGATGGATCTCGGATGCGACGGTGGCTGCACCACCACGGCCGGCCTAGTGGGGCTGGGTGCCGCCGTCGGAGCGGCGGCGGGAACAGGCATCGTGGCTGTACTGACCCTGAGGGCGGCCGCCGAGTGGCGGGCCCAGCAGCCCCGGGCCGCGGCCGGCTCGCCGGTCGGGGAATCCTGGAGGGGTCGGGGCTCGTGACCACCCGGATCCTCACCGTGGAGGACGACGAGCGCATCCGCACCGCGCTCCGGCTGGCGCTCGAGGACGAGGGCTGGGAGGTGGACGAGGTCGCCTCCGGCGAGGAGGCTCTGGCCGCGTTCGACCGCGTGCCCGCCGACGTGGTCCTCGTCGACATCATGCTTCCGGGAATCGACGGGTTCGACATCTGCCGGGCGATACGCAAGTCGAGCGACGTTCCCATCGTGATGATCACAGCTCGCTCCGACACTCACGACGTGGTGGCGGGCCTCGAGGCTGGCGCCGATGACTACCTAACGAAGCCGTTCGCTCCCAAGGAGCTCTCGGCCCGCATCCGGGCTCTGCTGCGGCGAGCGCGGTCCTCCGACGACGGCAGCAGCGAGATCGTCTTCAACGACCTGCAGATCCTCCCCGACGAGGGAGTGGTTCGGGTGTCCGGCACAGAGGCCCACCTCACCAAGACCGAGTTCAGGCTGCTGGTGGAACTGGCGTCGAGCCCCGGCCGCATATTCAGCAGGGAAGTGCTGCTGGAACGGGTCTGGGGCCTCGGATACTTCGGGGACGGCAGGCTGGTCGATGTCCACGTGCGCAGGCTGCGCACCAAGATCGAGCCCGACCCGGCCAACCCGCGCCATGTTGTGACCGTGCGCGGCCTCGGCTACAAGCTCCAACCGTAGAGACTGGCGGAGAGGCCCGTGCGGCGCCCGACGTTCCTGCCCCTCTTCGTCAGGCGGGGACTGCGCCGCCGCATCACCTCCGCCTTCGCCATCGGCGGGCTGCTGCTGGCCTCCACCATCTCGTTCGCCACCCTGGCCCTGACCCGCCAGAACCTCCTGGACGAGCGTGACGAGACCGCCTTCTCGGTGTTCGCCAACAACGGCCGGCGAGTACGCAACGAGCTCACCGCCGAGACCGACGACGAAGGCCGCCGGGCCATCGTCGAGCGGCTGAGGCAGACCTCGGGCACGTTCCCGCTGCTGCGGGTCGGCGACGAGTGGACCTCGGCCGACCCTCTCGTGTTCAATCGGGAGACGGTCCCCGCCTCGCTGCTGGAGCTGGTCGAGTCGGGGACCCCGGCGCGGATGCGCACCACGATCGGCTCCCGGGCCGCCGTCGTGTCCGCCGTCCCCATACCCGCCCCCCCGACGGACGCCATTTACTTCGAGGCCGCCCCCCTCGACGACATCGAGGACACGCTGAACACGCTGGCCTTCATCCTCTTCGGCGTGGCCGCAGTCACCACTATGTTCGCCGCGGCCGTGGGCTGGTGGGCCGCGGGCCGGATGCTCAACCCGCTGGTCAAAGTGAGGACCGCGGCCGAGGCGCTGGCCGCCGGCGCGCTGGACACCCGGCTGACGCCGCCCGACGACGCCGACCTGGCCTCGCTGACCGCCTCGTTCAACGAGATGGCCCGGGCCCTCGAAGAGAGGATCGCCCGCGACGCCCGCTTCGCGTCGGAGGTCAGCCACGAGTTGCGATCCCCGCTGATGACCCTGACCGCTTCGGTCGAAGTGCTCTACAACATGGCCGACGAGCTGGGCGAGCGGGGCCGCACCGCCCTGGACCTGCTCAGCGACGACATCTCCCGGTTCCGGCGGCTGGTGGAGGACCTCTTGGAGATCAACCGCTACGACGTGGGCACCGCCGACCTGGAAGCCGAGGAGGTGCACATAGTCGAGTTCGTGCAGCACGCCATCTTCCAGTTCGGGCTCGAATCGACTGCAGTGGTCGACTTCGAAGTCGCCCCCGGCATGGAGGCCACCGTGCTGCTGGCCGACAAGCGCCGCCTCGGCCGGGTGGTGTCGAACCTGGTCGAGAACGCCTCCAAGTATGGCGACGGCGAGGTGCGTGTGAGCCTCGACCGGTACGACGGCCTGGTGCAACTCGGCGTTGAGGACAACGGCCCGGGAGTGGTCCCCTCCGAGCGCAAGCTGATCTTCGACCGCTTCCATCGAGGCCGGGCGGGCGGGCGGCGGGGCAAGGACTCAGGGTCGGGCCTGGGTCTGGCCCTGGTGGCCGAGCACGTCGGGTTGCACGGCGGCCGGGTCTGGGTGGAGGACCGCCCGAACGCGACCCGGGGCGCCCGTTTCGTCGTCGAGTTGCCGGTGGCCACCGTGGACGACGAGTCCGAGGAGGCTCTCGCCCCGTGAGGCGGCTGCTCCGCAGGGCCCGCCGGCGCGGTATCGGGCTGTGGACCGTCCTGGTGCTGGCCGCGGCTGCGGCCGCCGGTTGCGGGCTGCCGACCGATGAGACAGCGCAGGCCATCGATCCTGAGGAGCTGCCCGAGAGCCTCAGGCCCGGGTTCACCGCATCCACGACGACCACGGTTCCCGCCCCGCTCCTGACCGAGCCCCGGACCGTCTACCTGCTGACAAACCCCCAGGACATCGAGCGCACCATCGTGGTGGAGGTGGAGCGCCAGGTGAATCGCAGCGCCACGCTGGAGGATGTGCTGGCGACCCTGTTCGGGGAGGCAACCTCTCCCGAGGAATCGGACGCCGGCTACTTCAACACTCTGGAGCTGTTCGAGATCCTGAGCGCCACCGTGGTCGACGGCGTGGCCACCGTCGACATCGTGCACCTGTCTCCGGAGGGAGAGGATCAGCCACCCTCGGCCGACGAGCTCGAGTTCGCCGCGGCTCAGATGGTGTTCACCGCTTCCGCAACCGAGGGCATCGACGGCGTACGGATCCTGCTCGACGGCCAGGAGGTGTCGGTCCCCACCAGCGACGCCGACGCCGAGCCCGGCTCAGTGCTCCGAACGAGCGCCTACGAGCAGTTCCAGCCCGACTTCGCCCCGGCGACCACCACCTCCGCGCCCGCCGACGATGAGGACGGCGGCGACGAAGAGGACGGCTAGGCGAAGAACGTGTGGGCCACGTCGAGCAACTCGCGGTCCACCGGCTTCAGCCGGGCGGTGGCCTCCTGCAGCGACACCAGCTCGATCGCTCCGCCGCGGAGGGCCACCATCTGACCGAAGCAGCCGTCGTGGACTGCGTCGATGGCCGCCACCCCGAACCGGGTGGCCAGCACCCGGTCGAAGGGGGTGGGCGAACCTCCCCGCTGCACATGTCCAAGGATGGTGACCCGGGTCTCCAATCCTGTGCGGGCCTCGACCTCGGCCGCGATCACGGTGGCGATGCCGCCGAGGCGCTTGTGCCCGTACTCGTCGACCGGGGGCTCGGCCACTTCGAGCGTGCCCGGCTTCGGCCTGGCGCCCTCGGCCACCACCACGATGGACGCGTAGCGGCCCCGGGCGCGGCGACGCATCAGGGCGTCGCACAGGTCGTCGAGGTCGAAGGGCTCCTCGGGTACGAGGGTGTAGGTCGCGCCTCCGGCGATTCCGGCCCAGGTGGCGATGTGACCCACGTTGCGGCCCATCACCTCCACGAAGATGACGCGGGCGTGGCTCTCGGCGGTGGTATGGAGCCGGTCGATGGCCTCGGTGGCCACGGTCACGGCAGTGTCGAAGCCGAAGGTCCGCTCGGTCACGCCGACATCGTTGTCGATCGTCTTGGGCACACCGACGACGTCGAAGCCGCGGTCCGCCATCTCGGACGCGCACGACAGGGTGCCCTCGCCCCCTACGGCGATGAGTGCGTCGAGCTCCAGACCGCGGATCGTCTCGGTGGCGCGAGACATGCCGTCGGGAAGGCTGAACGGCGTGTGGCGCGACGTGCCCAGCATCGTTCCGCCCTTCGGCAGCAGGCCGCGGCAGGCCTCGACGTCTAGCTGCACCCAGTCGTCGTCCACCACTCCCCGCCAGCCGTCGATGAACCCGATTACTTGGTCGCCGTAGTGCCGCTCGCCTTTCCGCACGACCGCCCTGATGACGGCGTTGAGACCCGGGCAGTCTCCGCCCCCGGTGAGCATCCCGACCCGCATCACGCGGCCTCCGAGGCGAGCAGAGCAGCGCTGGGCATCACGCGGCCTCCGAGGCGAGCAGAGCAGCGCCGATCGCGCCGGCTTGGCTGCCGAGCTGCGCCGGGACCACCTGGACCTTCCGCCGGTGGTCGCCGCCGAGCACCAGGCGGTGCGTCCAGGCCTCGATGCCCCGTACCAGCGGCTCACCGATGTCGATCAGTCCCCCGGCGATGACAACGACCTCCGGGTCGAGCACATGCACAAGGTTGGCCACGCCAACCGCCGCCCAGCGGCAGAACTCGTCGAGGACGACCAGGGCGTCGGGATCTCCCTTGGCGACCAGGGCGTGGACATGCTCGCCCCTGATGGCGCTCACCGAGCCGGCCTCGGAGACGGCACTGTCGAGGTCGCCTCTCGCGGCGGCCTGGCGGGCCAGGCGGCCGAGGCCGGTGCCGGACGCGTAGTACTCCCATGGCCCGCGGGCGCCCGTGACGTGCTCCGGGCCCGACATCTCGACGGTCATGTGACCCGA
Organism: Acidimicrobiales bacterium; assembly: GCA_965117015.1. GTDB lineage: Bacteria > Actinomycetota > Acidimicrobiia > Acidimicrobiales > Aldehydirespiratoraceae > Aldehydirespirator. Next base: position 2,889,872 of record OZ220747.1, read on the forward strand.
CTCGCCCGCGAAGCCGTTCCAGCCCCGGTACAGCCTCCCGTCGAACACGAACCCCGTTCCCAGCCCGGTGCCCAGCGCAATCAGGGCAACATGCCTGCTGCCGCGGCCCGCGCCGTGCAGCGACTCCGCCCAGGCCGCAGCAGTCGCCTCATTCTCGACCACCACCGGCCGTCGCCACTCCGAGCGCAGGCGGCGGCGAAGGTCGAGATCCAGCACGCCGTCGATGTTGGGGGAATACCTGAGCACACCGTTGGCATCGACCAGCCCGGCGATCCCCACGCCGACGGCCGAGAACGAGTTGCCGCACTCGTATTCGAGGGCGGCGACCATACGGATGATCGTGTCGACCAGCGCGTCGCTGTCGGCTGTCGTCGCGTCGCGCCGCACCGAGACGGGCGTCGTCAGGTCGTCGGGGTGAACGGCCACCCCTAGCACCTTGGTGCCGCCGATGTCTAGGCCGCAGAACATGCCGCTTCGTGAGTCGGTCTCAGGATCCGGCGCCGGCTTCCACGTGAGCCTTCAACTCGTCGAGCGCGGTATGCATGATGCGCGACTCGGCCCGCCGCTTGACGAAGCCCGGCAGAGGCACCGCCAGCTCGACGGTCAGCTGGTAGGACACCTCGGTGGTGTCTGACTCGCCACCGACCGCGACGAAGGTGTACTCGCCGTCGAGACGGGTGGTGGCGTCGCCCCGCTTGAGGCGCCAGGCCAGGCGCAGCGGGTCCGATCCGTAGAAGTATCTGAGCGTGTAGGTCGTAGAGCGGCCCATGGCCGTGACCCAGTACTCCACATCGACGGCACGGCCGTCCCGATCCCGGCTGAGGATGCGCGCCTTCTTGATGTCGCGGGCCCATACGGGATACTGCTCGAAGTCGACCGCCACGTCGAAGCACCGCTCCGGAGAAGCCATGATCGTGGTGCGCTGGGTTGCCTGATCGACCACGTTGGGCACCGCCATTAAGAGCCAGCAAGGGACGCGGCCTCAGGTGTGCCGCGCCGTGACTGACACTAACAACGTTGCCGGTGGATGCGGCATACCACCCGGTGAACGCCGTCAGCCCGACGACTGCTCGACCATGGCGTCGAGGGCGCGGCCGAGTCGGGCGGCCAGCACGTCGTAGGAGAACTCTGTCTCGGCCCGCCGGCGAGCGGCGTCGCCCATTTCCTTCCGGCGTCCGGGGTCGTCCAGGAGGGCACCGATGGCGGCCGCCGCGCTCTGCGGCGTGGCCGGATCGAGCACGGTCCCGGTCTCGCCGTCGATCACCGCTTCATGGGCGCCGCCGCTGCGGCCGGCGACCTGGGGGACACCGGCCGCAGCCGCCTCCAGGAAGACGATCCCGAAGCCCTCCTGCTCCAGGCCCCCCCAGCGGGTTCGGCACAGCATGGCGAACACGTCGGCGCATCCGTAGAGAGCTGCCAGGTCCTCGTCGCGGAGGCGCCCCACCAGCTCGACCGGGGCGTCGACGCGGCCGGCCAGGCGGGCCAGGCGGCGGCGGTCGCGGCCCTTCCCGGCGATGACGACCCTCAGATCGGGTCGCGCGCCCGCCATCAGCGCAGCTGCGCGCACGAGCGTGTCCATTCCCTTGCGGGGCACCAGTCTCGACACGCTCACCACCGTCGGGGCCTCCGGCTGGAGGTGCAGCCGCCTGCGGGCCTCGACCCGTTCGGCGGCGGAACTCGGCTGGAACCGATCTACGTCCACGCCGGGAGGGATCACGAACGTCGGCAGTGGCCGGCCCAGGGCTCGTTCGCATTCGCGGGCGGAGTAGCCTCCGGCCGCGATCACCCCCGCCGCCCCTGCCAGTACCGCCCGCAGCAGCCGTCGCGTGCCCGGGAGACGGCCGGGAATGGCCACTTCGGCGCCGTGCACGATCACTGCGTAGGGGTGGTCGAGGCGCGGTCCGATCAGTCCGGCTGGAAGGGCGGGATCGATCACCACCAAGTCGACGTCGTGGTGACGGGCCAGGCGTCGCACCCTCCGGGTGAGGTGCGGCCCGGGCAGCAGCCACGGTTCTCGGGATCGGGTCACCGCGAAGGGCTGGGCCGCGTCGAAAGCGGCCGCGCCCTCATACGGGGTTGTGTGCACCACGACATCGTCGGCGGGCAGCCGCCGCCACAGCTCCCACAGGTAGTTCTGGATGCCTCCCACCTTGGGCGGGAAGTCATTGGTCACGAGCAAGTGACGGGTCATGACTCGGCTCGAGTAGGTACTGGCCGCTCCAGTTCGGCCCTCACCAGTGGGTCGTCGGGATCGCTCAGCGCCTCCAGGTCGAGACCGAGGCGGCGGGCGCACCACACCGCATGCGCCTGGATGAGCGGATCGGGGTCGCCCAGCGCCCTGTCCACCGCGGCCCGCACCCGCGGCTCGGTCGGCTCGCCCACGTTGGCCAGCACCACCAGCGCGTTGCGGCGCAGGTAGCGGGGCTGGCGCCGCGGTATGTACCAGCGCCCGAACGTGGCCATCAGATCCTCGTCGGAGGCGTCGAGCAAGTCGAGGACCGGCACCCAGGCTGCTGGACCGTTCGCCCTCCTGTTCGCTCGGCCTACAAGAAGGGGCGCGGGTAGGCGCAAGTCGGTCGCGTCCGGGCGGAGTGTTTCCCGCTCTTGTTCGCTGCGCTCACGGGCCGCTCGGGCCACGGCCTCGCCCGAATGCAGCCGATTCGCTCGCCTGCTCGCTCGGCCTCTGAGGCGGACGCTGGCCCGGTTGGGCGGGCACACCTCCGAGCAGTCGTCGCAGCCGTAGATCCGGTCGCCGAGCGCGATGCGGTAATCGGGGTCGAACACGCCGTCGGCCTGCACCAGCCAGGCCAGGCAGCGGCGGGCGTCCACCGTGCCGGGGGCGACGATCGCCCCGGTCGGGCAGCCGTCCAGGCATCGCCGGCAGGATCCGCAGCCGTCGGTTGCCGGTTCGGGGTCGGCGGCCACGAGCGGGGCGTCGGTCACCACCGCTCCGAGCACGACCAGGCTGCCCAGCCCGGGCAACAGGATGTTGGAGTTCTTGCCCCACCAGCCGATGCCGGCCCGATGGGCCGCGGCCCGGTCCACCAGGCCGTTCTCGTCTGCTGATACCACGGCCCGGTGGCCCTCGGCCCGCAGCGCCTCGGCGACGGTCTCCAGGGCGGCTCTCAGCGGCGTGTAGTAGTCGGCCCGGGCGTAGGCGGCCACCCGGGCGTACGGGCTGCCGTCGTCGGGTCGATCGCAGGCGGCCGCGCCGAACTTGAGCGCTCCGACGACCAGCGCGGCCGCGCCGGGCACCAGCCGCGCCGGGTCGGTGGAGCGGTCCGGGTTGCGGTAGGTGAACTGCATCCCGCCGTGTAGCCCGGCCTGCTTGCGCTCGTGCAGCACCCGGGCTGAGTCGGAGAACGGCTCGGCCCGGCAGAAGCCGACCGCGCCCAAGCCGGCCCGCCGGCCAATGGCCGCCAGCGTGGCCGTGTCGAGGCTCATCCGGCGGGTGGCGCGGTCACCTCGTCGAGCTTCCTGGCGGCCCGCCCGTCGTCGATTGCGGCGGCCGCTGCCTCCACGCCGGCCGCGAGGTCGTCCACCACTCCCGCCGCCACCAGGCCCGCGGCTGCGTTGAGCACCACCATGTCGCGTTTGGGCCCGGGCTCGCCGGCCAGGATGCCGGCCAGGATCCGCGCGTTGTCGACCGGGTCGCCGCCCCGCAGTTCGTCGGGCGTTGCCGGAGCCAGCCCCACATCGCCGGCGTGCAGGCGGTACTCGGTCAACTCGCCGTGGTTCAGTTCGACCACCAGGTTCGGCCCGGTGGTGGTGAGCTCGTCGAATCGGCCGTCGCCGTGCACCACCAGCGACCGCACCGAACCGGTGGCCTGCAGCACGGCGGCCAGGGTGGGGACCAGCGACGCATCGGGCGCGCCGATCACCTGGCGCTTCGCATGGCCCGGATGGGACAGGGGCCCCAGCAGGTTGAAGACCGTCGGTATGCCGACCTGCGACCGCACGGCGGCCACGTGGCGCATGGCCGGATGGAAGGCCTTGGCGAAGGCGAAGCCGAGCCCCGCGGTGCGCACCGCTTCGGCCACCTGCGCCGGTGTCTGGCCCACGGGCACGCCGATGACCTCGAGCAGGTCGAAGCTGCCCGAGGTGGACGAGGCCTTGACGTTGCCGTGCTTGCAGACGGTGGCGCCTGCGCCGGCGGCCACGAAGCAGGCCATGGTGGAGACGTTGAGCGCGTGGGTCTTGCGGCCGGGGGTGCCGCCAGTGCCCACGATGTCGATGGCGTCGGCGGGGATGTCCAGGGGGGTGGCCGCGTCGCGCATGGCTCCCACCAGGCCCCGGAGTTCGCCGACGGCGGCGCCCTTTATCCGCAGGGCCACGATGAAGGCGGCCATCTGGGCGTCGGTCGCCTCGCCCGCGAGTATCGCCCCGAGCGCGGCGCGAGCCTCCCCGGTTCCGATGTCCCGGCCGGCGGCGAGAGTGCCGAGTACCCCGGGCCAGCCGCCGTAGTCGTCGAGAGTGGTCATGGTTCCCTCCGGGTCGCGCAGACACTTCGGATCCCGGCGCGTCCAGGCTTCAGGCTAACTAGCCTTGCTGCGGTGGCGGGGAGCCGGCCGGATGGCCGCGGTCCGCTGAGGCGGATCGAGGAAGGTCGGGACTCCGCAGGGCAGGGTGCTGGCTAACGGCCAGTCGAGGCGACTCGCAGGAGAGTGCCACAGAGAACAGACCGCCGGCCTCCGGGCCGGCAAGGGTGAAACGGTGCGGTAAGAGCGCACCAGCGCTCCGGGCGACCGGAGCGGCTAGGCAAACCCCACCCGGAGCAAGATCGAGCAGGGAGAGGGCGGCCCGTCCGCAGACACTCCCGGGTAGATCGCAAAGATGGATGGTCATCCACGGAGACCCCGGCAACGGGCTCCCGGACAGAATCCCGCCTACAGGCCGATTCCCCGCCACCACCGGCCTAGAGGCCGAGCGCACAGGCGATTGCCTATGGGCGGGTCAGGCGGCCGGTGGTGAGGAAGGCTCGGCGGCGCTGGGGGTCTGACAGGCCGAAGCGGCGGGCGGTCCAGATCAGCGCGGCGATCCCGGCGAACTCGAACGCGATCAAGACGGCGAGAGGGCGGTCGAACTCGGGGGGGACTCCCTGGCCCACTCCCCCGCTGCCTCCGAGCGGCCACCAGAACAGGGCGGTGCGCGACCAGGATCCGCTGGCCACGAGGAACACCAGGGTTCCGATCGGCAGCCCGATCCAGCGCCGTCGCCGCAGCCGGCGGCCCCGGCCGGCGGTGAGGGCCATTACGGCCACGAGAAGCACCACGCTGCCGGCCAGGGTGTGCAGCACCCAGGGCGATCCGCTCAGGTTCTCGGCCAGAGGCAGCACCGAGCCCAGGGCCACGATCCGGTAGTCGACGCCGCTGCTGCCGAACACCAGCGCCACGGCCACTACACCGCACGCTGCGAACCAGAGAAACATGGCGGTCAGGATCGCAGCCGGTCGTTCCGGCAGGACCAGCCGCTCACCTCAGCGCAGGACCAGCCGGCCGCACTCGGCGCAGTCCAGCACCTCGCCCTCTGCGCAGCGCTTGATGCGGGCGACCTCGACGGCGGGCATCTGATGGGGGCAGCCGCAGCCCGAGGACGGATCGAAAGGCACGGCCGTGCTCGGCCCGAACGTCTGGCGCAACTGCTCGTACTTGGCCACCGCCGGTGCCTCGGCCTCCGCCGCGACCGCGCTCCTGGTGGCCGATAGCGACGCCAGCTGCCCGTCGATGTCCGCTTCTGCCGCGGCCAACTCGGCCTCCAGCACCGTCGCCTTCTCGTCGCTGTCTGCGCTCTGGGCCTCCAGAGCCTCAGCCTCCCCGCTCAACTCCTCGGCCTCCATGAGGGCCTCGATGGCCCGTTCCTCCAGGACGCCCTGCCGGGAACGCAGCCCCGCGATCTCGTCCTGAAGCGCCTGGAGATCCCTGATGGCGGTGATTTCCCCGGAGTACAGGCGGTTGTCGTCCTTGTCGGCCCTGGCCTGGATGATGGCGGCCTCGTCCTCCAGGCGCTTCTGGCGGGTGAGCACCTCGATGCGCTGCAAGCCCAGTGTGTCGAGCTGCTGCTGCAGCTCGCGCCGCTCGGACCGGGCTGCGTCCAGGTGTCGGCGCACTTCGAGGGTGGCCCGCCGGTGCTGGAGTTGCTCCGTCTCGGTGTCGATCTCCTGGATCTTCAGCAGCGGGTGGACGCTCTCGGCGGCTTCGCCATCGAGCGGGTCGGCTTCGGGCACGGCGAGACACTAACGGCTCAGAGTTTCGGCTACTAGGTGAGACTTCCCTCCCTCTCACGGCGTCTGTGGGACCATTCCGGTGTGACGTCGGTAGGAATCGTCGGCGCGGGCCGGGCCGCCACCCTCCATGCCGAGGCGGTCCGGGCTATCAGAGGCGTGCGCCTGGCGGGCGTGGCCGCGTCGTCGACCGCCTCGCCAAGGGCGGCGGCTCTCGCCGGAGCGCTGGACTGTCCGGTGCTGACGGTTCGGGAGCTGGCCCGGGCTTGCGACGTGGCCGTAATCGCCACTCCCCCGGCTGCCCGGGCCGAGGCTCTGACCGAGCTGGCCTCGTCCCGCCGGTTGCGGGCCGTGCTGGTCGAGTCGCCCGCGGCGACCACCATCGACGGCATCGCCGACCTCGGCGCCGCGTTCGGGGGCCGGCCGGTCATGGCCGGGGTGAACCTGCTGCACGCGCCGGCCGTACGCCAGATGCTGGACGCGGTGACGGCCATGGACCCCCACCATCTGGAGTTGAGGCTGGCCGTGCCCAACCCGGCCCGCGGCCCCGACGCGGGCTGGGCTTTCGGGGGCGGCGTGACCGTCGATCCGGCGGCCGGCTTCTGGCCCGTACTGATAGCTGCGATGGGCGCGGAGGTCGAGTCTGTCGCCGCGCCGCGGTACGAGGTCGTCGCCGGCTTGGACCGCGCAGCCTCGGTGCTGCTAGAGGCCGCCAACGGACGCCGGGCCCGAGCCGAGCTCAGCTGGGGCGCCGCTGTGGCCGCGGCCTCCCTCGAGGCCGCCGACTCGCGTCGTGTGGCCCGAATCGACCTATGGCCGGTGCCCGGGCTGGAGATCGACGGCGCTGTGGTTGATTCCTCGGCGGGCTCGCAGCACGCGCTGGCCGCACTCGGTTTCGTTGGTCAGATCCAGCGGCTGGCCCGGGTCGCTTCGGGCGAGGCGACGCCGTGGCCGGAGCTGGTCGCGGCCTCGTCCGCCCTCACCGTCGCGGCGGCGGCCGCCCTGTCGGCCGGTCGGGGCGGCGGTCACGTGGATGTCCGCGACGTTCCCACCGGCGCGCCGCCCTTCGGGATTCACGGGGGCTTGAGCCTGAGCTAATGGTGTGTCGCCAGAACTTCTGTCAATTCTCCCCGTTTGCGGTGGCTGATCGACAGAAGTTCGGTTGCGGTCCCTAGTCGTCGGTGTCGGGCGGGCGGGACGCTCCCGTCGACCGTCGCAGGACCAGGCGGTCCGTGCCCGCGTCGATCCCGGGGAGCTGGGGCTGCACCCCCTTCACGCCCCGCCAGGCGGTGAACCGCTCCATCACCAGGTGCTCCACCTCCTGCCAGGTGCGGGCCCTGGGCTCGGCCTCGTCGCGGTTGTAGGGCTGGTCGAACACGATCACGTCGTTGCCGCTGGCCCTGAGCGCGGCGATGTTGTGGGGAGCGTCGTCCACGTAGCAGTCGGCCTCCACCTCCGGCTTGTTGCCCAGGAAGCAGATGTCGCGGTACGGGATGCGCTCCGCGTCCAGCCACTGCACCGTGTCGGCCACCGCCTCGGCATGGCCCCAGTTGACGTAGAGGCGATGGGTGATCACCCGGATCCACACGCCCGCGTCCGACAGCCGCCACAGCGCCTCGGCCGCACCCGCGATGGCGGGCAGCTTGGCCAGCATCCGGTGCTCGGTCACGGCCGAGCCGTGGTATCGCTCGAAGTCGCTCGGGCTCAGATCCCATTCGCGGAAGTCGTAGGACCGCTCCTCGGGCAGGGAGGCAGGGTCCACGCCCCTCAATCCGGCGATGAACTGCGCGAATCCCGCCGTGTAGTCGGCGACGACCCCATCGAGGTCAACGCCGAAGACGAATTGAGACGTCTCGCTCAGCGTGTTGCGCTCGGCCCGACTGCTGTCTACCCGCCAGGCCTCTTAGCCCAGTGCGGCGTCGAGCGCCTCCACTGACGGTGCGAAGTAGAAGGAGCCCGATGCCGGCGTCGAGTAGTCGGTGATGAAGTCGGGCTCCTGGCCGTTGATGCCGTACATCGCCTCCATCCGCTCGCGCAGCGGGGCCTGCGTCTTGCAGAAGCCCATGAAGTACAGGCCGACTGTGCCGTCGTGGAAGGCGTAAGGAGTGGAGCGCCGCACCATCTCGCCGCGCTTGGGGGTGGATTCGTCGGCGGTCGCGCCCTCGCGCAACTCCACGTGCGACAGGTGCGACCTCGGCACCTGGACCTCGAGCTTCGTCGAGTCGGCCTTGGTGCGGCCGAAGGTGTTCTCCTCCTGCTCCAGCGACAGCGTCGACCAGTAGTCCAGGTCGTGGACCCAGCGCTGGGCGATGCAGAACGCGCCGCCCTCGCCCGGGTCGCCGTCGTCGATGATGGCCCGGTCGGGCTCGTCCTCGGGCTCCGGGTTGCCGGTGCCGTCGATGTGGCCGGTGAGGTCGAGGCTGTTCTTGTAGATGAAGGTCGGGGTCTCGCGGGCCACCGCCATGTGGCCGGCCACGGCCCGCCGGAAGGTGTGCTGGACCTCCCAGCACAGGTCCTTCTCAGCATGGTGGACCCAGATGAGCAGCTCCTCCTGAGTGCCCTTGGCCACCCGGGTTCCGTCGGGCGACGCGTAGCCGGGATAGGGCTGGAAGTCGCCGCCGGTCTCGATGCCCAGATCGGCAGCCAGGGTCGGGCCCAGCAGGACGCCGAGATTCACGCCCTGCGCGTCGGCGTCGGCCCGGCAGTCGCTCAGCGCTCGACGGATGACGCCGAGGTCGGCGCCGTCGACGCGGCTCATGTGGGTGTACCACTGGTACTTCTGCAAATCGGTGAGAATGGCCGCCTGCGGTGTTGCCATCGCTAGTCCTCTCAAGTGGTTGGGGGGCCGGCCGGCGGCCGGCGTTGACATCGGCGCTAGAACCCTAGACGAACGGCGCGGCAGTGGTGCACGCTGGAGCGCGGGATTATTCGAGCTGTCAGTCGCCTCGCAACTCGCGGCGCAGGATCTTGCCGGATGCGCTCTTTGGAATGGCCTCCAGCACCTCCAGGGCCCGCACCTGCTTGTAGGTGGCCAGATGCTCGGCGACGTGGGCCTGAAGGTCCTCGAGGGTCAGCGGGCCGGCGCCGGGCGCCAGCGTTATGAAGGCTTTGGGCAGCTCGCCCGCCTCCTCGTCGGGAACGCCGATCACCGCCGCGTCGGCCACCGCCGGATGGGTGATCAGCACGGCCTCCAACTCGGCCGGGGGCACCTGGAAGGCCTTGTACTTGATCAGCTCCTTGATGCGGTCGACGATCGACACATGGTCCTCCTCGTCGACGATGACCACATCGCCGGTGTGCAGCCAGCCGTCGGCGTCCAGGGTCTCGGCGGTGGCTTCGGCGTTGTTCAGGTAGCCCTTCATCACCTGCGGCCCGCGCACGAGGAGTTCACCGCGCCCGCCCACATCCAGGTCGTCGCCTGATTCGGGGTCGACGATGCGGATCTCGGTGTTGGAGATGGTCACGCCGCTGGTGCCCGGCCGGAACTGTCCCTCGGGCGTGCAGTGGCTCACCGGGCTCAGCTCCGTCATCCCGTAGCCCTGGACCACCTCGCAGCCCACCCGGGCCGCCGCCGCGGCGGCCAGGTCGGCGCCCAGCGGCGCCGCCCCCGAGAAGATCTGCTTGACCGACGACAGGTCGAAGTCGTCCACCGCCGGATGCTTGGCCAACCCCAGCACCATGGGCGGCACCGCGAAGAACCGCGTGATCCGCTGCTCCTGCACCAACTCCAAGGCTCTGACCATGTCGAAGCGGGGCATGGTGACAACCCGCACGCCGAACGCGAGCAGCATGTTCATGAGCACCTGCATGCCGTAGATGTGGAAGAACGGCAGCACGGCCAGGGCCACCTCGCCCTCGGAGGGGACGAACGTGTACTTCATCTGGGCGATGTTGGCGACCAGGTTGCGGTGGGTGAGCATCACGCCCTTGGGCAGCCCGGTCGTGCCCGAGGAGTAGGGCAGCACGACGACGTGCTCGGTGTAGTCCACCGGCACCTGGTCGATGGGCGGCCCGAACAGCGAGGCCAGCGGGATGGCCCCTTCCGCCTCACCCATGACCACGATCTGCTCCACGCCGGTGCCCTCCGAGGCGGTTCGGGCCGTCTCCAGGAACATCGGGATCGTCACGAGCCACGACGCCCCCGCGTCGGTGAGCTGATGGCGCACCTCCTCGGGGCCGTAGGTCGGGTTGATGGTGGTGACGGTGGCCCCGGCCAGCGCGATGCCGTGGAAGACGATGGCGTACTCGGGGACGTTGGGAGCGAGGATGGCGACGGTTGTGCCCGGGCCCACGCCCCGGGAGTTGAGCCCGCCGCCGAGGCTGCGAACGGCGGCCTGAAGCTCCGAGAACGTGTACGACGACGAGGCTCCGTCGGTGATGGCCACCTCGTCGGCGTGGTCCGCGGCCGACGCGAACACGCACTCGGTGATCGACTGGTCGGGTATGTCCACGTCAGGCAGGGGGCTGGTGTGGATGATGGTGCTCACAATCACCTCGTGTGGTCAGTGATCTTCAAGCGGAGATTATCCCTGCACCGGGAGATCGACAGCGGCGGCTGGGGAATTGGCAGCGTTGTGCACGGTATGCGTGCATTGTGCTGCCAGTTCGAGCGGCGGCGCTAGGCTCCATGCTTCGTGCGCCTGGGACTGCTTCGCGAAACAGCGCCTTCCGAGAACCGCGTGGCTCTCGTCCCCGATGGTGTGGGCGCAATGGTTCAGCACGGCTGCGACGTGTTGGTCGAGCGAGGCGCGGGATCCGGGGCCGGAATCGACGACGACGCCTACCGCGACGCCGACGCCTCGCTGGTCGATCTCGATACGGCCCGCGCCGCTGATCTGGTCGTCTCCGTGCGGGACCTGCCTAGCGGGGACGGTGCCGCGGCCGACTCCCCACCGACGTTCGTAGGGGTGTTCGACCCGCTATGGATGCCGCAGGGGGCGCAGCGGCACGCCGCCGAGGGCACCTGCGCCTTCTCCATGGACCTGGTGCCCCGCATCACCCGGGCGCAGACCATGGACGTGCTGTCCTCGATGGGCACGATCGCCGGCTATGAGGCGGTGCTGCTGGCCGCCAGCCGGCTGCCCCAGATGTTCCCCCTGATGATGACCGCGGCCGGGACGCTCGCCCCGGCGCGGGTGCTGGTGCTGGGCGCGGGCGTGGCCGGTCTCCAGGCCATCGCCACCGCCCGGCGTCTCGGCGCCGTGGTCGAGGGGTACGACGTGCGACCGGCCGCGCTCGAGCAGATCCGCTCAATGGGTGCCCGAGCGGTGGAGTTGGACCTCTCAGCGGCGGGAGCCGACACGGCGAGCGTCGAGGACTCGGGCGGCTACGCCCGGGCTCAGAGCGAGAATGTCGCCGACCGCCAGCAGGAGCTTCTGGCCCCCTACGTGGCCGCCTCCGATGTCGTCATCACCACCGCAGCCATCCCCGGGCGGGCCTCGCCGCTGCTGCTCACCGCCGAGATGGTCGACGCCATGACCCCCGGTTCCGTCGTAATCGATCTGGCCTCCGAGCGGGGCGGCAACTGCGCCGTGTCCCAGTCGGACGTAGAGGTCGAGCGGGGCGGTGTGGCCGTCCTCGCTCCCACCGACCTGGTGTCGCGCTGCGCCCGCCATGCCAGCCAGATGTTCTCCCGCAACCTCGTGGCGTTCCTGCGCCACCTCGCCCCCGACGGCGAGATCGATCTCCGCGACGATGAGATCCTGGAGGCCATGCTGGTGACGCGAGACGGCGCGGTGGTGCATCCGGGCGTGGCCGAGGCGCTCGGCGGGCCCGCAGACGCGGCGACTGGGGAGGGCTAGTCCGGTGGACCTGCTTATAGCAGTGACCCTCTTCGCGCTGGCCGTGTTCCTCGGCGTCGAGTTGATCACCAAGGTGCCGCCCACCCTTCACACCCCGCTGATGTCGGGATCCAACGCGATCTCGGGCATCACCATCGTCGGAGCGCTGGTGGCGGCCGGCGCCGACCACAGCACCTTCACCGCGGTTCTCGGATTCGCGGCCGTCACCCTGGCGATGATCAACGTGGTGGGAGGCTTCCTGGTCACCCACCGGATGCTGGGGATGTTCGGCCCCAAGCGCCGCCGGGGCAACTCCGCTGAGGACCGAGCGGCATCGCCCGCCGAGGGCGCCAGAGACCGGTGATGGACGACTGGTTCCCGGTGGACGGCGGCTCGTGATGGACGACTGGTTCCCGGTGGACGGAGACCGGTGATGGACGACTGGACCACGCTCGGCTACCTCGCCTCGGCGGTGCTCTTCATCCTCGGGCTCAAGCGTCTCAGCCGGCCCCGGACCGCGGTGAGGGGCAACCAGTTCGGCGCGACCGGGATGCTCATCGCGATCGTCGTCACCCTCACCGACAACGCCATCCTGGGCTTCGAGTGGATCATCGCCGGATTGGTGCTGGGAACGGCCGTCGGAGCGGTGCTGGCCGTGCGGGTTCAGATGACGGCCATGCCCGAGCTTGTAGCGCTGTTCAACGGCTTCGGCGGCGGCGCATCCGTGCTGGTCGCGGCGGCGTCCTATATCGAGGCGGCCGACCTGGCCACCGATACGCCCCGGCTGTCGGCCGCGGCCGGGCTGGCCGCGCTGATAGGCGCGGTCACCTTCACCGGCAGCCTGATCGCTTTCGGGAAACTCCAGGAGACGCTGAAGTGGTCCGGATTCAAGGGGATGCAGGTGGTGAGCGTCGTCGGCGTCGCGGCCGCCGTCGTCTTCGGAGTTCTGATGGTCGCCGATGCCGGCAACCCGCTGTGGATCTGGCTGATGGTGGCGGTGGCGGCCGTGCTCGGCGTGCTGGTGGTGTCGCCCATCGGCGGTGCCGACATGCCGGTGGTGATCGCGCTGCTGAACTCACTGTCGGGCATGGCCGCGGTGGCCGCCGGGTTCGTGCTCGACAACTCGCTGCTGATCATCGCGGGCTCCCTGGTCGGGGCGAGCGGCCTGATCCTCACCCAGATCATGTGCGTCGCCATGAACCGGTCGCTACTGGCGGTGATGTTCAGCCCCGCGCCGTCGGGCGCCGGCGGACCCAGCGCCGACGACGTGTATGCGGGCAAGGTCCGCTCCACGTCGGCCGACGATGTGGCCATGCTGCTGGAGGCGGCCGAACGGGTGGCCATCGTGCCCGGCTATGGGCTGGCCGTGGCCCAGGCCCAGCACGCCGTGCGCGATCTCGCCCGGCGCCTGGAGGACCGCGGCACCCAGGTGGTGTTCGGCATCCATCCGGTGGCGGGCCGGATGCCCGGCCACATGAACGTGCTTCTGGCCGAGGCCGAGATCGGCTACGAGCAGCTGGTGGAGATGGATGACATCAACCCCACCTTCGAGCAGACCGATGTGACCATCGTGCTGGGCGCCAACGACGTGGTGAACCCGATCGCCCGCACCGACCCGTCCAGTCCCATCGCGGGAATGCCGATCCTCGACGTGGACAAGAGCGGTGTGGTGGTGGTCATCAAGCGCAGCCTCAGCCCCGGCTTTGCGGGGATCCCCAACCCGCTGTTCGCGGCGGACAACTCGATGATGCTCTTCGGCGACGGCCGCGAAGCCGTCGTCAGCATCACCAAGGCCCTCCAGCAGATCTGACCCGATCCGCTGGGCCGGTCGTCGCCGGGCCTGTTTCCCGCTCTTGTTCGCTGCGACCTGAGGGCCGCTCGGCCCGGGGGTCAGGGCAGGGCGGGGATGGCCTGCATCGACTGGGCCAGGGCCTCGGCCGACAGGTCGAGGTCGGCCATGGAACCGGAGATGTAGTCCTCGTAGGCGGCCAGGTCGAGGTGGCCGTGGCCGCACAGCGCGGTCAGGATCGTCTTGGATTCGCCGGACTCCTTGCAGGCCAGAGCCTCGCGGATGGCGGCGGCCAGGGCGTGGGTCGGCTCGGGAGCGGGCACGATCCCCTCGGTCCGGGCGAACTGCAGCGCGGCCGCGAAGCACTCCATCTGGCCGATGGCCACCGCCTCGGTGAGGCCCAGCTCGTAGACGTGGGAGATGAGCGGCGACATGCCGTGGTAGCGCAACCCGCCCGCGTGGATCGGCTCGGGGATGAACGCCGAGCCCAGGGTGTGCATCTTCAGCAGCGGCGTGGTACAGGCCGTGTCGCCGAAGTCGTAGCGGTACTCGCCCCGGGTCAGTGTTGGGCAGGCGGCCGGCTCCACGCAGCGGATGGTTGGCGACATGTTGCCGGCCAGCTTCTCACGCAGGAACGGCATGGACAGGCCGCCGAAATTCGACCCGCCTCCGGTGCAGCCCACCAGCACGTCGGGGGTCTCCCCCACCATGGCCATCTGGCGCAGGGCCTCCTCGCCGATGATCGTCTGGTGCAGGATCACGTGGTTGAGCACGCTGCCCAGCGAGTAGCGGATCGCAGGGTCGGCGGCCGCCACCGAGATCGCCTCGGAGATGGCGATGCCCAGAGAGCCGGGGTGGTCGGGGTCCTCAGCCAGCAGGCTGCGGCCGTACTCGGTGACCGCCGACGGGCTGGGATGCACGGTGGCCCCCCACACCTCCATCATGGTCTTGCGGTAGGGCTTCTGGCGGTATGAGGCGGCCACCTGCCAGACCTCGCACTCCATGCCGTACTGGGCACACGCGAAGGCCAGGGCGCTGCCCCACTGGCCCGCGCCGGTCTCGGTGGTGAGCTTGGTCACGCCCTCGGAGTGGTTGTAGAAGGCCTGGGCCACGGCCGTGTTGGGCTTGTGGGACCCGGCCGGGCTCACGCCCTCGTACTTGTAGAAGATCTTGGCCGGAGTGTCGAGGGCCTGCTCCAGGCGGCGGGCCCTGAACAGCGGGCTCGGTCGCCACAGGCGCAGCACGTCGATCACCGCTCCGGGGATGTCGATGAACGAATCGCCCGACACCTCCTGGAGAATCAGACCCATCGGGAACAGAGGGGCCAGGTCATCGGGCCCGGCCGGCTCCAGGGTGCCGGGGTGCAGCGGCGGGGGCGGCGGCGCGGGCAGGTCGGGAATCACGTTGTACCACTGGGTCGGCATCTCCGATTCCGGGAGATTCACGCGGTAGTAGTCGTCGGCCATCGCCATGGTCCTTTCTCCTGCGGCATTAAGAGTGGGGCGCCGACATTAGCGCCCACCGTGGTCAGGCCGCGCAGACGATCTCGAAGTACTCGGTGATCTCGCGGAAGGTGACCACTCCGAGGGCGCGGCCCGTCTCGCTGATCAGCACCAGGTAGCGGTGACCGAGGTCGGCCATGACACGCAGCGCCTCGCTGATGGACGCGCCGGGGGTGGCCGCGGCGATCTCGGTGGTCATCCAGTCGCCGACTGCCTCGGCGTCGAGGTCGTCCACCCGGCAGGCGACTTTCAGGAACACGTCGTGCTCGGTGAGCTCGCCGATCACCGCACCGCGGTCGTTGACCACCGAAACGAGCCCCGTCTCGGCCGTCAGCATGGCCCCGATGGCCGCCGCCAGCGAGTCGTCGGGCCGCACCAGCAGCGGGTCGCGGGCGGGCAGGCCGGTGAGATCCACGAAGTGCAGGTTGTGCTCGGGCGACAACTCGGGGCCCAGCTTGCTCGGCGACCCCAGGAAGGACGCGGCCAGCCGGATGAGTTCGTAGTGGTTGATGCTGCCCAGCAGGTCGCCGTCGGCGCCGGTCACCGGCAGGTTGCGGAACCGGTGGGCGTTCATGGTCCGCAGCGCCTCGATGGCGGAGGCGTGGTGACCGATCACGGTGGGCTCGGCTGTCATGAACCGGTCCACCGGCGCATCCCACGTCTCGGGCGACCGCACCACGCGCCTGGTGATGTCCCGCTCGGTGAAGATGCCCGCCAGCCTCGCACCGTCGGTAACCACCGCGCAGCCGGTGTGCTGGGCGGCCATGGCCGCCACCACGCTGCGGACCTTGCGCCCGCTGGGGACCACCACCAGCGACGACAGCCTCATGCCCGACAGTCGCACATTCTCGAAGTGCTGCACGATGTTGATGCTGGTCACGGCTCTCCTAGTCGGCTTCGCTCGTCGAGCGTATGTCGAAGTCGGCCTCGCGTCCCTCGGCGAAAGCCTCGCGGGCCTCGGCAGAGTCGCCCATCAGGTAGGCCTCGAAGGTGAAGCCCTGCTCCCAGCGGTACTTGTCCTCGAGGCTGCCGTCCTCCACGCCGTTGAGGGACCGCTTGGCTATGCCGATCATCTGGGGGGACTTCGAGGCCATCCGGCCGGCAATCTCGCGAGCCGTCGGCCGCAGCTCGGCCCGCTGCACCACCCGCTCCACCGCTCCCAGCCGGTGGGCCTCGGCCGCGTCGATGGTGTCGCCGGTGAAGTACATGTAGCGCACCTTCTGGACGCCGAACATGCGCTGCAGGTGGGCGCCCATGCCCATCCCGCCCCGGTCGATCTCGGGCACGCCGAAGTAGGCGTCGTCAGCGGCCACCACCACGTCGGCCGAGCCCGCGATGCCGATGCCGCCTCCCAGCACGTAGCCGTGCACCGCCGCGATCACCGGCTTCGAGTTGAGGTGGATGGCCGCGAAGGTGTCGTAGTTGGCCCGGTTGGCGGGGACGATCAGGCTGGGGTCGGCGGCCACTTCCTTGATGTCGAGGCCGGCGCAGAACCCCTTGCCCACCGCCGCGATGATGATCACCCGCACGTCGTCGCGCCGCCCGAGGGCCTCGATCTCGGCGGCCAGGGCGAACTGGTCGTCCACGCCGAACGCGTTCACCGGAGACTTGCAGAGCTCGAGCTCGGCAATACCGTCGGCGACTTCTGTTCTGAAGGGACTGGTCATGGTGGGCGCGGAGGGACTTGAACCCCCGGCTTCTTCCTTGTAAGGGAAGCGCTCTGAACCGCCTGAGCTACGCGCCCGCCTCACTGAGCCTAACTCCTGCTCCCGCCCTGAGAATCGGGCTCCGGGTGTTGCCCGGTCTCCCCTGCCTCGATGGTGTAACTTGATTGCATGAGTTATCCCGCCACCATCACCATTGAGCGACCCGAGCGGATGGCCAACTGGCGCCCCATCGGTCAGATCATCCTCGTGATCCCCCAGTACGTCATCCTGCACACCGTGATGAACGTCGCGGCCAGCCTGACGGCGATATACGCATGGCTCGCCGTGCTGTTCACCGGGAATCTGCCGCCGGGGGTCGCCGCGTTCCACGCGACGTATGTGCGCTACCGGGCGCGCACCTTCTCCTACCTGTCCTTCCTCACCGACAAGTACCCCCCGTTCGACTTCACGCCCGCGGTGGAGGATCCGGGAGACGCGGGGATTTCGGTGAGCTTCTCGCCCCGACTGGAGGGAAGGAACCGGCTCAGCGTTCTGTTCCGGTTCATCGTGCCCTTCGCGTGGCTGACCCTGATCGGCATGCTCGGGCTCATATTCGGGTTCGCGTCCCTCCCCGCGTGGGTGTGGATCGTGGAACTCGTGCTGGGCGCAGTATTGATCCCGGGCGCCGTCTTCTCCGGCCTCGTCTGGGTTGTCGGCAGCATCACCTCGATCATCGGCCTGATCGCGGTGACCCTCACCGGCCGCTGGCCCGAGGCGCTGTTCCGGTGGTCGGCGGGCTGGGTGCGCGTCGATGCCCGGCTGTGGGCCTACTCGATGCTGCTCACCGACGAGTACCCGCCGTTCTCGATCGACTGATCCCGGCCGCGCCGCGGCCCGGTTCCGAACTCAGCACCGATTGCCGTCAGTGCTGGTCAACCGGACGTAGGCGTCAAGGACGTCCTTCAGCAACTGTGGCGTAGCGGCGACGGGCGCTCGTCGCGCGGCGTGCTCGATGGTGACTAGGTCCCGCCCTACGCCGTCGACAACGCCGACGCCGGCCTCCTGGCACACCAGCAGACCGCCCAGATAGTCCCAGGACCCCAGACCGGACGCCGAGAAGTCGACGTAGGCGTCGAGGCGTCCGGCGGCCACTCCGCAGAGCTCTAGGGCGGCCGCGCCCAGCGTTCTCACCTGCGCCCAGCCGCCCCACCCGGGCGCCTGCCCGTTGACGGCTACCACCGCGGAGCGCAGCGGCCGCTCCTCCCTGCGAGCGAGGCGAGTCCCGTCGCGGTAGGCGCCGCCTCCGTTCACGGCCTCGAAGCGCTCGCCGTTTCCGTGGTCGTGCACGACGGCGGCCACGGGCACTCCTCCCTCAACCACGCAGACGCTGGTGGCGAAGTAGCGGATGCCCCGCGACGCGTTGGTGGATCCGTCCACCGGGTCCAGGACGGCCACGGGACCGTCCCCGGCCTCGAGGCCGCTCTCCTCGCTTAGCACCCGCAGGCCGCCGTCGCGCAGCGCGGCGGTGGCGGCCTCGTCGGCGGCCAGGTCGAAGCCGAACTGGCCCGGCTTGCGGCCGGTGGGGCCCCAGTCGGCGCACCGGGCCAGAGCGTCTACGGCCGCATCGGTGGCGGTGTTGAGAACATCGAGAAGGTCGTGGGACATCGGCCTCAGTGAACCAGACCAGCCCACTGAGTCACACCCTCCGCCCGGCACGATACAGTGCCGCGCGGTTGCCGCTGTCAACGTCCGGTACAAGGGGGATCTGCGTGTCGCTGATCGATCTGCACGGGTTCGTCGCCAACCTCAAGGACCACGTATCGGAGCACGGCTTCCACGTTCACGGCGACCGTCACTTCGTGGAGACCTACTCCAACCGCCAGACGTGGGAGGTCGACTTGCACCCCGACCACGCCTGCGGCGGGCCGCTGGACATGGTCCTGTGCGTCGAGGCCGAGTCGCGCACCCTGCTGACGTTCGAGGACGACGTGAACAGCCGTCCCGAGGACGAGGACCCCGACGACGCCATCACCGTGCCGATGACCCTCAGCTTCGTGCTGCCGCCCCTGCACCTGGGTCCGGACCTCCTGGTCCTGGCCACCGATATCGCCGCGGTGGGAGGCCCCGAGCTGCCGCTGCAGGTCTCCTCGGTCGACAGGGTGGCAGCCGTGACCGACGCCGCGGAACGGACCGTGAACATCGAGGGGCGCGTCGAACTGGCCCTGAGCCGGATCTACCTCGGGCAGGATCTCGAAGTGCTGTGCGAGATGCTCGACCGGGCCCGCGGCGTCTGCGAGTTCCTCCTCGACCGGGCGCCGGCCTGGCTCGGCGAGCTGTAGCAGCCCGGCGACCGTCCGCGGTCCGCGGTCAGTGGTTGATCGTCTTCCGCAGTGTCTCCAGCGCCTTGTCGGCGTGGATGCGCATGTTCAACTCGGAGCGCACCGTGGTCAGCACGGAGCCGCCCCGGCCGATCACGAACGTCTTTCGCTTGTTCGGAAGCAGGCCCTTGCGGACCACGCCGAAGCGGCGCGCGATGTCGCGTCCCGGGTCTGACAGCAGCGGGAAGCCGAGGGTGTTGGCGTCGTCGAACTCGAGTTGCCGATCAACCTGATCGGCGCTGATTCCCACGACACTGGCGCCGAACTCGGCGAACTCGGCCGACAGGTCGCGGAAATGGCAGCTCTGGCGCGTTCAACCAGCCGTCATGGCCTTGGGATAGAAGTACATCACGACCGGGCCGACCTTGAGCAGGTCGCGCAGTACCACGGTGTTGCCGTGCTGGTCGGTTGCTTCGAATTCGGGGACCCTGTCACCGATCCTCACAAACGTTCTCCTCTCTGCACAAGACGCGCCGCTCTGAGGGGGCGGGGCACAGTATGGCGCGTTTCTACAGTCCGATCGAGACGGCGACGCGGTCGGCGTGGAAGTCGGCCCCTCCCCAGGAGCGGGCCAGCGCCCATGAGCGCTTCAGGTAGAGGTGCAGGTCGTGCTCGGTGGTGTAGCCGATGGCACCGTGGCACTGCAGGGCGGCCCGGCCGGTGACCGCAGCCGCATTCTGTGCCAGCCACTTGGCCTGCGACACGGCGCGGCCCGAGTCGGCGAGACCGTGGGCCATGGCATAAGCGGCGCAGAGCACCGCCGGACCCGCGAACTCGATCTGGATCCGGGCGTTGGCCAGGTGGTGCTTCACGGCCTGGAAGCTCCCGATCGGCCTGCCGAACTGGTGGCGTTGAGCCGCGTAGTCCACAGTGAGCTCCAGCATCCTGTGGCTGAGGCCGAGGAGCTCGGCCGCGGTGCCGAGCACCCCCCGCTCGAACGCAGCCTCCACCGCGGCCGCGTCGCCGGTGACCAGCTCCCCGGGCGCCAGGGGGTTCACCCGAGCGCAGTGCCTGGAGGCGTCCACCGTCTCCACCGGCTCGATCTCCACCTCGTCGGCTTCGTAGAGCCGCAGGCCGTCGTCTGAACGGAGCAGGAAGGCCTCGGCGTACGTGGCGGCCGGAACGAGCGCGCTGGAGGCGCCCAAGTCTGTCGTCACCGTCGCGCCGGCTACGCCCAGCGGAGCGGCCACCAGTGCGGTCGCCGTCAGCGGATGGGGCAGCGCCGCCCTGCCCGCCTCCTCCACCACTCCCACCAGGTATGTCTCGTCGAGCCCGAGACCTCCCTCGGACTCTGGGATGAGGACGGCTAGAGCCCCTGCGTCGGCCAGGGCGCGCCAGGCCGCGGGATCCGGCCCCTGGGTCCAGGACGCCCGCACCGCTGCCGGCGGGCACAGCTCGGTCAGCAGGTCTCGGGCTGTCGAACGCAGCGCCTCGCGGTCCTCGTCGAGCCCGAACCTCATCGGGGCAGCCCGAGGACGCGTTCGGCCACGATGTTGCGCTGCACCTCGTTGGTCCCCGCATAGATGGGACCGGCCAGCGAGAACTGGTGCCCCTTGCTCCAGGGTCCCTCCAACTCCGCGTCGGTCCCGAGCAGGTCGAGGGCGATCTCGTGCAGCTCGATGTCGAGTTCCGACCACCACACCTTGGCCAGGCTGGCCTCAGATCCGAGGTCGTTGCCGTCGCGCAGCGCGGTGACCGTCTGGAGGGTCTGGAGCCGGTAGGCGTCGACCCGCATCCAGGCCGCGGCGATGCGGCGGCGCAGGGCCGGGTCCCCGCCGCGCTCCGCCCACAGATCGAGCAGGCCGGCCACGGTGGCCTGGTAGCGGCCCGGCGATCGCAGGAGCCCTCTCTCGGTGCTGGCCGCCGACACCGCCACGCTCCAGCCGCGGTCCACCTCCCCCAGAACCACGCTCGTGCCGACCGCGTCGTCGGGCAGGAACGCCTCGGTGAAGAACACCTCGGCGAATCCTTCGTCGCCGTCGAGGCGACCGAAACCGCGCACCACGATCCCGTCAAGGTCGAGCGGCACCAGCAGGTAGGTCAGCCCGCGGTGGCGCTCGGAGTCGGGGTCGGAGCGGAACAACCCGAATAGGTGGGTGCAGAACGCTCCCCGGGTGGTCCACGTCTTCTGGCCGTCGAGCACCCAGCCGCCGGGCACGCGGCGGGCCCGGCTGGACACCCCGGCCAGGTCGCTGCCCGCGTTGGGCTCGGACCAGCCCTGGCACCACAGGTCCTCCGCGGCGGCGATGCGGGGCAGCAGCAGGTCCTTCTGGGCCTGCGTGCCGTGCTCGAAGACCGACGGCGCCAGGATCTGGATCCCGTTCTGGGTGACCCGCTGGGGAGCCCCCGACCGCCAATACTCCTCCTCGAAGATCAGCCAGTCCCACAGCGTGCCGTCCCGGCCCCCGTAGGCCTCGGGCCAGGCCACAGCCGACCAGCCCGCCTCGAACAGGCGCCGCTCCCACAGCAGCTGCTGGGCGAACCCGTCGCGGGTGTCGCCGGAGAACTCGACGCCGATCTCCGCTCGCCACTCGGCCAGGCTCCGGTCCAGCCACCGGCGCAGATCCCGGCCCATGGCGGCCTGCGTCTCGCTCCAGTTCAGATCCATCGCCGTCCCGGGTCCGAGTGTCAGTCCGCGCCGCCGGTGGGCTCGGTGGGGATCGAACCCACGACCAAGGGATTATGAGTCCCCTGCTCTGACCACTGAGCTACGAGCCCATTCGACCCTATCGCTGCGGCTCCGGGGGTGGGGCTCGAACCCACAACCTAGCGGTTAACAGCCGCTTGCTCTGCCAGTTGAGCTACCCCGGATCAGCCTGTGAGGCTACCAGCGACCCCGATACGGACCCCTCGGATCGGCGTCCGTGCTCGACCAGCCAGGGAAGCAGGCTCGCCAGCGCGTCGTCACGGGTGTTGCGCTCGTCGAGCCGCTCCGACTGCGACTTGAGCCAGGCCACACTGGCGCTGTACTGCTGGCGTATGGCGGGATCGTCGGCGGAGGCGGCCAGGCGGCGCAGGTTGTTCATGGCGCGGCTGGCGGTGAGCCGGGCCACCCGAGCGAGCACATCCTCTACGGACGCGTTGCCCGCGTCCACCGCCAGCCGGTGCAGCAGTTGTGCCGCCGGCTCCGACACCAGATCGCACGCCTCCACCACGCCGCCGGTGTGATCGAGGGCCTCGAAGGCCTCGCGGTGCACCGGATCGCCGAACAGCGTCGCGTGCAGGCGGCCGGCCACCTCGTCGGGCCGGTGAACGGCCAGCTGCAGAGCCTCGTCCTCGGGCGTCAGTCGATCGTCGGCAGATCCGCGGGCCGAACCGCCTCCGGCCGGACGGGACGGCGCCATGCTCGGCCCGCCGGCCGCGAAGCGGCGCAGATGGTCGGGATCCACATGGCAGCGGTCGGCGATCTCGACCACATGGGGGTCGCGCACCATCGGGTCGGGATGCTCGTTCACCACGGCCACCGCCCGCTCCGCGGACCGGGCCCGGCTCTCGATGGTGGACAGGTCCGCGCCGGCCAGGGCCCGGTCCACCCGGAACTGCAGGAAGGGCAGGGCGTTCTCGATCGCCCGATGCAGAGCCTCCGGCTCGGAGCGGCCCAGATCCCCGGGATCTTTACCGGCGGGCAGATCGGCCACCAGCACCTCCAACTCGAACTGGCGCTCCCAGGCGTAGACCCGGCCTGCGGCCGCGGCCCCCGCCGCGTCGGCGTCGAAGGCCAGCACGAGCCGGTCGGCCGAGAACCGCTTGAGCAGCCGCACATGCTCCTCGGTGAGGGCCGTTCCGCAGGTGGCCACGGCCAGCTCGATGCCGGCCTCCGCGCATCCGATCACGTCGGTGTAGCCCTCGCACACCACCGCCCGACCGGCCTTGACGATCTCCTTGCGGTGCTCGTGCAGCCCGTAGAGGACCCTGCTCTTGTCGTAGGTCTTGGCGTCGGTCGAGGTGTTCAGGTACTTGGGGCCGTCGACCCCCGGCATGATCCGGCCGCCGAAGCCGACCGGATCGCCCCGCTCGTCGCTGATGGGGAACAGGATCCGGCCCCGGAAGAAGTCCTGCTGGCGCCCGCCGCGGTTCACGAACCCCAGGCCCGAGTCGCGCAGATCGTCGTTCGAGAGCCGCAGATGCTTGGCCAGATGGTCCCAGCCGTCCGGCGCCCATCCGATCTTCCAGCGGCGCACGAGATCCCCGTCGTAGCCGCGGGATCTGAGATAGTGCCGGGCCGATCCTGCGTCGCGCCCGTCGAGCAGCCGCTGGTGGTAGAAGTCCCTGGCCTTGGCCACCGCCTCCAGCAGCCGCCGCCGGCGACTCCGGGCCGCGCTCTCGTCCCGGCTGGTGTACTGCACCCGTATCCCGGCCCGCCCGGCCAGGAACTCGACTGCGCCCGCGAAATCGAGCCCCTCTATCTCCTGCACGAAGGTGATGACGTCGCCGCTGCGCTGGCAGCCGAAGCAGTAGTACACGCCCTTCTCAGGTGACACCGACAGCGACGGGGTGCGCTCGCCGTGCAGCGGGCAGCGTGCCATCCACTGCCTCCCCGAGCGCTTGATCTCGGTGTGCTCCCCGATGATCGCGACGATGTCGGTGGCCGCCCGAACCCGGGCAATGTCGTCCGCCACGATCCCCATCCCGGCCGAACATACCAGCCCCGCCGGACGCCGATCCGCGGCCGGCGGTCGGGCTACCGGAGCCGGTCTGTGAGGTAGTCGACGAGCCGGTCGATGCCTACCCGGTCCTGGGCCATGGAGTCGCGGTCGCGCACCGTGACCGCGTCGTCGTCGAGGGTGTCGAAGTCGACGGTCACGCACAGCGGCGTGCCGATCTCGTCCTGGCGCCGGTAGCGGCGCCCGATGGCCTGGGTCTCGTCGTAGTCGCAGCTCCAGCGGCCCTTGAGCAGGTCGAACACCCGTTGCGCCACCGGCACCAGCACGTCCTTGCGCGACAGGGGCAGCACCGCCACCTGGTACGGCGCCAGCCGGCGGTCGAGCCGGAGCACGACCCGCTCGGCGTCGTTGACGACTTCGGTGTGGTAGGCGTCCATCAGGAAGGCCATGGCGGCCCGGGTCGCGCCCGCGGCCGGCTCGATCACATGGGGCGTGTAGTGCTCGCTGGTGGCTGGATCGAAGAACTCGAGGCGCTCGCCCGAGCGCTCGGAGTGGCAGCGCAGGTCGTAGTCGCCCCGGTTGGCGATGCCCTCGAGTTCGTCCCAGCCCCAGGGGAACAGGAACTCCACGTCGGAGGTGGCCGACGAGTAGTGGCTCAGCTCGTCGGCGTCGTGGGCCCGCAGCCGCAGCATCTCGGGATTGATGCCCAGGTCCAGGTACCACTTGTGGCGGGCCTCGCACCAGTGCTCGAACCAGGTTGTGGCCTCGTCCGGCAGCACGAAGTACTCCATCTCCATCTGCTCGAACTCACGGGTGCGGAACACGAAGTTGCCCGGCGTGATCTCGTTGCGGAACGACTTCCCGATCTGGGCGATGCCGAAGGGCGGGCTCTTGCGGCTGGTCCGGAGGACGTTGGCGAAGTTGATGAACATGCCCTGGGCCGTCTCAGGGCGGAGGTAGACCTGCGCCGCGGAGTCGGCCACCGGACCGGCGTGGGTGGCGAACATCAGGTTGAACTGCCGGGGCTCGGTGAACTGTCCCCGCTCACCGCACTCGGGGCAGGTCTCCGGATCATCGAGCTTGTCGGAGCGGTGGCGGGTCCCGCATGATCGGCAGTCCACCATGGGGTCGGTGAAGTTCTCGAGATGGCCGGAGGCCTCCCACACCGCGGGCGGCGACAGGATCGAAGCATCCAGGCCGACCACGTCGTGGCGGAGCTGCACCATCGACCGCCACCACTGCTCCTTGACGTTGCGCAGCAGCAGCACTCCCAGCGGCCCGTAGTCGTAGGCCGAGCGGAAGCCGCCGTAGATCTCCGCGGAGCGGAACACGAAGCCGCGCCGCACACAGAGGTTGACGATCGCGTCGAACAGCTCTGGCTCTGGGCGGGACTCTGCCATGGGAGGCAAGGGTAGGAGCTAAGTGCGGTCCAGCACGGTCACCGATCGCAGCCGCCGCTCCAGATGGGTCTCGATCGCCGCGGTGGCGATGGCGGTCACCTCGGTGGTGGCGTCGTCGGCCGGCCGGCGCAACGCCGCCCCCAGCCGGCCGCCGAGGATCTGGCGAAGCATCTCCAGGGCCTCCCGGCTGATCGGCCGGCCGTGGCGGCACCGGTGGCACAGCACCCCGCCGGCATCGATGTCGAGCGCCTCGAAGGGCTCGCCTGCTCCGCAGGCCACGCAACTGCCTAGTTGGGGCTGCACGCCCTCCAGCGCCAGCAGCTTCAGGAAGAAACCCGCCACGACCAACTCGCTGGCGACGCGGTCCAGGGTGGTCAGGGCCCGGACGAGCATCACATGGCGGTCGGGGTCGCCTCCCGTCTCGGGCGCCAGATGATCGACGGCTTCCAGCATGGCGGAGGCTCGGGCGAACCTGTCGGGGTCGGACCGGAGGCTCGCGAAGCGGTCGATGGTCTCAGCCTGGGTGAGGGTGTCGAGGTCGCCCCGGCCCCGGTACAGCTGCACCGCCACGTGGCAGGCCGGCTCCAGGCGGGCGCCGAACTTCGAGCGGGTGCGCCGAACCCCCTTGGCCACCGCGCGCACCTTGCCATGGGCCAGCGTGTGCAGGTTGACGATGCGGTCTGCCTCGCCCAGCTTCCAGGTGCGCAGCACCACCGCCTCGTCGCGGTAGAGGCTCATCGCCCTAGCCCGGGCTGTCTCGCCTCTTGCCGTCGCCGTTGGCCGTGATGGCCGAGCTGGCGCCGTTGGGCGAGACCCGCCCGAACCGCCGCTCGCGCTCCTGGTAGACCCTTATCGCCTCGTAGAGGTCGCCGCGGCGGAAGTCGGGCCACGCCGTGTCGGTGAAGTACAACTCGCTGTAGGCGAGCTCCCAGAGCAGGAAGTTGGAGGTGCGGAACTCCCCGGAGGTGCGGATCATCAGGTCGGGTTCCGGCATCTCGGGGTCGTAGAGGCGGCAGGCGATAGTGCGCTCGGTGATCCTGTCGGCCGATATCCCGGAGTTCACGACCGCCCTGACCGCGTCGACGATCTCCGCCCGCCCGCCGTAGTTGAAGGCGATGGTGAAGGTCATCCGGCGGTTGCGCCTGGTCAGCTCCACGGCGTCGTCCATGAGCTGGATCAGCTTCTTGGGCACCCGGCGGTCGCGGCGGCCCACGAACCGGATCCGCACGCCCCGCTCGTGCAGGTCGTCGCGGCGCCTCAGCAGGATGTCCTCGTTGAATTCGAGCAGGAAGCGGACCTCGTCGGGTGGGCGCCGCCAATTCTCAGTGCTGAACGCATAGACGGTGAGCCACTCGACACCGATGTCGAGAGCTCCGTCCACCACGTCGAACAGCGCCTCCTCGCCGGCCCTGTGACCCTCGGTGCGGGGCAGGCCCCGGGACTGGGCCCAACGCCCGTTGCCGTCCATCACGCACGCGACGTGCGAGGGGACGCGGTCCAGATCCAACGCCGCAGTGATCATTACTGTGAAGCTACCGCGTGACCCGCCGACGTGGCGCGCCTTATCCGGCACGTCGCTGCCAGTTCTTGTCCACCCGTACTGCGAGTTGCAGGTAGGCGCCCTCAGGGAGCTGCGAGCGCACCGCCGTCCCGACTGCTTTGAGCATCGATCCGCCCTTGCCGATCACGATCGCCTTCTGGGAGGGGCGCTCGACGATGATCTCGCAGCGGATCAGGGGCCAGTCCCATTCCGTCACGCGGGTCGCGATCGAATGGGGCAGCTCGTCGCGTGTGGCTGCCAGGAGCTGTTCCCGCACCAGCTCGGCCACCCGGAAGGCCTCCGAGGCGTCCGAGACTGTGTCTGGAGGGTAGAGGGCCGGGCCCTCGGGCAGGCGGCCTACCAGGTGCTCCACCAGCGCCTCCACACCCTGGCCGGTGCGTCCGCTCACCGGGAAATAGGCCTCGAAGTCCAACTCTCCCAGGGCTGCGAGCTGCTCCAGCATCGCCTGCGGTCCCACCAGGTCGGCCTTGGTCACGACCACAACGGAGTCCGCCGGCAGCGACCGGGCGATGAAGGCGTCGCCGCGGCCGTAGGGAGCCGATGCATCGATCACCAGGCAGGTCACGTCGATTCCGTGGAGCGCCTCGTTGGCGGCGGCGTTCATCCGGCGCCCGAGCGCGGTGCGAGGCTTGTGTATGCCGGGCGTGTCGACCAGGATCATCTGGGCGTCACGACGGGTGAGCACCCCCCGCAACTCGGAGCGGGTGGTCTGGGGCTTGTCGGAGACGATCGACACCTTCTGCCCGACGATCCTGTTGACCAGCGTCGATTTGCCCGCATTGGGACGGCCCGCCAGACCGACGATCCCGCATCGGTGGCTGCCGGAGCTTGCGTCCTGCGCCCCCGCTTCGCTCATGTCCTGGTGAGTCTGACCCGGGTGATGCGGCGGCCCTCCATGTGCTCCACCTGCAGCCTGAGGCCGTCGACCTCCACTGTCTCGCCCACTTCGGGCACATGGCCCAGCGTGCTGAAGATCAGGCCGCCGACGGTGTCCCAGTCGTCGTCGGGCAGGGCCGCCCCGACGAGGGTGTTCAGCTGGTCGACCGGCATGCGTCCGTGCACCAGCGCCTCGCCGCCCGCGAGGGGCTCCATGAGCGGCTCGGGCCGGTCGAACTCGTCGACGATCTCGCCGACCAGTTCTTCGACTAGGTCTTCGAGGGTGACGAGCCCGGCGGTGCCCCCGTACTCGTCGACGACAATGGCCAGATGCCCTCCGGCGGTGCGCATCTCGGAGAGCAGCTCGTCCACCCGCTTGGTCTCGGGCACGAACATGGCGCGGCGCATCGACTCCTGGACGGGACGGTCGCCGCCGCCCGAGCGCTCGGTACGGGCCAGATCCTTCAGCAGCACGACACCGACGACGTCGTCGATGTCGTTCCGGCACACCGGCAGACGGCTGAGACCGCGGCTGATGGCGATCTCGAGCGAGGCGGTGACCGTCATGTCCGCGTCGACGGTGACCATGTCGGCGCGGGGCGCCATGACCTCGCGAACCACGGTGCGGTCCAAGGCAAGGGCGGAGGCGATCATGTCGCGCTCGGCGTCCTCGATGGCGTCTGCCTCGGCCGCGGCGTCGGTGAGGGCGATCAACTCGTCCTCGCTGACCGGTGGCGCCCCGTTCCTCACCCGCGCGACCCGTCTCCGAGCACGACGCGACATCTGGCCGGCACCGGGTTCGTTCTGGCTGGTCACGGTTGTCGGTGGTGTGCAGCCAAGAGCTGCCGTTCGCGGGTCTGCATGGCTGCGGCCTCCGCTTCGTGGGCGTGGTCGTATCCCAGTACGTGCAGCACGCCGTGCACGACCAGCAGGGCCAGCTCGTCGTCGGGGTCGCCGGTCGGCCGCGGGTAGCCGGACGCGGCGGGGTCGCCGTTGGTCCGTGCCGCGTATGAGGGACAGACCACAACGTCGCCCAGCAGCACGGCCGGCTCGGAGGTGGGTGCACCGCCGTGGCCGCCGTCTATCGGAAAGGCGAGGACGTCGGTGGGGCCGGCCTCGCCCATGTGGGCCAGGTTGAGCTCGGCCATGGCACCGGTGTCCACGAACCGCAGGCCCAGCTCGCCGGATCCGACCCCCTCGTCGCGCAGCACGGCTCGGGCCAGCCTGGCCCAGCGCTCGGTGTCGACCCGGTCGTCTCCTGCGGTCGGCCCCGATGTCTCGTCGAAGGCGCGGACCACCGCTCGGCAATGAGGTTCGTCCGGGAAGGACGCCGGCACCATCTACGCGGAGTCTCCGCGCGAGAGACCGACCCGGTCGTAGGCGGTGACGATGTCGGCGACGATGCGGTGACGAACGACATCGCGGCTGCTCAGATGGACGAACCCGATTCCCTCGATGCCTCCCAGCAGCTCCTCAATGCCGGCCAGGCCGCTGCGGCCGCCGTCCACGTCCACCTGGGTGACATCGCCGGTGACCACAGCCCGGGAGCCGAAGCCGATGCGGGTCAGGAACATCTTCATCTGCTCGGGGGTGGTGTTCTGGGCCTCGTCGAGGATGATGAAGCTCGAGTTGAGGGTGCGGCCCCGCATGAACGCCAGCGGTGCCACCTCGACGGCGCCTTGTTCCAGAAGCCGCTCCATTCCCTCGCTGCCCACCATGTCGTACAGCGCGTCGTAGAGGGGGCGCAGGTAGGGATCGACCTTGGCCATCAGGTCACCGGGGAGGAATCCGAGCCTCTCCCCCGCCTCCACCGCGGGACGGGTGAGGATGATGCGGGTCACCTCGCCGTCGTTGAGCGCCCTCACGGCCATGGCAACCGCCAGCCAACTCTTGCCCGTTCCGGCCGGCCCGATCCCGAAGGTGATGATGCTCTGGCCCATCACGTCGGTGTAGCGCTTCTGTCCGGCCGACTTCGGGCGCACAACCCGCCCTCCGGCCGTTCGCAGCACATCGTGGGTCAGGACCTCCGAGGCTCGGACGTTGCTGCGCACCATGTCGATCGTACGGTCGATAGTGCGGACGTCGAGGCGCTGCCCGTGCTCGAGGAGCAGGATCAGCTCCTCGAACGCCCGGGCGACGGTCTCGGCTTCGTCCCCGAGGACGCTTACCTCGTTGCCTCTCAGATGGATCCGGCTGCCGGGGAAGGCGCTCTCAAGCTGGCGGAGGTTGGCGTCGCGCTCGCCCACCAGAGATCCGAGCAGGTGGTTGGCGGGGACGCGGATGGTGGCGGCGGTCTCAGGCATGCGCGGTGTCAGGGCCGAGGCTACACGACGAGCCCATTCCGCGTAGCACTAGGTGTTTCCGCGGCGGCGCCTCTGCCGGTCCAGGAAGCGGTAGACGTCGAGCAGGTCGATGCCGGGGAACGGCACGAAGGAGCGCTGCGACGGCGGGAGTGCCGACAGCACATGGCTGCGCTCGGCCGCCGACGGCCAGGCCACGCTCTCCCAGTCGCGCACGAGCCGGGGGTCGGGCTCCACGTCCCTGGAGCGGGCGTGCTCACGCCGCAGCGTCTCGGAGCCGCGAAAGTGCTGGGCGTGCTCGACCGTCGTGCCCAGCGTGATCGCATAGGGGTAGCGATCATGCTCGGTCTCTATGTAGGTGATGCAGAAGTACTCGCCCACGTCGAGCACCGTGTACTGCTCGTGCAACAGGAAGTGCCCCTCCGCTCCCCAGGCTTGCCGGGCTCCCCACTGGCGGGGAACCCGCTCTCCCTCCAGTCCCCCGTCGGAGGTCACCGGGAACGGAAGCCCGTCGTTCTCGTACGCCTTGGTGATCACGCCCTCGGCGTCGGTTCGCAGGAAGTGGACGGGAATGTCCAGGTGGACAGTGGCCAGGTTCGTGAAGCGGTGGGCAGCCATCTCGTATGAGATGTAGAACGTCTCCTTGAGGTCCTCCACGCTGATGTCGCCCTGGCGTTTCGCTTCGCTCAGCAGTTCCACCGCGGGCGCCTCGGGGGCGAGGACGGCGGCCGAGAAGTAGTTGGACTCGATGCGCTGGCGGAGGTAGTCGCCGAAGTCCGACGTGTCGGAGTGCTCCAGCGCGAAGTGCCCGAGCGTCTGCAGCACTACGGAACGGGCCTGGCGCACCTTCAGATCGTCCTGGTCGCCGATGAAGATCACCCGGTCGCGAGTGTCGGTGATCGAGCGGGCTGTGCGGGGCAGGCCGGCGACTCGCTCGATGCGGAAGCCGTAGCTGCTCACCAGCTCGGTGAGCACCCGCTCGCTGATCGGTCCGGAACCGGGGTATCCGGCGCCGGCCAGCCCAACGGCTGCGATCTGCTCGATGTCGGTGAAGTAGTTGTTCCGGTCGCGCATCTCGCCGCGCAGCTCCGAGTTGGCCCTCCGGGCGCTCTCGGTGGTGTCGGTCGGAGCGGTCCGTTCGCAGACGGCGCGGCTCAGGCCGGCCAGGTGCTCGAGGACCTCGTCGCTGAGCCGTCTGGACGGCTTGAGCGGCGGCAGTCCGAGCTCCGCGTACGCCGGATGGTTCTGGGCCCGCAGCAGTTCCAGCTCCAGTTCGGCTCGGCGGTCCGGGGGGGCGTCTTCGAGAAGGTCGGCCGTGGTGGTGTCGAGCGCCTCGGCGAGATCGCTGAGCACACCGAGGCGGGGCTCCACTCTCCCGTTCTCGAGCCGCGACAGGTAGGCCGGCGGCCGACCGGTGCGCTCAGCCAGGTCCGCGAGGGTGAGACCCCGGGTGCGGCGGACGTGGCGCAGGCGCCGGCCGAGCACGAGGAGGTCGGGTTCGGTGCCCATATGCGAAAGAATTGCAGAACTTGTGTCGGCCAACAACTTGGACGCTTCTCTGCGGTGCAGATTCTGGCTTCTGTGGTCTGACGCGGTGAGCATTGGGGGGCGGCACTGGGCCCCGTGGGTCATTGGCCGGCGCCGCACCGCTCCACCGGGAGGGCGATCGATGGTGAAGGTCACGAACGCAAGTCCGAGCTTCGCACAGCAAGTCGAAGCGCTGGAGGCCGACTGGGAGAACAACCCCCGTTGGCGCGGCACCCGTCGCGACTACTCCGCGACCGAGGTAGTACGGCTGCGCGGCTCGGTGACGCCCGAGTGCACCGTGGCCCGGGCCGGCGCGGCCAAGCTCTGGCAGCGCCTCCACAGCATGGACTACGTGCACGCCCTGGGCGCCATGACCGGCGGGCAGGCGATCCAGTTCGCCAAGGCGGGGCTGCCCGCCCTGTACCTGTCGGGCTGGCAGGTGGCCGGCGACGCCAACCTGGCCGGGCAGGTGTATCCCGACCAGTCCCTCTATCCGGCGGACTCCGTGCCGTCGCTGGTCGCTCGCCTCAACAACGCCCTCAGAAGGGCCGACCAGATCGAGTGGAGCGAGACCGACGGCAACCCGAGCCGCGACTACATGCTGCCGATCGTGGCCGACGCTGAGGCGGGTTTCGGCGGTCCGCTCAATGCCTTCGAGTTGATGAAGGCCATGATCGAGTCCGGCGCGGCCGGGGTCCACTTCGAGGATCAGCTCAGCTCGGCCAAGAAGTGCGGCCACATGGGCGGCAAGGTGCTCGTGCCCACATCGCAGCATCTCGCCACGCTGAGGGCGGCCAGGCTGGCTGCCGACGTCATGGGTGTCGAGACCCTCCTGATCGCCCGCACCGACGCGCTGAGCGCCGGCCTGATCACCAGCGACGTCGACGCCAGGGACCGGGCCGGGCTGACCGGCGAGCGCACCGCGGAGGGTTTCTTCGTGACGACGCCGGGACTGCAGGCGCCGATCCAGCGTGGCCTCGCCTACGCGCCCTACTGCGACCTGCTCTGGTGCGAGACCTCCACGCCCGATCTCGACGAGGCCCGCGAGTTCGCCGAGGCCATCGGTGCGGTGTACCCGGACAAGATGCTGGCCTACAACTGCTCGCCCTCGTTCAACTGGCGGGCGCACCTGGACGACGCTCAGATCGCCATGTTCCAGAAGGAGTTGGGCGCCATGGGCTACGCCTTCCAGTTCATCACCCTCGCCGGCTGGCATGCGCTCAACGCGTCGGCGTTCGAGCTGGCGCACGCCTACGAGTCCGACGACATGAAGGCCTACGTCGCGCTGCAACAGGGCGAACTGGCGATGGAGGCCCTCGGCTACACCGCCACCCGCCACCAGCGCGAGGTCGGAGCCGGGTACTTCGATCAGGTGGCCACCGTGATCTCCGGGGGGACCGCGTCCACCCTCGCGCTCGAAGGCAGCACCGAGCAGGCGCAGTTCTAGATCAGCAGCGGCAGGGACGCTGAGGCGCAGTTCTAGATCAGTCGCCGTGACGGGCGCGGGTCAGTCCGGCCGGTGGTACACCTCGGAGCGGCGACGGCTGCGGGTGAACACGATCTGCCAGAGTTGCAGGGCCCGGGCCCGGAACGATCCGGCTGAACTCAGCAGGTAGTAGTCCCAGGTGCGGCGGAAGCGCTCGTCATAGCCGGTGAGGTCGGTCCAGGCCTCGGTCACGTTGCGGTGCCAGGCCATGAGCGTTCGGTCGTAGTACGGCCCGAAGTTCTGCACGTCCTCGATCACCCAGTCCTGCTCGCAGGCTGACGTGATCTGGGCCAGCGACGGAACTACGCCCCCCGGGAAGATGTACTTGTCGAACCACGGGTCGGTGTGGTGTTTCGATTCCAGCGACCCGATGGTGTGGTGCAGCATCATGCCGTCGCTGGACAGCAAGCGGTCGCAGCGCCCGAAGAAGGTCTTGAGGTTGCGCGGGCCGACGTGTTCCATCATCCCTATCGACACGATCCGATCGAAGGAGCCCTCCACGTCGCGGTAGTCGCATTCCTGGATCTCGACGGGCAGGCCTGCGCAGGCTTCCCGAGCCCAACGGGCCTGCTCGCGTGCCGGTGTGACGCCCGTGACCGTGACTCCGTGCTCGGTGGCCGCGAACCGGGCGAAACCGCCCCAGCCGCAGCCGATGTCGAGCAGCCTCATGCCCGGCTCCAGCTTCAGCTTGCGGCAGATGAGCTCGAGCTTGTCCTCCTGGGCCTGGTCCAGGTCCTCGGCGCGGCGCCAGTAGCCGCACGAGTAGATCATGCGCTTGTCGAGCATTCGCTCGTAGAGGTCGTTTCCGATGTCGTAGTGGGCGCCCGCGTTCCTGCGGGCCCGCCGCACGGTCTGGTGATTCGCAGCGCGGGCCCTGGCGATGTGCAGTAGCAGCCCCGGTCCGGGCCGCACCAGCGAGCGCAGGTCGAGGGTCTGCACGTGGGCGACGAACTCGTCGAGCTGGTTGGCGTCCCACCAGCCGTCCTGGTACGACTCGCCCAGCCCGAGTTCGCGTGTTGCGAGCACCCGCGCCCAGAAGCGGTCATCGTGCACGGCGATGTCGCGAGGCTGATCTCCGCCGACCTCGATCTCGGCCCGGCTGAGGATCTCCAGTCCCAGGCCCCTGGTCTTGTCGAGGTCGGCCACGGCGCGTCTCGCTTCCTCAGTCCGTCTCGCTGTCTATACCAGCGCCCGCACCCCCGACAGGACTCGAACCCGCAACCTGAGGGGTAGAAACCCTCCGCTCTTTCCAGTTGAGCTACGGGGGCAGGCTGAGTCTACCGAGCGGTAGGCTTGTGGTTTGCCCGCTTCGGCGGTCGTGGTGGCCGTAGCTCAGTAGGTTAGAGCGCCGGGTTGTGGTCCCGGAGGTCGGGGGTTCGACTCCCCTCGGTCACCCGCGCGCTATCGTTGGACGCTCACCGAGCGCCTCTAGCTCAATTTGGCAGAGCAACGGACTCTTAATCCGCAGGTTCTGGGTTCGAGTCCCAGGGGGCGTACCACGCTGGATGCAGGGATCAGCTACGGGGTCGGCTAAGCTGGGGCGACCCTTTTGGGATCCCGGCCCCAACGGCGTGGGGTCCGGCTTGGACGTCGCGCTGATGTGAAGGGTGACGCCGACATGGACCGCTACGCGATATTCGTTGACGCCGAGTACCTCTACTCAGAGGGCGGCATGTTGTGCTGCAACAGCCCGGACCGCCAGGAGATCCTCCTCTACGGTCTCGGCGCCAACGACTTCCTCATCGGCCTCGCCACCGACGTGTCCGATCTCCAACCTCTCCGCACCTACTGGTACGACACTTCCGGCGACGGCGTGCCCACCCCGGCCCAGCAGCTGGTGGCGACGCTGCCCAACATGAAGCTGCGACTCCAGACCGGCACTGGCCGGGATCCGCAGTCCTCGGTGGGCACGGCCATCAGGCGCGACCTCTCCACGCTCGCCCGCGAGCGGGCCATCTGCGACGCCTTCCTGCTGTCGGCCGACGAGGATCTGCTCGACTGCGTCAGCGAGGTCCAGGATCTGGGACTGCGCGTGATCCTGATCACCATCGCATCCCGTGACGAGCGGAGGGATCCGCCGGGTGGCCTGGTCACGGAGTCGGACGAGGTCATCAAGTTGACCAAGGACGACTTGTCGAGGTTCATCAGGCGCCGGCGCACTCCTGATGACGCTGCCTCCGACACCTACGACCCGGTCGATTCGGTCGCCTCAGCCGCCACTGAGTTCGCGGAGAGCTGGCTCTACCGGGCCAGCGACGACGAGTTCGACGCCCTGCTAGACCAGCGCCCGCGCATACCCGAGTCGTTGGACGGCGACCTGCTCTACGCGGTCGAGAACGTGATCGGGGGAAGCCTGCGGGGCCAGGACCGCCTCAGGAGGGCTGTGCGCCAAGCCTTCTGGAACCGGATCGACCAGGAAGTCCAGGACTGGCCGCCAGACGAGGGCCGCTAGCCAAGGAGATGTCCGCCGGCGGCGAGATGGCCGAAGATGCAGCCCGTGGGCCGTACGGCCGGTTGCCGGTCACCATCCTGACCGGGTTCCTCGGGTCCGGGAAGACGACTCTGCTCAACTACATTCTGCGCGAGAACCACGGCAAGCGCATCGCCATCATCGAGAACGAGTTCGGCGAGATCAGCATCGACTCGGACCTGGTGGTCTCCTCCGATGAGGAGATATACGAGATGGTCAACGGCTGCATCTGCTGCGTCGCGTCCGTCCGCGGCGATCTGCTCGACGTGATCCGCAAGCTGATGAGCCGTCGTGACCGCCTCGATTACATCCTCGTCGAGACCAGCGGTCTCGCCGATCCGATGCCGGTCGCTCAGGCCTTCTTCGTCGACGACGCGGTCCTCGACGAGGTCGCTCTGGACGCCATCGTCACGTTGATCGACTCCAAGCACATCGAGCAGCACCTGGACGACATTCGCTACGACGGCATCAACAGCCAGGCTGTCGACCAGATCGTGAGCGCGGACCGGATCATCGTGAACAAGGTCGACCTGGTCGATTCCGAGACCGTCGAGCGGATCGAGCGTCGCATCAGGAAGTTCAATCAACGGTCGGAGATCGACCGGTCGAGCTATGCGGAAGTCAACCTGGACGCCATCCTGGGCATCCAGGCCTTCGAAGTGTCGCAACGGGCCGCTACTGATCCGGCGTTCCTGGAGAACCACTTCGTGCACAGCCACGATCCCGATGTCGAGACCTGTTCCGTCAGGATCGCCGGGGAACTCGACCGCCAGCGGGTGGAGGCGGCCGCCCGGGCGATTGCCGCCGACTACGGCGCCGACCTGCTGCGGTGGAAGGGAGTGCTGGCCGTCGCGGGCAACGACCGGCGGGTCGCGCTGCAGGGCGTGCACCGGATCTTCGAGATCCACGATCTCGACCGGTGGGAGGGCCCGCACCGCGACAGCCGGGCAGTCTTCATCGGCAAGAATCTAGATCGGGCAGAATTGGCCCAGCGCCTCCGGCGCTGCGTCGTGCAAGACAAGGAGCTATCCGCATGATCATCGACACCCACCTTCATCCGACCAACGTCGTGGACGAGGCTTGGCGCCATACCGGTGAGCCGTTCACCGGGGAGCGGATGCTGGAGATGATGGACGGGCCGTACTGGATCAACGGCAAGCCGCGTCGCATCGACATGGGCTTCATCCAGCCGCCCCCGGGCAACACGGCGTGGCGCGACGGCGGCCGCTCGGGGCGGGAGGGCATCCGCGACTACATGGCCTACGTGGCCGAGTTAACCCAGCGCTACCCGGACCGCTTCATCGGGAACTTCAACTTCAACCCCCGCTTCGGGCCCGAGAACGGGGCGGCCGAGCTCGAATTCCACGTCAAGGAGTACGGGTTCAAGATGCTCAAGCTCCACGCCAACATGCACGCCTACCGGCCCGATCGGGCGCTGGACTGGCTGCGTCCGGCCATGCGCAAGTGCGACGAGTTGGGCGTGGTGGTTCTGATCCACACCGGCGACGGCCCGTACTCGATCCCGACGCAGTTCTACCCCATCATCCGAGAGTTCACGAACGTGAACTTCGTGATCGGGCACTTCGGGGTTCAGACCGGAGGCGTGTACTGCTTCGAGGCGTTCTGGATGATCATGGACTCCCCCAACGTGTACGGCGAGTCGGGCTGGCTGCTGCAGTCCCGCATCGTCGAGTTCGCCAAGGAGATGCCCCGGGACCGCCTCGTGTTCGGCACCGACTCGCCCCCGAACGACCCGGGCATGTGGCTGACCCATCTCGAGGTGCTGTGCCACGACGCCCCCCAGGGAATCAATGCCAGCGAGGATCAGTTGGAGGACTACATGGGCAACAACATCGCCCGCCTCGTCGGCATCACCCCGACTGCTCCTCCCGCCACAGTCGAGGACGCCAAACAGCAACTGGCCGACGGCAGCTACGGCACACCCATCGCCTAGGCCG
Source organism: Acidimicrobiales bacterium (assembly GCA_965117015.1). GTDB lineage: Bacteria > Actinomycetota > Acidimicrobiia > Acidimicrobiales > Aldehydirespiratoraceae > Aldehydirespirator. Next base: position 2,927,369 of record OZ220747.1, read on the forward strand.
TCTCGTTCTGTGACCGGCCAGAGTCTCCAGGACTTCCTTCGCGACTACGAGACCGCGCACCCGGACGACGTCTGCACCGTTGATCGCCCGGTCTCGCTGGACCAGGACATCACCGCGGTGGTGTGGGAGCTGGCCGAACGAGGCCAGCATCCGGTGTTGCGCTTCCCCAACGTGGAGGGCGCAGATCGAGACGTGGTCACGAACCTGTTCGCTTCCCGCGCTCGCATCGAGCGGATGCTCGGAGCGGGGCCGGGCGAGCTCCATGACACCTACCAGCGGCTGGCTGCGGATGCCATGGAGATGGCTGAGATGGACGACGGGCCCATCACCGACCGGATTGATGCCGGCGACCGCGTCGACTTACGAAGCCTGCCGCTGCTGACCCATTTCGCCACCGACCTCGGCCCCTACATAACGAGCGGGATCGTGGTGGCCGAGGACGCCGGCAGTGGACGCGGCAATCTCAGCTATCACCGCTCGGTGGTGGCCTCGCCGACGTCGCTGGGCACGAGCCTCCATTCCCGGGGCGATCTCTGGCGCCTGCTGGAGGCTGCGGCGTCGTCGGGCCGCCGGCTCCCGGTGGCCATGGTCATCGGCGCTCACCCGCTGTTCATGCTGGCCGCGTCGGCTCGGGTCGCCTTCGACGTCGACGAGCGCGAGATCGCCGGAGGGCTGCTGGGCGAGCCTCTCGAGGTTGTGCGCACGCCCCGTCACGGCCTGCGCGTTCCGGCCGCGGCCGAGGTGGTACTCGAGGGTGAGATCGACCCCGGCGCCGACGAGGACGAAGGCCCGTTCGGCGAGTTCTCCGGGTACTCGTCGGATCGTTCGACCCGCAACCGCATCGACGTGTGCACGGTGATGCAGCGCAGCGGCGCGGTCTGGGTCGACGTGGTCGGCGGGAACTCGCACGAGCATCTCAACCTCGGGCGGGTTCCCCGCGAGGCGGAGATGATCGCCAAGCTCAAGGACCGCTTCGGATCAGTGGCCGCGGTGCACTATCCCCATTCGGGTACGCACTTCCACTGCTACATCGCGGTCGACCAGCGCCGGCCGGGCGAGGCCCGCCAGGCGCTGCTGGGACTTCTCGGCTGGGACCCGTACCTCAAGACGGTCGTGGCCGTCGACGCGGACGTCGATGTCACCAGGGACGAGGAGGTGCTCTGGGCGCTGGCCACCCACTTCCAGCCCGACCGGGACATGATCGTGATCGACGGGCTGCCCGGCAGCGCCCTCGACCCGTCGGCCGACAAGCTGGGCACGACCTCGCGGCTGGCGCTGGACGCAACCCGGGGGCCGGACTTCGACGCTCAGCGCATCGAGATCTCATCGTCGGCCCGCGCCATCGGGCGTGAGATCGTCGACGACCGCGCCGGCCGGCGCGGGGACTAGCGCATCGAATGGACTCCGACCCCGAGCAGGTCGACCCAGCCCGGACCGACCGGCTGGCCGAACTGCGCCGTGAGGTTGACTCGCATCGCGGCGACCGGCCCCACGACGAGTGGTCGCGCCTAGCCGTAAGTGAGGCGATCGAGGCTGCCTTCGAGGGGAACGCAGCCATCGGCGTGCTGCTGGTCGACCCCGGTGGCGAGGTCATTGCCCGCGATCACAACCGCATGTTCCGGCCGCACTTTCGCAGCGACTTCCACGCCGAGATGGTGCTGCTCACCGCGTTCGAGGAAATGAACCGCGATGCCGACCTCATCGGGCACACCCTGGTCAGCTCGCTCGAGCCGTGCGAGATGTGCATGATACGAATCATCAACGCGGGCGTGACCAACGTGCTGTACGTGTCCCCCGACCTCGGCAAGGGCGGGGTAACCGGCCCCAATGCGCTGGCGCCACACTGGGCTCGGCTAGCAGAGCATCAGCACTTCTCGGCGGCCGACTGCGACCCACGTCTCGCTGAGATCGCGCTCGAGGTATTCGACCTGGTTATAGGCGATGTGGTGGAGAAGCTCATGGCCCGGCGGTCTCAGCCCTAGTTGAGGCGGAGTCACCCGGCCGCGGCCGCGGGCGCGTGCCCGCGGTGCACGCCTAACGCGTTCAGCGTCGCCTTGACGGTGAGCACCGCCATGAAGACGACGACGGTGGCCAGGGCCATGGTGGCCCCGGCTGCCGTGTCGTAGTGGTAGCTGGCCAGTAGCCCGACGACTACGGACACGGTCCCGACCGCGGCCGCGGCGACCATGATGCGCGGTACCCGGCGCACCAGCAGGACCGCGGTGGCCGGAGGAGCGATGAGGAAGGCGAACACCAGCAGGTTCCCGACGGCCTCGAACGAAGCGATGATCGAGATGGCCAGCAGCACCAACAGCACACCGTGCGCGAGGCGGGGACGAAGGCCGAGCACCTGGGCCTGGGCATAATCGAACGTCATGACCAGGAACGCCCGGTAGAACACGATCATTCCACCCACCGAGATGACTGCCGCGATGGCCTGTCGGCGGAGGTCGTCCGAGTCGACTCCGGTGACGGACCCGAACAGGAAGCGGTTCAGGTCCCCGACGTAGGCCCCCGACGAGCTGGACATGATCGCCACTGCCAGCGCCAGGAATCCGACGAACAGCACCCCTATAGAGGTGTCCTCGGGAAGCGGCGAGTAACTGCGGATCATGTTGATGCCCCACACCATGGCGATGGCCGCTACGAAGGCGCCGATGGTGGTATGCACCCCGAGGATGAACGCCAGCGCGATGCCGGGCAGTACGCCGTGGGCCAAGGCGTCGCCGAGGAAGCTCATTCCCCGCAGGACCACCCACGTGCCCACGACCGAAGTGGTGATAACCACGAGCAGGCCCGCGTAGAGCGCTCGCTGCATGAACACGTTGGACGTGAACGGGTCGATCCACCACGCCACAGGGTCGGTCAGCAACTCCATGGCGGGTTGTTCTAGCCCGGCTCAGCCAAGGGCGTCGACGATCAGGTCGGTGTTGGTCCGCAGGAACCCCGTGTAGGTCTCCGCGCCGCTGCCGGGAGGCCCGAGGCTGCCGGTGTAGAGGGTGACCACGTCGACGTCGCCGACCCGGGCGGCTAGGGCTTCGATGTCGTCGACGGAGTGCAGGGTCTCGGCGAAGATGGCGTTGATTCCCTCGTGCACGATGATCTCGGCAAGCGCCTCGAGCTGCGCGGGGCTGGCCTGCGCCATGCTCGCGGGTGTCGGGATGACCGTGCCGATGACCTCGAACCCGTAGCGGTCGGCAAAATAGCCGAGTGCCTCATGGTTGGTGACCAGCTTGCGGCGCCCGGCCGGTAGCTGCTCAACCTTGGCGGCGATCTCGGCGTCCACGGCCTCCAGTTCTGCCACATAGCTGTTCAGGCACCCTTCGACCGCGGCCTGGTCGAGGCCCACCGTCGTCGTGAGCACCTGGGCAAGGGCTGGCAGCACCTCGGCCACGCGGTGTGGGTCGAACCACACGTGGGGGTCGCCGCCGGTGTGGTCGTGGCCGTCTTCGTCTTCGTCGTGGTCGTGGCCGTCTTCGTCTTCGTGGGCTTCGTCTTCGTCGTGGTCGTGGCCGTCTTCGTCTTCGTCGTGGTCGTGGCCGTCTTCGTCTTCGTCGTGGTCGTGGCCGTCTTCGTCTTCGTGGGCTTCGTCTTCGTCGTGGTCGTGGCCGTCTTCGTCTTCGTCGTGGTCGTGGCCGTCTTCGTCTTCGTCGTGGTCGTGGCCGTCTTCGTCTTCGTGGGCTTCGTCTTCGTGGTCGTGGCCGTCTTCGTCTTCGTCGTGGTCGTGGCCGTCTTCGTCTTCGTCGTGGTCGTGGCCGTCTTCGTCTTCGTCGTGGTCGTGGCCGTCTTCGTCTTCGTGGGCTTCGTCTTCGTGGTCGTGGCCGTCTTCGTCTTCGTCGTGGTCGTGGCCGTCTTCGTCTTCGTGGGCTTCGTCTTCGTGGTCGTGGCCGTCTTCGTCTTCGTGGTCGTGGCCGTCTTCGTCGTGGTCGTGGTCGTGGCCGTCTTCGTCTTCGTGGGCTTCGTCTTCGTGGTCGTGGCCGTCTTCGTCTTCGTCGTGGTCGTGGCCGTCTTCGTCTTCGTCTTCGTCGTGGTCGTGGCCGTCTTCGTCTTCGTGGTCGTGGCCGTCTTCGTCGTGGTCGTGGTCGTGGCCGTCTTCGTCTTCGTGGGCTTCGTCTTCGTGGTCGTGGCCGTCTTCGTCTTCGTCTTCGTGGGCTTCGTCTTCGTGGTCGTGGCCGTCTTCGTCTTCGTGGTGGTCGTGGCCGTGCTCTGCGTTCTCCATCGCGAATGGGATCGCTTCCATCTCGTCTGCGAACCTGAACACGGGCGTGCCGGATTCCTCGACGGCATCGAGCGTGTCCTCCAGGGCCTCCTCCAACAGCAGGCCGTTGGCCACTACAAGCGTCGCGTTCTCCATACGCGCCCGGTCCTGAAGCGAGGGTTCGTAGCCGTGCGGATCGCCGCCGACCGGGATGAGTGTCTCCACCTCGACCAACCCGTCACAGGCCACATTGGCGACCACATCGGCCCAGATGCCGGTGGTGGCCACGATTGTCGGGATCTCAGAACCTGCGCCCGGCGGCTCGGGCGCGGGGTCTCCCGAGCAAGCCGCTGCTCCCAGAGCCGCCACGGCCACCACCGCGACCAGCTTCAGACTGCGGTCCCGGAATGGTCTTGCGGAGACCGGGCAAGGATGGCCCTGAACTCTCGTCCCCTGTCGCACGGCTACGCTCCTTCGGTGACGCAAATAGGTGTTCAGCTATCATAATGAGAGTAAGTCTCATTCGCACAGCTCGTCGAGGGAGGCCATGACAACAGGCCGCGACACGGATTCCCCCCTGTCGACCAGCGACCTGCATGCCGCGGTGAGCGTCCGCCTCGCGCACCACGACTACCGGTACACGCAGGGTCGCCGGCGGCTCGTTGAAGTGATCCTGGCCGCCGGCCAGCCGGTGACGCTTCCCGACATCGTGGTGGCCGCGCCCGACCTGGCTCCCAGTTCGGTCTACCGAAACCTGGATGTGCTGGAGCGATCCGGTGTTGTGAACCGGATCACGGCGGGCGGTGACCACGCCTACTTCGAGTTCGCCGAGCCACTGCTATCGCATCACCACCATCTGGTATGCGTCGACTGCGGCAGCATCGAGGACGTCTTCCTGGATGACGAACTGGAGGCCAGCGTCGACCAGAGCCTGGCCGAGGTTGCCGGGCGGGCGGGCTTCACACCTCTGCGTCACAGCCTCGACCTGCACGGCCGCTGTGCCGGCTGCGGATCCGGCTGACGCCGCGCTACTCCCCAGCTGTGTCCTCCTAATCGAGCAACGCGGCGGCCGGCACCTCGATCTCGGTGCTGCGGTACCAGACCCCCGCGGAGAGGTCGGCCGGCAGGAAGGCGATGTCAGGCGTGATCACCTCGCCGTCGGCGTCTCTGAAGCTCACCTCCGTACGGCCGCCGGCGGCGTGTCGCGCCCTGATCTTCCCGATGGCGGTTCCGTCCACCTCGACATCACCGCTCATGTGCCAATGGCCGACCGCGGCGTCCGCGGGCAGGAACCGGTTCGGCGGCAGGATCCTCTCGCCGCCGGCCAACTCGACGCCGTGTTCCAACCGCCCGTCGTCTGCCAGCCGGACGACGATCTGCAGCCGGTAGGGCTCGGGCGTCGCCGCGGGCTCGGGCGTCGCCGTTGGTGCCGGTGGCGTCAGCCCGAGCATCTCGCGAAGCTCGGCGCTGCCGTCGACCGAGAGGCGCTGCAGGAACCGCGCGAGCGCCGCGTCAGCGCCCGCGACTGCGCACAGCGTCTGGTCGACGGCCAAGCCGTGGACGGGCCGCGCCAGCCGCAGATAGGAGTCGAGCGCGAGGAGTTCGTCGATGTTGTCGGCCCCGGCTGCTTCGAGCGCCTCGCGCAGGGCGTCCCCTCCGGGGCTGCAGGTCCACTGCTCCGCCATCATCGCCCAGACGCCGGGATCCTCCCAGCCCCCGTCGGCGCGGCGGGCTGCAGTGATGATGTCACCGGCCGCGACCGCGGGGGCCACGATGCTCTCGGCGTAGGCGACTTGGGAATGGACGGCGAGTGCATTTTGGAACGACAACGCCGATTGACCCTCGACCTGTTCTAGAAGCGATCGCCAGTCGGCGGCCATCGACGCGTAGTGGGAGGACGCGGTACCGGCCGCCTCGAGCCAGAGTTCCTCGATCGCGTTGGGATTGGTGGCCTCCCCGGCTCGCCACCCGTCGATCAGTCCTGATGCGCTCAACGAGGCCGCGTACTGCTGCCCGAACGCCCGGATGAGACTGCTCGAGGAGGGGTTCGCCACGTTGACGCTCTGGGGGTCCGAGTCCTCGGACAGCCCGGAGAGCGCGGGCCGCTCGAACACGCTGTCCAGGATCTGGGTCAGCACCCCCGCCGTGTAGATGGCCTGTAGCTCAACCTGCGGGTCGACGTCCGCCTCCTGGTCGGCGACTAGGGCCACCGTTGTCGTGACCTCTCCATCGGTGTCGGCCTCAGCGGTCACCGTGTAGTCGCTTGGGCCGACGGTGACATCGACGGGCTCGAACGCGGGGCTGCTCAGCACCATCAAGTTGTGCCAGAGCCCGTGGAAGCCGGTCTCGTTGCCTTCGGCGTCCTCGGTGACGACCCCGACGAAGATCCACGACGGGCCGTGCTCGCGGAAGGTCACCTCGAACGGCGCTACTTCGTCGGTTGCGGTGCTCGACGAGCTGGCGGTCTCGTCGCCGGTGTGGTATGCGACGCGGGCGTCCCACACTCCCGAGACGGGGCCGATCAGATCGAACACCCGTCGCCCGACGATATAGATGAAGGCGTCGTTGTCGTCGGGAAGCTCGCCGCCGCCGAGGTTGCCGATCCGGTAGTGGACGGTGAACGGGTCGCCTGCGACCACCTCCGCGGGAGTTCGGACTTCCTCGATCTTGAGCCGGGGTTCTTGCTGGCGGGCCGTCTCGTCCACGAGGTGGACGGTGAGGGTGAAATCGGCCTGCAGCGGCTGCAAGTCGCGCTCCAGATAGGTGGTCGCCTCGATGAGGTACACGCCGGGGAGCAGGTACTGTTCGATGCGAGAGTTGCGGCCCTCGCCGCCGTCGTCGTTGGCGCCGATGATGCCGTGTTCAAGTGACGCCAGCGACAGGACGGCGTCGCCGGTGTCGGACTCCAGGTCGATGCGTACCCGGGCGGCTTCGGCCAGATCGAAGGAGTAGGAGTGGGCGGGGTGCGCCGACACGTAGCGTGATCCGCACGTCTCGAGCGACCAGGTTCCCGATGCGCTCAGGTCGGCGCCCGTTCCCAGCGTGCCCAGATGGACGAAGTCGCAGCCCACAACCCGGCTGACCGTGAGGGTGAAGTCGGCCGGTCCCCGGTCACGCCCGCCGACGGTGGTGGCCTCGATCAGGTAGATGCCGGGCGCGAGGTCGCGCTCGACGCGGGCATCGAGGCGCTCTCCATTGTCGTCGTTGTCGGCGATGCGGCTTCCGTCCTCGGCGAGCAGGTAGAGGTAGGAGTCGGCCGCAGCGGACGAGAGGCCGATCCTGACCCGGCTCGCGTCGGCGACTTCGAAGCGGTAGGTGTGGGCGTCACTGCCGGCGCGGAAGCGCGAGTCGCAGTCCTCGGTCGTCCAGCGGCCCTCTGTCTCCAGCACGCGGTTGAAGAAGCTGCCCAGCGTGCCCAGGTCAGTGACCTCGCACTCGGCGGTCTCCTGGCCCAGTGCAGTGCTCGACCCGGCCAGTGCCAGGGACGCGGCGGCCAGGGCAACCACTACCCCCGACATCACCAGCGCTCGCACAGGCATGAGGCGAAGCGAGCGGTGCATGAGAGAGCCGTACATGAAGGAGCGGTGCATGATCGAAACCTCCGTTCGCGACCAACCACGCGACGGGCGAATGCTAGGCGAACCGTTCTTCATAGCAATAGGCGCGCCTGGCGTGCGCCCACTTTCAGGCGCGGGCTGGGCCGCCCCGCTGGTCGTCAGCGCCCCATCATGGGGGTAGTAGGCACGGTGATCTCGCCACTGCGGAACCAGACTCCGGTTGGAGCGCCGGCCGGCACGTAGGCAATGTCGGGTTTGAACTCGGTGCCGTCCGCGCTGATGAACCCCAGTTCGACGCGGCCGTCGGCCAGGTGCCGCGAGCGGACCTTCCCGACCGTATGCGGCCACACTCTGATGTCCCCGCTGAATTGCCATGTCCCCGCAGGGGCGTCGGCGTCCAGGAACCGCGGTGAAGGCAGGATTCGTCTGCCGCTGTCCAACTCCACGGCGTGCTCGATGCGTCCGTCGTCACTGATGCGGGCGAGGATCCGCAGCCGGTGGGTCTCGGGCGCGGGTGCTGTTGTCGCCTCGGGCCTGACCAGCCGGCGAATCGCCAGGTTGCTGCTGATCGAGAGGCGCCGCAGCAACAGCGAGTTGTCCTGGTCGGCTTCGGTGGCCGCGCAGAGCGCCGCCTCGATCGCCATGCCGTGGATGGGACGAACGACTCGCATTTCGGCATCGAGCGCCAGCAGGTCGCCGGTGTTGGCTACTCCGGCCGCCTCCAGGGCGCCCCGCAGCGCCCCCGAGCGGGGATCGCAGCTCCCGTAGTCGTCCATCATCGCCTTGACCTCCAGATCGTCCCAGCCTCGATCGGCGGAATGGGCTGCGGCGACGAGTTCTCCGGCGGTGACGGCCGGAGAGATGAGGCGCTCGGCGTAGGCGAGTTGGGAGTGGACCGCGAACGCCTTGTCGAACGACAAGGGCTGGCCCGCACCTACCTGATCGAGGAGCGAGGCCCAAGAGTCGGCCATCGACGCGTATTGCGACAAGGCCGTGCGGGACATGCTCAGCACTGACCCTTCGACCGTGACGGGGTTGACTGCCTCGCCGCGAGCGAGAGCCCTCCGCAGGTCAGCGATGCCGTCGGCGCTCGCGAACCGCTCGCCTATCGCCGCCAGCAGCGTCTTCGACGAGGGGTCCGGAACGGCGACCGCGCTCGGCTCGGCTGTCCTGGACAGCTCGGCGATCGACGGCCGCTCGAAGATGCCGTCCAGCATCTGCGTGCGGACAGCCGCCGCGTAGACCGCTTTGGCCCTGACATCCCGGTCGATCTCGCCCTCCAGGCCGGAGGCCCGGCTAACTGTCGTGGTCACCTCTCCGTCGGAGTCGGCGGATGCCGACACGGTGTAGACGGCGCCGTCGACCTCGACATCGACGGGGGCGAAGGCGGGTCCGCTGAGCACCATCAGGTTGTGCCAGATCCCGTGCCAGCCGAGCTCGTTGCCGTCGGCGTCATCGGCGACGATCCCGACGAAGATCCACGTTGGGCCGTGGTCGCTCAATGTGGCCTCGAAGGCCGTTACCTCGTCGGTCGTGATGCTCGTAGCGCTCGCGGCCTCGTCGCCGGTGTGGTATTCGACGCCAGCATCCCATATCCCGGTGAGCCTGCTGATCAAGTCGCGCCCGGCGTGCCCGGACAACCAGATCCGAGCGTGGCTGCCGTCATCGGGCAGCGTGCCGCCGCCGACGTTGCTCACCCGGTAGTGGACGGGGAACGGATCGCCGGCCACCACCACCGAGGGAGTTCGGACTTCCTCGACCTTTAGCCTGGCTTCCTGCTGCTGGCTCAACTCGTCCACGAGACGGACGGTGAGGGCGAAGTCGGCCTGGAGGGGCTGGTAGTCGCGGGCGTAGTAGGTCGTCGCCTCGATGAAGTACAGCCCGGGCGGCAGGTACTCGCGGATGAGGGAGTTGCGACGGTCCCCGCTGTCGTCGTCTGCTGCGACGATCCCGCTCGCCAGTGACGCCAGCGACAGGACCGGGTCACCGCTCTCGGACTCGAGGTCGATGCGCACTCGCGCCGCCTCGGTCAGGTCGAAGGAGTAGGCATGGGCGGGATGTCTGGACACGAAGCGCGAGCCACACGTCTCCAGCGACCAGGTTCCTGTCGCGGTCAGGTCGACGCCCGGCTCCAGAGTGCCGAGATGGACGAAGTCGCAGCCTTCGACCCGGCTCACGGTGAGCGTGAATTCAGCCGGTCCCCGGGCTCGCCCGGCCACCGTGGTGGCCTCCACCAGGTAGGTGCCGGGTACGAGGTCGCGCTCGACGCGGGCATCGAGGCGGTCCCCGTTGTCGTCGTTGTCGGTGATGCGGCTGCCGTCCTCGGCCAGCAGGTAGAGGTACGAGTCGGCCACGGCGGACGTCAAACCGATCCTGATCCGCCCTGGCTCTTCGACGTGGAACCGGTAGGTGTGGGCGTCGCTGCCGGGCCGGAAGCGCGAGTCGCAGTCCTCGGTCGTCCAGCGCCCCTCCGCCTCCAGCACGCTGCCGGCCTCGGAGCCCAGCGTCCCGAGGTCTGTCACCTCACAGTCCGCGGCGTCCTGGCCCAGAGCGGAGTTCGACCCCGTCAGGGTCAGCGCAGTGGCGATCAGGGCAACGACTGCCCCCGACATCACCAACACTCGCAAACGCTTGACGAATAGGAGCCGGTGCATGATCAAGACCTCCATCTTCGATCGGACGCCGCACGCGGGCGAACTGCGACGCGGGCGAATGCTACGCGCCGTTCCTGTGCCCCGGATGGGTGACAATAGTCGCTACGACATTAGGGTTGGAACGGGCCGCGGCCCATCTGGTCGCGCACCGTGATCACCGGGGGGTTGGTCATGGAGCGGCGCTGCCAGTTGGCCCCGTCCACCACCAGGGTGTGCCCGGAGATGAACCGCCCGTAGGGCGACGCCAGGAAGGTGGCGGCCCAGCCCAGCTCCTGGCGCTCCCCCACCCGCAGGGCGGGCTGGCAGGCGTCCTTGGTGCTGGTGCGGTCCAGACTGGAGCGGATGTCGGCCGTCATGTCCTCGTGGGGGAACAGGCCGGGCACCAGGCAGTTCACCTGGATGCCGTAGGGGCCCCACTCCACCGCCAGCGACTCGGTGAGGCTCTTGACCCCGGCCTTGGCCGCGGCCGAGTGGGCGAAGCCCGGGCCTCCGGTCCAGGCATAGGAGGCGCCGACGTTGATCACCGAGCCGGGAGTGCCCGCGGCCAGATGGCGGCGGCCCATCTCCCGGGTGCAGTTGAACGTGCCGTTGAGGGTGATGTCCACCACGGCGCGCCAGGCGTTGGGCGACATGTCCTCGGCCGGCACCGGGAAGTTGGCCGCCGCGTTGTTCACCAGCACGCCGGGCAGACCGAAGGCCGCCTCGGCGGTGTCGAATGCGGCCGCGACCGCTTCGGGGTCGCGGATGTCGCAGACCGCGGTGACCACCTCCGCTCCGAGGTCCGCCATCGCGGCCTGCCCCGCCTCCAGGTGCTCGGCGGAGCGGCTGGCGATCACGATGGCGGCCCCAAGCCGGGCGAACTCCGAGGCGATGGCCTTGCCCAGGCCGGTCCCGCCGCCGGTAATGAGAACAGCTTGGCCGTCGAAGGTTCCCGGCCGCAGCGCGGTCTCTCCGGCCGGCGGTGGCGAGGGAAGACCGGGGTGCACGGCCGGGTTCAGCTCCCGGTGTAGCGAGGATCCCGGCCCTCGGCCCGGGCCGCCCTCATCTCGGCGAAGTCGTCGCTGCGGTTGAGGAACGTCTGGTAGATCAGCTCGTCGGCCATCGAGCCCCGCTGCTGGGGCCGGGCCAGCTGCGAGATCACCCGGCGGGCCAGCTTCACCGTGACTGCCGGCGCGGCCGCGATGGCCTCGGCCATGGCCAGAGCCTCGGCATCGAGGTCGTGGGGGGCGACCACCCGCGACACGATGCCGTGGGCCAGTGCTTCCTCGGCGGACAGGACCCGCCCGGTGAGCACCATGTCGCTGACCAGCCCGTGGCCGCACATCTCGTAGAGCACGCTCACGCCCCCGGTGTCGGGGATCACCCCGTGGCTCACCTCGGGCAGCCTGAACCGGGCGTTGTCGGCCGCGATGCGGATGTCGCACAGCAGGGCCCGTTGGAACGATCCGCCCATGGCCCAGCCCTGGATGGCCACGATCACCGCAGCGTCGAGCTCCCACAGGCGCTGGATGCCCCGGTGGCCCCGGACCATCAGCTCGTGGTGGGTGATGTCGGTCACGTTGCCGATGGCGGACACGTCACGGCCCGAGGACCAGCTGCGACCCTCTCCCCTCCACACAACGGCCCTGATCTCGGGCCGGCGGGTCAACTCCTCGAGGACCTCGAAGAGCCGGACGTCCATCTCGTCGTCGAAGGCGTTGTGCTTGTCCGGGTTGTTGTTGGTGATGGTGGCGATGGCGCCGTCGATGTCGAGACGCACCCTGTCGGTCACGCAGCCTCCCTGGTTCAGTTTTTGGGCAGCTCGCTGAAGGGCGTCTCCCGGGGCGGCCCGGGCTCCTTGGGCAGCCCGAGCACCCGCTCGCCGATGATGTTGCGCTGCACCTGGTCGGTGCCGCCGTAGATCGACGGCGCGGGCGAGAACAGGGCCAGTTCGCCCATATGGTCTGCGGTCTGGCTGTCGGAGTCGCCCGTGAGCATCCCGTCGGCGCCGACCACCCGCATGCCGACGTCGCGGAAGGATCGGATCATCTCGCTCATCGTCAGCTTGGCGATATTGGGCGTGGCCGCGCTGCTCGATCCGGCTTTGGCCCGCTGGATCGACAGCCGGTTGATCTCGATTAGCCCGTAAAGGCGCATCAGATCGTCGCGCAGCACCTTGCTGGTGACGCTGCCGTTCTTGCGGGCCAGGTCCACCAACCACCACCACCTGTCGATGCCGAGCGGCGGTACGCCCCCCAGAGCCTCCATCGATCGGGCGACGAAGTTCCCTGCCCGCTCGCCCAGGACGCCGCCCTTGGGCCCGGGAATGAGCTCCGGAGGCTTGCGGCCCGAGGACCCCAGCGATGCCCGCTCCACCATCAGGGTGGTGTTGCCCACCCTCCAGCCGTTGTTGAGGCCGCCTATGAGGGCGCTGTCGGCCACCCGGGCCTCGTCGATGAACACCTCGTTGAACAGGGCCCGGCCGGTCATCTCGGTCAGGGGTCGGACCTCCACCCCCGGCTGGTCCATGTCGAACGCGAACCATGAGATGCCGGCGTGCTTGGGCAAGTCGGGGTCGGTGCGGGCCAGCAGCATGCCCTTGTCTGAGACCTGGCCCCCGGAGGTCCACACCTTCTGGCCGGTGATCACCCACTCGTCGCCGTCGCGCTCGGCCCGGCACTGCAGGCTGGCCAGGTCGGACCCGGCGTTGGGCTCGCTGAAGAGCTGGCACCATCCCACCCGGCCGTCGAGGATCTCGGGCACGAACCGGTCGATCTGCTCCGGTGTGCCGTGAATGGCGATCGTCGGTGCGGCCAGCATCCGGCCCAGCCCCCCGGGTGGCCCCAGCACACCGCTCTCGGCCAGCACCAGCGACACCAGCGCGGCCTGGTCCTGCCCGTAGCCGAGCCCGCCCGCGCCCGGTGGCAGCATCGGGTGGGCGTAGCCCGCTCCGGCCAGCAGCCTCCACCACTGCTCGACGGTCGCGTCGGGGTCCCAGTGCTCGTCGCAGAAGGCCTCGACCTCGGCCCGCACGGTGGCCGCGTCGACCTCGGCTGCGGGTGGGGCGGAGACGGTGTCGGTCATGGTCCTGGCTCTAGGTGGGTTGAGGCTGGTTCAAGTAGGCGACGTTGTCGAGCATGATGGCCCGGCGGTCGGCGTCGGAGAAGCCCTTCAACTCGGCCAGGTAGTCGAGGGGCTCGGGCATCCCCTCGATGTGGGGCCAGTCCGAGCCGAATATGACCCGTTCGGCGCCCATCAGGGCGGTGACTTCGTTGACATCGTCCTCCCAGAACGGGTTGACCCAGACGTGAGCCTTGAACGTGTCGATCGGGTGGTCGTCGAACCACCAGTAGTTCTTCTTGGCGATCTGCGAGAACTTCCGGAACATCGGCGCCAGGTAGTCGGAGCCGTTCTCCACCGACGCCACCCGCAGGTTCGGGAAGCGGTCGTAGATCTTCTCGAACACGGACTGCATGAGCCAGTCCTGCGCGGCCCGCTCGATGGCGAAGGCCCGCAGGTTCGGACCCCCTCCCATTCCGGCGCCGAGACCAGCCGAGGAGAACTCGTCGTCGGCGTAGCCCTGCGACGAGTAGCCCGAGTCGGAGGCGTGGACTACCAGGGTCACGCCGGCGTCGTTGATGAGCTGCCACACGCCGTCGAAGGTGGTGTGGAACGGCGACAGCTGGCCGGTGCGGGTGGTGACCGCCGCCGGTCTCATCACCAGCACCTGCGCTCCCAGGCCGAGGATCCGATCCACCTCAGCCGCGGCGGCCGCGGGGTCGCCCAGCGCGATGTAGGGCGCTCCGAAGATGCGGTTCTCGCAGCTGTAGCCCCAGTCCTCGTACAGCCACTGGTTGAAGGCCCGCATCATGGCCACGACCGCATCGACGTCGTGGCGGAGCAGTTCCTCGTAGAGCACGCCCAGGGTGGGGAACAGCCACACCGCCTCCAGTCCCTGGGCGTCCATCACCTTGAGCCGGGCCTGCGGGTCCATGTAGTGGTCGGGCAGCGGCTCGCGGTCGCGCAGCATCTCGGCCGGGTTGCGCCCCTCGGGATTGCCCTTGAAGTAGTCGCGCAGCGCTCCGGGCTTGGCGATGGGGTTCCAGGTCGGGTTGGCCACCGCCCGGGCCAGCCTGCCGCCGACGAGGTGGTGTTGGCGGCCGCCAATGTCCACCCATTGCACCACCCGGGGCTGCATGCGGGGATCGACGTGGCGGGTGAACGCGTCGAGGGCCTCGTAGTAGTGGTTGTCGGCGTCGAAGGGCCGGTAACCGAGGTCGTCGGCGGTGAGCGGGGGCGAACCGTCGGGCGCGGCCGATAGGTCGTCGGGTGCCACGGGGTCACGCTACCGTGTGGGCCGATGCCGCCCAAGGTCTTCACCACGTCACAGATGCAGGCCCGTACGCTCAAGCGGGGCGAGAAGGTCCGCCTCGTGGCCGAGCTTCCCGGCGTTCCCCAGGGCACCGAGGGCAAGGTGGCCATGGCCAACGGCTTCACCTGGAACCGCTACTGGGTGAGACTGGTCGACGGCCGGGTGGTGGGCCACGTCGATCACGACGATCTGGTGCGCACCAAGGACTACGAGCGGTACTTGGTCGCCCGTGATCGGGAGGCGGAGGAGGCCGAACTGGCCGCGCTGGCGGCAGCCGAGGCCGCCGCCGCAGGGCCGCAGGACGGACCCGCCGACGACGAGGCCGGGGATGGCGCCGGCTCGGGAGAGGCCGTCGTCAACGGCGTGGCCGTCCCCGCCTACCTGATCCAGCGCTCGGCCGACGCCAGAGCTCGCCTCGGCGCCTGAGTCTCTCCAGCGTTTCTGACGGGCCGTTGCCGGGCTGTGCTACGGTGAGCGTCAGCCGTCCGTCTGGCTCAGTGGTCAATTGGCCGGTCGCCGAATTGGCAGCGGTGGAGTCCTGTTTGGGCACTCTGGGCTGCCAATTCGGTTCCGGCGTGTTGCAGTCCGGCTCGCGCCGTCAGCGTGCCCAGCCTTGGAGGCGCCGCATTGCTTCGGCCATGTCCTCGGTGGCGCCCGCGTAGGAGAACCGGGCGTAGCGGTGGCCCTCGGCCGGGTCGAAGTCGATGCCGGGCGTGACTGCCACTCCGAGTTCGTCGAGCCAGCGCCGGCACAGCTCTTGGCTGTCGGCGGCCAGGTGGTCCACGGCCGCGAACACGTAGAAGGCTCCGTCGCTGGGAGCCAGGCGGTCGATACCGGCCGCGGGAAGTCCGTCGAGCAGCACCGCCCGGCTGACCGCGTAGCGGGCCACGTTGGCTTGCAGCTCCTCGTGGCAGTCGAAGGCGGCCACCGCGGCGATCTGCGACAGGGTGGGGGCTGAGATGAAGAAGTTCTGGGCCAGCCGGCGGACGGGCTCCACCAGGTCGTCGGGGGCGACCACCCAGCCGAGGCGCCAGCCGGTCATGGAGAAGTACTTCGAGAAGCTGTTGACCACCAGCGCGTCACCGTTGAGGTTCAGCGCGGTGGGGGCCGGATCGCCGAAGGTGATGCCATGGTAGATCTCGTCGGCCACCAGGCGCACCCCATGGGCCGTGCACCAGTCCGACACGGCCGCCAGTGCGGGGCCGTCGAGCATGGTCCCCGACGGGTTGGACGGAGAGGCCAGCACCAGGCCGTCGACGGAGCCGGTGCGGCGGACAAGGTCCTCCAGCAGGTCCGGTGATGGCTGGAAGCGGGTCTCGGCCGAGGTGGGCAGGGTCACGACCTCGGCGTTGAGGGCTTGCAGGGCGTTGCGGTAGCACGGATAGCCCGGGGAGGACACCACCACCCGGTCGCCGGCGTCGAAGGCGGCCAGGAATGCGAGCACGAACGCGCCGGATGCGCCGAAGGTCACCACAATGCGGCCGGGATCGACATCGGCGCCGTACCAGGACTGGTAGTGCTCGCAGATCCGTCGCCTCAGCGCCTCGATGCCCGCCGCGGTGGTGTAGCCGAGCACGTCGGAGCCGAGGGCGGCCCGAGCAGCGGCGAGAACGCCCGCGGGTGCCGGTGTGGACGGCTGGCCCACCTCCAGGTGCAGCACATCGCCCCCGGCTGCTTCTCGCTCCTCGGCAGCCCGCATCACCTCCATCACGTAGAACGGGCTGATGTCTGAGCGCCGGGACTTCAGCAGGGCCACGGCGGCCATGATGCCACCGGCGCGGCACCGGTATGGTGTCGGCCCGTGGGAGTGTTCGTTCTCGGGATCTGTGGCGGGTCCAGCGCAGGCAAGACCACGCTCACCCGGCGCCTGCTGGAACGCCTCGAAGAACGGGACGTGAGCGTGCTCGCCTTCGACGCCTACTACCGCGATCTGTCGCACCTTCCCTTCGCCGAGCGGCGCCGCGGCAACTTCGACCACCCCGACTCCTTGGACAGCGACCTTTTCCTGCAGCACCTCGACGCCCTGAGGCACGGCATCGATGTGGACGTGCCCGTCTACGACTTCTCCACCCACACCCTCACCGGCCGCTTCGAGCGGGTGGAGGCCGCTCCCCTGCTACTGGTGGAGGGCATCCTGCTGCTGGCCGTCGAGGGCGTCGCGGAACGGCTCGATTACTCGATCTTCATGGACGTGCCCGAGGATGTGCGTCTTCAACGCCGCGTCCACCGGGACATGACCGAGCGGGGCCGGCCGGAAGACCATGTGCGCCGGCAGTTCGCGGCCACCGTCGCGCCCATGCACGACGCGTTCGTGCAGCCCAGCCGGCACCGGGCCGACCGGATCGTGACCGGTGACGTTTCCGATGAGTTCGTCGGCGAGTTGATGGCCGTGCTGGCGCCCGGCATGGCCGCCGCGCCCGCGGGATAGCCGCTAGAGGGTTACGCTCTCATTGGCGAGCAGCTTGGCCTTGAGATCGCGGCTGAAGCCGTAGTTGCCGGCTACGACAGCTCCGGGATCGCCCAGTCCACCGGCTCGCGGCCCGCTTCTACCAGGGCCTCGTTGGCCCGGCTGAAGGGCCGGCTGCCGAAGAACCCGCCCGAGGCCGACAGGGGCGACGGATGGGCCGACTCGATCACCGTGTGGCGGCCGGTGTCCACCAGCGTCCTCTTGCGGCGAGCCGAGCCGCCCCACAGGATGAACACCACCCGCTCGCGCTTGCCGTTGACCACCTTGATCACCTCGTCGGTGAACGTCTCCCAGCCCTTCCGCTGGTGGCTGGCCGCCTGGCGCGCCCGGACGGTGAGGGTGGCGTTGAGCAGCAGCACCCCCTGGCGGGCCCAGTGCTCCAGCGAGCCGTGGCCGGGCACGGGCGCGCCCATGTCGTCGTGCAGTTCGGCGTGAATGTTCTCCAGCGACGGCGGCTTGGCCACCCCGGGCCGCACCGAGAAGCACAGCCCGTGGGCCTGCCGGGGTCCGTGGTAGGGATCCTGGCCCAGGATCAGCACCTTCACCGAGGCGTACGGGGTGAGATGCAGGGCCGCGAAGACTTCGTCGTGGGGTGGGAACACCTGATGCCGGGACCGCTCGGCCCGCACGAAGTCCTGCAGCTCGCGCCAGTAGGGCTTGTCGAACTCGCCCCGCAGCAACGGGTTCCAGTCGGTCTTGGGCGCCATCGGCGCCACAGTAGATCAGCTCAAGCGGGACGTGTGAGCGATCCCGGGCCGTCTTCCCTTCAGGCGGGGCGTGTGCCTACGATGCTGGCCCGCTCCATGATCCGGACGTCGGGGTAGTAGTCGCTGGCCGCGTAGTGCTGCACGGAGCGGTTGTCCCAGAACACGACCGTGTCGGGTTCCCAGCGGACCCTGAACTGGTACTCGACCACCTTGGCCTGGCCGGCCAGGTGCCTGATCAGCTCGATGCCCTCGTCAAGGTCCATCCCGTCGATATGTGACGTGAAGTAGCAGTTGACGAAGATCAGCTTCCGGCCGGTCTCCGGATGGGTGCACACCACCGGGTGCCGTGTCTGCGGATACCGGGCCCGAAACTCCTCCATCTTCCCTTCGGGTACCTGGTGCTTGAAGGCGAGCATGAAGTCGTGGACCGCGAACAGGCCGTCTATGCGCTCCTTGACGCCGTCGTCGAGGCCGTCGTAGGCCGCGCCCATGTCGCTGAACAAGGTGTCGCCGCCGGTGGCCGGGACCTGTATGGCGTGCAGGATGGCCCCCATCGAGGGCACCTCCCGCCAGGTGACGTCATGGTGCCAGCCGTTCTCGAAGCCGCCGGTGTCGACCCCCTTCTCGAAGCGCACCAGCTCGGGATGCTCGGAGTTCCCGGTGATGAACGGGTGGATCTCCAGCTCCCCGAAGCGGCGGGCGAAGGCCACGTGCTGGGCCGGGGTGATCGGCTGGCCGCGGAACACCAGCACCTTGTAGTCGAGCAGAGCCTGGCGGATCTCGGCGATCACCTCGTCGGACAGCTCGGCCCCCAGGTCGACCCCTCCGACTTCGGCGCCGAGGGTCACACCCTGGGGCACCACATCGATGTAGGCGAAGTTGGGGTGGGCCAGACGGGCTCGCTCGTCGGCCAGGTGCAGCCACGGTCCGAGATCCAGCCCGTACCGGTCGATGCGGACTCTTCCCGGGGCGATCCGGGACGCGGGATCAGAGGTTCCGGCCTGCTCGGAGCCGCCATTGGAAGCGACTTCGCTGTCGCCTTCCACGGTGATCGAGGTGGTGGCGGATGACATTGTGCGAATATACCGTTGGCTCATGGCCAGCGCCGTGGAGGTCACCGATCTCACTGTCAGGTTCGACGAGATCATCGCCCTCGACGCAGTGACCCACACATTCGAACCGGGCACGGCCACGGCGGTGATGGGCGTCAACGGGTCGGGCAAGACCACCATGCTGGAGTGCCTGGCCGGGCTGCAGAAGCCCACGTCGGGAAGCATCAGCGGCGTGTCCGAGAACCTGGCCTACGTGTGCCAGCACCTTCCCGCCTGCTGGATGCCGATAACCGCCGGCGAGGTTCTGGCCATGGGCCGCTACGGCAAGCGAGGCCTGCTCGGGCGGCTGAGGGGCGAGGACCGGGCCGCCATGCAGAACGCCGGAGCGCAGCTCGACGTGAACCAGTTCGCGAGGAGGAGCTTCGGCGACCTCAGCGGCGGCCAGCAGCAGCGGGTCCGGATCGCGCAGGTTCTGGCGGGCGAGCCCGATGTCCTCATGCTCGACGAGCCGGTCACCGGCTTGGACATCCCCAGCCAGGAGCGGATCCTGGACGTGATCGACGTGTACTCGTCTCGGGGCGCCATCGTGATCATCACTACCCACCACCTGGACGAGGCCCGGCACTGCGACTCGGTGATGCTCATGGCCAACCGGCTGATCGCCGCGGGCACCCCCGACGAGATGCTCACCGAGGAGCGGCTGCGGGAGGCGTTCGGGGAGCGGCTGCTCGGAGACCACGCCGAGCACGGCCACGAGCAGGACTTCATCGTGCTCGACGACCACGGCCACCACGGTCATAGGCACGATCCCCACGGGCACGACCATCATGGAACCGGTCACACCCACGGCCACAGTCACGACCACGACCACAGCCATCACGGACACGGCCACGAGCATGGCCATCACGGCCATCAGGGCCACGGACCCCACGCCCATTAGAGACATCGAATGGGCAGATGTTGCCGCTTCGCGGTGCGGCGTGGCGACCGCTTCGTGCGTCTGACGGTGCGATGACGCTGGCTCGGTGCGATATCGCTGTCATCGGGGCGGGTCCGGCCGGCGCGGCCGCAGCCATCCGGGCCGCCCGAGGCGGCGCCCGGGTGACCGTGTTCGAGAAGGGGTCGCCCGGCCGGGACAAGGTGTGCGGCGACGGCCTCACTCCGCGGGCGGTGGCCGCCCTCAGGGAACTCGGCGTCGCCCTCGACGGCGCGCACCGCATCGACGGGCTGCGGATGATCGCGGGCAGCACCCGGCGTGAGCTGCTGTGGCCCTCGAACAATCGGTTCGGCCCCCACGGAGCTGTGTGGCCCCGCCGGGCGCTGGACAAGCACCTCGTCGAGGCGGCCGAGGAGGCCGGTGCCGAGATCCTGTGGAACACGGAGGTCATGCCCACCCTCGCTGACGGCGGCACAGTCGTCGGTGTGGAGGACGTCCGTGACGGCCGGCGCTGGCTGGCCGACCTGGTCGTGCTGGCGACCGGCGCACCCGGAGCGGCGGCACGCGTGCTCGGCGCTGAGCGGGTCGACGCCGAGCCGTTCGGACTCGCCATCCGGACCTACGCCGAGAGTCCCCGCCACGCCGACCGGCACCTCGAGGCCTGCCTCACCCTGCGAGGCGCTGAGGGCGGATGGGTCCCCGGCTACGGGTGGATGTTCCCTGCCGGTGACGGCACCGTGAACATCGGGGCCGGCTCCATGTCCACCATGAAGGGATTCCGAAGGCTCAACCTCAACCAACTGTTGAACGACTACCGGGATCTCGTGGCCGAGGAGTGGGAACTGGGCGAGTTCCTGGAGCGGCCCCGGGCCTGGAGGCTGCCCATGAGCACCGTCCGCCGCCATGGGGCCGGGTGGGCCGCGGTGGGCGACGCGGCCGGGCTGATCAATCCGATGAACGGCGAGGGCATCGACTACGGCTTGGAGTCGGGGATGATCCTGGCCGATCTGTTCCTCGATGATCCGACCACCGCCCCCAGTTCCTACGACCGCATCATCGGAGAACGATTCGATGGCTTCCTGCGCACCGGGCGGCGCTTCAGCTTCCTGATCGGTCATCCCTGGATTCTGCGAAACGGCCTGCGGCTGGCCGTGGGTACCCAGACCGTCGCCAACATCACCCTCCAGGTGATGGGCAACCTCATCGACGGCGACACCGAGGGGCTGGCGCCGCGGGTCCTCGACGTTGTCGACCGGGGCCTCAGGCTCGCCGACCCGCTGCTGCGCCGGACCCGCGCGGCCGCCTAGGAACACCATGAACACCGGGCAAGAGGCCGAGCCGCGGGGCCGGGAGGCCCGTGAGCGCAGCGAGGATGAGCGGGAGACCCGGGCCCGAGCGGCCCGTGAGCGCAGCGAAGATGAGCGGGAGACCCGGGCCAGAGCGGCCCGTGAGCGCAGCGAAGATGAGCGGGAGACGCGGCTCGATGGACCGCTCGAAGAGCTCGACTCCGTCCTGCGCGGCGACATCCGCCGTATCGGCGCCCAGCTTGGCGACACGCTGGTCCGCCAGCACGGTCCCGGGCTGCTCGAACGGGTGGAGCAGGTGCGAGGTTTGGCCCGAGGCCTGCGCCGCAGCGACGAGGACAGCACGGCGCTGGCCGAACTGCTGGCCGATGTGGACGTGGCCGAAGCCGGCCTGCTGGCCAGGGCCTTCACCGTTTACTTCCACCTGGCCAACACCACCGAGCAGGTGCACCGCATCGACGACCTCACCGAGAAGCGCGCCGCCGGCTCCAACCGCTTCGGCGAGATGGTCGGCCGGCTGCGCGAGATGGGTTACGCCGACGATGAGATTGTCGCCACCGTCAACTCGGCCGAGCTGCGGCCGGTGTTCACCGCCCATCCGACCGAGGCGTCGCGCCGGTCGATCCTCGACAAGCTGGCCGAGATCTCCAGCCTGATCGAGCAGCGGGCCCATGCCGGCGCCGACGACACCACCCGCCGCCGCGTGGACCGCCGCGTGGACGAGCTGATCGACGCCATCTGGCAGACCGACGAACTGCGCCGGCAGCGCCCCGACCCGGTGGACGAGGCCCGGTCGATCCTCTACTTCCTCACCGAGATCGCGGTGGAGGGTGTGCCCGAACTGCTCGACGACATCGACTCCGTGCTCGAGTCCGTGGGAGGGGAACTCGATCCCGACCGCTCGCCCATCCGCTTCGGCTCATGGGTAGGCGGCGACCGGGACGGAAACCCCAACGTGACCCCGGCCACCACGGTGGAGGTGCTCGGGTTCCAGCGCCACCGGGCCCTGCGCATCCTGGTGGAGGAGATCGAGGGGCTGTCGTCGGAGTTGAGCGTGGGACTGGCGGTCCGCGGCGTCTCCGAGGAGCTGGCCGAGCGACTGGCGGCCGACCACGAGCAGTTCCCCGACGTCACGGCCCGGTTCGACACGCTCAGCGCGGGCGAGCCCTACCGCCAGAGGCTGGCAGTGGTCCACCGGCGCCTGACCGAGACGGACCGGCCGGTGCCGGGAGCCGGCGCCTACCGCTCGGCCGACGAGCTGACCCACGATCTGGAAGTGATCGCGCGGTCGCTGGTGGCCAACCGCGGCCGGCTGCTGGCCCACGGCCGGCTGGCCCGGGTGCGGCGCATCGTGGCCATGATCGGATTCGACCTCGCCACCCTGGACATCCGCGAGCATTCCGAGCGTCACCACCGGGCTCTGGCCCGCCTGTTCGCGCCGCTGGGGATCGACTACGGCGGGCTCTCGGGAGCTGAGCGGGCCGAGCTGCTCGCCCGTGAGCTGGCCGGCCCTCGGCCTCTGGCGCCCCGCGGGCGGTCCCTGCCGGACGACGTCGAGGACGTGCTGGAGCTGTTCCGGGTGCTGCGCCGCCAGATGGACGTGCGGGGCGACCAGATCGTGCGCAGCTACATCGTGTCGATGACCCGGGGCGTCGACGACGTGCTGGCGCCGGTCGTCCTGGCCCGGGAGGCCGGGCTCGTCGACCTGACCGCGGGAGTGGCCCGGCTGGGGTTCGTGCCCCTGTTCGAGACCATCGACGACCTGCGATCGGTGGGGCCGGTCCTGCGGGATCTGCTGGCCGTGGAGCCCTACCGCCGCCTGGTCGAGTTGCGGGGCGGCGTCCAGGAAGTGATGGTCGGCTACTCCGACTCCAACAAGGACGGCGGGATCACGACGTCGCAGTGGGAGATCCACAAGGCGCTGAGAGCCATCGCGGAGGTCTCCGACGCCACGGGCGTTCAGATAACGGTGTTCCACGGCCGGGGAGGCACCGTCGGGCGGGGCGGGGGACCCACCCACGCCTCGATCCTGGGCCAGCCGCCCGGTGCGGTGCGCGGCTCGGTCAAGATCACCGAGCAGGGCGAGGTGATAGCCGACAAGTACGGTCTGCCCCGGCTGGCTCACCGCAACCTCGACCTGGCCTTCGCCGCTGTGATCGAGGCGTCGATGGCCCACCGGTCGCCCCGCCACGACCCCGCAGTGACGCGGCGGTGGGACCAGGTGATGGAGGTCGCCTCGGGCGCGGCCTACGACGCCTACCGGGCCTTCCTGCAGGCCCCCGGCCTGGTCGAATACTTCCAATCGTCAACTCCGGTGGAGGAGCTGGCCGAGATGAACATCGGCTCGCGCCCGGCCCGGCGCAGCCGCGCCGACGAGGGGATCGAGGGGCTGCGGGCCATCCCGTGGGTGTTCGGCTGGACCCAGTCCCGCCAGATCGTGCCGGGCTGGTTCGGAGTCGGCGCCGGGCTGGCCGCGGCCCGCTCGGCCGGCATGGGGTCGGAGTTGGACGACATGTACGAGTCCTGGCAGTTCTTCCGCACGTTCGTGTCCAACGTGGAGATGACCCTGTTCAAGACCGATCTCGCCATCGCCCGCCACTACGTGGCCACGCTCGTGGAACCGGCCCTGCACTGCCACTTCGACGCGGTGTGCGCCGAGTACGACCGGACGGTGGCCGAGGTCACCGCGCTCACCGGTCGGGGCCTGCTCGAGGACCTTCCCATCCTGCGCCGCACGCTGGCGGTGCGCGACGCCTATCTCGACCCGATCAACGTGCTTCAGGCCGACCTTCTGGCCCGGCACCGGGGCGGGCGGGCGGGAGGCTCTGCTGAGGACGAGCTGCTGCTCCGCACGCTGCTGCTCACGGTGAACGGGGTGGCCGCCGGCATGCGCAACACCGGTTGAGCGCTGCTCAGATCAGCTCGAAGTCTGCTGGGTTCGGGGCGCGGGTCTGGCGCCAGTAGTCGATCAGCGGCAGCGGCCAGTTCTGGGCGATCCGGCCGCTGGGGCTCTTGTACCAGCTGTTGACCGGCGAGATGCCCCACGCCATCTGCGAGTTGTGCTCGTCCATCCGGGCTGCGTAGCTCTCGTAGGCGTCGGGCCGGCAGTCCATGGCCGCCGCGCCCTGTGAGGCCAGGAGGCGCAGGCACTCGACCACGTAGTGGGTCGCGCACTCCGCGAAGTAGATGATGCTGCCGTTGACGACGATGTTGGTGTTGGGTCCGTAGATGCAGAACAGGTTGGGGAACCCGGGAACGCAAACGCCGTTGTAGGCCCGGGCGTCGCCGGCCCAGGTCTCGTGCAGGTCGGCGCCGCCGCGGCCGGTCACCCGCATCGGCATCAGGAACTCCGAGGCCCGGAAGCCGGTGCCGAACACGATCACGTCGGCGCGATGAAGCCGTCCGTCGGAGCCGCGCACCCCCTGCGGCTCGATGCGCTCGATGCCGTCGCTCACCAGCTCCACGTTGGGCCGTTTGAGGGTGCTGGCCCAGATGCCGTTGTCGAGCACGACCCTCTTGGACCCCACCGGGTAGTCGGGCACGACCTTGGACAGCAGGTCGGGCCGGTCGCCGAACTGCGACTCCAGGTACAGGGTCAGCAGGCGCCGGGTCTCCTCGTTGCGGCGGCTCACCGCCTGATCAAGCGGGCCGTCCCAGGCCGGGTCTCGGCGCAGCGCACCGACGGTGCCCTCGTGGGTGCACCAGAACAGCCGCAGCCGGAACCAGTGGGCGTAGCCGGGAATCAGACGGAAGAGTTCCAGCAGGCCCTTCGCTAGTGGCTGGTGGTAGACGGGACGGGGGATCAACCACGGAGGCGTGCGCTGGAACACGGTGACGTGGGCGGCCTCGGTGGCCAGGTGCGGGATGAACTGCAGGGCGCTGGCCCCCGTGCCGATCACCGCCACCCGAAGACCCTGCCAGTCGATGTCGTGACGCCATGCCGAGCTGTGGAACCTCTCCCCCGCGAAGTCGTCCATCCCCTCGATGTCGGGCATCAGCGGCCGGTTGAGCTGGCCGACTGCGGACACAACCGCCCCGGCGGTGATGGCCTTGCCGCCGTCCAGATGCAGGGTCCAGTGCTGGGTGTGCTCGTCCCAGGACATCGCCTCCACGCCGGTGCCGAAGCGGATGCGGTCGCGGATACCCCAACGGCGGGCGCAGTCCCGGAAGTAGTCGAGCAGGACCGGCTGGCTGGAGTGGTACTCGGGCCAGTCCGGACGCTGCTCGCCGGCGTAGGAGTACACGTGGTTGAACACGTCCACCCGGCAGCCGGGATAGGTGTTCTCCAGCCAGGTGCCGCCCACGTCGCCGTTCTTGTCGAGCACTACGCAGTCCACGCCGGCCTGCTTGAGCCGGTGGGCGGCCAGGATGCCCGACATCCCCGCCCCGATGATGGCCACCGGGTGGTCGGCGTCGGTGGGCGGCCAGCCGTCCCCGCTGATCGGTTCTGGCACTCGCAGATCCCCGGTGACGGCCAGTTCCTCGGCGAGCATCCTCCGGTAGCCGTCGTCGAGTTCGGCACCGGTGAGCCAGTCGATGAGCTCGGGCACGAGATCGTCGGCGGGCGCGCCGACCCCGCCTTCCGGAGCGTCTACACGTCGGAGGCCCGACAGCGCCAGATCGCGGGCCCGCCCGACCTGCTCCTCGTCCCAGCCCCCGTCGGGCTGGAGGGCGCGGTCCGGGTCGAGCCAGAGGCTCCCGGGAGCCAGGCCGGGGTCGCCGGTGGCGTGGGCCAGGGCGGCCAGCAGGCTGGGCAGGTCGGCGGCGTCGAGCAGCCGCCCGATCTCCTCAGCGTCCATCACCGGTCCCCGCCAGGACTACGACCGGTCGAAGGTGATGACCTCGCCCCGGTTGATGCTCACCCAGTCGCGGGCCTCGATGTAGGGGCGGAACGTGTCGGCGATCACGTTCTCGTCGTCGCGGGACTTGGGTCGCTGGATCTCGTAGAGGTGGGGGAATTCCAGCCATGCCGTGACCGCACCCCAGAGGCGCAGGGCCTCGGCGCCTGTCGGCGGGTCGATCAGCACCGGCCCGAACAGGGCCTGATCGCCGAAGAACAGCGTGGGCACGCCGAAGCCGCCCGCGGCCACCACCCGGTCGTGCTCGGCCTTGACCACGTCGTGGGTGCTCTCGTCGTCCAGCGCGACGTCCACCGTGGCCGGGTCGAGGCCTATCTCTCCCAGAAGCGCCCGGGCCACGTCGGGCTCGTGGACTCTCAGCCCCTCCTCGTGAAGCGCTCGGCCCGAGCGCTCGTACCAGGCGTCCAGGTGGTCCATGCTCTGGCGGCGCAGCACCGCGCCGATGCGCATAAGCGACCAGCCGTAGGACCAGGGCCGCTCCCACGGGTGCTTCTTGCCCTCGAAGCGGTTGATCTCCTCCAGGCTGAAGAAGCGCCAGTTGATCTCCAGGCCGTTCTGGCTGCGCACGTCCCGGATCCACTTCGACGTCTGGTAGGCCCATGGGCACAGCACGTCGAAGTGGAAGTCCACCACGCTGGTGTCGACGGTGTCACTCATGGCGCCCATCATGGCACCGCCGCGGCTGTCCCCCACCGGTCCCGGAGCACGGGGCCCAGGCTCACCCGCCGTAGTGCTCGGTCATCCTCTCGCCGGCTCGCATCTCGTCGATGGCCCGCTGCACATCGCCGACCGCCGACTCGAGCGCGGCGATGACGGCGTCGCGGTCGCCGGTGAACTCGAGTTCGTCGATCAGGCTGGTGAGCCGGCCTGTAGACCGCCAGGCAGCCGCCTTGGCCCACTCGGTCCAAAGCGACTCGTGATCGTCGACGATGATCAGGTCGGCGGTGCGGCTCTGGTCGTCGAGCGACACGTCCAGGGCCACATAGCCGTTCACCATGGAGATCCGCTCGGCCAGCCTGTCGAGCGGAGCGGCCCGATGGACCACCATGTCGCCGTGAAGCGCGATGGCGTAGCCCGCACCACCGAACTCCGGCGCCACGATGCACTCCGGCGGTGGGGTCCGATCCTGGGCGGCCAGGGCCGCGGCCTCGTGCTTGGTGCCCAGGAAGTACTCGAAGCGCCCGCCGGGAACGAGCGCCGGGTCGGTGACCGCCATCACGTAGTCGAGCGGGAGGGTGTCGTGGTGCCACTTGTCGACGGCTGCGTCGATGCTCGACGGTTCGTAGTTGATGTGGCCGAGGTGCACCGGCATCGGGTGGGGCGAGACGGCGGTGCCATAGATGCGTTCCAGATGGTCGCTGACCTCCGGGCTGGTGCACAGGTCGCGCAGCCACCGCGACCGGTAGCAGCCGCCCCGGCTCATCCGCTCGATGCGGTTGCCCGCGGGCCGGGCGAAGCTCCGCAGCCGCCGGGCAACGCCGAGCATCACGGCCGCGCCCTCGTCGCTCAGGATCCGGAATGGTGAGGATGCCGCCACCGGGGTGGCCTTGGTGGCGATCTCGGCCTGGTCGTAGCCGAGGTCCGCGAGCATGACGACCTCTTCGGGCTCCTCGAGTTGGAGATGGCGATCCGGGTCGAACGCCGGCTCGTCGTCGAACCACTGGTAGCCGGCTGGCTGCGTCTCCGGGAACGGCACCGCGACACCCATGCCCGCAGGCTAGGCCGCTTGCGCCTGGGGGATCGCGCCGGACCCGGTCACCGCTACACGCGGACGCGGGGCCGGTGCTGGAGGCGGGCTGCGGTAGTTTCTCTGCGGTGAAGATCGACACTGGCGGCCCGGCCAGCCTGCCCCGTCTGCTGGCACCCCCGCTGCCGACGGCCGTGAACGCGGGCAGCGAGGCGTTCCGCCAGAACCGCGACGACGTACTGGAGCAGCTCGCCGAGATCGAGGAGTTGCTCGACGAGGCCGATGCGGGCGGCGGCCCCGCCTCGATGGAGCGGCTGCGGTCGCGGGGCAAGCTGCCCATCCGGGAGCGCATCGCCAACGTGATCGACCCCAACAGCCCGTTCCTGGAGATCAGCGCGCTGGCCGCCTACCACTCCGACTACACCATGGGCGGCGGGATGGTGGTCGGTGTCGGCGTGATCGGCGGCACCGAGTGCGTGATCATGGGCAACGACCCCAGCGTGCTGGCCGGCGCCCTCACCCCGTACGCCAGCAAGAAGTGGATGCGGGCCCTGGAGATCGCCCGCGACAACCACATCCCGTACGTCAGCTTCGTCGAGTCGGCCGGTGCCGACCTGCGCCTCGGGGGCAGCGACGGCGGCGGCTCGCAGTTCACCGGCGGGGGCAGCAGCCGGGTGCAGACCACCCACTTCGCCGAGTCGGGCCGGTTCTTCTACGAGATGATCGAGCTGTCCAAGATGCGCATACCGACGGTGTGCGTGGTGTTCGGGTCGTCCACCGCAGGAGGCGCCTACCAGCCGGGCCTGTCCGACTACAACATCGTGGTGGCCGACCAGTCCAAGATCTTCCTGGCCGGGCCGCCCCTGGTGAAGATGGCCACCGGCGAGGAGTCCGACGACGAGACTCTGGGCGGCGCCCGCCTCCACGCCGAGGTGTCCGGTCTGGGCGACTACTTCGCCACCGACGAGATGGACGCCATCCGCATGTGCCGTGAGGTGATGTCGCACCTCAACCGGCGCAAGCCCCATCCGGGCCCGACCATGGCCGCCGATCCGCCGGTCCACGATCCCGGGGAACTGCTGGGGCTGGTGAGCCGGGACCTGCGCCAGCCCTTCGACATGCGCGAGGTGATCGCCCGCGTGGTGGACGGATCGCGCTTCGAGGAGTACAAGACCCGCTACGGGACGACGCTGGTGTGCGGCTGGGCCTCGATCTGCGGCTACCCGGTGGGGATCCTGGCCAACAACGGTGTGCTCTACCCCGACTCGGCCCAGAAGGCCGCCACCTTCATCCAGCTCTGCAACCAGATCGACGTGCCGCTGGTCTTCCTCCAGAACATCACCGGCTACATGGTCGGGCGGGACTACGAGGCCGACGGCATGGTGAAGAAGGGCTCGCAGATGATCAACGCGGTGACCAACTCCACGGTCCCGCATCTGACGGTGATCATCGGGTCTTCCTACGGGGCGGGGACGTACGGCATGTCGGGGCGGGCCTTCGGGAACCGCTTCACCTGGCTGTGGCCCACGGCCAAGATCGCGGTGATGGGCCCCAAGCAGATCGCCGGGGTGATGTCGCAGGTGCGCCGGGCCCGGGCGGCCCGCAAGGGTGAGCCCTTCGACGAGGACGAGGACGCCCGGATCGTGGCCCAGGCCGAGGCCATCCAGGAGCGGGGCTCGCTGGCGTTGCGGGCCACCGGCGCCATCAGCGACGACGGGATCATCGACCCCCGCGACACCCGCAACGTGTTGGGCATGTGCCTGTCGGTCGTGGGCAACACCCGTATCGCCGGCGCCGAGGCCTACGGAGTGTTCCGGCTATGAGCCGCTCGTCGAGGAATTGGCAGCGGTGGAGGCCGTTTTGGGCCTTCTGGGCTGCCAGTTCAGGTGGGGTCCGGTGGCGGTGCGCGAATTGGCAGCGGTGGAGGCCGTTTTGGGCGTCCGTGGCTGCCAATTCGGTTCGGGGCCGGCTGTGAGCGCCATCCGCACGCTGCTGGTGGCCAACCGGGGCGAGATCGCCCGCCGCGTCTTCCGCACCGCCCGGAACATGGGCATGCGCTGCGCGGCCGTGTTCTCCGATGCCGACGCCGATGCTCCGTTCGCAGCCGAGGCCGATGTGGCCGTGCGGCTGCCCGGCGGCTATCTCGACGGCGAAGCGGTGGTGGCCGCCGCGGTCGAGACCGGCGCCGACGCCGTTCATCCCGGATACGGCTTCCTGGCCGAGAACGCCGGCTTCGCCCGGGCCGTGACCGCCGCCGGACTGGTGTGGGTCGGCCCCGCCCCCGATGCCATCGACACCATGGGCGACAAGCTGGCGGCCAAGGCCGCCGCCGAGGCCGCGGGCGTGCCGACGCTGCCGTCGTCGGAGGATCCCGGCGACCCGGGCGACGTCGGCTTCCCGCTCATGGTCAAGGCGGCCGCGGGCGGGGGCGGCAAGGGCATGCGCCTGGTCTCCGATCCCGCCGACCTGCCTGAAGCGGTGGCTGCGGCCCGGCGCGAGGCACTCGGCGGCTTCGGCGACGACACCGTGTTCCTCGAGCGTTACCTGCGGAGGTGCCGCCACATCGAGATCCAGATCCTGGGCGACACCCACGGCAACGTCGTGCATCTCGGCGAGCGTGAGTGCTCGATCCAACGCCGCCACCAGAAGATCATCGAGGAGTCGCCGTCGACCGCGGTGGACGACGGCCTCCGGACGGCCATGGGCGACGCCGCGGTGCGGCTGGCCTCCTCGATCGGCTACTGCTCGGCGGGCACGGTGGAGTTGCTGCTCGACGACGACACCGGCGAGTTCTTCTTCCTGGAGGTCAACACCCGCCTGCAGGTGGAGCACCCGGTCACCGAGGAGGTGACCGGCATCGACCTGGTCCGCGAGCAACTCCGAATCGCCGCTGGCGAGCCGCTGGGCTACGGACAGGACGACATCGCCTTCGACGGTCACGCCGTCGAGGCCCGGCTCTACGCCGAGGATCCCTCAGCCGGTTTCCTGCCCGCGGTGGGCACCCTGGCCGCCTTCGCTCCCCCAGCGGACCCGGCCGTCCGGTGGGACAGCGGCGTCGAGGCCGGCAGCGAGGTCGGGCTCGACTTCGACCCGATGCTGGCCAAGGTCATAGCCCACGCCCCCACCCGGGCCGAGGCGGCCGGACAGCTGGCTCTGGCTCTGGAGCGCCTGCACATCGGTGGGGTGACCACCAACCGCCACTTCCTGGCCGCCGCGCTGCGCTCGGACGCTTTCCTGGCCGGCGACACCACCACCGACTTCATCGAGCGGGTCGATCCGAGCCGGGTCGCCGCCCTCTCGCCGGCCGCGTGCCGGCACGTCGCGGTGGCCGCCGCCATGTGGCTCCAGGCCGCCGAGCGGCAGGAGGCCCGGACGCTTCGATGGATGCCCAGCGGGTGGCGCCACGGCCGTCTCCCGCCCGAGCGGGTGGAGCTGGCCGTGGAGACCGCGGCCGGCCCCGTCGAGGTGCGCGTCTCGTACCGGCCCCAGCGCGACGGTTCCTTCGTCGTGCGAGCCGGATTCACGGATGACGCAGGGCAGGCCACGGCCACCGTTGCGGCCGGGTCGTCCAGAGCGGGTGGTGTCGCGCAGGCGCCTGCCGACGCCGCCGACGATGCCGCGGCTGGGTCGTCTGGCGCGGATGGAGCCGAGCAAGTGGGTGCCGATGCCGCAGTCGAGGCCACCGCGACTATCGCGGCCTGGCGGCCCGACGGGCTCGACGTCGAGTGGGACGGACGCAGGGTCCGGTATGCGGTGGCCGCCGACGGCGAACGGCTGCATCTGACCGGCGACTCCGAGACCGTGACGGTGACGGTGGTGCCCCGCTTCGGTGCTCCCGACCGCGCCCTGGCCGAGGGCGGGTTCGCGGCCCCGATGCCGGGCGTGATCATCGAGGTGCGGGTCGCCCCCGGCGAGCAGGTGGCCGCCGGTAGCACGCTGGTGGTGATGGAGGGCATGAAGATGGAGCACCATGTGAGCGCGCCCTGCGACGGCACCGTGACCGAGGTGCTGGTCGCGGCCGGAGACCAGGTGGACAACGGCTCGCCGCTGCTGGTGTTCGAAGCGGCCGAGGCCGGAGAGACCGGCGGTGGCTGAACCGATCCGGATCGCCAACTGCTCGGGCTTCTACGGCGACCGCCTGTCGGCCGCGGCCGAGATGGTGAACGACGGACCCATCGACGTCCTCACCGGCGACTGGCTGGCCGAGCTGACCATGCTGATCCTGGCCCGCACCCGTTCCAAGCGTCCCGGCGGCGGCTACGCCCGCAGCTTCGTCAAGCAGATGGAGCAGGTGATGGGCACCTGCCTGGACACGGGCATCAAGGTGGTATCCAACGCCGGCGGTCTCGATCCCCGCGGCTGCGCGGAGGCCGTCGCGGATGTGGCCGAGCGGCTGGGCCTGGACCCGAGGATCGCCTTCGTGGACGGGGACGACCTCATGGGGCGGCTCGATCCAGGGGCGGCCGACGCGGTCACGTTGCGGTCGTTCGTCACCGGCGAGCCGATGGCCGACACGTCCAGGCTGATCACCGCCAACGCCTACCTGGGCGGCTGGGGCATCGCCGAGGCCCTGCGCCGCGGCGCCGACATCGTGGTGACCGGACGGGTCACCGACGCCGCGGTGGCCTGCGGACCCGCGGCCTGGCACCACGATTGGGCGGTCGACGACTGGGACGCCCTGGCCGGCGCAGTGGCGGCCGGCCATGTGATCGAGTGCGGCACCCAGGCCACCGGCGGCAACTACTCGTTCTTCACCGAGGTGGAGGGCATGGACCGGACCGGCTTCCCGTGGGCCGAGATCGCGGCCGACGGATCATCGGTGATAGGCAAGCACGACGGCACCGGCGGAGCGGTCACCGTGGGAACGGTCACCGCCCAGCTGCTCTACGAGATCGACGCGCCCGGCTACCTGGGCCCCGACGTCACCACCCGCTTCGACACCATCCGGCTCACCCAGGCCGGTCCCGACCGGGTGCTCATGGACTCGGTGCGGGGCGAGCCGCCCCCGCCCACCCTCAAGGTGGCCACCAACGAGCTGGGCGGCTACCGGAGCGAGATCAACGTGGCGCTCACCGGTCTCGACATCGACGCCAAGGCCGCCCTGGTACACGATGCGTTCTGGCGGGCCTGCCCCCACGATCCGGGCGACTACGCCAAGGTCACCGAGCGGGTGTTGCGAACCGACAAGACGGATCCGGCCACCAACGAGGAGGCCGTCGCGGTGTGGCGGCTGACCGTGTTCGACCACGACGAGGACCGGCTCGGACGCACCCTGTCGGACGCCATGAACGAGCTGGCCCTGGCCACCATCCCGGGAATGTTCTCGGCCGGCTCCGCGGCCCGCCCCCGCGCCTTCGGCATCTACCGGCCGGCCACCGTGCCCGCTGAGGCGGTGCCCCAGTACGTGACGTTCCTCGACGGCGAGCGCACCGTCGTCGACCCGGTGCCGGCTTCGGCTGCGCCGCCGGTGCCCGTGCCGTCCCCCGTCCCAGCCGCAGCTGTCCGGGACTGGGGCCCGGTGGTGCGAGCGCCGTTGGGCCGTGTCGCCGGCACTCGCTCCGGGGACAAGGGGGGCAACGCCAACCTGGGGGTGTTCGCCCGCTCCGCCGATGTCTTCGAGTGGCTCGACGGCTTCCTTACCATCGAGCGGGTGCGCGAGCTGCTGCCGGAGGCTGCGCCGCTGCGAGTGGACCGCCACCGGCTCGGAAACATCTGGTCTCTCAACTTCGTGGTCCACGGTCTGCTGGGCGACGGGGTGGCCGCCTCCGATCGCCAGGATGCGCAGGCCAAGAGCCTCGGCGAATGGCTCCGGGCCCGGGTGGTCGATGTGCCCGAGACCCTGCTTGGCGGCTGATGAACGGGTTGGTTGAGACTGGGTGGCGCGACGGTGTCGGCACGCGATATCTTCCTAGGACGATAACTTCCTAGGAAGGGAGTCGCGGACTGTGAATCTGGCCGACCTGCTCCAGGACCTGCTCGACGAGCAGGCCAGCCTCGACGAGGTTGTGGCGTCGCTGGATGAGCGGGACTGGGACCTGCCCACCCCGAGCCCCCGCTGGTCGGTGACCGACCAGATCGGCCACCTGCGGTACTTCGACTGCGCAGCCGCGCTGGCCATCCGCGATCCCGAGGCGTTCTCGGCTGAGGCCAAGCGACTAATGGAGGCTTCGCTGGTGAGCGAGACCTCCGGAGACGACTTCACCCTGGGCGACTTCCGCCCCCTGTCCCCCGCCGACCGCCTGGAGCGATGGCGGCAGGGTCGTGCCGAATTGGCCGCGGCGGCCGGCGCCCTCGGCGAGCGCGACCGGGTGAGCTGGTACGGGCCCTCGATGGGGGCCAAGTCCTTCGTCACCGCCCGGCTCATGGAGGCATGGGCCCACGGCGCCGACGTGTGCGACACCGTGGGCGCGCACCGCGAGCCCACCCACCGGCTCCGCCACGTGGCCCAGCTCGGCTACATCACCCGGGCCTGGACCTACATCAACCGGGGCCAACCCGCGCCCGCCACCGACGTGCTGGTTGAGCTCACCGCCCCGTCGGGGGAGGTCTGGACCTGGGGCGACGCCGACGCGGCCGGGGACAACGCGGCCAGGGGATCGGCGCTGGACTTCTGCCTCGTGGTGACCCAGCGCCGCCACGTGAACGACACCGGCTTGGTGGTGACCGGCGAGCACGCCACCGACTGGCTGTCGAAGGCTCAGGCCTTCGCCGGGCCGCCCACCGAGGGACCCGCGTCATCCCGCACCCGCAACGGGAGCGGACCGTGAGCTTGGTCGAGACGGCTCGCGACGGCCGTGGCGTGGTCACCGTCACCCTGGCCGACGAGGCCAACCGCAACGCCCTCAGCCGCCGGCTGCTGGCCGAGCTTTCCGCGGTCCTGGACGACGCCGACGCCGACCCGGCGGTGCGGGTAGTGGTGCTCACCAACTCGGGACGGGTGTTCTGCGCCGGCGCCGATCTGCGGGAGAGCTCGGCCCCCGCCGACGACAACGTCGTGGTGGTCAGGGCCAGCGAACTCTTCGGGCGGTTCCGCCGGTCGCCGAAGCCCTACGTGGGACGCATCGCGGGACATTGCGTGGCCGGCGGGATGGGCCTGGTCGCGGCCATGGACATCTCCGTCGCCCGCGACGACGCCAAGTTCGGGTTCACCGAGGTACGGGTGGGGGTGGCTCCCGCCATGATCTCGGTTCTGTGCCTGCCCAAGATGCGCCGGGCCGAGGCGACCTCGGCCTTCCTGCGGGGCAACCGCTTCAGTGCCGCCGAGGCCGCCCGCCTGGGCCTCATCAACGCAGCCGTGCCCGCGGAGAGCCTCGACGACGAGGTGGAGGCGGTGGTTGCCGACCTGCTGGCCGGAGGCCCGTCGGCGCTGGCCGCGGCCAAACAGCTGGTCCATCGAGTCCCAGAGATGCCCTTCGACGACGCCCTCGACTGGGCTGAACGGCTCTCGGCAGAGCTGTTCGCCGGCGACGAGGCGGCCGAGGGCATGGACGCTTTCTTGAACAAGCGCACCCCCGAATGGGTGCCGGACAAAGGGGAGAACCCATGACAGAGATCCTCAATTCGGTGTCGACGATGACTCCGCAATGGCTCGAAGGGGCGCTCACCGAGGCTGGTCACGCCCCGCCGCCGATCACTGCGGCGGAGGTGCGCCCCATGGACGACTTCCTGGGCGCGATGGGCGAGGTTGTGATCGTGTCCGTCAGCTACGCCGGCGACACCGACCTGCCGGACGAGTTCGTGGCCAAGTGCCCGATGGACAACGACTTCGCCCGCGAGAACGCCCAGGTGATGGTGTCGTACCAGCGCGAGCACGGCTTCTACGACCACTTGGCGAGACAGGTCGCAGCTCGCACCAACATCACCATCCCCATGTGCTTCGTCAACCTGTTCGACCCCGAGACCCATGCCGCCACCCTGGTGATCGAGCGGATCCATCCGGCCATCAAGGGCGACATCCTCGACGGCACCAATTTCGAGCGGATGCACACCCTGGTCGGGAACCTGGCCGGGATGCACGGCGCCTACTGGATGGACGGGTCGCTGCACGAGCAGGACTGGCTGATCGACTGGAACGCACCGACGCTGCTGGCGGGCATCCCGCGCACCCAGGAGTGTTGGCGCAACATGCGCGAGCAGTACCCGCAGTACCACTCCGACGAACTCGCCGCGATGGCCGACGTCTTCCTGGCCGACGTGCCGGCGTGGCTCGGGCGCTTCGCCCAGCGACCCTGGACGCTCATCCACCAGGACTACGAGCTGGACAACGTCCTGTTCCGGGACGACGGCCCGGTGATAGTCGACTGGCAGTCGCCGATGCGATCGTTCCCCGGGATGGACCTGGGATGGCTGCTGATGGCCAGCCACAACGAAGAGACCTTGGCCCGCGAGCCCGAGCTGCTGGACCACTACCGCCGCGAGCTGGCCGCGGCCGGCGGGCCCGAGTGGAGCGCCGAGGACCTGGCCGAGGACCTGGCATGGGCCGCCTTCTTCTGGGTGTCGGTCTCGCACGTCCCCTACATGGAGACGGTGCAGTTCGGCGAGGAGTTCCGCTTCCATCGCCGCTTCAAGGCGATGCTGGAGGGCACCATCGCCGGGGCCGAGCGCTGGGACGCCGCCGAGCGCATGAAGGCCCACATGTGATCCGGCCGTAGGTTGGGGGGCCGACGGCTACACGGCAGAGGAGGCCGCGGCGTGCAGGGACTGATACTCGAGGGCACTACCGAGGACAGTGTCCGCCTCTCCGGCGACCTGGAACTGGTGGGTTCGCTGGCGCCCCGCCAGGTGCGGGTGGAGGTCCGGGCCGCCGGGGTCTGCGGCAGCGACCTGAGCTGCGTGCTGGGCAAGTACTACATGCCCACTCCCCTGGTCCCCGGACACGAGGCCGCCGGAGTGGTGGTGGAGGTCGGCTCGGCCGTCACCTACTGCTCGGTGGGCGACCACGTGATCCTGTCCACGTTCGGCAACTGCGGTCACTGCGGTGACTGTGAGGGCGGCGACCCGGGTAATTGCACCAACGTGGCGCTGGGGTCGCTGAGCCAGCCCTTCGCGGAGAAGGGCCAGCCCATCTACAACTTCGCCAACATCGGCGCCTTCGCCCAGCAGGTCGTGGTCGGCGAGAACCAGTGCATCCCCGTCCCCGCGGATATGCCCCTGGCCGCGGCCGCGCTGATCGGTTGCGGGGTGGTCACCGGCACCGGCGCGGTGTTCAACCGGGCCAGGGTGCAGATCGGCGACACCGTGGCCGTGATCGGCGCCGGCGGGGTGGGCCTCAACGTCATCCAGGCCGCCCGGCTGGTCGGCGCCTCCGCCATCATCGCCATCGATCGGGTCGCGGCCAAAGAGGCCCTGGCCCGCGAGTTCGGCGCCACCGACTTCGTACTGGCCGAGGGCGACGACTTCGACCCGGTGGCCGCGGTCAAGTCGCTGTGCCCCGCGGGCGTGAACCACGCCTTCGAGGTGGTCGGCAGCACCGCGCTGCTGGCCCAGGCCATCTCGATGACCCGCCCGGGAGGCAACGTGTGCGCGGTGGGTGTGCCGGACCTGGGGGCCAAGGTCACCTACCCGTTCCTGGACCTGCACCAGAACAAGAGCCTGCTCGGCATCCGGGCCGGCGGAGCCCGTCCCCGCAAGGACTTTCCCATGCTGGCCGACCTCTACCTGAGAGGCCGGCTCAAGCTCGACGAGATGATCTCCCGCACCGCCGGCCTCGACGGCCTGCAGGGCGCGTTCGACGCTCTCAAGACCGGAGCCGAGGCCCGTACCGTCCTGCTTCCCAACGGCTAGTCCTCGACGAGCCCCCAGTTCTTGAGACCTTCAGGAAGGGGTCTGATCGAGGCTGTGGGTCAACTGCTCCATCTCGGCGACCAGGCAGGCCGACACCGATGCTCTGGCGACGGCCTCGCAGCGCGGCAGGTCCTCGATGGCGAAGGGGCTGATCACCACCAGCGTCACGCCGAGCCCGTCGTCCCGGACCAGGCTCACGCATAGAGCGATCCTGCCGTCGGCGCGACCGTCTGGGGCATCGTCGCCGTGTTCGGTGACCGGCGCCGAGTTCAGGCTGGCCAGCAGGGCGTCCACGTGGGACGCGGCCAGCGACGTGGTGAATGCGTACGAGGTGGTCTCGCACCCTGTGACCCGGTACAGGCCGCCCCCGAGGTGGTCCATGTCCATTCCCGATGAGGTGAGAGTCAGTTCCGGCTCATCCATCAGAGCGAAGCCCAGGAGCGTGCCGAGCATCTGCCGGTTCCCGGCGGCCAGGACCAGTTCACGGAACTCGGCGGGGTGAAGTGTGCAGCGAGGATCGGTCATCGGCCCGATCGAGCAGTGATGGCCGCTGGGGCTGGTCAACTCGAGGCGGGCGCCTGGCAGGTGGAACACCAGGGCCGCCGCGATCTGAAGGGTTCCGGCCGTGGGTACGGACGAGGTCATGGATGCGCTCCTTTCGGCGTGGGAGTGCCGCCGCCAGGGCTGCGGCAGCGAAGGGAGCGGGCTTCGTGCGGGCGCTCCGACCCAGGGCCTGGTCCGTCGCGTGGGGCGAAGGGTCAGCGATCGGCGGGTGACTCTAGCCACCAACCGGCTGGCCCGCGTTGCTAATTCCTGGGGGCCCGCCAGTTGTCGCGCAGCTCGCGCATGGTGGTCAGATCGTAGGGGCGGGATTCCAGCCAGTCCTTCCACCCTGCGGTACTGAACAGCTCGTACTCGTCGGTGCGGACATGGAACTGGTCCGGCTCGATGACCTCGATCTCGGCTCCGCCGGGGGCGTTGGGGTGGAAGGCGCAGTAGGTGAGGCCGGCATCGAGGTCGCTGAGCATGGCCCGGTAGTCGGCCGGCCGGCCGCGCGGCCGGGAGAAGTCCGTCTCCAGCACGCGGTCGAACACCGGCATCCCCGCCGATCGGGCCGCGGCTGCCGCTTCCTCGAAGGGATTTTCGTCGACGCCGGCCAGGTGGTTGCACGGTCCGTAGTCGCCCAGGGTGCCGGTGACCAGCACCGGGACGCCGTAGTCGATCCCGACGGCCACATAGCGTTCGCACCATTCCGGCGCGAGGGCCGAGCCCATGTGGGCGTCGAGGTGGGTGACGTCGATGCCGGCGGCCAGTGCCCGGTCGATCTGGGCCCGCCACTCGGCCTCGACTGCTTCGGGGTGGGCGTGGCGGCGCACCGAGGCCACATCTGGCCACAGGTAGCCGTGGTCGTCGATGAGACCGGACGCCGGTCCTGGCCTGGTGATGGGGCCCCAGCGATAGTGGGTCATCTCGGAGTTGAGCGTCAGGTGCACTCCGCAGTCGAGGCTGGGGTCGGCCGCGGCCTGCTCGGCGATCTCGCTGAACCATGGGCACGGCACCATCACCGAGCCGGCCGTGATCGTGCCGAAGTGTGACAGCTCCACGAAAGCCCGGTTGGCGCCGTGGTTCATCCCGACATCGTCGGCGTGGATCACCAGCCTGGTGGCGGCGGGCATGCCGACGAGGCTAGACGGCGTATCTCCCCAAATTGGCGACGAAACTGGCCCTGCAGGCACAGTTTCCGCACCAGTTTCGGATTGGGGTCGTCGGGGCCGCGTGGCCCTACCATGCCGCCGTGGGTCTGCACCACTTCGCTCGCGATGTCGATCCTGGAGAGGTCAGCGACCATCTGGGTCGCTTCGGCTACGCCATCGTGGACGATGTGGCCGACCCGGCCCTGCTGGACCGACTGGAAGCCGAGACGACGCCCTACATCGAGGCGTCGGCCGCGGGGCGTGATGAGTACGACGGGCGGTTCACCCGGCGCACGGGGGCGCTGGTGGCTCGCTGCCCGGCTAGTCGCCCGCTGGTGATGCATCCGCTCGTGGTCGCGGCGGTGAGTCACTTCCTCGGCCACGCCAGCGCGGTGCAGCTGCACCTGACCCAAGTCATCTCGGTCGAGCCGGGAGAGACCCGTCAGAAGCTCCACCGCGACGAGATGGCCTTCGACTTCTTCGACTTCGGCGTCGACTACCACGTGCAGTGCAACACCATGTGGGCGCTGACCGACTTCACAGCGGGCAACGGGGCCACCTGGATCCTTCCCGGCACCTCCGGCATGGACGACGAGGCGGCCTCGGGCGTGGCCGGTGCCCAGGCCGAGATGCGGCGCGGAAGCGTGCTGTTCTACGAGGGCAAGGTGCTCCACGGCGCCGGGGCCAACACTTCGGGCGACGTACGCCGGGGAGTGAACATCACGTACGCAGTGGGCTGGGTCCGCCAGGAGGAGAACCAGTACCTGGCCTGCCCGCCGGAGATTGCCCGCACCCTCGACGACGACCTGCTGCGCATGATGGGCTACACCCAGGGCGCGTTCGCGCTGGGGTACGTGGGCGATCAGACCGACCCCCTGGCCGCGCTACGGGGCGGCACGGCCAAGGCCAGGACCATCGGCCAGGTCGCCGAGCACAACACCGACGCCCGCAGCTTCGTGTCCGACATCGACGACATCGGCCGCGACCAGTAGAGGTACCGCGGGCCGCGCTGAGCGTTCCCGGCGTCGGCACGCCGGGCTTGCCGGGGACTAGTCGAGGCTGGGGCCGGTGGTGTGGGTGCCTGAGCGCAGCAGCGCGCCGGGGCGGGCGCCGGTGAACTGCCCCTGGCGGACGATCTCGGTGCCGTTGCAGATCACGTGCTCGATGCCGGTGGCCCCGGCGTAGAGGCGGGAGGCTCCTGCGGGCAGGTCGGAGCGGAACGTCGTGGGCCCAGACCCGACGGTGGTCTCGTCCAGCACCGCGATGTCGGCGTAGGCCCCCTCGGCCAGCACTCCCCTGTCGACCAGGCCGTACAGGTCGGCCTGAACCTGGGTGAGCAGGTGGATGGCCTCCTCCAGCGGGATCAGCCCACGCTTTGCTACCGCCTCGTTCAGCATGGTGGTGGCGTAGTTGGCCGTCAGGAACAGGTCCAGGTGCGCTCCCGCGTCGGAGGCTCCGATCACGGCCCGCGGGTCTCGCCAGATCTCCACCCTTGCCTCCCAGTCGGCCGTCGGCTCGGGCATGGCCGGATTCCCGAACGATGTCTCCAGATCGTCGGCTACGGCCATGTCGCACAAAGCGTCCCAGGGATCCTGACCCCGCTCCTCGGCGATCTCGCCGACGGTTCGGCCGACACATCCCTCGTTCTCCGGGGCGGGTGAGTGGAGCACCACCTTGCGCTTCCAGTGGGCCAGCGACCGCAGCGGGTGATCGCCCTGGGCCATCTCGTTGAGCTGGCGGCGCTCTTCCGGGTCGGCCAGGATGCGGAGCTTGTCCTCCTTGGGCAGCAGCATCACCTCCTCCCAGCCGGGAAGGGCGTCGAGCACGAAGCCGCTGTTGAAGTTCAGGTGCAGCGACAGCATCTGCGGCACGGTCAGGGCCACCACTTTGCCGCCCTTAGCGGCGGCGTGGTCGCCGGCGGCCAGCTTGGCCCGGTTCAGATCCATCGACCGGGCCGTGACCGTCATCACGTTCCAGTTGAGCGGGCTGCGGGCCGCGGTCGACATGTCGGCCATCAACTCCACCGCCCAGTCCTCGAACGGACCCAGCGCGGGGATGAACTCCACCGACGTGCCGTCGTAGTCGGCCAGCACGGAGCACAGCGCCACCAGCTCGTCGTGCTCGGCGCAGCGGCTGGGAACCATGTTGCCCATCGGGTCGTTGTGGGTGCGCGACCACGACGACGAGAAGCCCAGCGCCCCGGCCTCCAGGCCGTCGCGCAACAGTCCCTTCATCGCCTCCAGCTCCTCGTCGGTGCTGGCCCGGCGGACGCTGTCGTCGCCCATCACCACCCGGCGCAGCGCCGAGTGGCCCACCTTGAAGCCGGCGTTGACGGCCACGTTGCCGTCGATGGCGTCGAAGTACTCGGCCGTGGTCTGCCAGCTCCACGGCACGCCCTGCTGGAGCGACTCCAGCGGTATGCCCTCCACCCTGGCCAGCATCCGCATCAGGTAGTCGCCGTGGGCCGGGTCGTCGCCCAGAGGTGCGATGGTGAAACCGCAGTTGCCGCCGATGACGGTTGTCACGCCGTGAAGCGGCGACGGCGACAGGTCCGGGTCCCAGAACACTTGGGCGTCGAGATGGGTGTGCACGTCGATGAACCCGGGCGTCACCGCCAGGCCGGTGGCGTCGATGGTGGCCGCCGCGGCGGCGCCTCCGTTGACCAGGTTCCCGATGGCCGAGATCCGGTCCCCGACGATGCCGATGTCGGCCCGGCGCCGGGGCCCGCCCCGACCGTCGATCACATCGCCGCCCTGGATGAGAAGGTCGAACATGGTGCCGACGCTAGCCGAGCCGCCGGCTGGTCCAGTCAGGAGGCCGGCGTCCCTACCTCGTGGAGCCGGCCGTCGGCGACGTCGTACACGAAGCCCCTTATGTGGTCCTTGTGCGGCAGGAACGGCGAGGAGTGCAGGCGCCGCATCGACTCGGCTACGTCGTCATAGGGGTCCGCGAACGCGTCGAGCGGCCATGAGGGCCTGACACCGGTCTCCGCTTCGAGTTCGGACAGGAACCGGTGCTCGTCAAGCAGCTGGAGCCCGCAGCCGGTGTGGTGCACCAGCACCACCTCCCGCGTGCCCAGCAGCCTCTGCGACAGGCACAGCGACCGGATCACGTCGTCGGTGACCACTCCCCCGGCGTTGCGGATGATGTGGGCCTCGCCGGCGTGCAGCCCGAGGACCCTGGGCACGTCGATCCGGGCGTCCATGCAGGCCACCACGGCCAGCCGGCGCGCCGGCTCCGCCGGCATCCCGGCGCCGTCGAAGTCCCGGGCGAAGGCGGCGTTGCCGTCGAGCAGCTCCGGCGTGCTGGGGTGGAAGTCGCCCGTCACCGGAGCCCCTCAGGAGATCTCCAGTTGGAGTAGCAGCCGGCCCGAGCCCTCGAACTCCACCTCGAACACGCCCGGGATCGACGCCGTGAAGGCGAAGTGGGCGGGATTTCCTTCGGATACGCCTCGCAGGATGTCGTAGCCGTGGACGTGGACCTCTTCGGCGATGTCGGACGTGACCATCAGGGCCACTACCGAGCCGAGCTCGGCCTCGACCCTGTGGACGCCGCCCTCCGGGGCGCCGCCGGCCACGTCCACCGTGATCGTCTGGACGGCGTCGGCGATGTCGGCGTCGTAGGGGGTCGGCGCGCCCGCCATCGCGTGGCCGCTGTCGCCGCCGGCCGGCATGGTGGCCTCGTCCTCGGACACTTCTAGCGTGACGGTCGTCTCCACTGGGGCGCCGCCCGTAGTGAGCGGGGCGTGGTCGTTGGTCTGCAGGGCCACCGTGATCTCGTGGGTCCCGGCCGGCAGCGGCGGCATCTGGTGCCACGTCTCGTAGACCCGGGCCGCCTTGTCGCCGTTGATGTACAGGTGCATGTGGCCCTCGCCGTCGACGTGGTCGCCGGAGGCGTTCTCGGGGGCCAGGCGGAAGTTGGACGGCACCGCGTGGAGGCTCCAGCCACCGGCCGGGTCGTCCACCAGTTCCACGGTCACCGACGGGTGCGGCTCGTGAGCCTCCCTCGGTTCGACGTGGTCATGGCCCATGGCGTGGTCGTCCGCTTCTCCGGCGACAAAGACGGCGGTGGCGTCGATGACTTCGCCGTCCACGGCCATCGCCGAATGGTCGTTGGCCGACAGCTCGACCCGCACCTCGTGCTCGCCGGGCGCGAGCGGACCGATGTGGTGCCATTCGCCGTAGAGCCGCGACACCTTCTCGCCGTCGATGTAGAGGTGCATGTGCCCCTCCCCGTCGATGTGGGCGGTGGACACGTTCTCGGGCACGATCCGGAAGTCGGTGGTGAGGACCTGGAGGTTCCACCCCTCGACCGGATCCTCGGAGATGTCGATGGCGATGGTCGGCACCGGCACGCCCTCGGCCACCTCGACGACGCTGCCATGGTCGTGATGTTCCCCGTTCGCGGCGGTCGTGTCGTCACCGCTGCACGCCAAGGGTGCGAGCACGATGAGAGCCAGCACCGCGGTCCAGAGATATCGACCGGCGGGCGTCAGGGGATTCTTCAAGTCTGGGCCTCGTGTCGGGGTGTCCGCTTGGCCCGCACGCTAACGACCTGCGTCTAGATTGGGGCACGTGACGAGCATCGAGACCCGAGCATCCGAGCGCCCGGCGCCCTCCAACGGCGACAGCACTTCCACCGCGGGAATCGCCGCCGGCTACGACCCCGATCCGACCCGTTCGATGTCCCTGCACGCCGACGCCTACGTCGAGCCTCGCTGGCTGGAGATCGAGCAGCGCGAGATCTTCGCCCGCTCCTGGCAATGGGTGGGCCACGTCGAGTCGCTGCGGGAGCCGGGCTCGTACGTGGCGCTGGAGGTGGCCGGCATGCCCGTCGCGCTGGTACGCGGCGGCGACGGCGAGCTGCGGGCGTTCTACAACGTGTGCCAGCACCGTGCCCACGAACTGCTGGCCGGATCGGGACACACCGACAGCATCGTCTGCCCGTACCACGGCTGGACCTACGAGCTCACCGGCCGGCTCGCCCAGGCCCGCCGCACCGCGGACGTGGCCGGGTTCGACGCCTCGAGCGTCTGCCTGAGCGAGATCCAGGCGGAGGAGTTCGGCGGCTTCGTGTACGTCAACCTCGACCCCGCGGCCGCTCCCCTGGCCGAGCAGTCCGGGGATCTCGGCGACGAGATCGCCCGCTGCGCGCCCGACGTGGACGACCTGACCCATGTGCGCCGCATCCACTACGACATCGCCTCCAACTGGAAAAACGTGGTCGACAACTTCCTGGAGTGCTACCACTGCCATGTCGCCCACAAGGACTTCGTGACGCTGGTCGAGATGGACACCTACGAGGTCACCACCCACGGCATCTACTCCAGCCAGATGGCCCGGGCCGGGTACTCGGACAACGCCGCCTACGACGTGTCCGGATCCACAGTGAAGGACTTGGCGGTGTGGTGGCT
The DNA here is from genome assembly GCA_965117015.1 of Acidimicrobiales bacterium. Lineage (GTDB taxonomy): Bacteria > Actinomycetota > Acidimicrobiia > Acidimicrobiales > Aldehydirespiratoraceae > Aldehydirespirator. The sequence goes on from OZ220747.1 coordinate 2,972,032, forward strand.
ATGGCCGAACACCTGCCTGATGCGCTATCCGGGCCGGGGCAACTTCAGCGTCATGCAGATGGTCCCGGCCGGGCCGGAGCGAACGCTGGAGACCCTCGACTTCTACCTCGAGACGTCGGAGCTGACCGAGGCCGACGCCGAGTCGATCCGCTACATGGACGACGTGCTCCAGCCCGAGGACATCGCCATAGTCGAGAGCGTGCAGCGGGGCATGCGCACCCCGGCGTTCGACCAGGGCCGCATCGTGTGCGATCCAGGCGGTTCGGGCCTCTCCGAGCACGGCGTGCACCACTTCCACGGCCTGGTGCTCGACGCCTACCGCCGGGCCGGCGCGGCCTAGCGGGCGGTCCAGCCGCCGTCCACGAGGATGGTCTGGCCGGTGATGTAGCTGCCCGCGTCGGAGGCCAGCAGCAGCAGCGCCCCGTCGAACTCGTGGATCTCCCCGGCCCGCCGCATGAGGGTGTTGCGCTGGATGTGGCGCAGGCCGGGTGCGTCGTCGGCGGCGAACATCTCCTCGGTCAGCTCGCTGCGGAAGTAGCCGGGGCCGATGGCGTTGACCCTGATGCCCTCGGGCGCCCACTGCTTGGCCAGCTCCCGGGTGAGCCCGATCAGACCGCTCTTGGAGGCGACGTAGCCGGCCTGGTGATTGCCGCCCGACGCCACCGTTCCCAGCATCGAGGCGATGTTGACGATGCTGCCGCCCCGGCCGTGCTCGATCATCTGCCGGGCCGCGGCCGCCGACAGCACGAACGCGGCGGTGAGATTGACGTCCACCACCCGCCGGAACTGGTCCGGATCCTGCTCATGGGCCCGTACGACGGCGTCGGTGACGCCCGCGTTGTTGACCACGATGTCGGGGCCGCCGTGGGCGACGGCCACCTCGACGAGCCGCTCGAGCTGCGAGTCGTCGGCCACGTCGCAGCCCACCGGCACGATGCCGTCGACCTCGCCGGCCAGGGCCTCCAGCCGCTGAAGCCTGCGGGCCGCGGCGACCACGGTGGCGCCCTGGCCGGCCAGCACCCGGCAGTAGCGCTCCCCCAGGCTCCCGCTGGCCCCGGTCACTATGGCGACCCTGCCGTCCAGCGCGAAGATGTCGCCGCCGGGCTGGGCGTCCGGTGCCGACATGGCTCGCCCGGCGCTAGCGGTTGATCAGGCCCGCCGCGCTGGTCGGCGTGAACCGGGCCATCAGGCGGCCCTCGTCGATCATGGCCTGGCGGTACTCGTCCCAGTCCGGGTGCGGCCCGGCCAGCCGCTCGTAGTAGTCGACCAGGGCGTCGCTGGTGGCGTCGCCGGGTGTGGTGGTGGGCGGCGACAGCTCGACCGTCCCGTCGAGCGACACGTAGGACCACGCCTTCTCGTCGGAGACGTGCAGCACCGCCCTCGGGTCACGCCTCAGGTTGACCGTCTTGGCCCTGCCGACGGTCATCGAGATGTGAAACACCCCGGTGTCGACGTAGTAGACGATGTCGGACGACTGGGGTCGGCCGTCGGATCGGATGGTGATCAGCACCCCGAGCCTGCGCTCGGCCGCCCAGTCGACTGCCTCTGAGAGTTCCATGCCGCGTTCCTATCGCTCCGGCGGCGGATTTGCTCAGCCGGGACCGGCTAGGCCGGGACCGTCGATGTGGGGGCCGGTTGTGCCGCCGAGGTCCGTCGGGCCCATGCCCAGCTTGCGGTGGTCCCAGCTGCGGACACGCTCCACGTCGAGGCGCACGGCCACCCGCTTGTGCAGCATGGCCTCCACGAACGGCTGGAACTCTTCGGAGTAGGGAGCGGTGTAGCGCTCCCAGACGTTGACCCCCACCCGCCAGAGCTCGTCGGGGTCCTCCACGATCACGCCGCGGCCCTCCAGCGTGATGCCTCGCAGTGTCTCGTAGGTGTTGCCTGCCTCGATCATCACCGACATCCGGTCGTCGCGGCGCAGGTTGACGATCTTCTGGGCCTTGGCCTTGGACTCCAGCCAGATACGGCCGTTGAGCCAGGCGTACCACATGGCCACCAGGTGGGGCATGCCGCCGGGTCCGACGGTGGCCATCGTGCAGGTGCGCGACTGGTCGATGAAGAGGGCCAGCTCCTCGCCGGTCATCTCGATCTGGGATCGCTGGTTCTGTCCCACCTCGGCTCCCTTCCGGACAACCTTCGGAATCTCGGTTGAGAATTGTGTAGCCGAGGCACAATACCGGCACCGAGATTCTCCAAGAGAAGGGCGAGAACCATGTCGAAGGTCTCAGTGTTCGCCAAATTCTCCTGCCAGGAGGGCAGGGGCGACGAGATGGACGAGGCCCTGCGGGCCATCGTCGCGGCGAGCGAGTCGGTGGACGGCGTCGAGTCGTACTCCTATCACCGGGGGGAGGACGGCACGTACTGGTTCTTCGCCCTCATGTCGAGCATGGAGGCGGCCCAGCAGCACGGCAACAACGAGGCCATGCAGGCGGCCATGCCGGCGTTGATGGCGCTCATGGCCGGCCCGCCCGACATGGCCATGACCACCCCGGTGGCCGCCAACGGCTTCGACTTCTGACCCGAGCCGGGATTAGACGCGATCCTCGCATCGGGATCGTCGCGCTGGACGGAGTGCGCGTGTCGGACGAGGCGACCAAGGAGGAGCCGGTCCAGGTCGCCGGCGTCGAGGAGTTGACCGCCCTCGCCACCGACGTGATGGCATGGGTGGGCTGCGACCCCGACATCGCGGCTGAGATCGCCGACCATCTCGTGGGCGCGGACCTGTGCGGCGTGCCGTCGCACGGCACGATGCGGCTCACCCAGTACGCCAAGCAGGCCCAGACCGGCTACCTCAATCCTGCGGGCCGGCCCAGCGGGGCGCGCAATCCCGCGGGCCGCATCGTGGTCGACGGTGACGGCGGCTTCGGCCACCCGGCCGCCGCGCTGGGGATGCGGCTGGGCATCGAGGAGTGCCGGGAGGCGGGTATGTCGGTGGTCGCGGTCCGGAACTGCGGCCATACGGGCCGGCTCGGCACCTACTCGGAGACGGCCGCTGAGGCCGGCATGTTTTCGATCGTGTGCGGCGGCGGCCGGCGCGATCGGTGGCCCCAGGTAGCGCCCCACGGCGGAATCGACCCGAAGCTGCCCACCAACCCCTACTGCTTCGGGTTCCCGGCCGGCGACGACGGCCCGGTGATCGCCGACTTCGCCACCGGCATGGTGTCGGGCGGCAAAGTGATGAACGCCCGGATGCGGGGCATGCAGCTCGATGGCGAGTACCTGCTCACCGCCGACGGCACGCCCAGCGCCGATCCCGGCGCCTATCTCGACGGCGGGGCCATCCGGCCGTTCGCGGGCGCCCGCGGCTACGGCATGGGCTTGGTGGCCGAGATCATCGCCATGGCCCTGATCGGTGGGGACACCCCGGAGGGCAACTGGCTCATTCTCCTGGTCGACACGTCCTCGTACCGGGCCCCGGACGCCCTCACCGCGGCCGTCGCGGAGATCCTCGACGACGTGCGCTCGTCCCGGCCCGCCCCCGGGTTCGACCGGGTGGAGATCCCCGGCCAGCGGGAGCACGCCCTGGCCGAGCAGCGCCGCCGCGACGGCATCCCCATCCCGGAATCGGTGTGGACCGGCCTCGTCGAACTGCACGAGAGACTCGGTCGCGGGCGGACGCGAACCTAGGTATCTCTGCCAACTGCGATAGCCGACCGCCCTAGCTGCAGCCTTCCCGGAGGCGCTCCAGCGCGATCTCGGCGGCCTCGCCGGCCGCGGAGAGTCCGCCGACGCGGGCGCACAGCGCGGCCGATCCCGATACGAGCTCGTCGCAGCCGACAGCGTCGGCGTCCCGGGTCTGTTCGATCATGGCGTTGCCCAGCCATTGCCCTGCGCTCGCCACCGCCGGGCTCGGCTCGTCCAGGTCCGCGGCGGTGGCTGTCCCGAGCCGGTCGAGGTACTCCTGCTGGAGCACGGCCCACCGGTCGGCCAGCCCCTCGCATCCGAGAGCGGCCTCGAAGCCGACCGTCGTCGATCCGCCCGTCATTGCCGGCTCGTTGTTGGCCGTGCCGCACGCGCCCACGACGACCATCAGAATCGCTACCACCATGTACTCCCGGCACCGGCGGGCCAGCGCAGCCCTCGACAGGCGGCCGAGCGTCCACTCCGAGTCGAACGGATCGGCGTAGTCTCCGCTGACCGCAACTTCGGGCATGGCGATTACCTTCTCTGTGTCGGCCAGGTCAGAAACGTACCGGGAGGTTCGTCGGCCGCGATGAGCGACCCTGACATGCAGATCGGCTTCACGCTGGCCGAGTCGTCGGCGACGCGTCCTCCTAGCCCGTTCCCCCCGGGCGGGCCCAACGTCCTGATGGTGGTGCTCGACGACTGTGGCTTCGCCCAGCTCGGGTGCTACGGCAGCCCCATCGCCACCCCCACCATCGACCGGCTGGCGGCCGAGGGGCTGAGGTACACGAACTTCCACACCACCGCGTTCTGCTCGCCCACCCGGGCCTGCATCCTCACCGGGCGTAACCATCACCGTGTCGGCATGGGAGTGTTCCCCGACCTGCCGCTCCCGTTCCCCGGATACACGGGAGTGGTCCCGCCCGAGGCCGCCACGTTCCCGGCCGTGCTGCGCGAGGCCGGTTGGGTGACGTGGGCCGTCGGCAAGTGGCACCTCACGCCGCGCGACCACCGTGGCCCGGCCGGGCCGTTCCATAGCTGGCCGACCGGGCAGGGATTCGACCGGTACTACGGCTTCCTCGGCGGCGAGGAGTCGCAGTGGACCCCCGACCTGGTGCGCGACCAGAGCTATGTCGACCCGCCCCGGACGCCGGAGGACGGCTACCACTTCACCGAGGACATGGCCGACGAGGCGATACACATGATCCGAGAGCTGCGGCTGCACCAGCCCAGCCGGCCGTTCGTGCTGTATTGGGCCACGGCCGCCCCCCACGCCCCGCACCATGTGCCCGACGAGTGGATCAAGCCGTACGAGGGCGCCTTCGACGACGGCTGGGACGCGCTGCGAGAGCGCACCCTGGCCCGCCAGATCGAGCTCGGTGTGGTGCCGGAGGGCACCGAGCTGAGCCCGCGACCGGACTGGATCGAGGCGTGGGACGGCCTCGACGCCGGCACCCGGCGGCTGTACGCCCGGCTCCAGGAGGTGTTCGCCGGCTTCCTCACCCACACCGATGCGCAGCTGGGCCGGATCATCGACTGCCTCGAAGAGCTCGGCGAGCTCGACAACACCATCGTCATCGTGATGTCCGACAACGGCGCCTCGGGCGAGGGCGGTCCCCACGGCTCGACCAACCACCTGACCCAGATCAACGAGAAGCTCGAGTCGCTCGACCGGCTGAAGGAGACCGTGCACACCGCGGGCGGCCACCGCGGCTACAGCCACTATCCGTGGGGCTGGGCCCACGCCGGCAACACCCCCCTGCGGCGCTGGAAGCGCTACACCTTGGAGGGCGGCGTCCGTGATCCGCTGGTCGTCCGCTGGCCGGCCGCGGTAGCTGATCCCGGCGGGTTGCGCTCCCAGTACTGCCACGCCATCGACCTCCTGCCCACCGTGCTCGACTTGCTGGATGTCGAGATGCCGGCAACGGTGCGCAGCGTGCCGCAGATGTCGGTGGACGGCGTGTCGCTGGTCCCGTCGATCGCGGACGCGGGCTCGCCCGAGTTCCGGACCACGCAGTACTACGAGTGCTGGGGCAGCCGGGCCATCTACCACGACGGCTGGAAGGCGGTGACCAACCACGTCAACCAGTTCAACCCGCACGAACGGGAGATGATCGGCGGCAGTGTCGACTTCCGGGCCGACGAGTGGATGCTGTTCGACACCGGCGGGGACTTCGCCGAGTCCACCGACCTCGCCGAGACCCACCCGGAGCGCCTCGCCCAGCTCCAGGCCTGCTGGGACGCCGAGGCGGAGCGGAACGGCGTGCTACCGCTCCAGGACGGCCCGGCGTACCTCCAGAACCCGCATCTCATCCATATGCCCTACGCGGGGTACCGGCGGAGCTACGTACTCCGCGCCGGGGAGCGCATGAACTTCCAGGCCGGTCCGCTGATCTTCGGCGGGCTCAACATCGCAGCCGAGCTCGACAGCCCCCTCGGCGACGGCGACGGGGTCATCGTCGAGCACGGCAACTGGACCGCCGGGTGGGCGTGGGTGGCCCTCGGCGCGGAGCTGGTGGCGTTCATCCACGCGCCCGATCGCGGGCTGCGTCGGTTCGCGGTGCCCCGGCCGGCAGGGGCGACCGAGCTCGGACTGAGGATCGCCGAGGCCGACGGCGGCAGCACCGTCGAGCAGTTCGCCGACGGCTCGTCGCTGGGATCGACGACCATCGACGCCACCATCCCCTTCATCTCCACCGCCAACGGCACCTGGACCACCGCCGGCTACAGCACCCTGTTCCCGGTCAGTGACGAGTACCAGCCGCCGCTGCGGATGGCCGGGCTCAAACGGGTCGTGATCGACACCGACACGTCGAGCCTCCCCGGCCTCGACGACCTGCTCGACGAGGTCATGCGCCACCAATGACCTCCGATGCCGGCCGGCCGCCGCTACCGCCGAAGAGGTTCCGCGGGTCTGGTCGCCTGCTGGTGTCGCGGCCCTTCCGGGTGATCGGCCCCCGCGTCTTCCCTCCGCTCCACCGGGCGATCAACCGGCTCACCGGGGGCCGGACCCTGTTCGACACCCCGGCGCAGCCCATGCTCATGCTCATCACGAAGGGCGCCAGGACGGGACAGCTCCGGGAGACGCCCTTGGGCGCCGTCCCGCTGGAGGCGGGTCGCGTGTTGCTGGTGGGCAGCAACTTCGCCCGCGAGCACCATCCGGCCTGGACGGCCAACCTCATCGCCAACCCCGATGCCGAGATCGTGTTCCGCGGCAAGCGGACGCGGGTGAGGGCCCGCCTCCTGGAGGGCGCCGAGCGCGAGCGGCGGTGGCAGACCGCCGTGACCTGGTTCCCCGTCTGGACCCGGTACGTAACCGTCACCGACCGCGAGTTCCGCCTGTTCGAGCTCGAACCCGTTGCCGGCGCCGACTAGGGCGAGAGCGGCGTGATCGACGGACTGCTCCGGCGGATCACCGAGTTCCACCGGAGCCGTCCTCAGGTGCCGGAGTTTCCGATGGTCGCGCCGGTGCTCGACGCGCTCGACCAGGCCCACTGTCCTGCCCACGTCGAGTCCCGCCTCCTGCCGGTGGTCCGGCACCTCGACGCGATCGAGCCCAGCGGCGATGCCGCCATCGACGCGGTCCTCGAGGAGTTCCTCCGTCTTGCGCCGGTCCTGCCGTGGCGCCAGACCGCCGGCTACCTCGACATTCTGAGCCGGAACTACCTCGACAACTACGGCTACGTGCAGCTGCTGGGCCCCAACGCGATCGTCGAGCACCCCGACGTGAGGGTCGGGATCGGTCTGTGGGGTCCGAACCTCCACTATCCCGCCCACCAGCACGAGGCCGAGGAGCTGTACCACGTCCTGGCCGGCGAGCCTTCGTTCGGTGGCCGCGATGGCGAGCGTCGCGTCACCCGACCGGGCGACGCCGTCCACCACGCGCCCTGGCAGGTGCACAGCCAGGACTTCGGCGCCACGCCGACCGTGCTGCTGTACTGCTGGACCGGAGCCGTCGAGCCCGACGCGGTGCTGGTGGACGTCGGCTGAGTCCTGCGCCGGGTCCCCGGCCCCGGTCCCGGTCGCTCAGCCGTGGATGTAGTGGGACGGGTCCTCGGCGGGGTCGGGGGTCCGGCTGATCGAGCAGTCGTTGGCGATGTCGAGGATCGCCATTGTGCGGCCCATGGCCACGCAGTAGCCGATCAGCGTTAGCAACTCAAGGATCTGCTGGTCGGTGAAGTGATCCTTCATGCGGGCCCAGTAGCCCTCGTCGCTCATCATCGCCTCGTGATCCCAGCAGAACCGCTCGGCCGTCTCGGCCGCCAGCTTCTCGGCCTCGCTGAACGCCCCGCTCGCGGCGTACTCGGAGACCTGCTGGTAGAGATCCTCGTCCAGTCCTTGCTGCATCGCCGATGCAGACCGGGTGTCAATTCAAATGTGGCACCGGTTGATCTGAGCCACCCGCATGCGTGCGATCTCCCGGACCCTCACGTCCAGCGAGATCTTGGTGTACAGCGTCTTGGCGGCCGCCCCCATGGCCATGCCCACGTCGGGCTGGAGGCTCCACATCCGGATGCGCTCCAGGCCTTCGCCGTCACCGAAGTCGATACGTGCCATGCCGGCGTCCCTCGGGGCTAGCCCTTCTCGGTGGTGGGATCGATGATCTTGCGGACCTCGGTGACCACTGTGGCCGGGAACCCGCTGCGCTCGGCGTGCTCGTCGATCAGCGCCGGGTCGTTGCAGACATAGACGCAGAAGGTCTTGTCGCCGGCCACGTAGCTGTGCTCCCACTGGATGGCCTTGCCCTCCGACTGCATGGCCTGCAGGACCGAGTTCGATTGCCCGGCCGCGGCCCGCAGCTGCTCGCGCTCGGCCGAGCCGATGTCCGGAATGTCCCTCTCGATGATGAAACGCTGCATGATCCTCCCCTTCGCTGCTTTGCCCGTCACTCTAATGCTGCGAGTTGTACGAGTCCTCTCAGGCTGTAGACGAACATGCGTGCAAAATGTAGACTAGACTTGTGGCCACCACGACGATCCGCATCGACACCGACACCCACGCCCGGCTGGTCGAACTCAGCGATGCCGCCGGAGCGTCGCTCATCGACACGGTACGGGACGCCGTCGAAGCGCTCCGGCGCCAGCGGTTCGCCCGTCGAGTCACGGCCGAGATCGCCGAGTTGCGCAGCGATCCCGAGGCGTGGGCGTCCTACCTGGCCGAGGCGGAGAGCACGTCGGTGACCGATGGCCTCGGTTGACGACCTGTGGCTCGTCGACTTCGGTGATCCTCATCCCGGTGAGCCCGCCGCACTCCGGCCGGCGCTCGTGCTGGGGCCACCCGACACGTTCGGTCCCGACTTCCCGTTCGTGATCGTGGTACCGCTTACGACGACCCGGCGGGGGCTCTCGCTCCACGTCGAGATCGAGCCGGGTGCAGAGACGGGGCTCGACGAGGTCAGCTATGCCCAGTGTGAGCTGATCCGGTCGATCAACCGCCGCCGTCTCGTGCATCGCCTGGGTCAGGTCGACGCCGGCGCGAGCCACCAAGTCACCTCAGTGGTCAAGACGCTGCTGAATCACTGAACATCGACCCGGCCACCGGACTGGTGCTCGCCCCCGACTCCGCGGCCGAGGTGTCAGTCGGTGTCGACGTCGTAGTGGCGGGCAGGGCCCCGGGCGGTGTGGGTGACGTGGAAGCGCTCCAGCGCATCGACCCGCTCGCTCATTCCTTCTGGGCTGACGTCGCTTTCGGACGGGTCGCGCGTGCCGTGGAGGTAGTCCTTGGGCGCGACGTGGTCGACGAAGCCGAAGTTGGACGACCCCAGGGCGTACCCCAACAACTCCTGGAGCTCATCGGGCAACGTCCGGGCCTGCTCCGGTGTGACTGCCAGGTACTGGTTCTCCTCCTGGCGCAGCCAACCGAGGGAGTAGTGCAGCGCCACGCCGGTGCGGGCGCGGTCCGAGCGGTTGGACCCGCCGCCGTGGACCACGTTGCCGAGGTAGATCAGGACCGAGCCGGCCGGCATCTCGGTGGCGATCACGTCGGCGCGCTCCGGGGCGCGGTCATTCGCCCACTGGTGGCTGCCGGGGCAGATCCGGGTGCCGCCGTTGGTGCGGGTGAAATCCGTGACCGCCCACATGGTCGCCACCGTCAGCGGGGGGCACGGGTTGGCGAAGGGATACACCGACGTGTCGCGGTGCAGCACCTGCTGCTTCTCCCCCGGCTCGAGGTGCATGACGCCGGTGTAGTGGAGCCGGTAGGCCACGCAGCTGGGCAGCAGGGCGTGGTCGGCCACCGCCAGCACCGTGGGGTGCATGATCAGCGCCTGAACCGCGGTTGACTTGGCGACGAGCGCGCCGAATCGCTTGGTGAGGCTGCCCATGAACTCCTCGTGGCCGGTATGGGCGGCGTCGAGGTAGGGCTGGAGATCGGCTGCGACTGCGGCCAGGGTGTCGGCGTCCATGGCGTCGCGTACCACCGCGTAGCCGTCGCGGGTCACCGCGGTCGCAACCTCGGCCATGTCCGAGCCGGCCTCGAAGACGTTCTGCATGCTCAACCTTGCGACCCCTCCCCGGAGCGCTCGCCGGCCGGAACCGGCCGCGCCGTCGCGAAGATGCGCAGGATCGCGGTCGTGGCCGGCGAGTACACGTCGAGGAAGACGGCGGGCTCGTCGCCGAGGACCTGGCCGCCGTGGGGCACGTCGGCGGGCGCGTACCAGCCGTCGCCCGGCCCGATCTCGCGGGTCTCGTCGCCCACGGTCAGCTGCAGCCGCCCCGACAGCAGCAGGCTGAACTGCTCGTAGGGATGGCTGTGCATCTCGTAGATCGCGCCCGGCTCGTACACGGCCCGGATGAGGTGCATGTGCTCGCCGGTGACGATCTGGGCGTCCACCCCGTCATCGTCCCAGCGCACCGCATCGAGTTCGCCCCAGCTGAAGATGCGCGGCGCGGTGATCTCGGCGCCGTGCTCGTTCAACCGCGGCCGGCGCGTGGAGCCCGCTTGCTGTGGCTGGACCTGCTCGATGCCTGCCGACTGTACAACCCGCAGGCTTAGCGGTATGTCAAAGCCTTTGGCCGATCTGTTAGGGGGCTCCTAGTGGATCTCCGCAGACTGGCCCACGGCCGCTATCCCTTGAACAACCTGATCTGGCGGTGAACGGCCAGCTCGTCGATCAGGACCCACTCCCTGACGATCTGCCGGTCGATCACCTCAACGTGGCTGATCCCCATGATGTAGATCGGGGCTCCGGACGGGTCTCCGAACGCGCCGGCGCCGTCATGGGTTCCCTGGACGCTCCAACGTGCAGCTGCACGAAGCGGGTAGCCGGGATCGTCTCGACCGATGAGATGGTCCACCGAGAAACGTGCGTCCGGGACTGCGGAGATCAGGCCCATCCAGAACTGCGCCGCTTCGGCCTTGCCGCTCTCGGTGAAGCCGCCCGGCAGTTCGAGCGCGACCGCCTCGTTGTAGCTCGCGTCGACGACCCTGCAGTCGCTCTGCCAGATCGACTCCAATGTGCCGGCGTACATGAGTGCATGCTCGGACGTCTCGGTGGGGGCGACATAGCTGCCTGCGACGTCGACCTCCGGCGTGAACACCTCCGGCGTCTGACCCCTCTGGAGCTCTGTTGCGATCGACCGGGCCGCGAACTCGCTGACGTCGTGACCGAGCTGGCGGATGATCGCGCCGTGATCGCGGACCAGCCATTCCTCGCACACGTTCTCAGCCCTGAGGACGGTGTCCGCGATCGTGCGCGCCTTGACCCGCCTTCCCGTCGGCGGGCCGAACATGCCGTCGCCGTTGTGATGCATGGGCGACACGATCCGGTGCGACGAGTAGTAGCAGCCGGTGTCGTCGTCACCGGTCCAGATGACATCCTCACCGAGCAGTCGACGATCCGGGAACTGGTGCAGCGTGGCGTTGGTTGCCGCGATCACGGCGTCGACGCCCTGCGTCAGCCCCATCGCGGTCCTGACGATGTTGTCCCTGGAGTAGTAGTGGTGGATCCGCGCGATGCCGCGCTCTTCCCAGATACGCCTCGTCGTCTTCAAGATGTAGTCGGGAACCGACTCGAACTCGGGATCGAAGCCCTTCAATGCAGCCTCCATCACCACCACCGTTTGGCCTTGCGCTCGTCGACGAGGATTGCAAGGCGCTCCATGAGGTCGACGCCCATCTGGCGGGTGAGGTCGATCAGGTCGATGGGGACCCAGTTCTCGATCAGCAGATCGTTCGGGCCTCGCTTCCACCAGTCGAAGTCGCGCATGGTCATGAGCTTGCCGGTGGCGCCGATGCCGGCGTAGGTGCCGTGATGGTGCGAGAACGCCACATCCCAGACACCCCCGAAGGCGTAGCTGCCCTCACCCACGAAGCCCATCACCCGCCCGTGGTCCGGGTCGCTGGTGAGGCCCCGGTCGCCGAAGCCGTGGAGCCACGGGCGCTGGTGGAAGTCCTCGAACTCCTCGAGCGTGTAGCACCGGCCGATGCCGGAGTAGCCGTACCACTTCATGTCCCGGGTCCAGTACTGCCACTGCTCCATGCGGCTCATGTCGGCGCCGTCGCGGTCGCGGACGTAGCGCTCGAGCCCACTTCCCATGGCCGCCACGAGCTGCAGGGTCTTCCGCCCTTCGAGCGGGTCCTGCTCGGTCAGCAGGATGCCGTCGCCGGCTGCGGGCGGGGGGACCTTGCCGCCGTCGGCGCCCGGTGACGGCGGGAGCACCTCGTAGCCGGCCTGGCGCATGACCGAGAGGATGTCGAACATCACGTAGCTCTCCGCGATCTTGCCCTCGCGCATCAGGTAGAACTGCCCGAAGTACATGTGGGTCTTCTTCTGGGATGCGGGAATGCCCAGCCAGTCCTCTACGAAGGTCCCGGTCAGGTGGCCACAGCCCGACACCCACTCCGCGCCCGCGTCGCTCGCGAAAGGCGACTGACCGTCGTCGATCCCGCCCATGAAGATGTCCGGGATGCGCTTCAGGTCCGGGAAGGAGCGCAGCAGTGGCTCCCAGAAGTCGGCGATGAGCGCATCGACACCGACCAGGCGATCGATCGGGGCCGATCCGTTCCAGTCGACGTCGGTGTGACAGGCGGCCCGGACGACGTCGGCGATCTGGTCGTTCGGGACGTGGTTCAGCTTCTGCCAGTAGTCCCAGACCGCGGCCTTGTTGCTCTGGTTGGTGGATGACATCAGGCGCTTCCTTCCGCTCGGCCTGTCACCAGAGGCGATCGGAGGCGATGGCCGCCCCCGCGGCGAGTGTGCCGAGCTTCTCGTAGGCGATCTCGGGATCGATTCCGGCGTAGCCGGCGAACGTGGAGAAGCCGCAGTCGGTGCCGGCCATGACCCTCTCGGGGCCGACGATGTCCGCGAACCGCTCGATTCGCTGCGCGACGAGCTCTGGATGCTCCACGAAGTGGGTCGTCGTGTCGATCACCCCGGGCACGAGAACCTTGTCCTCACCGATGTCGGCCTCGGCGAAGGTCGTCCACTCGTGGGCGTGGCGCGGGTTGGCGGCCTCGAAGAGCAGCGCCTGCGGCTTCGCCCTCAGGGCGATAGGCAGCACTTGGGACATCGGTGCATCGTGGGTGTGGGGCCCCTCGTAGTTGCCCCAGCAGACGTGCAGCCGCATGCGGCCGGCGTCGATGTTGCGCACAGCCCAGTTCAGTGCCTCTACATGCACGTGGGCGAGCGCCTCGTACTCGGCGTCCGACTTGGCCTTGAACATCATGTGGCGGCCGAGCCCCAGATCGGGCGAGTCGAGTTGCAGGACGAACCCCGCCTCGACGATGGCCTCGTACTCGGGTCGCATCGCCTCGGCCAGCGCGTAGAGGTACGTCTCGTGGTCGCCGTAGTGGGCGTCGGGCTGGAACAGCGCGATGACACCGGGAGACGCGGCGTTCATGAAGGCGTCGTGAGGGCGGTGCGCGTCGACCGCGGCGGCGAGGTTGGCGATGTCGCGCCGGCACGGGCCCATGTCCTTCACCGTTATGGGACCGACGCACTGGGGCCGCTTGTACGTCGGTGTCCCTCCGGTGCGCGCCTGCCGCTCAAGGAAGGAGGGGTGATCCTCGAGGTCGGCAGGGGCGCGCCGGGGGCTGTCGCCCTCGAATCCCGTGATCCGGTCCTTGATGTAGGTGGCGTAGGAGAGCTTGCTCATCTCGCCATCGCTGACGACGTCCACCCCCACACCGACCTGCCGGGCGACCACGTCGTCCACCGCCCTGGTGATCTCGGCCCGGTGGGCGTCCATGTCGACGGCTTCCTCGTTCTCGATGGCGAACACGCCGCGGGTCACGGCTTCCGAACGGGGCAGCGAGCCCACATGGGTGGTGAGTATGCGGTCGGTACTGGTCTTCATGTCCGGATCGCAAGATGCGTCGACCGGTCGAAGAAGTGAAGGTTCTCGGTGGACACGTTCACCTTGATGCGGTCGCCGGGGCGCGCCCCGGTGGCCGCCGAGAACCGGGCCGTGCAGCGGCTCGCACCCTCTTCGCTGAGCTCGTCGAGAGCGTCGGGATCCCCGCTGTCCACCATGGTGGCCTCCAACGCGAAGTGCATGAGCGTCTCCGCTCCCAACGCCTCGCGGATGTCGATGGTGGCGTCGAGCTGCTGATCTTCGGGATGGTCGCGGCTGATCGCCGCGTCCTCCATGTCCTCGGGACGGATGCCGACCACGAGGGGGGTGTCGACGTAGTTGCGGAGCGCGGGCCGCCTGCCGATCACGGAGTCGTCCAACGCCAGGGTGTGGACTCCCATCTCGATGGCGAACCCCGCGTCCCGCTCGACGATGGTGGCCTCGTACAGGTTCATCGACGGCGACCCGATGAAGGCAGCCACGAAGACGTTGTCCGGCGCGTCGTACAGATTCTCCGGTTCGGCCACCTGCTGGAGCAGGCCGTCCTTGATGACCGCCACCCGGTCGCCCATCGTCATGGCTTCCACCTGATCGTGGGTGACGTAGAACGTGGTGACGCCGAGGTCTCGCTGGATGCCGGCGATGTCCGCCCGCATCTGAACACGGAGCTTGGCATCGAGGTTCGAGAGCGGCTCATCCATGAGGAACAGTGCCGGCTCCCGCACGATGGCCCGTCCCATGGCCACGCGCTGCCGCTGGCCGCCCGACAGGTTGGCCGGCTTCTTGTCGAGCTGCTCGGTGAGTTCCAGCACCTCGGCCGCCCGGGCCACCACCTGCTTCCGCTCGGCCTTCCTCATCTTCCGCAGACGCAGGGGAAACCCGATGTTCTCCTCGACCGTCATCTGCGGGTAGAGCGCGTAGTTCTGGAACACCATGGCGATGTCCCGGTCCTTCGGCTGCACTTCGTTGAGCCGGCGATCGTCGACATAGAGGTCACCTTCGGTGATCTCCTCAAGCCCGGCGATCATCCGGAGCGCGGTGGACTTGCCGCATCCCGACGGACCGACGAGCACCAGGAACTCGCTGTTGCTGAGTTCCAAGCTGAGCTCGGTCACGGCTTGGAATCCGTTGGGGTACACCTTCGTGAGCCCATCGAGTCTGACCTCAGCCATCGATCCTCCTCCATTGCAGTGGCCCTGTCTTCACAGCGCCTCCCCGTTCAGTTGCCGCATCCGGGCCAGGACGTCGAGACCCTGCATGCCCAGCCAGTGGAGCAGGTCGATGAAGATCCAGTTCTCGGCGAGCTTGTCACCGTCCCGGCGGTAGACGTCGACCACTCGCATGTCGGCGGGCGTGTCCGAGCCGGTCATGCCGAGGAATCCGCCGGTGGGAGTGTTGGTGAGGTTCGGCCAGCCGAAGAAGCACGCGTAGTTGCCCTCGGCGAACCGGGCGACGTGGCCGTTGAACGTTTTTGCGGACAGGTTGAACCGGAACGGATGCTGGTGCTGCTGCTGGTACCGGTCGATCGTGTAGGTCGCTCCGATCCCGCCGGGGCCCGACCAGATCATGTCGGTGTGCCAGGTCCGGGCCAGCACCTCGCACCGGACCCGGTTGTCGCCGGTGGAGTTGCCGCGCTGGTCGGCCTCGCTCAGGTCGTCGATCATGCGATCCACGAGCGCCATCGTCTCGGAGCCCGCGGCCGGGTCCTGCTCGTCGTGGAGCAGGCCGTCGTGAGTGGCGGGACCCGGCTGGATGTGCAGCGAGCCGCTGGCCGGTGGCAGCGGGTACTGGCCCGCCTGGCCCATGACACTGATCACATCGGTGAACATCGCCGATTCGGTGATCAGGTCTTCCTCGACCCGGTGGAACTGCGCGTAGCGCAGGAAGCACATCCTCCTGGTGGGCGGGATGGCCAGCCACGGTCGATCGAACAGGCCCAGCAGGTGGCCCATCTCGCACACCCACACCCCGTCGCCGGACGTGTTGTCGCCGGCGAGGAATACGTCGGGCCGGCGCTGGATGGGTGAGAACGCTTCGCGCAGCGGCGCCCAGAAACTCGAGGCCACCGCCTCGGCCCCCTCCAACTCGTCGAACGGATGAACGCCCCGCCAGCGGTAGTCGTCGCCCACTCCGGCCGCGATGACGTCGGCGAGCGCTGGCGCCGGCGCGCCGTCGATGGCGGCGAGGTGGTCGCGGACGACCGCCTTGGCGTGCTGGAGCACCGAACGCGACCCGTCGCGGCTCATCCCTTCACCGCTCCTGCTCCGAGCCCCTTCACCAGGTGCTTCTGGAAGATGATGATCACGATCACGATCGGGAGGGTGATCGACACGGACGCGGCGGCGGCCTCGGTGAGCGTGGTGGTGCTCTCGCCGCCAGTCAGCGCCGAGATCGCCACCGGCAGTGTCCACTCGGTCACGGCCAGGACCCGAACGAAGAGGAACTCGTTGTAGGCCAGCAGCATGGTGAACAACGAAGTGGCGATGATGCCGGGCCACATTATGGGGATCACGGCCATGCGGAAGGCCTGGAGGCGGGTGGCTCCGTCCATCATGGCCGCCTCCTCGATCTCTCTCGGCACCTCCATGAAGAAGCTCCGCAGCATCCAGATGGTGAACGGCTGGTTGATGGCCACGAGGGCAAGCACGATCACGAGCCGCGAGTCCAGGATGCCCAGCTCCTTGGCCACGACGAAGTACGGCAGGACGAACGCGGTGCGCGGCAGGGCCCGGAAGGCGAGCGCCACGATGAGGATCACGGCCCCCGACAGCCCGGAGTAGCGGGCCAGCGCGTAGCCGGCCAGCAACCCGATCGATATCGAGATGATCACCGTGAGGACGGTGACGTAGACCGAGTTGACGAAGTAGTCGAATTCCCGGTTCATGTCGAAGAACCTCGGGAACAGCAGCAGCCCGATCCACAGCGTGCCCGCCACGCCGACGTTCCATGGCCAGGGCGTCTCGGCTCGCCGGGAGGCCCACACCAGGACCGAGATCACCGCGGCCAGGAGCAGGAAGAACAGAGCCACCTGCCACACGCTCTGTTCCTCGCTGCGGAACCAGAACCGGCGGTACGGATCGGCGGTGATGTCGAACCCCCACAGCGTCGGCGTGCTCCTGATGGTGTCTCTGGTGAACTTGATGGAGTTCTGGGCGGCCCAGTAGAAGGGCACCGAGCTGACGACGACCGCGATCACGAGCGTGGTGTGGATGCCGACAGTGTTGGCGGAGGCGCGTAGCTGCTTCATCGTTCCGCGATCTGCTCCTGGTAGGACTTGCGCAGGAACGGGATCAGCACCACGAAGATGCCGATGACCATGAGCACCGAGATGGCATTGCCCTTGCCGATGCGGCCGATCTGGGCGTTGAGCGCGGTGTTGAAGCTGTACACGGACAAGGCGTGAGCCGACCTGCCCACGCTCTGCCCGAACACGAACGAGCTGTCGAACACGCGGTACGCGTCCATGATGGTGATGAGCAGGACGAAGACGATCAGTGACCGCAGGTGCGGGATCACCACGAACCACTGCTTGGCCCAGAAGCCCGCGCCGTCCATGTCGGCGGCCTCGATGCGTTCGCCGGGGAGTGTCTGCATGCCGGCGAAGAACGTGATCACCGCGAAGGGGGTGATCGACCAGATGCCGTGCAGGATGATCACCCACTTGACGTTCCCGGCGTCAATCACGAAGGGCTCATCGGTGAAGACCTCCCACAGCCAGCTGAGGAGACCGCCGCGGTCGAAGAGGTCGCGGACGAGCAGCGTGCTCACCACCGGCGTGACGATGAAGGGCAGCAGGAGGGCCGCCAGGTAGAAGCCCCGGCCGCGCGTCACCCGGTCGAGCAGGTTCGCGAACCCGAACCCCAGGATGATGTGGGCCGGGACGACGATGGCGACGAACAGCATCGTGAGCCGGAAGGCCGACCAGAAAAACGGATCCTGCAGGACGTCGGTGTAGTTCTCGAGTCCGATCCACTCCCTGCTGGACAGGTCGCGCAGGAAGATGCGGTTGAAGGACAGGAGGACTGTGGTGACAAGCGGGAAGACCATGAGCACGCTCATGACCGCCACGCTGGGCCACGCGAACCAGCCGAACGTCCGTCTCCTCACCCGCTCCCCCTCTCTGTGGTCCTATCCCATCACGAATGCTCGGCCGCAACGTTCACGCCGGGGCCGGCACACCGTGTGCCGGCCCCAAGCGTGAGCGTGCAACCTTCTCTTACATGAACTGCTTACATGAACCCTGCGGCGGTCGCTTCTTCGATATAGCGCGCCTCAGCGTTGGCCAGCGCGGTGGCCGGATCGGCGTTGTTCTGGAGCACTTCGAGCAGCTGTTCGCCCAGCGCACCTTGCGCCAGCGGAAGTGCCGGGTTCTTCGGCTGAGAACCCACCCCCTCAGCGATGCTCTGGGTCAGGGCAGCATTGTTCCGTGGGCCGTCAGCGTTGCTCGCGCTCGCACGCGATACCGCTGCGTGTCCGGCGGCGGCGTTCTGGCTCTCCAGATCGGTGGCGGCCATGACCACACCGAAGATGATCGCCGGGTCGACCGAGGTGTCTGCCGGGATCGCGTACAGGTCGACGTATGCGATGCTGTTGCGCAGCGAGCCCTCCTCGGTGTACAGCGATGGAGCGAACTCGATCTGCCCGACGACGAGGGAACTCTCCTCATCGTCCATTGCGGCGGCCCTCGACGCCCAGATCGAGGCCATCGGGAGCTCGCCCGCCCGCAGGGCAGCCTCGGCGTCGTCGATGCTGAACTTGCGACCGGCGTCGCTCATGCACGCGTCGCGGATCGCGACCATGTGCTCTACCGCAGCAAGGCCCTCAGCGGAGTTGAACGCCGGCGAGTTGTCGGCGTTCAAGATGGCGCCACCGAGGGAATTGATGATGCTGAAGAACTCGAGATCGTTGGACCATCCCGCGCTCACGTTCATGTTGAACGGGTCGTCGAACCCGGCGCCACGCAGCACGCCGCAAGCCTCGATGAGCTCGGCGAACGTGGTGGGCGGCGTGACCCCGTTGTCCGAGAGGATCTGCCGGTTGTAGAAGAAGTGCATCGTGTTGTGGAGGACCGGCACGCCCAGCACCCGGCCGTCGACCGTCCCCGTGCTCCACGCCACGTCCGAAATGTCGCCGAGATCAAACTCGTCGCGGTACATGTCGATGTACGGGGAGAGATCGAGCAGATTGGCGGCGTGAATGCCGATCGTCGAGTTGGTCATATGCATGACTTCGAACTCCGGCGATCCGGTACCGAGGTCCAGCGTGATCTGGTCCTGGGCGTCAGCCGACGCGAGGAGTTGCACGTTCACCGACAAGTTGCCGTGGTTGCATTCCTCGAACTCCATGGCGTATTGCGCAGTAGCCGGGAACTCCCAACCGAGCACATCGATCGAGACCGAGTCGGCCGGTTCCGGGATCGGGCACTCGTCCGATATCGGGGCCATCGCTTCAGCCGCGGCCATCGCAGCCTCTGCCTCCGCCGCAGTTGCTTCAGCTTCGGCCTGAGCGGCGGCCGCCGCCTCGGCTTCAGCCTGCGCAGCTTCAAGTTCCGCCTCGAGAGTTGCGACGACCTCTGGGTCAACGGCCCCCTCGGACTCGGCCATGGCAGCCTCAAGGGCCGCCTCAGCCTCAGCGGCGGCCGCCTCAGCGGCGGCGGCCCGGTCGGCGGCTGCGTCCGCTTCGGCCGCGGCTGCATCGGCTTCGGCCTGCGCGGCGGCTGCGTCGGCTTCGGCCTGAGCCGCAGCCGCGTCAGCCGCGCTGGTGTCCGGCGCAGCCGGCTCTTCGTCGTCGCCGCACGCCGCGGCGACGAGGGTGAACGCAAGGAGGACGGCGAGTAGCCGCCACCTGTGCTTCGCTGTGCTCATTATCCTTACCTCCTGGGTTGATGGTTGTTGCACATCTGTAGCCAGCTCTTGATGGCGCTGGTGAGCGGGGCTGGCTGATCGATCGTCGACAGGTGTCCGGCATGCTCCGCGATCACCAAGCTCGCGTCGGGAGCGCGCGCCGCGAGGTCGGCGTGGAGCTGCGGCGGGCAGAGCTGATCGTGGCGCCCGCAGGCGATGAGAATCGGCCCCTCGAAGTTCTCCACGATCGGGCGCCGGTCGTGGCGGTCGAGTAGCGCGTCGTTCTGCCGGAGAAAACCGGCCGGTCCAACCGCCCTTGCCATGTCGACAATGAGCGGACCGTGGAGTTCCGGCGAGATGGACATCTTGGGCCCTATCTCTGCGACCACTTGGGCGAAGAGCCCGGCGCGTACGTCGGAGGCCCAGCGTCGCCGGTCTCGGTTCTGCACTTCGTCGGGGGCGTCGAGATTGAAGTCGATGAGCGCCATCCCGCTCACTCGCTCGGGGGCGAGGTGGGCGATCTCGGCCGCGATGATGCCGCCCATCGAGAGCCCCACCATTGCGAACCGTGGCGGCGCCTCGCCCAGAGCCCGGGTGGCCATGGCCGCGAGTGAGTCGTCGAGCGTGAGGTCGGCCACTGCGCAGGGATGATCGATCTCCCGTAGCTGGTCGGCGAAGACCCTCTCGTCGCACAACGACCCGGGCAGGAAGAGCACCGGTACGGTCACGACGGCGTGCTCCCGAGCAGGTCCACCGGGGCCAGGTAGCCCCTGGCGTCGTGGCTCCAACCCAGATCGAGGGCGGCGGCCACCACCGCGGGGTCCCATTCAGTTCTGGCCCGCTCGTCGCCGGCGCACACGACTAGACAGGTCGCGCTGGAGGCGCCGGTGTTGGAGAACTCCCGCCAGCAGCCAGCAGGCACCGAGACCACCGAGCCCTCCGCCGCGGGGCGTGACACTCGATTGTCGTCCCGGTTGTACGAGACCTGCCACTCGCCGTCCACGAGCAGGAGCGCCTGTGACCGCGCGGTGCGATGGAGGCCGGTGGAGGCGCCCGACTCGAGCCGGAGCCATTCGAGGGTGAACCCGTGAGGCGTCCAGATGGGGGGCCGCTGTCGCCGGTCCTCGGTGAGCCCGAAGCCGATGACGGGGGCCATCTCGCTGGCGTGACCATCCAGGACGCTCGACAGCAGTGCCGAGCGCGACCACTGGAGCTGGTCGGGGGCGACGATCAGCTCTCTGATCTCGTCATCGGTGTAGCTGTCGAGCTCGACCAGGCGGGACTCGTCGACCGGGTCGATCACCTCAGCGATCCGGTCACCCGCCCGGGCGTCGAGAACGGCATGGTCGGGCGAGAGGTACAGCCCGGTGTCCGCAGCCGCGTCG
Organism: Acidimicrobiales bacterium; assembly: GCA_965117015.1. Classification (GTDB taxonomy): domain Bacteria; phylum Actinomycetota; class Acidimicrobiia; order Acidimicrobiales; family Aldehydirespiratoraceae; genus Aldehydirespirator. The sequence goes on from OZ220747.1 coordinate 2,993,179, forward strand.
AGGACTTGCGGAGCCCACAGGATGCCGCCGGTGTCGTCGCCGCCGAGCACCGCGAAGAGCCAGGTGTCGTCTCCGCCGATGTTCTGAAAACCGCGGAACACCCAGGGCGGAACCGAGAACACGGTGTTCGGCCCGATGTCCACCCGCTGGTCGCCGTGTTGACCCAACCGCATCTGCCACCGGCCGCGTGTGCAGATGAACACCTCGGCGGTGTAGTGCATGTGCTGGTTGTTGACGACGCCGTGAAGCATGCTGGCGGCGCCGATGCTGAACCCGTGGGGCTCGGCGAGGTTGATCACCTGGTCGGAGTTCTCCGAGACGCCTGGCCCTATGAGCGAGTAGCTCGCCTTTCCCGCCGATCCGTCGAGGCGGACGTCGATGAACGCCGTCGTGTCGGCGACGAACTCGTTGGGTTCTATGACTCGCCGATCGACCTCGGCGACGCTGACGATGACCTCGCCGGTAGCGGTCATGACGTCCCCAGGGGCCGGCCACCGTCGACCGTGACGATCGAACCGGTGGTGAACGGAAGGTCGCCGACCACTGCGCTGACCGCAGCGGCGACGTCGTCGGCAGTGGCGAGGCGACGCAGCGGCGTGGCCTCGCGTTGAGCGTCGAGCACCTCGGGTGGCATGCGTTCGGCGTACTTGCCGACGACCCATCCGGGCGAGACCGACACGACGCGGATCGACGGTGCCAGGGCGCGGCCCAGCGAGCGCGTCATCGAGTCGAGCGCTGCCTTTGACGCGCAGTAGGCCACGTTGGAGCCCTGCCCGGTGACGCCGGCGACCGAGGAGATGTTGACCACGACGCTGGTCTCGGCTGCTTCGAGCAGCGGGCGCAGAGCCCGGATCGTGGCGAACGGGCCGCGCCAATTGGTGGCGAAGATCTCGTCGACGAGATCGTCGTCGAGGCCGTCGAGGTCGTCGTGGGGCACCGCACGGGTGATCCCGGCGCAGTTGACCAGTACGTCCAGCCTTCCTGTTCCGGCGCTCAAGGACGCCGCGAGCTCGTCCAGCGATGCCGGCTCGAGGACCGAGATCCGAGCGGCCCGATGGCCGGAGCCGGGCAGGTCGGCAAGCAGCTGCTCAGCCCGTTCGACGGCGGTGTGGTAACCCGCCACCACGGCGAAGCCGTCCTTGGCCAGCCGGTGGGCGATGGCCGACCCGATCCCGCCGGTGGCGCCGGTCACGACGGCCGTCCTCACGAGCCGACCTCGCTGTAGCGGCGGACTCGGATGTCGGCTTGGGCCTGGTGGCCGGCGAAGTTCTCGATGGCGCACAGGCGACTGCAGTACTCGCCGATCAGCACGCTCGAGGCGGCGTCGGTGACCCGCTGGTAGGTGACGGTCTTGATGAACTTGCCCACCCACAGGCCGCCCGTGTAGCGAGCCGCGCCCTGTGTGGGCAACGTGTGGTTGGTGCCGATGACCTTGTCGCCGTAGGAGACGTTGGTCATCGGCCCGAGGAAGATGGCGCCGTAGTTCGTCATGTTGGCGAGGAAGAAGTCGTCGTCGCCCGTCATGACCTGGACGTGCTCGAAGGCCAGGTCGTTGGCGAGCGCCAGCATCTCGGCGTTGTCGTCGCACACGATCACGCGGCCGTAGTCGGCCCACGCCTTCGAGGCGATGTCGGCCGTGGCCAGGGTGTCGAGTTGGGATTCCACTTGGGCGATGGTGTCGAGGCCCAGTTGGCGCGACGTGGTGAGCAGGACCGCAGGCGAGGTGGGACCGTGTTCGGCCTGGCCCAGCAGGTCGGTCGCGCAGATTTCGCCGTCGACCGTGTCGTCCGCCAGCAGCAGAGTCTCGGTGGGCCCTGCCAAAAGGTCGATTCCGACCCGCCCGTACAGCTGGCGCTTAGCCTCGGCGACGTACGCATTGCCGGGCCCCACCAGCACGGCGACGGGGTCGACGAACTCCGTGCCCAGCGCCAGCGATGCGACCGCCTGCACCCCGCCCAGCAGATAGATCTCGTCGGCGCCGGCGAGATGCATGGCCGTGATCGTTTCGGCCGGCACGGCACCGTTGATGGGCGGCGTGCACGCCGCGACCCGCCGCACCCCGGCCACCTTTGCGGTCAACACGCTCATGTGGGCCGACGCCACCATCGGATATCGGCCGCCGGGCACGTACGCCCCGACGGACGACACAGGGATGTTCCTGTGCCCGAGCGTGACGCCGGGGAGCGTCTCGACCTCGAGGTCGGTGAGCGTCTCGAGTTGGGCCTGGGCGAAGTTCCGTATCTGGGTCTGGGCGAACCGGATGTCGTCGACCGTCGACGGATCGACCCCGGCGACGATCTCGGAGATCTGGTCCTGTGTCAGCTCGAACCGGTCCGGCTCCCAGCTGTCGAAGGCGGACGACATCTCGCGGACGGCTGCCTCGCCTCGGGTCGCGATGTCGGCGATCAGTCCGCGAACCCGTTCGGTGAGCTCAGGGTCGGAGCCGTGGGCGTGCTTCGCGGTGGCGTCTTTGAGGATCTCAGCCATTGCCTCTCCGCGTCGTCTTTCCCTCGCGCAGCGTGCCGGGCACGATCCGCTCGGGATGCGCCACGTCGGTGGCGTCGTCGAAGATGATCGCCAGCGTCTCGTCGACCAGAACCTCGATGGGCTGTACGAGGGTCGTGAGGTCGTACCCGGCCCATGAGGCCTGGGGCAGGCCGTCGAAGCCGGTCACGAGCACGTCACCCGGCACATCGAGACCACCGGTGCGAAGACCGTCGATGAGTCCGAGCGCCACCTCGTCGCTGCCGCCTATCACCGCGTCGGGGTGGTCGTCGCAGTCCAGGATCCGCGCCGCGGCCTTGTATCCCGCGTCGTAGCTGAATCCTCCGGCCTCCACGTAGGGACACGCGATCCCACCCTCGGCAAGGGCCGATGCGGCGCCGCGGTAGCGAATCTGATCGGTGGAGGCGGACGCGACCGTGCCCACGAACGCCGCCGTGCGTATGCCCTGCGCGACGACGTGTTCGGCCAGGTCCCGCGCTCCGGCCTCGTTGTCGACGGTGACCAGAGGCAACAGTCCCGATGCCGCCGGCTGGTTGAAGGCAACGCCCCGAAGGTTGGGCCGCCGCATGCGCACCAGGTGCTCCGGGCGGATCGTTGACGAGGCGAGCACCAGGCCGTCCAGGCGGTACTGCTCCACCGAGTCGAGTGCGTCTTCCACGCGGTCGGCGTCGGCGAACGGGAACAACAGGAGTTGCTTGCCCTGTTCGGCCAAGCGCCGCGAGAATGTCGTGAGGACGTCCTGCCAGTACTCGCTCTTGGCGGGGACCACCGCACCGACGATGTCGGTGCGCCGCGATTTGAGGCTCCGGGCGATGGCGTTGGGGACATAGCCGAGCCTGGCGGCAGCATCCCGCACCTGCTCCTGGGTAGCGAGGGCGACCTTGTCGGGCGACGAGAAGACCCTCGCGACGGTCGCCTGCGAGACCCCGGCCTCTGCCGCGACGTCGTGCGAGGTCACCCTCCCGGCACTCTTCCCGCCCATTCCAGGGCACTCTAATGACTACGTATGCACCCTGTCAAATAGCAATCCTAAGCGGTTGCTGTGACTACGTAAACAGAGACAACCTCCCGGCTACCACAACTTGGAAGCCTCCCATGGCGGGATGTCCTGGGCCGGCTCAGTTGAGGGAGTCGACGATCAGGTCGGTGTTGGTGAGCAGGTATCCGGTGTAGGTCTCCGCGCCGCTGCCGGGAGGCCCGAGGCTGCCCGTGTACAAGGTGACCACGTCGACATCGCCCACCTGGGCAGCCAGGGCCTTGATGTCGTCGCCGGAGTGCTGGACCTCGGCGAAGATGGCCTTGATCCCCTCGTGCTCGATGGTCTCGGCCAGCCTCTCGAGCCCGGCGGGATTGGGCTCCGCCATGCTCGACGGTGACGGGATGACCGTGCCGATGATCTCGAATCCGTACCGGGCGGCGTAGTACCCGAGCGCCTCGTGGTTGGTGACCAGCTTGCGGCTCTCGGCGGGTAGCTGCTCGACCTTGGCGGCGATCTCGGCGTCCACCGCCACTAGCTCAGCCACGTAGCTGTTCAGGCACGCTTCGACCGCGGCCGGGTCGAGGCCGGCGTCGGCCGTCAGTGCTTGGGCGAGGACTGGCAGCGCCTCTGCCACGCGGTGGGGGTCGAACCACACGTGCGGGTCTTCCGCTCCGTGGTCGTGGCCGTGTTCGTCGTGGCCGTGTTCGTCGTGGCCTTCGTCGTCGTGGCCGTCGTGGCCTTCGTCGTCGTCGTGGTCGTCGTGGTCGTCGTGTTCGTCGTGGTCGTCGTGGCCGTCGTCGTCGTGTCCGTCGTGGCCTTCGTCGTCGTCGTGTTCGTCGTGGTCGTCGTGGCCGTCGTCGTCGTGGCCGTCGTCGTCGTGTTCGTCGTGGTCGTCGTGGCCGTCGTCGTCGTGTCCGTCGTCGTCGTGTCCGTCGTGGCCTTCGTCGTCGTCGTGTTCGTCGTGGCCTTCGTCGTCGTCGTGTTCGTCGTGGCCGGTATCGAATTCGTACGGGATGGGATCCATCTCTGCGGCGAACTCAAGTACCGGAGTGCCGGACGTTGCCACCGCTTCGAGCGTGTCCTCCAGGCGCCCCTCCAGCGTCAGGCCGTTGGCCACTATCAGCGAGGCGTTGGTCATGCGCTCGGTGTCCTGCAGCGAGGGCTCGTAGCCGTGCGGATCGCTGCCGACTGGGATGATGGCTTCCACTTCGGCCAGCCCGTCGCAGGCCACGTTGGACACTACGTCGGCCCAGATGCTGGTGGTGGTCAGAATCGTCGGGGTCTCAGCGCCTGCATCCGGCGGCTCGGGTGCGGGGTCTCCCGAGCAAGCCGCTACTACCAGAGCCGCCGCGGCCGTCACGACGGCCAGCTTCAGTCTGCGGCCCCGCGATGATCTTGCTGAGACCTGACAAGGATGGCCCTGAACTGTCGTCCCTTGTTGCACGGCTGTGCTCCTTCGATGTTGCGAACGGTGCCCAGCACTCTAATGAGAATGAGTCTCATTTTTACAACTTCGGGTGACGACGATCAGAAGCCTTGTTGGGTTCGGGCGTCTCCGTGGCCGCGCGGCTGATCAGGAGCAGTCGGGGCAGGTGCCGAACACCTCAAGCCGATGGGAGCTCGGTCACAACCCGGACACAAGCCAGCGAGCCCCAACTCTCGGTCGCACCGAGGGTTAGCGGTGGTGTCGGAGGGGGGACTTGAACCCCCACGCCCAATAAGGGCACTAGCCCCTCAAGCTAGCGCGTCTGCCAATTCCGCCACTCCGACGTGGAGGTTCGATGCTACCGGAGGCGCTGCCTGCCCCCACGGGCCGGCGTCAGCCGCAGCAGGTGTGCTCGAGGGACTCCGCTCGCCACACATTCACCGTCTCGTAGGCGGCCAGAGCGGCGATGAACAGCCCGGCCAGCGGGTCGGCCCACCACCATCCCAGAGCCGCGTTGGCGCCCAGTCCAAGGAGCAGTCCACCCGACATGAGCGCGCACAGCACGGTCTGGGTGGCCTCGGCTTCCACCGCTCGCGACCCGATTACCGGGGCGAGGCGTCGCTTGGCCCGGGCCAGCATCGGCATGACCACCAGCGACAGGGCCGCTATGGCGATCCCGACCGGCGATACCTCGGGCTGGTGGGCCAGCAACAGGTCGCGCACCGACTCGACGCCCACGTAGACGGCCAGCGCGGCGAAGCTCACTGCGATCAGCCGCTGGGCCCGCTTGTCGGCGTCCTGCTTGCAACTGGTGCGGCGCTCCTGAGCCAGCCGCCACGCCAGGATCACCGCGGCGGACACCTCGACGCCGGAGTCGAGGCCGAAGCCGATCAGGCTGACCGAGCCGGCGGCGATGCCAGCCGCGACGGCCACCACGCCCTCGACGACGTTCCAGCCGATGGTGGCGCCCGTCAGCCACCTCTGGCGGGAGACGGCCTGGTCCCTGGTCGTGGGCGTCGTCAGTGCCATCCAGCCGTCACCTCCTCCGGTGTTTCTGGTGAACGAACCGGAACCCAGCGGTTGCTATTCCAATGTCCCGCCGGAACATGTTGCATAACTGGATGCCGGCACTGTAGATTGCATGACATGGCATCAGATGACATACTCATGGATGTCACGTTCAGTGAGTCGGTTCCCATGGGCGGCACCTACGCCAACGGCGCGCTCGTGTGGAACACCCCGCATGAGTTCACGATCGACTTCACGTCGCACCGTTCGCCGACTCATGACGGCGACGCCCACGATGTGCTGGTGGTGGCGCGGATGAAGATCCCGACCAGTGCCATGTTCCGGATCGTTCAAGCCATGTCGGCCAACATCGACCGGTACGAGCAGCAACACGGGCGGATCACCCCGGGACCACCCAAGGAGGAAACATGAGCAGCAACGGCAGCGGTCCGGTCCCCGCCTCCTCCGGAGGCTTCCGCTTCACCGTAAGGACCAGCGATGATCACGTGTCGGTCTCGCGCCCGGTCAGCCGAGAGGACGTCGACCGAGTGCGACGCCAACTCGCCGAATGGGCGGCCCGCCGCCCCGCCCAGCCCGCCTAACCCGTCGCGCGACGTATTCCCGTGGCACCGCCCGAAGGCGTCCTGGAGCGACTGGCCGCCGAGGGGCTGATCACGCTCGCGACCGAGGATCTGGACGAGGTGATGGAGAGGCTCGGGCTGCCGTTGGAGATTTCGGCAGGTCAACAGTCCCCGAGTGAGCGACTGGCCGAATTGCGCCGCGATGAGCGGTGATCTGTGGTTCATCGAGGGCTTCTGACGGCCTCCTCGGCGTGGTGTGATCTGCGTCGCCACGTACGTCGCGGCTCCGGACGGGGACGACTGCCGGGGCGGCGGCAGCTAGCTTTCTGTCCGTGGCGGACGAGCACTCATCGCAACAATCCGGTGACGAGCGGGCGGCGCTGCTGAAAGCGGCGTACGCGGTCAAGAACCCCGACGACAACCGGGAGCTGTACGCCAAGTGGGCCGCCACCTACGAGCAGTTCCTCGACGACTACCGCTACATCTACGCCCGGCAGGTGGCTGAGATGTTCGCCGAACGGTCGTCGACGCACACCGAGGCCGTGCTCGACGCGGGATGCGGCACCGGCCGCTTGGGGTGGGAGCTTTCCCGCCTCGGGATCTCCCCGGTCGACGGGATCGACATCTCGCCCGAGATGTTGGCCAAGGCCGGCACCATGACAGGACCGGACGGGACGCCCTCCTACCGCAGCCTCATGGAGGCCGATCTCACCGGCTCCATCGACCTGGGTACCGACAGCTACTCGGGCCTGGTCAGCTCCGGTGTGTTTACCCACGGGCATCTCGGGCCGGACGCGCTGGCGGAGCTGTTGCGGGTGGTCCGGTCCGGCTCCGTCGGCGTGATCGGCATCAATGCCTCCCTCTTTGAGTCCAACGGTTACCAGGATCGTCTCGAGCGCTACGCCGCCGACGGCGTCATCGGCGATCTGGATGCGCCGTTGCGCAAGGTGTACGAGGACGCCGACGGCAGCAACGCTAACCACTTCGCCTACATCGCCGCGTTCACCGTCAACTGATGCGGATCACGGACCGCCCGAACTGCGTCAGTCGAGGAGGCCGGCATCGGTCGTTCGACCGTGAGACGAGTAGCTTCGCAAGGTGGCCGGCGAGCATTCACCGGAGGACGAGGCCGAACTAGCGGCCTGCCTCCGCGCGGCGTACGCGGTCAAGACTCCCGACGACAACCGGGACCTCTACGCCAAGTGGGCCGCTACCTTCGAGCACTTCCTGGAGACGAACCGCTACATCGCGGCGCGGCATGTGGCCGAGATCTTCAGCGAGCGGTCGCCGTACCGCGGAGGGGCTGTTCTCGACGCGGGCTGCGGAACCGGCCGGGTGGGACTGGAGCTGTCGCGGCTCGGGATCGCGCCGATCGACGGCATCGACATCTCGCCGGAGATGCTGGCCGAGGCTCGCACTCTGTCTCGGCCGGACGGCGAGACCGTGTACCGCGACCTCGTCGTGGCCGACCTCACCGGCATCATCAACGTGGAGTCCGACAGCTACTCGGGCGTGCTGAGTTGCGGCGCCTTCACCCACGGGCACCTCGGCCCCGATGCCCTGGCGGAACTCCTGCGCGTGGCCCGGCCCGGCGCGGCCGGCGTGATCGCCGTCAACTCCTCCATCTTTGACGCGAACGGCTTCCGGGATCGCTTCGAGCGCTACGCGGCGGACGGCGTGATCGACGGCTTGGAGGTGTTGCATCGCAAGTCGTGGGAGGGCGCCGACGGCAGTGAGCTCAGTCAGTTCGCCCATATCGCCGTCTTCGCCGTCGTCTGACCCGCCGACGGCTTGCCGGCCTGCCGGCGGCAACCGCGTTACGCGGCGCTCAGATGATCAGGGCGTAGGAGATCGACGCGAAGGCGAAGACCAGCGCGGCGACCACGGTGATCCGGTCGAGGTTGCGTTCCACCACCGTGGAACCGGCTGCTTGGGCGCCGAGCCCGCCGCCGAACATGTCCGACAGGCCCCCGCCCTTGCCGCTGTGCAGCAGCACGAGGAACACCAGCAGCAGCGCGGAGAGCACGTGCAGCGGGGCGACGAACCAGATCACGGTGCTGAGGCTACCAGCCTCCCGGTGGGACGCCGTCCGGGCCAGGCGTGGGAATCACGTCGCGTACAGGCGGAAGTTGGCGATCCGGGAAAAGTCAGTGGCGTCGAGGCTGGCCCCGCCCACCAGCGCCCCGTCGATGTCGGGCTGCTCCATCAGGTCGGGGGCGTTGGAGGGCTTCACCGAGCCGCCGTACTGGACCCGCAGCTCGGCCGCGGCCGCCCTCCCCCACTGCTCGGCCACCCGGGCCCGCACATGGGCGCACATGTCCTGGGCGTCGGCCGGCGTGGCCGTCTCGCCGGTGCCGATGGCCCACACCGGCTCGTAGGCCACCACCAGCTTGGCGACTACGCCGGCTTCGAGCCCGTCGAGGCTGCCGGCCAGTTGGCCTGACACCACGTCGTGGGCCTGGCCGTCCCGGCGCTGTTCGATGGTTTCGCCCACGCACACGATCGGCACCATGCCGTGGCGCAGCACGGCCCGGGCCTTGGCGTTGACCACTTCGTCGCTCTCGCCGAACAGCGCCCGCCGCTCGCTGTGGCCCACGATCACGTACGACACGTCCAGCTTGGCCAGCATGGCCGCCGACACCTCGCCGGTGAAGGCGCCCGCGTCCTCGGAGTGGCAGTCCTGGGCGCCCAGGGCGATGGGCACGTCGTCGGCCTGGAGAACGGTCTGCACCGAGCGCAGATCGGTGAACGGCGGGTGCACCGACACCTCCACGTGGCGGTAGTCGTCGCTGTTCAGCGCGTAGGCCAGCTTCTGGATGGTCTGGATCGCCTCGAAGTGGTTGTGGTTCATCTTCCAGTTGCCGCTGATCAGCGGCCTGCGGCCTCCCGCCGGCCCGCCGTCGCGGCCCGAGGCCTTGCGTCTAAGTGGCATCGGCACGTCCTTCCTTGTCGCCTTCGTCTCCCGCTGCATTGGCTCCCGTTGCGTTTCCTCGCCGCAGAGCGGTCAGCCCCGGCAGGTCGCCCTTCTCGATCAGCTCCAGCGACGCTCCGCCGCCGGTGGACACGTGGTCCATGTCACGGTCTACCCCGAAGTGGCGGGCCGCGGCCGCGCTGTCGCCCCCGCCCACCACGGTGAAGGCCCGGGTCTCGGCCATGGCTGCGGCCACCGCCCCGGTGCCGCCGCCGAAGCGGGGATCCTCGAACACGCCCATCGGGCCGTTCCAGAACACCGTCCCCGCGTCGTGGATCACGTCCCCGAATTGGGCCGCGCTTCCGGGTCCGATGTCCACCCCCAGCCACCCGTCGGGCACGTCCGCTCCCACCTGACGCACTTCGCCGCCCGCGCCGGGGTCGTGCAGCACGCCACCGGAACCCAGCGCGGTGAGGTCATAGGGCAGGTGGATCGGCGTGGACCCGTCGAGCAGTTCCCGGCAGCGGTCCACCATCGAGTCCTCGCACAGCGAGGCGCCTACCCGGTGCCCCTGGGCCTTCAGGAACGTGAAGCACATGGCTCCGCCGATCACCAGGGCGTCCACCATCTCCAGCAGCGCGTCGATCACCCCGAGCTTGTCCGACACCTTGGCCCCGCCCAGCACGGCCACGAACGGTCGCCGGGGCGCATCCCGCAGGCCGCCCAGCACCTCCACCTCCCGGGCCAGAAGCCGGCCCGCGGCGGACGGCAGCCATCGGGGCGGCCCCACGATGGAGGCATGAGCCCGGTGCGACGCCCCGAAGGCGTCGTTCACGTAGGCGTCATGGCCCGCCACCAGGCGCTCGGCGAAACCAGGATCGTTGGCGGTCTCGCCCGCTTCGAAGCGCAGGTTCTCAAGCAGTTTCACCTCCGGGGCCAGCTCCGCCAGCCGCCGGTGCACCGGCTGCACCGAGTAGCGGGGATCGGGCTGCCCCTTCGGGCGGCCCAGATGGGTGCAGGCGGTTACCGCGGCCCCCTGTCGCTGGAGCCATCGCAGCGTGGGCAGCGCGGCCCGGATGCGCAGGTCGTCGGTGATCTCGGCCTCCGTGCCCGGACCCCCGCCCGCGAGCGGGACGTTGAAGTCGACCCGCACCAGCACCGAGCGGCCATCCAGCGGACCCAGGTCCTCCAGACGCGGAACGGGCAGCACAGAGCGGGCGATGCGGCGACGCGATCGCTCAGCGGTTGGCCGCGCCGACGATGGCGGCCATGTCCACCAGCCGGTTCGAGTAGCCCCACTCGTTGTCGTACCAGCCGTTGACCTTCACCAGGTCGCCCATGGCCATGGTCAGCCCGGCGTCGAAGGTGCAAGACGCGGAGGATCCGACGATGTCGGCCGACACCAGCGGAGCCTCGCTGTAGTCGAGCACGCCGGCCAGCGGACCGTCGGCGGCGGCCTCGGCGAAGGCCTGGTTGATCTCGTCGACGCTTGGCTCGGCCTCCAGCTTGGCCGTGAAGTCGGTGATGGAGCCGTCGGGGATGGGAACCCTCAGGGAGATCCCGTCGAGGCGTCCCTGCATGGCCTGCAGCACCAGCCCGGTGGCCCGGGCCGCGCCGGTGGAGGTGGGAACGATGTTGACGGCTGCGCCTCGGGCCCGGCGCAGGTCGGAATGGGGGCCGTCCACCAGGGCCTGGTCGCCGGTGTAGGCGTGGACGGTGGTCATGAGGCCCCGATCGACCCCGAAGGCGTCGTCGAGAACCTTGACCATGGGCACGAAGCAGTTAGTGGTGCACGACGCGTTCGACACCACTGTGTGCACCGCCGGGTCGAACTGGTCGTCGTTGACGCCGACCACGAAGGTGGCGTCCGCCCCCGAGCACGGTGCCGAGACCAGCACCCGGGGCGCGCCGCCGTCGAGATGGCGGGCCGCGGCGTCGCGCTTGGTGAAGATGCCGGTGGACTCCACCACCACGTCCACTCCGAGGTCGCCCCACGGGAGTTCCTCGGGGTTGCGCACCGAAAGGACCCGCAGCGTGTCGCCGCCGACGCTCAGCATGTCCCCGTCGACCGACACGTCGTCTCCGAGGCGGCCGTGGACCGAGTCGTAGCTCAGCAGGTGGGCCATGGTGTCGATCGATCCGAGGTCGTTGACCGCCACGACGTCGAGGTCCGCCCCCTGGTCGCGCGCGGCCCGATAGAAGTTGCGTCCGATGCGGCCGAAGCCGTTGATGCCCACTCGAATGCTCATGGCGCAGAGGCTAGGCCGGGCCGGACGGCCTCCGGGGGGATCTCCGCGCCTATTTGTCGATGTCGCGGTGCACCACCGCCGGCTCGTGGCCCATGGCGCCCAGCACCCCGGCGAAATGCTCGGTCACCGCCACCGAGCGGTGCCGCCCGCCGGTGCAGCCGAAGGCCACCGTCAGGTACGACTTGCCCTCGTTCACGTACTGGGGCACCAGCAGCTCCAGCAGTGACTCCAGGCGGGCCAGGAACTCTCCCGTCACGGGCTGCGACATCACGTAGCCGGCAACCTCGGCGTCGAGACCGCTGAGGGGCCGCAGCTCGTCCACATAGTGGGGGTTGGGCAGGAACCGGCAGTCGATCACGATGTCTACGTCGAGGGGGATGCCATGGGTGTAGCCGAACGACAGCACCGTGATCCGCATCGCCTGGCCCTCGCCGACGCCGAACAGCTCGGCCATGCGGTCCCGCAGCTGGTGGATGTTCAGATCCGAGGTGTCTATGACCACATCGGCGGTGGCCCGCACCGGCTCCAGTGCCGCCCTCTCTGCGTCGATGGCTTCGGCCAACGTGGTCGTGGCGGCCCCGCCGGCCTCCGAGAACGGGTGCCGGCGCCGGGTGGACTCGTACCGCCGGACGAGTACGTCGGTGGCGGCGTCGAGGAACAGGATTCGCATCTCCTCGATGCCGGAGCGCAGGCCGTCGATAGTGCTCACGATCTCGTCGTGGTAGCGGCCGGTGCCCACCACAAGAGCGAGGCGGTCGATGCCCGCGCCGGGAGCCCCGGCCAGCTCCGCCACCTTGGGAATGAGCGACGGCGGCAGGTTGTCCATCACGAACCAGCCGAGGTCCTCGAGGTTGTTGGCGGCGTGGCTGCGGCCCGCTCCCGACATCCCCGCGATGACGACGAATGCACTCACTCGAAGTTCATGGTAGTTGGGGCGCCGCGCCCGAACGGTTGCCCCTGACACCCGGTCTAGATGATGGCTGTCTCGATGAAGGGCTCGTCCCGGGTGATGCGCTCGTAGGTGAGCTCCGACAGGTCGAGCGTGCGGTACTCGCCGTAGCACAGCAACTCCGCCGCTGCCCGCCCCATCGCGGGCGACTGCTGCATGCCGTGGCCCGAGAAGCCGTTTATGAACAAGAAGTTCCGCACCTCGGTGTGGGGCCCTACCACTGCGTTGTGGTCGAAGTGGTTGTAGGCGTAGTGCCCGGCCCAGCGGCTGGTGACCTTGATGCGCTCGAAGGCGGGGATCCGGTTCGCCAGGACGGGCCACACCTTCTCCTCGAAGATGTCATGGTCCATGGCGAAGTCGTCGTAGGCCACCGGGGGGTCGACGTCGGGCGGGCATCCGGCCATGTACGCCTCGCCGTCGCTGCGCACGTGCACGCCGCTGGGATCGATCGTCAGGGGCAGGTCCTGGTCCAGCGGCTCGGCCGCCTCGAAGATCCAGGTGAACCGCTTGCGGGGCTCCACCGGGAGCTCCAGGCCGGCCATCGCCGCGGTTCGAGCCGCCCGCGGGCCGGTGGCGTTGACCAGCGCGCCGCAGCCGACCGTCCCTGCCGACGCCAGTTCCACCCCGGTCACCGTGTCGCCGCGGCGGTCGATGCCGACCACCTCGTCGGTGACGAACTGCGCGCCGTTGCGGCGGGCCTGGCGCCGCCACCAGTCGAACACCGTGCCGGAGTCCCACCAGCCCTCGTCGACGGGATTGTGGCTGCCGCAGACGATGCCGTCGACGTTGTAGAAGGGGTAGGCAGCCGCGATCTGGTCGGGGGTCATGATCACGGTGGCCGCGCCGAGGGAGGCCTGCACCCGCTGGTTGGCCTCCAGCACCGCGGCCGCGGCCTCGTCGGCGGCGAGGTACATGTAGCCGAAGTGGTTGACGGCCACCTCGGGCGCCTCCGGGTCGTCCATCCATTCCCGGAAGTCCCGCACGAACTCGGCGCCGAACTGCGAGACACGGATGTTCACCTCACGGGAGAACTGCTGGCGCATGCAGCTGTTGGTGCGCGACGTGGAGCTGTACTCGTAGGTCGGGTCGCGCTCCACCACGAGGATCGTCCCGTCGAAGTCGGGATTGCGCGACAGGAAGAACGCGACCGAGGAGCCCATGATCGCCCCGCCGACGATCACTACGTCGTAGGAGTCCCTCAAGTCACCCCCAAGACACGTAGCCCTGGGCGAGATCGTTGGCCGCCGCGGCCGCGTCGCGCTCGGCCGGGTCGCCGAAGCCGCCGCCCCCGGGAAGCTCCAGGATCAGCCGCCGGCCGGCGGGCACGGTCTGCTTGCCCTTGGACCCGAAGGGCGTGCCGTCGTCGAGGCGCACTGCACCGGATGCGCCGTCGAGGCCGCCGGCCCGCCCCCGGGCCGGGTTGTCGACCCGGTCGAACATGGCCGAGAACTCGAACAGGTACCCGTCGGCCGGAGCGACCTCGATGACCTGGCCCAGCCCGCCCCGGAACCGGCCGGCGCCGGCGCTGTCCTCGCGGATCTCCTTGCGCCACACGACTATCGGGCCCACCTGCTCGGTGGCCTCGACGCTCATGGTCCGGACGCCCGACGGGAAGGCGGTGGCGGTGAGGCCGTCGAGCCTGGGCCGGGCGCCGCTGCCGCCGCTGTTGAACATCAGCATCTCGACGGGCGGGCGCGGGTCGCTCGGATCGGCGCTGCGGGCGCTGGCCTGGAAGTTCCACAGCGCCCCGGACCCCTCGGCCGGAACGACGTCGGGCAGGGCCGGGGCGATGGCGCCCAGGCACAGATCGGTGACGAAGTGGCCGATCACGTGGCGTATGGCCACCGGGTCGGGCTCGACCGCGTTGAGGATCGCTCCCGGCGGGGCGCTCACCGTGAAGGGCAGCAGGGAGGCGTAGTTGTTGGGCAGCTCCGGAGCCAGCGCCACGAGCATCCCGTAGGTGAAGTAGGCCTGGGCGTAGGTGATGGGCACGTTGATGCCGAACGGGCTGACCGGCGATGTGCCCGTGAAGTCGGCATGCATGCCGTCGTCGGAGACGGTCACCGCCGCGACCAGGGTGACCGGGTCGCCGTAGCCGTCCACCCGCATCGTGTTGCGGTAGACGCCATTGGGGACTCTCTCCAGCGCGTCGAGGGTGGCCCGCCGGGTGCGGTCGAACACGAAGGCGGCCAACTCTTCTAGATCGCTCAGGCCGAACTCGGCGAGCATTTCGAGCAGCCGCCGCCGGCCGGTCTCGTTGGAGGCGGCCAGGCCGTGGATGTCGCCGATCACCTGGTCGGGCTCCCGGACGTTGCAGCGCACGATGTCGACCAGGTCCCGGTTGAGCCGGCCCCGCTCGGCCCATCGCATGATGGGTATGCGGATGCCCTCCTCGTACAGCTCGCGGGCGTCGGGGCCGAAGCCCCGGCCGCCGATGTCGACCACGTGAGCGGTGGAGGCGAAGAAGCCGATGAGGGTCACGGGTTCGTCACCGCCCGCGCCGCCGGGCCCGGCCGGGTCGTCGTCGAGGAACACCGGCGTGGCCACGGTGATGTCGTGGAGGTGGCCGGTGCTCTTCCAGGGGTCGTTGGTGAGGTACACGTCGCCGGGGCGCATGCTCTCGGCCCCGATCTCGTTGATGAAGTGGCCCACGGAGGCAGCCA
Source organism: Acidimicrobiales bacterium (assembly GCA_965117015.1). Classification (GTDB taxonomy): domain Bacteria; phylum Actinomycetota; class Acidimicrobiia; order Acidimicrobiales; family Aldehydirespiratoraceae; genus Aldehydirespirator. Next base: position 3,008,450 of record OZ220747.1, read on the forward strand.
TGGTGTTGACATGCCCGGGCGTCCCGGTGACGGCCTGAGCGATCATCCGACCACTGCGGTCGAAGACCCCCGCCGAGAGGTCGCCGGCCTCCCGCACCGACGTCGAGAACGCGGTACGCACCAGGGTCAGGGCCTGCTCCTCGACCACGGAGATCAAGCGGTTCCACATGATCTGCATGGGGACCTCGTGCTGGGCGCTGGACGCCGTTGGGCTCGAGGCCGTGTCGCCGGCGTCGTGGGCGGATCTAGCGATCCTCAGGGTCAAGTCGGGCTGGACCACGGCGGTGTGCCGGGAACCGATCACGGTGGTGGTCTGGTCCTCGATGATCAGGGCTGGACCGGCCACGGTGTCGCCGGCCCTCAGGGTGCGGCGGTCGAACACAGCCGTGGTGACCTTGCCGCCTGCGGCCGGGTCGTGCACCAGCCTGGTGCCCGCCGCCCGCAGGGGTTCGCCGGCTGTGATCGGCTCCACCGCCGGGGGCGCGTCGCGCACCGAGGACACGGTCACCGACCAGCTCACCGCCTCGATGGTCAAGCGGTCGATGGCTCGACCGAAGAAGGCCTCGTAGGCCTTGACGAAGGTGGTGGTGAGTTCCTGAGCGGCGATCTCGTCGAAGTCACCGAGGGGCAGGGTCACCGGGATCTCCCAGCCCTGTCCCCGGTAGCGCATGAGCACCTCGCGCTCGACGGCGACCGGCTCGGAGGTGCCCATCCGCACGAACGCCTCAGCCTCGGCAGCCAGTTCTTCAAGCACGGCTCTGACGCCTGCGGTGTCGAAGTTCTCCGACGTGGCGTAGAAGCTGCGGGTGGCCTCGTAGGAGAACGGGGCCAGCAGGAACCCGATGGCCGAGCCGACGCCCGCGCCGACCGGCACCAGCACCTCGTCAATGCCCAGCTTGTCGATGAGGCGGCAGGCGTGCAGCGGTGCGGCCCCGCCGAAGGCGACCATCGAGTAGCCGGCCAGGTCCTTGCCGCTCTCCACCGCATGGGTACGGGCCGCGTTGGCCATGTTCTCGTCGACCACCTCGGCCACCCCCACCGCGGCAGCGTCGTCGTCGAGGCCGAGAGGCAGGCCCACGCAGTCGCGCAGGGCGCTGGTTGACAGCTCGGGCGACAGCGAGATGTCCGGCGCCAGGAAGTTCTCCGGGTGCAGGCGCCCGAGATGTACGTTGGCGTCGGTGACGGTGGCGGCCGTGCCCCCGCGGTCGTAGGACGCCGGGCCCGGATCGGCGCCGGCGCTCTGGGGGCCCACCCGTATCTGGCCCAGCGCGTCGACCGCAGCGATAGACCCGCCGCCCGCGCCGATCTCGATCATCTCGATGGCCGGCACCGAGATCGGCATGCCGCTGCCCTTCTTGAAGCGGGCGGTGCGGGCCGTCTCGAAGGTCTTGGCCGCGCGGGGCGAGCCGTCCTCGATCAGGGCGATCTTGGCGGTGGTTCCGCCCATGTCGTAGGAGACGATCCGGTCGCGGCGATGGACCCGGGCCAGGTGGGCGGCGAAGATCGCTCCCCCGGCCGGGCCGGACTCGACGAGCCTCACCGGGAACGCGGCCGCGGCGTCGCTGCTGATCAGGCCCCCGCCGGAGTGGATCAGCAGCAGCGGGCAGGCCGCGCCCATCCGGTGCAGCTCAGACTTGAGCCTGCGCAGGTAAGAGGCGATGAGCGGCTGCACGTAGGCGTTGGCGCACACCGTGTTGAACCGTTCGAACTCCCGCATCTGGGGCGAGACCTCGCAGCTCAGCGACACCGCCGCCGACGGGGCGGCCCCGAGCAGCAGTTCCCGGAACCGGCGCTCATGGTCCGGGTTCCGGTAGCTGTGCATGAACCCGACCGCGATCGACTCGTACCCGCCGTCCACCAGCCGTTCGACGACTTGGCGGGCGGCCCGCTCGTCGAACGCCAGCAGCACCTCGCCGCGGGCGCCGATGCGCTCGGGCACCACGTAGCGGTCCTTGCGCTCGATCAGGGGCGGGGGCAGCACGATGTTGAGGTCGTACTGCTCGAAGCGGCTCTCGGTGCGGGTCTCGATCACGTCGCGGAACCCGGCCGTGGTCACCAGCGCGGTCTTGGCGCCCCGGCGCTCGATCAGGGCGTTGGTGGCCAGGGTGGTGCCGTGGATGATCTGCGTGATCTCGTCCATGGCCACGCCCTCGCGGCCGGCCACGGATGCGATTCCCGCCAGGATCCCCTCCTCGGGCCGTTCGTGGGTGGTCAGCACCTTCGTGGACGTGAAGGATCCGTCGGGCCGTTCCAGGGCGACATCGGTGAAGGTGCCTCCGACGTCCACTCCGATCCGCGGGCCGCTCATCGCCGGCTCCGGCTACAGGTCCTCGACGGCGGGGAAGGTGCTGGGCGGGACTATGTCCACAGTGGCCGAGCGCTGCTGGGCCAGCATCCCGCCGTCCACCCGCAGCGTCTCGCCGGTGATGTAGGAGGCGTCGTCGGAGGCCAGGAACAGCGCCGCTCCGGCCATGTCCAACGGCTCGCCGATCCGGCCGAGAGGCACGTTCTCGCCCCGCAGCGCCCGTTCGTCGGTTGTCATGCCGCTGGTGTCGATCGCTCCGGGCACCAGCGCGTTGACCCTCACGTTGTAGGGGCCGAGGTCCAACGCCATCGCCCGGGTGAGGGCCTCGATCCCGCCCTTGGTGGCGTCGTAGGCGGTGAACGACCGGTGGGCCCGTGTCGCGCCCCCCGAGCTCATGTTGACGATGCTGCCGCCGCCGTGGGTGGCCATGATGCGCGCCACCGGGTGCGACACCAGGAAGTGCCCGGTCAGGTTGACGTCGATGATGCGTCGCCACCACGCCTCGGTGGCCTCGAAGAAATGGAGCGTCGGGCTGACAATCCCGGCGTTGTTGACCAGCACGTCGATCCGGCCGTGCTCGGCCATGATCGCGTCCACCATGGCGCCCACCTGAGCGCTGTCGGACACGTCGGCCTGCACAGCCATCGCGGTGCCGCCGCGGTCTGTGATCGCCTCCGCGGTCCCGGCCGCAGCCTCGCCGTCGATGTCGTTCGCCGCAACCGCCGATCCCGCCTCGGCAAAGCGCTCAGCGATGGCCCGGCCGATCCCCCGTCCGGCCCCGGTCACCAGGACGATCTTGCCGCTCAAGGAGTCATGCACCGGGGACCTCCCGCAGTCTCGCTCCGCAGCAGCCTATTCCCCGTCCCCCACGCCACGAGCGGTCGCCCGCAGGGTGAATTGGCAGCGGTGGGTGCCCGTTTGGGCGTTCTCGGCTGCCAGTTCCCGGGACCAGGCCGTGAGCCGGCCGAATTGGCAGCAGAACGCACGCTATCTGTGCACAACGCTGCCAATTCCCGGGACGAGGCTGTGAGCCGGCCGAATTGGCAGCAGAACGCACGCTATCTGTGCACGACGCTGCCAATTCCGGGACAGGACCAGGCTCAGCCTCCGGGGTGGAACGCGGCGTGGATGTTCTTGGCCACCGCGTCGGGCAGCCAACCCAGAGCCTTCAGCTCGTGCAGTTCCGCCCGCTGGACCGCCCGCACTCCCCCGAGCTCCTTGGTCAGGCGGGCCTTGCGGACCGGGCCGAGGCCGGATATCCCGTCGAGGGCCGACCGGGTCATGCGCTTGCCTCGCAGGCTGCGGTGGTAGTCGATCGCGAAGCGGTGGCTCTCGTCGCGGATGCGCTGGAGCATGTACAGCGCCTCCGACTGGCGCGGGATGCGCACCGGCTCCGCCTGGCCGGGCACGAACACCTCCTCGAACTGCTTGGCCAGCGCCGCGGCCGGGATCTCGTCGTCGAGCCCCAGCTCTTGAAGCACCTGCACGGCCACGCCCAGTTGCCCCTTGCCGCCGTCCACCAGCAGAAGCTGCGGCGGGTACGAGAATCTCCCGTCGCGGTCGGCCACCGGCCGGGACCGCTGCTCCAGGTAGCCGGTGAGGCGCCGGGTGAGCACCTCGTGCATGGCCGCGAAGTCGTCGTTGCCGGGCACCGAGCGCAGCCGGAACCTCCGATAGTCGGCCTTCTTGGGCAAGCCGTCCTCCAGCACGACCATCGAGCCCACGTAGTCCTGGCCCGACAGATGGCTCATGTCGTAGCACTCGATCCTGAGCGGGGCCTCGGCCAGCCCCAACTCCCGCTGCAACTCGTTGAGAGCCCGGGCCCGGCTGTTGTGGTCGGTGCTGCGCTTTAGCCGATGACGTGCGAACGACTCCTCAGCGTTGCGGGTGACGGTGTCCTGGAGCGCTCGCTTGGAGCCCCGCTGCGGCACCCGGATCTCGACCCGCGATCCCCGCATCTCGCTAAGCCACTCGGTGTAGAGACCGACCTCGGCCGGCGTATCGGGAGACAGCACCAGCTTGGGCCAGCCCAGCGGGTTGTCGTCGAAGTAGAGCCGCTCCAGTGCCCGGCTCACCAGCTCGGCCCGGTCGAGGTCCTCGGCCTTGTCGATCATGAATCCCCGCCGACCCATTACCCGGCCCCGGCGTACGAAGAACACCTGGACCGCAGCCTCCAGGGCGTCGTCCACCAGCCCGATCACGTCGAAGTCCTCGTTGCGGGAACCCACCATCTGCTGGGTCTCGACTGCCTTTCTCACGGCTGCGAGCCGGTCTCGCAAGCGGGCGGCCCGCTCGTAGTCGAGTTCGCTGGCCGCGGCCGACATATCCGCTTCGAGGCGGTCGAGCACCGGGTCGCTGTCGCCCTCCAGGAAGCGCAGCAGTTCGGCCACCATCTCGGCGTAGTCGTCGGCGGACACCTCGCCCACGCACGGTCCCGAGCACTTCTCGATGTGGTACAGCAGGCACGGCTTGCCCAGGCTGGCGTAGCGGCGGAACTTGCCGTCGGTGCAGGTGCGGATCGGGAACGTGCGCAGCAGCAGGTCGAGGGTGTCACGGATGGCGTAGGCGTGGCCGTAGGGACCGAAGTAGCGGTTGCCCTTGCGGCGCCGGCCCCGCATCACCATGGCCCGGGGCCACTCGTCGACCATGGTCACGCACAGGAACGGGTACGACTTGTCGTCGGTGTAGCGCACGTTGAACCGGGGCTTGTGGCGCTGGATCAGCGAGAACTCGAGCATCAGGGCCTCGACCTCGTTGGCCACCTGGATCCACTCCACCGAGGCGGCGGCGTCCACCATCTGGCGGGTGCGCAGCGGCAGGTGCGAGCCGAAGTAGTTGTTGAGCCGGGAGCGCAGGCTCTTGGCCTTGCCGACGTAGATGACCCGGCCGTCGGCGTCGAGGAACTGGTAGGACCCGGGCGCGTCCGGCACAGACCCCGCCGCGGGTCGTCTCAGCACAGCATCGAGCGCAGGTAGCGGCCGGTGTGGCTCTCGGGCACCTCGGCCACCTGCTCGGGGGTGCCCTCGGCCACGATCCGGCCCCCGCCCGAGCCGCCCTCGGGCCCGAGGTCGATGATCCAGTCGGCCGTCTTGACCACGTCCAGGTTGTGCTCGATCACCACCACGGTGTTGCCCTGGTCCACCAGCCGGCCCAGCACCCCCAGCAGCTTGCGCACATCCTCGAAGTGCAGCCCGGTGGTGGGCTCGTCGAGGATGTACATGGTGTGGCCGGTGGAGCGCTTCGCCAGCTCGCTGGACAGCTTCACCCGCTGGGCCTCGCCGCCAGACAGCGTGGGTGCGGGCTGGCCCAGACGCACGTAGCCGAGGCCCACGTCGACCAGGGTGCCCATGTGGCGGGCGATGGGCGGCTGGTTGGCGAAGAACTCCAGAGCGTCGGTGCACGGCATGTCGAGCACCTCGGCGATGTTGCGGCCCTTGAAGGTGACCTCCAGGGTGTCGCGGTTGTACCGCTTGCCCTTGCACACCTCGCAGGGCACGTACACGTCGGGCAGGAAGTGCATCTCGATGCGGATGGTGCCGTCGCCCCGGCAGGCCTCGCAGCGCCCGCCCTTCACGTTGAACGAGAACCGCCCGGGCAGGTAGCCCCGAACCCGGGACTCCTGCGTGTTGGCGAACAGCTTGCGCACGTGGTCGAAGACCCCGGTGTAGGTGGCCGGGTTGGACCGGGGGGTGCGGCCTATGGGCGACTGGTCGATGCAGATCACCTTGTCGAGGTGGCCGACGCCGTCGATGCGGGTGTGGCGCCCGGGCGGCGCCTTGGACCGGTAGATGTGCTGCATCAGCGCCCGGTGCAGGATCTCGTTGACCAGCGACGACTTTCCCGAACCCGACACCCCGGTCACGCACACGAATTGCTGCAGCGGGAAGGCCACGTCGATGTCGGCCAGGTTGTTCTCCCGGGCGCCCCTGACCACCAGGCGGGTGCCGTCGCCGGTGCGGCGCATCTGCGGGACTGCGATGCGGCGCTCGCCCGACAGGTACTGGCCGGTGATCGATTCTTCCAGCTCCAGCAGGCCATCCAGCGGCCCGGAGTGCACGATGGCCCCGCCGTGCTCGCCTGCGCCCGGCCCTATGTCGACCACATGGTCGGCGACCCGGATGGTCTCCTCGTCGTGCTCGACCACCATGACTGTGTTGCCCAGGTCGCGCATGCGGACCAGCGTCTCGATCAGGCGGCGGTTGTCGCGCTGGTGAAGCCCGATGGACGGCTCGTCGAGCACGTACAGCACGCCCACCAGGCCCGATCCGACCTGGCTGGCCAGCCGGATCCGCTGGGCCTCTCCCCCAGCCAGCGTGGCCGCGCTGCGCGACAGGTTCAGGTAGTCGAGGCCCACGTCGAGCAGGAAGCCGAGCCGGGAGCGGATCTCCTTGAGCACCTGCTCGGCGATCATGGAGTCGCGGTCGTCGAGGTCCATCTCGGCCAGGGCCTTGGCCGCGTCCGCGATCGACATGGCGCACAGATCGTGGATGTTGCGGCCGTCGACGGTGACGGCCAGCGCCAGCGGGTTGAGCCGGGCGCCGCCGCAGTCCGGGCACGGCACCTGGCGCATGTAGCCCTCTATGTTCTCCCGGGACGCGTCACTGTCGGTCTCGTTGTGGCGGCGCATCAGGTGCGGGACGATCCCCTCGTAGCGGGCCTGGTACACCCGGCGGCGGCCGAAGCGGTTCTGGTAGCGGACCTGCACCCGGCCCCGGACCCCTTTGGCGTACAGCAGCATGTCGTGCTGGCGAGGGGTGAGCTCGCGCCACGGGACGTCGCGGGGGATCTCGTATTCCTCACATACCGCCTGCAGCAGGCGCGGGTAGTACCGCGATCTGCTGTCGGACCAGGGCGTGATCGCCCCGTCGGCCAGCGTGGCGTCGGGGTCGGGGACAACGAGCTGGGGATCGACCTCGAACACCGTGCCCAGGCCGTCGCAGTGGGCGCAGGCGCCGTAGGGCGAGTTGAACGAGAAGTTGCGGGGGGCCAGCTCCTCGAACGACTTACCGTCGGAGGGCCGGGCCAGGTGCTGGCTGAACACGAGCCTGGGTCCGGAGACGATGTCGATCTCGGCGATGCCGCCGGCCAGGCGCAGGGCGGTCTCCACCGAGTCGGTGAGGCGCCGCTCGACGCCTTCGCGCAGCACCAGCCGGTCGACCACCACGGCGATGTCGTGCATCTCGTAGCGGGCAAGTTCCAGGCCGTCGGCACCGCCGGACAGGCCGGTGGCGCCCGCGAAGTCGGCGAGCTCGATCAGCTCGCCGTCGACGATGGCCCGGGCGAACCCCTGGCTGGCGAGGTCGGCCAGCAGCGTGTCGTAGGTGCCCTTGCGGCCCCGCACCACCGGGGCCAGCACCTGGAAGCGGGTGCCGGGCTCCATCTCCAGGATGCGGTCAACGATCTGCTGGGGGGTCTGGCGGATGAGCCGCTCACCGGTCTCGGGATCATGGGGCACGCCGATGCGGGCGAAGAGAAGACGCAGGTAGTCGTAGACCTCGGTGATGGTGCCGACGGTGGATCGGGGATTGCGCGACGCGCTCTTCTGATCTATCGAGATCGCCGGCGACAGGCCCTCGATGAAGTCGACGTCGGGCTTGTCCATCTGGCCCAGGAACTGCCGGGCGTAGGCGGAGAGGGACTCCACGTAGCGGCGCTGGCCCTCGGCGTAGATGGTGTCGAAGGCCAGCGAGCTCTTTCCGGAGCCCGACAGCCCGGTGATCACGATCAGCCGCTCCCGGGGAAGGTCCAGGTGAACGTCCTTGAGGTTGTGCTCGCGCGCCCCCGAGATCACCAGCCGCTCAGCCACGTTCAGACTCTACCCGCTGGCCCCGCGAGCATGGCGAACATGTGTTCACAATCCCGCGAGCAGGGGCGCCGACCCGCGCCGGCACCGGCAGGTCAGCGCCAGAGGGCGACGGCGATGGTGGCGTTGTCGTCCAGGCCGAGGCGCACGGCCTCCGACAGGATGCTGCTTGCGACGTCCTCGGCGAATTCGGCCTCAGGCCCGCAGGCGGCCCCGATGCTGCCGCCGGACGAGGTGTCCGAGAACCATTCGACGCCGTGCTCGTACACGAACGGCTCCCACGCGCCGTCGCTGGCCAGGATCACCGCGTCGGGTTGCGAGCCTGCGCCTGACTCTCCGATTATCTCGACTTCCACCGGCCCAGGCTCGGCGCCAACGGGCGGCATGCCAAGGCAGATCTCGATACTGCCGCCTGGGATCCGGTGTGGCCGGCCGCAGAGGAAACCACTGAACCCACCAGCCTGCGCGGTGGCGATGAACGGCAGGGTGTCGCCCATCCAGCCGATGAGCAGACCGCCCTCGGGCGTCCAGGCGGCAACGCACAGCGTGCTCATGGGGAACATGTGCAGGGGCACGGCGCGCGACCACACCTCCGGTCCGGTCAGCGCCAGCACACGCTCGTTGGCTTCCCCGAAGGCGACGGCCATCTCGTCGGGACTGGCGATCCGCGGAGGCAGCCCCTCCACCGCGGCCTGAGCGGCCTCGTCGCCCCGGGTGTGACCGCCCAGCCCGTCGGCCACCGCGATCACCCAACTCCCGTCCGACTCTGACAGCACCGCCAACGCCCGGTCCTCGTTCACCCGCCGAGGCCCGATGTCACTCACAGCCGCGACTGAGGCTGCCCGTCCCGAACGATCCGCGGCCTCTCCCACACCGCGATCATGCCACCGCGCGGTTGCCTGTTCCTTCATTGCGGATTGTGGTCACATTTCTGGTCACGACCTCCTTTCGCATTACGGCTGCATCCCGGATCGCGGCTACCTGTCGGATCGAGGCCACACTTGGAATCGCAGTTGCATCTCGGATGGTGCCCAGACCTGGCATCACCGCCACGAGCGCCCGCACTCGCACGTCGAACAAGGCGACCCCCGCCGATATGGCTCGGCAAGCCCGAACGATGTCCTGAAGCTCCTCGATCGAGGCGCCCTCGATCCTTGCGAGACTCGCCATCCTCGCTGCACTAGCGGTGACTAGGTCGGACGCCCTCAACATCTCGGAGGCAGTCACGATGTCGCCAGCCGCCCACGCCAGCATCGTTGCGAGCCCGGCCTCAGCCTGCTCAGCCGCGTCCCTCCAGTGCATCTCGGTCCTAGGTGACCGCGAGGAGCGGTTGGGCTTCGACATTGGGCACCCTGGGCTGGCGACTGGACGAACCGGCCCGGCGCCGCTCGCTGGGCGGGCTGTGGATCGGCGGCGGATCGGGAGCGCGGGCCGGGCCGCGACGGATCCTCTCCGGGGGCGCGATGGTGTGCAGGTCACCGCTAGGCACGACTCGCCAGCCGTGGTGGTGGACCTTGTCATGGCACCCCCAGCACAGCAACATGAGGTTGTCGATGTCGGTGGGTCCGCCCTGTGACCGTGGCCGTATGTGATGGGCTTGGCACACCGCGTAGTGCTCGCCGCATCCCGGGCATTCGCCGTAGCGGGCGATGAGCGCATCCATCTGGGCCTTGGTGGGTCGCGGCAGCGCAGGACCCCGCCACAACGGGACGCCCTTGCTGCTGTAGACGATCCCCACGATCCTTGCGTTGCAGAAGTGCTCCTCTAGCACGCTCGGAGGAATCACTCCCCCGCCGGCGACCTCAGCGAACGCCCGATCGCCGTCCGGACCCAAGTGCTGCACGATGGCGACGTCAGCCGAAGGCGCTCCCTGGGTCCCCTCGCTGGTGCTAGTCGCAGTCAGAGTGTCCAACGCATCGGCGAGACGCTGCGAGAGGCTGCGCTTCTCACCTCCGGGACTCTTGAGGTCGCAGCGTCGCAGCCTCTCGGCCTCCTGCAGGAATCGCTTGCGCACCTTGGCGCCGGTCACCGGGTCCAGTTCGCCCCGCAGATGGACCATGCCGTCGTCGCCGTCCCAGATGCTCAGCCGCCGCCGAGCCCGCTGGCGCCGGTACTCGCCCTCGCCGCCATCGTTCTGGCGCTGCACCACCCACCGGCCAGCCTCCCGGGCGAACTGCTCAGGCGACAGGGAAGCGGCCTTCTCCAGTAGCTCATCGTCCCCCGCAACCTGACCCGCGCTGGTCTTCCCCGAGGCTCGCGCAAGCGTCTTGGCATTGGCCAAGGAGATATCGCCGTCCGCCAACGCTTCGCGCACGCCGGGCATCGACTGCAGTCGTCCGACCGCCTCGACCTGCCCGACCGCGTCGCGCCTCGACAGGCCCGCAGTCTGGGCCAGCACCCCGGCCCCGCCGTCGCCGTGCTGCTCCCCCGCCGCGACCAGCGCGGCCGCGTCGGCCTGCAACACAGCCACCTGCGCCGCGAACGCCTTCGACTCTGCCAGCACCCGCCGGCCGTCCGAAGTCGATGCGCCCCCGGAATTGACCAGACGGATCAACTCCGCCAGACCGTCCCGCACCTGCTGAGCAGCTTCAAACGCCATGTTCATAGCATGTCATAGAGGTGTGACATTAGTCAAGCATTGTTATGATATTTCAATGCTATTTCTGGACAACTGCCGGAAATCTGCGGAGGAGGCACTGATGACGGGCACCATTCCTTTCGCTCGCGAGTCGTGGGTCGCGGTCAACCTGTACGCGATGCGCACCGACGGGCGCCAGACCCTGACCCTGGACGGCGTACCGCCGCCCGACTACGACCCGCAGCACACCGTGAACTACCTCGACAAGTACGAGGACGGTCCCCACGAACTCGGGATCGGCGGCACGTTCTACTGCATCAAGACCAACGAGCCGGCTCCACCGGACATGGTCACAGCGTTGGTCGAGGCCCTCACCGCCAGGGGCCGCGGCCGCTGGCTCAGAGTCGTGCGCGAGCCCGTCCGCGAGCACACCCTGCAACTCTGGGACGCCGACGGCCGCCTCCTCGACGATCAGCCCCCGAGATGCACCTGCGGCGGCGGCATCGCCGTGGACCCAGTCGCAGTGCTCTGCTGGTCCGGAGCCGAGATCTTCGAAGCAACCTGACCCACCAATCGCAGCTAGCCACGGATTTCGGCCAGCTCTCTCCGTAGGTCCTTGATCTCGTCGCGCAGTCTGGCCGCGTACTCGAAGCGCAGCTCGGCGGCGGCCTCGCGCATTTCCTCGTCCAGAGTCCGGATCAGGCGGTCCAGTTCGGCGTCGGGCAGCTCGCCCAGGTCTGGCCCCTCGCGCCGACGACGGGCCGCGGCCAAGCCACCCCCAGCCTCTCCCCCGACATCACCGTCGGGCACCGGCGCACCGTCGCGGTCGGGGCGGATCATGGCCAGGATGTCGGTGACCGCCTTGCGGATGGTGGTCGGATCGATCCCATGAACCTCGTTGTGGGCTTCCTGGAGGCCCCTTCGCCGCATGGTCTCCGAGATGGCTCGGCGCATCGAGTCGGTCACCACGTCGGCGTACATGACCACTTGGCCGTCCACGTTGCGGGCGGCCCGCCCGATGGTCTGGATCAGCGACGTCTCGCTGCGCAGGAAGCCCTCCTTGTCGGCGTCGAGGATGGCCACCAGCGACACCTCGGGCAGGTCGAGCCCCTCCCGCAGCAGGTTGATCCCGACCAGCACGTCGAACTCCCCCAGCCGCAGGTCCCGCAGGATCTCGATGCGGCGCACCGTGTCCACCTCGCTGTGCAGGTACCGCACCCGCAGCCCGAGCTCCAGCAGGTAGTCGGTCAGGTCCTCGGCCATCTTCTTGGTGAGGGTGGTCACCAGCACGCGGTGGCCCTGCTCCACCCTCTGACCGATCAGCTCGTGCAGATCGTCGATCTGGCCCTTGGTCGGCTTCACCACCACCTCGGGATCGACCAGCCCGGTGGGCCGCACGATCTGCTCCACCACCTGCTCGGAGACCTGCAGTTCGTAGTCCCCCGGCGTGGCCGACATGAAGATCACCTGATTGAGCCGGCTCATCACCTCGTCGAAGCGCAGCGGGCGGTTGTCGGCCGCCGACGGCAGCCGGAACCCGTGCTCGATGAGGGTCTCCTTGCGGCTGCGGTCGCCCTCGTACTGGCCGTGCAGCTGCGGCACGGCTACGTGCGACTCGTCGATCACCATCAGGAAGTCCGAGGGGAAGTAGTCGAGCAGCGTGTACGGCGACTCGCCCGGACTCCGGCCGTCGATGGGCGCCGAGTAGTTCTCGATGCCGTTGCAGTAGCCGAGCTCGGCCATCATCTCGAGGTCGTAGCTGGTGCGCATCTGCAGCCGCTGGGCCTCAAGCAGCTTGCCCTCGCCCTCAAAATGGGCCAGCCGCTCCGCCAGTTCGACCTCGATCCGGGCGATGGCCTTCTCCATCCGCTCGGCGCTGGTGGCGTAGTGGGTGGCCGGGAACACCACCAGGTCGTTCAGGGTCTCCAGCCGCTCGCCGGTCAGCGGGTCGACCACGGTCATGCGGTCCACCTCGTCTCCGAAGAGCTCGATCCGCACCGCGGTCTCGTCGTAGGCCCGGTGGATCTCGATGGTGTCGCCCCTCACCCGGAACTTGCCCCTGGTCAGGTTCATGTCGTTGCGCTCGTACTGCATGTCCACCAGGCGTCGCAGGATCGACCGCTGGTCGTAGGTGGCGCCCCGGTGCAGCACCAGCAGCTGGGTCTCGTACTCCTCGGGGGAGCCGAGTCCGTAGATGGCCGACACCGACGCCACCACGATGGTGTCGCGGCGGGTGAGCAGCGCCGAGGTAGCCGAGTGGCGCAGCCGGTCGATCTCGTCGTTCACTGACGAGTCCTTCTCGATGTAGGTGTCGCTGGCCGGCATGTACGCCTCGGGCTGGTAGTAGTCGTAGTAGCTGACGAAGTACTCCACTCGGTTGTGCGGGAACAGCTCCCGCAGCTCGTTGGCCAGCTGGGCGGCCAGCGACTTGTTGGGGGCCAGCACCAGCGTGGGCCGCTGGGCCTGCTCGATGGTCCAGGCGATGGTGGCGCTCTTGCCCGAGCCGGTTATGCCCAGCAGCGTCTGGAAGGGGTACCCGGCGGCCACGCCGGCGGCCAGGGCCTCGATGGCCTTGGGCTGGTCGCCGGCGGGCTCGAACGGGGCCACCACCTCGAAGGCCTTCCGATCGCTGGGCACGGTCACCGGCGGCATGTCACCCGCTCTTGCTCGCTTCGCTCACGGGCCGCTCGGCCCTGGCCGCTGATCGTACCGACGCGGGCGCCGCATCTCTGCGCTGACAAGGTGCTGAAGGCCGACCTCTCGCAGCGGGGCAACCTAGGTCCGGCCAGGTGTGGATCTGATATTGATGACGATTCGGCCCCTGGAGGCCCAGTATCGCCATCAATTTCAGCCGAGGGCGACTGCCCAGCGGTAGCAGGCGTCTATCTGGGGCTCTAGCTCTTCGAAGGTTCCGTCGTTGCTGATCACGAAGTCGGCCACCTCCAGGCGCGACTCGCGGTCGGCCTGGCTGGCGATGCGGGCCCTGGCATCCTCCTCGGCGAGTCCCCGCTGGGCCACGAGGCGTTGCACGGCAATCTCAGGGTCGGCGTCCACCACCACGATGCCCGAGAGGTCGCGGTAGCGCTCGGCGATGGGCTGGCCGCCGGGGCGCACCAGCAGCGGGATGTCGAGCACGACCACGGCACCGGGCGACTGCTCCGCGGCCGCGGCCCTGCGCTTGACCATCTCGGCGCCCACCGCCGGATGGACGATGGCGTTGAGGGCGTCCAGCTCGCCGGAGTCCTTGAACACCACGGCAGCCACTGCGGCCCGGTCCAGGGTGCCGTCGGCGGCGACCACGACGGGTCCCCACCGCTTCACGATGGCCTCGAAGACGGGCTGGCCCGGCTGCTGGAGGTCCCTGACGATCTGGTCGGCGTCTATGAGGATCGCGCCCCGCTCGACCAGTCCGGCCCCCACCGTCGACTTGCCGGCGCCGATCCCCCCGGTCAGTGCGATCTCAGGCAGCGCTCAGGTCTCGTCGGCCGCGGCTTCGGCTTCGGCAGCCTCGTCGGCGGAGGCCTCGACCTCGGCACTCCCGTCCCCGTCACCGGTCGCAGCCTCGTCGCTGCCGGCTTCGGCGTCGTCGCTGTACTCGGCGCCGCCCTCCTCGGAGAAGTAGTCCTCCCAGGCCTGCTGGCCCTCGGACCCGGTGGTGCCGATGTAGTTGCCTTCCTCGTCGTAGGCGTGGTCGCCGAAGTGCTCCTGGTACTCGGCCGCGACCACTCCGCCCTCGGCGGCCTGCTTGATCGACAGGCTTATGCGGCGGCGCTGAAGGTCGAGGTCGATGATCTTCACCCACAGCTCCTCGCCGGGGGTCACTACCTGCTCGGGCAGCTCCACATGGTGCGCGGACATCTCCGAGATGTGCACCAGGCCCTCGATGCCGTCGCCGACCTGCACGAACGACCCGAACGGCACCAGCTTGGTGATGCGACCGTACACCAGCTCCCCCACCCGGTGGCTGGCCGCGAACTCCTGCCACGGATCCTGCTGGGTGGCCTTGAGCGACAGGCTGATGCGCTCCCGGTCCAGGTCGACCTCCAGCACCTGCACGTCGATGCGGTCGCCGGCCGACACCACCGCGCTGGGGTGGTCGACGTGCTTCCAGGACAGCTCCGACACGTGGACCAGGCCGTCCATGCCGCCGAGGTCCACGAACGCGCCGAAGTTCACCACCGACGACACCACGCCGCTGCGGATCTCGCCCGGCCTGAGGTTGTCGAGGAACGCCTCGCGCTGCTCGCGCTGGGTCTCCTCCAGCCACGCCCGCCGGCTCAGCACCACGTTGTTGCGGTTCTTGTCGAGCTCGATGATCTTGGCGTCGAGCTCGCGGCCCACATACGGCTGGAGGTCGCGCACCCGGCGCAGCTCCACCAGCGACGCGGGCAGGAAGCCTCGCAGGCCGATGTCGACGATCAGACCGCCCTTGACGACCTCGATGACCATGCCCTTGACCGCTTCGTTGGCCTCCCGCTGATCCTCGATGCGGCCCCAGGCCCGCTCGTACTGGGCCCGCTTCTTGGACAGGACCAGGCGGCCCTCCTTGTCCTCCCTGGTGATGACCAGGGCTTCGATCTCTTCGCCCATCGCGACTACATCGCCGGGGTCGACGTCGTGGCGGATGCTCAGCTCGCGGGCCGGTATGACGCCCTCGGACTTGTAGCCGATGTCGAGCAGGACCTCTTCCTTGTCGATCCGGACGATCGTGCCCTCCACGATCTGGCCGTCCTCGACGACCACCATGGTGGAGGCGTAGGCGTCGTCGAGGCTGATGTCGCCGAGGTCGTCCTCGACGATCTGGCGTGGGATGTACGAGCCGTCCTCTGCGAACGTGCCCATCTCGCTGGGCGCAGGCGGTTCGAGGACGGCGGTGGCGGTGTCGGTCACGGTGTCTTTCCGGGCTGGTCGGTAGGGGTCAAGGGACCCAGTGAGGCTACCGGCCCCAGGACTCAACGAGTCCCGCGTGCACTACGAGATCGTTGCCCGAACGTCGATAATCCGCTACACCGTGCTCGTGACGATCGAGTCCTGACCGGAGCCGCACCATGACTACGAAGTATCCACGCGCCGCCCCCGACCGAGCACCGCGCGACTACGACGACATTCCCGGCACCTACGTCATGGACGGCGACCACTCCCGTCGCGGCTACGCGCTGAACATGTTCTGCATGTCGCTCAACCAGGAGGCGAACCGGGAGGCGTTCCGCGCCGACGAGTCCGGCTACCTCGACGCCTACGCACTCACCGACGATCAGCGCGAAGCAGTCTTGCAGCGCGACTGGCTCGGCCTGCTCCGGCTCGGCGGCAACATCTACTACACCTTCAAGTTAGCCATCTTCGACGGACTCAGCATGCAGCAGGTCGGCGCGTCGATGTCCGGCATCGAGGCCGAGGAGTTCCAACAGATGATGATCGACGGCGGCCGCCCGATCGAGGGCAACCGGACCCTTGCCGACCAAGGCGCCGCCCCGGCCGGGGAGCCGCACTGACATGGCCCGGATCATCGGAGGCATCGGCACCTCTCATGTCCCGGCGGTTGGTGCCGCAATCGACCACAACAAGCAGAACGAGCCGTACTGGGTGCCGTACTTCGAGAAGATCGCCCCGGTTCGTGCTTGGGTTCGCGAAGCGAAGCCCGATGTGTGCATCATCGCCTACAACGACCACGCCTCGGCTTTCTCGCTCGCCCTCATCCCGACTTTCGCCATCGGCGTCGCAGCGACCTTCCCGCCTGCTGATGAGGGTTACGGGCCCAGGCAGGTGCCCGATGTCACCGGACATCCGCGACTGGCATGGCATCTTGCCGAGTCGCTCATCCTCGACGAGTTCGACATGACCATCGTCAACGAGATGCCCGTCGACCACGGCCTTACCGTGCCTCTCTCGGTGATGTTCGACCAGCCTGAGGAATGGCCCTGCAAGGTGGTGCCGCTTTGCGTGAACGTCATCCAGTACCCGGCGCCGACCGGCAACCGCTGCTACCGGTTGGGCAAGGCGATACGCCGGGCCGTCGACGAGTTCCCCGGCGACGAGCGCGTCCTGATCCTCGGGACGGGCGGCATGTCACACCAGCTGCAGGGAGAACGCGCCGGTCTCGTGAATGCAGAATTCGATCTGGCGTTCCTCGACCGCATGGTCACCGATCCAGCCGGCCAGGCGGCTGTTCCGCACACCGACTACCTGCGCGAAGCAGGGTCGGAGGGCATCGAGCTCGTCTTGTGGATGATCATGCGCGGAGCACTGGACGAGCAGGTCCGCGAGGTGCATCGCGGCCACCACGTGCCAACCTCGAACACCAGCAACGGCGTCATCGTGCTCGAGAACGCCTGAGGTTGTGATCCCCGCACCACATCCCAACCCTCATGCCCCGACCCGGTGGACGCCGCCACCAGACGCGACCGACGCGCACTGCCACGTGTTCGGTCCAGCGGAGACGTTCCCGTTCTCGACCGATCGTTCCTACACACCACCCGACTCGGGGATCGCCGATTTCATGGTGCTCCAGGAACGCCTCGGGCTGTCTCGGGCAGTGTTCGTCCAAGCATCGTGTCACGGCACCGACAACTCAGCGATGCTCGACGCAATGCAGCGAGGCAAGGGCCGCTACGCCGGGGTCGCGATGATCGACGAGTTGTTCAGCGAGGCCGACATCGCTGAACTGCACGAGGCCGGTGCACGGGGGACGAGGTTCAACTTCGTGAAGCACCTCGGCGGTGCTCCCGATCTCGACGTGTTCTGGCGGTTGGTCGACCGGGTGCAGCCCTTCGGATGGCACATCGTGCTGCACTTCGACGCCGGAGACCTGCCCGCCTACTCCGACCTCCTCGATCAGATGCCGTGCCCGTACGTCATTGATCACATGGCCCGCGTCCAGACCGCCGACGGGATCGAGCAGGCCCCGTTCCAGACGCTCCTCGAGCTGATGCGAGACGAGCGCGCCTGGGTCAAGATCTCCGGCGCCGAACGTCTCAGCGCCGACGGAGCACCGCCCTACGACGACGTCGTGCCCTACGCCCGTGCGCTGGTGGCCGCAGCACCCGACCGCGTCCTCTGGGGAACCGACTGGCCCCATCCGAACGTCCGCCACATGCCCGACGACGGTGACCTCGTCGACCTCCTGGTCGATCTCATACCCGACGAAGCCACGCGCCATCAGGTGCTGGTGACCAACCCGGAGACCCTGTACGACTTCGGCTGAGTCCCGCCCAGGATGCGCTGCGAGGGGCGTCGACTGATCAGTCGACGTACTCGACACCCATGTCGATCAGCCTCTGACGCAGACCGTAGACATCGACGCCGAGTTCGCCCGATTCGAGGATGCCGCGCATGTCCTCCTCCTTCGCCAGGCGGGCCTGTGACTGCTGGACTGCCCAGCCGGCGTCGAGCCTCGGCACGACGACGACGCCGTCGTCATCGGCGCAGACCACGTCGCCGGGCTGCACGGTGACGCCTCCCAGGACGACCGGCACGTTGACCGAGCCGGGAGTGCTCTTCTCGGTCCCCTGGCACGACACATGCTGCGACCACACGGGGAAACCCATCGAACGGAGATCCGTCGTGTCGCGCACGCCTGCGTCGAGCACCAGGCCCCGGACACCTCGGGCCATCAGCGAGGTGGCCAGGAGATCACCGAACATTCCGTGCGTCGACGGAGCGGTGTTGGTCACGACGAGAATGTCGCCCTCCTCGCACATCTCGACCGCGGCGTGGATCATGATGTTGTCGCCGGGGTGACTCAGCACAGTCACCGCCGACCCGGCAATCCTGACGTCTTGCTGGATCGGCCGCAGGTGCGGGCCCACATAGCCCACGCGTCCGATCGCTTCGTGCACGGTCGCAGTACCTGCCTCACCGAGGGCGTCGACCAGTCTGGAGTCGGCGCGCTCGATGGTGCGCTTGATGATGTGCCGGCTCATGTGGAGTCTCCCGTGGTCTGATCGTCCTGGCTGTCGGCTCAGCCCTTGGCCCCCGCCCAGGTGGCAGCGACCTGGAGGTCGACCTCCAGAGGCACCCGCAGCTCGAAAGCGCCCCGCATCACGTCTCGGGTCAGCTCCGACGCCGCGGCGACCTCGCCGTCGGGCGATTCCAGGATGATCTCGTCGTGCACCTGCAGCACGATCCGCGACGCCAGCTCGCGGTCCTCGAGGGCCTGGTCGAGGCGCACCAGCGCCACCTTGAAGATGTCGGCGGCCAGTCCCTGGATCCCGGCGTTCATGGCTTGGCGCTCCCCGGCCTGGCGCAGCCGCACGTTGGGACTGGCCAACTCGGGGATCTGCCGGCGCCGGCCGAACAGGGTCTCGGTGTAGCCCTTGCTGCGAGCCTCGGCCACGGTCTCGTCCATGTACTGGCGCACCGCACCGAAGGCCTCGAAGTAGGCGTCGAGGATCTCCGCCGCCTCTCCGGTCGGGATGTTCAGGCGCTGGGCCAGGCCGTAGGCCTCCATCCCGTAGGCCAACCCGTAGGACACCATCTTGGCGGTGGCCCTCTCCTCCACGCCCACCTCCGACACCGCGATGTCGAACACCCGGGCCGCGGTGGCGGTATGGATGTCGTCGCCGGCCTCGAAGGCCGCGATCAGGCCCGGATCCTCGGCCAGGTGGGCGATGCACCGCAGCTCGATCTGGTCGTAGTCGGCGACCAGCAGCTTGTGCCCCGGCGGCGCCACGAAGGCGGTGCGGAACACCCGGCCCCGCTCGGAGCGCACCGGGATGTTGTGGAGGTTGGGCGCATCGGAACTGAGGCGGCCGGTGCGGGCCACGGTCTGGTTGAAGGTGGCCCGGATGCGCTCGTCCCCCCCGACCTCGGCCAGCAGCCCGACCCCGTAGGTGGAGCGCAACTTCTCCACCTCCCGGTAGCCGAGCAGGTGGTCGACGATGGGGTGCTCGCCCCGCAGCTTCTCCAGCGACTGCGCGTCGGTCGAGAACCCGGTCTTGGTCCGCTTGGTGGGCGAGAGCCCGAGGTCGTCGAATAGCACCTCGGCGAGCTGCTTGGGCGAGTTGACGTTGATGTCGCGCCCGGCGTCGGCCAGCACCTCGCGGCGCAGATCCTCGGCCTCGGTGTCGAGCTCGTCGCGGATGGTCTCCAGCACCGAGCGGTCCACGCCTATCCCGATGTGCTCCATCCGGGCCAGGACCCGCACCAGCGGCACCTCCACCTCGTCGTTGAGGCGGTCCAAGCCCTGCGCCGCCAGAGCCTCGCGCAGGGGCGCGACCAGGCGGTCGATGGCCAGGACGGCCCACCCGGCCTGCTCGGCGGGCTCGGCCGCGTCCCCGTCGAGGTCCAAGCGCCCCTCCGGGGGGGCGTGCGCGGGCGGGTCGAGGCCCGCGTAGCGGCCGGCGACGTCGCTCAGGTCGTAGCGGGCGTCGGCGGGGTCGAGCAGGTAGGCGGCCAGCATGGTGTCGATCAGCGGGTCGCGCATCTCAACGCCGCGGTCGAGCAGCGGGCGCATGAGGGCCTTGCCGTCGTGCGCAGCCAGCGGCCGGCGCCGCTCGCCGGAGCCGGTCCCGACGAGCCCGGCCAGTGCCGCGGATACCTCGGGGTCGTCCAGCAGCTCGCCGGGAACGAAGGCCACCCGGCCCGCGTCGGCGTCGACCGCCCAGGCCAGCCCGGCATCCAGCCCCGCGGCCGGAGTGGCCAGTGCCAACCGTGTCCCGGCGGCATCAGGGGCCGCCGCGGCTTGAAGCGCCTCGACGGCCGGCGCGGCGGTGGCCAGTACCGACACCTCGGGTGTCAGGGTTCGCGCCGAGGCCTCTGCGTCATCCGACGCGTCGGTGCCCAGCGCGTCGCCGAGCACCTCGGCCAGGCGGCGGTGCAGCGACCGGAACTCCAGGAAGTCGAACAGCTTGCGCACCGCCTCGGCGTCCACGTCTCCCCGGACCAGCCCGTCGAGCCCGGCATCGAGGGGCACGTCGCGCACCAGCAGCATCACCTCTGCGTTGGTGCGCACGTGCGCCTCTGCGGCGGCCAGGTTCTCCCGCAGCTTGGGGGTCAGCTCGTCCAGCGAGGCAAAGATCCCGTCGAGCCCTCCCCTTTCGTTGACCAGCTTCGCCGCCGTCTTTGCCCCCACACCGGGCACTCCCGGCAGGTTGTCGCTGGTGTCGCCTCTCAGGGCCGCGTACTCCACGTAGTCGGCGGGACGGACGCCGGTGCGCTCCAGGATGCCGGCCTCGTCGTACAGCTTGTAGTCCGACACCCCCCGCATGTTGTAGAGCACCTTCACCTGCGGGTCCTCCACCAGCTGGTAGGTGTCGCGGTCGCCGGTCACGACGATCACGTCGTCGCCCCGGTCGCGGCCCGCAGTGGCCAGGGTGGCGATCACGTCGTCCGCCTCGAAGCCGGCCGCGTCCACCATGGGCACGGCCAAGGCGTCGAGCACCTCGCGCACCAGACCCATCTGCTGGCGCAGGATGTCGGGGGCGGAGTCGCGGGTGCCCTTGTAGGTGGGCACCTTGGCGTGGCGGAACGTCGGCTCGGGCCGGTCGAAGGCGACGATGATCTGGTCGGGCTCGTGGTCGCGCCACAGGTTGATCAGCATCGAGGTGAAACCGAACACGGCGTTGGTGATCTGTCCCGAGGCGGTGGCCATGTCGGTGGGCAGGGCGAAGAAGGCGCGGTAGGCAAGGGAGTTGCCGTCGATCAGCATCACCTTGGCCATGACCAGAAATCTACGGCACCCGAGAGACCGGCCGGAGGGTCAGGGGGTGACCCGGCCCTCAAGCACGTCGGCGGCCACGTCGCGCATGGTGCGGCGCTGTGACATGGCTGTGCGCTGGAGGAACGCGTAGGCGTCCTGCTCGCTCATCTGGTGATCGTCGAGGAGCCGTCCCTTGGCCCGGTCCACGATCTTGCGCACTTCCAGGCGGTTCTCGAGATCGCCTATCTGGCCCTCCAGCGCCTCCATCTCCCGGTAGCGAGCCAGGGCCAACTCCACGGCGGGCACCAGAGCGTCGCGCCGGTAGGGCTTGATCAGGTAGGTCATGGCCCCGGCCTCGCGGGCCTGCTCCACCAGCTCACGCTGGCTGAACGCGGTGAGTAGCACCACTGCGGTGCCGCGCTGCGGAGCGATCTGCTGGGCGGCCTCGATGCCGTCGAGGCCGGGCATCTTGATGTCGAGGATGGCGACGTCGGGACGGTGCTCGGCTACGAGTCTGACCGCCTCGTCGCCCCGACCGGTGTCGGCCACGACGTCGAAGCCCTGCTCGCGCAGGGTCTCCACCAGGTCGAGCCGGATGATGGCCTCATCCTCGGCCACCACCACCCGAACGGCGCCGGTGGCGGTCACGTGGCGGTGAACCGATCCAGCAAAGCGTCCTGGTCGGCTTCGAGGCGAGCGACTCGGGCCGCGATCTCGTCGCGGTGCCGCTGCAGCCGGTCGGCGTGGCGCTGCGCCTCGCGGTACTCGCGCTCGGCCAGGGGCGTCTCCGACACCAGGGCCCGCAGGCGGCACTCGTCGGCCTCCTCGCTGACCTGGACCAGCTGCTCATCACAGACGCGGAGGTCGGCCCGCAGCGCGTTCAACTGCTGTCCAACCCCCCGCAGGCGACGCTCGATCCGGTCGCGCGACATGCTCCCAGTCTAGGAGGCGGCCCCGGAGACGCTGTCGGACGGCGCCTTCGCGGCCATCTCCCAGATGCGTCGCAGTTCAATCTGCTCCTCCGTGCCGGGCACGTCGGGGCAGCGGGCCGGGGAGGAAAGCGCCGCGTTTACCGCCGCCGTGAATGCATCACCGGCATTGGTTTCTTCGTTCACCACGCGTGTCACCCAGACGCTCGGCACCGATTGAACGTCCTCGATGGCGGATCGTACCGCCTCGCAGTATGAACCGGCCTCACGGGTGAAGTCCAGATAGTGGACACCCAGGAAGCGGCCTATCCCGGCGTCATCGCACCCCGCCTCATAGAGGGCGTCGACGACTTCGTCCTCCAGCACGCTCCTGCCGCTGGTCTCTAGCTTGAAGATGTACTTGCTTCTGGCTGGGCTAGTCATCAAGTCTACTCCTAATCGGATCGTGCCAGCATTCTCTGGCACGAGCGAAGCGCCCGACGAAGCTGGTTCGCCTCGTCGTACTGATTGCGAGGCGTGCCGTAGATGACCTGTATGCAGCAAGTCGCCTCGTCCGAGTGGTCGGCATGCTGGTGCGGGCACGTCGCGGTTCCCCACCGATGGGCGTGACCGCCGACGGCGGTCTTGATCGTCCAGCCTGCCGCCCTCAGTTCCTTGAGTGCCTTGCGGACCTCCTTCTTGGGATGGGTGCCCCTCGCCATGAGCCCGTTCCTTCCGCAGCGTTGCGTGAGGAGCCGGCCGTGCCGAGGCTCGAGGCGAGGGATAACCTGCTAGATCGAGATTTGATCTCAAAGATCAAGTTATAATGATAGTCCAGCAACAGCAACCGCGGTGGGTCCTTGGTCAGGCGGCTCTGTCGCAGTGTCAGGCGGTGGCGTCGTCGGCGAGGCTTAGCTCGATCTGGTGGAGCACCTCGTAGCAGGGCAGCACCGATGCCACGCTGGCGACCGGCTCGCGGCCCTCCACGATGGCCGCTATGAAATCGCGGTCCTGGAGCTCGATGCCGTTCATCGAGACGTCCACGCCGGACACGTCTATGGGCTTGTCGTCGCCGGTGACGAGATCGTCGTACCGGGCGATGTAGGTCCCGGTGTCGCCGATGTAGCGGAAGAAAGTGCCGAAGGGCCCGTCGTTGTTGAACGACAGCGCCAGCGTGCACAGCTGGCCGGCCTCCGTGCGCAACTGGATCGACATGTCCATGGCGATGCCCAGTTCGGGATGGATCGGGCCCTGCATGGCCTGGGCCGCGACGACGGGGCTGCCGGCCTGGTACTGGAACAGGTCGACGGTGTGGGCGGCGTGGTGCCACAGCAGGTGGTCGGTCCAGCTGCGGGGCTCGCCCAGCGCGTTGGTGTTGGTGCGGCGGAAGAACAGCGTCTGCACGTCCATGTGCTGGATCGAGAACTCGCCGGCCCGGATGC
The DNA here is from genome assembly GCA_965117015.1 of Acidimicrobiales bacterium. Taxonomy (GTDB): domain Bacteria; phylum Actinomycetota; class Acidimicrobiia; order Acidimicrobiales; family Aldehydirespiratoraceae; genus Aldehydirespirator. The sequence continues at coordinate 3,032,122 of OZ220747.1, forward strand.
GGTTGTGCACCCACTGGTGGCTCGGGTTGAACCGGCGGGTGTGCCCGCACGCGGCCACCTTGCCCGAGCGCTGCTGGGCCGCGACGACGGCGCGCCCGTCCTCCAGCCGGTCGCACAGCGGGATCTCGACCTCGACGTGCTTGCCGGCCTCCAGGCAGGCGATGGCCTGCTCCGCGTGCACGGGCGTGGGCGTCGCCAGGATCACCGCGTCGACGCCGTCGTCGGCCAGCACCGCGTCGAGGCTGGTCTCGACCCGCTGGATGCCGCGGGCGTCGGCGGCCTTGCGGGCCGCGGCCTCCACCGGGTCCACGACAGCGACCACGTCGGCGTCTGGGATCGACACCAGCCCATCCAGGTGCTTGTTCCCGAAGAAGCCCACGCCGACCATCGCCACGTTCACCATCTCGCATCACTCCCTCGGACGCTGCGGACCCTCGAGACCGCCGCGCCGGACCGCCTGCGCCCCGCCATCAGGACCGGTTAGCGTCCCGTTAGTCAATACTCTCGTCGCCAGTCTGGCAGGCGGCCGGATGGCCGCCCACCTCGCCGACCGGCCAGTCCACCAACCTGCGGAGCCGAACAGATGCCCGACACTTCTGTTGCCATAGTCGGCAGCGGACCCGCGGGCATGCTCCTGTCGCACCTGCTCGACGCGGGCGGGGTCGACAACGTGGTGCTCGAACGGCAGAGCCGCCAGTACGTCCTCGACCGGATCCGCGCCGGCGTCCTGGAGTGGGGCACGGTCGAGACGCTGCGCGACGCCGGCCTCGGCACGCGGATGGATGCCGAGGGGCATGTGCACGACAGCATCAACATCGCCTGGCGCGGCCAGGACGTCCTGAGCATCGACACCAGCCGCCTGCTCGGCAAGCGGATGATGGCCTACGGCCAGACCAAGATCCAGGAGGACCTCTACGAAGCCGGAGACGCCCGGGGCGCACGGATGATCTTCGAGGCCGGCGGCGTGCGGCTCCATGACATCGACACCGGCCGCCCGTCGGTCACCTTCGACGCCGGCGCGGGCACCGAGCGCATCACCTGCGACTTCATCGCCGGGTGCGACGGCTTCCACGGCGTGAGCCGGGAGAGCATCCCCACCTCAGCCCGCACCGAGTACGACAAGGAGTACCCGTTCGGCTGGCTCGGCATCCTCTCGGAGACCCCTCCCCTGCCCATCCTGCTGTACGCCAACCACGAGCGCGGCTTCGCCCTGTGCTCGATGCGCACCCCGATGCTGAGCCGCTACTACGTGCAGGCGCCCATGACCGACACCGTGGACGACTGGCCCGACGACCGCTTCTGGAGCGAGCTGCTGGCCCGGCTGCCCCGCAGCCAGTCCGACCGGATCGTTACCGGCCCCTCGATCGAGAAGTCGCTGGCCCCTATCCGCAGCTACGTGAGCGAGCCGATGCGCTGGGGCAGCCTGTTCCTGGCCGGCGACGCCGCCCACATCGTGCCGCCGACCGGAGCCAAGGGACTCAACCTGGCCGTCTCCGACGTCCGCTACCTCTCACGGGCTTTCATCGCCCACTACGCCGGCGACGACGGCTACCTGGACAGCTACTCCGAGATGGCGTTGAGGCGGGTGTGGGGCGCGGCCCGATTCAGTTGGTGGCTGACCACCCTGCTGCACCGGTTCCCCCACCAGACCCCGTTCGACCAGCGGGCCCAGGAACAGGAGCTGTCGCATCTCGCGGCCTCCGAACACGCCCAGCGGGCGTTCGCCGAGCAGTACGTCGGCCTGCCCTACGAGTAGGGCTCCACAACGTCATGGCACTCGACAAGCCGTATCGCCAACCGAAGCCCCCCACGGACCTCACCGTCGCCGCGAACCAGTCAGTGGTGCTGTCATTCGACGATCCGGGCGACCACGACCGGGCGACCAGGGGACGGATCGCGCAGCTGGACAGCGGACGCATCACCATCGGCGACCACGTCGTGTTCGACGTGGCCCGCCGCCAGTTCGTCAGCGAGTCTGAGACGCCGCCGGACTCGGTTCATCCCGGGCTTTGGCGACAGGCGCGACTGAACGTCAACCACGGCCTGTTCGAGGTTGCCGACGGCGTCTGGCAGGTCCGCGGCTACGACATCTCCAACATCACGTTCCTCGCCGGAGACGACGGCGGCTGGATGGTGATCGACCCGCTGACCAACGCGCCCACCGCGGCGGCTGCGCTCGGTCTCGTCAACCGCACTCTGGGCGAGCGGCCGGTGACCTCAGTGATCTACACCCACTCTCACGTCGACCATTTCGGCGGCATCCTCGGGGTGACCGACCAGGACGCGGTCGATCGGGGCGATGTGCGCATCGTTGCACCGGTCGGATTCCTCGAGGAGGTCGTGGGCGAGCTCGTGGTCGCGGGCCACATCATGGTGCGCAGGGCGGCGTACCAGTTCGGCACCTTCCTGCCGCCCGACCCGCTCGGACACGTCGACTGCGGTCTCGGATCGGCTCTGGGCCTGGCGCCGTGGGCGCTGGTGGCGCCTACCGACACCGTCGCCGAGACGGGACAGGAGTTGACGCTCAGCGGCATCCGTGTCGTCTTCCAAAACACCCCCGATGCCGAAGCACCGGCGGAGATGAACTTCCACTTCCCGGATCGGCGGGTGCTGTGCATGGCCGAGAACTGCACTCACACCCTGCACAACCTCCACCCGATCCGGGGAGCCAAGACGCGCGACGCCCTGGCCTGGAGCAAGTACATCCAGGAAGCCATCGACCTGTGGGCCGATGACACGGACGTCATGTTCGCCAGCCACCACTGGCCCCGTTTCGGCGCCGACGACGTGAGCGGGTTCCTGGCCATGCAGCGGGACGTGTACCGCTGGATGCACGACCAGACGATGCGGCTGGCGAATAAGGGGTACGGCCCTGACGAGATCGCCGCCGAAATCCAGTTGCCCGAGGAGTTCGACCAGTCCCACGTCCGCGGCTACTACGGCGCGGTCCCGCACAACTGCCGAGCCGTGTACAACCGGTACCTCGGCTGGTACGACGGCAACCCGGCCAACCTCGACCCGCTGCCTCCGGTTCTGGCCAGCACCAACTACGTCGACTTCATGGGCGGTGCCGACGCCGTGCTGGAGAAGGCCCGGTCAAGTTTCGAGCGGGGCGAGTACCGGTGGGTGGTCCAGGTGGTGAACCATGTCGTGTTCGCGGATCCCGCCAACCAGTCGGCCCGGGACCTCCAGGCGGATACGCTCGAGCAGCTCGGGTACCAGTCCGAGTCGGCCACTTGGCGCAACGCATACCTGATGGGGGCGATGGAGCTCCGTCACGGCCCGTCTGGACTGGGCGTGTTGCCGATCGACTCGATGGCGCAGGCGATGGAGGTCGAGCACCTCTTCGACCTCGTCGGGGTGCGGTTCGATCCGGCGCGGTTCACGAGGGGCCCGGTGGTGTTCAACGTCCATTTCACCGACCTCGACGAGGATCATTGCCTTGGTGTCGGGCAGTCGGTGATCCACCATCGAGCCGATGCAGTCGACGACGAGGCGATCGCGTCGATCCGGATCGACAGAGCCACCTTCGCCGCCGCGCTGTCCGACGCGGCCGCACTCCAGAGCGTCGAGATCTCTGGAGATCGCGACACTGTGATGGACTTCTTCGCCGGTCTCACCGTCTTCGGTAGGGCGGCACTGATCGAGCCGCGTCAGAGCGGCCAGTCACGACACCAAACCTGACCCGCGCGTGGGTTCGCGAGGTTCCGATGTCTTGACACATCACAGAGTGCCCGGAGAGGGATTCGAACCCTCACACCCTTGCGGGCGGCGGATTTTGAGTCCGCTGCGTCTGCCAGTTCCGCCATCCGGGCCGGAAAGATACGAGCCTACCGTTCGGCTATCCGGGCGGCGGCCGGCGGGCCGCTCGCGCCCGCGTAGCGCTAGCCTTGGACTCTTGCGCACCCGCGAGCACGGCCGAGGGGGCTATCGCTACTGCCATGAGCGACTGTCATGAAACGCGACCGGGTCGCGCAGAGTCTGAACGTGAACCGGCCCAGAGCATCGGCGGGTCCAGTTTCGCGGTGAGAGGGATCCACCGATGATCGTCTTCATGTATCCGGGACAGGGGTCCCAGCAGCCCGCCATGGGCGAGCCCTGGACCGATCATCCCTCCTGGGAGCTGGTGGCGGAGGCGTCGGCGGCCTCCGACCGGGACGTCGCCCGCCTGCTGCTCACCGCCGGCTCCGAGGAGCTGACCCAGACCCGCAACAGCCAGCTGTCCACGTTCGTCATGTCCATGGTCGTGCTCGACGCGGTGACCCGGCTCGGCACCGAGGCCGCCGGCCACGCCGGCCACAGCCTCGGCGAGTACTCGGCGCTGACCGCGTCGGGCGTGCTCGACTTCGGCGACGCAGTGGCGCTGGTGGCCGAGCGGGGCGACGCCATGCAAGCTGCGGCCGAGGAGCGCGAGGGCACCATGGCGGCTGTTCTGGGCCTCGATGACGACGATGTGCTGATTGCCTGCAACCGCTCCCCCGGCGAGGTGTGGCTGGCCAACCACAACGCCCCCGGCCAGGCGGTGATCGCCGGGACTCCCGAAGCCATCGAAACCGCCGCCGGCATAGCCCGCGAACTCGGCGCCAAACGGGTCATGCCTCTACAGGTTGGCGGCGCCTTCCACACTCCGTTCATGGCGCCGGCACGCGACCGGCTCACCAAGGCCATCGACCGCACCGAGTTCCGCGACCCCGAGGGAACGGTGGTCGCCAACGTCGACGCGGCCGCCCACAACCGGGGATCCGACTGGCCCGACCTGCTCAAGGCCCAACTCACCAGCCCGGTGCGCTGGCGCCAGACGCTGACCTCTCTCAGCGACGCCGGGTTCACCACCTACGTCGAGCTCGGTCCGGGAGAGGTCCTGGGCCGCCTCGCCAAGCGCACTCTCAAGGGGACACGGCCGCTGTCGGTGGCCGTGCCCGACGATCTGGACATCCTCCTGGAGGCGCTGGCCGCCTCCCCGGTCCGGTCCACGGCCCCCCTGGAGGGAGAGCACCTGTTCGCCACCGAACGGCTCGTGGTGAGCCCCGCTGCCGGCATCTTCCACGCCAGCGACGAGGTCGGCGCCGGTGCGGTGGTCGGCGTCGGTCATCTCGTCGGCCGCGTCGGCGACCACGAGGTCCGCAGCCCCTTCGCCGGAGAACTCATGGGCGTTCTGGCCCTGGACGGCGAGCGGGTGACGGCCAGCCAGCCGATCGCCTGGCTGAGGACGAACTGATGGTATTGACTAGGGGTTCCGCAGGGGGGTCTTGATGGGCGCAACAGTCATCGGCATTGGAACATCACTGCCGGAGAAGGTCCTCACCAACGACGATCTGGCCGCAATGATGGACACCAGCGACGAGTGGATCCGGGAGCGCACCGGGATCCGCGAGCGCCGCATCGGCCTGCCCACGTCCACAATGGGCATCGAGTCCGGCCGGGCCGCTATGGAGATGGCCGGCGTAGAGCCCGCCGATATCGACCTGATGATCCTGGCCACCACCACCCCAGACCAGCGCGTGCCCGGGACCTCGGCGGTGATCCACGCCGAGTTGGGACTCGGCTGCGGCGCGTTCGACCTGAACGCGGCCTGCGCCGGCTTCACCTACGGGTTCGTCACCGCCAACGCGATGATCGACGCTGCGGGCGGTCCCGAGCGGGTGCTGCTCATCGGCGCCGACTCCCTGTCGCCCCTTACCGACTGGTCCGACAGGGGTACAGCCATCCTGTTCGCCGACGGCGGCGGGTCTGTCGTCCTCGAGCGTACGGACCGTTCCACGCTGCTGGGGTGGGATCTGGGCGCTGACGGCAACCACCGCCGGCTGCTGATGGGCGATCACGACTCCTTCATCACGATGGAGGGCCGCGATGTGTTCAAGGTGGCGGTCCGGGCCGTGTCGGACTCGGTGCTGACTGCCTTGGAGCGGGCGGGCGTCACCCCCGAAGAGGTCGATGTGCTGCTCCCCCACCAGGCCAACATCAGGATCATCGAGGCCATATGCAAGCGCAGCGGCATCGACTTCGCCAAGAGTCACAACGTCATCGACCACACCGGCAACAACTGCGCGGCCACTATCCCGCTCTCGATGGCGAAGGCCCACGCCGACGGGGCTTTGGAGCCTGGAGCGATCGTGGTGATGACCGGTTTCGGGGCGGGCATGACCTGGGCGTCCACGGTGGTCCGCTGGTAACGGTGTGAGCGTCGGAGGCGACGGGGGCGACGGACCCGGCCCCGGGCGAGTAGCGCTAGTCACCGGCGGCAACCGGGGCATCGGGCTGGCCATCGCCCGCCGGCTGAGCCGGGCCGGGCACCGCGTGGCCGTCACCTATCGCAGCGAGCCGCCGGCTGACGCAGAGGCGAACAACCTGACGTGCGTCCGCTGCGACGTCACCGACCCCGAGTCGGTCGCAGCCGCCCTGGCCTCTGTTACCGAGCGGCTCGGGGCTCCCGAGATCGTCGTCTGCAACGCCGGCATCACCCGCGACGGGCTGGTGCTGCGGATGTCGGAGGAGGACTTCGGCGCGGTGGTCGACGCCAACCTCACCGGCAGTTTCCGGGTGGCCAAGCAGGCTGTGAGGGCCATGGTGAGGGGCCGCTGGGGACGCATCGTGCTCATCTCGTCGGTGTCGGGCATCGGTGGCCAGGCCGGCCAGGCCAACTACTCGGCCTCCAAGGCCGGGCTGATCGGCCTGGCCCGGTCATTGGCCAAGGAGTTCGCCTCCCGCAACGTCACCGTGAACGTGATCGCCCCCGGCGCGGTCGGCACCGACATGCTGGCCGCTTTGAACGAAGACCAGCTCGACGCCATCGTGTCGCGGGTGCCGCTGGGCCGGGTTGGTGAAGCCGACGAGATTGCCGCCGCGGTCGAGTTCCTCGCGTCGGAGGACGCGAGCTACGTCACCGGTATCGTTCTTGCGGTGGACGGCGGCCTCTCGATGGGCTGAGGCGCCGTGGAAGCTACACCGGCCCGACCGGACCCTGTCGCAAGCTAGGAATGGAAGGAAGAAGTCGTGAGTGACGAGAACTTCGAGCGTTTCAGGCAGTGCACCGTGGAGGTGCTGTCGGTCGACGCGGCCGACGTGGTGCCGGAGGCAGACTTCGCTGACGATCTCGATGCTGACAGTCTCGACATCGTCGAGTTGGTGATGGCCCTCGAGGAAGAGTTCGACGTGAACGTCGACGAGGAGGAGCTGGAGGGCGTCGCCACCGTCGCCGAAGCCTTCGAGCTGGTCACCTCGAAGCTCTGACGAGGTTCCCGGATCGATGACGTTCACGCTCTGATGAGCAGGCCCGATCGCAGGCGGGTGGCGGTCACCGGCCTCGGCGTAGTTTCAGCGGCCGGCATCGGCACAGAGGCGTACTTCCAGGGGCTGTGCAGCCCCGCGCCCGTGGGTGAGCGCCGCGTCACCGGCTTCGACCCCATCGACCACTTCGACAGCCCCAAGGAGGCGCGGCGGTCCGACCCGTACACGCAGTTCCTGGTGGCGGCCGCGGACCAGGCCCTGGCCCAGGCCGGCGATATCGAGGCCGATCCCACTCGTTGCGGTGCCATGATCGGCACCGGTGTGGGCGGGATCACCACGCTGGAGCGGCAGATCGGCGTGCTCCACGAGAAGGGGGCCCGCCGGGTGTCGCCGTTCCTGGTGCCGATGATGATGGCCAACGCCGGAGGCGCGACCCTGTCGATGCGCTACGGCTGGATGGGCCCGTCGGAGAATGTGGTCACCGCGTGCGCCGCCGGGACCCACGCGGTGGGCAACGCGGCCCGCCTCATCGCCGACGGCCGCTGCGACGCCGTGCTGGCCGGCGGCACCGAGGCGCCGTTCACTCCGGCCGCGGTGGCCGGATTCACCAACATGACCGCCCTGTCATCGAGCGGCGTCAGCCGCCCGTTCGATGCACAGCGAGACGGGTTCGTCATGGCTGAGGGAGCCGCGGTGCTCGTCCTCGAGGACTGGGACATTGCCCAGGCTCGGGGGGCGCGGATCCTGGCCGAGGTGCTCGGCTCGGCGTCAACCGCAGACGCCCACCACATAACCGCCCCTTCGCCGGGCGGTAGCGGCGCGGTGCACTGCATGCAGCTGGCTCTGGACGATGCCGGCGTGCGCCCCGCCGACGTGGTCCACGTCAACGCCCACGGCACCTCCACCGACCTCAACGACGCGGCCGAGGCCGAGGCCCTGTCGAAGGTCTTCGGCACCTCGCCGGGCCCGCTGGTGACGTCGACGAAGGGTGTGACCGGCCACGCGCTGGGAGCCGCCGGCGCCCTGGAGGCGTTGGCGGTGGTGCTTGCCATGAAGAACGAGCTCATCCCGCCCACCGCCGGCCTCACCGAGCTGGACCCCGAGCTGCCGCCCATCCAGGTGGTGACGGGCGAGCCCGCTCCTTGGGAGCCCGGAGTGTCGATCTCGAACTCCTTCGGCTTCGGCGGCCACAACGGCACGCTGGTGATGGCCCCGGCCGCCTAGCGACCGGCCTGCCGGTCAGGCGTCGGCGATCACGAACATCAGGTCGCACTCCGCGGCGACCTTGCCGTCCAGCAGCGCCCGGCCCGAGCCCCGTCCCGCCCGGCTCGACAGGCGGGTCATCTCCACTTCGAGTTCGAGAGTGTCCCCGGGACGGACCTGCCGCCGGAAGCGGGCCCGGTCGAGCCCTCCGAACAGCGGCAGCCGCCCGGCGTAGCGCTCGTCGGCGAGCAGCGCCACCGCGCCGAGCTGGGCGATGGCCTCGCACATCAACACTCCGGGCACCGTGGGCAGACCCGGGAAGTGACCCTCGAAGAAGGGCTCGTCGCCGCGCAGACGCCAGCGGCCGCGGACCCGCTCGCCCGGAACCAACTCCGTGACCTCGTCCACGAACAGGAACGGGTCGCGGTGCGGGATTACCTCTTCGGGTCGGGGCAGGCTCACGGGTCGCAGCCGGGCGACGGGCGAGGATCAGCCTCGGGCCGCGGACTTGAGCCTGGCGCCGGCCTGGATCTTCACGCCGGTCGACGCCGGCACGGCCACCGCCTCGCCGGTCTGTGGATTGCGACCCGTGCGGGCGGCTCTCTGCACCGTCGAGATCTTCATGTAGCCGGTCAGGTTGATATCGCCTCCGGAGGCCAGCTCGTCGCAGGCGAGCTCCATGAGTCCGTCGATGCACTTCGCGGCATCCGCCTGGGAGACGCCCGCCCTGAGGGCCACAGCAGCGACAACATCACGCTTGTTCATTGATTTCTCCTTTGTGATGACGGCGCCGCTTCCGGCACCAATTGCGGCCCGGCACTATAGGGCGAGACCCGCCGCACCTCGGGGATGCCCGCGGAATCGAGGCCGTCGAGGTTGTGATCGCCGCGCCAGGCTGGGCGGCGTCAGCGGCGGACGATCACCGACGAGCCGTGGCCGAACAGGCCCTGGTTGACGGTGATGCCCACCCTGGCTCTGTCGACCTGGCGGGCGCCGGCTGCGCCTCGCAGCTGCCAGGTGAGCTCGCAGACCTGGGCTATGGCCTGGGCTGGGACGGCCTCCCCGAACGCGCCCAGGCCGCCGCTGGGGTTGACGGGCAGGCGCCCACCGATGGCGGTGTCGCCGTCTCTGAGAAGGCGCTCGGCTTCTCCGGCGCCGCAGAAGCCGAGCTGCTCGTACCAGTCCAACTCCATGGCTGAGGACAGGTCGTAGACCTCGGCCACGTCGACGTCGTCGGGGCCGAGCCCGGCCTCGTCGTAGGCCCGGGCCCCGATCGACTCCTTGAAGCCCACCAGCGGCGCGGACGGGTCGGCCACCGAGTCGGCGGCCAGGTACGGCAGGTCGATCACCGGGTCGGGATACGTCGGCGAGACGGTGGAGATTCCCGCCACCCTCACCGGATCGTCCTGGCCGTGGCTGCGGGCCCATTCCATCGATGACACCACCATGGCCGCTCCCCCGTCGGAGGTGGCGCAGATGTCGAGCAGCCGCAGCGGGTCGGACACCACCGGCGAGTTGCGCACGTCGTCGAGGCCGTACTCCTTGGTGAAGCGAGCGTTGGGGTTGTGGGCGCCGTGGCGGGAGTTCTTGACCTTGACCATGGCGAAGTCGTCGGTCGTGGCCCCGTAGAGGTCCATGCGCCGCCTGGCGTGCAATCCGAAGTAGACGGGGTTGGTGGCGCCCACGAGGTGGAAGCGCAGCCAGTCGATGTCGTCGGGGCGGTCCCCGGCGTTGGGGGCGAGGAACCCCTTGGGGGTGGTGTCGGCCCCCACCACCAGCGCCACGTCGCAGGCGCCCGACAGGATCTGGCCCCGGGCCACCTGCAGGGCGGTCGCTCCCGACGCGCAGGCCGAGTAGCTGCTGGCCAGCTGGGCGCCGGTGAACCCGAGCGCCCGGGCGAATGTCGAGCCGGCCACGTAGCCCGGATACCCGCACCGCACCGTCACCGCGCCCGACACGAAGCCGACGTCGGCGTAGTCGACCCCGGCGTCGTCCAGGGCGTCTCGGGCCGCGGCCACCCCGTACTCGGTGAAGTTGCGGCCCCACTTGCCCCAGGGGTGCATGCCTACGCCGAGGACGGCGATCTCCTCCATGGCTAGGCGTCCTTCGATCCTGCGGCCGCCGGACGCCACTTCCAGACCAGGTAGTCGCAGTCGTCGTCGCGGTAGAGCGTGTCGACGGCCAGCTCCATCTCCATGCCCACTTCCAGGTCCTCGGGGCTGACGCCGGCGGTGCACTGGCCCAGCACCACCATCTTCTCGTCCTCCAGCTCCACCGCCGCGATGGTGATCGGCTCATAGGGTTCCGAAGGCACCACGAACGGCGGCGGGGGCGGGTAGTGGCTGGTGGTGTAGGACCAAACCCGGCCTCGCCGGCTCAGCAGCACCTCCTCCAGCTCGACCGGCCCGACACGGGGGTCGGCCCCGCCGAGGTGCCTTGGGAAGAAGTACGACTCGGTGCCGGGAACCCGCCCGCCGATCAGCCGCGGCCCGTCGTCATCGATTGTGAACAGCCCCTCGACCGCCGGCACCCGGGTTCTAGACATCGGCGGCAAGGGTACCGAAGAGTGAAGGGACAGGAACCGAGCCGGCGCTAGCGTCACGTCCATGAACTCGTATCGATCAATATCGGCCTGGGACGACTTCCCGGTCCACCAGACCTCCGAGTACGTGCGCCATCCGGCCACCTCGGACCGCAACTTCTACGACCGCTACTACTTCAACCTGCACCCCTCCAGCGGCGAGTACTTCGCCATCTTCGGGCTGGGCCAGTACCCCAATCTGGGCACCACCGACGCTTACCTGGCCGTCACCCGGGGCGACGACCACCTGGTGGTGCGGGCCAGCAAGCCCCTCACCGACCGCTCCGACATCTCGGTCGGACCGGTGCGCGTCGAGGTGGTCGAGCCCCTGCGCAAGCTGCGGGTGATCGTGGAGCCGGACCGGCCGGCCGACTCGCAGCTGGCCATGGACGTCACCTGGACCTCCCCCATCGACCCCTTCGAGGAGCCCCGCCAGTACTTGCGGACCCGGGGCACGCTGGTGTTCAACACCCAGCGGTTCGCCCAGCTCGGCCGCTGGGAGGGAACTCTCACCGTGGACGGGACCGACATCGCGGTCACCCCGGAGCGTTGCGGCGGGGCCCGGGACCGGTCGTGGGGCGTGCGCCCCGTGGGCGAGAAACAGCCCGACGGCATCCGCCAGACCATTTCGGTGCTGGGGGGCATGTGGAACTACATGCCCGCCGACTACGGCGACCACTGGGTGATCTACCTGTGCCATGAGGAGCCCGACGGCAACAGGACCATGCAGACCGGCATGCGGGTCTGGACCGATCCCGACCGGCCCCGCGACTACCTCGGGCGGCCCGAGTGGGTCCACGACGCCATCAGCGGCACCCGCCTGCTATCGGGGTCGCACATCACCTTCCCGGAGGCGCCCGGCGGACCCATCACCGTCCATGTCGAGCCGTTGGCCACCAACTTCATCTCCATCGGCGCGGGCTACGGCGTCGAGCCCGACTGGCGCCACGGCATGTGGCAGGGCGAGGAGCTCGTGGAGCAGGCCCGGGCCTACAAGGTGAGCGAGATCCGGGGTCTCGGCCAGTACGGCGTGGTGGACTCGGTGGCCCGCTTCACCTACGACGACCCGGTTCGTGGCCCCCAGGAGGGCTACGGCCTGTACGAGCATGGCTTCTTCGGACCGTTCCCCAAGCTGGGCCTGACCGACCGGGGCGACTTGTTCCCATAACTCCTCGGGATAGGGGCTGGCCCAGTCCTCTGGGTAGATTGTCGTATCGATGACCGACACCAGACGTGCCAGGCCCCGGTTTGACGATCTCCGCGACCGGCGGGCCTTCCATAGCCGCCACATAGGTCCGACTCCCCAAGACATCACCGAGATGCTTGCGAAGGTCGGCGTTGCCGACCTCGACGAGTTGATCGACCGCACCGTGCCCCACGACGTCCGCCAGCGCGAGCCGATGGAGCTGCCCACCCTCGGGCCCCGCCTGACCGACTACGACGAGCTGCTCGAGATGGCCCGCTCCAACCGCCTGATGGTCTCGATGATCGGCATGGGCTACCACCAGACCATCACGCCGGCGGTCATCCGCCGCAACGTGTTCGAGAACCCGGGCTGGTACACGGCCTACACCCCGTACCAGCCGGAGATCTCCCAGGGCCGCCTGGAGGCGCTGCTCAACTTCCAGACCATGGTCAGCGAGCTGACCGCCATGGACCTGGCCAACGCCTCGCTGCTGGACGAGGCCACCGCCGCGGCAGAGGCCATGACGCTGCTGCACCGGGTCGGCCGGGGCCGCCAGGGCGACCGGTTCGCGGTGGACGTGGCCTGCCATCCGCAGACCATCGCGGTGGTGGAGGCCCGGGCCGAGCCCATCGGCCTGGAGGTCGTGGTGTGCGACCCCGCCACCGCCGACCTCGAGGACGTGTTCGGCCTGCTGGTGCAGTACCCGGGCACCACCGGGGCCATCCCCGACCTGCGATCCATCATCGAGCGGGCCCACGGCTCGGCCACGCTCGTGGCGGTGGCCGCCGACCCGCTGGCCCTCTGCGTGCTCACCCCGCCGGGAGAGGTGGGCGCCGACGTGGTTGTGGGCTCCACCCAACGCTTCGGCGTTCCCATGAGCTTCGGCGGACCCCACGCCGCCTACATCGCGGTGCGCGAGGACTACCAGCGGGCGCTGCCCGGCCGCCTGGTCGGGGTGTCCAAGGACGATGCAGGCCGCCCGGCGCTACGGCTGGCCCTGCAGACCCGCGAGCAGCACATCCGCCGCGAGAAGGCCACCTCCAACATCTGCACCTCCCAGGTGTTGCTGGCCGTGATGGCGTCGATGTACGCCATCCATCACGGACCCGAGGGGCTGTCCAAGATCGCGGGACGGGTGAACCGGGTGGCCGCCATCCTGGCCCACGGGCTGCGGGAGAACGGCATCGAGATCGTCCACGACCAGTTCTTCGACACGGTGTGCATCCGCGTGCCCGGGCGGGCCGACAAGGTGATCGCAGTGGCCTTGGCCGGCGGTGTGAACCTGCGCCGGGTCGACGCCGACACCGTCTCGGCCACCGTCGACGAGAGAACGACACCGGCCGACCTGGAGGCGGTGTGGAAGGCGTTCGGCTACCGGGCCGACTTCCGCATCCTGGACCGCATCGTCGACGACCCCCGGCCGGTCGAGTACCGGCGCACCACTCCCCCGCTGTCGCACCCGATCTTCTCGGCCTTCCGCAGCGAGACCGAGCTGGTGCGCTACATGCGCCGCCTGGTGAACCGCGACATCGCCCTCGACCGGTCGATGATCCCGCTCGGCTCGTGCACGATGAAGCTCAACGCGGCCACCGAGATGGAGCCGGTGAGCTGGCCCGAGCTGGCCAACATGCACCCCTTCGCTCCGCTGGACCAGACCGTCGGCTACCAGCGCCTGATCGACCAGCTCGAGCACTGGCTGGCCGAGATCACCGGCTTCGCGGCGGTGTCGCTTCAGCCCAACAGCGGAGCGCAGGGCGAGCTGGCCGGCCTGCTGGCCATCCGGTCCTACCATCGCAGCCGGGGCGACACCGGCCGCGACGTGTGCCTGATCCCGTCGTCGGCCCACGGCACCAACGCGGCCAGCGCCGTGATGGCCGGGATGCGGGTGGTGGTGGTCGACTGCGACGACATGGGCAACGTGGACGTGGACGACCTCAAGCGCAAGGCCGTCGACCACAGCGACACCCTGGCCGCCCTCATGATCACCTACCCGTCCACCCACGGCGTGTTCGAGACCGCGGTGCGCCACATCTGCGACGTCGTCCACGAGCACGGCGGGCAGGTCTACCTCGACGGGGCCAACCTCAACGCCATGGTGGGCCTGGCCCGGCCGGGCCGGTTCGGTGCCGACGTCAGCCACATCAACCTGCACAAGACGTTCTGCATCCCCCACGGCGGAGGGGGCCCGGGCGTCGGGCCCATCGGCGTGGCCGAGCACCTGATCCCGTTCATGCCCAACCACCCGCTCGCGCCGGTTGCGGGACCGCCCACCGGGCCAGGCCCCATCGCGGCCGCGCCCTGGGGCTCGGCGGGCATCCTGGCCATCCCGTGGATGTACATCCACATGATGGGGGCCGAGGGCCTGAAGCGGGCCACCGAGGTCGCCATCCTGAACGCCAACTACGTCGCCGCCCGGCTCAGCGAGGCCTACCCGATCCTCTACACCGGATCGGAGGGGTTCGTGGCCCACGAGTGCATCATCGACACCCGGGTGCTGCGGGACACCTGCGGGATCACCGTCGACGACATCGCCAAGCGGCTGATCGACTACGGCTTCCATGCCCCCACCATGAGCTTCCCGGTGGCGGGCACGCTGATGATCGAGCCCACCGAGTCGGAGGGCAAGGCCGAGCTGGACCGGTTCTGCGATGCCATGCTGGCCATCGCCGAGGAGGCCCAGCGGGTGGGCCGGGGCGAGTGGCCCCCCGAAGACAACCCGCTGGTGAACGCCCCGCACACCTGCGAGGACGTGACCGCCGACGAGTGGACCCACCCCTACACCCGCAGCGAAGCCGCCTACCCGGAGGCGCACCAACGGGCCAACAAG
Source organism: Acidimicrobiales bacterium (assembly GCA_965117015.1). Lineage (GTDB taxonomy): Bacteria > Actinomycetota > Acidimicrobiia > Acidimicrobiales > Aldehydirespiratoraceae > Aldehydirespirator. The sequence continues at coordinate 3,047,146 of OZ220747.1, forward strand.
TACTGGTCCCCGGTGGGCCGCATCGACGGGGCCTACGGCGACCGCAACATCATGTGCTCGTGCCCGCCGATCGAGGACCTCGCCGAGGTCTACGAGGGCTGAGCCGCCGCCTCCGGCCCGGCCAACACCCAGGGAGACGACGATGCCCGACGCCCTAGTCGAACGCGACGGTCACGTGATGATCATCACCATGAACCGGCCGGCCCGGATGAACGCCATAACCGGCCCGATGCTCATCCGCATGTACGACGCCTACGAGGAGGCCTCCAACGACCCCGAGGTGCGCTGCATCGTGGTGACCGGGGCCGGGGGCAATTTCTGCTCGGGAGCCGACCTCAGAGCCATGGCCGGCGACGCCGACGCCAGCGACCTGCTCGACACCAGGGCCCGCATGGCCGAGGACCCCGACATCGTGTACAAAGCCCTTTTCCGCCACTACCGGCCGACCAAGCCCATCGTGGCCGCGGTGGAGGGGGTGGCCATCGCGGGCGGCACCGAGATCCTCCAGGCCATGGAGATCAGGGTGGCCGGCGAGTCGGCCCGCTTCGGGGTGAGCGAGGTCCGCTGGTCGCTCTACCCGATGGGCGGCTCGGCAGTGCGCCTGCCCCGCCAGATCCCCTACACCCACGCGGCGGAGATCCTGCTCACCGGCAAGCACCTCAGCTCGGCCGAGGCCCTCGAGATCGGTCTGATCGGCCATGTCGTGCCCGACGGCCAGGCCCTGGAGAAGGCTCTTGAGATCGCCGGTGTGGTGGCAGCCAACGGCCCGCTGGCCTCCGCGGCCATCACCCGCACCCTGCACGAGTGCGACGGCATGGAGCTCGACGACGCCCTGCGCCACGAGTGGGACTACGGGCAGGCCGTGTTCCGCTCCAACGACGCCAAGGAAGGCCCGAAGGCCTTCGCCGAGAAGCGCACCCCCAACTTCACCGGCACCTGACCGCGAATTGGCAGCACGATGCACGCCATCCGTGCACGACGCTGCCAATTCCCGAGGCCATGATCCTGCTGCCGCGAATTGGCAGCACAATGCACGCCATCCGTGCAAAGCGCTGCCAATTCCCGTGGAAGCGGGCGGTAGGGTGCCGCGCTCGATGCGGCACTTCGACCTGCTGATCATCGGCGCGGGCTCGGGCAACTCGGTCATCGGGCCCGAGCACGACGACTGGGACATCGCCATCGCCGAGCACGGCCTGTTCGGCGGCACCTGCCTCAACGTCGGATGCATCCCCTCCAAGATGTTCGTGTACGCCGCCGAGGTGGCCGAGCTGACCGCCGACTCCGAGCGCCTCGGCGTGCACACCAGTTTCGAAGGCGCCGACTGGCCCGCGATACGCGACCGGATTTTCGGCCGGATCGACCCGATCGCGGAGGGCGGCCTCGACTACCGCATGGGGCTGCCCAACGTGACGGTGTACACCGACACCGCCCGCTTCACCGGTCCCCGCACCGTGACGGTGGGAGACGAGACCGTCACCGCCGAGCGGATCGTGGTGACGGCCGGAGCTCGCCCCGCCATCCCGGACGTGGACGGCTTGGCCGGCTGCGGCTACCACACCTCCGACACGATCATGCGCCTCGACGCCCTCCCCGAGCGGCTGCTGGTGCTGGGCGGGGGCTACATCGCGGCCGAGCTGGGCTCGGTCATGGGCGCCTTCGGCTCGCAGGTGACGTTCGTGCTGCGAGGCGACACCTTCCTGCGCCGCGAGGACGACGAGATCCGGGAACGTTTCACCGCGACTTACAACCGCCGCTTCGACGTGCGTTTCGACACCCGGGTGCTGTCCGCCCGCCGCGAAGGCGCCGAGGTGGTTCTGGAGGTGCAGGACCAAACGGGCGAGACAGCCGAGCTGCGGGCCGACGAGCTGCTGGTGGCCACCGGCCGGATACCCAACGGCGACCGTCTGGACGTGGCTGCGGGAGGCATAGACACCGACCCGGCCGGCTACGTGATCACCGACGATCAGCTCCGAACCACCGCAGAGGGCGTGTGGGCGTTGGGCGACGTGACCAACCCGGTGCAGCTCAAGCACGTCGCCAACCACGAGGCCCGGGTAGTGCGCCACAACCTCTCCGATCCCGACGACCCAGCCCGGGTCGATCACCGCTTCATCCCCCACGCCGTATTCGGCTACCCCCAGGTGGCCAGCGTCGGCCTCACCGAGCGGGAATGCCGCCGGCAGCTGATCCCCTACCGCAGCCATGTCCAGCCCTTCAGCTCGGCCGCCTACGGCTGGGCCATGGAGGACACCGAGAGCGCAGTGAAAGTGATCGCCCACACCGAGACCGGCCGCCTGCTCGGCGCGCACATCATCGGCCCCCAGGCGTCAACACTGATCCAGCAGCTAATCCAGGGCATGCACTTCGACCTAACCATCGACCAGATGGCCCGCCACCAGTACTACATCCACCCAGCACTACCAGAAGTAGTAGAGCAAGCCCTCCTAGAGCTATAGCAACCCATTAGAGGGTGCCAGCAGGCCGGCCGGTCAGAGGCGACCGGCACAAACCACCAGCGGCGCGAGGGCCAGGCCGGGGGGTGGCGGCGAGGAACGGCCGACCGACGAGTAGGGCGAAGCCCGTGTCGGTCGGACGGCCTCGTCGACAGGACCCGCCGGCCGGGCACACCCACTTGCGTGCCACGGGCGGTCCGTATGCTGGACGAATGGCCAGCACGTTCGGCACCCTCTTCCGGGTCACCACTTTCGGCGAGTCGCACGGCGGCGGCGTCGGTGTGGTGGTCGACGGCTGCCCGCCCAGGCTGGCCCTCGACCCCGCGGACATCCAGGCCGACCTCGACCGGCGCCGCCCGGGCCAGAGCCGGCTGGTGACCCAGCGCGCCGAGTCGGATACCGCCGAGGTCCTCTCCGGGGTCTTCGGCGGTTACACCACCGGAACGCCGATAGCGATCCTGGTGCGCAACAAGGACGCCCGGCCCGAGGCCTACGAGCACCTGCGCGACGTGTACCGGCCCTCCCATGCCGACTTCACCTACGACGCCAAGTACGGCTTCCGCGACTGGACCGGCGGGGGCCGGGCCTCGGCCCGCGAGACCGTGGGCCGGGTCGCGGCCGCGGCGATCGCCCGCAAGCTGCTTCACGCCGCGGCCGGTGTCGAGGTGCTGGGATGGGTGCAGTCGGTGCACGACATCGAAGCGGCTACCGACCCGACCGCAGTCACCCTCCAGGACGTGGAGGCCGGGCCCACCCGCTGCCCCGACCCCGAAGCCGCGGCCCGGATGGTCGAGGCCATCGAGACGGCCCGGCGCGACGGCGACTCCCTCGGCGGCGTGGTCGAATGCGTATGCCGGGGCGTGCCCGCCGGGCTCGGCGAGCCGGTGTTCGACAAGCTCGAGGCGGCCCTGGCGGGCGCCATGCTGTCGCTGCCGGCGGCCAAGGGCTTCGAGATCGGCAGCGGCTTCAGTGGCACCCGTCTCACCGGCCTGTCCCACAACGATCCGTTCAGAGCGGACCCCACCGACGGGATCCGCACCGTGTCGAACCGCTCCGGCGGTGTGCAGGGCGGCATCTCCAACGGAGAGGACATCGTGGTGAGGGTGGCCTTCAAGCCCACTTCCACCATCGCCTCCGAGCAGCAGACCGTCACCCGGGAGGGTGAGGAGACGACCCTGGCCGCCCGGGGCCGCCACGACCCGTGCGTGCTCCCCCGCGCCGTGCCCATGGTCGAGTCCATGGCCTTGCTGGTGCTAGCGGACCACTGGCTCCGCCAGCAAGCAGTAGACGTGCTGCCGCCGCTGCCGGACCGTCCCTGAGGGGCAGTTGCCAGACCGGTCGGCGGGTCCTGTCGTCGAGCCGAAACGACCGACACGGGCTTCGCCCTACTCGTCGGTCGTTTGACTCGCCGCCACCCACCGACCTACCGGGCTGCGCCTGTGGCTGAACGGCCGTGTCTGGTGAGAATTCGCTATCGGTGGAACGGAGGCTTGACGACCTCGGCCGGCAGGTCCCGGCCCCGCACGTCAATGGTCACCGCGTCACCAACCCCGATTTCAGGCGCCAGGAAGGCCAAGGCGATGCCCTGGCCCAGTACCGGCGAGAAGTTGCCGCTGCTGACGACTCCGATCTCGTCGTCGCCCCGCCGGACCACGCAGCCGTCGCGGGGCGGGCGGCCTTTGTCGGCCAGCAGGCCCCGGAGTCGCCGCCATGGCCCGGCCTCGCGCTCAGCCTCCAGCGGGGTCCGGCCCCTGAAGTCGCCCTTGTCCCAGCGGACGACCCAGCCCAAGCCGGCCTGGAGGGGCGTGATACCGGGACCCAGCTCATGCCCGTGCAGCGGCAGCCCGGCCTCCAGGCGCAGGGTGTCGCGGGCCCCGAGCCCGGCCGGTGACACTCCGGCGTCGACCAGTCGCTGCCACACGGTAGGAGCATCCTCGACGCCGACCGCCATCTCGACGCCGTCCTCGCCGGTGTAGCCGGTGCCGGCCGCCGTTACCGGGATCTCGCCGAAACGGCTGGACGACACCTTGAACCGTCCGATCGAGGCGACCTCCTCGGCGCCTGCGGCCGCCAGCCGGGCTCGGGCCTCGGGGCCCTGGACGGCGATCACTGCCCGGTCGGCGGTGACGTCGGTGATGTCCGGGTCGCCCGACCCCTCCTGAAGGGCGCCGACGACCCGGTCGGTGTTGGAGGCGTTCGGCATCACGTCGAAGAGGTCAGGGCCGATCCACCACACGATGATGTCGTCGAGCACGGAGGCGTCGGAGGCATCCAGCAGATGGGTGTACTGGGCTGACCCGACCCCGACGCGGTCCAGATCGTTGGTCAGCGCCCATTGCAGGCTGCGGTGCGCGGCGTCGCCCTGCACCCGCACCGTCCCCAGATGCGACACGTCGAACATGGCCGCGCTCGTGCGGCAGGCCATGTGCTCGGCCACCGTGCCGCTGGAGTACTGAAGCGGCATGTTCCAGCCGCCGAAGGGCACCAGCTTGGCGCCGGCCTGCTCATGCACCTCGCGCAGAGGCGACTGTCTCAACTCGTCAGCCATCTAGGTGCGCAGTCATGTCCGCTCCTTGTTCGCTACGCTCACGGGCCGCTCGGGCCACGGCCTCGCAGGCTCGGCCTCAGGCGGCGACCGCGAGGCCGTACTTGCGGCCGATCCACTCCATGTCTCGACGGTTCAGGAGCTTGACTCGAACGTCAGGATGAGTCTCAGCCAGGAGCCTCAGCTTCTGCTTCTTGCGGTTGACCAGCCGCTGCCGCAACGTCGTGAGCTCGACGTACATGTCGAAGTCGGGCAGGTAGAAGTCGGGGGTGAATCCGCACGCCGTGTTGCCGTCGGAGTCCCGTTCGAGCACGAACATGCGGGGCTCGTACTCCCAACGGATCCCATAGGAGTCGAGCAGGCTGGCGAAAGCCTGCTCGGAGGGATGGGCGAAGGTCATCAGGTCAGGACTCGCCGATCGCCGTCCGGAACTCGTCGGTGGCCTCGTCCACCTCGTCTGCGGTCTCATCGTCGGCGTCGTCGGAAGAGGGCCGCAACTCGATGATGGCTGCGTCCACCTCCTGCTTGACGTTCGACAGCGGCAGGACGTTCAGCACGCCCTGGCCTCTCTGCAGCACGTCGATGAACTCAGCCTCGCTGCGGGCGCACACGACGTTGGAGCCGTCGATCACGAGGTTGGCCCGCGAGATGTCCTCGCGCAGCTCGCTGCGCATGTACTCGAAGATCGACCGGACCTTCTCCAGCTTGATCCCCGAGTCGAGCAGCCGCTTGATGACCTTCAGCTCCAGCAGGTTGGCGTAGCTGTACTGGCGGCGGCTCCCGCTGCCGGCGGCCCTGGCCAGGGAGGGTATGACCAAGTCGGTGCGGGCCCAGTAGTCGAGCTGGCGGTAGGTGATGCCTACAACGTCGGCGGTGAGCTTCGCGCTGTACCCCTCGACGGTGTGCGCCATTGCGTCCATTAGCCGCTCCTTGCTTGTCGCTGGTGGCCGCCGCGGACGACGATCACGATGGCCGGTCACCATGACCGGTGCAATGACAACCCCGAAACTACGACGCTGTCACCTGTGGAAACTCTAAGGCTCCAAGGGGCGCGAGTCAACCACCGGGCACCGAACGCCTTCCCATGGCAGCCCGATTCGAGGTCGGTGGCGCGAGCCGATCCGGTGTGCTAGTGGCTGCCGAAGTCCTCGGGCGAGACGGAGTCGATGAACTCCTTGAACTGCTCCACGACCTCTTCGGCCTGTTCCTGCCCCGCCACCGCGACACCGTCGGTGGTGTAGCCCGCCTCCTGTATCACCGCCTCCTCCGCGAAGATCGGCGTGCCGGTGCGGGCCGCCAGCGCGATGGCGTCCGAGGGGCGGCTCGACAGCACGAAGCGGCCGCCGTCGCGCAGCAGGTGAAGCTCCGCGTAGAACGTCTTGTCCCGCAGCTCGGTGACCACGACACGCTCGAGGTCGGCTGAGAGCTCATCGAGCACGTTGCGGAGAAGGTCGTGGGTCATGGGCCTAGGAGTCGTGACCCCGTCGAGGGCGATGGCAATGGCCGTCGCCTCGGGAGCTCCGATGAAGATGGGGAGCAGCCGAGCCGCATCCGACATCTCGCGCAGCAGCACTATCGGCGTGTTGGAAGGCAGTTCCACCCTCACTCCGATCAACTCCATCTGCTGCACGGCGGCATCCTAGCCGGGCCGTGTCTTCGCGGACGATCCGTAGAAGACCGGGACGTAGGCGTCGGGGTCGTCGGCCAGCAACTCCATGTCGGCCGCGGCGACGAGGCGCAAGTTGCGGTAGCGGCCCTCGTGGTCGAGCCCGAAGCCGATCACGAACGCGTCGGAGACTTCAGCCCCGGCGAAGTCGATTTCCACGGGCACCACCCGCCGCGTCCGCCGATCCAGCAGCGTACAAACGGCCACCGAGCGAGGCCTGCGGCGCTGGAGCTCAGTACGTAGGAAGGCGGTGCTGAGACCGGTGTCGACGATGTCCTCGACGATCACCGCGTCGCGGCCGGCGATATCGATGTCGAGGTCCTTGAGCAGGCGGACACGGCCCGAATCGGGGGTGTAGGGCGTGATGGCCATGAAGTCCACGCTTACAGGAGCAGTCATGGCCCTGGCCAGGTCGGCCAGGAACGGCACGCTGCCCCGCAGCACGCCGATGAGCACAACGCCGTCGGGATAGCGGGCCGACATCTCCGCGGCCAGGCGAGCGACGATCGCATCGATCTGCTCGGCGGTCAGCAGCACGCGCGGCTCGGCTGGTTTCGGGGGGTCGGAGGGCACCCTGCTCAGTCCAGGTGGGTGCGGAGTGTGCGTTGCAGCAGCAGCCGCCGCAGTTGTTCGGTCAGCTCGACGATCTCGGCCAGCTCGGTGCGCAGCCGGTCCGTCTCGCCCCGAGCGATCAGCGGTCCCAGCAGCTGCTCGTAGATGCCGGCCTCACGGTCGGCGGCCACCTTGAACATTCTCAGGTTGCGGGCTGGTATGCCGTGGTCGGCCAGAGCTGCGGCCGTCCGCGCCGTCAGAAGCGCATCATGGTCGAACACTGGATCCGCCCCGTCGTCGTCCGCTTCCGCTTCGCCGTCGCCGCCGGACCGTTCCGCCACCGGGACGATGATGCCGAGCCGCTGCAGTTCGGCTATGTGCTCGGTGTCTATGCCGACGGCCCGGGCCAACTCGGCCGCGGTGAGGCTGACCGATCCGTCCGGTTCGGACTCCGCCGCAGCTGCCGCGTCGGAGTCGTCTCCGGCGCCGGTGCGTGAGCGGGTGGTGAACAGCGACGGTGTCGCGGCAATGGCTTCAGCCCCAGTACCGGCGCGCGGCGCGGCTCGTGCCACCGCTCCCGAAGCCAGCCGGCGCTTGATCTCCTTGAGGGGCAGGAAGTGGTCGCGCTGCTGGATCAGCACCCAGTTGAGCCGCTCGATGTCGGCCTCGAAGAACTTCCGGTAGCCCGACGGAGTGCGCTGCGGGTCGATCAAGCCCTGGCTCTCCAGGAACCGGATCTTGGAGATCGTCAGGTCTGGATGCTCGTCCGCGAGCAGCGAGAGCACCTCGCCGATGGACCGGTAGGCGCGGCTCACTGGGGCGACGTCCCGTGGACGAACACGAGCTTGAACTTCCCGACCTGGACTTCGTCGCCCTCGTCGAGCTCGCCTTCATCGACGAGTTGGCGGTTGACGTAGGTGCCGTTCAGCGAGCCCACGTCGCGGATCGAGTAGCGGGCCCCGTCGCGCTCCACCTCGGCGTGGCGGCGCGACACGGTGATGTCGTCGAGGAAAATGTCGCTGTCGGGGTCGCGCCCTACCGACACCACGTCGGAGTCCAACGCGTAGCGGGCTCCGGCCTTGGGACCCTGGTTGACCACGAAGAGGCCCTCGTGCCGGCCGAAGGCGGACCGGTCCACGAACACGGATCCCGGCGACGCTTCCGGCTCCACCGCCCGGTGCTCCGTGGTGACGTCCTCGGGCTCCGGCAACTCCCCGCCGGACACGTCGGCGTCTGCTCGGCGGCGGCTGCTGCGGCCACCCGGGCCCGGCGTGGACGCCACTTCCCTACCCCGCTATCAGATCCCTGTAGCCGTCGGCGTCGAGCAGGCTGTCGAGCTCGGCGGCATCACCGAATGTGATCGTGCAGATCCATCCATCTCCGTAGGGATCCTCGTTGAGCCGCTGCGGAGCGCCGGCCAGCTCGTCGTTGACCTCGCTCACCACCCCGCTCACCGGGGCGAACAACTCCGACACCGACTTGGTCGACTCAACCTCCCCGAACGGCTCTCCCTGGTCGACCCGGTCCCCCACCTGGGGCAACTCCACGTAGACGACATCGCCGAGGGCGTCCTGCGCATAGTCGGTGATGCCGATGCGAGCAACGTCCCCGTCGACTACCGCCCACTCGTGGTCCGTGGAGTAGCGCAAGTCTTCAGGAATGTTCATGCCCCGAAGCTACCCCATACGCGCGACGAACTCGCGACCGGTACCTCCGGTGGGTGTTATCGTGCTTTTGCAAGCGTTTACGAGGTTTCGGGAGAGGTCCGGTGGCCGACGTTGTCCTAGAAGACGTCAATAAGGAGTACGACAACGGGTTCAGGGCGGTCACCGATCTGAACTTGGAGATCAACGAGGCGGAGTTCCTGGTGATGGTGGGCCCGTCCGGCTGCGGCAAGTCCACCACGCTGCGGATGATCGCAGGGCTCGAGGACATCACCTCGGGGACCCTGAAGATCGGCGAGCGGGTGGTCAACGAACTCCCGCCCAAGGACCGCGACATAGCCATGGTCTTCCAGAACTACGCGCTCTACCCGCACATGAGCGTCTACGACAACATCGCCTTCTCGCTCAAGCTGGCCCGCCGCCCCCGCTCCGAGATCAAGGAGAGGGTCAACGAGGTGGCCCGCATCCTCGAGCTGGAGAGCCAGCTCGACAAGCGCCCCGCCCATCTCTCCGGCGGCCAGCGCCAGCGGGTCGCCATGGGACGCGCCATCGTGCGCCGGCCCCGGGTGTTCCTGCTCGACGAGCCCCTGTCGAACCTCGACGCCAAGCTGCGGGTGCAGATGCGGGCCGAGATAACCGCCCTCCAGCGTGAGGTGGGCATCACCACCTTCTACGTCACCCACGACCAGGTGGAGGCCATGACCATGGCCGACCGGGTGGCCGTCATCAGCACCGGAGTGCTGCAGCAGGTCGACACCCCGATGACGCTGTTCAACGAGCCCGACAACATCTTCGTGGCCGCCTTCATCGGGTCCCCCTCCATGAACATCATGGAAGGCGAGCTGACCCGAAACGGCCAGGGCTTGAAGCTGGCGCTTGGAAGCCAGACCCTGGCTGTGCCCGACGAGGTGCTGCAGCGCAGGCCGGCCCTGGAAGGCCATCTCGGCGGGAAGGTGGCTGTGGGTCTCCGGCCCAAGGACCTCGAGGACGCCTCGATTGTCTCCGATCATCCGGCCGATCAGCGGCTGCGGGCGTCCGTGCTGCACACCGAGGCCCTCGGCTTCGAGATCATCGCCTACTTCGATGTGGACGCCAAGCCGGTCATCTCCAAGGAGGCCCTAGAACTGAGCGACGAGGAGGTCAGCGCGGCTGAGACATCCTCGACGCGGGCGCACGCCCGGTTCAACCCCACGACTACGGTGCGCTCCGGCGACACCATCGACGTTGCCGTCACCGTGGAGAACGCCCACTTCTTCGACCTGGAGTCCGGCCTGGCCATCCGGAGCTGAGCAACCCGGCCTACCCTCCCCCGGGGACGCGCCGATCGGGGGAGGCAGAGTGGACACAGCCAGCCGACTCGCGGTCGGCCCCGGCACCGGAGACGCCGAACTGGTCGCGGCCGTCGACGCGTGGATCGATGCCGCGGTGCCGCCGGCCTGGCGTCGCGCCGCCGCTGATGGCCGGCAGGCGATCCGGGCGGTCCGCAGCCGCGACGAGTACGCCGAGTGGTACCCGGCATTCGCGGCCTCGGGCCTGGTGGTGGCCACCTGGCCGGTCGCCTACGGCGGGCTCGACCTCTCGCCGAGGCAGGCCCGACTGGCCGAGGAGCGGCTGGCCCCGTTCAACCTGGGGCGGCTCAACCCTCTCGGGCTGCACAACACCGCGCCCGCGCTGTTCGCTCACGGCACCGAGGATCAGCGGCTGCGGTTCCTGCCGCCCATGGTGGCCAACGTCGAGCGCTGGTGCCAGATGTTCAGTGAGCCGGGCGCGGGCTCGGACCTGGCGTCGCTGGCGATGCGGGCCGAACGCGACGGCGACGAGTGGGTGCTCACCGGTCAGAAGGTGTGGAGCACCTGGGCGCATCTCTCGGACTTCGCGGTCTGTCTCGCCCGCAGCGATCCGGCGGTGCCCAAGCGCAGGGGCATCACCTACTTCCTGGTCGACCTGCACAGCCCAGGTGTCGAGGTGCGGGAGTTGCGCCACATGGGGGGCGAGGTCGACTTCAACGAGGTGTGGCTGGACGGGGTGCGTGTCCCGGACTTCTACCGCGTCGGCTCCGACGGCGACGGCTGGCGGGTGGCGGCCGCCACCCTGGCCGGCGAGCGACAGATGGTGGCCGGCGCAGGCTCAGGGGGCGTCGACCGGATCGGCGGAAGCGGCACGGGACGGCTTCTCGGCATCGCCCGGGAGCAGGGTGTCGACGCGGTCACGCGCGACCGGCTGGTGCGTCTCTACAGCGAGGAGCGCATCCGGGGCTGGACCAACGACCGGGTGCGGGCCGCCGTCAAGGCGGGCGGCACGCCCGGCCCGGCCGCGTCGATAGGAAAGGTGCACCAGGGCACGCTGAACCAGGCGATACAGATGCTGGCCACCGACATGCTGGGAGCGGCCGCCATCGCCTTCCCGGACGCGGGGACGTGGGCCGGGGCGCTGCCGTTCGAGGTTTCCGGCATGTTCCGCAGCCGGGCCAACACGATCGAGGCCGGCACCACCGAGGTGAACAAGAATGTGATCGGCGAGAAGGTTCTAGGCCTGCCCCGCGAGCCCGACCCTTACCACGGGTCCAACTGGGAGGATGTCCCCCGATGACCTACGAGCACTTGATCGTCGAGCGCCACGGACCGGTGGGATGGCTGATCAACGACCGGCCCGAGGTGCGCAACGCCATGAACAGCGCCATGCGCGACGAGTTCGCCGAGGCCTGGACCGAACTCGACAACGACCCAGCGGTGAGGGTCATCGTCCACACTGGTAACGGCCGCGACTTCCAGACCGGCGTCGATGTCGGCGAGGTCGCCTCCGACGGCGTCGGCATGGAGCGGTACCGCCAATCGATGGAGGACTTCGACGTCCACTTCACGTCCTGGCACCAGGGAGTGTGGAAGCCGGTGATAACCGCGGTGAACGGGATCTGCTGCGGCGGCGGGTTCCACTGGGTGGCCGACTCCGACATCGTCGTCGCGGCCAGCGACGCCCAGTTCTTCGACCCGCACACCTCCGTGGGCCAGGTGGTGGCCATCGAGGCCATAGGCCTGATGAAGAAGATGCCGGTCGAAGCGGTGATGCGGATGGCCTTCATGGGCAGACACGAGCGCATGGGGGCCGAGCGGGCCTATGAGCTCGGCATGATCTCCGAGATCGTCGATCCGCCCGAACGGCTGCGTGAGCGGGCCCAGGAGCTGGGCGAGACCGTCGCCCGGAACTCACCCGCGGCCATGGCCGCCACTAAGAAGGCGCTGTGGGGAGCGCTGGAGACCGGCCTGACCGACGCCTGCAAGCAGGGCGCTCGCCATCTGGTGTCGATGTGGGGTCATCCCGATCAGGCCGAGGGACCGCTGGCGTTCTCCGAGCGCCGCGACCCCGACTGGCAGCCGCTGTGACCTCCCCGGGCCGATGAGCCTGCTGCGATTGCTCACTGAGCATCCGTTCGCCGACGGCGAGCCGCTGGTTCACACCCTGGACGCATCACTGACCAAGTCCGAAGTCGTCGACCTAGTCACCGCCCGGGCCGCGGAACTCAACGTGGCCGCGGGGCAGCCCGCGCCGGTCGGCGCCGACGGCCTCGACGCGCTGATCGCGATGTTCGCCTGCTGGAGCGCCGGGGCGGTCTATGTGCCGGTCAACCCTCGACAGCCCCGGGCTGTGATCGACGACACCGTCGGATCGATGTCCTCGCTCTCCCCACCGCCGGGGTCGGCGCTGGTGCTGTGGACCTCGGGCACGACCGGGCGCCCCAAGCCGGTGATCCACACCCACGACGGCTACCTCGAGATCATCGACCGGGTCCTGGAGCCGCTGCGAGCCAAGCCGGGAGCCAGGACGGGACCTCCGGCCCCGAACCTCATCCCGGTGTCGATGGCGCTCAACGCGGGGATCTACAACGCCCTGTTCGGCCTGCGGGCCGGTGCCCCGCTGGTGCTGATGGACGGCTTCGAAACGTCGACCTTCTCCACGCTGGTCGGGCGTCACCAGATCCGCTCGACGGTGCTGGCGCCGGCCGCGATGGCGATGCTCAGCGACGACCCGTCCATCGAGTCGCTGGCGCCGCTGCGCTACGTGCGTTCGATCACCGCACCGCTGTCACCGTTCCAGGCCCGCCGCTTCACTACCCGTTTCGGAGTGACCGTGCTGAACGGCTACGGCCAGGCCGAGATCGGAGAGGTCATCGGCTGGACCGCGGCTGACGCCAAGCAGCATCCCGGCAAGATCGGCGCGGCCGGCCGGCCCCATCCCGGCGTGGAGATCCGCATCGACGACCCCGACGGCGACGGAGTCGGCGAGCTCCTGGTCAAGCCGCCCAGCACCGCGGCCGATCTGGCGCCGGACCGTCTTACCGCCGACGGCTTCGTGCGAACTGGCGACCTGGCCCGCGTCGACAGCGACGGGTTCGTCTGGCTCGAGGGGCGGCTCGGCGACCTCATCAACCGGGGCGGCCTCAAGGTCTATCCGGAGGAGGTTGAAGAGGTCCTGGTGGCCACACCCGGCGTCCGCGAGGCCGTTGTTGTGGGCGCTCCCGACGAGCGCCTCGGTGAGGTTCCGGTCGCGTTCGTCGCCGGGGAGACCGACGCCGACCTCGAGGCGGTCTGCCGCCGGCATCTGGTCGCCTACAAGGTGCCGGTGCGCTTCGAATGGGTCGACCGGATGCCCCGCAGCGAGACCGGCAAGGTGCTGCGCCGAGAGCTGGCGGCCCGGCTGTGACCGCGTCTGGGAGAGTGGCCGGCCACCCATGACCTACGAGACGCTGGACGTGCGCACCGACAGCCCGGTGGGATGGCTGGTGTTCGACCGGCCCGGAGCCGGCAACGCCATCGACGCCCGGATGTTCGTCGAACTGGAGGCGGCCTGGGCGGAGCTGGAGGCCGACCTGTCGGTGAGAGCCATCGTCAACACCGGCAACGGGCAGGCCTTCCAGACCGGGCTCGACGTGAAGCAGCTCGCCACCGACCCCGCGGCGCTGCGGGCCAGCTCCCGCCAGACGCGTGATTTCGCGCTGCGGATGACCTCCTGGCACTGCGGCGTGACCAAGCCGGTGATCGCGGCGGTCAACGGAACCTGCGCCGGCGGAGGCCTCCACTTCGTGGCCGACGCCGACATCGTCATCGCGGCCGAAAACGCCACGTTCCTGGATCCGCACGTGTCGGTCGGTCAGGTGTCGGCGTTCGAGACGATCGGACTGCTCAAGAAGGCTCCCATGGAGTCGGTTACCCGGATGGCGCTGATGGGTGCGCACGAGCGCCTCAGCGCGGCGCGGGCCCACCAGCTAGGCATCGTCTCCGAGGTGGTGGCGGCTAGCGATCTGCGCGACCGGGCCCGCACCCTGGCCCTGAGCCTGGCTGAGCATCCTCCTGCTCGCATCGCGGCCATCAAACAGGCTCTCTGGTCCGCATTGGAAGCCCCTTGACCGCGATGATCCGGTCCGCCGAGCACGAACGGATGGGACTGTGGGGCCTGATCGAGCAAGCCGCGCAGCGCTGGCCGGATCAGCCGATGCTGGTGTCTCGCCAGGGCGACGAAGCCACCTTCGGCGAGTACCGAGAGCGGGTGCTGGCCATGGCAGCGGGGTTCGCCGACCTGGGTATCGACCGAGGCGACGTGGTGTCGTGGATCCTCCCCACATGGGTCGACACGGTCGTGCTCGCCGGCGCGCTCTCGCGGCTCGGGGCGGTCCAGAACCCGATCATCGGCATCTACCGCCATCGCGAGGTCGGGTTCTGCGCTCGCCAGGCCGGCTCGAAGTACCTGATCTCGCCCGGCATCTTCGCCGGCTTCGACTACGCGGCCATGGCCGCCGAGATCGCCGGCGACCTGGATGGACTCCGCACGCTCGCCGTGGGTCCGGGCGCGTTCCCTCAGGGTGACCCGGCGACGCTCGCGCCCGCGGTCGCTGCCGAGCCCGGTGACGTGCGCTGGATCTGCTACACGTCGGGCACGACCGCGGACCCGAAGGGGGCCAAGCACAGCGATCAGACTGTCGGCGCCTTCGGGGTTCCGATGGCCGAACGCCTCGACGTTCAGCCCGGCGACCGCTACTCGCTGACCTTCCCGTTCCCCCACATCGGCGGTATCGGGCTGCTGTTCATGGCCCTGGAGCGCGGCTGCACCCACCTGCTTGACGAGACCGTCGACCCCGAGGCCACCGTCCGGTTCCTGTCCGAGCAGGGCTGCACCCATGCCGGCACCGGCACGCCGTTCTATCTCATGTACCTCGCGGCCCAGCAGCGGCTGGACCATCCGCTGTTCCCCCATCTCAAGGTCTGCCCCGGCGGCGGCGCGCCCATCCCTCCGGCCATCCACCGGCGTGTGGTCGAAGAGCTCGGCGGAGTCGGCGTGGCCTCCGGTTGGGGCCTCACCGAGGCGCCCGTGCTGACCAACGGCGACATCCGCGATCCCGACGAGAAGCTGGCCAACACCGAGGGCAGGGCCCTGCCGGCCGTGGATCTGATCGCGGTGGCCAATGACGGGAGCCAGTGCCAGCCAGGCGTCGAGGGCGAGTTCCGGGCCAAGGGCCCCCAGGTGATGCTGGGCTACATGGACAGCGCGCTCGACGCGGAGGCCTTCGACTCCGGCGGCTACTACCGCACCGGCGATCTGGGCATCATCGACGCTGACGGCTACGTCACCGTCACGGGACGCCTCAAGGACATCATCATCCGCCACGGCGAGAACATCTCGGCCAGGGAGGTCGAGGACCTGCTGTTCGGGTTGGACGGCATCGCGGACGCGGCCGTGGTCGGGCTCCCCGACGAGCGCACCGGCGAGTCGGTGTGCGCGGTGGTGGTTCCCGCCGAGGGTGCCCGAGTGACGCTCAAGAGTCTCGCCGCCGCGCTCGCCGATGCCGGCCTGCGCCGCCAGGCGACCCCCGAGCGCCTCGAGATCGTGGACGCGCTGCCCCGCAATCCGGCCGGCAAGGTGCTCAAGCGCGAGCTCCAGCAGCGATTCGGGCCATGAACAGCTCATTGCTACCGTTGGCGGTTACCGCCGCCCCTGCCAAGATGAGGTGATGATGAACGCAGCGACCAACGGGGACCGGTACACGATCGTGTCGGCGGACTGCCACGCCGGCGGCGACATCGACGACTACCGGCCCTACCTGCCATCGAGGTGGCACTCCGACTTCGACACCTGGAAACAGGCCTACATCAACCCCTTCGACGACCTCCGGGACTCGAAGCGGGTCCGGAACTGGGACACCCCGGTCCGCCAACGCGACCTGGAGGCCGACGGCCAGGTCGCCGAGGTCGTGTTCCCCAACACGATCCCGCCGTTCTTCCCCTCCGGCCAGCTGGTCGCCCGACCGCCGGCCACCGCGGCCGAGTTCGAGGAGAGATGGGCCGGTCTCCAGGCCCACAACCGGTGGCTGGCCGACTGGTGCCAGGACCTTCCCGGGCGCCGGGCCGGACTCGTCCAGGTGTTTCCCAACGACATCGAAGCGGCCGTGGCCGAGATCGAGTGGGGCGCGGAGCACGGACTCAGGGGTGTGCTGTTCTCGGCCGTTCCGCCCGACTCGCCGGTGCCTCCGCTCTGGAGCGACTACTACGACCCGCTGTGGGCCGCCTGCCAGGGCACGGGGCTGTCGGTCAACCAGCACGGCGGCGCGGGCATCCCCGATCTTCAAGACTCCCCCAACCGCGCCTTTCTGATGCTTCTGGAAGTGCCGTTCTTCGCCAACCGCAGCCTGTGGCACCTCATCGTAAGCGGAGTGTTCGAACGCTTCGGAGGGCTCAAGTTCGTGATGACCGAGCAGCGGGTCGGGTGGGTTCCGGCGGCGCTGGCCAAGATGGACACGTTCTGGCGGCTCTTCACCGGCAGCGGCAATGTCGGGGAGATGCCCGCGGACGAGTTCCAGCTGCCCAACCCGCCCAGCAGCTACTTCTCCACCAACTGCTACATGGGAGCCAGCTTCCCGGGCCGGGACGAGGCCGAGGCGATCAAGCAGATCGGAGTCGACCGGTTCATGTGGGGCAGCGACTACCCCCACGCCGAGGGCACGTTCCCCGACTCGGTGGCGTCGCTGCGGCACGTGTTCTGCGACTGGTCGCCGGAAGACCTGCGGCTGCTGTTCGGCGCGACCGCGGCGGAGGTCTACAACCTCGACCTGGATGCCCTGGCTGAGGTGGGGGTCGGGCCGACGGTGGCCGAAGTGGCCGAACCGCTGACGGAGATGCCCGACAACCCGAGCATGGCATTCGGGACCCGCCCCTGATCCTGCCCGGCGCGTCCAGGTCGTGACGGACTTCCCGACGAGGCCGGAGGCGCTCGGACCCGACGAGCTGACGCATTACCTTCGGGCCGCGGGCGTGCTGGCCGGCGGCCGGGTGACGGAGGCTCGCTTCGAGTTGATTGGCACGGGCAAGATGGGCGACAACGCCCGCTACTTCCTGTCCTATGGCGGCGATACCGGCGATGCTCCCTCGACACTGGTCGCCAAGTTCCCGGCCGCCGACGAGCGGGCCCGGTCCCTCGCCGGTGCGGCCGGCGCCTATTACAACGAGGCGATGTTCTACCGTGTGCTGGCTCCGAGGACCTCGATCCGCATCCCGGCCGTCTACGGCAGCGAGATCAGCGCCGACCGCCTGTCGTTCCTGCTGCTGCTGGAGGACATGGCCCCGGCCGAGCCGGGCGTCCAGATGGTGGGCGAGACCCGTGCGCACACCGTCCTGGCCCTGAGCGAGGCGGTGAAGCTGGCCACCGCCTTCTACGGCGATGAGAGCCTCGCGACCCTGGATCACGTGGTGGGCTCGGCCCGCGGCGACAACGCCGACTTCGCGCAGATGCTGCTCCAGGACGCCTGGCCCGGCTTCGCCGACCGGTTCGCTCACGGGCTCGATGCCGGCCAACTGGCCTTCGGCGAGCGCTACGTGGCCAACTTCGCCTCGGCGGCCTCCAGCTACGACGGTGCGACCACGCTGGTGCACGGCGACTTCCGCAGCGAGAACATCCTGTTCGGTGGCGACACCGCCACCACCGTCGACTGGCAGACCGTGGGCATTTCCGGCCCGCTCACCGACATCTCGTACTTCCTCGGGGGCAGCGTCGCGGCCGACGACCGCCGGGCCTGGGAGCGAGACCTGCTATCGGATTGCCGCCGCCGGTTCGCCACCGCCGGGATCGAGCTGGGCGAAGCCGAATGCTGGGACCTGTACCGGCGGGGAGCGATGCACGGGGTCATCATCACGGTGCTCGGCGCCACCTTCAGCAGTCCCGACCCCCGCGGCGACGAGATGTTCATGACCATGATCCGCCGACACACCCGGCACTGCCTCGACGTCGGCGCCGACGAGTTCCTCACTCAATGAGGCCCGCGCAGGCCATGAGTAAGTCAGCAGCCTCCACGCGCTCATCGATAGAACTGCATCTGGCATGCTAGGTCAGTCTGAGCGTACGACGAGGTCAGCACGGTCGCGGGTCGCCTTGATCAGCTGAGCGTTTCGCTCGTCGGAGGTGAGAACGAAGCGCTCGGCCTCGGCCGGGGTCTTGCCGTGTCGCACATGGCGCTCGACGAGTCGGGGTACTCGGGTCTCGTCGTCGAGTTCCAGGTAGACGCACAGATCGAGTGCAGGACGGATCCGATCCCATGGGGCCTCGTCGAGCAGAAGGTAGTTTCCTTCGACGATCACCAAACTGTCTCCGGGACCGATCGGGATGGCTCCGGCGACGGGCTCTTCGATGCTGCGATCGAATCTCGGCGCATACACCACGGTGTCGTCGACCGGGCTCGTCATACGCGCGATCAGGCTGGCGAAGCCCCAACCGTCGAAGGTCTCGGGCGCCCCCTTGCGACCGCTGAGCCCCTTGGCGTCGATCACCGCCTGCGCCAAGTGGAACCCGTCCAGCGCCACCACGGCCGGCGACGGGCGCAGCGACTCGGCGAGATACGCCGCCAGGGTCGACTTCCCCGAGCCGGGCGGCCCGACCAGCCCGATCAGGCACCTTCGGCCTTCGGTGTGACACCCGGCAGCAAGCTCCAGCAGTTCTGTCAGAGTTATGGCACGAGGCCCGTCAGCCGCTCCAAGCCATGGACGATCCGAGCCGCGAGACCACTGCATTGTTAGACCGCCTTAAGTCACTTGGTGAGGCTCTCTACCACGGCCGCGATCTCTTGTCCGAGGATCAGGTGCGACTCGGACGACCAGTGCACTCCGTCCACTGGGCTCGACTCGATCACGTCACCTGCGTTCAGGTAGGCGATGCCTCGCTCAGCGGCGACCGCCGAGAACGCCGTGTCGAAGTGCCTCGATCTTGTGTCGGCGCCATTGAAGAGGTCTTCGGCCAGTGCCCCGAGCCCTGTAACCCTCGTCGGTGGCGGCGCGATCAGTACTGGCCGCGGGGCTCGTCCATCGGGTCCGCATCTACTCTGCGCCGCCAGATCCAGCAGCGCTCCCGCTCCCTGAGCGATCTCCCAGGCCGAAGCGGAGTACCGGCTCTGGAGATCGTTGGTTCCAAGAAGGACCACCAAGACGTTGACTGGTTTGTGTGATTCGAGACAACCGCGAAGCAGTCTGCGGCCGTTGAGGTGCTCGCCGTGTACCGGGTCGTCGAAGACGGTGGTCCGTCCGGGCAGCCCCTCAGGTACGACGACATGGCCCGGGCCAAGAGTCTGCGCCATCACAGACACCCACCGATTCTCTCGCGGGAGACGAGGGACAGGATCAGCGGCACGCTCGATGTCGTACCCCCAGGTGTTCGAATCTCCGAAGCACATCACGGTCACCATGGCGTCACCCCTTGATCGCACCCTGCAAGAGTGCGGCGACGAACTGCCGCTGGAATATGAGAAACACGATCAACGTCGGGGTGAGGATTACCAGTGATCCGGCGGACAACAACACGACATCGATGCCCCATTGGCTCTGGAAGTAGCCCAACGCGCCGGCCATCGTGCGCCGCTCGGGATCGTTGACCATCACGAGGGCGAGGATGAACTGGTTCCATGTCCAGACGAAGTACAGGATCGCCAGCGTGGCCATGGCCGGTCTAGCCAGCGGTAAGTGAACATGGCGGAACGCCTGCCATGTGCTTGCTCCGTCCACTAAGGCTGCCTCGGAGAACTCCTCCGGCAGGTTCAGGAAGTGAGAGCGCATCCAAAAGACCCCGAAGGACATGAACAGCGCGATCAAGGGCAGGATGATCGCCCACCGGGTATCGAGAAGACCTAGGTCTCGCATTCTGAAATAGAGCGGCGTGATCACCACTTCAAAGGGCATGGTCAAACCCAACAGCATGACCACGAATATCACCTTGTGACCCAGGATGCGAAGCTGTCCCAACGCGAAACCGGCCATGGTGGCGATCAGTACCGAGACTGGTACGACCGCGGCTTCGATGATCAGGCTGGACTTGAGCAGTGCGGCCATGTTGGCCGAGTTGAAAGCGTCGCGGAAGTTGCTCCACTGAGGATCGGCCGGCCACTCGAAACCCCGTGGAGCAGTCCCCTGCGGATGCAACGCCGCTAAGAACATGCTCAGAAGCGGAACGAGCGTGTAAGCGATGGCAACCAGCACTATCAGCCGGCCGGCGAGCCTCTCGCGCCGGTTGATGATCATCGGTCACCGGCGCGTGACAGTCGTTGGATGGGAAGGATCAACAGCAGCACCAACGCCATGAGTACGAGCCCGTAGGCCGACGCCAAGCCCACCTCGTGATACGTGAAGGCGCGCCGGTAGATCTGCACGCCGGGAACCATCGTTTGGGTTCCCGGCCCGCCCCCGGTGGCTACGAACACGATGTCGAAGCTCGCCATCGACAAGATGACGGTCACGGTGACGCAGACTGCGATCTGGTTGCGGATCGAGGGCAGGGTCACCGCGAAGAACTCGCGCACTGGCCCGGCTCCGTCGATCCTGGCCGCCTCGTACAGCGTCGTGTCGATCCTGGTCATGCCGGTCAACAACAGCACCGTGCAGAATCCCAGCAGGACCCACACGCCGATCAGCCCCACTGCGGGAAGGGCAAGGTCGTAATCGGCCAACCACGCTCGTGTGATCGAGCCGAGGCCTACAGAACTCAGGAACTGGTTTACGGGACCGGTGGTCGCGAACATCCACTTCCACGCGATGCCCGACGCGACCAGTGGAATCAGCTGCGGCACGAAGAGAATCGTGCGCGCCCATGTCCCGAGGGAGCGCTGCCTGCCGCCGTGGATCACCGCTGCCATCACCAGCCCACAGCTCACGGGGATCACGCAATAGAAGCCGATGAGGACGAACGAGTGAACGATGGCGGTGAGAAGCTCGTCGTTGCGGAATACCTCGATGTAGTTGTCAAGACCGGCCCACTCGGACTCGCCCACTCCGTCCCAGTGGTACAGCGAGTATTGGAGCGCGGATCCCAGCGAACCCAGCACCAACCACCCGTACACCGCTAGCGCAGGAATGAGATAGACCCATCCTCCGAGGCCGGCGCGTCTTGCCGTGCGCCTGAGGGAAGAGAGGGGTCGCGCCTTGGGCAGCATGGTCTCGTACTCGGTGGACGTGCGCGGCGGGTGTCAAGACCCTAGCTACGCACGTCCACCGTCTCCTGGGAGAGACTCGAGTCTCCTCAAGGCGCGCTATCGGTCGAGTTGGTCCTCGTATGCGGCCTGGATCTCATCAATGAGCCCCTTGGGGGTCTGCCGTCCGGCAAACATGTTCTGCAACTCGGGCGACGCCGTCTCCAGCGCAACTGCGAGAATCGAATTAGCGATGAAGTCGACGGCTCCGTCGTCTGCCCCCAACACGGTGGCCGCAGCCATGGTCTCGGCGGCGAGCGTTCCCTCCTCGACCGGTATCGGCAAGTCAGCCGGACCACCTGGAACCGTGCCCGCAACCTCGACGACAATGCGGCGAGCCTCCGGGTCAGTGTGGACCCAGTTGAGGAAGAATGCCACCGCATCAGCGTTCTCGGACGCAGCCGACGCAGCGAACAGGGTGGCCACGGACATTGCCACGTGGGGGTCTCCGGCCTCTAAGGGCGGGAACAGGAAGAAGCCCACGTTGTCGCCCATCTGGTCACCGAGCCTGGCAGCCTCCCAGTTTCCGATGAACAAGAACAGGCCCTCTCCGTCGATGAACTGGCTCAGGTGAGTCGCGTATTCGATGGCATTCACATCAGGTTGGAAGTAGCCGGCTTCGATCCACCGATTGAAATGCTCGGTTGCTGCCAGTGCCTCGGGTGAATTCAGGGTGGCGCCGGGCGAGTGGAAGATCCAAGCGCTCATGTCGTCCTTGCCGATGTACTGGTTCATCACCATCTGATACGGCAGAAGGGTTCCGGCTATGGGAGCGTTCTGCCCGATGATCGGCTGGATGCCGGCTGCCTTGGCTGCGGCCAGGAGTTCATCGAGTTCACCGAGAGTGTTGGGAGGTTCGGTCATGCCGATCTGCTGGGCCAAGGTCTTGTTGTAGAAGACGCCGGTGATCTCGTATCCCAGACCGAGGCCGTACAGCGAACCCGAACCCCGGTAGCCGTCCTCGTTCACGCGAGCCTGCGACTGAATCGACTGAGGCCACTTGTCCCAGCCGTATGCCTCTGCATACGGGTCCAGGTTGAGCAGCAGGCCGTTGGGAACGTATTCGTTGACGTTGGTGACCCTTGCGAGATCCGGTGGATCGTCACCGGCCAGCACTCGGGGCAGGTTTGCGAGCAAGTTGGCGAATGCATCCTTGCGGTACTCGATCGAGACGTTCGGGTACTGCCGCATGAATTCTGCCCCGAGTGCCTCGATTACTGGAAAGCTCGGCTCGATGTAGAACTCAAGCGAAACCGGTTCGGCGGTGAGTTCGGTGGGCACCGCCGGCGCAGCGTCCTCGTTGGACTCAGTCGGTTCACCGGACTCATCTGGCTCGCTGGGCTCGGCTTGTTCGCTGGGCTCGGCTGGTTCATCGGACTCGTCTGTCTCCGTTGGCTTAGCCGACTTATCCGACGCGCTCGGCGCGGCCGGAGCCTCCTCCACTGATGGCTCGGCGGCGGTCGGAGTCGGCGAATCTGCTTCTCTGTCCGATCCGGGGGCGCTGCAGGCCGCCGCGACGACGGTGAGCAGAGCTAGGAGCCAGAGGCGTGCATGCATTCTCATGGGGCTTTCCTCCTGGATGTAAGCGCTTACATCAAGCTACGCTCCTATTGGCTCGGTGTCAAGCCGGCAGCTCAGTGCGGTGCTCCGGTGGTGGCTCGGACCACCAGGGGAACGTCCCAGGTGATGTCGCGCGGAGGCTCCCGACCGTCAATCAGCGCAAGGACCTGTTCCGCAGCCATAACACCCATGTCGCTCACGGACAGGCACATGGTGGTGAGCGCCAGCGTCTCCGCGAGGTCGTGGTCGTCAAACCCGATAACGGAGAGATCACCAGGCACGGTCAGCCCGTTGCTTCGAGCCGCCTCCAGCGCACCGAACGCCATCTCATCGGTCATGCAGAACACCGCCGTCGGCGGATACGAGTGATTGAGCAGTGTGACGAGCGCCCGGGCTCCCCCAGCGGCGAGCCCGTCGCCGTGGACAGTCAGGCTCGGGTCGATCTCGAGCCCTGCTTGTCCGAGGGCGTCTTCGTAGCCGAGGCGGCGCTGTTCGGGGACCGGCGTCGGCAACTCCGCGATGACGGGACCGACGACGAGACCGATCCGCTCGTGGCCCAGTTCGATCAGATGATCAACAGCCCGGCGAGCCGCGAGCCGGTTGTCGACCATGATCGAACCCGCGCCCTCGAGGCGCTCGCCGACGGCGACCACCGGGCGAGTGAAGAACGTGTCAGCAGTATCTCCCTCCACGCTGGCGAAGGTGTCGATGAGCACCATCCCGTCGACTCGGCGGCAGAAGGATCGAGCTTCCCGCAGGAACCGTTTGCGGTCCTCCGGGGTGCTCATCATTGAGATGAGCAGGTCGTAGCCAGCCGCAGACAACACCGAGTTGATGCCACCCAGGGCCCGCGAGGGAAACCAAGTCCCAAGCAGAGGTGCGGCCACGCCGACCGTCGAGGTCCGGCCGGAGGCCAGACGCGAAGCCTGGGGATGGAGCTCGTAGTCGAACTCGGCTGCTATCTCGACCACCCTCTGGCGAGTCTCCGGAGCGACGTTGGAGAAGTTGCGCAGGGCGCGGCTGACGGTGGCGACCGAGACCCCTGCCGCCTCCGCAATGTCGCTTATCGTGGTCCGCCGCTCCGCCAAGACCTAGTGATCCTATGGCTGACGATGGTTACTAGCCAGCACGACGGTGGTCTCGGCGGGGACGGACACCGCGTCGTGGGCTGGGCGGTTCAGGCGGCTGCCTTCCTCGGTGGCGAAGACGGGCTCCCATCCGGGGGATCCCAGGCTGACGCTCGCCCGGTGGCCGGACAGGTTGGCGACCACCGCGATCGTGCCTCGCCGCAGGGCGGCGACCTCAGGATCTGCGGTCTCGATCCATTCGAGCGGGGCCCGCCACATGTCGGGATGCTGCCGGCGCAGGGCCAGCAGGCTGCGGAAGCGGTGCAGGGGTGCATCAGGATCGGCCTGCTGGCCGGCCACGGTCTGTTCCTGCGGGCGATGCTCGGCATCGATCCACGGATCGCCGGTGGAGAAGCCGTTGAAAGGGCTGCTGTCCCACGGCATGGGAGTGCGGCACCCGTCCCGACCACTGGTGGCGCCTGCGTTCCTGACCGACACCGGATCGTGGAAGCCGGCGCGCAGCACCCCGTCGGGCAGGGCGAGTTCCTCTCCCTGGAACAGGAAGGGGGTGCCCCCGAGGGCCATGAACAGTGTCGAGACGGCCAGGGATCGCCGGACGCCGGTCTGGCCGCCGCCGAAGCGGGTGACCGGCCGGGTCCGGTCATGGTTGCTCAGCACCCAGGAGATCCCCTGCGGCGCGGCGTCGTGCATGGCCCGCACCATCTGTAGCAGAGTCTCCGGTGCCCAGCCGAGGAACGCGGCCTGCAGGAAGAAGGCTTGGTCGAGCGCGCCCGGTTCGACATAGCGGGACTGGCGGTCCGGCCACGGGGCGTTTACCTCGCCGAGGAGCATCGCGTGGCGCGGTGCGCAGACCTGGTTCCAGCGACGGAAGATCTCGACGTTCTCGGACTGGTCCAGGTCGTGGCGGTGCTCGAAGGCATAGAAGGCATCGAAAGGGTCCATGCCCTCGGTGATCGGCGCGATCTGGGGGTTGTCGCGCAGCTGGTCGTCCTTGACGAGGCCGTGGGCCACATCGACGCGAAAGCCGTCGACGCCGCGGTCCATCCACCACTCCAGGATCGAGTCGAAGTCGTCCCGGACGGCGGGGTTGCGCCAGTTGAGGTCGGGCTGCTCGGGAAGGAAGAGATGGCACCAGTACTGGCCTGACGCCTCGTCGAGGGTCCAGGCCGGGCCTCCGAAGTGGCTGCGCCAATTGTTGGGGGGACCTCCACCGGATGCCGGGGAGGCCCAGAGGTAGCGGTCCCGGTCGGGTCCGTCCGGGTAGCGCCGGGCCCGGGCGAACCACTCGTGCTCGATCGAGGTGTGGTTGGGCACGATGTCGACCATCACCCGCAGACCCCGCCGGTGGGCCTCGTCCACGAGAACGTCGAAGTCGTCGAGCGTGCCGTGGCGGGGCGACACCGCGCAGTAGTCGCTGACGTCGTAGCCGTGGTCGTGGCCCGGCGACGGGTAGAAGGGGGTGAGCCAGACGGCGTCGACTCCCAGCCAGCTCAGATAGTCCAACCGGCCGGTGATGCCGGCGAGGTCGCCCACCCCGTCGCCGTTGGAGTCCGCGAAGGAGCGCACGTAGATCTCGTAGCCGACCGCCCCGTGCCACCAGGGCTCGGCCAGGTCACGTCCAAGGGGCGCCTGTTCCAGAGCGCTGCTTGTCACCCGCAATACCTCCGCAAACGTTTACAGACGGGGCACTCTACAGACCTCCACCCCACGCTTGCCAAATCCCTCAGGTTGGGTCGAGCCGGGCGAGATGGCCGTGGTCGAGGCGGGGCAGGACGTGGCGGCCGACCCGGTCGCACTCGTCCAGATGGGGGTACCCGGACAGGATGAACGCGTCGATCCCGGCGCCGCGGTACTGCTCCAGCTTGGCCACCACCTCGTCGGGATCGCCGACGATGGCTGCGCCCGCGCCGGAGCGGGCCCGGCCGATGCCGGTCCACAGATTGGCTTCGACGTAGCCGTCGCCGTCGCTGAGGTCCCGCAGCTCGGCCTGCCTGCGCACCCCTACCGAGGCCGCGTCGAGCGACCGGCCCCTGATGGCCGCGCCGACAGAGTCGTCGAGACGGCTGACGAGCGCTGCGGCCGCGGTCCGGGCAGTCTCCGATGTCTCCCGCACGATCACATGGCTGCGCAGCCCGAAGCGAAGCGTCCGGCCGTGGCGGGCGGCCCTGGACTTCATGTCGGCGACCGTGCCGGCGACGCCCGCCACGGTGTCCGGCCATGTGAGGAAGACGTCGCACCCCTCCGCCGCAGTCTCCTTGGCCGCCTCGGAGAACCCGCCGAAGTAGAACAGCGGGCAGCGGCCCGACACGGTGGTGGCTCTGGGCGGATCGAGGGTCAGGTCGACGAACTCGCCGTGGAAGTCCACCGGCCGGCCGTCGAGCAGCGTGCGGAGCACGTGCATCCATTCCAGCGTGCGGCGGTATCTCGGGGCCGACTCCAGAGATTCGCCGGGCATGTCGCTGGAGATGATGTTCACGGTGAGCCGCCCTCCGAGCATCCGGTCGATGGTGGCGATCTGGCGGGCCAGCTGCGGCAGCCACAGTTCCCCCATCCGCACCGCCAGCAACAGCCGCATGCGCTCGGTGAGGGGCGCGATCCCGGCCGCGAAGGCGGTGGCGTCGATCCCCAGCGTGTAGCCCGACGGCAGCAGGATGTTGTCGAAGCCGTTGCGCTCCGCCGCGAGGGTGATGTCGCGACAGTGCTCCCAGCTGCTGGCCAGGTCCGGGTCCGACACGCCCAGGTACCGGTAGTCGTCGTCGCACAGCGCGCCGAACCAGGCGACCTCCGCCGGCTCGGCTCCGTTCGTCCCTCCGCTCATGGCAGCCGGGCGCCTTCGGAGGCCTCGATCACGTCGTACACGTCGCTGCGGTCGAGGTGCACGCCGGTGGCGGCGGCCAGCTGGGCGAGCCGGTCGGGGCGCTGGGTGCCCAGCAGGGCCACCGGCCTGGACGGATGGGCCAGCACGAACGCCACCGCCAGCGTGGCCCGGTCCACGCCCTCGCGTTCGGCGAGGCGGTCGAGCACGGCCAGCAACTCATCCCGCACGTCGGAACCGTCGGCCAGCCGGCCTCCGCCCAGCGGGCTCCAGGCCAGCGGCAGCACCCCGTCACGCATGCACAGGTCGAACGTGCCGTCGCGCAGGGGCGCCAGGTGCGCCGCGGAGTACTCGGGCTGGGAGCTGGCCAGCGGGAACGGCAGGTGGGCGGCCAGGGCCTCGTGCTGGCTCGGGGTGAAGTTCGACACGCCCACCTCGCGGATCTTGCCTGCGACCCGCAGGTTGTTGAGCGATTCGGCCAGTTCCGCGGGGTGTGTGAGCATGTCGGGGCGGTGGATCTGGTACAGGTCGATGACATCGGTGCCCAGGCGGCGCAGCGACGCATCGCAGGCCGCGGTGATCGCGTCGCGGCCCGAGTTGTACGGGACTCCGGGGATGATGCCGCCCTTGGTGGCCAGCACCATCCGGTCGCGCAGGTGTGGGGCTCCGGCGATGATTCGCCCCAGGTTCTCCTCGGCCTCGCCGAAGGCCTTGCCGCCCCAGCCGAGCCCGTATATGTCGGCCGTGTCGATCAGGTTCATGCCCAGGTCGAGCCCGGTCTCGACCACCGCCCTCAACTCGTCGTCGGGCCGGGCCAGCAGCCGCCAGCAGCCGACGCCGAGCGGGCCCACTTGGAATTCCCGACCGAGCGGGCGACGATTAGGTTCTATGAGTCTTGATGCCAATCGATCACTCCATCTGTGAGAGTCACACTGATAGTTCCGGGCCACGCCACGACCGGGAAGAACAGGACGGATGAGCGCGTCTGAGCTGCGCTACGGCGTGATCGGCACCGGCATGATGGGCCGCGAGCACGTCGCCAACCTCTCGCACCTGCCCGGAGCCCGGGTGACAGCGTTGGCCGACCCCCATCCGGCCTCGCTCGCCGCGGCGTCTGCACTCGTGCCGTCGGCGGCGGGGTTCAGCGACCACCGCGGCCTGCTGGATGCCGGCCTCTGCGACGCGCTGGTGATCGCCACGCCCAACATGACCCACGCGGCCGTGCTCGACGATGTCGTGGGCACCGGTCTGCACGTGCTGGTGGAGAAGCCCCTGTGCACCACCGTGGCCGCTTGCCAGAGGGTTCTCGAGGCGGCCGCCGATCACGGGGGGCTGGTCTGGGTCGGTCTGGAGTACCGCTACATGGCGCCGTTTGCGCGCCTCATCGACGAGGTGCGAGCCGGCACCGCGGGCCGGGTGCACATGGCTTCGCTGCGCGAGCACCGCAATCCCTTCCTGGTGAAGGTCGGGGACTGGAACCGCTTCTCGGCCAACACCGGCGGCACGCTGGTGGAGAAGTGCTGCCACTTCTTCGACCTCATGAACCAGGTCATGGCGGGCCGGCCCGAGCGGGTCTACGCCTCGGGCAGCCAGATGGTCAACCACCTCGACGAGCGCTACAACGGGAGCACTCCCGACATCATCGACAGCGCATATGTGGTCGTCGACTACGACGACGGTGCCCGCGCCCTGCTCGACCTGTGCATGTTCGCCGAGGCCACCCACGACCAGCAGGAGTTCGCGGTGATGGGCGACGGGGGCAAGATCGAGGCCTGCGTCCCCTCCGACGTCGTGAGAATCGGGATCAAGGGGACCCATGGGATTGGCAACGTGCGGACCGTCACCGCGCCCAGCACGGCCGTCTACGAGGGCCTCCATCACGGCTCCAGCTACGTCGAGCATCAGCGCTTCATCGAGGCGATCAACTCGCTCGATGCGGAGGGCCGGCGGGCGTCGTCGCAGGCCAGCCTGTCGGCGGGGCTGCTGTCGGTGGCCATGGGCGTCGCCGGGAGCCGGTCGATCACCACAGGAGCGCCGGTGCGGATAGCCGACGTGCTGTGAGGTCCCCCGCTCTTGTTCGCTGCGCTCACGGGCCGCTCGGGCCACGGCCTCGCAGGCTCGGCCTCTGATCATCCCTTGACGGAGCCGGCCAGCAGGCCCCGCACGAAGTGCCGCTGGAGGCTGAAGAACACGATCAGCGGCACCACCATGATCACGAACGCGGAGGCGAAGCGGAGCTGGAAGTTCTGGCCGCGCTCCCCCACCAGGTTCACCAGCGCGATGGTCATGGGCTCGTTCTCGTTGAGGAACACCGAGGCGATCAGGTAGTCGTTCCAGGTCCACAGGAACTGGAACACCGCGAACGCAGCCAGCGCCGGGCGGGCCAGCGGAACGACCAGCCGGCAGAAGATGGTGAAGTGGCTGGCGCCGTCGATGCGGGCCGCCTCGAATATGTCGCGGGGCAGCTGGCTGACGAAGTTGTGCAGCAGCAGCACGGCCAGCGGCAGACCGAACGCGGTGTGGGTGAGCCAGACTGCGGCCGCAGTGTTGGCGATGCCCACGTCGGGCAGCAGCGCCAGTGTCCAGTCGACGCCGGGGATGGTGAACCGGGCGCCGCCGTTGAAGAGCTGGAGAAGGGGAACGAACGCCATCTGGTTGGGCAGGGCGATCATCGACACCAGCCCGATGAAGAGCCAGTTGCGGCCCCGGAAGTCCATCCAGGCGAACCCGTAGGCCGCGAAGGCCGCCACCGCAATCGGGATGATCGTGGCCGGCACGACGATGGCCACCGAGTTGAAGGCGAACTCCCACATCGAAGGCTGGGCCGCGGACTCGCGGAAGATGTCCCGGTAGTTCTGGAACGTCAGGTTGTCGAGATCGTTCCAAGCGGTCCACCATCCCGACGAGTCGATGTCGCGCACCTTGCGGAACGACGAGACGAACAGCCCGATGGTCGGCACCGTCCACACGACCACGATCAGCCACATCACCCAGGTGGGCGCCTCCGCGGCCAGGCGCCGCAGCCGGAGCCCGGTGGGCATCAAGGCGGTCTGCGGCGAGGTCATGGGAGCCCTCCGAGCAAGGCGGTCTGTGGCGAGGTCATGCCAGCTCCCGCTGGAGTCGCCGGATGTTGTAGATCATCACGGGGAGCACCAGGGCGAACAGCACCACCGCGAAGGCGCTGCTGGAGGTGAAGTTGCGGTCGCGGAGCTGGTCGAACATCTCGTTGGCCAGCACGTTGGTGCGGTTGGCGCCGTTGGTGGTGGCCTTGACCAGGTCGAAGACCTTGGTGACGATCACTATGAGGGTGGTGACCACCACGATGATGGTGGGCCTGATCTGGGGCATCACCACCCGCCAGAAGACCTGTGCCCGGCTCGCCCCGTCGACCTCGGCCGCCTCCGTCAGCTCCTCGGGGACGGCCCGGATGGCCGCGGCCAGCACGACCATGGCGAAGCCGGTCTGGATCCACACCATGATGAACATGATCCAGAAGTTGTTCCAGGGGATCATCGTGGCGTTGATGAAGAAGCCGCGGGGGGTGAAGCCGAGCCCCTGGAGGACCGCGTTGAACAACCCGGTCTGGTTGCCCATGGGCTGCACCTCGTACATGAAGTCCCAGATGACGGCCGCCCCCACCATCGAGATGGCCATGGGCATGAAGATCAGGGTCTTGCCGATCCGCTCTCCCCGGGCCCGCTCGGCCAGCACGGCCAGCAGCAGGCCGAGCACGGTGGACAGCCCGGCCACGGTCACCACCCACCAGATGTTGTTCCAGACCACGCCACGGAGGGTCGACAGCGCACCGAAGGTGATCAGGATGGCGGCCGCGACCACCAGCGAGGACGCAGCCGGCGCCCCCCAGTCGAGTTCCGCCTCGCGGCCGCGGGCCCGCGCCGCGAGCCAGGCGGTCAGGATCAGCGCGGCGGCGACCACCGCGATCCACAGCGTCACCCGGCTCGACACCACCACGGTGAGCACGTCCATGATCTCGGAGCGGTTGGGCTCGCGCACCAGCGACTCGATGAACGCCACCGCTACGGCGACCACCAGCAGGACCGCCACCACCTTGAGTGCCCGCATCAGCCTGGTGGCCGCGGCCACCCGCGCCGGCCCGCCGACGATGAGTGACGAGCTCGCCCACGCGGCCGCCGCGGCGACGACCGCGGCCGCCAGCCCGACTATGAAGAGCCGGCCGGTGAAGATGGACGTCCACCCCTCGAAGGTGAAGAAGGTCCGGTTCGTGAAGATGTCGGTGTAGTGCTCGAACGTGAAGCCGGGCTCGCGGCCCCGGGTTCCGTTCTTGAACGACAGGAACAGTGTGCGCAGGCCGGGGAGGACGAGCCCGCCGGCCACGAAGATCAGCGCCGGACCGACGAACACCCAGGGTCTGAGGCGCTCCTGGAAGTGCGAGCGCCGCGTCAGGGCCGGCTGGGCCAGCCTGCCGACTACGGCC
Source organism: Acidimicrobiales bacterium (assembly GCA_965117015.1). Classification (GTDB taxonomy): domain Bacteria; phylum Actinomycetota; class Acidimicrobiia; order Acidimicrobiales; family Aldehydirespiratoraceae; genus Aldehydirespirator. The sequence continues at coordinate 3,078,432 of OZ220747.1, forward strand.
CCGAGGACCGCTCCTGCGATCCCGCCTGCAGCGATGAGCAGCCAACCCTCCTTGAGGGGCCCTCCCACGGCCGGGCCGCGGGGCAGCCAGCCGTTGTGCTGTACCACCGCTCCCGCGAGCAGGCCTGCGAGCACGCCCAGCGAGGCTGTGAAGGCGGGCCAGCGGGTCCGGACACTGTCCACGGCGCGGTTCGCGCCGATGAACACCACCGCGGACACCACGAGCGCCCCGGCGATGCTCACGAGCATGGTTACCAACTGGGCCACGGACCCCCCTGGGCTGCCGGTACCGGTGATCTATGTTTGCCGAAACGGAAGGGGGGCGCCATGTGCGCCCCCCTCCCTAAACGGCTGTCAGGACGGCCAGGCGTCCTCAGTGTCGTCGGCGAACTCCTGAGCGGTCTTGGAGCCCGACACGTAGTCGGTGCCCGACCGCCAGAACTCGCCCGCTCCGACCTCGCCCGGCATCAGGTCCGAGGCGTCGAAGCGGAACGGGTTCGCGCTGACCAGGATCTCAGCGAGGGCCCGGTCGAACGAGGAGCTGTACAGCGACGTGTCGTGGTCGCGGTTTGGCGACAGGAAGCCGCCCTTGTCCGACGCGATGCGGGCATTGGCGTACTCGGCCGTGCCGATGTACTCCAGCACCGCCAGGGTCTCGGGCTTGTCGGTGAAGGCCACCGCATGGGTTCCCGCTCCGAGCACCACGGTGCCGAACTCGTCGCTGATGGTCGGCAGGTAGAACACGTTCACGTCACCGTCGGGACCGAGCGACGACGCGCCGGCCTCGAGGTAGTGGGCGCCCGCGAAGTTGGCCTGCCGGTGCATCATGCACTCGCCGTTGAGGTGGGCCGCCGCCATCTCGCGGAAGCTGCGCTGGGAGATCAGGTCGCGGCCGCCGCTCACGTTGCCCTCCCCGAACCAGATGCTGCCGACGAACTCGGCCACCTCGACGACCCTGGGGTCGTTGAAGGGGATCTCGTGGCTGACCCACTGGTCGTAGACCGCGGGCCCGTGGAGGCGGAGCATCATGTCCTCCATCCAGTCGGTGAAGGCCCAGCCGGTGGCTGCGCCGGACTCGATGCCGACGCACCACGGGGTCTGGCCGTTGCCCTTCATCGTCTCCATGAGCGCCTCGAGCTCTGCCCAGGACTGGGGGATCTCGTAGCCGTTGTCGGCGAAGCCCTGCGGGCTGTACCACACCAGGCTCTTCACGTCGCCCTTGTTGGGCACGCCGTAGACGTTGCCACCTGTGGTGGCCAGGTCGAACCAGAACTGGTCGTAGGAGCCGCCGATGTTGGCCATGATCGAGTCGGGAATGGCGACCGCGTCGCCGGACTCGCCGAACTGGAGGATCCGGCCGGGCTGGGGGATTATGACGATGTCGGGCGGGTCGCCGGCCTCCACCGCCAGGTTCAGCTCGGTGGTGGCGTCGCGGGTGCCCGAGTAGCGGACGACGATCCCGGTGCGCTCACGCAGCGGCTCGAAACCGGCCAGGAAGCCCTCGGCCTCCGACCCGGTCTCGGGACCGAGAATGGTGACGACGCTGCCGGCCAGGCTCATCTCCATCTCCTGCATCGCCGCCTCGGCCTCGGCAGCGGCGGCAGCAGCCGCTTCAGCCTCGGCCTGAGCCTCGGCAGCTTCGGAGGCAGCCGATTCCAGCTCGGCCTCGAGCTCAGCGACGACGTCGGGGTCGATCGCCCCCTCAGCCTCAGCCATAGCAGCTTCGAGCGCCGCTTCGGCTTCGGCTGCTCTGGCGGCAGCCGCGTCGGCCTCGGCCTGCGCGTCAGCAGCCGCGGCCTCAGCAGCCTCTGCTTCAGCAGCCGCGGCGGCGGCTTCAGCGGCCGCGGCCTCTGCCTCGGCCTCAGCAGCCGCGGCTTCGGCCTGCGCGTCAGCAGCCGCAGCGTCGGCGGCGCTGGTGTCCGCTGGCTCGTCGTCGCCGCAGGCCGACGCCACGAGGGCGAGGCTGAGCAGCGCGCCGAGGATGAGCCATAGGCGCGAATGTGTCTTCATTTCTTCCCTCCCAGGGATGCAAACGTTTACAGATTTGGAAGGTAGCGCGGCCACCTCACGGAATCAACCCACCGACGAAGTGGTCTCCCGCACTATGAGAGGCACATCCCAGGTGATGTCGCTGACGGGCTCGCCGTCGATCAGCGTCATCACCGTCTCCGCGGCCCGGACGCCCATCTCGTCCACTGCCTGCCGCATGGTGGTAAGGCCCATCGCTTCGGAGAGATCGTGGTCGTCGAAGCCGATCACAGAGAGATCGCCGGGTATGTTCAGGCCGCGCCTCGCGGCAGCCCACAGCACGCCGAACGCCATCTGGTCGGACATGCAGAACACCGCGGTCGGCGGTTCGGCGCATTCGAGCAGCTGGGACGCGGCGACGGCGCCGCCTGCGGCCGTCCATTCGCCGCTCACCGCCAGTTCGGGCTTGCAGGGCAGCCCGGCTGCTCGCAACGCGTCCTCGTAGCCGAGTAAGCGCTGTGCGGGTACCGGCGTCGGAAGGTCCTCCAGCTGGGGGCCCACGACTAGGCCGATGCGCTCATGCCCCAGTTCGATGAGGTGCTCTACGGCCCGTCTGGCTGCGAGCCGGTTGTCGATGATGATCGAGGCGGCGCCCTCGAGCCGCTCGTTCACCGCGACGACGGGCCGGTCGAAGAAGTCGCCGGCCGAGTTCCCCTCGGCGCTGACGAACGTGTCGATCAGGACTACCCCGTCGACCCGTCTGCAGAAGGAGCGAGCTTCATGAAGGAACCGCCGACGGTCCTCAGGAGTTGCCATCATCGAGATGAGAAGGTCATAGCCCGCCTTGGCGAACACCGAGTTGATGCCGCCCAACGCCCGGGACGGGAACCAGGCCCCGAACTGGGGCGCAGCCAGCCCGATGGTCCAGGTCCGTCCGGACGCTAGGCGGGCGGCCTGGGGGTGGGCCTCGTACTGGAGTTCGGCCGCGGCATCCAACACCCTGGAGCGTGTTGCGGACGCCACGTAGGGAAGATTGCGCAAGGCGCGGCTGACCGTGGCCACCGAGACTCCGGTCACCCTTGCGATGTCCTTGATGGTCGGACGGCTGTTTGACACGGCCCGCGAACCTATCCCACCGGCTAGGCCGTCCACGGGTCGGCTAACCCATCCACTGACCGCCGTTGACGTCGATGGTGGCGCCGGTGATGTAGCCGGCGTGCGGTCCGCACAGGAACGCCACCATCGCGGCCAGGTCGTCGGGGTCTCCCGGCGCGTCGCCGGGCACGGTGGCCAGTATCCGCTCTCGCCATGCAGGGTCGAGCGCCTGCCACATGGGCGTGTCATGGGGTCCGGGGGCCACCGCGTTGACGGTGATGTTGTCGGCGGCGTGGTGCAGGGCCAGGAAGCGGGTGAGGGTGATCAGCCCGCCCTTGCTGGCCGCGTAGGCCGGTCCCGACAGGGGCGATCCGCCGAAGCGGCCGTTGACCGACGCGATGTTCACGATCCTGCCCTCGCCGGCCGCCCGCATGCCCGCGATCACCTGGCGGGTGCACAGGTAGGCGCCGGTGAGGTTCACGTCGAGGATGCGGCGCCAGTCCTCGGGGCTCTCGTCCTCCACGCCCCCGGCGCCGGTGATGCCGGCGCTGTTGACCAGGACGGTCGGGTGGCCGTGCCGGTCGCGGATCGCGTCGAAGGCCGCGGCCACCGACTCGTCGTCGGATATGTCGCAGGCGATGGTCTCGACTGCGCCGGCGACGGCGGCGTCAGCGGCGTCGAGGCTGACGACCGCGTCGCCGCCCTCGTTGAGGCGCCTGCACACCGCTGAGCCGATGGCGCCGGCCGCGCCGGTCACCGCGACCACCCGGCTCATCCGCTCGCCCAACCCTTGCTGCGGTCCACAGCGCGTCTCCAATCGGCATAGGCGGCGTCGGCGGCGCCCCTCTCCCCGCCGGGCACCGCCTCGAAGTCGAGTTCCCAGTGGCCGGAGACGGTTTCCAGCGACGGCCAGACATCGGCGGCCAGTCCGGCCAGGTAGGCCGCGCCGAGGGCGGTCGCCTCCTGGAGCTTGGGTCGCTGGACGGCCACTCCGAGCTGGTCGGCCTGGAGCTGCAGCATGGAGTCCATCACCGATGCGCCCCCGTCGACACGCAGGTTGCGAACCGGCGTGCCGGTGGCGGCCGCCATCGCCTCGACGACGTCGCGGGTCTGGTAGGCCATGGCCTCCACCGCGGCTCGGGCGATCTCCGGCCGCCCGGTGCCCCGGGTGAGGCCGATGACGGCGCCGCGGGCGTAGGGATCCCAGTGCGGGCTGCCGAGACCGGCGAAGGCCGGGACCAGGTACACCCCGCCCGTCGAGTCGCACTGCTGGGCGAGTCCCTCGATCTCGGCGGCCTCCGCGATGATCCCCAGGCCGTCCCGGAGCCACTGGATGGCTGCTCCGGTGGCGAATATGGCTCCCTCCAGCGCATACGCCAGGGTTTGCCCCTGCGGCGTGTCCAGCAGCCAGGCGATCGTTGTGAGCAGGCCTTCGGCGGGCGCCGGCAGCTCGGCCCCCACGTTCATCAGCACGAACGAGCCAGTGCCGTAGGTGTTCTTGGCGTCGCCCGGAGCGAAGGCGGTCTGGCCGAAGAGGGCGGCGTGCTGGTCGCCGGCGATGCCGGAGATCGGGATGCCCGGACCGCAGGCGGCGTCCGGGCCCGTGACCCCGAACGTTCCGCTGGAGGGCCGCACCTGCGGCAGCGTCTCGACCGGGACCCTGAACAGCGAGCACAGCTCCAAGTCCCATCGCAGCGCCCCGATGTCGAACAGCATGGTGCGGCTGGCGTTGGTGGCGTCGGTGGCGTGGACCTGGCCGCCGGTCAGGTTCCACACGATCCAGCTGTCGACCGTTCCCAACGCAAGGTCGGGGCCGGTTGCCACCCCGCCCTCGGTGAGCATCCACTCGAGCTTCGAGGCCGAGAAGTACGGGTCGAGCACCAGCCCGGTGCGCTCGCGCACCAGCGGCAGCGCGCCGTCCTGTTCCAGTTGCGTGCAGCGCGACGCGGTGCGGCGGTCCTGCCACACGATGGCCCTATGGACCGGCTCGGAGCGCGCCCGGCTCCAGGCCACCACCGTCTCGCGCTGGTTGGTGACGCCGATGGCAGCCGGCGCCTCATCCAGGCCGCCGACCACCTCGCCGAGCGTCGACTGCACCGCGGCCCAGATCTCGGCCGCGTCGTGCTCGACGCGGCCCGGCATCGGGAAGTACTGGGGGAACTCGCGCTGGGCCGATGCCACCATCCGCCCGGAGTCGTCGAAGGCGATGGTGCGGACGCTGGTGGTGCCGGCGTCGATGGCCAGTACGACACTCATTGTGTTGGACCGAACAGGAGAGTCTCGGCGCGCTCCACGCCCGGATCGCGGCTCAGCGTCTCGGCCGTCTCGAGCATGGCGAGCATGGTACGGCGCCTCAGGAAGTCGTCCATCGACAGGATGTGCTCGTGGCGGGCCATGACCATGACCTCCGCGGCCGAGCACTCGACGAGGTCGCTGAGGGACTCGCCCAGTTCGGGCGTCTCCTCCACCAGGTCGGTGATCTCGAGGGCCCGGCGGCCGTGCCGGCGCCACAGCCTCGCCGCCGCGGGCTCGTCGATGCCCGCCCGGACAGCGCTGCGATGGAAGCGTTCCCGCACGCCGGCGGGCGGTTCGCCGTACCACGCACGTTCCGGGACCTCGGGTGCCAGTCCACACTTGCGGGCCGCGGTCACCACCTCCTGCCCCACGTTGAGGCAGTCGCTCAGCTTGCCCCCGAGGATGGAGATGGTCGCCCGCTGCTGGTCCGCCTCCACGGCGTGGCGGCGCGACAGCTCGGACCAGTCGCGGTCGGTGTCCTCGCTCTCGTCGACCACCAGGGCTCGGACGCCGCAGCGGTAGGCGATCACGTCGTCGTCGAGGAGCGGCTGGGGCAGCCGGAGCCGGGCGTTGGCCTGTTCGAGCAGGAAGTCGCGGTCGTCGTGGGTTATCGACGCCTCCGCCTCCTCGACCCGGGTGTCGGTCGTGCCGATGAGGGACCGGTGGCCCATCGGGATGACGTAGAACAGCCGCTGGTCGTCGTCGAAGAACGCCAGCACCCGCCCCGACTCGGTCACCTGGGGCACGACGATGTGAGCCCCCTTCGAGTAGCAGAGGGCTTGGCGGAGCGCGGTGCCGGTGAGCGCGGCCAGTTCGGTGGCTCGCGGGCCGGCCGCATTGACCAGCACCGCGGCCTTCACGGTGTGCCGGTCGCCGGTCAGCCGGTCGATCAGCTCGGCCCGCCAGCCGTCACCGGCCCGCTCTGCGCCGTCGAGCCGGATTCTGGACACCGCCACCGCTCCGCTGTCGACCGCGTCGAGCAGGAGCTGGAGGACGAAACGAGCGTCGTTGTCGGCGAGCAGGTAGTCGGAGTACTCGACGGCGCCCTGGACGTCACCCGAATCGATGGTGGGCTCGGCCGTCGCCAGCGAGCGGGACGACAGGAGCCGGGGACGGCCGGTGGCGAACCGCCCCAGGGCCCAGTAGGCGTGCGCTCCCAGTGCCGCGTAGGCCGGCGAGTACGGCGACGTGGACCCCAGCGCGGCCAGGAACCGGACCTCCTGGACGCGGCTGGCGTACGAGCGGGCCAGCAGGTTCCGGGAGCGGCACAACCCCGCGACCAGCGCCACGTCGTAGGTCTGCAAGTACTTGAAGCCGCCCCAGATCAGGTTGGACGACTCCTGGCTCACACCCGAGGCGAAGTCCTCGGAGTCGATCAGCGCGACGCTCAGCCCGTGGTTGGCCAGGGCCAGCGCCGAGATGGCGCCATTGATGCCCCCGCCGACGATGAGCACGTCATGATCGCGCTCCGTCAGGCGCTCCAGGTTTCGTTCTCTCACCGCGGCTGTGTGGGACGCACCGTTGGAGGGCGCAGCCGGGCCAGGGGCGCTCATTCGAGTACGACAGGGTCCGACGAGGGCAGCGGGAAGTCCCACTGCCCTCCCAGGATCTCCGAAAGGGTCTTGGCTGCCGAGCACACCACCACAGCGCACTTTCCTATCGTCTCGGCGTCGAGGCGCGTCGCCGGGCCCGAGATTCCGATTGAGGCGCGGATGTTCCCGCCGATGTCCACCACCGGCGACGCCACGCACCGGACACCGATGCTCAGCTCCTCGTTGTCGAGCGCGAAGCCTCGCTCCGCGGTCGCGGCCAAGTCGTCCAGCAGTGCCTGCCGGTCGGTGATGGTGTGCTCGGTGAACCGTTCCAGCGCCTCCCAGTCGACGACCTCCCCGAGTATCTCGACCGGGTCGCGGCAGTAGAGGGCCTTGCCGGTGGAGGTGGCGTGGACGACGACCGGGGACCCGATCTCGGTCTCCACCGTGACCCGGCGGGCCAGGCGCTCGCGAGCCAGGTACACGCCGCCGCCGACCGTGCGGTGGGCGAGGTGGACGGACTCCCCGGTGACGTTCATCAGCTCCCGCATCAGCGGCCGGGCCTCGTTGACCAGGTCCATGTTGCGCAGCAGCGAGCCGGCCAGCTGCACCACTCCGGCACCGAGGATGTAGGTCTTGTTGGACTCGTCACGATGCACGTAGCCCCGCTTGGTGAGCACGGCCAGGAGCCGGTGCACATGGCCGTTGTCGGCGTCGAGCACCCGGGCCAGCTCGCTGAGCCCGATCGGGCCCGGAGCCGAGCCGAGCGCCTCGAGCACATCGAGGCCGGTCATGAGGGCGCCTCCCACGCGAGGCTCGCCAGCGGCCATCTAAACGCCTCCCGGCGCAGTGTTGTCGCCCGGATGGGCCCATGCCGCCAGCTCGGACCTCACGGCCCCGGGTGACCGGCCGACCGGGTCCTGCACGCCTACGACGGCGCCTTCGGCTGCCGATCGCTGCGCGGCGAGAGCGGCCGCCAGCACGTCGCGGCCCTCGGCCAGGGTGAGTATCGGCTCGCGGCCCGCGGCGATGGTGTCGAGCAGGTTGCGGGTGGCGCCGATGAAGGAATGCTCCCAGCCCGTCGGGCACGGGTATGTCTCCACGCGCCCCTCGGTATAGCTGACGACCGGTGGAACCTCGCCGATCTGCCCGTGGCCCCGGTTGACCCAGATCACTCCCTTGGTGCCGGTGATCTCCATCCGGTCGTCCTGCGCGTAGTGCTCGGTGCCCTCGATGAGCAGCTCCTGGGAGTACACGACCTCCAGGTTGGCGATCGCGCCGGACTGGTAGCGCATCGAGACCAGCGACGGGGAGTCCAGCTCGAACGACAGCACGTAGGTGGATCCGATCCAGGCGTGCACCTCCGACGGCTGCCCCAGCACGATCCAGGCCAGCGAGAACTTGTGGTGGCCGTCGTCGAATACCAGCGGCCCGCCACCGCACTCGTCGGGGTTGTGGCGCCACAGCAGCGCCGAGAAGGGTATGTCCCACGCACTCGGGCTGTACCCGGCGTTGCTCTTGAGCCGCACCGACAGGGGCTCGCCGATGAGGCCCTGCTCGATGAGTTCCAGCGCCCTCAGGACGGGCGGGTAGAACAGGAAGTTCTCGTAGAGGCGCACCACCCTCGACGTCTCGCCGGCCGCGCTCAGCAGGCGGTCGGCGTCGTCGAGGTTCAGCGACATCGGCTTCTGCAGCGACACGTGCAGGTCGCAGCCGATGGCGAACGCGGCGATCTCGTAGTGGAGGTGGTGCGGGACGATTATCTCGACCAGGTCGACCAGGCCCGACTGGCACAATTCGCGGTAGTCCTCGAAGATCGTGGCGTCAGGAAGCCCCCACTGGCGCCGCTTGGACGCCGCGTTCTCCGGCTCGGTGTCGCAGAGCGCGACGACGGCCGCATCGTCGCGCTCCCGGTACCCGAGAACGTGCAGGTCGGAGATGCGCCCGCAACCGATGATCCCGACCCGCAGCACGCCTACTCCTTCAGGGCCCCGGACAGCAGGCCCCGGACGAAGTGCTTCTGGAAGACGAAGAAGATGACGACGGTGGGGATGCTGGCGATGACCGCCAGCGAGGCCTGGGTTCCGTAGGCCACCGTGAACTGGCCCTTCACGTTGAGCAGCCCCAGCATGATGGTGGCCACGTCGTCCCGGGCGCTGGTGAACACCAGCGGGTAGAGGAAGTCGTTCCAGATGAACGTGAACTGCAGAGTGGCCAGGGCGGCCAGCGCGGGCCGGGCCAGCGGCAGCATGACCCTCCAGAAGACCTCGCCCTCGTTGGCGCCGTCGATGAGGGCCGCGTAGCGCAGCGAGTCGGGGATCTGCTCGAAGAAGTTCCGCATCACCAGCGTGCACACCGAGAACCCCACCGCGGAGTGGATCAGGATCATGGGCCACAGGGTGTTGAGGAGGTCGAGGCTCCTGAACATGGTGAACAGGGGCACCAGCAGCACCTGGGGCGGGACGAACAGGCCCGAGACGATGATCAGCTGTATGGCGGTGCCGCCTCGGGGCCTGAACTTGGCCAGGGCGTACCCGATGAGCGTGCCGCCCGCGATGGAGACGGCCACCGCCGGGATGGCCACCTGGAACGAGTTGATCAGGTAGCGGACGGTGTTGGCCGTGCTCCACACGTCGACGTAGTTGGCCAGGGTGAGGTTGCCGGTCAGTGCCCAGATGCCGCGTTGGGCGATCTCGGTGTTGGTCTTGAGCGAAGTCGCCAGCACGCCTGCCACCGGCACCAGGTACAACGCCACGAACACGGCGATCAGCACCATCCCGGCGCGCCGTCGCAGCGTGCGGCCCCGGGGGCCCGCGCCGTGTTCGGGCACGGTGCTGCCGGCGCTGCCGGCCCCTTCGGTTCTGCCGGCGGCCAGCGAGGCGGTGCTAGTCGACATAGCTGCCTCGCCTGCCCCACCAGGTCAGACCGCCGACGACGACCAGGGTCATGGCGAACAGGATCAGCGACACCGCGCTGGCCAGCCCCTGCTCGTGCTGGCGGAACAGGATGCGCCACACCAGCATGGGCATCGTCTCGGTCTCGCGGACCGGCCCGCCCTGGGTCATGGCGAACACCAGGTCGAAGTTGCGCAGCGAGTTGATGGCGATCAGCGACAGCACCACCGTCGTGATCGGCCGCAGCAGCGGCACGATCACCCGGCGGAACACCTGGAATTGGCCGGCTCCGTCGACCCTGGCCGCCTCGACCAGCTCGCCGGGGATGGACGTGAGACCGGCCAGGTAGAGGATCATGGCCAGCACGGCCTGCTGCCACGCCCAGGCGATGAACACCGCCCACAGGGCGGTCGAGCGGTTGGCCAGCCACGCCTCCTCGAGGCTCTCGAGCCCGACCAGCCCCAGCATCTGGTTGATCAGTCCGTCGCCGGGCTGGTAGATCCAGATCCAGACCTGGCCGACCACCACCAGGCTGATGGAGATCGGCACGAACAGCGCCGACTTCATGATGGCTGCGAAGCGGGTGTTGGCCTGCAGCATCATGGCGATCCCCAGTCCCAGCGCGGGCGGGATCAGCGCGCCGAACAGCGTCCACACCAGCGTGATGCGGATCGACTTGCGAACGTGCTCGTTGGTGAAGGCCTCGACGAAGTTGTCGAAGCCGACCCACTGGCTGGTCTGCCCCAGGATGTTGGCGTCGGTGAAGCTGAGCCGCAGGGCCATGGCCGTGGGCACCACCACGATGGCGGTGAACAGCAGTATGGGCGGTCCCATGAAGAGAATGGCCCAGCGGGTTGTCGGCCTCATCCGCCGTCTCCTAGACGATGCCTAGCGGGAAACTATCGACCGACCGCGGACTGCGGGGCAGCCGGCGGTGCCGGACCCGTGGGGGACGAGGTCCGGCACCGCCGGTGGAACCGGTTCGAGCCGGCGAGGAGGGCGGCCGGATTCCGCGGGTCGCGGCTGGCGCCCCTCCGGCTCGACGCGCTAGCCCGCGAAAGCGGCCTGGGCGTCGGACTGGGCGCTCGACAGGAGGTCGGCGTAGCCCGACGGGTCGTCCATGAAGGCCTGGAACATGTCCAGACCGACCTCGGCCACGGGCGGAGGTGTGGCCAGGTCGTAGTTGAACGAGTAGGAGTCGGCCTTGCCCACTTCCACCAGCGCCTTGGCCATGACCGGGTTGAGCTGCGTGGTGTCGGCGTTGGAGTTCGGCGGCAGCGCCCCCTGCTCCAGTGCCCACGTGAGCTGGTTGCCGGGATCGGCGTAGTGCTCCAGCAGCAGCATGGCGCCCTCGGCGTTGGCTGCGTCGGCCGACAGGGCCCAACCGTCGATCGGTCCCAGGGCGGCGTTCTCGACCGCGGGATCCAGCACCGGGAAGTTGAAGAAGTCGTAGTCGGTGACCGGTTCGAGGCCGATGCCGTTCCAGTAGCCGGTGATCCATGTGCCCATGAGGGTCATGGCCGCCTCACCGTTGGCGACCTGGTCGGCGGCGTCGGTCCAGGTGTAGGCGTTGGCATCGTCGACGAAGAATCCCGAGTCCACCAAGCCCTTCCAGAGTTCCATCGCCTGGACGACCTGCGGATCGGTGTACGACGCCTCGCCAGACATCAGCTTGGCCCGGTAGTCGGGCCCGGCCGTGCGCAGGATGAGGAAGTCGAACCAGAACTGGGCCGGCCAGCGGTTCATCGAGCCGAGGGCGATGGGCTTGACCCCGCTAGCGGCTATCTGCTCGGCAGCTGCGAAGAACTCTGGGGCGTTGGTGGGCATCGAGGTGACCCCGGCCGCCTCCATCACATGGGGGTTGTAGAAGAAGGCCACGTAGTGGAACCCGAACGGCAGCAGGTGGGGTTCGCCGCCGTGGATCCCGGCGTCGACCAGGGCCTGCGGGAAGTTGTTCCAGACGTCGGCGTTGTCGAAGACCTGGGTGATCGGCTGGAGATGGCCGTTCTCGAACACCGACTGGGTCCGGGCTCCGGCCCAGTAGGAGAACACGTCGGGCGGCTCGCCGCCGGCCAGGGCGACGAGGATCTGGTCCTTGAACGCCTCGTGCTCGATGGGGCTGACGACGGCCTCGCCGGCCTCGAACGTGGCGTTGACGTCGAGGATCCCCTGCTGGCCGAGGTCGGATCCGTAGTAGTGGGCGACTTCGACTTGGCCGGCGCCTGGGTCTTCGCTGGTGCCGCTGCACGCGGCAGCCACGAGGGCGACTATCGCGATGAGAGCGAGCGCGTAGCTACGTCGAATCTTGGTGAGTCTGGTCATGTGTTCCCCTCTTGGAATCGGTCCAGGCGCGGCCTCCCCCGCGCTGGACCGGACTCTAGCAAGTGGTGCCAAATAGTCAATGCTGTTGCGAGATGATCAACCGTCTGTCGGCTCAGCTTCTCACGCCGGTGCGACGTTGATGTACTTGACGACGGTGAACTCGGCTACGCCCTCGGCGCCGCCCTCGCGGCCGAAGCCGCTGTGCTTGATCCCGCCGAAGGGTGCCTCGGCCAGCGCGATGGCGAAGTCGTTGATGCCGACCATGCCCACCTCGAGGCGGTCGGCCACGTCGAGGCACCGCTGCAGCGACCCGCCCAGCACGAAGCCGGCCAGCCCGAAGTCGGTGTCGTTGGCGATGCGCACCGCGTCGTCGAGGTCGTCGTAGGCGCGGATCGGTGCGATCGGCCCGAACGGCTCGGCCACCATGATCTCGGTGTCGAGGTCCACGTTGGTGAGCACGGTGGGCTCGAACCACCAGCCGGCGTCCCGTTCGATCCTCCGGCCCCCGGACTCGACGACTGCTCCGTCGCTCACCGCGGAGGCCACCAGCTGCTCCATGGCCTGAAGGCGCCGCTCGTTCTGCAAGGGGCCGAAGTCGCAGGACGGGTCGTCGCCGGGGCCCATGGCCAGCGCTTCGGTGGCGGCCACGAAGCTGGCCACGAACCGGTCGTGCAGGGCCGCAGGCACCAGGAACCGGCTGGGCGAGATGCACACCTGCCCGGCGTTGCGGAACTTGCCCCTCGCCGCGGTCTCGCCGGCCCACTCGGGGTCGGCGTCGTCGAGCACGATCACCGGCGAGTGGCCCCCCAGCTCCAGCGACACCGACTTCAGTTGCTTGGACGCCTCCTCCATGATGTGGCTGCCCAACGGAACCGAGCCGGTGAGGGTCACCTTGCGCACCCGGGGGTCGGCGAGGATCATCTCGGAGATCATCGCCGGGTCGCCCACCAGCACGTTGACGACCCCGGCCGGGATGCCGGCGGCCTCGGCAGCCTTTGCCAGCCACAGGGCCGCGGTGGGCGTCTCCTCGGCCGGCTTGACGATGATGGTGCAGCCGGCCGCGGTGGCTGCGGCGATCTTGCGGGACGGCAGCAACGCCGGGAAGTTCGACGGAGCGAAGGCTCCCACTACTCCCACCGGCTCGCGCTGCACCAGCAGGCGCCGGCCCGCGCCCCGGGCCGGGATCACCCGTCCGTAGATGCGGCGGGCCTCGTCGGCGCACCAGTCGAACTGGTCGGCCGCGGCCGCGACCTCGCCCTCGGCCTGGGCCAGCGGCTTGCCCTGCTCTGCGGTCACCGACGCGGCGATGTCGGCGAGATGGTCGCGGATGTAGGCGGCCGCATCCCGCAGATGCTGGGAGCGGGCCCACGGGTCGGTGTTGCGCCAGGACTGGAGAGCGCCGGCGGCGGCGTCGAGGGTCTCGGCGACCTCGGTGGGCGTGACCGTTGCGACTTCGGCCGCCGTCGATCCGTCGGCCGGATTGACCACCGCGAGACGTGGGCCGCTGCCGCCCCAGACACCGCGGAGATAGGACGAGTCTGGCGTCACCGACCCATTCTGCCTTACCGGACTCACAGAACGAGCGCGAGAGGGAACTTCAAGGAGTTAGCCACACCAGAGGTGGTTAACCCATTGAAGTTCGGCCCTCGGCGTCCAGGGCCTGGGGTGCGCCGGGATCGGTGATCCACTCGGTCCAGGATCCGTCGTACACGGCGACGTCGTCGTGACCGGCGATGGCGTAGGCCAGGGCGGTGCCGCAGGCGCCGACCCCGCCGCGGCAGTAGGCGATAGTGGGCTCGGGGGCGCACGCGCCGGCTGCGGCCAGGCGCCGGCGAGCCTCCTCGGGCTCCGCCCAGGTGCCGTCGGCGCCGGTGAACTCGATGCCGGGCGCGGTGATGCTGCCGGGGATGGCCCCGCCGTCCTGCTGGCGGGCTCCGGCCATGCGCCCGTCCACCAGGCGGGTCGAGGTGCCCAGGGCCGCGAGCACGTCCTGGTGGGTCGCGTAGAGGCTCGGGTCGTAGCGGGGGGTGAACTGCGCCCGCGGGTAGCTAGGCACCTTGTCGTCGGTGGGGCGTCCTTCGGCCTGCCATTTGGTGATGCCGCCGTCAAGCACGGCCACGCGGGTGTGTCCGTAGACCCTCAGCGCCCACCACGCCCGGGCCGCCACCGTCACGTGCTGGTCGTCGTAGGTCACCACGAAGGTGTCGTCCCCGATGCCGCGAGAGGCCATGGCGTCGGCGAAGCGTTCCGGACCGGCCAGCATCCACAAGTCGGGCCGCTCAGGATCGGCCAGGTCGGTGTCCCAGCGGGCGTGCACCGCGCCCGGGATGTGGGCCTTGGCGTACTCATCGTCGCCGTTGCGCATGTCGAACGGGCGCAGGTACCAGCGGCAGTCCACGATCCTCACACCCGGGTCGTCCAGGTGCTCAGCCAGCCACCGCGTCGACACCAGAGGACCTTGTGTCATGGCCAGAGCTTCGCAGACGGGGCCGGGGCCGTCACGTCCGGTAGCTGCCGCGGACCGTCACGAGCCGAGGCGGGGCCGGGGCCGTCATCTCCCGAAGCAGCCGGGGACCGTCACGAGCCGACTACGGCCGGGCGCACCTGCTCGGCCAGCAGGCGGACGCCCTCGTCGCGGTCGGGTCCGAACGTGTACCAGGCCAGGGGCAGGTCGAGACCGGCGTCGGCGAACAGCTCCAGGCCCTCAATCACGTCGTCGGGAGTGCCGGCCACGCCGAAGGTGTCCACGAGGCTGTCGCTGACCACCGCCGCTCCGGCCTGTTCACCGCCCTCAGCGACCGCGGCCCGGACCGCGGCCACGGCATCGGGGTCGGCACCGGCCTCATCGACCACCACGCCCTCGACCCGGGCCAGGTAGTAGGCCAGCACTTCCTTGACCGCGTTGCGGGCCTCGCTGCGGTCCGGGCCGACGCTGGTCAGCACGTTGGCGCTCAGCAGCAGGTCGTCGACGTTGCGACCGGCCCGCTGCGCCCCGGCGGCCAGCCGTTCTCGGGCCCACCGGGTGTAGCCCACGCTGGTTATGGCGCCGAGCTGGACGCCGTCTGCGAACTCGCCCGAGACCTCCATCATCCGCCGGCTGACCGCGCCCACGTCCACGGGCACCGGCTCCGGCGGCGGCCGGTCCAGGCGGAGGCCCGGTGCCACTGAGAACGTCGTTGGAACGAAGTCCAGCTCCTCGCCGGCGGTGAGGCAGCGCACCGCCCGCACCGCCTCGACGGTGTTGGTCAGGGGTCGCCACCCGGGCGGGTCCATGCCGAAGCGCCTCACCGTCCACTCCGCCGCGCCAAGCCCGTACCGCAGCCGGCCCGGCCCGATGTCGGCCAGGGTGGCCGCCTCGAGGGCCAGCAGTACCGGGTTGCGGAACACCGGGTTGGCCACCCCGATGCGCACGGTGACCCGCTGGGTGGCCTGGAGCGCGGCGGCTGCCACCGGCATCACCGAGTTGAACAGCCGGCTCTCGGGCAGCGACACCTCCTCGAAGCCGAGGCGGTCCGCGGCGGCCACCACGGCTAGCGTGTCGGCGACGGGATCCTCGTTAGACAGCGAAAGGCCCAGGCCTCGGAACCCGTTCATCTTCCTCACGATCGTCACGGCGACAGGAGCTGCGAATGTGGATCTCCACGATTCCATACGACGAGGCTGAGGGCGAGTTGAGAGCCCACTACGACCGCCAGGCCCGAGCGCTGGGCGAGCCCACCGAGATGACCATGGCCGGATCGTTGCACCCCGCGCTGGTGGCGGCCCGCCTCAATCTGTACGCGGCCACCGAGAAGTGCCCGTCGCGGCTGACGCCCCATCAGCGCAACCTGATCAGCTTCGTGACGTCGGCCATCAACGGCACGATTCACTGCATGAGCCAGGTCACGATCAAGCTGCGCCAGACCGGGCTCGACGACGAGGCCATCGCCAAGCTGGCCGCCGACCCGGACTGCTTCGAGTCACTGGGCCTGTCGCCGGCCGACGCCGCGATGGTGCGCTACGCGGTGAAGCTCACCCGCTCCCCTGCCTCGGTGACCGAGGCCGACGTTGATGAGCTGCGGGCCGCGGGGTTCGACGACCTCGACATCATCGACGCCAACTCCCAGTGCGCTCACCTCAACTATGTGAACCGGGTGGCGATGGGGTTGGGGATCCACTCCGTCGTGGACCCTGACTTTCCTGCTTACTCGGCTCTTCCGCAGGGATAGAGCGGGCTGTCCCGGCCGGCGGGTCCTGTCGCCGGGCTCCGTTCGGCCGACGGGGCTTCGCCCCATTGTCGGCCGCCCGGACCCGTCGCCACCCCCCGGCCTCTCGGGACGGGGGCCTCACGCATTGTTGAAGATCTCGGCGCTTTGGCGGATGTGGTCGGCTGCGGTGGCTTCGTCGTTCATGGGGAGCATGAAGATGTCGAAGCAGTGGCGGAGTTCGCCGATCCGGGCTGAGACCTCGGCCGGGGTTCCGGCCACGCCGTAGCGGTCGACTAGGGCGTCGGGCAGCAGCCTGGCCGCGTCGTGCATGCGGCCAGCCAGCATCAGGCGGCGGACCTCGGCGGTGGTGGCATCGTCCAGGCCGTCGGCCCGCCTGACGTCGGCGGGGGCGTCCACCGCCATGTAGGAGAAGTGGGGCAGGACCCGGCGGCGCTCGGTGTCGTTGTAGGCCAGATAGGCGGACCAGGCGATCTGGGCGGAACCAGCCGAGCGGATCCGGTCGGCGGCAGCAGGCAGATCGGCGGGTGGTGCGGCCGACAGGATCACGCAGTCGGAATGCTCGGCCGCTAGGCGCTGCACTCTGGGCCCCCGGCCGGCGACCGCGATGGGCATCGGCTCATCGGGGTGGAACCACGGCAGGGACGCCTCCCCCACCGTCTCGCCTGCCAGCAGGCGCTGGTTGAGCTCGAACGTCTCGCGTAGCGCGGTGAAGGGGCGCTCCGGGTCCATCCCGAGCGGCTGGAGGACCCGGCTGCCGCCCACGCCGAGACCGTGCATCACCCGGCCCGGTGCCAGCTCCGCCAGAGTGGCGATGGCGGCCGCGGTGGCCACCGGGTGCCTGCTGAAAGGGTTGGTGATGGCTGGGGCGACGGTCAAGCCGGTGGCCTCGACGATGGCCGTCAACGCCACATAGACGTCGCGCTCGGTGCCCTCGTCGGCCACGAAGCACATCTCGGCTCCCAGCGACTCTCCCAGGCGGGCCAACTCGACCAGGCGGCGAACCGGCTGGGTGGGCTCGAACCACACTCCCCACCGCACACTCATGAGGCTTGCTCCTCCCGCTCGGCCCGGCCTTGGCGCAACGACTCGCGGCCCAACGGTATGTACTGCACCGCGGACAGGTAGCTGTAGACGAGCGAGGGGACTGCGCAGACCCATCCCGCGACCCTGAAGCCGTCGGCCACCGCTATGTCGGAGGCGCCGGCCAGCAGCAGGGGGAAGCAGAAGTACAGGCCGAAGGTGGCGCACTTGCCCCACCAGGTGACGTCGATCGGTTTGGCGCCCAGCGACAGCAGCACCAGCCCGACGACGGCGACGATCCCCTCCCTGGCCAGGGTGAGGATCACCAGCCACCAGGGCACCGAGCCATCGATGCCGACCGCGAAGACTCCGACCAGCAGCACGGCCCGGTCGGTGATCGGGTCGAGCATCTTGCCGACCTTGCTGACCGAGTTGAAGCGTCGGGCCCACCAGCCGTCCACCCAGTCGGTGGCGCCGAGCGCTCCCCACAGCAGCGCCGCCCCCCAGCGGTCCCCGGAGCTGAACAGCAGCCACAGGAACCAGGGGATGCAGGCCAGCCGGGCCGCCGAGATCAGGTTGGGGACGGTGAGGATCCGGTCCTCGCCGGTGCTCGGGTCGGCCATGGGTCTTCAGCCTACGATCAGGGGATGCCCACAATCTTCACCCGGATCATCGACGGCGAGATACCCGGCCGGTTCGTGTGGCGCGACGACACCTGCGTCGCGTTCATGGACGTGCGGCCCCTCAACCGGGGCCACGTGCTGGTGGTGCCCCGAGCGGAGGTCGACCACTGGGTGGACCTCGACGCCGACACCGTGGCCCATCTGATGGCGGTGGCCCACCGGGTGGCCGAGGCCCAGAGGGCCGCCGGGCTGGCCCCGGACCGGGTGGGCCTGATGATCGCCGGCTTTGAGGTGCCCCACGTGCACGTCCACGTCGTGCCCATCTCGACCATGGCCCATCTCGACTTCTCGAACGCCGACACCAGCCCCGACCCCGCCGACCTGGACGCGGTCGCCACCTCGCTGCAGGAGCACCTCAGCTACTGAAGATGTCGAGCGGTTCGGACGGCTCGATGAGGTGGGCGCCGTTGTTGCGGGCGCTGTTCACCTCGGTCGACACCGGATGCATCCGGATCAGTCCCGGCGGCGCGGGCACGAGCAGGCTGGTGGCGGTCTCAGCGTCGCTGATGGCGGGGTCCAGCCATAGGTCCCAGGCGCTGGGCGGCAGCACTACCGGCATCCGGTCGTGCACCTTGGCCATCGCCTCGTTGGCCTCGCAGGTGATGATGGTGCACGAGTGCAGCTCGAAGGGCTCGCCGTCGTCGTCGGGGTTGTCCTTGTCGCGCCACTGCTCCCAGAGGCCGGCGAAGGCGAAGGGCTCGCCGTCGGGACGGCTGATGAACATGGGCTGCTTGTGCTTGGTGCCCTCCAGGCGGCGCCATTCGTAGAACCCGTCGGCCGGGATGATGCAGCGCCGGCGGGTGAGGGCCACCCTGAAGGCGTTCTTGGTGGCCACCGTCTCGGCCCGGGCGTTGATCATCCGGTTGCCGATCTTGGGGTCCTTGGCCCAGAACGGCACCAGTCCCCAGTGCAGCCCGTCGAGGCTCCGGGCCCCGTCCCGCTCCCGCACGGCGTAGACGGTCTGCGTCGGCGCGACGTTGTGGTTGGGCGCCAGAGTGAGGTCGGGCGGCGGTGCCGCGGCACCGAAGTAGTTGGCCAGCTCGTCGGGCGGGGTGGCCGACACGTAACGCCCGCACATGGAACCGGAAGCTAGCTGGGCCGCGGCGGAGCGATCCGGTCGAGGGCGGCGACGGCCTCGGCCACGATCCGATCGATCAGCTCGGCGCAGGTGGGCAGGTCGTCAACGACGCCCACGCATTGGCCAGTCGGCAGGACGCCGGCGTCGATGTCGCCGTCCACCATGGTTGCCCGGGTCAGCATGGGGGCGTTGGCCGCCATCGCCATCTGGCTCCAGGTCAGGTCCTGGCTGCGGCGTATGGCCAGCCCCTCCCGCAGCATCGCCGTCATCGACATGCCGGTGAGGCCCCGGAACCGCCATGCATTGACCGCGGCCCGTGCCATCCGGGTGATCCGGGCCGATTCCAGCGATTCGACCAGGCGGGTGCGGATCACCCGCTGGGGCTTGCCGTCGATGCTGCTCGATACCACGGTGCCGGTGACCGGCGTGCCCAGGTACACCGCCTTGACCTCGTCCGGCACCGTGGACTCGGCAGTGAGCAGGAAGCGGGTGCCCATGGCCACCCCGTCGGCGCCCCACGCCAGGGCCGCGGCCAAGCCTCGACCGTCGTGGAAGCCGCCGGCGGCGATCACCGGCACATCCACCGCGTCGAGCACCTGGGGCAACAGCAGCGAAGTGGGTATCGAGCCGGTGTGACCGCCCCCCTCGCCGCCCTGGCACAGGATGACGTCTGCGCCGAGTTCGGCCATCTTCTCGGCATGGCGGCGGGCCCCCACGGTCGGCATGACCAGCACACCGCCGTCCCGCAGCCGCTGCAGCACCGGAGCCGGCGGCGGGCCGGCGAAGCTGGCCACCCTCACGCCGGCCTCCACCAGGCGGTCGGCCCGGTCGTCCAGGTCGGCCGCGTCGGGGCGCAGGTTCACCCCGAAGGGCTGATCGGTGCGGGACCGGACCTCGGCGATGGCGGCGTCCATCTCGTCGAGGGTCATGGTGGCCGAGGCCAGGATCCCGAGTCCGCCCGCCGCGGCGGTGCCGGTCACCAGCGACGGCCCGGCCACCCATCCCATCCCGGTCTGCACAATGGGATAGTCGATGCCGAACAGCTCTGTGGCCCGGGTCCGGAGCCGCTGGTCGACGCTCACGGCTGCACCCTACCGGCCGCTCCCCTTCTACTCGGGCGACTCACACGGCCGTCCCCGGCGTGGTGCGGCCAGCCGCCTATCCTGCGAATGCTCTTACAAACGGCGTGCACGGAAGGGGGTGGACGCGATGGCCCGAAGGCTCACTGAGTTCAGCCACGGCGCTGGTTGAGCCTGCAAGATCGCCCCCGGCGATCTCGCGCACGTGGTGCGCGGCCTAACCCCTGACCCCCCGCCGGAGTTGCTTGTCGGCCTGGCCACCGGTGACGACGCCGCCGTGTGGCGGATCGGCCGCGGCCGTGCCCTGGTCCTGACCGCCGACTTCATCACGCCGGTGGTGGACGACGCGCGCACTTGGGGCCGCATCGCGGCCACCAACGCGGTGTCCGACGTGTACGCCATGGGCGGGAGGCCCCTGCTGGCACTGAACCTGGTGGCCTGGAACTCCGAGGAACTGTCCAACGACCTGCTGGCCGAGGTGCTGGCCGGGGGCGAGGACGCCGCCCGGGCCGGCGGTTTCGTGGTGGGCGGCGGCCACACGGTCGACGATCCCGAGCCCAAGTACGGGATGGCCGTGGTGGGCGAGGTCAATCCGGGGCGCATGCTCACCAACGCCGGCCTGCGTCCGGGCAGTGCGCTGGTCCTGACCAAGCCGCTGGGCACGGGGATCATCTCGACCGCCATCAAGCGGGCCGAGGCCCGCCCAGAGGTGGTGGACCGGGCCGTCGGGGAGATGACCCGGTCCAACGCCAACGCGGCCGAGGCCGCCATGCGGCACGGGGCCACCGCGGCCACCGACGTGACCGGCTTCGGCCTGCTGGGCCACGGCCTGCGGATGGCCCAGGAGTCGGGCGTCGACCTGGAGATCTCCGTCGGCGACGTGCCGATCATCGAGGGAGCGCGGGAGCTGGCCGCGCTGGGCACCGTCCCCGGCGGGACCCAGCGCAACCTCGACTGGGTGTCGCCCCATCTCGACCGCGGCGACGCCGGGGAGGCGGCCGTGACCCTGCTGGCCGACGCTCAGACCTCAGGGGGACTGTTACTGGGCATGGTCAGCCACGACGCCGGCCTGGCCGCCGTCACCGAGCTGAGGGCCTCAGGCCACGAGGCCGCCATCATCGGCGAGGTCACCGAAGGCTCCGGCCGCATCCGCCTCCAGCCCTGAGATCGCAGGTCAGTCGAGAAGGTCGGGCTGCTCTCGGACTATCTCGGTGTACAGAGGCTGGAACGTGAACCACATGGCCAGGCCGGTGCCGACCATCGAGTAGGTGTGGCGGGCGACGTCGTCACCGATGTCGATCGGGTCGCCGGCGGCCTCGGCCAGCATCTGGGACTGGCAGGCCCGGTCCATGGCCACGAAGGCGCCCGCGGCCGCGTCCACCGACGCGCCCACGGTGAGCAGGCCGTGGTTCTGGAGGATGGCGGCCTTGCAGTCGCCCAGCGCGGCCGCGATGCGCTTGCCCTCGTCGAGCTCCATAACCACGCCGCTGTAGCCGTCGAAGATCACGTGGTCGTCGTAGAAGGCGCAGGCGTCCTGGGTCAGCGGCCGCAGCGGCCGCCCCAACGCCGAGAACGACTTGCCGTGCATCGAGTGGCTGTGGGCCGCAGCCACCACGTCGGGACGAGCCGCGTGGATCTGGGAGTGGATGGCGAAGGCCGCGCCGTTCAGGAGCGCGCCCTCACCGTCGACGATGTTGCCGTCGGAGTCCACCCGGATCAGGCTCGATGTCGTGATGTGGGAGAACGGCACACCCCACGGGTTGACCCAGAACGTCTCGGGATCCTCCGGGTCGCGCACGGTGACATGGCCGGCCGCGCCCACCGCTCCGTCCTCGAACCCGAACTTGGCGAAGATCCGGTAGGTGGCGGCCAGGCGCTGCTTGCGGTGCAGCCGCTCCTCCTCCACCGTGTCGAAGGTGGGCAGGTACCACGGCGAGTCCAACATCGGTTCGCCCTCGCTGCCCTGATCAGTGCTCATGGCCGGATCGTAGCGCCGACCGCTCAGGGGTTCGCCTGCGCCTGCCGCTGTGCGATCAGTGGCTCCGATCTGCCGGACGCCGGCCGGTCGGCGCTCCTCCGAGAGGCTGTGCGACCGTTCTGGTGGCGAATACGCCGATGGCCGCGGCGAACATCAGCCCGCTGCCGACGATGCCGAGGACGGTGGCTCCGGCGCTGTCGAGGAGCAGGCCGCCCAGCAACGGTCCTCCGGCGCGGCCTGCGGCCATCAGCGCCTGGGCGTCGCCGACGCGCTCCTCGGGGTAGCGGGAGCGGCTGGCCAGCACCTCGAACACGCCCGGAATGGCGGCCCAGAAGAAGAACCCCCACACCACCAGCGCGCCCAGGAACAGCCACGACCAGTCGGCCGTCGCGACCACGATCGCACAGACCGCGGTGGCGGCCATCCACGGGCTCGGGAACCTGCGGGTGACCCTCAGACGAGCGCCGGGGATGGCGACCACCGCGTTGAGGCTGAAGCCGATCGCGACCAGCGCCACCGACAGCCCCGGATCGCCCGTTCCCAACACCACGGCGTAGATGAACACCGCCGACCCGCCCAGTGTGAACAGGCCCAGGCAGACCAGCAGCACCCGGGCTGCCGGCACCGCCCGATGGCGCGCCCGGTCCGTGGGAAGCTCCCGGACCTCGCTGCGGAACCCGAACGCGAGCGGGACCAGCGACACTCCGGCCAGCGCCGCGAAGACCAGCCTCGGACCGCCCGCGTCCAGCAGCAACGACACCAGCGGCGCAGCCACCACCCCGACCACGGGCCCGGCCACGGCCACATCGCCCATGCGGCGGTCGTCGCCGAAGGCCTGAACCCAGCCGTACCAGGCCAGCAGGCCCAGGGCCACGCCGCTGACCAGACGCAGCGGCACCAGCAGCGCGAACGGTGGCAGGGCGGCCGACACGAGGTTGGCGGCCGCCGCGGCCAGCAGTGAGGAAACGAAGACCGGCTCGCGGGGCTGCAGCCAGCGTCCGGCACCCCAGGAGGCGATCACGAAGCCGCCGAGTTGGAACACACCGATCAGCGACGCCACGCCGAGGCTGATGCCGTAGTAGTCGGCGATCTCGGGCAGCAGGAACGGCGTCGACACGAAGGCCAGCACGCTGAAGCCGACCGCGAGCAGGATCCCGACCTTGACGGTGGGCCGCAGCAGGTAGACGAGGCGTACCGGAATCTGCATCAATCGAAACTACCGTCGCCGATTCGGACCACTCGTGTGGCACGGGGTGACATCGGCCACATGACGCCGGGCCGATGGTGCGAGACTGGCCGTATCAAGAGCCGTGACAACAGGAGGGCGGTGATGGCTCAGCGGCTGTGCGAGGGACGGGTGGCGCTGGTCACCGGAGCCAGCAAGGGTGGCACCGGCACGGCCATCGCACTGCGCTTGGCGGCCGAGGGAGCCCGGGTGGCAATCACGGCCCGCAGCGTCGACGGCTTGGAATCCACCCAGTCACGCATCCGCGATCTGGGCGGCGAGTGTCTGGTGCTGCCGTCGGATCTGAGCGACCCCTACGGCGCTCGGACGGAGTTGGTGGCCCGCACCGAGGCCGAGTTCGGTCCCGTCGACATCCTGGTCAACAACGCTGCGGCCGGCGGGTACGGCGCTTTCGAGTCTGTCGGGCCCGAGCGCCTGGAGCGGGCCCTTCAGGTGAACCTGTGGGCACCGTGGGAGCTGATGGCGGACGTCGTCGGCGGGATGCGCGAGCGGGGCTGGGGAGCGATCGTCAACATCACGACGTTCTCGGCCGAGCTGCCACCCGGTCCGCCGTTCCCGACCAACAAGCCGTCCAAGGCCGGGGCCATGTACGGGGCCAGCAAGGCCGCCCTGAACCGGCTCACGGTCTCCGTGGCCAGCGAGTGCGAAGGCCAGGGCATCGCGGTGAACGCCCTGTCGCCCCAGGGTGCCATCGCCACCCCCGCTCTGGTGGCCGCGGGTTGGGTGGAGGGCGCGATGTTCGAACCGCTGGAGACGATGGCCGAGGCAACGCTGGCCCTGTGCACGGCCGATCCTGCGGTGCTGACCGGCCGGATCGCTTTCAGCCTCCAGCTGCTGGTGGAGTTGCAGCGCCCGGTGCTCGACTTGCAGGGTGAGGAGCTGGTGGAGGGCTGGCAGCCCGAGGACCTGCCCGGCATCATCGCCCGCCAGGAGGAGAGCCTCGCCGGCCGGGGCTGGCCCGACGCCTACCGCTTCGGCCGGTGAACTTCAAGCGATAAACCACATCTGGTGTGGCTAACGGCTTGAAGTTCCGGCTGCATCCCGACTCGGCCACCGACAGCGCTCGTGGTGGGCCATGATGGTCACAGCAAGTCCCAGCAAAGGAGTCGCATGTTCGATCTGAGTGGACGCACCGCTCTGGTGACAGGCGCAGGTCAGAACATCGGTGCCGGGATCGCTAAGGGTCTGGCTGGCCAGGGTGCCCACGTGGTCGTCAACGACTATTTCGCCGATCGGGCCCAGGCGACGGCCGACGAGATCATGGCGGCGGGCGGAAGCGCGGTGCCCAGCGTGTTCGACGTGACCGACCTGGACGCGGTCACAGAGGCCGTGGCCGGTATCGGGGTGATCGACATCCTGGTCAACAACGCCGGACTAGCCGGCCCGACCGACATGAAGGCGGAGCAGTTCCGCGGCATGGATCCGGCCGACTGGGCGGCCGCCGTCGACGTGAACCTCCACGGGGTCATGAACTGCTGCCACGCCGTGCTCGACGGCATGTGCGATCAGGGCTGGGGCCGCATCATCACCATCTCGTCCGCCGCGGGCACCCACGGCGTGAACATCGGGGTGGCTCCCTACAGCGCGGGCAAGGGCGGCGGTCTGGCCTTCACTCGCTCGCTGGCCCTGGAGGTTGCCCGCTCGGGCGTGACGGCCAACACGTTGGCTCTGGGCCTCTTCGAACGCAAGAACCGGGAGATAACCGAGCACTTCGCCAGGGCGGTGCCGGTAGGCCGTACTGGCCGGCCCTCCGACGTGGCCGCCGCCTGCATATGGCTCGCCTCAGACGAGGCCGAGTGGGTCACAGCCCAGACCATCGGCATCAACGGCGGCTCGCTAACGAGTTGACCGCCGAGAAGGAAGGATCCATGAGACTCGAGGGAAAGGTGGCGCTGATCACCGGGACGGCCAGCGGGATCGGGCGGGCCACTGCGCTGCGTTTCGCTGAGGAGGGCGCCCGGGTGGTGGCGGCCGACATCGTCGAGGCCAACCACGAGACGGTCGAGATAATTCGGGCGGCTGGCGGCGAGGCCACCGCGGTTCACGCCGACGTGTCCGACGACGCGGAGGTCGCGCTGGCCGTGAAGACCGCGGAGTCCACCTACGGGCAGTTGGACATCGCCTTCAACAACGCGGGGATCATGCTGGCCGACGACGCCGATGCCGTCGCCACCACCACCGAGACCATCGACAAGACCCTGGCCGTCAACCTGAAGGGCGTGCTGTACGGCTGCCGCCATCAGATACCGGCCATGCGCCGGGCCGGAGGAGGCTCGATCATCAACACGGCGTCGTTCGTGGCGTCGGTGGGCGCGGCCACTCCCCAGATCGCCTACACCGCCTCCAAGGGCGCGGTGCTGTCGCTTACCCGCGAGCTGGCCGTGATCCACGCCCGGGAGAACATCCGAGTCAACGCCCTGTCGCCGGGTCCGTTGCGCACCGAACTGCTGATGTCGTACCTCGACACCGAGGAGAAGCGCCAACGGCGTCTGGTACACGTCCCC
The DNA here is from genome assembly GCA_965117015.1 of Acidimicrobiales bacterium. Classification (GTDB taxonomy): domain Bacteria; phylum Actinomycetota; class Acidimicrobiia; order Acidimicrobiales; family Aldehydirespiratoraceae; genus Aldehydirespirator. The sequence goes on from OZ220747.1 coordinate 3,104,333, forward strand.
ATGGGCCGCTTTGGCGAGGCCACTGAGATGGCCTCAGCCGCCCTGTTCCTGGCCTCCGACGACTCGTCGTACATGACCGGCGCCAACCTGCTGGTAGACGGCGGCCTGACCGCCGCCTACGTCACCCCCGAGTAGGCCGGGGCTCGCGCGGTAGGCCGAGGATGCGTTCGCCGATGATGTTGCGCATGATGGCCGACGTGCCGCCCTGGATCGTGTAGGCGGGCGCGTAGCAAATGGCGGTGGCTACGGCGTCGCCGATGGTGGCGGCCGGGCCCAGCACCTGGGCCGCGAACTGGGCCACCCGCTGCTCGTGCTCGGTGCAGAACGCCTTGGTCCCCGCGCTGTAGTCGGCGGAGCCCTCGCCCAGCGCGCCCCGGTACACCATGAGCCGTCCCAGCCGGTAGCCGGTCTCGATGGCGGCGATCTCCTGGCGTGTCTGGGGATCGGCCAGATCGGCGTGCTCCAGGGCGAGCTCGTACAGGGGCCGGTTGGACACCAGCCGGTCGATGCCTCCCCGCTCGTAGCCAAGCTGGATCATGGTCTGCTTGAAGGCCCCGCCCTCGGTGCCGACCAGATTGTCGGCCGGCACTCGCACGTCGGTGAAGAAGATCTCGCAGAAGTGCGAGTTGCCGACCATGTCGCGCACCGGCCGTACCTCGATGCCGTCGAGGCCCATCGGTACGATCAGCTCGCTGAGGCCCTTATGCGGCGGCCCTTCGCGGCTGGTGCGGCAGATCACGTAGCAGTATTCGGCGGTGGCCGCCCCGCTGGTCCATATCTTCTGGCCGTTGACGACATAGCAGTCGCCGTCACGGTCCGCTGACGTCTTCAGCGCAGCCAAGTCGGAGCCGGCGTCGGGCTCGCTCATCCCGATGCACCAGGACGCCTCCCCCGACAGCATCCCGGGCAGGTACTCGGCCTTCTGGGCATCGTTGCCGTAGGTGTAGATGGATGGACCCATCTGGCGGTCGGCGAACCAGCTGGCCGCGATGGGGGCGCCGGCGCTGATCATCTCCTCGGCCATGATGATGCGCTCGATGCCGGGCCGCCCTCCCCCGCCGTGCTCGGCCGGCCAGGTCATCCCGATGAAACCCTCGGCCGCCAGCACCCTGGAGAACTCCTTGGAGTGGCCGTTGATCCACGAGTCGCTCCACCGCCCGTAGTCGGCCACGCCCTGCTCGGCCACAGCCCGGGCCCGGGCCCGCAGCGCCTCCCACTCGGGGCGCATCGAGAAGTCGAGGCTCACAACAGCCTGTATATCCGCGAAGCGGTGCCCGAGAACAGATCCTCCTGCTCGCCGTGGTTGTAGCCGGCGGCCATGATCTGCAGCGCGTTCCACAGCACCGGGTACGGCAGCGTTGCGTCAAGCGCTGCGGCGGGCCCTCCGGGCCCACGCGTCCAGTCCGACCGCGACCAGTATCACGACACCCTGGATGACCCGCTGCCAGATGGGGTCGACCTGGTGGATGTTGAAGCCGTTGACCATGAACGCCAGGAACAGCGCTCCCATTACGGTGCGCCACACCGCGCCCTCACCGCCGGCGATGGACGTGCCCCCGACAACTATCGCCGCGATGACGCTGAAGACGTAGCTGAAGTCGTCCGACGGCAGTGCACTGCCCGACCTGGCCGAGTTGAGGGTGCCGGCCAGACCCGCAGCCGCTCCCGACATGGCGAAGGTGAGCGCAGTGACCATCCGGGTGTTGACGCCCGACAGGTGGGCGGCCTCGGAGTTGCCGCCGGTGGCGTAGATGTAGCGGCCGAACTTGGTGCGACTGAGCACGAACCAGGCCAGCGCCACGATGAGCACGCTGAACCATGTGGCCGTGGTTAGGCCGAAGACTCGCTCCCGCGCCAGGCTGGACCAGTCCCGCGTGTCGGGGCGCAGGATCGACCGGTCGCTTATAAGGAAGCCCGCCCCGAACCAGATGAACGACGTCGCCAGGGTGACGATGAACGATCCGATCCGGGCGTAGGCCACCAGCGCGCCGTTCAGCACACCCGCCACCACGCCCAGCAATAGCCCGGCCACCACGCCCACCACGATGGAATCAGTGGCGTTGAGTGCCTGGATGGCGACGATCGACGAGGTGATGAACACCGCGGCCTGGGAGATGTCGAAGCCGCCGCCAATGATGGTCAGCGTCGCGAACGAGGCACCGATCAGGATGAGAGACTGCTGGTCCAGGACGTTGCGCAGGTTGGCGCCCCGAAGGAACCCGTCGGTGGTGGCTGCCAGGAACAGGAAGAGCACCAACGTCACCCACAGGATCCCGTACCGGGTGAGAAGGACTCGCAGCCGCCGGGTGCGCGGGCCCGCGGCTCCCGCCGATAGCCGGGTCAGGAGGGTGAGGGCGGTCATGGCGTCTCCTAGGTCGGTTGAGGTGCAGCCGCGAAGGCGGCTTCGAGGATGCGTGACTCGGTGAGGTCGTCGCCGGCGAGTTCGGCGACGACGGCCTGGTCGCGCACTACCAGCACCCGGTGGGCCAGCCCGATGACCTCGTCGAGTTCCGAGGACACGAACAGCACGGCCAGGCCGGCGGCCGCAGCTCCCGCGATCAGGTCGTAGATCGCTCGCTTGGCGCCGATGTCGACTCCTCGGGTCGGCTCGTCGGCGAGCAGCAGCCGTCGAGAGTCGACGAACCATCGGGCAAAGAGGCTCTTCTGCTGGTTGCCGCCGGACAGTTCCAGCACGGACTGCTCGATCGAGGCCGACCTGATGTCGACGCTCACAGCCGCTTCCGCGGCAGCCTGGGCCTCCTGGCCCGGCCGCATGCAGCCGATCCGGCTGATGCGTCCCAGATGCGGCAGGGTGACATTGTCACGTATCGATCGACTCAGCAGCAGGCCCTGGTCCTTGCGGGACTCAGGGATCAGGCCCACTCCGGCGCGAATGGCGTCGCGGGTGGAGCGCCGCTTGATCGGCCGGCCACACACCAGGACTTCGCCGCCGGCGCGGCGATCGGCTCCGTACACCGCCCTTAGGATCTCGGAGCGCCCCGAGCCGACCAGCCCGGCCAGCCCGACGATCTCACCGGCTCGCACCTGGAGACTGACCGCAGGATCGTCGCCGGCCCGCCGCATCTCCTTGACGTCGAGCACCACCGGGGCATCCGGGGGCGGAGGTGCCTTGGCCGGGAAGTTCGTGTCGAGCGATCGGCCGGTCATGGCCTCCACCAGGCTCCGCTCGGTCTCGGAAGCCGCGGGCCGGCTGCTGACCAGTGCCCCGTCGCGCATGACCGAGACGCGGTGGGACACTTGCAGCACCTGGTCGAGGAAATGCGACACCAAGATGACCGTGGTCCCGTCCTGCGACAGCCGGGACACGATCGCCAACAGCGTCCCGGCCTCCTCGGTGGACAGACGGGCGGTCGGCTCGTCCATGACGATCAGATCGGCTCGTCGCCCCAGGGCCCGGAGGATCTCTACCTTCTGTTGCTCGGCGACCGGTAGGTCGGCGACCAGCACCTCGCCGGGCACCTCGATGCCGGTCCGCTCAACCAGCGCGTCGAAACGCCGGTGCTGCACGCGGGTGCGTACCACCCCGCTGAACGAGGGCTCGTCGCCTAGGAACACGTTGTCGATGACGCTGCGGCCCGGCACGAGCGACAGCTCCTGGGCCACAACGGTGATGCCGTGGTCAAGGGCGTCGCGCGGGGACCTGAAGGCCACCGGCTCGCCGTCGAGCAGGACCCTGCCGCGGTCGGGCCGGTGGACTCCGGCGACGATCTTCCCGACCGTCGATTTTCCGGCGCCGTTCTCACCGACGATGGCGTGAACGGTGCCACGGTGGACTGTCAGCGAGAGATCGCGAACAGCCCGGGTCGCTCCAAACGACTTGGAGACGTTGTCGAGTTCTATGTGGGGCGCGCTCAGCCGTCCCATTGCCCGGTGAACTTGTCCACGTTCGCAGCGGTCACCAATCCGTTGTCGGTGACGTCGGCTAGAGGGTTGATGCCCCCGGAGTGGACCCCTTCGGTCAGGGCCAGGATCATGGCGTCCATGGCGTTGGCACCCTCGCTGCCGGGAGCGCCGTAGATCACGCCGTACCACCGACCCTCGGCCACCGCCTGAAGCCCGGTGATCGAGCCACCGAGGCCGATCAGCTTGACGTCGGTCATTCCTTCGTCGTTCAGGACGATCTCGACGCCTTGGATCGACTGGTCGGCCCCGATCACGACATCGAACTCCGGGGCCGCGATCAGGATGTCCTGCATGGCGTTGATGCCGCCCTCGGGTCCCAGGTACTGGCCCTCGCCATCGGCGACGATGGTCACGCTGGGATTGCGGGCGAGCACGTTGTCGAAGCCCTCCTTCAAGGCAACGTCGAGCGGGAAACCCTTGATGCCATACAGATACACGACCTGGCACGGGTCGAGCGACCCGCAGGCCTCCACGGTGAGCTCGCCCATGCGCTCGCCGTTCTCGACGGGAGGGGCCAGCGACGACGCCGCTATCCCGTCCACCTGAGGGGCGCCCTCGGCCAGGTCGTCGCCGACCACGGTGTTGAGCACGACCACTTCGATGCCCTGGGCCAGTGCGTCCTCGATGTCGGGGATGAGCCCAGGCCCGTTGACCGCGGCCACGATCACGCCGTCGTACTCGCCGGAGGCGATGACGTCCTGAAGCTGGGCGGTCTGCGCCTGCGGGTCGAACGCCGCGTCGAACTCGATCATGTCGATGCCGTTCTCGTCGGCGATCCGCTGCATCTGGGCACGGGAGCTCGCGTACCAGGTGTTGGCTGAGCTGGCCGACAGGTAGGCGATCTGGAGCCCTTCGGTCGACACGGCCGGTGCCTCGGCCGGCTCAATCGCCGCAGTCTCGGTCGGCTCAGCCTCAGCGGGTTCGGGCTCGGCCGGTTCTGTGGCATCCGGTTCGGCAGGCTCGGCGGTTACCGCCGAGGTTGCGGAGGGTGCGGTCTCCGCTTGGTCGGCTGGCTCTTCGTCGCCGCAGGCCGCGGCGATCAGCCCTAGGCAGAGCACGACGGCCAGTAGCCGAAGCGGCTTGATCCTCAATGTTGTGGTCATGGTTCGCTCGCTTTCGAGTTCGGGAGGTTTGGTTGGAAGGCGGGAACGTTGAGCCGCTCCCTGGTGTCGTAATCGTTCATCGCAACGGTCCGGCCGCTTTGACCCGCAGCCTCAGGACGTTGTCCTTGAGATAGGCCATGGTGAGTTCCTCGAGCGCCACGACCTCGGTGAGTTCCGGGTCGGCACCCAACGCAATGGCCGAGCCCACCGCGGCGTCCTTGGCCCGTCCGGTGGCCTCGTCGCGGCCTCCGGGGCCCAAGGTCAGCAGTTGGTCAACCTCGGCGCTGATGGAGGCGATGGCCGCGCCGATGGCGTTGGCCACATCGAAATGGTCGGGCCGGTCGATAGAGCTGACCCCGGCCAGCGAGTCGGGCAGCAGCGTGCTCCCTCCACCGACCGCGATGACGGGCTGGTCGGAGCGGGTCAGTTTCATCCGGTCGATGGCGTCCTCGAAGATCCGGTCGACGCGGGCGACGGCTCCCATGGCCACCGTCTCGCCGACAGAGTCCACCGGGTGGGAGCCCATGGCGGCCCGGCCGACCCGCACTGCTACGTCGCTCAACGTGAGGGTGGAGCCGCCGAAGCACAGAGCCTCGGAGGTCAGGTGGTACCCGATACTGTCGGGGCCTACGGTCACCTTGCCATCGGAGTTGCGGATCCGGCTGCCGCCTCCAAGGGCCACCGACAGCAGATCTGGCATCCGGAAGTTGGTGCGGACTCCGCCGATCTCCACCGGGATCGACGACTCCCGGGGGAAGCCCGATGCCAGAACCCCGACATCGGTAGAGGTGCCTCCGACGTCTACGACGATGGCGTTCTGTAGACCCGTCAGGTACCCGGCGCCTCTCATGGAGTTGGCCGGGCCGCTTCCGATGGTCAGCACCGGGAAGCCGAGCACGCGGTCGAGGGCCATCAGCGTCCCGTCGTTCTGTGCGAAGTACGGCGTGGCCTTCAAGCCAGCGTTGTCCATGGCGGTGCTGAGGCCGGCCACGATGTCGTGAGCGACCCGGCGCAGGGCGGCGTTGAGCACGCAGGCGTTCTCCCGCTCGAGCACTCCGATCGAACCGACATCGCAGCTCAGCGATACGGGAACTTGCTCACCGAATACCTCGGTCACGATGTCGGCTGCCCGATGCTCGTGCGCGGCCGATACGGGCGCGAACACGCTGGTGATGGCAACGCTGTCGGGCCGCTCGGGCAGACTGTCCAGGAAGCGGAACAAGCCGTCGGCGTCGAACGGGACCTGCTCCCGACCGTCGAACTCGTACCCGCCGTCGACAACGGTCTCCCCCACCGACACGGCCCGGCGAAGCTCGGCGGGCCATGTGGCCAGCGGTGGGACGGCGCGCGTCGCCGGTCCCCCGATCCTTACCACCGCCACCGAGTTGAGACCGCGACGCTCGAGGATGGCGTTGGTGGCGTGGGTGGTTCCCAGCATCACCCGCGACACCGAGTCGGGAGGTACCCCGCCCTTCGCCAGAACCGAGCCGACCGCGGCAACCAGGCCCTCGTTGATGTCCGCGGTGGTCGGAGTCTTGACCTTGGCCGCCACCCGCAAAGCGTCATCGAGGAGCACCGCGTCGGTGTTGGTTCCACCCACGTCGACACCGATCCGGTACTCACCCGGCATTGATGTCCTCCACGGGGCGGTAGTCGAAGTCGTAGTTGAAGGCCCTGGGTCCGGCCACAGCCAGACCTTCAGGAGTGCGCCAGAGGCTGTCTATGGGCAGGCCCACGATGGAGACGAGCTGCCCGTAGCGCAGCAGCTCGGTGACGATGGGTCGGGCGGTGTGCAGGTCGACGGCGGTGATGATGTCGGGGACGCTGGCCCGCACTCTCCCGTCCTCGATCAATACGGTGTTCTCGTTCTGGAACTCGAGGCGAGCCACTCGCCCGCTGCATTCACCGATCCCCTCGACTACCGCGGATCCCCGGGCGAAGCCCTCGGTGGTCTGGCGGTCGACATCGACGACTTTGCCCTCGATGAGCGGGTAGCCGTCGAGGTGCTCGCACATGGCTGTCACGGGCTCGTCGGAGACTTCGAGCATCACTCGACCCGCCGTGATGGCGCGGGTTATCGAGTTCCTGACGGTGGCCCGCCGGGCAGTACCGACCGTCATCGGGTACAGGCAGATGGTGGCTTCGGCCCCCATGGTCGTGCATACCGAGCGGGCGATGTCCTCGGCCCAGACCGCAGTGGTGGTGGTCAAGGTGACGACGTTGCCCCGCTCATCGGTCATCACTGCGGGCGTGGCCGGCACTCCTGCTAGGTGCGCCGTGGTCATCTGGAGCTCGGGGAACGCCCGACCCATGAGATCGGCATCTACAACCGGGAGGTTGGCGCGTGCCGCCCACGAGAAGGGCACGACACCGTTCAGTCCCCCGAGCTCCAGACAACAGATGGCCGCCACTTGCATGCCGGTCTCGTTCTCGACGGCCTCCTGCAGGCGCTGCGCCTCGGTGCCGGCCCCGAACTTCTCGACCATGACCGTGGTCGCGCCCATCATGCAGATGGGCAGGATCAGGCGGTCGTCGTCCAACTCGTCCAGGTCGAGCAGTTGCACCGGCCCGGAGTGGGCGATGGCCTGCGACGCCATGTGATGGCCCAGCCGGGGATCACCCCCGCCGCCGGCTCCGAAGATCGCCGCGCCGAGGGAGAGCCACTCCAACTCTTGGGCCCCGATCTCTAGCACTGGAAGCGACCGTAGTCCCACTGGGACCCCGTGGAGCGGCTGTATTTGTGCATTAGTCAAGAGAGCTGGGCGATCTTGTGCATTATGCACATACATGCCAGGATGTGGGCGGTGCTGTTGAGGGACCTCGTCGATCGCGATCCGTCAATCGCGGTCCTGCACGCTGCTCCGGCCGCGCTGAACCGTCCGCTGGCGTCGGTCCAGATGGTCGACGAGTACCCGGGCGTCGCGGCCGCCGGGCCCGGAGCGCTGGTGGTGCTTGCCCCGCACCTGTCTGCCGACGCGGCGTCGTACCGATTCGACCTGGCCCTGGGAGAGCTGCCCGACGGGGTTGCCGGCCTGGCCCTGTCAGGCTCAGCGGGAGAGCCGTCGGCCACCGCGTTGCGTACCGCGGAGAACCGGGGTATCGCGCTGATCGCTCTGGATCCGGCCACCGATGTGGCCGCTCTCGCGGTGCGGGTACGGGACGTGAGCCTCGGCGGGACCCGGGAGGCCGTGACCCGGCTGGAGACCATCTGCGCGATCGTTGACGCCTACGAATCGCGGGGCGAGCACGTCGACTCGCTGCTGGCCCGCCTGACGACGGAGCTCGAATGCGACATCAGCATCGAGACCGAGCCCGGAGACTCCCCCGCGGTCGCCCTGGACGCGGGCACGGGACAGCCGACCTTCCTGGTGGCAGACGCCGAGATGTCTGACATCGTCGTGCGGACCGCGCTGGTCTATGCCGGCCGGGCCATCGAGCTGATCCTGCGTCGCGACTTCGAGGCCGCCAACTTCCCGGTGCAGTCGAGAGGCGACCTGCTCAACGAGTTCCTTCTCAGCGATGCGGCCACCGGCGCCGATGCCCTTGCCCGGCTCCGGCGCAGCGGGTTTCCGGTTGACGGTCACCACCTCGCGGCTCGGGTCGACCTGCACAATGTCGCCTCTGGGGTGAACGATGTCACCGACCGGTACCGCCGACAGCTGCAAGCGGCGCGGTTGCTCAGCGACCGCGTCTCCCAGGGTGACCCCTCCTGGACCGCGGCCGGCACCAACACCTCGGTGCTGCTGGTGATGAGCGAGCCACGACGCGATGGTCGGCACTCAGCGATCCTCCAGGACCGGCTCCAGTCCGGCCTGGCCCGCCTCAACGCGCTTGACCCGGGCCTGGAGTGGGCGGCGGGCGTCGGCACCGTTCAGAGCGGCGCCGGCGGGCTGCGGAACACCGTCGACGAGGCGACGTCGGCGTTGCGGGCCGCCCAGGCCAACAACGCCTACAACCGCCTCCACCACTTCGATCGGCTCGGGTTCGCCAGGGCTTTGATCCGGTGGTACGAGATCGACGACGTCAGGGCAACGATCGACGAGATCCTGGCTCCCCTGGCCCGGCTGGGGGACAAGAACGCCGCCGAGGCGATCAACACCCTGCGCGCCTATCTGGACTCGGGCCAGAGCATTAAGCAGACCGCTCACCAGTTGCGCGTGCACCGCAACACAGTGCGCTACCGCATCAAGCGCATCCTCGACGTGCTCGAAGTCGACCTCACCGATCCCGAACAGCGCCTCTTGGTGGAACTCGGCACTCGGGCAATGCGCATCTCATAACGGAGACCGGCCACGCGGCCACTAGACGGTCAGCGAGGAGGCGAGCAGGCCTCGGGTGTATGGATGTTCGGGCTTGGCGAACAGCTCCTCGACCGGCTGCAGTTCCACGATCTCACCGTCGCGCATGACCGCGATGCGATCGGCTAGGTGGCGGGCGACTCCAAGGTCGTGGGTGATGAACAGGTAGGTGAGGCCGTGATCGGCCTTGAGTTGCCGCAGCAGGTTCAGGACACCGGCCTGCACCGACACGTCGAGAGCGGAGGTCGGCTCGTCGAAGATGACCATCGCGGGCTCCAGCACCAGTGCCCGGGCGAGCACGGCCCGCTGGGCCTGGCCTCCGCTCAGCTCGTGCGGGAGGCGGTGGCGTATCGCTGCGCTGAGATCGAGCGACGCGATCATCTCGTCGGCTCGCTGCCTGCACTGAGCCCGGCTCAATGCGGTGTGGACCCGCAGCGGCTCCTCGATCTGGGCTCCCACCGGCTGGCGGGGGCTGAGTGCGAGCAGTGGGTTCTGGGCCACCATCTGGACCGGGACGCGAGCCCTGCGGCTGGCTCGCCCCCGCAGGCTGGCGAGCTCGGTGCCGTCATATGTGATGCTGCCGCGGCTGGGTCGGACCAGGCCGACGACAGCCTCGGCGAGAGTCGACTTGCCCGCGCCCGACTCCCCCACCACAGCCAGCGTCTCGCCCCTGCCCACATCCAGGTCAAGGCCGTCGAACACCGTGACCGGATGCCTTCGGCCTCCACCCCGCGCGGAGAACTCGACCCGCAGGCCTCGTATGGAGAGCAGCGCGGTCATCTCGGGGGCCCCGGACGACCGTCAGGGGCAGTGCCATCAGAACCCACCAGGACGCAAGCCGCGTGGTGGCCAGGCTGCACGAGGCGCGCCTCGGGCTGGCCCGCCCAGCATGCGTCGCGGACGCGGGGGCAACGGGGTGCGAAGGCGCAGCCGTTGATGGCACTCCGGCCGTCAGGTACGAGCCCGGGGATCGAGGCCAGCTGCTGCCCCACCGTCTCAGGTCGGGGGATGGACTCGAGCAGAGCCTGCGTGTAGGGGTGGCTCGGCGCGGCCAGCACCTGATCGGCCCGGCCGTCCTCCGCGACCTGGCCGGCGTAGAGCACGACGATGCGCTCGCACACCCGCCGCAGCACGGCTAGGTCGTGGCTGATGAGCACCACCGCCAGCCCGGTGCGGTCCCGGAGCTCCTCGATGAGGTCGAGCACCTGCAGCTGCGTGGTCACGTCGAGGGCGGTGGTGGGCTCGTCGGCGATCAGCAGCCGGGGCGACTGGGCCAGCGCCAGCGCGATCACAGCCCGCTGGCTCATCCCTCCGGAGAGTTCGTGCGGGTAGGAGGCGAGGAGCCGGGGTGCATCCGGCAGTCCGACCTGTTCGAGCAGCTCACCCAACACTGCGGGGTCGTCGGTCCCGGTTACGAGCCGGAGTTGCTGGCCGATGGTGAACACCGGGTTCAGCGAGGCGCCCGGGTTCTGGTAGATGAGCGCGGCCACGGATTGCAGCGAGCCGTCCATGGCCATGGGTTCGCCGCCGAAGTGCAGGCTGCCCTCCACGCGGGCGGTGTCGGGCAGCAGTCCCAGCAACGCGCGGAACAGCACGCTCTTGCCGCAGCCGGACTCGCCGGCCACCCCCACGATCTCGCCGTCGCCCACGTGAAGCGACACGCCCCTCACGGCCTGCACCGGCCCGGTCGGCGGGTTGAAGGTGACGTGCAGCCCCTCAGCCTCCAGCAGGCTGCTCATTCGCGGTCTTCCCGTGTGCGAGGGTCGGTGACGTCGCGGATCACGTCTCCCATCAGGTTGAAGGCCACCGCCGCGATCACGATGGCCGCTCCCGCGAAGCCGGCGATCCACCACTGCCCGGAGAGCACGTACTGGCGGCCTTCGGAGATCATCACGCCCCAGTCGGCGGTCGGCGGGCGTGGGCCGAGCCCCACGAAGCTCAGGCCGGCTGCAGTCAGCACGGCTGCGCCCAGATCAGCGGTGGCCTGCACCCAGACGGGTGCCATGGCGTTGGGAATGAGATGCACGGCGAGGATGCGCCGGTGGGGTATGCCGATGGCGCGCACCGCCTTGATGAATGGCCGTTCGCGCAGGCTGAGGACCTGAGCGCGCACCAAGCGCGCGTACCACGGCCACCAAGAGACCGCTATGGCGATGATGGTGTTGCGGACGCTCGCTCCTAGCGCAGCCGCTACCAGCACCGCCAGCAACAACGGCGGGAAGGCCAGGAACGTGTCGGTGATCCGCATGAGGACCTCGTCGACCCATCGCCCGAAGTAGCCCGCCACTGCGCCCACCACCACGCCGACGACCACCGACAGCACTACGACCCCGACCGCCACCACCAGGGCGGTGCGAGCCCCGAAGAGCAGCCGGGCCAGCACGTCGCGCCCCAGATCGTCGGTGCCCAACCAGTGTGACCAACTGGGGCCCTGCAGACGGATGGACAGGTCCGGAACGCCGCGGCCGGCATCGGCGTAGGGAGTGAGCCACGGAGCGAACACCGCGGCCACCCCAAAGAGCACGGCCACCACCGCGGCCGCCATCCCCAGCCAGCTTCTCCGGTAGTACCAGAACGCGCTGCCCGGCGCCGCGAAGCGGCTCGGCTTGCCGGCCACGCCCGAGAGGCCGAAACGACCCGCCTTTGGAGGTGCTTCGGTGCCCATCAGTCCAGAGCCACCCTGGGATCGAGCCGGGCCTGCAGCAGGTCGAGGCCAAGGTTGACCAGCACGTAGATCACGGTGACGGCCAGCGCCGCCGCGGTGATGACCGGGAAGTCCAGCCGCACGACCGCGTCGGTGAGGTACTTGCCCAGCCCCGGCCATGCGAACACCGCTTCCACCAGGAACGCACTCGACACCGAGTAGGCAAACGTGAGACCCAGCACGGTCAGGGTGGGCAGCAGCGCGTTCTTCAGCGCTAGGCGCCGGAGCACCGTGCGCCTGGGTATCTGGGCCACGGTGGCGGCCTCTATGTAGTCGCTGCCGAGCACCTCCAGCATCGATCCCCGGATCAGCCGGATGGTGAGCCCCAGTGGGTAGGCGGTCATCACGGCCACCGGCATGGCGAGATGCACGACGACATCCGCGAAGTTCGACCAGCTCCCCGATAGCGCGGAGTCGATCAGGAAGAAGCCGGTCGGCTCGTTGAAGCTGGTGGATGAGTCGGTGCGGCCCGCCAGTGGCAGCCAGCCCAGCCGGGAGGCGAACAGCAGTTGGAGCAGCAGCGCCGACCAGAAGACCGGCAGCGACACACCCGTCACGGCGAACAGCCGGATGGAGGTGTCCCCCAACCGGCTCCGGCGGGCCGCGGCGGCCACCCCGGCCGGGACGCCCACCGCCATGGCCAACGCGGTCGCAGCCAGCGCTAGCTCCAGGGTGGCCGGCAGGAACCGGCGGAGATCCTCGGCGATCGGACGCTTGGTGGCGAACGACACGCCGAGATCGCCCCGGGCAAGCTGACCCACGTAGGACGCGTACTGCGACAGCACGGGGGCATCGAGGTTCAGATCCCGGCGCACCTGCTCGACCTGCTCGGGCCGGGCCCTGACTCCGGCGTACAGCGCGGCGGGATCCGATGGCACCAGCCTGGCCACCACGAAGGTGACGGTGATCACGCCGAGGATCACCAGCAGGCTGGTGACCACCCGGCGCAGCAGGTAGCGGGATCTGATCAGCCCGGTGCGCTGCTGAGATGGAGCGCTGCTGGGTGTCTGCTCGGTCAAGCGTTGGCTTGGATCAGCTTCCACAGTGCTTCGATGTGTGCCCGGGTCGTCCAGATCGAGCCCACCGCGACGCGAACGTAGCGTCGCTCGTCGACCTCGGACCCGGTCACGTAGAAGCGACCGTCAGAGTTGATGGTGTCGATCAGCGCGTCGGTGGCCGCGTTGCCGTCACCATGGGCGAAGGGAACCATGGCGAAGGGCACTGGAGCGATCAGGTCGAGCCGGGGGTGCAAGTCGATTCGGGCTGCCAGCGTCCGGGCCCACGCGACCTGGGACCGGATCATCTTGCGCAGCCCCTCGGCACCGAAGGAGCGCAGCACGAACCACAGCTTCAACGCCCTGAAGGGTCGGCTAAGGGGCAGGTGCCAGTCCCGGTAGTCGATGACCGCGCCCGAAGCCGACGCCTGGTTGCGCAGATAGGGCGGCTGCACGCTGAGCGTGTCGATGAGCGGGCGACGGTCGGGCACCCACATCACCGAGCAGCCCACGTTGGTGGCCAGCCACTTGTGGGGGTTGAACGTGTAGCTGTCGACCAACTCCAGCCCGTCCTGGTGGTGGCGGAACTCCTCACAGATCATGGCTGAGCCCGCATAGGCGGCGTCGACGTGGTGCCACATCCCCGTGGACCGTGCGATCTCGCCGAAGGCGCGTACCGGATCCACTCCGGTGGTGCCGGTGGTGCCCAGCGCCGAGCACACGAATGCGGGCTCGAGGCCGGCTCGGCGGTCTGACGCGACCGCCGCAGCCAATGTCTCGGGTCTCACCGAGAACACCTCGTCGGTGTCAAGCAGCCTGATGTGCTCGTAGCCGGCTACCCGTGCGCCCTTCTCGATCGAGGAATGGGCCTGGTCGGATGTGTAGGCCACCATCTTCTCGATGGGCACGCCGGTGCGCTTACGGCACTGGTCGCGGGCCACCACCAGCGCGGTGTGGGTAGACGACGAGGCCCCCGACAGGAGCACTCCGCCCCCACGCGACGTGGCCTTCCACTGCTGAGGCAGATCCAACAGATCGACCAGCCAGTCCAGGACGTGGGACTCGATCTCGGTCGCCGCCGGCGACGTGGACCACATCATCGTTTCCACGGAGATGCCGGCTGCGGCAAGCTCGCCGAGCACCGCGGCCGGTGAGGAGGCCGCGGGGAAGTACGCCAGCCATCCGGGGTGCTGCCAGTGGGCCAGCGACGGCGTGACAACCCCATCAAGGTCGTTTAGCAGGGCTTCGAACGGCTCCGGATGCTCCGGCGCCCGGGCTGGGAGCTTGGCTCGCACTGCGCCGGGTTCGATCGGCTTGTACACGGGCACGGAGTTGAGCCCGCGGTAGTAGTCGCTCACCCAGTCGATGAGGGCGTGCCCGTTACGCCGAAAGGCCTCGATGTCGAGCGGGTCGGTCGACGGCGACGGATCGTGCGGACCGGCAACACCGCCCTGGAGGGTGGGGTACTGCAGGCTCTTAGCCATGGCTGCCGCCGGTCCCCACGAGTTCCTCTATGGGGACGTAGGGGATGCCGAAGCCGAAGTAGCCGGGGCCCGACGCGCTGGTCAGGGTCTGCGGCTCCCGCATGACGTCCAGACCTCTCATTCCGACGGCCACTACCTCGTCACCCATCCGGATTTCGGTGTTGGTGTAGCCCCGGCCGTTTCCCGGGTTCACCATCGTCACCAGGTCGGGGCTGCACACCCAGGGCTCGCCGTCCAGCCAGGTGACATGGATCTCGTTCTTGAACCACGCCCGCAGCGAGTGGCCCGAGGAGCGTTCCGTGCCCGTGATGTCCATGGTGCCGACCATGAAGCCGCCCGAGTCCTGCCACCTCTTGCCGGTGACGACACCCTCGAACAGGCGCCACCCGCCGGCGACCTCCAGCGCGGCGTCCGTCGGGTCCGCTCCCTCGGCGGCCGCGAGCCGGCAGGCCCGACCGATCTCCAGGCATCGGGTGAGCGTGCCGGGAACCAGTATCTCCTTCATCCGCTGGGCGCGGATGGCGGTCGAGGCCACCGAGGTGCCGGTGATGCCGGCCATGGACAGGTGGCGCCCGACCCGCTCGAGCATGTACGAGTTGGCCGTTCTGGCCACGATCGTCGTGTTGCCCCACCGGTCCACCGACGCGAACGGGTCGCTGGCCACGCCGTAGACGTGCGGAGTGCTCTGCATCTCCTCGGGAACCGCTCGTCCCGAGTAGTCGCCGTCCACTACCGGGATGCCGAGTCGGGCCGCCACCACCAGCGGGGCCGGTGAGTTGTAGGCGCCGAGTTCTGAGACGACGATGCACCCGATCGGCTCGCCGAGGTGTTCCGCCAGCACGCCCACCGCCTCCTGCATGCCCTGCTCTTCCGATCTCGGCTTCGCATCGAGGTGCATCGCCCGCAGCAGGGCGTCCTGGTCGGTGGGCGGCGCGATAGAGCCCATGCCGTACACCATGGCCGTGAGGGTGTCGTCGCTGATGAGGTCCTTGTCGCTCCATCCGAGATCTAGGCCTTCGGCGAGAGCGGCCTCCAGGATGGCTGCCCCCATGGCGGGGTCACCGCCCCCGCCGGTGGACATGAACCGGCACCCGTCGATGAAGTCGACGCAGTCCTCGACGGACGTGAGGGTTCGGGCCTTCGGGATGTTCATCGATCCGGGCGGGCTGGTGGGCGCGGCGATGCTCGGCGTTGGCCTGCGGTCGCGTCAGCCGGCGAGGCGCAGGTCGTGGAACCGCACCATCTGGCTGTACGCCGGGTTCGAGACGAAGCCGGAGTACTTGGCGTTGATCACGTCGACGGTGGGGACGTCCAGCATGAACACGCCGGCGTTCTCGTCGACCAGGATCCTCTGGGCCTCCTGGAACATCTCGACGGCCGCTGCCTGGTCGGTGCCGCTGACGGCATCCGCGTCGACGATCAGCGTGTCGAACGTCTCGTTGGAGAAGTATCCGAGGTTGAAGAACGGTTCATCCTCGGAATGGAACGTCGAGAACAGGAAGTCGAAGGGCGTGACGTAGGTCGGGAACCAGAACATGGTGAAGATGTCCTGAGCCCCCTCCGGGTCGGCCTGCGCCTTCTGCCAGCGGGCGTCGAACGTCAGAGGCTCGAGCACTAGGTCCACGCCGATGGTGGCCAGGTTCGCCTTCCACACCTCGCCGATCTGCTGTTGCTCGGTGGTGCCGGCGTCGTAGCTGTAGACGAGGGACAGGTCTGTCGCCCCGACGGCCTCGAGGATCGCTCTCGCCCGGTCGAGGTCGGTCTGGGGGAGGTCCAGGTCGGGGTCGAAGCCCCATACGGTCGCCGGGATCATCCCGTGGGCCCGTGAGCCCTGGCCGCCGTACAACGCGTCAGCCACATCGTCGTAGGGGAACGACAGCACGACGGCCTCACGCACCTCAGGAGACAGGCGGCGGTGGTTGAGCATCCCGAAGAGGTTCGTCATCGACGGCCCGCTGATCACCTCGACGCCCGGCACCTGGCCGAGGGCGGGATAGACGTCGAAGGGCAGGTTGAAGGTGTAGTCGGCCTCGCCGTCCCGGATGAGCTGTTCGGCGAGGACCGGATCCTCGATCAGTCGGAACTCGGCGATGTCGACCTGCCCGTCCTCCCATCCTCCCCAGTAGCCGTCGAAGCGGACGAGGGTGGTGCTGCCGGACGGGTCGTGGGACTCGATCGTGTAGGGCCCAGTGCCGGCGCCGTTGCCCTGGTTGAACCACGCGGCGTCCTGGAGAGCCGAGTCGGGGCTCACGATGTACACCGCGAAGCCGGCCGACATGATGATGTCGAGTGGCGCCGGCCACGCCAGGTTGAACGTGATCGTCAACTCGTCCTCGACAGCCATCGACTCGATGGGCAGGAGCATGAAGGACGCACCCAGGCCGAGGTCGATGGTGCGCTGCAGGGAGCCGCGGACGGCTTCGGCGGTGAGGGGCGCACCGTCGTGGAAGTTCACGCCCTCACGGAGGTTGAAGGTCCACACGGTGGCGTCGTCGTTGGATGTCCATGATTCGGCCAGAACGCCGACCAGTTGCTCGGACGCGGGGGCCTCGGGGTCGTCGAGCCGGGTCAGGGTCTCGTAGACGTTCTGCAGCAGGATGTGCTCCGACGAGAAGGCGCTGGCCGGGTCGAGGTCGGTGAACGAGTAGGGGTTGGCGTACACGAACCGGGTCTCGGCCGCGGGTGCGGCCGCCTCAGAGTCGGTGGCTTCGGGCTCGGTCGTCTCGGGGGCAGTGTCGGCGGTGTCGGCGTCCGTGGTGGCCGCTTCGGTCGTTGCAGTCTGGGAAGTCTCCGACTCGCTCACCCCGGCATCGGTACTGGCGGGGCTGCCATCATTCGCTCCGTCGGAGCACGACATCGCCATCAGCGCGATGGCTGCAGCAACCAGGATCTGCGTCTTCAACCTCATTGGGATCTCCTCTCCAGGATGTGACCGGTGTGGTAAAAAACATTTAGCATATATCGCTAGTTACTGCAAATCTTTTACCATAATGCCGATATATCTGTATGATCTTGCAAGAGAACGCTGCGAGTCGGCGGCCTTGCGCGCTAGATGCCAGCCGTGAGAAGATCGCCCTTCCGGTCCCGTTGCCCGACCCCATGGCAACCGTAGAAGCGAGAGGTTCGTAGCTTGGAGCTAGACGACCTAGACCTCGACATCGTTCGGATTCTCAGCGACGACGGCAGGGCCAGCTACAGCGAGATGTCCAAGGCGCTGGGCGTCAGCGTCGGCACGGTCCGGAACCGGGTAAACCAGATGCGGGACACCGGCATGCTGTACTTCAACGTCTGGCTGGACCCGCACCGGTCTGGCATCGGCGTCATCGCCACGTTGCTCTTGAAGGTGCAGGCGGGATGCCTCCCGGAAGTGACGTCGACGCTGATCGATCTGGTCGAGACCGGATACGTCGCCACCCTGGCGGGCGAACACGATGTACTTACGGACGTCTTCTGCCGGGACGCGTTTCATCTCAGCCGTCTGGTACACGATGAGATCCAGACCATCGAGGGCGTTATCGAGGTCCGCTGCTACCTCGTTACCGACATCAAGTACGAGTCCAGCCTCAACATCCGGAGCGTGATCAACAAGTCGGGCGAGTCAGGCAGCGTCAGCGGCGAAGTCTGAAGGGGCTAAGGAGGAGTCAGGTCCCGGAACCGCTCCATGGGACTCGGGGCAGTTGCTTCTCCTTGTCCACGAACGGAACGGTCTCGACGGTGGCCGCGTGGGGCGTTCCGTTGCAGTCGTGCAGCCGGACCGTCTTGCCGTTCCAGTCGTCGCCCGGCAACGGCTGGTCGAAGCGCACGTAGCCGATGCCGGCGTCGAGCGTCGGCGACCACGATCCGGCGGTCATGTGGCCCACCGGGCCGCCGTCGAAGTGGACGTTCAGGCCGGCTTCCGGCGTGGCGGTGGCGCAGACCAGGCCGAACAGCAGCTGGCTGCGGTCGGCGGTCTCCAGCGCGTCCCGGCCGATGAAATCGCCCTTGTCGAGCTTGACGAACTGCCCGAGACCGGCACCGTAAGGCGTGAGGCCCGCCTCGATGTCGCTTCCGTTGTCGAGGATCCCGGACTCGATGCGCCGGATGCCCATCGACGACGACGAGCTGAACTCCATCCCGAACCGCTCCCCGCAGGCGAACAGGCCGTCCCAGAGGGCGTCGTGGTCGGTGGGCTCCGGGCCGCTGTTGCAGTAGATCTCGATCCCCGCCTCCCCCGTCCACCCGGTGCGGGACACCCACAGACGTTGGCCGCACACGTCGAAGAAGCCGGCGTGGAAGTACTTGAAGTCCTTCGACAGCCCGCCGCCTATGGCCGCGTCGAGCACATGGAGCGACTTCGGTCCCTGGATCTGCAGCACCCGCGAGTGGGGGTCGCGCACCTCGACGTCGAGGCCGATGGCGTGAGCCTCGAGCCAGCTCTCGAACTCGCCGTTGGCCTTGACGTACATGTACCGGTCCTCGGCCAGGCGCATGACCACGCCATCCATCAAGATGGTGCCGTCGTCGTGGCAGGCCAGGCCGTAGCGGCCCCGCCCGACTGGAAGGGTCTCGGTCCGGCAGGTGAGCACCCGCTCGAGCAGCCGGCCGGCATCGGGTCCGACGATCTCGACCGGCTTCTCCGGGACGTCGTACAGCATCACGCCGCGGCGCAGCTTCCAGTAGTTGGGGATGGGGTCCTCGTCGCGGGAGGTCTTGAGGGGATAGAGGCGGTTGCAGTACATGCCGAAGACCGTCTGATCGGTCACGTACCGGTCGGCGAACGGAGACTGCCCGATACGGAACGCGCTCAACTGGACGGTGCCGAACGACTCGACGTAATAGTGCCTGTCCCCGGTCATGGATACCTCAAGCGCTTGATGGGCCGGCTCAGGGTAGCCACCCAACCCGTGTGCAACGATTGGGGCATGGTCGACACCGCACCCCCGGACGAGGCCGAGATCCTCGGCACTGCCGTCACGGCCTCGGGTCTGGCCGCGGAGGCCCCGGTGAGGGTCCCGGTCGAGCGCTACATCTCGGCCGGGTTCGCCGAGCTCGAGCACGCCAGGCTGTGGCCCAGGGTGTGGCACGTGGCCTGCACCGTCGACCACGTCGCCAACCCGGGCGACTGGTTCGAGCACCGCCTCGGCCGGTGCTCGGTGCTGCTGGTGCGGGGCGACGACGGCGTGCTGCGCGGCTTCCAGAACGTCTGCCGCCACCGGGGCAACACCATCTGCCAAGGCTCGGGATCCGGCGCGACCGAGCTTCGCTGCCCGTATCACCGCTGGGCCTGGGATCTGGCCGGCCGGTTGCGCGAGGTTCCGTCGCGGCGAGGCTTCGGCCCGCTGCGCAACGACGAACTGGGGTTGGTGCCGGTGCAGGTGGACACTTGGACCCGTCTGGTGTTCGTGAACCTGGACCTCGACGCCGAGCCGCTGGACGGCTGGCTGGAGGGCGTCCCCGACGACATCGCCTGGGCCAATCTGGACGAGTTCCGGTGCGACTACTCCACCATCACCCCGGTCAACTGCAACTGGAAGGTGGTCAACGAGGGCTTCTCGGAGACCTACCACGTCCAGGGCCTGCACCGCGAGATGTTGGCCAGCATCGACGACGTCAACGCGCCCCAGAGGATCTGGGACCGCCACAGCGCGTCCTACCAGGCCTACGGCGTGCCCAGCCCGCGCCTGGGTCGCAACGTGGACGACCAGGTGGTGTGGGACTCGTTCGTGATGACCGAGGGCGGGCGCATGGGACCGGAGTACCGGGAGCCCTGCGAGGCGCCCGACGTGCCCGACGGCCTGACTCTCCGGGACGTGATCGCTCAGAAGATCCGCGACCACCAGGCCACGCTCGGGGTGGACCTGTCGGGCTACGACACCGCCCAGATCATGAGCCTCAGCCAGTTCAACCTGTTCCCCAACGCCACCGTGCTGGTCAGCGCCGACCTGTTCACCGTGATGACGGCACGGCCCGGCCCCACCCCCGACGAGGGCGAGTTGGCCATCATCAACCTCCGCCGTATGCCGTCGGCCGAGGCCCCGGCCTCACCGCCGGTTCACCTCACCGTGCCCCTCGACAAGGCCGACTTCGGGTTCGTGCTCAACCAGGACCTCAGCGTGATCCGCACCATGCAGAACGGCCTGCGCCAGCCCGGGCTGTCCCACGTGGTGCTGTCGGGCGAGGAGTGCCGGATCATCAACATGCACCGCCACCTGGAGCAATACCTGGGCCTCGAACCCGGCGGCTGGGAACCGGTCGGGCCGGAAGCGAGTCCGTCGCTGGTGTAGGAGCGTCGCCGGACGGACCATGCCCGGAAGCGAAGCCGTGGCGGTCAGCCGCCTGCGGACGCCGCCAGCGACTTCAACGAGGCGTAGCTCACCGTCGTAGCAATGGCCGTGGCTTCGGCGAGGGACGACGGATCGAAGGCACCCCGGTCCACGGCGAGCACCGTCAGGCCCGCCGCCCGTGCCGACGCGATGCCTGCGGGAGAGTCCTCCACCGCCACAACCACGTCGCAACCCAGCTGCGTGGCTGCTCGCTGATACAGGTCCGGAGCCGGTTTCGGGAAGGCCACCTGGTCAACGCCGATGATCCCGTCAACCAGACCGCCCAGATCGGTCTGGGCCAGAGCGGCTTCGACTTCCGCTGACGTGGAGTTGGAGGCCACCACGACCGGGATGCTGCTGGTCTGCAGCCGCTCCAGCGTCGCCCGGGCGTCCGGATAGCTGGCGAGGTCCTGTTGCCTGGCAGCAGCGAATGCGGCGCCGAACCGCTCTCCGAGCTCCGCCAGTTCCGGTGCTCCCAGCCACCTCCTGAAGTAGTCGACGCTTTCCTCGTCGGTGCACCCGGTCACCGCCCGCAGGTCGTCGAGCGTCAAGTTGATCCCGTACTCGCCGGCCAGCGAGCGCCACACCTGCCAACCGAGTTCCTCGGTGTTCACCAGCACGCCGTCGCAGTCGAACACGACGCCGAACGCGGCGACCGCCGTCATGCGCTCATCGGATGGCGAGGCGGAGGGTGAGCTCGTAGATCCCGTCGCCCAGCCACTTGCGGAGGAGCAGGGCCGGTCGCCCCAGCATTCCCTTGACGTACCGGCGGCGCGGCTTGCCGGTGGTTGCCGCCTCCAGGAACACCTTGGCCAGCACCTCGGCCTTAGTGCCGCGGTCCGCGACACGCCCGCTGTCCCTCATCTTCAGGAGCGGCGCTACCTGAGCCTTGTAGGCGCCGTCGCCGTACTTGCGCAACTGGTCGGCGGCCACATCACCGAAGTCGGTCCTGATCAGGCCCGGCTCGATGAGCACGACCTGGATGTTGAACGGCGCAGTCTCGAGGCGCAGGCAGTCCGACCAGCCCTCCAGGGCGTGCTTGGTGGCGTGGTACCACGACCCGAAGGGCGAGTAGACCTTGCCCCCGACCGAGGAGACGTTCACGATCCGGCCCGAGCCCTGAGCCCTCATGTGGGGCAGGACGAGTTGGGTGAGGTGGGCCACGCCGAAGAGGTTCACCTCGAACTGGTACCTGGCGTCGTCGAGCGGGATCTCCTCGACCGGTCCGTACAGGCCGAAGCCCGCGTTGTTGATCAGCACGTCGATACGCCCCTCGGCTTCGACGATCTGGTTCACGACCCGCTCGTTGTCGTCGCCCTTGGCCACGTCCAGCTCGACCGGGGTGACGCCGTGGTCGGCCAGGTCCGCCATGCGGTCCATCCGGCGGGCGGCGGCGTAGACGCGGTGACCCTCGCGGGCAAACAGGATGGCGGCCTCGCGGCCCATGCCCGCCGATGCTCCGGTTATCAGCACAACCTTGCTCATTGCTCTGGCTCCTGACTGATGAGGCTCGCAGCCTCTACCCTGCCGGGCACTCTATGGAGACCGATGACGCCGCCATCCACAACGACGACTTCCGGCTGGCCAACGGCCTGGGCGGCGAGGCGCTGACGATCCCGTCGGCCAATCCCAGGAACTTCCATCAGGCCATCTCCGACACCGCCGCCATGCCGGGCCAGGACCTGCGGGCCAAGCTGTTCCTGCCGGAGGGACCGGGGCCGTTCCCGGTGGTGATCATCGCCCCGGGCAGCCTCGGACTCCAGTTGCATCACACACAGATCGCCGCCGCGATCACCGACGGGAGCATGGCGGCGTGCGCCATCGACCCGTTCAGCACCCGCAGCGTCGTAAGTACGGTCGTTCGACAGGTTCAGTTCTCGTTTGCGGCCAGCGCCTGGGATGTTCTGGCCGCGGCCGAGGTCCTCGCGGCCCGCTCCGACATCGACCCGGCCCGGATCGGTGCCCAGGGGCACAGCCGGGGCGGCTCGGCCGTGCTGAACGCAGCGTCGGTGCACTTGGCGGCGGCGGCCGCGGGCACCCCCAAGCTGGTCGGGGTTTACGCCGCCTATCCCTGGTCGGGGCAGCAGTTCCTCGACCCCGACGTGGGCACCACACGGGTCCGG
Source organism: Acidimicrobiales bacterium (assembly GCA_965117015.1). GTDB lineage: Bacteria > Actinomycetota > Acidimicrobiia > Acidimicrobiales > Aldehydirespiratoraceae > Aldehydirespirator. Next base: position 3,127,266 of record OZ220747.1, read on the forward strand.
GCCATCATCGGTGACCGCGACGACTGGTGCCCGCCGGTGCAGGTCCAGGCCCACATCCACGCCATACGGGCGTCCGGCGGAGATGCAACCGTGCGGATCGTGCCCGGCGCCAACCACAGCTTCGACCGCACCACCCCTCTGGAATACATACCGGAGGCGTCGGTGACGCCGGGGGCGCCCACCTTCTACATCGCCGACGACGGCGCCTTCATCCTGCCCACCTCCGACACCCCGGACCCTGATCTGGTCGACCGCGACGGCTTCCTCTACGCCATCGAGGCTGGCTTCGGAGTCCGCGGCGCCCACATCTCCGGCAACCCCGATCTCGTGCCGCTCTTCTACGACGACATGATGTCGTTCTGGACCGACGTTATGTTGCGGGGCGGATAGCACCCAGATTTCAGATTTACTAATAATTTGGACCTAATCCAGAATAACTGCTATAGTGGCGCCATGATCCAGGACGCCCAGCAACTGCTGCGAGACCACGGCCTCCAGGTCACCGCCCAGCGGCTGGCCGTGCTGAGCGCGGTGTCGGACCGTCCCCACGCCACTGCCGACGATCTCGTGGGCGATGTGCGGGCCAGCATCGGGTCCGTGTCACGCCAAGCGGTGTTCGACGCCCTGGGCGTGCTGTCCGACAAGGGCCTGATCCGGCGCATCCAGCCGGCCCGGTCGCCGGCCCGCTACGAGGACCGGGTCGACGACAACCACCACCACCTGGTGTGCCGCCACTGCGGCCGCATGGTCGACGTCGACTGCGCGGCCGGCTACCGGCCGTGCCTGGAGGTCGACGACGACTTCGGCTTCTCCATCGACGAGGCCGAGGTCATCTACTGGGGCTACTGCCCCACCTGCCAGAAAGCGCCCGTCGCCGCCGGCCAGAAATCCTGAGAGATCGACACCATCAACCCCACAACAGCCAAGGAGCATCGATGACCACCCAAGACACCAGCCCCACCACCGACACCGCGCCCGCCGGAGGGTGCCCCGTGCTGCACCAGGCGCCCGCGGCCATGGGCTCGCTGGCCAACCAGCACTGGTGGCCCGAGCAGCTGAACCTGCGGCCGCTGAACAAGAACGCCGCCCAGATCGATCCGATGGGCGAGGACTTCGACTACGCGGCCGAGTTCAACAGCCTCGATCTCGCCGCGGTGAAAGCCGACATCGCCGACGTGCTGACCACCTCCCAGGACTGGTGGCCGGCCGACTACGGCCATTACGGGCCGCTGATCATCCGCATGACGTGGCATAGCGCCGGCACCTACCGCATCCATGACGGGCGGGGCGGCGGCGGCTCGGGCACGCACCGTTTCGCGCCGCTCAACAGCTGGCCCGACAACGCCAACCTCGACAAGGCCCGCCGGGTGCTGTGGCCGGTGAAGCAGAAGTACGGCCGCAAGATCTCGTGGGCCGACCTGATGATCCTGGCCGGCAACGTGGCGCTGGAGTCGATGGGCTTCAAGACGTTCGGCTTCGGCGGCGGCCGGGTGGACGTGTGGGAGCCCGAGGAGGACATCTACTGGGGTCCCGAGACCGGCTGGCTCGACGACGAGCGCTACAGCGGCGACCGCGAGCTCGCCGACCCGCTGGGCGCGGTCCAGATGGGCTTGATCTACGTGAACCCCGAGGGCCCCAACGGGAATCCCGACCCGCTGGCCGCGGCCCGCGACATCCGCGAGACGTTCGCCCGCATGGCGATGGACGACACCGAGACGGTGGCCCTGATCGCCGGGGGCCACACCTTCGGTAAGACCCACGGCGCGGCCGACGGCGACCAGTACGTAGGTCCCGAGCCCGAGGGCGCAAGCCTGGAGGAGCAGGGCCTGGGCTGGACCAGCACCTTCGGCACCGGTGTCGGCGGCGACTCGATCACCAGCGGCCTCGAGGGCGCGTGGACGCCGACTCCGACGGCTTGGGACAACTCCTTCTTCGAGACGCTGTTCGCCTACGAGTGGGAGCTGACCAAAAGCCCGGCCGGCGCCTGGCAGTGGGTCCCGGTCGACGGCGGCGGGGCCGGCACCGTGCCCGACGCCCACGACCCGTCGAAGAGCCACACCCCGGTGATGCTGACCACCGACCTGTCGCTGCGCATGGACCCGGCCTACGAGGCGATCTCGCGGCGTTTCCTGGAGAACCCGGACGAGTTCGCCGACGCCTTCGCCCGGGCGTGGTTCAAGCTCGTGCACCGCGACATGGGTCCGGTGGCCCGGTATCTGGGTCCGGAGGTCCCCGACGAGGAGCTGATCTGGCAGGACCCCGTCCCCGCGGTCGACCACGAACTGGTGGACGACGCCGATGTGGCTGCCCTAAAGGCCAAGATCCTCGACTCCGGGCTCTCGGTGGCGCAGCTGGTGGCGGCCGCCTGGGCGTCGGCGTCGACGTTCCGCGACAGCGACATGCGCGGCGGAGCCAACGGCGCCCGCGTCCGGCTCGCCCCCCAGATCGATTGGGAGGCCAACGATCCGGCGTCTCTGGCCGAGGTGCTGGACGGGCTGGAAGGCATCCAGGCCGAGTTCAACCGCTCTGCCGGCGGCGGCAAGCGGGTCTCGCTGGCCGATCTGATCGTGCTGGGTGGCGGTGCGGCCGTCGAGGAGGCCGCCCGCCGTGCCGGGGTCGAGGTCACGGTCCCCTTCTCGCCGGGGCGCACCGACGCCTCGCCGGAGCAGACCGACATCGAGTCGTTCGCGGTGCTGGAACCGACTGCCGACGGGTTCCGAAACTACTGGCGCTCCGGCGACAAGCGCCGTCCCGAGACGGTGCTGGTGGACACGGCCAGCATGCTCTCGCTGACCGCCCCGGAGATGACGGTGCTGGTCGGCGGCATGCGGGCCCTGGGCGCCAACTCGGGCGGGTCGTCGCTGGGCGTGCTCACCGGCCGGGCCGGGACGCTGACCAACGACTTCTTCGTGAACCTGCTCGACATGGGCACGGAGTGGCGGGTGTCGGAGACCGAGCACGTCTACGAGGGCCGCGATCGTGACACCGGCGAACTGCGCTGGACGGCCACCGCCGTCGACCTGGTGTTCGGCTCGAACTCGCAGTTGCGGGCCATCGCCGAGGTCTACGGGTCCGACGACGCGCACCAGAAGTTCGTGCACGACTTTGTGGCGGCGTGGGACAAGGTCATGAACCTGGACCGCTTCGACCTGTCCTGAGCGCGGCCTGGCCTAAGCGGGTGCGCCGGTAGAGGACGGCATATCGGCCGGAACTTCAAGCAGTTAGCCACAATAGATGTGGTTTTCCGCTTGAAGTTCCCGGACGGCTCCGCGGCCGGTAGCACGCCTACCCTTTATGGCGATGCAGGACCGCAAGATCGCGCTGGTGACCGGTGCCGGCTCCGGCGTGGGCCGGGCAGCCGCGGTGGCCTTAGCTCGCGACGGCTGGCATGTCGTGGCGGTGGGCCGACGAGCCGACCCGCTGGCCGAGACGGTCGCCGAGTGCGAGCGCGAGGGCGGCTCCGGCTCGGCCGTGACGGCTGACGTGAGCGACCCGGCCTCGGTCGAGGCCCTGTGCGCGACGGTGCGCGCCGATCACGGCCGCCTCGACCTGCTGTTCAACAATGCGGGCACGGCCGCGCCTCCGGTGCCGGTCGACGAGCTCGCCGTCGAGCAGTGGCAGCGGGTGGTGGACGTGAACCTCACCGGCTCGTTCCTGTGCGCCCGGCAGGCGTTCGGGATGATGAAGTCCCAGAACCCTCCCGGCGGGCGGATCATCAACAACGGGTCGGTGTCGGCCCATGTGCCCCGGCTCCACAGCGCCCCGTACACGGCCACCAAGCACGCAATCACGGGGCTGACCAAGTCTCTGTCGCTCGACGGCCGGCCCTTCGGCATCACCTGCGGCCAGATCGACATCGGCAACGCCCTTACCCCGCTCACCACCCGCATGAATGAGGGGGTGCTCCAGTCCGACGGCGCCATCCGGCCCGAGCCGACCATGGACGCGGCCGATGTGGGCCGGGCGGTCGCCTACATGGCCAGCCTTCCCCCCGACGCCAACGTGCTGACGATGACGGTGATGGCCAACGCCATGCCCTTCATCGGCCGGGGCTGACGCTCGTGCGGGTTCTCATCACCGGCGGCGCGGGGATGCTCGGCCGCAAGCTGACCGGGCGGCTCCTGGAGCGGGGCCGTCTGCGGGGCTACGACATCGACACGATCCACCTCGTCGACCTGGTCGAGGCCCCGATCGAGTCCGAGCTGTGCGCCGCCCATATTGCCGACCTGTCCCGCCCGAGCGAGGCCGAGTCGCTGGTCGCGCTGAGGCCTGACGTGGTGTTCCACCTCGCGGCCGTGGTCTCCGCCGAGGCTGAGGCCGACTTCGACAAGGGCATGGCGGTCAACCTCGACGGCACCCGCCACCTGTTCGACGCCATCCGGCTCTCCCCCATCACGCCCCGGGTGGTATATGCCTCGTCGATCGCGGTGTTCGGGGCGCCTTTCCCCGATCCCATCCCCGACGACTTTCATCCCACCCCGCTCACCTCCTACGGCACCCAGAAGCTGATCGGCGAGGCCCTGCTGGCCGACTACTCCCGGCGCGGGTTCTTCGACGGCATCGGGATCCGGTTCCCGACTGTCAGTGTTCGTCCCGGCGCCCCCAACGCAGCCGCCTCCAGCTTCTTCTCCGGCATTATCCGCGAGCCCCTCAACGGCGTCGAGGCCAGGCTGCCGGTTGACCGCGATGTGCGTCATCCCCACGCCAGCCCTCGAGCCGCGGTCGGGTTCCTGGTCCACGCCGCCGAGCTGGACACAGCGCGGCTCCAAGGTCGCCGCAACCTCACCATGCCGGGCGTGTCGGTCACGGTCGGAGAGCAGATCGAGGCCCTCGGCCGGGTAGCCGGCCCCGAAGCGGCGGCATTAATCGTCGAATCACCGGACCCTGCCGTGGCCGAGATCGTCGCCGGATGGCCGTCACGCTTCGACACCACCCGTGCCGACGCCCTCGGTTTCGCGGCCGACGACACCTACGACGACATCATCCGCGCCTACATCGAGGACGACTTGCGCTGACGAGGTGTGAGGCCTAGGGAGCTGTCGTCACCCCTGAGCCCTGGCGGGGTCCGTTTCGACGATGGCGGTGACGGTCTTGCGGCCGAGCCCGGACGCCTCGGCGATCTGCCGCAGCGAGGCGCCGACCCGGTGGGCAGTCCGGATCATGTCGTCGCGGATAGCGATCTCCCTGCCGGCCCGCTCCGCACTCAGGCCAACCACGGCAAGAGCGGTCCCGACCTCATAGTCGAGGCCGGACCGGTACTTCTCCATTCTCGCGATCGCGGCGGACACTTCAGCTTCGGTGTAGCTCATAGATCCTCCCGCAGGCCGGCGGCCAGCTTGTCGCGTGTTCCCAGGAGGGTCGCCAGTCGCGGTGATAGATCGCCGGACGCTTCGGCGACATTCAGGTGCGCAACGACCATCCCCAGCAGTTCCAGCGCTTCGATCCGTTCCAGCTCGACACGTACCATTGGTCCATACTGTACCATTAGTGGCTCATAGTGGACCACCAGCGCGAGGGTCAGCTGCGGGGTCGGTGGTGGTCGGGGTCGTAGACGGCTTGGCGGTGGCGGGTTGCCGGGCAGGGCGTGCCGAACACGTCGATGGTGAAGCCGGTGTCGGCGGCCGCGAACCGTCCTTCGACGTAGCCGAGGCAGACCCGGCTGCCGGTCCGGAAGCCCGTGCCGGCCGAAGTGACGTAACCAGCAGGTCTCCCGTCGATCCGGATGGTGGCCGACGGAGCCGCATCGCCGAGCTCGCCGGGCAGCGGCCCGATGTCCACGGTCCAGATCCCGTAGCTCCACTCCGGTGGACGCTCGCTGGCCTCTAGCGCGACGGCGCAGCCGATGAACTCGCCCTTGTCGAGATGGACGAAGCGGTCGAGGCCGGCGTCGTAGGGCGTGTACTCCACCCCGAATTCGGTCTGCCAGCCGTGGTAGCCCTTCTCGATGCGCATCGAGTCGAGGGCGTACGACCCGAAGTCGCTCACCCCCAGGTCCTCGCCAGCCTCCCACAAGGCCTCATAGAGGGCCACGAGGTCGGCGTCGTTCACATGCAGCTCCCATCCCAGCTCACCGACGAAGCTGACCCTCAGCGCAGTGGCCTCGACACCGGCCACCGTGATCTGCCGAGCCGACATCCACGGCGCCGCCGCCCTCGAGAGGTCGTCGTCGCAGAGGCGCGACAGCAGCTCGCGGCTGGCCGGTCCCATCACCATCAACGTGGCGGCCCGGCGGTCGCCCAGCCGTAGCTCCACGTCCTCATCGGGGCGGAGGTTGCGTCTCAGCCAGTCGAAGTCGCGCTCGCGGGCCGCGGTCGGACCCAGCAGCAGGTAGCGGTCCGGGTCCAGGCGCGCGATGGTGGCCTCGCTCCACACGGTCCCGTTCGGGCGCAGCATGTAGGCCAGCCGCACCCGCCCCACGTCGGGGAGCCTGGTGCAGAAGACCCGGTCCAGGAAACCAGCCGCCCCCGCACCGGCGACCTCGAAGCGTGAGAACCCGGGGTGATCCATGATGCCGACCCGGTCTCGCACGGCCAGGCACTCGTCCCCCACCGCGCCGTGCCACGGCTCGTCGCGGTAGCTGGCCGTCTTGTGGCTGTAGCGGGCGGTGGACGAGAACCAGAAGGCCCGCTCCCAGCCGGCGACCTGGCCGAAGTTGGCTCCCCCGGCGGCGAGGGTGTCGTACAACGCCGACCGGTTCACCGGGCGGGCCGACTCCCAGATCCGGTGCGGGAACGGCTCGGCGTACTGGTGCTCGTAGAGCTCCCGGACCCGCACGTTGGCGTAGCTGCAGCGCCCGCTCCCGGCCAGGGCCCAGGAGCCGAAGCGCCGGGGATCCCACGGCCACATGTCCCATTCGGTGTCGCCGCCAATGATCATCTCGGTCAGCGCCTTGCCGGCCGCGGCGGCGTGGGTGATGCCGATCTGGACCCCGGCGGCCAGATAGAAGTTGTCGAGCCCGGCGGCGGGACCGACCAGGGGGTTGGCGTCGGGGCTGTAGGCGATCGGCCCGTTCACGAACCGGGCTATGCCGACCTCGCCGAGCAGCGGCACGTGGGCGGCAGCCCGGTAGGCCACTTCGGCGATGTCGTCGGTCGAGGCGGCGAACAGGCCCGAGTCGAACACGTCGGGCACGCCCGTCTCCCACACCGTGCGGCCCTCGTGGCCGTAGCTGCCGAACAGGAAGGCGTCCTGCTCCTGCCGCAGGTAGAACATGATCTCGGGGTCGCGCACCAGCGGCAGCACGTCCCGGTGGCCGGCCAGCTCAGCGACCGGCCCGGTGACGAGGTACTGGTGATCCAGCACCGCCAACGGGATGTCGGCCCCGGCCATGCGGCCGACATCGGCCGCGTAGAACCCGGCTGCGTTGACGATGATCTCGCAGTCGATGGCCGCCGGTGCGCCGCCGGCAACCAGATGGACCCGCCAGTCGCTGTCATGCCCCGGCCCCAGCGCCTCGATGCCGACCACCCGGCTGTGACGGCGCACCCGGGCCCCGAGCCGCCGGGCCCGGCGGGCCAGACCGTGGGCCAGGCCGCTGGGGTCGATGTCGCCCTCGTAGGGGTCGAGGAGGCCGGCGATCACGGTCCCGTCGTCGCGCCAGAAGGGATGCATCGCCTCCATCTCGGCCGGCGACACGAGATGGAGGTCGAACCCGAGGCCGGTGGCGATGCCGATGACGTGGTGGAAGTGGTCGATCCGGCTGGCGGTGTGGCCCGGCCAGAACGCCCGGGTGTGGCGGTAGGTGATGGGATCGTCGGGGTCGGCGGCCAGTTCGGAGTAGAGCCGCCAGGCGTAGTTGCCGGCTCGCTGGCCGAGCCAACTGTTGGAGAAGGTGGGCACGTTGCCGGCCGCGTGCCATGTCGACCCGGCGGTGAGCTCGTGCTTCTCGACCAGCACGGTGTCGGTCTGGCCGGCCTGGGCCAGGTGCCACAGGATCGAGCAGCCGACCGCGCCGCCGCCGATCACCACGATGCGGGCCCGGTCGATGTCGCAGTCCTGGATCACGGCTGGTCGGGCTGCGGCAGTTGGGGCGAGGCCTTCATGACTGCGGCGGCACGAGGATGTCGAAGGTGGACCGGATGGACTCCTCCGCTCCGGCGGGCAAGTGGCCGGGACGGCCGGCGGACAGGATGCCGCTCACCCTCTGGCGGGCCCGGTCCCAGATCGCGGGCCGGCCCGCGGTCTCCCACTCGGCCACCGAGGCCCGGTCGCCGATGGTGGGGTACACGTACTCGGTGCGCATCAGATCCAGGGTCTGCGGATGGCCCAGGTAGTGGCCGTCGCCGGTCACCACCGACTCGACCATGGCGAGATCGAGGGCGTCCTCGGTGACGTCGATCCCCCGGACCGAGCGCAGGATGGCTCCGCACATCTCGTCGTCGATGACCAGCGCCTCGGGCGAGGCGACCATGATCGATCCCAGCATCCCGACCGAGAGTTGGACCATGTCCGCTCCCGCCTGGGCGGCCAGCGCCACGGTGTAGCCCTTCTCGTAGCCGGACTGGGTGTCGGCCACCTTGGCGTCGGTGATACCGGCCGACACGGCGTTGGGCAGTCCGAGCGCGTTGAGCAGTTGGGCGGCCGCGGCGGAGGCAACCGCCGCCTCCCCTCCCCCGCCGGTCATGGCCCCGGTGCGCAGGTCCGACACGAACGGCATGAAGGCGTGGATGGCCGGATGGCCCGGCTTGATGGCGTCGATCAGCACGACCGCCGCCAGTATCTCGGCCAGCCCCTGGGCCAGAGCCCCCGCGAGCGACGCCGGGCTGGTGGCTCCGGCCTGCCCGGCGGAGCAGGTCTGCACCACCATGCCGCGCCCGATGGCGGCCTCGATGATGTCGCATCCCTCGCCGCTGAACCGCAGAGGCGGGACGACGTGGACGGCAACCGCCATGCAGAATGGCCGCCGCCAGAAGGGCCCGTCAGGGCCGAGAGCGAGGTCGAACAGGTCGACGACAGCACCGACGTTGTCCGCGGTGGTGAAGCTGACGCCGATCGGCTTGCTGGTGGCGGCCGCACAGGCGAAGGCGGTGTTCAGGTCGAGTTCCCGGCCGGTGGGTGCGTCCCGGCCGACCAGGGGGCGCAGGCCGTAGTGGATGTTGGGGCTGGCGTCGACGACCCGCATCATCGACCACAGATCGGCCAGGGTGGAGGGGCGGTACGCCCCGGTGGCCGCGTCGAGCGTCTGGACCGCGGCCCCGCCGGTGCCGATGTGCACCGTCCCGCCGCCGATGGTCAGTCCCCGGTCCTCCACGAAGCCGGGCAGATCGACCCGGGACGGCGACCGCTCGACAGCCGCCTCGACCATCGGCCGGGGCAGCGTGAGCCGCCCGTCCTCGCGCTCGACCGCACCGCCTGCCACCAAACGGTCGCGGGCGCCGGCCGGCGCGCCCGCCAGCCCGACATCGCTGAGGATGGCGCAGGCGTGCTCGACGATGGCGTCGCAGTCACCGGCGGACAGCGGCCGGTAGCCGCCCCCTCGCGGCGGAGGAGTCGTCGCTGCCGCCGGCTGGGCGGCTTGCCGGCTCCGGCGTCTGGCCATCGATCGAAGTCTGTCAGCGCAGTCCGGGGCGGTCAGCGCATTTGCTCCTTGCCTACGACGACACCATCCGGGCCCGAATCAAGGACGACCTGCGCTGACTAGGTGTCAGGCCGGGGCGCTGTCGTTACCCCCGGGTCCTGCCGGTGGACCCGGGCGGCGGTACGGTGAACCTGTCTGGTTAGACCGGTCTGACGTTCCGAGCTTCGTCTCCCTTGCGACCGGGCCCGATGTCGAACTCGACAACCTGCCCCTCTTCAAGGCTTCTGTAGTTCTCGCCGACGATGTTGGAATAGTGAACGAACACGTCGTCACCATCGTCGCGTGAGATGAAGCCGAAGCCCTTTTGGCTGTTGAAAAACTTGACAGTTCCTCGCACTGGTTCCTTCTCCTGCCAACCGGGCTCGTGCCCAGCAAACATGTAAGTCTACGTTGGCCAGCGCCGGATCAGCCGCGCCGCGGTCAGTGATTGTGGCGGGGCAGGTCCTTGGTGCGGGAGGTGTCCTGGTACTTCAGTGCGGGGCGCAGGACCATGCCCTCGTCCATCTGGGTCACCATCGACCGCTGGATCTCCTGCCAGGGGGTGTGCGACTCCGGCACCGGGTAGCCGCCCGAAACCTCCAGCTCGGCCCGCCGCCGTTCGATCTCGGCGTCGTCGACGAGCATGTCGGCCCGGCCGCGGCGCAGGTCGATGCGGATGCGGTCGCCGGTCTGCAGGAGGGCCAGCCCGCCCCCGACGGCGGCCTCGGGCGAGGCGTTGAGGATCGACGGCGAGCCGGAGGTGCCCGACTGGCGGCCGTCGCCGATGCACGGCAGCGAGTGCACCCCTCGCACCAGCAGCGCGGCCGGGGGCTGCATGTTGACGGCCTCGGCCGCGCCGGGGTAGCCGACCGGCCCGACGCCGCGCACGATGAGCATGCAGTGCTCGTCGATGTCGAGGTCGGGATCCTCGATGCGGGCCCGGTAGTCCTCGGGACCGTCGAACACGACGGCCCGGCCCTCGAAGGCGTCGGGGTCGTCGGGGTCGGACAGGTAGCGCTGCCGAAACTCGTCGGAGATGACGCTGGTCTTCATGATGGCGCTGTCGAACAGGTTGCCCGACAGGTGCACGAATCCGGCGTCCTCCACCAGCGGCTCGTCGGTGGTGCGGATCACCGCGGGATCGGCGATACGCGCCCCCTCGCAGTTCTCGCCGATGGTGCGCCCGTTGGCGGTGATCGCGTCCAGATGGGGCAGCAGCCCGCCCCGGATCAGCTCGCCCACCACCGCGGGCACCCCTCCGGCGTGGTGGAAGTCCTCCCCCAGGTACTCGCCGGCGGGCATGAGGTTCACCAGCAGCGGCACGGCCAGCCCGTGCTTCTGCCAGTCGTCGTTGTCGAGGGCGACGCCCAGGTGGGCGGCGACCGCGTTGAGGTGGATCGGGGCGTTGGACGATCCGCCGATGGCGGAGTTCACGACGATGGCGTTCTCGAAGGCCTCCCGGGTCATGATGTCGGAGGGGCGCAGGTCCTCGCGCACCATCTCGACGATGCGCACCCCGGTGCGGTAGGCCGTCTGGCCCCGCTCCCGGTGCGGCGCGGGGATGGCGGCCGAGCCGGGTAGCTGCATCCCCAGCGCCTCGGTCAGGCTGTTCATGGTGGTGGCCGTGCCCATGGTGGAGCAGTAGCCCACCGACGGCGCGGCCGAGGCCACCAGGTCGATGAAGCCGGCCTCGTCGATCTCGCCGGCGGCGAAGAGCTCTCGGGCCTTCCAGATGATGGTGCCCGAGCCGGTGCGCCGGCCCTCGTGCCAGCCGCTGAGCATGGGGCCCACCGAGAGTGCGATGGCGGGAAGGTTGACGGTGGCCGCGGCCATCAGGCACGCGGGGGTGGTCTTGTCGCAGCCGATGGTGAGCACCACCCCGTCGAGTGGGTAGCCCTGGAGCACCTCGACGATGCTGAGGTAGGCCAGGTTGCGGTCGAGCGCGGCGTTGGGCCGCTTGCCGGTCTCCTGGATGGGGTGCACGCCGAACTCGAAGGCGATCCCGCCGGCTTCGCGGATGCCCTCCCTCACCCGTTTGGCCAGCTCCAGGTGGTGCCGGTTGCACGGCGACAGGTCCGAGCCGGTCTGGGCGATCCCGATCTTGGGCTTGTCGGACTGGAGCTCCTCGCGGGTCAGCCCGTAGTTGGCGTAGCGCTCGAGGTAGATCCCCGACATGAGCGGATCGTCCACGATGTCGAACCAGGCCGCCGACCGCAGCCCGCCCCGCCCGGGCGCCGGATCGGGCCCGGCAGCAGGATGCAGCGGGCGGGGTTCACCGGATCCGGGGGCAGCAGCCATCGCAGCCACGCTACGCGCTCGCCGGGGCGTTGGGGCTCAGCGGGAGGCCTCGTCGAGGACGCGGGCGAGGATGCCTACGAAGCGGTGGATGTCGGTGAACGAGTTGTACAGGGGCACGGGCGCCACCCGGATCACGTCGGGGTAGCGCCAGTCACAGGCGACCCCGGCGTCCTCCAGTGCCTGGTGCACTGCAAGGCCGTCGACGCCCGGCATGCGGATCCGCAGCGAGTGCTGGCACCCCCGCTCGGCCAGCGCGGCGGGCGTGATGATCTCCACGCGGTCGCCGATCACCTCGGCGAGGAGGAGGTCGAGGTACTCGATCTGCTGTTGAGACTTGGCCCGCAGCGGTTCCATTCCCCCGGCCCGGTCGAACACATCGAGCGACGCCCGCAGGGCCGCCATGACAAGGATGGGCGGGTTCGAGAGCTGCCACGACTCGGCGGTGCCGATGGGGTCGAACACGGTGCCCATCTCGAAGCGGATGTCGGGGCGCTGGCCCCACCATCCCAAGAACTTGGGCAGTGAGCGGTCGCCGACGTGGCGCTCGTGCACGAAGGCGCCTCCGACCCCGCCTGGGCCGCCGTTGAGGTACTTGTAGCTGCACCAGACCGCGAAGTCGACTCCCCAGTCGTGCAAGGTCAGCGGGACGTTGCCCGCGGCGTGCGCGAGGTCGAAGCCGACCCGGGCGCCCACATCGTGGGCTGCGGCCGTGATGTCAGCCATGGGAAGCACTTGGCCGGTGTAGTACTGGACTCCGGGGAGCATCACCAGCGCGAGCTCCGGGCCATGCTCGGCGATCAGGGCCAGCAGGTCGTCTCGTCGCAGCGTCTCCTCGCCGGACCGTGGCCGGGCGACGACCAGCGAGTCGGCCGGATCGTGGCCCCGTTGGCTGATCTGGCTCTCCACCGCGAAGTGATCGCTGGGGAAGGCATGGTCCTCGATGAGGATCTTGTGACGCTCGGGCGTGGGGTCGTAGAAGCTCACCATCAGCAGGTGCAGGTTCACGGTGAGCGAGTTCATGGCCACGACCTCGCTGGGGCGCCCCCCGACGAGGCGAGCCAGCGGGTCCGTCAGCAGCTCGTGGTACGGCAGCCACGCCAACTCGCCCTCGAAATGGGCGGCCGCGCCCAGCCGGGCCCACCGCTCCAGTTCAATGTTCACATATCCGGCCGCCGCTCGGGGCACGGCCCCCAGCGAGTTGCCGACGAGGTAGATCTGCGGCAGGCCGTCGGGACCGGCCGGAATGTGGAACTCGTCCCGGAACCGGGCCAGCGGATCGGCCGCGTCCAGGGCCGCCGCGGTGTCGGCGCCGGTCGTAAGCACAGTCACTGGCTACAGCTTGACCCAGCCTTCGGGGGGTTCCTTGCCCGGATGAAGAGTCCCGCATCGGCCGCAGGTGCGCAGGTCTTCGTGCTGGTAGAAGCGCTCGAACAGCGGGGGCAGGTCGCGCACGATGCTGGTGAGGATCACCTCGACGCGATGGACGAGTGACTGGCACTCGAAGCAGTACCACTCGAAAGCGTCCTTCTCCCCTTGGGGACGCTTCGGCTCGATGACGAGCCCGATCGATCCGGCCTGGGGGCGCTGCGGGGAATGGCGCACATGGGCGGGCAGCAGGAAGATCTCGCCCTCGCGGATGGGGACGTCGCGGTGGACGCCGTCCTCGATGACTTTGAGCACCATGTCGCCCTCGAGCTGGTAGAAGAACTCCTCGACGGGGTCGTCGTGGAAGTCGGTGCGCCGGTTGGGCCCGCCCACGACGGTGACCATGAGGTCGGCGTCCTCCCAGATCTGCTGGTTGCCGACCGGCGGCTTGAGCAGATCGCGGTGCTCGTCGATCCAAGTCTGGAAGTTGAAGGTCTTGAGCCGGGTCTGGTCCGTCATGTCCGCTCCTTGCAGGGCTACATCCGCAGTCCGCATTGTTCGAAGGCCTCGCGGGTGGCCGCCTTCTCGTCGTCGGTCAGCTCCAGCAGCGGTGGGCGGACGCGGCCCCCGACCTGCCCCAGCAGCTCCTGCCAGTACTTCTGGTGGGCGTGGGGTTTCTCGGCCGGCCTGGTCCGTTTCAGCGCGTCGCGCACCGGGTTGAGGCTCTCGCTGATACGCCGAGCCTCGGCCGCGTCGCCTGCGAGGGCGGCCTGGGTGTAATCGTGCATGCGCCGGTCGGCGGCCGTCTGAAGCAGGAAGGGCGGCGACGAGCACAGGTAGAGCTGCCAGTCGAGTTCGAGGATGTTGTCGAGCCACTCGTCCTCCGACGCGGTGCTCACCTGGATCCGGTCCGAGGCCAGCGCGGTGAGCTCCGCATACATCGGGCGGGGAACGCTGTACTTGATGGCCACCACATTGTCGAGGTCGGCCAGCCGGTTGCAGAGCTCCGGAGACATCAGGTACCCGCTGTCGGGATGGCTCCACAGCGCGATGCCGATGTCGACGCTCTGCGAGATCGTCTCGTAGTAGCGGTACACGGTCTCGTCATGCTCGTGCACGAAGTGCAGCGTGGGAGCGTGCACCACGATGTAGTCCGCCCCGGCCTCCTCGGCGTGGCGGGCGAGATCGAGCACCACGTCGAGGTTCTGGTCCGAGCACGACATGATGGTCTGCGCCCCCGGCGCGGCGGCCTCCACGGCGAGCTCCAGGCACCGTTTCCGCTCGTCGGGGCTCATCGAGAAGAACTCGCCCTGCTTGCCGCACACGAACAGCCCCGCGATGTGAAGGTCCTCGGTCCAGTGCCGGACGTTGTGTTGGAACCCGTCCTGGTCGACACGCAGGTCATCCGTGAACGGCGTGAGGGCGGCGGCCCAGATCCCCTTCATGTTGGCGTGGGCGTAGGCCTTGGCGTCACCTCTGGCGTAGCGCATGTCGCGGTGGGCAGCCCCTTTGGCTAGACGATCGAGATGCTGTGGGAGACGTTCTTGACGACCATGTAGTTGTGCAGGCCCTCTACCCCGCCCTCGCGGCCGTAGCCGCTGGACTTGACCCCGCCGAAGGGCGTCTCGGGCACGGAGGCCTCCAGCGTGTTGATAGAGAGGTTCCCGGTCTCGACCCTCTCCACCATCCGGTCGATGTAGTCGGCCCGGTTGGTGAACCCGTAGGCCGCAAGCCCGAACGGCACGGAGTTGGCGCACTCGATGGCCTCGTCGAGCGAGCCCACCCGGTTGACGGTGGCCAGCGGCCCGAAGGGCTCCTCCTGCATCACCCGGGCGTCGTCGGGAACGTCGGCCAGCACAGTGGGCTCGAAGAAGTAGCCCGACGCTCCGATCCTGGAACCGCCGGCAGCGACCACAGCTCCCTTGTCGCGTGCGTCTGCGACGAGCTCTGTCATCGCCGCCAGCCGGCGGTCGTTGGCCAGTGGGCCCATCTCGACGCCGGGCTCCATGGGGTCGCCGACCACCGTGGCCGCGGCTCGTTCGGTGAAGACGTCGAGGAACTCCTCGTAGATGCTGTCATGGACGAAGAACCGCGTCGGTGACGTGCACACCTGCCCGGCGTTGCGCATCTTGCGCACCGCCGAGGTGACCGCGGCCGCCTTCACGTCGACGTCCTCGCACACGATGACCGGCGCATGGCCGCCGAGCTCCATCAGCACCGGTGTCATGTGGTCCGAGGCCAGCCCGGTGAGGTGCCGGCCCACCGCAGTCGAGCCCGTGAAGGCCACCAGCCGGATCGCCTCGTGCGGTATCAGATGCTCGGAGATCTCGGACGGCACCCCGCACACCAGGTTCAGCACACCGGGCGGCAGGCCCGCGTCGTGGAAGGCCCGCACGATGTGCATCGCCCCGGCCGGGGTCTCCTCCGCCGGCTTGAGGATGACCGAGCATCCCGCCGCCACCGCGCCGGCCACCTTGCGAGCAGGTTGGCTCATCGGGAAGTTCCACGGCGAGAACGCGGCCACCGGGCCGATGGGCTGCTGGTGGACGATGTAGTTGATGCCCGGTGCGCTGGGGATGACCCGGCCGTAGGTGCGGACCGCCTCCCCGGCGTCCCATTCGAAGAACTCGCAGCCCCGGATGACCTCGAGCTTGGCCTGCGGGTACGGCTTGCCCAGCTCGAGGGAGATGTCACGCCCGATCTCGGCCTGGCGCTCGCGCATCAGCGCCGCAGCCCTGCGCAGGATCTCGGCCCGGTCCTTGGGCGCGGTCTGGCTCCACACCTCGAACCCCTTGGAGGCCGCCTCCACAGCGTCATCGAGATCCTGGCGCCCGGCGCGGGCCAACCGGCCGATGACCTGCTCGTTCGCCGGGTTGACCACAGGCAGATCGTCGGCGGTCGTTCGCCAAGAACCCCCTATGTAGAGCCCGACATCTGGATAGTCAGTCGTCGCAGCCATAGCTCGAATCTAAGTCGCCACAACAGCGGGCACGAATGCCGAGTTCCCCCGGTGACATACCCGAGACGGTAAGGCCGCGGCACGCAGGGTCAGACTCCCGACCGGGCGCTGGCAGCGTCTCGCAACGCGCTGATGAGCGCGTGAGCGCTTGCCGGCAGCTCGGCACCCGATCGGGTGATGATCCCGACCGGCACCGAAGTCCCCTCGATGCTCACCTCGAGCGCGACCAGCGTGTCGCGATCAAGTTCATCGGCGAAAATGCCCGCCGGCACGACCGCCAGGTGCTCACCCCTCAGCACGAGCGCCCTCAGGGGCACGGGCGCGACACATTCGATGACTTGGCCTGGTACCCGGCCGCAGCCGCGGATGAACGCGGCCTCGATCTGCTGGCGCAGCGACGTGTCGGTCGGAGGCAGGATCCAGGCATCGTCGACCAACTCGGCCAGGCTTCCCCGGTGTCCGGAGCGTGGATGGCTCGGAGTGCAGACCACGTGCACCTCGTCGTCGTACAGCGCCTCGACGTCCACCCCCGGCATCGACGCGATAGGGGTCACGCGGCCAACCACGAAGTCAACCTGACCCGACATCAGGTCCTCATGGAGCCGGTCCGGGGTCCCTTCGGAGATCGCGACCCCAACCCCCGGATGCCGGCGGCTGACCTCGAACACCGCCGCGGGCAGGATGTCGGCAGTCCCGGCTAGCAGCGTGCCCACCCGCACTTCTCCGCTGCGACCGTCGACGATCTCGTCAGCGTGCCGCAGCAGCGAGCCCACCTCGGAGGCGACGAGTCGCATGTGAGTGATGAGAGGCGCACCGGCCGCGGTGACAGTCATCCCCTTGGGACCCCGGTCGAACAGCCGGACCCCGAGGATCCGTTCGAGCTCCGACAACGTGCGCGACATGGCCGGCTGGGTGAGATGCAGCACCGCGCTGGCCTCGCGGATCGATCCACGGTGGGCGATGGTCGCGGCCACCACCAGGTGCCGCAGCCGGATCTGCCGCGACAGCAGTTCAGCAGGCCGCATGCCATAACAGTACCGGTATGTACTGGCGCCCGTCCTTGCGCCGGTCATCAGCCGTCGACCTTGGGTGGCCTAGTCAAGTCTCGGGACTCAGTCCCTGATCCGGATGGCCGCCAGTTCGATGCTGCACGACAGCACCAGGTCTTCGATGGGGGGATCTGGGACTACCGAGAACACACCGGTGGAGCCCGGCTCGACAGTTACGGCGGTAGCGCCCGTACCGAGGGCCTCGGAGCCGAAGCCGTTGAAGATCACCCCGATCTCAACGTCGAGGGGTGCGGTGGCATCGGTGCGGACCTCGCCGTCCCAGCCGTCCTCGGTGCATACCCCGAGATTGACGAGCTCAGTCAACTCGCGCAGCGAGTCCTCATCGGTCGAAGCGGGATCGGTCTGCGGCGCCGTTTCGGGAAGGCGAAGGCAGGCAGTCGAAACGATGCCCAGCACCACTGCCAGCGCGAGCATCGACGCCGCTGAGCGCTCACGCATGAGATGGAGCCTGCGAGACGGCGCCGGTGATGAGCCCGACCAGCCGGGCCACGCTGGTGCCTTCGCCGACGGGTTCGACCGCGGCGACCCGGCCGCGCCGCAGCACGACCACCCTGTCGCAGATCTTGAGGACCTGGGGCATGTCGTGGGTGATCAGCAGCACCGCCGCGCCCGCCTCGGTGAGCTCCCTGATCAACCGAAGAACCTGGGCGGACTGTTCCACCCCCAGCGCGGCGGTCGGTTCGTCCAGCAGCACTATCGACTGGGCCCAGCGGCCGGCTCGAGCCACCTCGACCGACTGGCGCTGCCCGCCCGACAGCGACGCCACCGGTGTGCGGAGGTTGGGTATCCGCACGCGGAGCTTCTGCAGCTCGTCGGCCGTCTCGGACCGCATCTGCCGCTTGTCGATCCAGCCGAGGGTGCGCCCGGCCGCGTTGGATACGACGGGTTCGCGACCCAGGAACAGGTTCTCGGAGGCATCGAATATCCCCACGACGCCGGGCCCTTGATGGACGGCCTCGATGCCGAGTTCCTGAGCGTCGAGGGGCGAATGCAACTCGACCTCGCGCCGATGGACCATGACAGAGCCCTCATCGAGGGAATGCACCCCCGTCAACGCCTTGACCAGGGTGCTCTTGCCGGCGCCGTTGTCTCCCAGCAGTGCCACCACCTCTCCGGGATGCACACTCAACGAGACGTTGTCGAGCGCGACGACGGGGCCGAATCGCTTCGTGGCCCCATGGACTTCCAGGGCCGGCTCGCCGGTGGGTTCCATGCGGGCGGAACGAGGCCCGGCAACCGCCGGTGCCTCGCCTTCCCCGTTCATGTCGTCCTCCTCCGGTTGCGGGCGCTGGCGTCGAGCGGCCCGCACGATGGCGACCTGGAAGGCGGCCGAGGAGACGAGCACCGCACCCTCCACCACGCGCGACCAGTCGGTGTCGACCCGGAACTGGATCAGGCCGTTTCCGAGCACCGTCAGGAACAGAACACCGGTGATGACATTGGCCGCCGACCCGTGCCCGCCCATGAAGGCCACGCCGGCGAGCAGCACCGCCGTGAGCACTTCGAGCTCGAGGTTCTGTCCGGTGACCGCCGGGGCGCTGTCGAGCCGGGACAGCTGTATGAGCCCGCCGATCCCTGCGCCGACCGACACCAGCACGTAGAGGCTGAGCCGGGACCGGGTCACGTTTATCCCTACGGCGACGGCCGCTTCCTCCCCGGCGCCGCAGGCGTGTGCGTGGCGCCCCCACCGCGTGCGGTACCACAGCACGAGCAGGACGCCGGACCAGATCGCAGCAACCAGCACAGGTGTCGGGATGTCGAACAGGACGGTCCGGGACCGGCCGAGATAGGAGAACCCGCGTCCGAAGTCGTGGCTGATCTCCGATCCGGTGATCACGTAGGCCACGCCCCGCAGCAGGAACAGCATGCCGATGGTGACAACGACCGGCGAGAGGTGCCAGCGGGCACAGAGCGTGCCGTTGAAGGCCCCGACGAACCCGAGGATCACCATGACCGCCACGCAGGCGAGCAGCGGATGCCATCCGAAGTCGGCCATGAAGTGCCCGCCCACGACGACCGCCAGCCCCAGTGCGCTGCCCACCGAGAAGTCGACCCCGCCGGTCTGCAGCAGCATGCCGAGCGGGACCGCGACGATGATCGACACCGCGCTGGTGAGCAGCATCGTCTGAATGTTGGTGACGGTGAGGAAGGTGTCGCGGGTGATGGCCAGGAACGCGCCCAGCACTACCAGCGCGGCGATCAGGCCGTAGCGGATGGCGATGTCGGTCAGGCCCCGTTGACGGATCCACCTCACCGGATTGGCGACGGCCGCGGCGCTCACGTGGCCCTCCGATCACCGCGACCCGGCATGGCCATCATCACCCTGTGTCGACGAAGAGCCTGCGGTAGATCTCGGCCGCCCGCACCAGCTCGCCGATCTCGATCCACTCGACCGCCTTGTGGGCCTGATCGATCGAGCCGGGACCGAACACCACGAGCTCGGCGGCAAGGTCGTCGTAGAACAGGGCGTTGCTCCCGAACGCCGCCACCGCGGGCATCGAGCCGCCCGCTTCGCTGATTCTCTGCACCAGCGTGGTATCCGGCTCGCGGTAGAACGCCTCGGCCGCGAAGCCCCTCGCCAACTCGACCTCGGCCGGCGCCGCGGCGGCCACCACCAGGTCACCCAACGCCGCGAACACCGGCTCGACCCGCTCTCCGGGCGCAGTCCGGCGGTTGATGCGGATCTCGCAGCGGTCCGGCACGATGTTCGGCGCGATCCCGCCGTTGATCCCGACGGTGGTCACGGAGCCAGCCCCGACCGGTGTCGTCCACTGCGATGCAGCCAGGCGCGCGTGCTCCTCGTCTATGGCGGCAACGATCCGGGCCGCCGCGCTCACCGCGTTGATCCCGGTGCTCACCTGCGCCGAGTGGACCGCCTCGCCGTGGACGACCACCTCGAGGTCGCACCCGCCCTTGTGACCGTGCACGGGAGCGCACAGGGTCGGCTCCGCCACGATGAGTTGATCGACCGACAGGCCGTTCTCCAGCAGCCAGTCCCGGTACCGCATGGCGCCGGGGAAGCCGCCCGCCTCCTCGCCCACGGTGCCCACCACCTGAACGGTGGGGACGGGGCGCCGGCCCTCGGAGCGCAGCTCGCCCAATACGTCCAGCACTACGGCCAGGCTGGCCTTGGTGTCGACCGCCCCTCGCCCGAAGACCCGGGTCCCCTCGACCGCGCCGTCGAAGGGGTCTCTGGCCATGTGCTCGACCCCGACGGTGTCGAGGTGAACGTCGATGGCCATGGTGCGATCCGACGAGCCGGCGAAGGTGGCGTACACGTTGCAGCGCCCGTCGGTGACGTGATCGACGACCACCTCAGCACCCAGGGCATCGGCCCGCTCGGCGAACCATCCCGACATGTGCCGCTCGGCGTCGTAGCCGGAGCGAGGGCTCGCATGGAGGGGATTCACGCTCGGGATCCTCACCAGCTCGCCCAGGGAGGCGGCCAGGCCGTCGGGCGAGGTCGGGCCGTTTGTGCTCATGGGTGCTCGCTCCCCGCCTTACGAGGCGGCGGAGTGTTGGGGCTGGCGGGCCAGCCAGTTCTCCACGGCCGATCGAAACCCCGCCGGGTCCGCAAGGAACGGGAAGTGGCCGCCATCGTCGAACACCACGAGCTCGGCGTTGGGAATTCCGTCGCGCAGCTCTTCATGAGCCTCCATTCCGGTGAGGAAGTCCCTCGCGCCGGCGAGCACGAGCGTCGGCGCTTCGATGCTGGCGAGCGATCCCGATACGTCGTAGCCGCCCAGCAACGCCGCGCCCCGGTTCCAGGCGTCGGCCCGGTAGATGGTCCGGCCGGTGACTTGGGCTGCGGCCTCGTCGTCGAGTTCGGGGGCATAGAGCGGGAAGGCCGCCGACCAGGAGCGGGCCCACTGCTCATCGGATGCCATGGGCCCCTGGAACAGGGATGCGAAGGCTTCCACCGCCGCCGCGGGAGCATCCTCGGGAATGTTCGGGGGTCGCTTCACGTGCGCCGCGGTGCTGGCCAGTATCAGGCCGTCGAGGCGGTCGGGATGGCGCAGTACGTACCTGAGCGCGAGAAAGCCGCCGTAGGAGTGTCCGAACAGGACCATCCGCTCCACGCCGGCCGCCGCCCGGATGCTGTCGATGTCGTCGACCATCGTCTCCAGCGTCACCGAGGTCCAGTCCTCGGGGGCTGCGGACCGGCCGTTTCCCCGGTGGTCGAACAGCACCACCCGGGCGAAGGCCGTCCAGCTCTCGGTCATCGGGCGTAGGTACTGGTGATCCAGACCGGTGCCGCCGTGCAGGACCACGACGGTGGGCCCCGATCCCGTCACCTCGTACACGAGCCCGTTGTGGGTCAGAGGTTCCATCGACGGTCTCCTCCTCTCGGGTTGCTTCCTACCCCTTCGACATCGGCCAGCTTCGGGGCTGGTCGAGACTGGGCCGGCGCCGCTCCAAGTCGCCGATCAGGTGCTTGAGCGTCGCTTTGAGCTGGACCGGTTCGACCGAGGTTCTCTCGAGCGTCTCCGCCAGTGCCTCCTGCGAGACGTCCATCAGCCGACGGCTCGCCGCCCGACCGTCATCGGTGAGCTCGAAGATCCGCTGGCGCTTGTCACCCGTTCCGACACTGCGGGTGAGCAGGCCCCGGTTCTCGAGCCGGGTGCAGGCTCTCGATGCCGTCGGCTGCACGACGTAGGCCAGCGCCTGGATCCTCTGCAGGGGCAGCGGTCCGAAGTCCGCCAGAGAGTTGATGATCCGGCACTCGGTGATGTCGAGGCCCAGGTCGGCCAGCCCGGCGTGGAAGGTCTCCGACAGCAGCTGGTAGGAGCGGTGGAGAAGGAAGGGCAGGTAGCTCTCGAGGAACCCCTCGTCCGCTCCCCTCCCCTCGTCGAGATGGCCGGGGCCGGTGTTTGTGTCTGTCACACCAGTCTGAGTACCACAGATCGATCCGCGATCATCCACTGTAAGCGGAGAACACGCGGTCGAACCATGCCTGGGCGGTGTCGGTGTCATCGATGGAGATGGCCACATGGCGGGTCTGGAACGTCGAGTTGGCCTCGTCGCCGGTGATGGCGGCGTGGCTGACACGCACGACCGCGAATCCGACCGCTTCGAGGTCGAGCGCGGCCGACATCGTGTACATGCCGCCCGTTCCGCCGCCGTCGGCGATGAGCTCGATGGCCGGGCGCTCGCCGTCGACTCCGGCGATGAACACGTTGCCGGTGTCGAAGCCGTCGGTCTGCTCGAACGCCGAGTAGCTGCCCAGCGCCGAGCTCTCGGTGATGCCGATCACCATGTTGATCCCCGGATCGGCCTGCAACGCCTCCAGGGTGACGTCGAGCGACGAGATCGGGTCGAGGGCGCAGAAGCTCGTGACCGGATCGATGCCGGTGTGGGCGGTGATCCGCTCGATCGGTATCGACGTGCGCAGCTGGATGCCCGGGGGTGCGGGCGGGCACTCGTGGACCAGCCACGAGAAGTCCTCCGGCGCTCCCTGGTAGGTGTTGTCGATCCACTCGATCGCCCGATCAGCGATGATCGTCCCTGGGATCTCGTCGGCGAGAAGGATGCGGCCGTCGGCATCGGGATGGTCCCAGAGGTAGGTCACGAACGGGATCCCGGCCGCCTGAGCGGCCGCTATGTGAGCGTCGTACCCGCCCGGGCACATGCTCAGCACCACGATCGCGTCCACGCCGGTGGAGATCATGTTGTCGATGTTCGCGAGTTGCGTATCGCAGTCACCCATCGCCGATCCCTCGACGATCTCGTAACCGAGTCGCTCTGCCTCGGCGAACGCCGGTGCCAACACGTTCTGATAGATCGGCACGTTCTCGAAGCCGTACGCGAAGCCAATCACCCCGCCGGTTTCCGGCTCCTCAGCCGGTTCAGGCTCAGCGGCCGGTTCCGGCTCGGGCTCCTCTGCGGGCTCGGGCTCCTCAACCGGTTCCGGCTCCTCGACCGGTTCGGGCTCTTCAGCCGGCTCGGGCTCCTCTGCGGGCTCCGGCTCCTCAACCGGTTCCGGTTCCTCGACCGGTGCGGGCGCGGCCTCGGTCGCCGGCTCCTCAGTGGCTCCATCGTCGTCCGCACACGCCGCCGCGACGAGCCCGAAGACGAGCAGCAAACCGATCCACAGCGTTCCTTCTCGAAAGCCTCTCATGGGACCCCCCTCCCCTCGGCCGGCCCTGATCCCCGGGCCGACATTTATATTACTGTGCATATATTAGGAGGCCCATATCGATCTTGTCAAGGGCAAGACTCCGGAATTGCGGTCCGAATCACCCCCCCCCCCCCCCCCCCCCCCCCCCCCCCCCCCCCACCGGCCGGTGATTCATGGAGTCCGGCGGTTCGGCGACGCTCAGAACGACGTGCGGATGGCCCAGAGGTCACCGAACGCGGGGCGCATGATGGTGGTGCGAAGGTAGGCGGCCCCGTCGGAGCCGCCCGAGCCCTGCTTGGTGCCGATCGTGCGCTGCACCATCATCACGTGCCGGTAGCGCCACTCCATGAAGCCCTCGTCGAAGTCGGTCAGCAGCTCGCAGACCTCCATGAGCGCAGGATCGGTCCGGTAGATCTCGACCAGAGCGGCCTGAACCTGTTCTGACGGCTCGTGCGGGAGGGTGACGTCGCGGTCGGTGACCGACTCGGGGATGTCGTACCCGCGGCGGCCGAGGCACCGGACGAAGGCATCCCACACCGTCGGCTCCCGCAACCGGTGCTCCAACCGGGCCCGAGCATCCGGGTCGTGGTCGATCAGGTCGAGCAGGGCGGCGTCGAACTGGCCGAGCAGCAACTCGAGCTCGCGGAACTGGGACGACTGGAAGCCGCTGGCGCTCTCCAGGAACGGCCGGAAGGAGGCGAACTCGAGCGGGGTCATGGTCTCGAGTACGTCGAGCTGGCTGACCAGGGTCTTTAGGATCTTGAGCACCCGCTTCAGCTGATGGACGCCCTTGGACGGCTCGTCGGCGTTGAGATGGCGGCAGAGTTCGTCGAGCTCGTGGATGACCTGCTTGAACCACAGCTCATAGACCTGGTGGATGACGATGAACAGCGTCTCGTCGTGTTCGGGCTCGCCGGTGTCGGGGTCGGTCGAGCGGCACTGCTGCAACGACAGCAGCTCTGGAATCCGCAGGTAGGAGTTGTAGGTGAGTTCGTCGCTCATCGGAGTCTCCCAATCACACCGACAGGGCGTCGGGCCTCGCCAGCGGGTCGGGTTCGGGCAGAGGATCGAGTTCAGCGATGAGCTGGGCCGCCCTGTCCATGTCGACTTCGGCCAGCGACGCCCGCCCGGCGGCGAGCTCTCCCAGGATCTCTGCTTGGCGGGCGGCTCGAGCCGCGGCCTCGGCGTAGGGCATCGTCGAGAACATGACCATGTTGTAGCGCGGGCTCAGGCGGTCGGGGTGCCGGCGCTGGAGCTCCAGGGCCAGCTCGCGCCGGATCAGGTAGCCGGGGTCGACCACGCCCGCCCGCATCTCCACGTAGTTGTCGAGCGCCATGTCGGCGATGGCGTCGGCGTTGGGCTTGCGATCGGCCTCGAAGGCGGCGAAGGCGGCCGCGACGTCGTCGGGCCGGTGGCGGAGATGCCGGTCGAGGGCGCGGGCCGACTCCATGGCCAGGTTCATGCCCTGCCCGTGGAACGGCACGATGGCGTGGGCCGCGTCGCCGAGCAGCACCGCCTGGTCGTTCACCGACCAGCCGCGGCATCGCATCGTGGCGAGCCGGCCCGCGGGGTTCTCGAAGAACTGCTCGACGAGGTCGGGAACCAGGGGCACGAAGTCACCGAACTCCTGCTTGAAGAACCGCGACACCGCGTCGGGGTCCGACAGCGAGGCGAAGCTTGTGTCTCCGGTGTTCGGTGCGAACAGGGTGGCGGTGAAGTCGCCTCCGGGGTTGGCCAGCGCGATCAGCATGAAGTCGCGGCGCGGCCAGATGTGCAGGCCGTTGGGATCGAGGCGGAACCCGCCGCCGTCAGCCGGCGGGATCTGGAGTTCCTTGTACCCGTGGTCGAGCCAGCTCACCTCCGCGGTGCCCCCGTTGGCGGCCGTGATCGCGCCGCGGAGCTCCGATCCGGCCCCGTCGGCCGCAAAGACGGTGCTGAACGGGGCGGTGCGTGCGCCATTGCGGGGCCCGGCCACAACCAGCGTGCCCGCGTCGAGGTCGATTGAACGCACCGGGCTCGCGAACTCGATGTCGACCCGGCCGGTGGCCTCGGCCGCGTCGAGAAGGATGGCGTTGAGGTCGCGCCTCGACACCGAGTGGATCACTTCGTGGGGTTGCGTGCCGTAGGGCTGCAGGACGGGTTCGGTGGAGTCCTCGGCATGGATCATCCGGCCCCGCATGGGAATCGTGATGGCGTCGACCCGCTCGATCACGCCCACGTCGACGAGAGGGACGATGCCGCGGGTGGCGAGGGCCAGGTTGATGGATCGACCGGCCGAGATCTCGACCCGGCGGATGTCGGGCCGAGCCTCGTACACGGTCACGTCGCATCCCTGCCTGGCCAGGTACAGGGCCATCAGGGCACCGGCCGGCCCGGCGCCGACCACGACGGTCGGGCCTCGCTCGCCCAACGTGGTCCCCACGAATCCGACGGTAGTGGACGCCGGCCACCCCACCTAGAGGGGCGCGAGGCTCCCTACGCAGGTTTGGATCTCCAGTGAGACGCCCGCTTCAGTCCCGTCCGGCCTCGATGATCTTGGCGGCCAGCAGTTCGGGGTCGGAGAACAGAGCTTCGTGGCCGCCGGGCATCTGCACGATGCGGGCCAGACCCAGCCGGGCGCTGAAGCGGGGATGCCATGCGAACTCGCCGTGGGGCATGGCGATGTCCTCGGTGCAGTTGATGTAGGACTTGCCGATGGGCAGGTCCCAGAACCGCTTCAGACTGAGCTTGTCCGACAGCGTCTTGCGGGGGTGGGGGCTGGTCAGTTCGTAGGTTCGCTGGGCCTCGGCGAGGTCCATGTCGTTGCAGAAGACCTCGCGCCACACGATGAAGGGCAGGACACACGCCCCGTCGCCGCGCTCGGCGGCGCTGCCGTCCATCATGTCCTTGTAGTGGGGCGGGCTGACGTCGTCGATCGACTCGCCGTCGAGCAGCACGAAGGCGTTCCAGTAGACGAGCCGCTTGATCCTCTCGCCGATCGCCTCGGCAACCGCGGAGATGATCGTGCCGCCGTAGCTGTGCCCTACGAGGACTATGTCGCTCAGCTCGTTCTGCTCGATGTACGCCACCGCGGACGCGGTGGCAACGTCGTGGCCGATGGTGCGGTCGATGTCGTCTCCGTGGCCGTTGCCCGCCAGTGTCGGGGTGTGGACGGTGTGGCCCTCGGCCCGGATGCGGTCGGCTACGTCGGTCCACCCAGACCCGTCGTGCCATGCCCCATGGATAAGGACGTAGGTGTCGGCCATCGCTGCGTGCTCCTGTCCGGCTGGTTGGTATGTGCCGCCGCCGCTCGGCACAGCGGCGGCACGCACAATCATCGATCCAGACGGCTTCAGGCGCCATTGCAATGCGCGTCGGCAGACTTATCGCTTCTGGTATGGCGTCGACGCCTACGCCGCCTCATTCCCGGACCCGGATGGTGGGCGCGCGGCGGCGCGGTTCGGGCAGAATGGCGTCGATGACCGAGACGAGCGAGCTGACCCTGCTGGATCCCTACGCCTACGCCGAGGGGTGCCCCCACGCCCGTCTGGCCGAGCTGCGGGAGGCCGGCACCACCAGCTGGCAGCCGGGAACGTTCGATCCCAGCACGTCGCAGCCGGAGATCCTGGGGGCGTGGTTCGTGCACCGCTACGAGGAGGTCAAGGCGGTGCTGCGCGACCCGGCGATGTTCTCGTCGCAGCGCCGCACCGCGCTGCTGGTCGACCCCGATCCCGACCGGGTCGAGGCCATGTCGAACATGTTGATCAACATGGACCCGCCCAAGCACAGCCAGTACCGCAGGCTGGTGGCGGCCATCTTCACGCCCCGGCGGGTGGAGGCGCTGCGTCCCCGGGTGGAGGCGATCGCCAAGGGGGTCATCGACAGGATCGCGCCCAACGGCACCGCCGACGGCATCAACGACATCGCGGCCCAGTTGCCGATGAGGGTCATCGCCGAACTGCTGGGCGTGCCGGAGCGCAGCGAGCAGATCTTCGACATCTCCAACCGGATGGTCGGAGCGATCGACGGCGGCCCCGACACGCGGCACGAGCAGTCTTTGGAGGCGGCTCTGGAGATCCACCTGCTGGGCCAGGAGATGGCCCGCGAGAAGCGGGGCTCCGACGACGGCACGGTGATGTCGGCCTACGTCAACGGCACCCTCGAGGGCGTCGAGGGCGACCAGCGGGGCGCCACCGACGAGGAGGCCGGCTGGTTCCTGATGCTGATGTCGGTCGGCGGGAACGAGACGGTGCGCACCGCCACCGCCCAGGCCATCCGCATCCTGGCGGAGTGGCCCGACCAGCGCGACCTGCTGGTGTCGGACCTGGACCGCCACATCCCGGGCACAGTGGAGGAGCTCCTCCGCTACCGGGCGCCGCTGCGGAACATTCGCCGCACCGCGGCCGCGGGCACCGAGATCGACGACCAGCCGATCGACGAGGGCGGCAAGGTGGTGTGCAGCTTCACCGCGGCGCTGCGCGACCCCCGGGTGTTCGACGAGCCCGACGTGTTCGACATCACCCGAGAGCAGCCCCGCACCCAGCTCGCGTTCGGATTCGGTGAGCACTACTGCCTCGGCGCCAACCTGGCCCGCCTCCAGCTCCAGGTGATCCTGCGCGAGATCTACAGCCGCATCCCCGACATCCACCCCTCAGGCGAGGTAGTCCACCAGCCCACGGCCCTGTTCGCCGGCCTATTGAGCATGCCAGTGGCCTTCACCCCCGAAACCTGAGCGCAGGGGCCCCGGCCGCCAGCTGCGCCGTCACATCTCCGTCAGTAGTCGACCTTAGGGTTCACCGCCGGACCAGTCGGCGTAGCCGGATGCTCCGTCGGCCTTGGTGATCCGGTCGCCCACCCGGATCGCGCCGGGCTTCACGACCCGGGTGTTGACGCCCCGGAGCCTGAGCGCCATGCCGGTGTCGGAGTTGACCCAGCGCATCGCGTCGAGGCCGAACCTCTTGACGAACTTCCCGCACCCGGTGTGGGGCACGGCGGTGACCTCGAGTTGTGCCTCGCCGACGGCCAGCCTGGTGCCCTCGGGCAGGTTGTCGTGGCTGAGGTCGAGATCGGCGTAGAGCTGGTCACCGGCCTGCGGCCACAGGTCGACCGGCCCGGCGATCACGTCCAGGACCCGCGAGTTCATGATGGTCACCTGGGCGAGGATGTCGGCCCGGCCGTCCGGGGAGCGGGAATTGCCCCTCGGCGCCCAGGTGTCGCCCACCAGGCCCGACTCGAGATCGAGGACGCCCTCGTCGATGGGCTCGCGCTCGTCCACGTCGGGGCGGCGCACGATCAGCCGCAGCTCGCCGCGGTCGGACGGCGCGCCGCGGATGTGGTCCAGGCCGGCGTCGAGTTCCTCGGGTGTGCGGTGCGTCATGGGCGCACAGGCTACGGCTAACCGCCGTTGACGGAGGCGAACAGGGCGTCGATCTCCGCCGACCATTCGGTGCGCCACGACGCCTTGGTGGTGTCGTCGATCCAGGAGGCGTCGATCCCGTTGAGGGCCATCTCCTTGAGCGTGCTCAAGCTGAGGCCCATCTCTCGGTGCAGGCGCACGTACTCGTTGGCGAGGTCGGACACGAACATGGCGGGGTCGTCGGAGTTGACCATCAGCTTCAGGCCGGCCGCTTCCATCCGCTTGATGGCGTGGTCGGGGGCGCTGAGGTCGCGCCAGATGGTGGTGTAGCCGGTGGTGGTCGGGCACACCGTGAAAGCGATCTGGCTCTCGGCGCAGCGGGCCACCAGGTCGGGGGCGTCGACCACGTGGTAGCCGTGGTCGATCCGCTCGCAGTCCAGCAGGTCGATGGCGGCCCGCACGTTGTCGGCAGGGCCGACCTCGCCGGCGTGGGACGTGCGGTGCAGGCCGTGGGCGGCGGCGGCCCGGTAGGCGTCGACGTAGTCCTCCGACGGGAACCCGATCTCGTTGAAGTCCAAGCCGACGCCGATGATCTGGGGGTGCGGGTGGGCGGCCACCATCTCGACGAACTCGACCGCCCGGGCCGGGCCCAGCTCCCGGTTGATGGCCGGGATCAGGTTGCTCTCCAGCCCCCGGTCGGCCTTGATGTCGGCCATGCCGCCGAGCACGCCGGCCAGCATGGTCGGGTACTCGACGCCCATCTCGAAGTGCGACTCCGGGCTGAAGAACAGCTCCACGTAGCGGGCTCCGCTGTCGGCGCAGCGTTCCAGGCATTCGTAGGTCACCCGCCGGAAGTCGGCCTCCTCCTGGATCGACCGGCACACCAGCGAGTAGATGAGCAGGAAGTCGGCCAGGCTGTCGTACTGGTAGAGGTCGGCGACCTCGTTATGCGGCGGCAACTCCAGGCTGTGCTTAGCGGCCAGCGATGCGAACGTGGCCGCGTCCACGGCCCCCTCCAGGTGCAGATGCAGTTCGGCCTTCGGCATCTGCCGCAGTGCAGTCTCAACGTCCATCGCATGCTCCCCGCTGCCGGTGGCGACCCCGTCCGGGTCGCGCCTGTGGCGGAGCATACGCGGCGGGCCCCGCAGGCTTCGGAGCGGGGAGCCCGCGCCGCGAGTGGTCCGTTCGCCGACATTCCCCGGGCTCGTGTCGAAATCTCGGTGCGAAAATGTGTAACTGTCACCTATTTCCCTACCGAGAT
Organism: Acidimicrobiales bacterium; assembly: GCA_965117015.1. Classification (GTDB taxonomy): domain Bacteria; phylum Actinomycetota; class Acidimicrobiia; order Acidimicrobiales; family Aldehydirespiratoraceae; genus Aldehydirespirator. The sequence goes on from OZ220747.1 coordinate 3,157,228, forward strand.
CTCTGGAGCCGAGAGCGCGACGGTCTGTGGACGCCCCCCACTAGCTTGAGCCAGTGAGCGCTAGCGAGCCGACCGGGCAGGAGGATCCCCAGCAGACGGGTCCGGCTTTGGACAGGCTGCCCGAAGACTGGGACCGGGCCCTGGCAGTGGTAGCCCATCCCGACGACCTGGAGTACGGCGCCTCGGCGGCCGTGGCCTGCTGGACCGCCGCAGGCAAGGACATCCGCTACCTGCTGGCCACAAGGGGCGAAGCCGGCATCGACTCCATGCCTCCCGACCAGACCGGTCCGCTGCGCACCGCCGAGCAGGTGGCTGCCGCGGCGGCGGTGGGCGTGGAGGTGGTCGAGTTCCTGGACCATCCCGACGGCCTGGTCGTCAACGGGATCGAGCTGCGGAGGGACCTGGCCGCGGCCATCCGCCGTCACCGGCCCGAGGTGATCATCGGGTCGAACTTCCGCGACCGGTGGGGAGACACAGGACCCTGGAACCACGTCGATCACCGCGAGCTCGGGCGGGCCCTGCCCGACGCGGTGCGGGACGCGGCCAACCGCTGGCTGTTCACCGACGCGGGCGAGCCGTGGAGCGGCGTCCGCTGGATCGCCTTCGCCGGCTCGCCGGCCCCCACCCACGCCGTGGACGTCACCGACCACATCGCCGAGGGCGTGGACTCGCTGATCTGTCACAGCACCTACATCGACAACCTCGGTGAGGGCGCGTTCGATCCGGATGCGTTCCTGCGTGACACCTGCCACCAGGTCGGCAGGACTATCGGCGTGCAGTTCGGAGTCGCCTTCGAACTAATCCCGGTGTGATCACCGGTCCACGCTCATCGTCTGCCCGGGTGCCCGGCCGGCGCAATCAGGGGGCTGACAGCGAGGACCGTGACCTCTACGCTTCCGCGCACCCATGAAGAAGATCTACACCTTCGGGCGCAAGCCCGCCCAGCGCAACTACACGATCCCGGACCTTCGGGCGCTGAAGGGCTCCGGCCGGCGGCTCACGATGTGCAACCCGGCCGGCGAGGCCGAGATCCGGGCCTGCGTGGACGCGGGGATCGACACGCTCACGGTGTGGGACGACCAGCTGGAGATCGCCCGCGAGATCGCCCCCACCCATTTCATGGGGACCGCCATGAACTGGGGCCAGCACAAGACCAACGACGAGATCCTGCGGGCCGCGGTGGAGTGCATGGAGGCCGGCGCCGACATGTACTTCACCAACCGCAGCTACGACGTGATCGAGATGCTGGCCAACGAGCACATCCCGGTGCAGGCCCATATGGGGCTGGTGCCGTCGGTGAGCATCTGGGGCGGCGGCCTGCGGGCCTACGGCCGCACCGCCGATGAGGCACTGGAGCTGCTGCGGACGTTCCGCCGGATGGAGGACGCGGGCTGCTTCGCGGTGGAGATCGAGTGCGTGGCCGAGGAGACCCTCAACCTGCTGAACGAGATGACGTCGATCGTGACGTTCTCGCTGGGCTGCGGCAACTCCGGCGACGTGATCTTCCTGTTCATGTCCGACATCTGCGGCGAGTCGCCCGACCCGCCCCGCCACGCCCACGCCTTCGGCAACCTCGGGCGCCTGCACGAGCAGATGTACACCGAGCGGGTCGCCGCCCTCAAGGAGTTCCACACCGAGTCGAGGGCCCTGCGCTTCCCCTACCCCGAACAGGCCGTCCACATGCACCCCGGCGAGGAGGACAAGCTGCGAGAGGCCATCGACTCGATCTGAGCGGAGACATGCACGCACCTGGGCCCGGTACGGTCGTGGCGTGACGCCTGACCGGACGCCTGTGATCGTCGGGGTGTCGATCGCGGCGCCGCCCGATCCGGATGTGCTCACCGAGCCGGTATCGCTGATGATCGACGCGGCACGGTCCGTGGCCGATGACAGCGGGGCTGCCGGCATGGCCGCGCCGGTCAACTTGGTGGCGGTGGCGGGCGGGTTGTGGAGTTATCGCAATCCGGGGCATTGGATCGCCGAGGCCCTCAGAGCCGACGCCCGAACGCTGTTGACCACCATCGGCGGCCAGACACCGGTCGCGCTGCTGGCCGACATCTGCGAACGCATCCAGCGGGGCGCTGTCGGCTCGGCGTTGATCGTCGGGGGCGAGTGCACCCGGTCCCGCCACCGGGCCAGGCGACAAGGCGTAGACGCTCCCCGGCACCCCGGCACGGAGACCCCGCCCGACGAGGTGTGGGGACCGCCGCTGGTGATCGGGGACCCGGGGGCGGAGGCCGCCGCCGGCCACATGCCCAGGAACGCCTTCGCACTGCTCGAGAGCGCCATCCGGGCCCGGCGGGGCGAGACGATGGCCGAGAACCGGCACCGGAACGCGGAGCTCTGCGCCGGGTTCGCGGCGGTGGCCGCCGGCGTCAAGCACTCCCCCACCCGGCATGCGATGTCGGCCACCGAGATCGCCGAGGTCACTCCGGAGAACCGGATGGTGAGCTGGCCGTACACGAAGGCCATGTCGGCCAACAACACCGTCGACCGGGCCGGCGCCCTGCTCGTCTGCTCGCTGGAGGTGGCCCGCGAGCACGGGGTCCCGCCGGACCGCATGGTCTTCCCGTGGCGGGTCGCCATGGCCGACGACACCGACTTCGTGGCCAGCCGGCACGACCTGGCCGTCCATCCCGGCCTCCAGGCTGCCGCCGACGACATGCTGTCACTTACCGGCAAATCGGCCGTCATCGACCACTTCGACCTCTATGCCTGCTTCCCCTCCATGATCGAACTCGCCGTCGAGGCGCTCAAGATAGACGACGGCCGACCGCTCACCGTCTCGGGAGGCCTGGCCTTCACCGGCGCGCCCACCAACTTCGGCGCAGGCGAGGGCCTGATCGCCATGGTCGAGCGTCTGCGCGAGGACGGTCCCGGCACCACCGGCTTGGTCCACGGCAGCGGCGGCATGGCAGCCAAGCACGCCCTCGGCCTGCTGTCCGCGTCCCCGCCGGCCGAGCCGTTCGCCACCTCCCGCCAGACCCCGGAACTGCATCCCCGCGACCTGGCCACCCCCGACCGCAACGGCCCAGTCGTGATCGACGGCGTGACCGTCGACTACCTCCAGGAGTCCCCGACCGTGGTCGCGCTGGTCCGCTTCGACGACGGCAGCCGAGCCTGGGCCACCTCACGCGACCAACCGACCGTCGACACGGTCACCACCACCGAGACAGTCGGCACAACCGCTCACGTCCAAGGCGGTCAACTGCTCCTCGGCTGACGGATACACAAGCGAGCCGCCGATAGACAGATTCAAAAACCAATTTTGAATCTGCAAGCACGGCCAAGATGCCCGTGCCGGCAGGACCTCTACTGGAGTTCGTCGGCTAGTGGGAAGACGTTGGTGGTCATGCCGCCGTCGACGATAATGTTCTGGCCGGTGGTGTAGGCGCCGTCGGCTGAGGCCAGGTAGGCGTAGGTGCCGGCGATCTCGGTGGGTGAGCCGAGGCGGTTCATGGGGACGATGGGCCAGCTCTCCCGGGCGGCCTGCATGGCCTCCTCGCTGCCCAGCAGCGCCAGCGACATGGGGGTGTCGAGCGGGCCGGGGCTGACGCAGTTCACGGTGATGTTGTGCCCGACCAGCTCGATGGCCATGGTCTTGACGAGGCTGATGATGCCGGCCTTGGACACGCCGTAGTGGGCGTCGCCGGTCGAGGCGGCCACCCCCGAGATCGACGCGGTGTAGAGGATCGTGCCGCCGTTGCCGGCGGCCACCATGGCCCGGGCCGCGGCCTGACCCAGCACGAACGACGCGGTGAGGTTGATGTCCATGATCCGGTACCACTCGTCGAGCTCGAGCTCCAGGAAGTCGTGGATCGAGTCGGCGCCGGCGTTGCTGACCAGCACGTCGAGGCGGCCGTCGCCCCGCACGGCCTCGTCCACGGCCCGCTGGCAGTCGGGCGGGTGGGCCACGTCGCCGACCACGGTGCGGGGCTCGGCGCCGATGCCGGCCAGCTCGGCGGCGACGTCGGCGATGCGCGAGGCGTCCTGGTCGAACAGCGTGATCCGGGCGGCGCCCTCCTCAGCGAAGCGGTGGGCGGTGGCCCGCCCGACGCCGCTGGCTCCCCCGCTGATCAGCGCGGACACCCCTTCGAGCCGTCTCACGTCCAGAGTCCTTCCACGTCTGCGCCTAGCCGGCGGCCGCCCGGCGACGGCTCTTGAGTTGGTGGAGGGTGTCGGCGAGGCGGGCCAGGCCCTCCAGGATGGTCTCGGGGGCGGCGGCGAAGCTGACCCGCACGAAGCCCTCCCCGCCCTGGCCGAACGCCAGCCCGGGCACGACCACCACCCGGTGCTGCTCCACCAGGCGGGTGGCGAACGCCCACGAGTCGAGGCCGCTGTCGCGGATGTCGATCATGAGGAAGAACGAGCCGCCCGGCTCGACGTAGCGGATGCCTTCGGCGTCGAGCAGCGCGGTGGCCTTCCGGCAGCGCTCGGCGTAGGCGGCGACCATCTCGCCCACGCAGTCCTGGGGGCCTTGCAGCGCCACGGTGGCGCCGTGCATGGAGATGGTGGCCGCGCTGGACACGACCGGCTCCTGCAGCAGCGACAGCTCGCTCACGAAGTCGGCCGGCCCGACGGCGTAGCCGATGCGCCAGCCGGTCATGGCGTAGGTCTTGGAGAACGAGTAGATGGTGAGCAGCTGGTCGGACTGCACCCGTGACGCCACCGAGAACGGCTCGGTGTGGAACACCACCTCGTCGTAGGCCTCGTCGCTGATGACGGCGACGCCGCGGCCGGCGGCCAGCTCGGCCACCGCGGCGAGGTCGTCGGGGTCGAACACCACGCCGGTCGGGTTGCCGGGCGAGTTCAGTATGAGGGCGCTGGTCTGGGGGGTGATGGCGGCCTCGACGACGGCGGGGTCGAGCCGCCAGTTGGTGGAGGCGTCGACCGGGTAGGGAACGATCCGGGCTCCGAGGACGTGGACCTGGGCGGCGTAGTTGGACCATCCGGGGTCGGGCAGCAGCACGTCGCTGCCGGGTTCGACGGCGAGGGTGAGGCTGGTGAACAGCGCCCCGCAGGCGCCGGTGGTGACGCAGACCTCATCGGGGGTGGCGGTGACGCCGTTGACCCGGGCGAGCTTGCCGACGATGGCCTCGCGCAGCTCGGGGAGGCCTTCGCCGGGGGCGTACCCGGTCGATCCTGCGGTCGATCGTGCGGCGGCGTCGTCGATGATGTGCTGGGGGGTGGTGAAGTTGGGGTCGCCGCCCTCGAGCCGGACGGGGTCGTCGAGGGTGGCCGCGAGGTCGGCCATGCGCCGGATGCCCGAGTGGGGCGTCTCCAGCAGGTGGGGGCGTACCCGCATCAGTCGCCGTCGGTGTCGAACATGCCCGGGCCGGTGCCGGGCGGTTCGATGACCACGTGCTCGTGGGTGAGCCAGAACTGGCCGTCGGTGCGGGCGTAGTTGGGGACGTCCTCCCAGGCCTTGGCGGCGAGCGGGTGCTCGTTGGCGCTGGCGTGGTGGTCGCGGCTCGGGTACCACAGCTCGATGAACGCGTCGACGGTGCGCTCCACCGGCATGCTCACCGTGTCGAGGACCCGGGACACGACATAGCCGGAACTGCCCGGGATCGACGAGGAGATGGGTGCGTGCACCGTCTTCCAGTAATCGAAGAACCCCTCGGTGGTGAAGTCCTCCCGCTTGGCAGCCGTCCCGAACAGGTTGAGCCGGGAGTGCGCCCCCGACACCCTGCGATCAACCGGCGCCAAGAAGACGATCTCCTCAACAAGCCAACTCGATACCGTCGCGTCCACCGAGCCGGTCAGATGACCAAGAACCGTCCCGGCGCCCGCGGAGTCATCGATCCAGGCCTGCACCACTGCAATGGTCTCAGCAGGACCAGTCAGCGACTCGTTCAGACCGCTAACCGTCAAGCCGGCCAACCCGGCGACCCCGCCGGCACTCTCGACCAGCCGCCCCACAGCGTCGTCGCGCTCCCCCGCCGTAACGGCGTGATCGGCATCCAGCAAGATCGCGTACTTCTGCACAGCCATTCGTTCTCCCCTAGTCAACCGGACGACACTGCCAGACCCCTCTCGCTGACAATAGACCTATGGAATCCCGGCGGCCCATCCCAGCCAGACGCACACCGTCGGTCCGCCAGCTCTGAAGCGCGTTCGTCGATAGATGCCGACAACGAGAAGCTCGCAGCTCATGAATGGGTCCACCCAGAAGGCTCTCTGGCTTCTTGGTGCTACATCGACAGTCGCGGCGACGCTTGCTGCAGCCGGTGAAACAGCACTAGCTCGGGTATTCTTCTGAAGCACCGTTGCCGAGGAGGACCCCTGACCAATCAGGATCAGCCCAACATCCAGACAGCGTTCGGAGTGGCCGAGTACTACGCCAACCACGCGCAAGAAATGATCGATGACCTCCAGGCAACGATCCAGCAATGGCGCGGTGACAACGGGGGTGCCGACACCGACGAACTGATGAGGACCCTCAAGACGTTCGACGCTCTGATGGGAGAAGCCCTCCGCTGGGCCGACAGAGGCCTCACTCATCCGGCCACCCTCGGCGACCGTGACCCTGATTGGCTCGACCGCACGATCCGTTGGCTCACGATCAGGGCCGAGTACCAGGCGATCTACGAACGTGCGGTCCATGCGCAACTATCGCTCAAGATCACTAGCTCTGTCGCTGAATAGATGCCTGTGGGCCTACCGCCCACCCGGCCCACCAAGCCGTCTCAAGGACCCTGTACGACCATAAGACGCTTCATAGTGTCCAGTTCGCTGCCTAGACCTCATTGTCGTTAGACAGTTCGAATCGCACCTTCCCACCAGAGCGTGCACGCGCGCGTGTGAGGTTGTCTCATCGTGTCTCACGCGCTCGTTCGTGGTTCTTGTGGCTTGACACGAATGGTCGCCGACCTGTTGGGGTATCGCCCGCCGATTCTCAGGGCAAGAGTTCGGTCAGGTCGGCTGGTTTGCCGGGGATCATGGGCACCGAGCCGTAGCCAGCCCACAAGAAGTCAATGCCGTCGTGGGGGTGGGCGGCCAGGACACGGCGCACGACTGGCTTGCCTTGCCAGCGGATACGGGAGTAGCGGGTGTGGAGCTTCGCTGCTTCGAGTTCCACCCAGTGCCGGCCCACGTACTTTGCATCGAATACCACCGCTGCGGGGCTCGGACCGAGGCGCAAGACCATAACGTCGGGTGTGATCAAGGTCTGCGCCATCTTGGGGTTGGGGTGTGGCACATTCTCGAGCCCCTGCCAATCGCGACCGCTAGAGGTGATGCGTGGTTCGAACGCGACGTGCACTCCGCCTTTGAAGCGCACCGTTGCTCCCCGTGGAATCTCCAGTCGGGTGGTCCCGGCGTGGGTTCTGCTGCCAAGGATGTCAAAGCCCGGATCGATCGGAGGTCCGTATTTCTTCCTACAGGCAGCTAACACTTGTAGGAATACCCAGTATTCGTAGAGGCGGATCATCCCTTTGACGCCGAGTCGAGCTTCGCCCGGTCCTTCAGTCGCGTGTGCCTCAGGCCGGTCGAGTACGCGCAGTACTTGGTCAACTTGCCGGTAGCGCGGATCGTGCAGGGTGCGCACGCGGGCTGCCTCGATGCCACCGTGAAGAGTGCGGCATGAAGCGAAGGGATGGTTCCTGAGCGCCCGATTGGCACGGGTAGCGACCTCAAGACCATCGGCTTGGCGCCGGGCGTAGGCGGCCAACCGGCGAAGCGTTTCAGCGACGAGCGCATTCTCAGGTATGTCGATCTCGCGGATCATGATGATGCTACGTCCCGGCCGCTGTGGCAGCAGGACCTGGCTCGCAGTTGCGGCCGAGTCCGATGGCCCTTCATCGTGGCCGCCAGCGCTGCGGGCCAGGGAGGCTGAAGCCCGAATGACGCTGGCCGTTAGTTCTGAAGGCCTCCGGACTGCCTCCAGCCGTCGGACTCCCTCCCCTCGGGCCAGAATCGACCTCGGCTCAGCAGCGATGTCTCGAACCGGTCTCTCGATGGCACGCCACAACTCGGCGGGTGAAGGCATCCGGCCGCGTAGCCGGCTGGCGCCGTCGGGATCGAAAATGAGTCCCGCCCACATCCCCTCAAGGGCTGATCGCAGGGTCTGGAAGGCCCCCTCGCTCATCTTGTCAGGAACAATCTCGAACTCGCCTGCCGTTTCGCCCGACTCGCGAGCGATCTCCACGAAGCCGAGATGACCGCGCAGTTCCTCACACCTGCTCAATCGCAACTCAATGCAGCCGCTGGAATCAGCTCGAGTCACTCTGAGGCCCAAGTTGGCCGTCTCGCCGCTGTCGAAGCCGCGGAGCACCAGCGTGGAGGACTCTGGCACTCTCGGGCAGCCGGGACCCCGGCTGAGTGGAAGCCATGTCCGTCCGACTAACACCTCTGGCATCGTCATGACTCAGATCCGGGCGAGTGCTAGACGGGGATCGGTGCCTTCGAGGAACTCGTCGTCGGACACACTGTCGTCGAGCCAGCGACGCACGATCGAAGCGGATTGCTTAGCACCCACGTTGTCGAACTCTTCAAGGAGTTCCTTGAGGCTCTCGGCCAAGTGCCCCTTGAAGCCGCGGATCTTGGGGATGATGCGCTGAACGATGCCCCAGTCCAAGGCGCTGACATCGTCGAGGATTCCCTCGGCGTTCGCTACGAAACGCTCAAGCTCTAGGTGGGCCCGCAGCCCGACACCGATCCTTGCCTGTCTCAGGATGTCGGCTATGTCGGCCAGAAAGTCATGGTGGTCATCGCTAGGTTCTGTAGTGCACACCTTGCGCCACTCGTCGATCCCAACGTGCCACGGCGCGGGCACCTGACCGTCGGGCTCGTGGTGCCTGTCGGAGACCTCAACGCTCAAGAGCAGCACGTTCGCCCGGTCAAGGACCCTCTCTGACAGCGGGCGGGTGGTCTCGTCCACATTCACTGTTCCGACAATCATGAGGTTGTCGGGAAACTTGAGACTGGCCGGCCACTCGTCGGCGTTCTTCGGGGCCAAGGCGGAGGAATACAGCGGCATCTGGACGTCCTCGCTTCCTGAGCGCGCCTCTTCGATGGCTGAGAGCCACTCGGCTAGGTACTGCTCGACCGGAGCGAGATTCATCTCATCGAGTAGTACGAAGTGAAGGCGATCGGGCTCGCGCTCGCAGTCCCGAACCGTCTCAGCGAGCCAGCCCGGTACGAAACGCTCCGATATCGGATTAACGAATCCGAGCACCTCGGTCTGGTCGATCCAGTCTGGTCGCACGGCGATGCGCCGGAATCGGCCGTTGGAGTTACGGGCTCCGAAGGCCTCCGCATAGGCCCGGGTCAGCGAACTCTTTCCCGAGCCTGTGAGTCCGGCGAGGATCACAAACGGGCGGGTCTTAAGCGATACGTACATCCGCCGGATGTCCATGGGGTCAAAGTCCAGGGGGCCCTTGCAGTAGTTCAAGAGATGGTCCACTAGGTCGCCCTCGCCTTGGTCGACCTGCCATCGATGGATCCTGCGGTCCTCGACGTCGCTCCACAGTTCGTTCGCATTCTCACGGGCTTCGATCAGTCGCGCGTCCGTGAGGTCTGGATCTTGGAGCCAGCCTGTGATCTCAGAACGCCAATTGGCGAAGTAGCCAATGTCCTCGCCACTGAAGTCCTCACGCTCGTCGGTCAGGATCCCATCGACCCGGAGGAGACTCTTCTCAACAGCCGTTCGGCATTCATCGCGTAGCCGCTGCTGTTCTTCTTCGATCTCCAGTTGGAGTTCGTTGACGCCACGGCCACCGCGGCGCTTCAGCTCAGCAATCCTTCGCTCCCACTCGCGCAGCGTCGAGTCGGAGGCGCGCAGGTCCCGGAGCGGCACCAAGAGTTGCATCAGATCCTTTTGCTGTTCCTGCAGTAGCTCGTCAAGCCGCGTGGACAGCTCTGTCTGCGCAGTTCCGATCTCGCGAGCCATTGCGTTGGGGTCAGCGCCATCGAAGCGGGCCTCGATGTCGGCGACGCGCTCGATCCAGGCGGTGTCCTCACTGAGGCTGGATTCCCCCAGCTTCCGGCGCAGCCCTTCCAACTGGCGGTGAGCAAGCTCGGCACGCTCGCGCCGCGAGATCTGCTCGCGAAGGTGGTTCAGTGCCTTCTCGGCCCCGTCAATGTCGTCATCGAACACATAGAGGTTGATCTCGTCGATTTCTTCGTCTGTGACCCCGGGCTTGGCTTTGAGTTCAGCCAACGCAGCGGTAAGGCTGCGGTGACGCTGAATCTCCTCTTGGAGGGACGCGATGGATTGGCCCGTGTGTTCGCACCACGCGGCAACCACGCGAGCGAGCTTGTAGCGGCCGCGCCGATCACCACTGCGGCCAGCAACATCGATACGTTCGGCAACCAACTCCCTGTCCACAGCCGGCGCAGCGGTGGCCGTCAGAATCGGCCTGAGCAAGGCCTCTGCAAGCGGTCCGACCGCGTGCTTGAACTCGCTCGGCACTTCACTGATGAGTCCGGGCACGGACCGACGCTTCCACGGCTCGACCTCGCCTTGGAGATCGACAAGCCGATTGACGTAATCCGTCGCTTCGCGGCAGCGCTTGAGCATCTGCTTGTACCGCCGACTCCCGACCTCAACTCCCTTGTCTCGGAGCTCCTGCTCCAACTTCCGCATATCGATCTCTGCGGGCGCGGCTTGACGATTCGCTCTGAGGCGCTCCGCGGTGACGCCCAGCTGCTCACGGAACCACAACCAAACCTCGCGCTCGCCCGGCAGCTTCACCGCACCGTAGTGGTCTAGCCGTAGGGCCTCATCCAGACCAGACAGCTGCGAATCGAGCCTCTGCCTCTTGTCGAGCCAATCTGCCGCCGGTAGCGACAGCTCGAGTCCGATGGCGGCGGCCATGTGACTCCTGACCGTGTCGTCCAGGGACTCCGGAAGCCGATGTGCACCGCCGTTGGCAGAGGGCCGCCCAGTGGTGACGACGTACCACCAGTCAAGGACATGAGACAAGTGGCGATCGTCACCGAGGCTGCACCTCCTGATCACATCTCTCGCCGTCTCTACCGCGGCTTCAGCCGACGAATCAGTCTCAACAATGGGGATCAGAAGCTCGAAGACTGTGTTCGCGTCAGTTTCTGACACGGGCTCGGTGCTTCTGATGATCCTTGTCAACTTGGCCACTGGTGCCTCCCTTGCTCGTTGGACGCGAAGCTAGACGCGAGCTACGACACGGGCAGAACGTCAGCGTGCAGGAGGCTGACTCCTCGCCGTTCGAGGGTGGACTGCGATCAGGCCCACAGGTCGTAGGCACCTACCGTGTCCGTACGACCGCACCACTCGCATGCGATTAGCCGTTCTTCTTCGGGGCCGTCGGGCGCCTCGTGGACAACTCGCCGATCGATCTCGCGCATCGAATGCTGGCCTCGCGCACATCTCCGGCGACCTCGCCACCTCAGGCATACCCGCGTGAGATGCGGCCTGGAGGTTCTGGCGGCCCATCCGACAAACATCACGAGTAGCGGCGCGATGACGAGCACCAATACGGTCGGCAACGAGGTCTCCATCAGCCGTCGCAGCGAGTTCGCCCTTGCCGACCCTGACTAGGCGGCCATTCGGATGAGCCGGTCGCCGGTCTTGGTGTCGACGTAGGCGAAGCTCTGCGGAGGCCGGAAGCCTCTCGGCCTCGCCCGCAGGTCTTGGAGCGGAACCCGCTGACCGAACGCTTGCGGCTCGGTCAGCGTCAGAGCAGTGCCAGCATCCAGGCCGTCGAAATACTGCTGGAACTCGTGATAGTGCAAGTCGGACCTAGAGCCATACTCGCGCCACAGCGCCTCCAGTCCAACGGATCGGACGTCGGTGATGATGCACGTGCCGAGTAGTGCCCGGACCGGCGTCGTCGCATACAGCAGCGCCCGCGTCGGAACGACGATCTTCGGCACGGTGCGGCGGAGTTCGACCGTCTTGACGCCGGAGAGGATGGCTTCCGCGAATCGGGGCTTGAGCGACAGGACGATCATCCGGTCAGGGTCGAGCCTCGGCATTTCAATCGTCATCGCTTCTCATGCCCTCCTCATAGAGCCAGCGGGCTGCTCCTTCGTCAATCGGCTGAGTCGTTTGGAAGAATCCTGGCGTGTTCATACTGTCGCACAGCTCTCGCGCTCGAGCTATCGGGACAGGTGCCGGGAACACCTCCGTCTGGCTGAAGAGCAGCGCGGTTGCGACGAGACCGCCGCCCTTCCTGGAGTGCTTGGCGCTGTTGAGCACTTGCTGCTCCTCAAGCACGCCGCGATCGCGGTACTTGCGGTACAAGCGGCGAGGGTCCCCGGTATCGACATCATCCAACCAAGACATCGCTCGCACACCACCGAGCGTCCCTCCGCCGGAGACCCACCAGATGATCCTCGCGGGCGCTTCGATGAAGTAGCGCGGCGACATGTAGTAGGTGTTGTCGCGGGCGGCTGCCGCTCGCAGGTGCAGCTCGAATAGCCGTCTTTGGGGCTCCTCGTATCCGAGGATGACGCGAGCGTACTCCGGCCTGATCGGCACCACGTAGGACAAGACGTTTCCGCTGAACACCTTGGACGGCCAGGCATACCGTTCGTAGTCTCGTACCAGGTGCGCGGTCAGCCGGCCCCAACCGAATTGATCCAGCTCCGGCGGCAAGGCACCGGCCGGTTCGTGGATGCCGGGCCGAACGTCTGCCGTCCATGCGGACCCCTCAGGTCTGAACCCCTCGGCGCGTAGAGCTCGTTCGACAGATGGATGGGTCAGGTCATCCACGACAATGGTCGCCGGTTCGCCACTGGCCGCAATCGCCCGAAGGTGGTGAGCCATTTGCCGGACCGCCGTGTACGTCCGCTGCCCGGCGGCACTCCGGAGCACCGTGACCGTGACATGGTCGTCTTGCCGGTACATCGCTCCGAGCGCCAAAGGCTCTCCCGCGTCCGTCACGAGTTGCTCGATGCGCCCATCGTGGGCTGTGGCGATACTGAGGCGCTGCCTCAAGTTGCTTGGACGTTCACCCACATGATCATGGCAATAGGCAGACAACTCGGCGTCTAAGGGAACCTCGAAGACAGGGGACACGGACATGCCCGAGGCCGCGATGATTCGCGTCTGATGGCTGTGCTCCCCTCCTTGCGCTTGCAGCCCTAGGAGAAAGTCGTCTGGTCTGACCAGGCTCAACCCCGTCAGCTGTTCGATCTGACTCCCGTGGCGGAGTAGATCCTCATCTCGGGAGATGAGGTAGTCGGCCTCGCTCGCAGCTGCCTGGGCGATGACGCGCAGGTCACCGTCTCCGAGGCGAGCCGTCGAGTGTTTGCCCTGCAACGCATGCAACTTCATCTGCCGCGCCTCCCGGGAGGGCACCAGGATCCGGAAGTCTCCCTGCGCCGACCTGACGCAGTCGTCCACTGTGTGATGAACTGATAGTTCGGAGCGGCTCTGCGGTGTCACCGCCAGTTCTGCCGCTTCCGTGACCCAGTCTGCAGTCAAGGCCAACGATGCCGGGAAATGGCGTCGCTGCTCCAAGATGTCGAGCAGGACATTGGTGTCGACGGCCACCACCATCCGAGCATCCTCCCGCTCAGGTTCATCCCAGAGGGTCCGAGCAGCGATCGGTAGCCACCACGTCACCAGAGGCAACCGGTCACGGCCACGGCCGGGCTTCCTTCCCAGCCGCTGGAACCCCAAGTGGGGCCACATGGCGTGAGCCTCGTAGTCCTCACGGCACGACAGGCGAATACCCGCTCGATTCGGATTGCGCTCGACGATGGCCTCAACCAACTCGCGTGCGATCCCCCGCCCTCGCTCGCTGCGATCAACGCAGAGATGGGTGAGCGAGATGTCGCTAGTTCGTGCCCTCTTTCCGTAGAGCGCGTAGCCCTTGACTTCGCCGTCCTCAACGAACGCGAGCACCCTTCCCTCGGCCGCCGCCTGGTTGATCGCCGCGAAGGGCAAGAGACCCAGTGTCACGCTGTTGGCGTTGCCGAGTTCGATGACCCGCTGGTAGTGCGGTGAGTCAGGACTGACTTCCTCAATCATCTTCAGTTCCCTCCAATCAGGCGGAGCGGCGAGCTGCAGCCTCACCCTCAGCCTGCAGTCGCGACTTCAAGAAGCCGCTGAGCGTCCGTCTGTCCAGCGTCTCACTCCCTTGTGACATCCGATCCCCGAGCATTCGACGATCGCCCCGGCCAACCGGATCGAGGTCGAGCAACTGAATGAGAAGGTAGCGCCGTAAGCTCCATGGCCCGTCTATCCGAAATAGCGAGAGAACGGAGTTTGCCGACCATGAGTGACTTGTTCAAACCAGTTCCCTGGACCGTCGAGGGACTAGTCGCGGCAGTACAGTCTGGGTCTCTACGCCTGCCCGACATTCAACGACCCTTTGTGTGGAAGCGGGTGAAGGTGCGTGATCTGATCGATTCCATCTATCGCGGTTACCCCGTAGGTGAGTTGATGTTCTGGAATCTGCCCGGAGACGAGACCGCTCGCCCGATCGGCATAGAAGTCAAGACGCAGACCGCCAAGGCCAAGATCGTTGACGGCCAGCAGCGCCTGACAAGCTTATATGCCGTGATGACGGGAAAACCAGTTGTAGATGATGAATACAGACGAGAACCTATTAGAATTGCCTTTAATCCCTCCCAGCAGCGCTTCGAGGTGCTCAGCGCAGCCATCGAGAAGAGTTCGGAATGGGTTGCCGACATTTCCACTGTCTTTGACAATCCAATCAGGGCTCGGAAGGCATTCATCAGCCGCTATAGGGAAAGTCACAGCTTAAGCGAATCAGATGAAGAAGAACTAGAAGGCGTGTTTGAGCGTCTACATAGTGTCAGAAAATATGACTTTACCGTCATCGAACTTCAACCTGATATAGCGCCATCAAGAGTTGCTGATGTCTTTGTTCGAATCAATTCTGAAGGTGTCAATCTAACTCAAGCAGACTTCATCCTTACATGGCTCAGCGTCTTTTGGGAGGAGGGCCGCGAGGAGCTGGAGCGCTTCTCTCGCCATGCGCGACTCACACCTGATGCTGCAACAGAACGCGAGGGACAAACAATCTCTTGGACCCCGAAGAATCACTACATCGCTCCTGATCCCGGCAAAATGATTCGTGTCATTGTGGCGGTTGGCCAAAACCGCGGCAGGCTGAGGAACGCATACAATGCCCTTCGCGGGCGCGACACCCGAACCGGAGAGGTCAAGGAGACCCTCATTCATCAAGAACTTGATCTGCTCAAGTCGGCTCAGACTACCGCGCTCAATCCGACCAACTGGGACGATTATCTTCGTGTGTTGAATCGAGCTGGCTTCCGTTCGCGTAAGATGATCACCTCAAACAATACAGTGCTCTATACATATGCCCTTTGGTTGATCGGCCTCACTAGATTCAACCTTGATCGAAGCAAGTTGCGAAGCCTGATGGCGCGATGGTTCTTCATGTCACAGACAACAGGACGGTATACGAATTCTCCTGAGACCCGTATCGAGGAAGACCTGTACCGCTTTGACAATGACTCGCCTAGCCCAGAAACTTTCACGAAGGTCATCGAACGCGTCATCGATACTACGCTTACGGGCGACTTCTGGACTATCCGACTGCCTGATGACTTCATCACCTCTTCTACCTTCGTGAGCCCTGCCTACCAAGCCTATGTTGCATCACTGAACATTCTTGACGCTGATCTATTCCTACTTGATGAGAAGATTCGTGACTGGATGGATCCTACTGCAGCAGCTACGCGCTCGGTAGAGGGACATCATCTGTTCCCTCGAGGGTATCTCCGAGATGAGGAGGGCATCACGAACACGAAGCGCATCAACCAAGTGGCAAACATCGCGCCGACAGACTGGGCGACCAACAACCTCATTTCGAATCGTGCACCGCATGACTACTGGCCGCATCTTGTCGCGAGTCGACATCTGACTGGCGACAGGCTCAGGAATCAGCAGTATTGGCATGCGCTCCCGGAACATTGGGAGTCGATGTCGTATGAGGACTTTCTTGAACAACGCCGCCACGAGATGGCGCGAGTAGTCCGCGATGGCTATCTGCGACTATCGGATCCCTCCTACCAGCCGAGGGTAGAAGGTTCCGTGGTTGTAAAGTCAGAGACCGAGGAGGAGCCACGGGCAATCGTCACTTTGAACGAACTCCTGGCCGTGGGCCTACTCCAATCCGGCGACCTACTTGTTCCTGTTGATCCAGAGCGCGATACGATCGCGGAAGTCACGGACGATGCACTGATCGCACTAGACGAGCTCACATACGACTCGCCCCAACGCGCCGCCCGCGCTGATGGTGCAGAGCATTCTGATGGATGGGACTACTGGGCGCTGGTCGAAGATGAGCCACAACGAACACTGCGTCAACTCGTAGAGGAGCATCAGCGCATGCAGGCTGCTTGACACGGAAGCTCCTCTTGCATGCTCACCGGAGGCTAGATACTGGAGATGACGCATACTCTGGAAGAAGCTCGTCAAGGTCACCCTTGAAGAAGATCGCATCGGAGCCTCGGACCGACACCGGTGAATCGCGAGTCGTGGACGCGGCCAGCCTCGATCGTTCCGTGTCTGGTGAGGTAGCCGATGATCAGGTTGACGAAGGTGATCTTGTCGAGGTTCTCCCCATCTGCCGGCCGAGAAGCCATCCGGGCCCCCACCTGTGGCCAGAACCCCACTCCATATCAGCGCGCTTGGCCGACCAGCCGAGCGACACCTAGCGGACGGGTCACACCTTCGAACCGTAACCCGGCCTGCTTTCGTGGCTCTGCTAGCTTGCGCCCGTCGAAATCGGCCTATAGATCGGCGAGGTCTTGCAGAATCCCACATATGAGGCAAGCCCCAAGCACTGGGCTGAGCAGTTCCTCGCCGAACGTGACCCGGTGCGCTGGACAGCACCCGAGGGGCTGCCGCGTGGGCTGAGTCCGGCAGGATTGTTCACCCAGCAGACCCGTTCGGGACTCGAAGTCGCGGTAGCGACCGCGGCTACGCGGCCGTCGGCGGCGAACATGCGCACAGCTCACAAGACCCGCCGGGCCGGTCGGGCTAGCCCGGTTCTGATCGCAGTGCCGTACCCAGCAGCTAACGGGATCAGGGTGTCGATCTGCGGCCCGGCCGGTGACGCGCCGCCGGTATTCGCTGACCTAGACCCCGCCCACGTGGAGCGCATCTGTCGGTTGGCTCTCAACGAACCAACCCATCACGCCGCGGCGCGGTTCTTGGCGTCCGCGTTGCCGGAGCTGGACGCACCGCTGCCGGGGCTGCGCAACGTTGGTTTGCTCGCCACCCACGAACTAGCCGCAGGAGTTCCCCAACGCGGCGACTGGGCCGACGCGGTTCGCCGGTCGGCTCCGCTGCTTGAAGCTCAGGGGCCACAGCTGGTGAAACGGCTCGGCTTCGGGGTGCAGCCATCCGGCACGAGCGCTTCGTTGTTGACCATCAACGGCACCGGACGCGTTGTCGCAGTGTTCTGCGACGCGTCGGAGCCCTTCGACGCCGCGGCGCAGCGCTTCGACGGATCGTCTCCTGTTTCGCACGCCCTTGCAGTCGCGGACCGCCACAAAGTCGACTGGGCGATGCTGACGCGCGGGTCAGAGATACGCCTTTACGCGGCGCGGCCCGACACCGGCGTGGGCCGCAAGGGACGCGCCGAGACGTTCGTCGAGGTGAACCTGGCGCTGCTTGATCAACAGCGAGCCGGGTACCTGCACCTGCTGTTCTCAGCCGACGCACTCGATGAGGACGGCATCATCGAAGAGATCCTCGGGTCCTCCACGCGGTTCGCTGCTGATCTGGCGACACGGCTGCGGGACCGGGTCTATTTCGAGACTGTCCCGGCGCTTGCGGCTGCCGCCGCGAAACGCATCGCCCCCGAACCGACACGCGATGAACTCGCGGCGGCATACGAGCAGGTCATGGTGATCTTGTTCCGCTTGTTGTTCGTCGCCTACGCAGAGGACAAGGACCTGTTGCCGTACCGCTCCAACAGCCTCTATGAATCCCGGTCACTCAAACGGCTCGCCATCGACACAGCCCACCGGCACAAGACAGGCACCCCGCCCAACTACAGCAACACATCCACAGCGCTGTGGGACCAGGTCAAAGAACTGTGGGCTGCGGTGGGTAGAGGCCGTCCACGGTGGGGGGTTCCCGCCTACAACGGCGGCCTGTTCGCTGAGGACCCCTCCGTGAGCAGCGCGGGCGCCGCACTTGCTGATCTGCGTCTCACCGACGACGAGTTCGGTCCAGCGTTGGAGTCGCTGCTGGTTGTCGATGGCGGAGACGGACTCGGACCCGTCGACTTCAGATCCTTGTCGGTGCGCGAGTTCGGCACCATCTACGAAGGGCTGCTGGAATCCCGCCTAGCGGTCGCCACTGATGATCTGACCGTCAAGTCCACCGCCAAGGGCGAACAGTACGTGCCTGCTGGCGCAGGAGACAGAGTGCATGTGCACGCCGATGAGGTGTACCTAGAGGGCGTCTCAGGTCAACGCAAAGCCACCGGCTCCTACTTCACCAAGTCCTTCTGTGTAGAACATCTGCTCGACGAGGCTCTCGAACCCGCGCTGCAGGCACACCTTGCGCATCTCAGTGGGCTGCATGGTACGGGTGACGAAGCCGCCGCAGCAGCACTGTTCTTCGATTTTCGATGTGCCGACATCGCGATGGGATCTGGCCATTTCCTCGTCGCGGCACTCGACCGGATCGAAGCCGCCCTGTCGGGGTGGCTCGCAGATCATCCGCTGCCTCCGATCACGGCGGAACTTGATCGGCTGCGCAGCGCCGCGTTCGCCGCCCTCGGTGACCTCTCGGCGGGAGTGGAGATCGAGTCGAGTTCACTGCTACGACGCCAGGTGGCGCGACGCTGCATGTACGGCGTCGATCTCAACCCCATTGCGGTGGAACTGGCCCGTCTCGCGCTGTGGGTGCACACCTTCGTGCCCGGATTGCCGCTGTCTTTCTTGGATCACAACCTCGTGTGCGGTGACAGCCTTAGCGGAGTCGGCACCATCAACGAAGCACTGCAGGTGCTCGGCTCAGATGAGGGCAGTCTGTTCGCTGGACAGGTTCATGACCTGCTTGCAGAAGCGTCAGATGCTCTGACCCGGCTGGCCCGTAGCTCCGACGCTGACGCCGCGGAGATCAGCGAAGCCCGCGCCGCGCACCGCGCCGCCCGACAAGCCGTCGGAGGTGCGGCAGCGATCTTCGATGTGATCACCGCCGCCCGGGCCGGGGCATGCACTCTGCCGGAACGCCTCGATGAGTCCACCTTCGTGCAGGCCGCCGCGCAGCCGAAGGCAGCCGATGCGGTCGCCGAGCTTGGGCCGGTGCATTTTCCTGCGGTGTTTCCTGAGGTGTTCCTGCGCGACCGGCCCGGGTTCGACTGCGTATTGGGCAATCCGCCCTGGGAACAGGTTGTCGTCCAACAGAACGTGTGGTGGGGAATACGAATCCACCAGATCAGAGGCCAGTCGGTTGCGAAGATGAACGCTGCGATAGCCGAACTGCGTCGTTCCCGGCCCGATCTTGAAGCCAGCTATGAAGCCGCAGAGCACCAGGCAGAACGTATGCGCGGCGTGCTCAGAGCAACCTTTCCAGAGATGGGGGCTGGACATACGGATCTGCACAAGGCGTTCGCATGGCGCAACTGGCGCCTCATCAGACACGATGGAACCGCCGGGATCGTGCTGCCCCGAAGCGTTCTGCAGGCCAAGGGCTCCGAGCAGTGGCGCAAGACCGTGCTCCAAGAAGGCACCTTCCACAGCGCCGTCACCCTGTCAAACGCTGGCGGCTGGGTCTTCGACGACGTGCACGGTCAGTTTGTGGTGGCGCTGCTGGCGTTACGGCGCACGAGCGAGCCAGAACGCAACCTCACTTGCAGCGGACCGTTTCGAGACCGCCTCGCCTTCGAGAAACACCGAGCAGCCAAGCCGATGAGCGTTACGGCTGTTGAGTTCTTCTCATGGAGCGACGACGCCAGCTTCCCGCAACTGCCAGCCGATGACAGCGCACTGCGCGTATTCCGCAAACTCCGGATGCATCCCCGCCTAGACGGTCGGTCGGTCGGTCGGTCGGTCGGTCGGTCGGTCGGTCGGTCGGTCGGTCGGTCGGTCGGTCGGTCGGTCGGTCGGTCGGTCGGTCGGTCGGACGGACGGACGGACGGACGGACGGACGGACGGACGGACGGACGGACCACCCGCCAGCCTCACCAGTCTCGCAGATGGAGAGCAATCCCGGTCGCGGAGCTGCACGCCACAGCAGACAAGCACCGCTTCGTCCTCGACGCTGGCGAGTCCGCCCGATCCAGGGCGATATCAACGCCACCAACGACAAGCACCGGCTCGTCCTCGACGCTGGAAGGTCCGCCCGGTCCGTGAGTTCGACGCCACAGCAGACAAGCACCGCTTCGTCCTCGACTCTGGACACTCCGCAATGACTGAGGACGGCGGCCGCTGGCCTGTGTACTCAGGCGCCGCGTTCGACCTCTGGCGACCCGATACCGGCAACCACTTCGCGTCCGTTGACGCTGATGTAATAACCGGGCACCTCCAAACCAAACGGCTCCGACAGCACAAGACCTCATCATCGGCGTTCTCGGATCTGCCCTCCACGGTCATCAAGGACGCTGCGACGTTGCCTTGCTGTCGGCCACGGATCGCGTTTCGAGATGTCACCAAGCAAGACAACACCCGCACGGTCATTGCGGCGCTCGTGCCCGGCCAGATTGTCCTGACGCACACTGCGCCCTATCTGCTGCTTGTAGCAGGCACAGCTCGCGACGAGGCATACCTGTTGGGCGTATTGTCGTCAATGATTCTTGACTGGTACGCCCGCCGAGTCGTAGAAATCCACGTCACGTTCCACTTGCTCAACAACTTCCCAATCCCCGAACCCGACGCTGACGATCCCGTAGCTGAGAGGGTCGTGACGATTGCGGGACGGCTCGCCGCGGTCGATGACCGCTACGCCGACTGGGCTGCCGAAATCGGCGTAGAAGTCGGCACCGCGGCCAACGAGGAAACCAGACACGATCTCATCTGCGAACTCGACGCTTGTGTAGCGCATCTATATGGACTCGATGAAGACGACCTTGCAGTCATCTACCAGACGTTCCACACCGGCACCGACTACTCGGAGCGCTGCAAGCGGGTGCTTGAACACTTCCGCAACCTCCCCACCGCAGCCGCTGGTCAACGCGGTGCGGTGGTCGCCTAAGTCGCGAAGAGGCTCCGATGAGCGAGAACACCCATGAGACCTCAGAGCCGGTCACAGCCAAACCGGAGCTGGCGCTCAACCGAGGAACGCACACCGTCGCGCAAGCTCTGAGCGGGTTCATCACCGGAGCAGCAACCGGTCTAGCCGGCGGCACGCGGATCGACATAGCCACCGCCTATTTCAATGTCGGCGGCTACATGCTCATCGCTGATTCGCTCGACGCGGCACGCGAGACGCGGCTGCTGCTGGGAGCCGAACCCGAACCAGCCGAGAGCCGGCCACGACGCCTCACCGTTGAACCATCAAGACCAGTCAGCGCGTTGCGGGCACGACTGTCGACGGCGCTAGATGACCACGAACACAACCTGAAGGTCGAACGCGATCATCTCGGGTTCTCTCTGGAAACCGATGCCGCCGCACGCCGACTCGTTGCATGGTTGCGCTCTGACAGCGTTCAGGTGCGCCGCTTGGAGGATCGGTTCTTGCACGGCAAGGCGTTCGTCGCATCTGATCTCTCCCACGGTGTTGTCGCGGGATCTTCGAACCTGACCCGGGCCGGGCTGAGTTCCAACATCGAGCTGAACCTCGGCAACTACACACCTCACACGGTGGGCCAGGTCCAGGAGTGGTTCGACGAGTTGTGGGATCACGCCGCAGACTATGACCTCGCAGCATTGTTCGAGCCGCGGTTCGAGCCGCACACACCGCAGCTGATTTATCTGCGGATGCTGTGGGAGCGCTACGGCGATGAAATCCGACGCGAAGCCAGCGACACCGCCGCGCCTCAGATACATCTGACCGCGTTCCAAACCGACGGACTGTGGCGCGCCCGCAACCTCTTGGACATCCACCACGGTGTGCTCATCGCTGATGAGGTCGGGTTGGGCAAGACGTTCCTAGCCGGCGAACTGATACGTGAGGCCGCTCTGGATCGTCGCCAGCGGGTGCTGGTGATCACCCCGGCCACGTTGCGTGACGGCCCCTGGAGAGCGTTCCAGGCTCGCCACAACCTGCCAATGGAGCTCGTGTCCTTTGACGATGTCGCAGCCGACGGCCGCCTCAACCCCGACCGGGCCGGCGGTGTCAAACTGGCTGCGGCGAGCATCAACGACTACGCGATGGTGGTAGTCGATGAAGCCCACAATCTGCGCAACCCCGCCACCCAACGCGCCGGTGCGCTGCGGCGGCTGCTGGCGGGCTCACCACCCAAAAAGCTGGTGTTGTTGACCGCGACGCCGGTCAACAACAGCCTGTGGGACCTCTATCACCTGCTCGGCTACTTCCTTCGCAATGACGCGGTATTCGCCGATGCCGGCATTCCATCGGTACGGGACCGTTTCAGCACCGCGATGGCCCTCAACCCTGACGACTTGACTCCCGAGCACCTCTTTGATGTGCTCGACGCGGTGGCTGTGCGCCGCACCCGGTCCTTCGTGAAGCACTACTACGCCAACGACACCGTCAACATCAACGGCGTGGACACCACCATCGTGTTCCCGACCCCGCGGGTGCACAAGGTGTCCTATGACCTAGACGCCGTGCTGCCCGGGTTCTTTGACCGCATCGCCGCCGCGCTCGACCCCGACGCCAACCCCGACGACACGACCACCCTGACGCTGGCGCGCTATGCGCCATCGCAGTACCGCCTCGACGCCGGCACCGAAGCCTACGAGACGCAACTGGCGGGACTGATGCGATCCCAGCTGCTCAAACGCTTCGAGTCTTCACCGCATGCGTTCGCCAACACCTGCGAACGCATGGCCGCATCCCATGAAGCGTTCATCTCGCTGCTGCAACAAGGCCAGGTCGCCACAGGTGAGGCGCTCGCGGACTGGGTCGCCACCGACTCCGACGACATGGACGAAGTCGACACCTATCTCGACACTCACATCGCGGTGCTCGAAGACGCCGCGAACTATGACACCGACAGCCTCCTCGGACACGCCACTTCTGACGCTGTGCTGCTTCGAGACTGGGCAGCCAAGGCCCGAAGCGTCACTCCCAACACCGACCCCACACTCGCTGCGCTGTGTGAGGAACTCGCCGCCATCGCCGTACAGGCACAACGCGAAGCGATCAGCGACAGCGACGAACGCAACCGCCGCAAAGTCCTGATCTTCAGCTACTACGCCGACACCGTCGACTGGATATATGACCATCTCCGAACTGTCGCCGGCACAGACCCGCGGCTCGCCGTCTACAAGGATCGCCTGGCGTGCCTGTCGGGGTCCGCCTCGGATCAAACCAAGAAGGCCCTGGTGTGGGGATTCGCGCCGGCCACCACCGACGCCCCCGAAGGCCACAACGACGACCGCTATGACATTCTTGTGGCCACCGATGTGCTCGCTGAGGGCGTGAACCTTCAACAGTGCCGCCACATCATCAACTACGACCTGCCGTGGAACCCGATGCGGCTGGTGCAACGCCACGGCCGCATCGACCGCATCGGTTCGCCCCACCACGAAGCGCATCTGCGATGCGTGTTCCCAGACGCACGGCTCGATGATCTGTTGAATCTCGAACAGCGGCTGCGACGCAAGATCGCGCAGGCAGCCGCCACCGTCGGGGTCGGCACGATCCTGCCCGACCAGGACAGCACCGACGTCAACTTCACCGAGACCCGCGAAGAAATCGAACGCCTCCGCAACTCCGACGCCAGCCTGTTCGAACGAGGCGGCACCGTCCGCGGCGCGCTCTCCGGTGAGGAATACCGCCAGCAGCTGCGCCAAGCGCTAGAGAACCCCGAACTAGCCGAACAGATCCAGCAACTACCGTGGGGTTCAGGCTCCGGCATGGCCATCATCAACGGCGAAGGCCCTGGCTACGTGTTCTGCATCCGGGTCGGCGACTGGCCACAACCGGTGTTCCGCTACGTCACCCTCGCTGATCCCGACAACCCCCAGATAATCTCTGACACGCTCGCCTGTCTCGACCGCGCACACCCCGCCGCCGGCTTCGACACACCACGGGTGCTCAGCGAAGATACCCACCGGGGCCTCTTTGCCGCCTGGCCCCTGGCAGCCGCCGACGTGCATGCGCGGTGGAACCACCTAGCCGACAAAGCCAACCTCGAACCGCGGCTACCGGCCGCGCTGATGAAAGCAGCCGACATCGTGCGCGACCACGCCCCCGACCGTCTCACACAACAAGAGATCGACCGGGCCGTCGACACGCTGTATGCCCCATACCCCGAACGCACCCTACGCAGCTTCCGGACAGCGATGAACACCAGCACTGAACCCGCCGAGCAGGCAGAACTCATCCTGGGGGTCATCCGCGATCTCGGTCTGGAGCCCTACACACCGCCGGAGCCGCTGCCGGAAATCACCGAAGACGACATCCATCTCGTCTGTTGGCTCGCGCTAGCCGCACAGGGCGAAGAGCCATGAGGCCAGGGCGTACGAGCGAGCCAGGCACCGAAAGGAGCCCGGCCGGATTCGATTCTCAGCGGTAATTTGCCCCAACGCCCCGGGGTGTTAGCACCAGACTGGCATGGCGAGCAGCCCTGTTGAGCATCCGCCCGTCGACGGATCAGAAGGCCTCTGCGACAAGGAAAGTCAGATACAAGGCCATGAACATCAGGGGCACCTTCCGTTCGACCCACCCCAAGTCCCTGTACTTGCCCCACCGACGCTGCCGCATATCGCTCAATCGATCCCATTCCTCAGTCAGCGGTTTCACTGGCAAGGACCTCTCAATCTGCAAGATGGCGCTGTACTTGGCGCTATTGAGTTGCGCATAGCCACGCAGCGAGAGTCGCCACAAGCCCGCCAGCACCACCCCAACGACGGCCACTCCCACCGATACCGCGCTATCCAGCCCTGCGGGGGACGGCAGCCTGGAGGGAGCGAATAGAAGGCCGACCACAAGAGCACTGTGAACGGCCAAATAGAAGTTGTTTGCCAGTGCTCGTCGCCCGGAGACGCGGTCTGCCATTGTCACCGACAAGGTGTAGATGCTCAGGATCGTGTCTCGATCCTCCACGCCGACGTCCTTGGTCATCTACTCCCGGCGATGAGAAGTCTGAGGTTCTTCCAGTTCCACCGGTACATCTTGGCTCGCTCCGCGCCACGCGGTCTCGTGCAGGTGACATTTGGTCGTCCGCGCAACAAGAAATAGGGTTTGCGCTCTTCTCGAGCGAGGGCCACTTCAATGGCCACGCCCTGAGCGCTGTGAGTGCGTTCTCCACAGAGGACGATTACCTGGTCGACTTGACGGATGCGGCGCCTCGCCTCAGCCTTCCATCCGGGCGTTGCCTCCTTTATCGACCAGTCCGCTATCTCAAACGGCGAGTCAGGCATCCTCGCTTGGCCAACAAGGGCGTCCTTCAGTTCGCTGTCGTGGTCGTAATCGAAACTGATGAAGACCCGTTGCCTGCCCACCTCCTCACCCTACAGAGACCACCTGACGCCAGCGACTAGCCCCAACCGGATGGCCGCTGGCGTCCCAGCCAGCGTTCGTGCCAGATGGCGATGATGGCGGTGCCGCTGATCTCGACCTCCGATCACAACACAGCATCAGCTGCCGCTAACCGCATCCACCCATACGGTGGCCTGAGTGCCTCCCCCGGCGGGAGGGCATCACAGATGCGCACCGAGAGGCCGCGTGTCAAGAGAAGCCCCGCCAGTGCACCACCGACGGGCGGAGGCTGACGGCGGGGAGGATTGACGACAAAGATAGCACCCTTGCTCTGATACTCGACGCTGCGGCCAGCGTTGTCCGGGAGCATCTCACCCTCGGGCATTCGGCGGGCTTCAGCCTCCGAACAACACGCTCATTGTGACCGACGTCTGCTACGTGAATTGAACGACCGGTGCATGCGTGAGCCCCGGCTCCCGTCCCAACCGACCCAACAGGGATCCTCGGACTGGCCCCTCCGGGGCTTGCGACTTCCTCGCAGAACAGCACTGTGAGGCACCCCCCAGTATGTATCGCCGACTTGTCGATCGTCACGAACAACAAGCGCGCTCGCGGAGCCCGTCGGCCAGCGAAGTGACCTCAGTTCCCATGGTCAGCCTTTGGCGCCACCGGGCGGGGATGGATTCGACGCCGTAGTGGGCGCCGGCGATCTGGCCGAAGATTGCGCCTGTGGTGTCGGCGTCCCGGCCGAGGTTGACCACCTTGAGGGCTCCCTCCCTGAAGTCCTCGGTGTGGAAGAAAGCCCACAGGGCCGCCTCCAGGGTGTCCACCACGTAGCCGGTTCCGCGGATCTCGGGGGGCTGCTTGTGCTTGAACGAACCGTCGGCGATGGCGGCGATCTTCGGGGCTAGCGGGGCCTCGTCCCACAGGCCCTCGACCGGGCTGTAGTGCTCGGACAGCAGCGTCTCCTTGTCGACGCCTCGCAGCGCGCCCACCAGCAGGCCCGCGAAGTAGCGGCAGGCGTCGACCGCCTCGACGGCGCCGTGGGTGGTGCGGGAGCTGTCCGCGCTGCGGTCGATCGCCTCCCGGGCGTCGCCGGCGAAGAACATCGGCACCGGCGCCAGCCGCATCAGCGAGCCGTTGCCCGCCGACATCGCATCGGTCGGCCCCGAGAACGGCTCGCCGGTCCGCTCGAAGCGCACCAGGGCCTCGCGGGTGGTGCCGCCGATGTCGAAGCAGCGCCCCGTCGACGACAGGTACCCCTCCCTGAACCACCGCAGGTAGCGCCCCATCTGGTCCACAGGGTCGAACCCGCCCGACTCCAGCAGGCTGGTGGCCAAACACAGCGCCATCGACGTGTCGTCGGTCCACTGGCCCGCCCGCAACCCGAACGGACCCCCGCCGACCATGTCGTCGATCGGGTCGAACGAACCCGGCACGCTGAACTCCAGCGTCGTGCCCAGCGCGTCCCCCGCCGCCAGCCCCACCAGACACCCCCGGAAGCGGTCCCTGGTACTCACCCCGCCCACCGACGTCGCTCCGGTCCTGCGATAACCGGCTAGTTCGGAACGGGACGATCGAGGCGGACGGCTGCGCTCATGGGCTAGGCCTCCTCGCCGAGGATCGCTGCTACCCGCGGATCGAACGCTTCACAGCATCCATCCTCTGGCGGCCCGTCAGGCATTCGACCAGAACGACCGAAGGCACAACCGGCGGCCAGACGCCATGGCGCTTCAACGATCCGATGCGAGCCGCAGAAAGGTGATCTTTGCGGGCGAGCCGGGTTACGGCTCCCGAGTCGAGAACGACTGTTGTCATCAGGCGTCGGATGCCTTCTTGAGGTGGCGCACGATGCGGTCGGCCCAGGCCTCGGCCTCAGCCACCACCTCCGGTGGCGGCTCGCCGATCTCCTCGATCAGTTCGGCCAGGTAGCGGTCCGTCTCGCGCAGAAGCTCACGGCGGCGTTCCGAGTCGGTGCTGCGAGCGTTCCGGCCGCTTCGAGTCTCGTCAACTGCTGCCATACATGAGATAATACAACATAGATTGAAAACGTCAACCCTCCTAGCGGCGGCTAGGTGTATGGCTGACGTCGTCCGAGAGCATCTCACTGACGGGCAATCGGCAGGCTTCAGCCTCTTGCAGAACACGCTCACCGTGACAGATGCCTGCTACGTGAGTTGAGCGACCAGTACATGCGTAAGCCCCGGCTCCCGTCCTAGTCGACCCAACAGGATCCTCGGACTGGCCCTCCGGGGCTTGCGACTTCCTCACAGAACAGCACTGCGAGACTCTCTCATTATGCATCTCACGAACTCTTCGATCAACCGGAGCATTCGACGATCAATCTGCCATCCTCAATGTCCAAGGCGTGTCATAGGGGCTCTATAGGGTCGCGCCGATGGTTGACGTGACTGACAATCCGGCGCACACCTCGGCTCCGAGGCCTCACACCGGGTCCATTCCCGGTGGCACTGCGCTGCGGGAGCACGGGGACATCGTCGCGCTGATCGCCAGTGCTCCGTGGCGGGAGGCGATCACGTATCGGGATTCGTGGCCCCATGAGTACGTGGTCGTGAAGAAGGACGGCCAGGAAGCGCTGCTGGCAGCGTTCTGTGCCCGGATCGCGGCGGGTGAGGGCGTGGAATGCCAGTTCTTCAACCAGCGGCGCCAGTACCTGTTCCTGGGCGAGCACAAGTACTGGACGATGACGGACTGCGCCGACATCGACCTGGAGACCGACGACTACGTGCTCAACCGCGCACTGCTGTACCGGGACCGCCGCGACTTCGTGATCAAGCCGGGCGACACCGGCACCAGAAAGGAGGAATGAGAGCACATGGCCAAGAAGGCGCACCGGAGCAGCTGGAACAACGAGCCGCTCACCATCCCGGAGCCGATCCCTGCACCCGCCCGGGTCTGGACCGACGACGAGATGGCCTCCATCCGGCGCGGCTACGTCCCGTCGATCATGGACGAGAAGTGGTTCATCTTCATGGAGGGGAACCACCTGTTCGCCCATCGCAGCTGGACCGGAATCGGCGTCTACGAGGCGACATTCGCCCCCACCGACGGCGGGCACGCAATCGAGTCCGCCGTCGTCACCGGCGACGAGACCAAGTACCGGCGTTCCTCCGACGAGGACGAGTCGCTGACGCTGGAGGTGCTCATCGCCAGCTTCCTGCTGAAGGAGACGCCGTCTGAAGAACAGCTGGCCGGCTATGACCCGGTCACCAAGTGGGAGTTCATCGTGCCCGGGGTGCCCAAAGAGCTGTTCATACCCCGGGTCATCAAGAAGACCGAACCGGAGCCCGACGAGTAGCCGATCTTCAGCGACCTCTGGTGCTCACCCCGCTCCGCTTCACCTTGACGGGTGGGGGGTTTCGGCGGAGTGGCGGATGTCGGTGAGGAACGCCTCGACCTCGGCTAGGTCGATGGTGCGGCGCAGCGGTGGGAGGCCTCGCAGGAGGTCCTGGCGGTACCGGGCGGTCGCCAGCCGCGAGTCGAGCACCGCCACCACGCCCCGGTCCTGCGCGGAGCGGATCAGCCTCCCCGCGCCCTGGGCCAGCAGCGTGGCCGCCCGGGGGACGTCGATCTCGCGGAACGCCTGCGGCCCGAGCCGCCTGCGGCGGGCCACCATCAGCGGCTCGTCGGGCCGCGGGAACGGGATGCGGTCCACCACCACCAGCGACAGCGACCGGCCGGGCACGTCCACGCCCTGCCACATGGTCATCGTGGCGAACAGGCAGCTCTCCTCCTCCGCCGCGAACCGGGCGATCAGCTCGCGGTTGGGCAGGTCGCCCTGGCAGTAGATCCGCAGCCCCGTCTCCTCCCGCACAGCCTCGGCCGCGCCCCTCATGGCCCTGTAGCTGGTGAACAGCGCCAGCGTGCGCCCTCCGGCTGCGACCGCCATCCGGGCGACCTCCTGCTGCACGGCCGGCGCCCATCCGGGATCTTTGGGGCCGGGCAGATGCTTCGCGCAGTAGAGCAGGCCGAGGCTGCGGTAGTCGAAGGGACTGCCGACATCGAGGCTGTGGTGGCCGTCGCCGGGCAGCCCGAGCCTGCCGGCCAGGTTGACGGGGACGGTCGCGCTGGTCAGCACTGCCGCAGTGCGCGCCCACAGCCGCTCCTGCAGCAGCGGGCCGACATCCACGGGGGCGGTCCGCCAAACCGGATTCCTCCCGGAGCCCTCCACCCAGACGGCGTCCTCGGTGTCCGGGTCGGACGCCCGGGCGAGATCCTCGGTGAGAGCGTCGAGGAGCCGCCGGGCCATCCTGCGCCGCGTCTCGTCGCCTTGGCCCTCGCGGACCTCGGCGCCGGCCGCGCCGAGCCGTCCCCGGCACACGGCGACCGTCTCGGTCAAGTCGTCGGGAACAGACGTCAACAGCGTGTCGCGGTGGGGTTCGAGAGCGTCCCGCAGAATGTCGCCGGCCTCCGCCACACGGTCGGCTGTCGCCGAGCCCGCCACCGCGGCCCGCACCGCCCGGGCCGCGTGCCTGAACCGGCCTCCGGTGATCGACACCCCGGCCGCTCCGGCGGCGATGTCCTCGAGGGTGTGGGCCTCGTCGAACACGGCCGCATCGTGGGGCGGCAGGATCTCCGCCTCGGTGAACACATGCAGGCAGTAGAGGTGGTGGTTCACCACCAGCACATCCGCCTCAGCAGCCCGGTCGCAGGCCTGCTCGGCGAAGCACTCCGGCCCCGACGGGCAGTTCGCCGCGCCCGGGCACTCCCGCCCCGACACGCTCACCGCCTCCCAGGCCCGCACCGACGGCTCGAAGTCGAGTCCGGCCCGGTCGCCGTCGGCGGTCGCATCGGCCCAGGCCGCCAACCGTGAGATCTCCTTGCGGATGCGCCCGGCCTCGGCGGCGGAGTCCGCGGCGATCAGCTGCTGCTGCCCGCTGCCGGCCACCGCGGCCAGATCGGCGAGCTTCTTGCGGCAGACGTAGTTCGACCTGCCCTTCAGCACGCCGAACTTGAGCGGCATGCCCAGCGCCTCGGCAAGGAGGGGAAGGTCCTTGTCCACGAGCTGGTCCTGGAGGGCCTTGGTGGCGGTGGCCACCACAGCCTTCCTCCCGCCGGCCGCCAGCGGCGCCAGGTAGGCCATCGACTTGCCGGTGCCGGTGCCGGCCGCCACCACCAGATGCCGGTCCTGGTCCAGGGCCGACGCCACCGCCTCGCACATCTCGAATTGGCCGGGCCGGCTCTCACCGCCACCCGGCATCGCCGAGACGACCCCATGAAGCGCTTCGACGGCTTCCTGCGGTGCGTCCACGGCCACCGACGGTACCGGTGCGCTCGGGTGCTGCGAGGCCGGCTAGCGGTGGCGGGGCTCGGCCCAGCGCCGCACGAAGTCCCGCTGGTGGCGGGTCTGGGGCGACTCGGTGTGGATCCAGCTCTTCTCCACGTGCTGCCACCACTCGGCGATCTGATCGAGGGCCCCCTGGCCGGTGAGCCCGTGGCGGACCAGCCAGCAGCCCACCACCGTCCCGGTGCGGCCGATCCCGCCCCAACAGTGCACATACACCGTGCGCCCCTCGCCGAGGGCGCCGTCGACGGCGTCGAGGATCGCCGCCATCTCCGCGGCCCGGCGCGGCACCCCCATGTCCATGATCGGATGGCTCTCGCGCCGCACCGACCGGCCGAGCGCCCGCGCCTGCTCATGCGCGATCTGCTCGTACGGGGCCAGCCCGTCGCGCCGCTGCGTCAGGTCGATGAAGCAGTCGACGCCGGCCTCGATCAGCGTCCGCACCTTGGCCGCCGCCTCCCGCGGGTCCAGGTCCCCCGGATACTCCCCCGCCGCGAACCGCCCCTCCCGAACCCAATAGCTGTTCGGAATAGGACGATCAGGACGTGCGGCGGCGCTCATGGGCAGAGCCTAAGGCGCGCCCGCGGAGCCGTGGCCTCGAAAGCGCAATCGTGGCCCGGCCGCGACGTCAACGATCGAAGCCGGAGTTGATCAAGAACTCGCGCATTTCGTGGGTGCGGTCCTCGGTGGCTGCCGGGGGCACCGGGATCTCCGGCTCGATGTCGGTCTCATACACCGAGCGGGTCTCAGCGATGAACTCAGCACCCTCCAGAGCTTCTTGTGCCTCTCGCCTCTCCTGATCCGTCACAATGGCGTCCAGGCTCGCCGCCTCCAACGCGGCGCTGAACAGTGCTGAGAGGTCCTCCCGGGTCGACAGCACGCTCAACAAGCCCTGATCGTCGAGCTCGATCACGACCTCTGCCCGTGCGGTGCTGAAGGCCTCAGAGAGCAGCTCCGTCAGTTCATCAATGTCCACTGGGAAAGCCAGCGCAATCGCGGCGACAGCAACTCGAATCCCATCTGCGACATCGGCGCCCTGGGCGCGACTCAGGCTCGCGACAGTGGTTGAGCCCACATAGGTCGGGGGGTCCTCCGACACCTGTTCGATGGTGTCCAGGGCTGCGGGAAGGTTCTCAGCCAGATCCCTCAGTGAAGGGGACGAGAACCCCAGCAGTACGTCCAGGAGCTTGGGGTGGCTGGAACCTATGGCGGCCAAGTCGACGAAGAAGAGTCCTGGCTCGAGTGGGCCCAGATCGATGTCGGGAATGGCATCCACCAGCGGCTGGTTGTTGCGAGTGTCCATCACTAGGCGCTCGCCGTCCCTCCAGATCTCGATCTCGATCGGGTCACCACCGGCGAACTGGGATCCCGGCTCCGGCGCAGTGCTGTGGACCTCGTACTGCCGGTCACGGCCGACGGTGGCGACCACTGTTCGCGCAGAGCCCACTTGCTGGGGGTCTGCATCGGCGCCCATGCCACGCGTTGTGAGGAACTGGGTGACAGAGGTAGTCACTCGATAGACGGGTGCCTCCACGGTGCCAACCAGCGCCGCACTCACGGCGCCGGTCTCGATCACGTCGGTCTCGATCACGTCGGTCGTGATCACGTCGGCGTCGTCCGCGCCCCCGCTACACCCCGCCGCCAGTAGCGCTACGGCAGCGAGCGCCAGTGGTCCGAACCTCATCCGACCCACGAGACCAATATAGGCAGTCGGCTGTCTTCATCCCGCGGTGAGCAACGCCAGCACCCGTAGTTCTGCGGAGCGCCCACCGGCAGCGTCGCTCACTAGAGTCGGCGAGACGCCCCAGGACAGGGCAGAGATGGACCACTCTCGAAAGGCGGACGCACATGCGGATCACACTGACCAACGTCGTCGTCGACGACCAGGCCAAGGCCCTCGCCTTCTACACCGAGGTCCTCGGATTCCAGAAGCATCACGACATGCCCGTCGGGGAATACTCGTGGCTCACCGTGGTCTCCCCGGAGCAGCCTGACGGGCCGGAACTGCTCCTTGAACCCGCCGCGCACCCGGCCGCCAAGACATACCGCGACGCCCTCACCGCCGACGGGTTCCCATCGGCACAGTTCACCGTCGACGATGTCCATGCTGAGCACGAGCGGCTGAGCGCCGCCGGCGTCGAATTCACCCAGCCGCCCACCGACATCGGCACCGTCGTGATGGCCGTCTTCAACGACACCTGCGGCAACCTGATCCAGATCGCGACCCCGGCTCCACCACCTGCATAAGCCCACACAGGCCTGGGCTCCGCAATCGTGGCCCGCCACTGACTGACTTCGTGTGAGACGCTGGAGCTATGGCGCGCATTGAGATCATTCCCGACGACTCATGGGACGGCGAGCTCGGCGAGATCCATCCGCGGGTCGTCGACCCGCAGTACGGCCGGGTCGACAACGTCATCGCCGTGCACTCGCTGAACCCCCGCGGCATGGCGGCCCACCTGGCCCTGTACGAGTCGGCCATGGCTGGCACCGCGACGCTGCGCAAGGTCGAGCGCGAGCTGATCGCACTGGTCGTGAGCCTCGCCAACGACTGCCACTATTGAGTCGTCCACCACCGGAGCGGTCTGCGCCGGCTGATCAACGACGACGAGCTGGTCGCCGCGGTCGAGCAGGACTGGACGACAGCCCCGCTGTCGCCCAAGCGGGCGGCGATGCTGACCTTCGCGGTCAAGCTCACCAAGACGCCCGGCGCCATGGAGGACGCCGATGTCGACGCGCTGCGATCAGCCGGGTTCTCCGACCGCGACATCCTCGACATCGTCGAGGTGGTCGGCTACTACGCCTACGCCAACCGAATAGCCGACGGCCTAGGCATAGAGCTCGAAACCTGGCGCCCCGACTAGCCTCGCAGCAGTGATGATGAGCCCCGACGACCTGGAGTCGCTCGAGGAGACGCTGGCGGTGATGAACGACCGCGAAGCCGTAGCGGAACTCGCCGAGGCCTACCGCGCCTGCGCCGAGGGGTACGTGGTGCGCGGGGTGGAAGCCGTCAGGGCGCTGCGGCCTTCGTGACCGGCCCTGCCAGGAGGTCGGCGGCTTGGGTTGCGGCTTTGTGGCCGCTGGAGAGGGCGCCGTTGACGGACGGGATGCCCATGTAGTCGCCGGCCAGGAACAGGTTGTCGATGTTGCCGGCGAGCTGTCCCGGGATCTTCGCCATCGCGGCGAGCATTCCCGGTGATCCCATACACAGCGCCTCCTCCCAGCGGTAGACGCGGAAGAACAGGCCCTCATCGTCGCCGGGAAGGGCCGAGCCCGGCGGAGCATTGCGGCGAGCGGCGCCCAGCAGCTGGCGCTTGACCTCCTCGTCGTCGAGCGGGATCAGCTCCTTGGCGCGGTCGCGCCCGATGAGCAGGTCGAGAAGGCCGTGGCCGGCGGGCGCGCAGCCCGGCAGGAAGGCGGACCTGTCCAGCAGCAGCGGGGCGTCGTCGTCCTCCGGGTAGAGCGCGCCGTGCCAGCCAGCCGGCAGCGGGGAGCGGTCGAGCCCGATCACCACCCGGCAACCGGTCGAGTAGCTGACCGTGCCGAGAGCGCGGCGGGTCTCCGCGGGCAGCTCCGGAACGAGATCCGGGACTTGCGTGCCGGGCACGGCGCAGATCACCGCGTCCGCCTCGATCGTCTCGCTGTCGGTGACCACGCCGGTCGCCGCCCCGTCGGCAACGACGATCCTGCGGACCGGGGTCGAGACGCGGATCGCGTCGGAGCAGGCCGCTGCCAGCGTCGCGTTGAAGGATCCGATGCCGCGCTCGGGCATGTACACCGTGCCGCTGCTCAGCATCGTCTCTCCGATGTAGGCGCGCATCAGTGCCTGGCCGGCGGGCTCCGGATCGCCCAGAACCATCTTGAGGGGCCCGCCGAGCGTCAGCTGCAGGCTCCTCGGCACACCGAGCCGCTTCAGGTAGTCGCCGTAGGTCTCGTCGTCGTCGATCTCGGCCAGGGGGCTGTCGCCGGCGAAGCTCAGATAGTCCTCCTGCCGGTGCATCTGCCGCATCACCCTGGAGCCGGCCCGGAAGCCCGCGGGCGACCCGAACCCCATGGCGATGGCCGTGCGCAGGTGGCGCACGAAGTTCCACAGCGACTGCTCCGGCGTGGTCGTCACCCATCGCCCGTTGCGGAAGTGGCCGAACTTCATCTGCGACCGCACCAGCGGCAGCCCCAGCTCCTCGCACAGACCGAACGCGGTGTCGTAGGTCGAGGTGAACACGAACGCCCCCATGTCGAGCGAGAATCCGTCCACCTCCTCGCCCTTGCCCCGCCCGCCAGCACGATCCAGCGCCTCAAGCACCAGCGGCGTGATTCCCCGCTTCCTCAACGTGTAGGCAGCACTAAGCCCAGCAAACCCCCCACCGACTACAACGACTCGCGGACTGCCC
This sequence comes from Acidimicrobiales bacterium, assembly GCA_965117015.1. Classification (GTDB taxonomy): domain Bacteria; phylum Actinomycetota; class Acidimicrobiia; order Acidimicrobiales; family Aldehydirespiratoraceae; genus Aldehydirespirator. The sequence continues at coordinate 3,192,419 of OZ220747.1, forward strand.
ATTCGCGCGGCCTCCGTCAGCTGCGGGTGATCACTCCGCAGGCTACGCGGTCGCCGGCGCCGGCCTCGGAGCCGTACGTGTCCGGCTTGGCGTGAATGATGATCGCCGAGCCGTCGGAGTCGAACACCGACGTGGTGCCGTGAGCAGCCAACGTCACCCGGTCGGTGAAGTAGTCGGCCCGGGCGGTTCCGTCGCCGGCGGCAAAGATGTTCGGAAGGTCGCCGGCATGGGCTCCGTCGGAGTGCATGAAGCCGTGGCCTTGTCCGTCGGGCGCGAAGTGTCCTCCGGCGGCGGAGAAGTCGGGCGAGCAGGAGCCGACGGTATGGATATGGAACCCGTGGCCGCCTGCGGTCAACCCGCTCACGTCGGCCGAGACCCGCACCCCGTTGGGCCCCTGCTCCAGTGTGACGGTGCCCATCGCCGAGCCGTCGACGCCCCTCATCGTCGCCTCGGCGCTCTCCCCCACTCCGGCTACGTCATCCTCTGCGCACGCCGCCAGCCCCACCAGGGCAAGCAGTCCTGCAGCAAAGGTGAGGATTGTTCGTCTGATGAGCACTCGGGCCTCCTTGCATCGGACTCGTCTTGAGTGTCGCCCGCGATCCACAGGTTAGGACGGGACCGATCGACAAGACCGCATAAGGTCGGCGGATGACATCCCCGACCGATCTCTGCTACTTGTCGGTGACCGATGCCATGGACCTGTTCCGGCGACGGGAGCTGTCGCCCCGGGAGCTGATGGAGGCCGTCATCGCCCGGGCCGAGGAGGTCGAACCGACCATCAACGCCTTCACCGACACCTTCTTCGAGGAGGCGCTGGTGGCTGCCGACGCCGCGACCGATGCCTACGCGAAGAGCACAAGCCGCCCGCTGGAAGGGCTCCCGCTCGCGGTGAAGGACGAGCCCCACATCGAGGGCCAGCGGACCACGGAGGGCTCGCTGCTGTTCGCCGACCAGGTGGCCTCCCACACCGACCCCATCGCCGAGCGCATCATCGACGCAGGCGCCATCGTGCATGCCCGCACCGCGACGCCGGAGTTCTCGATGGCCGCGGTGACCTGGTCGCACCTGCACGGCGTCACCCGCAATCCCTGGAACCCCGACCTCACCTGCGGAGGCTCCTCCGGCGGGTCCGGGGCGAGCCTGGCCGCGGGCACCTCCACCCTGGCCACCGGCTCCGACATCGCCGGGTCGATACGCATCCCCTCGTCGCTCAACGGCCTGGTCGGCTTCAAGCCGCCGTGGGGGCGGGTCCCCGAATACTGGCCCTGGAACCGCGAGACCTACGCCGCATCGGGCCCGCTGGCCCGCACCGTCAACGATTCCGCGCTGTTCGAGAACGCCATCTCGGGCCCGCTGGACACCGACATGTTCTCGCTGGAGCGCTACCAGCTCCCCCGCCCGATCCCGCCAGGACCGGGCATGCGGGTGGCGGTGAGCACCGATCTGGGCTACTTCGACGTTCGCCCGGAGACGGCTCAGGCCCTCGCCGCCGCCACCGCCGCCCTGGCCGAAGCCGGGATCGAGTCCGAGCCCGTCGAGCTCGACTGGACCGACGAGGCCCTCACAACGGTCGTGACCCACCTCAACTTCCTGAGCCGCAGCATGTTGATGAGCGTGCTCCCAGACGGCGCATCTGACCAGCTCACCTCCTACATCCGGGAATGGTTCGAGGACTCGCCCGACGTGACGGTGGAGCGGTGGTGGGAGAGCTGGAAGTACGGCGACCACATGTACCTCGAACTGCAGGACAAGGTGTTCGGAGCCGGCTTCGACGCGCTCGTGTGCCCCACCCTGACCCGCAACGACATCCCCGCCGACCTCGGACGCGACGAGGACGCCGACCCCGCCGCGCTGCGCGACATGCTGACCTTCTGCATGACCTACCCGTTCAACATCCTCGGCCGGCTCCCGGTGATGAGCGTCCCCGTAGGCCTGGCCGACTCCACCGGCGTGCCCATCGGCATGCAGATCGTGGGACCGGTCGAAGCCGACCTAGTCCCCTACCGGATAGCCGCCTCCCTAGAAGCCCAGCAAGGACCCTTCTTCAACACCCACCGCCCAACCCTCGCCCGCCCCGACTGACCCCCGGCGGCAGAGTCTTGGGCTGCGGGATCGGGTGATCTAGGGTTCGCGTATGAGCTATCCCGCATCACTTCAGATCAACACTCCTGAGCGGATCGCCAACTGGCGGCCGCTGGTTCAATGGCTGCTGCTGATCCCTCACCACGTGGTGCTGTCGGTGCTCGGAGTGGTGAGCGGGATCGTGGTCCTCATCTCGTGGATCGTGGTCGTGCTGACCGGCAAGCTGCCCGCCGGCCTCGCCGGCTTCCAAGCCATGTACCTGCGCTACAGCGCCGTCGTCTGGGCTTACGCCTACTTCCTCACCGACCAGTACCCGCCCTTCGACTTCGACACCTCGACGGCCGACCCCGGCCGTACGCAGACGTCGGTGAGCTTCTCGCCCGCGCTCGAAGGCCGCAACCGGCTCACGGCGCTGTTCCGGATCATCACCGTCATCCCCGCCTACATCTTCAACCTGATCATCGTCGTCATCGCGACGGTCTGCATCATCCTCGGCTTCTTCGCGGTGCTGTTCACCGGCCGCTGGCCCGACGGGCTGCGCCGGATGGTGGTCGGCGCCCAGCTCGTCAGCCTGCGCTACTTCACCTACGGGCTGCTGCTCACCGACGAGTACCCGCCGTTCTCGCTCGACTAACCCCGCCCGGCATCACTGCCCGCCGGGCCCGGTTGGTCGTGAACCGGCCCGCGGCCGGAACTTCAATGAGTTAGCCACACCAGAGGTGGTTAACTCATTGAAGTTCGGGCGGCTCGGGGCGACGCGGTAGGTTGAGTCGGGGTCACGACTGAACGCTGGGGGGCGAGATCCATGCATGACGTTGTCGTCGTTGGCGGTGGCATCGCCGGGCTGACGGCCGCCCGCGACCTGGCCCGGAGCGGCCACTCGGTGCTGGTGCTGGAGGCACGGGACCGGCTCGGCGGGCGCACCTGGTACAAGCAGCTCGGCGACACCGGCCGCCGCACCGAGATGGGCGGCACGTGGTTCGACGAACCCACCCAGCTCAACATCGCCCGCGAGATCCAGCGCTACTCCCTGCCGACCGTCCTCAGCCCCGCCGGCCAGGAGTTCCGGGTGTCGCTCTGCGGCCGCAGCCTCCCCCGCCCCGACCAGCCCGTGCCCCGGGAGTTCCGTCCCGACCTCGACAAGGCCCTCGACCACGTCATCGAGCAGTCCCGCCGGGTCACGTTCGGCGCCGGCCTCGACAACCCCGACCTGCGCGACCTGGACATCTCCTTCGCGGAGTTCATCGCGCCCTATACCGACCAGCCGTTCGTGGCCGAGTACCTCACCATGTGGTCCGCCTTCGCGTTCGGCTGCCACCCCTCGGAAAACTCGGCGCTGCAGGTCCTCACCTGGGTCGCCGGCTACGACAACGCCGTCTGGACGCTCGACGACGCCCCCGCCACCAAGTTCGCCAAGGGAACGGCCAGCCTCGTCGACGCCCTCGCCGACGATAGCGGCGCCGACATCGAACTCTCGGCGCCGGTCGCCTCCATCGCCGACACCGGCGACCGTGTCGAGGTCTCAACCGCGGCCGGAGACACCCACACCGCCCGGTTCGCGGTGCTGGCCGCCCCGGTCAACACCTGGCAGGACATCGAACTGCCCATTCCGGAAGACTCGCTCAAGGCCCGCTTCGCCTGCGAGGGGTTGGCCGGCCATGCCCTCAAGCTCCACGCCCTGGTCGACAACGTCCCCGAATTCCTCATGGCCTCCGGATGGGGCGGCCCGCTGTGCTGGACCTCCGAGCAGGCTGACTTCGACGGCGGGCGGCTCCTGGTGGGCATCGGCGAGGACGACTCGGCCATCGACGCAACCGACCCCGCCCAGGTGCAGCAGGCCATCCGCCAGTTCGCCCCCGAAGCCACCGTGCGGATGTGCCACGGCCACAACTGGACCGCCGACCCGTACGCCAAGGGAACCTGGACCACCTACCGGCCCGGGCAGCTGTCGCGCTACTACTCCGACTTCGCGGTCCCCCACGGCCGGCTCCACTTCGCCGGCTCGGACCTGGCCCGAGGCTGGGCCGGGTTCATGGACGGCGCCATCGAGAACGGCACCGACACCGCGGCCGCGCTCAGCCGGCGCCTCCGCGACGACGGCTAGCGGCCCACTCGATCCAACCCTCGCCACGCCGGCTCGACACGGGGGCTTCCATGGCTGACATCACGGTGTTCGTGGCCCGCACGGTGCGAACCATGGAGCCGTCGCTGCCGGTGGCGGAGGCGGTGGCGGTCCGCGACGGCCGGATCGTAGAGGTCGGGACGCTCGACACCATGCGACCGTGGCTGGAGTCGCACAGCCACGAGATCGACGACACGTTCCAGGACCACTGCATCATGCCGGGGTTCATCGACCCCCATCTGCACCCCTCCATGGCCGCGATCCTGCTGCCGATGCACTTCACCACCGCCGTCGGCTGGGACCTCCCGTGGGAGGACATCGGACCGGTGCACGACGGCGAGCAGTTCCTCGCCCGCATGGTCAGCCTCGACGCCGATCTGGCCCCCGGCGAGCCGCTCTTCTCTTTCGGCCACCATCCCATCTGGCACGGCCCCATCGACCGCACCGCCCTCAACCGCATCTCGGCGACCCGGCCGATCGTGGCGTGGCACCGCGGCTACCACTCGATCACCGTGAACGACGCCTGCCTGCGGTGGATGGACCTCGACACCGCAGCGGCCGGCCGGCACCCCCAGGTCGACCTCGACGCGGGCAAGTTCTTCGAGACCGGCCTGAGCGTGGCGCTGCGCCACCTGCGCGGCTACCTCCTGGAGACCGAGCGGTTCCGGGCCGGGCTCGACCGGATGCGCCAGGTCATCCATAGCGGCGGCCACACCACCATCGGCGACGCCGCCCTCGGCTTCTACGGATTCGAGCAGGAGTGGGACCACCTCCAAGCGGTGATGGAGCAGCCCGACACGCCGTTCCGGGTCCAGCTGATGCCCTTCGCCATGGGCCCAGAGGGCGACGAGCGGACCGACGACGAGTTCGTCGAGCGGGTGTTGGCCTACCCGTCGCGCAACACCCATCGCCTGCGGTTCAGCGACCACGTCAAGATGTTCGCCGACGGCGGGTTCTTCGCCGAGTTGCTGATGCTGAAGCCGCCCGGCCACCTCGACGGCCGTCACGGCGAGTGGATGACGCCGCCGGAGAGGTTCGAGGCCGTCGCCCGGGTGCTGTGGCACGCCGGGCTGAGGATCCATGTGCACACCAGCGGCGACCTCGGCGTCGAGTTGGCCCTGTCCACCCTGGAGAAGCTCCAGTGGGAGCGCCCCCGTTTCGATCACCGGTTCACGTTCGAGCACTTCGGCATCTCCAGCTCGCAGCAGGTCGACCGCATGGCCGCGGTGGGCGCGGTGGCGTCGGTCAACGCCTACTACATCTACGAGCTCGCCGAAGCGTTCGCGACCCGGGTGGTCGGGTACGAGCGGGCGTCGCAGATCTCCAGGCTGGGGTCGCTGGAGCGGGCCGGAGTGCGCTTCGCGGTCCATTCGGACTTCCCGATGGCGCCGGCCAAGCCCCTCAACAACGCCTGGGTGGCCGCCAACCGGCTCACCGAGTCCGGCGCGGTAATGGGCACCACCGAGCGGGCGTCACTGGACGCCGCCATCAAGGCCATCACCACCAACGCGGCATACGTACTCGGGCTGGAGGACGAGATCGGGTCGCTGCGCTGGGGTAAGCGAGCCGACTTCACCGTCCTGGAAGCCGACCCCTACGAGGTCGGCGCCGAGGCGCTGCGGGACATCCCGATATGGGGAACCGTCTTCGAGGGCCACAAGTTCCCGATCGCCAGCAGCTAGCCATGGGCGCCCACTCCCGGCAGGACCTCGTCCCGGTGACGGTGGTCGCCGGCTACCTCGGTGCGGGCAAGACCACGCTGATCAACGAGCTGCTGAGCCACGATCACGGCCGGCGCCTGGCCGTGCTGGTCAACGACTTCGGCGCGGTCAACATCGACGCCGCCCTCATCGCCGAGCACGACGGGCAGACGATCAGCCTCAAGAACGGATGCGTCTGCTGCTCGATCGCCGACGAGCTCGGCGACGCCCTCGACCGGGTGCTCGCCCTGGAGCCGGCCCCCGACCAGATCGTGATCGAGGCCAGCGGCGTCGCCGACCCGGCCAACGTGGCCGCCTACGGCCAGGGCTGGCCCGGCTGCCGCCTGGACGCGGTGGTTGTGCTGGCCGACGCCGAGACGGTGCAGGCCAAGTCGCGCGACCAGTTCGTGGGCGAACTCGTCACCCGTCAGCTGCGCCGGGCCGACATAGTCATGGCGACCAAGTGCGACCTAGTCACCGAAGCCGAGCGGACAGCCGCGGTGGACTGGCTCGCCGAGACGGCCCCCAACGCACCGATCCTCACCCGCCGCGCCGGTCAGCTGGAGCCCGATCTGCTTCTGGAGACCGCCCAACCCGTCGAAATCTCCTCGCGGCAGAAAGCTCCCGCTCGCAACGGCCAGGTCGAGCCAACCTTCGACACGGCCGTCGTCGAGGTCGACGACACCCTCGACCGGGACCGGGTCGAGGCCGCGCTACAGGATTGGCCCGAGTCCGTGCTGCGGGTCAAGGGAATCCTCCGGTTCAACGGCCACCCGAACGGGCTCCACATCATCCAGAGAGTCGGGCGACGCTGGAGCATCGAACAAGCCCCCGACAGCCTCGACTCAACCCACACCGGAAAGCTCGTGGTGATCGGCCTGCCCGGCACCCTCCATCACCCCGAGCTAACCGCCTCACTGCTCACCCAATACCCACGCGGCAAATGCTGATGAAGGGCACTGGCCCCCTAGTTCCCCCCTATGGTGGCGTCCGGCCGTTCGCGCCCACACGGAAGGCCGGCAATAGAACCGATGGGAGGCATGTCTCGAGGTGGCTGAGCGCACCAGCATCCGCACACGGGAGCAGATTCTCAGGGTGTCGTCACGCCTGTTCACCGAACGGGGATACCGGGCTACTTCCACCCGCGACATCGCCGAGGGCGTCGGGATACGGCAACCATCGCTATTCCACCACTTCTCGTCCAAGGCCGAGATCATGGCGGAGTTGCAGCGGGTCGAGTTCGAGCCCGCGGTGCGGATCCTGGATGCCGCCCGGAGCCTGCCCGGTTCGGCGTCGGCCCGCCTGTTCTGTGCTCTCTTCCTCGACTTTCGCCGACTGCTCCTGTTGCCGTACAACTTGGGCGCCACCACCACGGCCGAGGTGCTCAACGAGCCTGCCCTGGCCGATCAGCGCCTCGTCTGGGACCGCCTCCTCGCGGCCCAGGGCACGCTGATCACCGACGGCATCGCTGCCGGCGAACTGCTCGACCTCGATGCCGACTTCGCGAACCGCGCCGTGGCCTGGCTGATTGAGGGCGCGTACATCGACGCCAGCCGGCGCGAGGATCTCGATCCCACGGAGTTCGCCGATCAGGTCGCGTCCTTCTCGCTCAGAGCCCTGCTCGTGGACGGTTCCCGCTGCGACCGGGTGCGGACCGAGGCGCTCGGCCTGGTCGAGGAACTGGAGGCCGCAGCCCCCCCGAGCCAGCACCTGGGTGCCGGGTAGCGCCTCACCCGGCACGCCGACCTAGTGTCGGAGCAGGAGGTGCTCGAACCAGTCATGACCTATCCGAACATTCTCGTATTCGTGGACTTCCCGACCACTGACGTCAACGCCGCCCGCGCGTACTACGCCGAGGTCTTCAACTGGGAGGTCGAGGACCGCATCAAGGACACGTTCGCCCGGATCGTCCCCGGTCAGAACTTCCTGAAGGGCGACGGCACGCAGAGCGAGATCGGCAATCTGCACATGGGTGTCTCGCACGCGGCGAACGCCCGGCCCCACCCCGATCCCAACCCGACGGAGCCCACCCACATGAACCCGGGCGGGCGCGCCACCCGGGCGTGGATCATGGTGAGCGAGGACGACTCGTTCGAGCGGATCCTCGACACTGCCGTCCGGCTCGGCGGCACCGAATTGTGGCGGAACCACTTCTGGACCGAGTTCGGCGGCGCCAACGCCTCGTTCGTCGATCCATGGGGCAACCAGTTCATGCTCTGGCAGCACCTCCCCGACGCCGAGACCGATGACGACACCCATCAGGTCGTCGGCGAGTTCAGCGTCCCCGACGGCTGGACCGTCGAGTAGGCAATCCAGCTGGTCCGGCAGGCTGTCTTAGCTCTGGGGCCGGTAGTCGAAGATCAGGACCTCGCCGGTGTCGTAGCTGGTGAAGACGACCTCGGAGTCGCCGTTGCCGTCCAGGTCGGCCACCAGGCCGCCGGCCGCCTGACCGAATTCGGTGCGCAGGGCGTGCTGGCGGAACTCCCCGACCGCCGTCTGCTCGAACCAGAACACCCGGGGGTCGCCGTCGCCTGACACAGTGAGGTCGATGTCGCCGTCGTCGTCGACGTCGCCCCACCAGAACACCCCGGGCGCGGCCTGGAAGTTGATGCCCTCGATCGGCCTTGAGACGATGCCGTCGCTGATCAGCTCCGTGTGCCAGGGCTGCCGGGGGTCGCCGGGCGGGGTCAGCAGGTAGATGCCCGACAGCGGCTCGGGGTCGCGGCTGACGTTGTTGACGTGGTTCGAGCCGATCCAGCCGACCGTGCCCTCGCCCAGCAGGTTGGGGATGGCGGCCAGCTGGATCGTGCGGCCGAGAGTGCTGTCGATCACGTGGCGCTGCCACTCCCCCGCCGGCCGAGCCGCGCTGGGCGTCTCGACCTGCTCGAACCACACGAAGGAATTGCCCGCGAGGAAGAACTCGCCGCTGGCCAGATCGAGGTCGCCGTCGCCGTCGATGTCGTGGATGACGGGCAGGCTGCCGCCGCCCTGGCCGATCAGATGCGGCGTCGGCTCGAACCCGGTGCCGCCCGTGGTCCCCGGATACCACTGCGCGTAGGCGTCGTCGACTGTCTCCCCCACCGTGACCAGATCCTGGAGACCGTCGCCGTCGATGTCGGCGAGCAGGACCCGGTGGAAGAACTCGACGGTGCCCGGCTCCACGATGTCGTGGCGCACCCAGCCGTCTCCGGTCTGCTCCAGCCAGAACAACGCGCCGCACGGCCCGATCTCGGGGTTGAACTCGCACACGAAGAACCCCGCGGCGACCAGCAGGTCGAAGTCGCCGTCGTCGTCGAGGTCCTCGGGCACGGCCTCGTTCAGGAAGTAATTGCCGTCGGCCCGGGTGAGCACCGGCACCTTGGTCCAGGACGCCAGGTCGCCGTCGTTGCGGTACACGGTGATGCCGCCGGGTGGGAACTCGATCGGCCCGGCGTCGTCGGGCCGGTCGCCGAAGAAGTTCACCACCAGGTCCAGGTCGCCGTCGCCGTCCATGTCGGCCGCCTCGACCCCGGCGGGACCGTCCGCAGCCGTGTCGACGACATGGACCGCGAAGCGTGCGTCGTCGGCCCGCCACGCCGGCTCGGGAAGCTCCACCTCGGGAGTCGACGAGCAGGCCGCGGCCCCCACGATCAGCCAGCAGACACCAAGGCGCTTCGCCGACCGGAACACACCGCCGAGGCTCCTGGCAGTCATCGTGAGCCTCGGGCCGCCGACTCGACGGCGGCGATGGCGCGCCACACCCTCTGCGGCGTGTAGGGCATGTCGAGGTGTGAGATACCCAGGGGCGCCAGGGCGTCGAGCACCGCCGACTGCACCGCGGGCGTGGATCCGATCGTGCCCGACTCGCCGATGCCCTTGGCGCCGAGGGGATTGAGCGGGGTGGGCGTCTCCGTGTGGTGCGTCTCGAAGCGGGGCAGCTCGGTGGCGGCCGGGATGGAGTAGTCGGCGAAGTTGGTGTTGCGGGGATTGCCGCCCACGTCGTAGAGCGACTGCTCGTAGAGGGCCTGCGACACGCCCGTGGCCACCCCTCCGTGCACCTGCCCCTCCACCAGCATCGGGTTGAGTATCCGCCCGCAGTCGTCCACCGCGACATGGCGCAACAGCCTCGTGTCGCCGGTGTCGGCGTCGACCTCCACCACCGCCACGTGCGCGCCGAAGGGGTAGGTGGCCTCCCCCTGGTTGAAGTCGACCGCCGCAGCCAGGCCGCCGGACTCCGCATCTCCCGTCTCGGCGGCTGCGGCGAGCTCGACCCAGGACACGGCCCGAGCCGGGACGCCGGCCACGGCCAGACCGCCGGGAGCGACCACGATGTCGGCTGCGTCGGCCTCCAGCAGGCTCGCGGCCAGACGCCGGGCCTGGTCGAGCACCTCGTTGGCTGCGGTCCACACCGCGCTGCCACCGACCTGGAGGGACCTCGACGCCACCGTTCCCTGGCCGGTGGGCACCTCGGCGGTGTCGCCGCAGATGATCCGCACCCGCTCAGGAGCGACCCCGAGGACCTCTCCCAGGATCTGGCCGAAAGCGGTGACGTGGCCCTGGCCCTGCGGAGCGGTGCCCACCCGGGCGGTGACCGTGCCGTCGGCCTCGACGGTGACCGAGCCGAACTCCTGGAACAGGCCACCCGCGGTCACCTCCACATACACCGACACGCCGATGCCCAGCAGCCGGCGATCGCCGCCGGCGCGGCGGAGAGCCTGCTCGGCCCGCAGGTCCTCGTAGCCGGCGGCCTCCAGCGCCAGGTCGAGGCCGCGGGCGTAGTCGCCGCTGTCCATATTGGCGCCGGTGGGAGTGGTCAGGGGGAACTCGTCGGGTGCGAGCAGGTTCCGGCGCCGCAGCTCGGCCGGGTCCATGCCGAGCTCGGCCGCAGCCAGATCCACGATGCGTTCCAGCGAGACGGTGGCCTCGGGCCGTCCCGCCCCCCGGAACGGGAAGATGGGCGCCTTGTTCGTGATCACCGAGACGGCCTCGAAGTCGACAGCCGGGATCCGGTAGGGGCCCGACGCCATCGTCATCGTGAAGAACGGCAGCAGCGCACCGATGCCCGGATAGGCGCCCACATCGGCGGTGACCCTCATCCGCAGCCAGCAGAAGCGGCCGTCCCGCGTCAATCCCAGGTCGAGGTCGTGGACGTGGTCCCGGCCCTGGGTCATGTTGGTCAGGTTCTCGGTGCGGGTCTCGACCCATCTCACCGGACGGCCCAGACGGCGGGCCAGCCAGGCGGCCACCACGAACTCCGGGTACGCCGACCCCTTGGCCCCGAACCCGCCGCCGACCGCCGGCGCGATCACCCGCACCCGGTCCGGCGGTTCCCCCAGCGCGGCGGCCACCACGTCGCGGGTGTCATGCGGCCGTTGGGTCGTGCACCACAGCGTCACCCCGTCGCCGTCGTCTCCGGCTCCGGGAACGGCCAGCACCGCCGACGGCTCGATGGGCGCGGCCGCCATGCGATGGTTGACGACGCGGCCCGAGACCACCAGATCGTGTCCGGCCAGCGAGCCGGCCTCCGCGCTCAGCTTCAGCTCCGACGCCTGGTTCGAGCCGTGCGCCTCGAACACGACCGCCGCGCCGGGCGCCAGAGACTCGAAGGGGTCGGTCACCGCGGGCAGCGGCTCGTAGTCCACCACCACCAGCTCGGCCCCGTCGGCGGCCGCGCCCGCAGATTCGGCCACCACCGCCGCGATCGGGTCGCCCACATAGCGGGCCTTGCCGGTCAGCGGCAGCCGGTTGATCTCCGGCGGCAGCGTGATGAACAGCGGCTGGGGCTCGATGTTCAGGTCCCCGGCGGTGAAGACGCCCATCACTCCTGCGACGCCCAGCGCTCCGGCGGAGTCGACCGAGCCGATGCGGGCGTGGGCCATGGTCGACCGCACGAAGGCCAGGTGCAGGGTTCCGGCAGGGGCCATGTCGGCCACGAATCGGGCCCTCCCGGTCAACAGGTCGGGGTCCTCGCGCCGCAGCACAGCGTTTCCCATCACCGGAGCCGAGGCTAGTGTTCCCACCAGCGGAACGCAGTTCCGTTGCGATGGGAACGGGAGGGTCGCTCATGCCTGACGTCGTCGGCTACCGGGCCAAGATCGGCGTCATCGTGCCGTCGACCAACACAGTCGTCGAGCACGACTTCGCCCGGGTGCGTCCCCCCGGAGTCACCTTCCACAGCGGGCGTTTCCTGGTCGAGGCGCCCGACCTGAGCAGCGACGAGGCGTTCCTGTACTTCCTGGACCTGATCCGCCAGACCATCCCGCACGCGGTGCGCGACATCATGACCTGCAAGCCCGACCACATCCTCATGGGCATGTCGGCCGAGACCTTCTGGGGCGGCAAGGAGGGCAACGCCGCCTTCTCGGCCCGGGTGCGCGAGATCGCCGGCGACATCGGCATCACCTCGGGAGCGGCCGCCTGCAACGCCGCCCTGGAGCTGCTCGGGGTGTCGAAGATCGCCTGCCTCACGCCCTACCAGCCGGCCGCCGACGAGCAGGTCTACGGGTACTTCACCGAATGCGGCTACGAGGTCAAGCGGGTGCGGGGCCTGCGCTGCGATTCGGCCACGTCCATCGCCGACGTGACTCCCGAGACCCTGGTGGAAGTGCTCAAGGAGATCGACGGCGACGACATCGACGCCATCGTGCAGTGCGGCACCAACCTGTCGATGGTCGAGGTGGCCGACCAGGCCGAGCGCTGGCTGGGCAAGCCGGTCCTGGCCATCAACGCCATCTGCCTGTGGCATGCGCTGCGCACGCTGGGGATCTCCGACCAGTTCGTGGGCCACGGGATGATGCTGCGCGAGCACTGACCCGTGGCCAGCCCCCGGGTGATAGTGGCGGGCGCCGGACCGGTGGGCTGCGTGGCCGCCGCCGTGCTGGCCGAGGGCGGCGTCGACGTGACCCTGCTGGAGGCGGCCCCCGAGCTGCCGCTGGAATTGCGGGCGTCCACCTTCCATCCGGCCACGCTCGACCTGATCGACCGCTTCGGGGTGGTCGAACCGATGCTCGGCCTGGGGCTGGTGGCCCCCGTGTTCGCCTACCGGGACCGCCGCGAGGGCGTGGTGGCCGAATTCGACCTCGGTGCGCTGGCCGACGTGACCGACCACCCGTACCGGCTCCAGTGCGAGCAGTTCAGGCTGTGCGAGATCCTGATCGACGCCTTCGAGCGCCAGCCGAGGGTGGCCGTCCGCTTCGGCGCGGAGGTGGCCGGCGCGATCGACCACGGCGACGCCGCCTCGGTCGTGCTGGCCTCCGGGGAGACGCTCGAAGCCGACGCGGTGGTTGCCGCCGACGGTGCGGCCAGTGCGGTTCGCAAGTCGCTCGACCTGGCTTTCGACGGGATGACCTACGAGGACCGCTACCTGGTGCTGTCGACGCCCTTCGACATGGCCGCCCACCTGGACCGCCTGGCCGCGGTCAACTACATCTCCGACCCCGACGAATGGCTGGTCCTGCTGCGAACGGCCGGCTTCTGGCGGGCGCTGTTCCCGGTGAGCGAGGGCGAGAGCGACGCCGAGGCGCTGAGCGATCCGAGCGCCCAGCGGCGGCTAGGCGGGATCGTGGCCACCGGCGAGCCCTTCGAGGTCGCCCACCGCACCATCTACCGGGTCCACCAGCGGGTGGCCGAGCGGTTCCTGGTCGGCCGGGTGGTCCTCATGGGCGACGCCGCCCACATCAACAACCCGTTGGGCGGCATGGGAATGAACGGGGGAATCCACGACGCGGTGCTGCTCGGGGCGTCCCTGGCCGCCGTCCTGCGGGGCGACATCGGCGCCGAGCGCCTCGCCCACCACGCCGAGAGCCGCCGGAATCTGGCCATCGACTACGTCCGGCGGCACACCCACGAGAACGCCGAGAGCCTGGCCGCCCCCGACGGCGCGGCCCGCCAGCGGGCCCTGGACCGGATGGCCGCCCGGGCCGCCGACCCGGCCGAGGCCCGCGCCTACATGCTCCAGGCCTCGATGATCAACGCCGTATCGGCCATGCGCGACGAGTTGGAGGAGGTCGGTCAGCCCGTTCGTTCCGTTGACCGGAACACTGTTTCCCCCTAGTCTGTCCGGGAATACGCCCACGAGCGCCGGCCTGCGGGCCGACGGCCTTGGACGCCCGAGAATCGAAGAGTTCCCTGCGGGTCGAGAGCCTGCAAGCACGGGGGGAGGATCGATGTCATATCGCACCATCGGCCGGCTGCTGGTGGCCAGCGCCGCGCTAATGCTCGCCGCAGCCGCACTGGCCCCAGCCGCGGTCGCCGACCACGGCGAGGGGCACAACGGCGAGACCCTGGAGCTGTCCAAGAGCGAGGACCTGGTCGACGGCGACGTCGTCACCGTGACCCTGTCCAGTTGGCTGCCGGGCCACACCGCCACCGTCGTCACGTGCTTCATCTTCCCGGTGGTCGGGCCGACCGACTGCGAGCTGAGCAACTACGGCCAGCACACCGTGGCCATCGGCGACGACGGCACGGCGACGATCGACTACCCCGTGTCCGTCGTTCCGGGACGCTGCGACGAGGCCAACACCTGCTTCGTCGTGGCGGGAGACGGCATCGGTCCCGACGCCAACTACGCCGGCCAGGAGGTCACCTTCGCGGGCGCGGCGGAGCCGGAGCCTGAGCCAGAACCCGAGCCCGTCGAGGAGCCCGAGCCGGCCGAGGAGCCCGCCGAAGAGCCGGCGGAGGAACCCGCAGAGGAACCGGCTGAGGAGCCCGAGCCGGCACCTGAACCCGAACCTGAGCCCGAGCCGGAGCCCGAGCCCGCCCCTGAGCCGGAACCCGCGCAGGAGCCGGAGCCGGAGCCGGCGCCGGAACCCGAACCTGAGCCCGCACCCGAACCGGAGCCCGAGCCCGCCCCTGAGCCGGAACCCGCGGCAGCCGCCCCGGCCGACGACGACGGCGGCGCCTCGGTGGCGACCTGGCTCGTGCCGGTGATCATCGTGGTCGTGGTGCTGGCCGCGGCCGTCGGGGTGCTCATGCGCCGCAGATCAGCCTCATAATGTGATCGGACTCCGGGTGGCCGCGGCCATCGCCGGGGCGGTCGTGCTGGCCAACGCCTGCGCGTCGTCGACGCCGACCGAACCTGCCGCTCCCGAACCAGCCCCGGAGGCGGCCTCCACCCCGGACACCACCACTTCAACCACCGACCCGGCTGCTCCCGAGCCCGTGCCGGAGACGACTGCCGCCCCGAACACCACCACGACTTCAACCACTCAACCGGCCGAGCCCGAACCGGCCCGGGAAGCCCCTGAGCCGGTCGTGCCGGAGCTTCCCGAGCGTTCCGGCTGGAGCATCCAGATCGGCACCGAGGAGGCCGACACCACCTACGGCGTTTCGGCCGCGCCCGGCGGCGACCTCGTGGTGGCCGCGGCCACCCAGGGCAGCCTGGCGGGCGACAGCCAGGGACAGCGGGACGTGTACCTGGCCCGTTACACGCCGAGCGGGGAACTGCGGTGGTCAATCCAAACCGGCGGGCCGATGAACGACTCGCCGCTGGGCGTGTCGGTCGCTCCCGACGGCTCGATATACGTCGGCGGCTTCACCGACGGCGACTTCGCCTCGGCCAACCAGGGATCGGCCGACGTTTGGCTGGCCCGGTTCGACGCCGACGGCGACGAGCTGTGGCGCCGGCAGTTCGGTGGTCCCGGCTGGGATCGCGGCTTCGACGTGACCGCCTTCGACGGCGGCGCCTACATCACCGGCTACACCGCCAGCACGCTCGACCCCGGCACCGACTTGGGCGGCTTCGACGGCTTCGCGGCCCGCTACGACGCCGATGGCAACCAGCAGTGGATCCGCCACATCGGCACCGACGCCACCGACTGGGGCCAGGGCTCGGCACTGGCCCCCGACGGCGGCCTTTACATGACCGGCTACACCGAGGGCGCGCTCAGCGGCTCTCATGCGGGCGACAAGGACGTATTCGCAGTGCGGATCAACGTCGACGGCAGCCTGGCCTGGGCCACCCAGCTCGGAACCGCGGTCCTGGACTGGACCCAGGGAGTGGGGGCCGGCCCCGAGGGCGGGATGCTGATCGCGGGATCGACCGAGGGGGCCCTGGCCGCCGACCATTCGGGCGAACGGGACATGGTCGTGGTGTCGCTCGACGCCGGCGGCAACGAGCGCTGGCGTTGGCAGGCAGGCACCGAGGGGATGGACACTGCCTTCGAGGTGCGCCAGACCGGAGAGTTCATCGTGGTCACCGGCACGACCGCCGGGAGCCTGGCCGGATCAGGCGCCGCGCTGGGCGAGCGCGACGCCGTGCTGGTGTGGCTCGACCTCGGGGGCAACCTGGTCGAGATGGAGCAGTTCGGCACCGGCGCGGTCGACGACGCCACCGGCTTGGACGTGTCCGCCGACGGCACAGTGGTGTGGAGCGGCTACACCTTCGGCTCGTACGAGGATGCGGCGGCGGGGGGAGCCGACCTGCTGTTCGGCCGCCTGGAGCTCGGGAGCTGATAGGAGCACCGATGGGGTCGCGAGGGTCCGAGCCGTCCGAACGAGCGACAGGCGAGCTCCTGGTCGAGGACATGACCGGGGACGAGCTCGAGCGGGCCCGGCGGGTCGACCGGGTGCTGCCCGCGCTGGCCGCCCGGGCCGAGGAGGCCGACCGCGCCGGCGAGTTCCCCCTCGAGCATGTCCGCACCATCTCAGACGCCGGCCTGCTGGGCATCACCGTGCCGGTCGCCTACGGGGGCCTGGGCGGCGGGCTGCGGGACCTGGCCGCGGCCACCTTCGCCCTGGCCACCGCCTGCCCGTCCACCGCGCTGGCCTACTACTTCCAGTGCAGCGGCTCGTCGCGGGGCCTGCTGCCGCTGGCCGCCATCGAGGCCGGGCTGTTCGCCCCCGACGAGGAACCCCTGGCCCGCTCCTTCGGCGAGCGGGTGCTGAGGCGGATGGGCGAGCACGGCCGCTGGGTAGCCAACTTCGCCAGCGAGTCGGTGCGGTCCAAGCACGCCGCCATAACCATCACCACCGAGGCCTCCCCCACCGACGGCGGATGGCTGATCAACGGGGTCAAGTCGTTCGGCTGCTCCACCGGCGTGGCCGACGACTACCTGGTCACGGCCAAGCTCGCAGGCGGGGAGACGGCCGAGTCGCTGGCCATGTTCCTGATCCCCCGCGACACGCCCGGAGTGAGCGAGCGAGCCAAGTGGGACGCCATCGGGATGCGGGCCACGGCCACCCACGGCATCGTGCTTGAGAACGCCTTCGTTCCCGAGGAGAATGCGCTGACCGTGCCGGGAACGTTCGTGAAGATGACGCAGGTGAGCCGGGGCAGCTTCGTCGGCAACCAGGTGGCGCTGTCGTCGGTGTACGTGGGAGCCGCACAGGCGGTGTACGACTTCGCCCTCGACTACCTCACGTCCACCACCTACCACGGCACCGACGAGCCCATCGGCGGCGGCGACCTGCACCAGCAGCTCATCGGGCAGATGCGAGCCCATCTCGACGCCGCCTACATCTGGACCCGCCGCCAGATCCTGCTGGAGACCGCCGACCCCGAGCTGATCGGTAAGGACGACGTGGTGGCCAACTGGCGCATCGCCAAGGGCGAGATCGCCGAGAACTGCTTCCAGGTGGCCGTGCACGCGCTCAAGGCCTGCGGCACCGGCAACACCGGCATGTCCGGGGCGGTGTCCCGGGGGCTGCGCGACCTGTCGATGGGACTGGTGCAGGGCTTCCCGCCCGAGCGGGGCCGCCTCGAAGCCGCCGCCTACCTGGTGTTCGGCGCCGAGGGCGACCAGTTCGGCACGGCCGGGGGCAAGCAGTGAACCGGCTCGGGTCCCGGCCGTGGTTCTTCGCCGGCGTCGGCGCCTTCGGCTACCTGACCGGCATGAACGACGAGATGCTCCACTGGCTGGGCACCTGGTGGCTCGAACTCGGCCGGTGGGGCCAGACCGCGGCCGTGCTGGCCGCCCTCGCGCTGGCGGCCTACTTCACCCAGGGCGCGCTCAACCGCCGGCGGGCAGCCTTCCGATCGGCGGTCGTCGCCGCCGACGCCACCCGCCTCCCGACCGCCGCGGGGCCTGACCGCGGCGACCGCCCCGACCCGTGAGGTGCCTCATGATCAATCCGTCCCGCCCCCGCTCGCTAACCTTCGGGCTGCTGCTGGCCGCGATCACCCTGGCCGCGGCCTGCTCCGAGCCCGTCGACGAGGCCGCCACCGACACCGGCCAGACCCAGGCCGCCGACCAAGCCAGCACCGATACCCAGCCCGCGGACCAGACCGCCGACGATGACACGGGCGATACCGAGACCACCGAGACCGCCGCCGAGCCTTCCGGGGAAACCGAGACCGCGGATCAGCCCGCCGAAACTGAGGAGGCCCAGCCCGCGGAGGCTCCAGCCGGACCGGTCCCGGCCGGACCCGACACCCCGGGCGTGACCGATGACACGGTGACGATCTCGATCATCATCACCGACACTTCGATGGTGGCCCAGGCGTTCGGGTGGGAGGTGCCCGACGAGGGCGACCGCGAGGCCCAGGTCGAGGCGCTGGTCGACCACTTCAACGCGGCGGGCGGCTTCGCCGGCCGCCAGATCGAGGCCAAGGTCACCGTGTTCAACGCCATCACCGACGGACCGGTGGCCGAGGAGGCCCTCTGCAACAAGATCACCCAGGACGACCAGGCATTCGCCGCAGTGCTGACCGGACAGTTCCAGGAGAACGCCCGGCCCTGCTACCGCAACGCCAACACGCTGATGTTCGACGCCACCCTCTACCCGGTGGACGTCGCCGGCTTCGAGGAGCTGGCCCCCTACTACTGGTCGCCGCTGCTGCCCACCTACGACGACCTGGTGGGCGGGATGGCCACCGCGCTGATCGAGGAGGGCTGGTTCTCCGGCGCCACGCTGGGAGTGATCGCCATCGACTCAGAGCTCAGCGAGCGGGTCTACGACCAGCAGTTCGCCCCCCGGCTGGAGGCGGCCGGGGTGGAGGTCGTCTCCTACAACACCATCGACCCGACCGACAGCACCTCGTTCAACAACGACCAGCTCCAGGCCATCATCAACTTCCGGGAGGCCGGCGTGGACAAGGTGGTGGCCATCGGCGGGTCCCGGCTGGTGTCGTGGTTCATCGACACCAGCATCACCCAGAACTTCGCCCCGGCGTACGCGCTGACCAGCTACGACGCCCCCGACTTCAACGCCTTCAACTACCCCGAGATGATGCCCGGGGCCAGCGGCATCAGCGTGCTGCCCGGCTACGACATCGACGACGACCAGCTCGCCTTCCCGGCGTCGGCGGCCGAGCAGGAGTGCGCCGACATCTTCACCGCCGCCGGGCTGGAGTTCAGCGTGAGGACCAACATCCGCACCGGGCTGCTGTTCTGCGACGTGTTCCGCCTGCTGCAGGCCGCCTCCCCCCACCTCACCGAGGTGAGCGCACAGGGGGTCACCGAGGCGGTCTGGCAGCTCGGCGACAGCTTCGAGGCGGCCTCGGTGTACGGGGTGGAGTTCACCGAGGGCAGCTACGCCGGCGGCGACCTCTACCGGCGCTTCGAGTTCGACGCCGGCTGCGAGTGCATGGTGCTGACCGGCGACCCCGCGGACTTCGACGGGTAGACGGCTGACCCCCACGATGAGCGGGGAGGCCGCGGGCGAGCAGCGGGGCCGGCCGGGCAACCCCCGGCTGCTGGTCGCCGTCGCCGGGCAGGGGGCCGCACTGGCCACCGCGCTGCCGGTGCTGCTATTCCGCCGGGAGGAGATCGCCGAACGGCTCGGCGTGCTCGGCGCAGTGGTGGGCGAGGCCGCCCTGATCGGCGCGGCTGCGGTGGTGGCCGCGCTGGTCGTGCCCCGGCTGCGCAACGTGCTGCCAGCCGGGATCATGCTGACCCTGGCCGGACTGCTGGCTGCCGCCGGGCTCGCGATGATGGCCCGAACGACCGGCATCGCGGTGTTCACCGTCGGTGGGATCATGCTGGCCGCGGGGGCCGCGCCCGGCCTGGTGATGCACCGCATCCTGCTGGCCACCGACGCCCGCCAGGCCGACCGGTTCCGCACGCTGTCGTGGTACTGGGCCGCGGTGGCCGCCGGTGCGTGCTGGCCGCTGGCGGCCCGGGTGCTGACCCCCCTGTCCTACAGCACCGTGCTGTGGGTCGGCGCCTTGCTGGCGCTGCTGAGCGCGGTGCTCATCGGCCGCCACGCCCTGGCCCACGACAACGACCTCGAGGTGCAGCCCACCGTCGCCCGCATGGATGTGCCGTGGGCCCGCCGGTCCTACGGCGCCGCCCTGGCGGTTGGGGCGGTGGCCGTCGGCGGGGCCGACCCGGCGCAGTCGCTGCTGCTGGGCGAATGGCAGCGCAGCCCGGTCCAGAACGCGGCGGTGCTGGCCGCCGGGGCCGCCGCGGCCGCCCTGATTAGCGCCTTCGGTCCCTGGTACCACCGGCTTCACCGGCTCACCGGCGGCCGCCGGGCCGACGCGGTCGGCACCCAGCTGCTGGTGGCGGGCGTGCTGATGCTGCTGGGGGCGGTGTCGTTCACCTACATCGGGCTGGTGGCCTGCTGGTTCGTGGCCGGCGGCGCCGTCGCCCTGGCCCTGACCGGACTCGACGCCGCGGTGTTCACCGGTATCGATCCCGAACTGAGGCGGGCGGTCGCCGCCCGCCAGGTGCGCTGGGCCGGAGTCGGCGCGCTGGCGGCGGCCTCGTTCAACGCCTGGATCGCCGGGGGCTGGCCCGACCAGTTGAAGCTCGCCGTGCTGGGCCTGCCGCTGGTGGTGGTGGGATGGGCGGTGCGCCGGTTCGCAGCCCCGGCCCGTGACGCCGAGACGGCGGTGGCCGTGTCCAAGGCCACCACCGTTCCCCGCCGGGTGTACCCCGCCGCGTCCGGTCCGCCGCTGCTGTCGGTGGAGCAGTTGTCGGTGTCGTACGGATCGGTGCAGGTGCTGTTCGGGGTCGACCTGACCGTGCAGGAGGGCGCGGTCGTGGCGCTGATGGGAACCAACGGGGCCGGCAAGACCACCCTGCTGCGGGCCGTCTCGGGGCTGGAGCCGACCATCGGGGGGCGCATCGTCTACGCGGGGCTCGACATCACCAAGACCCGGCCCACCTGGAGGGTCGGCATGGGGCTGCACCAGGTGGTCGAGACCGACGCAGTGGTCGGCCCGCTCACCGTGGCCGAGAACCTGACCCTGTTCGGCCACGGCCTCGACCGCGCCCGGCGGGCCCGGAGCATCGGTGAGGCGTACGAGCTGTTCCCCCGCCTGGCTGAGCGGTCGCGCCAGCGGGCGGCCACCCTGTCGGGCGGCGAGAAGCAGATGCTGGGCCTGGCCAAGGCCGTCGTCACCCCGCCCCGACTCCTGCTGATCGACGAGTTCTCGCTGGGTCTGGCGCCGACCGTCATCGCGGAGGTGTTGCCGGTGATCCGCCGCATCGCCGATCAGGGCTCGGCCGTGCTGCTGGTGGAGCAGTCGGTGAACGTGGCACTTTCGGTTGCCGACCACGCCTACGTCATGGAGAAGGGCGAGATCGGTTACTCCGGCCCCGCCGGGGAGCTGCGGGCCCGACCGGATCTGCTGCGGGCCGCCTACCTCGAGGGCCTGGCCCACGCCCTCCACATCGACCGGACAGACACGTAGGCGGCGCGCATGGGCGGATTCGACGTCTCCGGCCCCCTGCTGCTGCTGGGATCGATCTTCGGGATCGGCTACGCGCTGCTGGGCATCGGCCTGGTGCTGGCCTACCGGTCCAGCGGCTTCATCAACTTCGCCCACGGCGCCACCGGCCTGCTGGCCGCGTCGGCGATGTCGGTGGTGGTCAACGACTACGGCGTGCCCTACTGGCTGGGCTTCGCCGGCGCCCTGGCCGCGGCCGGCCTGCTGGCAGCCGGCATCGAGGCCATGCTGGCCAGCAAGCTGGCCGGCGCCCCCAAGGTTCTGTCGATGGTGGCCACCCTCGGCGCCGGCCAGGCGCTGCTGCTGCTGGCGCTGTCGTTCGCCAAGGGCGGCCTCGGCGGCGGTAGCTTCCCCCAGCCGCCGGGGTTCCCCCAGTTCGAGCTGACCGTGTTCGTGTCGCAGTCGGCCACCGCCCTGCTGTGGCTGTCGCCGGTGGTAGTTGGCGGGCTGTATGTGTTCCTCCAGCGCAGCAAGTACGGGCTGGCGGTGCGGGGCGCGGCCGCCAACGCCGACGCGGCCACCCTGGCCGGGGTCGATCCCCGCCACATGGCCGCGCTGTCGTGGGCACTGGCCGGGGCCCTGTCGGCCTTCGCGGCCATGCTCATCCTCCCCAACCAGTCGACGGTCACCCCCGACGCCCTCGGCCCCGACTTCATCGTGAGGGGCCTGGCCGTGGCCGCCCTGGCCCGGTTCGCCAACTTCCCGGTGGCGTTCGCCGCCGGCCTCGGCATCGGCATCGTCGAGCAGGTGCTGGCCTCCAACCCCGACTCCACCGGCTGGTTCGAGGTGGCCCTGTTCCTGCTCATCCTCGCCGGGGTGGCACTGCGGGTGGGCGCGGGCCGGGACCAGGCCGAGCGCTGGGCCAGCCTGACACCGAGCCGCCGGCTGCCCGACGCCTACCGGGGTGTGTGGCTGATCCAGCACCTGGGCTGGGTGCTGGGGGGCGCGGGCGCGGTGGCGGCCGCGCTGGCCTCGGTGTGGATCACCAACCGGTCGGCCTTCCTGCTGTCCACCGTGATCGCTTTCGCCACCATCGGGATCTCGGTCAGCTTCCTGACCGGCCTCGCCGGGCAGCTCTCGCTGGGGCAGGTCGCCTTCGCGGCCATCGGCGCGGTGGTGGGCGTGCGGGTGGCTGTCGACACCGGAAGCCTGGCGTTGGGCCTGCTGTGCGGCGGCGTCACCGGCGCGGCCGCGTCGGCCGCGGTGGGGCTGCCGGCGCTGCGGATGCAGGGCCTGCTGCTGGCGGTGGCCACCCTGGCCTTCGCGCTGGCCACGTTCAGCTGGCTGCTGCGCCAGGACTGGGCGTTCGGCTCCGGCCTCTCATCGCGCCCGGTGAGTGTGCTCGGCTTCGAGGTAACCAACTCCCGGGGCTTCTACTACGTGGCCCTGGTGATGTTCGTGGTGGTGCTGGCGGTGGCGGCGACACTGCGCCGGTCGTCGTTCGGGCGAACGCTGGTGGCGGTGCGCGACAACGAGGCCGCGTCCCGGGTCCTCCAGGTCGCGCCGTGGCGGCTGCTGGTGACCGCCTACGCCTTCGCCGGGTTCGTGGCCGGCGCCGGCGGCGTGGTGCTGGCCATGAACAACACCTTCGTCACCCGCAGCATCTTCTCCCCTGGCGACAGCATCAACGTGGTGGCCATCGCGGTGATCGGCGGGCTGTCGGAGCTGACCGGCCCGCTGCTGGGCGCGGCCTACCTGATCGGCATCCGCGAGTTCTTCGATCTGGAGCTGTCGGCCCTGGCCGGGCTCAACGCGGCGTGGCTGATCCTGATCCTGGAGCAGCCCCGGGGCATCCACGGCTTGCTGGACAGCACCCGGCGCAACCTGATCGATCAGATCGCCCGGTTCCACGGCATCGACCCCGACACCGCCGAGGCCCCCCGGCCCGAGGCGGTGGCCTCTCCGGTGGCGGCGCCGGCGGCCGTGGCCAGCAGCTCTACAAGCGTGGGCGGCACGGTGCTGGAGGTGCGGGGCCTGTCGCGGCGCTTCGGCGACCTGAAGGCGGTCGACGACGTGTCGTTCAGCGTGGAGGCGGGCGAGACGCTCGGGCTGATCGGACCCAACGGCGCCGGCAAGACCACAGTGTTCGAGCTGGTGAGCGGGTACCTGCGCCCGCACGCCGGGTCGGTGGTCTTCGACGGAGAGGACATCACCCGGTTGTCGCCCGAGGCCCGCAGCCGCCGCGGGCTGGTGCGCTCGTTCCAGAACGCCTCGTTGTTCCCCACCATGACCCCGCGCGAGATCGTGTTCCTAGCCTGCCGGTCGGCCGCCGGCGGTCGCTTCGTGCTGGGCGGGTCGAGGGCCGAGGGGGCCATCGAGGACCAAGCCGGCGACACCCTGGCCGCCTTCGGGCTGGCCGCGGTGGGCGACCAGCCGGTCGGCCTGCTGTCCACCGGCACCCGGCGCCTCGTCGAGCTGGCCGCCAACGTGGCGCTGCGGCCCCGGCTGCTGCTGATGGACGAGCCTTCGGCCGGGATCGCCCAGGCCGAGACCGAGGCCCTGGGCCAGGTGATCGTGCAGATCCGCGAGGCCTACGGCATCACCCTGGTGGTGATCGAGCACGACATGCCGCTGCTGGCCTCCGTATGCGACCGCATGATCGCCCTGGAGGTGGGCCAGATCATCGCCGAGGGCTCCCCCGCCGCAGTCCAGACCGACCCCGCAGTAGTCCGCAGCTACCTCGGCGCCTAGAGCTCGCTCACTCGTTGTCGAGGTGGGTGAAGAGGTCGCGGGTGCGGAACGGGGCGGACATGAACCGGGCGAACGCCTTGCGGCGGGTCAGCCAGACGACCCTGGCCCCCGACTTGTCGGCGGCCAGCATGTGGTCGGCCAGCCATGGCGTGACGGTGTGAACCTCGTCGGCCAGGATGTTGAAAATCCGCTTGGCCTTCTCGAACTGCTCCGACGTGATGTCGTAGTCGCCGGTGAGCAGCTCGGTAACGACGATGCCGGGCGACACCGTGCACACCTGCACCGGGGTGCCGGCGGTGTCCTTGCGCAGGGCCCGCTGGAGGTAGCGCACCGCCCGCTTGGTGGAGCCGTAGGCGGCCATGCCGGGCTGGGTGGCCCCGTCGGACCCGAAGCCCTCCGTGTTCCAGATCTGCCCGTGGCCCTGCTGAAGCATGTTGGCGATGGCCGTCTTGCTGGCCAGCAGCGCCCCGGTGAGGTTGGTGTCGACCAGGACGGCTAGGTCGTCGTCGCGCTGCTCCCACAGCGGCAAGCGCTCGATGCTGACGCCCGCGTTGTTGACCCACACGTCGACCCCGCCGAAGGCCACGGCCGCGGCGTCCCACAGCCCCTGGAGCTGGCCGGGGTCGGTGATATCGCAGGCCGCGCCGCACACCCTCGACTCGCCGTAGTACTCACCCAGTTCGGCCACCACCGCCTCGACCTGATCGGCCGACCGCCCGCTGATGGCCACCCGGCACCGCCGCTTCAGGAACTCCCGGGCCAGCCCGTTGCCGATCCCCCGGGTACTACCGGTGATGACGATCCGCCTGCCTTCTCTCGCGTCCATATGACTACGACCGCAATTCCCTTCTGCGATCCCCTGCTGCGAACATCAATGAGTTAACCACCCCACAGGTAGCTAACTCATTGAAGTTCGTTGCCCCGCTCCGCGCTTCCATTGCTCAGCGCCGGTCCCAGCGCGCCACCCGCTTGTCGTCGACCAGTCGTCGCAGACCAGCCTCGGCCCGAGGCTCCAAGCAGGAGGCGATGAAGGCAGCGATCAGGTCTCCCAGCAGGTCCCGCAATGCCGGGTCGGCGGCCGGGTCGGGCTCCAAGAAGGCGCGGCCGCTGGTGGTGTCCACCGGATGGCAGAAGGCGAAGTGTCCGGCGCCAGCCAACTCGACCAACCAAGAGTCCCCCCGCCGGTGTCCGATGGCCGCGTCGAACGTGCGCCGAACCGGATCGTGCGCTCCGTTACCGCTGCCGTAGCGGTCGCGGCTGGACGCGATGACGCCGTCGTCGGTGCCCGCGAGCAGCATCGCCGGCACCTTGGCCGGGATGGCCACCACCGTGGCCTCGCCGTGTCCCAGAGCAGTCGCGACCATTGTGTGGGCGCCGTAGGCGAACACCGCCCGCAGGCCCGGCACCCAACCGGGGTCGCTGCTGTGCAGCGCGACCGTCCCCCCGGCGGAGTGGCCGCCCACCACCACCCGGTCAAGGTCCACCATCCCGCCAGGTGGCGCGCCGTCAGCCGCCGAGAGGCCAGCCAGGCGGTCGAGCAGCGGTCCGACAGCGGTAGCCACCGGACGGGTGCCGATGTTGGCGGGGCTCAGCGCGTCGAGGTCCAGGCCGGGCGTGATGCCCCGGCCCGCGGGCCCCAGCGACCCGATGGCCGCATAAGTCACCACGCACACACCGGTGGGCACGAGCCGGTGGGCCAGCCAGCGGTAGCTGTCGGGGGCCACGTTGATGCCAGGCATCACGATCACCACCGGCCACGGCTCCCCCGCAGCGGCGGGAACCTGCCCGGTAAGGCGGGCCTCCTCCAGACGGCTGCCGTCCCCCGGATAGTAGAGCGTGGCCAGGGCGGGGTCGCCGCCGGCGTCGAAGGAGAAGTGCCAGCCCCGGACGATCATGGGCTAACTGGGTGCAGACGGTTCCGCTGAGAGGAACGCGGTTTCACAACTCGATACTACGTTCTACCATGCGGGTCATGAGCCACCCGAAGAACTACGGCGAGCCCTCGCCCCGGCCATACCAGTGCTTCATGGGCCACTGGGAGGGGCTGTGCAAGAGCTTCACCCCCGGCGGCGACTTCCTGGAGTCCAGCGCAGTGCACATGGACGTGTACTGGCTCGACGACCGGACCTGGCACCTCCACGAGCACTTCGAGAACCTCTACGGCGTCGGCGAGACGGTGTTCGACACCCCGATCGGCGTGGACGGCAAGCGATGCTTCGCCGAGAGCGACCAGCTCACCCTGGAGGGCACCGAGCTGACCCCCTACAACTACGTTTTCACCATCGACAGCCGGGTCAGCGCCAACATCGTCTACAACAACCACTACTTCCTGGACCCCGACACCCGCCGGATCATCACCCACAAGGTGCGCGACGGAAAGACCAACCTGTTCCAGATCCAGGACTTCGCCCGGGTGCAGCGGCCATGATCGTGCAGCCGCCCGCCGGCGGGGCCGCCGACGCCCCCCACTTCGTGATCGCCATGCACCAGCACACCGCCTTCGCGGGATCGCTGGCCGCCGACTTCGGCAACGACACCTTCGCCGGCCTGGAACCGGCCGAGCCCATGCAGTACATCGTCGACCACCACGACGCGGGCTGGGCCGACCTCGACGCCCGCGCCCCCCAGAACCCCGACACCGGGCTCCCCTACAACCTGACGGCCACCCCGCTGGCCCAGATCGTGGCCACCTCGGCCGGATCGCCGCAGTTCAACGAGGCCCACCACCCCTTCAGCGGCGTCATCTCGTCGATGCACACCTACGGGCTGTACTGCGGCCGCTACGGGCTCAGCGACAAGATCTTCCTCGACCTCATCGGTGACGACATGCGCCCCGAGGTGGACGCCATGCTGGAGGCCGAGGAGAACCGCCAGCACCGGCTCAAGCAGGACCTGGCCGGCGACGACCCGGGCCTGGCCGACGAGGACTTCATCTTCCACGCCTACAAGCAGCTCCAGTTCTTCGACACGCTGTCGCTGTACTTCCACATGGTGCCGGAGGGCGAGCGGGGCACCGCCGAGTTCCACAACGTGCCCCGGGCGGTGGGCGACGACGTGACCATCTCGGTGACCGAGCGTCCCGGAGCGGTGTACGAGGTCGATCCGTACCCGTTCGCCAACGACGGGCTGGAAGCGGCCACCGAGGGCCGGTACCTGGCCCCCCAGCCGCCGGGCACCGACCTCGGGCCGGTGCTGGCGGCCGCGCCGGTCGACACCCAGACGGTGCGTCTAGTGCGAGCGTGAGCGGGGGCTCCTTCTCCCAGGGGCTCGGCGAGTGGATTGGATCGGCCGAGGTCTACGACGCCAACGGCCGCTTCGCCGGCATGGGCCGCGACACCCGCACGGTGCGGGCCGACGACGGAGCGGGCCGCGTCACGGTGGATGTGACCTTCGAGGGGCCGTTCTCGCTGGCGGGCACCTACACCATCGCCGACCACGGCACGCACCGGACCTACGAGGGGCCCCTCAACCTCGGCCGTGCCGAGGTCCTGGGAGACGGCCTGGTGGCGACCCACAACTACTGGCCGAGCCTTGGCCTGTCGCAGCGGTTCTTCCTGATGGTGCTGCCCGGTGGCGACCACCAGCTGTCGCTGGCACTGCTCAGCCGGGGCGACCAGCTCCGCTGGACGGTGGTCGGCGAGTACCGGCGCCAAGCCGAGGTCTCGCAATCCCCGCCGCCCGCGGTCGAGCCCATAGACCCCGCGGCGGTGAGCGACGACCCGTCGGCGGGGCGCGGTCGCCTGCTACTGCTGCGACCTGGCCGATGGTCGGGCCAGCTGCACCGCCTCGACTGCGACCTTGAACCCTCCGGGACTGTCGACTTCGTCGAGACAGTGGCCGCCGCCAGCAATGGCCCCGCCGGGCAGGCGAGCGGGGCGCTGACGGTGGAATTGTCGGGGCTCGACTTCGCCCCGGATGCGTCGTTCGTGCTGGAGTCCGACGGCTGGACGGCGTGGACCCCGGCCGGCGATTTTGCCGGCAGCGCGGCCCTGAGCGGCGGCCGGGGCCTGAGCGGCCACTTCCACAACGATCCGGCCGGATGCCGGGTGTGGCGCCGGGAGGTCGCTTCGCTGGACGGCTCCACCAAGGCCGTACTGCACATCTGGTACCGGGGTGAGGAGCGGCTCGGCGCGCTCTACGGCACCGTAGCCTTCGACCCGGAATGACTGAGAGCACCCGCACCGCGGCCGACCGGTTCGGCGGCGCCTGGCTGGTCACCGAGCACGTCTACGACCCTGACGGCACCTACCGCGGTCATGTGGCCCAGCGCCGCCGCGTCGAACCGGCGGGAGACGGCAAGCTCCGGGTGGTCCAGCACTGCGAACCGTCGCCGGACCTGGAAGGCCACCCCATGGCCGCCTTCGCCGGCGACTGGATCTTCGAGCTCCGAGTGGACGGACCCCGGCGCCGGTACCTCGGCCCGGACGTGCTGGGCGCGGCGACCGAGTGGCAGCCCGGGACCATGACCGGGCGGGGCATCTGGCCCCGGTTCGGATACGAGTTCGAGTCCTACAGCGTCCTGGTCGCTCCCGACCGCCAGCTCACCGGCGGGTTCTTCTCGCTGGCCGGGCGGTCGGTGGCCGACATCGTCGGGGTGGCCATTCCCGAGTCGTCCGGGGTCGAGCCCCGCCTCGACCTGTCGGCACCGGTCCCCGAGGCGGACGACCGCTGGCCGCTGCACCGGATGGTCGGACCCCTGCTGGTGGCGGTCGGGCAGCCGTCGCCGCTGCGCCGCCGCCGCCTGTGGGCCATGCACGACCCGATCGGTGCCTCCGGCTTCGAACTGGTCGAGGACGCCAGCGAGCACGGCCGCGTCGTGTCGGTGACCGTGGGCTGACGCTCTCGGGCTAGGCGTCCGCCGACCAGGTGAGGGCGCCGAAGACGATGTCGGTCATGCGGTCGCCGTCATACAGCTTCCAGACCGCGGCCAGGGTGTAGTCGCGGTCGATGATGAACTCGCGGCCCTTGACCTTGAACGCCTCGCGGGCGTGGTGCTGGGTGGTGTACAGGGCCCGGCCGTAGGCCAGGGCGTTGCCCCACAAGTCGGGACCGTCGTAGGTGTGGCGGTTGCCGTTGGACCGGGTGCGCACATAGGTGAACGACCGATCAATCTCCCCGGACATCTCCCACCGCTGGGTGGCCCGCACCAAGTCGATGGGATCGTGGCGGATGCGGACATCGACACGGCCCCGCGGCTGCTGGTCGGCCCCGAACACCTCGCAGGATCCGGCCCACACGCCGCCCTTGCGGTCGGGCAGGGTGTGGGGCCAGGCGGCCATCTCCCGCTCGTTCGCCAGATGCGCGTCGATGCGGGCCTTGGTCTCGGGATTGGTGTCGTAGTCGTGGGCGTTGAGGTACACCCCGTTGAACACCGAGAAGATGGTGGGACCCTCATACAGCAGCGACGAGTACACCTGGGTCACCCCGTCGGCCAGGATCTGGTTCATGGTGTTGAGGTCAGCCCGCCAGCCCGGCGCGTAGTAGTGCGAGTCCACCAGCGAGCCGTAGGGGTGGCCGGCGCCGTAGAAGTCGGGGCCCTGGTAGATGCGGTTGTCGCCCTGGTCGTCCACCCCGAACTCGAAGTCCTTGATCTCGAAGCGGTTGCGCAGCGGGCCGGTGTTCATGAAGTTGCACTGCATCCAGTAGGTGACCTCGCCGTCGGCGAACACGCTGGCCCGGCTGACCTTGTTGAAGCCGGTGTGGCTCCCGTCGGCGTCGAACACCGACGGCAGGCCGTACCACTCCCCGGTGATGCGCTGCTGCCACTCAGAGGCTTCGGTCTCGCTCATAGGGGAACTCCGTTCTAGGTGCGGGCGGCGTTGCAGCGGTCAGCGGGCCGCGGTCTTGAGGCTGTCGCGAATGCTGGCGCTCACGTCGGGGCCGAGCAGGCGGTCCACCTGGGCCCACACCGGGTCGACGTCGGGGTTGAACAGGGCGGCCCGGTGGCGGGCGTCCCGCTCGGCGAGCTGCTCGGCGGTGGCGCCGTCGAGCACGCCGTCGGGCACGTCGTCGACCACCAGGTCGAGCCAGTGGTCGCGGTAGGCGGCCACCGTTCCGAACACCGCCCGGAAGCCGCCCTCGTCGGCCCGATGGGCCAGCATCCACGCCGACATGAGCTGCCACTGGCGCTGCGACAGGTGGGCCGGGGTCAGCCCTTCGATCTCGGCGGCCTGGCTGTGGGCCTCGCTCAGCGGCACGAAGCAGTGGTCGATGTAGGCCAGGTTGGCCCCGGGGTCGACCCGGGGCATCAAGTCGAGGTGGAAGGCGTAGTGGGGCCCGGCCAGTACCGAATCCACCGTGAAGTGGGGCACCGCGCTGTCCGGCGGGGTGAACGCGAAGCACATGTGGCTGTCGAGCCCGAAGGCGTCGACGGTCATGGACACGTACACCAGGGCGGCCACCCCGTCGCGGGCCAGCACCCGGTGCACGCCCACCGGCGATCCGTCCATGGCGGAGTTCAGCGGCACGGACTCGGTCTCCTCGAGCTCCAGCCGGGCCGCGATGGCCTCCACCGTGCCCAGGCACAACTCAGCCGACAGGCTCATGCGTCCGCTCCGGCGGCCGAGCCGACTGTGGGGAACACCCAGGCGCTGGCCATCTCGGGCTCGGCGGCCCGGGCCGGCGACGGGATCACCGCCGCGGCCCGCCTGGACTCCTCGTCGGTCGGGGCGGCCAGTCCCAAGCCCCTGTCCAGTTGCTCCTGGCGCCAGCGCCGGTACGCCAGCTGGATGGAGTCGGACTTGACGTGCAGCTCGGCCGACAGGTCGAAGGGCAGCAGCTCGGGACGCTGGCCCTCCACGGTCGGCTGGTCCTCCCGGAAGATCTTGAGGGTGCGCTTGTGGGAGTCCTTGTCGGCCCAGCCCCCGGTGAAGAACGAGCGCATCATGCAGAACTTCGACACGGTGGTGTGCTCGTCGAGGGGCACCGCCGCGGTGAACAGGCGCATGTCCCCCATCGGCAGCCGCACGATCAACAGCGACATGTTGGGCGGATAGAAGCCGGTGGAGGTGCGCACCGGCGGGCGCTCCTTCTTGGCGATGAGCCGCCATATCCCCGACGGCAGCGGTGGTTTGAGGTCGACGGTGGCGCTCACCGACGCCAAGTGGCCGTTGTCGTGGACCTCCTCAAGGTCGAAGTCCTGGATCTCCGGCTCGTCCCGGTTGCCGAACGACCCGGCGTGCACGAACGGCGTGTGGGCGATGTCGATGGCGTTCTCCAGCACCCGGTCGTAGTTGGCGTTCCAGGTGAACTCGCCCTGCACGGCCCGGAACCCCTCGGCCCGGGCCTCGGTGTGGAGCTCCATGCCGTACAGCTCGGGCAGCGGCGGCCGCTCCTCGGCGGCCAAGTCGCCCAGGAACACCCACACGAAGCCGTAGCGCTCGACGCACGGGTAGGTGTCGATGCGGGCCTTGCGCGGGATGGGCAGGTCACCTCGGTTGGCCGGGATCTCCACGCACGCCCCGTCGGTGTCGTAGCGCCAGCCGTGGTACGGGCACCGCACGCAGTCGCCGACCACCTCGCCGCCCGCCAGCGACCCTCCCCGGTGCACGCACAGGTCGGATTGGGCATTGACGGTGCCGTTGGGGCTGCGCCACAGCACCAGGTCGTGGCCGTGGACCTTCACCTGCAGGGGCCGGTCGCCGACCTGCTGGCCGAACTCGACGGCGTACCAGTGGTTCTTGATGAGCATGGGGAGCCTCCCTGTGTGCTCTCAGCTCGGTCGGGGCAGCACCCGGTCGCCGCCCCACAGGGCCCGCACCAGGCGGTCGGTCATCTCGGGGCCGAAGAACCGCACCCCCATCACGTTGGCCGGGTCGCGCTCGGCGATGGTGCGCCGCCGGGCCAGGTCGTCGGCGGCCAGCTGTTCACGGCGCTCGACGGGCACGGGCTCGGCCTCGTCCACCCAGCGCAGCCACTGGTCCACCCGGCGGTGGGCCAGCCCGCGCACCTGCTCCAGCCGGGCCTCGTCGTGGGTGATCCCCGGGGTGGTGAAGCACACCGCGGTATGGCTGAGGGCCTGGCGGATGTAGAGCTCGCGGGAGGTGAACGTCGACAGACCCGGGTCGGCTCGCAGCTCCAGGAACTCCTCATTGAGCGGCTCCCAGTACTTGTCGAGCGCGGCGGTGTCGAGCATGAGGTCCGTGCGGGGGTTGAAGTCGATGTAGAACCACAGGTCGGGCAGGGTGCCCCAGGCGATCCCGAGGTGGGGCACGTCGATGTGGGGGCCGAGCCAGGCGGTGACGTGCATGTTGGTGAACCCCAGCGGCGGGTTGCCGATCCACGAGTGGATCAACCAGTCGATCTCGGGTCCGGCGTAGGCCGCCAGCCGCCCCGCGGGGTACTCGGCCTCGCCCCGGTACGACTCCAGGTCGTCGGTGCTGGGATCGCGGGCCAGCTCGAAGCGGGACTGGAGCTTGGCCATGATCTCGCCGGTGATCGACCACAGCCGGTCGAGCGTCGCCGTGGCGTCGGTCGGACCTGCCTGATCGAAAATGTCCTGGACGCCCTTCAACGTCTCGCGCATGGATTCTCCGGCCGTCTAGGCAGCTAGTGTTCCGTCAACAGGAACAGCGTTTCGTTCTACTGACAGTATGGGCGAGCCCCCACCAGCGTCAACCTCCTGAAGCAGGCCGCGAGGAGCCGGTACCGCTATGACCCGCACCACCCTGTACGTTCCCGGCGACACCCCGGAGCGCTTCGACAAGGCCCTGGCCTCGGGGGCCGACGCAGTCATCTGCGATCTGGAGGACGCGGTGGCCGAGACGGCCAAGCCGGCCGCCCGGGAGGCGGTGGAAGGCTGGCTGCGGGCCAACTCCGGCGCGCCGGTGTGGGTGCGGGTCAACAACCGCCCCGACCTGCTCGACACCGACGCCGCCATGATCCGGTCGCTGGTGGCCGACGGCGTCGACCTAGCCGGGGTGGTCGTGCCCAAGGCCGACCCCGACGCCTGCGCCACCGACTTCGGTGGATGCCCGGTCATGGCCCTCATCGAGTCGGCCGAGGGCGTGTTCAAGGTGTACGAGGTCGCCTCGGTTCCCGGGGTGGTGCGCCTGGCCCTGGGCGAGGCCGACCTGGCCGCCGACATGGGCATGATGCCCTCGCCCGACGGTTTGGAGATGTGGCCCATCCGCACCCGGGTGGTGGTGGCGTCGGTGGGCGTCGGGCTGATCGCGCCATGCGGGCCGGTGTTCACCGACCTCGACGACGCCGAGGGCCTGGCGGCCACCAGCGAGTCGCTGCGCCGCCTCGGCTTCGGCGGCCGGTCGGTGATCCACCCCAAGCAGGTGGCCACGGTCAACGCGGCCTTCACCCCGTCTGCGGACGAGGTCGCCCACGCCGAGGCCGTGATGGCCGCGCTGGAGGCGGCCGAAGCCGAGGGACGGGGTGTGGCCCTACTGGACGGCCAGTTCATCGACGCCGCAGTGATACGTCAGGCCCGCTCAGTACTCGCCCGCGTCCCCGACCGCTCCCCGTAGGGGGTGCTGG
Organism: Acidimicrobiales bacterium; assembly: GCA_965117015.1. Taxonomy (GTDB): domain Bacteria; phylum Actinomycetota; class Acidimicrobiia; order Acidimicrobiales; family Aldehydirespiratoraceae; genus Aldehydirespirator. The sequence goes on from OZ220747.1 coordinate 3,226,092, forward strand.
AGCGAATTGGCAGCGTCATGCACGCTATCCGTGCGTCCTGCTGCCAATTCGGCCCACACACCGGCCCCCAAAGCGAATTGGCAGCGGAGGACTCCCATATGGGCACTGACCGCTGCCAATTCGCGCGGCTAGGTGACCCTTCGGGCGAACTGGCAGCGGAGGACTCCCATATGGGCACTGACCGCTGCCAATTCGCGCGGCTAGGTGGTGAGGTCCGGCTGGGCCAGCACGGCGGCTGCGGCTAGGGAACGGCCGCCGACCAGGTCGGTGTCCCTGGACACCTCGCGGTTGACGGCGCGGCCGGGATGCAGGGTCCCAAGAAGTAGGCCGTCATCGGGCCCGGCGACCGTGCACACCGGCGCGTTGATGGTGCCGTCGAAGGGGCTCGACCGGCGGGGATTCCACAGCGAGTCGGCTGGAGGGTCGAGCAGAATGGTGGCCGCCAGCGACCCCGGCGGTGCGCAGGCGACCAGGCTGACCCGGTTCTCGGCGGCCCGCTCCACCAGGCCTAGATCGCACTCCCACCGGTGCTCAGGCTGCCAGCACACCGCCACCAAGTGGGCGCCGGCCACTGCGGCCAGCCGGATGGTCTCGGGGTGGCGGTGGTCGTCGCCCACGATCACGGCCATATCGCCGAACGGCGTCCGGTAGAGGCCGACCCCCTCCCCCAGCCGGGTGACGTCCGGATGACGGCCGCTGCGGTGGATCTGGGCCTGCTCGTGAACTAGCCCCGCGGCCGTCCACACCTGGCCCACGTGCTGTCCGTCGCGCTTGGCGGTGGTGACCACCAGCACTCCGGCGGGGATGCCGTCGGGCACGGGAGTCAACTCGGGCAGCACAACCAACCGGGCGCCTGCGTCGAAAGCCTCGCCGATCAGTTCCTGGTCCTGCAGAGCCTCTGAGATCGGCGCCGATTTCTGCGGAGCCTCTGAGATGAGCGCCGGGCGCTGTTGTGCTCCGGGCACGCAGGCGACCGTCACGCTGGACATCGCCGCCGGGGCCGGGACAGCGGTGTCGGACCTCGCCAGCGGGCCGTACACCCGGGGCCTGCGACCTTCCAGCCGCTGAGGCCGGACCCGAGACAGGTCGATGTCGGCAGCCACCACCGCCTCGCCGGTCGGTGAGGCCTTGGCCACCACCGTGCCGTCGGGGTCGACGATCTGGCTCTCGCCCGCGCCCTCGAGGGCCTCGGCGGGAACCCCGAGCGCCTCGGCGAACTCCTCTGCCCGCCCGTCCGGCAGCAGTGAGCCGACTTTGTTGGCCGCCGCCACCCACACCCCGTTCTCAGCGGCCCGCACCGGGACGTGCAGGCTGGCCTCGTCGCGGGCGAAGGAGTTGAGGCTGTTGCACAGCAGCCGGGCTCCGCTCACGGCCAGGGCGCGGGGCGTCTCGAAGGTCACGCCGTCCATGCAGGCGTAGAGCCCGACCGGCCCGAAGGCGGTGCCGGCCACCGCGGCGGGTCTCTCCCCCGCGCTCAGATAGGCCCGCTCGTTGCCCATGAGCATCTGCTTGTCGGCGGTCGCCGTGATCTCGCCGTCGGGGTCGATCAGCACGCTGGTGACCGTCACCCGGCCACCGATTCGGGGCACAGTCACCGCCAGAGCCGCGTACATACGGTGGTGGGCGACCCGCCGGGCCAGCGTGCCAATCCAGTCGCCGTCCAGCGGCACGGCCACCTCCCGGCAGTGCTCCGGGCCGTCGTACACCGATAGGTGGTTGCAGAACTCGGGCAGCACGACCAACTCGGCGCCCGTGGCCGCAGCCTCATCGAGCATCCGCACGCACGTAGCCAGGTTGGCATCGAGATCAGTGCCCACTGCGAACTGCGCGGCGGCCACCCGCAAGTGGTCCCGCGCCCCGTCGGAGTCAGGCAAGGGGCTGGGCGCCGAGCTTGGCCGAGAGCGCCCGGGTGGCCTCCACCACACCGGCGGAGGCGGGCCCGATCTTGCTGCGGAACCGGTAGATCGGCCCGCACACGCTGATGACGGCCACCGGCTCTCCGTTGTGGTCGAGGATCGGGGCGGCCACCGAGCCGGCGTCGTGCTGCCGCTCGCCGAAGGACAGCGCGAAGCCCTGGGCGCGGATGCCCTCCAGTTCGGCCCTCAGGTCGTCAACCGAGACGACGGTGGCGTCGGTCAGGGCGTCCAGCGGGTTGTCGGCCAGGTAGCGGTCGACGGCGGCATCGGTGAGCCAGGCCAGGAACGCCTTGGACGAGGCGCCGGCGTGCAGCGGGAAGGACCCTCCGATGGGCACGGTCATCTTCACCTCGCGGGGTGGGGTGATCTGGTCGACGTACACCCGGCGGTCGCCGTAGCGGACCGACAGGGTGGCGGTCTCGTCGGTCTCGGCGCTGAGGCGCCGCATCTCGTCGATGGCCAGGGTCCGCACGTCGAGCTGGTCGCGGTAGGCGGCAGCCAGCTCCATCACCGCCGGTCCCAGCCCGTAGCGGCGGCTGCGGGGATCGGCGATCAGGAGGCTGCGCTCGCACAGCGAGGCCAGGATCCGGTGCACCACCGCCTTGGACACGCCGAGCTCCCGCGAGATCTCAGTCACTCCGAGCGTGCCCGACGACCGCGAGAACAGGAACAACACCTCCACCGCCCTGTCGATGGCGGCCACGCTGCGGCCCGAGCCGGAGGCTTGGCCGGGCTCCGCTGACGGTTCGCTCACGGGAGTGTCCATATCGCTCGACTGGTTGCCATCAAGGGTTTCGATGAGGAACACTAGCCCCGTGTTCCTTTGGGAGAAACAGCGTTCCGCATGAGCGGCCCCCTGTCGGACCTGCGGGTGATCGATGCCTCCACCGTGCTGGCCGGGCCGCTGATCGGCCAGATCATGGCCGACTTCGGCGCCGACGTGATCAAGGTCGAGCACCCCAAGAAGGGCGACAGCCTGCGGAACCACGGCCCCCACCGGGACGGCCACGGGCTGTGGTTCAAGATGGTGGGCCGCAACAAGCGCTGCGTGGGCTTGGACCTGAGCCATCCCGACGGCGCCGAGATCTTCCTCGACCTGGTCGCCGGGGCCGACGTGGTGATCGAGAACTTCCGGCCGGGCACGCTCGAGCGCTGGGGGCTGGGCTGGGACGTCCTCTCCGAGCGCCGCCCGGGCCTGGTGCTGTGCCGGGTCACCGGCTTCGGCCAGGCCGGCCCCTACGCCCGGCGGCCGGCGTTCGGGACGCTGATCGAGGCCATGAGCGGCTTCGCCCACATGACGGGCCCAGCCGACGGGCCCCCCACCCTGCCCCCGTTCGGCCTAGCCGACAGCGTGGCGGGCATCAGCGGGGTGGCTGCGGTGATGATGGCCCTGCATCATCGCGGCGCCACCGGCGAGGGTCAGGTGGTCGACCTGGCCATCCTGGAGCCGCTGGCGATGGCCCTCGGCCCCCACATCGTGGAGTGGGACCAGACCGGCCGCGTCGCCGCTCGCTCCGGGAACCGCTCGGCCAACAACGCCCCCCGCAACACCTACCGCACCGCCGACGGTCGTTGGGTGGCCGTGTCGAGCAGCGCCGACTCGGTGGCCGTCCGCACGATGGAGCTGGTCGGCCGGGGCGATCTGGCCTGCGAGCCGTGGTTCTCGTCGGGTGCGGGCCGCGCCGGCCACGCCGACGAGATCGATGAGGCGGTGGCGTCGTGGATCGGCGCCCGGCCGCTGGCCGAGGTGGTCGAGGCGTTCGCCGAGGCTGAGGTGGCGCTGGCCCCGGTGTACGACGCCGCCCAGTACGTGAGCGATCCCCAGGTGCAGGCCCGGGGCGCGGTCGCCGAAGTCGAGGACCCCGACCTTGGAACGATCCAGATGCAGAACCTGCTCTTCGGCCTGTCGGCCACGCCGGGGGCGGTCCGCCACACCGGGCGGGCACTGGGTGCCGACACCGACGAGGTGCTGGCCGAGGCCGGGGTGAGCGCCGACCGGGTCGGTGACCTGCGAGCCGCCGGAGTAGTGGCGTGAGCCCGACTGAGGCGACCCGGGCCGCCGGCCTGATCGAGCGGGTCGCGCAGGCCACCGTGTACGACCTGGGCCGCCCGATGCGCAACGGGATGGCCCAGTCCCCGAACCATCCGCCCTTCCGCCACTGCCTGGACCGCCGCCACGGCGACCGGGTGCGCGCCGACGGGGGCTCGGCCGCGGCCGATCTGGTCACCACCGGCTGCCACGTCGGCACCCATGTGGACGCACTGGCCCATGTGAGCCACCAGGGCCGGCTGTTCGGCGGTGTCGACGCCCGTGAGGCCCAGTCCGGAGGCCGCTTCGACGCTCTGGGCATCGACGAACTGCCCCCCTTCGCCGGCCGGGGCGTGCTGCTGGACATCCCGGCCGTGCTGGGTGTGGAGTGCTGCGACGGCGGCCACGAGATCACTGTGGCCGAGCTGGAGGAGGCGGCCGGACGCCAGGGCACCCCGGTGCGGTCCGGCGACGCCGTGCTGGTGCGCAGCGGATGGGGGGTCCACTTCGACGACGTCGAGCGCTACCAGGGTCTCAGCTCCGGAGTCCCCGGCGTGGGTGAGGCCGGCGCGCGCTGGCTGGCCGACCGGGGGGCCGTCCTGGTCGGTGCCGACACCCTGGCCTTCGAGCGCATCGCCGCCGGGGCGGGCCATGCGCTGCTGCCCGCCCACCGGGTGCTGCTGGTGGAGCGGGGCGTCAACATCATCGAGACCATGGACCTTGAGGCGCTGGCCGCGGACGGGGTCCACGAGTTCGTGTTCGTGCTGGCCCACCTCAACATCGTGGGCGCCACCGGGGCACCGGTCCGGCCCCTGGCTCTGGCATGAGCACCGACGGCCAACCGGGCAGCGACGGCACCGGCGCGGCGACGGACCCGATCCTGGTCCAGCTGGCCCGGCTGGCCGGCGGCCCGGTGCCGGCGGAGGTCCGGTCCGGCATCCCGGCCCGCATCATCGACATCGTGGGAATCGCGGTGCGGGCCTGCCCGCTGGACACCTCCCGGGCGGCCACCGAGTTCGCCCTGGCCCAGGAGTCCGGCGCCCAGGCGACCGCCATCGGCGCCGGCTCGAAGATGGCGGCCGCGGAGGCCGCTTTCGTCAACGGCGTGCTGGCCCATTCTCTCGACTACGACGACACCCACCTCCCGTCGATCCTGCATCCCAGCGCCTCGGTGGTGCCAGCATCGCTGGCGGTGGCCGAGTGGCGGGGCGCTCCGGGCGCGGCGCTCGTCGACGCGGTGGCCGTCGGCCTGGAGGTGGCGGTGCGTCTGGGCATGGGTGGCTATGACCATCGGGCCCGCCAGTCGGTGTACTTCGAGCGGGGCCAGCACGCCACCTCGATCTGCGGGGCGGTGGGCTCGGCCGCGGCCGCGTCCCGACTGCTGGGAGCCGATGCCGAGCGGATCGCCGACGCCATGGGCGTGGCGTGCAGCATGGCCAGCGGGATCATCGAGGCCAACCGGGCCGGCGGCACCGTCAAGCGGCTCCACTGCGGCTGGGCGGCCAAGGCCGGGGTCACCGCGGCCCAGCTGGCAGTACGGGGCTTCACCGGGCCGCGCACCGCGGTCGAGGGACGCTTCGGCCTGTTCCAGGCGTTCCTCGGCGCGGAGGCTGACACCGGTGCGGTGACCGCCGACCTGGGGCGGCGGTGGGAGGCCGAGCGCATCTTCTACAAGCCGTACCCGGCCAACCACTTCACCCACGCCGCCATCGACGCCGCCATCGGGCTGCGCCGCCGCGGCGTCGGCCCCGACGACGTGGCGTCGGCCACGCTGGAGGTGGCCCCGCCCACGGTTCGCACCATCGGCGACCCCATCGACGCCAAACGGCAGCCCGAGACGGGATACCTCGCCCAGTTCAGCGGGCCCTACGCGGTGGCCGCCGGGCTGCTCGGCGGCAACGGCTTGGGGGTGGGCCTGGCCGACTTCAGCGACGACCTGGCCCGCGACCCGGCCCGGCGCAGGCTGATGGCCCGCATCGACGTGACCGGGGACCCCGGCCTGATGGCGATCTACCCGAGCCAGCTCCCCGCCCGCCTGACCGTCACCACCACCGGCGGCCAGACGCTGGTCGAGGAGGTGCTGGCCAACCGGGGTGGTCCCGACGACCCGCTATCGGGAGAGGACCTGGCCACCAAGTACACCGACAACGTCGACGGCCTAGTGAGCGCAGAGACGGCCCGCTCGGTGCATGACGCCCTCGCCGGCGTGGCCGCCGCGCCCTCCGCGGCGGGCCTGCTGGCCCTGCTGAGCGTCGTTGGAACCGGTCGGGAGGACCGATGATCGACACCGTCATCACCGGCGCCACGGTGGTCCGCCCCGACCACGGCACCGTCGAAGACGTCGACATCGGCATCAGCGACGGGCGGGTCAGCCACCTCGAACCGGGTCTAGCCGCCACCGCCGACGCGGCCGAGGTGTTCGACGCCTCGGGCCTGATCGCCTTCCCCGGCTCGGTGGACGCCCACACCCACATGGGGATCTACAACCCGCTGGACGTGGACACGGCCACCGAGAGCCGGGCCGCGGCCACCGGCGGCACCACCACCGTGCTCAACTACGTCCGCACCGGCCAGTACTACCTCAACCGGGGCGGGCCCTACGCCGACTTCGTCCCCGAGGCGCTGAGCCTGATGGGGGGCCGCAGCTACGTGGACTACGCCCTGCACCTGGCCCCGATGCAGGCCTCCCACATCGACGAGATGCCCGCCCTGGTGGACGAGCACGGGGTGACCTCGTTCAAGATCTTCATGTTCTACGGCAGCCACGGCCTGCACGGCGCCAGGGACGACCAAGCCAGCTTCCTGATGACCCCGCCGGGCGAGCGCTACGACCTCGCCCACTTCGAGTTCGTGATGCGGGGCCTGGCCCGGGTGCGCCGCGACCGGCCTGAGCTGGCCGACGTGCTGTCGCTGTCGATGCACTGCGAGACGGCCGAGATCATGACCGCCTACACCAAGATGGTCCAGGCCGAGGGCCGGCTGTCGGGACTGGCCGCCTACTCGGCCGGCCGGCCGCCGCACTCCGAGGGCCTGGCCGTGACCATCGCCGCCTACCTGGCCCATGAGACCGAGGTCGCCAACATCAACCTGCTGCACCTGTCGTCGGCCAAGGCCATGGACGCGGCGGTGCGAATGGACCGGTGCTTCGAGAACGTGGACTTCCGCCGGGAGGTCACCGTGGGGCACCTGCTGGCCGACATCGAGACCGCGGGCGACCCGTGGGGCAAGGTCAACCCGCCGATCCGGCCCCGCGCCGACGTGGAGGCTCTGTGGGAGCACGTGCTGGCCGGCGACGCCCACTGGGTGGTCAGCGACCACGCCTGCTGCCAGGCCGAGGCCAAGGTCTCAGCCGAGAACCCCGACGACATCTGGCTGGCCAAGAGCGGCTTCGGCGGCACCGAGTACCTGCTGAACGGCCTCTACTCCGAGGGCTCCAAGCGGAGCCTCGGTCTGGTGGAGATGGCCCGGATGCTGTCGTGGAACCCGGCCCAGCGCTTCGGGCTGGGCACCAAGGGCACCATCGGGGTCGGCTACGACGCCGACATCGCGCTGCTCGACCCGTCGGCCAGCCACGTGGTGCGGGCGGCCGAGTCGGAGTCGAGCCAGGGCTACACCCCCTTCGAGGGCCACGAGCTCGACGGCCGGGTGCGCCACGTGTGGCTGCGGGGCAAGCCCATCCTGGCCGGCGGCCAGGTGGTGGGACTCCCCCGAGGTCAGTACCAGCGAAGGCCCACATGAGCGCGGCGGGCGCGCTGCTGCGCGGTTCCTCGCTGCGGGGCGGTCCGGCGCCGTGGGCGGCTTCAGCCGGGCTGGGGGAATCCGCCGGCCTTGGCCACCAGGCTGGGTACGCGGTGGCCGAGTTGGTCCTCCAGCCAGGCGCTGGCCTCGATCAGGGCGCCCAGGTCGAGCCCGGTGTCGAAGCCCATCTCGTGCACCATGTACACCACCTCCTCGGTGGCGACGTTGCCGGTGGCCCTGGGTGCGAACGGGCAGCCGCCCACCCCGCCGAGGCTGGAGTCGAACACCCGCACGCCGGTGTCGATGGCCGCCGCGATATTGGCCAGCGCAGTATTGCGGGTGTTGTGGAAGTGGCCCCGCAGAGCGACGTTGCCGGCCCGCTCGGCTGCGCCCTCGAACAGGGCGGACACCTGGTTGGGCACCCCGACGCCGATGGTGTCGGCCAGGGCCACCTCGTCGGGCTGCGTCTCGGCCAGCTCGGCCACGATCCCCAGCACCCGGTCGACGTTCACCCGTCCCTCGTAGGGGCAGCCGCACACCGCCGACACGGTCACGGAGGTGCGGACCCCGGCCGTCCGAGCCGTCTCGGAGATGGCTCGCCACCGTTCGATCGACTCGGCCACCGTGGCCCGCTGGTTGGCCTGCGAGAAGGTTTCGGTGGCCACCACCACCCCGCACACCTCGTCGGCACCCGCTTCGATCGCCCGCTCCACGCCCCGCTGGTTGAGCACGAGAGCGCTGTAGCTAACGCCAGCGGTGCGGGGGACGCCGGCCATGACCGCCTCGCCGTCGGCCATCTTGGGCACCGCCTTGGGGCTGACGAAGCTGGCTGCCTCGACCCGAGTGTGGCCGGCCGCGACCAACCGCTCGATCAACTCCACCTTCTGGTCGGTGCTGAGGTCGGCAGGATCGGCCTGGAGGCCGTCGCGGGGCGCGACATCCACGATCTGGACGCGCTCAGCTTGCTGGTTGGGCCCAGTCATGACTCAACCGAGGATAACGGGGAGGGGGATCATGCCCGGAGCGCTTAGTGACATTCGGGTGGTCGAGGTGGGCACGCTGCTGGCCGGCCCGTTCTGCGGCCAACTCCTGGCCGACCACGGGGCCGAGGTGATCAAGGTCGAGCCGCCCGGCACCGGCGACCCCATGCGGGCCTGGGGCCAGGAGAAGGCCGACGGCAAGTCGCTGTGGTGGCCGGTGGTGGGCCGGGGCAAGAAGTCGGTCACCATCAACCTGCGCGAGCAGGCCGGCCAGGACCTCGTGCGCCGGCTGGCCGCCGGCGCGGACGTGCTGCTGGAGAACTTCCGGCCGGGCACGTTGGAGCGCTGGGGACTCGACCCCGAGGACCTGCAGGCCGCCAATCCGAGGCTAATCGTCACCCGGGTGTCGGGCTACGGCCAGACCGGGCCGTATTCCTCCAAGCCGGGGTTTGGCAACATCGGCGAGGCGATGGGCGGCATCCGCTACACCACCGGCGACCCGGAGAAGATGCCGAGCCGGACCGGGATCAGCATCGGCGACACCCTCACCGCCATGTTCGCCACCATCGGCACGCTGAACGCCCTGCATGCGCGGGAGCGCACCGGGGAGGGCCAGATCGTCGACGCCGCTCTCTACGAGTCGGTGCTGGCGGTGATGGAGTCGCTGCTGACCGAGTACCACGTGGCCGGGTTCATTCGGGAGCGGACGGGGTCGATGATCCCCAACATCGCGCCGGCCAACGCCTACCCCACCCGCGACGGCGGGATCCATCTGATCTCGGGCAATCAGGACACCGTGTGGCGGCGCATGGCTGAGGCGATGGGCCGGCCCGAGCTGGGCACCGATCCCCGCTTCGCCACCCACATCGCCCGGGGCGACCACCAGCAGGAGTTGGACGAGATGATCGCGACGTGGACGGCCACCCTCGACGCCGACGAGTTGCGGCGGATCCTCGACGAGTACGCCGTTCCCAACGGCCAGATCTACCGGGCCCCGGAGATGCTGGCCGACGAGCACTTCGAGGCCCGTGAGGCCATAGCCTGGGTCGACAGCGCCGACTTCGGGGCCATTCCCATGCAGAACATCGTGCCGAAGCTGTCCGGGACCCCCGGCTCGATCAACTGGTCGGGCCCGGCGCTGGGCGAGCACAACGACGAGGTGCTGGGCGGGATCCTCGGGCTCGATGCGGACGCGGTCGAGCGGCTGCGGGCCGACGGGATCGTGGCATGACGTCGCGGGAGGCCAAGACGGGCGAGGCGCTGGCCGAGGACTACCGGCAGGCGGGGTTCAACCGGCGGCTGGGGTTCGGGGCGCGCCCGGCCCTGGTGGTGATCGACTTCTGCCTGGCCTACCTGGATCCTGAGTCTCCGCTGTACGCCGGGGTGGAGGATGCCCGGGCGTCGTGCCAGCGGGTGCTGACCGCGGCCCGGGCGGCCGGGATTCCGGTCGTGCACTCCAGGATTGAGTTCCAGCCCGGCGGGGCCGACGGAGGGATCTTCTTCCGCAAGGTCGGCGCGCTGGAGTGCCTCGTCCGAGGCAGCCCGCTGGGCGCCTACGGCGAAGGACTGGCGCCCACCGACGGCGAGATCGTGGTGGTCAAGCAGTACGCCTCGAGCTTCTTCGGAACGTCCCTAGCCTCGACGCTCACCTCGATGGGGGTCGACACGCTGATCCACACCGGCGTCTCCACCAGTGGCTGCGTCCGGGCCACCGCGCTCGACGCCTGCCAGCACGGCTTCGTTCCCATAGTCGTGCGCGACGCCTGCGGGGACCGCGACCCGCAGATCCACGAGTCCAACCTGTTCGACCTCGACGCCAAGTACGCCGACGTGGTCTCCGAGCAGGAAGTCCTCGACTACCTGTCGAACCTGACTACCGCTAACTGACCGGCCGCAGTCCGGCGGGGCCGCTGGGACTTCGTCGACAGGCCCTCCACTGGGAGTGTTGCTACTACTATGGCGCGGTGGCGAGCGCCGGACTGGGAGAAACCTGCCGACACCGGCGTCGGAGACGTTCACAGACCACGGTCATCCGGTGAGCGGCGCCGAACGCGGCCGTTACGACGTCGCCATAGTCGGCGCCGGTCCGGTGGGCAGCCTGTGCGCGCTGGCCCACGCCCGGAACGGCTACTCGGTGGTCGTGCTCGAGGCGAATCCGAACACGTCCAAGCGGCTGGCGGGCGAGTGGCTGCATCCACCCGGCGTGCGGATACTCCGCGCGCTCGGGATCGAGCCTGATGCCGGCGCGGGCTGCATTCCGGGGAAGGGATTCGTGGTGTTCCCCGAGGACGGGGGCGAGCCGATAGTGCTCCCCTATCCGGACGGGCGTCCCGGTGTGGTGTGGGAGCACGAGAGGCTGGTCTTGCGACTGCGCCGGGCCGTCGAGGACGAGCCGAGCGTCGACGTGATGATGAACGCGCGTGTGCGCAGCATCGAGGGCGACCTGGTCTCCTACTCCCGCAACGGCGAAGAGGGATCGGTCGCGGCCCGACTGATCGTCGGAGCCGACGGCCGAGCCTCGGTGGTGCGCCGGTCGTTGGGATTGTCCACGAAGCCGCAGACCTACTCGCAGATGCTTGGCGTCCTGCTGAACGACGTGACGTTGCCGTTCGAGGAATACGGGCACGTCATATGCGCTGAGCGGGGTCCGATCCTGATCTATCGGTTGGGAGAGCGCTCCGCCCGGCTGATCGTGGACGTCCCGGCTGGGTATTCCACTCGGGACATGATCGACACGCTGGCAGGGTCGTACGCCGCCAGCCTGCCGGGCACCCTCGGGCCCGCGTTCCTCCAAGCCCTGCGCGAGGGCCGATTCCTCGCGGCGACCAATGCGTTGAGGCCGCGCCACACCTACGGCACCCCCGGTCGGGTCCTCATCGGGGACGCCGCCGGGCACTACCACCCGCTGACGGCGGCGGGCATGACTCTCGGCTTCGGCGATGCGTTCACACTGGCAGAGGGCGGCGACTATCGCGACTTCGCCAACCGGCGGCTCCGGGAGACCCGCGCGCCGGAGCTCCTAGCCATGGGGCTGTACGAGGTGTTCGCCGACCGTGCGGTGGAGGCCGCCGCGCTCAGGCACACGATCTACCGGCAGTGGCGGGAGAAGCCCGCCATCCGCGACCGCACCATCCGGCTGCTCGCCTGTGAGGACACCTCGGTTGTGAGCCTGAGCCGGGCCGTTGGGACGACGGCGGCACGGGCGCTCGCGACCGAGATAAAGAAGTGCTACAAGCCGTCTGCCTGGCGCCGGACACGCCCCGTAGTGCGCGCGATCGCGGTTCGCTTCCTCTCGCTCGGCCGCGGGATGCTGCAGCTCCGCAAGGCCGGCGGCGTCACCGAGAGGGAGGAGCGTGCTCGGGCAACGCTGTCCAAAGCGTTTCCCACCTCGATGCGCGGCACCGATCCCAAACCCGGCCACATCGAGGAGTCCACCCCACCCAATGCCTCCGCGGCGCTCCGCAACGCGGCCGCGCACCTGTTGAGCCTTCAACGTGACGACGGCTCCTGGGAAGGTGAGGTGGTGTGGTGCCCAATGCTCACCGCGCAGTACGTGCTGCTGCACCACATCACCGAGCAGCCGCTTGATGCGGGCCGGCGCCGGCTCGTGCTGCGCTCCTTCGAACACACCCGCCTGGAGGGCGGCGCCTGGGGCCTGCACGAGCACTCGCCGCCGCACCTGTTCGTCACCACCCTGGTCTACGTCGCGGCGAGACTGCTCGGCGTCGAGCCGGACGATCCGCTGATCGCGCCGGCCCGGCGCTTCCTGCAGGCGGAGGGTGTGCTCAACATCCCGACCTGGGGGAAGTTCTGGCTGGCCCTGGTCAACCTCTACGACTGGCAAGGCGTCAACCCCGTGCTGCCGGAGTTGTGGCGGCTGCCGCGCCGGATGCCGCTGCATCCTTCGAACTGGTACTGCCACACGCGGCTCATCTACATGGCGATGGCGGCCATCTACCCGTCGCGGTTCCAGGCGCCGGTCACGCCCGTAATCGCGTCACTGCGCGAGGAGTTGTTCCGTGACGGGTTCGCCGAGGTGGACTTTGCCGCCTCCCGCAGCCGGCTGCGGGACGCCGACCTCTTCGCACGGCCCGGCCTGTGCCTGCGAGCCGGGTACGGGCTCGCCCGCGTGTACGAACGGTTCGCAAGCAAGCGCCTGCGGGCCCGCTGCACCGACGAACTCATCGACCGCATCCGCTGGGAGCTGCAGACCACCGACCACATGAGCATCTCCCCCGTCAGCGGCCTCCTCAACATCCTCTGCCTATGGCTGCATGATCCCGACGACGCAGACGGCCCGAAAGCTCTGGCGCAACTCGAGGGCTGGATCTGGGAGGACGAGGAAGCCGGAACACGCGTCGCCGGGGCCAGGAGCGCCTCCTGGGACACCGGATTCGCCCTCCAAGCGCTGGCGACCGTGCCCAACGTGGAGGGGGTCGAAGCCGCGCTGCAGCGAGGCGCCGACTCCCTGGGTCGCCAACAGATCGGCACCAGCTTCGAGGGTTTCCACGAGGCCTTCCGGATGGACCCCAAGGGCGGCTGGTGCTTCGCCGGGGCGTGGCACGGCTGGCCGGTGACGGACTGCACGGCAGAGGCGGTGCGGGGCCTGATCGCAGTCGACCCCGAGGCCGCGAGCCCCGCGGCGCTCGGCGACGCCGTCGGTTTCATGCTGCGAGGCCAGAACCGCGACGGCGGTTTCGGCAGCTACGAGTCGCGGCGATCGGCGGTCGGTCTCGAGTGGCTAAATCCCGCGGAGATGTTCGGCGAGTCGATGACCGAGCACTCCCATGTCGAGTGCACCGCGTCCTGCCTGGCCGCGTTCGAGGCTTGCCGGCAGCACTCACCCCAGGTTCTGGACGCGGAGGTCATCAGAGCTGTCGAGCGGGCCGAATCGTGGCTGCGCGAGGCTCAGGAGCACGACGGGTCGTGGCGAGGCGTGTGGGGCATCCAGTACATCTACGGCACCTTCTTCGGGATCCGAGGCCTGCTGGCCGCCGGGGCCGCTCCCGGCGATCCGGCGCTGCGCACCGCCTGCCGCTGGCTGCTCGACCGCCAGCAGCCCGACGGCGGGTGGGGCGAGCACCACCGCGGCTGTCTGACCGGCCGCTACGTCGCCCACGACGAGAGTCAGGTCATCCACACCGCATGGGCGCTGATCGCGCTCCTCGAGGCCGGCGACCCGGATTGGGCGGCGATCTCACGGGGAGCGCGGTTCCTGCTCAATACCCAGGACGAGAGCGGGCAATGGCCCAAACAGGACATGGCCGGCGTCTTCTTCCGCACCGCGCTGCTCGACTACGTCCTGTACAGGCAGTACTTCCCGCTGCACGCCCTAGCGCTCTACGAGCAGCGACGCCTCGCCCGGTCGATCTAGCACCTGTGGCCGGGGGCCATGTAGAACCTGAACGGAACGGGGCGCCCTAGTGCGCCCCAAACCAGCGCTTCTCTGGCTTCGGGCTAGGAGGATCCGGTCATGGACTTCGAGGTTGACCGTCGGGACTATCGCCGCACGCGCATCGTTGCGGGCGAGAACACTGCGTTGAGCCCGGGCCAGGTCCGGCTGGCTGTCGAGCGGTTCGCGTTGACCACCAACAACGTGACCTACGCAGTCGTCGGCGACATGCTCGACTACTGGGGCTTCTTCCCCACCGAGGCGCCTTGGGGGCGGCTCCCGGCCATGGGGCTCGGGTCGGTGGTCGAATCGGCCCATCCCGACATCGCGGCCGGGGGCCGGTACTTCGGCTTCTACCCGATGTCGTCGGACGTGGTGATCACCGCCGAGCCACGCACCGGTACGGCAGCGGCCCGTCCCGAAGGGGCCCGGTCAACGGACGCAGTCGCGTTCCGCGACGTCGGGCCCCACCGCGCTCAGCACGCCGCGACCTACACCGACTTCCGCGACGCCGCCACCGACGCGATGTTCAAACCGGACAAGGCTGACGAGTACCTCCTTCTGTGGGGCATGTTCATGACCTCGTTTCTTGTTGACGACTATCTCGGCGACGCTGACGCCGCGGGTGGGGTGTTCCGCGGTGCCGGCCAGACCCTGGTTACCAGTGCATCCTCGAAGACCTCAATCTGCTTGGCCGCATGCCTGGCCCGCCGTGAGAACCACCACAGCATCGGTGTGACCTCACCGCGCAACCGGGCCTTCGTTGAAGGCCTCGGCCTCTACGACGAAGTGATCACCTACGACGAGATCGACCGGATCGACGCCAGGGTCGCCTCGGGCCTGGTCGACATGGCCGGCAGCGGCGCGGTGCGGTCGGCGATCCACACGCACTTCGCCGACAACCTGAGATTCTCCATCGCGGTCGGCGCCACCCACTGGGAGGAAATGGGCGGCGACAGCGACCTCCCCGGCCCCCGGCCGGAGTTCTTCTTCGCGCCTGCGCAGAGCGCCAAGCGCGCCAAGGAATGGGGTCCCGAGGAGTTGGCGAACCGGATCGCCCGGGCGTTCCACGACCTTCTCGACCACACCGAACGATGGCTGACCGTGGTGCACCGGACCGGCCCCGACAGCATCAAGGCCACCTACCGGGAACTCCTCGAGGGTCGGGCCGACCCCGCCATCGGCTACGTCTGCTCAATGAGCGAGGCCAGCCCGCCGTGACTCAGACTGCGTACCGGTGGAGAATCCTCGGCTTCGTGCGCTCCCCAGGGACTAGAGCATGCGAATCGGTGTCGCCTCGACCGTCGCAGCTGGACAGTCCACGTCGCATTGAGCCGATTACGGTCTCGTAGGTCATGACAACTGTGCCTGACGCCGACACCGGCCAAGACCCGATTGAGGAGCCCGTCACACTTGCCGAGCTAGACGCGAGCGTCGGCACCGGGCCCGATCTGCCCCAGGACGAAGTGGCGGTGCGCTACTACACCGACGAAGCGTTCCTGACGGCGATCCGGCTGCGCCGCAACAGCCGGAGCACCGACTAGCGCCCAGGCCGACGGTGCCGAGACATGATGTAACTGGGGCGTTCCTGCGCGACCACGAGAGTCTTAACCCTGCCGGCACGCAACAAACCCCTTGAAGACCCCAGGGACTCCGTCTTGTCGTACGGCGTCTCTAGGGTGCCCGTCCGTGAAATGGCGTTCATGTAGTTTGAGTGGCACGGGGTGGTGCCGATGACTCGGTACCGTCAGCCCAAGTTGATGGAGGCTGCCAGGGCGATGCCGACTTGGACCGTCGATCCGGACGGAGCGCACGGTGAGGTGTTCACTCGCCGTTGGGTCGTCGACTTGATCCTGGACCTAGCTGGCTACCGGGCCTCGGCTGACTTGGGGGCTTCGGTGATCGTGGAGCCTGCTTGCGGAGCCGGTGCCTTCTTGGTGCCGATCGTTGAGCGACTGGTGGAGTCCTGTGCGACGCATGGCCGCTCGGTTGCCGATATGGGACCAGCCATCAGGGCCTTCGATCTGCTTGACCGCAACATCGACGCTGCGCGCGGATCTGTTGCCGCCCGGCTTGTCGAGCTTGGCCAGCCGGCCGATTTGGCCGAGGGCCTCAGCTCGGAGTGGGTCAGCCGAGGGGACTTCCTGCTGGGCGCGGGACTCGATGAGTCCCGGCAGGCCGACTTCGTGGTCGGCAACCCGCCCTACGTCAGGCTCGAAGACGTTCCGACCAAGGTCAGCGAGGCCTACCGGTCCGAGTGCGCAACCATGCGAGGCCGAGCCGACCTGTACGTCGGCTTCTTCGAGAAGGGCCTGTCGATGCTGGGACACGAGGGAAGACTGGCCTTCATCTGCGCCGACCGCTGGATGCACAACCAGTACGGCGAGCGACTGCGCGCTCTGGTCGCTTTCGAGTACGCGGTGGACACAGTCATGGTGATGCACGCCGTGGACGCATTCGAGTACACGGTGTCGGCCTATCCGGCGATTACCGTGCTTCGCAACGGATCCCAGGGGCCAGCCCGTGTCGTTGAGACCGCAGACGGCTTCGACGAAACCGATGCTGGCATCGTCGCCCAATGGCTTGCCGATAGCCAAGAACGCGCTCCCAGTGGAGGCCGTTTCGACGCCGGGATACTGCAGGGGTGGTTCACCGGTAGCAATCACTGGCCGACCGGGTCACCTAGCACGCTGGAGTTGATAGCGGACCTGGAGGAGCGTTTCGCTCCGTTGGAGGACTGGCGCACAGGTACCCGTGTCGGTATCGGCGTGGCCACCGGCTGCGATGATGTCTTCGTGGTCGAGGACGCTCCCGACGTGGAGCCCTGCCGCTTGCTGCCCATGCTGACCGCGCATGACATCTCCCCGGGCACGCCGCGCTGGGGCGGACGGTTTCTCGTAAACCCCTGGGAGGACGGCCGCCTGGTAGATCTAGATAAGTACCCCGGCCTCGCTTCATACATGCGGCGCCACAGCACCAGGATCAAACAGCGGCACGTGGCACGCCGCCAGCCGGCTTCCTGGTACCGCACGATCGACCGAGTTGACCCCGAACTTCAATCACGGCCGAAGCTGCTTCTCCCCGACCTCAAGTCGGCGGCTCACCCGGTGCTGGACACCGGAGGCTTCTATCCTCACCACAACCTCTACTACGTCGTGTCCGATAAGTGGGACCTCGAAGTACTGGGAGGACTGCTGTTTTCGGACATCGCCAACCTGTTCGTGGGCGCCTACTGCGTGAAGATGCGTGGACGCACCTACCGATTCCAAGCCCAGTACCTGCGAAAGGTACGTGTCCCCGCACCCGACTCTATCGATGCGGTCACCGCCGCTGCCCTCGCCGAAGCATTCAGACATCGGGACCGACCTGCAGCCACCGCCGCAGCCAGCGAATTATACGGAATCAGCCCGAACGACCTCCTCGCCAAGTCATGGGCTGAATATAGCGATTCCCGATCTAGTCCTTCAATACAATAGCGACTTCCCGGGCCTTAGCACCAAGCTCAAGCAATTCTTGCTCATTCTTGAAATCAACCTTAAAGTCATCGACCTCGCCGCTACGTTGTTTCTGATCGCGTCGCAACTCGAGTGTCTTGCGAGCTGCAACACAGGCCATCTGAGTAGCGGTCTCATACGCGTCCGAATCCGATGCAAAAGTCACTGCGAAGTTCACTAGATCCTCATGGCCAAGTATTGCGCGCAGAGCTTCAGCTGAAAGATACGTTCCCACGATAGACGTAAGTGCCCACGAGCGACGATATGCATCAGGATAGGTATCCTTGTTCTCATCGATCATCTGTTTGAGCTTAACAGAGAGCAGCACTTGCTCCGCGTGAACTTGGTCGTTGAAGATATCAGCATAGTTCGGTTCTTCAAAGAGTGATAGGCTCTTCACTGCCAACCAGGGTCGTCTGTTCATTGCAGCGCACAGGCACTTTGCTGCCTGATGATTGTGAATGATTGACTCGGTTCCCGTAAGACTCGCGTCCGGCCGTGTCTCATACACAAAATCGGAGAAGCGAGTCTCAAACTCCTGTTGTATACGTAGTTGGGGGCCGTCGAGCGCACGCAAGTTACGACTGTTTACGGCACTCTGCGTGTTGCTACGGATGGCGATATCACGAGCAAAAGGCGTATCGGGATCTAGCTCACATACCTTAACGATAACGCGAAGAGCATCAGTTAGTGTATCACGATTATCAAAAAATGCAATCACAGATTGTGCTCCATTCACGACGGAAGGATCATTAATGACGATCTCTTGCTCCGATATCTCAACGCTTCTGCAGATCATCGTAATTCCATTGTGAGACGCTAGGAATCGATCATGCTGCTCACGCTGAGTCGTCGCCCGATCCAGTGCATTTCGCACCTTGTTCGTAGGGAGTTGTCGGCGCACGTTCAAGTTGAAGAGAGTGCGATCCTCTATCCCGGGCCAGTTGGCTATTTCACTCGCCCTTACAGCAGCGATCGCAACCCGATAGTCCTCAGCCCCTACAACCAGAACATCATCTCGCTGTATAGGGATGGTGATCCTGGCTGAAACGGGAGTTGGCGAATTGTAGGCCTCGATCGCTTGACCTAGCGCATCGATATCCCAGATCGTTACATAGTTCGGCGACGCTTCATTTGCTGCCGCTGCAACCTTCACGGCCTCCGGACCAGCAAATCCAGCTGTAATAAAATTCAGCTTAAACACGACAGTGTCCGCGTTGATCTTCTGCTCGAGTTCAAAGCGCTCGACAAGGCGTCGGAGTTCCGCTCGTTTCGGGGGCTCGACTAGTAGCCTAAGATGCGGTACATGCTGGAGGCGGTCGCCTCTGCCGATGAACTGTGAAACATCTCTGTCTCCGACCATCGAAGGCTGCAAGGGGTACTTTGACTGAAACGCCGTTACGACGTAGCGGGGGCCCTCAATAGTCTCATGTGTTTCAAGCAAGAGGCCATCAAACCCGCCATCATCATCACTGTCACATATGAACTCAAGCGCATCTGCTTCATCATAACCTTTCACGACGCTTAGAAACCACAGTAGAAGACCTGCGCGCGACTTGCTTAACTCACCCGCCGCGGCGACCTCTACCTGTTTAGAAAGTTGACCATAGAGCCGGCGACGTTTTTGGTTCTTAGCGGTTGCCATCTTTGCTCATTTTCCCTTCATGTTACGTTCACCAGAATCTCATTCCAATTGGTCTCCTACTGCAACTAAGTGCGGCTATTGGCCAGGTGGTGCTATGGATATAGGTAAACTATTGAAGACTTGACTGCGTCCAGATCATAGGTAAACCCCTGCCACCCTGCTCGCTTTGCCCTCGATGAGAGCTTCTTTCTTGGCTTGAACATCTCGACACTCTGTAAGTCTGCGGACAGATAGTATATCGCATACTTCCGACGATTATCGGTAACTAGCACTAAGAATAGTGGAAAATAGATACCAGCATCCATGCGCTCTTTTTGTGGCAACCAAGCTGCACCTAGTACCCTCTTAGGAAGGACCATGACATCCTTTACGGTGCTTGTCTTTACTTGAGCAAGAAACCCACAGAAGTCACAAATGATATCCGCGCATCTAAAGTTTGTCCTAAGGAGGCGCAGTGTGCGCTCTCTCTTGCAGGACGGACAAGCCTGGATCTTCGTAACCACGAGTTTTTCGCCGAACTTTCCAAGCTTCTGACGTGACGTATCTGCCATCAAGACTTGTCCTTCTGTCTTATGTCCCTCATCTTGTTTGCTTGTTTGGCTAAAGGAGGATGATCGCCTTGTCCTGCATGCCCCTAACCTACTCGCTGGTCTGCGGCTACTGCGCGATTCCGGCACAGACATGGCGGCAGTCCGACAAGAACCCCGATGGCTCAGGCGGACTCACTTGTTGTAGTCGCTCATGTGCGGTGTTGTCGTGCCCGCTGAATCCGGCAACCCGGCCGAGTGCCGGGCCCGTCGGCTGCTATGTCGCCTTAGTTCACTGGGCCGCCCTACTTGGCGGGACCAATGAGCGATCCAGACCGATGACCCCAAAGGAGGAGGGTGAGTACCGCACGACCGATAGCCAGTGCCACAGGGGCCTGTCCAGTGCCGAGGCAGACGACGTTTCCGGTAGCTGCGTTACAGGTGGGGCCCAGATCAAAAGTGTATCCTGACCTGGATCTTGTCTGTCGGGCTGGGGAGATTTGAACTCCCGACCTTCGGTCCCCCAGTTGTGTAAAGGCCGATCCAGCCAATACCAACGAGTACCAAAATGCCCATCTGACATAGGGTTTTACAAGATCGGCATCACAAGCCGTACTAGCGGATAATCCTCCATAGCGGTTCGTCCGTTAGAAGATTCGTTAGAAGATTCGGACGTCACCCGGCCGAGAACCTCGCACGCGATGGCCAGCACACCGTCGAGGGCGAGATGGTTCAATTCAACCGTCCGCGAGCATTCTCAGAAGCTCCTCGTGGCGCCGAAGGCTGCGCTTCAGCATCGTCTGGAACTCCGGGTCGCGGCGTCGACGCTCCACATGCGCTACCAAGGCATCCCTAATGACGGCGCTCACGGTCGTGTCCTCAACCCTCGCGATCGTGCGCACCTTCTCCGCGAGGACCTCATCAATGCGCAACGTCATGCTCTTGGTGTCTCCCTCCGGTGCCATCTGCTTCTCCTCGGTGGATGTCCTGTATCACTAGCAACACCATCTGGTAGCACGATGGCAAGATATCACGATACCTAACCTCGGCCGGAGTGGTTCAGGTATCAAGGAAGGCAGGGGCGACCTGCGGCACGATTCACCGGGTGGCAGATCGCCTAGGCCACCCGACGTCCTCTCATAAGTGAAGCGATACCGGTTGCGGACCTTCCATTCGGGATCCGCGAAGCCACAACCGCCTCAGACAGGCCTAGCAAGCCGACGACACGAGACCGTTGCCTCTCTCGGCGCCGTACCGCAGCCCATCTTGAGTTCTCTGCAAGGTTCAAGAGGCACGGCCGGTGTAGACCCATCAATCTGGTAGCATCATCTCTCGACATAATTTCTCCCAAGTCACGCGTCCACAAGGCGTTTGGCTCATAGCAGCAAGCAGAGAGCAACTATGACCACAAATCGCGACTATTACCAGGCCATTACCGATCAGGCAAGAGGCGCAGAAGCCGGCGGACTCGCCAAAGAGAATGCTGTTCTCTTGCTGTGGTTTCTACGGAACATCGTCGGCATCGATGAACTCACTGCCTACGACCATGTGTGCGACGGTGACAATGACAAGGGAATCGATGGGCTCTTTCTCGAAAGGGCTTCTGGTGATGACAGCCAAGATACCATAGTCATCTATCAGTCCAAGTTCACCCGATCCGCCGATGCAAAGGTTGGACCGACTGATATCGACCGTCTAGCTGGTGCGGCCAGCTATTTCCATGATCAATCTACGCTACTCGATTTGTTTAACTCGGGTTTAGAGCCGTCCTTGCTCCAGCTACTGCGGACCCTGAATCTCGAACGTGTAGTTGCTCGTGATGAGCCTGATGTGCGCCGACGCTTAGTGATTGTCACTACCGGCACATTGAATGGCGACGCAAAGAAGAAGGTCCAAGCGCTCCGGGCAGCGCACGGCAACGACTATATCGATGTCTGGGACGTGCGTAGTTTGGGAAAGATTGCAGAATCTGTACGATCCCCCGAGCGACTTAACCGGACGATCGAGGTCACTGCAGATCCGGGAGTACTCATCGTCGAGCAAGATCCGCCCGACGGAGAGGCTAACGACAAGCCTCAACGTGTGACAGTGTTGCCCGTAAAGGCAACGGAGATAGCGTCATGGCCAGGGATCGATGATAGGCAACTGTTTGCACTGAATGTTAGGCATGAGTTGAGATCCAACCGCGTGAGGAAGGCACTTGATCAGGCCATAGCGCGTCGCGAGGAGCAGCAAGACTTCTTGTTTTATCATAATGGGCTAACGATCATCTGTGATGCCTTCGAGCTGGAGGATAACCAACTCTTGATCAGTCGGCCGTCCGTCGTGAACGGCGCTCAGTCTGTTCTCGCATTCTGTCGCGCAGCAGAAATCGGAAATCTAACCGAGGATTTGCGAGTGTTTGTAAAGGTCGTTGAGGTCTCAGGCCGGCCGGTACTCGAAAAGGAGGTAGCGCGCAGGTCCAACACACAGACTGGAGTCAGCCCTCGGAACCTGATGGCGAATCACGGCGTTCAACTGAGGATACAACGAGAGTTCGAAGATCTGTATCCATCCGTATACTATGAAACAAGGCCTGACACTCAACCTGTAGCAGCAAGTCGCGTAATCTCAAACGACGCGGCAGCGCAATTGATTTGCGGTATCTTCAACGCTTGGCCGTGGCTAGCTGTCAAGAGAACAGCACTTTTTGAGCCCGAGAATCACCCACATATCTTCTCTGAACGCATCCATGCTCACCATATCCTCTTTGCGGATCGAATTAAGGACGCTGTACAACATCAGAAGGAGCACTTCCCAACGAGATACCGAAAGAGTTGGCTGCTAACGCGCCTCGTGGCTTGTTACTTGGTGGGTCAGATTATCGAGCGCTTCGAGATCGTACCTGACCTCTATGCCGCGTCAGCGGAGAAACTGGACGACTCGCAGTTGATCGACAGCTTGGAGGACTATGCTTATGTGGTCGCAGCCGCACTGCACGAGCATCACGATCTTCACGACGGTCACGATGACTTCAAGAGGGACTTCAAGAACGAAGGAAAGCTGAGAGACTTGAGCGCAAGTGCATGCCGTGCTTACCGTCTCTCAACCAAGTTTGGAGCCCGTGATCGCGATTCGTGATCATTGACAAGTCACAACCCCCTCCCTAGGGATTGCCGAGTCGTGCTAGCGGCCCAATCGTCACGGATTCTCTAGGCTACGTTCGTCGTTTCAGTCGGGTGTCGCATCACGGCGTTTACGTGGCTACCGACCTCATCTACGCAGGATGGTGCTCCACACGCTTTCGATGGGGTGAGGATTCGAGGAGCGTCCTACGCGAATCCCGCTGGCTTCGCGATGCTGTCTCTAGCCTCGACGGCCGCCGGCACCTACCTGTCGTAGTGCCTTCTTAGTATGCCCCGCCGTGGAAAGTCCTTCGTGTAATTTGAGAATCCCGAGGCTGTGCCGATGACTCGGTACGACCAGCCCAAGTTGATGGAGGCTTCCAGGGCGATGCCGACTTGGACCGTCGATCCGGATGGAGCGCATGGTGAGGTGTTCACCCGGCGCTGGGTGGTCGACTTGATCCTGGACCTGGCCGGCTACCGGGCCTCTGCTGATTTGGGAGCTTCGGTGATCGTGGAGCCTGCGTGCGGTGCCGGTGCGTTCCTGGTTCCGATCGTTGAGCGGCTGGTGGAGTCCTGTGCGACGCATGGCCGCTCGGTTGCCGACATGGGACCGGCCATCAGGGCATTCGATCTGCTTGACCGCAACGTCGACGCTGCCCGCAAATCCGTCGCCGCCCGGCTTGTCGAACTCGGCCAGGAAGCCGATTTGGCCGAGAGCCTCAGCTCGCACTGGGTTAGTCGAGGGGACTTCCTGCTGGGCGCGGGACTCGACGGGTCTCGCAAGGCAGACTTCGTGGTGGGAAACCCGCCCTATGTCAGGCTCGAGGACGTTCCAACAGAGGTCAGCGAGGCGTACCGGTCCGAGTGCGCCACCATGCGGGGCCGAGCCGACCTCTATGTCGGCTTCTTCGAGAAGGGCCTGTCGATGCTGAGCCCCGAGGGAAGGCTGGCGTTCATCTGCGCCGACCGCTGGATGCACAACCAGTACGGCGAATGGCTGCGAGCGCTGGTCGCTTCCGACTACGCGGTGGACACAGTCATGGTGATGCACGCCGTGGACGCATTCGAGGACACTGTGTCGGCCTATCCGGCGATCACCGTGCTGCGCAACGGGTCCCAAGGCCCAGCCCGTGTCGTTGAGGCCGCAGACTGCTTCGACGAAACCGACGCTCGAATTGTCGAGCAATGGCTTGCCAATAGCCGCGAACCCGCTCCCAGTGGAGGCCGCTTTGACGCCGGGACGCTCCAAGGGTGGTTCACCGGCAGCAGCCACTGGCCTACGGGGTCGCCTGGCACGCTGGCGTTGATCGCGGACCTGGAGGAGCGTTTCGCTCCGTTGGAGGACTGGCGCACAGGTACCCGTGTCGGTATCGGCGTGGCCACCGGCTGTGATGAAGTGTTCGTGGTCGAGGACGCGCCCGGCGTGGAGCCCTGTCGTCTGTTACCGATGCTTACCGCGCATGACATCTCCTCCGGCACGCCGCGCTGGGGCGGGCGGTTCCTCGTGAACCCTTGGGATGACGGCCGCCTTGTCAACCTGGACGAATACGCCGGCCTTGCCTCATACCTGCGACGCCACAGCACCAGGATCAAACAGCGGCACGTGGCTCGCCGCCGACCGGCCTCCTGGTACCGCACGATTGATCGAATCGACCCCGAACTGCAGGCACGGCCGAAGTTGCTTCTCCCCGACCTCAAGTCGGCGGCTCACCCCGTACTGGACACGGGAGGCTTCTATCCCCACCACAACCTCTACTACGTGGTGTCCGACAAGTGGGACCTGGAAGTGCTCGGGGGACTGCTGCTGTCGGATATCGCCAACCTGTTCGTGGGCGCCTACTGCGTGAAGATGCGCGGCGGCACCTACCGATTCCAGGCCCAGTACCTCCGGAAGATCCGTGTTCCCGCCCCCGACGCCATTGACGCAACTACCGCGACTGCCCTCGCCGAAGCGTTCAGGCGCCGGGACCGACCCGCAGCCACTGCCGCCGCCGCCCAGCTATACGGGATCAGCCGGTCCGACCTCCTCGCCGCCGTAGCCTAGACCCGTCAACAGGAGCCTGTCCGTAGGTTGTCGCGGCTACTCCCCCGCCGACCAGTCAATCTCTGGGTTCGTGGCCATGAACTGAAGACACCTGCCGTGGATGGCCGCCGCGAACGCCTGGAAGCTCACAGACTCTGACGGGAACCTCACCGCAGCAGAATCCTTGTCCGCAAGAACGACGCACGCTGCGTCAAGCAGGCGCTCACGGACCATCCGCTCAAAGAAGATCACGTACCGATCCGCGTAACTGGCCTCATTGAAAGCCGGATCGGGCTCCCAAACCGCCTTGCGTGGCGAGACCGGGGTGGTGAAGGCAACGTTGTCCTCCAGCAACATGAAATATCCCAGCCACGGGCGCAGCGGACGGATGATCTCACGCTCCACCGCCTTCCAGACATCGACGGCCTGGCCCAGTGCCTCGTCGGTGCGGTTGTTGTAGTTCTGGCCCGGGCTGGTGCCCGCCATCGACTTCAACTCGACGATCCCGACTACCCGATCAGCCACCATCACCACGATGTCCCAACTCTTGTCGCGTCGGAAGTAACCAGCGATCGGCCGCCTCTTCACATCGATCAACGGAGCCGGAATGCCTGCGTCAACGAACACGCCCACGACGAGTTCGTGCAGAGCGTCGAGGTGACGGCCGCCTGTCACCTCGGCCCGGATGCCGGTGTTGACGACTCCCCTGCTCTCAGACTCGTCAGCCTGCGACCGCCGCACTTCCCAGTAGTCGGCTACGGCAGCCCGCACCGAGTCCTTATAGTCGGGAAGTTGTGACGGCATGCGGCTCCTTGGGTCGGCTTCAGTATCCCAGGGTTACCTGTAGGACAGGTGGAGCCGATGAAGTACCGACACTGACTCCGCCCAGCTACAAGCGACGCGGCACCCAGCTGGCGACAACCGCAAAGACGCCGAGAGGGGCCTCGCGGAACTAATCAAGCGTGTCCACGACGGCGACTACCGCTCCCCTGGCAAGGGAACCTTGGGCGACTACATGCTCAAGCGGTGGCTGCCGGCGACGCGGGGCCCGGCGTCAAGCGCCTCCCATCCCCGTGACGTGGCATCAGATGTCGCCGCTAACTCAGGTTCCAGTCCGGTGGACTCGGACTCGACGCAAGCAGGTCCTCTTGCTGTGCTGGGCCCGATCATCCTTCCATTGACGCGAACTTCGCCAGTCGCGGCTTCGAGCGACCCGACCAACACATCAGGTCCCACCTCCCTGCAGGGCAGTACTGGCGCCTCCACAGCGCTGCTACATGTAGTAGCGGTACTGCGGCAACGGCTCCTGGTCGGCAGGCACTTCCCGGAGAATCTCGCCAACTTGCCGTGAGAAGCGGAGCGTGATGGGATCTGCATCCGCGTATCCGGCCGAGTTCCAGTTCATCTTCGTTAGGACTAGCACCTCACGCAGCAGCTTCTTCAGATCTGAGTCTCCAACATGGCCTGCTACTTCGATGGGAGCAGGAACATGACCGTGGTCATACCCGAGGTCTGCGATCCATCCGGTCGTGTACAACAGCGTGTGTTCGCCTGCGGTGAGGATCGTGCCCCTCAAAGGTGGATACTTGCCGAATCTGAGAAGCCTCCAATCCGAGGTGTGCCGTAGAGCCAGGAGGTCGAATTCGGGCACCGCTCGAAGGGCATCGACGAAGCCCTCCCTCTCCTCTGGCTCGAACCACGAGCTCTTGTGCACTACGACACGTCGCGGTGCCTGCCTTCGCTCGGCCCTGTATCTGTCGATCACCGTCCCGAGCAAATGGGCCGCAGCATCTGCTGGCAAGTGTGGCGAGCGACCACGGTGTCGCTCGTCCCAGTGGAAGGACTGTCCCCGCAGTACGAGGCCCTCGCCACGATCATCGAACGCCTGCACGACGCTCGACACGAGGGTTGAGCTGTCGCCGAGTGGCCGGTAGAAGCCGATCCCCACGTAGCAGCTGCCATCTTCGAGCCCGGTAGCTCCCCACGGAAGGCCGCCAGCCTTGAAGTAGAGGCCGGTCGCCAAGTGCCACGCGACCTCTGCAGGATGGTCGAGGCTGCGTCGTCGGGCAGGAACGCGTCGGGTGGTCGACTCGTGCATCACTTGGGTAGGCATGCGCACCGCCATGGCCTCCGCCTTGACGGCTCGCCGGAGATCCCGGTGATGAGGATGCCTGTTCTCGAAGTAGTCCACTGTTCGGAACATCTTGTCGAGCTCATCATCCAGCACAATGAACACGATGTCCGGTGGATTGTCCTTCTCGGCGAGCAGTTGAAGCTTCGCTCGCATAAGGGCGACAAAAGACTCGAATCTCACTCGAGCAGAGCCCTTGGTGACGCAGGAGAGCTCGTTTGCAGTCACAGTCTCGATCGCTGAGTCATCCACAACGACGCGGGTATGGAACGCCCCAGCCATGCCGGGAAATGGTTGAGCAGCAAGATCGCCATCGACTCCGTCGTGTAGCTCTACGGCAATGAAGCTGCGGATGTTCTCGATGGCAGCAGATCTTCCAACCATGCCGACGCGTATTCGCGCCGGGTGCCGGGCTGTTCCAGCGGACAGCGGACCCCAAATCGCAAGCCCGACTTTGGGGTCATGATCCAGCTGCCCATCACGGAACTTGAGTTCCGGTTCGCTCAACCAGTTAGCGGCGATCGGAGGTCGCTCAAGTTCGACCATGCTCATGCGATCAACCGCTCCCAGTCCTGGACATTGCCGACGGCGTCAGCAAGCTCTGCCAGTGTCAGGAGAGTCTCTTCGAACTCGACGTCAACTGGTTCTGAGTCATCGTCGGGCACACCTGGCCAGCGAACTTCAACCTCTACGGGCTGAGCCGAGACGACGATTGGTTGCCCGGCTCGTACGACCAGCCGCGGGTCGCCGCTGGTCAGGAACCACCGCCAGAAATGCACACGATTGAGGTACTGTTCGTTGTACATAGTTGATTTTCGCCGAGTTACTCGGCCCTTGACCCGCCGCTCTGCGAGCGGTGCAACCCCATCGGCGGTGAGATGGAACTCAGGGCGAATCGTTACGAACCACGACAACGGCCCGATCTGCTCAAATCGCAATCTGACCGCCTGGTGCCACCACACGCCCTTCCGTTCGCCGGTCTTGCGTCGCTCTTCACGCACCACACGTAGCGACTGACTCCGACCCCGAAGCGACTCGCAGTACACAGTCCTCTCCTCGCCTGCACGTCTCGCCATGAAGAAGTAGCGGTTGTGGCGCTCGTCTCGCCTCAACCCGCGGCGCTCAAGATGCAGACTCATGGAGCGATTCAAGAGAGCGACGTACCGACGGCGTAGATCAGGGTCTGACCATGCCTCGTCCGCGGCAAGCCGCTCGACCGTTGACACGTCACAGGTGGCTGACAGGGGTCCGGTCCCATCGCTGAGGTCCCAGAAAGACCACAGCCGACCGTCGTGCATGTAGAAGGGCACGAGGTCACTTCCGTGTAGCGCGCCGCGCTGCATCCGTCGCACCACGCCCATGGGGTTGTTCTCGCTACAGCGCGCCGAATACAGAGACCCTGGCAGCGAGTCAACGATGAGCATGGATGTCGTCAACGTCTCATCCACCAAGGAGATCCTCGAGCTTGCTGTCCGCGAAGAAGCCTGCGCTTCCTCATGCTCAGACTTCATGCGCCGCATGACGATCTCGGAGTACCGCCGCTCGTTGGCCTTGTCGTCGACGATCCTGTGGTGGTCTCTGCACAACACGACCAGATTCTCGGGCGCATTCCGCTCCGCGTCCGACATGTCGGCACGCCATCGCGCGCTCCTCTCGGCCAAGCCGACGATATGTGCGATCTCACCGACGACCATCACCGCCGTGATGTCGTCCTCGGATGCAACGAGCGCTCGATCGCATCCGGGGAAAGCACAGCGGTTTCCCGACGCCGCGAAGAGGATCTTCAACGTCTTGTCGGTGTAGCTGCGTCCCGGCATTAGTGGCCTCCACCTACGAAGTCGGAATCACACTGTTGTTATTCCTAATGCTACCGACCGACTGTGACAGCCTCCTCACGGTGGGGTCGGATCAGGCGCATGGATGGCTGCCAGGACGCTCGGATTCCCCTCGTCAGGTAGGAGCGCGGCTGCCCTACCCCCTGGACCTCTGCGCTCAGTGTCGGTCGCGTTCGAGTGTGCAAATCAACCAGACACCGAGGGGAGTTCCTGACGCTGCACCTTTGCAGGTAGCGCGGTCGCCACCTGCAGGCTGACCTTGACTGCGCTCCGACGGTACCAGAGAGGAACACAGCGGGCATCAGAAGGGACACAAGTCGGGCGTATCCCCAAAGATGTCTGAAATGTCACCTTGTTCGCGTGGCTCGGGACAGGGCGCGGGCGCGGGCGTATCCCGCTGTAGGGCCACACGCGCGCCGAAAGAGACCCCAAATGTCCCCCAATGGTGCCGAACGCGCGACGCTGTATTCCCTTCTGCACACGCGAGCGAAGCTCGCTAGAGGATTGCCTCCCGATTTGATGCCTACAGATAGCCTTGTGTCCCGGCTAATGCCCGCGGTATTCCTTTCGTCACCGTTCAAGGATGACTGGCCCCAAGATATGTAGCTCTTGATATGCGCTCTGTATCCCGTTGTTACCCCAGCCGGGCAGAGCCCGGCTAGCACCGCAGGTTGCGGACCGCGCAACCTGCCAAGGTGCAGCGTCAGGAACTCCCTCGAAACGAGACAATCCACGTCACATCACCCGGCCGGATCGCCAAGCTTCTGAACCAGGCCTCTGCATCTCGAGGCAACTATGTACTGGGCGGGAGCGTTCCGCGGCGCTGTCGGCACCCCGTAGTACTCTCGCCAGTCATGAGCAATGATCGTCCCGGCACCGCAGACTCCCAGCAGCGACCGCCCTACGAGAAGCCGATCGTGGTGCGACTAGCGCCGCAACGCCCTCGCGAGCCGACACCTGCTGAGGTGCTCGCTTCCATGACCGACCACTGGCCCCCCGCGGAGGCGGACCTGAAGATGATGGCCCAGATGAGACTCGCAGCCCGAAGGGTCAGATCTCGTTAGAGGCCCTGATCTCGCTCCAATAGCAGTTGCATCCTGCAACGCTGCCCGGCCAGGCTTCACAGCAGATCTGCTACCGAGTACAGCGGTTCTATAGTGGATCTCTGAGCGTGGAGCGGAGACTCGACTAGGGAGGATCTCCCCCGGCGGGCGCTCCTCGGAGAGATCAGGCTCTACACCCCTGACGGCGCCACGGTGCTAGTGCTCCGCGCTTCGGTGTCAACGGCGGTGGCCGCTCTCAAAGTGAGAAGGCACTGTCTGATCGCAGCCGGCGATGACGCAGCAGGCAGAGGGTCACGGAGGCGATCGCGATATACGAGGCGTGAACTCTTCTCGGGCTGGAGGCGTGCTTCAGTTTGATTCTCGCGGCTTCCCGATCCCGGGCGTCACAGGTTCGGGCGCAAGTCGACGAAGGCGTCAAGACGCTCGTCGGGGACAGCAGGGAGCATCTCGGAGATTGCTGACCGTTTGGTCACCGGGTCCAGCAGCTCACACGGCACAGAAGGCAGCCTTGTGGCCGGGACCGGCTGCGAGATAAGCGCTTGCATGACTGCTCGTGCGAGCGGCTCTGTCGACGGCTCGTAGGTCTCGTATCTGATCGCGAGGGTCGCGTACCACGCTGCCGCGGCCTGCTCCCACCGGCCGACCGCCGTCTGCGGCAGCAACGTGAGGTCCTCGTGGTCCCACTGCGCCTGCATCGTGTCGGCGCTAGCCGGGCCCAGCGCCGTGAGCTGCTCGCTGAATCGGTGCCGCTGCTCGACTGTGAGCAAGTTCTCGAGGGTGTCGCGCTGCGCCGTTTGTAGGACCTGGAGGGCGTGGAAGGTGACCCCTGTGATCTCCTTGAGCAGCTCTGCCATCGCTGCGCTAGCCGACGGGGCTGTCACCGTCCGATGAAACATGTCCGGCACCGCGTGCTTGGGCGGTGGCAACGCCGCGGGTGCTGGGCGTTCCGGGGGCACCACGGTGACCGGGTCGGCTTCGATCTCTGGTTGTGTTGGGCGCTCGGTTCGCGGGTTGCGCCACCACTCGTCGAGAGTCGGAGGCGCCTGCATGTCGCGGCGCAGGCTCTCACCTAGTTCATGGAAGAACACTGCAACGTTTGGAGTGCGCTCCTGTAGGCGAGAGAGTGCTTCGGGAGTCCACATCGCCATGTAGGTCCAGCACGCCTCCCCCCAGACGCTCACCGCCCAACGCTGCGGCAAGACCGTTTGCGGCGGGTAGGGCCACTTCAGGACAATGTCGGCGGTCTCAGCGACCACGCCCGCACCGTGTATCGCGCTGGGCCCTTCGCACACCAGATCGGTCACGGCTTCAAACGTACTTTCGGGCTGTGACACTCCAGCGACGCCATCGTCGGCCTCACTGGCATGACTGCTGCAGCGATTTCTTGAACGCCGCGACGCCATGGGCATCGACACCGGCGAAGAATTGAGCGGCGTGCCGTGCGGCGCTCGCTGCTGCTGCCGCTGCGGCGGCGACGTTTCGGGTTGCCGTCCCGGCGCTGGCGCCGGTGGCGTAGGCCGAGTACTCAGCGTCTCGTTGTGGAGCAGGAGCTTTGGCGTACGCGTCCCAGTAGGCCTGGTCTCCTTCAGTCGACCCGCTCTGCTCGGCGGCCGCCCTAGCAGCTTCACTGGCCTCAGCCGCGGTTACGGCAGCCGTGGCGGCGGCCGCAGCCGCAGCCTGGGCCTCAAGCGCCTCCCTTTCGGAGTCCTCTGCGGTTCGCACAGCAGACAGCGCCGTCTTCAAATGGAAGTCGATGTCGGCGATCATGGCTTCCCAGACGCCGTCAAACTCCGTGGCTTGAGAAATGGCCCAACCTGCGTCCTTTGCGTCCGCAACGGCGTCATGAGAGGCCGCGGCAGCGGCTTTGGCGGCATCATCAGCGGCTGCAGCCTCCTCTGCAGCCTTGATGGCGTCTTCGAGTGCTTCGGTCGCCCTGAACCACGCCTCAGAGGGATCCACCGACGCTGGCTCGGACTCGGGAACCTCGGTTGATGGATTCGGTTCCTCGTCTTCCGAGCTTGCTGCTTGTCGCGGCTGCTGAGCAGTTTCGGTGGCCTTCTGGGCGAGATCCAAGACCGCCAGAGTGTCAGCGCCGGCACTGGCTAGGAATGCCTCGACGGCCCGCTCGAGGGCGACCTGCAGCGTCGCGTCGTGTGGGCTGCCAACTAACAGCGTTGACTCGCCATCAATGAGCCCAGCGGCGAGCGATCGGGCATGGCCGAAGTGTGTTCTGGCGCGGCTGTGATCACCGAGGGCTCGCTCTACGGCTTCTTGGGCTTCGGCCCTGTCCAAGTCATCGGTGACGGCTTCAAGGAGGCTCACAGCAGCCAGATGAGCCTCAGCAGTGGCTTCAGTATCGGCTCGGGCTCCGTCCTCAGCGTCCCACAGTGCCTGCACGCTCGCACACCATGAGAAGCGATCGCCCAACTGCACGCGCGGCGCATCGGCCACCACGTTCTTGCCCGGATCAGCTTCAAGCGACGCAGGAGCATCCGGGCTTGTGTCGCCGGCCGTCTCTACGTCAGAGGCAGCCCCATGAGGGCCTGCGTCCTCTACTGGATCAGCCGGAGCACGGTCCTCACCGCCTCCGCATCCTGGGGCCACCAACATGACAGCGAGGATCGCGAGCATGACACCGTTTCGGGGCATGGTGGCTCCCTTCGGTGAGTCGGGCGTTGAATTGCCGTCCAACACCGTGTGACCTGACCCGAAGGGAGCCATGGCAACGCCACGGCTCACTAGTGGCCAAGTCACTGAAGGGATTTCGGCTAGAACCCCGATGTTGGACGGCAACGACCACAGTAGCGGTAAGCACCGGCGCTCAACAACCGAACCCGCTGGTCACTGACCGATGGGGGGTCGCATCTCTCAGCCTCGAGGGCCTCAGCGTTCAGCCTCTGATCGCGACTCCATTCACTTCACCTACGAACGCGAGACACGCGTCTTGCCAGGAGAGTCCGAGGACGCTGGCCTCGATACCTTCGCCCCAAATCCGGAACTAGGGAAGCTGGATTCGATCGAAGAGTGGGCCGATCAGCGCTTCAGGCGCCATTGCGCGACGACACGTCCGATGTAGCCGACTGGTGATTTTGCTCGTTCGGCGCTACCACGCGTGGCATCGGGGGGAGCACTTGCAGGGGCGGATGCTGAGGCTTCCCTCTGCGGATCTGGGCCACCCTGAGTCTTGCGCACCCTCGGCGGTGGGATGTGGTCGATGGTGATCTTCAGCTTCTCCTCTAGACGTCGACGCGGCACTCGCATCTGTCCGCAGGCGTCCACGACTTCGAGCCCCTCCTCGCCGTTGGTGGCCCGATACCGCCTAGCTCTCGCGTAGACCGTGTTCTTGCTGACTCCCATGACTCGAGCGGTCTCGTCAATGGTAAGGAGTTCGGGCACCTCGCTCATTGGACACTTCCTCTGTGCATTGTTGCCAACATTTGCAGATAGTACTAGATCATGGCTTCCTGTCAATCCTGGTATAGCCCGACGGCAGAGTTTGACTATGCTCGTACCTGTGACCCGACCCAATGAGCCCGAACCCGCTCCGCGCGATCCGCGGGACGCGGTCGACGTGAACGCCGTCGTGTCGTACAACCTGCGCATCGCTCGGGAGCAGAACGGCTGGACCCAGGAGCAGTTCGCCGACCGTCTTGAGGTTGTCACCGGCCGCAGACCAACCCAGGCGAGTGTCTCCGCCCTGGAGCGAGCATGGGAGGGCGGAAGGCACCGAGAGTTCGATGCCCAGGAACTCGTCGACTTCGCCGTGGCCCTAAACGTGCCGGTCATATGGTTCTTCCTGCCGCCGCCCGGCGACCGGCGCAAGATCAAGAACACGGGCCGACAGCTGTTCGCCCTCATCGATCTGCTGGTTGGCCGAGCCGAACATCTTCCCTACATCGAGGAACGGCTGCGCGAGATCGGCCTGCGGGAGAACACCGCCGAGGAGGAGATCAGCCGGAGTCTCACCGGTCATCCCGACGTAATGACTCCTCAGGTCATACGCGAACTCCGAGAACGGATGCTCGCACAGATCCTGCACGAGATGGCCGAAGCCCTCGACAACTCCGTCCCGCTGTGGAAGTCCTTCTTCGATCGGCTGGACAAGACGACCGTCAAAGGCATGGTCGCAGCTCTGACCAACAACCCCAGCTTGCTGGGGCCCGGTCGAGACCTGCCCGAAGCCACATCTGATCCCGCGCTACCTATCGACACTGAGAGCGAGGAGGCCGCCGAGGAGGCCCGTGAACCCGACGGCACCAGCTCCGACATCGACAACGCCGTTGTAGTCGCCGCGGCAACCCAAGAGGCGTAGGGCGGTTCCGATGCGCGGCCACATCGCCAAGAAGGGCAACCGCTACTACGCAGTCATCTACGAGGGTGTGGACCCCGCCACCGGCAAGGACAAGCGACGCTGGCACGTAGCCGGCGACAACCGCAAAGACGCCGAGCGGGTCCTCGCGGACCTGGTCAAGCGCGTCCACGACGGCGACTACCGCTCCCCCGACAAGATCACCCTGGGCGACTACATGCTCAAGAGGTGGCTGCCGGCGAAGCGGGCCCGACTCAAGCCGTCCACCGCCGAGTCATACGAGCGCATCATCCGCCTGCACATCAACCCCAACATCGGCCACGTCCCAGTACAGAAGCTGCGCCCCGAGGACCTCGACACGCTCTATGCCCGCCTGCTCACCGAGGGCAAGCGCAACGGCTCAGGAGGCGGACTGTCGGCCCAGACCGTCCGCAACGTCCACATCACCATCCAGGGCGCGCTCTCCGACGCCGAGCGCAAGGGCACCGTCGTGCGTAACGTCGCCGACCTCGCCGATGCGCCCACCACCAGTCGCAACAGTCGAACCATGAGCGTGTGGACCAGCGACGAGCTGCGCGCCTTCCTGGACGCCATCTCCGACCACTACCTGTACCCGCTATACCTGCTGGCCGCGACCACCGGCATGCGCCGAGCCGAGATCGCCGGACTTGTATGGCGCAACGTCGACCTCGACACAGCAAGGCTCACCGTCAGCCAGCAGCTGCTGTCGGTGGAGTACAAGCTCATCGAGAGCGACCTCAAGACCCCCACCAGCCGCCGCACCATCGACCTCGACCCCCACACCGTCGCTCAGCTGCGGCTGCACCGGCGCCGCCAGCTCGAAGATCGCATGGCCACCGGCCGCCGCCACAAAGGCGGCTACGTCTTCGCCAAACCCGACGGATCGCCCATCCACCCCGACCTCATCAGCCAGACCTTCGAACGCCTCCTAGCCAAGATCGACCTGCCCCGCATCCGCCTACACGACCTGCGCCACACTCACGCCACGATCCTGCTGCAACAAGGCGTCAACCCCAAAGTCGTCAGCGAACGCCTCGGCCACGCCAGCGTTTCCTTCACCATGGACGTCTACCAACACGTCCTACCCGGCATGCAAGCCCAAGCAGCAGCCACCTTCGGTACCGCCATTTTTGGCGAGAGTTGACGCGAAGCGCCGGGTCGTTTAATGACTGCCACATGTCGACAACCGGTCTGTGGGGCACCGTGACCGACGGCCAACCGCCTCCTAGCATCGAAGACTCCAGGCAAGCCGCCGTCGAAAGCAGGACCGAGCCCGGCTGCTACAACCAAACTCCAGCCAACCCAGTCGAAGAGCCTTGCCAGCCTCAAGCCTTGCGCCACCAGCCCGTCGGCCGGGATCGTGGTAGGCGAACGTCTCGTGCCCTGCTAGCTATCTGCAAGTCTACAATCCCGTAGTCACCAGAAAGTCACCGCCATGGCCTCATCCACCAACCGGGCGATACTCGACGAATCCAAGGCCGAGATTGCCCGCCACTACCCCTCGTTCGCGGACGAACTCTTCGCTTTCTTGGAGCGTGACGAATCGTCCATCTGCTTTGCGCGCAAGTGGCAGCGTCACTTGAGTGCCATGAGAATCCAGCCTTCTCCAGCAATAGCCTCGCAATTCGACATTACGCTAGAAATCCCGCTACTGATCGCGACTTTCGGTGGAGATGGACAGCTAGAGCCTCGAGTCTTGCGCCACCTAGAAACATCCACCGAACTGCGCAAGAGCACTTCAGCAGACAAAGACTTCGCAATTCTTGTAGCTGCCGATCGGCGCGCTGGCATGTTCGTCAAGGACCGAAAACGGTTCTCATATCCAATACTCACGATTTACGTCGACGACCTACAATCAAAGATGTACTCCCAGACATCCCTCCGTGCAGAAATCGCACAGCTCATGCGATCTATGAACCACTTCGACTACAGCAACGAAATAACGGAAGCAGCTGACTTCTTTGGCCGAGTCGATGACTTGGAGGCGCTAGTGGCACTAGCAATTCGCGGACAGAGCGTAGGAATCTTCGGACTTCGACGTGCGGGCAAGACTTCGTTACTCTATCGTGTAGCTGAAGCTCTTGATGAGCGCGGAGTTAGCTCGATCTATGTCCAACTCAATGCACTAGATGACGCTGACCACCTTCGCGAAGAGCTAGTAAGCCGTACGGCCAAGCTCCTCAAGCGAATGGGGGGCGTAGTGCCGCAGAATTCTGAAATACTCAATAGCGACTTCACGATCAAAACTACCCCAAGGCTCCAACGTAGATGGGTATATGAGATCGATGCCATGCTGGATCAAGTCGATACAGATGTGGTGGTCCTTCTTGATGAGACAGATCTTGCGAATGAAGAGGCGCTTGACTTCGATGATAGCGAGCAGGCCGAACGGCAGGCGATGAACAGAGTACTCCAACAGTTCCGAGGGCTCATACAAATCAGAAACGATCGCGGCAAGAGACGACTATCGTTTCTTGCCGCCGGCGTTGCGGCATCGATCTTCACGAGTTCGATCCGCTTTGGCCGTGACAACCAACTGTTTGGGTTCGCGTCAGCACGCCCACTGGGTCCGATGCATCGAGACGAAATGCGGCAAATGGTGAGGGTGCTTGGCAAGCGCAGTGGTCTCAAATTCAATGATTACCGACTCTTTGATAGCCTATTCTCAGAGTACGGAGGCCATCCGCACCTTACACGGCAGGCGTGTGGTCGCGTTGCTGAGGACGTGCACCATCGCCATACCAGCGAAGTGCCATACCATGTGAAACTTGAAGACCTTGGCTCTGTGTACGCGTCCGCGGCTGACGGCTCGCCGGCTGACTCAGCTTGGGAGACATTCCGTAGCTTTGGGCGGTGGTATCCATCTGAGAGTGAACATGTCATGCGACTCCTTCGAGACGGCGAGAACCCTGATGTTGAGTTGATTCCACATGCCATAGATTTTGGTATCTGCGATCCCGAAGGCCAACTCAGACTAGGCGCGCTCAGAAGAGAAGCTCGTCGTGGACTGGACTGACTTCTGCGTCGATCAACTGATCGGGGGTCGGTCACTCAACCTCGTCGGACTGGATGGATCAGGTCGCTCGACTGGCCTTCACCAGCTTGCAGGAGACCTAGACTCATCTGATTGGTCTCATGTCGTCTGGAGTTTCGCTCAACTCGTCCGCATGAGTCGTCGCGAGATGAGGTTGGTTGTGGATTCGCTCATCGATGACAGCAAGATCCCGGTGCTCCTCATCGACGACTTCGGAGAATTCGTGATGACACCGGATGGCGGCTGGCTTGAGCGAATGCTGTTTAGCCGCGTCTTCGCGGAACGGGCAGATGACAGACCCTCCCTTCGATGCGTCGTCGTCACTCACCCGCGCGATCGCGAGATCGTCGGGCCGGGGTCTGGCCTTCGCGAACGAGCGCGCCACATCCATCCACCGGAAAGAACTCCTACCGAACAAGAGATGGCCGACTTCGCATGCGCTGAAGCTGATGAACTGCTGCTCTTGA
Organism: Acidimicrobiales bacterium; assembly: GCA_965117015.1. Classification (GTDB taxonomy): domain Bacteria; phylum Actinomycetota; class Acidimicrobiia; order Acidimicrobiales; family Aldehydirespiratoraceae; genus Aldehydirespirator. Next base: position 3,263,804 of record OZ220747.1, read on the forward strand.
CGGGCTACAACCACCATCTACTCAGTGTCAGTGGCGATACCCCGGTAGCACGGCGCGGCACAATCCGCTTGACTGCTCAGAAATGGCTACCACGCTGGATTGGTCAACTGGACACTGCCCACCAGGGCCGGCTCCGCGTGATTCTCGATCGTCGAGAACTGCCCCGCTGGCGACGGGACGATGCTGACCCTTCGCTGACGCCAATTGTCGTCCCGATCCAGCACGACAGTTCGAGTAGATGCGCCATCACTAAGTGCATTGACGTCAAGGACCTTAGGGCGCTCCTCGTAGGCCAGCCGTGGCCAGAGCACGATCTGGGCGCCGCAGTTCGACGATTTTGTGCACGGTGTGGCAGCGACCCGGCTCCGTTGTGGGTCGACAACTACCTGTCAGACACACAGAGGCTCGATTTCTCACAACTAGTGGAATTTCTTGAGATGTGTATCAGGTGCCTACCAGGATATGCGAGTATCCGCGTTCTCTCGCGCAACTGGGTAGATGGTCGCCGTGTCGACGCCTTGGACATCTTGACAGCCCTCCAACAAGCAGGAATCTCATCGCATCTTGAAAATCGCATCCACTGGAGACTCTATGACCAGCGCTCTGGTGTGAATCTGCATCGGCGTGAGCTCATTCTCAGCACGCGTCGTACGGCCTTCACTCTCCCGCCCGCCCTGATCCTCATTGGGCAAGACTCCGCCGGCAACGAAACGGACGCTGAAGTGGCAATCACAAGTAGCGCCTCAACAGCTACGGCGTGGAAGAAAGGTATCGATGTCATTGGCGGGGGCCGTTCATCAAGGTGAGCAAGGAAGCCATCAGATCAAGGGCAGCTATTCCCACGGAACTACCGACTCCCGTGGTCATGCGAAGAACCCAGGGCTTGAGTCATCGGCAGGCGAGTCGGATGTTCAGTTGGCCCTCGCAGTTGCCGGTGCGGTCGAGGTAGGTACGTTGCCTTAAGCCCCAGGCGTTCTCGATTCGTGACCCTATGCGGTAAGCCAGCTCCTGGGATTCATCTAGATTCGCTGGGAGATCTTCTAGTTCGATGTTCCAGAGCAGGTGCTCATCGTGACACGGCCTGAGGCCGTAGTTGAACTGTCTCGGATGTAGGTAGCCCTCCGCAAGGCCAGCCAAGAGAGCGCCGCGGGTGTCGGGGAGAGCGATGGTCAGAAGATAGGGACCAGTCGTCTTGTGGCTTCCCAGATTGCGAGCGAGTTCCGCCAACGCCCACGTGAATCCTACGATCCTGACGAGATCCACGTAGGCGGGCCCCTCCGAGTCACTGCCAACAGCATGGTGATGGCGTCTTTCTCCTAGACCTATCTCGACCGTCCCACCGTGGTGAACTGCCGCGTATCGCAGCCATGGTGTGTCATAACCTTGCCTGTAGGTCAGTGTCGCTGCGTGTGCGGTCGGGATCAGGTCATTGCCAAGATTGATCTTTCGGTCGCCAAGATCAACGCTCTTGTGCTCTTCAAGCTGTGCCCAGAATGCCTCGTCGAACTCCCAGCATTCAGCATCGGGATCCTCTGGAAGCAAGAACATACGTGCAAGCATGGAGTCCAGTCGGCTTCCGAGGCCGCCTCTCGCAAAGTCTGGGCGGCTGATGTCGTCAACGCCTTCGGCGGCGAGATGCCGCTTCCATCTCAAACGCCTCTGTTCGGTCTCCGAAATCGAACTCACCATGCTTCCCCCAGTTGGAGACCTAGACGAGTTGCGAGATCCTTGGCAAGGCCGTCCGCGTCGTGAAGCAGCGCGGCACGCCGACGAACTGGCGGAGATAACAAGGCTTCCACGCGATCCGGCCCGAACATTCGCATCGTGGCGCTATTCGGGCTCGCTGCTTCCTCCGCTCGCGTGCGCCACGGCCAAGACCCGGGTCTACACAGGGCTGCGACGACAGCCACCTGGCTGATGCGAGGCGGATCATCTACATGATCAAGCATTCGACCCGCCAGACGTACGACACGTGCGATGCGCTCGATTATGTCCTCCTCGATGATCGAAGGCAACGAACTCTGCCACGAGCGATCACGCAGAGCGGGCTGTACGACGACAATGCTGCCGTCCTCATGAAGTTCCACGCTACGATCGCCGTTGCGCTGCGTCAGAACGATGGCGTCACTTCGAACTTGAGGCTCGCTACCTGCCGATACATCCAAGACGGCATCCGCTCCCGTGAGCGCTTCGCTGAGCAGGAAGCTGTGTAACTGCCGATCCCGCAGCTGCGTGGGACGCACCACCGCGTACGGGGAATCGCCTGTCACCACTACGACTAGATTCGCGCTGCCAGTAGCACCATCATCAACGGCCAGAGATCGAGCGCGCTCGACTAGGCGGTCTTCGTCTGCCGGCGTGGATGCACCGTCAAGGAAGTGACGGTGCAAGCCGCGAATCAACTTGTTACGCAGATCGCTCGCGTCACGAAATGAAGCCGTGTAGTGCCCCTGCTCCCAGTTTCGCACCTCGTGGACGAAGGCCGTCTGCTCCTCGCTTCGCGTGTCACATTCCTGTACGAATGCCAGAACCGGGCCGGACTCCTTGGCCTCCCTGTACTCCTCGTGTGTCGCCGACAGGTTCGAGGACGCCTGCCGTGGTCCATACTCGGCACCCAAGATCAGCACGACCGCGTCGGCCTCGCGAACGGCTGCCAAGCACGTCGCCCGCGGCGACGGCGCTGACGCATCGAAGTCCTCAGCAAGAACCGGCTCATATCCAAGCACCACGATTGCGGCCCGAGCCGCGTCGCGCAGATCCTCATGACCTCGAACAAGCGAGCTAACAAACACCTTCATGGCCCCATTATCGCCCTCCATGTGACAGCCATGGCGCATGTCAGGCCTAGCTACGGGTGTGACAACGTACGGAGCAGCATCGGACATCCGAGTTCGCCATCCGTTTGCCACGCCGATCAGGCCGGCGTGCGTGGACTGCGGCAAGGTGAAGCACCCGGCGTAGAAGTCGGGTTTCTCGGAGCATGAACTCCTCCGGATCCATGGGGTTATCGGATGCTGAAAGGAGTTCACCCGGCTCGGAGGGATGATGGCAGTCCTATCCGAGTCGACGAACCCCGGACTCTCGAGCGCGGCTGGCCAGAGAGTCAGAAGGCGCTATCAGAATCGGTATCGCTTCCATGGCACCGCCCAGAAGGGAACGCTGGCCATGAATCGAACGATGTCAGGTCGCCCGTAGTAGCGTGCCCGGCCGTGTTGTTGGGCCATGAGCACCGTCGGGATCCCACCGAAGATCCGGGCGGCCTGAACGATCAGGCCATCTCGGCGATTGGCATCGCTGAGGACGTGCGGCTTGACGACCATGATGCCGAAGGTCACGCCTTGTTCTCTGATGACCGCTCCGTCGAACGTCATCGCCGACGTCGCTTAGGAACTCGCTGGGAGAGAGCCGAGCCGGCGGCAGTTTTCGATGCAGAGCCCGTCCGGCCGTCTCGGAGAACCTTGGAGCCAGCTGTGGCTGCTCGCTTGCTGGTACGGCGATTCGTCGCCATGTTGATCTCCTTCCTGGAGTTGGGCTCGGCTGCCGCTTTGACCCCAGGTGGTGATCAGCGGTAGCTACTTGCATCGGCTCCTAGTCACGGACGCTCCGAAATCCCGCGCCCAGTCGCCGTTGACGAGCAGATGCCCTTGCTGCTGCCTTGAGGAGGATCTGCCTTCTCTCCTCGCTCGTGGTCCGCGCCCTCAGCTTTTCGGCAGCAGGGGTGCCCAACGAAGAACGCTGGATCAGCGTGACTATCTCGTCTTGGCGTGACTCAGTCATGCACTCCTCCTCTGTCGGATCTTCTGTCTGGCCCGATATAGGCGTGACTCGACCGCGGCGTACTCGAGGTCGAGGGCTTCGGCGATTTCGTCGACCCCAAAACCCTCGGACCTGAGGAGCAGGATGGCTCTGTTCGTCTCGCCGCGTATCGGTTCAAGTATCTCGCGCACGGTCCGCTCGGTGTGATCGGCCGACACGACCTCCTGCGCGGGGTCGTCCTTCGATCTCGCGATGAGTGCCGGATGGTCGCGCTCACCGTCATTCTGTAGTGCTTCTTGCCGGGTGGAGCGCAAATACTCCCGACGCCAATTCCGATACAGATTGGGAAACTGAAATATCAGACAATTCCCAATGAAGTAGGTCGTGAGACTAGCTCCCTTGGACGCATTCCAGAGACCCCTCTTCAATACTCGATCCCTGAAGTCGACGATGGCATCTGCGACGGTGTCGCTCGCGAGCACAAGAGCATCTTCCCGTGGGATTCCCGATCCTGGAGGATCAGGCACCCTCCTACCCTTTGCGGCCATCTTGCCGAATACCTGTCCGGTAACGATCCAGGCTCGCATCACCTGGAAGCCGTAGTCGATGAGCGCACCCGATACCTCCCGCCACGCACTTCCTTCGAAACCCTCGATCGAGAGTCTGAACATCAGCTCCGTGTCCGCCTCAAGGCGAGCAAGGCGACGGGCCGACTCAAGCTGACCGAATTCGTCAAGCTCCCGCTCCGCGACGACAGGTTGTAGCGCCCGGCAGCCGGCGGGCTCCCGTAAACCCAATTCAAAATCTCGGTTACGATCCATCATCCGTCGCCTGACGTGGCCGGCGGCCAAGAGTGGCCAACGCCCACTTCTTAGTCACTGCTCGTCATATTTCCCGCGCTTCCGGCGAGAAATCTTGGCAGTTCCGTTGCGTGGCGAGCGGCAGAGCCACTACGGAAGCCGAGACTCCCTCGCCCCGTGACTCGGAAACCAAGCCTAGGTCCCCAATGGGATTCTCGATGCGACCCACCGACGGCTGGCGTCGCTCTGGGTTCCGAAGCTCGGTCGCGCAGACCCAATGCTCTGCGCTCAGCCAAGTGCCATCGCCCCGCCTGGCCGGGCCTCAAAAGCGTCGCTGCCGCGCCCACACATAGCTGCCATGTCGCCATGGCGCGACGCCCGGAAACCCGTTCTGACACGTCGGATAACGAAGCTTCACAGATCGTCCGTTAGAATTTTCGTTAGAAGTTTGGGCGATCTCAGAGTTATCCACAGGTAAGCCCAGATCAGAAATGTACTCTGACCTAGGCTTTTTTCTGTCGGGCTGGGGAGATTTGAACTCCCGACCTTCGGTCCCCCAGACCGACGCGCTAACCAAGCTGCGCCACAGCCCGTGGAGGCGAGACTAGCGGCTACAGCAGGAGGGCCACACCCTGCACGGCCCGCCACACGAGGTAGACCGCGGCGCCGCCCACCAGCAGCCAGAAGTGCCACGGGATGCGCTCCGCGGCCGCTGTCGAACGCCCATCCGGGTGCTGGACCTCGCGGCCGCAGGACGGGCACGCGCCCTCGGTGGTGAGCGTGGCCGGTGTCAGGTACCGCTCGCAGGACCGGCACCATGCCATGGGCTCAGTCTCGGCGGATGGCCATGATGGCGGTGTCGTCGCCGATCGTGCCCCCCGCGAAGTCCTTGGCCGCGTCCAGCAGCGACTTGCACAGCACGTCGGGCGCCGCGTTGAGGTCCCGCTCAACCGAGCGGATGATCCGGTTCTCGCCGAACTGCTGGCGCCCGGCGCGGGCCTCGGCCAGACCGTCGGTGTACATCACCACCAGATCGCCCGACGCCATCGGGATCTCCCTCGAGAAGTAGGTCGCCTGGGGGTCGAGCATCAGCAGAGGGCCGGTGGAGCGCAGCGGCCTGGTGCCCTCCTCATGGAACAGAAACGCGGCCGGGTGTCCCGCCGACGAGTACCGCAGCGTCCCGGCCTCGGTGTCGAACACCACCACGCACGCCGAGATGAACTCCTCGTTGCGGTCCCCCGCCGCCAGCTGCGCATTGATCTCCTCCAAGGCCTGGGCCGGATCGCGGAACTGGCGCAGGAACACCCGCAGCAGGTACTTGGCCTGGAACGCGGTGATCGACGACTCGATGCCGTGGCCGGCAACGTCGCCGATGACCGCAGCCACTCGGTGGCGCCCCACCCGGTGCACGTCGAAGAAGTCGCCCGCCATCAGCCCCGAGCCCGCCTGGTAGACCCGGCCGATCTCGAACCCGCTGAAGTCGGGCACCTCCTCGGGGGCCAGCCGGGCCGCCCACGCCTTGGGCGCCAACTGCTCCTGCTCGAGGGCCTGCTCGGCCCGGCGCTCCAGCGCGTAGCGGTTGCGGGCCATGCGGACCTCTTCGAGCGCGGTGCGGGCCCACCACACCGACATCACCGCGGGCACACCCAGCACGGCCAGCACGGCCGTGATGTTGTCGAGGTTCACCCGGCCCACCAGCAGCGCCACCGCCACCAGCAGGCCGTAGACGATCGCCCCGTGGACGTCCTTGCGGTACCCGGCCTCGGCCAGGGCCAGCGCCTCGGGATGGGTGCCGGCGTCGCTCTCGATCAGGCGCACGAACCGCTGGCGGTGGCGGGCCGAGCGGATGTAGAACACCATGGCCAGCGCGCAGCTCAGGGCCAGGAGATCGAGAACGATCGTCACCACGGGCGGCCCCTCCCCTCAGATTCGCGGCTCGATGCCGCCCACATCGTACCGCCTCGGAGCGACACCCAGGGTCGAAGGCCCCCGCTCAGGGCTGTCCCGCGCCCACGGATCGGCCCCGATGATGGGTTACTCGTCGCGGCGGCGGACCCTGAATTTGAGCGCGGTGACGCCCAGGTCGAAGCTCTCGCGCAGCTTGCGCTCGATGTAGCGAAGGTACGTGCGGGGCAGGGTGCGGTTGGCGAACAGCGTGAACGTCGGCGGGTCGGTGGCCACCTGCGTGGCGTACAGGATGCGGGCCCCCGCGGGCGCGGGCTGGGCGCTCTGAGCGGCCCGCACCACCTCGTTGACCCTCCTGGTGGGGATGCGGGTGCGGTACTCGGCCACCGCCGCGCTCAGCGACGGCCAGAGCCGGGTGACGCCCTTGCCGCTGAGGGCGCTGATGCGCAGCACCGGCGGATCGCCCAGGAAGCCCAGCCTGTCCGCGACGTCGCGGCCCAGATCGAGGCGGGTCTCGGTGTCGACCAGGTCCCACTTGTTGAGCAGGATCACCACCGGGCAGCCCGCCGCGTCGACCCGCTCGGCCAGGCGCTGGTCCTGATGGGTCACCCCCACCGACGAGTCGATCACCAGCAGGGCCACATCCGCGGTGTCCACCGCCCGCAGGGCCCTCACCAGCGAGTAGTACTCGGTGCCGGAGTCGATGCGGGCCCGGCGGCGCATCCCGGCGGTGTCGATGAACCGGACCGGCCCCTCGTCGGTCTCGATGAGGGTGTCGATGGCGTCGCGCGTCGTGCCCGGAAGGTCGTGCACGATGGCACGGTCCTCCCCTATCAGCCGGTTGAACAGCGTCGACTTCCCGGCGTTGGGCCGGCCCACCAGCACCACCGAGAACGCCTCGGCAGCGGCGGCCGCCAGGCTCTCGCCGATCGAGTCGGGGGCCGGTCCGGGCGGCAAGTCCGTTGCGGTCGCAGCGCCGGCCGCGTCAAGGCGGGCGACGAGCTCGTCCAGCAGGTCGCCGGTGCCGCGGCCGTGCAGCGCGCTGACCTGGTGGGGCGTGCCGAGACCGAGCCCCAGCAGCTCCCACACCGAATCGGCCTGGGACGCGTGGTCGACCTTGTTGGCCACCACCATCACCGGCACGTCGGCGGAGTGCAGGACCCGGGCGACCTGCTCGTCGTCGGCGGTCAGGCCGACCGACGCGTCCACCACGAACAGCACCGCGTCGGCCTCGCGCACGGCCCGCTCGGCCTGGGCGCTGACCTTGGCGTCGAGGTCGTCGCGGGAGGCGCTCCAGCCGCCGGTGTCGAGCAGCGTGAAGCTGCGGCTCTGCCACTCGGCATCGACCGCCTTGCGGTCGCGGGTGACGCCCGGCCGCTCCTCCACGATCGCCTCGCGGCGACCCAGTATGCGGTTCACCAGCGTCGACTTGCCGACGTTGGGCCGGCCGACCACGGCCACCACCGGGTTCACGACGGCTCCAGTGCGAGTCTCAGCGCCCGCCCGTGGGTGGCGACCACCTCTACCAGGCGGGGAAGCTCCTGCGTGCTCATCCCGTCGAGGAAGCGGCCCCGGCTGAGGCACACGTCGGGCAGCAGGTAGCGGTGGCCCTCGGGCTCGCCGGCCAGGACCCGGGCCACGTCCTCGCCCACCATCAGCCCGGTCACACCGATGTTGCCGCCGAAGAAGCGGTTCTCGACCGGAATCACGCGTGCGTCGCGGCGGCCCAGCGACTCCACCAACGGCGACACAACCGCCGCCCCCAGGGTGCCGGTGAGCACCGCCACGGGCGCGGTCCGTCCGGCGCGGCGCGGCCCGAGCGACACCTGCACGGGCGAGTCGTTGGGACCGGCCACCATCTCGGCGGCCGAGCCCTGGCGGGGAGCGCGGTAGCCGTCGGCCGGCGCGCCGTCCACCCAGGCGAAGAAGCCCGAGCGCGGCGGGGTGGGCGCGTGGCCCTCCTCCGAGAACTCGGTCTCGAAGGCCCGGGCCATGCCGATGCCGTCCTCGTGCATGTCGAAGCCCTCGTAGTGCTCCGCGGCCGGGAAGCTGCGCCCGCACATGAGGTAGTACTCGTCGGCCACGAAGGCCAGGCGGCGACCGAGCACCCGTAGGAACACCGACTGCCAGCTCTCGACGAGGTCGACGACCGCAGCCGCCTCGGCTTGAGTGTGGAGCCGCATCCTGGACTGGCGGTTGAACCTCGACAGCCCGAGGGGCACCACACACAGTGTTCGCAGCTCCGGGAAGCGGTCGAGCACGCCCGCCAGGGTGTCGGCCAGCACGTCGCCGTCGTTGACGCCGGGGCACACCACCACCTGGCCATGAACCTCGATGCCGGCATCGAGCAGGAGCCGCAGCCAGCGCAGCGACACCGCGCCGCGGCGGTTCTGGAGGATCGAGGCCCGCACGTCGGGGTCGGTGGAGTGGATCGACACGTACAGCGGCGACAGCCGCTCGGTCACCACCCGCTCGTAGTCGAGCTCGGTGAACCGAGTGAGGGTGGTGAAGTTCCCGTAAAGGAACGACAGCCGGTAGTCGTCGTCCTTGAGATACAGCGAGCGACGCATCCCCCGCGGCAGCTGGTGCACGAAACAGAACTCGCAGTGGTTGTCGCAAGTCTGCACCCCGTCGAACACGGCCGCGTCGACCTCCGCGCCGAGAGGCTCACCCTCCTGCTTGGCGACCACCACGGTGAAGCTCTGGCCGTCGCGCTGAACCTCGAGGGGGATCTCGGCCCCGTCGCTCAACAACTGCCAGCGGATTACGTCGCGGGGCGCCTCCCCGGCAATGGCCGCGACTTCGTCTCCGGGCCTCAGCCCTGCCCGCTCGGCCGGAGATCCGGAGGCGATAGCCACGATCTGCGGTCCGGCCACCGTCCAAGGCTACCGGCCGGGGCCGACCCAGCAGTGCCGTCATCACGCTTCGCAGCACTTCAGTTGCAGTATTGAGCAATGTCATGTAGTTTACTGATATGTGCATGTCTGAAGGTCTACTGCGGGACTGTGACAAGGGGGTCGGGAGAGCCGGAGGCGGGCCGTGGCCGCGGTGACGGTCAGCCGGTCGGACGGCGGGCTGATCGCGATCAAGCAGGTCCCGGCGGAACGGGCCATAGACATCCAGCGGGAGGCGGATCTGCTGAGGCGACTGGACCATCCGGGCCTGGTGCGGTTCGTCGACCTGGTCGAGACCGCGGACGGCGGCCGGGCCCTGCACACCGAGTTCGTCAACTCCGACACCTGGGCGTCCCGGCCGTTCACCGACCCGGCCGAGCGGGCCGCGGGGATGGCCGCGGTGGCCGCGGTGGTGGCCGACCTCCACCAACTGGGCGTCGCCCACCTCCAGCTCACCCCGCCCCACATCCTGCACGGCGAGAACGACCTCCCCGTGCTGTGCGGTCTGACCTCGGCCGCCGAGGCCACCCCCGAGAACCGCCACACCGACCTGGCCGCGCTGGCCGACCTCTGCCACGAACCGGCGCTGGGCCGAGGAGCCCTCTCCGGCAAGCTGTTCTCGCTGGCCGACGAGGCCCGGTCGGGAACGCTCAGCGCCCGCGAACTGGCCCGGCGGCTCGACCTGCTCGCAACCAGGCGACCGACGGGAATGGCGCCAGTCCGGGTGGCGGGCGGTGGCGTTCTCGACGGCCTCAAACGACGCTGCCGGCCCAAGCCGCTCCTCAGGACCGGTGCAGTGGTCGTCGCCGTCTTCGCAGGCTTCGCGGTCGGGGTCCGAAGCGGAGACCCGGAGCCACCCCCGGCAGTCCCAACGCCAGCACAGGATCAAGCCCCTGGCGATGTTGCCGGCACGAGTCGGGACCGGTTCGACGAGCACGACCCAGTCGATGCAACGGGCCCGGTCGCCGAGCCCGAGCCGGTCAGCGAGCGGAACCCGATCGCCGAAACCGGTCTGGTCAGCGAGCGAGATCTGATCGCGGTGCCGGACCCAATCGCCGAACCGGGCCAGATCGCGGTGCCGGACCCGACCGGCGCGCCCGGACAGATCGCGGTGTCGGTGCGGGAGGCAGCCGCAGTCATCGAGCACGGCGGGCGCCGCTACGCCATAGGCGCCACCGGCGACTTCGTGGAGGTCGGCGACTGGGACTGCGACGGCCAGGCCACCGCCGCGATCGTCCGTCCCAGCACCGGCGGGGTCGTGCTGTTCGACGCCTGGCCCGGCCCGGGCGAGACCATCTCGCTGCCGGTGCGTTGGAGCGTCGACTCCCCCACCGGCGCCGACGCGGTCGCCCACGGCCAGTGCGACCTGCTGCGGGTCTACACCACCGCCGGTTCGAGGCTCTTCAACCCCGGCGAGGCGTCATGACCAACTACACCGGCCCGACAAGCGCGGAGAGACCACCGGCCTCGAGCCCCCGGATCATCCCGCCAGGACTGCGCCGGCTGGCCGCGGGCGCCTGGCTGGCGGCCGCGGTGGTATTGGCCGCCGGTGCAACATCGGCATCGGCATCGGCACCGGCCGGGGGCTCCGCCTACTCGATCACCGAAGTCGGCCGTGCGCCGGCGACCGGGTTCAGCATCAGCGACATCGGTGCCGTCCCCACTCCCGGCTACCACTCCCCCGACACAACCGACGTTCCGGCCAGCGCGGTCGAGGTCGGCGACATCAACTCCCGCTGACAGTCCCCGCCCCGGGCAGATAGCCGCTGCGGCGGGCGCCAAGCACCGCGCCCGCCATGATCGCGGCCGTCTCGGCCCGCATTATGTGTGGACCCAAGCACACGTGGCGATCCACCGCGGCCAACTCTGCGTCGTCCCACCCGCCCTCGGGACCAACCAACACGAAGTTCTCGCTCGCCGCCAGGGTTCGGCCCTCCGACACCGCCAGCACCGCCTTTCCCAGATCGAGATCACCGAATGCCCGCACCGGCTCAACCTCCGGCATCCACAGCCGGCGGCACTGCATCACCGCCTCACGGGCCACCCGCCGCCACCGCTGCACCTGTCGGGCCGACTTGGCCTCGTCCCATTGCACCACCGACCGGTCGGCCACGAACGGCACGATCCGGTCCACCCCCAACTCCGTGAGCTTCTGGACGATCGTCTCGGAGCGGCCCCCCTTCAGCACTGCGAAGCCAACGGCCACCACCGGCCCCGGAGCGGCCACCTCAACGACATCGCCCACCGGCTCAACCAGGTCCCCGAAACGGCACGGCCGCCACCGGCCGGCTCCGTCGCCGACGGTCAGAGGGTCACCGGACCGCAGGCGCAGCGCCCGCTCAAGGTGGTGCCGATCGTCCCCGGCCAGCACCGGCGCATCCACATCGGCGACCAGCACATGCGGACCCGACCGGGCGTCACCCGCGGCCGACTCCAAGCGGCTCACCGGAACGCGGTGCGGATCCGGCCCAGCAGGCTCTCGCTCGGCTCGGCGACCTCCTCGCCCCGCAGCTCGGCCAGCCGGCGCACCAGCTCCTCCTGCTCGTCGGTGAGATCGTCGGGCACGTCCACGACCAGTTGGACGAGCAGATCGCCGCGGCCCCGGCCCCTCACATGGGGAACGCCGCGGCCCCGCAGCCGCACCACCGCACCCGTCTCGGTCCCCTTGGGGATCACGATGTTCTCGGTGCCGTCGAGCGTCTCGTACTCCAGCCGGGCCCCCAGCGCGGCCTGGGTGAACGGAACGTGCAGCTCGTGGAGCAGGTCGCTGCCGTTGCGGTGGAACCGCGGATGGGGACGGACCCTGGTGTGCACATAGAGGTCGCCGTGGGCGCCGCCGCGGGGACCGGCCGCGCCCCGGCCGCTCAACCGCAGCGTCGTGCCGTCGTCCACCCCCACTGGCACCTGCACGCTGTAGGTGCGCTGCTCCAGCTTGCGGCCGTGCCCCTCGCAGTCGCCGCACGTCTGCTCGATCATCTCGCCCAAGCCTCCGCAGAGGTCGCAGGCCGCGGCGGTCACCATCTGGCCGAGCATCGACTGGCGCACCCTGCGGACCTGCCCCGAGCCGCCGCACTGGGTGCATCTCACCGGCGAGGTGCCCGCCTCGGCGCCGCTGCCGTCGCACGACTCGCAGCGCACCGCGGTGCGCACCGTCACCTCCCGCTCGGCCCCGAACACCACATCGTGAAGATCGAGGTCGACGTGGGCCTCCAGATCCTCACCGTGGGGCGGGCCCTGAGGGCGCGCCGAGCCGAAGCCCGCGAAGGGCGAGTCGCCGCCGAAGAACGCGTCGAAGATGCTGCCCAGACCGCCGCTGAACGGATCGGCCATGCCGGCCGCCCTGACGTCGTCGGTGCCGAAGCGGTCATACAGCGAGCGCCGCTCCGGATCCGACAGCACCTCGTAGGCCGCCCTCACCTCCTTGAAACGGGCCTCCGCCGTCGGATCGTCGGGATTGGCGTCGGGATGGTACTGGCGGGCCATCTTGCGGTAGGCCCGCTTGAGCTCCTCGTCGGTGGCGTCGCGCTCCACCCCCAGCGTCTCGTAGTGGTCCGCCATCTACGACCTCTAGGTCTTCTGGGACTCGCTCAGAGCCGGCCGCGGCTCCCAGCGGTCGGCCATCTCAGACTTCGTTCAGGGCCGGGCCGAGGCGGCGGCTCACCGCCGCCACTGCCGACAGCGCCTGCGGATAGTCCATCCGGGTGGGTCCGATGACGCCGATCGTCCCGCCGTCGGTGCCTTCGGTGCTGTAGGGGGCCAGCACCAGTGAGCACTCGGCCAGCGAGGGCACGCCGGTCTCCTCGCCGATGGCCACCCTGCGGCCCCCGTCGATCACCCTGCGCATCAGCGTCACCACCACCAGCTGCTGCTCCAGCAGGCCCAGCACCTCGCTGAGCTGCTCCACCGCGTCGAAGGCGGCCGCCAGCTTGGAGGTGCCCCCCACGAACACCTCGTGGTGGGCGCGGGCCTCCCGCAGCGCGGCGATGGCCGCAGCCAGCAGCCTGTCGTCGGGCTGGTCGCAATCGTCGATGTCGGCCAGGGTCCGGCCCACCACCCGGCGGGCCAGCCGCTCCGACGCGTCCTCCACCACCTCAGGCGAGGTGTCAGAGGGCACCTCGAGGGTGCGCTTCTCGATCACGCCGTTGGACATGACCGCCACCACCATGACCGTGCCGACCGACAGCTCCACCAGCTGGGCCGAGCGCACGGTGGCCGCCGCGGGGCTCGGCGCGACCACCACCGCGGTCCAGTCGGTGAGGTCCGACAGCAGCCCGGTGGTGTCGCTGAGGATCGCCTCGAACCCGCCGTGGGAGACCGCGAAGAAGTCATGGACCTGAAGCCGGTCGGCGAGATCGAGGGTGGGCGAGGGCGAGCGCCGCCGCCACTGGTCGACGAAGAAGCGGTAGCCCTTGGCGGTGGGCACCCGTCCGGCGCTGGTGTGGGGCTGGACCAGGTACTGCTGCTCGGACAGCGCGGCCATCTCGCTTCGCACCGTGGCCGGCGACGCGTCGATGCCGGGCGAGCGCGCCACGCGGCCCGAACCGACCGGCTGGGCGGTGCGGATGTACTCCTGAACGACGGCGTAGAGGATGGCGGCCTTGCGGTCGTCGAGCATGGGTGAAGATGCTACCCGTCCAGCGTGAGGGCCGAGATGAAGGCCTCCTGGGGAATGTCGACCCGACCGATGCTCTTCATGCGCTTCTTGCCCGCCTTCTGCTTCTCGAGCAGCTTGCGCTTGCGGGTGACGTCGCCGCCGTAGAGCTTGGCGGTGACGTCCTTGCGGTAGGCCTTGACCGTCTCACGGGCGATGATCCGCCCGCCGATGGCGGCCTGGATGGGCACCTCGAACTGCTGCCGGGGTATCAGCTCCCGCAGGCGCCCGACCATAGCCCGGCCGAAGGCGTAGGCCTTGTCGCGGTGCACGACGGTGGAGAAGGCGTCCACCGCCACCCCCTGAAGCAGCACGTCGACCTTCACGAGGTCGGCCACCGCGTAGCCGTCGGTCTCGTAGTCGAGGCTGGCGTAGCCCTGCGTGCGGCTCTTGAGCTGGTCGAAGAAGTCGACCACCACTTCGGCCAGCGGAAGGCGGTAGCGCAGCTCGACCCGCTCCGGCGACAGGTACTCCATGCGCACCAGCTCGCCCCGGCGCGACTGGCACAGCTCCATCAGCGTGCCGGTGTAGTCGGTGGGCGTGATCAGCGCGGCGGCCAGCATGGGCTCGGCGACATCCGAGATCTGGGCGGCATCCGGCATCTCTGACGGGTTGGACACCGCCACGGCGTCGCCGTTGGTCATCGTCACCCGGTACTCCACCGACGGGGCGGTGGAGATCAGCGACAGGTCGAACTCCCGCTCGAGGCGCTCCCGGACGATCTCCATGTGCAGCAGGCCCAGGAAGCCGCATCGGAAGCCGAAGCCGAGCGCGCCGGAGGTCTCGGGCTCGTAGTTGAACCCGGCGTCGTTGAGGCGCAGCTTGGACAGCGCTGCCCGCAGGTTGGTGAAGTCGTCGCCGTCGGTCGGGTAGAGGCCCGAGAACACCATCGGCTTCGGCTCCGAGTAGCCCTCCAGGGGCTCGGACGCGGGCCGGGCCTCGTCGGTGACGGTCTCGCCCGAGCGGGCCTCGCCGACGTCCTTGATGCCGGCGATCAGGTATCCCGTCTCGCCGGGGCCGAGGCGGCCGACAACCTCGTTGGCCGGGGTTCGAACACCGACCTCGTCGGCGCCGTGGACCGTCCCGGCCTGCATGAAGCGCACCTGCGAGTCAGCCTCCAGCACGCCGTTGACGACCCGCACCGACGACACCACCCCCCGGTACTGGTCGAAGTGGGAGTCGAATATCAGCGCCTGGAGGGGCGCGTCGGCTGACCCCTGCGGGGGCGACGTGCGCTCCAGGACCGCGTCGAGCAGCTCGGCCACGCCGTCGCCGGTCTTGGCCGAGATCTGGAGGATGTCGGCGGCGTCGATGCCGAGCACCCGCTCTATCTCCTCCGCGCAGCGGTCCGGGTCGGCCGCGGGCAGGTCGATCTTGTTGACCGCGGCCACCACGTCGAGGTCGTTCTCCATGGCCTGGTAGCAGTTGGCCAGCGTCTGGGCCTCGATCCCCTGGGCCGCGTCCACCACCAGGATCACCGACTCGCAGGCAGCCAGCGACCGGCTGACCTCGTAGCTGAAGTCCACGTGGCCGGGCGTGTCGATCAGGTTGATGACATGGTCGCGCCAGTTCAGGCGGACCGACTGGAGCTTGATGGTGATGCCCCGCTCGCGCTCGAGGTCCATCGAATCGAGGAACTGCTCGCGCATCTCGCGGGCCTCGACCGCGCCGGTCAGCTCCAGCATCCGGTCGGCCAGCGTGGACTTGCCGTGGTCGATGTGAGCGATGATCGACGTGTTGCGGATGCGGTGCAGGTCCATGGGGCTCTCGATCGGCTCCCGAGGGTGGGCGCGGCGGTGGGAAACGGTGGGACGACGGCCCAGCAACGCTAGCCTCGACCGTCGGCCCTACGGCCCCAAGACGACCGGCAGCCCGTGGCAGCCAGCGGCCCCAAAGACGACCGGCAGGTGAGTGTGGCCAACATCAAGTCCCAGATAAAGCGCAACCGGCAGAACGAGAAGCGCCGCCTGCGCAACCGGACGGTCCGTTCCGAGGTGAACACCCGGACCAAGGCCGCGCTGGACGCGGTCGAGCACGACGACGAGGCCGCCGATGAGACGCTGCGCCTGGCCATCAAGCGGATCGACAAGGCCGCGGCCAAGGGCGTCATCCACAAGAACACCGCGGCCCGCCGCAAGAGCCGCCTGGTGCGGGAGATCGAACGCCTCCGGTCCGAGGAGGACTGACCGCCGGCTGCGGGGTCAGCGGGCCGACAGCGCCGCCAGCCGGGCGACCAGAACCTCCAGCACGATCTCGTCGGGCCAGTCGACCGTTCCCTTCAGGGCGAGATCGGCGTCGGCCAGCAGCCGGATGGCCCGGGCGACCTTCTCCGAGCCCAGCTTGCGGGTCTGGCCCAGGATCTTGCGGGCCGGGAACGTCGAGCCCTTCATTCCCAGGATCTCCGCGGCCTGGCGCTCGTCGGCCGCGCCGGCGCCGTCGAGGCGCAGCATCCGCTGGTAGCGGCCGTGCAGCGCGGCCAGCAGCTGGAGAGGATGGCGCGACGGCAGTAGGCGGTGCAGCACCCTCAGCGCCTCGGTGATGTCGCCGCGGTCGACGGCGTCGTCTAGCTCCCAGGGCACCACCGAGCCGGGATCCCCGCCGTATACGGCCACGTCGTCGGCGGTGACGGTCGCGCCTGACCCCAGCGCACCCTCCAAGGTCCGCAACAGCCCGACGATGTTGCCGCGGTCCGCCCCCACTAGGTCGTCGACGGCCGCCACCGCGGCCGGCTCGAAATTCAGGCCCGACTGGTCCAGTTGCTTCATGAGCCACTTGTGAGCGTCGGACTTGCGCCTCGGCGGGGTGACGTCAAGGGAGCTGCCGCCGGCCGCCTTCACCGCCGCGGCGAGGTCCTTGGGCACCCCGGGCAGGCGGCCGCCCATCACCGGTTCCACTCCCCGCTCCCACACCAGCACCAGATCGGTGGTGGCGGGCAGCGTCTCGAGCAGTCGCACCAGCGCGTCGCAGTCGCCGGAGCGGGCGAACCGGGTCAAGTGGCGTCCTACCACCACCCGGCGCGAGGTCAGGAAGGGCTGCGTCTGGGCCGCATCCACCAGCGGGGCGAGGTGCCACCCGCCATCGGGGTCACGGAGGCTGGCCTCGTCGAGCTGTTCCAGGGCCAGGCTGCGATCCTCGTCGCCCAGCGTCTCCTTGACGATCCTCGCCACCGCCTCGGCCACCAGCACGGAGTCGTCGCCGGTGACGAGTTGGACGCTCATAGTGGCCGGATGATACGGCGACTCGCCGTGTCGCCGCGGGTGATCTCGACAACCAGTCCGGGAGCGTCGGACACGATCTCGACCTCGACGGTGCCGACCCGCACAATGTCGCCAGACCGCACGGTGCGCGCTCCCGGAACGCGGTGCATGGGCGGGGCGACCACCGCGGCCGTCCGGTAGCGGTCCTTGAGCGCCAGCACGGCGTGGGCGTCGGACGCGCCGCCGTCAGACGCCACCACAAGGTCGACCCGCCGCACGCCCGCGAGCCGCAACGACTGAAGCAGATCCCGGGGTCGGGCCTGCTCGTCGAGGACCACCACCACCGCGGATTCGTGCCGGAACAACCGGGCACCCCCGGCCTCCGACCAGCCGGGAGGAGGCGACGCCGCCGCCAGCACGCTGACCGCCATGGCGGCGGCCACTACCGTCCCGCCCAACACTGCCAATGCCCGGGCTCCGTCCGGCAGGCGGCGGGCCAAGGCGGCGAGCGCCGGCTCCCGCCCCGCTGCGCCCGACTCCCGCGCACCGGCCAGCCGGCGGGACGGCAGTAAAGGCCACTCCGGGGTGCGTGGCCTCGCCACACCCGGCTCCCGCGCTCCGGCCGGCCGGCGGGACACCAGCACCAGAGCCACCCCGGCCCCCACCACAGCAGCGCCGCCGGCACCGAGCATCGCGGGGGGCGCGGCCGAGGCGGCCGCGGCGACGCTTCGCACCCACCACAGCAGCACGGCAGTAGGCCGGTGGATCAGCCAGGCGACCGGCTCGCCAGCCAGACCGGCGCCCAGCCCGCCGGTGAGGCCCCACATCATCACCGGCGCCGTCGCGGGCCCGGCGATCACGTTGGCGGGCAGCGACGCCACGGGAACGGCGCCAAACACGGCCACCAGCAGCGGCATCACCGCCAGTTGGGCACCGGCGGTGGTGGCCGCGGCCAGTCGCAGCGGGCGGGGGCCGGGCAGCATCTCGGTCAGCGTGGGCGTGATCCAGAGCAGCCCGCAGGTGGCGCAGACCGACAGCTGGAAAGCGAGGACCCGCACCAGGAACGGATCGGCGACCACCACGGCGGCCACGGCCCAGGCCAGGGTGCGGCGTCCCGTCTCGGGACGTCCCAGTGCGGCGCTCACCACGGCCACCCCGGCCATGGTCACTGCCCGCAGCACCGACGGCTCGAAGCGGGTCAGCACCGCGAACACGCCCAGCAGCGCCAGCAGAACCATCAGCCGGACACCCGGACGGGCCCGGGTCACCAGCGGCGAGGCCAGCGCCAGCACGAAGGCGACGTTCTGTCCCGACACCACCAGCAGATGGCCCAGGCCAGCGGCCCGGAAGTCGTCGTACAGGCGGGCCGACTGGTTGCGGTCGTCGCCGTACACCATCCCCGAGAACATGGCCCGGCTGTCGTCGGGCAGGCTGCGGGCGCCCGACTCCAGCAGCCGTCTCACGCGGTTCGTGAACGCCACCAGCGGCGCGGCCTCGGCCCGGTCGCCGACGGCGTCGACGTTCAGTGTGGCGGCGACATGGCGCCAGCGGTGCCAGTCGCTCTCGGCGGGTCGAGCCGTTCCGGAGATGTGCACCCGCTCTCCGGCCAGCAGATCATCGAGCCGGGCGGCCACCGCTCCGTAGGCCCTGGCCTCCAGCCTGGCCTGGCCGTGGCGGACCGTGACCCGGATCCCGTGCGTGCCCAACGGACGGGGATCGTCCAGCAGCCTGACCCAGCCCTCGACGGGTCCCGAGGGCGCATCGGCGAGACCGTCCACCGCCCTTGATCCGAAGAACCCGGCCAAAGCCGCAACGGCGACCAGCACGAGAAGGGGACTAGGCCTCCACAGGCAAGCCGCGACTAGCACCAGGACCACCGCAAGCGGTACGCCGACCAGCAGCCACGCTCCCGTCACGGCGCCGGCCGCGGCCGCATAGGGCATCGCCGACCCGCCGCCCGAAGCTGCCCGCCGCGCTCTCATGGTCCGCCCGTCGTTGCCAGCGGGCGGATCTGCTCGAGCTTGGCCGGACCGATGCCGGAGACCTCAACCAACTCGTCAACCGTGGTGAACGGACCCGACTGCCGGCGGTGCTCGACAATGGCCGCGGCCAGTGCCGGACCGATGCCCGGAAGCTCCTCCAGCGCGGCCGCGTCCGCAGTGTTGACGTTCAGTGGTGCGCCCGCCCGCCCGCCAGCCGCTCCGGCCCGGCCGCCATTGCCCGCGCCCGCGGTGACCGAGACGACTTCGGGTCCCGCCGACTCCCCGACTTCCGGCACCCAGAGGCGCGCTCCGTCGCTCAGCGGCTCGGCCAGGTTGAGCCGCATCCGGTCCGCTTCGGGCGTCAACCCGCCAGCCGCGGCCACCGCGTCGGCGATCCGGCTGGCCGCGGGGAGCTCGTGCAGGCCCGGCCGCGCTACCGCCCCGACCACGTCGACCACGATCCGCCCCGGGTCCGGCACCGACAATGGAGCCGGCACGGGAATCTCCACGGAACCGGCCATGGGAAGGAGCTCGGCCGGGTCAGGGCCGGCGGGTGTGCGAAGCGCCCACCAGCCTCCCGCCGCGGCCGCGGCCACCGCGAGCACGCCGAGGACCACCGTCACCGGGGACACGCCCAGACGGTCGGCCAGAGCCCCCGGAGACGGCACGGCAAGACGGCGACCGCGGTCGCCGGCGGGTGGCGTGCCCATTGCGTGTCCTCCGCGTCGCCTGCAATCAGGCCGACACGGAGAGAGGCGGCCGGCTAGCCGCCAGTGAGAATAGCGCTCCTCAATTCAGACCAGCACAGAGCGACTCGTAGCGTCCGGCCATGCGGCCGGAACTTCAATGGCTTAGCCACCCCTGATGTGGTTAACCCATTGAAGTTCAGAACAGTGCGGTCGAGAGCCTCTTGCGCCAGGCCGAGGTGCGGGGGTCGTCGGGTCCGAGCACCTCCAGCAGGTCGACGAAACGCTGGCGGGCGTCCTCGTCAGCCTTGACAGTGGCCAGCAGATCGGCCAGCTCGGCCTCAATCTCCGGTGCGCCGCCGGCCGGAGCGTCACCCGAGTCCTGCACCCGGGCGAGGGCGATCAAGCGCCGGGTCTCCGGCGTCTCCGGGACCCGTTCCAGCAGCCCGACCGCTTCGGCGGCGCGGCCGTCGTCGATAAGGAGCGCGGCCAGAGCGGTCACCGCGGCCGCGTTGTCCGACTCGATCTCGAGAGCCGCTCTCAGGGAGACCTCGTCGCCCGCCGCTATCAGTCCCTCGATCTCGGTCATCTCCGGTGTGGGCAGCAGTCGCTGCACGAACTCGCGCACCGCGGCCTCGTCCTGGGCCCCCAGGAAGCCGTCGGCGACCTGGCCGTCCACCATGGCGTAAACGGCCGGGATCGACTGGACCCGGAACGCCTGGGCCACGCCCGGGTTCTTCTCGACGTCCACCTTGGCCAGCTCGACCGCGCCGTTGGTCTCGACCACCACCTTCTCGAGCAGGGGGGTCAGCTGCCGGCACGGCTCGCACCAGGATGCCCACAGGTCCACGATCACCGGGACGGTCCGGGACCGGTCCACCACTTGGGCCTGGAACGTGGCGTCGGTAATGTCGGCCATCGTCATCGCAACGTATCGGCCGCCGCGCCGGATTCAGCCCGCCGCCAATCCGGCCGCCCCCACCGGGAGGCAACCATGAAGATCGACGCCTGGATCGGCCTCCCCGAGGCGGCCAGCAGCCAAGAGCTCGCCGGGATCGGCGACCGGGCCCGCATGATGGAGCAGGGCGGCTACAGCGGGCTGCTGTCGGCCGAGACCAGCCACGACCCCTTCCTGCCCCTCGCGCTGGCCGCTCAGCACACCGAGCGGATCGAGCTTATGACCGCCATCGCGGTCGGCTTCGCCCGCAACCCGATGGTGCTGGCCCACACCGCCTGGGACCTCCAAGCACTGTCGCAGGGACGGTTTCTGCTCGGGCTGGGCAGCCAGATCCAGGCCCACATCACCAAGCGCTTCTCGATGCCCTGGTCGCGGCCCGCGGCCCGCATGGAGGAGATGATCGGTGCCATCCGAGCCATCTGGGAGGCCTGGCAGACCGGCGAGCGCCTCAACTTCCGGGGCGAGTTCTACCGCCACACCCTCATGACGCCGATGTTCAGCCCGGGCCCCATCGACGTGGCGCCCCCGCCCATCCTGATCTCGGCTGTGGGGCCGCTGATGACCCGCGTGGCGGGCCGCGCCGCCGACGGGCTGGTGTGCCACGCCTTCCAGACCGCCGAGTACCTGCGGGACGTGATGATGCCCAACGTGCACGCCGGGCTGGCCGAGGCGGGGCGGGACCGCTCCGACTTCCAGCTCTCGATGCCGGTGTTCGTGGTGTCGGGATTCCGCGAGGAGGAGATCGCCGCCCAGGCGGCCCGGACCCGCCAGCAGATCGCCTTCTACGGGTCGACGCCCGCCTACCGGGGCGTGCTGGAGCATCACGGCTGGGGTGACGCCCAGACCGAGCTCAACCGCCTGTCGAAGCGGGGCCAGTGGGTCGAGATGGGCAACGTGATCGACGACGACATGCTCGACGCCTTCGCCATCGTGGCCGAGCCCCACGAGGTGCCGGGGCGCATCGCCGAGCGCTTCGGCGGCACCCTCGACCGGCTCCAGTTCTACGCCGGCGTGCGGGACAAGGACCGCTGGGGCCCCATCATCGAGGAGATCAAGGCCGCCTGAGGGCCACCGGCACCACGAAGTCGCCGGGGGCTCCCAGAAGTTCCGGGCTCAGCCAGCCGTGAGCTGGCGAGTGAAGAGCCGGCCCAACCCATCGATTCCGTCGGCAATGCCGGCCAGGCGGAGGAGGTGCCAGAACAGGGCCGTGTTGCTCGATAGGACCGGCACACCAACCTCTGATTCGAGCTCCTCGACGGCGGCCAGGAGCCGCAGGCTGGTGCACGACACGAAAACGGCGTCGCAGTCCGCGCCGCGGGCCACCGTCCGCACGCCAGCCGCGATCGACTGCGGGGAGATGCGCGCCACGGTGAAATCGTTCGGCTCGAGGAAGGACCCCAGCGCGGTCACGGAGAGGCCTGCGTCGGCGAGACGCCGAGCGATCGGTGCGGTGACCTCAGCGGTGTAGGGGGTGACAACGGCGACTCGGGAGGCGTCGAGAGCACGGAGCGCGGCGACGGCGGCGGTGATCGGGTTGGTGCAGGCCACCCCAGGGTGCTCGCTCTGGATGGCGGCGGTCACGCGGTCGGCGCTGATGAGTGTCGCCGCCGATGTGCAGCCGTAGCCGATCACGTCGAAATCGAACTCACTGGGCAACAGGGCGGCCGCCGCCGGAAGCCGCTGCTCCATGTCGGTCAGAGTCTCCGACGTGACCTCCATCGAGTTGGGGATACGCGAGTGGTAGAAGTCCACATCGGGGAGGTCCAGCATGCGGGCCTCGGCCTCGATCGTCTGGTCGCTCTCGAGCACGATCAGACCGATGCGGGCCCGGGAACCGAAGCCGTCGTCGGTGTCGAACGGCAGCGGCACCAGGTCGGGAACGGTCATCAGATGATGGGAAGGTCGGGAGCGGCCCGCCGGCTGAGCAACTCGGCGCCACCCGCCCGCACGACGATGTTCTCTTCGTGGACCATCGCCTTGCCGGGCGCCCACAGCAGACCCGGTTCGACCGTGAGCACCATGTTCTCCACGATCGGAGTGTCGTCGGACGCCGTGTGCGAGGGCCATTCGGTGACCTGCATACCCAGACCATGCCCCATCCGTCCGACGTCGTTCCCCAGAGACCCGGCCTGTTGCAGCACCCCGTTCATGGCGGTGAAGACGTCGGTTGTGGTCGCACCGGGCCGGGCCGCGGCGATGCCGGCCTCGGTCGCCTCCCACACCGCCCGGTAGGCGTCCCTGGCGGCTGGTGTGGCGCTGGTGAAGGCGAAGTTGCGGTCGAAGTCGCTGAAGTACCCGTCGTAGGTCGAGCCGGTGTCGAAGATCAACATGTCGCCGTTGACGATCTCCCGATCGGTCGGCTGCCGGATGATGTCCTCGATCCCGCCCGGACCGGTCGCTCCCACCAGATAGGGGACGTCGTCGGCGCCCTGCCGGACGATCTCGGCCCGGAACGCCGCGAACGCCTGCCGTTCGGTCATGCCGGTGGACAACAGGTTCGGGATCTCGTCGAATGCGTCGGACACCACGCCGCAGATGAACCGATGCTTGTCGATCTCCAACTCGCTCTTGACCATCCGCAGACCACTCACGATGTCGGTGACATCGATGAAACCACCGACCTCTGCCCGCATCCGGTCGAGATCACGAAGCGGCATCCGCACATGCGTCTCGGGACCCGTCGGCATGCCGATCCGGCCGCCGGCGGAGAACTCCCGCAGGCAATCGACCAGCAGCGTCACACCGTCGTCGTCGGGCCGGGGCGACGACCAGGTCCGGATGTCGTCGATCCATGTCCCGGCCATCGATGCCCGACCGATGCTCGGGATGATCGCCACGGGCTTGCCGGCAGCCGGCACGACAGTGAACCAGGGACGGGTCGGGCTCTGCCAGAACGGAGTGTGAAACCCGGTGAAGTACCGGACCTCCGGCTCGGTGGTGACGAGGATGGCCGCGATGTCGCGCTCGGCCATCCGGGCCTGGCATCGTCGGGTGCGATCAGCGAACTCTTCGACGGGGAATCCTCGTTGGGGGCCAGCGCCGGAAGTCACTGCGCCGCGCCGGCCTTGGCCTGCTGCGAGAAGAAGGATGCACCCGTCGGCACCTCGGGGAACTCCATCTCGTAGGTCGAGCACCGCACGCGGTTGGTTCGCTCGCCCCGCACCACTTCGCCGTCGTAGATGCTCGGGAGATGGCTGACCTGCAGCGGCTTGGAATCCTCAGCCCGGTACTCGCTGATGAACAGGGTCCGCGGACGGTCCGATGTATTCGGCGCTGACCCGTGCAACAGCCGGGTGTGCATCAAGCAGGCCGAGCCGGCCGGGCCGTAGATCGGTACTGCGTCGGCGACATGGTCGGCGACGACCTGCGGGCTGACCGCACCGGTGAACACCCCATCGTGCCAATGGTCGAACAGTTCGCGGCGATGCGTGCCCGGCACCACGTTCAACGGACCGTTCTCGAGGGTCACGTCGTCGAGGAAGAACAACACGGCGATGAGGTCCTCGTTGCTGTGGGGCTGGAACAAGAAGTCCTGGTGGTACTTGACGTCAGTGGACGCCCCGGGTTGCTTGGCGTTGATCTTCGAGTTGTTGAACTCGACGTTCGGCCCGATCAACTGGGCGACGGCATCGAGGGCCCGGTTGTCCCGCATCACCGCCAGGTAGTTGTCCGAGACCTCCAGCGGCGAAGCAACCCGGCGGAGCCGTGGCGCCTCGGCGGTGTGCTCGGGCGCCAGATCGAATCGCGGGCGCCCGGCGAGAGTGTCGCCGTAGGGCTCGTCGTGCCCGCGGCTCTCCTCGACCCAGGCATCGAAGTCGGCGACGAGGCTCTCGAGCTGTTCAGGAGTGATGGCGTGCTCGACGAACAAGTACCCGTCCGCCCAGTACGAGTCGATCTCCTCGGGCGACAAGGGACCGGCTGCTCGGGCCCCCACGGGCGGCCGGGACGAGTGCTGGTCAATGGTCACGACGTGAACACTAATCCCCCCGATTCCGGTATCCTGTCGGCACCCTTGGGGCTATAGCTCAGTTGGTAGAGCGCTTCCATGGCATGGAAGAGGTCAGGGGTTCAATTCCCCTTAGCTCCACCCCAATACCCCGCCGATATCCGGTGTACCGCGGATGCTTGCTGGCGCCTCCGATTCGGCGGCGAGAGCCGTGCGAGGTCGAGTCGGTAGGCCCGATTGGGGCTAACTTCCGTTCGACGGGCGGCGCGGCCTCGTCGACCTACTCACGGGGGTCGTCGACGGGTACCTCCACCACTTCGCCACCCGGCCTCCGGCCACCCCGTCCGCCCGAGCGAGAAGGAGCGCCCATGACCAAGCCACTCCAACGCAACAGCACCACCCCGACCGAGTTCCACGCCGTCGACCCATCCGCGGCCGAACTCCAGGACCATCACGCGTACTTCGCGGGATCCATCCCGCCGGCGATGCGTCCCGCGCATTGGTCGATGCGAGAGATCCGGGCCCGCCTTGAGGAGATGGCCGACGATCCCCAGTGGGACGGCAACACCCGCTACCTGTCGCTTCGGTCGACCGACGGGCCCAACAACTCGACCATCCCCACCATGTGGGTCACCATCCATCTGCTCAAACCCGGAGAGCGGATCGACATGCACCGGCACACGCCCGGGTCGATGTACTACATCATCAGCGGGTCGGGGTACTCCACGATCGACGAGTACCGCATCGACTGGGAGGAGGGCGATTCGTTCTCGTGCCCGTCGTACTCGTACCACGAGCACTGGAACAGCGGCGACCGCGACGTCCTGATGTACACGGTGCAGGACGCACCCACCTACGCCTATAACCGGATGATGGCATTCCAGGCCGGCGACGCCGACGCGATGGAGTCGCTCCACAAGTGACCCGCGCCGACGGATCGAGATTCCACTGATGCCCGGCAAGGAAACCGTCGCCAGCGCCAAGTTGGCCGGCGACGACGCCTACCGGCTCTTGACGTCGATCATCGTCCCACGCCCCATCGCATGGGTGTCGACCGTCTCTCCCGACGGAACACGCAACCTCGCACCGCACTCGTACTTCAACGGCGTGAGCAGTTCGCCGCCGCTGGTGATGTTCAGCGCCGACCTCACCGGCGACACTGCCGCGAACATCCGCTCCACCGGCGAGTTCGTGGTGAACACGGTGAGCGTCGCCCTGGCCGGGCCGATGGAGACGACCGCCTCCGCGGTCGACGGGTCGGTCGACGAGTTCGCCCTCGCCGCTCTGACCCCCGTGGCGGCGGTGGACGTCGAGCCCCCGCTGGTCGGCGAGTCGCCGGCCTCACTCGAGTGCGTCGTGCGCGACGCCCGGCCCCTCGGTGACAGCCTGATGGTGGTCGGGGAGGTCGTGCGGTTCCACTTCGCACCCGGGCTGATGGGCGACACAGGCAGGCTCGAACCCGAGCGCCTCGACCCGCTCGGCCGGCTCGGCAAGGCCTACGCCCCGCTCGGGAAGGTCTTCCGCCAGGACCGCCCCGCGCCCGATGCGCTCGGTGCGCCCGGGCGGCCCAAGCACGCCGCCCGCCGGGTGGTCGGCCACGCCCACCTCGTCGGCAGCGTTCCCCGCGACACCGCGGCCGAGGTGATGGAGCTCTGCGCCGAGCATCTGGGCTCCCACCTGGCCGCCATCCCGGACGGCGAGACCGGAGACCGCCTCGACTGGACCACGTTCCAGGCTGTCCACGTCTTCCACCCCAACCCCGGGCTCGAGACCGTCTCGCAGCCAGCGTCGTTCGCTGACGATCCCGAGGCGTGGCGGCCGGGCGACCTCGAAGAGGACGCTTGGCTGTTCCGGGTGCGCGACGACGTCGCCATGCCCCGCTTCGACCGGCTCGGCTACGTCGAGGCCGCGGTCGAGTCCTACAATACTTTCCGTGAACTGCGCTCAGCCGGCCGGATCCCCGACGACGTCCGCTTCCAGGTCTCGCTGCCGGCCCCGCAAAGCGCAGTGTCGTGGTGGTTCCACGACCCCGACGACGCCGATCGGGTGAACACGGCCTACACGCTGGCGATGGCCGAGGAGGTCCGGCGGCTGTGCCAGGCGATGCCGCACGAGGATCTCACAATCCAATGGGATGCGTGCTGGGAGACCGTCGTCTTCAACGATCTGTTCGACTGGGCGCCCGCCGGCGATCCGATGGGGCGGATCGCGCTGCAGACGCCGGCGATCAGCATTCCGATCCCCGACGACGTCGTCGTCGGCTACCACTTCTGCTACGGGAGCATGCACGACGAGCACTTCATCGAGCCGGCCGATCTCGCCCGGTGCGTGGCCCTCGCCAACTTCGTGGTCGGCAACTCGGGACGCCGCATCGACTTCGTCCACATGCCGGTCCCGATCGACCGTGACGACGACGCCTACTTCGCTCCGCTGCGCGGCCTCCGCATCGGCGGCAGTCACGTGTACCTCGGGCTGGTGCACCACGAGGACGGCGGTGCCGGCGCCAAGCGACGGATGGCGGCCGCCCGCCGCCACCTCCCTCATTTTGGCGTCGCCGCCGAGTGCGGCATGGGACGCACGCACCCCGACCTGGTCGTCCCGCTGCTGCAAGCCCACGCCGACGCCCTCGCCTGAGCCTGCCGGCGCTACGGCGCAACTCCGGCGTGTGGGACCCGCTTCAAGTGCCATAGCTAGGCTCGCCGGAGTGCGAGACGGGCCTGCCCGACGTCTGCTCCGACGATGAGCCATCGCGGCCGCGCGGTCCGCTTGGTGCTCGCAGCCACGTTCCTGTACGCGTCGGTTCCGCCCATCCTTCACCTCGCCGCGTCAGACACCAATCCCTTCTATTTCAACTGCATGATCACGATCATGCAGGTGTCGATACCTGGTCTGTTTCTTGTGTGGTCGAAAGGCAGCTACGTCAACCGACACCTGAGCACCCCTCAGCGTCGAGACCTCAGGCGGCCCCGAGTTCACTTCACCTACTTTCGGCGGACGAGCGAACCCACCGGGAACAACCGGGCCGTAGTGCTGAAGGAGTCAGGCCCCAACGATGTTCTCGGTTGGGCCAGGATGCCCATCGTCTGGGCGCTGATCTCGAGTCTGCACTACGGCTTTCTGGCCTGGTCGGCCACGATTCTCGAGACCGCCGTCGCGACCACCATCTTCGAACTCTGGCCCGTGTTCCTGGTGTACGCCCTGGCCCGCCATGAGGACAGCGACCGGCTGTTCCGCGGTGGCTTGGCGTCGATCGGGCACGCCCGCCGCGCCATCTCGAAGGAGGGCATGGTCCTCACCGCGCTGGCCGGATCGGGCCTGGCCCTGATGCTGGGCAGCCAGGCCGGAGGACAGATCCGCTCAGTCGTGGACTTGGTGTCCTACAAGGTGGCGGCCGGGATGGTCATTGCCGTCGTGGCCTCGCTGCTGGCTGCGTTGAGCGTCCTCAGCAATCTCGCCTACGGGAAGGTCCTCTACTACGCGCTGGTGCCCGCCGGAGGAACCCAGCCGTCCGGCAAGGACGGGAGTCTCGAGACGCGGCCCATCGAACAGCGAGGAGATCCTGATCGCCGGTTGCTTGTCTGGCTGACCCTGTTGGGTTACGTGCTGTCTCGGCTCCTTGCTCTTCCCGCCAATGTCCTGATCGGACTGCTCGCGCCGCAGGTTCAAGGGTCGCTGACACCGGCAGCCGTTCTCGGCGCGCTGGTGATCGGGGCTGCGGTCTCGGTGGCCGGAATGTTGCTGCGAGTCGGCAACATCAGATCAGAGGACGCGGCAGTCAACTCCCTGCTGTGCCTCGGGCCGGCAGCCTCCCTCCTGGCGCTGATGGCGCTCGGCATCACCCTCCCGAGATTCGACCTGTTCCTGGTGGGCGCGGCCCTGATCCTGGCCGTCAATGTTCGGATCCAGCTGAGGCCCGAACCAGGCCATGGGACTCGATAGCGCTCGCGGCTACGGTGCGGGCACCAGTCCTGCTGCTGGGAGCAGAACACGACGACGGAGGAGATCTGTTGGCTGATCGCAAGTCGTTCTGGGCGTGGTGCCTGGAGTCGGAGGAGCCGTCCGACGCCGACCGGGCCGCGCTGGCGGCCAAGCTGTCGAAGCGCTACGGCACCGAGATCACGGCCAAGCCGGTGCCCTCGCTGGACGACGCCGAACTGCGGGCTCCCCGCATCGCGGTGCCGGACTCGGTGGCGGGCTGGTGCTCGACCACGACCTATGACCGGGCCCGGTACGCCTACGGCGCCCACTTCACCGAGCGGGTGCGGGCCTTCAACCTCGACTTTCCCAATCCGCCCGACGTGGTGGCCCACCCCAGCAATGAACAAGAGGTGGAGGCCACCCTCGACTGGTGCGACGCCAACGGCTACGTGACCGTCCCCTACGGCGGTGGATCGTCGGTGGTGTGGGGCGTCACCCCCCTCGACGACCTGGGCCCCACCGTGGTGATCTCTCTCGACCGGCTCGACCGGGTGCTGGAGATCGACGACGTGTCCCGGGCAGCCCGCATCCAGGCCGGCGTGTTCGGGCCGCACCTCGAGGACCAGCTCCGGCCCAGCGGCCACACCCTGAGGCACTTCCCCCAGTCGTTCCGGTTCTCCACCCTCGGCGGCTGGATCGCCACCCGCTCCGGCGGCCACTACGCCACCAACCACACCCACATCGACGACTTCGTCGAGTCGGTGCGCATGATCACCCCCGCCGGCTGGTGGGAGTCGCGACGGCTGCCCGGATCGGGCGCGGGTCCCAGCCCCGACCGCATGGTGATCGGCTCCGAAGGCCTCTACGGCATCATCACCGAGGCCTGGATGCGGATCCAGCGCCGGCCGACCTTCCGGGCCACCGCCGGAGTCACCTTCGGGTCGTGGCAGGCAGGCTGCGAGGCGGTGCGCCACCTCGTGCAGGCCAAGCTGTGGCCGGCCAACCTGCGCATCCTCGACCCCGCCGAAGCCCGCCGGGCCGCCGGGCTCGACGGCGAGCAAGCGCTGGTGATCGTGTCGTTCGAGTCGGCCGAGCTCAACCAGCGCCACAACATCGCCGCCGCGGTCGAGATCGCCCGAGACAGCGACGGCCACATCGCCGACGACGACATCCGCGTCGACGACGGCACCGGCAAGCCCACCGGCCGTGGCGGCGCGGTCGGTGCATGGCGCAACGCCTTCATCGGCGTGGGCAACGGCGTGGAGACCTCGCTGGGCCTGATCAACGACACGTTCGAGACGGCCATCACCTGGGACCGCTGGCCCGACTTCGATGCCGAGATCCGCACCCGGGTGGGCGCCGCCCTCACCGACACGTTCGGACCGCATCACTCGCTGTCGTGCCGGTTCACCCACGTCTACACCGACGGTCCCGCCCCCTACTACACGTGGTCGGGCATGGGCGCCCAGGGCAGCGAGCTCGCCCAGTGGCAGAACATCAAGGACGCAGCCAACCAGGCGGTCGTGGACGCGGGCGGCACCGTCACCCACCATCACGCGGTGGGCCGCATGCACCGGCCCGGCGGCTACGACCGCCAACGCCCCGAACTGTTCGCCGAGTCCGTCCGAGCCGTCAAGCAGCGCCTAGACCCCAACGGCATCCTCAACCCAGGCGTCCTGATCGACCCCTGAACCGCCTCAGCAGCCTGCAAGCTCAGGCCGCGTGGGTGCGCGACTTCTCCGGGTCGTAGAAGGGGATCCGCTCAACCGTTCCGCGATAGGAGGCGTCCTCCCCGACGACCTCCAAGACCGTTCCGACCTCGGCGGCATCAGGCGCGAGATGAACGAGAGCCAACGATTTGCCCATGCGATGTGACCAAGCCGGGCTGTTGACCGTCCCGGCATCGCGGCCGTCAAGCCGTAGGGTCTCGCCCCCGGCGACCATGTCGATGTGATCGATCGACACGCCCGCGAACACGAACCTCTCGCTACCTATCGCCGCCAGGGCCGCTTGCTTGCCCCGGTATTCGGCTCCCGAACGGCTCAGAGCCCAGCCCAGGCCCACCTCCGACGGGAAGTGGTCGTCGGTCATGTCGTAGCCGTAGAACAGCAGGGCAGCCTCCACCCGCACCTTGTCCAGCGCGGTGAAGGACGCGGCCATCACCCCGCCGGCCTCCCCCGCGGCCAGGATCTCGTCCCAGACGACGCCCACGTCATCTGCGGTCGCGAAGACCTCATACCCGCGCTCCCCCGAGTATCCGGTGCGCGACACCAGCACATCGCGCCCGAACAGTTCGGTTCTCAGGTGGTGAAAGTAGGCCAGCGACGAGAGATCGGCCGAGGCGTGGCCATTGAGGAGCGACAACGACGCAGGTCCCTGAAGCGACACGATGTGAAGGTCGTCGTCCAGCGCGATGTCTACGCCGAGCCCCTCGGCAGAATCGGCCAGAAGCTCCATGGACGCGCCGGAGCCGTGCACCACCAGCCAGCCGTCGTCGCCGTTGTTGAAGGCGATGGCATCATCAGCGACCTTCCCGTCGTCGGTCAGCACCGCGCCGTAGGCGGACTGGCCGGGGCCCAGGCGGGCCAGGTTGCGGGAATGGAGGTGATCGACCGCCGCGGCCGCATCGGCACCCCGCACCTGGATCTTCTTCAAGGGCGACATGTCGAACATGCCGGCGGCCTCCCGGATGGCGTCATGCTCGTCGCAGGGATCAGTGTTGTACTCCCACGCTGTTCCCATCCCGTTCCAGTCCTCGAGTCCGGACCCGAGGGCGGTGTGGCGGCTCGCCAGAGCTGAAGTCCTCGACAGCGGCTCAGCCATAATCGGACTCCCTTCGGTCGTCGACGCGACGAGGGTAGGCCAGGCGGCGGATCAGTACCAGGAATCGGGCATCGATTCCCTGCGTTCCTCCATGAAGGCTCTCAACTGCCGGTCGACCGACTCGTCCAGCGGCGGCGATCGGTAGTCGGCCAGCATCTGCTTCCACACTGCATTGGCCCGCTGCTGGGCGTCGAGGCTCCCGCCGTCGGTCCACTGCTCGTACGACCCAGTATCGGCCAGCGCCGACTCGTAGTTGGCTGTCTCGAAGTGGGCCATCGTGTGGTCGGTGCCCAGGTAGGCCTGGCCCGGCCCGGCCTGGCGGTAGGCGGCGGCCGCGAGCTGCTGCTCGTCCAGGACCAGCCCGGCCAGCAGACGGTGGATCATCCCGCAGCGGTCGAGATCCATTGCGAACTTCTCGTACCCCATGGTGAGTCCGCCCTCGAGCCAGCCGGCCGCGTGGATCACGTAGTTGGTCCCAGCCAGGATCCCCGCCGACATCGAGTCGGCCGATTCCTGCATGGCCTGGGCGTCGGCGGTCTTGGACGCGGTGTAGTGGGCGCCACAGCGCAGCGGAAGCCCGAGCCGGCGGGCCAGCTGTCCGATGGCGTAGGTGGCCAGCACCGATTCGGGCGTGCCGAAGGTGGGGGCCCCGGACTTGAGGTCCATGGTGGTGAGGAAGTTGCCGAACACCATCGGGGAGCCCGGGCGGACCAGCTGGCTGAGGGCAATACCGGTCATGGCCTCGGCCAAAGCTTGGGCGATCAGCGCGGGCTGGGTTACCGGCCCCATGGCCCCACCGATGATGAACGGAGAGATCACGCAGCCCTGATTGGCCCGGGCGTACGCCTTCAGGGCCCCCGACATGGTGTCATCCCAGACCAGGGGCGAGTTGACGTTGATGTTTCCCTGGACCACGCAGTGGTCCTCCAGGAAGTCGGCCCCGAAGACGATCCTGGCCATTTCGATGGAGTCCTCGGCCCGGTCCGGCGCGGTCACCGATCCCATGAACGGCTTGGTCGACCAACGGAGATGGGCATAGGTCATGTCGAGATGCCGCTTGTTGACGGGCACGTCCACCGGCTCGCACACCGTCCCGCCCGAGTGGTGCAACCAGGGGCTGCTGTAGGAGAGCTTGACGAAATTCTCGAAGTCTTCGAGGGTGGCGTAGCGACGGCCCCGGTCGAGGTCGGTCACGAACGGCGGGCCGTAGGCCGGCAGCAGCACCAGATGATCGCCACCGATCGGCACTGCCCGACCGTCGCGGCCGTGCATGTCGAACCGGGCCGGCGCAGTGGCGCAAAGCTCGCGGGCCAGACCGGGCTCGAACCGGACCCGGACGCCGTCAACCGTGGCTCCGGCCGATCGGAACAGTTCCAGCGCCTCCTCGTCACCCCGGAACTCCACCCCGATCTCTTCGAGGATCCAATCGGCGTGGACCTCCAGCCGGCAGAGATCAGCCTCGCCGAGCAGCTCGTAGGTCGGAATGAGGCGCCGTGGGACGGGAGAAACTCCGGACCCGGCTCCCACCGGCGCCATCCGCTTGGCCATTCGCGAACTGCGCCCGCCGCGGCGGCTCGCGGCGGGTGCGGCGGGATCGGCGGGCACGGCCCGGATCGTACTTCCGCGCCGCTGACCGGGCGGGGCGAGCCGCCGTCCTTACACTGGCCGCCGTGACTGGCGAGAAGATTCCGGGGCTGCTGGCCGGGGTGCGGGTGATCGAGTCGAGCCTGCTCGGGCCCGGACACCTCGGAACCTTCCTGGCCGACCTTGGCTCGGACGTGATCAAGGTCGAGTCCCCCGCCGGCGACTACATCCGCCAGATGACCTGGCCGATCGTGGAGGGCGTGTCGCTGCTGCACCTGCACACGCACCGGGGCAAGCGCAGCATCACCCTCGACCTCAAGAACGAGGCCGGACGGCAGACCTACATCGACCTGGCTGCCACCGCCGACGTGGTGGTGGAGGCCATGCGGCCGGGGACCCTGGCCCGCCTCGGCCTCGGCTACGACGTTCTCAGCGCAGCCAACCCCCGCCTGGTGTTCGCCACCCTGTCGGGCTACGGCGCCACCGGCCCCTACAAGGACATGCCCAGCCACGGCATCGCCTACGACACCTGGTCCGGGATCGTGCAGCCCGTCGTCGACGACGAGGGCTTCACCCGCATCCCGCCCGACATGCCCAACGTCGGCATCAACGTCGGCCCCATGCTGGCCGCACTGGCCGTGCTGGCCGCGGTGATCAAGGCCCGCGACACCGGCGAGGGCTGCGAGATCGAGGTGGCCCAGTCCGACGCCTCGGCCTACATGGACTGGTACCGCATCGAGAGCGAGCGGGCCTACCTGCGCCCCGACGACGAGGTGACCGGCAACCCGTCAGACGACTACGAGCGCCGACCCGCCGGCCTGGCCGGGATGTGGGAGGGCGTGCGCTACCAGGCCTACGCCGCGGCCGACGGGCATGTGCTGTTCATGGCCTCCGAGCAGGCCTTCTGGCGCAACTTCTG
Source organism: Acidimicrobiales bacterium (assembly GCA_965117015.1). Classification (GTDB taxonomy): domain Bacteria; phylum Actinomycetota; class Acidimicrobiia; order Acidimicrobiales; family Aldehydirespiratoraceae; genus Aldehydirespirator. The sequence continues at coordinate 3,297,823 of OZ220747.1, forward strand.
CGAGGGCGTGGACCGCATGGACCTGTACGAGCGCTGGCCCGGATCCACCTACGCCGACCACGCCCGGGGCAACACCGAGCTCCAACACGAACTCAAGGCCATCTTCGCCACCAAGACCTGCACCGAATGGCTCGCGTTCAGCAACGAGGTCAACACCCCCATCGCCCCGTTCAACACGCCGGCCAACATCGGCGACGACCCCCAGTTCCAGGCCCGCATCGGCTTCCTGCCCACCGACGAGGTCGGCTGCGAGCAGCTCCCCCTACCCGTCTACGTAGACGGCAAAAGGCCCGCCAATCCCTCCATGGCTCCCACCGTGGGCCAGCACACTGACGAGGTTATGGCGGACGCCTTGGGTCTGGACGAGGCCGGGATCGCCGCCCTCCGCACCGACGGAGCCTTCGGCTAGCCGTCGAATTGGCAGCCCACAACGCCCAAACCGGCCCCCACCGCTGCCAATTCCGCCAACCGCCCACAAGTCAGCCCGAACTGGCAGCACAACGCACGCATCCCGTGCAAGACGCTGCCAATTCCGGCAGCCCAGGCCGGGGGGTGGCGGCGAGGAACGGCCGACCGACAATGGGGCGAAGCCCCGTCGGTCGGACGGCCTCGACGACAGGACCCGCCGGCCGGGACGGACCCGCTAGCTCCGAGAGACGATCACCTCGCGCCCCGGCACCTCAGGCTCATCATCGACCATCTCAGCCGGGAAACCAGGGGCCAGCACCGACACGCCCGTGGCCTCCTCCAGGCGCCGGACCACATTGGGCGACCACTCCCGGGACCCGTAACGGGCCACAGCGTCGTCGAAGATGTCGATCAGCACCGGTGACAGCTCCAGTGGCACGCCGGCCCGTTCGGCTACCGCCGCGAACAGTGACAGGTCCTTCTGCACCAAGTCCATGGTGAAGTTGATGTCGCGGCTGCCATTGAGGATGACCTGGCTCTCGGTCTCATGCACGAACGAATTGCCCGACGAGATGCGGATCGCCTCGTAGGCGGTGTTGAGGTCGATGCCGGCCATCTTGGAGGTGACCAGCGCCTCGCACAGCGACACCAGGTTGGCGGTGGCCAGGTAGTTGGTGACCACCTTGAGAATCGACGCCGAGCCGATGGGACCGGCGTGCAGGATGTTGCGTCCCATGGCGGTGAGCACCGGAAGCGCCCGCTCGAACGTCGCCCGGTCGCAGCCCGCGAAGATCGAGATGTTGCCGGTGGCGGCCCGGTGGCATCCACCCGACACAGGGCAGTCCACCGCCGCGCCGCCCGCGGCGGCCACGAGCGCAGCCAAGCGGCGAACCTCGGCCTCGTCGGTAGTGCTCATCTCGGCCCAGATGATCGGCTCAGCATCGTCGTCGCGGTTCGACCGGGCGGCCAGACCAGCCAGGATGCCGTCGGAGGCTTCCATCACGGCCGCGCTGGCCGAGGGGCTGGGCAGGCAGGTGATCACCACCTCCGCGGTGGCGGCCATCTCCGCGGGACTGTCGGCCCAGCCCGCGCCCGCAGACTCGAGCGCAGCCGCGGCCGAGCGGTCCAGATCCCGCACCGCCAGATCAAAGCCGTTGCGCAGGAGGCTCCCGGCCAGCTTCGACCCCACGTTTCCCAGTCCGATGAACCCGACCCTCACCGAGGACCCCCTCCCAATCCGATGTTCCCCACTCTCATGGGCGATCTCCTCCGTTAACGACGTGACGGCGCGGCCCGGCCCGCCGCCACTTGCAATCGACCGGTGGTCCGGCGACGCTAGCGCCGTGGCCCGAGCACCGAAGGGAATCGATCCGGAGCCGGTCACTGCCTGGCTGGCGGCGGAGGTGGGCACGATCGAGCCGCTCGACTTCGAGCCCATCGCCGGGGGCGCCTCCAACCTGACATTCGTGGTGACCGACGCCGCCGGCCGCAAGGTGGTGCTGCGGCGCCCGCCCACCGGCCACGTGCTGGCCAGCGCCCACGACATGGGCCGCGAGCACCGGGTCATCTCAGCGCTGGCCCCCACCCCGGTGCCGGTTCCGCCGGCTCTCGGGCTGTGCACCGATGCCGAGGTCAACGGTGCCGACTTCTACGTGATGGACTACGTCGAGGGCTCAGTGGTGTTCGACCGGACCGACGCCATGACGGTGGACGAGGCGGTGCGACCGGTGATGGCCCGCTCGATCATCGACACCCTCGCCGACCTTCACTCCCTGGACCCCGACGACGTCGGGTTGGGCGATCTCGGCCGCCGCGAGGGCTACTGCGCCCGCCAACTGCGACGCTGGCAGCGCCAGGTGGACGAGGGCTCCGACCGCGACCTTCCCCTGGTACGGGCCCTGCACGACCGGCTGGTGGCGTCGATTCCCGAGCAGCAGGGGGTGGGGATCGTGCACGGCGACTACCGCCTCGACAACTGCATCATGGCCGCCGACGGGTCGGTGGCCGCGGTGCTCGACTGGGAGCTGTGCACCCTTGGCGACGTGCTGATCGACGTGGCCGGGCTGGTGACGTGGTGGGGCGACACGGAGAGGGGCAAGGGCCGGCTGGCCGAAATGCCCACCACCATCGAAGGTTTCGGCAGCCCTGCGGATGTTCTGGAGCGCTACAGCCGGCGATCCGACCGGGACCTCTCGTCGCTGGACTGGTACGTGGCGCTGCAGTTCTGGCGGGTGGCCTGCATCATCGAGGGCGTGCGGGTGCGCCACACCGCGGGCGCCATGGGCGACAACCAGCACTACGACGACTCCGGGGCCCGCGGGTTCATCGACTACTCCCTGGCCCGCTGCGCCGAAGCCCTCGACTCGGCGTCCTGAGCCCCTGACTCGCCGGGGCCCGGCGAGTCAGCCCAGGGCGGCCAGGGCGGCGTCGTAGTCGGGCTCGTCGGTGATCTCGGGCACCAGCTGGCTGTGCAGCACAGTGCCGTCCGCGCCGACGACCACTACCGCCCGGGCGCACAAGCCCGCAAGGGCGCCACCGGCGATCCCGACGCCGTAGTCGTCGAGGAAGTCGCCGCTGCGGAATGTCGAGCCGGTGGTGACGTTGGCGATCCCCTCGGCCTCACAGAAACGGCCCGCCGCGAAGGGCAGGTCGGCCGACACGCACACGACGGTGGTGTTCTCCAGGCCGGCAGCCCGCTCGTTGAAGGCGCGCACGCTCTGGGCGCACACGGGAGTGTCGATGGACGGGAAGATGTTCAGCACGACACGGCCGCCGGCCAGACCCTCCGATGTCACGGCGCTGAGATCACCTCCAGTGAGGCTGAAGGCGGGCGCCGCCGAGCCGACCGCCGGCAAGTCGCCGCTCGTTTGGACTGGATTGCCCTTGAATGCTGTCTCGGCCATGGGTCCTCCTTGGAATCTGCCGGCGAGGTGACGCTCCGCTGAGCCGTGGGCACAGCTGTGCGTTCTGCACACGGGAGACTACCGGTGGACGCCGTTACCATCGCCGGGGTGTCGAACCCGGACTCCGAATTGACCGACCCGCTTGATCTTGAAGCGTTCCGCCGCAACGGCCACGCTCTGGTCGACTGGGTGACCGACTACCTGGCCGGGCTGAGCGCCAGGCCGGTACGCGAAGCCGTGGAGCCGGGCGACGTGCGGGCCAAGCTCCCCGACCGCGCTCCCGAGGGGCCCGAGCCCTTCGATGCGGTGCTGGCCGACCTCGACCGGGTGGTGGTGCCGGGGCTGGCCCACTGGCAGCATCCCGGCTGGTTCGCCTTCTTCCCGGCCCAGACCTCGCCGCCGGCCGTGCTGGGCGAGCTGGCCGCGGCCGGCATCGGCGTGCAGGGGATGCTGTGGGCGACCTCGCCGGCGTCCACCGAGCTCGAGTCCCATGTGCTCGACTGGCTGGTCGACCTGCTCGACGTGCCCCAGTCGTGGAAGACGACCGGACCCGGCGGCGGCGTGCTCCAGGCCGGTGCCTCGACCGCCACCCACACCGCCATGGTGGTGGCCCGCGAACAGTGCCGCGAGCGCACCGGAGCCCCCGCCGAGAAGATGGTGGCCTACACGTCCAGCCAGGCCCACTCGTCGCTGGAGAAGGGCGCCCGGATGACCGGCTTCGGCCACATCCGGCTGCTGGACGTCGACCCGGACTTCGCGGTCCGGCCGGCGGCGCTGACCGGCGCGATCGGAGCCGACCGCCGAGACGGCCTGGTGCCGGCCTTCCTGGGCTCGAACGTGGGCACCACCGGGACCGCGGGGGTCGATCCGCTGCGCCCGTTGGGCGAGATCGCCCGGACCGAGCAGATGTGGCACCACGTCGACGCCGCCTACGGGGGATCGGCCATGATCTGCGAGGAGTTCCGCCACCACCACGACGGCCTCGAGCTGGTCGACAGCTACACCTTCAACCCTCACAAGTGGCTGGCCACCAACCTGGAGTGCTCGGTGATGTGGGTCGCCGACCGGCGGCCGCTGATCGACACGCTGAGCGTTACGCCGCCCTACCTGCGCAACCCGGCCTCGGAGTCGGGCCAGGTGATCGACTACCGGGACTGGCACGGCCCGCTGGGCCGGCCGTTCCGCGCGCTGAAACTGTGGTTCGTGCTGCGCGGCTTCGGCGCCGAGGGCCTGAGGCGCATGATCCGCAACCACGTCGGCTGGGCCCGCGGGCTCGCTGATCGCATCGACGGCCATCCGAGGCTGGAGCGCATCGCGCCGGTGCACTTCGCGCTGGTCTCGTTCGTGCATCGCGACGGCGACGCGGCCACCGACGCCCTGGCCGAGGCCATCAACGCCGACGGCCGGTTCTACGTGACCCCGTCGGAGATCGACGGGCGGCGGTTCGTACGGATCTCGGTCGGCTCCACCTGGACGACCGCCGGCGACGTCGACGCTCTCTGGGACCTCATCGAGGCGAGCGCCTGAGCGGGACCGGTATCAGCGGCCCAGCGACTCCAGGTAGCGACGAGCCGTCTCGCGCGACTCCGGATCCCGCCGGGCCGCGGCCAGCGAGTCAGCGTCGTTCCAGGCGCCCCCGGTGGGAACCAGCGCCTCCGCGGCCGCGTCCACGGCCTGCAGGGTGGCCCGCAGGGTGTAGGCCGACTTGGAGGCGAGCAGGCGGGCCAGCTCCGTGGCGGCCTCCACCAACTCCGACTCCGGCACGATCCGGTTGACGAAACCCAGCGCCTGAGCCTCGGCCGCGCCGAACGGGCGGCACGTCATCACCAGGTCGCGGGTGGCCGCGGGACCGACTTCCCGCACCAGCCGGGGGATGCCGCCCCACGCCAGCGGGATGCCCAGATCGACCTCCGGGATCACGAAGCGCGCATCCTCCGCCGCCACTCTCAAGTCGCAGGCCGCGGCCAGCACCACACCGCCGCCTACGCAATGGCCGTGTATGGCCGCCACCGTCACCGCCTGCATGGCGGTGACCGCCTCGGCCATCACCCGCCCGGCGTCGGTGCCGGCCCGGTCCATTCCGCCCCCACCGGTGAACGCGGCCAGGTCCGCGCCGGCGGTGAAGGCTCGGCCGTTGCCTCGCACGATCACCGCCTTGACGTCGTCGTGGCCGTCGAACCAGCGGGCCGCGTCGGTCAACTCCAGCAGGCAGGCCACCGACAGCGGGTTGAGCTTCGACGGGTTGTCGAGCAGCAGTGTGCCCACCGCCCCATCTACAGAGACTGTGATCGTGTCGTAGTCCATCGGTCCTTCCCGTCCGGTCGCTTCCACCCACGACAGGATGCAACCGATGGCGGCTCGGCGGCAAACGCCTGATAGAAGAAACCGCCATGAGAAGAAACCCCATGCGAGAGCGCTGGGCCGCAGGCGAGCCCGCTCTCGGCGGCTGGCTCGGCATTGCCAGCTCCTACTCCGCGGAGATCGTGGCCCGCTGCGACTTCGACTACGTGTGCGTCGACATCCAGCACGGCCTGCTCGACTACGGCGACGCGTGGCACATGCTGCAAGCCATCAACCTGGGCTCGGCCACGCCGGTGGTGCGGGTGCCGTGGAACGAGCCGGGCATCATCGGCAGGAGCCTCGACGCCGGTGCCCGAGGGATCGTCATTCCCATGGTCAACACCCGGGCGGAGGCCGAGGCCGCCGTGCAGTACTGCCGGTACGCCCCCGACGGCAGTCGCAGCTACGCCGGCACCCGGGTCGTGCGCCAGGAGGGCTCCGACTACTTCGCCAACGCCAACACCGATGTGGCCGTGATCCCCATGGTGGAGACGGCCGAGGCGGTGGCCAACCTCGACGACATCCTGTCGGTGCCCGGTGTGGACGCCATTTATGTGGGACCGTCGGACCTGTCGGTGACTCTCGGATTGAAGCCGGGCAACAACGACGGCGAGCCTGCCTTCGACGCGGCTGTGGCCCAGATCCTCGAAGGATGCGCCCGTCACAATGTGATCGCGGGGTGCCACACGGTGTCCGAGCTGACCCAGCGCCGCATCGAGCAGGGCTTCCGCATGATCACCGTCACCGCCGACACCGTGGCCCTGACCAGAGGCCTCGACGACGAGATGCGCCGGGCCCGGGGCGAGGAGCCGGTGATCCGCTCCAGCTCCATGTACTAGCCGGACCCGCCGACCCCGGTCAGACCGGCAGCGGGCGGCAGATACGCTGACCCGCACCCCTCCCCCTACCCCGCCGCTGTCAAGGAGTCGCCAGTGGACTTCGAGTTCTCCGACGAGCAGAAGGCGTTCGCGGCCGAGGTGGAGGCCTTCCTCGACGCCAACCACGACCCGGACGTGTTCGACCTGTCCAGGGAGAACATGGCCCAGCTGGTCGACACCCCCGAGCGCCGGGCCTTCATGAAGCAGATGGGCCGCAAGGGATGGCTGGGCATCACCTGGCCGGCCGAGTACGGCGGCAGCGAGGGTGAGGGCGTTTACGAGTACCTGCTGAACGAGGCTCTAGCTGCCCGGGGCGGTCCCCAGATCGGCAAGGGTGTCGGCATCGTGGGCAAGACGATCATCGCTCACGGCTCCGAGAAGCTGAAGGCCGAGTTCCTGCCCATGATCCTGGAGAACGACGTGGAGTTCGCGGTGGGCTACTCCGAGCCCGACGCCGGGTCGGACGCCGCCTCCATGCGGCTGCGGGCCGAGCGGCACGCCGCCGGCGACGGCACCGAGGGCTGGCTGCTCAACGGCCAGAAGATCTGGACCACGTCGGCCCACTTCGCCGAGTGGTACTGGCTCGGCACTCGCACCGACCCCGACAACAAGCACATGGGCATCACCCTGATGCTGGTGCCGCTCGACCAGCCCGGCATCACCGTCGACGGCATCTGGACCATGGGCGACGAGCGCACCAACTCGGTGTTCCTCGACAACGTGTTCGTACCCGACGACTACGTGGTGGGCGAGGTCAACCACGGGTTCCGCTACATCAGCCAGGCCCTCGACCTCGAGCGCTTCACGATGTTCACGTTCTCGCCCATCAAGCAGCGCCTCGACCTGCTGACCGAGTGGGTGAAGGACGCCGAGCGCGACGGCGAGGCGGTGCGGTCCGATCCCCGGGTGCGGGCCCGGCTGGCCAACCTGCACGCCGAGGCCGAGGTGGCCCGGGTGCTCGGTCTGAAGTTCGTGGCCGAGGCGGTGAAGGTCGAGCAGGCGGTGCGCGAGGGCAAGGAGGGGTTCCAGCCGCCGACGGTGGCCGCCTCGGAGTACAAGCTCTACGCCACCGAGCTGTCCAAGCGCCTGGCCGACGCGTCCATGGACATCGCCGGGCCCGGATCGCAGCTCCGGGTCCACACCTCCGATGCCCCCATGGCCGGCCGCTCCGAGTCGACCTACCGCTTCACCGTGATCGACACGATCGGCGGCGGCTCCTCGGAGATCCAGAAGAACATCATCGCCCGCCGGGGCCTCGGGCTTCCAAAGAACTTCTAGACGTGGCGCGATGACGCGAGACGCCGAGTCCTCCGGGCGCACGGGAGCGCTGGCAGGAGTCCGGGTGATCGATCTGGCTCCAGTGGGCCCGGCGGCCCGGGCCACCCGGCTGCTGGCCGACTACGGCGCAGACGTTGTCAAGGTCGGTCCGGTGCCCCGCCATGCGGGTGTGGCGGTGGTGCCTCCCCCTTACGCCTACAGCGGCTACCGCGGCATGCGCCGTGCGCTGTTCGACCTCAAGAGCGACGAGGGACGCGACGCCTTCCTGGCTCTGGCCCGCGCCGCCGATGTGGTGGTCGAGAGTTTCCGGCCCGGGGTGGCCGACCGTCTCGGCGTCGGGTACGAGGCCGTCCGGTCCGTCAACGAGCGGGTCGTCTACTGCTCCACCAGCGGTTACGGCCAGACCGGCCCCCGCCGGCACTGGGCCGGCCACGACCTCAACTACCTGGCCGTGTCGGGCTACGTGCATTGCAGCGGCCGCGACGCAGACGGCGTACCCGCGCTGCCCGGCGCCACCGTGGCCGACATCGCCGCCGGCGGCATGCACGCCGCCATGGCCATGCTGGCCGCCCTGGTGCGCCGCGAGCGCACCGGAGGGGGCGAGTACCTCGACGTATCGGTGGCCGACGGCGCGATCGGGATGATGTCGCTGTACGCCGACGAGCATCTGGCCACCGGGGCTGAGCCCGGACCGGGCCACTACATCCTCACCGGCCGCTACGCCTGCTACGGCGTCTACGCCTGCGCCGACGGCCGGTACCTGTCGGTGGCCGCCATCGAGCACGCCTTCTGGGCCAACCTGTGCCGGGAGCTGGGTCTCGAGCGCTATATCGACGCCCAGACCGACGATGCCGCCCAGGACGAGATCCGGGCAGCGATCGCGGCCGTGCTGGCGTCGGCCGACCGCGACGAGTGGGTGCGTCGCCTCGGCCCCGCCGACTGCTGCGTGGCCCCCGTGAACAGCGTGTCGGAGGCAGTGGCCGACGAGCAGTACCGGGCCCGTGGAGTGGTGGTGAAGGCCGAGCATCCCACCGAGGGCACCATCGAGCAGGTTGCTCCGGTATGGGCCGGTGCCGAGCCCGCCGGCTCGCCGTGCGATCTGCCCGACCTGACCCTCACCCACACAGCCGAGCTGCTGGCCGAGGCCGGCTACGACGAATCCCTCATCGCGGAAATGGCAGCCGCAGGAGTGATCGCATGACCACCGGCATCGACCAGACCGTGCCGGCCGACATAGCCGAGCTGATCGGACGCCCCCAGTACGCCGAGACCGCCGACTTCCCCGCCGAGTTGGGCTACGGCTGGAACACCCTGGCCGCCACCGAGAACGGCAACCCGCTCTACTGGAACGACGCCGTGGCCGGGATGCTGACCGGCGGGACCATCCTGCCCCTCAGCACCCTGTCGCTATGGCTGCGGCCCCACCGCTGGGCTCCCGGCGCCGAGACCGAGCAGCGCCCCATGCAGACGCACTTCGACCTCAAGGAGCGCCTGGGGCTCCCCGAAGCGATTATGAGCGACAACACAGCCGTGTTCGGCGAACCGGTGCGCCCCGGCGACGTGATCAGCCATCGTCAGGTGGTGAAGTCGCTCAGCGGGCCCAAGACCACCTGGCTGGGCACGGGCCGCTTCTGGGTGATCGACATCGAGTACCACAACCAGGACGGCGCCCTCGTGGGCGTGGAGTCCTACACCGGCTTCGGTTACCGCCGCGCCGACAGTCCCGCAGCCGCGCCTACCAGGTCCTCCAGCACGCCCGGACCGGGATCTGAGCCGGACGCGCCCCGATCCCAGGCCAAGCCCGACCCCACCCACGACCAGGTGTCGGTGGGCGACACTCCACCCGAACTCACCCACGACGTGACCGCCACCACCGTCGTGCTGGGCGCGCTGGCCAGCCGCGACTGGCGGCCCATGCACCACGACTACCGCTTCGCCACCGAGCGCAACGGAACCCGGGACATCTTCCTGAACACGCCCAACCAGCTCGCCTGGATCGAGCGGGCCGTCACCGACTGGACCGGACCCCGGGGCCGGCTGGGACGGGTCTCGTTCCGCATGCAGGACCCGGTCTTCCCCGGCGACACCATGACCATCTCGTCGGTGGTCACGGCCGTGCCCATCGACGACTCCGGCTGCGGCTGGGCCGAACTGGACCTAGTGCTGCGAGCCGGCGACCGCGTCTGCACGACCGGGAAGGCCAAGGTGGCCCTTCCGATGTCGACTGCCGACAATCCGTGGCAGCGCCGCGAAGACGGCTGGCAGCCGTGACGACCCGACCCTTCGATCTGGTTTCTGGGAGAGACTGATGCTGGATCTTGACTTCACCCAAGAACAGGACATGCTGCGCGACATGGTGCGCGGCCTGTGCACCGAGCTCTCGCCGCTGGAGCGGGTGCGCGAACTCGAAGACGACCCCGACGGGATCGCCCGGGACCTGTGGCAGCGCCTCGGCGAACTCGGCGTGTGCGGACTCATGGTCCCCGAGAGCGTCGGCGGCGCCGGTATGAGCCTCCTCGACGGAGTGGTGGTCTACGAGGAGTTGGGGCGCTCGCTGGCGCCGGTGCCCCATTTCGTCAGCTGCGTGCTGTCCGCCGCGGCGATCTCCGAGGCCGGATCGCCTGCCCAGCACGCCGAGCTGTTGGGCGGCATCGCGTCGGGCGAGACAATCGCCACCGTCGGGTGGTTGGAGCCGGGCGGGGGCTACAAGCCCCGCGGCGTCCAGCTGGCCGCCCGAGCCAACGGCGACGGCTTCGTGCTGGACGGCTCCAAGGAGCACGTCCAGTTCGCGGCGGCCGCCGATCTCATCGTCGTGCTGGCCCGCAGCGGCGACCGTGACACCGACATCGACCTGTTCGTGGTGGAGGCGGACGCCTCGGGACTGAGCCTCGATCAGCGGATGTCGATCTCGTCGGACACCCAGTACCTGGCGACCCTCGACGGCGTGCCCGTTCCCACCGGCGCCCGCCTGGGCGGAGCCGACGCTGCCGTGGGAGCCGGCTGGGAAGCCTGGCAGCGCGCCATGCACGCCGGCGCGATCCTGGCTGCGGCCCAGGCCGTCGGCGGCGCCTCGGCCGCGCTGGAGATGACCGTCGAGTACGCCAAGGAGAGGCGCCAGTTCAACAAGGCCCTAGCCGAGTTCCAGGCCATCTCCCACTACCTGGCCGACGCCCGCACCGCCCTCGACGGCGCCCAACTGCTGGTGTACGAGGCGGCGTGGGCCCACAGCACCGGCCGCTCCACCGATCGGCTGGCCCCCATGGCCAAGCTGTTCGCCTGCCGGACCTACCGCGACATCACCGCCATGTGCCAGCAGGTGTTCGGCGGTATCGGCTTCACTGTGGAGTACGACATCCAGCTCTACTTCCGCCGCGCCAAACAGCTCCAACTCTCCTGGTGGGACCCGGCCACTTGCGAGGACCGGATCGCCGACGCCGTCCTCGGCCCGGCCTAGCCGGCGCCGGCTGCGCCCTCCAGCGCGGCGATCCGCTCGCCGTGACCCATCATCTGAGCGAGCAGGCGGCCATGCTCGGCCAGCGTTGCCCCCATCTCGGCCTGGGTCGCCTCTATCCCGGCCAGCCGTTCCTCGACTCGATCGAGGCGCGTGCCGAGGGCACGGATGTCTGACCGTATGGCCTGTAGGAAAATGCCGAGCATCCCCAGCAGTCCCACTCCCAAGACTCCGATGATCGCTTCTGCCACGGTCATGTCCTCCCAAGTATAGCATGTCCAACCGTCGAGGCCATTAGGCGATAGTCATATAGAATAACATAGCATGAAAAATACCAAATGGCTCACAGCCCGGCGCGTAGATCTGCTGCTGGGGGTGTCTGTGACGGTGGCCGCGTTGAGCGGGCTGGTGTCGTGGGGCGTGGGCTCGGGCTGGGCCCGCTGGGTGACGATCGTCCATGCGCTGGCGGGGTTGAGCCTGCTGGCCCTCGCACCGGCCAAGCTCAGGGGCTCGGTGCGGACCGGGTTGAAGCGGCGACGGATCACCCGGTGGCTGTCGATTCTGCTGGGCGTGCTGGTCACAGCCACGGTCGTCCTAGGGATACTGCACGCCACCGGGCTGTGGTACGGAGTGGGCTACTGGTCGGCGCTGTGGACCCATTTCCTGCTGGCCGCGCTGCTGGCCCCGCTGGTGGTGTGGCACATCGCCAGCCGGCCCGGCCGCCCTCGCATGGCCGACCTCGACCGCCGGACCCTCATCGGCGGCGGCGCGGCGGTCGCGGCCGCCGGTATCGCCTACGGGGTGCAGCAGCTCGTGGTGGGAGACAACCGGCGCTTCACCGGCTCCCACGAGATCGCCTCGTTCAACCCGGCCGACATGCCGACGACGATGTGGCTCAACGACCGGTCGCCCCGGGTGCCGGCCTCAGGCTGGGAGTTGACCATCGCGGAAGAGCCGGTGTCGCTGGAGGACCTGAGGGCCCGAGCCGTGCCGTTGCAGGCCGACCTCGACTGCACCGGCGGGTGGTGGAGCCGGCAGTCGTGGGACGTGGTACCGCTGGCCGAGTTGATGCCGCCGGTGGACGCGCCCACGCTGGAAGTCACCTCGCTGACCGGTTACAGCCGCCTGTTCCCGGCCCGCGACGCCGGAAACCTCTACCTCGCGACCGGCTACAACGGCGAGCCCCTGCGCCGGGGCCACGGCGCTCCGGTCCGGCTGGTGGCGCCGGGACGCCGGGGCTTCTGGTGGGTCAAGTGGGTGAGCCGGATCGACCCGATCGACCGCCCGTGGTGGCTCCAACTGCCGTTCCCGCTGGAGTAGCCGCCAGGGAGCCGGCGGTGGCTGCCGCAGCCTGCCGGTAGGCGGCCCGTACCGCTGCGGGGTCCGCTCCACGCGCCGGCTCCACATCGTCTCCGGCGCCCAGGCCCCAAGCCTCTGCCGCGCCGCTCAGGCTGAGGCCGACGTGCTGCGCGGCCTGCACGCACGCTCCGGTGGCCACCGCCTCTTCGGCGTCGGGCACTCGCACCGGCGCTCCCCAGCAGTCGGCGGCGACCTGACGGTAGGCCGGGCTGCGAGCCCCGCCCCCGACCAGGTGCAGGCGTCCGCCGACCGGCGCTCCCACCGCGGCCAGGGCATCGACCCCCTCGAGCAGGGCGCACACCACGCCCTCGTGTGAGGCCCTGGCCAGATCGGCCGGCGAGGTGGAGAATCCCAGTCCATACAGGGACCCCGTCGCTCCAGGCAGGTTCGGGGTGCGCTCCCCATCGAGGTAGGGCACCATCACCGCACCGCCCGCCCCCGCAGGTGCTGAGAGCGCCGCCGCTGCGAACTGGCCGCGATCGAGCCCTAGCCAGCGGGCTGCTGCGTCGGTGACCCGGGTTGCGTTCAGGGTGCAGACCAGCGGCAGGTAGCCGCCGGCCGCGTCGCAGAATCCGGCCACCGCGCCGGTGGCGTCGTGGGTCGGCGCGCCCGACACCGAGTAGGCCGTGCCCGAGGTGCCCAAGGACACCGCGATGTCGCCGGGTCGCAGACCCATGCCCAGCGCGGCGGCCATGTTGTCGCCCGTCCCCGCTCCCACCGGGATGCCCTCGGGCAGACCGGTGGCGGCCGCAGCCGATGCGGTCACCCGGCCGGCCGCGGCGTCGAAGGCCCGAACTTCGGGAAGCGTCTCCAGCCACTCGGATCCGGAGCGGCCTCCGACCAGCTCGAGCAGATCAGCCCGGTACCGGCCGTCGGCGGTGTCGTACCAGCCCGTGCCGGAGGCGTCGCCCCGGTCGGTGACGTGCTCCCCGGTGAGGCGTCCGGTGAGGTAGTCGTGGGGCAGCCCGATGCGGGCGATTCTCTCCACGGCGCCCGGCTCGTCTTGCGCCAGCCAGGCCAGCTTGGTGACCGTGAACGACGCCACCGGCACCGAGCCACAAGCGGTGGCCCAGGCCTCGGCTCCGAGCTGTTCCACCAGTTCGGCGGCCTGGGGGGCCGACGTGGTGTCGTTCCAGAGCTTGGCCGGGCGCACCGGCTCGCCGTCGCAGTCAAGCACCACCAGCCCGTGCTGCTGTCCGGCCACCGACACCGCGGCCACCTCCCGGACATGGGGGTCGCACTGGCCGAGCGCTTCGACCAGCGCCTGCCACCAGGCCCGGGGATCCTGCTCACTGCGGGGCGGGTCGGCGGGCGGATGCGCGGCCCGGCCGACCGCCGCCACCGCGCCGGTATTGACCTCGCGCAGCTCGACCTTGGTCGACTGGGTGGACGAGTCGATCCCGGCGATCAGCACGGCCAGATCACCGGGTCGTCAGCGGACTCGCTCGATGTAGCGGTTGACCAGGTTCTCCAACGCCTCCTGGCGCCCTGAGCGGGGCGCGGGGTCGATCTCGCCGCCGGCCACCCGACCGTGCAGGTCGGCCAGCGACCGCTCCCCCGACATGATCGCCCGTCCCAGGTCGGTGTCCCAGCCGCGGTAACGGGCGGCCCGAAGGTCCTCCAGCGCGCCGTCGACGAGCATGGCGTGGGCCACCAGCAGCGACCGGGCCAGGGTGTCGATTCCACCGATGTGGCCGTGGAACAGGTCGGTGCGGTCGATCGACTGGCGCCGCAGCTTGGTGTCGAAGTTGAAACCGCCGGTGGTGAACCCGCCGGCCCGCAGGATCTCGTAGACGCCGAGTGCCATCTGGTCCACCGAGTTGGGGAACTGGTCGGTGTCCCAGCCCAGCCGGTCGTCGCCCCGGTTGGCGTCCACCGACCCGAAGATCCCCGCCGCGGCGGCCACCGCCACCTCGTGGGCGAAGTCGTGGCCCGACAGGGTGGCGTGGTTGACCTCGATGTTGACCTTGACCTCGTCGCTGAGCCCGTAGCGCTGCAGGAAGGCGTGCACCGTCTGGCTGTCGTGGTCGTACTGGTGCTTGACCGGCTCCTGCGGTTTGGGCTCGATGAGGATGGTCCCGTCGAAGCCGATGGCGTGCTTGTGCTCCACCACCAGGTTCAGGAAGCGCCCGAGCTGGTCGAGCTCACGGCCCACGTCGGTGTTGAGCAGGGTGTCGTAGCCCTCCCGTCCGCCCCACAGCACGTAGTTGGCCCCGCCGAGGCGGTGAGTGGCGTCCAGGCAGTTGCGGACCTGGGCCGCAGCCCGGGCGAACACCTCCGGATCCGGGTTGGTGGCCGCGCCGGCCATGTAGCGGGGATGCCAGAACAGCCGCGCCGTTCCCCACAGCAGCCGCACGCCGGTGCGCTCCATGTGGGCCGCGGCTTCGTCGACCATGGCCGCGAGGTTGGCGCTCTCCTCCGCGAACGAGGAGCCCTCCGGGGCGATGTCGTGGTCGTGGAAGCAGAAGAACGGCACGCCCAGCTTCTCGAAGAACTCGAACGCGGCCGTCATCTTGGCGCGGGCCGCGTCCATCGGGTCCAGCGCAGAATCCAGCCAGGGCCGGTCGAAGCCGCCGTCGCCGAACACGTCGTTGCCCGGCCAGTTGAACGAATGCCAGTAGCACACCGCGATGCGGAGATGCTCGGCCATGGTGCGCTCCCCCACCACCCGGTCGGCGTCGTACCAGCGGAACGTCAGCGGATCGTCGCTGTCCGGCCCGGCGTAGCGGATCGGTTCAGCAACCTCTGTGAAGAACTCAACCACAGCGCGATACTAGGCACCACCACCGATGCGACTCGCTTGTCTATTAGTGGTGGCCGTGCTGGCGGCTACGGCGTGCTCCGATGAGCCACCCGCGCCCGATGGCCCGGCTGGAGAAGGCGACCACGCCGAGGCAGCCGCCACCGACGACCGCTCCCGTGCCGAAACACCGATCACGACTCCGCCCGCGCCGATCGAAGGGAGATTCGCGGCAGTGGCAGCCGGATACTGGCACGCTTGTGCGATTCGCGCTGACGGAACCGTCACCTGCTGGGGGGCGAACCAGGAGGGCGTGTTGGACGCTCCCTCGGGGCAGTTCTCGGCTATCACGGCCGGCTACGAGCACAATTGCGCCATCACCGTCGACGGCACGATCGTGTGCTGGGGCTTGGACGCTTGGGGCATACCCGATGCCCCCGACGGGCATTTCACCGCCATCTCTGCCGGCGGCACCCACACGTGCGCCCGGCGCATCGACGGCGACATCGAATGCTGGGGTGGCCAATACGCGAAGGAGCTCACCCCGCCCGGTGGACACTTCGCGGCGGTGGACACGGCCGGCAGCCATGCCTGCGTGCTACGGGACGGCGGAGCTGTTCAATGCTGGGGACTGGACGACAACGGTTCCACCCGGGCACCCGGCGGCACCTTCACGGCCGTCTCGGCTGGCCTCTCGCACGTCTGTGGCATCCGCACCGGCGGCGCCATCGAGTGCTGGGGCAACTCCTTCGGAGACGTCCTGGACTCTCCCAGCGGCCAGTTCAGCGCCATTTCCGCCAGCATCGAGCACTCCTGCGCGGTCGGCATGGATGCGTCCGTCGAGTGCTGGGGCTCCAACGCCTTCGGCAAGGCCGCCCCGCCCGATGGCCGGTTCCAGACGGTGTCGTCCGGCGGGGAGCACACCTGCGGGCTGCTCACCGACGGGGACATCCAATGCTGGGGCAGGCGCTTCGGCGCGGGGGCCGACGCACCGGGCGGAGCGTTCTCCTCGCTCTCAGCCAATGGCGACCACACCTGCGGGTTGCGCACCGACGGCACCATCGAATGCTGGGGCTCGGACCTGGTGGGGCAGATGGACGCTCCCGGCGGCCGTTTCGGTGCGGTCGCGACGGGGAACTACTTCGCCTGCGGGCTGCGGGCCGACAGCGCCATCGAGTGCTGGGGATACGACCGCTTCGGAGTGCTCGACGCCCCCGACGGACCGTTCGATTCCGTGACCGCCGGCATCGGGCACGCTTGCGGCCTGCGCACCGACGACAGCATCGAATGCTGGGGCTCAAACTCTCACGGGCAGACGGAAGCACCGACCGGCGACTTCACGGCCGTGTCGTCAGGAACCTCGCATAGCTGCGGGATTCTTGCCACGGGTGCTGTCGAGTGCTGGGGCAACCCTCATGCGGGGACGCTCAGCCCGCCCGAAGGACCCTTCCGCTCGGTTGAGTCCGGCGAGAGCCACACCTGCGGGTTGCACACCGACGGCACCGTCGAATGCTGGGGCTCAAACCTCGACGGTCAGCTCGACGCGCCCGGCGGCACCTTTAAGGCTGTGTCCGCGTCGCAGGATGTGCACTCGTGCGGTCTCCGAGCGGATGGCACGATCGACTGCTGGCCCTGGGACGAGCCTGTGCCGTCCGGCCAGTTCGCCGCGGTGGAAGTCGGCCTCGGCTATACGTGCGGGCTGCGCATGGGCGGCACCGTCGAATGCTGGGGTGCTCTGAGGGCGCCGCCCGAGGGAGTGACCTACACCGGCTGACTCTCCGAATTGGCAGCACAATGCACGCCATCCGTGCACCACGCTGCCAATTCCCTCGGGACGACGACGGGCCTTTCGAATTGGCAGCACAATGCACGCCATCCGTGCACCACGCTGCCAATTCCTTGGGCTGGGGCGTGGGCGGCGGGGCATACTGAGGCGTGTCCTGGTGGCGGAGGCTTGATCCGGGCCGGATTGCGATCCTGGCGGTGCTGGTGCTGGGAGTGGCCGCGTTCCTGACTCGGGGCCAGTGGCTCGGCACCGTCGAGACCGCCGTGGATGTAGCCGTGGATGCGGTCGACGTTGCGGTGGACGGAGACGTCGACCATGGAGACCTGGTGACCGGGGGCGAGGTGGTCGCTCGCCCGGTCGTCGACGTGGAGGATCCCGAGGACTTCGACGTCGAGACCGAGCGGCTGTACCGGATCGTGCCCGGCGCGGGCTCCCGGGCCAGCTACCACATCGAGGAACGCCTGGGCGGGCTGTCCCGCACCACGGTAGGCACCACCTCCGTCATGGCCGGCGAGATCGCGGTGAACCTCGTCGATCTCGCGGCCAGCCGCGTCGGTGAGATCGTGGTCAACGTGGAGATGTTCCAGTCCGACTCCGCCCTGCGGGACAAACGCATCCGCCACGACTACCTGGAGTCGAGCCACTGGCCCTTCGTGCGGTTCCGACCTTCACAGATCGAGGGACTGGACGCCGACTTCACCGACGGCATCGCCTACGAGATCGCCATCACCGGGGAGCTGACCGTCAAGGAGACCACCCGCACCGAGACCTTCGCCGGCACCGTCACCGTCACCCCCGACGCCCTTGTCGCGACAATGTCAACCACCGTGCTGACCAGCCACTACGGCGTCGGCCCCATCAACATCGCCCGCCTCGTCCACACCTCCGACGAGGTGATCCTGACCTTCGAGCTGGTCGCCGACCGGGTCGAGTTCGGCTCGGAGCCGACCGGGGACCTGCGCCGCGAGATCCCGGCGACCGAATTCGCCAGCGGCCAGTTCGCGGCCACTGTGCAACCCATCCTCGAGACGCGCTGCGTGAGCTGCCACACCACGAACGGCCCGGCCTGGAGCACCCTCGCCCTCGACACCGCCGGCGATGCGGCCGCCATCGCCGACGACATCGCCTTCGTTACCGGGATCGGCTTCATGCCGCCGTGGCTGCCCTCGGACCTGAGCCCGGAGTTCGTGCACGACTGGTCGCTCAGCGACGACGAGATCGCAGCCATCAAGGCGTGGGCCGACGCCGGTGGCGGCCTCGACGTGCGTCCCGACACGCCGCTGGTGGCCCGCGTCCAGGCGATCCTCCCGGTGGAGGAGGACCAGAAGATCGGACCCCGCGACGGCCTGTACACCGGTTACTCGCGCCCCGACGGCTGGCCCGTCAAGAAGGACGACTACCGCTGCCAGGTCCACGAGGTGGCCGACCCCGAAGGCGACGGCAACTGGGTCAAGGGCTTCGAGTTCCGGCCCGACCAGGTGGAGGTGGTGCACCACGCCATCGTCTACCGGGTGCCGGCCGCGGCGTCTTCCGAGATCGCGTCCAGGATCGCGGCCGAGGACCGCATCGAGGCGGCCGAGGGCTTCTCCGACGAGCCGGGCTGGACCTGCTTCGGGCTGTCGGGGCTCCAGAGCCAGGGCGTGTACTCGATCCAGGGCTGGGCGCCGGGCCAGTCACCCACCATCTATCCCGACGGGTACGGCCTCTACCTGTCGCCCGGCGACATGATCGTCAACCAGATCCACTACCACTACGACCACGACACCCCGGCCGACGGCTCCTGGATCATCCTCGACACCGCCACGGCCACCGAGGTCGCGGCAGGCATGACCCACATCACCGGCGACAACTACCTCACGCCGGCCGAAGTCCCCTGCACGCCCGAGGAGGCTGCCGTCGCGGCCGAACGGGCGGCCACCGTCGACGGCTACGTGAACCTGTGCGAGCGGTCGAACGTGCTGGCCGAGATCGGCGAGAAATACGACGACTTCGCCCCGCTCATCCCCGGCCTGCTGCTGGCGCAGTGCGGCGGCACCGTCGACGACTACGACGATCTCGACGGCAGCGTCGGCTACAGCTCGTGCGACCTGCGGGCCCGCGACACCGGCACTATCCACACCGTGCTGGGCCACATGCACGAGTTCGGCGCGGCCTACCGGATGACCCTGCACCCCGGCACGCCCGAGGAGCGGATCCTGCTCGACATCCCGGTGTGGGACTTCGAATGGCAGCTCAACTACGAGCCGGTGGAGAAGATCCGCATCGAGCGGGGCGACATGGTGCGCTTCGAGTGCTGGTGGGACCGGACGCTGCAGTACATGCCCGAGCCCCGCTACATCACCTGGAACGAGGGCACCGTCGACGAAATGTGCTTCTCCAGCATCACCGTGCTCCCGGACGTCTAAGAGCTGAGAGATGGCGAACCGGCTGCTTGGGGCGGTGGAGGCCGGCGGGACCAAGTTCCGATGCGCGGTGGTGTCCTCGGACTTGACGATCGTCGACTCCCGCTATGTGCTGACAACCGACCCCGAGACGACGCTGGCAACCGTTGTGGAGTTCTTCGAGCGGTCCGAGCCGGTGGCCGCACTGGGAATCGCCTCGTTCGGCCCGGTCGATCTCGATCCTGACTCGCCCGGCTACGGATCGATCACCGACACGCCCAAGCCGGGCTGGTCGAGAGCCCCGATGCTGGATTGGCTGTCTGAGGCGCTGAGCGTGCCGGCCGGCATCCAGACCGATGTGGAGGCGGCTGCGGTGGCCGAGCAGACCCAGGACCCCGAGCCCCGACTGCGCCGGCTCGCCTACGTGACCGTGGGCACCGGGATCGGCGCCGCGGTGGCGGTGGACGGAACACCCTGGCGGGGCCGGCACCACAGCGAACTGGGGCACATCCCGGTGCGCCGTGTGACGGGCGACGACTATCCGGGCCGCTGCCCGTTCCACCGCGACTGCCTGGAGGGGATGGCCTGCGGACCGGCCATCGCCGAACGCTGGGGCCTCGACCCGTCCGACACCGATGGCCGTGACGACGTCTGGCAACTCGAGGCCGCCTATCTGGCTCAACTCGTGCGGGTACTCGCCTACTCGGTCGCCCCCGACCGGGTCGTGTTCGGAGGCGGCGTCGGCGCCCGTCCGGGACTGGCCGAGATGATCCGGGCCGCGACCCGCACAGAACTCGGCGGCTATGCCGACTACAGCTCCGGAGACGACCGGTTCGTGACCGCCCCCGCACTGGCCAACGACTCCGGCCTGCTGGGAGCCGCCCTCCTCGCCCGATCGCTCTTGGAAGACTGACGCCCGGCCTCTAGAGCATCCGCAATGGGCGAGAGCGACTCGCGCCGGGGCGGGGTGCCTCCCGCTCTTGTTCGCTGCGCTCACGGGCCGCTCCGGCCACGGCCTCGCCCGTATGTGCCCGGTAGTCCCGCCTATCCGCTCGGCCTCTAGGGGGCGGCGATGAGGCGGCCCAGGTCGGCCAGCTGCTCCTCGGCGTGGCCGAGGGTGAGCTCCATGTGGCGGGCGGCCAGGAAGTGGCGGTGCAGCGGATAGTCGCGGTCGACCCCGACCCCGCCGTGGACGTGGACCGCGGCGTGCACCACCCGGAAGCCTCCCTCTGCGGCCCAGTACTTGGCGATGGCGATCTCGCGGTCGGCGGGCAGGCCGGCCGACAGGCGCCAGGCAGCCTGGTAGGCGGTCAACCAGATGGCCTCGGCGTCGATGTAGGAGTCGCCGGCCCGCTGGGTCACCGCCTGGAAGGTGGCGATCGGGCGATCGAACTGGTGGCGCTGTTTGGTGTAGTCGGCGGCCAGTTCGATGGCGGCCCGGGCCGCCCCGGACATCGTCATGCACAGCCCGACATTGGCGTGCCGCTCGATGGATCGCACGATCTCAGCGCCGTCGACCGTGCCTGCGCCGAGCAGAGCGCCGTCGTCCACGTGCACGCCCGACAACTCGAAACGGGCCTCGGGACGGCCCGTCGTCACCCCCACCGGGAGGCGCTCCAAGCCTTCGGCGCCGGTCGGCACGATAAACACGCCCACTCCCCCATCGTCAAGACGGGCGGGCACCAGCGAGACGTCGGCGTCGAGGCCGCCCGCAACCAGCACCTTGGTGCCGTCGAGAACGAATCCGCCGTCGTCCGAACGGGCCGCCGTCGTCGGTTCGACGGGAGCGGTCCCGTCCTCGGCCAGCGCCGCGCACGCCAGTACCGAGCCGTCGGCGATTCCCGGCAGCCACGCGGCCTTCTGATCCTCGGTGCCGAAGGCAGCCACTGGCATGGCCCCCATCACCGCGGTCGTCAGCAGCGGCACCGGGGACGCCCGCCGGCCGACCTCCTCCAACGCCACCGCGGTGGCCAGGAAACCCAGGCCAAGCCCGCCGTGGGCCTCGGGGATCGACGCGCCCGCCACCCCGGTGGCGGCCAGCGCGGCCCAGGCCTTGCGGTCCACGTGGTCGCCCTCGGCGGCCAAGGCCTTGAGACGCTCGTGCGACGACATGTCGTCGAGCACCTGCGCGGTCAGGTCCCGGATGGCCTGCTCTTCCTCGCCCAGCTCGAAGTCCACGGCTCGCTCTCCCGGTCGTTCCTAGCGGGAGGCTCGGGGGTAGCCCAGGCCGAACTGCGAGATCAGGTCGCGCTGCATCTCGTTGGTGCCGCCGCCGAAGGTGAGGATCACCGTCGAGCGGTACATCATCTCCAGGCGGGACAGGTACCCGAGCGAGCCCTCCACCACGTAGGCGCGCTGGCCGTACACCTGCATCAGCTTGCGGTAGGCGTCCACGTAGAACTCGGTGCCCGACACCTTCACCGCCGAGGAGTCGGCCACGAAACCGGCGATGGTGGCCATGTCGGGCTCGGCCCCGTCGATCCGGTTGGCCACCGTCCAGGCCACCTTCCAGTTGGCCAGGCGCAGGAACTCAAGCCGGGCGGCCACCTCGGCCAGGTTGCGCTGCACCCACGGCTCGTCGATCACGTACGACCCGTCGGCCCGCTTGGCCGACTTGGCCCACTCCACGCACTCCTCCAAGCGCTTGGTGACCATCCCCGACGAGCAGATCGTCACCCGCTCCCGGTTGAGCTGGCTGGTGATGAGGCCCCAGCCCCGGTTCTCCTCCCCGATCAGGGTCGACGCCGGCACCCGGCAGTCGTCGAAGAAGGTGTGGTTGATGTTGTGGGACGACAGCAGGTCGAGGGGCTCGATGCTGATGCCCGGGGTGTCCATGGGGATGCAGAACAGCGAGATGCCCTTGTGCTTGGGGACCTCGGGGTCGGTTCGGGCCGCCAGCCAGATGTAGTCGGCGTCCTTGGCCAGCGACGTCCACGTCTTCTGGCCGTTGATCACGTAGGTCTCGCCGTCGCGCACCGCCCGGGTCGTGAGCGAGGCCAGGTCGGTGCCCGCGTCGGGCTCGGAGTAGCCGATGCAGAAGGTGAGCTCGCCGCCGGCGATGCGGGGCAGGAAGAAGTCCTTCTGCTCGTCGGTGCCGTACTGCATGATGGTCGGGCCGACGGTGTTGATGGTCAGCATCGGTATGGGCGCGCCCAGCGCCACCGACTCGTCGAACACGATGAACTGCTCGACCGCCGACAGGCCCCGGCCGCCGTACTCGGTGGGCCAGCCGACGGCCAGCCAGCCGTCGGCGCCCATCTGGCGCACGATCCGGCGGTGCACCGGCCCGGTGCCGTCCTCCGCGCCCAGGGCATCCCTCACGTCGTCGGTGAGCAGATCGGCGTAGTAGGCCCGCAGCTCGCCCCGCAGCGCCTCCTGCTCAGCCGTGTAACCGATGTGCATCGCCCATGCCCCGCACCCAAACAGTCCTGACCGAACGCTATCGGCATCTTCCACCGCCAGAGCGGCGGCAACTACCGTTGGGACCACCGGCCGATCCCCCAGAGCGATGACGGTTACCGAACCAGACCCACTCAAATTGTTCCCCCCGTTACCGGAGCGCCGGTTCGACATCATCTACGCCGACCCCCCGTGGGACTACAAGGGCCAGCTGCAACACGCCGGCGCAGGCAACGGCGACAGCGGCGGCGCAGAGCGCCACTACCCGACTGTCCCGCTGCGAGCCCTGCGCCGGCTGCCGGTGCTCGACGTGGCGTCGGACAACGCCTTGCTGTTCCTGTGGGCCACCAGTCCGCATCTGGACCAAGCCATCGACCTGGGGACGTCGTGGGGCTTCAACTGGGCGACGGTGGCGTTCGTGTGGGACAAGTGCAAGGTCAATCCGGGCTTCTACACGATGTCGCAGTGCGAGCTGTGCCTTGTCTTCAAGCACGGCAAGATCCCCTGGCCTCGCGGTGCCCGCAACGTGCGTCAGCTAGTGCGCGAACCGCGGCGCGAGCACAGCCGCAAGCCTGAGGAGGTGCGTCACCGGATCGAGGCCATGTTCCCCGCCATGTCCAAGATCGAACTGTTCGCCCGCACCCGTGTGCGCGGGTGGCATCCGTGGGGCTTGGACGTCAGCGGTGGCGAGCCAGGCTAGTAGTCACCTTGCCGTAGCCGGGCCGGTCGACGGGGGTCGACGGATGACAGAGCCCTACTCGTAGCGGGTTCCGTTGGCCTTGATGTAGTCGAGCCAGAGGGATCCGGCGTCGGGGGCCAACTCGCCGGGCCGGTAGGTGACCGCCTCGAGCCGGCCGGAGTACGGGAACGGGCCGTGGCGCTCGTAGACGTCCCAGCTGACCGGCGAGCGGCGGTCGACGCCGACGTCGATGCCCTCGAACGGCGCCATGGCCATGAGCGACACCAGTCCCGGTGCCTCCCCCACGGGCTCACCGTCCACGCTGACGGAGGCGTTCCACACCAGGTTGCCGGGATTCTCCATGGCCAGATGCACGCTGGAGGCGCCGTCGGCCAGCGACCCACAGTCGAGCACGGTCATGTCTCCGTAGGCGTTGTGGGCCAACAGGAGCCGGTCGTCCTCCACGTACAGCATGTAGCCGCCGCCCTGGTCGCCGTGGGCGACCAGCACGCCTGTGTCGCCCGGCTGCCAGCTCAGGGCAACGTCGATGTCGAAGCTCTTCTGGAAGATCAGCTGCTGGGAGCGCCAGCGCTCCAGCGTGGGTGTTCCGGGCCTGAGCGTGGTCTCGGCGGCCAGCTCGTCGTACCACGGCGGACGCAGGATCCTCACCAGCTGGTTTCCCTCGTCCAGGGGGTACACCTGGTTGGCCCACGCGGCCCGGTCCCAGGCCTGTTGCATGTCGTCCAGCCGGTCCGGATGCTCGGCGGCCAGATCGCGGGTCTCGGTCGGGTCCTCGGTCAGGTTGTGCAGCTCCCACCGATCCTGGCTGAAGGGCCGTCGGGGCCGGTGACAGGTCACCACCGACCAGCCGTCGCGGTAGAAGCCCCGGTGCCCGAAGTTCTCGTAGTACTGCTCCGGATGGGTGGACGGCGCGGCCGCGTCCGTGATCGTGGCGGCGAAGCTGGCACCGGCTGGATCCGGCGCGGGCACACCATGACGCGCCGCCGGCACCTCCACCCCGCACAGCTCGGCCAGGGTCGGGAACACATCGGTCACGTGCTGGTACTGGGTTCGCACCCCGCCGGCCGCCACGCCGCCGGCGCCGGAGAAGCGGGCCGGCCAGTTGAGGATGAACGGCACGCTGTGGCCGCCCCGATGGGTGTTGATCTTGTAGAGCCGGAACGGCGTGCACGACACCATGGCCCAGCCCATCGGGTAGTGGGCCAGCGTTCGGGGCCCTCCCAGCAGGTCGAGACGCTCGTAGTCGGTGTCGACCACCTCCAGGTCGGTGGTGCGCACCTGGGAGAGCAGGGTGCGGAAGTAGGCCGATGTGCCGGTGTACTGGCCCTCCCGGGAGCCGCCGTTGTCGCTGGTGAACAGCACGATGGTGTTGTCCCACTCCCCGATGGCCTCGAGGTGGCGGCGCAGGCGGCCGAAGTTGCGGTCGACGTTGTGCACCATCCCCGCGTACACCTCCATGTAGCGGGCGAAGAGCTCCTTGGACCGGTCGTCGAGATCGTCCCAGGGGCCGACCTCGTGCTGCTCCTCGGTGTTGCGAGGCGGCAGCACCGTGCCGGGCGGAACCACACCCAGCTCCTGCTGGCGCTCGAACCGCTTCTCCCTCAGCTCATCCCAGCCCGCGGCGTAGCGGCCCCTGAACCGTTCGATGTCGGCGGCGGGGGCCTGCAACGGGGCATGCACCGCGCCGTGGGCGAAGTACATGAAGAACGGCCTTATCGGGTGCGAATTCCGTAGCTCGTCCACCATCCGGATGGCCTGGTCGGTCAGGTCGTCGGTGAAGTAGTAGCCGTCGGGATAGCGCTCGACATCGATGTGGTGGTTGTCCGCGAAGAGGCGGTGGGGATGGTGGAAGTTGGTGAAGGCCTCGAGGATGCCGTAGTAGCGGTCGAAGCCCCGCTGCAGGGGCCAGCTGGCCTTGGGGGCACCGTCGCTGAGGTGGGCCTCCTTGGTGAGATGCCACTTGCCGAGCATGAACGTCGCCCAACCCGCGTCGCGGAACGTCTCGGAGATGGTCACCGCGTTGTCCCGCAGCTCGTGGCTGTAGCCCGGAAACCCAGGATCGCTGTGGGCCACCTGGGCCATGCCGGCCATGTGGGAGTTGAGCCCGGTCAGCAGCGACGCCCGCGTCGGCGAGCACATGGGGTTGACGTGGAAGTCGGTGTAACGCAGTCCCTCCGCCGCGAGCTGATCCAGTTCCGGGGTGTCGATCTCGGATCCGTAGCAGCCCAGATCGGAGTAGCCGAGGTCGTCGGCCATCATCACGATCACGTTCGGCGCCCCTGACGGAGGGATCACCGGCTCAGGCCAGTGGGGCTCAGAAGTCGAGAAGATCTTGCCGACGGTTCCCTCGAAGCCCGCGTAGGGCGCGGTCGGATCTACTGCGCCGGGGCTCTGAGCCCCGGAGGAGGTGCCCGTCACGGCTTGAAGAAGGCGGGGCTGGTGGCCTTGGCCGGGATCTCCGCCAGCGGGGTGGCAACCTGCTCCACGCTGGGACCGTGCTCGGCGGCCAGCGGGGCCAGCCGGTCGAGGTCGAAGCCGTACAGGTCGGCTGCGTTGCCGCCCAGCAGCGCCCTCATCTCGCCGGCGTCCCAGTCGCTGAACGCACGCTGGAGGCTCTCCAGAGAGTACGGGTAGGTGCCCTCGTGGTGGGGGTAGTCGCTGCCCCACATCACCTTGTGCACACCCACCTTGCGGATCGCGGCCGCCTCGCCCGGCGACGGGAAGCTGGCCCCGATCCACACGTTGCGGTCGAAGTACTCGGTCGGCTTCATCGGCAGCACGATGTCGGCCGCGAAGCCGAGTTCGCCGACGCGGCCGTGGCGCATCTGGCGGTGGTAGCCGTCCATGCGGCGCAGCTCCTCCACCAGCCAGGCCACCCCCTGCTCGGTCATCACGTAGCGCAGGCTCGGGAAGCGCTCGAACACGCCCGACATGATCAGGTGGGCCAGGTTGCGGTGCGAGTAGAACGGCACCTCCATCAGGAAGATCACCCCGGCGGCGGGCGCCTTGCCGTAGTCGGGCCCGCCGTTGCCGCCGTGCTGGGTCATGATCAGGTCGAGGTCGGCGGCCGCGGCCCAGAGCCGGTCCCATCGGGGATCCCAGTAGCCGGGGAGCTCGCTGTCGGGTGGGACGTGGGGCAGCAGGAAGCTGCGGAACCCCTCAGCTGCGGCCCACTCCAGGGTGGCCACCGCATCGTCGAGGTCCTCGGCGAAGACCTGGGGAAGCCCGCAGCGCTGGTCGGGGTAGCGGGCACACCAGTCGCGCAGCCAGCGGTTGTGGGCGGTGATCCCCGCGAAGCGGCGCTCGTAGTCGGCCCGGTCCGACGGGGGCCGGGCGATCAGGGAACCGGTGGGATAGAAGGGAGGGACCGTGTTGGGGAACGTGATCTCGGCCACGACGCCATCGGCGTACTGCTCCGAGAGCCTCCGGTCGTCGTCCCAGTTGCGGGACCGACCGTCGTCCTGCAGGTCGCGGTAGGGGTTGCGGTAGGCGCCCCTCCACTCCTTGAACTCGCCCCGCCAGGCCGGGTCGAGATACTCCTCGTAGGCGGCCATGTTGCCGCCGGCATGGCAGTCGGCGGAGATGATCGTGTAGCGGTCCCCGACAGCGTTGTGCGGCTCGCTCATGTGCTGAAGTGTACGCTGGCCGCCCCGCAGATAGTTCGGAGCCGCCATGGTCTCGGTCGACATGCGCACCCGGCTCGACGCCGACGTGGTCCTCATCGATCCCGTCACGTTCGTCGCCGACGAATTGCCCGACCTCCTCGGCCGCAACGGCCGTCTCGCAGCCCACGGAGCGGCTCTGGTGGGAGCCAAGGCTCTCGGGATCGACGTGGAGGGCACCTGCTTCACGCTCGTGCCGACCGAACACACCGTCGAACTGCGCGGCGGCACCGCCGATGCCCGGGTCGTGGTGGAGCTGGACCGGAACTCCTTCAGCGACCTAGTGCAGGACCTGCAGACGCCCCAGACCCTGGCCACCTCCCTCGTCACCCGCCTGCCCATGGCCGACCACTTCCGCTGGCTCAAGTGGTGGCCGGTGCTGCGGGCCATCATCGACGGCCGGCCCGTCCACGCGCCCGGCGACATCGACTTCCGCGACTGCGACGGCCGGCCCCTCGATCTGGGCCGGCGCTTCACGCCGGAGGACGACGACGCCGAGATAGCCCATTTCCTGGGCGAGGCCGGCTTCCTGCACCTGGAAGGCTGGTGGCCCACGGAGATGATGGCCGAGATCTCCTCCGACATGGACCGGGCCCTGCCCGGCTACCAGCCCGACGACGGCCGCAGCTGGTGGGCGACGACCGGGGACGGGTCGAACCGCTGCGTGCGGATGCGCTACTTCCAGGAGCACTCGCCGGCCGCCGACGAGCTTCTCGGCGATCCACGACACGCCCGCATCGGCGCCCTCACCGCCGACGGCCACGTCGCCCGGACCCGGGTCCACGGCGAGAACGCCATCGAGGCGCTGGTGAAGCCGCTCGACGTGGTGTCGGGCATCTCCGATCTTCCGTGGCACAAGGACTGCAGCCTGGGACGACACAGCTACGACTGCTGCGCGATGACGACGGGGATCTCGGTGACGGGCGCCGATGACCGCTCGGGCCAGTTGGCGGTGGTGGCCGGCTCGCACCGGGCCAACGTTCAGCCCAACTTCATCCACCCCTACCTCGATCTTCCCGTCGTGCCGCTCCCGACAAGGGCCGGAGACGTCACGGTGCATCTGAGCTGCACGCTCCACATGAGCTACGCGCCTGTCGACCGCGAGCGCCGGGTGATGTACACCGGCTTCTCGCTGCCGGGCGACCGGGGCAACACCATCGGCGCCGACCTCGGGTCGGTGCGAGAGAACGCCCACCACAACGTGAGCCAGACGCCGGCCGCGCTCCAGCACTCGAAGGTCTAGATGGCGGCACGACGCTGTCCGAGCAGCGAGGAATGAGATGATCAACGCAGAGGTCGTTCATGCCGCCGAGGCAAGTCTGGGCGAGGGCTGCGTGTGGTCGCCGGTGGAGAACCTGCTCATCTGGGTCGACATCAACGGCCAGGCCGTGCATCGCTTCGATCACAACACGGGCCAGCCGGTGGGGCTGTGGCGCTACCCGGACATGGTCGGCAACGCCGCCCCCCGTGCCGGCGAAGGGCTGGCCCTCGGCCTGGGCCCCTCGGTGGCGCTCACCGACCAGGTCGGCGCGATCGAGACCGTGCTCGAACTGCCCGGCGAACCCGAGTCGAACCGGAGCAACGACGGCGCGGTCGACCCGCGGGGCCGGCTGTTCCAGGGGACGATGAGCCACGCCGAGCCCGGAGCGCCTGTGGCTTCGCTGTACCGGGTGGACGGCGACGGCACGGCCCGGCGGGTGCTCTCCGACGTGATGATCTCCAACGGCATCGGCTGGAGTCCCGACCAGTCCACGATGTACTACATCGACACGCTGACGTTCCGGGTGGACCGCTTCGACTACGACCCTGATTCGGGCGAGATCGAGGGGCGGCGCCCGTTCGTGACCTTCGACGGCACCGCGGGCGCGCCCGACGGCATGACGGTCGACGCCGACGGCTGCCTGTGGGTGGCGATGTTCGGCGGCTACCACGTGCAGCGCTTCTCACCCGACGGTGAACAACTCGAGGCCGTGATCACTCCGGGCTCGCCCCAGGCCACCTGCTGCTGCTTCGGCGGTCCCGACCTCGACACGCTCTACATCACCACCGGGCGCGAGCCGATCGCCGGCGTCAGCACCGAGGGCGAGCCCAACGCCGGGGCGCTGTTCGCCGCCGACGTCGACGCGGTAGGGCAGCCCACCAACCTGTTCGCCGGTTGACGATCCAGCGGGAGGGCCTGCGAGGCCGCGTCCCCGGACGGTGACTTTGGGCACACCGCGGCCTCTTGGCCCGCTCGGCTGCGTATATTCGGGTTCGCCCCCCGGTTGCTTTCGAAAGGTCCGCTCCCGCGATGACGATCGAGCAAGCCCCCCTCCCCTATCCGCTCGACGGGCTCGCACCCCATATCTCCGAGCGCACCATGAGCTTCCACTACGGCCGCCACCACGCCGGCTACGTGGCCAGCGTCAACAGCACGATCGCGGGGACGGCCCTTGAAGGCGCCTCGCTGGAGGACATCGTGGCCGCGGCCGATGTGCCGTCGGCACTGTTCAACTGCTCGGCCCAGGCCTGGAACCACGCCTTCTACTGGGACTCGATGAGTCCGGGGGCCGTTGAGGCGCCCTCGGGCGAGCTGCTGGCCGCGCTGGAGCGCAGCTTCGGATCCCTCGACGCCTTCAATACCCAGTTCGCGACGGCCGCGGTGGGGAACTTCGCGTCGGGCTGGACCTGGCTGGTGTCGGGTGCCGATGGCCTGAACATCGTCAACACCGACGACGCCGACACGCCGCTGCGCCACGGCCAGCGGGCGCTGCTGACGATCGACGTGTGGGAGCACGCCTACTACCTCGACTACCAGAACGCCCGACCCGCCTACGTGGACGCCTTCATAGAGCACTTAATCAACTGGGAGTTCGCCTCCGCCAACTACGCCCTCGGCGGCTAGCCCGCCATCAGGCGGGTGACGGCAAGGCGAATCCGCGGACGGCGATGATCGCGTTCGGGCGATAGCGGCTGTACGCGTTGCCGCCCAGGCTCTGGCTCATGAGCCCGTTCTCGAGGCTCCACCCTGCGGCCGTGCCGCTGTCCAGCTGCCGGTCATAGTCCCAGGCGATTATGGGGGCGTCGACGTAGCGGGCGTAGTAGGTGGTGTTCGGGGCCAGGATCGTGCCGGGCGGCGCGGTGAACGTCACCGGCTCACAGGTCGGCACCGGCGGCGGGGAGATCAGTCGGTACAGCATCTGGTCGGGCCGGTAGGTGATGACGGTGCCCTTCTGGGTCCAGATCTCCATGCTGGCGTGGTCGCTGGGAACCTCCAGCACCACGCTGATCTCCGACAGCATGTAGCCGGCTGGGTTGCCTCCGGTGGTGAACCCCTGGAAGGCGGTGCCGCCACGGGTCCGGTGCCCGATGCCGTCGATCTGGCCGCGGTTCGAGACGAGCGTCTCCTGGGCGCTGTCCACCGGCAGTGCAGTCGTCTCCCGGGCTGGGCCGCTGGTGCCGTTACCGTCGGCGTAGGTGTTGCAGTCGATCTCAGGGTTCAGCGGGTCTGGTCCTGGGAACTCGTCCGAGTTGGCGAACGCCGACGCGGGCGCCCAGGCAACAGCCAACGCGCAAGCCGCCAGCACTCTCAGCAGGGTTGATGGGCGAGGAGAGTCTGTTCGTCGTTGCATGGCCATGGTGACCAATACTTGGCCGGACTATGCCACTGGCTTTCTCAAGAGCTGGCTGCCTGGTGGGGCCACAAAACATATTCTAAAATCATGTAAATGCTTGACAGATGTCACACCGGTGTGAGATGATGTATTCATGCTGATCGACGACGCTCGACGGGTTGAGGCCGAGGCCAGGAGGATCTTGGCGCAGGTCAATGACGGGTCTGCGTCGTGTGAGGAGATGCGCGAGGCGATGCCAGCGCTGAAGTCGGCGTCAGCGATGATCGCTGCCGCGCAGACCTCCGCTGCGGCGTCGATCGCAGGACGCGAGCGTCACGGCGACGGCGGTGCGGAGGTGCTGGCCACGGCTGCTGGGTTGTCAGTCGGCGAGGCCCGCAGCCACATCAAGACGGCCAAGACCCTTCGGCATCTGCCAACGGTTCGCGACGCGGTGGAGTCGGGGCGGGTGACCCGGGCCAACGCCAAGCAGTTGGCTGCTGCCGTGGAGAAGGCCGGCTCGCAGGCTGTGGAGGCCGACGGCGAGCTGTTGGCCAAGGCTGAGTCGATGCGTCCCGAGCAGTTCAGGCGGGTAGCCCGCCGCTGGACTGCGGAACGCGAGGGCGACCACGGGGCCTCGGAGCACGCCCGCCAGCGAGCCCGGCGTCGAGTGCGGGTGTGGGACGGCGACGATGGGATGGTGCACCTGCACGGAGAGTTCGACGCCGTGACTGGCAAGCAGATCGCCACCCGGCTGCGCGCCGAAGCCTCCCGGATGCATGACGCCGACAAGAAGAACGCCAAGGCCAAGGGTGCCGACAAGCGGAACTTCGACCAGTGCATGGCCGACGCACTGGACTACTTCACCGCCGGGAACGGCAGCCGCGGCGCGGGCCAGCCGTTCGCGGACATCTGCGTGGTCGCCCACGTCGACGACGACACGGCCAAGCTTGTCGCCGAGCTGCCCGACGGCACGAGGCTTCCCGCCGAGGTGCTCGACACCCTGACTTCGAACGCCAAGCTCACCGGACTCATCTATGACCGCCGCGGCAAGCCCATCTGGCGGACTGAGTCCCGACCCACCGCCACCAGAGCGCAGCGCCAGATCCTCAACACCCGATGGGGCGGCTGCTTCCACTGCGGAACCCACTTCGCCATCTGCCAGCCCCACCACATCGAACCGGTGTCGCAAGGCGGGCCCACCAAGCTCGACAACCTCGTTCCGGCCTGCTGGGACTGCCACAACCGCATCCACCGGGACGGCTGGCAGATCCTCAAGAGCCCCGACGGCAACCACACCCTGCACCCACCCGACCGAGTAACCCATGGACCCGCTCGCGCCCCCGACGATCCCCCACTGTTCAGATCCGGCCCCCCAAATGGTCCCAACCCATCGCCGCCACAGGAGTCACAAAGGTCATGGGCCGGGCCCGAAGCCGCGAGGGCGACACTTCAGAGAGTCTTGGCCGAGCGCTGAATCCCGCCTCGCGGATCCGGATGAACCCTGCGGGTTAGTCGTCGAGTAGCAGCTCGATCAGCGAGCTGGTGTCCCAGCGGCCGTGGCCTTGCCGCTGGAGGCGGGCGTAGTACTGGTCGATGACCGCGGTGACCGGCAGGGTGGCGCCGACACGCTCGGCTTCGGCGAAGCAGATGGCCAGGTCCTTTCGCATCCAGTCGAGCGCGAAGCCGAAGTCGAACTCGCGGCGGGCCATGGTCACACCCCGGTTGGCCATCTGCCACGACCCGGCCGCTCCCTGCGAGATGGTCGCTACCACCTGCTCGACGTCGAGCCCGGCCCGGCGGGCGAAGTCGATCCCTTCAGCCAGGCCCTGAACCAGCCCCGCGATGCAGATCTGGTTGACCATCTTGGTGCGCTGGCCGCTTCCAGGTCCGCCCAGCAGGGTCACCGCCTTGGCGTAGGCGTCGATCACCGGCTGGGCCCGGTCGAAGTCGACCGGGGCGCCGCCGCACATGACCGTGAGCACACCGTTCTCGGCACCGGCCTGGCCCCCCGAGATCGGCGCGTCCACGAAGCCGACACCCCGCTCGCCCGCAGCCGCGTGCAACTCCTGAGCCAGATCGGCCGACGCGGTGGTGTGGTCCACCAGGACCGACCCCGAGGCCATCGACTCCAACACTCCCCCTTCTCCTAGCGTCACGGAGCGAACGTCGTCGTCGTTGCCCACACACACAAAGACGAACTCGGCGTCGGCCGCTGCCCCTGCGGGTGTCGGCGCGGCGGTGCCGCCGTGCTCGGCCACCCATGCCTCGGCCCGGGAAGCCGTCCGGTTGTAGACCGTCACGTCATGGCCTGCCGTTACTAGGTGGCCGGCCATGGGATAGCCCATGACTCCCAGCCCGACGAATGCACAATGGGCCATGTAGCCCCTCCTTTACATTGCTTCAAATGCTGACGTGCCTGAATGTGAACGGTATAGGTGTGCGTCTTGACGGACCAGCGGGATCAAGCAGCCTGACTCCAGGTCGTCAGTCACGACCGTCGGTGATGGAACTGAGCGAATCCTCAACGGCGTCAATCCGCTCGTCCAGAACCGCGAGTTCGTCCCGTTTGTCGCTTGCGGCCGCCCATGTCTCCCTAGGCGTTTGCTTCATGGAGACATCAAGCTTGTCGAGACGCCGGCAAAGGTTCTCAATGGCAAGCTCGTGTGCCGTGATCCGGGCATTAGAGGCGTCAAGGCACCGACAGAGTCGATCCTCAAGTTGCATTAGGTCCGTCTTCAGACCCTGTATTTCTCCTCGCACTTCGAAGGCCGTGAGGGGAGTCGGGGATTCAGCTTCGGACACTCGCCGCCACCTCCTCTACCAGCACGAAGCTCACTCTTCCGGCTGAGGTAAGTTCGCGCCGGCCTTCAACGGCGGCCCTACGAGTGTTCCGTCGGCAGCACGGGGCTGTACAGCCGCGTTCAACCCGAGACTGCTCCTCCCCAGCCGAGCACCGGAATCGGATCAACACCGATGTCAGTGCTATCGCGAATGGCGCAACGTCGGTGGGCGCGGTCCGCAGCACGCATGTGCGCCTCCACTGCCGAGAGCGATGCTCTCTAGAACGGCTCATCATCAATGGGTGGTTCGCTTGCCAATAGGATGGTGTAGACCGCTGCCTGCAATTCCTCCTGAGTTCGTTGGACTTGAATGCCGCCTTCCGGCCGAACAGGCGGCGGCGCCACGCCCGTCTCAATGCGGTGTCGGATCATCCCAGCGCGGAGAGTGGTCACAATACGCTCAAATTGTCGCGCACTCACTCTCACAGATACGCACTTGTTATGAACGATCATGTCGTCACTGGTTCGCACAACATCGAACTCGGCGGTCCCCGGCCATCCCGCCTGGATGCCTGTCATGACGTAGTATCGCACGGTCGCTCTTCTGCTGTATGCTATTTCGTACTCCATTACTATACCATGTTTTGGGAGACAAAATGCAAATCCGGATATGTTCAGTAGCAGTCGAGCGACGTTGACGACCAGAACGACCCTCTCCCCATGCTGAAGGCCTCCCTAGGAAACGCTCGTGAAAGGCTCACCTCGCGAGCGACCCAACGCACGCACCACCGTCGAGACATTCGGAGCGCTTGCCCTGATCTCGGACTCGGTCTGCTGCGTCTAGTGCCCGGGGTGGGACTCGAACCCACATGTCCGTTAGGACAGCCCGTTTTAAGCGGGCCGCGTCTGCCAGTTGCGCCACCCGGGCACGCCGCCACGGTATCCCGTGTCTCGTCCCCCGCCAGCCAGCCTGGAGTCAGGCCGCGGCTACTGCGTTGTGTTGCAGAGGCTCAGTTGGAACCGCCTCGACAGTCTCGGTCCTCAAGGTCAGTTCATCGATGCAGTCATCGCCGTCGATTGCCAGCCACAAGACGGAGCGAACCACGTCTGCCTTGGAGCCCTCGAGATAGTTGGCCACCAGGATCCCCTCGACCATGTCGGCAAGGACCGCTCCCCTGGGCCGGTCCCCGAGACGGACTGACACCACCGGCGAACCGTTGCGGCGGCGGATGGACCGGTGGAGGTCGGGGCGGGACGGCGGGCTGGCGAACACGGGCACGACCAGGCCGCGCAGGTGCGCCGCCCGTGCGAGCGAGCGGGCTGCGGTGCCGAAGTCGAGCGATGTCATTCCCACGAGAACTATGGTCGCGCCGGGGTGTGACACCGCCCCGACCCAGCCCAGGAGCCGGCCCTTAACCCGATGCACGTCGACCAGTACAACCCGGCCCAGCAAGAGGTAGTGAGCCTGCTCGGAGCCCCGAAGGGCGACCGTCCCGCCTTCGACGCGGGCCTGCGCGACGAGCTGCGAGGCCTGCTGGAGGAGCGCCTCGAACCGCTGGTCGACACCATCAACTCAGACCGGTTCGACGACGACATCCTGTACCTGAGCAAGTTCAAGCTCTCGCAGGCTCTGGGCTGCGAGCGGAAGTTCATGGCCGAGCTCGACGAGCCGTTCCAATGGTCCATCCCCACCGCCCGGGGCACGGTCACCCACAAGGCCATCGAGTTGTCGGTGCACTGGCGGGGCGAGGCATCGCCGCTGGAACTGGTCGACGAAGCAATGGCCCGTCTCGAGAACGCCGACAAGAGCATCGCCGACTACCTGGAGCGCTGCGAAGAGACCGAGCGGGCCGAGCTGAAGGCCGAGGCCGGCGCGGCCATGACCCAGTTCCTGGAGTGCTTCCCCCCGCTCAAGCCCAGATGGAGGCCGACCACGGACAGCCCGATACGGGCAGAGCTCCACGGAGGGCTGATCGTGCTGTCGGGCAAGCCCGACCTGACGCTCGGCCAACCCGAAGGAACCGTGGCCGGGAAGGTCATCATCGACTTCAAGACCGGCAGATTCTCACCCGCCCATCGAGAAGACCTGCGCTTCTACGCACTGCTGGAGGCCTTGCGCATCCTGCCGCCCAGGCTGCTGGCCACCTACTACCTCGACCAGGGCCGGTTCCACCCCGAGGAGGTCACTCGCGACCTGCTGCTGTCGGCGGCCGAGCGGGTCATCGACGGCGCCCACCGCTACGTGGAGCTGGTCACCGGCACCCGCGATCCGGGGGTCGCGCCCGGCCCGAGCTGCCGATGGTGCCCGGTCCAACCCGACTGCGACGAGGGCACCGCCTACCTGGAAGACTCGCCCGAGGGCGGCCTCGAGGACTGGTGACCGGCTAGCTCGAGGACCGCCTCTTGGGACGGGGCGGCGACGGAGTGGTCGGATGAACCTCAGGGGCCACCTCCGGGGAGTACTCCCCTACCTCCACGTCCAGATGGCGCAACCAGCCCGAACCATGGAGCGCAACCGTTCCCCCCAGCAGCAGGGCGCCGTACACGCCGAAGGCAGGCCGCGGTCCGACCAGCTCGATCAGCTGGCCCAGCACGAGCTGTCCGAGAGGATTGGACGACATCAGCACCATGACGTATAGCGACATCACCTGGGTCCTGCGCTCCTCGTCGACCTGGAGCTGGACGGCGGTGTTGAGCGAACTCGCCGACGCGAGGTGGGCGGCCCCGATGAACGCCAGCGGCACCAGGTACGACACGAACGACGGTGCCACCGCCAGCGCCACCACGGCGGCCCCGTAGATGACCAGCGCGACCCGCTGGATCTGCGATCGCGGCACCCGCCCACCCAGCGACGCCACCACGGGCGCGGCCACCACGGCACCCGCACCGAGCATGGTGAGCATGAGACCGAACCCGCCCGGTCCCCGGTTGAACACATCCTCGGCGAAGACGACGGTGAGTATCTGGATCGACAACCCGAGCGACCCGATCAGCGAGACGGTGACGAAGGCGACAACCAGGCCGCGGCGAGCCATTATGTAACGGGCCACGGTGAGCATGTTGCTGATCACCCGCATGCTCGAAGTCCCGGCCGCGGCCGCAGTCCTGCGGGACTCGATCCGGACCAGCGCGAACACCACCACCAGGGCGCCGGCTGCGCTCACCCAGAACGCGACCGCGGGGCCCGCCGCGGCCACGGTGATCCCGCCCAGCATCGGACCGACCAGCCGGGAGCCGTTGAACTGCGCGGAGTTCAGGGTCACCGCATTGAGGAGCAGGTCCCTGGGGACCAACTCGCTCACGAAGGCCTGCCAGACGGGCAGGTTGAGGCCCCCGCCCAGCCCCGAGGCCGCAGCCAGGCCCACATAGGCGGCCGGCGACCGCACGCCCTGGCTCCAGGCCACAGCCATGAGCACCGCGACCAGGCCCATGAACGACTGCGAGACCATCAGGATGTGGCGCCTCGGATAGTGATCGGCCACCATCCCGGCAACCGGCGCCATCAGGGCCATCGCCGCGAACTGCGCGAACCCGGCGAAGCCGACCCAGCCCGGGCTGCGGGTCAGATCCCAGACCACCGCGGGGAGGGCCACGTACTGGAACCACCGGGCCGAACTGGCCGTAATGCCGCCGAACCAGAAGTAGCGGTAGCTGCGATGGCCGAACGAAGCAAACGCAGCAGGAGGCACCGGAGCACCGTATCGCCGCGGGTGCGCCATCACGGGCATCGGACACCACGTCGCCGCAGGCGCGCCATACTGCGGCCCATGTCCTACGTGATGATCGACACCTCCGACGGCGTGGCCCAGCTCACGCTCAACGACCCCGACCGGCGCAATGCCGTGAGCCAGGCGATGAACGACGAGATCGTCGCCGCTCTCGACGAGCTCGAGCCCGACCCGTCCATCGGCGCGCTGGTGGTGACCGGCGCCGGCAAGGGTTTCTGCGCGGGCGCCGTGCTCGACGACCTGCTGGCCGCCGAGTCCACCGGCATAACCCGCATCTACGAGGGGTTCCTGCGGGTGGCCCACTCGCCGCTGGCCACCGTGGCCGCGGTGAACGGCGCCGCGGTGGGCGCGGGCATGAACATGGTGCTGGCCTGCGACATCGTGCTGGCCGGACGCCAGTACGCCCGCTTCGACTCCCGGTTCCTGAAGATCGGACTCCACCCGGGCGGCGGCCACACGTGGCGCCTCAGGCACGTGACCGACCGCACCACCACCATGGCGATGGTGATATTCGGTGAGGTGCTGTCGGCCGGCGACGCTCACCGCACCGGGCTGGTATGGGAGGTCGCTGACGACGACGCCCTGCTGGTCCGGGCCCACGAGCTGGCCGCCCGGGCCGCGGCCCAGCCCAAGGACCTGGTGGCCCGGACCAAGGCGACGATCCTGTCGCTGGACGAGGTGACCGACTCGTCCGCGGCGGTGGACTTCGAGCTGCACCCCCAGCTCTGGTCGATGGGAGAGCCCGCCTTCAAGGACCTAGTCCGCCGACTCCAGTCCGAGATCAGCTCCAAGCCGTAACACCCAGAACTTCGTAACACCCAGAACTATGGTCTGAGGTCATGGAGAAGCTCCTGGTCGCCAACCGGGGCGAGATCGCCATCCGGGCCTTCAGAGCGGCGACGCAACTGGGCATCAGGACCGTCGCCATACTCCCGATCGAGGAGGAGCGCAGCGGGGCGCTGCATCGCATCAAGGCTGACGAGGCCTACGTGATCGGCGAGCCCGGCCGTCCCGTCAGGGCATACCTCGACCATCAGGCCATCGTGGCCAAGGCGGTGGAGGTGGGAGCGGACGCCGTGTACCCCGGCTACGGCTTCCTGTCGGAGAGTCCCGACCTCGCCGAAGCCTGCGCCCAGGCCGGGGTGACCTTCGTCGGGCCCAGCGCGGCGGTGCTCAGGCTGACCGGAAACAAGATGCGGGCCCGGCAGGCCGCCGAGGATGCCGGGCTGCCCGTGCTGCGCCAGTCCCCGCCGGTCGACGACTCCGCCGAGGCCGAGGCCCACGCGGCCGAGATCGGCTTCCCGCTGTTCGTGAAGGCCTCCTCCGGCGGTGGCGGTCGGGGGATGCGCCGGGTCGAGAGCCCCGCCGGCCTGGTCGAGGCGGTCGAGGCCGCCCAGCGCGAGGCCGGCAGCGCCTTCGGGGACTCCACCGTCTTCCTCGAGGAGGCCATGACCGGCGTCCGCCACATCGAGGCCCAGGTGCTGGCCGACACCGCCGGCAACGTCGTCCACCTCTACGAACGCGACTGCTCGGTCCAGCGCCGGTTCCAGAAGGTGGTCGAGATGGCGCCGGCCCGGGATCTCGACGCCGCCGTGCGCGACGGCCTGCTGGCCGACGCGGTGCGCTTCGCGTCCTCCATCGGATACGCCAACGCCGGCACGGTCGAGTTCCTGGTGGACGGCACCGGCCGCTACGTCTTCATCGAGATGAACCCCCGGATCCAGGTGGAGCACACCGTGACCGAGGAGGTCACCGATGTCGACCTGGTCGAATCGCAGCTGCTGGTCGCCTCCGGGGCCACGCTGCCGGAGCTGGGGCTCACCCAGGACGCGATCAGCCTGCGGGGCTTCGCCCTGCAGTGCCGGGTGACCGCTGAGGACCCCTCCAACGACTTCCGCCCCGACACCGGCAGGATCGTGGCCTACCGGCCGGCCAGCGGAGCCGGCGTGCGCCTCGACGGCTGCGTCTACCAGGGCGTGGAGATAACCCCCCACTTCGACTCCATGATCGAGAAGGTCACCTGCCGGGGAAAGGACTTCTCCACCGTCGTGCGCCGCATGCAGCGCACGCTGGCCGAGTACCGGGTGCGGGGCGTCTCCACCAACCAGCCCTACCTGCAGGCCATCCTGGCCGACGACCAGTTCCGGGACGGCCCGGTCACCACCAGCTTCATCGACGACCGCCCCGAGCTGACCGCGGCGTCGGTCGGCGCCAACCGGGCCACCCGGCTGCTGCGCTACCTGGCCGACGTGACCGTCCACCTCCCCCACGGGCCGGCCCCCACCAGGGTCAGCCCGGCCACCAAGCTGCCGCCGGCCCGCACCGGCCAGCCGCCGGCGGGATCGCGCCAACGGCTGCTGGAACTCGGGCCCGAGAAGTTCGCGGCCGAGCTGCGGGCGGCGGGGCCGGTGCAGGTGACCGACACGACCCTGCGGGACGCCCACCAGTCGATCCTCGCCACCCGGCTGCGCACCATCGACCTGGTGGCCGGGGCCGGCGAGATGGCCCACACCATGCCGCAACTCCTGAGCCTGGAGTGCTGGGGAGGGGCCACCTTCGACGTGGCCCTGCGGTTCCTGCACGAGGATCCCTGGGAGCGCCTGGCCCGCATCCGGGAGGCCGCCCCCAACATCTGCACCCAGATGCTGCTGCGGGGCCGCAACACAGTCGGCTACTCGCCCTACCCGGACTCGGTGGCGGGCCACTTCGTAGCCGAGGCAACCGAGACCGGGATGGACATCTTCCGAGTCTTCGACGCCTTCAACTCCATCGACCAGATGCGCCCGGCCATCGCCGCGGTGCTCGAAGCCGGGGCCGTGGCCGAAGGGACCATCTGCTACTCGGGGAACCTGTCCAGCCCGGCCGAGGAGCTGTACACCCTCGACTACTACCTGAGGGTTGCCGAGGAGCTGGTCGA
Organism: Acidimicrobiales bacterium; assembly: GCA_965117015.1. Taxonomy (GTDB): domain Bacteria; phylum Actinomycetota; class Acidimicrobiia; order Acidimicrobiales; family Aldehydirespiratoraceae; genus Aldehydirespirator. Next base: position 3,338,126 of record OZ220747.1, read on the forward strand.
GGCCGGGGTGCACATCCTCTGTATCAAGGACATGGCCGGGCTGCTGCGGGCCGGCGCAGCCACGACTCTGGTGACCGCGCTGCGAGAGCGTTTCGACCAGCCCGTGCATCTGCACAGCCACGACACCGGCGGGGGCCAGCTGGCCACCTATATGGCAGCCATCGAGGCCGGCGTGGACGCGGTGGACGGGTCCGCTCCTCCGCTGTCCGGGATGACCTCTCAGCCGTCGATCGCCTCCATCGTGGCCATGACCGACGACGCCGAGCGGGCCACCGGCCTCAGCCTCGACGCCATCGGGGACCTCGAGCCCTACTGGGAGGCGGTGCGACGGGTTTACGCGCCCTTCGAGGCGGGCCTGCAGTCGCCGACGGGCACCGTCTACCGCCACGAGATCCCCGGCGGGCAGCTCTCGAACCTTCGGGCCCAGGCCCGGGCCCTGGGCCTGGGGCACCGCTTCGAGGAGGTGGAGAGGCTCTACGCCGCCTGCAACGAGCTGCTCGGGCGGCCCATCAAGGTCACTCCGTCGTCCAAGGTGGTCGGCGACCTGGCCCTGCACCTGGTGGCCTCGGGCGTCTCGCCGGAGCAGCTTCTGGAGGACCCGGCCAGCGTCGACCTGCCCGACAGCGTCATCGGGTTCCTCCACGGCGAGTTGGGCACGCCGCCGGGCGGGTTCCCCGAGCCCTTCCGGTCGAAGGCGACCGAGGGCCGATCGTGGTCACCGACCTACAAGGACCTCACCGAAGCCGACATCGAGGGATTGGCCCGCGACCGGCGCGCCACCCTCAACCGTCTGCTGTTCCCCACGCCGTCGGCGTCGCAGGCCGAGAAGACGGACCGCTACGGCGACCTGTCGGTGCTGCCGTCGCTGCTGTTCTGGTACGGCCTCGACCCCCATTCCGAGGACACCGCCGTCGTGCTGGGCCGGGGCGTGCGGCTGCTGCTGGGGCTGCGCTCGATCAGCGAGCCCAACGACGAGGGCATCCGCATCGTCGGCTTCCGGGTGAACGGCCAGCCCCGCGACATCGACACCCTCGACCGCACCGTGGCCTCGGACCGCCCCGAGCACGCCCGGGCCGACCCGACCAAGCCGGGCCATGTGGCCGCGCCGTTCCGGGGCGCGGTCAACGTGTCGGTGGCAGTCGGCGACCGGGTCGCGGCGGGCGACACGGTGGCGGTGATCGAGGCCATGAAGATGGAGTCGTCGATCTCGGCACCGGTGGCGGGCACGATCGAGTCCATCGCGGCCGCGCCGGGCGCCCTGCTCGAGCCCGGCGACCTGATCCTCGAGATCCGCCCCGCGGGCCGCGCCGCCAGCCCCGAAGCGGCCAGCTAGCCGGGGAGTTGGGCCCGCACGGGCGCGATCCATTCGGCGATCAGCTCGCGGCCCCGCGCCCGCCACTCCTCCTCGGTGATGGCGAAGCGGTGATGGTCCTCCCACACCCCGTTGATCTCGACGTAGCGCTCGGCCAGCCCCTCGTATCGCAGCCCGAGCTTCTCGACCACCCGCAGGCTGGCCGAGTTGCGGGGCACGATGGACACCTGCAGCCGGTGCAGCCGCAGCTCCTCGAAGGCGAAGCGGGCCGCCACCACCAGCGCCTCCGGCGTGTAGCCGTTGCCGCCGACGGCCTCGTCGATCCAGTAGCCGACGTAGCACGACTGGAACGGGCCCCGCTGGATCGACGACAGGTTCATCTCGCCCCGGAAGTACCCGTCGACGAACACGCCGAACCCGTATCCGGTCCCCTGCTGGCGCTCCCGCCGGCGGGCCGCACAGCGGTCGGCGAACGCCCTGGGATCCTCAGCGGTGTCGGGCCGGCCGGGCAGGGGTCGCGGCTCCCACCGCTTAAGCCGGTCGCGATTGCGCCGACGAACCTCCCGCCATGCGCCGAAGTCGTCACGCGTCAACGGCCGCAGCAGCACTCGCCGCCCCAGCAGAGTACTCACGTCGGGGCACTCTAGCCGTGCGGTTGAGCCTCTAGAAGTCCGAGCGCCAGGCCGTCGAGCAGGTCCGACTCCGACACCAGACACTCCTCGAAGTCGAAGTACCGCATGATCCTCACCAGGATGCACACTCCGGCCACGATCACATCGGCACGGCCGGGGTGCAGCCCGGGGTTGTGGACCCGATCGGCGAGGGTCTCGGTGGCCAGCGTGCGGAAGACGTCCTCGGCGGCGTCCTTCGACAGCCTGAAGTGGTGGACCTGGTCCCGGTCGTAGGTCGCCAGGCCCAGCTCCACCGCGGCGACGGTCGTGATCGTCCCGGCCACGCCCACTAGCCGGCACGGCCCGCCGAGGGCACCGATGGCCCGCACCGCATCATCGAGGTGGAGTTCGGTGACCGACAGGCACGCCGCCAGCTCCTCGGGCAGGGGCGGGTCGTGATGGATGTACTTCTCGGTGAGCCGCACGCTGCCGATGTCGAGCGACAGCGCGTCGGTGCAGTGACCCTCGCCGAAGGAAAGCTCGGTCGACCCCCCGCCGATGTCGACCACCAGGAAGGGCCCATCGGCCGCGTCCAGGTCGCTCACCGCGCCCCTGAAGGCCGTCTCGGCCTCCTGGCGTCCCGACAGAACCTCCGGCGCGGCACCGAGGATCGACTCCGCGGGCTGTAGGAAATCCGACCGGTTGGCCGCGTCGCGCACCGCAGAGGTCGCGATGAACCTCACCGCCGTCGGGCTGTGGTCGTCGATGGCCTGCCGGTACTCCCCCAGGCACTCCAGCGTGCGCTCGACGGCGACCGGATCGAGGCGGCCGGTGGCGTCCACGCCGCGGCCCAGGCGGGTTATCTCAGAGCGCCTGACCGCTGCGGGCTCGTGCCCGTCGGTGATGAGAAGCCGGGTGGTGTTGGTGCCGCAGTCCACCACGGCCACCGAACCCTCGGTCACTGCACCCTCCGGACGGATGCGGCGGCATCCGGGCCGAGGCGCTCGGCCACCCAGCGCCCCACCGGATCGTCGCCTCCAGCCAGGTGCCACGCGTAGTGGGCGTGCAGGCATTTCACTCCGCGGCGGGTGCCCCCCACGCCGTGGGACGGGCGCGGCCCGTCGTAGTCGCCGGGCAGGGCTGCGTCGCGCTCGGCGGCGTAGCGGGCGTGGGCCTCGGCCAGCTCGCCGGCGTCGACGGCTGCCTCGGCGGCCCGCACCCCGCCGCCGGACTCCAAGCGCCCAACCAGGCGTCGCAACCGCTCGTCGACCAGCCAGTAGCGGGTCGGCATGGGCCGCCCGTCGGCCAGGAGCGGGGCATTGCGGATGACTGCGGGGCGCCCTGAGGCATCTCGAACGACCACGTCGAAGTCGCCGGACGGGCGCCGGCCCAGCAGCTGCGTTACCTGTTCGTAGTCGCCGCCGGAGGTGGCGGTGGTCATCAAGCGGCCAGAGCGATGATGACCACTATCACGATCAGGATGATCGCGAGTATCACCGGCACGAGGCGCTTCAGCACCGGGGCCCCGGCTACATCCAGCAGGTCCACGGCCTCGACCTCTGCGGCGGGCTCCGCGACCGGTGCCGGCTCGTCAGCGGCCGCTTCGGTGTCCGGTGCCGCCCCGGCTTCCCCGTCGGGCGCCGCCGGGGACTCGTCGGAGGCCACATCAGCGGCGACCAACTGAGCGAGATTGTCGGCGAATTGCCCCATCAGCTTGCGACTCACGTCGGCCAGCACGCCCCGGCCGAACTGCGCGACCTTGCCGGTGATCGTCAGGTCGGTGTGGACGCTCACCCTCGTGGTCGCCTCGGTCAGCGCTTCGAGTGAGACCGTGATCTCCGCCGACGCGTTCCCCGCGCCGCGGGTGTCACGCCCGCTGGCCGACATCAGCAGCCGGTGGGCGGCGTCGTCGCGCTCGGTGAACGAGGCCTTGCCCTTGTACTGGGAGGTGATAGGCCCGACCTTGACCTTGACCAGGCCCTCGTGGACATCGCCGTCGCTGCCGGTGAGCTGGGCTCCCGGCAGGCACGGCGCGATCCGCTCCACGTCGGTGAGGACCCCCCACACGGCGTCGACGGGATGGGCCACCTCGAAAGAGTCGTTCAGTTCCATTTCTGCAGGTCCTCCAGAGTGTCGATGTCGTCGGGATTCCCCTCGCAGGGTATCGCCCGCACCAACTCCGGTCTGCGGCGCATCAGCACGCGCCCACCCTCGTCGCCGGTCAGGGGCAGGTAGCTCCACAGGGCGGCGCCGATCCGCACAGGGGGCCGGCGGGCGCCATCGAAGTCGGCCACCGCGAGGTCGCAGTCGGCGCTTCCCACTGCCGCCCAGGCCTCCGCGGGCACGCCGGGCTGGTCACCGCACCCGAACACCACCGCCCTGTGTCCCCGCGAGCCCGCGTAGCCCACCGCGGCAGCCAGCGAGGTGGCCTGCCCCTGCTCCCAGGCCTCGTTGTGGAGCACCGTCACCTCTTCGGGCAGCACCTCCAGCAGGTCGACGGCCCCCATCACCACGATGGTCTCGTCAAGGTCGGCGGCCAGGGCCGAGTCCACCGCCCGGCGCACCAGCGGCACGCCGCCCACCTCGCACAGCAACTTGTGGCGCTCCCCCGCGAAGCGCTCCCCGGCACCGGCGGCCAGCACGACGGCAGCCACCCCAAGGCGGCGGTCCTCGCCATGCTCGTCCTCGCCGCGCTCGCCGGTCTCCGCTTCAGTCATGAATGGGGCCGGTGGTGATGGAGAGGCCCTCGGCCTTGCGTCCCGTGCGCAGCGAGATGATCTCGGAGACTATGGACACCGCCGTCTCCTCGGGGGTGGCCGCCCCGATGTCGAGCCCGATGGGCGACCGCAGCCGGGCCAGCTGCTCGTCCGTCACCCCGGCCTCGATCAGGCGGCGGGTGCGGTCGTCGTGGGTGCGGCGACTTCCCATCACCCCGATGTAGCCGACGTCGGTGGCCAGTGCCGAGGTGATGGCGGGCACGTCGAACTTGGCGTCGTGGGTGAGCACGCACACCGCGTCACGCGGGCCGAGATGTGCCCCGACGTCGTCGAGGAGCCGATCGGGCCACGAGACGACCACCTCGTCGGCCATGGGGAAGCGCTTGGAGGTGGCGAACACCGACCGGGCGTCGCACACCGTGACCCGGTAGCCGAGCACCTTGGCCACCCGGGCCAGCGCCGCGGTGAAATCGACCGCGCCGAAGATCAGCATCCGGGGCGGCGGGGCGAACGACTCCACGAACACCGCCACCTCCTGGCCGCGGATCTCGCCCTGCTCGGAGTACTCGCCCTGCTCGGAGTAGCGCCGCAGCCCGGAACGGCCCGCGACAAGCTCGCCGCGGGCGTCGCGCTGCACAGCGCGGTCGAGGCCCGCGGAGCCCAGCGAGCCGACGGTCCTGACCCCCTCCGGGCGCACCAGCATCTTGGCGCCCGTTCCGGGCCCCTCGACCACGGTGGCCAGCGCCGCGGGCGACTCTGCGGCCAGGTCTGCGCTGAGTTCGTCGAAGACCGGGCCCCACTCCAGCGGCTCCACGAACAGGTGGATGGTCCCGCCGCAGGTGAGCCCCACGGCGAAGGCCTCGTCGTCGCTGTAGCCGAAGGTGACGATGCGCCGGTCTCCGGTGGTGATCACCTCCAGGGATTCGGTGACCACCGCGCCCTCCACGCAGCCGCCCGACACCGAGCCGACCACCTCGGCGTCAGCGGCCACCGCCATCGCCGCCCCCGGAGCCCGCGGCCCGGAGCCTTCGAGGTCCACGACCCGGGCCACCGCAGCCTGCGCCCCGGCGGACCGCCAGAGATCCAGGTCGGCGAGTATCTCTTTCACTGCTCCGCTCCGACAAGCGCCGGTCCGGCGGCAGGTGCATGGCCTCGCGGCCGCGAGTTGCCAATCGTTTCGTTGAGCACTAAGTCGGCCAGCCGTTCCAGCGACTCCAGGTTGTGCCCCTCGACGAAGTCGTCGACGTACGGCAGGGCGGCCGCCATCCCCCGGGCCAGCGGGGCGTATCCGGGCGACGCCTTGAGGGGATTGACCCACACCAGACGGTTGGCGACCCGGCGCAAGCGCTGCATCTGCTCGGACATCTCAGCCGGGTCGCCCCGGTCCCAGCCGTCGGAGAGGATCACCACCACTGCGCCGCGGGCCATCCCCCGGCATCCCCATTCGTCGTTGAAGGCACGCAGGCCCGATCCGAGGCGGGTCCCGCCGCTCCAGTCGGGCACCGCGGCCGACGCGGCCCGCATGGCCCGATCGGGGTCACGCGACGACAGCTCCCGGGTGAGCCGGGTGAGCCGGGTGCCGAGCGCGAAGGCCTCAACCCGGCTGCGGCCCGCCACCGCGGCGTGGACCAGGCGCAGCAGAGCGCGTGCGTAGCGCTCCATCGACCCGGACACGTCCAGCAGCAGCACCAGGCGCCGGGGCCGGCGACCGCTCATGCGACGGTGCATGCGCATGGGCTCTCCCCCCGAGCGCATGGCGGCCCGGACCGTGCGCCGCACGTCCAGGCGGCCCCGGCACGACCGTGTCGCCTCCAGACGGCGACTGGGCCGCGTCGGGCCGCGGAACCTCAGTCGCTCCATCAGCCGGCGGGCCTCCTCCAGCTCATCGTCGGTGTAGTCGGCGAAGTCCTTGGTGGCGAGGGTCTCGGTGGCGCTGTAGCGAACGGTGATCACGTCGGAGTCGCGGCCGGGCTCCTCCTCGTCGGTGGCGGCGTCGCCGGCGTCGTCGACCTGCAGGACGACCGGAACGCTCAGCGCGGTGGTGGGAGAGACAGTGCCCAGGGGCCTGCCCAGCCAGTAGGCCCCGAAGACGGCGTCGTACACCCCGACGTCCTCGAAGCGATGGACCAGCGCGCACCGGCCAGCCCAGTACAGCGACTCGCTGCTGGTGACGTCACACACCGACAGCGCTTCCGAGTAGAGCAGCGCCGAGGTGAGCGAGACCTCGAGACCGGCCCGGCGCAGCGCGCCGGCGAACCCCACTGCGACGTCGATCGGATCGGAGCCCGCTTGTGGCCGGCTCATGTGCTGCGGGCGGCTGCAGCCTCGGTCACGATGCCAGCCAGGTCGTGCTCGATGACCCGGTCGCGGTCCTCGCGGTACTTCAGCAGGGCGCCCAGGGTGGCCGATGCGTTGGCCAGGTCCAGCTTGGCCCCGCCGAGGAGGTTCAGGGCTCGGGCCCAGTCGATGGTTTCAGCCACTCCGGGCGGCTTGTAGAGGCCGACGTCGCGGATGGCGGCCGCGGCGTGGGCCACCTCCTGCGCCAGAGTGTCGGTCACCTCCGGGGCCCGCAGCCGGATGATCTCCGCCTCACGCTGCGCACCGGGATGCGACACCCAGTGGTACAGGCAGCGCCGCTTGAGGGCGTCGTGCACGTCGCGGGTGCGGTTGGAGGTGATGACCACCACCGGCGGATCGACTGCCGCGAAGGTGCCAACTTCGGGGATGGTTATCGAATAATCCGACAGCACCTCGAGCAGGAAGGCCTCGAACTCGTCGTCGGAGCGGTCGACCTCGTCGACGAGCAGCACCGGGGGCGGGCCGTCACCGGCCTCGATCGCCTCCAGCAGGGGCCGGCGCACCAGGAAGCGCTCGCTGTAGAGCTCGTCGGCCAGGCTGGCCTCGTCGGCGCCGCGGGCCCTCCCGGTGGCCTCCATCGTCCGGAGGTGCATCAGCTGGCGGGCGTAGTCCCACTCGTAGACGGCCTGGGCGGCGTCGATGCCCTCGTAGCACTGCAGCCGGATGAGGCGCCCGCCGCCCCAGTCGGCGATCACCTTGGCCACCTCGGTCTTGCCCACGCCGGGCTCGCCCTCCAGCAGCAGCGGGCGGCGCAGGCGCAGGGCCAGGTACACGGCGGTGGCCAGCGCCTCGTCGGGCAGGTAGGCGTTGTCGCGGAGTCCCTGCCAGACGTCTTCCACACACGCCACGGAACGCAGATCGGCGGCTGCCATCGGATCTGAGCATAGAGCCGTCTTGCTCTAGCTCACGAAGTAGGGGGCCAGGGCCTCGGCCAAGTCTGCCGGCGCCCGCACCGGCTTGCCGTCGTTGTCGGTGATGGCGGCCCGCAGCTCCTGGCGAGCCACGACCTCGCCGTCGCGCACCAGACGCTGGCGCCACGTCGACGAGGCCCGTCGCAGCTCCACGATCTCCGTCTCCACCGTCACCGAGTCGCCGGCGTGCACCGGGCGGTCGAACGACGTGCTGATGCGGCTGACCACGAACCGGTATCCCCGGGCCGCGAACGACTCCAGGTCCATCCCGACGTGCTCCAGGAGCTCGATCCGACCGGTCTCGAAGAACTGGATGTAGGCGGAGTGGTTGAGATGCCCGTACGGATCGAGTTCGTAGAACCGGACCTTGACGTCGAAGCGATGCGCCGGCATGGACTGGTCAGGCTAGGGATCCTGGGGCTGCGACACGCAGCCTTCGAGGCCCATCACGGCGTAGACCTCGGTGCCGGGCTCGACGTAGGGGCCGAAACACAGCGCCTCGCGCCGCACCCCGTCATCGCTGGTCCGCCTGGCGACCTCGGCTTCGAGCTCGGCGATGCGGACGTCGAGCTCGGTCGCGACGCTCTCAGCCTCCCGCTGCTGGGCGTTCTGGTCCATCCAGGTCCGCATCGACGACGCCCCCAGCAGCAAGGCCGCGGCCACCATGGCCACCACCAGGCCCACCAGCAGCAAGCGGTGCCACCAGGCCGACTTCACCGCGATCTTCATCGGTCGGATCCCAGGGCTAGAGCGGCCCGGCCGCGGAACTCGGCCGCATCGCCCAGTTGCTCCTCGATGCGCAGCAGCTGGTTGTACTTGGCCACCCGGTCGCTCCTAGCCGGAGCGCCGGTCTTGATCTGCCCGCAGTTGGTAGCCACCGCCAGGTCGGCGATGGCAGTGTCCTCGGTCTCCCCGCTGCGGTGCGACATCACCGCTCCGTACCCTCGCCGCACGGCCAGCTCCACACAATCGAGGGTCTCGGTGAGCGACCCGATCTGGTTGACCTTCACCAGGATGGCGTTGGCCACCCCGTCCCGCATCCCCCGGGCCAGTCGCTCGGAGTTGGTGACGAACACGTCGTCGCCCACCAGCTGGACGCGCTCGCCCACCGCGGCGGTGAGCTCTGCCCAGCCGTCCCAGTCCTCCTCGGCCATGCCGTCCTCGACGGAAACGATCGGGAACTGGTCGCACAGGCCTTCCAGCGCGGCGACCATCCCGGTGGGGTCCAGCGTCCTGCCCTCGCCGGCCAGCACGTACCGGCCCTCTTCGAAGAACTCGGTCGACGCCACGTCCAGCGCGAACCCGACCTCGTCGCCCAGCACCAGGCCGGTGCGCTCGGTCGCCTCGGCCAGCAGGCCCAGCGCCTCGGCGTTGGACCCCAGATCGGGGGCGAACCCTCCCTCGTCGCCGAGACCGGTGGACAGGCCCCGGCCCTTCAGCACGGCCGCCAGCTCGTGGTAGATGTCCACGCCCCAGCAGAGCGCCTCCGAGAACGACGACGCGCCCACCGGGACCACCATGAACTCCTGGAAGTCGACGTTGTTGTCGGCGTGGGCGCCCCCGTTGAGCACGTTCAGCATCGGCACAGGCAACACGCGGGCATCGGGTCCGCCGACGTGGCGCCACAGCGGGACCTCGAGCTCGGCCGCCGCAGCCCGGGCCGCGGCCAGCGACACGCCGAGGATGGCGTTGGCGCCCAACCGGCCCTTGCCGTCGGTGCCGTCGGCGTCGATCAGCGCGCCGTCCACGGCCCGCTGATCGGCCGCGTCGAGACCCCGCACGGCGTCGGCCAGCTCACCGGCCGCGTTGGCGACCGCCTTGAGGACGCCCTTGCCGCGCAGGCGGCTGCCGCCGTCGCGAAGCTCGACCGCCTCGAATGCGCCCGTCGACGCACCCGACGGGACCATGGCCCGGCCGCTCGCGCCCGAGTCCAGTGCGACATCGACCTCCACTGTGGGGTTGCCGCGCGAGTCGAACACCTCGCGAGCACGCACTGCCGTGATGAGACTCACCGGCGAACCTCCGGTCGTTAGCGACGCCGCGCCGCGCCCGGCTCGGCATCAACTTCGGGCGCCGCTCCGTCCAATCCCTCGGCGTCCGTCGGTGCGGACGGAAATCTTACCCGTCGGCCTGCTCTAGTGCGCGATAGTGGCGCTGGGCGCGCTCGGTGGCCGACCTGAGAGCATCCTCGGGATCGACCTTCAGGCGCCGGCCCAGCTCCACCGCAGCCAGCAGCAATTCGCCGAAGCTGTGCTCGCTGCGGTCGGCTCGGAGTTCGGCCAGGGCCCGCTCGGTCTCGCCGAACTCGCCCTGGGCACCGTCACCGGCAAGTAGCCCGGCCGTGGCGGCCCGCTTCTGCACCTTCACGGCCGACAGGAGGGCGGGCAGCGTTCGGGGGATGCCATCCATCACCGAGTCCCGCCCCTTCTCCTGGAGCTTGATGGCGTCCCACATGCCCCGGACCGCGTCGGCGTCCGAGGCCTCCACGTCCCCGAAGACGTGGGGGTGGCGGGCCACCAGTTTGCGGCGTACCTGTTGGGCCACGTCCGCTATGTCGAACGCGCCGCGCTCGGAGGCCAGATGGGCCTGGAACCACACCTGGTACAGCAGATCACCGAGCTCCTCGCAGAGGTGCCGGTCGAGATCCTCGATGTCGGCACCTCCGCCGGCTTCGGCGCCGGCCCGGGCGTCGAGGGCCTCCAGCGTCTCGTAGGTCTCCTCCAGGAGATACCGCCGCAGGCTCGTGTGGGTCTGCTCGCGGTCCCACGGGCACTGCTCGCGCAGGGTCCGAACCAGCTCGTCGAGATGCAGGATGGCGACGCTCAAGTCGTCGTCAAGCTGGTCGGGCCCGACCTCACGCTCAGCGTCCCCGGACACGCCGACCGACCGTCAGGAGACCGGCTCCAGGACCACCCGGAACTGCTCGGGGTCCCAGTACCCGTAGCGTTCATCGATCCGCACCAGGGGTGCGTACCGCTCCAGAACGGTGTCCTGCAGCTCGAACAGCGTCTGCTGGCGCAGGTCCTGCACCGCGAGCTGGGCCCGTTCGGCTGCCGCCAGCTCGGCGTCCTCGGCCATGAAGGCCAGCCGTTCGGCGTCGATCTGGGGGTGGTTCTCGGCGGTGGCCGGGCCGGAGCTGATCACCTCGATCACATGGAAGCCGAACTGCGACTCGGCCACCACTACCTCGCCGGGCTCTGCCGCGTAGGCGGCCGTCTCGAAAGGCTCCACGAAGGAGCCTTCGACCACGCAGCCCAGATCCCCGCCCAAGGACCCGCTGCCCGGATCCTGCGACAGCTCGACGGCCAGGAACCCGAAGTCCTCTCCCGCGCCGAGGAGGGCCATAACGGCGTCGGCCTCCGCTTGCGAGGCGACGAGGATGTGGCGGGAGCACAGATGGCGCAGCGCCCCGGAGACCGGGGCGGCGGGCACCTCGACTTCGACCCACTCGAGCGCGGCGAGCACGACCGCCCGCTGGTGGATGGCGACATCCGAGCCCCCCGCGCTGGGAACGAAGGCAGGGTCGGCCTGGGTGAGGTCGGCGACGGCCTGAGCCTCATGGGCGTTGGACACCGTCACGCCGCGTTCAGCCAGTTCCAGTTCTATGGCCGAGAAGAACACCCACTCGGACAGCCAGACGGCGGCCTGCTCGCGCGGCGCCCGGGCCTCGTTGCCGGGGTCGGTGGTGGCCAGGTAGTCGTTCAGGTCGTCGACCGTGTACTCCACCCCGCCCACATCGGCGGCCACATCGGCGGAGGACCCGCAGCCGGTCGCCAGGATCAACACCGTCGCCGCGACCGCGCCGGCCGCTGCAAAGGAACGAACGAGGCTCACGAGGTCTGAACCCTAGCGGCGCCCGACATATCGCCCGGCGCACCAACTGTCACAACATCGGTCAGCAGCGACACGATCTGATCGATCACCGGACCGGCGTCGGCCCGGAGCGGAACGTGCAGCTCCCGGGAGTCCTCCTTCAAGACAGCCCGGTCGCCGTAGAGGCGGCGCAGCCGCACCCGCCGGCTCGAAGGGAGATCCACCGGCGTGAGACGGGCCGCGAAGCCCCCCGACGACAGCGCCCCGCCGCCGCGGCGGGTGACCACCACCTCCGACACACCGGCGCGCAGGCACTCCACCCGCAAGCGGCCGATGGACAGCAGCGACTCGGCCGGCTCGGGCACGGGCCCGAACCGGTCGATCCACTCCGACCGGATGTCGTCCACCTGCGCATGCTCGGTCACCGCCGCCAGCCGCCGGTACGCCTCGAGCCGGGCCGCTTCCCGGCTGATATAGCCGGCCGGAATGTGAGCGTCCACGGGAACCTCGATGTTCACCACGGGCGGCTCCTGGATGGGCTCGCCCCGCAACTCCGCGACCGCCTCGCTCACCAGGCGGCAGTACAGGTCGTATCCGACCGCGGCGATGTGGCCCGACTGGGCCTCGCCGAGCAGGTTGCCGGCGCCGCGGATCTCGAGGTCGCGCATGGCGATCCGGTAGCCGGACCCCAGCTGGGTGGCTTCGCCGATGGTCTTGAGCCGCTCGTAGGCGTCCTCGCTGAGCACGCTGTCCACCGGGTGGAACAGGTAGGCGTAGGCCCTGCGCCCGGATCGGCCCACCCGGCCCCTTATCTGGTGAAGCTGCCCCAGACCCAGACGGTCGGCCCGGTCCACCACCAGGGTGTTCACCGTCGGCATGTCGATGCCCGACTCGATGATGGTGGTGCAAACCAGCACGTCGTAGTGGTAGTCGGCGAAGTCGAGCACCACCCGCTCGAGTGTGCCCTCGTCCATCTGGCCGTGGGCCACCGCCACCCGGGCCTCGGGCACCAGCGAGCGCACCCGCTCGGCGGCGTGCTCGATGTCGGCCACCCGGTTATGGACGTAGAAGACCTGGCCCTCCCGCAGCAGCTCGCGCCGGATGGCCTCGGCTACGGGCCGGTCGGCATGCTCCCCGACGTAGGTGAGGATCGGTTGCCGGTCGGCGGGCGGGGTGTCCAGCAGCGACATGTCGCGGATGCCGGTCAGGCTCATCTCCAGGGTCCGCGGCACCGGCGTGGCGGTGAGCGTGAGGACGTCGACGTCGGCCCGCATCGTCTTGATCGCCTCCTTGTGCCGGACCCCGAAACGCTGCTCCTCGTCGATGACCAGCAGCCCGAGGCGCTTGAAGCGCACATCGGCGGACAGCATCCGGTGGGTGCCCACGACCACGTCCACCTCGCCGGACTCCAGCCGGTGCAGCACCTCCCGCGTCTGGGGAGGAGTCAGGAAGCGGCTCAGGGTCTCGACCCTCAACGGGAACGGCGCGTAGCGATCCCGGAACGTCTGCGTGTGCTGCTGGGCCAGAAGCGTGGTGGGCACCAGCACCGCGGCCTGGAGCCCGTCCTGCACCGCCTTGAACGCGGCCCGCACCGCTATCTCGGTCTTGCCGAAGCCCACATCGCCCACGATCAGGCGGTCCATAGGCACCGACCGCTCCATGTCGTTCTTCACCTCGACCAGGGCCTGCAGCTGGTCGCGGGTCTCCTGGTATTCGAAGGCGTCCTCGAGCTCGCCCTGCCAGACGGTGTCCACCGAGAAGGCATGACCGGCGGTGGTCACCCGCTTCTGGTACAGCACGACCAGCTCCTGGGCCACCTCCTCCACAGCCCGCCGGACCCGGTTCTTGGCGGCCGTCCAGTCCGAGCCCCCCATGCGCGACAGGGTCGGCGCCTCCCCGCCGGTGTAGTGACGGATCGCGTCGATCTGGTCCGAGGGCACGTACAGCCGGTCGCCGCCCCGGTACGCCAGAAGCAGGTACTCGCGTTCGTGGCCCCCGATGGCCCGGCGAACCATGCCCTCGAACCGGGCCACCCCATGATGGTGGTGAACCACGAACGCGCCGGGCACGAGGTCGGCGAGGAAGCGGCGCTGGTCCCGGGACCGGACCCGGGGCGGCCGGTGCGTGCGGCGCCGGCCGGTCACGTCGGTCTCGGCCAGCACGGCCAGCTTGATGTCGGCCAGGACCGCGCCCCGGTCGAGGCTCGCATCCAGCGGCTCGACACGGGCGCCGTGATCGGCCAGCAGCGTGCTCAGCCGGTCGGCGGTTGCGCCGGGAGCGCCCAGCACAACCTGGTAGCCGCCGGCCACCAGCTCGCGCAGGCGGGCCGCCAGCGGCTCGACGCTTCCGTGGCTGCGGTCCCAGCCCGAAGCGGTCAGGATCTGAGTGCCGGGAGAGTCGGGAGCGGTGGGCAGCATCCAGACCGGCGCGGAGACGCCGTCGAGCATGCCGTCGAAGCCGCCGTGCAGCCGCGGCATCCCGGCCGCGTCGGTGCTCCAGGTCTTGGCCAGTCCGGCCGCGAGGTCCTCCTCCTCGGCGAGGATCTCGTCGGCCCGGTCGGACAGGCGGCGGGGCTCGACGAGGACCACCGCACCGTCTCCGGGCACCAGATCGGGCAGCAGCGAGGGCCGCTCGACCAGCCACGGCCACCACGACTCCATGCCCTCGAAGAGAGTCCCGTCGGCCAGGCGGTCCCACTGCTCACGGCCCCAGGGCTGGGTAGCCACCAGCGACGCGGCCCGCCCGCGCATGGCCGCGTCGGGACGCAGCTCCCGGGCCGGGTACATCTCGACCTGCTCCAACGACTCCACCGATCGCTGGTCGCCCACCGAGAACTCCGCGATCCGGTCCACATCGTCGCCCCAGAAGTCGATGCGAACCGGCGCCGCACCCGTCGAGGGGTAGATGTCGACGATCGAGCCTCGCACTGCCATCTCGCCGCGATGCTCCACCTGGTGCTCGCGCCGGTATCCGAACGCCGAGAGGCGCTTCACCAGCTCGACCTGGTCGACGGTGTCGCCGAGGCGCACGGCAATCGGTGGAGTCACCGCGGACGGGTCCACGAACTGGGCCAGGGCCCGAGCCGAGACCACCACCACCGCCGGAGCGGACGCGGGATCGGCCATCCGGTGCAGCGCCCGGCAGCGGCGGCCCATGGTCTCGATCGAGGGGCTTACCCTCTCGAAGGGCAGCGTCTCCCAGGCGGGCAGTTCCTCGACCTCTCCGGGACCCAGGAAGGCGGCGATGTCGGAGGCCAGAGTCTCGGCTTCGGTGCGGGTAGGCACGGCCACCAGCAGCGGACGCCGCTCGGACGCCGCGCTCAGCCCGGCCACTGCCATGGACCGGGCCGCGGTAGGCACGGCCACCGTCGCGGTGCGCCTTCCCAGCAGCGACAGCAGCCCGGGATGGGTGGCCAGCCGCGGCAGCAGGCTGCTCAAGCCGCGGCCATCAGGCGGTGCAGCCACAGACGTTCTCAGGGCGCGTTGAAGCGGTTCATAGTGGGTTCGAGGCCGTGGTCGAGAAAGTGCTCGATCGCGTCCGCGGCCCGCTCCACGATGGCCTCCAGCTCGTCCCTCTCGGCCCGGCCCGGACGTTTGAGCACATAGTCGCCGCCCTTGGGAGTGATGTCCGGGCGGCCGACGCCGATACGCACCCGGGTGAAGGCGTCACTGCGCAGATGGGCGCGGATCGACTGCAGTCCCTTGTGCCCGGCGATCCCGCCGCCGGTCTTGATCTTGAGGCGCCCGACGGGCAGATCCAACTCGTCGTGCACCACCACAAGGCTGCTCAGGTCCCGGATCCGGAACCGGCGCACCAGCGGCGCGACCGCCCGGCCCGACTCGTTCATCCAAGTCACCGGGGCCGCCGCGGCCACGCGCCGCTCCCCCAGGCGCAGTTCGCACACCAGAGCCTGCTGGCGCCGGGCCCGGCGCAGCCGCCCGTCGTGGCGCCGCACGAACTCCTCCACCACCCAGCGGCCCGCGTTGTGGCGGGTGCGGGCGTACTGGTCGCCCGGGTTGCCCAGACCCACCACCAGCAAGTCGGCCGAGGATCCGGAGCGCGAGCCTATGGCCACTACTAGAAGGCGCGCCGGCCGGTCTCAGGACTCTTCTTCGTCCTCGGCCGCCTCTTCGTCTTCGGCGGCTTCGCCCATGACAATGAGGGCCTCCGCGGCCTCCTCCTCGGCCTTCAACTGGCGCAGGTACTCCTTGGTGGAGCGGGTGATGAGGCCCACCGCGAAAGTGGCGTCGGCGTCGTCGGCCGGAGTTACCCCCGCGGGCAGATCGATGTCGCTCACCCGCAACGACGATCCGACCTCCAGATCGCTGACGTCCGCGGTGACCTCGACGGGGATGTCGGCCGGCTTGGCCAGAACACGCAGGTGGTGCATCACCTGGTCGACCATCCCGCTGGCCTGGGTGACCTTCTTGGCCTCGCCGGTCAGGATGAGAGGAATGTCCACCTCCACCTCCTGGTCGGCATCGATCCGCAGGAAGTCCACGTGGAGCAAGTCGCGGCGGACCGGGTGACGCTGGAGATCCTTGATTATCGACAGCTGGCGGCCGCCGTCGAGGTCGAGCGTGATCAGGGCGTTGAGCCCGGCATCAGTGTTCAGCGCGACCCGCAGGTCGATCTTGTCCACCGACACTGTCAGCGGCTCCGAGCCCATGCCATAGACCACCGCGGGAACACGGCCGGTGCGGCGCAGCCGGCGGCTGGGACGGGTGCCGAGCTCGCGGCCGGCCTCGGCCTTCACCAGGTTCATAGCCATTCGCTAGAGGGTACCGTTTCCCGCTCTTGTTCACTTCGCTCACGGGCCGCTCGGGCCACGCTTCCGCTCCTGTTCGCTGCGCTCACGGGCCGCTCGGGCCCGGGGGCCCCGCAAGCTCGGCCTCTGGGCTAAACGAGGTTGTTGCCGCCGAAGATCTCGCTCACCGAGGTGTCCTCAAACACGGCCGAGATGGCCCGAGCCACGATGGGCGCCACCGACACCACCTGGAGCTTCGAGAACTGCTTGTGGGCCGGCAGGGGCAGCGTGTCGGTGCATACCACCAAGTCGATGACCGAGTCCTTCAGGCGCTCCACCGCCGGTCCGGAGAACACTGGGTGGGTAGTGGCTGCGATCACCCGTCGGGCCCCGTTGGCCGCCAGCAGCTCGGCCGCGGCCACGATGGTGCCGCCGGTGTCGATCATGTCGTCGACGATGACGCAGGTCCGGCCCTCCACCTCGCCGACGATCTCCTTGGCCGAGACCTCGTGCTTGGCGTTCTGGCGGCGTTTGTGGACGATGGCCAGATCAGCGTGCAGCAGGTTGGTGTAGCGCTCCGCCACCTTCACCCGTCCGGCGTCGGGCGACACGATCACTAGATCCTCCGGTGGCAACGTCTGGAGGTATTCGAGGAGCACCGGCATCGCGGTCAGGTGGTCGACTGGACCGTCGAAGAACCCCTGGATCTGGCCGGAATGCAGATCGACCGACAGCAGCCTCTTGGCTCCGGCTGCCAGGAACAGGTCGGCCAGCAGCCGAGCGGAGATGGGCTCGCGCCCCGAGGCCTTCCGGTCCTGACGGGCGTACCCGTAGAACGGCGCCACCACGGTGATGCGCTTGGCCGAGGCCCGCTTGGCCGCGTCCACCATGACGAGTTGCTCCAGGATCGCATCGTTGATGGAGCCGCCCTCCCACTCGGCGTGGGTGCCCACGATGAAGGCGTCGCAACCGCGGATCGACTCGCCGTAACGGACATGGATCTCTCCGTTGGCGAAGTCTTCGATCTGGGTCGTGCCGAGCGTCACACCGAGTTCCGAGCAAACGGCGGAGGCGAAGTCCAGGCTCGACCGCCCGGCCACTACCCGGAGGACCTTATGGGTCTGCTGCTTCATGGCGACCGGCATTGTAGGACGATGACGGGCCAACGGGCCGGGCAAGTTGCGGGATGCTGGCCGGGCAGGACTCGAACCTGCAACATCCGGAGCCAAAGTCCGACGTTCTACCAGTTGAACTACCGGCCATCGGCGCCCGCCCGGGAGGCGGACGGCCTGATCAACACTAGCGAGCGCCGTACAGATGCGTGTTCGGTATGCGTGTTCGGTCGCCTGCCCCGGTAGGGTTCACGCCCCGTGGGATCGCTCATCAAGAAGCGCCGCAAGCGCATGCGCAAAAAGAAGCACAAGAAGATGCTTCGGCGCACCCGGCACCAGCGGCGCAAGTAGCCACCGGCGCTCCCACCAGTCCCCTCAGAGGGTCGCAGCGGCCGCTTCGGTGGTGGTGGCCACGATGCGGCCCGGCCCCGGGTGGGCGCCGGCGACGAACCAGGTGCTGCCGCTCCCGGCCAGATGTGGCGTCATCCCGGTGGAATCGCCCAGCCGGTCGCGCCACACCGCCAACTCCGGCACGACCCGCAGCGCGGCGGCCTCCAGGTCGTTGCCGTGCTCGCCGGCGGGGCCGCCCAGCTCGTCCCACGCCGCGTACACGGCTGCGGTGTCGCATCCCACCGGCGCCAACTGCAGGGTGTACCGCTCGCAGACGTAAGGCAGCGGATCGACGATCTCACCGATGCCCCGCACTCGGGCCCGGCCGCCGGCAAGGCAGAACGCCACATCCGCGCCGATCGATGCCGCCGCTGCGGTGTCACCGAACCGGGCCCAGCGCAGCACCGCAGCCGCATCGGCCGAGCCGCCCCCCAGCCCGGCCCCGACCGGGATCCGCTTGTACACGGTGACCTGCGCCTGCCGGCCGCACAGCGCCAGTGCGCGCTCGACGAGGTTCTGGCCGGGCCCGGCCACGCCGTGCAACTCGTTGCCCGCCTCATCGAGCATCCGCAAGCCTGACTTGCCCGCCGCGATCTCGAGCCGGTCGGAGAAGTCGAGCGTCACCATCTCGGCGTCGACGGTGTGATAGCCGTCCGGCCGCACGCCGGTGATCCGCAGACTGAGCGTCAGCTTGGCCGGCGCGAATGTCTCGATCACACCGCGAAGCTACAGTCCACGGGTCGCGCCGCGAGGAGGGGGAGAGAACCTTGACTTCAGGCTCGTTCATGGGCAACGCCGTGCTGAGGAGAGAGGATCCCGACCTGCTCACCGGCGAGGCCCGCTACGTGGGCGACATGACGCCGCCCGGCACCGCGCATGTCGTCTTCGTGCGCTCGGTGATGGCCCACGCTCGAATCGCGGCCGTCGACACCGAAGCCGCCCGGTCGGCTCCCGGAGTTGTCGGCGTGTACACGGCCGCGGACGTGCCGATCGCCCCCCAGCAGTTGTTCATCATGCTCCCGCCGGAGCTGGCCCGGCTGCCGCTGACGGACAAGGCCCGCCATGTGGGCGACCCGATCGCGGCCGTGGTGGCCGAGTCTCGCGCCGCCGCGGTGGACGCGGCCGAGCTGGTGGAGGTCGACTACGACCCCCTTCCAGCGGTGACCGACCCGTTCGAGGCACTGGAACCCGACGCCCCGGTGGTGATCGAGGCCCACGGGTCCAACCAGGCCATCGTGTTCGCCAGCACGGCCGACCCCGACGCCATGTCAGGCCACGATGAGGTGGTGACGGCCCGGTTCGTCAACCATCGGATGTCGGGGGCGCCCATCGAGCCGTCCGCCGCGCTGGCCGCCCCCGCCAACGGCGACCGCGGCCCAGCCGTGACGCTGTGGTGCACGACGCAGCGGCCCCACGAGGTGCGCGACATGGTGGCCGCAGCCCTCGAGGCGCCCCCGCAGGAGGTGAGGGTGATCGCTCCGGCGGTGGGCGGCGGCTTCGGCTCCAAGGCCGTCGTGTACCCGGAGTTCATCACGGTGACGTGGCTGGCGCGGCACCTGGGGCGGCCCGTCAAGTGGGTCGAGACTCGCAGCGAGAACCTCGTCAACATGAGCCAGGGCCGAGACCACGTGCACGATGTCGAGCTCGGCCTCAGCGCCGACGGCACGTTCCGCTGGATCAGGATCAACGTCACCGCCAATGTGGGCGCCTATCCGGCCATCGGCGCGTTCCTGCCCTTCTTCACCATGCTGATGGCGTCGGGTCCCTACCGCATCCCCGCCGTCCACTACGAAGCGGTCGCCGCCATCACCAACACCACGCCGGTGGCGGCGTTCCGGGGGGCGGGGCGGCCCGAAGCGACCGTGACACTGGAGCGGATAGTTGACCTGGCCGCAGCCAAGCTGGGGATCGACCCCGCCGAGCTGCGACGGCGCAATCTGCTCGCGCCCACCGACTTTCCCCTCACCACGCCCACCGGCGCCAACATGGACTGCGGCGAGTACGCCCGCGCCCTCGATCTGGCCCTGGAGACGGCAGGATACGACGAGCTGAGAGCTGAGCAAGCTCGCCGGCGCGCCGGCGGCAGCCGGATGCTGCTCGGCATCGGCGTGTCCTCCTACGTGGAGATAACCGCCGTGGGGCTGTTCAACGAATTCGGATCGGTCACCGTCGAGCTCGACGGCACCATCACCGCCCGGGTGGGCACCGCCTCCCACGGCCAGGGGCACGCCACCGCCTTCTCCCAGATCCTGGGAGAGGTCCTGGGCGCGCCCGCCGAGCAGGTCAGGGTGATCCACAGCGACACCGGCGAGGTACCGCGGGGCACCGGCACCGTGGCGTCACGTTCGCTGCAGATCGGCGGCAGCGCGGTGTTCACTGCCGCCAACGAGGTCCTCGAGACGGCTCGGCGCCTCGCGGCCGGCCTGCTGGAGGCCGACCGCGGCGACATAGTGGTGGCTCCTGGGGGCCTGGCCGTGGCCGGAGTGCCCGCCAGGACGGTGTCGTGGGCCGATCTGGCCGCGGCCGCGGCGTCCGACGATCTGCCGGACGGGGTCGAGCCCGGGGGGCTGGCCGCCGAGACCGACTTCAACCAGGGCGAGTCGAGCTACCCGTTCGGCGCTCATGTGTCGGTGGTGGAGATCGACGCCGACACCGGCGACACGAGGGTGCTGCGCCACGTTGCGGTCGACGACTGCGGCCGGATCCTCAACCCGCTGCTCGTGCAGGGACAGGTCCACGGAGGGGTGGCCACCGGGATCTCGCAGGCCCTGTACGAGGAGACGACGTACGACTCCGACGGCAATCCCCGCAACACCAACTTCGCCGACTATGCGATTCCGGCCGCCTCGGAACTGCCCCGCTTCGAGATGGCCCACACCGAGACACCGACGCCGCTCAATCCGCTCGGCGCCAAGGGCATCGGCGAGTCGGGCACGATCGGATCCACCCCGGCGGTGCAGTCCGCCGTGCTCGACGCGCTGACACCGCTGGGCATCGACCACCTGGACATGCCGTTCACGCCCCAACGGGTCTGGCGGGCCATCGCTGCTGCCGAGAACTCCGCAGCAAGCTGACCAGCTAAGGCTCT
This sequence comes from Acidimicrobiales bacterium, assembly GCA_965117015.1. Taxonomy (GTDB): domain Bacteria; phylum Actinomycetota; class Acidimicrobiia; order Acidimicrobiales; family Aldehydirespiratoraceae; genus Aldehydirespirator. The sequence goes on from OZ220747.1 coordinate 3,359,185, forward strand.
GTGCGGGCCAGGCTGATCCACTGATCCAGAGTCAGCACCTCCGGACGGCTGGCAGGGTCCACCTCCGCGGCGGCAAACCCTGCTGAGGAGACGAGACCGACCAACGAGCGGCGCATCATCTTGCGCCGCTGACCGAAGCCGGTCCGCACCAGCAGTTCGAAGCGTGCCTCGGTCTCCGGCGCCATCAGCCGGGCATCCGGACTCCGGTGTCGCTCGATCCGGACCACCACCGACTCGACTCTGGGCCGGGGCCGGAAGACCGAGGCTGGGACCTTGGCCACCACCTGGGCCGTGCCCTGCCGCTCCACGAGAACGCTGGGGATGCCCCGGGCCCGCGATCCGGGCGGAGCAACGAGCCGCTCCCCCACCTCGCGCTGCACCATCACCACCATCACCGAAATGGCGGCCGCGTCGTGCAGCAGGTCGACGACCAGCCCGGTGGCGATGTTGTAGGGCAGGTTGGCCACCAGCATCCATCGGTCCGATCCCTCCAGAACGTCGTCGAGGTCCAGGGTCGCCGCGTCGCCCTCGACCACCTCGACGCGGTGGGCACCCGCCTCGGCCACCACTACGCGCAGTGCCTCGGCGAGACCGGAGTCGACCTCCACGGCCCGCACCGCGGCACCCGTCTCCGCCAGCGCCAGGGTGAGCGAGCCGAGACCAGCACCGATTTCCAGCACCCGGTCTGCCGGGCCTGCTCCGCTGAGCCGGGCAATGCGCCGCACCGTGTTGGGATCGGCCACGAAGTTCTGGCCGAAGGAACGCCGCGGCGACACGCCGAAGCGTTCCATGAGCGCCCTCAGCTCCGACTTGGTATGGGTCAGGAGGGCAGCCTCTTCCTGCAGGTCGGCCAAGGGTCCCAGCCGTTGATCTCGTATAGCTGGTAGGCCATCTTGTCCTGATCCGAAGGCGAAGCGTCTATGGGATCAACCCCGACCAGGTCCGGGTAATGCATCCCTGCGACCCAGTCCCAGGTACGGATCGAGAACTGGTAGGCGCCGCGGTACCGGCCGCTCTTGCTCACAGCCCGGTAGTTCTGCGTCGATTCACACTGCCGCAGGGCGTGCCACTGCGCCTCGGTGGTTCCCGCCGGTATGGGATGCTTGACGGCGCCAGCTTCGGTGGTTGTGGTCGGCGGCTGCGTCGTTGTCGTCGTGGTCGTAGTCGTGGTCGTGGTCGTGGTGGTCGTGGAGGTTGTGCTCCTGTTCGCGTTAGCCAATTCCTCGGCCTTCCGGAGGGCCTCCTCGCGGGCCCGTCGGCGAGCCTCGGCCCACTTCTGGGCCCGATCCTCGAAGTCCTCCACGTCGACAGCTTCGACCGGCTCCGTCTGGGCCGCCGCGGGCGCGCCTGACAGGACCAGCATGGAGAGGATGATCGTGCCGACCAGCCCCACCCGGGCGGCGCGACCGAGCGCGCCCACCTCAGTCGACCTCCTGATCGAGTCCGTAGAACGAGCGGGTCGTCGCCCAGGTGGCCCGCTCCACATCGGCGACATCGAGGCCCTTCGCCTCGGCCACCGCAGCCCCCACAACGCCCACCAGCGCAGGTCGGTTCTTCTTGCCGCGGTGAGGCACCGGAGTCAGGTACGGGCTGTCAGTCTCGACCATCAGGCGGTCGAGCGGGCAGATCCGGGCCGCATCGCGCACCTCGGAGGCCTTGGGGAAGGTGACGATCCCCGAGAACGACAGGACCGCGCCCCGTCGCAGGCACTCCTCTGCCTCCTCGGGTCCCCCGGTGAAGCAGTGCATCACCGTTCGCGACGGGATCCCCTCGCGGTCTAGCACGGCGAGCGTGTCGTCCCAGGCCGACCGGGAGTGGACCACCAGCGGCAAGTCCCTGCGGTTGGCCAATTCCACCTGGGCCGCGAAGACCTGGCGCTGAACGGGACGCGGCGAGTGGTCGTAGTGGTAGTCGAGTCCGGCCTCGCCCACAGCCACCACCTCAGGCCGCGCCATCAGAGCCTCCAATCCGCCCATACCGCCGGAGGCCTCGTGGGGATGCACGCCCGCAGCGGCCCACACCCCCTCGTGGGCCTCGGCAATCGAGATCGCTCGGCAGGAGTCTTGCACATCTGTGCCCACAGTCACCAACACGTCGACGCCTGCGGTGCGCGCATCGGCGATAACCGGGCCCGCCGCCTCCCCGGCCGGCAGGTGGCAATGGTGATCGGCCCAGGCCAAATCAACCACGCCCCCTAGGCCGGGTCCGCGCCATCACCGGCGAGATCGATGGCGTCCAGGTCCACCTTGGTGAACAGGGGCTCAGGCTTGGGCAAACGCGTGCCGTGCGGCACGGCCGGGCGCTCCCAGCGCTCGACCGGGCCGAACAGATCGTCGAGGGCTGCCGTCGAGAACGGCAGGTACGGGGCCAGTCCCGTGCGCACTCCGGCCATCGCCTCCAGCGCGGTCACCAGTACCGCGGCGGCGCGATCCGGATCCACGGAGACCAGCTTCCACGGCTCATTCAAGTTGAGGTAGGCGTTCACCCTTGAGGCCGCCTCCATGGCGCAGCGGAGCCCGGCCCGCAGCTCCACCCGCTCGATGCAATCGGCCTCCTCGCGCAGGGCATCGTCGGTGGCCGACAGAAGGGCGATGTCGGAGGAGTGCCGATCTCCGACTTCAGAGACCACACCCCCCAGCGCCGACTGGGCCAGCGACAGCACCCGGTTCACGAGGTTGCCCCAGGTGGCGACCAACTCGTCGTTGATTCGCCGGGCGATCTCCTCGATGGAGACCTCGGTGTCGGCGTGCTCGGGCAGTGCCGCGGCCAGGGCGTATCGCAGAGCGTCGGGCTCGAAGAGGCGGAGACCCTCGCCGATGGCCAGGCCGACGCCCCGGCCGGCGGCCATCTTCGCCCCGGAGAAGGTCACGTACTGGTTGGCGGGCACGTTGTCGGGCAGGTGCAGGCCGCCGTAGCCCATCAGCTGCGCGGGCCACAGCATGGCGTGGAACGGGATGTTGTCCTTCCCGACGAAGTAGAGGTGGCGGGACTCGTCGTTGTGCCACCAGCGCTTCCAGGCGTCGGGATCGCCGCTGCGGGCCGCCCATTCCTTGGACGCCGACAGGTAGCCGATCACCGCGTCGTACCAGACATAGATGCGCTTTCCCTCGCCCAGGTCGTCGACGGGAAGCTCGACCCCCCAGTCCAGGTCCCGGGTTATGGCCCGGTCCTGCAATCCCTCGTTGGTCCAGCCGAAGGACGAGTTGAGAACGTGGGGCCTCCATCCCCGCCGGGTCTTGAGCCAGTCGGCGACTCTTTCCGTGAAATCCGAGTAGCGGTAGTAGAAGTGCTCGGTGCGTCGCAGTTCGGGCACGGCCCCGCTGATCTTGGAACGGGGCTCGATCAGATCGGTGGCGTCCAGCGTGGTGCCGCAGTGCTCGCATTGGTCGCCGCGGGCCGCCTCATAGTCGCAGCGCGGGCAGGTGCCCTCGATGTATCGGTCCGGTAGGAAGCGCTCGCCGACGGGGTCGTAGAACTGCTCGGACACCCGCTTGTCGATATGGCCGTTCTTCAGCTGGACCAGGAACATGTCCTGGGTGACCTCGGCATGGTTCTGCGTACCGGTGGTGGTGTAGAGGTCCCACGAGATGCCGAGCATCTCCCACTGGTCGCAGAACTCGGAGTGGTAGCGCTCGACGATCTCCGACGGCGTCACTCCCTCGGCGTCGGCCCGCACCGTGATCGGCGTGCCGTGCACGTCGGACCCGCTGACCATGAGAACGTCGTTGCCGGCCAGCCGCTGGTAGCGGGCGTAGATATCCGCCGGCAGGTAGGCCCCAGCGAGGTGGCCGAGGTGTCGACTCCCAGACGCGTAGGGCCACGCCACCGCGACCAGTACCGGCACCGCCATGGGGGGCCACGTTATCCCCGGATGTCCAGGTCTTCCCCAGCCGGAGCAGCGATGGACCAGCGGTCAAGTCATCAGGTTGTAGACACGGCGGCGCGAGGCTCCGTGGGCGGCCGCGGTCGCAGCCGCGGCGTCTCGACGGCTCATCCCCCCGGCGACCAGGGCTTGCGCAGCGGCCAGCAACTCTTCGTCCGTAGTCGCCGGAGGGTCCTCGGAGGCGCCCGCGACCACGATCACCACCTCTCCCTTCACCGGGCCGGAAGCCCATTCGCACAACTCGGCGAGACTGCCCCTCACAACCTCCTCGTGAAGTTTGGTGAGCTCACGGGCGACGACGCCGGTGCGGGACGGTCCGCACGCCCCGGCCAAGTCCTCCAGGCAGGACCGCAAGCGGTGCGGCGACTCGTACACCACGGTGGTGCGCCGCTCCCGCGCGATCTGCTCCAGGCGCTCGGCCCTGGCCTTGCCCTTGCGGGGCAGGAATCCCTCGAAGCAGAACCGGCCCGCCGGAAGCCCGCTCACCGCCAGAGCGGCCACGCCGGCCGAAGGACCGGGCACCACGGTGACGGTGTGGCCGGCCGTCGCGCAGGCGGCCACGAGCCGGCCCCCGGGATCGGTCACCGCTGGCATGCCCGCATCGGTCACCACAGCCACGGTCGCTCCTGCGGCCAGCAGCTCGCACACGTCACCTATCGCCTCGGTCTCGGTGTGCTCGTCGACGCGCCGGAGCCGCGGCCCGCTCACCCCCGCGTGCTCGAGCAGCCGACCCGTGCGCCGCGTGTCCTCGCAGCACACCAGATCGGCAGCCTCCAGAGCCTCCACCGCCCTCGGGCTGAGATCGCCGAGGTTGCCGATCGGCGTGCCGACCAACACCAGCGAGCCGCCCGGCGCCGGCGGCGCAGCCTCGAGAGGAGGACCGCTCACCGCCGGATCTCGAGCCCCACGCCGGGAGCCACCCCCCAGCGCCGGAAGCTGCCCGCTTCGGCCTCGATGACCGAACTGGCTCGCCACACCGGGCGCCCGACTCGGTTGGCCCGCATCGTGGTCACCCTCAACACCCGCATGTCGTCGTCACAGTGGGCCACATCGATGGGGAAGCGCAGGCCGACCGAGTGCACCGAGCGGGTTCGTTCCAGCAGCAGGGCTCCCTCGATCCCGTCCCTTCCGAGAAGACCTCGGCGACGGTCGCGCCAGCTGGAGGCGATCTCCAGCGACGCCACCACCCGGTCTTCGACCATCAGCCAGGCCACGGCTTGAGAATCTAGTTCCGGGACCCTCCCGGCCGGCTCAATCCTGGTGGCGCGACCGGCGCTCGGCGCGGCGCTCCAGCATGAGCCGACCGACCCGGCCGATCCGGTCGATCAACTTCATGAGCCTCTCCCGGGCCGCCTCGGCCACCCCAGAGAGGTCGGCGAGGCTCGGGAGGTTCCAGTCGCGCATCACGACCGGCTGCAGGATCTGGTCGTGGTGGATGGCCAAGTCGTAGATGCCGGCCTCAGCAATCGTGCGGGCGTGAGCATCGAAGTCGGTGATGCCCACTCCCGGCATGGCGAAGCTCTTCACCTGGTTGGCGATGGCCACGACCGCTCGGGACGGCTCCACCTTGAGCGCGGCGGCCATCGCATCGCGATAGAAGAGGAAATGAAGGTTCTCGTCGAAGGACACCCGGCGCATGATGGCCTTGCCGGCCGGATCGTCGATGTGTCGCCCCGTGTTGAAGTGCGAGATGCGGGTCGCCAACTCCTGGAGGGCCACGTAGGCGAGGCCCTCCAAGGCATTGGGCGGTTCGGGAACCCGCCCGCACTGCACCTGGGCCATGCGGGCCCTCTCGAGATGGACGGGATCTACCGACCGGGTGACGGCGAGGTAATCGTGGATCACCTGCCCGTGACGGCCCTCCTCGGCCGTCCAGCGCCGCACCCAATGGCCCCAAGCACCGTCGCGGCCGAACATGCGCTCGACATCCCGGAAGTAGTAGGGCAGGTTGTCCTCGGTCAGGACGTTGACGAACAGCGCGCTACGGGCCTCAGCGCTCAGTCCGGCCTCCTCGGGGTCCCATTCGTAGTCGGCAGGAAAATCCTCGCCCCTGCTCCAGGGCACGAGCGCGTGGGGATGCCACTCCTTGGTCTGCCGCAGGTGCCGCTCGTAGAGCCGCTCGACGCTGGGCTCGAGTTCGACAAGCAGCCCCTGGTCGGTATCAACGGGCATGAGGCAGGCTAACGCACCAGCCTCCGGATCGTCGCGAGCCCGCTCGGTGTCTCACACATTGAACTTGAACTCCATCACGTCACCGTCGACCACCCGGTAGTCCTTGCCCTCCGACCGCACCAAGCCCTGATCCCGAGCTGCCACCCAGGAACCGACCGCCAGCAGCTTGTCGAATGAGATCGTGTCGGCCCGGATGAAGCCGCGCTGGAAGTCGGAATGGACCGCGCCTGCGCACTCCGCGGCCGACGCCCCGGCCCTGAATGTCCAGGCCCGGCTCTCTTTGCGGGCGGTGGTCAGGAAGGTCCGCAGCCCCAGCATCCGGTAGGCGGCGGTCAGGAACCGGTCCAGTGCGCCGGGACCTAGGCCCAGGGCAGCCCGCATCTCGGGCTGCTCCGACTCGTCGAGCTGCACGGCCTCAGCCTCGAGCTGCACGCACAGCGCCATGACCTCGGCCTCGCCCAGCTCGGCCCGCACGGGCCCGGCCAACTCCTCCGCGGCCTCGATCTGGTCCTCGCCGATGTTCACTACCGCAAGCACCGGCTTGTTCGTGATCAGGAAGAACGGGCGAAGGCCAGACCTGGTGTCGCCGTCGAAGCCGGCCCGGTACAGCGGCACTCCGTCCTCGAGAACTCCGATCGTCCGTGCCAGCAAGTCACGCCCGGCCCGCAGCGAGGGATCGCCCTTGGCGGCGCGGGCAAGCTTGTCGTGTTGGCGGGTGGCGCTGTCGAGATCGGCCAGGGCCAGCTCTGTCTCGAGCACCTGCAGGCTGTTGAGCGGGTCGTCGTCTCCAGGTACGTCTGGGTCGGTGAAAGCCCGCAGCACATAGACGATCGCGTCGGTGTCGCGAATGTGGCCCAGGAAGGCGTTGCCCAGTCCCTCGCCCCGGTTCGAGCCCGATACCAGCCCGCCGATATCGGTGAACTGCACCGATGCATGGACCGTGCGGCGGCTGTCGCTCATCGCCGCAAGCTTCAGCAGCCGCTCGTCAGGAACCCGGGCCACCCCCACATTGGCCGCCTTCGTGGAGAACGCATGCCGGGCCGCGACCGCCTCGCCGCCGGCCAGAGCATTGTGCAGCGAGGTCTTACCCGAATTGGGCAGACCGACGAATCCGAATCGCTCCAACGGGCGCTAGCTGTTCCGGCCGGCGTTGGGCTTGCGTCCGTGGTTCGCCTTCGATCGGCGAGCCTTGGCCCGGCGCTTGCTCGTGCGCTTGGACATGGCTCCCAACGCTACAGGCATGGCATCCCCAACCCGCCCGCGCCTCCAACCCCGAAGGCCGACAGCGAATTGGCAGCAGAATGCACGCATACCGTGCACAACGCTGCCAATTCCGGCCGAAGCAGAACAGCCCCAGCGAATTGGCAGCAGAATGCACGCATACCGTGCACAACGCTGCCAATTCCGGACAGAGCGGATGGTGAGGCGTCATCATGGGGGCGTGATCCTCGTCTATGACGGTCAGTGCGGGTTCTGTGTTCGGTCGGCCCGATGGATCGAGGCCCGCCTGCCTGCCGATGCCCGGGTAGAACCGTGGCAATCGCTGGCACTGGAGGAGTTGGACCTGTCCCGGCCCGACGTCCAGGCCGCGGTCTGGTGGATCGACGGCAGTGGCCGCAGCGCTTCGCGCTCCCACGGCGCCGAGGCCATCGGACGATCCCTGGTCGCGGCCGGCGGGATCTGGGCCGCGGCCGGACGGCTGATCATCCATCCGCCCCTGTGCTGGCTGGCGCGACCGATCTACGCACTGGTGGCCGCCAACCGCCACCGCCTGCCCAGCGGCCCGTGAGCGCAGCGAACAAGAACGGGAAACATTGCCCCGCGCCGTGATCGCTCGGACCGGCCACGAGTAGCGTCAGAGCCGTGCAGCCCTCGGCGGCCCTCGCTCTCGCGGTTCACTACCTGGACCGCGAGCTTGCTCCGGCACCCAAGGTGCGGGCGTTCCAGCGGGCGCTTATGGTCGCCGATGCGCTCGACGGGGACGAACTCGCTGAGCGAGCCGCAGCCGGCACGCTCACCGAGGTCGATGGTCTCGGCCCCAGCACGGCGCGGGTGATAGCCGAGGCCCTTGCGGGCATCGACGACGGGTACCTCGCCGAACTGGAGCAACGCAGCCGGGTGCCCATCGGCGCGGGCGGCCCGGTGATCGAGCGCCTTCGGGGCGACTGCCACTGCCACACCACCTGGTCGGACGGCGGGGCCTCGCTGCGGGCCATGGCCACCACCGCGGCCGCACTCGGCCACGAGTGGGTGGCGATCACCGACCACTCGGCCCGTCTCACCGTCGCCCACGGCCTCGACGAGGACCGCCTGCGACGCCAGATGGACGAGATCGCCCAGCTCAACGTCGAGATGGCGCCATTCAGGATCCTGACCGGGATGGAAGTGGACATCCTCGCCGACGGATCGCTGGACCTGTCCGACGAGCTGCTCGCAGAGTTGGACGTGGTCGTCGCCTCGGTCCACTCGAAGTTGAGAATGCCCTCCGAGGAGATGACGCCGCGGATGGTGGCCGCCGTAGCCAACCCCCACACCGACATCCTCGGCCACTGCACCAACCGCAAGCTCGTCGGGGGTGGGCGCCCCCAGTCGTCGTTCGACGCCGACATCGTGTTCGCGGCCTGCGCCCAGTTCGACAAGGCCGTCGAGATCAACTGCCGGCCCGAGCGCCAGGACCCGCCCGAGGAATTGCTGCGGCTGGCGGTGGAATGGGGATGCAAGGTGACGGTCGACACCGACGCCCACGCAACCGGGCAGCTCGAGTGGCAGGCCTACGGAGCCGACAAGGCGGTGCGCTGCGACGTGCCCGTCGACGACATCGCCAACACGTGGCCGGTTGAGGCTTTCCTGGAGTGGACCGCGAAACACTCTCTTCGCTCGCGGAACTGAGCATCAGTCCATTAGCATCGGCGGCCTACACCGCCTGATCGATCCTGGAGGAAGGCCAATGAGAAAGCGTTTGCTTGCCCTGACCGCGATCCTGTTGTCGTTCGCCCTGCTTGCAGCGGCGTGCGGCGACGATGACGACGCAGAAACGGTCAGCACACCAGAACCCGCACCCGCCGAGCCCGAGGCTGAACCCGAAGAGGAGATGGCCGAGCCCGAAGAGGAGATGGCCGAGGCCGAGGCTGAGCCCGAAGAGGAAATGGCCGAGCCCGAAGAGGAAATGGCCGAGCCCGAAGAAGAGATGGCCGAACCTGAGATGACCGACGTATCCGTCGGCCTAGTGTTCGACATCGGCGGCCGGGGCGACCAGTCCTTCAACGACTCCGCGGCCGCCGGCATCGAGCGGGCCGCGGCAGAGCTGGGCATCACCTTCACCGAGGCATCACCCGAGCCTGACGGCTCGAACCGGGGTGAGCTGCTGCAGCTGGCCGCCAGCGAGCACGACATCGTCATCGGCGTCGGTTTCCTCTTCGAGGGCGACGCCGCCGCCGTCGGGGCCGAGAACCCCGACACCATGTTCGGCGTGGTCGACTCGGCCATGATCAACTGGGGCGCCGATCCCCCGGCCCCCTACGGCGAGAACATCGCCGGCCTGGTCTTCGCCGAGCATGAGGGCTCCTTCCTGGTCGGCGCGGCCGCCGCGCTCAAGAGCCAGACGGGCACCATCGGATTCATCGGCGGGGTAGCCAACGTCGGCGGCCTGATCGAGCGCTTCGAGGCCGGCTTCAATGCCGGTGCCCGGGCCGTGAACCCCGACATCGAGATCATCGGCGACTACATCACCGAGGCACCCGACTTCGACGGCTTCAACGCCCCGGACCGGGCCAAGGAGATCGCGCTGGCCATGTACGAGAGCGGCGCCGACATCGTGTACCACGCGGCCGGCGGTTCCGGCGCGGGCCTGTTCCAGGCCGCCCTGGAGCAGAGCGATGCCACCGGGTCCAAGGTGTGGGCCATCGGCGTCGACTCCGACCAGTACCACACGGCCGACGCCGGCGTGCGGGACTACATCCTGACATCGATGCTCAAGCGGGTGGACGTGTCGATCTTCGAGATGATCAGGTCCGTCCTCGACGGCACCATGCAGCCCGGTCCCACCGCCTACGACCTGTCGGTCGACGGCGTGGGCTACAGCACCTCGGGTGGCTTCGTGGACGACATCGCCGACCAGCTCGAAGCCCTCAAGGCACAGATCGTGTCGGGCGAGATCACGGTTCCGACCGAACCCTAGTAGTCGATCCCGGAGCGACCGGACTGCCCGGACCGCTCTGAGGCAACCCGTTACCAACGTTGTGACCGGGCCGGACTAATGTCCGGCCCGGTCGCCGTTTGAAGGAGGCAACGCGTGGCGCTGGCCATTGAGCTGAAAGGGATTACCAAGCGGTTCCCCGGCGTCGTGGCCAATGACGACATCAACCTGGAGGTGGCTGAGGGCGAGATCCACGCCATCTGCGGCGAGAACGGGGCCGGCAAGTCGACCCTGATGAAGATCCTCTACGGGATGCAGCCGCCCGACTCCGGAACGATCAAGATCGGTGGCGAGGTGGTGGAGTTGCACTCGCCGGCCCAGGCCATCGACCTGGGAATCGGGATGGTCCACCAGCACTTCATGCTGGCCGACCAACTCACCGTGCTCGAGAACGTGATCCTCGGAGCCGAGCCGATGCGCTCGTTCGGCCGGATCGACTTCGACGCCGGCCGCGAGCACCTGGACGAGGTCGGCCGGGCCTACGGTCTCGACATCAACGCCAACGACCTGGTGGAGACGCTGGAGATCGGCGAGCGGCAGCGGGTCGAGATCATCAAGGTCCTGTACCGGGGGGCCAAGATCCTCATCCTCGACGAGCCGACCGCGGTCCTGGTCCCCCAAGAGGTGGACGAGCTGTTCCGCAACATCCGCGAGCTCAAGGCCAGCGGCGCCACCATCCTGTTCATCGACCACAAGCTCGACGAGGTCCTCGAGATCGCAGACACCATCACCGTGCTGCGCCAGGGCCGCACCGTGGGCACAGTGAAGCCCGAGGACGTGACCGCCCACGACCTCGCTGAGATGATGATCGGCTCGGAGCTGCCGGTTCCCGACGCGGGCGCCTCCACCGTGACCGAGGAGGTGGCCCTCGCCGTCGACAGCCTGCGGGTCATCGGAGAAGGCGACCGGGCGGTAGTCGACGGCGTGAGCCTGAGCGTCCACCGGGGCGAGATCGTCGGCATTGCCGGGGTGGAGGGCAACGGGCAGGCCGAGTTGGTGAACGCCATCATCGGCCTCGACGACCCCGACGAGGGCACCATCACCCTGCTGGGGCGCGAGATCACCCATTTCTCGGTGCGCGGCCGGCGCGAGATGGGCCTGGGCTACGTACCTCAGGACCGCCACCGGGACGGCCTGCTGCTCAGCTTCACGCTCTGGGAGAACTCCGCTCTCGGCCATCAGACCGAGGCGCCGTATTCGCGAGGCCCCTGGTTGAGCCGAGCCGGCATGAGGGACCGGGCGAGCCGGATCAAGGCCGACTTCGACGTCCGCACCCCCAACATCGAGGTATCGGCCCACGCGCTGTCGGGAGGCAACCAGCAGAAGCTGATCCTGGGCCGCGAGATGGTGGCCGGACCGGCCGTGCTCATCGCCAACCACCCCACCCGCGGCATCGACGTCGGGGCCCAGGCCGCGGTGTGGGACGACATCCGCGACGCTCGGGCCCAGGGACTGGCCACCCTTCTCGTGTCCGCAGACCTGGAAGAACTCATCGGGCTCTCCGACACCATCGTGGTGATGCTGCGAGGCCGTCTAGTGGCCAGCTTGGACCCCAATGAGATCACCCCACGAGACCTGGGCGCCTACATGACCGGCGCGGCTCTGGAGACCGACGTCGCATGACCGGTCGGCTGGCCCACAGGGTGATGCTGGCCTCGGCCGCGCCGGTAGCGGCGGTCGTGATAGCAGTCGTGCTGTCCTCGATCGTGCTGCTGATATCGGGCAGCAACCCCTTGGCGGCCTACGCGGACATGGTCGACCACGCCAGCAAGCTCGAGACGCAGGTCGACATCCTCAACCGGGCCACCCCCCTGTACCTGTCCGGAGTGGCCGCGGCCATCGGCTTCCGGATGAACCTGTTCAACATCGGCGTGGAAGGCCAGTACCTGCTGGCCTTCATCGTCGCGGCCCACCTCGGCGCCCAGGTCGAGCTGCCAGCGGTGCTCCACATCGCCTTCATCCTGGTGGTGGCCATGGCCGTCGGCGGGGCGTTCTCAGGCGCGGCCGGCGTGCTGAAGGTGACGCGCGGGGTCAACGAGGTGATCTCCACCATCATGCTGAACGCGGTGGTCATCTCGGGCCTGGCCGCCTGGTGGATCGTGGAATGGCAGGCGGGCGGCGAGATATCGGCAACCGGCGGGCGGGTCGGCACCGAACCCATCGCCGAGAGCGGCCTGCTGCCCAACATCAACTCCTGGCTCGAGGTATTCACCCGGGAAATCGGGCTGGGCAAGAAGCTCACCGGCATGCTGGTCGTCGCGATGGCGGTGGGAGTCGTCTACCACGTGATACTGAACCGGACGGTCTTCGGCTTCGACCTCCGATCCAGCGGCGCCAACCCGACCGCCTCCCACGTGGGAGGGGTGTCGCCCAAGCGCATGGTGGTCATCGCCATGGCTCTGTCGGGCGCGGTGGCCGGACTGGTCGGCATGACCGAGCTGATGAACACCGGCTACTACCCGTCCAACCCGATCAGCCTGCTCGGCTTCACCGGCATCGCGGTGGCCCTGCTCGGCCGCAACCATCCGGCGGGAGTGGCCGTGGCCGCGCTGGTCTTCGCGTTCCTGGATGTCTCCTCGGGGATCCTGCAGATCTCGGGAGCCGCGTCCCGTGAGATCGTCGAGATCATGAAGGGCGTCATCATCCTGACCGCGGTCATCGCCTACGAGGTCGTGCGGCGCATCCGCGAGCGCGAGGAGGCCGCTGCCGCGGCCGCCGCCATGGCCGCAAGCCCGGCAGCCGCGTCATGACCGCGTGGTTGGGGCGGATGCCTACATGGGCCCGATGGATGCTCTACGCGGCCGTCGGGGTCCTGGTGCTGACCGTGGTGCAGGGCTTCGACGACACCGAGCGGCTCACCGCGGTGACTTCTTCGCAGGCCATGCTGCGCTGGGCGGTGCCCATAATGCTGGCCGGGCTCGGCGGCCTGTTCTCGGAGCGAGCCGGGATCGTCAACATCGGCCTCGAGGGGATGCTGATCCTCGGAACCTGGTTCGGTGCCTGGGGGGCCATCAACTACGGGGGCTGGGCCGGCCTGCTCATCGGCATGATCGGCGGCGCCCTCGGGGGGTTGGTCCACGCCATCGCCACCGTGTCGTTCGGCGTGGACCACATCATCTCGGGTGTGGCCATCAACGTGACCGCCCCGGGACTGGCCCGGTTCCTGTCATCGGAGATTCTCACCAACCACGAGGGCGGCTCGATCACCCAGTCGCCCCGGACCCCGGGGGTGGGCAGGTTCACGTTCCCGTTCCTGGCCGGAGGCGACCTGTTCGGCTGGAGCACGCCCGACATCCTCGGATGGTTCACCAACAGGGACTGGTTCTTCGTGTCGGACTTCACCGGGCTGGCCCGAGGGCTGGTGGCCCATGTCTCGCTGGCCACCATGATCGCCTTCGCCCTGGTCCCCTTGAGCGCCTGGCTGATCTGGCGGACCCGGTTCGGGCTGAGGTTGCGCATCTGCGGCGAGCACCCGGTGGGCGGCGAGACCCAGGGCATCAACATCTACCTCTATAAGTACTTCGGAGTGGTGATCAGCGGAGCGCTGGCCGGGCTGGGCGGGGCCTTCATCGCCAGCCCGGAGCTGTCGGGCATCTATCTCGAGGGCCAGACCAACGGGCGAGGGTTCATCGGTCTGGCCGCCCTCATATTCGGCAATTGGCGCCCAGGCGGGATCATGGCCGGAGCTCTGCTGTTCGGCTACCCGTTCGGTGTGGGTCTGCGGGACCTGGACGGCTCGGCGTCCCACGCACTCCTGCTGGTCAACACCATCGCGCTGGCCGCGGTGCTGGCCTGGGCTCTGAGCCGGCACCGGCGCATCGACGCCGCCATCGCAGCCGGGCTCGGGCTGGGCGCGGCGTTGTGGTACTTCCTGTCGACAACGGTGCCCGACTGGTGGATCTCAATCCTGCCGTTCGTGATCGTGCTGGTGGTGCTGGTGTTCTTCTCGCAAAGGCTGCGGATGCCCAGAGCCGACGGCCTGCCCTACCGGCGCGGCGAAGCGTAGGAGACCGCGCGGAATGCTCGACGAACGACAGCTTCGGGACTGGGAGCGCGACGGCTTCCTGGTGCTGCCCGACTTCGTCCCCCGCCAGCGCTGCGAAGCACTCAAGGCCCATGTGGAGGCGATGCTGGCCGATATCGACCCGGAGCGCGACGGCGGCCTCACCGTGTTCTCCACCACCGAGCAGAGCCACGCGCAAGACGAGTGGTTCCTCGGCTCGGGCGACACAGTCCGCTGGTTCTTCGAGGACGGTGCCATCTCGGGTGGGCGCCTCACGAGGCCCATGCCGCTGGCGGTCAACAAGATCGGCCACGCCATGCACGACCTCGATCCCGCTTTCGACGCATTCTCCCGCACCCCGGAGTTGGGGGCGGTGGCGGCGGACCTAGGGTTCGCCGATCCCCGCCTGCTGCAGTCGATGTACATCTTCAAGCAGCCCGGCATCGGCGGCGAGGTGATCTGCCATTGCGATCACTCGTTCCTCTGGACTGAGCCCCAGAGCGTGGTCGGGCTGTGGTTCGCCATCGAGGACGCAACCATGGCCAACGGCTGCATGTGGGCGCTGCCGGGAGGGCACCGGATCCCGGTGAAGACCCGCTTCCGCCTCGTCGACCCGGCCGAGCGCAGCCGCGGCACCGTCACCGACGTTCTCGACGACACCCCGTATCCAGTCGACGACCTAGTGCCGCTGGAGGCGGCCGCGGGGACGCTGATCGCACTGCACGGAACCCTGCCGCACTGGAGCGCGGCCAACACCTCGGACCGCAGCCGGCACGCCTACACCATGCACCTGATCGACGGCACCGCCGACTACCTGGCCGACAACTGGCTCCAACGCGGGCCCGACTTCCCCCTGCGCGGCTTCAACTGAACCCGAACGGCTACAGCGGCATGACGGGACTCCGGGGTCCCGGGACAGCCCGCCCTCGAGTGAGCAGCAGGTAGAGCGCTGAGGCCACGATGAGCACGAGGCTCATCCAGATGTTGACCCGCACGCCCAGCAGCAGGCTGGCAGGGTCGATGCGCACCGCCTCGATCCACAAGCGGCCCAGTCCGTAACCCAAGGTGTACACGGCCAGCAGCGAGCCGGGACGGCTCACCCGGCGCGGGTCGGTCACCAGCGCCGGGACGGCGCGGCGCACCCGGCGGCGGTCGATGATCACCAGCAGCCCGCACAGCAGGAGGTTCCACACCGCCTCGTACAGGAACGTCGGATGGAAGGTCTCCACATCCAGGTACTGGGCCGGACGGTGCGCCTCATCGATCTCCAGTCCCCACGGCAGGTCGGTGGGCGAGCCGAACAGCTCCTGGTTGAACCAGTTTCCGAGGCGGCCGATGGCTTGAGCCAGCGGCAGGCCGGGGACCACCGCCGCGATCACCTCGCCCTGGTTCATGTGCTGGCGCCGGGCCATCCACACACCGACCACGATTCCGGCCGCCATCCCGCCCGGTATTCCCAGGCCTCCCTTCCAGATGGCGAAGACCTCCAGCCAGCCGGCGGACTGGAATTTCTTCCAGTCGGTGATCACGTGATAGAGGCGGGCGCCGATCAGGCCGGCGGGTACCGCCCACAGCGCGATCCGGCTGATCTGGTCGGGATCGCCTCCCCGGGCCTCCCAGCGACGCCGGGACAGCCACACGGCGGCCAGCACGCCCAGCGCGATCATCACCCCGTAGGCACGCAGGTCCAACGGCCCCAGGCTCAAGCCGTTTCTGGGCGGGCTCGGTATCGCCGCGATTGCGCTGGCCGCTACGGCACCCATGAAGCTTGCGACCTCTCGCTCACCCGGCCAGGATGCGCTGCCGGGCGGTAGCGAGATCGTCGGCGGGCTCAACTACTGCCGCGATCAGCCCGGGCACGGCAGAGAGCCGGTTCGCGGCGAAGAACCGGGCCAGAACGGCGCGGTCGTCAGCTTCGTCGGGATCACCCAGCCGCGTTGCCGCCAGCGCGCCGTCGGCCAGCGCCGCGGCCCCGGTGGTTACCGCCAGCATCCTCAGAAAGGCGTCGGCGCCCGCCAGCCGCTCCGCGGGCCCGGCGTTGAGAAGGAACTCGGTGGCTGCACCGGTCGCCTCGACGGCGGCCTCGAGGTGCCGCTGCACCGGAGCCAGGCCACCGCACCCGTCCAGCGCCTCCGCGGTGGTCTGGATCTGCGCCAGGTGGTCGCGCACCACGCCACCGTCTCGCATCGACAGCTTGCGGCCGACCAGGTCGGCGGCCTGAATGCCGTTGGTTCCCTCGTAGATCGGGGCGATGCGGGCGTCGCGATAGTGCTGGGCCGAGCCGGTCTCCTCGATGAAGCCCATGCCGCCGTGCACCTGGAGACCCACGCTGACCAACTCGCAGCCCACGTCGGTGGCCCACGCCTTGCTCAGCGGCGTCAGCAGCGCGGCCTGCTCGTCGGCGGACTGGCGCTGCGAAGCGTCGGACTCGTGCGAGGCGCGATCGATCGCCTCGGCGTTGCGATAGGCCAGGCCCCGCATCGCGCTGATGCTGGAGCGCATGTCCAGCAGCATGCGGCGCACGTCGGGATGGTCGATGATCGCCGAGGACTCTCCCGCCGGCGCGCCCGGCGCTCGGCCCTGGCGACGCTCATGGGCATGGGCGAGAGCCTGCTGGTAGGACCGCTCCGCGATGGCCACCCCCTCCAGCCCGACGCTCAGGCGGGCGTGGTTCATCATCCTGAACATGGCCCGCATGCCGCCGTTCTCCTCGCCTACCAGGAAGCCCACCGCGCCCTCGCGGTCGCCGTAGGACATCACGCAGGTGGGGCTGGCGTGGATGCCCAGCTTGTGTTCGATCGAGACGCAGAGCAGGTCGTTGCGGGCGCCGGGCGAGCCGTCGGCCGCCGGCAGGTGCTTGGGCACCAGGAAGCAGCTGATGCCCCTAGTGCCGGGCGGCGCGCCGGGGGTGCGGGCCAGCACCAGGTGCACGATGTTCTCGGCGAGGTCGTGCTCGCCGTAGGTGATGAAGATCTTCGTGCCGTGCAGGCGGTACGAGCCGTCGGGCTGCGGCAGGGCCCGGGCCGCGACTGCGCCCAGGTCCGAGCCGGCCTGCGGCTCGGTCAGGTTCATGGTGCCGGTCCAGTCCCCCGAGGCCATCTGCGGCAGGTACAGCGCCTTCTGCTCGTCGGTGCCGTGGGCGCTCAGCATGTTGATGGCGCCCTGGGTCAGCAGCGGGCACAGCGACCAGGACATGCAGGCCGAGGTGAACATCTCCTCCACCGCCAGCCCGACGAGGTGGGGGAAGCCGCCACCGCCATATTCGGGATCGATCGACAGCGCCCCCCAGCCCGCCTCTACATAGGAGCGGTAGGCCTCCCGGAAGCCGGTGGGCGTCGCCACCGAGCCGTCGTCGAGGCGGCGGGAGCCCTCGGTGTCGCCGACCCGGTTGAGGGGGGCGATCACCTCCTCGGCGAACCGGGCCGCCTCCGCGAGGACCTGGTCGACCACGTCGGCCTCCACGTGCTCGAAGACCTCCAGCTTGGCCAGGCCGTCAAGATCAGCGACATGGCGCAGATTGAAGGAGATCTCGTCGAGGTCGACCCGGAAATCACTCACGGCAGCGAGAGTATCCCTACGAGATGGATTCTGCCGCGGCTTTCGGACCGCGGCGGTCGTTGATCACGCTGTTGATCTCGGCACCGACGAGCAAGCCCATCGCCAGCAGGTAGAGCCAGACCAGCAGGATCAGCGCCCCTCCGAGCAGTCCGAACACGGCGTTCACGCCGCTGGAAGCCGCGTCGAGGTAGATCCGGAATCCCAGCGACACCGCCAACCACCACACGGTGCTGACCACTGCCCCGGGCAGGTCGGTGCGCCACGGGGTGCGACGGCGGGGAGCGAAGTGGTAGAGGGAGGCCGCCCAGCAGACCACCACTACGAACACCACCGGCCAGCGGAACCAGTCCCACGCAGTGGTGAACGCGCTGCCGGCCCCCAAACGATCGGCGATCTCCTCGCCGCCGCCGAACAGGGGGCCGACGACGACCATGGCAGCCACCAGGGCCGACACCAGCACAGTGAACAGGGTCAGCACGAAACCCATGATCCGGGTGGAGACCCAGTTCCTGCGGTGCTCGTGGCCGTAGGTGACGTCCAGGGCACCGACCACGGCCGTGAAGCCACGCGAGGATGCGTACACGGTCAGGACCACGCCGGCGGTTATCAGCCCCGCGTTTGAGCGGTCGAACAACTCCTCGACGGTCGCCCGCAGCGTGTTGTCGCTGCCGAACGTCTCGACGACCCGGTCCAGGAGCCATTGCTCGGTGTCGGCGGCCGCGCCCGCCCCGATCACGACGTCGAGCGAGCCCAGAGCGGCTGCGAACACGAGAACTGCCGGGAACAGCCCGAGCAGTCCGAAGAAGGCGATCTCGGCCGACAGACCGCCTACCCGGGCCCGGGACCACTCGCGGCGCAGATCCTCGACGAACCGCAGTGCCTCACGCCAGAGCGTGTGCACGGAGGAATGCGGGAGGCGCGCCATGCCTGACCGATACTACGGTCCACAGACAATGGACCCCCACGACATTGCCCACCCTCACGGCGCGGCCCACACCCACGACATCGCCCACCCTCACGGCGCGGCCCACACCCACGACGCCACCGCCATCGCCAACGAGTTGTACCGCTACGCGGAACTCATCGACACGGGTCGGTTCACGGAGTTGGGCGAGCTCATGGAGCACTGCACCTTCAGCTACGGCACCCAGGGCGACCCGGGACCGTCGGGCGCGACCGCCATCGCGGCGAGCTACCGGGACATGGTGGTCACCTACGACGACGGCACGCCCCGTACCCGCCATCTGACCACCAACCCGATCATCGACGTCGACGGCGACGCGGCCACGGTGCGCTCCACCTACACCGTGATGCAGCAGGCTCCGGGCTCGCCGATGCAGACCATCATCAGCGGCCGCTACCACGACACCATGAGACGCATCGACGGACGGTGGCGCTTCACCGAGCGCCGCTTCCTGGTCGACCTCGTGGGCGACCTGAGCCGTCACCTACGATTCGAGTTGTCGCCGCAGGACCAACCACCCGAGAGTGAGGAGCGCCAGCCATGAGCCGATGGAGTAGAGCCGAGATCGAGGAGGCGTTCGTCCGCTTCCAGGAAGAGGCCCTGCGGGCCGGCACCACCGGGGACTGGCGCGAGTGGGCCAACCTCTTCACCGAGGACGCCACCTACATCGAGCACCACTTCGGCACCATGGGCGGCCGGGAGGCCATCTACAACTGGATCCAGTCCACCATGAGCCAGTGGCCCAACAACGAGATGATCCACTACCCCATCGAGTGGTACATCATCGACGAGGAGCGGGGCTGGCTCGTTTGCCAGGTGTGGAACCGGATGGCCGACCCCGGCGACGGCTCGCTGCACCAGGAGTACAACTTCACCCTGCTCAAGTACGCGGGCAACGGCCTGTGGAGCTACGAGGAGGACGTCTACAACCCGGCCCGCTTCGGCGAGATGGTCAAGAACTACCTGCGCCACAAGAAGACCCTCGCCGCCGAGGCTTCGAGCGACAGCTGAAGCAGGCTGAGATCAGCTGCAGCCGCTGGTGGCGCCGCAGTCGGCGCACACGTAGCACGAGCCGGCCCGGCGCATGGGAACGCCGCAGGTCATGCAGAACGGCGCATCCAGCGGGCCCGAACGATCCAACGCGGGTCTCCCGCTCATGTTCACTGCGCTCACGGGCCGCTCGGGCCCCGGCGGCTCAGTCGGCGCCGCGGCCGCGGAGAAGTCGAGCTGGGCCATCAACTGCGACGGCGACGGTATCGAGGGCGGATCAGGCGGCAGGTCGTGCCCCTGCTCGGTCTCGGTGACCTGCTCCTCGACGCCCGGCAGCGTCGGCTGGGTGCGCTCGCCGGTGGTGAAGACGCCGAGCGCGGCCCGCTCCTCGGGCGTCAGGTACATCACGGCCAGCTTGCGGAACAGGTAGTCCATGAGGCTGGTGGCGATCCGGATGTCGGGATCGTCGGTGATGCCGGCCGGCTCGAACCGGACGCCCACGAACGTCTCCACGAAAGCGGCCAGCGGAACCCCGTACTGCAGGCCGTGGCTGAGCGAGATGGCGAACGCGTCCATGATCCCGGCCAGGGTGGAGCCCTGCTTGGAGACCTTCACGAAGATCTCGCCGGGACGGCCGTCGGGGTACTCCCCCACCGTGACGAACCCCTTGCAGTCGGCCACACGGAACTCGAAGGTGCGCGACCGGCGCGATCTCGGCAGCCGCCGCCGCACCGGCTCGGGCACCGACCCGGCCTGCGGGGCCGCGCCTGCGTCCGAGCCCGAGGCTGCCGCGGCGGCGTCGGTGGAACGCCCGGCTTCGCCGAGGGTGAGCGGCTGGGCCACCTTGGAGCTGTCGCGGTAGATGGCCACCGACTTCAGGCCGAGCCGCCAGGCATCGATCAACAACTGCTCGACATCGCCGGCGGTCGACGACGCGGGCATGTTCACCGTCTTTGAGATGGCCCCGGACAGGAACGGCTGAACAGCGGCCATCATCTTGACGTGCCCGGAGGCGCTGATGGCGTTGTCGCCCAGCGAGCAGGCGAACACGTCGCGGTGCTCGGGCTTGAGCGACGAGCCCTCCACGGTGTGGTGCACGGCGACGTGGTCCCTGATCTGGTCGGCCTGCCCGGTGTCGTAGCCGAGCCGCCGCAACGCCCTGGGGATCGTCGTGTTGACGATCTCCATGGTCCCGCCCCCGACCAGGCGCTTGGACTTGACCAACCCGAGGTCGGGCTCGATGCCGGTGGTGTCGCAGTCCATGAGCAACCCGATCGTGCCGGTGGGCGCCAGCACCGTGGCCTGGCTGTTGCGCACGCCGTGGCGGTCGGCCCGCTCGCAGGCTTCGTCCCACGCCAGCTGCGCGGCTTCGAGCAGGTCGGCGGGCACGAGCTCCTCCTCAATGGAGGCGGTCGCGCTCCGGTGCTGGTCGAGCACGCGCAGCATGTGCTCGCGATTGTCGTGGAAGCCGGCGAAGGGCCCCATGCGTTCGGCCAGGCGGGTGGAGGTGAGATAGGCCTCACCGGTCATCAGCGCGGTGATGGCCGCGGCCACGGCCCGGCCCTCGTCGGAGTCGTAGGGAAGGCCCAGCGCCATGAGCAGCGCTCCCAGGTTGGCGTAGCCCAGGCCGATCTGGCGGAAGGCTCTGGTGGTGTCGGCGATGGCCGGCGTCGGATAGTCGGCGTGACCGACGAGGATCTCCTGGGCCGCGAACACCACCTGCACCGCCCGCCGGAACCCGGCGACGTCGAAGGTCCCTTCGTCGTCGAGGAAGCTCAGCAGGTTGATCGAGGCCAGGTTGCAGGCGCTGTTGTCGAGGTGGACGTACTCCGAGCACGGGTTGCTGGCCGTAATGGGGCCGGTGGACGCGGCGGTGTGCCAGTGGTTGATGGTGGTCGCGAACTGCACGCCGGGGTCGGCGCACTGCCAGGCTGCCTCGGCCATCTGGCTCAGGATCGATCGGGCCGGCACTCGCTTGAGCACCGAGCCGTCGGTGCGGGCGGTGAGATCCCAGTCGCCGCCGTCGAGTGCGGCCTGCATGAACTCGTCGGTGACCCGGACCGAGTTGTTGGCGTTCTGGTACTGCACGGAGTCGGAGTCGGTGCCGTCGACACTCATATCGAAGCCAGCCGCGGCCAGCGCACGCGACTTGCGCTCCTCGCGGGCCTTGCACCAGATGAAGTCCTCGATGTCGGGATGGTCGGCATCGAGCACCACCATCTTGGCGGCCCGCCGCGTCTTGCCGCCCGACTTGATGGTGCCGGCCGAAGCGTCGGCGCCCCGCATGAAGCTCACCGGTCCCGACGCGGTGCCCCCGCCGCTGAGGGCCTCGGAACTGGCCCGGATGCGCGACAGGTTGACCCCGGCGCCGGAGCCTCCCTTGAATATCCGGCCCTCCTCGGCGTACCACTCCAGGATCGACTCCATGGTGTCGTCGACCGAGAGGATGAAGCACGCCGACGCCTGCTGGGGCACCCCGGCCACCCCGATGTTGAACCAGACGGGGGAGTTGAAGGCAGCCCTCTGCGTGTACAGCAGATGTGAGAGCTCGGCGCGGAACAGCGACGCCTCGGACTCGTCGATGAAGTAGCCGTCACCGTCCCCCCAGCGTGTGATCGTGCCGACGATGCGGTCCACCACCTGCCTCAGCGACCATTCCCGGTCGGGGGTGCCCAGCGCGCCGCGGAAGTACTTCTGGGCCAGGATGTTGGTGGCGTTCTGCGACCAGGCAGCCGGCACCTCCACGCCCCGCTGCTCGAATGCGACCGACCCGTCGCTGTGGTCGAGCAGGCGCGCGTCGCGCAGCTCCCAGGCGACGCTGTTCGCCGGGTCGCCGGCCACGTCCCTGCCATCCGGTGGGGGGTCGGAGCCGGCAAGAAGACTGTTCCGCTCGGAGGCCAGAGTCATCGGATTACCTCACTGCAATTCTACCGGGCGCGCCACGAGCGACCCCGCACGACACTAGGACTCGTGCTTGTTGACCCGTCTCGGGATTGCTTCGGGATTTCGCGGGATTGCTTCGGGATTCCCTGTGCATCGGCACAAGTCGGTCTGTGGACAACCACCAGATTTGTCCAGAGTCTCGACCCGCAGCCTGTAGAGAACCGTCCGCGGTGCTGGACTCGCCGGGGCGGTACCGTCTGATCGTGCGAAGGCTTCTGCCCGGCCCGGTCGCCGACATCGACCCGATGGAGCTCTACCCGGCCCTGCCCCGCCCCAAGCCGGCGGGACGGCCGTGGCTGATGCTCAACATGATCGCCTCCGCCGACGGGGCCATCACGGTCGACGGCACCAGCGAGGCACTCGGCAACCCGGCCGACGAAGCCGTGTTCTCGGCCGTGCGGGCCTGCGCCGACTGGATCGTGGCCGCGGCCGGCACGGTGCGGGCCGAACGCTACAGCCTGCCCCGGCCCGGAGCGAAGTCCCGCCGAGCGCGGCGCGCCGCGGGACACGCCGACCGGCCCCGGCTGGCCGTTGTCAGCGCAAGCCTGGACCTCGACCCGGACCTGCCGCTGTTCGCCGACCAGCGCGACGGCGACGACCTGCCGGTGATCCTCACCGGAAGGGACGCCGCGGCCGAAGCGGCCGACCGGCTCGAGTCTGTCGCCGAGGTCGTGCGACTGGCCTCGGTGCGGCCCCAGCCCGAGGAGATCCTCGCCGAACTCGACCGCCGCGGCGCCGAAGTGGTGCTGTCGGAGGGCGGCCCGTCCTTCAACGCCCAGCTCGCCGATGCCGGTGTAATCGACGAGCTGTGCCTGTCGATCGCGCCGCTGGTGGCGGGCGGCGCCAGCCCCCGGATAGTGCACGGATCGCGACGGACCGTGCCCCTTAGCCTGACCGTCGACCATCTTCTGGAAGCCTCCGACACGCTGTTCGTGCGCTATGTCGCGGCAGGGGCCGCACCGGCCCCGCCGGCAGGTTGATCGGGAAGCCGCTCCCGGTCGCTCCCGGTGGCCAGGGGCCCGACGGCGTCGATGACGATCTGCTGGCCCGGCTCCAGCGTGCTGCCGCCCGCGGCATCGGCCAGCTCGTGGACTAGACCCCTGGGATCGGTGCCCGGCGCGATGGCCACGGCAATGTCCCACAGCGTGTCGCCTGGCTGCACCACGTAGACGCCGGGCAGCTCGGCTGGAATCGAGACCTCCCCCGTGGAGGGCCAGGGGTTGGCCTCGCCCGGCGGCACGCGATCCGGCCGGGCCGCGACCACAGCCAGCGTCACGACCGCGGCCGCGATCATGGCCGCGACGGCCCGGCGACGGCAGTACACCGACGCCGGCAGCCGCAGGGACCGGGGCGGCCGGGATGCCGGAGTTGCCGAGGCATCGGCGGGGACCAAGATGAGGACGGGCGGGCAGGCTGCTTCCATGCCACGATCCTCCCGCGGGGGTGTGACATCGGTGCCGATCCCTCCGAGACGCCCGAGATGCTTGACATCGAACGCGTGTTCCGCAAACATGTGTACGGATAGACTCCCTATCTGAACAGGTGTTCGGTTACACTATAGCGAACATGTGTTCGGACACAACCCGACTCCCCCAAGATCGGAGACCCGCCATGACGCCCCCGGCCAACCGGAAGCCACTCTCCGCCCGCCGCCGCCAGATCCTCGACGCGATCGTGGAGCACCAGCGCGCTCACGGCTACCCGCCTTCGATCCGCGAGATCGCGGCGGAGGTCGGACTCAAGTCCCCCGCCTCGGTCAAGGCCCACATCGATGTGCTCGACTCGGCCGGCTACCTGCGGGTCGACCCCACCCGGCCCCGGGCCATCGAGGTGTGCTACGACGAGAACTCGGGGGCCGCGCTCGAGCGCCGCCCGGTGCGCCACGTGCCCCTGGTGGGCGATGTGGCCGCCGGCTCCGGCGTCCTCGCCGCGGAGAACGTCGAGGAGTTGATGCCGGTGCCCGCCGACCTCACCGGCGAGGGGGAGCTGTTCATGCTGCGGGTGCGGGGCGACTCGATGATCGACGCCGGAATCCTCGACGGCGACTACGTGGTCTGCCGGGCCCAGAGCACCGCCGAGAACGGGGAGGTCGTCGTGGCCGGCATCCCCGGCGACGAGGCCACCGTGAAGACGCTGCGGCGAGGCAACGGGCGGATCGTGCTGGAGCCGGCCAACCAATTCCTCGAGCCCATGGAGTTCGCGCCGGACGAGGTGACGGTCTACGGCAAGGTCGTCACCATGATGCGGCGGTACTAGGCACCACCTTCGGGCGCACCGTCCGCGGCGTTCAGGCGCCGTCGATCAGCAGAGCCTCGAGCGCGGCGTGCACTGCGACGAGTTGGTCACGGTGCACATGCTCCCCCGCCGTGTGAGCCAGCCGGGGATCGCCCGGGCCGAAATTCGACGCAGGCACGCCGCGCGCCGCGAAGAAGGCGGCGTCGGTCCATCCCAGCTTGGCCCTCACCGGCGCACCAGTGCGCCGGACCAACCCGGCCAGCAACGGGTCGTCGAGGCCGGGGGCGGCCGCCCGGGCCATATCGGTCAACTCCACCGTGTCGCCGTCATCGAGCACGCCCCCGAGAAGCGACAGCACGTGCTCCTCCGCCTGCTCGGGGGTCCGGTCGGGAGCGAACCGGTGGTTCAGCGTCAAGGTCGCGGAGTCGGGCACGACGTTGCCCGCCACCCCGCCGCTCACAGCAACCGCCTGCAGTCCCTCGCGGTACTCGCAACCCTCCACCACGGGACGCCGGGCTTCGTAGTTCGAGACTGCGGCCAGCACCTCCGCTAGCCGGTGTATGGCGTTGCGGCCCATCCATGCGCGAGCGGTGTGAGCCCGCTCTCCCGCCAGCGTCACCTTGAGCCGCATCGTGCCCTGGCAGCCGGCCTCCACCGTGCCTGCAGTCGGCTCCCCCAGCAGGGCGACATCGGCCTGGAGAAGTTCGGGACGGGCCGCGGCCACCTCCAGCAGGCCGTTGTCGCTCGCGTCGACCTCCTCGCGGGCGTAGAACACATAGGTGACATCGACGGCCGGCGCCGCCAGGGTCCGGGCCAGGGCGAGCATCACGGCCACGCCGCCCTTCATGTCGGCCGCGCCCAGACCCCACAGCACATCGCCGTCGACCCGGGCGCCGGCGTTGTCGTTGGCCGGCACCGTGTCGGTGTGGCCGGCCAGCAGGATGCGCCGGCTGTGTCCGAGCTGGGTGCGGGCCACGAGGTTGTCGCCGACGCGCTCCATGCTGAGGTGCTCGGCCCCGCGCAGGTCGGCCTCGATCAGGTCGGTGATCAACGCCTCGGAGTAGCTCTCGGAGGGGACGTCCACCAGCGCAGCCGTCAAGGCGAACAGGTCGCCCGCCGGCAATGACCCGAGGGACATGTCAGGTGGCGGGGACACGTCCAGCCGCGGCCATGTCAGGTGGCGGCGCCGTGGTCGCGCAGGATCTCGTTGAGGGCTGACTTGTCGTGGCGCTCGCCCTCGGACAGGCGCTTGATCACCAGCACCGCCGGCAGTCCGTACTCGCCGCCACCGAATTGGCGGGTCCGAGTGCCCAGAACAGCCACTGACCAGGGCGGCACTTCGCCCCGTCCCAGCTCCTCGCCGGTCTCGGCGTCGATCACCGGGATGGAGCCGGTGAGGATGGCCCCCGCTCCCAGGACAGTCCCCTGCCCGACCCGGGCACCGTCAGCCACGATGCAGCGGCTGCCGATCAGGCAGTCGTCCTCCACGATCACCGGCTGGGCGACCGGGGGCTCGAGCACGCCGCCGATGCCGACCCCGCCCGAGAGGTGCACGTTGGCGCCGATCTGGGCGCATGACCCCACCGTGGCCCACGTGTCGACCATGGTGTTGGCCCCCACATGGGCGCCGATGTTGGTGTAGCTGGGCATCATGATCACGCCCGGCGCCTGGTAGCTGCCCCAACGGGCCGAGGCTCCCGGCACCACCCTGACACCCCGGGCCGCGTAGTCGGTCTTGAGCGGGATCTTGTCGGCGAACTCGAAGGGGCCGAGCTCGATGGTGCTCATCTTGGCCGTCGAGAACAGCAGCAGGATGGCCTGCTTGCACCACTGGTTGACCCGCACCGCGCCGTCGTCGAGCACCTCGGCCACCCGGGCCTGACCGCTGTCGAGAGCGTCTATGGCCTCGTGGACGGTGGCGACGACATCCGGATCGTCGGCATCCAGGTCGGGGCGGGCAGCCCAAAGCTCGCTGATGCGGGACTCAAGCGTTGACATGGGCTGAGAGGCTACTTGCCGCCCGCCGCCGTCAGCGCCCAACGAGCGCCGGGAGAACTGGCAGCAATATGCACGCTATACGGACATTCTGCTGCCAATTCCCCCAACGCGGCCCTGTTCATGCCGAACTGGCAGCACAACGCACGCCATGCGTGCAGGACGCTGCCAATTCACGGCGGGCTATGCAGCCAGCAGCCGAGTCTTCGCAAGTTCGAGGCGCTTGAGCGGTTGCACGGCCGCCATGCGGACGAAGTGGCGGGGGTCGTGGGGACCCAACCTCTCCGACTGCTCACAGTAGAACTCGCCCGGACTCACAATCAGACCCGCTCGGCGGGCCAGCGCGGCCGCAAAGGCCCAGGCGTCTCCCGCAGGAGCGGGTGCCCACAGGTAGAAGGCACCGCCAGGCAGTGACGCGCTTGATCCAGCCGCGGCGGCGATGCCGGCAAGGCAACCCAGCCGGCGCCGGTAGCGAGCCGCCTGCTCATCGACGTGGTCCTGGTCGGCCCAGGCGGCCACCGCGGCGGCCTGAACGGGGCCGGGCACCATGCAACCAGCATGCTTGCGACATTCGCGCAAGTAGTGGACCAACTCGGCGTCGCCCGCATAGAACCCGGCCCGGACCCCAGCCATGTTGGAGCGCTTCGACAGCGAGTGCACGGCCAGCACGCCCTCGGCGCCGTGTTCGAGGATGGTGCGCGGCGACCCGTCCCAAGTGAACTCCGCGTAGCACTCGTCGCTGGCCACTAGGACGCCGTTGGCTCGGCCCCAGGCCGCGGCCGCACCGAGGTCGTCGAGTGCTCCAGCCGGGTTGCCCGGCGTGTTGACCCACAGGCACAGCGCGCGTCTGGCGTCGCGCCCCGTGATCGAGTCGACATCGATGCGGAACTTGTCGTCCACGGCAACCGGAACGGCTCGACAACCGGCCAGGGTCGCGCCCATCGCGTACGACGGGTACGACACCGACGGGTACAGCACGGTGTCGCGGCCGGGGTAGCGGAGCCTGAGATACCGGGGCAGCGAGACCACAAACTCCTTGGTGCCTATGCATGCCGCGACCTCGGTGTCGGGATCCACGCCAACTCCGAAGCGACACTGCACCCAGGCGGCCGCCGCCTCCCGGAATGCCGGCGAGCCGATTGAGGCCGGGTAGCCGCGTTCTGTGCCCGACGCGGCCAGCGCTTCCACGACCTGCGGGGGCGGCGGGTCGCAGGGAGTCCCGACCGAGCAGTCGATAGCGCCCCCGGGCAGCTTGGCCGCCTCGGCCCTCAGTGAGTTCAAGCGCTCGTAGGGATAGACAGGCGGCACGAAGCCCTTCGTCACTCGCCGTCCCATCCGTTGACCACGTAGCGGCGCAGGGCCCCGACCGAGCCGGGCTCCATGCGGGCCCGCACCCTCATGCCCTCCTCGGTGGCGGTGGACTCGAGCACCTGTCCCTCCCGGTGCACGCCCGCGAGCACGTCGCCGCGGTCCCAGGGCACCACCAGCTCCACCTCGCTGGCGACACGGCGCATCCGGTCGCCGATGGCACCCAGGAGTCCTTCCATCCCCTCGCCGGTGGCGGCCGACACCGCCACCGATCCCTCCGTCCGCTCGGCCAGCCGGGCCGCGCCCGGACCCAGGTCGCTCTTGTTGAACACCACCAACTCCGGAACCTCGTCGGCGTCGATCTCGGCCAGCACCTGGCGCACCGCGGCCATGGAGCCGTCGGGGTCGCTGTCGGAACCGTCCACCACGTGGACCAGCAGGTCGGCGTCCCGGACGACGTCGAGCGTGGTCTTGAACGCCTCCACCAACTGGTGCGGCAGCTTGCGCACGAAGCCCACCGTGTCGGTGACGAAGACCGTCTCGCCGCCGGGCAGCGGAAGGCGCCGGGTGGTGGGGTCGAGGGTGGCGAAGAGGCGGTCCTCCACCGCCACGGTGGCCGACGTGAGCCGGTTGAGCAGCGACGACTTGCCGGCGTTGGTGTAGCCGACGATGGCGGCGGAACGGTTGCGGGTGCGGCTGCGGGCCTTGGACTGGGTGCGGCGATGGCCGGCGATGCGGCGCAGGTCGCCCTCGAGCTTGTGTATGCGGCGCTCCAGGCGGCGGCGGTCCACCTCGAGCTGAGTCTCGCCGGGGCCGCGGGTGCCGATCCCGCCCGCCTGCTGCGACAGTCGCCGCCCCGCGCCCCGCAGGCGGGGCAGCCGGTAGCGGAGCTGGGCCAGCTCGACCTGGGCCTTGCCCTCCGGTGTGCTGGCGTTCTGGGCGAAGATGTCGAGGATCACCGCGGTGCGGTCCAGCGCGGTGCGGCCCAGCAGCCTCTCCAGGTTGAACTGCTGCGCGGGGCTGAGGTCGTCGTCGAACACCACCGTGTCGCAGTCGACCTCTTCGGCGATGGCCCTGATCTCGCGGGCCTTGCCCGCGCCCACGAAGGTGGCGGGATCGGGCGCGGCCCGCCGCTGGCAGACCCGCTCCACGGCGTCGGCTCCCGCGGTGTCCACCAGCAGGCTCAACTCGTCGAGGGAGGCGTCGGTGGCGGAGACGTCACGATCGGCGCGGGTGACGCCGACCAGCACGATGCGCTCCCGGAAGGCCCGATCGATGAGCCCGGGACCGTCGCCGCCGAACTCGCCGAACCCGCCTCTGTGGGTGTCTTCGTCGATCGTGCTTGCCTCGCTGCCGTCGAAGTCGCTCGCTGGAACGTCGTGACCCTGGAGCGGCTCGCCGACGTCAGACACTGGCGACATCCAACTCGGCCACGTGAGTTGATTCTCCGGTGAGGGTCACGGGCGCCGAGAGATCGACCTGAGCCTGCCCACCCGCCATTCGCACGGTGACATTCTGGCCCACGTCGCCCCAGCGATGGAAGGCGGCGGCTGCGGCCACCGCTCCCGTCCCGCATGCGGCGGTCGCCCCCGCGCCCCGCTCCCAGACGCCCAAGGTCAACTCGTCGGACCCGGTGACCGCACCGAAATGGACATTGATGCCGCCCGTGAAGATTGCCTCCACTGCCGGACCGGCCTCATGGACGGGTACCGCGGCGGGATCGGCCACGGCCAGCACCACATGGGGATTGCCCACATCCAAAGTGGCCCATCTTGAGATCGCGCCCGGCCCGAGGATGCCCTCCGCGGCGGCCTCGGGGCTGCGGCTGAGCCGGTCAGGGCGGGGACCAGGGCCGGGAGTGCCCATCTCCGTGGTCCCGACGACGGTTTCCGGCAGGTGGGTCGGTTGAATCGAACATCGGCGAGGACCGGCGACGGTGTTTATGACGATGTCGAGTTCGGCCTCTCCCAGCGTGCGGGCGATGGCGTGGGCGAGGCACCTGAGGCCGTTGCCGGACACCTCGGCCGGCGAGCCGTCGGAATTCCACAGACGCATGGTCGCGGTGCGGCCCTTACCGCTGCTCGGCGGGTCGACCACGGCATAGATCAGCCCGTCCGCGCCGATGCCGTCGCTCCGATGGCACAGCGCGGCGGCCGTCCGGGCAGCATCGGCCTCGGCGGGCAGCTCGTCGACGAGCGCGACGAGGAAGTCGTTACCCAGTCCATGGAGGTTGTGGAGTCGCAACCCGCCGGTCATCTCTGCAGTCTCTCGGGCGGGGAGAGCATCCCAAACGCCGCGCTCACGGCCCGTCCGTTCTTGATGTAGTTGACCTCACCAGAGCGTCACAACTACATCAAGAATACGACTACCCGCTCGGCCTCTGGATTGGGAGAGCTTCGGCGGCAGCGCGCTTCCAGGTGGACAGGGCGTCGGCGGGGGTCGTTGGGGCGTCGAGCCAACGGATGCGGGGGTCGCGGCGGAACCAACGCTCTTGGCGGCGGGCGAACCGGCGGGTGCGCACGACGGCAAGCGCCAGCGCCTCTTCAAGGGTCGTCTCCCCCTGCACATGGCGTAGCAGCTCCTTGTAGCCGAGGGCCTGGGAGGCGGTGCGCGAGATCGGCGCCTCGGCCAGCGTTCGCACCTCGTCGAGGAATCCGTCGGCCATCTGTTGTTGGTATCGGGCTGTGATGCGGTCGTCGAGCCGCTCCCGGTCCCAGCGCAGGCCCACCTGCACGAACGGCGTGGGCGGGTAGTGCCCTAGGCCCGGACCGTAGGACGAGAAGGGCTCGCCGCTGCCGATCGTGACCTCCAGGGCGCGAACGATCCTGCGCCGGTTGGCTGACTCCATGCGGCCAGCGGCGACCGGGTCGAGATCCGCTAGGCGGCGATGCAGGGCCGCGGTGTCGGGCTCGGTCTCCAGCTCGGCCCGAACCTCCAGGTAGCGGCCGGGGATCTTCAGATCGTCGATCACGGCCCGCACGTACAGGCCGGTGCCGCCCACCAGCACCGGGACAGCGCCCCGATGACGAATGTCGTCGATCGCCGTGCAGGCCTGCGCCTGGAGTTCGGCCACCGCGAACTCCTCGGAAGGGTCGACCAGATCGATCATGTGGTGGGGCACCTCGGCCTGCTCGGCGGCGGTGGGGGTGGCCGTGCCGATATCCATGCCCCGATACACCTGCATCGAGTCCAGCGCCACGATCTCGGCGCTGCCGCCGACCAGACGAGCCACGCCCATCGCCAGGTCCGACTTGCCGGAGGCGGTAGAGCCGACGATCACCAGGGGCCGCTCCCCCAGCGCCGTCGTCACCGCCTCCTCAAACGGCCGCGACGGGAATGAGGCGCCGGGCGGGCTCAATGCTCGGCGCGGCTTCCAGCGACGGCGGTTCCTCGATGCTGACCAGCTCTCCCTGAAGGAAGTTGGCCGCGGCGGCGGTGACCTTGATCCGGGCGTAGGTGCCGGTCGGCGGCACTCCGCCGGGCGGCGACCCGAAGTGCACCAGGGTGTTGCGTCGGGTGCGCCCGGTGGTGACGGCCGGGTCCTTCTTGCTGGGCCCCTCGACGACGGCCTCCTCGATCCTGCCGACGCGGGCCTCGTTGGCGAGCCGGCTGGAGCGTTCGATCACCCGCCGCAGCCGCTCGTAGCGAGCCACGGACACCTCGTGGGGCACGAACCGGTCGCCCATGCCGGCCGCGGCCGTGCCCGGCCGGGGCGAGAAGATGAACGTGAAGGCGCTGTCGTAGCGGGCCTCAGCCGCCACCTCCAGGGTCTGCTCGAAATCGCGTTCGGTCTCGCCGGGGAACCCGACGATGATGTCGGTGGAAACGGCCAAGTCGTCGACCTCCTCCCGGGCGGCTCGCAGCCGCTCCAGGTAGCGCTCCGCCGTGTATCCCCGCTGCATTGCCCGAAGCACGGCGTCGCTGCCCGACTGCAGCGGTAGGTGCAGGTGCTCGCACACGGCCGGGACCTCGGCCATGGCCGCGATCGTCTCGGGACGCAGGTCCTTGGGATGCGGGCTGGTGAAGCGCACCCGCCGGATGCCGTCGATCTCCCCCGCCGCTCGCAGCAGGTCGGCGAACAGGGGCCGGGCCCGCCGGTCGGCGGTCCAGCCCTCACCGCACCACCAAGCGTCGTCGCCCGTGGACGGAACCCGCTCGTTGCCATTGCCGTTGGTGCTCCCCCGGCGCGACAGGGCCAGATCCCGGCCATAGCTGTTGACGTTCTGACCCAGCAGAGTGATTTCGCTGACGCCGCTTGCGGCCAGGTCCCGCACCTCGTCGACCAGTTCACCGAAGGGGCGGCTGATCTCGGGGCCCCGCACCGCGGGCACGATGCAGAAGGTGCAGCTGTTGTCGCATCCGATCTGGATCGTGACCCAGGCGGAATGGGCGGCTTCCCGCCGCACAGGCAGAGCCGACGGGAACGCCTCGGTGTCCTCGCGGACCGTCTCGGTGAGGATCTCCACCACCGGACCGTGTTGCCGAGCGTGGTCGATGAGCTCGGCCGCCCGGTGCACGTTGTGGGTGCCGAACACCACATCAACATGGCCGGCACGCTCGCGGACTAGGTCGCGGTCCTTCTGGGCGAGGCATCCGGCCACCGCGATCAGCGCGCCGGGACGCTTCGCCTTCACGGCCTTGAGCCGGCCCAGGGCGCCGTACAGCTTGTTGTCGGCGTTCTCCCGGATGCAGCAGGTGTTGAGCACCATCACGTCGGCCTCCTCCAAGGCGGAGGCGCGCTGGTACCCGTCATCCTCGAGCAGGCCCGCGATCCTCTCGGAGTCGTGCTCGTTCATCTGGCACCCGAAGGTGCGGATGGCGTAGGTCCTACCCACGCCCCCAGGCTACGGCGTCGAGGCCTTCCGGGCTGCGGTCACCCGCCGGCTCGCCGGAAGTGTCGAGGGGAGCTAGGCGACGGATCCCGCCCTGTCGGGAGAGCCGTCGTAGGTCGCCGGAGTGTCGGGCTGCTCGGGTTCGGGCTCGGGCATGACGGCCCGCCAGACCAGGTCGGAGATCTCGACCATCAGCTCGGGGTTGTCCTGCAGGAACGCCTTGGCGTTCTCGCGCCCCTGGCCGAGCTGCTCGCCGTCGTAGGTGTACCAGGCTCCGGACTTCTTCACGATGGACTCCGTGACGGCCAGGTCCAGCACCGAGCCCTCCCGGGAGATGCCCTGGCCGTACATGATGTCGAACTCGGCCTGCTTGAACGGCGGGGCGCACTTGTTCTTCACCACCTTCACCCGGGTGCGGTTGCCCACCACCTCCATGCCGTTCTTGATCGCCTCGATCCGGCGGATGTCGAGCCGTACCGACGAGTAGAACTTGAGGGCCCGGCCGCCGGGCGTGGTCTCCGGTGAGCCGAACATCACCCCGATCTTCTCACGCAGCTGGTTGATGAAGATGCAGATGGTGTTGGACTTGTTGAGGTTGGAGGTGAGCTTGCGCAGGGCCTGCGACATGAGCCTGGCCTGCAGGCCGACGTGGGTGTCGCCCATGTCGCCCTCGAGCTCGGCCCGCGGGGTGAGCGCGGCCACCGAGTCGATCACCACCACGTCGAGCGCCCCGGAGCGGATCAGCATGTCGGTGATCTCCAGGGCCTGCTCGCCGGTGTCGGGTTGGGAGATGAGCAGCTCGTCGATGTCCACGCCGATGGCCTTGGCGTAGATCGGGTCCATGGCGTGCTCGGCGTCCACGTAGGCGCAGATGCCGCCGTTGCGCTGAGCCTCGGCCACCACGTGGGTGGCCAGGGTGGTCTTGCCCGAGGACTCCGGGCCGTATATCTCGGTGACCCGGCCCCGGGGCAGGCCCCCGATGCCGAGGGCCAGGTCCAGCGACAGCGCCCCCGTCGGGATCGCC
The DNA here is from genome assembly GCA_965117015.1 of Acidimicrobiales bacterium. Lineage (GTDB taxonomy): Bacteria > Actinomycetota > Acidimicrobiia > Acidimicrobiales > Aldehydirespiratoraceae > Aldehydirespirator. The sequence goes on from OZ220747.1 coordinate 3,393,287, forward strand.
TCGATGTTCATGGCGGCCTTCTCGCCCATCTTCATGACCGAGCCCTGGCCGAACTGCTTGTCGATCTGGCTCATGGCCATGTCGAGTGCCTTGTGTCGATCGTCCACGTTCTTCTCCTATGTCTGTGCCCACTTGGGCGGTTGAATGTCTGATGGCCTCTCGGCGAGTCGGGGATGCTTGGCGAACCTACGCGGGGGGTGTGACAGGCCCGGCCGGGCACCGTTGTTCCTCGTGCAGCTTACGACAGTGTAGTTACCGACACGGTAGTTGCGAACATGTGTTCAGTCAAGCACCTGCGAGCAGGGATCGAGCGGGCCGGCAGCACTCGCATCAAGGCACTGCGGGATTCGATTCGCCGGCCGGGAACCATACGAAGCCCGTGTGCGTTGCCTACCGTAGAGCAGTACAGGAGAAAGGCAACACGATGCTCCGGCGAATCCTCGGATCAAGGCGCCGAACACAATCGCCTGCAGATCAGAACCACAGAAAGGCATCCCCCATGACCTCCCAGACCTCCCCCGCCCGCCAGACCTTCGACGACGCCGATCTGCGGGACCGCCTCACCCCCCAGCAATACCAGGTCACCCAACAGGCCGGCACCGAGCGGGCCTTCACCGGCGCGTACTGGAACTGCCACGACGACGGCACCTACCACTGCATCGTCTGCGACGTCCCCCTCTTCTCCAGCGACACCAAGTACGAGTCCGGCACCGGCTGGCCCAGCTTCTGGGAGGCGCTCGACTCCGATGCGGTCGAGATCCACACCGACCGCAGCTTCGGAATGGTCCGCGAGGAGGCTGTCTGCGCCAACTGCGGCGCCCACCTCGGCCACCGGTTCCCGGACGGCCCCCAGCCCACCGGCGACCGCTACTGCATGAACTCCGCCTCGCTGCGCCTGGAGCGCACCGCCGACTGACAGCCGCGCTCGCTCTACTAGGGCACTGCGAGGGTCAGCAACTCCGCGCCGTTGACTTCGACGGTGTAGGTGTCGCCGGCCGCCAACTCCTCGCCCACGCTGCCCAAGTGCACGTACGCGTCCAGCTCCAGGGTCCGGTCGGAGCAGTCGATCGCCCAGGGAGTGGGAGCCGGCACCCACGCCGTCACGTCGACGACGATGCGGCTGCCGTCGATCCTGACCTCCTCGCGGCCGATCCGGTAGCAGCCGTCGACTTCGGAAATGGCGAACAGCACGTGGGCGAAGGCCTGCTCACCCTCCCAGATCACCTCCGCATCGGTGACATGGACCGGAGCCTCCACCGGCCTGCGGTCCTCGGCGCTCCACTCTCCCTCGACCATCTCCGGCGGCGGCTCGACCAGCACCAGCACCATGTCCACCTTCGTCGGGCTGCGGTTGGTGATCACGTCGTAGGCGGTGTCGTTGATGAAGGCCAGGCGACCGTCGGACTCCTCGATCCGGGCCGACACCGAGTAGACGTTCCTGGAGTCGATGTCGTCGGGGTCGTAGGGAACCTTGAACTTGATCGGGACCTGGCCCGGATCGGAGATGACCTGCTCCGCGATCAGCTCCGCGGCGGCGTCCGCATACGACGTGTCCCGGATCTGGACAATCAGCGTGGCGCCCGGCGTCAGCGCGATCCGCTCCCGATAGGTCACCGTCCCCGACACGGATGAGCCGCCGCCGAATACTCCAACATGGACGCCGCAACTTGTGGCAACCAAACCGATGATGGCGGCGAGCAGAGTTGCCATCTTGCGGAAATGGCTCATGGACGCGCTCCTGTGAGTGTCGCGGCGTGTCCCTTTGGACACGCTCACACCTATGACGCTGCGAAACCGGCGCCGGTTCCCCATCCATGATGTCGGCCATACGCTCAGGCCGTGCGGACCATCGACGCCCGATCACTGGACGACACAGAGTTCGCGGCCGCGCTCGAGCTCCAGCAGGCGGTGGACCGCGAGCGCGACCCCGACATGCCCGTCACGCCGGCCGCCGAGCTGCGGGCCGTCTTCGACGACGCCACCGACCATTGCCGCCACGAGCGGGTGGTCGCCTTCGAAGCCGGCCGGGCCGCCGCCATCGGGCATGTGGAGTTGACGGTCGACCCCGCCAACGCGGCCATGGCCGGGGTGGAGATCACACCCGCGCCCGAGCAGGTGTCGGCCGCCGTGCTGTCCGAACTCCTGCGGACGGCTCGCGCCGACGGGCGCAACTCGGTCATCGCCTGGGGGGACCACACCCCCGACGCTGACAGCTTCTGGACCGCCCTGGGCGCCGAGCTGCGCTACACAGAGCAGGAGTCCCGTCTCGACATGGCCGCGGTGGACCCCCGACTCATGGCCCAGTGGGTCGAGGCCAGTCCCGCTGATCTGGAACTCGTTCATTGGGCCCGCCGCTGCCCCGACCAGTGGATCGACGCGCTAGTGGCGACGGCCAACGCGATGAACGACGCCCCCACCGACGACCTCGACATCGCCGACACCATCGTTGACAGGGCCATGGTGAAGGCCGAGATCGAGGCCCGCAACGCCCGAGGACTGGAGTATCGGGGCGTGCTGGCGGTCACCGCCGAAGGCGAGGCGGCCGGCACCACCGAGGTCTTCGTCAACCGCCACCGGCCGGCGGCCTCGTGGCAGTGGTCCACCGTGGTGCTGCCCGCCTACCGGGGACGGAGCATCGGGCGCTGGATGAAGGCGTCGATGTGGCAGCGGCTGCGGGCCACCGAGCCCGAAGTGGCGTGGCTGCAGACCGGCAACGCGTCCAGCAACGCCCACATGCTGGCCATCAACAACGAGATGGGCTTCAAGCCCACCCACCTGATGGGCTGCTGGCAGGCGGACCTCGACACCCTTGAGACCGGGCTCAGCCGTCGCGGGTGAGAAGCCGGGTTCGCAGCAGGTTGAGAGCGGTGATCGTCGAGAGCTGACGGACCATGGTCCGGGCCATGTTGAAGCGCACCCTGACCGCCTCGCCGCCACCGCCGAGATGCAGGCCGATCCAGACTGTGCCCGGCTCGGCGCCCTCGTGGCTCTCGGGGCCGGCCGCACCGGTCGTGGCCAGGCCCACGTCGGCGTCCAGCACCCGGCAGGCTCCGGCCGCCATGGCCAGCGCCATCTCCTCGCTGACCGCGTTCACGTCGGGCGCACCCAGCACACCCGTCTTGAGCACACGGTCGTACGGCACGACCGCCCCCTTCAGAACGTCGCTCGCGCCGGGCACCTCAGTCAGGCGAGCGGCGATCAGCCCTCCGGTCACCGACTCGGCCAGTCCCAGGGTGAGGCCCCGCGCTCGCATCAGGGCCAGCACCACCGACTCCATGGTGTCGTCGTCGGCCCCGAACACCGCCTCACCGATGACGGCCCGCGCCCTCGACTCCACTCCCGACAGCACCCTCCGAGCCGTCTCGTCATCGGCCGCCTTGGCGGTGATGCGGACCTTGAGCCCCTCCATGCCGCTGGCCAGGAAGGCGATGGTGGCCTCGCCGGTGGCGTCGAGGCGGCTCATCTCCGGTCCCAGCAGCTCGGCCAGACCCGACTCCGAGTAGCCCCAGGTGCGCAGCGTCCGGCTGCGTATCACGCTCCGCTCGCCCGCCCGGGCCTGCAGGTCGGGCAGCACGCACTCGCTGACCATCTTCTGCATCTCCCAGGGCACGCCGGGAACGGCGTATATCACCTTCTCGCCGCCTCCGGCCCCACCGCCGCCGGGAGAACCCGCGGACCCCCCGTCTCGCCTCACCGGGCAGATCAGTCCGGGAGCGGTACCGGGCTGCACGTCCATCACCCGAGCGCCGGCCGGCACGTCGGCCTGCTGGAGGTTGTTGGCCGGCATCTGCCGGTCGCGCCGGTAGAACATCGATCTGATCCGCTCGGCCACGGCGTCGTCGCGGTGCAGCTCCACGCCCATCACGGCCGCGATCGCGTCGCGGGTGATGTCGTCGGGGGTGGGGCCGAGCCCGCCGCATACGATCACTGCGTCGCTGCGGTCCAGCGCCTGCTCGAGCGCGGCGGTCATACGGCCGAGGTTGTCGCCGACCTTGGTCTGGAAGTGGCTGTCGATGCCTGCCAGCGCGAGCTGCTCCCCGATCCACGACGAGTTGGTGTCGACGATCTGGCCGAGCAGCAACTCGGTCCCGATCGCCACCACCTCGCACTTCACGACTGCGTCACCGCCAGCACTGTTCGGACGCGCCTAGGAACGGGACCGCGCTCGCACCGACCGGCCATCGAGCATGTACTGCAGTCCGGTGACCACCGTGAACACCACCGCCACCCAGAGTGCGACGGTCAGCACCAGGTCTGCATCCTCCAGGGTCGGCATGATCGCCATCGCCAGGGCCAACGCCTGCACGGAAGTCTTGTACTTGGCGGACCGTCGGGCCGGTATGGACACCCCTTCTCCCGCCCACCGGGCCCTCCAGGCGGTGATTCCGAGCTCGCGGAAGGCCAGAATCGTCACCGGCACCCACCAGTAGCGCTCCACGGCCACCAGGCAGAAAGCCGCCCCGAGCACCACGACCTTGTCGGCCAGCGGATCGAGGAAGGCGCCGCTGCGGCTGGTGACGTTGGCCCGGCGGGCCACCCGCCCGTCGAAGAAGTCGGTGCCGGCCATGGCGACGCCCAGGCCGAAAGCGGCCCACGACGCCCCCCGGCTCTGCTCGGCTTGGAGGATCAGCAGGAATAGCACCGGCGCGAACAGCAGGCGGGCGAGCGTCAGCAGGTTGGCGGGGTGAAGCAGGCTGGCCTGCGCCGGCGCCTCCGCTCCGCCCGAGGCGCTCACGCCGCCTCCAGGTCGCAGCCGGTCGCGGCGGTGACGGTCACCTTCGCGAAGGTACCCGCGGTCAGGCCGGCAGGCACATGGACCACACCGTCGATCTCCGGGGCTTCACGGTGAGTCCGGCCGGCGCCCGGCTCGTCCACCAGCACCTCCACCCGCCGGCCGACCAGCAGGTCGCGGCGCCGGGCGGTGATGGCGTCCTGCAGCTCGCCGAGCTCGGCCAGCCGCTCGGAGCGCAGGCCCTCGTCCACCTTGCCCTCCAGGCCGGCCGAGTAGGTGCCGTCCTCCTCGGAGTAGGCGAAGAACCCGCACCAGTCGAGCTGGGCCTCATCCACGAAGCGCAGCAGCAGGTCATGGTCCTCCTCGGTCTCACCGGGGTAGCCGACGATGAAGTTCGACCGGAAGGCCGCCTCCGGCTCGCGCCGGCGGATTGCTTCGATCCGGGCCAGGAACCGCTGGCCGTCGCCCCACCGGCGCATGCGGCGCAGCAAGGGCGCCGAGACGTGCTGGAGCGACAGGTCGAAGTAGGGGACGCCGGTGGCGCAGATGGCGTCTATCAGGGTGTCGTTGAGGTCCGACGGGTACAGGTACAGCAGGCGGGTACGGGCGGCGCGCTCCGACACGGCCGCTACCAGCGGCACGATGCGGCGCTCACCGGAGCCCTGGTCCCGGCCGTAGGAGGCGAGGTCCTGGGCCACCAGTACGATCTCGACCGCGTCGAGCTGCTCGACCTCCGCCAGGATCTGCTCGAGGGTGCGGCTGCGCTGGGGACCGCGGAAGCTGGGGATGGCGCAGAAGCCGCAGGCGCGGTCGCATCCCTCCGCGATCTTCACGTATGCCCATGGGCGGGCCGACGGCGGCCGGGGCAGGTTCAGCAGGTCGAACGCCGGGATCGGGCGAGCGGTCCGCCGGCCCAGCTCTACCGGCACACCAGCGGGCTCGGGCGGCGCCGAGGACCTGGCCGCGAGCTCCATCCCGAATCCGGCTATGTGGTCGGCCTCCGGCAGGGCCTCGGCCAACTCGCCGCCGTAACGCTCCGCGAGGCAGCCGGTGACCACCAGCGAGGCGCCGGGCGCCTTGCTCTCCGAGAGGGCCAGGATCGTGTCGATCGATTCTTGGCGGGCCTCCTCCACGAAGGCACAGGTGTTGACGACCACCATGTCGGCTTCGGACGTGTCGGGAGCCGGCGACAGGCCGTCGGCGACCAGCAGTCCGGTGAGCTTGTCGGAATCGACCTGGTTCTTGGGGCACCCCAAGGTGTGAACGACGAAGGATCTGGGTCGGCCGGACATAGAAGGTGCTACCAACCTAGAACCCTGCGGTGCCGGTAGGCGCGGGCAGCGAGGTCGTCGTGGAGGTCGGCGGAGGCCTGTGAGGACCGCAATTCCCCTCCTCGACTATGTCGCGGATGCGGTCGACGCGGGGACTGGAGTCGGCCGGAACGGGCACGCCGTCGCCGTCGAGCAGGTGGGGATGGAACGACCAGCCGACAACCCGGTCGCCTTCGAAGTCAACCTGCAGGACTCCCGTCTCCCCGCTCATGTGCTGGCGGGGCTCCCAGATGAAGTTTCCCAGCGAGAAGGCCACCAGCTTCTCACCGGTGAACACCACAGGCTGCAGCACGTGGGGATGGTGGCCGATGACCGCGTCGGCGCCCGCGTCGAGGAGCTGCCGGGCGAGCGAACGCTGGGCATCCTCCGGGCAGGGGTCTCGCTCGATGCCCCAGTGGACTATGGCGACCACCGCATCGGCTGCGGCCCCCGCGGCTCGAACGGTGTCGAGCACGCGTGCCAGGTCGGGCGGGTGCGCCGACGCGACGCCCGGCGTGGAGGAGCCGGCCGCGAAATTGGAGGGAACGATCAGGGAGGCTCCGACGAAGGCCACGTTCACGCCGCCGTCCGTCGTCAGGATCCGGTAGCGGTAGGCCTCGTCGATGTTGCGGCCTGCACCGATGGTCGCCACACCGGCACCCTCCAGCAGGTCGATGGTGTCGGCCAGAGCGTCACCGCCGTAGTCCATGGCGTGGTTGTTGGCCAGGTTGGCGACCCGCACGCCTCCGGCCGCTATCCGCCGGGCCGCGGATGGCGGAGCGCGGAACACGTACGTCTTGTCATGGGGTGTGCCCCGATCGCTGATCGCCATCTCCACGTTCACTACAGAGAGGTCCACCGATCCCAGGGGTGGCTCGATGGACTCGAAGGGGTCCAAGCCCAACCGCTCGGACCGTTCCATCAGGACATCGCCGCCCGCCAGCAGCGTCCAGGCTCGCGTGGACTCGGTGGTGGTGGTGCTCCGGACGGTGGTGATCGGTGTCGTCGTCGGCACCGACGCGATGGTCTCAGGAGGCAGGGTCGGCGACGCCCCGGTCGACGAGCGCACTCGTGGGCTCTCGGCGCATGCCGACGCCAACAGCGCGGCCGCCAGGAGTGCGCCGCTCCACACCACGGCAGTCCTCGATCGCACCTACTGAGCCTCCACTACTCGAACCCTGTACAGCCGGGGCCAGAGCTTGCCGGTCATCCACAGGGTGGCACCTTTCTCGTCTACCGCAACCCCGTTGAGCACATCAATCTGGCTCCCGGCCGAGACCTGGGACGCATCGTCGACGAGGGGTCCGGCGTCGATGGCGGCCACTAGCCGTCCGGTGTCCGGATCGATCACCAGCAGGCGGTCGGTCTGCCACACGTTGGCGATCACCATGCCCTCGATGCACTCCAGTTCGTTCAGGTAGTCGAGACGGCCGTCGTAGCCGGAGGCGGTCACGGTCACGGTGCCCAATAGTCCGAAGGTCTCCAGGTCGCGGCGGACCAGCCGGTCGGAGCCGTCCGTCATGACCAGCTGACCGCCCATCTCGCAGACGCCCCAGCCCTCCCCCTCATAGCTGTGCTCCCGCACGGGCTCGAGGGTGGCGCGGTCGTACACCAGAGCGGTGCCGCTCTGCCAGGTGAGCTGGAAGATCTCGTCGCCGGCGACAGTGAGACCCTCACCGAAGTACTCATCCGGCAGGTCGACGCGGGCCGTGACCTCGCCGGTGGCCGGGTTCACGACCCGCAGCGACGACTGCCCCCACAGCCCGGTGCTCTCGTACATGGTTCCATCGGCGATCTCGAGTCCCTGGGTGAAGGCCTCCGGGTCGTGCGGGATCCATTCGATGATCTCGACGGTCCATCGGGCCACGCCGTCTCCGTCGCCGACAGGCGGGAACACGGACGCCCCGACCGGCACCTCGGACGGCTCGTGTTCCGCTGAGGTCTGGGCCGCCGACGCCTGCTCAGTTGTAGAGGGCGCCGGCGGCGTTGTAGTAGACGTCGTCGTAACGGGCGCAGGTCCCTCCCCGGGGGGCTCGAAGCCGCGTGGAGCATCGGCGTCGACCGATCCCGCGGCCGGACGGGCGGCAGAGTTGGCCGGCACCTCCGGTGTGGAGCGCCCCGGTGCCGTTGTGGCGGGGGGCTGCGTGGCGTTGGGGACCACTGACTGGCCGGTGGCTGAGGCCGGAGTGTCGGTGGCTGCCGGTCCGCTCTCGGACTGCGAACCCGGCGCGCAGCCGGCGGCTAGGACCCCCGCGCACACCAGAGCGCACAGCAGGGAACCGGGCCGCGTCACGTCAACCGGCCAGCAACGCGATGCTCACCACCCACAGGACCAGCAGCACAACGCCGTCGATGCGGCTGACCTTGTGGCCGATGACCATGGCCACCCAACTCACAACGCAGATGACCACCATCATCAACGAACCCAGGGTCTGCACGGCGACATCACCAACCGGTCCCGGCCCCACCAGACCGATAGCGCCGCCCACCGCCAGCGAATTGAACACGTTGCTGCCCAGCAGATTGCCGACTAGAAGCTCGGTCTCGCGCTGGCGGGCGGCGGCCACCGCGGTGACCAGCTCCGGTGCCGATGTGCCTACCGCGACCATCGTGTACCCGACGAAGCCGCCCGACAGGTTGAGCGCCTCGGCCACCCGCTCGGCGCCCTCGACCAGGATGTAGGCCGAGCCGGCAACCAGGGCCAGCGAGACCACCGTGCGCAGGGTCTCGACCCCGAGAGCGGGAGGATGCTCGCCCACGATCTCGGAGAGGTCCTCCATGTCCGAGTCATCCCGGCCGGTGCGGGCGCCGGTCAGCACCAGCACGAACCAAGCCACCAGCGCAGCCACCAGCACCAGACCCTCGAGGCGACTGACGTCGCCCTGCACCAGCAGGGCGAACAGGACGACCGCGGCCACCGACACGACCGCGTCCCGGCGCACCACGCTTGAACTCACCGGGACAACGGCCACGAACGACGCCGCCCCCAGCACGAGGGAGATGTTGGCCACGTTGGAGCCGACGATGTTGCCCACACCGATGTCCAGCCGACCGTTGGTCGCGGCCACCGTCGAAACCAGCATTTCCGGTGCGCTGGTGCCGAACCCCACCACGATGGCCCCCACCACGATGGGGGCCATCCGCAGGACGACGGCCAACCGAGCCGCCCCCCTCACGAACTGGTCGGCCGCCAGCGACAGCACCGCCAGCCCGACCACAGAAAGACCTAGCCCGAGCAGCATGAGACCTACCGAGGAGCCCGGCGCCTAGTCATGTCAGCTGGTTTGCCTGCTCTCGAGTTCCTCGGGAGTGATGAGAACCTCGCGGGCCTTCGAGCCAGTGGACGGGCCGACGATGCCTCGCTGCTCGAGCAGGTCCATGATCCGCCCTGCCCTGGCGAACCCCACCCGCAGCCGGCGCTGGAGCATGGACGTGGAACCGAGCTGCGTCTCGACCACCAGAGCCATGGCCGCCTCCAGCAGCTCGTCCCCGTCATCGGACTCGGGAGGCGGGGGCGCGTCGGTGATGCTCGTGGGCATGATCGGAGCCCCCCCGAGGTCGGGCGCCGCCCGTTCCTGACCGACCGCGCTGCCGGGCTCTCCACCGGTCAGGCCCTCCGCTGTGACCGACGGATCGTCGTCGGAGTCGGGGGCCTGCTCCACCCAGTTGGACACTACGGAGCGGACCTCGTCCTCGGTGACCCAGCATCCCTGGATCCGGTGGGGTGTCGACGACGAGGGGCCGAGATAGAGCATGTCCCCCTGGCCGACAAGCCGCTCGGCGCCGGGCTGGTCGAGGATCACCCGCGAGTCGGTCAGGCTCGACACCGCGAACGCGAGCCGGGCCGGGATGTTGGCCTTGATCACGCCGGTGATGATGTTCACCGACGGCCGCTGAGTGGCGATCACCAGGTGGATGCCCACGGCGCGGGCCATCTGGGCAATGCGGGCGATCGACTCCTCGACATCACGCGCGGCCACCATCATCAGGTCGGCAAGCTCGTCCACCACCACCAGCACGAACGGCAGGCGCTGGTACCGCAGAGGCTCGCCGTCGTCGTCCCGGGCCCCGGGCGGCGGCTCAAGCGTGCCGGCCTCAGCGGCCGCGTTGTAGCCGGCGATGTCGCGGAAGCTGGTCTCGTGGAGGAGGTCGTAGCGCCGCTCCATCTCCCGCACGGCCCAGCTCAGCGCATTGGCTGCCTTGCGGGGATCGGTGACCGGCGCGGTGAGCAGGTGGGGGACGCGGTCGTACTGGCCCATCTCGACCCGCTTGGGGTCGACGAGAATCATGCGCACGTCCTCGGGGGTGGAACGCATCAGCACCGACGTGATCAAGGAGTTGAGGCACGACGACTTCCCGGCACCGGTGGCTCCCGCGATCAGCAGGTGCGGCGTGGTCGCCAGGTTCATCATGATGGCGTGCCCGTTGATGTCCCGGCCGATGGCCACCTCCAGGGGATGATCGGCGCTGGCCGCCTCCCGCGAGCGCAGCACGTCACCGAGGCGCACGATCTGGCGGTCCAGGTTGGGAACCTCCACGCCGATGGCGCGGCGGCCGGGTATGGGCGAAAGGATGCGCACATCGGGCGAGGCCATGGCCAGGGCGATGTCCTTGCGCAGGCTCTCGAGCTTCGACACCCGCACCCCCTCGTCCAGTTCCAGCACGAAGCGGGTGACGGTCGGCCCCACCACGGGCTCAAGCAGCAGGGTGGGCACATCGAAGCGAGCCAGCGTGGCCTGCAAGAGCTGGCCCCGCTCGGCCACCTCGGCCTTGTCGATCTCCCGCGACGGGGTCGCAGCCAGCATCTCGATCTTCGGGAGCTTCCACTTGGACCGTTGGCCTCGACCCTTGCCGCGCGCAACTGCACCTCGGACCTTGCCTCCAGCTGCCCCAGCGGGCACCACGGGCGAGTCCTCCGCGAACGTCGCCGGGGCGATCTCAGGCGTTGACGGCTCGACATCGGCGCCCATCCGGCCCGAGCCCTCATCAGAGCCAGGCGATCCGGCGTAGGGCTGCCCGTAGGGGTGAGAGTCTGGAGGTGTGGGACCGGCCGGGCCCTCCTTGATGTCGCTGAACAGGTTCACGACCGCGGTTCGCAGCAGCCGCCACAGCGGGCTCAGCGCACCGGCCAGAGCGGCCAGCGCCGATCCCACTGTGAGACCGGTGACGACGATGACGCCGACCAGTCCCGCGAACACAAGCAGCAGCACCGAACCCCATGCAGCCGTCCAGGCATGCAGGAAGCCACCGATGCCCACTCCCAGAGCACCGCCGGCGGCACCCAACTCGTCCACCCCGTCGCCCAGGCCGGGGCGTCCTCTGGACAGATGCAGCAAACCGGTGGAGGACACCAGCAGCAGTACACCGCCCAGCACCATCCTGACCGCCGAGTCTGACCGCTCGACCTGGGCGCGGCCGGCAGGCGGGTCGCCCTCAGCGCCGTCGCCGCCGCCTGCACGGTCCACCGCACCGCCGCCGCGACGCCCGCCCCAGAGCGCCGCGGCCCCCATCGCGGCCAGACCAACGGGGAGGGCCATGCGCACCAGGCCGAAGCAGGCGGCGAGGGCGCTGTCCACTCCCTCGCCCAGCGGTCCGGCCGCCGAGAACCAGACGCTCCCGGCCACCAGGAGACCGGCCACGACCGCGGCCAGACCCCAGATGTCCCGGCGATGGCGGCTCACTACCGAACCGACCGCAGCCGAGCCCCGGCGAGGGGCTCGCTTGCCAGCTGACGGCCCCTTCGCCCCGCGAGAACTGGAGCTGGCTCCTTTGGTCGCCATGAAGGGTGACGCTACCAGTGACGCTCGACCGCCCCGTGAACCCTCGACAGGCCTAGAACGTGATCACTGGCACGATCACAGGCCGGCGGCGGGTGCGCTCCCGCGAGATGCGCCGGGCGGTTCGCAACACCAGATCCGCCAGCGCCTCCCGGTCGCTGTCGCCAGCGGCCAAGGCGGCCCCTACCTCTGTCTCGACGGCGTCGGCCACCGCGGCCTCATGGCCCACGAGGGCCGGATGCTCCACCCATCCCCGCGACACGATCTGAGGACCTGACACCAGCACCCCCAGCTCCAGGTCGACGCTCACCACCACGGCCACGAAGCCGTCGCCGCCGAGTTTCCGGCGCTCATCGAGAACGGTGGAGCCCAAGTCCCCGACCGTCCCGTCGACGTAGATATGGTCGCCGCCCACCGATCCGGCATGAAGCAGGCCCTCGTCGGTCAGCTCGATCCGGTCGCCGTCACAGCACAGCACCACCCGCTCGGACGCCATGCCCATCTCGCGGGCGAGACGGACGTGCGCGACCAGATGCTCGTACTCGCCGTGGACGGGCACGAACCACTCCGGCGATGCCACCGAGTGCAGGACCCTGAGCTCCTGCTGCTTACCGTGACCAGAGGTGTGCACGTCGAGGTTGCCGGTGTGGAGCACGAGCGCGCCCCTGCGGGCCAGCCCGTTGCGAACCGCGCCGACCGCGGCCTCGTTTCCGGGGATCGGGTGCGAGCTGAAGATCACCGTGTCTTCGGCGCCGATCTCGACCCACTTGCTGGTGCCCTCGGCCATCTGGGTCAGAGCGGCCCGGGGCTCGCCCTGCGACCCGGTGCACACGATCAGCACCTGTGACGGTTCGAGCCCCTCGAGGTCGGTGATGTCGCGCAAGGCGTGATCGGGAACCCGCAGCAGGTTCAGCTCGCGGGCCAGTCCGACATTGCGCTGCATGGACAGACCCAGCGTCGCCACCGTGCGACCCGCGGCGACGGCTGCGTCCATCACCTGCTGGATCCGGTGGATGTGGCTGGCGAACGCCCCGATGATCACCCGGCGACCCGCCTGGTGGGCGATCACATCGTGCAGGACGTCGCCCACGTCTCTCTCCGAGCGCGACGATCCGGGCGCGTCGGCGTTGGTCGAGTCGGCCAGCAGCAGCCTGACCCCCGGATCGTCGGCCAGCGCCCCGATGCGGGAGAGCGCGGTTCGGCGGCCGTCCACCGGCGTGAGGTCGAGCTTGAAGTCACTGGAGTGCAGGATCACTCCCTGCGGTGTGGAGAAGGCCGTGATGAGCCCTCCCGGCACCGAATGGGTGACCGGCATCACCTCGCATTGGAACGGCCCGGCCCGGAAGGAGTCGCCGTCGCGGACTTCGCGCAGCTCGGCCCGGTCGAGCAGGCCCGCCTCGGCGAGCTTGTGCCTCACCAGGCCGAGCGTGAACGCCGACCCGTAGACGGGGAACGACAAGTGCTCGAGCAGGTGCGGGAGCGCTCCTATGTGATCCTCGTGGGCGTGGGTGGCGACGCACGCCTCCACTCCCCCGCTGTCCAGCAGCCATTCGAAGTCGGGCAGCACGGAGTCGACGCCGGGCAGGTCGTCGCCCGCGAACATGCGGCCGCAGTCAAGCAGCACCCGGCGGCCCGCGGTCTCGAGGACCGCGCAGTTCCGTCCGATCTCACCCAGGCCGCCCAGGAAGGTGACGGCGACGGATGCAGCCACTTGCGTGCGGGCGGCGGTCAGCCCGTACCGACCGGAGCCGGCTCGCCGAGCACCTCAGCAGCCGCTTCCACCGACTGCTCGGGTTCCGGCTCGGAGCCGCGCAGTGCGGCGAGGACCTCCCTGGCCCGGTCCTCCAGTCCGGGGGGCTCCGGTCCCATGGGCAGGCGGCACGGCCCTGCCGGCAGTCCCAGCACCCGCATCATGCACTTGGTGGGCACGGGATTGGGAGCCGCGTCGCCGGTCTCGAAGTCGTAGGAGTCGAGCAGCCGCCGGTTGATGGCGGTCGCCTCGGCGACTCGACCGCTCTCGAACGCATCGAACATGGCCGCCATCTCCATCCCCGCCCAGTGAGTGGCCACACCGATGACGCCCACCGCGCCGACCGACATCAGCGGCAGGGTGAGCGCGTCGTCGCCCGAGTACACCTCGAAGCCGTCCGGTGCCATCTCCAGCAGTCGGGCTGTCTCTGCTGGAGAACCGGCCGCGTCCTTCAGCCCGACGATGTTGGGTACCTCGTGAGCCAGACGGGCCATGGTCTCGGTCGCAACCTTGCGGCCGGTGCGCCCGGGTATGTCGTAGATCATGGTCGGCAGGTCCGTCGCCGCCGCGCAGTGCCGGAAGTGCGTGTCCAGCCCGGCTTGCGACGGCCGGTTGTAGTAGCCGGCCACGTGCAGGATGCCGTCCGCCCCGGCGTTTGTGCAGCGCTCGGTGAGGTCGATGGCGGCGCGGGTGTCGTTGCTCCCGGCTCCCGCCACCACAGGAACGTCGACTGCGGCCACGACCGCAGCCACCAGCTCGGCCTGCTCCTGATGGGTGAGAGTCGGACTCTCCCCGGTAGTCCCGGCCACCAGCAGTCCCTCGTTGCCGTTGGCGACGAGCCACCGGGCAAGGCGAGTCGCCCCGTCTAGGTCGAGCGCCCCGTCCTCAGTGAAGGGCGTGACCATCGCGGTCAGTACGCGTCCGAACCGGCCCATGGCCTACAACTGTAGTTCGGTACCGGGGGCTTCTTCGCGCCCGGCGACGACCCGGCGCAGGATGAGGCCGTACACCACGATCGCGCCGGCCGAGAAGAAGAACCACTGGAACGCGTACGACAGGTGGGGTCCCTCGCCCAGATCGGGATCGGGCACCGGCTCCGGCAGTCCTTCGGGCTGGGGCGGCGACTGGGCCCGCAGCCTGATCCACACCCCTTCAACGTCGATGCCCGAGACCTCGGCGAACCGATCCAGGTCCATACGGGAGATCTCCGGCACGTCCCCTGGGGCAGTCTCCGCGACCCTGCCGCCTCCGACACTGTCGAAGGCGAGCCCGGCCACGACAACCTCCCCTGGCGGCGGGGCCGTGCTGCGTTCGTCGAGTCCGGTCACGCTCCGCCGGGGGATCCAGCCCCTGACCACCGCCACGGCCCGGCCGTCGTCGAGTTCCAGCGGCGTCGCCAGCCAGAAGCCGGGCTGCCCGCCGCTGCTCCGGTTGCCGATGCGCACTTCCGCGTCGGCGAGGTAGGTGCCGGTTGCCGCCACCGCGGTGTATTCGGGTGGGAGCCCGCGCCGGTCGAGGTGGGCTGCGATGTCGAACGGGTCCTGAGACATGGCCGCCGCGATCTCGGCGTTGCCGGTGCGGCGCTCATCGAGTCGACGGAGCTGCCAGAACCCCAGGTTGACCATCAGCACGACCATCGCCAGCGCGAAGATGTGCGAGGCGATCCACCCCGGAGAGCTCAGCCGGCGCACTCTGCCCGCTCGGCCTGGGGTGTTTCCCGCTCTTGTTCGCTGCGCTCACGGGCCGCTCGGGCCACGGCCTCGCCCGTATGAACCAGATTCACTCGCCTGCCCGCTCGGCCTCTTAGATGCCCAGAACCTCGCCGAGGCCGACGGTCAAGCCCGGCCCGAGCGTCACCACGCGCTTGGCCGCCAGGAGCATGCCGGGCATGAACGCCGACCGGTCGATGGTGTCGTGGCGGATCGTGAGGGTCTCGCCGGGTCCGCCGAGCAGCACCTCCTGGTGGGCGACCAGTCCCTTGAGACGCACCGAGTGGACCGGGATCCCGGCCGGGCCGCGCCCGCCGCGCGCTCCGGGCAGGGTCTCGCTGGCCGTGGGGTCCGGCGCCCAGTCGTCGGAGGCCTCCGCCATGGCCTCGACCGTCACCATGGCCGTGCCCGAGGGTGCGTCCACCTTGCGGTCGTGGTGCAGCTCGATCACCTCGGCGGTGTCGAAGTACGGGGCGGCCAGAGCCGCGAACCGGGTCATGAGCACTGCGCCCACCGCGAAGTTCGGCGCGACGACGCAGTGGCTTCGCACGAAGTCGGCGCGCAAGTCGTCCAGATCGTCGGCACCCAGACCGGAGGTTCCGATCACCGCATTGATCCCGGCCGCGGCCAGCACGCCCACGTTGGCCCGGACCGCCTCCGCGACGGTGAAGTCCACCACCACGTCGACGCCCGCCTCAACGAACTCCTCGACCGAGCCGGCGGAGCCGATCGCGACGAGCAGCTCGGTGTCGGGGTCGGCGTCGATGGCCCTGCAGGCCTCGGCGCCCATGCGTCCGGTGGCGCCGCAGACACCGAGCTTGATCATGGGTTTGGTCTAGCGCGGGCCGCGGCCACCGCGGCGTCCTCCACGCCGGACCCGCGGATCCGGGCCCAGCTCGCCGAACTCGCGCTCGAGCTCCAGGTCGAAGGAATCCTCGAACGAGACTCCCCTGGCACTGGACACCGGCGCGGGCGGCCTCGACCGGGAGCCGGACCGATCGTCGCGGCGCTGCTCGCCGCCGTCGCGGTCGGCACGCCCCGCCTCCGATCGCCTCGGCTCGGGCCGGCCGCCGTCGCGGTGGCGACCGAAGCCCCCATCGCGGTCGGTCCGACCTGCATCCCGCCCCGATCCGTCGCCGGCAGGGCCACGGGACTCGCCTCGGTTGGCCCGGCCGTCGGTGCCGGCCCTTGACGTCTCCCGGCGCCGGGCGGAAGACGGTTCGCCTCCGTCGGAGTCATCCGACTTGGGAATGAGCGAGATCTTCCCGTTGGGGTCGACGTCCTCGACGACCACCTCGATCTCCTCGCCGAGCTCGAGCACATCCTCGACCTTGTCGATGCGCCTGCCGCCGCCCAGCTTGGAGATGTGCACCAGACCGTCGCGACCGGGAAGGATGTTCACGAACGCCCCGAACTTGGTGATGTTCACCACCCGGCCCCGGTAGGTGGCGCCGACGTCGGCTGTGGGCGGATCCAGGATTAGCTTTATCTGCCGCTCGGCCTCCAGCACCGCGCCCCGGTCGGTGGAGGCGATAGCCACAATGCCGACCGCGCCGTCGTCGTCCACGCTGATGTCGGCGCCGGTCTCGGACTGGATGGCGTTGATCACCTTGCCCTTGGGTCCGATCACCTCGCCGATCTTCTCGACGGGGATCTCGAAGGAGGTGACCTTCGGGGCGGTGTCGCGCACCTCGGGCCTCGGCTCGATGATGGTCTCGGCCATCACATCGAGGATGTCCAACCGAGCCGTCCGCGCCTGGCGGAGAGCGTCGGCCAGCACCGACGCCGGGATGCCCGCAATCTTGGTGTCCAGCTGCAGCGCGGTGATGAAGTCGGTGGTGCCGGCCACCTTGAAGTCCATGTCCCCGAAGGCGTCCTCGGCGCCGAGGATGTCGGTGAGGGTCACCCAGGCCCCGTCGGCGTGGACCAGGCCCATGGCCACGCCCGCCACCGGCGCCTTGATCGGAACGCCGGCATCCATCAGCGACAGCGTGGACCCGCACACCGACGCCATCGAGCTCGACCCGTTCGACGCCATCACCTCCGACACGGTGCGCACCGTGTAGGGCCAGTCCTCGAACCCGGGCACAACCGGAAACACCGCTCGCTCAGCCAGCGCCCCGTGTCCGATCTCGCGCCGCTTGGGTCCGCGCATGAAACCGGTCTCGCCGGTGCAGAACGGCGGGAAGTTGTAGTGATGGAAGTAGCGCTTCTTCTCGGTCGGCGACAGGTCATCGATCAGCATGTCGCTGCGGCCGATCCCCAGGGTGGTGAAGTTGAGCACCTGCGTGTCGCCGCGCTGGAAGAGTCCGGAGCCGTGGGCCGTGGGGATTACCCCGACCCGGCTCATGAGGGGCCGCAACTGGTCGGTGGCCCGGCCGTCGATACGGATGCCCTCGGTGACGATGCGCTTGCGCACGACCTCCTTGGTGACGGAGCGTACGGCGCCCTTGACCTGCCTGGACACCGCAGCATCGTCGCCGAAGCGGGCCTCCATCTCGGCCGCGATCTCCGCGGCCAGCGTGGATTCCGCCGCCTGGCGCTCGGTCTTGTCGGCGATCGTCTGCACGGCCGCGATGCGGTCGAGCGCCCCGTCGCGCACCGCGTCGAGGATCTCGTCGGTGTAGTCGACAGCCAGCGGCACCTCCATCTTGGTCACCGAGCCGACCGCGTCGATCATCTGCTGCTGCAGTTCGATCATCTCCCGGATCCACGCCTTGGCCGCTTCCAGGCCGCCCGCGAGCACGTCCTCATCCACCTTGGGCGTACCGTCCTGGTACAGCTCCCAGGTGGCGGAAGTGCCCCCGGCCTCGACCATCATCACGGCAACGTCGTCGCCGGCGAGCCGGCCGGCCACCACCATCTCGAACGCGGATTCCTCGCCCTCTTCGTATGTCGGGAACGGCACCCACTCGCCCGACGACGACCAAGCCACGCGCACTGCGCCGATCGGTCCGTCGAAGGGGGTCGGCGAGATGCACAGCGCCAGCGAGGCCGCGTTGAGCGCCGCGATGTCGTAGGGATGGGACTGGTCGGCGCCCAGCACAGTGGCAACGACGTGCACTTCGTTGCGGAACCCGTCGGGAAAGCTGGGCCGCAGCGGGCGGTCGATCAGCCTGCAGGTCAGGATGGCCTGCTCCCCGGCGCGGGCCTCACGCCGGAAGAACGAGCCGGGGATGCGGCCCGCGGCGTACATCCGCTCCTCGACATCCACGGTGAGGGGGAAGAAGTCGGCACCCTCCCGGGGCGACTTGGCGCAGGTGGCGGTGACGAGCACCACCGTGTCGCCCATGCGGGCGGTGACGGCGCCACCCGCGAGCGGGGCCAGCAGGCCCGTCTCGAAGGTGGCGTCCTTGCCTTCGGCGCGCGTGAACGCACCAGTGACAGAAATGGCATCAGCCATGGGAATACTCCTTGAGGACCCCGGCAGGGGCCCAATTCTGGGCACGACCCCGCCAGTTCCCAGTCGTATCGGTCCCACCCGGCGAGGGGGCGGGGCCGATGCGACTAGCACCGGAGCGGTCGCGCCTGATGTTGGTTGTCACTGGGATCGTCGCTGGCTCGTCGACACCGACCTCGGCGCCTACGGCCAGAGGGGCGGCTCTGGAGCCGCCCCGTCGTGCTCAGCGTCGCAGACCGAGATGGGCGATTAACGCCCGGTACCGCTCGACGTCGTTCTCCTTCACGTAGTCGAGCAGCCTCCTGCGCCTGCCCACCAGCATCAGCAGACCCCTCCGGCTGTGGTGGTCCTTCTTGTGGACCCTCAGATGCTCGGTGAGGTGGTTGATGCGATCGGAGAGCAGAGCGACTTGGACTTCGGGAGAACCGGTGTCGTTCTCTTTGAGTCCGAAGGTCTCGACCATCGAGGTGATGGTGTCGACCTTGGGAGGGAGGCTGGTTGGCATGGAATCTCCGTTGGGTATCGGACCCTGCTGCATGACCCGCAGTGCGAGGCCGGCAGCCTGCGTGCTGCGCACGACATGTCCCGCCGTCGGCGGGACGGGGTCAGGCTACCGGCGGGCCGGAGAATTCAGAACTCAGCGGCGAGGGCCTCGTCGAAGCTGGCTCCCTGCTCGATCAGGGCCCGGTAGCGCATCACATGGCGGGGGCGGTTGAAGCCGAGCACGCCGACTATGCGTCCTTCCCGACCGTAGATCGCGGCGAAGCGGCGCTCGTCGACCGAGCCGGTAACCACCCGGACCTCGTCGTCGCCGCGAACGCGTCCGGCGAGCTGGATCTTGCGGTCGTACTGGTCGCTCCAGAACCACGGCACCGGGGTGAACGGCCCCACCGCCGAGTCGAGCAGGCGACGGGCCGCGTGGGCTCCCTGCTGGGCCGCGTTGTCCCAGTGCTCCACCCGCATCGTCTCGCCGAAGAGCTCGTTGGGCCAGCGGGCCACGTCACCCGCGGCGGTCACCCTGTCGGCGGCCAGGCACGAGGCGTCGCACACCACGCCGTCGTCCACCTCCAGGCCCGATCCGTCCAACCACTCGGTATTGGGGATCACGCCGATGCCGACCACCACCACGTCGGCGTCGATCGTCGAGCCGTCCGACAAGGTCACTCGCTCCACCCGGCCGTCGCCGGAGATGCTCGCCACGCCGACGGCGGTGCGCAGGTCGACGCCGTGGTCGCGGTGGACTTCGGCGCACACCTCGCCCATCTCGTCGCCGAGCACCCGGCTGAGAGGGGTGGGCAGAGCCTCGACCATTGTGACATCGAGGCCGCGGCCCCGCGCCGTTGCGGCCACCTCGGCTCCGATGAAGCCAGCGCCGACCACCACCACCCGCTGCGGCATGGCCTCAAAGTCGGCCCGTAGCGCCAGGCAGTCGTCCAGTGACCGCAGCACGTGGACTCCGCTGATCCCCTCGGTGCCCGGCATGGTGCGGCAGCGGGCCCCGGTGGCGATGACGAGCCCGTCGAATCCCACGGTCTCACCGGTATGGAGGGTCAACTCGCGGGCGTCCAGGTCCAGAGCGGCGGCCCGCACGCCGAGACGGGTCTCGATGCCGTCCTCTTCCAACTCCTCAGGGTCGGTCAGCGCAGCCCGCTCGGGCTCCCAATCGCCCGCCAGCACTTGCTTGGACAGCGGCGGCCGGTCGTAGGGAAGGTGGCTCTCCGCCCCGATGAGCGTGACCGAGCCGTCGAAGCCCTCACGGCGCAGAGCCTCGGCCGCGTTCAACCCCGCCAGTGAGGCCCCGACGATGGTGACGGCGCGCGGGGCTTGGGTCATGTGCAGTCGGCTCCCGAGCTTGGCTCAGTCTTCAGCGATGGAGATGGCCTGCTTGGGGCAGCGCTGCACGCACTCCTCCACCCTGGCCCGGTCGGCCTCGCCGGGCGTCTCGTTGAGGACGTAGAGGAAGTCGTCGTCTCGCACCTCGAAGATGTCGGGCGCGATCTGCATGCAGACGGCATTGCTCTCGCACAGGTCAAAGTCAACGACGATGCGCATCGGCTCTCCCTTGTGGTCGTTTGGCGATGTGGTCGGCTTGGCCGCGGCCCACGGTAGCGAACCGCGCCGAGGTGGTGTGAGATCAGGAGAGGAACTCGGCCAGGCGGTCCTTGGCCATCATGTCACCTAGGGGCCGCCCGATGATGGCCCGGTCGCCCCTGACCAGCACCGGGCGCTGCAAGAGCCTCGGATACTGGAGCAGCACGTCTACCACTGCGTCGGGGTTGCCGACGTAGTCGTCGGCGTCCAGCCCCAGCTTCGAGAACTGCGAGTCCTTGCGGACCAGATTCTCCACCGGATCCTCCAGCCGCTCGACGATGCCCTGGAGCGTGTCGCGGTCGGGACGATCCGACATGTAGAGCACCACATCGAAGTCGGCTCCGGCATCCGTGGCGACCGCCACGGCATTCTTGGAGGAGTTTCAATGCTTGTTGTGATAGATGGTGATGTCGGCCATGAGTGGTGCCTCAATCCTCTTCCTGTCGGGCTACGTAGACCTCTCGCCTCTCCAAGAACACCGGCCGCCTGGTCTCGTAGACCTCCCGCAGCTTGTGCTTGAGAATCTTGAGGGTGGCATTGCGGGGCAACGGGCCGGGGTGGATCTCGAGCTGCTCGGGAACCTTCTGGCGGGCCAGGTCGGCCGCCAGGCAGGTCTCGACCATCTCCTCGAAGGTCAGATCGTCCGAGCCGGGCGCGGTCTCGACCACCGCGCAGACTCTCTCGCCCCGCGTGCGGTCCGTCAGTCCGATGACCGCCACCGCCCCGACCTTGTCGTGCGCGTACAGCACGTCCTCGATCTCCTTGGCGGAGATGTTCTCTCCCTTGCGGATGATGATGTCCTTCACTCGTCCGGTCAGCGTCAGGTGCCCGTCGGGACCCAGCACACCCAGATCGCCGGTCCGGAAGCGGCCCCGGGCGTCGAAGGCCCGCCGATCGAGGGCGGGGTCGGTGTAGCCCGAGAACAGCATCGGGCCACTCACCCTCACCTCGCCCTGGACACCGGCGGGGGCGCGAGCCTCCCCGCCGTCGGCGGCCATGGCCACGATGGACACCTCGCAGCCGTGGACCGGGCGCCCGTCGGTGTAGGCCAGTTGACGGTCGCTGTCATGGGGCGAGCCCTGGGAGATCATCGGGCACTCGGTCATGCCGTATCCGTGGGCTACAGGCACGCCCATCTGCTCCTTCACCCGGAAGTAGATCTCGGGCGGCTTGGGTGCGCCGCCGCCCGACAGCACTCGCAGGGCGGGCATGGCCGGTTTGCCGGTGGACTCCCGCGACTTGCGGTCCTCCTCCAGGAACATCTGGTAGAAGGCGGTCGACCCGCCGGCCATGGTCACGCCGTGGCGGGCGTAGGTCATGACCGCCTCGGCCGGATCGAACCGCTCGACGAGCACCGCGCCGAATCCGGCCGCCAGCATGGTGACCATGTAGTCGGGTCCGCCGATGTGGGCGTAGGGGAAGGCGATGGAACCCACGTCGTCGCTGCTCATGTCGAGGGCTCGGGCCAGCCCGACTCCACCGGCAATCAACGACGCGTCGGTGTGCTTCACACCTTTGGGATCGGACGTGGTTCCCGAGGTGTAGTACAGCCAGCGCACCGCGTCGGCGCCGGAGGGGTCGGACACCGGCGGCAGAGTGGCAGGGTCGCCTTCGGGAAGGGTGTCGTAGCCGGCGAGGGTCCGAGCCTCGTGGTCGAGCCCCGCCACGATCTCCTCAACCATGCCGCCGTAGTCGAAGCCGTTCCAGACACCCGGATGCACTACCAGCTCCGCTCTCGTCTGCTGGATGCAGAACCCGACCTCACGTTTGCGGTAGATGTGGATGATCGGGTTCTGTACTGCGCCCAGACGGCTGAGGGCGAAGCTCAACAGCACGGTCTCGATGCGGGTGGGCAGCACCCAGGTGACCGGCGTTCCCTCCGCGACGCCCAAATCCAGCAGCCCGGCCGCCACCCGTTCGGACTGGTCCCTGAACTCGGCGAAGGTCAGGGAGCGGCCCGAGCCGTCGATGAGCATCTTCGTGTCGGGTGTGGCCGCGACCCGCCGGCAGAGCAGATCCCAGAAGGATCGGGCGTCGTAGATCGGCTCGCTCATGCACTTCGCTCCGGTGGCTCGAAGAGGCATGGAGCGTACCGCGCTCCGGAGCCCGCCTGCGCACGACGCGCCGGAGCCCGCCAGCGCCATACTGGCGGGCTCCGCACGGTCCCTGGAGGGGGGGATTGTGGATCCGGTTCTGGCAGATCCTGTCGTTCAGACCCGGGTCCTATTGACTAGGTTACACCATCGTTACGGGTTTGTCACATTTTTGTCACAGATTTTTTTGAACAAGTCAGAACACTTGGAGAACGCCGGCTGAAGGTCGGGTTAACGGGTGCCATAAACCGCAGCGGGAGGCTCCTCGGCCGCGATGGAGCGGCGGGCCAGGTCCCCGGCCTCTGCCGCCGTCATGGCCC
Source organism: Acidimicrobiales bacterium (assembly GCA_965117015.1). Classification (GTDB taxonomy): domain Bacteria; phylum Actinomycetota; class Acidimicrobiia; order Acidimicrobiales; family Aldehydirespiratoraceae; genus Aldehydirespirator. Next base: position 3,416,469 of record OZ220747.1, read on the forward strand.
GCTCCCCCACCGACATCACCGGTCCGTGCTGCCACCCGTCGCACACGTTGAGCTGACCTCCCGTGCACTCGAAGACCCTCCCGGTGACATCGCAGTCCGCGCTTCCCAGCCATACGACCAGCGGCGAGACATTCCCAGGAGCCTTGGAATCCCAGCCGTCGTCGGGCCGCTCGGGGTAGCCGGGGATCACAGCCGTCATCCGGGTGCGGGCGTCGGGCGCGATGGCATTGACGAGCACGCCGTAGCGGCCCCACTCCGCGGCCTGCTGGATCGTCAGCGCCGCGATGGCGGCCTTCGCCGCGACATAGTTGCCCTGGCCGATGGATCCCATCAGGCCCGCGCCCGACGATGTGTTGACGATCCGGGCGGCCGGTGTGTCGCCGCCGGAGGCCTTCTGGCGCTCCCGCCAGTGAGCAACCGCGTGGCGCGCCGGGACGAAGTGGCCCTTCAGGTGGACCCGCACCACCGCGTCCCACTCCTGCTCGCTCATGTTGACCAGCATGCGGTCGCGCAGGAACCCCGCGTTACACGCCAGCGTGTCCAGGCGGCCCCAAGTGTCGACGGCCTGCGCCACCATGGCGCCCGCCTGGTCCCAGTCGGCCACATCGGCGTGGTTGGCCGCGGCCGACCCGCCGGCGGCGACGATCTCGGCCACCACCGCCGTCGCGGCGTCGTCGGCGCGGGGCTCGCTGCCGTCGCTGTGCACGCCGAGGTCGTTGACCAGGACGTGGGCTCCCTCCGCGGCGTAGGCGAGGGCGTGGGCCCGGCCCAGTCCCCGGCCCGCGCCGGTGACGATCACCACTCGCCCGTCGCAGCAACCCATGACGCTCGCTCAGGCCGCGCGGCGGCCCCGTACCAGGCGACCAGGCCGGGCTCCGGTGTCGACGCCATCGGCGCGTGTCTGGTCGCCTGCCACGATGGTGGCGGTGTAGCCGTCGGCGTGTTGCAGCAGGCGCCGGCCTCCGGCGGGCAAGTCGTGCACGAGACGGGGAGTTCGCAGGCTGATCCTGGCGTGGTCGATGACATTCAGGTCGGCCCGCTTGCCCGGCGCGACGACGCCCCGATCGTTCAGCCCGAACAGGGCGGCGGTGTCCTGCGTCTGCTTGCGCACCACCCATTCGAGCGGCAACTGGTCGCCCCGGCTGCGGTCCCGGGTCCAGTGGCTGATCATCGTGGTCGGCATCGAGGCGTCGCAGATCAGACCGCAGTGGGCGCCACCGTCGGAGAGGCCGACAACGGCACGGGGATGGGTCAACTGCTCGCGGATCACGTCGTGGGTGCCGTCGACATAGTTGAACAGCGGCACCATCAGCAGGGCCCGGCCGTCCTCGGCGCAGAAGGCGTCGTAGGCGGCCTCGACGGGATCAACGCCGGCCGCGGCGGCTATCGCCGGGATCGAGCGGTCCGGTGTCGGCTCATAGTCGGGAGGGTTGCCGAGCACGTAGAGCTGGTCGAGCATCTTGGACACGAGCACACTCACGCCCTCCTGCATGCCGCCCCGGCGCTCGCCGTCGGCTTCGGAGAGGATGGCGGCTCGTACCGCCGGGTCGCGCAATCGCTCGATGCGCTCGTCGATCTCGAGGTGCTCGATGGCGCGGTAGCTGGGACGCAGGATGAAGGGATGGCTCGTCTGCCAGCCCGCCAGCAGACCGAACGGGCGCCCGGCCACCTGCGGATACAACTGCGCGCCCTCCTCCGCAGCTTGCAGGGACACCTCCATCAGCTCCCGCCACAGGTCGGGCGCAGCGGGCACTTGCAGAAGGGCGAAGCTGACCGGCTGGTCGATCTCGGCCGACAGGCGCCTCATCCACTCGACTTCGGAGCGGGGCTTGACGATGTCCTCCCCTGCCGATCCCACCGGTGCCAACTCGAACACCCCTCCCCCGCCGTCGCGCAGCCCGCGGCCCAGGCCGAACAACTCGTCGGTCGCCGCGAACGTTCCCGGCACGGGCTCGCCGTCCATGGCCTTGTGGGCCAGCGTGCGCGACGTCGACACACCCAGCGCGCCAGCGGACACCGCGTCGGCCACGATGTGCTCCATGCGGGCGATCTCATCGGTGCCGGCCGGCTCGTTGCGGGCGCCGCGCTCGCCCATCACGTAGGCGCGGACCGCGCCGTGAGGGATCTGCGTTCCCACATCGATGGCCCAGCTGTGGCCGTCGAGGGCATCAAGGTAGTCGCCGAAGGACTCCCAGCCCCATGTGATCCCCTCTGACAGCGCGGCACCGGGGATGTCCTCCACGCCCTCCATCAGCTGGATCAGCCACTCCTCGGTGCCAGGTCGGACCGGTGCGAAGCCCACCCCGCAGTTGCCCATGACGACGGTGGTCACACCGTGGCCCGAACTGGGCTCAAGCAGGTCGTCCCAGGTGGCCTGGCCGTCGTAGTGGGTGTGCACGTCCACGAAACCGGGAGTGACGATCTGGCCGGAGGCGTCGATGGTGCGGGCTGCATCGCCCGGCAGGTCAGGGCCGACGGCGACGATCTTGTCTCCCGCCACGGCCACGTCGGCGGGACGGGGCGGGTCGCCGGTGCCGTCCACCAGAAGCCCATCGCTGATCTTGAGGTCGTACATGGCTTGGACTCTAGAGGCCGGCGAGCGGCCAGTCCTCGCGGGCTACTGGTCGGTCCGGTACAGGTAGCGGGTGTCCCACAGGGCGTACAGGGTGGGGGTCGTGTTGCCGAAGACGTTTCGGGTGGCGGTGAGCCGCTCGGACAGAGTCGTGTAGATGAGGGGCAGGTTGGAGGCCGCGATCTCCTGGGCGTTCAGGTAGTACCGCACCCGCCGAGCGTGGTCGAGCTCCTGGCTTCCCAGTACGTACATCGCGTCGATCTCGGCTTCCCAGTCGGTGGCCGGCTCGGGCTGGTTGGGGTACCACAGGTGCAGGTCCCCGGTGCTGTGCCACAGGGTGATCCCGCTGTAGGGGTCGGGGCCTCCGGTGAAGCCGATGACGATGGCCTCCCAGTCGTATGTGCTCGTCAGCTGGCCGACGAGTTCTCCGAAGTCGATCGCCTCGTAGTCCACCTTGAGCCCCAGAGCCTCCATTCCCTGCTGGATGATCTGGGTGACCTCCTGCCGCACGCTGTTGCCGGTGTTGGTCACCAGCCTGAACTCGATCGCATTGCCGCCGGAGTCCTCGCGGATCCCGTCGCCGTCGGTGTCGGTCCAGCCGAGGCCGTCGAGGATCGCGTTGGCCTTGTCCAGATCATAGGGATAGGTCCTGATGTCCGGATTGTGGAAGTCGCCGGCCGAGGGGCTCACGGAGGACCACTGCGGATAGCCGAGGCCGTGCTGGACATCATCGATGATGGTGCTCTTGTCGATGCTGTGGGCCACGGCCTGGCGGAACTGGACGTTGGCGAACCAATCCAGCTTGTGGGCGGCGACGTAGGGCTCTCCGGTGTCGGGACTGACACCGGGATTGACGTTGAACGTGAGGAATGTCGTGCCGAAGTTGGGCCCCCGCCGGTGGATCGTGAAGTCTCCCTCTTCCTGGAGGGGCTCGAGCTGTGCGTACTCCTCGCCCAGCACGCCGTGCACATCGGAGTCGCCCGCCAGGAAGCTGGCGAGTTCGGCGTCGAGGTCTTCGACGACGTTGTGGACGATGCGGTCCAGGTACGGCAGGCGGTTGCCCTCGCCGTCGGTCAGCCAGTAGTTGGGGTTGCGGGCCAGGACCACTCGCTCACCGGGCTCGTAGCTCTCGATGGTGAATGGGCCGGTACCGATGATCTCCGCCGGGTCGGTGTCGATGTCCCACGTCTCGATGAAGGTTCCGTCGTCGACGTGGGGCTCGAGGATGTGCCTCGGGTATATGGCGGTGCCCATGGAGCGCAGGAAGGGAGCGAACTGCACCGGCAGGGTGAACTCGACGGTGTGGTCATCGATCACGGACACGGTCATACGGCTCTGCTGCCAGTCTCCGTTGGCGTCCAAGTACTGGAACTCGAAGGTCGAGCGGCCGCTGGCAGGAATGTCGTCGTTGTAGATGATCCGGTTGAAGGTGAAGTCCACATCGTGAGCAGTGAAGGGCTCGCCGTCGTGCCAGGTGACGTCTTGCCGCAGGTAGAAAGTCCACGTCAGACCGTCTTCAGAGCGCTCCCAGGACTCGGCCAGTTCGGGCTCCACTGCATCGGTCAGCCATGAGGTCAAGGTGAGTCCCTCGAAGAGGTACCCCAGCACTCCCGATGATGAAGCATCGTTGGAGATGGCCAGGTTGAAGGTGAGCGGCTCGGAGATGGTGGCGATGGTGAGCGCGCCCCCGGGAGCGCCGATCGAGTACTCGAACTGCTCGGCGTTCCGCTTGAGGCGGTCCACGGTCGACATGTCCTCGGGTGTGGCAGCCTCGTCGACGGGCTCAGGCTCCTCCGCCAGCTCAGGCTCCTCCGCCGGCTCAGAGTCCTCGACCGGCTCAGGCTCCTCCGCCGGCTCAGAGTCCTCGACCGGCTCAGGCTCCTCCGCCGGCTCAGAGTCCTCGACGGGCTCAGGCTCCTCTGCCGGCTCAGGCTCCTCTGCCGGCTCAGGCTCCTCTACCGGCTCAAGCTCCTCTACCGGCTCAGAGTCCTCCGCCGGCTCAAGCTCCTCGACCGGCTCAGAGTCCTCTACCGGCGCAGCATCCTCGACCGACGCAATATTGCCAGTCACCGGAGCGTCGGTACTCTGGCCGCCCGAGCATGCAACAACCAACAGCACAGCCGCAGCCATAGAAGTGAGAAGCACCGGCCTGGGAATGAGTCTCATGCAGCAGAACGCTACCTCACGGGGAGTACTCCGATGACCGCCGCACCCACCACCGAGCGCTTCGAGTTCGCGGGCGGGGCCGGGGCGAGGCTGGCGGGCGTGCTTCACCGGCCCGGCAATGGCACGACGGTGGTCGGCGCGGCCCTGCTGTGCCACTGCTTCACATGCTCCAAGGACCTGTTCACCACCACCCGGATCGCCAAGGGATTGGCAGGCGGCGGCTACCTGACGCTGGCCTTCGACTTCACCGGCTTGGGTGAGAGCGGGGGCGAGCTGGACGAGACCACGGTCGCCACCAACGTCAGCGACATCACTGCGGCTGCTGTGGCCCTGATCCGCCGCGGGGCCGGGCCCTGCGTGCTGATCGGGCACAGCCTGGGCGGGGCGGCCGCGGTGCTGGCCGCGTCCCGCCTGCACACCGTGGCCCAGGTTGTGGCGGTCGCCTCCCCGGCCTCGGTGGCCCACGTGGAGCATCTGTTCTCCGACGATGCGCTGGCGCAGATCCGCTCCCAGGGATCGGGCGAGGTGAGGATCGGGCCCAATCCGGTGAGGATCGGTCGGGACTTCCTCGACGACCTGCACCAACACGATGTGGCTGCCGCTGCGGCCTCGCTGGGCCGGCCCATGCTGGTGGTCCAGGCCGGAGCCGACACGGTGGTGGGACACGAGCAGACCGAGGCGCTGGCCCGGGCCGGCTCGGCCACCCTGCACACCATCGCCGGCGCCGACCACCTCTTCACCGACCGCCGCCATTCCGACGAACTGGTCCTGACCATCCTCGACTGGCTGTCAGGCGTCAGGGCCGGGGCCTGATCGCTCCGGAACTCGACGGGGTCGGTTCCAACTAGCTAAAAACGAACATATGTTTGTATAGTGGGCCGATGGCGGACCCATCCACGGCGCGGGTGCTTCCCGACCGGTCCGACGCGCTTGCCGGAGGAGCCCACGAGCGGCGGATTCCGGTGGAGGGGGCGCTGGCGTCGCTGCTGCCGGAGGGCAGCATCCGGCGGGGCACCGCGGTGGCGGTCGGTGGCCACGGTTCGATAACGCTGGCGGTGGCGCTGGCGGCCGAGGCCTCCCGGCAGGGCGGCTGGGTGGCCGTGGTGGGGATGGCCGACCTGGGCGTGGCCGCTCTGGCCGAGAGAGGCGTCGACTTGGGTCGCTGTGCCCTGATCGATCTGCCTACAGCGACCAGGGGCGGGAGCCTGACCGCGGACGTGCTGGGCGCGGTGGTGGGCGGATTCGATCTCGTGCTGCTGGGACCCTCGATCCGGATGGCGGGTACGACGGCGCGGCGGCTGCTGGCCCGGGTGCGCGAGCACGGCGCCACGCTGGTCTGCGCTCTCGGCGGCGCCTCGACAGACATCGTGGCCGGCCTGCAGCCGGAAATCCGGTTGATGATCGAGCAGACGCGGTGGACGGGCATCGACAGCGGGCACGGACGGCTGCTGGCCCGCCAGGCGGAGGTGACCGTCGGAGGCCGGGGCGCGGCGTCCCGACCCCGCCGGGTGCTGATGTGGCTGCCCTCGGAGGACGGCCGGGTGGCCTGTGCGGATCCCGTCCGGGCCTCCACGTTCGCTTTCGACTGCGATCTAGAAGACCTCAGAGAACCTCGAGCGGGCTAGCTCGATCCGGCAACGTATCGATGGCCCGCGAACCCTCGCTCCCCCAACCCCTGGCACCGCCCGAACGGATGGTGGTCGTGCGCCTCAGTGCCACCCATGTTGACGACTGGGAGCCAGTGGCCGCAGCGCTGGAGCAGTTCACTCCCCTGGCCGAGGCATTGCGGCCCGGATTGCATGCCTTCGGGGCGAGAGGTCCATCGCGCTTCTTCGGCGGCGAGCGGGCTCTGGCCGAGCTTGTCGCCAAGGCGGTCGCCAGCGCTTTGCCGTCAGCATCGAAAGCCGGAGTAGGCGTGGCCGACAGCCTATTCGCGGCTGGCCTGGCCGCCCGAGCGGCTGCTGTCTCCACTGACGTCCTAGTGGTCCCACCCAAGCAGAGCCAACCGTTCCTGGGCGATCTGCCATTGATCTCTCTGTCCGATCCGGTCTCGCCGCTGCACGGCGATGAGGACCGCGCCGAGGCATTGCTCGATGTGCTATGGCGGCTGGGGATTCGGACGCTGGGTGATCTGGCTGCGCTGAGCGAGGCCGATGTGCTGGGGCGCTTCGGCTGGCTGGGACTGCTGGCCCACCGTCTGGCCTGGGGGCTCGACGATCACCCGCTACAGACTGAAGTCGTCGGTGAAGATGCAGACGCCGTGGCCGAAATCGATCCGCCCGCCGACCGGATCGAGACGGTGGCGTTCACAGCCAGGGCGCTGGCCGACGACATGCTGGCCCGGCTGAACCGTGACGGCCTGGACTGCATGTGCGTCGACATCGAGGCCCATTCCGCCAGCGGCCATGCCAGTCACCGCCGCTGGCGTCACGAATTCCGCTTCAACGCGCCAGCCGTGGTCGACCGGGTTCGCTGGCAGCTGGAGGGCTGGTACCGGTCTCCCGAGCGTCCCACTGGTCCAATCACGCTTATCCGGATGACCCCCTGCGTGGTGGCTCCCTCCGACGGACGGCAGCTCGGGATGTGGGGCGCGACGAGCGCGACCGACGAGCGGGCGGCCAGGGTGCTGGCCCGGGTGCAAGGTCTGCTGGGAGTCGAGGCGGTGACCGTACCCCGCCTGGCCAGCGGGCGCCGCCCGGCCGATACCGGCCGTCGGCTGCCTTATGACGCTGCCGCCCGCTCCCAGGAGGCCAAGAAGACCAAGAAGAAGGCCAAGGCCGCGGACGCCCCCTGGCCGGGACGGCTGCCGCCGCCCCAGCCCGCGGTGGTGCTGGCCCAGCCTGAGCCGATCACGGTCACCGACTGCGGGGGCGCGCCCGTCACCGTCGGCGGCCGGGGCGAGGCGAGTGCACCGCCGTGGCAAGTGACGAACTCGAGGGGCGACCGTCGAAGGGTCGTGTCCTGGACAGGTCCGTGGCCGCTGGACGAACGCTGGTGGCGTCCGTCCGTCCGCCGCCGCCAGGCCCGTTTCCAAATGGTCCTCGACGATGGCTCGGCCCATCTGTGCGTGCTGGAGTCCGGCCGCTGGTGGCGCGAGGCCACCTACGACTAACTGCGCAGCCGATGACTGAGCAGCCGAGCGGTTAGCTGCTCCGAGCAGTCACCGTGTCGAGTCGCGCCGCGTCGTACAACTCCCAGGGGAGCGGGAGAGGTAGCGACTCGCCATTGGCTCTCATATCGGACACGATGTCGGCCACTAGGGATCGAATGCCGCTCGAAGCCTCGACCTCTGTGGGCGCCAAATGGCTCACCAGCAAGAACCCATTGCACGCGCCCACCCAGGCGTCATCATCTTCCGACCAGGAAGTGCGATACTCGTAGCCTGGATCATCCATCGTTTGCCTCCTTGAGATAGATGGCAAGCAGAACCTGCCGAACCTGGTAGGGCTTGGCCTCCCCGTGATGATTCTGGATGTTCACTCTCGGCATGCCCCGCCAAGGAGTGCGATAGATCAGATGGCTCCCCTTCCGGCGAGGCTCCCCGAAGTATAGGCGGCACACTTTGGCAAGATCGGAGAATCGGACCCCCGTCTGGCTCCTTCGCCATCTTGTGATCATCTCCTGAGCCCTCTCGAACTCCGTCACTTCGATCCTCCAACCTGAGAGCCGCACACAGCTGCGATACCACTAGAATATTGACATGATATATAACTAAATATCATTTTAATTCAAGTAAGAACGTCCGTCACGGAGTGAAATGACGAACACATGTTCGCTCAACTAGAGTCTAGGGATGGGGTTCGACAACCCGGTCATTCCCTGGCGGGAGCTGGAGCGCCGCCTGTCGGACCGGGCGGGCGCGCCGCAGTGGTCGAGCGGGAACCGCAGAAGCGGCGGCGCGCCCTCCAATGGAGCCGGCGTGGTCCAGCGTCTCCCCGGCAGCCAAGCCGGCCGAGGCTCCGGGCTTCCCCGAGTGCCGTATGCGGAGCTGCACGCCCGCTCGCGGTTCAGCTTCATGGACGGATCGTCGAACCCCGAGGAGCTGGTGACCGAGGCCGTCCGGCTCGAGCTCGACGCTCTGGCTATCACCGACCGGGACGGCTTCTACGGGGTGGTGCGGTTCGCCGAGGCCGCCGAGGAGGCCGGCCTGCCCACGGTGTTCGGCGCCGAGCTCACCCTAGACCTGCCCGGCTCGCCTCGACGGTCCTCCCCGGCTCGTGCGTCTGAGCGGCACAGGCGGGGCCGCTCGGTGGTGGTGCTGGCCCGCGACCCGGCCGGATACGCGGCGCTGGGCACGCTGATCAGCCGGGCCCACATGGCCGGGCGCAAGGGCGAGCCCCGGCTATCGACCGAGACGTTCCTGGAGGCTGCCGCAACCCACCGCGACCGGTGGGCGATCCTCACCGGCGCGCACGCCGGCTCGGTGCCCTCGGCGCTGGTCGAGCACGGTCCCCGGGCCGCGGCCGTCGCGCTCGACCGGCTGACCGACGCGGCCGGCGCCGGCAACGTGTACGTGGAGCTGTGGGACCACGGCGACCCGCTGGACAGCCACCGCAACGACGCCCTCGCCGAACTCGGCGTGCGCCGGGGGATTCAGCCGGTGTGCGCCAACGCGGTGCGCTACGCCACACCCGGCGACCGGCGCCTGGCCGACGCCCTGGCCGCGGCCGGTGACCGGCGCGGCCTCGACGACCACGACGGCTGGCTCGGCGCCTGGGGTGGGGCCCACCTGCGCTCCGGGGCCGAGCAGGCCCGCCGCTTCGCCCGCTACCCCGGCGCGGTGGAGGCCGCGGCCCGGCTGGGGTCGGAGTGCGCCTTCAGCCTGTCACTGGTGGCACCGGAACTGCCGCCGTACCCGTGCCCCGACGGCCTCGACGAGGCCGCCTTCCTGCGCCGGCTCGCCGCCGAGGGCGCCCGGGACCGCTACGGCCCGCCAGAGGCCGAGCGGGTGGCGGGGGCCTGGCACCAGGTCGAGCACGAGCTCGACATGATCGAGCAGCTCGGATTCTGTGGCTACTTCCTGGTGGTGTGGGACATCACGTCGTTCTGCCGCAGCCGCGACATCTACTGCCAGGGCCGGGGATCGGCCGCCAACTCGGCGGTGTGCTACGTGCTGGGCATCACCAACGTGGACTCGGTGGAGCTGGGCCTGCTGTTCGAGCGGTTCCTGTCGCCCGAGCGCGACGGCCCGCCCGACATCGACATCGACATCGAGAGCGACCGGCGCGAGGAGGTGATCCAGTACGTGTACGGGCGCTACGGCCGGGACCGCACCGCGCTGGTGGCCAACGTGATCGCCTACCGGGCCCGCTCGGCAGTGCGGGACATGGCCCGGGCGCTGGACCATCCGCCCGACCGCCAGGACGCCTGGGCCAAGTCGCTGGACCGCCGGGGAGGGCTGGGCACGGGCGACGGCGAGGGCGACCCCGCCGAGGGCGCCGGCATACCCGCCGACGTGCTGGCGCTGGCCGCCGAGGCCGAGGGAGGCCCCCGGCATCTGGGCATCCACCCGGGCGGGATGGTGATCTGCGACCGGCCCATCGCCGAGGTGTGCCCGGTGGAGTGGGCGTCGATGGCCGACCGGTCGGTGCTGCAGTGGGACAAGGACGACTGCGCGGCGGCGGGGCTGGTGAAGTTCGACCTGCTGGGGCTGGGGATGCTCTCCGCGCTGCACTACGCGGTGGACCTGGTGGTCTCAGCCCACGGCGAGCGCATCGACCTGGCCGCGCTGCCCCAGGACCCCGCCGTGTACGACATGCTGTGCGAGGCCGACTCGGTGGGCGTGTTCCAGGTGGAGTCGAGGGCTCAGATGGCCACCCTGCCCCGGCTGCGGCCCCGCTGCTTCTACGACCTGGTGGTGGAGGTGGCGCTGATCCGGCCCGGGCCGATCCAGGGCGGCTCGGTGCATCCCTACATACGGCGCCGCAACGGAATCGAGCCCGTCACCTACCTGCATCCCCTTCTGGAGCGGTCGCTGGCCAAGACGCTGGGGGTGCCGCTGTTCCAGGAGCAGCTCATGCAGATGGCCATCGATGTGGCCGGGTTCACGCCGGCGGAGTCCGACGAGCTGCGCCGGGCCATGGGGGCCAAGCGGTCGGTGGAGCGCATGGAGCGGCTGAAGGGCCGGTTCTTCGCGGGGATGGCCGAGCGCGGCGTCGGCGCAGAGGCAGGCGAGCAGATCTGGCACAAGATGGTGGCCTTCGCCACGTACGGGTTCCCCGAGAGCCACTCGGTGTCGTTCTCCTACCTGGTGTACGCCTCGGCGTGGATCAAGCTGCACTATCCGGCCGCGTTCTGCGCAGCGCTGCTCAACGCCCAGCCGATGGGCTTCTACTCGCCCCACTCGTTGTGCCAGGACGCCCGCCGCCACGGCGTGGTTGTGCACGGCCCCGACGTGAACCTGTCGGCCGACGCAGCCGTGCTGGAGCCGTGCGAGACCTCCACGGGCGGGGTGGCGGTGCGCCTGGGCCTGTCGTCGGTGCGGGGCGTGGGCCCGGAGCTGGCTGATGCCATCGCCGCCGGCGCCCCGTATGACTCGATGGAGCATTTGGTCCGGGACATGTCGGCGGAACGGCCGCTGGACCTGCCGGTGCTGGAGGCGCTGACCGCGGCCGGGGCGTTCGACTCGCTGGGCCTGGACCGGCGCGAGGCCCTGTGGGCAGCCGGCGCGGTGGCGCAGTCGGGCGCCGACCGCCTGCCCGGCACTGCAACGGGGATGAGGGTGCCGGAGCTGCGGCCCATGTCGCCCCCGGAGCAGTCGGCGGCCGACCTGTGGACCACCGGCGTGGCCCCCGACGGCCATCCCACCCGCTTCCACCGGTCAGAGCTGGACGCCGCCGGCGTGGTGACCGCCGCCGACCTGCTGACCTGCCCGGTCGGCAGGATCAAGGTGGCCGGCACGGTGTCGCACCGCCAGCGTCCTATGACCGCCGGGGGCACCATGTTCATCAACCTCGAGGACGAGACCGGCTTCGTGAACGTGATCGTGTCGAAGGGCTGCCAGGCCCGGTTCCGCAAGACCGTCCTGATGTCGCCTGCGCTGACGGTGCGAGGCCGCCTGGAGCGCCACGAGGGCGCCGCCAACGTCATCGCCGAGCATCTGGCCCCCCTGGCGCTGCCAGCCACCCTCCCCAGCCGCGACTTCCGCTAGCCGCGAATTGGCAGCAGAATGCACGCATACCGTGCACAACGCTGCCAATTCCCGAACCCTGCGGCCGACCCGGACGAACTGGCAGCAGAACGCACGCATACCGTGCATGACGCTGCCAATTCCTGGGAGGGGTGGGCTTAGTCTCACTGCCGTGACTGCGTTCGATGATGCCGCTGGGCGGGTGGCCCAGGGGGCCGACGCCCGGGTAGAGGCAGACCGGCTGGTGGCCATGATGACTCTGGAGGAGAAGTTGGGCTGCCTCGACGGCGAGCAGCCCTTCTGGCCGGGAATCATCGACCTGACGACCGGCGGCTATCACGCCCACGGATGGCCGGCAGCCCGCGTCGATCGGCTCGGCATCCCCGGGCTCAACTTCGCCGACGGGCCCCGCGGGTGCGTCATCGGACCGGCCACCACGTTCCCGGTCTCGATGGCCCGGGGAGCGTCGTTCGATCCGGCCCTGGAGGAGCGCATCGGCGAGGCCATCGGAGCCGAGCTGAAGGCCTCCGGCGCCACCTTCACCGGCGCGGTGTGCATGAACCTGCTTCGCCACCCCGCCTGGGGCCGGGCCCAGGAGACCTACGGCGAGGACCCCTGCCATCTGGGCGAGATGGCCGCTGCGCTCACTCGCGGCCTACAGCGCCACGTGATGGCGTGCATGAAGCACTTCGCCTGCAACTCCATGGAGAACGCCCGCTTCAAGGTGGACGTCGTCGCCGGCGAGAGGGCCCTGCACGAGGTGTACCTGCCCCACTTCAAGCGGGTGGCCTCAGAGGGCGTGGCCGCGGTGATGAGCGCCTACAACTCCCTCAACGGCCATTGGTGCGGCGACAGCCAGCCACTGCTCACCGGGATCCCGCGCGAGGACTGGGGCTGGGACGGCCTGGTCATCACCGACTTCATCATGGGACTGCGCGACCCGGTGGAGTCGGTCCGTGCCGGCTGCAACATCGAGATGCCCTTCCGCCAGCAGCGGGACCCGGTGCTTCCCGATGCCGTGGCCTCCGGCGAGCTCGACGTCGCTGACGTGGACGCACGGGTGTCGGAGACGATCGCCACCTTCCTGCGCTTCGCCCGGGTGTTCGCCGACGCCCCCGATCGCTCCGTGGTGGGCTGCGCCGAGCACCGGGCGCTGGCCCGCCGGGCCGCGGTGGAGTCCATGGTGCTGCTCCGCAACGCCGGCCTGCTCCCGGTCGATGTCTCGAAGCTCAAGAAGGTCGCGGTGCTGGGCCCGCTGGCGGCTGTGCCCAACCTCGGTGACGGCGGCTCCAGCGACGTGCTCCACACACCCGACCCGGTGACCCTGCTGGCCGGCATCGAATCCGCTCTCGACGACACCGGCGTGGGCGTCGTCCACAGCGACCGCGACCCGTCGGTCGCCGCCGACGCCGATCTCGCCGTGGTGGTCGTGGGTTACACCCGCCAAGACGAAGGCGAGTACATGGACGACGGCGGCACGGTGTTCTTGAAACTGGCCCCGCCCATCGACGATCCCGAGCTCGGCTGCACCGACCCGGCCCAGATCGAGGCGATGCTGGCCGGCTTCGGTGACGGCGGAGCGGTTGCCGGGACTTCCAAGGGCGGCGACCGGGCCTCGCTGCGCCTGCATCCCGCCGACGAGCAGTTGATCGCGGCCGCGGCCGAGGTCTGCGACCGGGTGGTTGTCGCGATGATGGCGGGCAGCGCGGTGGTGATGCCCTGGCTCGACACGGTCGACGCCGCGCTCATGGCGTGGTACCCGGGCTCGGAGGGCGGCCACGCCCTGGCCGACGTGCTGTTCGGCCAGGCCGAGCCGGGCGGCCGGCTCCCCTTCGCCGTCCCGCACGAAGAGTCCGACCTGGTCGACTTCGACCGCGACGCAGAGACGGCCGTCTACGGCCTGCTACACGGCCAGTGGTACCTCGACGCCAACGGCACCGACGCCCATCTGCCCTTCGGCCACGGCCTGGGCTACACGAGCTTCGATCTGGGCGAGGTCGAGACGGCAGGCGACAAAGTGGCGGTGGCGGTCACCAACACCGGCGACCGAGCCGGTTCCACGGTCGTGCAGGTCTACGGGAGCGTGCCCGGCTCGACCTACGAGCGCCCGCCCAAGCGCCTGGTCGGCTTCGCCAAGGTTCGCCTGGACGCCGGCGAGAGCGCCGAGCTTCGGATCCCCGTGGACCGGTCCCAGCTCGACCTGCGAATTGACGGCGCCTGGGTCCGGGAGGACTGGCCGGTCGAGTACTCAGTCGGGTTCGACGCGGCCACCGCTCGGCGGATCTGAGGGCGCGCTCAGGCGCAGAAGTCCATGGCCACCGCGGCGTAGACCTTGGCCGCGGCAACCAGGTCGTCGAGCTCGAAGTGGCCGGTGCCCTGCACCGCGGCCGATCCCCGGGGCGGCCCGAAGGTAAGCGAGGGGATGCCGACCGCGTTGAAGATGTTGGTGTCGCGCCACATGGAGGTGTGGGCTACCTGCGGAGGCGGCGTGGCGCCTCCGACGATCTCGCCGTAGGCCTTCTCGACCGCGCTGCTCAACGGCTCCACGCCGGTGCCGACCCGCCCCGCCTTGGCCATGTAGCACTCGACCTCGGCCGCCGGGTCCACGGAGCGGACCACGGCCCGAACCTCGGAGACCACCGCGTCCTGGTCGGCCCCGGGCAACGTGCGCACGTCCATGTACAGCTTGCACACCGGCGACGATCGGTTGGGCCGGTACGGCACGCCGCCCCTGATGGCGCCCACCTGGGCCTTGGGACGCACCTCCCCCAGCTCCGAGACGTAGGAGTTGCGTTCCTCGTAGTCGATGCCCCATGCCTCCAGGACGCTGGCCGCGACCGCGCCCTTGACGATGGCGTTGGGATGGTCGGGCAGGTCCGGCTCGCGGATGAGCCGGGGCGTGTACATGTTGCGGCCCCGCAGCGTGATCTTGAGGTACACCGCGCCGCACTCGATCCACGACTTCGACCAGGCGGTGGTCTCGGCCACCAGGGCATAGTCGGCCCGTACGCCGTGGTCGACCAGGTGGCGGCTGCCGAACCCCTTGCCCTCGTAGTTGAGGCCCTGGTACTCGTCGACGGGCGCCATGCCGGTCTCGCCCGCGACCGACGTCAGGATCACGTCGCCGCCCAGGCCGGCTCCGGCGTCCGTGAGCGCCTTGGCCATCACCATGAACACCGACATGCAGCCCCGGTCGTTGAGCACGGTGTGGCCGAAGATGCGATCGCCCTCCCGCCAGGAGCCCACCAGGTTGGGGTCGCTCGACTCCATGAGGTTGGCATGGTCCGGGCCACTGATCTCGGTGTCGAGATGCGCGTTGAAGATCAGGCTCTTCGCCCCCGGCCTCGACCCCGGCAGCACAGCCACAACGTTTGAGCGGTCGGGCAGGATCTGCTGCTGGCGAGCTTCGATGCCATGACGGTCGTACCAGGCGCTGACCGCGTCGGCCACCGGTTGCTCGTGGCCGCAGGGCCCGAAGGTGTTGCCCAGCTCCAGGCACGTGTCGGCCAGCAGTTCCCGGTCGGCCTCAATCAGTTCGAAGACTGCGTCTCGCAGCGCGGCGTCAACTCCGGTCATGGCGGCTCCTCTCTGCGGTATCCGTGCCCAACTCCCCGCTGACTGTGCTGCCGTTCGCCGCGGCGCGCCAACACCGACGAGCAGGCGGTGGACTACTCCCGTTCGGATCTGAGTCCTTCGAGCACCTCGGCGGTGTGAGCACCCAGCTCAGGGGGATGCAGGCGATGCGACGTCGGGGTTCTTGAGAACGTGATGGGGTTGGCGACCGTTGTCCCGGGATCGCCGCCGGCACGGGGCAGGTGGCGCACGGGGTCGAGGCCCAGATCGGCGGCCAGCGCGAAAGCGGCGTCGATCGAGTTCACCGGGCTGCAGGGGATGCCGTGCTCGGTCAGGCGCGACACCCAGTGTTCGCAGGACTCGAGCCTCAGGATGGAGGTCAGTTCAGCGGTCAGGGCCTCACGGTGCTCGACCCGGGCCGTGTTGGTCGACCACCGCTCATCGGCCAGGAGATGGAGTGCGTCCAGCGACTTGCACAGGCCCGAGAACTGGCGCTCGTTGGTGGCCGCGATGGCGATGGGGTCCGTGGCCGTGGGGAACGTCTCGTAGGGGGTGATGCTCGGATGGAGGTTCCCCATCCGGCCCGGCACGACCCCACCGCTCACGAACGCGGACGACTGGTTGATCAGCGCGGCCAGCGCCGACGACAGCAGGTTCACCTCGATGAACTGGCCCGCACCGCTGGTCTCCCGCTCGGCCAGAGCGGCGACGATGCCCACCGTGGCGTACAGACCGGTGACCACGTCGACTATGGCCACACCGGTCTTGGTGGGCGCGCCTTCGGCCTCGCCGGTGATGCTCATGAAGCCGCTGGCGGCCTGCACGATGAAGTCGTAGCCCGGAAGGTCGCGGCCGCCCTCGGGGCCGAAGGCGCTCACCCGGCAGAAGATCAGGCCGGGATTGTCGGCTCGCAGAGACTCGTAGTCGAGGCCGAAGCGCTCCATGGTGCCGGCCCGGAAGTTCTCGACCACGACATCGGCTGATAGCGCCAGGTCGCGGGCTTGGGCCCGCTGTTCTGGGTCGGCCAGGTCCAGCACGACGCTTCGCTTGTTGCGGTTCACCGACAGGTAGTAGGTGGCCGAGCCGTCCTTGGAAAATGGTGGACCCCATGAGCGGGTGTCATCGCCCAGGCCAGGCCGCTCGATCTTGATGACGTCGGCACCCAGATCACCCAGCATCATGGCAGCCAGGGGGCCGGCCAGGACCCGGGAGAAGTCGGCCACCACCACGCCGTCCAGCGGCCCCCGAGACGCTCCCGCTCGCAGTTCCATGACCTCAGCACGCTACCGTTCTGCCCCGATGGCGGGGCCGCTGGAAGGGATCCGGGTCGTCGAGCTCGGCGTGTGGGTGGCCGGACCGGCGGCGGGGGGCATCCTGGCCGACTGGGGCGCCGACGTGGTCAAGGTGGAGCCCATCGGCGGCGACCCGGGCCGGATGTTCCAGTACATGCTCGGCGGGGACATGCCCTCCAACCCGGTGTTCGAGATGGACAACCGGGGCAAGCGCAGCATCGCCCTCGACCTCACTGCCGACGACGGACGGGCTGTGATGGAGGATCTGCTCGGCGGGGCCGACGTGTTCGTCACCAACGTCCGCCTCGGCGGGCTGGACCGTCTCGGCCTGGACCATGCGTCGGTGACCGCCCGCCATCGCCGGCTCGTCTACGCCGCCATCACCGGCTACGGGATGGAGGGCGCCGAGGCCGGCAGCGGCGCCTTCGACGTCGCCGGGTTCTGGGCCCGCTCGGGCATCGCCCACCTGCTCACCGTCGAGGGCGGGGATCCGCCGTTCCAGCGGGGCGGCATGGGCGACCACAGCACCGGGCTTGCCACCGCGGCCGGAGTCTGCGCGGCCCTGCTGGCCCGAGAGCGCACCGGCGAGGGCCAGGTGGTCAGCACCTCGCTGTTGCGGCAGGGCGCCTACACCATCAGCTTCGACCTGTCGGTGACACTGGGGTGGGGCCTCACACTGCAGATCGGACGGCGCGACAACATGGGCAACCCGGCCATGAACAACTACACCGCCGGCGATGGCCGCCGGTTCTGGCTCGTGGGTCTCGAGCCGGACCGTCACTGGGCGCCGCTCACTCGGGCGGTCGCGCGGCCGGACTGGCTCCAGGACGAGCGCTACGCAACAGCCCGAGGACGCCGCCACAACGCAGCCAGTCTCGTCGTCGAGCTCGACGAGATCTTCGCCACCAAGTCTCTCGACGAATGGGCCGAGATCTTCGACGCCGAGCCCGAGTTGTTCTGGGCGCCCATCCAGTCGCCCGACGACCTGCTGGCCGACCCCCAGTTCGCGGCGGCCGGCGGTTTGGTGGAAGTGCCCGACGGGGCGAGTACGTCGACGATGGTGTCCACCCCGGTCGACTTCTCAGCTACCGCCTGGGCCCCGCAAGGCATGGCGCCCCGCCTCGGGCAGCACAGCCACGAGATCCTGCGCTCCCTGGGCCGCAGCCAGGCCGAGATCGAAGCCCTGCTCGCCACCGGAGCGGTCCGCGGCGACGGCTCCAGCTAGGGATACACCAATCAGTTCTCGATGTCGGCTACCCGGCGTGATCGCAGGGTGCACAGCGAGCCCCGCACCCGGACCACGCCGTCGGTGATCACCACGGCCACGCCGGGGAATTCCCCAGCACCGATGGCCTCGACCGCCGTGTCGCACACCGAGCCCAGGGATGTGTCCATCACCACGATGTCGGCCACAGCACCCGGAGCGATCACGTTGCCGTCGGAGCCGAAGGCCCTGGCAGCCTGGCCCGACGCGACGGCCCACGCCGTCGCCGGTGCGACTCCGGCCAGCGAGCAGATGTCGCCGATGGTCTTGAGGATGCCCAGCGACGTGACGCCGTAGCCGGTGGGCGTGTCAGTGCCGATCAGCAGCCGATCGAGTTCACCCCGGTCGGCGAGCCCCTCAACCACTCGCAGCATCGGCTTGGTGCCGCCGGCCTGCACAACCTCGACGAACGGCGGACCGCCGGAGCTGCAGAGCATGTCGATGTCGTTGTCGGACAGGGAGGCGAACGTGTTGGCGTGCGACGCGATGGACGGGACCGCGGTGAGGACGTCCTCGGCTGAGAAGTAGGGATGCTCGTCGCCTCCGGGACCCCGGTCGGAGGTGCAGCCGCAGTGCATGTGGACCGTCATCCCGAGCCGGCGGGCGTGCATCGACAGTTCCCCGGCGCGCACCGGGTCCTTGAGCGAGCCGACGCCGATCTCGCCGATGATCCTCATACCCGCTTCGTAGGCCCGGTCGATGTGGGAGAAGTCGGTGTCCTTCTCCAGCAGCATCGCTCCCCCGTGCACCTTGATGCCCGCGGGACGGTGGTGCTCGAAGGAGTGGAACGCCCCTAGCGCGATACCGAGCGCCGACTCGGCTCCCGACCGGCCCGGGGCATGGACCTCCCCCGCCGAGATGGCCCGGGTGACCGCGCCGTGCATCATGCGCTCCAGGTACCCGACCGACTGCTGTTTGGGCGCGTAGTCGCCGAGAGTGGGATGCATATGGGTGTCGACGAGGCCCGGGGCGACCGTCATGCCCTTGCAGTCGATGACGGTGTCGGCGGTGGTGGCCGCGCCGGAGTCGAACGACACTATGCGGCCGTCATCGACGACGATGGTGTCCGCCTCCAGCGTGGGCTCGTCGAGCACGCCGGTGAGAACCTCGCCGATGTTGTGCAGTACGAGTTGCATTGTTGGTCTCCGGGGGTCGTGGCGTTGGAGCCGGGCGTCGCCCGCCCGGCGGCTGCTCAGAGGTCGGGCCGGCTAGAGGTTGGCCATGATCCTGTTCACGAACAGGTCGATCTGAGCGGAGTCGTCGGTCAGCGGGTTGATGATGAGGTGGTCGATCCCGGCACCCGACAGGGCCCGTATGCGGTCGGTCATCTCGTCGATGGTGCCGAACAGGTAGGCGTTCTGTAGGTCCTTGTCGGAGCGTTTGATATCCATGACGGTGCGGTAGGCGTCGAGCTGCTCGGCGATCACCTTGTCCCTGTCTGCTGAGTCGACGATGTGCAGCCACTGGGCGTGGGACATCGTGAAGGTGCTCATATCCCGTCTGGCGCCCAGGTAGTCGCGCACCGACGCGATGTCGTCGGCGACGATCTGGGGGCTGGTGCCGCTCGACCGGCAGATCCAGCCATCGTGACGACCGATGCGGGCCAGCACGGCCGGGGCCATGTTCGGTGTGTCGACGTTGTCGACCACATGCACCTGGGAGCCGCCGCCTATCCAGACCGGGACCGGTTGGCTGGGCCGCGGGTACAGGGTTGTCCCGTCGGCAACGCTGTAGTACGAGCCGCTGAAGCTGACCTCGTCGGTGCTGAGCAGCAGCCGGATGAGCTCGAGGGCCTCGTCGGTGCGCCGCCCGCGCTCACGCCGCGACACCCCGACCGACGCGAACTCCATGTCGTCGTGGCCGGTGCCGATCCCGAGGATCACTCGACCCCCACCCGAGAGGCTGTCGAGGCTGGCGACCTCCTTGGCGATGATGGTGGGGTGGCGGAACGGCGCGCACAGGATGGCCGTGCCCAGGCGGATCCGCTCGGTGGCTCCCGCGGCCACCGCCAGCGTGATCATCGGGTCCTGCCAGGCCACCGAGTACACGTTGGGGGCGACCAGCAGGTGGTCGATCACCCACAGAGCCGAGAACCCGGCCTCCTCCGCCTTGGCGAAGTACGGCACCAGCCTCCGCGCCGATGCAGCGGAGGTCTCAGGCCCGGCGTATGACGGCACCCGCCAACCGAAGTCCATCAACCGGTCCGGCCTTCCGGAGGTGCGGGGTCACTCGCGTCCGTCATACCGACAGACCCGCGGCCCGCGTCTCTGCACCGACCGAGCCGTACAAGCGCCGCATCACGAGCCGGTACACCAGGCCGTGGGCCTGGTCGAGGAGGAGACCGAGAACGGTGAGCTGCACGAACGCCACGAACATCAACTCGGTGTCGAGAGTGCCCTGCGACACGATGATCAGGGCGCCCAGGCCCTTGTTGGCCCCCACGTACTCGGCCACCACTGCGCCCACCAGCGCCAGCATCAGCGCGACGCGCAGACCGCTGAACACGGCGGGAACGGCGTGGAGGGCCTTGCACTTGGTGAGCGTCGTCCAGCGGGAGGCTCGCAGCGCACGGAACAGCTCCAGCATCTCTGCCGGCGCGGTCGTGAGGCCAAGATACGTGTTCTCCAGCAGCGGGAAGAAGGCGATCAGCGCCGCGATGATCACCTTGGGCGTCATCCCGAACCCGAACCAGATGACCAGGATGGGAGCGAGCGCGAACTTGGGCAGGGCCTGGGTGACGATGACATAGGGCATGATCACCCGCCGGGCGATGCCGAACTCCGAGGCCAGCGTGCCCAGCCCGATCCCGGCGACCCCGCCCAGCGCGAACCCGAGCACGATCTCCTGGACGGTGATCCAGATGTGCGGGTTGGCCCGGCCCGAGGTCACGTAGTCGATCAGGCGGTCGAGCACCGGACCCGGCTCGGGGAGGATCAGCGGCGAGTTGGTCCTGGCCCACAGGTGCCACACCACGACCAGCACGGCGGCCGACACCACTACGAGCATGCGACCGAGCCACTTCTCCGAGCGTGCCGCTCGCAGGAAGCGCCTCACGGGGCGCCCTCCGGGCTCATTCGAGCTGCTCCCGGATCCGCTGGCGCAGCAACCAGAACCTCTCGTCCGCCTCGACCTGCTCGAACGTGCGGGGCCGCTCCAGGTCCACGTCGATCACGTCCTGCACGCCTCCCGGGCGGGCCGACATGACCATCACCCGGTCGGACAGGAACAGCGCCTCGCCGATGTCGTGGGTCACGAATACCACCGTGGTCTGGGACTCCTGCCAGATGCGGAGAAGCTCCAGGTTCATGAGATCTCGGGTTTGGGCGTCTAGCGCTCCGAAGGGCTCGTCCATCAACAGGATGGAGGGCTCCACCGCCAGGGCCCGGGCCACCGACACCCGCTGCTGCATGCCTCCCGACAGCTCGCCCGGCCGGTGCTGCAGGTACTCCGAGAGGCCCACCATCTCCAGCACTTCGTGCGCCTTGCGCCGGTCGGCGTCGGTGGGCCGGCGCATCACCTCGAACGGCAGCATCACATTGTCGAGGACCCTGCGCCACGGCAGCAGCACCGCCTTCTGGAAGACGTAGCCGATGCGCCGGTCGGGGGCGGTGACGACCTCGCCGCCGATGCGCACCTGGCCGGTGGAGGGCGCGATGAGGCCGCCCACGCATCGCAGCAGCGTGCTCTTGCCGCAGCCGCTGGGCCCGACGATGCCGACGAACTCGCGGGGCGCTATGTCGAAGTCGATGCCCTCGATGGCCGTGATGTCGCCCGCGTCGGACGCGAAGGTCTTGGTGAGGCCGTCGATCTCGATGTGGCCGCGTCCCGGGAGTTCTCCGGTCTGGTCGTTCACGGTGTGCCCCTGAACCCGGCGGGCTGGGGGTGCCCGCCGGGTTCAGGCTAGTTGTCGATCTAGTTGATGAACCGGTTGGAGATCACCGCCGAGGCGTCGGCTGCGTCGGGCAGGATCCCGAGCTCGGTGGCCTGGTCGGCCACGTCCTGGATGGTGGCCACATCGCACCAGCCCATGCCGTTCTCGGCGACGCCGGGGCCCTCGCTCTGCATCTGGATGCGGTAGTCGATCACCGCCAGGTTGCGGTCCATGTTGTCGGCACCGACCGCGTAGCGGGAGCCGATCTCAGCCGCAGCCTCGGGGTTCTCCTGAATCCATACCTTGGCCTTCTCCAGAGCGTCGATGAACCGTGCTACGCCGTCGGTGTTCTCGTCGACCCAGCTCCGGTTGGCGAAGTACACGTCGTTGGGTCCGGGCACCTGGGTGTACTGCCAGATCTCGTAGTCACCGACCTGATCGTCGGGGATGCCGCCGGCCTCGAGGAGGGCCCAGTTGATCGAGCCCCATGTCGACGCGGCCTGGGCCTGGC
The DNA here is from genome assembly GCA_965117015.1 of Acidimicrobiales bacterium. Taxonomy (GTDB): domain Bacteria; phylum Actinomycetota; class Acidimicrobiia; order Acidimicrobiales; family Aldehydirespiratoraceae; genus Aldehydirespirator. The sequence goes on from OZ220747.1 coordinate 3,438,847, forward strand.
CACCGAGCAGAGCCTCTCCGAAGGCGATCCCGGTGGCCGCGAAGGTCACGTCCTCTTCGGTGATGCCGTTGTCGGCGAGCAGCAGAGCCGCGTACCACTTGCTGGTGGAGGCCTGGGATGTGACGGCGACCGTCTTGCCCCGGAGATCCTCCGGGCTCTCGATGCCGGCTCCGGTATTGACCAGCATGGTCATCCAGTTCTGCGTGTACGGGCAGTAGATGCCCTCGAGGTCCGCGCCCGCGATGGTGGCGAAGAAGCCCGACAGTGCGTCGGCCATGGCGATGTCGGCGTTGCCGGCCACCAGCTGGCGGACGGCGTCGCCTGCACCCGCGCCGGGGAGCTGCTCGAGGGTGACACCGGCCTCGGCGAAGTAGCCGTTCTCCTCGGCCACATACAGGTCGATGAAGTCGATGAACTTGCCGCCACCCCAGGTGACCAGCCGGATGTCGATCGGCTCGGGCGGAGCCGCGGGCTCAGGCTCAGGCTCCGGCTCGGGCTCAGGCTCCGCCGCGGGCTCGGGCTCGGGATCCGCCGCGGGCTCAGGCTCCGCCGCGGGCTCGGGCTCCGGCTCGGGATCCGCCGCGGGCTCGGGCTCCGCCGCGGGAGCCGGGGCTGCAGGCTCCTCGTCGTCGCCGCACGCTGTGAACAGCAGGGCCGCGGCCAAAGGCACCGCCAGCCAGCGCAGCCACCTTGTCCGATTCGTCGTCTCGCTCATGATGGTCTCCCTCCGATATTGAGACTGGCAAACTCTATAGGAAATCATCAATCGGATGTCAAGTCCGCGCGTTCGTGGCATGATGGGGAACTGTGAGTTCGTTCGAGAGGCCCAAGACCGCGCAGGAGGCTGTTCTGGCGGAAATGCGCGAGCAGCTCCTCGACGGCCGGCTCGCTCCCGGCGTGTCCATACGCCCGGACGCATTGGGCGACGAGCTCGGCGTGTCGGCGGTGCCCGTGCGAGAAGCGCTGCGGATCCTGGAAGGCGAGGGCCACGTTCACTACCGGCCCCACCGGGGCTACGTGGTGGCGACCCTCGATGTGGACGACCTCGTCGAGATATACCGGATCCGGGAGCTCCTTGAGACCGAGGCCGTGCGCCGAGCCATCCCGCGGCTGCGGGGCGACACCGTGGCCCGCCTGCGTGAGATCGTCCACGAGATGGACGAGGTGCAGGACGACGTCATCTCCCTGACCGCAGTGAACCGGCGGTTCCACTTCACCCTGTTCGAAGCGGCGGAGATGCCCCAGATGGTGCGAGTCCTGCGGATCCTGTGGGACTCCTCGGACCGCTACCGCCTGCGCTACCTGATGTCGCCCGAGAATCGCCAACTCGTGCACGACCAGCATCAGCGGATGATGCAGGCCGTCGCCGACGGGGATGTCGAGACGTTCATCGACGAGAGCCAGAAGCATCGGGCCCACGCCATCGGGGCACTCGCCGAGGCGTTCGCGATGGCCGACATCGAGGTCGAGCAGAAGACCGCCTGAGAGGGTGCGCGGGTAGACGCAAGTCCGTCGCGTCCGGGCGGGAGTGTTTCCCGCTCTTGGCCGTCCGGCTCAGGCCGGGGCCCGGTCTAGGTCCCGGTCCCCTATCCGTGGGAAGGGCCGGCTGCGGCTGGCGCCGGCGATCGCCACGATCACTTCGTCGGCGCGGGGAGCGTCGGCGATCGCGGTCTGGGCGGTGTGGTAGTGGGACCGCCTCAGCATCTCGTCCTTGTGGACCATGGGCACGATGATCGGCGCGCCCGGGCCTCCGCGGGTGTTGGTGAACACCAACGTGCTGGACGCATCGACCCGGGTACGGATCGGATCACCGAACATGAGCGTGTGGACCATGGCGTTGGCGTGCTCGATCTCGCCGTCGACTCCCACTACCGAGGACTTGCCGTAGGCCTCGACCGCGTCAGGCGCACCGAGGGCGTCCACGAGGCGACCGGCCAGGAGCGCACCGAGGTCATGGGCGAATCCGACGATGTCCGGATGCAGATCCTCGACGAAGGGGCGCCCGGCCCATGGATTGGGCATCACCGCGGCAACGATCACCGTCGTCAGGGGCGGCTCGACTGCACGCCCGCCCTCCAGGCGGATCTCCTCGGTGGCGACATGGATCTTGCGTATCTGGTTCACAGGTCCTACCGGCCCATCAGGTCGATCTTGCGCTGCTCGATCTTGCTGCGCAGGGGCGGGAACACCTCTTCGGGATCGATGGTGACGGCGAGCAGCGCCGGCCCGCCCAGCGAGAGGGCCCACTCGAGAGCCCCTTCGAGGTCGGTCTCGTCGCTGACGGCGCGGGACGCAACGCCGAAGGCTTGTGCGACCGCGGCGAAGTCGATAGGCCCGAGCCGCACGAAGTGGTCCTCGCCGTACATCGCCTCGGCCTGGTGGCGCAGGATGCCGAGGGCACCGTCGACGAACACGACCGCCACCAGCGGCAGCCCCAGGTCCTGGGCCACGATGAGTTCGCCCATTGTGTGCACGAAGCCCCCGTCCCCGGCGATGGCCACCGCCGGCGTGCCGGGTAGGGCCACCGCGGCGCCGATGGCAGCCGGGAGGCTGAAGCCCATGGCATCGAATTCGCAGGATTGGAGCAGACCCTCGGGCCGGCTCACGTCGAGCTGCTCGCACACCCACAGCCGGTGGTTGCCGATGTCGGCCGACACCACGGTTCCGTCGGGCATGGCCCTGTTCAGCGCGGCGATCACGGAGGCTGCGCTGAGTCCCCGGGCGGGATCGTTCTGCGGCGGCGTGCGAGGCGGCCTGCGGGTGAACCACGGCTCGCGCTGGGCGACGCTAGAGGAGGCGGCGGCCAGAACCGCTCCCGCGCTGCCGACGATCCCCTGGTCGACCCGGTAGACCCGGTTGAGCTGCGAGGAGTCCGCGTCGATCTGAACCAGCTGCGCCCCGTCGGCGAAAAGGTCCGACCTCCATCCGAAAGTCGTCTGCTCACCGAGCGCGCACCCGGCGATGAGCACCAGGTCGGCCGCGCCGATGGCGTCACGGGCGGTGTCGGTGCCGTAGAAGCCCAACATCCCGACGCTGCGCGGGTGAGCGGTGGAGATGCTGCCTATGCCGGACCGGCTCGTTGCCACCGGCGCGCCCAGCCGCTCGCACAGCTCAAGGAGAGCTTCAGTGCCGCCGCTTCTGAGTACGCCGTGACCCGCTAGTACCGCCGGCCGCCGCGCTCTCTCGAGGCGCTCGACGAGCTCTCTCACGGTCGACTCGGCAGGAGCGGATGTTGCATCGGCCACCGGTGCCAGCGGTCCGGCGGGCCTCGCGGTGTCGGCTTGGAGGTTCTGGGGCAGGGCGATGTGCACCGGTCCAGGCCGCCCGGACGCGGCGAGCTGCAGCCCGGTGGCAATGAGGTTGGGAACCTCGTCGAGCGAGGCGGCCTGAACGGAGCTCTTGCAGAACGGCGCGAAGAGCCCGACGTTGTCGCAGTGCTGCAGGATGTTGCGGTGGACGTACCGCCGGTCGACCTGGGCGCTGAGAACCAGCAACGGGATGGAGTCGGCCTGGGCGTTGGCGACCGGCGTGACCAGGTTCGTGGCTCCCGGTCCGGGGGCGCCGGACAGGACGACGCCGGGCTCGCCTTTAGCCAGCGCGTAGCCGGATGCCATGTACCCGGCCCCCTGCTCGTGACGAGCCGGGATCACCGCGGCAGCGGAGGAACGGCCCATCTCGTGATAGGTCGGCAGGAAGTGCCCGCCCGCGACCGTGAACACTGCGCCGACCCCGGCGGCACCGATCGCATCCGCGATGATCCGATGTCCTGACAGTTCGCCCGAGGGTTCAGACATTGGATCTCCATCCGACAGTTCGGACAGCATCATATAGTCGATCAAATACAGGAACTCATTGGACGGGATGCTCCTCAAGACAGGACTGCAGGCATGGAGCCAGAGCTTGGATCGTTACACTGCCACCACATGACGCCGCCATCATCTGCATCCTCTAACTCAAGCTCCCCGACCGTGGCCCTGACCATGGACGGAGTCATCGCCAACTGGGTGAAGGGCTTGAGAGCCCATGTAGCCGCCCGGCATGCGGTCGCCGATCGGCAGCTGGCCCTGAACGTCTCCTGGGATCTCTCCGAATGGGGCGTTGACGACCCGGCCGGCACGATCCGCGACTTCCTGCTGTCTCCGATGTCGGGGCGGCTCAAGCTCGTCGAAGGCGCAGAGGCCGGGATAGCCAGGCTGCAATCGGCCGGTTTCAGGGTCTTGGCCGTGACCCGGCGCGACCACATGGTCGGCGACAATCCCGACGACCAGGACACGACCCGCGACATCGCCCGCCAGTGGTTCGCCGGTCAGCCGCATCTGGGCATAGGCGACGACGACATCGTGTTCACCGAGGACCCGGTAGGGCTCGATGCCGATGTCTGGGTGGACGACGCGCCTCGGCGCGTGCAGCGCCTGGTGGAGGCCGAGAAGCCGGTGTGGGTGCTGCCGCAGCCGTGGAACCGCTCGGTGGTGCAGCATCCGGGCGTGCATGTGCTGTTCGACGGCTGGAGCTCGGTCGACGATCTGATCGCGACACACTCCTCCTGACGAAGGCCAACGGCATCGGCGCCGCCGCGGCGCACCGCCGACGCGCATCCAGGAGCGGTGTCACAGCCGCGCTCCATAATCGCGGCGAGCGCTGAGCGCTCTCCTCGCAGCCCGGGGCAGCGGGCCGCCTGCACTCCGCAAGGCGAAAGGCCCTGTCCCATGCATACCGGTCATCGGTTCCTCCCCTTCTTCTCCAGGCTCGACGACGGCCTCGTCGTGGAGCGCAAGGACCCCGCAGGCTCGATGCTGGCGGCAGGCAGCGCCCAGGCGTGCGGAACGCGCCAAGATCCGCGGCTGTTGGATCTCGCATCCCATGCCCTGGACCTGCCGGCCGGGGGCGCGGTGATGGCCGCGGCCACCGGAGCGACCACCACAGTCGATCCTCCCTCCAGCGGTGTGATGGCCATGATCGGTCTGAGATGCCCACCGGAGACCGTGGCGGTGGCGGCCACTACGCAGTGCGAGACGCTGTGGCCCGACGGCTGCCGCCGCAGCGGCGTGCTGGCGTGGTCGCTCGATCGGCACCACAACTCCTCGGCGCTGTTCCGCGAGCAGCCCGGCCGCGGCGCGGAGACGCTCACCGCGGTGGCGGGAACCCTGCTCGACGCGGGCCTCCGCGCCCTGGGTCACGGCACGCCGCCGTGCCCCTCCCCTGCGGTGTGGTTCCCGGACGGCGTGTTCCTGCACCGGGTGTCGAGGCTGCTCGGCCGGCGCGGCGGGGTGTGCACCCGGCGCCCGCTGAGTTGGGACAGCCTCTCGCGGCTCTATCCGCTCAATGGCTCGGCCGAGCCACTGACGCCCGGCATGACGCTCCATCTGCGGCAGGACTTCGGTGAGCGGAACACATGGTCGTCCCTGCGTCTCAGGGTCGTCGATCAACCTGTTGCCGCGCCGGCGATCCTCCCCGGCCTCACCCCGGACATCGCTGAGTGGCTCGACGACGGATCGTTCGCCCGCTGGGTGCTCAGCCGGGTCCCCGATCCCCCCAGCACCCTGGACTGGCTGTGCGGACGCCTCGACCGAGGCTTGGCCAGCGATCTCCACCTAGCGCTGGGTGAGGTGAACGGACCGGGCCTGCGCAGGCGCCGGGGGCACATTCGGGCTTAGGGCGCGCCGTTATGCTGGCTCGTCGTGAGTGGGCCGAAACCGAGCGGCGGATCCATCGCCCGCCGCCGCCTGCTCATAGCGCTGGGTTTCGGGGCAACCAACGTTGCCGTGCTCCGCCGGCTGGGATCCGGCGAGGCTCCCGCTCCCGAGCAGCAGCCGCAGCAGACGGCCGCACCGGTCGAAGCGGCCGATGCTCCGACTGCCTCGGCACCGGCAACGGTCGTCTCCGAACCGGCGGCGCCGACCGAGCCGCCGCCGGTGCCGGTCCTGGACGAGTCGGCGGCACAGGGGACTGATCAGCCGTTCGACCTGGCCATCGTCGGCGGCCGTGTCATCGACCCCGCCTCGGGATTCGACTTCGTAGCCAGCATCGGCATCAGCGGCTCGACCGTCGCGGCCATCTCGGCAGATCCGGACGCTCCACCCCTGCAGGCAGCCACCACGATCGACGCAACCGGCCTAGTGGTGTCGCCCGGCTTCATCGACATCCTGTCGTACAGCCCCAACGGTTACGGCGAGTGGTTCAAGCTGGCCGACGGCGTGACAACCAACCTCGGGATGCACGGCCTCGACAACCGCGCCGACAACTGGTTCTCGGCCCATCCCGACGGCAGCTCGCCGATCCACTTCGGTGGGGCCTCCGACCACGCTTTCGTCCGGCAGGTGCACGGACTTGAGCCCCACGACACCGCGTCGGGCAGCACGCTCGAGGCCATGCTCGATGACGCCCGCTCCGACCTGCGCAACGGGTTCATCGGGCTGCACATGCAGCCCGAGTACACCCCCGGCACCAGCGCCGACGCGCTGCTGGCCCACGCCGCGGTCGCCGCGGAGCACGGCGTTCCCCTGTGCGTGCACGCCCGATACTCCGACAACCTCCCGCCCGGCACCAACCTCCAGGCCATCAGCGAGCTCGTCTCCGCTGCCCGCGAGACCGGGGCCCATGTCCACGTCGAGCACATCAACTCGACGGGCGGCACCGGGGTGATGGCCGAGGCGCTCGGACGCATCGGTGACGCCATCGACGAAGGGCTGTCCATGACGGCCTGCACCTACCCGTACACCTTCTGGGCCACCTACCTCAAGTCGGCTCGCTACCAGGACTGGCAGGAGAAGTACGGCATCGGCTACGGCGATCTGCAGGTGGCGGGAACGTCGGAGCGCCTGACCGAACAGACCTTCGCCGACGCCTACGCGGCCAACAGCCTCACGGCTGCCTTCGCCATGTCGCCCGAGGACGTGGACCTGCCACTTCAGGCCGACTTCGTGATGGTCGGCAGCGACGCCATCCTCGAGCAGTCCCACAACAACCACCCCCGGTCGACCGGATGCTTCAGCCGGGTGCTCGGGCACTACGTACGCGAGCGGCAGGTTCTCGACCTCCCCACCGCACTCGCCAAGATGACGATCCAGCCAGCCCGCCTGCTCGAGGGGCGCTGCCCGGATCTGCTGCGCAAGGGCCGGCTCGGCATCGGCGCCGACGCCGACATCACCGTGTTCGATCCGGCCACCGTCACCGACCGGTCCACGATCGCCGACCCCGCTCAGGAGTCCGCAGGCATCCAATGGGTGGTGGTCGAAGGCCGGGTGGCCCGATCACCCGACGGCTTCACCGCGGTTCAGCCCGCAGGCCGGGGCCTGCGGTCCGACATCGGCACGGCCTGAGGGCCCAGAGGCCGAGCGGATGGAGAGCGAACCATGAGGAAGCACGCGAGGCACCGAGCGAGGCCGTGGCCCGAGCGGCCCGTGAGCGAAGCGAACAAGAGCGGGAGCCCGTAGTCATGGAGCCGCGATCGCCGTTGGAGCGGGCAGTGGCCTGGGTGCTGTTCGTCCTGCTCGTGGCCGGCGCGGCAGCATCGATCGCATTCGACAACGACGGCTCCGACACGGCTGCGCGGCCAGAGCCCGCAAGAACCGAGACGGCAACCACCCCGCCCGCAAGCCCACCGGTAGCCGCCGAGGAACCCGCCGTCACCGCGGCGGTGGACGACGGGCCGTCCTCCTTCACGATCGCGGCCACCGGCGACCTACTCATCCACGAGTCGGTTGCCGACGCGGCCCGCACGTCCGACGGCTGGGACTTCACGTCGATGTTCGACAGCGTCGCTCCGATCCTCAGCCAAGCGGACCTGGCCGTATGCCACGTGGAGAGCCCGATGTCGCCCAACAACGCCAGCCTCTCCTATTTCCCCGCGTTCCTGGTGCCCAGAGAGTTGGCCGACGCGATCGCCTACGCCGGCTACGACACCTGCTCTCTCGCCTCCAACCATGCCAACGACGCCGGGCGCGAGGGAATCGTGGGCACCATCGGCGGCCTTGATCGGGTCCAGGTCGCCCACGCCGGCATGGCGCTCTCGCCAGAGGCCCGCGACGAGGTCACGCTGCTCACCGCGGGCGAGGCCACCGTCGCGCACCTCTCCTACACCTACGGCTTCACCAACAGAAGACTCGATCCCGATGAGCCATACCTGTCCAACGTCATCGACGAGGCGACCATCCTCGACGAGGCCCGGCGGGCACGGTCCGCGGGCGCGGAATTCGTGGTGCTGTCGCTGCACTGGGGCACCAACTACTCCGCCGAACTCGACGAGCTGCAGGTCGGTCTCGGACCTCGACTGCTGGCCTCCCCCGACATCGACCTGATCCTCGGCCACCACGCCCACATGGTGCAGCCGGTAGTCGAGATCGGCGGAGAGTTCATCGTCTACGGGTTGGGGAACTTCCTGTCGAACCAGTCCCCGGAAACCTGCGCCGAATGCCCGCTGCCCACCGAGGACGGCGTGATCGTCCATCTAACGGTGACCGAGGACGAGGCCACCGGCCGGTGGTCGGTCACCGAGATCGCTCACACCCCCACCTGGGTGGATCGCTCCAACTTCGAGATCGTCGACGTGCTGAGAGACACAGGTCGCGATCCGGCGTTGCTCCAGGACTCCGCCCGGAGGACCGCCTCCGCCCTCGCCTTCCTGGGTACGACAGTCGAGCCGCGCTAGAGAGGCCGAGCGGGTCGGCGGGCGAACCCCGTCCATACGGGCGAGGCCGTGGCCCGAGCGGCCCGTGAGCAAAGCGAACAAGAGCGGAATCACGGGCGAGCCGGCGGTAGAATCCACAGAGTGAGCTTCAAGGTCGGTGATCGGGTTGTGTACCCGCATCACGGTGCCGCTGAGATTGTGAGGCTGGAGAAGCGCACCGCCTTCGGCGAGGAGCAGGACTATCTCGTGCTGCGCATGACCCACGGCGAGATGACCGTGGCCGTGCCCGCCGACCGGGCCGAGGACGTCGGGATGCGCTGGCCCATCAGCACCGAGGACGTGGACGACCTCTTCGAGGTACTGGCCCGCCGTGATGTGAGAGAGCCCGCCAACTGGTCGCGGCGCTACAAGAACCACCAGGAGAAGCTCAAGTCGGGCGACGTGTACCAGGTGGCCGAGGTAGTGCGCAACCTGGCCCTGCGGGAGCGGGCCAAGGGGCTCTCCGCCGGCGAGAAGACGCTCTACAACACGGCTCGCAGCGTACTGGTCTCGGAGCTGTCGTTCGCGCTCAATGTGACCGAGGACGAGGCGTCGAGCCGCGTCGACGTCGCCCTTACCTGACGTCTTTCTGGCCTGACTCTGCCCTGACGCGGGCTGCGGGTAAGGCGCTCCCCCTCAGCGGACCAGTCCGCCGCCGTCGACGATCAGCGACTGGCCGTTGACCATGCTGGCCGCGTCGGATGCCAGCCACACAGCCGTCTCGGCCACCTCGTCCGGCGTGAGCATCCGGCCACCGATGTTGGTGGCCGCGATCATCTTGGCGATCTCGGCGTTGTCGCCGATGAAGCGCCGGATCATCGGCGTGTCGGTCGAGCCAGGCAGCACGGCGTTGACCCTGATTCCCCGGCGGGCGTACTCCTGCGCGGCCGCCTTGGTCAGCCCGACCACTCCGTGCTTGGCCGCCGTGTAGTGGGGCTGGCCCGGAGCCGCCACGACCCCCGCTCCCGACGAGGTGTTGACGATGGCGCCGCCGCCCTGAGCGGCCATGTGGCGCAGTTCGTGCTTCATGCACAGGAACACACTGGTCAAGTTGACCGAGATCATGCGGTCCCACCGGGCCAGCTCGAGCTGGTCGAACTCCGACATCATGTCGGCGATCCCGGCATTGTTGAAGGCGATGTCGAGACGGCCGTGTCGCGCCACGATCCCGTCCACCATCGAGCTGACGGCGGCCTCGTCGGTCACGTCGACGGCCACAGGCGAGGCGCCTGCAGGTTCCTGCGAGGCCCCGCTGATGGCGGCGGCCGTGGCGAGCGCCCCCTCGGCGTCGACGTCGGCCACAACGACGTGGGCCGCGCCCTGCGCGGCGAATTGCTGGGCCGCGGCCCGGCCGATGCCGCCGGCCGCACCGGTGACCAGCACCACCTTGTCCTGCGCCAGGCCGCTCACCCCGGAGCGGCCCTGCGTCCCGGGATCGAGGTCGCTCACAGGCGCTCGATGATGGTGACGTTGGCCTGGCCGCCGCCCTCGCACATCGTCTGCAGGCCCCAGCGTCCGCCGGTGCGCTCCAGTTCGTGCAGCATGGTGGTCATCAGCTTGGCGCCGGTGCAGCCCAGCGGATGTCCGAGCGCGATGGCGCCGCCGTTGACGTTGACCTTGGAGTGGGGGATGTCGTGCTCGTGCATCCAGGCCATCGGCACCGGCGCGAACGCCTCGTTGCACTCGAACAGGTCGAAGTCGTCGATGGCCATGCCGGTGCGCTCCAGCGCGTAGGCGGTGGCCGGGATGGGGCCGGTCAGCATGTAGATCGGGTCGTCGCCCCTCACCGACATGTGATGGATGCGGGCTCTGGGCTTCAGTTCGTGCTGCTCCACCGCCTTCTCGGAGGCCACCAGAAGCGCGGCCGCCCCATCGCTGATCTGGCTGGAGACCGCCGCGGTGAGCCGCCCGCCCTCGGTGAGCGGCGGCAGCGACTGCATCCTCTCCAGGGAGGTGTCGCGGCGGGGGCCCTCGTCGATGGTCACCCCGGCGACCGGCTCGATCTCGGCGGTGAACCGCCCCTCGTCGATGGCCTGGATGGCCCGGCGGTGGCTCTCCAGCGCGTAGGCCTCCATGTCGGCCCGGCTGAAGTCCCACTTCTCGGCGATCATCTCGGCGCCCCGGAACTGCGACACCTCCTGGGTGCCGTAGCGCTGCACCCACCCCTGCGAGCCAGTGAACGGATCGGCGTGGCCCAGCGCCTCGGCCGCGATCAGCGCGGTTCCGATGGGCACCATCGACATGTTCTGCACACCGCCCGCCACGACCAGGTCGTTCACCCCGGCCATGACGCCCATGGCCGCGAAGCTGACCGCCTGCTGGCCCGAGCCGCACTGGCGGTCCACCGTGACGCCGGGAACGGCCTCGGGCAGGCCCGCGGCCAGCCAGCAGGTGCGAGCGATGTCACCCGCGTTGGGGCCCACGTTGTCGAGATTGCCGAAGATCACGTCCTCGACGGCCATGGGGTCGACGCCGGTGCGGCGCAGCAGCGCCTTGATGGCGGCCGCCCCGAGGTCGGCGGGATGCACCTCGGACAAACCGCCGCCGCGCCGGCCCGTCGGCGTGCGCACCGCGTCGATGATGTAGGCCTCGCTCATCGCAGGTCCCCCTTATCGATGACGTCTCGCCTCGATTATGCCCCGTCGAGATCGAAGAACCCCGTCAGCGGCCGGTTCGAGCGTCACCCCAACTCCGGGATCACCTTCGTGCCGATCAGCTCGATGGTCTGCATCACCTTGTCGTGCGGCACCTTGTACGGATTGAACAGGCAGAACACCATGTCGCAGCCGGTGGCCTCATAGGCCCGGAACATCTCGACGGCCCGGTCGGGATCGCCGCACACGCAGGCGTTGGTCTCCATCAAGTAGTCCATGGTGAGGTGCTCGATGGAGCCGTCCTCGACGTGGTCCGCGGTCCGGCCCAGATAGTCGTAGGTGCCCAGCTCGTCCTCCATCTCCCGCAGCCACTGGGCCACCGATCCGATGAGCCGTGCTCCCGTCTTGGGGTACCACTCGAACGATTCGGCGGCCACCTCGACCGCCTCGGCCACCGTCGGCGCCACATTGACCATGGTGAAGGTGGCGGCCTGGTCGTTCACGAACCGCCCGATCGGGTCGGTGCATGCGGCGATGCCGTCACGGTAGATGGCGATGCGCCGGGCCAGCTCCTCGGGGGGCGTGCCCACCGAGAACGACAGCAGCCCCAGGCCGGCCTCGCCGATCATGCGGTGCCCGCCGTCGGAGCTGGTGGCGGCCCACAGCGGGGGGTGCGGCGACTGCAGCGGCTTGGGCAGCACCCTGCGCGGCGGCATCTGCCAGTAGTGGCCGTCCCATTCCAGCTCGTCGCTGGTCATCGCGGCCACGGTCATCTCCAGGGCCTCGCGCCACATGGCCCGGGTCTCGCTCGGGTGGATGCCGAAGCCCTCCAGCTCGGCCCGGGTGGCCGAGCGGCCGGTGCCCAGCTCCACCCGGCCGTTCGAGAGCAGGTCGAGCACGGCCACCGACTCGGCCGTGCGCACCGGATGGTTGTAGGGCTTGGGCATGAGCCGCACGCCGTAGCCGAGCCGCAGGTTCTCGGTGACTGCGGCGAGGTGGCCGTAGAGCACCTCGGGATTGGAGCAGTGCGAGAACTCCTCGAGGAAGTGGTGCTCCACCGTCCACACCGAGTGGAACCCGACCCGGTCTCCCAGGCGGACCTGCTCCACCACCTCCTGGTAGGCCTGATGCTCGCTCTGGCGCGACCACGGCCGGGCCACCGGAATCTCGTAGAACATGGCGAACTTCATGGGCGACGCTCCTAGGTGACGGCGGGCTTGCGCCCGATGGTGGCTATCGACGTTGGCCCGAGCATGGCGAATCCTGGCTCCCGCATCTGCGCCAGGGCGGCGGCTGCGTCCGGCTCGGCCACTGCACCCGCCTCAACCAGCCGCGGCACGGTCCGCTCCAGGGCGAGGAACCACCATTCCCCGCTCGCCTCATGGGGACGCATGATTCTTACCTTGCCGATCGCGTCCAGGTCCTCGAGGCCCAGTTCACGCATCCAGCCCAAGACACGCACTCCCGCGTTGGGATCTCGCCACGGCGAAGTCGAAGCACTGGCCACCATGCGGTGGATCGAGCCGAGGGGTTCGGGAAGGGCCTGCTCGACGAACTCGGCCATGGCGCCGTCCTCTATCACCATGGCCCCTCCCGGCCGCAGCGCCTCGTTGAGCCGGGCCAGCACCTCGACGCGTTCGGGTAGGTGTTGGATCACCGCCCGCGCGTGGACCAGATGGAAGTGCCCGGCCGGCAGCCGATCGCGGGTCGCGTCGTGCTGCCGCACAATCACGTTGGAAGGCATGGACGCATGGAAGCGGAGGTCGATGTCGGTCGACATGACCCTGCCACCGGAGCCGACCCGCTCGGCCAGCCACGCCGAGACGCTGCCGGTACCCGCGCCCAACTCCAGCACGTGCATGCCGGGCTCGACACCGACGCGAGTGAGGAGCCGGAAGGTTCCCGGGTCGAGAAATTCGGCCAGCATGGCCAGACGGACCCGCTCGATATCGACCTCGTCGTCGCTCACGCCGTAGCGTTCGCGGTGCACCTCCGACACGGGTGCAGAGGGTAACGGTCCGCCAAGCGTCAACAGAGGGGAGCCCGTGGTTCGAAACCGCTCCGAACAAGACACCGGAGGCTCTGACGACACCGCGGAGCAGGCCGAGTTCAGGGCCAGGGTGCGGGCGTGGCACGACCGCCACGCCACCGTCCGGTCCTACGACGACCTGTGGAGAGTCCCGCTCTATGTCGACGAGGCCCGGGCCGAGGAGTCCTTCCGGAACGGGAGGGCCTGGCAGCGCACCCTGTTCGAGCACGGCTGGGCCGGTCTCACGTGGCCCCGGGCCTACGGCGGCGGCGGGGGCGAGCCCTGGCAGGCCCGCATCTTCGCCGAGGTGGCCGCAGGTTACGAGGAGTGGCCCGGGTTCATCGGCGCGACCATCGCCATGCTCGGACCCACGCTGCTGCGCCACGGCACCGAGGAGCAGAAGCTCCGTTTCGTGCCCGGCCTCCTGTCTGGGGAGCTGGCCTTCTGCCAACTGTTCAGCGAGCCGGGCGCAGGGAGCGATCTGGCCGGGCTGGCCATGCGAGCCGAGCGCGACGGCGACGAATTCGTGGTGAACGGGCAGAAGGTGTGGAACTCGCAGGCCCAGTTCTGCGATTGGGGGTTCCTGCTGGTGCGGACCGACCCCGACGCGCCCAAGCACCGGGGTATCACGTTCCTGCTCGTCAAGATGGACTCGCCGGGGATCGAGGCCCGGCCACTGGTGCAGATGAACGGCTCGGCCCACTTCAACGAGGTCTTCTTCGCCGATGTGCGCGTACCGGTCGTCAACGCGGTGGGCGAGATCAACGGAGGTTGGGCGCCGGCCCGGACGGTCCTGCTCAACGAATCGGCCTTCATCGGCGACCGCAAGGGCACCAGCGTCGTGGCTCCGCTGTCGGAGTTGGCCCGGCGCCACGGCCGCCTCCACCACCCTCTGGTGCGCCAGCGGCTGGTCGACGCCTGGGCCCGCGAGCAGATGCAGCGCTGGATGGGCGAGACCATCCAGAACGCGGTGCGACGGGGCGAGCCGCCCCCGATCGACCCGGGGATCATGAAGCTGTTCGCCGCCGAGTCGAAGCGGCGCAGCGGTGACTTGGCCGCGGCGCTCGGCGGCCTGGCCGTGGTGGCCGACACCGGCGAGCCGGCCCGGTGGGCCCGCCACGAGTTGATGGGGCGCTACGCGGTGTCGATCGGCGGGGGCACCAACGAGGTGATGCGCAACAACGTGGCCGAGCGCGCCCTGGGCCTGCCCAGAGAGCCCGGCTACAACCGGGACGTCCCCTGGAGGGACATACCTAGGTAGCGGCTCCGGCCGGGATCACCCCGTAGGTCACGCCGAGGCGGCTGAGCCAGCGCCGGTAGGCGATCGCGGAGCGGTCGGCCCGGATCGGTGTCTCGGCCCGCGGATCGAGCGGCAGCAGCTTGGGGGACTGGTTCTCGAGGATGGGCTTGTCCTGGCCGATGATGTTCTGCTGGAACCAGCGGATCTCCTGATCGGTGCTCACATCGTCGAGCACGCTGAGGAACAGATGGGCCCGGATCCGGGTGTCCGTCAAAGGGTGGATGAAGATGCCGATGGCGTCCAGCCGCTCGGCGTCGGCCGGCGACGACTTGTAGAGCATGGCGGCGTAGGGATGGGGCACCCGGTAGATGTAGTCGGCCAGCACCGCCTGAGAGGAGGACGCGGCGGCGCGCGGCTGGTAGAAGGCGCAGTCGAAGGCCCAGAGCTCCCCGTCGCGCTCCTCGACCCGGTACTCGGCGACCTCGGTGTGGGGCTCCTCGCCGAGCATTCCCGTGTGTACGTAGGGGAAGTGGGCCATGTCCAGGAAGTTCTCCACCGCCCGGGGGGCGGAGACCTCGATGCCGACGGTCACGGCGTTGAGGGTGCGCCGGTCGTCCTCGCCGGTCTCGGGGACGGCGAACACGCCGCCGTCCGGCTCGCCCAGAGCTGTCCAGACGAAGCCGTGGTCGGTGCGGACCTCAAGTTCGCGGCCCGATCGGGTCTGGGCCCGGAAGGTGCCGTTGCCGTCGATCCAGCAGGACAGTGGCTCCCCCAGCAGCAGGGTGTTCAGCGGACCTCGGCGGATCTCATCGAGATCGGCCACCGCATGCCACTGATTCAGGATCACCGGATCGGAACAGCGGTGGATGCTGGTCTCTGCGATTGTCATGACAGCCTCCGCTCGTGCATGCAACCGCCACAGTAGGCGAAGATCGGCACGCCACCGGAGCCAGCCATGATCATCAGGAGGAGCCCACGTAGGCGTCCAGCTCGGCCACCCAGGCCCGCTTCTGGGCCGCGGGCGCGAAGCTGGCCTCCAGGCTGTGGCGGGCGCAGCGGGCCAACTCCGCTCGCGAGAGGCCCAACGCGGTCGCCACGGCGACGTAGTTGTCGGCCACGTAACCGCCGAAATAGGCGGGGTCGTCGGAGTTGATGGTGACCTTGAGCCCGGCGTCGAGCAGGCGTTTGAGGTTGTGGTCGGCCAAGTCGTCGACCACGCACAGGGCAACGTTCGACAGCGGGCACACCGTCAGCGGCGTCTGCGCGGCCACCAGCCGGGCCACCAGGTCGGGATCCTCGGTGCAGCGCACTCCGTGGTCGATCCGCTCCGCGCCGAGCGCGTCGAGGGCTCCGGTGATGTAGGCGGGCGGCCCCTCCTCCCCGGCGTGGGCCACCGGCCGGAGACCGGCAGCCCGGGCCATGGCGTAGGCCTCGGCGAAGTCCTCGGGTGGATGGTCTACCTCGGAGCTGTCGAGCCCCACGCCGATCATGCTGTCCAGCCAGCCCTCGGCGGCCCGGAACGTCTCGCAGGCGGCTTCGCCGGGAAGGTGCCGCAGGAAGCACATGATGAGCGCGGAGGAGATCCCGCACTGGGTCTCGGCGTCGGCCATCGCCGCGGTGAAGCCCTCCATGAACACCTCGAATCCGACGTCCCTCTCGGTGTGGGTCTGGGGGTCGAAGAACATCTCCGCCCGCCGCACACCGTCGGCGTGGGCCCTGCGCAGGTACGCGGCCATCAGGTCGTAGAAGTCCTGGGTGGTCTGCAGCACGGCCGCGCCCTGGTAGTAGATGTCCAGGAACGACTGGAGGTCGGTGAACGAGTAGGCGGCCCGGACCGCGGCCTCGTCCTCGAAGGGCAGCTCGACCCGGTTGCGTCGGGCCAGCTCGAAGAGCATCTCCGGCTCCAGGGTCCCCTCTATGTGCAGGTGCAGCTCGGCCTTGGGCAGCCCCCGCACGAAACCGGCCAGATCCGCATCTGTCATGATTCTCGCATCTCCCGCTCGGTTGAGATGGTGCCATACCGGATCCCCCGCGCGCCCAGCCACTTGCGGTAGGCGAGGCTGCCCGCGTCGGCGGGTTGATGCGATTCCATCCTCGGGTCCACCGGCAGGCGGCGAGGTCGCTGCGACTCGACCACGTCGATGTCCTGGGAGAAGATCAGGTCGTTGAAGGCTTGCTGGGCATCGAGGTCGGCGCCGGTGTCGTGGACCACGGTGGAGCGCCACACCACACACTCGGTCTCGGTGACGGGGCTGGCCACGATGAGGATGGTGAACCCCCCGGCGAGATCGCCCTCGCCTGTTGACGGCACCTTGGTCAGCGTGGCCGCATACGGGTGCGACACCGAGTACCGGTAGCGGACCGGTCCCCCGCCGGCCGCAGCCGGTCCCGGATTGGGCTGCCAGAACACGCAGTCGGTCAGCCGAAGCTCCTCGTCTGTGTTCTCGATCCCGTAGCGGGCTACCTCGGTGTAGGGCTCCTGGCCGAGGAATCCGGTGTGCACGAACGGGAAGTGGGCGAGATCCAGGAAGTTCTCGATGATCCGGGGGGCCGATGATTCCACCGTCACCGGGTCGAGCCAGACGGTCCGCTCCGGGTAGGCATCGTGGTCCGGGGCCACCGGCAGGTTGCGGGGCTGGTCGCCGGTGCAGACCCACCAGAATCCGTACCCGGCCAGCACCGACGCCCGCTTCAGCTGCACACCCGCGGGAGGGCGCCGGCCGGGATGGGCGGGTTGGTGCACGCAGCGGCCGTCGATGTCGAACTGCCAGCCGTGATACCCGCATCGCAGCCGCTCCCCGTCGAAGTCGCCCAGGGTGATCCGCGCGCCCCGGTGGGGGCAGGTGTCCACGAAGGCCTCGACCCGACCGGAGTTGTCGCAGGCCAGCACCCAGCGCTCGTCCAGCAACCCGAACGGAAGCCATCGGCCCGCGGTGATGTCGGCCGCTCGGGCCACCGGGAACCACTCATCGCCGATTCGGTCGGTCTCGGTCAACGGTGCTCCCCGGTCATGGTCGCGGGCCGCGGCTGGGCTCCGGGCGCGGCGGTGCTCAGCGTTCCTCGCGCGAGTACGGGATGGCCAAGGCCGCGGGCGCGGCCGTGGATCTCACCCGTCTACCAAGCTTCACCGCCCCCGCCGGGATGAGGATGGCCACCAGCGTGACCACATAGGGCAGCATCGACAGGAAGAAGCTGAGGTCGCTGGCCCCCATGAACGGCAGGCCCCAGCCCCGGGCCTGGGCGGTGGTGTCGAGCGAGATCATCGATCCGTACAGCAGGGCCCCGGCCACGGCCCACCCCGGCCGCCACCCGGCGAATATCACCACTGCCAGCGCCACCCAGCCCCGGCCCCGGGCGATGTCGGGTGACCATGTCGGCGTGAACGAGAGCACCATGTAGGCGCCGCCGGCCCCGGTCAGCGCCGCGCCCAGCACCGAGTAGAAGATCCGCCAGCCGGTCACGCTGACGCCCACCGCATCGGCCGCGGCCGGGTTCTCGCCCACGGCCTTCATGTTCATGCCGTGGCGGGTGCGGAACAGCACGAAGTACAGCACCACCGGGAGCCCGACGTAGGCGATGTACACCACCGGGTCGTGGAAGAAGAACGCCGACACTGCGTCGTTGTTGTCGAGGACTCCGCCCGGGTTGACCTCGCGGAACAGGGTCTGGATGGGTGTGCCGTTGCGGTTCACGCCGAGCTGGTTGGACAGCCCGATGCCCCCCAGCGCCAGCGCCAGGCCCACCAGCACCTGGCTGGCCCGGAAGGCCACCACGCACACGGCGAATATCAGACCGGCCACCGCGGCTGCGATCATGCCGATGAGCATGGCCAGCCATGGGCTCTCCACTCCCCACGAGAGCACTGCGATCACCGAGTACACCGCGCCGATGCCGATAAGCCCTTCCTGGCCCAGGTTGAGCACCCCGACCCGCTCGCCGAGCATGGCCCCGGTGGCGGCCAGCATCACCACCGCGCTGGCCGGTATGGCCGACCCGATGAGGCTCAGGAAGGCGTTCTCGATGATGGCGAGAATCATGCGCCTGCCTCCTCACGCATGGCCGGGTCTGCGGCCGCCCCGCCGGAGTCGGCCGCGTCCTCGCTGTCGCGACGGACCATGCGGTACCGGGCCGCGATCTCACCGAGGGCGACGCCGGTGAGGATCGCGCCGTAGATGGCGAAGATGATGTACACCGACAAGCCCTTGGTCTGAAGCACGATCCCCGCGTAGAACATCGATGCGATGAACAGCCCGCCGCCGATCACACCCCAGAATGCAGCACCGGCCAGCGCAGCCACGATGAAGCCCGACAGCCCGAACTGGGCCGAGAACCCGGCGTTCATGGCCTGCGCCCCCGGGGCGCTGAGTTGGAGCATCCCCCCGAGGCCGGCGATGGCCCCGGTGAAGAGCATGACCACCAGAATGCGGCGCCGCACCGCGATGCCGGCGAAGCCCGCGGCCCGGGGGTTGCCGCCGATGGTGTCGATCTCGTAGCCGATGGTGGTGGAGCGGAACACCCACCAGAGCACCGCGGCGATGACCAGGGGAACGAGCAGGGCGATGGTCACCGAGTTGGCCCCGGGGAGGCCGGGAAGGGTGAACGGCACCTCGCGGGTGGACTGGATGACCGCGGCCGCCTTGTCCCGCCAGAACCCCAACGCCGACCAGGTCACCAGCTGCAGAGCCACGAAGTTGAGCAGCAGGGTGGTGATGATCTCGTTCACGTCCCAGTAGGCCCGGGCCAGTGCCGGCACCAGGATCCAGGCCGCGCCGGCCACAGTGGCGGCGACGGCCATCAGGATCAGCACCAGCCAGCCGGGGCCGTCCATGTGGATGCCCACGCCCACCGCGGCCAGGGCACCCATGAGGAACTGGCCGTCGGAACCGATGTTCCAGACCTTCATCCGCAGCGACAGCGCCACACCCAGCGCGGTCATCAGGATCGGGATGGCCCGCAGGGCAACCCCCTCGATGCCGCGCTGGCGACCGAACATGGCGTCCAGGGCCTGCCAGAAGATCAAGAAGGCGTTGCGCCCGGTGAGCAGCAGCAGGATCCCGACCACGACCATGGCACCGACCGCGCCGCCGATGCGGGTGAGCGCGGACCGCTTGGCGTCGACCTCCAGGCGCCGCTCCAGGCGCCACGGTGTCACCGTCAGCACTGCGCTCGCGATCGACGCCAGCGGAGTCATCGGGTCTCGCTTGCGGGTAGCGCGGCGCGGAGCACCGGACTCACACCACGGCCTCGGTGATGGAATGGCCGCCCATCAGCAGGCCGATGTGCTCCCGGTCGGCTTCCGCCGCCTCGAACACGCCCATGATCCGGCCCTCGTAGATCACGGCGATCCGGTCGCTCATCAACAGCACTTCGTCGAGGTCGTCCGAGATCAGCAGCACGGCGCAGCCGCTGTCGCGCTTGTCGAGGATCGTCGATCTGACCTCCTGGGCCGCGTTCACGTCGAGCCCCCTGGTGGGATGGGCCGCCACCAGCAGCCGGTCGGCAGCCAGGGCCTCTCGCCGGGCTACCAGTCGCTGCTGGTTGCCGCCCGAGAGCTGCCCCGCGGTGGCGAACACCGAGCGGGTCTGCACCCGGGCCGACTCGACCAGCCGCTTGGCGAAATCGATCACGGTCTGCCGGTTGAGGGTCAGGCCCTTACAGAACTGCTCGGTCCAGTAGTTGTGAAGCACGGCGTTGTCCTTGACCGGCGCCGACAGGACCATGCCCATCCCGATGCGGTCCTCGGGGATGTGACCTACTCCCATGTCGGTCACAGCCCGCACCGACATGGAGGCGACATCGGATCCGTCGACCGTGATCGAGCCGGACTCCAAGCCGCGCAGCGCGCAGATCACTTCGGCCAGCTCGGTCTGGCCGTTGCCCGACACTCCGGCTATGCCGAGGATCTCCCCCGACCGGACGGTCAGGTCAACGTCGTGCAGAGCGGTGATCCCCCGGTCATTGAGGGCCGAGACGCCCCGCAGTTCGAGAGCGGGGTCGCCGGTCACGACCCTGTGCTCCACGTCGAGGACCCGCTCCTCGCCGGTCATGAGCCGGGCGATCTCGCTGGCGGTGGCCCCCTCGGTCGGGCGGGTGATCTCCCTGATCCCGTGGCGCAGCACGGTCAGGCGGTCCGACACGGCCAGCACCTCCCGCAGCTTGTGGGTGATGAAGATCACGCTCAGGCCGCCGGCCGCCAGGTCCCGGACCACCGCGAAGAGCTCCTCGGCCTCCTTGGCGGTGAGGACTGCGGTGGGCTCGTCGAGGATCAGCACCCGTGCGCCGCGGGCCAGCACCCGCAGGATTTCCACCCGCTGCTGCTCGCCCACCGACAGCTGCCAGATCTTGGCGGTGGGATCGACATGCAGGCCCATCTCGCCCATGAACCGCTCGGTCCGCTCGTTCAGGGCGCGCTGGCTGACCACGCCTGGCGTCTCCGGCCAGCCGAGGTGGATGTTCTCGGCCACCGTCATCGGCTCCACCAGCCGGAAGTGCTGGTGGACCATGCCGATGCCGGCGTCGATGGCGTGGGCGGGGCTGCGGAAGTCTCGCTCGGCCCCGTCCACGATGACCTGGCCGGCATCGGCGCGGTAGATGCCGGCCAGGATGTTGCACAGCGTGGTCTTGCCCGCCCCGTTCTCGCCCACCAGGGCGTGAACCTCGGACCAGCGCACCTCGAAGTCGACGGCGTCGAGGGCGGCCACGCCCCCGAAGGCCTTGGATATGCCCCGCGCCTCTACCGAGGGTCGCGTGCTTTCGCCGGTCAACTCAGTAACGGTTGGTGCCCGTAATAGGGCTCAGGAGACGGGCGAGATGCCGCTGACGCCGTCGACCGGCCAGTCGATGGCGTAGGCCTGCAGCGAGTCGAGGGTCTCGCCCGCGGCCAGCCTCTCGTTGCCCTCGTTGTCGTTCAGCGGGCCCGCGTAGACGTGGAGTTCGCCGCTGTCGAGCTTGGCCCCGGCGTCGGCCACCGCGTCCTGCACATCCTGGGGCACGTTGGGGCCGAAGTCGCCGATGGGCGTGTCCAGCAGCCACACCTCGTCCTGGGACACCCAGGTGCCGTCGAGCACCCGCTGGCACTGCTCGGTGTAGAACGGCCCGAACTCCGACAGGTCGAAGTGGGACACGTACTTGGTGGGCGCGGCCGAGCGGAAGTCGAGGTTCCAGTACCCGGTCCACACGCCGGCCTCCTCCGAGAGCTGCAGGAAGGTGGGCTCGTCCATCACGCCGAACAGGAAGTCGACGCCGGCATCGAGCAGCGCGTTGGCCGCCTGGGCCGCCTTCTGGGGATCGAAGAACGTGCTGACCAGCACGGTCTCCACCGTCGCGTCGGGGTTCACCGACCGGGCACCCAGCAGCAGGCCGTTCACGTCGTTGAACGCGGTGGCGGTGGGGAAGGCGCCGATGTAGCCGATGCGGCCGTTGCCGGCGAGGTGCCCCGCCGCCACGCCCAGCTGGTAGGCGGTCTTCTCGTGGGCCAGGTAGAACGGGAACAGGTTGTCGCTGTAGTAGTGCCCGTTGATCTCGCAGAACTTGGTGTCGGGAGCGTTGTCCGACACCTCGGTCAGCAGCCCGGCGTACTCGGTGTTGGCGAAGATGATGTCGTTGCCGTCGTCCACCAGCTGCTGGAACGTCTCGGTCGTCCCGGCGTCGAAGCCGATGTTCGGCACGAACGACGTCTCCAGCCGGTCGCCGAGAGCAGCCTCTGCCGCGAGGCGGCCACGATCGTGCTCCTGGGTCCAGCCGTTGTCGTCGGGTGGGCCGATGTAAACCCACGCGGCCTTGATCGACTCCTTGCCTGCAGGCGCCGCCGTGGTCGGGGCCGCGGTGGTGGCCGGCGCCGCGGTCGTGGCCGGTGCGGCCTCCTCGTCGTCCCCGCAGGCGGCCAGCAGCGATCCGCCGACGGCTAGGCCGCCGATCCCGGCAACGCCCATCTTGAGGGCCTGGCGGCGTGACACGCTCGCGCTGGGCGGAAGGATCAGCCTCCGGTCGTCTTGCTTGTCGGTCATGTCAGGTGCCTTTCTTGTTGGAGCTTGCCTGTGGTTTGTTGCGAGGGGGTCAGTCGAGCTGGGCGGCGAGCTCGTCGAACTCGATGGCCCACTCCCGGCGCATCCGGCGCTTCTCCGGCTCGTCGAGCCAGGAGCCGTCGATGCCGTTGAGCATGCACTGGCGGAAGTCCTCGACCTCGAAGCCCATGTGGTTGTGGGCCATGATGTAGTCCTTGGTGGGGTCGGTCTTGAACATGGGCGGGTCGTCGCAGTCCAGGCTGATCTTGATGCCGAACTCGCGCATCTGCCCGATCGGGTGGTTGTCGAAGTCGTCGTTGAAGTACACCCACGCCGTCGACACGGGCGTGCAGGTGAATACCACGCCCTCGTCGCGGCAGCGGCGCATGATGGCCTCGCTCTCGACCACGTGGTAGCCGTGGTCGACCCGCTCGCAGTTGAGCAGGTCGAGACAGGTCTCGATGTTGCGGGGCGGGGCGTCCTCGGACTGGTGCGCGGTCAGGTGCAGGCCGGCCTGCTCGGCCATGCGGTAGGCCTTCCAGAACCGCTCCGGCGGGTACTCGGCCTCGGCGTAGTCCATCCCGATGCCGATCACCTCGGTGCGGGGATGGTCGAGCAGGGTCTCCACCATGGAGACGCCCAGCTCCGGGGTCTCCATGCGGTTGATGGCCGCGATCAGGCGGCACTCGATGCCGTGGTCGGTGCGGGCCGCGTTTATCCCGTCGATGAGGCCGTCGACACAGGTCTCGTAGTCGACCCCGGCAGCCATGTGGGCGGTGGGGTTGAAGAACATCTCCCGGTAGCGGACGTTGTGGTCGGCGGCCTCGGTGAGCGTCTCGTAGCAGATGCGCTCGAAGTCCTCCCTGTCGATCACCCCGAGCGAGGTGTTGTCGTACATGTGGAGGAACTTGTAGATGTCGGGGTAGTCGTAGAGATCCTCCGGCTCCTCGTAGTCGGGCAGGGGGACGTCGTGCTTGTTGCACAGCTCGACCGCGGTACGGGCCTGAACCGACCCCATAAGGTGCAAATGAAGGCTGACCTTCGGGATCGCCTTCAGGAAGGAATCCATGTCCATGAGCGCGTCTACCCCCTTGCCTAGCTCCGGTTCGCGGACACTACCACTAGCTGACTCACCGCTAGCCAATCCTGAAGTGCGAGCGGATCTCTGCGTGCGCGACGCGGAACTGGTGGTGACGATGGACGCGGCGCGACGGGAGATTCGCGGCGGCTGGGTGGTCGTCTCCGGCGGATTCGTGACTGCGGTGGGAGAGCCTGGACGGGAGCCGGATGCTCGGCGGACGATCGACGCCCGCGGCTGTCTGGTGACTCCCGGGCTGATCAATACCCACCATCACATCTTCCAGAACCTGACCAGGGCCTTCGCTCCGGCTCTGGCCGGTGATCTGTTCCATTGGCTTCGCACCCTGTACCCGGTGTGGAGCCGTCTCGATGAGGAGGCCGCCCACGTTTCGGCCTGGATCGGCCTGGCTGAGCTGGCATTGGGCGGCTGCACCACCAGCACCGACCATCTGTACCTTCATCCCCGGGGCGGCGGCGACCTGACCTCGGCGGAGATCGCGGCGGCGCGGGATCTCGGGTTCCGGTTCCATCCCACCCGGGGGTCGATGAGCCTGTCCGAGAAGGACGGGGGCCTGCCGCCCGACTCGGTGGTCCAGGACGACGACGAGATCCTGGCCGACTGCGAGCGGCTGGTGGCTCTCCATCACGACCCAGACCCCGGCGCCATGGTGCGCATCGCCCTGGCACCGTGCTCGCACTTCTCGGTCACGCCCGACCTCATGGCCCGCTCCGCGGAGCTGGCCGAGCGCCTCGACGTGCGGCTGCACACCCACCTGGCCGAGAACGCCGACGACAGTGCGCTCTGCGAGTCCCTCCACGGCTGCCGTCCGGTCGAGTTCCTGGAGAGCGTCGGCTGGGGCTCGGATCGCTCGTGGGTCGCCCATTGCGTGGTCCCGGACGCGGCCGAGATCGACCGCCTGGCCCGCTGGGGCACCGGAGTCTCGCACTGTCCCAGCTGCAGCCAGCTGATCGGTTTGGGGGTAGCCCCGATCCGCGAGATGCGTGACGCGGGCGTGCCGGTGGGCATCGGCTGCGACGGCTCGGCCTCCACCGATTGCGCATCGCTGTGGCTGGAGACCCGGGGCGCCCTGCTGCTGGCCCGGCTGAGGGGCGGTCCGCAGGCCATGGACGCCCGGGAGGCGCTGGAGATGGCGACGTTGGGTGGGGCGGCCTGCCTGGGCCGCGACGACATCGGCGCGCTCGAGCCGGGGCGGGCCGGCGACCTGGTGGTCTGGCCCCTTGAGGGCATCGCATTCGCCGGAGCGCTGTCGGATCCGGTCGAGGCGCTGCTGCGCTGCGGCCCGGTAGCAGCCCGGCACACGGTCGTGGCGGGCCGGTTGCTAGTCGAGGACGGCCAGCTGACGGCGACGGGAATCGACGAGATGCTGGCCCGCCACCGCCGCATCGCCGGCCAGTGGCTCGAGGCCGCCGCGGGCGGCTAGCCGGTTACCAGAGAGGGGTGGCGGGGTTGCCCTTGAGGGTTTCGCGCCGCTCGAACAGCTCCTCAGCCGCGGCCTGGGCCTCCGCGGCCACGGCCGCCACATCGACGGAGACCACCTCGCCGTCCTGCACCAGGCGCCGGCCCTGCACCCACACGTCGCTCACGTCGCGGGCGTGGGCGGTGAACACCAGATGGGCCGGGGCGTTGAAGTGCTGCCCGTGCATCACCGGCACGAAGTGCAGGCCGCCGATGTCGACCATGGCGATGTCGGCGTCCTTGCCGACCTCGAGGGTGCCGGTCACGTCGTCGAGGCCGAGCGCAGCCGCCCCCGAGCGGGTGGCCATGTCGAGCACGTCCCAGTGGTCGGCCGCGGTCGGATCGAGGGTGCTGACCTTGGCCAGCAGCGACGCGAACTTCATCTCGCCCAGCATGTCGAGGTTGTTGTTCTCCTTCTCACCGTCGGTGCCGAGCCCGACCGTCATCCCCGACGCCCGGTAGTGGTCGATCCGGGCCGGGCCGGAGGCGATCTTCATGTTGGAGCACGGGCAGTGAGTCGCCGCGGTGCCGGTGCGGGCCATGAGCTCCACCTCGCGGTCGTCGAGCCACACGCAGTGGGCCACGACGGTTCGCTCGCCGAGGATGCCCCGGTTGTAGAACTCCTCAATGGGACGCCGCCCGAACTGGTGCAGGCTCTCCTGCACCTCCCACACCGTCTCGGATGAGTGGGTGTGGATGCCGGTGTCGAACTCCTCGGCCAGGGCGGCTGCGCCCCGAAACATGTCGGGCGAGCAGTAGAACATGTGCTCCAGCCCGACCCAGGACCGCACCCGGCCGTCGGCGGCGGTGCGGTGGGTCTCAAGCAGGCGGCGGTTCGATTCGAGGGACTCGAAGTAGTCGTAGCGGTCGGCGGTGTAGGGGGCCAGCGTGGCCCGGATGCCGATCTCGGTGGCCGCCTCGGCCGAGCCCTCCATGAACCGCCACATGTCGAGCACCGAGGTAGTGCCGCCCCGCAGGCACTCGGTGTAGGCCATGTAGGAGGCGGCCTTGGCGATCTCGGGGGTCAGGGCCCGGTGGGCGGGGTCGACGTAGTTCTCCAGCCAGTCGAACAGGGCGAGCCCTTCGGCCGTGCCCCGCAGTAGCCCCGAGTGCAGGTGGGCGTTGTGCATGCCGGGGATCACCACATGGTTGGCCGCGTCCACCACCGGGGCGGTTGCCGCCGCGGGATGGGCAGCCACCTCCTCGGGCGGCCCGACGGCCGCGATCGTGCCGTCCACGACGAGCACCGATCCCGGGTCGTGGCTCACCCTGCGGCCCTCCAACGGCAGCACGGTGCCGCCGGAGATGAGGAATGTGGTGCCACTCATGATGTTCGGCAGCTTACGTCTGTAGCTGCCTGGGAATGCTCAGCGGGAAGCGACCACCACGTTGTCGAGCACCTCGCTGTCGCCGGTGCGGACGTACCACTCCCAGCGGGATCCGTCGGGATCGGTCACCCATGTCTCGGTCTTGGTGGCGTAGCAGCACAGAGCGTCGTCAACGCCGGTGGTCTCGAGTCCGGCTCCGGTCAAGCGCCGCTCGGCTTCGATCACCTGGTCGCTGGTTTCCGTCTCCACGCCGAGATGGTTGATGGTCCCGCCCGCCCCGCAGCATCCGGCGGGATCGGAGGCATCGTCAGCGGCCTCGAACAGAACCAGCTTCAGGGGCGGCTCGTCGATGGCGAAGTTGGCGTAACCGGGCCGGCGGCGGGCCGGCTCGGTCCCGAACATCCGAGTGTAGAAGTCCACGGCCTCTTCCAGGTCGGACACGTTCAGCGCAAGTTGCAGTCTCACTGTCTCTCCTTCGTCTCAATCGGCTGTCCAGGTACCGGTCCCACATCTCTCATCGTGAACCGACGCCCGCTCCAACCCCGGCCCGGGCCAAGGTATTCCCAACCCCGTCGGAACGGACGCACAGGCAGCGGGTTCTACTGGGGTTAGCGTCTTGTTGTCGTGCGGACTCGATACTCCGAGGATCAGCAGGCCGTCGCTGAGGCCTTCGGTGACCTGTTCGCCCGCGAGGCGACTCCCGAAGCGGTCCGGGCTGCGGAGGCGGGCTGCGGCTTCGATCCCGGCCTGTGGCGCAAGCTCGTCGCCGCGGGCGCACCCGGCATGGCGGTTTCCATCGACGACGGGGGCGGCGGCGCCTCGCTCACCGACCTGGCCGTGGTGGTCCACGAATGGGGCCGCCGGATCGCACCGGTGCCGCTGGTGGAGCACTCGGTGTGCGCCCGGCTGATCGCGGCAGCGGGCGGCACCGATCCTCAGCGGGATCTGGCCGCTTCGGTGATCTCCGGTGAGCTGATCGCCACGCTCGCTCCCGGGCCGGTCGAACCGGGCGGGACGGTTCGGCTCGTACCCGCGGGCGCGGTGGCCGATGTCGTGGTCGCGAGGCGCGGCGACGACGTCGTGGTCGCCCGCAGCGAGCCCCCGGGAACGGCCCGGCCCAACACCGCCGACCTCCCCTTGGCCGACCGGGACCTCGCCGGCGCCGAACCTCTCGCCGGCGGGGCGGCGGCTGCAAGCGCATGGGACCGCGCCATGGCCGAGTGGAAGGCGCTCATGGCGGTGGCCTATGCCGGGCTGGCCGGCGAGGTGCTGACCATGGGGGTGGCCTACACCAAGCAGCGCCACCAGTTCGGCGTGCCCGTCGGATCCTTCCAGGCCGTGCAGCACGGGTTGGCCGACGCCGCCACCCGAAGCGAGGGAGCCCGCCTGCTCGCCTTCCGGGCCGTCTGCGCCGTCGATGCCGGTCGAGCCGACGGCGCCCGGCTGGCCTCGATGGCGCTGCTGTTCGGGGCCGAGTCGGCCCGGTTCGCGGCCGACCGGGTGCTCCAGTACCACGGCGGCTACGGCTACAGCGCCGAGTACGACGTCCAGCTCTACTACCGCCGGGCCGCGGGCTGGCTGCTCCAGCTCGGCGAGCCCGCAGCCGAGATAGCCCGGCTCGCCGACGCCGACCTGGGCCCGAAGAGTTCGGCCGCGTAGTGGACTTCGCCATGCCGGCAGGAGCCGAGGCGTTCCGGGTGGAGGTCCGGCAGTTCCTGGCCGAGCACCTCACCGATGACATGATCGCCGCTACCCGCGACGGCACCATCCACTCCGGTGCCCTGCACCGGGCCATCGCCGATCGGGGCTGGCTGTCGGGCGCGGTGCCGGCCGAGCTGGGTGGCGGCGGGATGGACCCGGTGGAGCTGTGCGTGCTGCTGGAGGAACTGCAACTCCACCAGGCTCCCGCCGACGCGCTGGGCGTGGCCGTGGTCGGGGTGTCGATGATCCTGGAGCACGGCAACGAGCACCTGCGGGGCGCGGTGGCCCCCCGGCTGATGTCGGGTGACGCCCTGGTGAGCCTGGGCTACAGCGAGCCCGAATCGGGCTCGGACGTCGCCGCGGCCCGCACCCGGGCCATACGCGACGGGGACCGGTGGGTCATCAACGGCTCCAAGATGTGGACGACTCTCGCCCATGTGGCCGACTACGTACTGCTGCTCACCCGCACCGACCCCGACGTGCCCAAGCATCGAGGGCTGACATTCTTCGTGGTGCCCCTCGACACGGCCGGCATCGAGATCCAGGCCGTGGAGACGATGGGAAACGAGAGGTCCAACGCCACCTTCTACGACGACGTGATGCTGGGCGACGAGTGGCGCCTCGGCGAAGTGAACGACGGCTGGACGGTGATGAAGACCGCCCTCAAGTACGAGCGGGGCATCGCCGGCGGCCAGTTCCCCTCTCCCCCGGTGATCGAGGCCGCCATCGACTGGGCCCGCCGCGCCCGCCGGGCCGAGGGCAGCCGCCCCCTCGACGACGACGAGGTCCGCCACAAGCTGGTGCAGGCCATGATCGACGTGGAGGTGTGCCGCAGCTTCGCCTACCACACCGCCGCCCTGGCGTCGGAGGGAGCCATGTTCGGGGTGGAGGGGTCGATGACCAAACTGTTCGCCTCGGAGTCCTACAAGAAGCACTGCGCCTGGTTCCTCGACATGATGGGCGCCGAGGGGCTGCTCACCCACGACGATCCCGGCGCCCACATGGACGGCCGGATCGAGGAGCACTTCCGCCACGCCCCGGTGACCGCCATCTACGGCGGCACCAGCGAGATCAACCGCAACCTGGTGGCCGAGGGCTGGCTGGGCCTGCCCCGATCACGCTGAGCGGGCTTGGGGTGCCATGCCCCTCCACGGGTAGCCTGATCAGTCGCACGGGACGTGGCGCAGCCAGGTAGCGCACCTGCTTTGGGAGCAGGGGGTCGCCGGTTCAAATCCGGCCGTCCCGACTCGCACCATGACCCAACTTCACGAAGCCCAACGCCGGGCCGATCCGATCAAGCGATATGTAGCGCCCGAGTCGTTGGAGGACGCCTTGGCCGTGCTCGCGGCACGCGGCCCCTCGGCCCGCGTCATCGCCGGCGGCACCGACCTGCTGCTGGAACTCAGCCGCGGCGCGCGGACCGGCATCGACACAATCGTCGACCTGACCGTGCTCGACGGGCTCGACACCATCACCGAGCACCGTGGGCGTGTCGAGCTGGGGCCCCTGGTCACCCACGGCGACGTCGTCGGATTCGAGCGGATACTGTCGGTGGGGCTCCCGCTGGCGCAGGCCTGCCTGGAAGTCGGGGGTCCGCAGCTTCGCAACCGGGCCACGATCGTCGGCAACATCGTCACAGCCAGCCCCGCCAACGACACCATCTCAGCGCTGTACGCGCTCGGCGCCGACGTGACCGTCTCGTCGGCCGGAGGCGGCCACCGGACCATGCCGATCGAGGAGTTCTTCACCGGTTTCCGCACGACCGCGCTGGAGCCCGGCGAACTCGTGACCAGGATCTCCTTCGACGCGCTCGGCGGGGGCCGCCGGGGCATCTTCGTGAAGCTCGGGCTGCGGAAGGCTCAGGCCATCTCCGTGGTCCACGCCGCCGCGGTCGTCACCGAAGGCAGCGACGGCACCGTGTCCGACCTGGTTGTGGCCCTGGGCAGTGTCGGCCCGACCATCGAGCTGGTGGACGTGGCCGCCGGCATCGCCAGGGGCCGGCTCCTCGCCGACGCAGCCGCCGACGTCGCGGCCGCGTCCCGGGCCGCAGTCACACCAATCGACGACCTGCGCTCCACCGCCGAGTACCGCAGCCACACGGTCGAGGTTGTGGTGGAGCGGGCGCTTCGCTCCCTGGCGGCCGGCACCGAGGCCGCCACCTGGCCCCAGAGCCCGCCGCGCCTGGTCGTCGTCCCTGATTCGGTGACACCGTCGGCGCCGGAGGAGCCCTCCCGGCGGGAGGTCACCGATGCCGGGACCATCACCGCCACGGTCAACGGCGTCGAGCGCAGCGCAGCCAACGCCGCGGGCCGTACCCTGCTCGACTGGCTGCGATTCGACCTCGGGCTGACCGGCACCAAGGAGGGCTGCGCCGAGGGCGAGTGCGGAGCCTGCACCGTCCACCTCGACGGCCGGGCCGTGCTGGCGTGCCTGGTGCCCGCGGCCCGGGCCGCCGGCACGAGCATCACAACGGTCGAGGGCGTCGCCCCGCCCGACGGGAGCCTCCACCCGGTCCAGCAAGCCCTGGCCGACTGCGGGGGCGTCCAGTGCGGCTTCTGCACCCCTGGGTTCGTGATGAGCGCGGCCATGCTGGCCGACGAGGAGCCCCACCCGAGCCGGGAGCAGGTGGAGCACGGCCTGGCCGGGAATCTGTGCCGCTGCACCGGGTACTACTCGATCATCGACGCCCTCACGGGCAACGGCGAGGCCGCGGTCTGATGGCCGTCGGCGCTTCTCCGGCTCGCATCGATGCGCCGGCCAAGCTCACCGGCGCGGCTGAGTACCCGAGCGACCGGATCCCGGCCGACGCGCTGTGGGCCATGGCGGTGTTCACCGACCAGCCGCACGCCCGCCTGATCGGCCTCGATCTGGAAGCCGCTCGGGCCGTCGACGGCGTGGTCGCCGTGTTCGGCTCGGCCGACGTGCCCGTGAATGAGTTCGGCCTCACCATGGCCGACCATCCGGTGTTCGTCGGCCTGGAGCACACCGGCCGCAGTCACCTGCCCTGCGACGTGTCCCGCTGGGAGGCGGACCGGCTGGCGCTGCTAGTGGCCGAGACGCCCGACGCGGCCCGGGCGGGGGCGGACGCCATCGAGGCCCGGTGGGAGCCGTTGCCGGTCCTGGCCGACATCGACCAGTCGCTGTCCGTTGAGACGATGATCCACCCCGAGAACGGCGAGCCCTCCAACGCCTACTACTCGCTGCGGATCCGCAAGGGCGACATGGATCAGGGCTGGGCCGACGCCGATGTGGTGGTGGAGTCGACCTACGAGTTCCCCTACCAGGAGCACGCCTACCTGCAGCCCGAGGCGGGCATGGCCTACATCGACGGCGAGGGCCGGGTGACGGTCGAGGTCGCGGGCCAGTGGACCCACGAGGACCAGGAGCAGATCGCCCACGCCCTCGACCTGCCGGCCGAGAGGGTCCGGGTGATCTATCCGGCCATCGGCGGTGCATTCGGCGGCCGCGAGGACATATCGGTGCAGATCGTGCTGGGCCTGGCCGCGATGAAGCTCCACGAGCGGGGTATCGACCGACCGGTGGCCACCGTGTGGTCGCGGGAGGAATCGATCGTCGGGCACGGCAAGCGCCACCGGGGCCGCATCACCGCCCGCTGGGGCGCCCGGCGCGACGGCCGCATCACTGCGGTGAGCAGCACCGCCTGGCTCGACGCGGGGGCCTACAACTTCACCTCCAACAAGGTGCTGGGCAACTGCCACCTGCACCAGGCGGGGCCCTACGAAGTGCCCAACGCCGAGATCGACAGCCACGCGGTGTACACCAACGCCACTCCCGCCGGCGCATTCCGGGGCTTCGGCGCTCCCCAGGCCGCCTTCGCAGCCGAGAGCCAGATCAACAAGCTGGCCGAGGCACTGGGTATGGACCCGGTGGAGATCCGCCGCGTCAACACCCTGCGCGAGGGCAGCATCGGCATCACTCAGTCGGCCATGCCCGAGGGCGTGACCATGGGTGAGGTGATCAACCGCTGCGCCGAGGCCGCGGCGGAGCCGGCCTCCGACGGCGACGGCGCGGCCTTCAGCCCGTTCCCCTCACTGCCGCCCGAGCCGTCGGCGCTGCGCCGGGGCCGGGGTTTCGCCTGCTCGTTCAAGAACGTCGGGTTCTCCTTCGGCTTCCCGGAGCGGAGCGAGGCCGAGATCGTGCTCCATGGCAGCCAGGATTCAGACGTGCCTGAATGGGCCGAGCTGTACCACGCCGGCGCCGAGGTGGGCCAGGGCGCCCACACCGCGCTGGTGCAGATGGCCGCCGAGGCCACCGGGCTGCCCGCGGACCGCATCGAGCACCGGTTCAGCGACACGGCCACCTCCGGCGACGCGGGCTCGGCGTCGGCGTCGAGGCTCACGTGGATGTCGGGCAACGCCATCCTGGGCGCGGCCGAGGAGGCAGAGAAGGCCTGGCGGGACGGCCAGCGCCCGGCTGCGGGTCGTTTTCGCTTCGTGCCGCCGCCCACCGAGTCGCTCGACCCCGTCGACGGCCACTGCGTCCCCAACTTCAGCTACGGCTACGTGGCCCAGCACGTGGAGCTCACGGTGGACACCGGCACGGGTCACATCCGGGTCGACCGGGTGGTGAGCGCCCACGACGTGGGGCGGGCCATCAACCCGGACCTGGTGGTGGGCCAGATCGAGGGTGCGGTCATCCAGGCCCACGGCTACGCGCTGAGCGAGAACCTCCAGTCAGACGCTGGCCGCCTGCAGAACATGCGCCTGAGCACCTACCTGATGCCCGGCATCGGCGACATCCCCACCACCGTCGACAGCGTCGTGCTCGAGCTGGCCGACCCGCTGGGCCCGTGGGGCGCCCGGGGCATGGCCGAGATGGGCATGATTCCCTACGCCCCCGCGGTGACAGCCGCCCTCCACGACGCCACCGGCGTCTGGTTCGACAGCTTCCCCCTCACCCCCGACCGGGTCCTGGCCGGCTTGCGCCGAGCTGAGAGCTGACCCGGGCGAGCTAGCGGGGCCAGGCGGCGGTCAGGCGTTCCCAGCAGTCCTGGAGGCTCTGGGGGAGCACCCTCACGTCGGCGAGGGCGGTCATGAAGTTGGTGTCGGAGCGCCAGCGGGGCAGTACGTGGATGTGGACGTGGTCGAACACGCTGGGCCCTGCGCCCTCCCCGAGGTTGGCGCCGACGTTCACCCCGTCAGGCGAGAACGCGGCCTTCACCGCGGTCACCGCGTCGTGGACGGTGTCCCAGAGCTCGCGGCGCTCGTCCGGGTCCAGGCCCTCGAGGTCTCCAACGGCGCGGTAGGGCAGGATCAGCAGGTGGCCCGTCGAGTACGGGTAGCGGTTCAGGATGGCGAAGACCCGCTCGCCGCGGTGCACGATGTGGGTCTTGTCGTCGGGCAGACCCGAGTTGAGGATGGCCTCGAACAGGCTCTGGCCGGTCTCGTCGTCGGGGCCGGTTCCGGCTCCGGGGACCGTGCCCGGGATGGTGCCCGACGAGTCGGCGATGCCGGCTGCGGCCGCCTCCCGGTCGTCCATCATGGCGGGGATCCGCCAGCCGGCCCAGAGACGCTCGACCATGTCAGCTCCGAGCCTCGACCTCAGCTGCTAAGCGGGTCGCGAAGGCCTCCAGCGGAACATCGCGCTCAGGTTTCTTGGCACCTCGGGCGTTGACTCCGACCGTGCCGTTGGCGGTGTCGTCGTCGCCGACCACCAGCACGTAGGGGACCTTGGCCACCTTGGCGTTGCGCACCCGCTTGCCCAGGGGCTCCTCCGCGGGGCTCACCTCGGTGCGGAAGCCCCGCGAGAGCAGCGCGCCCGCCACTTCGGCCGCATAGTCCGCGTGGGCCGCGGCCACCGGCAGCACCGTTGCCTGCACCGGAGCCAGCCAGGCCGGGAAGGCGCCGGCGTAGTGCTCGACCAGAACTCCGAAGAACCGCTCCACCGAGCCGAACAGGGCCCGATGGATCATCACCGGACGGGGCCGGGATCCATCGGAGGCCACATACTCGAGCCCGAAGCGCTCGGGCAGGTTGAAGTCCACCTGGATGGTGGAGAGTTGCCATGCTCGGCCGATGGCGTCGCGCACATCGACGTCGATCTTGGGGCCGTAGAAGGCTCCGCCGCCCTCGTCGGTCTCGTAGTCGAGCCCGGCTGAGGTCAGCGCGGACCGCAAGCCGACGGTGGCGTCGTCCCACAGAGCCTCCTCGCCCACGTACTTGTCTGCCGGCCGGGTCGACAGCCTGGCCTGGAACTCGCTGAAGCCGAAGGCCTCCAGCACGCTCAACGAGAACTCCAGCAACGATGCCAACTCTTCTGCGATGTGCTCGCGGGCGCAGAAGATATGGGCGTCGTCTTGGGTGAAGCCCCGGCTGCGGAGCAGGCCGTGTACTGCGCCCGACAACTCGTACCGGTAGACCGCGCCGAGCTCGAACAACCGCATGGGCAGTTCCCGGTAGCTGCGCTGCGACGACCGGTAGACCATCACGTGGAACGGGCAGTTCATCGGCTTGGGGTAGTAGTCGGTGCCGTCCATCTCCATGGGCGGGTACATGCTCTCGGCGTAGAAGTCGAGGTGGCCGGACGTCTCCCACAGCACCCCCTTGGCTATGTGGGGCGAGAACACGAACTGGTAGCCGCCGCCGGCGTGGCGCTGCCGGGAGTAGTCCTCCATGAGGGTGCGAACTAGCGCGCCCTTGGGGTGCCAAACCGCCAGCCCCGGACCCAACTCTGCTGGCCACGACACCAGGTCGAGCTCCGCGGCCAGCCGCCGGTGGTCGCGCCGCTCCGCCTCGGCCAGCCGGTGCAGATGGCCGGAGAGGTCCTTGCGGGTGGCCCAGGCCGTCCCGTAGATGCGCTGGAGCATGGGGTTGCGCTCGCTGCCCCGCCAGTAGGCGCCGCTCACCCGCTGCAGGGCGAAGTGGCCCAGCCGCCCCGTGGAGGGCACGTGGGGGCCGAGGCACAGGTCCACGAACCCGTCCGCGTCGCCGTTGCCGGTGTCGTTTCGGTAGCAGCTGACGGTTCCTCCGTCCGACGCCTCCGAGGCAAGGTCGCCGCCGGCGTCGGCGCCCATGGCCACTGCCTCGATAATGGCCCGCTTGTAGGGATGCTCTGAGAACAGGTCCAAGGCGTCCTCGGCCGCCATCTCGACCCGCCGGAAGGGCTGGTCGGCGTCGATGATCTCCCGCATGCGGGCTTCGATGCGCTCTAGGTCGGCGTCGGTGAAGGTGCCCCCGTCGGGCAGTTCGAAGTCGTAGTAGAAGCCGTGCTCGATGGGCGGCCCGATGGCGAACGTGGCTCCCGGATAGAGGTCCAGCACCGCTTGAGCGAGCACGTGCGCGGTGGAATGACGCAGGGTGTGCAGTCCCCGGTCCGAGGCGGCGGTCACGATCTCCACCGACGCCCCATCGGACAGCGGCGCGGCCAAGTCCCTCTCATCGCCGTCCACCACCGCGACCACCGCATCGGCAGCCAGGCGAGGGCCGATGGAGGCGGCCAGATCGGCCGCACTGGACCCCTCCACCAGCTCACGCGCGGAGCCGTCGGGCAACGAGACCGTGATGACAGACATCGCCTCCGAGGCTACCGCTGCCCCTTGGGCACGACTGCCGCGCGATGTCCTCCCCAGAGGCCTTGCCGACCATGGTGCGGACAGCTTGGAATAGCGCGCTCGCTCAGAGGGCGATACCGAGAAGGTCGACAGCATCACCGACTGGGCGGCCTGCCCGGGCGGCGTTGTCCACTGCGGTGAGAGCGGCGGGGACGTCGAGGTCGTCGTCGAGGCGGGTTCGTACTGCTTCGCGCAGGTCGCTGTCGTCCCTGAGGGGCGAGACGCTGCGCCACAGGGCGAGACGCTCTGCGGCCTCCTGCAGCAGGCCGTCGTGCCAGGGCCAGGGGGTGCGGTAGTGCTGCGACATGAGGGCCAGGCGGATCACCATCGGCTCGTGGCGCTGCCGCAGGTCGTGCACGAACACCAGGTTCCCGAGCGACTTCGACATCTTGGACCCCCGATAGTGCACCAGCGCCTGATGCAGCCAGTGCCGGACGAACGGCTTGCCCGTCACCGCCTCGGACTGGGCCCGCTCGCACTCGTGGTGAGGGTAGAGCAGATCCGCTCCCCCGCCGTGCAGGTCGATAGTCTCGCCCAGCTCGCGCAGGGCCAGCGTCGAGCACTCGACATGCCAGCCGGGCCGCCCCGCACCCCAGCGGGACTCCCACGCCGGCTCGCCGGGTCGGGCCTGCTGCCACAGCACGAAGTCGAGCCGGTCCCGCTTGGCCGGGTCGTCGGGGTCGTCGCGCCACTGGCGGGCCAGCTCGATCATGTGGTCGCGCCCGAATCCCGACAGCGATCCGAACCCGTGGAAGGCCTGCGTGTCGAAGTACACGCTTCCGCCGGACCGGTAGGCGAAGCCCCGCTCCAGGGCGGCGTGAACGAAGCCCCGGATGTCGGGGATGGCCGAGGTCGCCCTGGGCTCGGAGGCCGGCGGCAGGGTGTTCAGCGCGGCCATGTCGTCGTCGAAGCGAGCTGTCTGGTCGAAGGCCAGGTCGAGATAGTGGACCCCCCGGCGGTCGGCCGCGGCCAGGATGTCGTCGTCGACGTCGGTGATGTTGCGCACGCAGCGGGTCTCGCGGCCCATGTCCCGAAGGCGTCGCTGCAGCACGTCGTAGGTGATGTAGGTGGCGGCGTGCCCTAAGTGGGTGGCGTCGTAGGGCGTGATGCCGCACACGTACATGCGCACCACCGGCGGAGCGTCGAAATCCACCACCGCGCCTCGGGCAGTGTCATAGAGCCGCACCACTACCCGCCTGAGGACGTCTTGGGGGCTGCGCCGAAGAGCCGCACGTTGTCAAGGTAGCGTTGCGGGCCGTGGGCATCCTCGACGGCAAGCGCATCGTCATCACCGGCGTGCTGACCGACGCCTCGCTGGCCTTCGGCGCGGCCGAGCTGGCGCTGGCTGAGGGAGCCGAGATCCTCCTGACCGGGGCCGGACGGGCGATGCGCCTAACCCAGCGCACTGCCCGCAAGCTCGGCGACGGCATCGACGTGGTGGAGTTCGACGCGACCGAGCCGTCCCATGCCGACGCCCTGCGCGACCATCTGGCCGGCAGTTGGGGGCAGGTGGACGGCGCGCTCCACGCCATCGGGTTCGCTCCCGAGATCTGCCTGGGCGGCACGTTCATGGACGCCACCTGGGAAGACGTCCGGGTGGCCCTGGAGATCTCCACCTACTCGCTCAAGATGCTGGCCGACGCGGCCGCCCCGCTGATGCCGGCGGGCAGTTCGATCGTGGGCCTGGACTTCGACGCCAGCCGGGCCTGGCCCGGCTACGACTGGATGGGCGTGGCCAAGGCCGGCCTCGAGTCCACCTGCCGGTACCTGGCCCGCTACCTGGGCCCGCAGGGCATCAGGGTGAACCTGGTCTCGGCGGGGCCGATGAAGACCATGGCCGCCCGCTCGATCCCCGGGTTCTCCGAATTCGAGGACGCCTGGGCACAGCGGGCACCGCTCAGTTGGAGCGTCACCGACCCCTCCCCGGTGTCGCGCACCATCGTGGCCATGCTGAGCGACTGGCTGCCGGCTACCACCGGATCGATCATCCAGGCCGACGGCGGCTACCACGCCATCGGCGCCTAACAATTCCGACGATTACGCGCCGTTGGCGTCGGTCTCGTCGAAGATGTCGCCCACCAGCGCCTCCAGGACGTCCTCAAGGGTGACAACGCCGAGCATCTCCCCGGCCTCGTTGCGCACCAGCGCCATGTGAACCCGCGACCTGCGCATGTGCAGCAGCAGGTCGCCGCCGGCCATGTCGGGGCTCACCACCCGCATGCGGCGCACCAATTCCAGCGGCACGGGATCGTCGCGGGCCCCGGCCGGCATGCGGAGCAGGTCCTTGGCGTGCACGAACCCCAGCACGTCACCGGGATCGGACCCCCACATCGGGATCCTGGTGTGGCCGGTGGCGGCCACGACATCCTCGAGCTGGGCGACCGATGCGCCGCGGGGCACGGCCACCAGCCGATCGGCGGGCACCACCACCGACCCGACCGACTGAGCGCGGAACGCCAATGCGCCCGACAGCAACTCGTGCTCGGTGGGCTCGATCACCCCCTCCTCACGGGCGCCTGCCAGCAGCGTGTGGAACTCGTTGATGGTGAGCGCGGTGTTGATCTCGTCCACCGGTCTGATGCCCATCAGGCGCACGATGCCCGCCGACACCGCATTCAGTGACCAGATGGCCGGCTTGAACACGACGCCGTAGATCCGCATGGCCGGCGCGAGCAGCCTCGCCGACGACTCGGGTTCGGTGATGGCCATGTTCTTGGGGACCATCTCGCCCACCACCACATGCAGCGTGGTAACCGCGAACAGCGCCACCGCGAACGAGATCGTGTGCAGGACGCCCGAGGGAACCTCGACGACCAGTTCGATGACCGGCTCGATGAGATGGGCGATCGCCGGCTCCGCCACGTAGCCAAGCACCAGCGAGGCCATGGTGATCCCGAGCTGGGCGCCCGCGAGCTGGGTCTGCAGGTCGCGCACCGCCGCCAACGCAAGCCGGCTGCGGCGGTCCCCGCCTACGGCGGCTGTCTCGAGGCGAGTGGCACGGGCCGCGACCAGCGCGAACTCGGCAGCCACGAAGAAGGCGTTGGCACCGAGCATCACCACCGCCACCACCAGGGCCACGATCGTTCCCGTGCTCATGGCGACACCGGTGGCGCCACCACCCTCACGGCGGCGATCCTCAGCCCGTCGACAGCCACAACCTCGAGGCGCCAGCCATGGACAGTCACGATCTCGCCCGGCACCGGGATGTGGCCCAACCGGTCAAGCACCAACCCGGCCAGCGTCTCGTAGTCCCCCTCGGGCATGGTGAAGCCGGTGGCGTCGAGTACCTCGTCGGTATGAAGCGACGCGGGCAGCACGGTGGAGCCCCGAGACTCCGACCGGGTGCGCTCAGGGGTGGACGAGTCATGCTCGTCGTCGATCTCGCCGACGATCTCCTCCAGCACATCCTCGAGGGTGATGATCCCCGCCGTGCCGCCGTGTTCGTCAACCACCACCGCGAGCAGACCCGCGCCGGTACGCAGGTCGTCCAGCATGTCATCGAGGTCGCGCGACTCGGGCACGGCCAGCATCGGCTGCATCAACTGCGACACCGGCGTGGACGGCCGTTCCGATCCGGGCACGGCGAACAGCGACTTCACGTGGACCACACCGGCCACGTTGTCGAGATGGCCCGCCATGACCGGGAACCGGGAATGGCCTGTGCGGGCGGCCAGCTCGGCCAAGTCGGCCACCGAGGCGTCCGCCTCGATGGCGACCACCTCCACCCTGGGCACCATGGCGTCGTCGGCCTGCTTGTCGGCCAGGCGGATCGACCGGGTGAGCAGCCGCACCTCGCCCTCGTCGAGCATCCCCTCCTGCCCCGAGGAGACGAATAGGTGCTCGAGTTCGTCGCGGTCGGGCACGGTGTCAATCTCCTCGCGGGGCTCCATACCGAGGCGGCGCACCATCCAGTTGGCCGAGCCGTTGAGGAACGCCACCACGGGCCGAGCCAGCACGCCGTACACCGTCGTCGGCACGGCCACGGCCACCGCCATGCCGAACGGCTTGGTAGTGGCCACAGCCTTGGGGACGAGCTCGCCCATCAGCATCTGCACGGCGGTGGCCAGGATCAGCGCGACCGCCACGGAGACGCCCCAGGGCGTGTTCGTCCCGAACAGAGCCTCGACTGCGGGCGCGATCATCGGCGCCAGGGCTGGTTCGATCATGAAGCCGAGCAGCAGCGACGACACCGTGATGCCGATCTGTGCGCCGGACAGGTGGAACGACAACCGAGCCACCAGACGCTGGACCATGCGGGCCCGCCGGTCGCCCGCCCCGGCCCGCTCGTCCACCCGGGTCCGGTCCACCGCCACCAGTGCGAACTCCATGGCGACGAAGAAGGCGTTGGCTGCTATCAGCGCCAGCGCGGCCAGAAGCCACAGCGCGGTCTCTATCGGTCCTCCCAGGTTCGCCGGACCCTTGCGGCCGTGAATCTAACCCACCACACCGTTGTTTCCCGCTCTTGTTCGCTGCGCTCACGGGCCGCTCGGGCCACGGCCTCGCTTGGCACCTTGCGGTACTCCGGACAGGCGCGACCCTTCCGCTCGGCCTCTAGCTTGGCCTGATGCCGTCGCCTGGTCTGCACCCCGACCGCAGCCTCGGGTGGCTCCGGCGGATCTTGCCGGTAGTGGCCACCTACAGGGCCGTGTTCGCGGCGTCCGTGACGGCCGGCCTGGTCTCGGTGGCGGCCACCGCGGCGGTGCCGGTGGTGATCGGGCGGGGGGTGGACGCAGCCGCGGCGGGTGACGCGCTGAGGCCGTGGGTGCTGGCCCTAGTCGCCCTGGCCGGCACCCGCTTCGTGTTGGGCTTCGCCTACCGGTACGGGCTGTTCCGCACGGCCCACTGCATCGAGGCCGATCTGCGCAACCTCGTCTATGAGCGTCTCACCGAGCTGTCGTTCTCCTACTGGGACAGGACCCAGACGGGCCAAGTCATCTCGCGGGCCAACAGCGACATCCGCTCCATCCAGCTGCTCTTCGCGTTCGGTCCGCTCGTAGCCATGCAGCTGGCGCTGCTGGTCATGGGCACGGCCGCGATGGTGGCGCTGTCGCTGCCCCTGACGCTGGTGGCCATGGCACCGCTGCCGCTGGTCCTGTACGTCGGCCTGCGGCTGCGGAACAAGGTCTTCCCGCTGACCTGGGTGACACAGGCCCGGATGGCCGATGTCGCCATGATCGTGGACGAGAACATCCAGGGCGCCCAGGTGGTGCGCACTTTCGCCCAGGAGCAGGCTCAGGTGGACCTGCTGGCCCGGTCGGCTCAACGGCTCCGCTGGGCCGGCACGGCCACCGCCGACGCCCGGGCCCGCCACGCCCCCCTCATGGAGGCGCTCCCCCGGTTCGGATTGGCCCTGGTGCTGCTCACCGGCGGCCTGCTGGCCATCGACGGCACCATTGCGGTGGGCGACATCGTCGCCTTCAACGCGTACGTGCTCCTCATGGCGGCTCCGTTCCGGATGATCGGCTTCGTCCTGATCCAGTGGCAGCGAGCCTCGGCGGCCGCCCAGCGGGTGTTCGAGATACTCGACGAGTCCCCCGAGATCATCGAGCGTCCCGACGCCGTGCGGATGACGGAACCGGCCGGCCGGGTGGAGTTCGACGATGTCGGCTTCACCTACTCCACCGGGGACGGCACCTCGATACTCGACGGCTTCTCCCTCACCGTGGAGCCCGGCGAGACGGTGGCGGTGGTGGGCCGCACCGGCAGCGGCAAGAGCACCCTCGGCCGGCTCCTGCCCCGCTTCTACGACGTCGACCGGGGTGAGGTGCGCATCGACGGCGTCGACGTGCGGGACTTGCGCATCCCGGATCTGCGCCGGGCGGTGACGGTGGCCACCGACGACCCGTTCCTGTTCGCTACCAGCGTCCGCGACAACGTGGCCTTCGCCCGCCCCGACGCGGATGAGGCGTCGGTAGCCGTAGCGCTGGTCGACGCAGCCGCCGGGGGCTTCGTTA
Organism: Acidimicrobiales bacterium; assembly: GCA_965117015.1. Classification (GTDB taxonomy): domain Bacteria; phylum Actinomycetota; class Acidimicrobiia; order Acidimicrobiales; family Aldehydirespiratoraceae; genus Aldehydirespirator. The sequence goes on from OZ220747.1 coordinate 3,480,488, forward strand.
CGGCCATGCCCGGCGGCACCGACGCCAGGCTCGGCGAGCGGGGCTCGACCATCTCCGGGGGCCAGCGCCAGCGGCTCGCCATCGCCCGCGCCCTGGTCGCCGACCCGGCGGTGCTGGTGCTAGACGATGCCACCAGCGCCATCGACACCGAGGTGGAGGAGCGAATCCACTCAGCCTTGCGCCGGCGCCGCTCCCACCGCACCACCATCCTCATCGCCCACCGGCTGTCCACGATCGCCATGGCCGACAGGGTGGTGTTCATCGCCGACGGGAAGGTGGCGGCCAGCGGCAGCCACCGCCGCCTGCTGCGGACCGTTCCCGCCTACGCCGAGGTGCTCACCGATATCGGCGCCACCGACGACGCGTCGGCGCGTCCAGCCTGATGTTCCAGTCGCCCGTCGGGATGCGCAGCGGACCGTCCTCGGTCCAGGCCGCGGCCCAGGCCGGTCTGCCCCACGCCGACGTGCCCGGTGATCTGAGGACCCGGGTCGAGCGGGTGCTGGCCGACGAGCCGACCCATCCCGATCCCGGGGTGGAGTGGTCCCGCACCGCCGACGAGTCGGGCAGCCGGTTCGGGCTGGGGCGGTTCCTGTGGCCCCACCGCTACCGGCTGGCGGTGGCCTTCCTGTTGGTGGCGGCCGAGACCATCGCGCTGCAGCTCGGCCCCGTGCTGACCCAGATCGGGGTGGACGACGGCATCGTGGCCCGCGACCGCAGCGTGCTGGTCATCGCGGCTCTGGCCTATGTGGGCCTGCTGGCGGTGGCCGCCGCGGCCGGCACGATCAGGACGTCGTTCACCGGCAGGCTGGGCGAGCGGCTGATGGAGCGCCTGCGGGTCCGGACGTTCGAGCAAATGCAGCGCCAGCAGATGGACTTCTACACCACCGAGCGGGCCGGGGTGCTGCTGACCCGCATGACGTCCGACATCGAGGCGCTGTCGGTGCTGTTCAACGAGGGCATCGTCAACTTCGCGGTCCAGGGCCTCACCCTGGCGGTGATCACCGTCCTGCTGTTCAACTACGACCCCCTGCTGGCCCTCATCACCCTGGCCGCGGCCGTGCCGCCGACACTGGCGTCCTCGATGTGGTTCCGGCGGCGGGCCGCGGCCGACTATCGCAGCGTGCGCGACCGCATCGGCGACTTGCTCGGCAATCTCCAGGAGTCCCTGGCCGGCATCCGCGTCATCGCCGCCCACGACCGGCGGGACACCAACGTGGCCGAGCATCGCCGGGTGGTGAACCGCCACCGCGACGCCAACCTGCGGGCGTCGCGGGCCAACTCCCTCTACGGGCCGGGCAGCGAGGCCATCGGCATCGCCACCCAGGCGGTGCTTCTGGGCGTCGGCGGCGCGATGACGGCCAGCGGCCGGATCACAGTGGGAGAGCTGGCCGCCTACCTGCTGTTCCTGACCGCCTTCTTCGCGCCGGTGCAGGCACTGGTGCAGCTGTACAACTCCTACCAGCAGGGCGGCGCGGCCATTGCCAAGCTGCGCGAGCTGTTCGGCACTGAACCGACCGTGACGGATCGTCCCGGCGCTGAGGCGCTCGCGGAGGTGCGGGGCGAGATCGTCCTGGACGGCGTGTGCTTCTCGTACCGCGACGGCGACCGGGTGCTCCACGATGTCAGCCTGCACGTCTCGCCGGGGGAGACGATCGCGCTGGTGGGCGAGACCGGGGCCGGCAAGTCGACCGTCGCCCGCCTCATCGCCCGCTTGTACGACCCGACGGAGGGCGCGGTGCGCATCGACGGACACGACCTGCGCGATGTCACCGTCACGAGCCTGCGGTCCCAGATCGGGGTCGTGTCCCAGGAGCCCTTCCTGTTCGCGGGCACGGTGCGCGACAACGTGGGCTTCGCCCGCCCCGGCGCGACCGACTCCGAACTGCACGAGGCTCTCAGCGCCGTCGGCATGAGCGAGGTGGTGGAGCGTCTCGGCGGCCTCGACGGCATCGTCCACGAGCGGGGGGCCACGCTGTCGGCGGGTGAGCGTCAGCTGCTGGCCCTGGCCCGGACGTTCGTCTCCGGGCCCCGCATGCTGGTGCTCGACGAGGCCACCAGCAACCTCGACCTGCGCTCGGAGGCCCAGATTGAGCAGGCTCTCGACGTGCTGCTGCAAGGGCGCACCGCGGTGATCATCGCCCACCGCCTGGCCACAGCCCGCCGGGCCGACCGGATAGCGGTGGTCGACGCAGGCCGGATCGTCGAGATCGGGAGCCACCGCGAACTGGTGGCGTTGGGCGGGCGCTATGCGACGATGTTCGACATGTGGGAGAGCCACGCCGAAGGGTCCGGAGCCGCACCGGGCCATCACCGCGACGGGGCGACGCTGTGACGGCGAGGAAGGCGCCGGCGCCGTCTGCGGCCGCTGATGGCGCGGTGCTGTCGCTGCGCGGGGTTCAGCGCACGATCGACGGGGCCCGCCTGCTGCGAGACGTCGACTGGGAGGTGCGACCGGGCCAGAGGTGGGTGGTGCTGGGCCCGAACGGCTCGGGCAAGACCACCCTCGTGCGGATCGCCACGATGTGGGATCACCCCTCGGCCGGAGTCGTCGAGCTGCTCGGTGAGCGTCTGGGGCGGACCGACGTGCGACGGCTGCGCGTCAGGGTCGGGTTCACCAGCGCGGCGATGGCGGCCATGCTGCGGCCGTCGCTGACCGCGGCCGAGGTGGTGATCACGGCCAAGCATGCTGCGCTGGCCCCGTGGTGGCATGCCTACGACGCCGGCGACGCCGGGCGGGCTCAGGCCGCTCTGGAGCGCGTCGGCTGCGGAGACCGCCTCGACCAGCGCTTCGGGACGCTGTCCTCCGGCGAGCAGCAGCGGGTGCTGCTGGCTCGAGCCCTGTCGATGGAGCCGGGGGTGATCGTCCTCGACGAACCCAACGCCGGGCTCGACCTGGCCGGCCGCGAGCAGCTGCTGGTCACCCTGAGCGGCCTGGCCGCCGACCCGGAGACCCCGCCGCTGGTGCTGGTGACCCACCACGCCGATGAGATACCGGACGGGTTCACCCACGCCCTGCTGCTGAGAGACGGCGCGGTGCTGGCCGCGGGCCCGATGGACGAGACGCTGACGAGCGAGAACCTCTCGGAGTGCTTCGGACTCGACCTCACCCTGGAGCGCCGCTACGGCCGCTGGACTGCCCGGGCCGCCAGGAGCTGATCGGCCGGAGCACCGGCCACGCGCCCGCGTGCGAACGGGCTAGCCCGCGGTCACGCCGGCTCTCACTACGTCTGCCAGAGAGGCGATGCCCGCCGCAATGTCGCCGGGGGGAAGATGGCCGAAGCAGAGTCGCATCCGGCTCGCTCCGTAGTCAGGATCGGTGCACCATGCCGATCCCGGATTGAACTCGACGCCGCGCGCCGCGGCGGGCGCCACCAGGCGGTCGGTGTCGGTGCCGTCGGGCAGCGCCACCCACACGAAGATCCCGCCCCGGGGCTCCTCAAAGCGGGCGAGGTCTCCGAAGCTGTCGCGCAGCGCGCCGCAGATCGCGTCGCACTTCTTGCTCAGCACCGCGGTGAGGGCGTCGACGTGGTCGTCGAAGTGGGCCGCGCCGTACTCCGCCACTGTGATCTGCTCCAGCGCTCCCGACCCCGCGTCGGTCTTGAGCGCCAGCAGCCGGCTGATCACCGGCCAGTCGGCCACGATGTAGCCCAGCCGCAGCGCCGGGGCGAGCGTCTTGGAGAACGATCCGCAGTACACGACCTGACCGCCACCCGAGTCCAGTGCGCGGATCGTCGGCGGCCGTTCCCCGTTGAAGACCAGGTCGGCGTAGCAGTCGTCCTCGAAGATGGCCACCTCGTAGCGGCGGGCCGTCTCCAGCAGTTCGAGCCGGCGCGCCACCGGCATCACCGTGCCTGTGGGGTTCTGCACCGTCGGGATCGTGTAGATGAACTTCGGTCGCCGACCCTGGCGGCTCAGCGACTCCAGCACGTCGTTGAGATGGTCGATGCGCATGCCGTCGGAGTCGAGTTCGACGCCGTGCACATCGGCTCGCAGCGAGGCGAGACGGCTCAGGGTGCCCGCGTAGGTGGCCTTCTCGACGATCACCGGGTCGCCGGGCGCGAGTAGCCCGGCGTTGACCAGGTCGAGGGCTTGCAGCGAGCCGGAGGTGACGAGGACCTCCGACGCGTCGGTGGACATGTGCGCCCTGCGGGCGAGGGCCTCGGAGATGAACTCCCGCAGCGGCAGGTGGCCCTGGGGGCTCCCTCCCAGGTTGTACTTGGCCAGGGCCGGACCGTGGCGGGCCAGCGCAGCCGCCGCGGACTCGGCGAAGCCTCCGAAGGGCACGCTGGCAGGGTCGTTGTGCCCGCCGACGAAGTTGAACGGCGGGTCCCCGGCCCATGCGGCCTCTCCGTCGGCGAGCCCCGCCCTGAGCAGAGCTGTCATGTCGAAGCCCATCGTTGGGAAGCTACTAACGGTTGAGCTTCGCTCCTATTCGGGCGCCTCACGCCGAGAAGCCGGCGGCGAAGGCTCTAGAGCGCGGCCAGGCCGAGACCGGAGACCGCGCCGGCCGGGCGGATGGCGAGGAGGACGCCCTCGGCGACGTCCACCGTCGGTGGCGCGGCCACGATCACGTTGGACGTGCCGCGCCCGGAGGTCGGGCTCAGCGCCTCCTCGGACAGCGGGAACAGCAGGCCGGAGGTGGACGCCACCAGCGCGGGGCCGCCGACGGCCAGCAGCGACACGACCTCCCCCACCTCGCCGCGCAGGCGGCGCATGCCTCGCACCACGGTCACATGGGCCTCCCCCACCGTGGCCGTCACCTCCAGCGCAGCCCAGCGGGGCGAGGCCAGCACCGCCAGGCTGGCCATCGCCTGATCGAGCCGCCCGCCGGCGGGCAGCAGCACATGCACCGCCTCGACCTGACCCAGCGCGGAGGCCATGGCCAGCTCGAGATCGGTGGCGTCCTTGTCGGCGGGATGGGCGTCGACGGTCGCGCCGCCGCGCTTGGCCCAGTCCAGCGCGGCCTCGCTGGCGGAGTCCAGGTCGCCCACCACGGCGTCGACGCTCAGTCGCCAGCGGCGGGCCGCGTCCAGCCCGCCGTCAGCGGCGATCACAATGTCGGGAGATCCCGTGGCGGGCGCCTCGCCGTGCTGGTCGCCCGCCACCAGCAGTGCCCATGATCGACGTTTCACGAATCCGCTGGCGCTGCGCCCGACCCGTTCACGGCAGGAACGGCGTGGGGTCTACGGCTTTGCCGTCGATGCGCAGCTCGAAGTGCAGGTGGGGGCCGGTGGACCATCCGGTGGAGCCGATCGCGCCGATGCGGTCCCCGCTCTGGACGTTCTGGCCCTCCGACACCTCGATGCGGCTGAGGTGGGCGTAGAGCGTGCTGTACCCGAGCCCGTGGTATAGGACGATGGTGTTGCCGAAGCCGCCTCGTTGTCCGGCCAGGATCACCTCGCCGGAGCGGGCCGCCCTGACCCGGTCCCCGGTGTCGCCCCCGAGGTCGATCCCGTTGTGCTGGCGCACCGTCCCGAAGATGGGGTGGACCCGCGGCCCGAATCCCGACGTCTTCTCCCCGTCGGCGGGCCAGGCCACCAGCTCGAAGGGGCCGTGCTCGGCTTCGTGGCGGCGCCGCTCCTCCTCGATGGCGCGGCGGCGGGCCTCCTCCTCCTGGCGGCGCCGCTCCTCCTCCCTGCGCCGGATCTCCTCCTCGATGCGGAAGATCTCCTGCTCCATCTCCTTGTCAGACCGCTCGATATCGGCCGACACGAGCTCCCATTCCTCGATGCGGGACTGGATCTCCAGGCGCAACTCCATCGCCGCGGCCCGGGCGTCCTCGAGGTCGGCGAGCCGCTGCTGCTGGGCCTGCCGCTCCTCATCGGCGTCGGTGGCCCGGTCGAGGGCCCGCCGGCGCACCACCTCGAGCTGAGCCTCCGCGGTCCGCAGCTCGTCGGTGATCTCCAGCTCGTTGCCTATGGCCAGGTCGAGCAGGAACAGCTTCACCGCGCTCTCGTTGAGGCTGGTCGAGAACTGCTCTACGACATCGACGGGCGGCTGCACGTAGGCCTCGATGGCCCGCTGTCGCAGGCGCTCCCGGATGGTCTCGATCTCGTCGACGAACCATTCGGCCTCGGCCCGGGCCGCGGCCGCCTCGGCCTCCGCAGCCGCGATGGCCGCCTCGGCCGCCTGGATGCGGGTCTGCTGAAGGTCGACGTAGTCGTCCAGTTCCTGGAGTGCGTCGATCAGGGCCTCGTCGTCCGCGACGAGCGCATCGACCTGGCGGGCTACGTCGGCGGCGTCGCGGGCCAGCTGCTCCCGCTGCTGGCGAAGATCCTCGATCCGGTCGTCGTCCTGTGCCAGTGCGGCGGCCGCCATCAGCGCTGCTGCCGACCCGATCAGCAGCAGCGCGCCGGAGAGGCGCCTCAGCCTACGCACCCCGAATATCGTAATGAAAAAGCAATATTTTCGCAATCTGTGCGCAATAATTCTGCGGCTGCGGCCGGGAATGTCCGACACGTCCATCGGATCTAGGGCTTGTCGGAGCCGACGATCCACATGGCGAAGTACTGGGCCCCGCCGCCGTAGGCATGGCCCACCGCCCGGCGGGCGCCGTCCACCTGGTGCTCACCGGCCGCGCCCATCACCTGAAGTGCCGCCTCGGCGAACCGGATCATCCCGGAGGCACCGATCGGGTTGCTGGACAGCACTCCGCCGGAGCAGTTGACCGGCAGGTCGCCGCCGTCGAGCTCGGTGGCCCCGGACTCCACCATGCGCCAACCCTCCCCCACCGCAGCGAACCCCAGGCTCTCCAGCCACATCGGCTCGTACCACGAGAACGGCACGTACATCTCGACCGCGTCGATCTCGGCTCGCCGGTCGACGATGCCGGCCTGCGCGAACACGTCGTCGGCGCACTGCTCCGACGCGGCCGGCGACACCATGTTGCGGCCGCCGTAGCTGTTGCTCTCGCTGCGCATGGCCGTGCCGTGAACCCAGGCGACCGGCCCGGGATGCTGCTCCCCGCCCGCCTCGTCGACGAGGACCATGGCGCAGGCGCCGTCGGAGGACGGGCAGGTCTCGGAGTAGCGGATCGGGTCCCACAGCATCGGCGAGTCCACGACCTGCTCAAAGGTGAGGTCGTGCTGGTGAAGGTGGGCATAGGGGTTGAGCAGGGCTTGGCGGCGGTCCTTGTGGGCCACCATGCAGCCGATCAGCTCCGGGGCGCCGGTCATCATCATGTAGCGGCGGATGATGGGCGAGAAGTAGCCGCCCGCCCCGGCGTTGACCGAGGTGGCGAAGGGCTGCGGGAGCGACAGGGCCCACATGGCGTTGGATTCCGACTGCTTCTCCCAGCCGATGGTGAGCACGCAGCGGTGGACGCGGCTCTGCACCATCGACGCGGCCACGCAGCCGGTCGAGCCCCCTACCGACCCCGCGGTGTGCACCCGCATGATCGGCTTGCCCACCGCTCCGAGCGCCTCGGCCAGGTAGATCTCGGGCATCATCACGCCCTCGAAGAAGTCGGGCGCCTTGCCGATGATCACCGCGTCGATGTCGCTCCAGGTCTTGCCGGCCATCTCCAGCGCCCGGTAGGCGGCCTCGCGCAGCAGCCCAGCGATGGACACGTCGCGGCGGGCCGCGGCGTACTTGGTCTGGCCGACCCCGATGACCGCGGTGCGCTCGGCGGCCATGTCAGTCGCCCTCCAGCACGCAGACCATGTTCTGCTGGAGGCACGGCCCCGATGTGGCGTGGGCCACGGCCCGGTCGCCGTCGCCCCGCCAGATCCGCGACGCGGCCTCGCCGATTCGGATGAGGCCCGACGCCATCATGGTGTGTGCGGCCAGCGCACCGCCTGAGGGGTTGACGGCGGTGCGGTCCTCGTCCAGGCCCAGAGCCTCGATCAGCAGGTGCTCGGAGGTCGTGAAGGGGCCGTACAACTCGGCCAGGTCGATCTTGTCGCCGGCCACGCCGGCGTGGTGTGCGGCCAGCCGGGTGGAGGCCGACGACGTGAGGTCGCGCACACCGAGAGTGTGAGCGTCTCCACGATGGTCCATTCCCCGGATCCATGCGGGACGCTCGCACAGGTCCCGGGCCCGGTCGCCGGCCGCCAGCACCACCGCGCAGCCCCCGTCGGCCTCGGCCGGGAGGTCCGACGGTCGCAGCGGGTCAACCGCGTAGTCCTCGGCCAGGATCTCGGCGACGGACTTGGGGTCGGTTCGCACCGCATGGGGATTGGAGGCCGCACTGGCCCGGCTGCGGGCCGCGATCTCGGCCAGGCGGCTCTCGCTGACATGGCCTCCCTCCAGCATGAGCCGGGCCGCCAGCGCCTCGATGGCGTACGAGTCGGGCCACAGCGGGCACACGTAGTAGGGGTCCATCTGGGTGGCCAGCACGTCGCGCACCGATCCCGGCGACGACTTGCCGTAGCTGTACACGAAGGCGGTGTCGATGCCGCCGCACTGGATCTTCACCCAGGCCTCGTAGAGCGCCCAGGCGCCGTCCTGCTCGACGTGGCTCTCGCTGATGGGGGGCACGGGACCGGCCCCGTCGATGGTCATCACGAACGAGAACGCCTGCCCGGCCAGGAAGTCCGAGGAGCCTGAGCAGGTGAACCCCATGTCGGACTGGGTCAAGCCGACGGACGCCTTGGCCTGCTCCATCAGCGGGACCATGAACTCCACTTCGGATTCGCCGGAGATGGCCGCCTCCTGGCGCTGCGTGAAGGCCACGACGGCAACGTCGATCATGCTGCCGCTACCCCGACCACGACTCTCGAACGTCGATCATGAGTCACTCGCCTCGACGCGGCCGATCCGCTCGTAGTCGGTGATGACCTCGTCGGGCTCGCCGGTGGGCTCCCAGCCCAGGATGTTGGCCGCGGAGGTCTCGAGCTCCTCGTCGGGCTTCCACACGGCATGGACTCGCATGCCGATGCGAACCTCCTCCGGCGCGATGTTGATGACGAGGCCCAGGAAGCCCACCGACGCGCCGTCGAGGACGATCCAGGCGCTGCAGTAGGGAGGCTTGAGGTCGGGGCGCCGCTCTATGGGAACCCGGGTGATGTTGAAGGACTCGACGTAGCCGGTGTCGGCCAGCTCGACGACTTCGCTGGTGGCCGCGCCGGCCAGGGGGCTCACGCCCCGGGGCGGTACGAACACCTGGCCGGTGGCACCGCAGCGCTCGCCGAGGATCCGCTTGTCGGCCATGGCCCGCAGGTATCTCGACAGCGCCCGGCCCGGTGTGTACGTGTAGGTCATCCGGATGGGCGTGCACACGCTCTCCACCGGTTCGGCGCCGGCGAGAGCAGTGGGCAGCGTCACCGGCGCGGACAGGGCAGCCGGCGCCGCCAGAGGATCGCGGGTCGCGGGCCGGTCGGGGCTCACGGGGTCTCCCCGGAGGGGATCGGCTCGAAGCCGGCTATGTCGGCGATGTGCCCCTCACGCTCGGTGCGCCACACCACTCGGACCCTCATGCCGGTCGACATCTCGGCCGCGCTGGGGGCGAACACCGCTTGCAGCATCGCGGTGTCGGCTCCGTCGAGACGAATAAGGGCCCACGCGAACGGTCGGTCGAAGGGTTGCATGGGGCGGGGGTCGCCGTTCCAGGCCCAGGTGAGGACCTCTCCCGCCTGGCCCACTTCCACCAGTTCGGTCAACGGTTCGGCGGTGAGCGGGTCGTATTCCTGCGGGGGGCACAGCACGGTCCGTCGGCTCGGCGGATGCCGCAGATCACGCCGTCTCGCAGTCCGGTGAGGAACGCTCCGATCACCGGGCCGGTGGAGCGGGTGAAGGGGTATTCCAGTACGAGCGGGGCCTGCAGGACTTCCGATGACACCGCCTTCGATGTTACGTGCGGCTGGCCGCCGCCCGGCGTATACCGCCGGCCAATCTGCTCAGGCGCCGAGCAGCAGGAGCAGGCCGATGACCGTGTAGCAGATCATCACGGCCAGCATCGGGTACTGCGAGCGCATCGCGAGCCGGCGGGGCCAGCGCTCCACCGCCCGATCGTGGGCCACCGCGACGGCCAGGACGTGGCCCACGGCGATGGCCGCGGTCTGGGTCCAGGCGATGGTGTCGGTGGAGATGGCGGTGAAGTCCACCCGGTAGGTGGCGGTGCCGAAGAGGTCCCATCCCCGGCCGAAGGGGTCGGAGATGTGGGCGATCACCTGCTGGCCCTCCAGCAGCAGGTAGCTGAAATAGTGGGCGACGGTGTAGGCCGCGGCGATCGGCAGCAGCGAGGGCGCGAACGCGTCGGCCAGCTCCCGCTCGGTGTCGCCGGTGATGGCGGCCATCGCCGCGATGGCGGCCCGGTAGAGCACGAACACCGCGAAGATCACGAACACCAGCCCGACGGTGTTGACCGCGGTCAGCTCCCAGCCGGTGCGCTGGGCGGCCACATCGAGCCACACCGAGCTGCGGGTGAACCCGTCGAAGGTTGTCGATCCGAGGACCACGAGGATGAAGGCCACCGAGCCCCGCTTGATGGGGAGGACGGCCAGGCCGGCCAGCGGCGCCCTCAGTTTCAGGGCGCCGCCCTCGCGGTGGAGTGGCGCCATGGCCGACAGCTTGGTGAACAGCACGCCGAACCCTTCGGCGTCGCGCAGCCAGCCGCGGCCGAACGCCGCCGCGCCCGCTAGCAGTGCGACCGTGTACGCGGCCAGGTACACGCCGAGCACCCGGATGCCGGTGTTGTCGTGGAAGGCGAGCTCTAGCCAGACGAAGCCGAACACTGCGGCGGTGGCCCACCAGTGGTTGCCGGCGCCCCGCTCGTAGTCGGCTGGCGTCCTACCGCGGAGGCGGGCCCACGCCCGGGCCGATCCGTCGGCCATGGTGGTGAACGGGCTTAGGTGCAGCCACACGTCACCCACGAGCACCGACACGACCTGGAGTCCCACCCAGAAGATGATGTAGACGGCGACCGGCGTGATGTTCACCGACGGGTTGGTGTTGCCGGCCAGCGCCGCGTAGAGCAGCACGGCCAGAGCGAGCAGTCCAAGCGTGCGGACCACCAGCGCCTGCACCCGGCAGGCGGTCTGGAACGGCCCGGGCAGGGTCAGGCCGACCGCGGCAGCCCGGAACTTCGGCGTCTCCCAGAACATGCCCAGGGCCACGAATGAGGCGGCCACCGCGAACGATGCGGCCCAGGCGAGCTGCCACATCGGCACCGGCAGGTCCAGGCGACCGCCCACGCCGTGCGCGGCTGCGACATCGGCAGACATCCAGAGCGCGGCGGCGGCCATCGCGCCCGTAGCCGTGATGCGGCGGATGGTCCGCCTCATGGCAGGAAGGGTTCGGGGTCTACGGCGGTTCCGTCGATGCGGGCCTCGAAGTGCAGGTGGGGGCCGGTGGTCCTGCCGGTGGCTCCCATCGCGCCGAGGAGCTCGCCCGCTTCGACCTCGTCGTCGGGGCCGACCGCCAGCGAGTCGAGGTGCGCGTAGACGGTGGCGAGTCCGGCTCCGTGGTACACGACCACAGTGTTGCCGTAGAACGGGCAGGATTGCGCCGACAGGACCTCGCCGTCGAGCACGGCCGTCACGGGATCGCCGGTGTCGCCCCTGATGTCGGCCCCGTTGTGCTGGGACCAGTGGCCGGTCACCGGATGGACCCGCATCCCGAACCCCGAGCGGATCTCGCCGGTGGCGGGGAGGTGTTCCATGGGCAGGAACGAGTCGACGCCTAGGTCGGCCCGCTGCAGTTGGGCCCGCTCCGCATGTCGGTCTCGACCCGGCGGAGTCCGTCAGCGATGAGCTTGACGTCGTTGCCCGTCTCGTCGCTCACCTCCAGTTCCTCCAGGTCGTCGTCCACGCTGCGGTACAGCAGGTAGATGCGCATCTCGTCGCCGCCGATGGTGTCGGCGACGACCTGCTCGAGGATCTTCTCCAGCGGCTGCGGGCACGGGACCCGCATGTCGGGGTGCAGCACGGCCACGTCCGACACCGGCGATGCCGACGGCAGCGGCAGGTCGCACCAGCCGCGGGAGTCGGCTTGCCAGGCGCCGCCCAGCCCCTCGCAGGCCTCCTGCGGCGAGACCGGCGCGGCTGGCTGCTGTTTCTGGGCGAGCTCGATGGCGGCCTCGATGGCCGCGGCGTCGACGGCTTCGTCCGGCGACGGTTCAGCCGGTGCCGCCGGTTCGATGGTGGCGGCGGGCTCGACGGGAGCCTCGGGATCTACTTCTTCGACAAAGGATCCCTGGGAGCCGAACAGCAGGTCCGGGGTCTCCCGGATCAAGTACAAGGCCGCAACCAGCACAGCAGTAAGCGCTACGACGAATACAAGGAGTCCCCGCCATTCACCCACGTTGCGTCCCGCTAGGGCTGCAAGGGCCGGACGAGGTCACGGCGGATCTGCACCGGTGGGCGATACTGGACTCGAACCAGTGACCTCTGCCGTGTGAAGGCAGCGCTCTAGCCATCTGAGCTAATCGCCCTGGGAACGGTCGAGGCTACCAGCGGCGTCCCCCGCCGGGCTACGGAGCAGGCAACGGTCAGGCCAGATCGGGGGCGATGGGGTTGAGGGCGAGCAGGTCCTCGAGCACGGCGAGGGTCTCCAGCACGGTCAGGTCGTCGAGCTGGTGGCCTACCACCTGCAGCCCGATGGGCACGCCCTCGGAGCTGAACCCGCAGCACACCGTCCCGGCCGGGCGGCGGGTGAGGTTGGCCAGCGGGGTGAAGCGGAACCAGTTGGGGGTCTCCTCACCGTTGATGGTGCCGTGCCCGCCCGGCGGGGGCGCCTGGCCCGCCAGCGTGGGCATCAGCAGCCCGTCGTAGCCCTCCATCAGCTCGGCCAGGGCGATGGACAGCTCGCCGGCCTGCTGGCGGGCCCAGTAGATCGACTCCGGCGTGGCCCGCTGGTAGACGTCCTCCAGCATCACGGCCAGCACCTCGGTGACGTTCTCCCACTCGTCGGTGCCGTACAGCGGGCGGAACGCGGGGCCGATCAGACCCCCCAGGAACAGCTGGAGGAACGCTCCGGGCACCGCAGTGATGGCGGCGCCGACCTCGACCACCTCCGCGCCCTCGGCGGCCAGGCGCTCAACGGCCGCCGCGCAGGCCGCGGCGATCTCGGCGTCGACCGGCTCCCCGTCGATCGACGGCGCCCACAGCACTCGGGCCGGCACCCGCGGGCTGTCCAGCGCGGCCCGCCACGACACGTCCGGTTTCGGCAGGCTGCGCAAGTCGGCCGGGTCGGGCCCGACCATGGCATCGAGGCAGAGGGCTACGTCGCGGATGAGGCGGGCCATGGGACCCACGCACGACAGGTCGATCAGGCCCGACGGCGGCGGGCCGCTCGGCACCCGGCCCTGGCTGGTCTTGATGCCCGACAGTCCGCAGATGGCCGACGGGATGCGGATCGAGCCGCCCCCGTCGGAGCCGGAGCCCACCGGGACCATCCCCGACGCGATGGCCGAGCCGGTGCCCCCCGATGACCCGCCCGGCGAGCGCTCGATGTTCCAGGGATTGAGCGTGGGCCCGTATCTGGGGTTGTAGGTGTCGCCCATGCAGCCGTGCTCGGGGGTGTTGGTCTTGCCCACGATCACACAGCCCGCGGCCCGCATCCGGGCGACCTCGGTGCAGTCGGAGGTGGCCGGCGGGTCGTTGCGGGTGTACATGGCGCCCTTGGAGGTGTGGAACCCGGTCGCGTCCACCAGGTCCTTCACGCCGATGGGGATGCCCGCCAGCGGTCCGACCTCGTCGCCGGCGTCGAGCCGCTCGTCGATGGCCGCGGCCTGAGCTCTGGCGTCGTCCGCGTCGAGGGCGACGAAGGCGTTCAGCACCGGATTGAGGGCCTCGATGCGCTCCAGCGCGTGATCGGTGACCGCCGCGGCAGTGAGCTCGCGCTCTCGCACCATGGCCGCGAGGGCCTCCACGGTCACGGTCCGGAAGTCGGGTACGCCCATTGATTCAGCCCTCTCGTCGATGTCTGTTGCGGCGGGCCGCAGCCGCCAGTCTGGAGGGATTCCCCCACAACCCGACCAGGCGGCTGAGGACAGCTCACCACACCGTCGGGACTGAGGGGGATCCGCGGCGATTCAATCGAACTTCCGCTCCGCGTCGCTCGTGAACAGGAGTTCGTCGTCTGCCACGCTTCGGGCTACCCCGGAGAAGCGGCCGGCCACGAGGCGCTCCGCCAACCGTTCCAGGCCAGCGACACGAGATCCCTTGACCAGCACTGCGTCGCCGACACCGAGACCGCCTAGGTCGCGCAGCGCGGCGAGGGCTCCGTCAATGCCCTCGACCTCAATGACCGTGCCGCCGCCGGATGCATAGCCCGGCGCGTCCACCGCGATCACCTCTACACCGAGCTGCCCGGCCAGCGAGCCGATGGCGGCATGCTCGGCCGCCTCGAACTCGCCCAACTCGGCCATGGTGCCCAGCACTGCGATCCTGCGCTGCGCCGGCAGAGCGGCCAGGGCGCGCAGGGCGGCCCGCATCGACAGCGGGTTGGCGTTGTAGCAGTCGTTGAGCAGGCGCGCGCCCCCGGCAGTCCGTGCAACCTCCATGCGCAACGGCGACAGGCTCGGCTCGGCCAGTCCCGCGGCCACGTCCTCAAGAGATACTCCGAGCTCGATCCCCACCGCGGCCGCGGCCAGGGCGTTGTCGACCGAGTGGGCGCCCCGAGCCCCCAGCTCGACGGCTACTTCCCCGCTCGGGCTGTGCAGCACGAAACGGGGCGTCAGTTCGTCGTCGAGGGTGAGGCCCTGGGCGTGCACCTCGCCGCCGTCGCCGTAGGTGACGACCCGGGCCTCCGCGCTCTGTGCCATGGCGGCCACCTCGGGCACACCCGCGTTGAGGAAGGCCACTCCCCCGTCGGCGGCCGCCGGGAGCCCCTCGACCAGTTCACGCTTGGCCGAAACCACCGCGGCCAGCGATCCCAGCTCGCTCGTGTGCGACAGCCCCACGGTGGTGATCACACCCATGGTCGGTCGGGCCACACGGCAGAGCTCGGCGATGTGCCCCGGGCCTCTCGAACCCATCTCGACCACCAGCGCCTCGGCGTCGTCGGGGGCCGACAGCAAGGTGATCGGCACCCCGATCTCGTTGTTGAACGACCGGGTGCTTGCCCATACCCGCCGGTCCCGTCCCAGCACCGCCGTCAGCAGGTCCTTGGTGGTGGTCTTGCCCACCGATCCCGTTATGCCCACCACCGGCACCGACCCGAGCCGGCGCCGGGCCTCCCGCGCCAGAGCGGTCAACGCCTTCTGGGTGTCGTCCACCTCCACTGCGGCGGCGGCGACTCCGGACAGGCCGCGGGCGGTGAGATAGGCCGAGGCCCCGGCCGCGACCGCGTCGGCGATGAAGTCGTGGCCGTCGCGCTCGGCGACCAGAGGCACAAACAGCATCCCCGGCCGCACATCGCGGCTGTCCTGGGTCACGCCGTCAACGACGGTGGCCCCATCGCCGCGCAGCCGGCCTCCGGTGGCCGCGGCGATCTCGTCGAGCGTCCAGCGCACAGCGCGAGTGTGGCACGGCTGGCCCCCAACTGCGCCACGTCCGGCACCACCCGCGAATTGGCAGCCCAGGAGGCCCAAATGGGCACCCGCCGCTGCCAATTCCCCTAACCCGCAAGCCACCCCGCCGAATTGGCAGCCCAGGACGCCCGAATGGGCACTCACCGCTGCCAATTCGGCTCTCGGCAACCAGGCGCCTTCCGAACTGGCAGCACAGTGCACGCATACCGTGCAACACGCTGCCAATTCGACGCCAGCAACCGGTCATCCCGCGAATTGGCAGCACAATGCACGCATACCGTGCAACACGCTGCCAATTCGGTGCGGGGCGCTAGCGTCGCCTGCGTGGAGGACCGCAGGGTGAGGCTGGTCGTGCTGTTCGGGGGACGCTCGGCCGAACACGACGTCTCGTGCGTGTCGGCCCGCCATGTGGTGGCCGCCGCCGATCCCGAGAAGTACCTGGTCGAACCGGTGGGCATCACCCGGGAGGGGCGCTGGGTACAGGCCGCGGAGGCTCTTGACGCCTTCGGAATCGGCCCCGAGGCCCTGCCTGAGCGACTCAGCGCCGACGGTCCTGAGATCGAGCCCCTGCCGGCGCTGGTCGCCGGCGGCGAAGCCGGCCCGGCTGGACCGACCGTGGTGCTTCCGATCCTTCACGGCCCGATGGGCGAGGACGGGACGGTGCAGGGCCTGCTGGAGCTGGCCCGGGTTCCCTACGCCGGTGCGGGGGTGCTGGCCTCGGCGCTGTGCATGGACAAGACCGCGGCCAACACGATGCTGGCTGCGGCCGACATCGCCCACACCCGCTGGCGCAGCGTCACGCTCGACGATCCCGCCGCGTGCGACGCCGATCTGGCTCCGCAGGTCGAAGCCATCATCGAGGATCTCGGCCTGCCGGTGTTCGTGAAGCCGGCCAGCATGGGGTCCTCAGTCGGCATCTCCAGGGCATCCACCCGCCAACAGGTGGCCGACGGGCTGCGCCTGGCCTCCCGCTATGACCGCAACATCATCGTGGAGGAGGAGGCCAGGGCCCGCGAGATCGAGGTGGCCGTCCTCGGCAACGACGAGCCCGAGGCCAGCCTGCCCGGCGAGATCGTCCCCGGCGCCGAGTTCTACGACTACGCCGACAAGTACGAGGACGGCGCCGAGCTGCTGATCCCGGCTCCGCTCGACGACGACGAGATCGCCGCCTGCCAGAGTCTCGCGGTCGACGCCTACCGGGCGCTGCGGGTGGAGGGCCTGGCCCGGGTCGACTTCCTGTACGAGGACGGGCGCGACGGCCGAGGCGACCGGGGCTGGATGGTGAGCGAACTCAACACGATGCCCGGCTTCACCCCCATATCGATGTACCCGAAGCTGTGGGCCGCCACCGGACTCCCCTACTCCCGGCTCATAGACCGCCTCGTGGAGCTGGCCCTGGAGCGCCACGCCCGGCGCGAGCACCACACCCACACCGACCCCGCCGCTCCATCGGATCGGAGGCCGTCGTGAGCCTCCGGCGGCCGCGGGCACTAGAACTAACTCTGTGATAGCGGAGTCTCTCGCCGGCAAGCGGATCGCTATCACCGGCGCGACCGGGTTCCTGGGGACCGCGCTCACCGAGCGCCTGCTGCGCTGCGTGCCCGACTGCGAGCTGGTGCTGGTGGTGCGCCCGGGCCGCCGGGGCGCAGCCCAGCGAGTACAGCGCGACGTGCTCCGCAACGACGCCTTCGACCAGCTTCGCGAGCAGGCCGCCACCGATTCCAGCGGCGAGAGCTACGAAGAGATGACGGCCCGCAGGGTCACCGCGGTGGCCGGCGACGTCGGTGTCGACGGGATCGGCCTCGACGACGAGGGCCGTGCCGCTCTGGCCGGCTGCGACATCGTGATCCATTCGGCGGCCACCGTGAACTTCGACTCGGCTCTCGACGACGCGGTGGAGGTCAACCTGCTCGGGCCGGGCCGGGTGGCCGCGGTGCTGGCCGAGACCGGCTCCGAGGCTCACATGATCGCGGTGTCGACCTGCTACGTGGCCGGCAGCCGCCGGGGCGCCGCCCCCGAGCAACTGGTGGACGACTCGCCGTTCTTCACCGAGGTCGGCTGGCGCGACGAGGTGGCCAGCGCCCGCCGGGCCCGCCGCGACGCCGAGCAGTCCAGCCGCAGCCCCGAGCGTCTGGCCGCGCTGTCGACCCAGGCCCGGCGGGAACTCGGCGCGGCCGGCATCCCCGCACTCTCCGAGAAGGTCGAGAGCCTCCGGCGGCGCTGGGTGGACGAGCAGATGACCCAGGCCGGCCGGGCCCGGGCCTCCAGCCTCGGCTTCCCGGACGCTTACGCCTTCACCAAGGCCCTCGGCGAGAGGGCCCTCACCGAGACTCGCGGCGACATCGCGGTGAGCATCGTGCGGCCCTCGATCATCGAGTCGGCCCTGGCCGAGCCCTACCCGGGATGGATCCGCGGATTCCGGATGGCCGAGCCGGTGATCGCCGCCTATGCCCGGGGCCTGCTCAAGGAGTTCCCGGGCGTGCCCGAGGGCATCGTCGACGTGATCCCGGTGGACCTGGTGGTGGCCACCATCATGGCCGTGGCCGCGCGGGGCCCGGTCGATCCCAGCCCCGATGTCGTACAGGTGGCCAGCGGGGCCATCAACCCGCTCAAGTACGGCAAGCTCTTCGACTTGGTCAGCGGCTGGTTCACCGAGCACCCCGTCTACGACGAGCACAACCAGCCGATCTCGGTGCCGCAGTGGTCCTTCCCCGGCCGGGGGAGGGTGTCCCGTCAGCTTCAGCGAGCGCAACGCTCGCTGGAGACCGCCGACCGGGTGCTGTCGGCCCTGCCGCTTCGGGGTCGCCACGCCCTGATGAGCGCCAGCCTCGAGGAGCGCCGCCAGCAGCTGGGCAGGGCCAACGAGTACGTCGAGCTGTACGGCTCCTACGCCGAGTGCGAGGCCATCTACCAGCTCGACCGGCTCCTGGAGCTGTGGGATTCGCTCGACGACGACGACCGGGCGGCATTCTGCTTCGATCCCTCCGTCGTCGACTGGAATCACTACGTGCAGGAGGTGCACCTGCCGTCGATGGTGGAGCAGGCCCGCCTCAAGATGGCTCCCGGCACCAGCTCCAGCCGCACCGACTCCCGCTCCACCCGGCTCCGCCGCCAGGTGCTGGCACCCGAGCGCCAGCTGGCCGTGTTCGACCTGGAGAACACGCTGATCGCCTCCAACGTGGTGGCCAGCTACGCGTGGCTCGCCACCCGGGAGCTCGACGACCTCGACCGGGTCCGCTTCGTGGCCCGCACCCTCAGCGAGGCGCCCCGCCTGCTGGCCCTGGATCGCAGGGACCGCAGCGACTTCCTGCGCTACTTCTACCGGCGCTTCGAGGGCGCCTCGGTGGACCGCATCGACGCCGACTGCGCCGAGATGCTCAGCGATCTCATCCTCACCAAGTCGTTCCCGCGGGGGATCCGCCGGATCCGTGAGCACCGGCAGGCCGGGCACATGACGCTGCTCATCACCGGGGCGCTCGACTTCGTGATCGCTCCCCTGAAGCCCCTGTTCGATCACATCATCGCGGCCGAGATGGGCTCGAGCGACGGCGTATACGACGGCCGGCTCACGTCGGTGCCCCCTACCGGCGAGGCCCGCTACCAGACGCTGGTCGACTTCGCCGAGCTCCACGGCCTCGACCTGCGGGAGTCGGTGGCCTACGCCGACAGCACGTCGGACCTGCCCATGCTGGAAGCGGTCGGCTTCCCGGTGGCCGTCAACCCCGAGACCAAGCTGGCCACGCTGGCCCGGCGCCGGGGCTGGCTGATCGAGCACTGGGCGACCAGCGCGGGCGCTCCCGCCAAGCTCCTGCCGCTGGCGCCTCGGGGCCGCCCCGGGGCTCGCCGCCGCGAGCTGGTGAGGTCGGCCTGATGGCGGAGAGGACACGTGGACTGGAACTCCCCGGGAGGTCGGCCTGATGGCAACTGAGCGCCGGAAGGCGCCGCGCCCGGGACTGGTGCTCGACGTCGACCGCTCGACGCCGCCGATCCTGTTCCATCACGGCGAAGGCTTCCGCCTGGAGCGACTGCCACCGGGCCGCAGCCGGATCATCTACCCGGCCGAGCCCCTCGCGGGGCTGTCCGATCCCGAGGAAGCCATCCGCGACGCCCTGTTGAACCCGCTCGACTGCGATCCGCTGCCGTCGCTGCTGCGGCCCGGCATGAAGCTGACCATCGCCTTTGACGACATCTCGCTGCCGCTGCCGCCCATGCGGCGCCCCGACATCCGCCAACGGGTGATCGAGCAGGTCCTCGACATGGCGGCCGCGGCGGGGGTGGACGACGTGCACCTGATCGCGGCGCTGGCGCTTCACCGCCGGATGACCGACGACGAGCTGCGCCACGCCCTGGGCGAGCGGGTGTTCGACGCCTTCGCCCCGCAGGGCGCGCTCTACAACCACGACGCCGAAGACCCCGACGGCATGGTGGAGTTGGGCCGCACCGATCACGACGAGCTGGTCACCATGAACCGGCGGGCCGCCGAGAGCGACCTGCTGGTGTACGTGAACATCAACCTGGTGGCCATGGACGGAGGCTGGAAGTCCACCGCCACCGGTCTGGCCGACTACCGGTCGCTGCGCCACCACCACAACGTCCACACCATGCAGCATTCCCGCTCGTTCATGGACCGGCCCCGCTCCGAGCTGCACCACTCCAACTGGCGCCAGGGCGAGGTGATCAAGGCCAACGGACCGCCCATCTTCCAGATCGAGACCACCGTCAACAACAACACCTTCGGCTACGACGGCCCCCTGGCCGTGCTGCAGAAGCGCGAGTGGGAGTGGAGCGCCCGGGACAGGGCCTCGTTCATGGCCATGCACGCCGGGCTCAAGGCGATGCCGCCGGCGGCCTGCCGGGGCGTGTTCAACCGGTGGCTGGCGCCCTATGAGATGACCTCGGTGCAGGCCGGCGCGGTGGAGCCGGTCCACGAGAGCACCACCGCCAACGTGCTGGCCCAGCATCTGGTTCCGGTGCAGGGACAGACCGACGTGCTCACCATGGGGCTGCCCTACATCTGCCCGTACAACGTCAACTCGGTGATGAACCCGATCCTGGTGATGTGCCTGGGCCTGGGCTACTTCTTCAACCTGTACCGGGGTCAGCCGCTGGTGCGCGAGGGCGGCGTCGTCATCATGAGCCACCCGACCCGGTGGGAGTTCCACCCGGTGCACCATCCGAGCTACATCGACTTCTTCGAGCAACTGCTGGCCGAGACCACCGACCCGGCCGAGCTGGAGGCCAAGTACGAGGCCCAGTTCGCCACCGACGAGTGGTACGTGCACCTCTACCGCACCAGCTACGCCTACCACGGGGTGCACCCCTTCTACATGTGGTACTGGGGGGCGCACGCCCTGCAGTGGCTGGGTCGGGTGATCGTGGTGGGCGGCGACCCAAAGGCGGTGCGGCGCATGGGATTCCAGCCTGCGTCGACCCTGTCGGACGCCTTGGAGATGGCCAGCGACGTGGTGGGGCCCTCGCCCACGATCACGCACGTGCACAACCCGCCGATCCTGATGGCGGACGTGGAGTAATCCATTGGGCATCGCTCACGATCTCGGCCTGGTGCAGATCCGGCGCCACCTGCCGTCTCCGACCCGGGCGTTGAGGGCTCGCTCGTTCCCGCTGCGGGCGCCCACCGTTCCCGGCGGAGTCGAGCCTCCCCACGCGCCGGGACGTACGGGCGTCCACTTCGACACGGACTGGGCCCGCCGCTGGCCGGCGCGCATGTTCCGGGCCGCCATGGTGGAGGGTCCGATACGGGCCATGGTGCAGGTGCTCGCATCACCCCGTCGCGGCGGCACCGACCGCCTCAGCGAGCTGGAGGGGCCGATCATCTTCGCGTCCAACCACCACAGCCACATCGACACGTCCCTGCTGCTCACGTCGATCCCCGAGCCGTGGCGCCACAAGATCGTGGTGGGGGCGGCGTCCGACTACTTCTTCGGCTCCCGGGCGGCGGGCGCCACCGCGGCGCTGGTGATGGGGGCCGTACCCATCGAGCGAACCCGGGTGGGCCGCCGCTCCGCCGATATGGCCGCCGGGCTGATCGACGACGGTTGGAGCCTGCTGATCTACCCGGAGGGCGGCCGCAGCCCCGACGGCTGGGGGCAGACATTCCGCGGCGGCGCCGCCTACCTGTCGCTCCGCTGCAACGTGCCGGTGGTGCCCATCCATGTGGGCGGCACCGGCACCATCCTGCGCAAGGGCCGCACTGTGCCCCGACCGGCGGAGGCGACGGTCACCTTCGGCACGCCGCTGCGGCCCGAACTCGGCGAGAAGGCTCCCCGGCTGGCGGCCCGCATAGAGGCGGCGGTGACGGCCCTCGCCGACGAGGCCAGCACCGACTGGTACTCGGCCCGCAAGCGGGCCCACGCCGGAGCCAGCGGCACCCTCACCGGCCCCCAGGTCGGAGTCTGGCGCCGCCAGTGGGCTCTGGGCGGCCCCCGCCGCCGCACAACGTCGACCCGCTCCCCGCGCTGGCCGGACCTGTAGCCGCCAGAGGCCGAGCGAACGGGGAGCAACTCATGAGAGTCTCCGCGAGAGCGCAGCGAGGCCGTGGCCCGAGCGGCCCGTGAGCGAAGCGAACAAGAGCGGGAGTGACAGCCCGCCGCTGAAGGCTGTGACATCTGACCATCCGGGCCCGGCACGCACGCTTCTAGGCTGGTCGCATGGCTGTGTTTGCTAGTACTCCGGTGGAGTTGATCGAGGGCGTCTACGCCACCCTGGACGAGCGGGTAGGGCGGGCCCGCGACAGCTTCGGGCGGCCGTTGACGCTGACCGAGAAGATTCTCGTCAACCATCTCGACCCGTCCGAGACCGGGGTTCCCGAGCGGGGCGTGTCGTATGTCGACCTGCGGCCCGACCGGGTGGCCATGCAGGACGCCACCGCCCAGATGGCCTGGTTGCAGTTCATGACGGCCGGGCTCGACGAGGTGCAGGTGCCCACCACCACGCACTGCGACCATCTCATCACGGCCCGCACCGACGCCAAGCGCGACCTGCTGGCCGCCCTGTCGGGCAACGACGAGGTGTACGAGTTCCTGCACAGCGTGTCCGCCCGCTACGGCGCCGGGTTCTGGAAGCCCGGCTCGGGCATCATCCACCAGGTCGTGCTGGAGAACTACGCCTTCTGTGGCGGGATGATGATCGGCACCGACAGCCACACACCCAACGCCGGCGGGCTGGCCATGGTGGCGGTGGGCGTGGGCGGCGCCGACGCGGTGGACGTGATGACTGGATTCCCGTGGAACGTGCGCTGGCCCAAGCTCATCGGCGTCCACCTCACCGGCGAGCTCAGCGGCTGGTCGGCCCCCAAGGACGTGATCCTGAAGGTGGCCGACATCCTCACCGTGGCCGGCGGCACCGGCGCCATCGTCGAGTACTTCGGGCCCGGCGCCCGCTCGCTGAGCGCCACCGGCAAGGCCACCATCTGCAACATGGGTGCCGAGATCGGCGCCACCACCTCGATCTTCGACTACGACGAGTCAATGGACCGCTACCTGCGGGCCACCGGCCGGGCCGACGCTGCCGACCTGGCCGCCACCGCGGCCGACCATCTCTGCGGCGACCCCGAGACCGAGGCCGACCCCGAGCGCTTCTACGACCGGGTGGTGGAGATCGACCTCGACACCCTCGGCCCCCACATCAACGGCCCCCACACCCCCGACCTGGCCCGCGAGGTCGCCGATCTCGGCGACGAGGCCCGCGAGACCGGCTGGCCGCTGCAGATCAGCGCCGCCCTCATCGGCAGCTGCACCAACTCGTCGTACGAGGACATCACCCGGGCCGCGTCGATAGCCCGCGACGCGGCCGACAAGGGCCTGCGGGCCCGCACCCGGCTGCTGGTGACGCCGGGCTCCGAGCAGATCCGCTCCACCATCGTGCGCGACGGCCTGATGGACGACTTCGAGGCCCTCGGCGCGACCGTGCTGGCCAACGCCTGCGGCCCCTGCATCGGCCAGTGGGACCGCTCCGGCGAGGAGGGCCACACACCGGGCCGGCCCAACGTGATCGTCACCTCCTACAACCGCAACTTCCCCAAGCGCAACGACGGCGATCCGGCCACGCTGGCCTTCGTCACCTCCCCCGAGACCGTCATCGCGCTGGCGCTGGCCGGCACTGTCGACTTCGACCCGATCGACGGCACCCTCACCAACGACCGCGGCGAGCCGGTGGCGCTGGCCGAGCCGACCGGCATCGAGCTTCCCCCCGACGGGTTCGACCCCGGCGAGGACACGTTCGTGGCCCCACCCGCCGACGGCGCGGCCGTCGACGTCCAGGTCTCGCCCCACTCCGAGCGCCTCCAGCTCCTGGAGCCCTTCGCCCCCTGGGACGGCCGCGACTACAAGGACCTGCCGGTGATCGCCAAGGCCAAGGGCAAGTGCACCACCGACCACATCTCGGCCGCCGGCCCGTGGCTGCGGTACCGGGGACACCTGGAGAACATCTCCGGCAACCTGTACCTGGGCGTGGTCAACGCGTTCGGATCATCGAACGGCGATGGCGGCTACGACGTCGGCCACGGCAAGAACCAGATCACCGGCGAGATCCAGCCCCTGCCCGACATCGCCCGCGAGTACCACGAGACCGGCCTGCGCTGGGTGTTCATAGGCGACTCCAACACCGGCGAGGGCTCCAGCCGGGAGCACGCCGCCATGGAGCCCCGGTTCCGGGGCTGCGTGCTGGCCCTGGCCCGCAGCTTCGCCCGCATCCACGAGACCAACCTCAAGAAGCAGGGGGTGCTGGCGCTGACGTTCGCCGACCCGGCCGACTACGAGCGCATCGGCGAGGACGACCGCATCGCGGTGCGCGGCCTGGCCGACCTGGCTCCGGATCAACCGGTGACGGTGGAGGTCACCGCGCCCGACGGCGCGGTGTGGGCCTTCGATGCGCACCACACCCTCAGCGACGAGCAGATCGCGTGGTTCCGGGCCGGCAGCGCGCTGAACATCATCCGCAGCCGAGCCGGCCGGCAGGCCTGAGCCGCACCGCGACGCGTCGGCGGGGCGATCCGTCACCACAAGACAGAAGCGGCTGATCTGGGGCGAGACCAGCCGCTTCATTTTTCTTGGGTCGGTCTTGGGGGGATTCCGAACCAAGTTGAGACCGGAGCGGCCTGCGAGGAGGAATACGCCTGCCGAACCGGAATGTGCTTCCATTCAACACCATCCGGAACCGCCTGTAAATATCTCTTTGACAGTTTGAATCGATAGTTCCTATCATCTATTGCGATGGACCTCAGGCAGCTCGACGTGCTCCTCGCGGTCGCCGAGCACCAGAGCTTCTCGGCCGCCGCCCGGGCCCTGCACACCGTGCAGTCCAATGTGTCCGCTCACATCGCCCAGCTCGAGCGGGAGGCGGGCGCCACGCTCATCGACAGGGCCCGGCGATGCCTCACCCCGGAGGGCCAGGTCGTGGCCGACCGCGCCCGTCGCATCCAGCTGGAGCTGCGGGCCATCTCCGACGACCTGGGCGCCATGCAGGCCAACCTCAGCGGCACCGTGACCGTCGGAGTGATCGGGACGACCGCCCGATGGCTGGTCCCGCGCCTGCTGGACGAGACGAGCCGGCTGCATCCGCTCCTCGAGGTGATCGTCCTGGACGCCACCACGACCTCGCTCGTTCCCCTGCTCATCGAGAACCGTCTCGACCTGGCGGTGGTGAACCTTCCCGTCGACGATCCCGACATCGAGACCGAGGACCTCTTCTCGGAGGACCGGGTGGTGATCGCGCCGGCCGGCCACGAGCTGGCCGACCGGGACCGCATCGACCTCGTGGACCTCGCCCAGCACGAGGTGCTGCTGCCCCCCAGGGGCACCGCCTTCCGCGACGAGGTCGACACCGACGCCCGGCGGGTCCACGTGGAGCTGCGCTGCCGGGCCGAGATCGACGGCCTGCGCCTGCTGGCGTCGCTGGCCTTCTCGGGCTTCGCGCCGGCTCTGCTGCCGGCCAGCGCCGCTCACGGCGTCCTCCAAGGCGACTGGCGCAGCGTGAAGGTGGACCGCCTGAGCGCCCGCGTCGTCGGGTTGGCCCGCAACCGCAGGACCGTGCCGGCCGCGCCGCCGCGGGCCGTGGGCGAGACGATCCGCTGGATCGTGCAGCAGGAGGCGGCGGCCCAGCCCTACATCCACTCGGTGGACAGCCGGCCGGCGCCATAACGGGGTCGATGGTGAACGACTCCCTACGATGAGCGACGTGTCAGCTGCCTTCCAGGCGACCGCGGTCAACCTTCGGGCCGGATCCTCCGGGTTCGTTCGCAGCCGGGTGACGACCCTCGGTGACCGCAGCGTGGTCGAGATCGACGCCCGCGGCGCCACCGATGAGCGCAGCGGGGCGCTGGCCCCGGCCGACGGCCAGAGCATGGCCGCCGCCGCCCGTCTGGCCCGCACGCAGCGGCTCCCGTTGCTGCTGAGGCTGGCCTCCTCGGGTGCCGACCTCACTGAGGGGGTCGACGCCCTGCACGGCTGGGCCACCGCGGCCACCGAGCTGGCTCGCTGCTCGGGAGTGGTGCCCGTGATCGTCGTGGCGGCCGGTCCCAACGTCTCCGGCCCGGCCCTGCTGCTGGGGCTGGCCGACTTCGTGGTGATGACCGCCGACGCCTACGCCTTCGTCGTGGGGCCGCGGATGGTGGAGCACTTCACCGGGATGCCCGTCGACCGGGCCGACCTGGGCGGCGCTGAGACCCACGCCGTGAGGTCCGGGGTGGCGAGCTTCGTGGCCTCCACCGACACGGAGGCCGACGAGACCGCGGCCGAGCTGCTCAGCTACCTGCCCGACAGCAACGCCGTCGACCCGCCCGGCCGCACCTGCACCGATCCGGTCGACCGGCCGGTGCCCGAGGCGTTCGACGTCCTGCCAGCCGAGTCGGGCGGGAGCTACGACGTGCGCGATGTGCTGGTGGCCGTCGCCGATGACGGCGTGCTGCTGGAGCCGCACCCCTTCTGGGGCGCCAACCTGGTCACCGCCTTCGCCTCCTTCGGCGGGCGGCCGGTGGGGATCGTGGCCAACCAGCCCCAGTCGCTGGCCGGGACGCTCGACATAACCGGTTCCCGCAAGGGGGCCCGCTTCGTGGCGTTCTGCGACGCCTTCAACCTCCCGCTGGTCACTTTCGTGGACACGTCCGGCTTCTACCCGGGCAAGGACCTCGAGTGGCGCGGGATGATCCGCTACGGCGCCCAGATGGCCTTCGCCTACGCCCGGGCCACCGTGCCGCGGGTGAACGTCACCCTGCGCAAGTCCTACGGCGGCGCCTACATCGTCATGGACTCCAAGACGATGGGCAACGACCTGGCCCTGGCCTGGCCCACGGCCGAGATCGCGGTGATGGGCGCCAGGGGCGCGGTGGGGATCCTTCACCGGTCGGCCAGCGATGCTAAGAGGGCGGAGCTCGAGACCGCTTACGAGCAGCGGCTGCTCAACCCGTACATCGCGGCCGAGCGGGGCGCCATCGACTCCGTGATCGAGCCCGCCGACACGAGGCGGGAGATCTGCGCCGCCCTGGATCTGCTGTCCGCCAAGCGTGAGCGGCTGCCCAAGCGCCGCCACGACAACGCTCCCCTGTAATCTGATCTTCAATGGGTGAAAGCGTCACCATCACCGACAACCGCACCGGCCAGTCGATTGAGATCCCGATCGTCGACGGCGGAGTCGATTCTTCTGCCTGGCGGAAGTTGCTCGGAGGCGTCTGGTTCTTCGATCCGGGGCTGGCCACCACCGCGGCCACGTCCAGCTCGGTGGCCGAGATCGACGGCGAGGCCGGCATCCTGCGCTACCGCGGCTACCCCATCGAGCAGCTCGCCCAGCACAGCACGTTCCCCGAGGTCGCCTACCTGCTGGTGTACGGGGAACTCCCCACTCAGCCCCAGCTCGACGAGTGGACCTACGACATAACGCGGCACACGTTCATCCACGAGAATTTCCGCAAGCGGATCTTCGACGCCTTCCACTACGACGCCCACCCGATGGGGCTGCTGACCTCGGGGGTGGCCGGCCTGTCCACCTTCTATCCCGAGGCCAAGTACATCTTCGACGTCGAGAACCGCCGCGCGCAGATCGTGCGGCTGATCGCCAAGATGCCGACGCTGGCCGCGGCGGCCTACCGGTTCTCAAGGGGCCTGCCGTTCATCTTCCCCGACAACGCCGACGACTACCCGACCCGCTTCCTGAAGATGATGTTCGACGTCGGCGGCGACTACCAGCCCGACCCGCCCCTGGTGCAGGCCATGCGGGTGCTGTTCATCCTGCACGCCGACCACGGCCAGAACTGCTCCACCACCGCGGCCCGGGTGGTCGGATCGAGCCACGCCGACCCCTACACCGCCATCGCGGCCGGCTGCGCCGCCCTGTACGGGCCGCTGCACGGAGGGGCGAACGAGGCCGTGATCAACATGCTGACCCAGATCGGCTCCTACGAGGAGGTCGACAGCTTCATCGCCAGCGTCAAGCGGGGCGGGCACCGGCTGATGGGCTTCGGGCACCGCGTGTACAAGAACTACGACCCGAGGGCGATGATCATCAAGACGGCCGCCCACGACGTGTTCAAGGTGATCGGCAAGAACCCGCTGCTCGACATCGCCCTCAAGCTCGAGGAGGTCGCGCTGGCCGACGACTACTTCGTGAGCCGGCGGCTGTACCCGAACGTGGACTTCTACTCGGGGCTGATCTACCAGGCGCTGGGCTTCCCCACGAACATGTTCACCGTGCTGTTCGCCATCGGCCGCACGCCGGGGTGGCTGGCCCACTGGAACGAGATGATCGATCAGAACTCGCGCATCTACCGGCCCCGGCAGATCTACGTCGGCGCCCCGAAGCGCGACTACGTCCCGATAAAGGACCGCTAAGCCGGCGACACGTCCAGGACGATCTTTCCGGCGTTGAGGTTGGCTTCCATGCGCTCGTGGGCGGCGGGCGCGTCGGCCAGCGGGAAGCGGCTGTCGATCACCGGCGCCATCGCCCCGGCCGCGACGTGGGGCAGCATCTCGGCTGCGAACTGGCGGGTGACCGCGATCTTCTCCTCGATGGGGCGGGCCCGCAGGGTGGTGCCGATCAGGGCGGCCCGCTTGAGCATCAGCCCGGCCGGGTTGAACGGAACGGGCGTGCCGGCCATGGTGCCGACCTGGATGATGCGCCCGTTGATGCGCAGGCACGAGACGTTGCGGGGCAGGTAGTCGCCGCCGATCACGTCGAGGACCACGTCCACGCCGGCGCCGCCGGTGGCCGACTTGACGGCCTCCACGAAGTCCTCGGAGGCGTAGTCGATCACGAGGTCGGCACCGAGCGCTTCGCAGACGTGGTGCTTGCCGGCGGAGGCGGTGACCGCGATGCGGGCGCCCATGGCCTTGGCGATCTGTATGGACGCAGTGCCGACGCCGGAGGCTCCGGCGTGGACCAGCGCCCACCGGCCGGTGGTGAAACCGCCCTGGCGGACCAGCGCGTCCCAGGCGGTGATGTACACCTCGGGGAAGGCGCCGGCCGCGTCCAGCCCGAGGGCGTCGGGCACGGCCATGGCCTGGCGGTGGTGCACCACGACTCGCTCGGCGTAGCCGCCGCCCCCGACGATCCCCATGACGGCGTCGCCGACGGCGTGCTCGGCGACCCGTTCGCCGACGGCGGCCACCCGTCCCGCGAACTCCAGGCCGGGGATCTCATGCTCGGCAGGTGGTCCCGGGTAGAGGCCGCGGCGCTGCAGCGTGTCGGCCCGGTTGACCGCCGAGGTCACGATGTCCACCAGGATCTCTTCGGGGCCGGGGACGGGGTCGGGCACGTCCTGCACCTGCAGGACCCCGGGTCCGCCCTTGGCGGTCAGGACGACTGCTCGCACGATGGTCCTCCGATCAGTCTTTGTAGGTCAGTCTTTGTAATGGTGGTGCAGGCGCACCGAGGCCGGGTAGGGGAAGAGGTCGGGGATGTCGCCGGCCCGGTTGCGCTGCTTCATCGACTCCCAGAAGTCGAGGGTGGCGATCTCGGGATGGTGCTCGGCGAACACGGTGCCCACGATGGGCGGCGATCGCAGGTAGGTGGCGAACTCCTCGGGGAACACGTCGTCGGCGCCGACCGGGAACCAGGGCTGGTCGAGCATCTCGTCGAGGTCGTCGTCGGGTACGGGCAGGGCTCGGAAGTTCACCTCCGACAGCAGGGCCAACTCGTCGTAGTCGTAGAACACCACCGAGCCGAGCCGGGTGACGCCGAAGTTCTTGCAGAACAGGTCGCCGGGGAAGATGTTGGCCGCGGCGAGGTCCTTGATGGCGTTGCCGTAGTCGATGGCGGCCGCGACGGCCCGGTCGGGGGCCATCTCGCGCAGGTACAGGTCGAGCGGGTAGACGCGGCGCTCGGTGTAGACGTGGCCCAGCACGACCTCGGTGTCGGTGACCGACACGGTGCGCGAGCAGTCGCGGCTCAGCTCGTCGAGGAGATCGTCGTCGAAGCGGTCCCGGGCGAAGGTGAGGTTCTCGAACTCCTGGGCGTCGACGAGCCGGCCCATCCTGTCGTAGCCGAACACGAGCCGGTAGCGGCGCTTCACGTCCTCGGGGGTGGTGCGCTTGCTGGGCGGGAACCGGTCCTTGATCACTTTGAACACCACGTCGAACGACGGCAGCGCGAACACGGCCATGACGGTGCCGGCCGCGCCCCGGGACTGCTCGAACCGGGTGTTGGAGTGCTCCATGTGCCGGTACAGGGCCCGGAAGAGGTTGGTCTTGCCGTGCTGGGAGTACCCGAGCGACGTGTAGAGCTCAGCGACGGGCTTGACCGGCAGCATCGACTTGAGGAAGGCCACGACCGAGGCGGGGCGGGACGACAGCACGTGCATGTAGGAGCGGGCGTAGCTGAACAGCCGGCTGGCGGCGGGCTCGGTGAGGAGGGCGGCGTCGACGCGGACGCCCGAGTCGTCGTGGACGATGGGCAGGATGCAGGGCGACACCCGGTTGAGCCAGCGCAGGCGGCCGACGAGGTAGGCGCCCTTCTGGCGGTAGAAGACGGCGTCGAGCATGTCGATGGCGTCGAGGTCGCGCCATGTGCCGTCGAGGTAGCCGTCGATGCGGCCGGCGACGAGGGCGGCGTCGCGGGCGAGGTCGGCGAAGTGCGGGCCCAGCGGGCTGCGTTCGAGGACGGCTGCGACCGCTTCGACGGTGGAGTCGTCCACGTTGATGCTGCTGTGCTCTGGTCCGGTGTCGTCGCTGGCGGGTAGGACGGTGGGGCCGAGCCAGAGGAACTCCAGTTCGCGGTCGAGGCCGACCACGTCGAACAGGCGCCGGGTGACGGAGTTGTAGAAGGTCTCGGCCAGCTCCAAGTCGCCCCGGTCGGACAGGATCTCGACGTATCGGCGCTGGGCGTCGATCCAGGTGGGTCGGGCTCCGGTTTCGGGCAGCTTGGCCCGGCAGGCTTCGACGGTGTCGAGCACCGCGTCGGTGTGCAGGTTCAGGCGCTCGAAGGCGTCTTGGCGGTGTCCGTGCCAGTCGCCGGCCAGGAAGCGGCCCTCGGCTCGGGAGGTGACGGAGATGAAGTCGGTGTGGAAGGCCTCGAAGCGCTCGTACAGGATGCGGGCCAGTGTCTCAGGGGTGCCCGGCGGGCTGGTCCCGGCCACCGCGGCTGTGCCTTTAGCCGTCCGCGGCGGTGGCGTTGTCGCGGCGAGCCAGCTCGTGCTCGCGTCTCACCTCGGCGAACACGAGCCGCAGGATCTTCTCGCTGAAGGCGGGATCGACATCGACGGAGGCGGCCACCTCCCGCAGCCGGACGATCTGCTCCGCCTCACGCTCGGGGTCCGCGGCCGGCAGCCCGACGCTGGCCTTGTAGATCCCGACCTGTTTGGTGATCCTGAACCTCTCGCCCAGCAGCTTCACCAGCGAGGCGTCGATGTCGTCGATGCTCGACCGGAAGCCGGCCAGCGTCTCGTCCCCGGCACCCTCACTCACAACCAGCCAAGCTATCGCCCGCCACAGTCGGGACCGCCCGCTACGAGAGAGCGAAGAGCCGCTCGGGCCGGACCGTTCTGACCACTGGTGGCGGATCGGGACCGTGTGAGGGTCCGTGGCGGATGCGCTCGGGCGGCTCGATGGTGTACAGGCCGCGCCCGTCGGGAACCTCGCGCCAGCCGTGGTGATGCACCTTCTGATGGCAAATCCAGCACAGCAACATCATGTTGTCGATGTCGGTCCGCCCTCCTCGTGACACCGGCTTCACGTGGTGGCCGTCGCAGATCCACATGTTGGCGTCACACCCGCCGCAGCCGCCGTAGCGGGCCCTCAACGCGTTCATCTGGGCTTTGGTGGCCAACCGTTTGGTGTGTCCGTGCCACAGCGGCACGCCCTTGTGGCTGAACACCACCCCCTTGATGGCGGCGTTGCAGAAGTACTCCTCCAACACGCTCCGAGGGATCACCCCATTCCCGGCGATCTCCGCGAACGCGTCGGTGCCCCCGGCGCTGAGATGCTGCACGATGGTGATGTCCGCCGAAGCCCGGCTCCCACAGCCGCACCTGCCGCCGCCCTTCTCGACACCTTCGCCCTTGCCGACACGCCCGCCCCCGCCGACACGCTCGCCCTTGTCGACACCATTGCCCTTGCCGCCGACGCCGTTGTCGACACCTTTGCCCTTGCCGACACCTGCGCCCTGGTCGTTGCCGCCGACGCCGTTGGGCGCGTCGTCGGTCCTGGCGTAGATGCTGCCGTGCGAGGTCAAAGTGTCGAGAGCGTCGGCCATGCGCTGATCAAGGCTGCGCTTCTGGCCACCGGGACTGTGCAGATCCAAACGGCGCAGCCGCTCGACCTCCTGCACGAACCGCTTGCGGACCTTGGCGCCGGTCACCGGGTCCAACTCCCCCCGCAAATGCACCATCCCGTCATCGCCGTCCCAGAAACTC
The DNA here is from genome assembly GCA_965117015.1 of Acidimicrobiales bacterium. Classification (GTDB taxonomy): domain Bacteria; phylum Actinomycetota; class Acidimicrobiia; order Acidimicrobiales; family Aldehydirespiratoraceae; genus Aldehydirespirator. The sequence continues at coordinate 3,512,755 of OZ220747.1, forward strand.
AAACGCCGCCGGACCCGCTGCCGCCGATAGATGTCTTCTGCATCACCCGGCCGGCGCTGCGCCGCCCACCGGCCCGCCTCCCGTGCCAGCTGCTCAGGCGACAACACCGCAGCCTTCCTCAACAACTCCGAGTCCTGCTCCACCTCCTCGGCGCCGGTCCTCTCCGAAGTACCGGACAGCACCTTGGCATTGGCAATGGAAATGTCGCCGCTCTCCACCGCGTCACGCACCGAAGGCAGCGACTCCAGCTGCTTCGCCATCTTCACCTGCCCCGCGGCGTCGCGCCGCGACAAACCGACAGCCTGGGCCAGCACCCCCACACCCGAATCGCCGTGACGCTCCCGCACCGCTACGCCGGCAGCCGTATCGGCCTGCAGCACCGCCAACTGCCCGCCGAAGGTCTTGCACTCCCCCAGCAGCCCCCGCAGATCCGAAGTCGGAGTAGCCGGATCGTTGGCCAGCCGGATCAACTCCGCCAACCCCTCCCGCACCCGTCGTGCCGTGTTCATAACCATGGGACAGATCATGCCAGGGGGGTGTGACAACTATGAGTCTATTTCAAGATAAATGTGGCTATTTTATGGATTTCCTGCTATTGGTCAGTTGCGATGCGGTAGAGCTCGCCTACTAGGTCGTCGTAGCGGCCGGTGGCCAGGGTGATGGCGTAGGCCGCGCCTACCGCGCCGCCCACTGCGGTTACGGGCAGGCGGTCGAGGAACCGCTTGGTGGCGGGCAGGGCGTGGGGCAGTACGGCTAGCAGCAGGGCGGGCAGCAGCGCGCCCAGCATGTAAACGAGCATCAGACCGAGCGTCCGAGCTGCCTCGGTGCCGGTGTTGTTGAGGATCTCGCCCAGCTTGGGGCCTACGCACGGCTGCCAGAGCCATCCGGCCAGCCCGCCCGCCACTGCACCGGCTCCCGTCGCCGACAGCGACAACGGCCCCTTGGCCCCGTAGGCGAGCACGAATACCGCCGCGGCCAGGGCGGCGGCCAGCGGCACGGCCCCGCCGCTCAGTTCGACGTCCCAGTGGCCGGCCGCCCTGGCCCAGGTCAGCAGTGCGGCGCCGATCACATACAGCAGCGCCACCGTCAGCCGGGCCTTGCGGGCCACCAGCACCAGCGCCACCGCGGGCACGAGCATCACCACCGTGCACGCCACGCCGATGGCGTCCACACCCTCCAGGAAGGTGGCCACTTCGTTCAGCCTCCCCTAGCCGGACCGGCTCAGGCCTCGGTCAGCAGCTGCTCGACCGTCTCGTACAGCTTCTCGTAGGTCGCCCGGCCGTCGCCGGTGCGGTCGAAGCGGATCTGGTTGTCGCCGTCGATCACGTAGACGCGGGGCCAGTAGCCGATGTTGCCGGGCTGCCAGCGGTGGAAGTTGCGCTTGTCGGTGTCGAGGGCGATGGGCCAGATCACGCCAAGGTCGGCGGCGGCCTCGATGATGTTGTCCACGTCGGCCTCATAGGAGAACTCCGGCGAGTGCACTCCCACGATCTCCACCCCCTGGTCGCGGAAGTCGGCGTAGAGCTGGCCGAGAGCGTCGAGGGTGTTCTTGCAGTTGCGGCATCCGAACGTCCAGAACTGCACCACCGTGAGCTTGTTGGCGGCCCGGATCTCCTCCAGCGAGGCGGCGTCGGTGTTGAGCCAACCGTCGAGGTTGGTGAGGGTGTCGGCCGTGCCCAGCACCTCGATGGGCTCGGGAGCCACGGTGGTAGTGGCAACGGTGGGTTCTGGGGCAGCGGACTCTGGGACCTCGGTGACAGGGTCGGCCGGCTCGGCTCCGTCGCCGGAGTCGGCGGCACCGGTGACCGCCGTCTCGAGGCCGGCAGCCGGGTCATCGCCGTCGTCGCCGCGCACCGCCGTCCAGACGATGGCAGCCAGCCCGGCCACCAGCACACCCAGCGCCAGATAGTGCACCATCGAGGACCTCATCGCACGAGGAAAGATACGCCGCCAGGGCAGGACGTGAGTAACCAGCACGCGGTCACCCCACGGCCGGCCTCAGGCCCCGGAGTTGGACTGAACAGGAGAACACGCATTATCTTGATATTGATTTAATAGGGTCAGAATCTATGAGCAGGAGCGACAAGGCGCTTGCTAGAGCCAAGAACAACCCGCAGAATGTCAAGTGGAGCGAGCTGGAGGCCCTGTGCAAGAGGTACTTCGGCAGTCCGATTCGGACGAGAGGCAGTCACGTGATGTTCCAGCTTCCGTGGGACGACGACCCGTTGCTGAACATCCAGCCGCGTGGCAAGCAGGCCAAGCCGGAGCAGGTCAAGCATGCGGTAAGGGCAATTGAGAGGCTGCTTGGTCAATGAAGCCGAATGACAGCTACCGGTACACCGTCGACTGGTCGGAAGAAGACGGGGAATGGGTTGGCCGTTGTGACGCCTTCCCGTCGCTCAGCTGGCTAGCCCCCGGCCGGGACGAAGCCCTAGCAGGCATCCGCGACTTGGTGGCGGAGGGCCGAGCGGCTTTGGAGGCACGAGGAAGGAAGGTTCCAGAGGCGACCGCTGAGGCAACGCCTCGCCTCAGGGGAGGCTAAGGAGTCGGATGGCGGGCATGTGTTCGGCAGCCGCCTTCTACCGCTCCCCTAGTCCGATGACGGCTCTGCCGGATTCGCCGGCGCTCACTGGCATGCCCACCGCGCTCGACGACTTGCGCTCGGTGGTTCAGGGCTTGGTGCTGCACCGCGAGTGGGCGGCCGACTATGGCGTGGAGGCTGGCATGCTGCGGGTCGAGGAGACGAACCGCCGGTCGGCCGCGGAGGTGCTGGGGCGGGCCTTTGAGATCTCGCCGGAGCCGGCGACCACCGCTCGGGAGCCGGCCGATCGGGTGGTCGGCATCTGCTGGCACTTCGCGGTGCTCTACACCGCGCTGTTGAGGGCCCAGGGCTTGGCGGCGAGGGTGCGCTGCGGTTTCGCCGGCTACTTCGAGGCGGCCAAGTGGTACGACCACTGGATCACGGAGCGCTGGGATGGTGACCGTTGGATCAGGGACGACTCCCAGATCGATGCTCGCCAGGCCGAGCGGCTGCAGCTCGGCTTCAACCCCCACGACCAGCCGCCCGGGCGGTTCCTCACCGGCGGCGAGGCGTGGCTGGCGGCACGGGCCGGCGAGGTCGACCCTGAGAGGTTCGGCATCTACGACATGTGGGGTATGGGGTTCCTGGCCGGCAACGTCGTCAAGGACTTCGCGTGCCTTAACAAGGTGGAACTGCTCCCCTGGGACAGCTGGGGGATGCTGCGGGACCCCTACCGGCCGCCGCCCAGGAAGCACCTCGCGGTGCTCGACGAGATCGCAGAGCTAGCGGCGACCGATGACCTGACCGCGATCCGGCGCCGGTTCGAGAGCGACGAACGGTTGAGGGTGCCGCAAGAGATCGTCAGCTACACCGACGGCAAGCCGACAAGAGTGCAACTGCCCGACCTGTCGGCCGCATCGGCGCCGTAGCGATCCAGAAGGCCGTATTCCCGCCGCGGGCTCCACCGAACCCGGAGCCTCTCCGTGAGCTGTCCTCAGGCGACTTTGGTGAGCTCTGGTCAGTCCAGCAGGTGGGGGGCGAGGGTTCTCCAGCCGTCGGCGGCGGTGTCGATGCTGTCGGCGAGGACCTGCACCCCGACGTGGTCGGCGCCGGCGGCGAGGTGCTCCTGGACGCGTGACGTGACCTGCTCGGGGGTGCCCCAGGCCACGATGGCGTCGACCAGGCGGTCTGACGGCCCGCCGCCGGGTCCGCCGTCGATGTCGGACTGCTCGAAGCCGAGGCGGCGCAGGTTGTTGGTGTAGTTGGGGAGCCCGAGGTACAGCGCCATGTTCTTGCGGGCGAGGGCGCGCGCTGCAGCCGGGTCGGTGTCGAGTACGACCATCTGCTCGGGGTAGAGCGCCGCGTCGGGTCCCATGACGTCGCGGGCGATGGCGGTGTGTTCGGGCGGCACGAAGTACGGGTGCGCACCGGCGGCGGCCTCGGCCGACAGAGCAAGCATCTTGGGGCCGAGTGCGGCCAGCACGATCTCGGGGAGTTCCTGGGGGCCGTGGGCAAGGAACAGTGCCTCCCGCATGCGGGCGAGGTAGTCGCGCATGTAGCTGAGCGGGCGCGAGTAGTCGTGGTTGCGGAGGTCCTCCACCAGGTTCTGGTGGCTGACCCCGAGTCCCAGCAGGAAGCGGCCCGGGAACGCCTCCTCGACGGTGCGCTGGGCGTTGGCCGTCGTCATCGGGTCGCGGGCGTAGATGTTGGCGATGCCGGTGGCGACCTTGATCGAGGAGGTGCCCTGGAGCAGCAGCGCAGCCATCACGAACGGGTCCCGCCCGACCGCCTCGGGGATCCAGATCGCCCCGTAGCCCAGCTCCTCCACCTCGGCCGCCAGCTCGACCGCTTGAGACGACGGCACCAGATCCAGGAGCCCGGTCCAGATCCCGATCCGGCCCAGGTCGATGCTGCCCATAGTCACGGCCGGGAACCTATCGCCAGCCACCGCCTGCGAGCACGCGCTAGCCGACCGCGATCGCCGGAATCCGGCGAGGCGTGAAGAGTGTGGCACGACACCGCGAGGCCGTCACCGCTTCACAACGGGCATGGGTCCCGGCGTAGGATCAGTCACCGATGGGGCTCATCAAGCAGTGGCGCGCCGCGAACCGGCTGCGGAAGCGAGCCAAGGCTGATCCTGCGATCCGCGACAGCTGGATCAGCTTGTACTACTCCGTCATGACGGAACCCCGCCCAGATGCCCACATGCCGTCCACCTGGCGGTCCGTGTTCGAGGAGTTCGAGGGTGGACCTCCCTGCCGCCAGGAACTGGAGTGGTGGCGAGCGATGTACATGATGAACCTGGCCCCTCGGACCCGCCTCATGTACACGGCAAGTGCCGAAGCGATCAAGGAGATGCTTCCCGAAGCGCCCGACGGCCCCAGCGATGAGCGCTACGTCCCCGAGTTCGGATTGGAGTAGCGAGTCAAGCGGGGAGGTTCAGAGCGGGGTCTTTCCCGGGACTTGTTTCACCTCGTAGACCAGGCTCACGGTGCCGGTCTTCTTGAAGACTCGTTGTTCCGTCAGCGTCAACCCGATCTGCTTGGACAGTTCCGGGACGAGAGGAATGCCCCCGCCGAGCAGGATGGGGACGATCGAAACTTCCACTGTGTCTACGAGCCCTTCCTCGCAGAGGCTGCGGAACAGTGCGCCGCCGCCGAACAGCCAGATGTCTGCGCCCGGTTCCTCTCGAAGCGACCGAACAACCTCTCGCCAGTCGTCTCCGACGATCGTGACATCGGTGTAGTCGTCCTGGCTAAGCGTCCGTGAGAACACGAACGTTCGGTTGCCCGACTGCGCGGAGGCACCGGGGTCACCAGTCACTTCGAAGGTGCGCCGGCCGAGCAAGAAGGTGTCGAACTGCCGGAACAATTCCTCGAAGTCGATATCAGGATCGACGCCGATCCAATCGAACTCGTCGCTCGGGCCTGCGATGTACCCATCCAGGCTCATGGCACAGTTGTAACGAATCCGCCTCACAGCCAGCCTCCGGTCGACGACCCATCGGAACCTAGGCGCTCACCTCGCGCTGGGCAGAGATGTTCACATTCATCGGCTACTGACTTGCGGCCGCCGGTAGAGCTTGCCTACGGTCCGCGGCTGCGGCAGCCGGGGCTCGGCCGCCGCGAAGCAAGAGCGCTAGTCGACAGCATTGGAGGACAGCAACGATGACGCTGGAGTTCGGGGTGCGCGAGCTTGAAGCCCAGCCCATAGTGGGCATTCGCACGACCGTCGCGATGAGCGAGATCGGCGACGCCATGGGTCCGCTGTTCGGCGAGCTGAGCGGACACATCGCGCAGAGCGGTCAGGAGCCAGCGGGGATGCCCCTGGCCAGATACCACTCGCCGCCGGGAGAGACCGTCGAGCTCGAATGCGCCATCCCGGTGGCGTCGCCGATGCCCGGCGAGGATCGGGTCCGACCCGGAGAGCTTCCCGCCGGCAGGGCCGCGACCGTCACCCACCTCGGCCCGTACGACGGCCTCCCCCAGACATGGATGGCGCTGACGGCGTGGATGGAGTCCCAGGGGCTCGAAGCCGCCGACTCGCCCTGGGAGGTCTATGTGAACGACCCCGCCGCCGAGCCCGACCAGTCGAGGTGGCGCACCGACATCTTCTTCCCGGTGCGCTAACCGAGGACCACGAGTTCGCCGTCGAGCACCTCGTACACCACCCGGTAGTCGCCGACTCGCACCCGGCGCAGACCCCGCAAATCGCCCTTCAGAGGGCTACCCGCCAGCGGATTGTCCCCGAGCCTGTCAATGGCGAGGACGATGCGCTCACCGTCGTGGCGGGGCAGACGCGCTAGTTCTCGTGCGGCGCTGCGCGTAATCCGAGTCGAGTAGCCCATCTCCGACCTCGTCCCAGTCGAGCACCGGGTCGGCTGGGTCGAGGAGTCGCTCCATGGCTATCTCAAGGTCCTGGAAGTCCTCCAGGTAGCGCTCGAGGGCCCGGCGGATGATCTCGGCGCGGCTGTGCTTGAGCTGCGCAGCGGCCGCGTCCAAAGCGTCGACGAGTTCGTCAGGGACCCGGGCGGTGACTTGGTCGTTGATCTGGTTCAGCCGCAACGGCTCTACGTCGGGCCTGAAACCACTGCGGTGGGGCCTGACCACATAGCCGGGCTCCACCTCTGCGAGCGCCGGGGATAGGCCTCGCCGCAGGATGTCGTTGACGACCTGGTTGAACGACTGATCCGCGCGCCGGGCCCGTTCCTTCAGGGCCTCAGCCAAGTCATCGTCGAGAGTCAACGTTGTTCGCATACAAGCCTCATGGCACCTCTAGCAGATGATGATCTGATGCCCCTTGCTGCATCGCTGGATCCCAAGAGCGACGGCGAGGCGCTGCCTTTGACAACGGCCACCGGCACCAGCATACTCACGCCTCAATGGGTGACATATATCGTAACTTCACAATAATCATTATTATCGCCTTGGCGTCCGTCCTCGGCCACCGGGAGCGTTTCACCCCGCTCGTTGACGCCCGCCGGTGAGCCGTGCGGACGCGTCTGCGGACGCGAAGAGCCCTATTGACGCCGCGCTGCTTGAACTGGAGACGACCGGTTCGCAACAGACCGACGGCAGGTGGCTGGAGGATCTGACTGTTCGTGTGGCTCCGCTCGTGCGCGAGTGGGACGTGTCGGAGTGCTGGCATTGGGCCGACTGGCCCGACCGTGACCAGGTGATGCCCGCGGCCCCCACGGCAGATGTCGGCATCGACGTTGTGGCGCGCAGGCGCAGCGACGGCGCGTGGATCGCGATACAGGCCAAGTCGAGGCAGCTGGACGCCTCCGGGCGCGGGGCGCCCGTCAACGCCGGAGAGTTGGACAAGTTCCTCGCCGCGGCGGCGGACAAGGCGATCTGGGCTGAACGGTGGCTAGTCGTGAACGGCGCAGCCGAACTGTCGAGCTGCCAACTAGTGACACCTGCACCCGTGGGGATGCCGTTGCCATGGCTCCCTTCGGGGCAGGGTCACACGACGCTGGAACGGCGTCCAACGTCATCCCCGCACCGGCGGGGGCCCCCATGCTCATCACTCTGTTGATGCTTGTGGCGGCGTTCTTGGGGGTGGACATCCCCAACACCCGAGCCCCCGCCTCGGGATACTGCTACGCCGGAGCATCCAACGGGATCGACACCGAACCCGGCAGCTTCTCCGAGGACTGGTACGCATGGGAGTGGTGCCTCTATGGCGGCCCCTGGCCCGATGAAGGCGACTTCAGCCGCCACGGCGACCTCGCCACAAGCCAACAGGTCGCCCAATATCTGGTGAACGGGATCTGGCAGATGTACACGCCCTGGATGGAGGACGCGCTTGAGACCGGCGGCCCCGCCAACGCCTCTGCTGAGGGCAGGGTGTCCGCCCCGACGGTGTACGTCGGTCAGCGGGCCGTTGATCGGCACTGCCAGAGCCCCGGCTGGTTCGGATGCGGAGGCGGAGCCTCAAGCCGATGGAACGGAAACCGCCTCACCTACACGCCAGGCATCATCGCAGTCCGCGAGATCAACATCTTCCCGCTGCTGCACGAACTCGCCCACGCCATCGACAGCCACCGTTGGCACTACGACACCACCAGCCGCGCAGCCCGAGAGAACAAACGCACCCACGGCCACGGCCTCAGCTTCAAGTGCCTCGCACTGGACCTCTACAACCTCACCGGATCCGTCGACGCCACCGCCTACCAGACACTCAACGGCATCTGCCAACGATGGGTGCCCGGCTACGCCCAACCCAAGGAGTGAACCCATGACTCAACTGTCCGTGCCTATCGAACTGCTCAATCACCGCAAGGTGATGCGTTGGTCCTGGACGGCCACCCTCATACTGCTGGTGGCGTACCTGCTGCCGCTATTTGTCATGCCCAACAGCCTGCTCTGGTGGGACCGGCTCGCCGGGATCGCGTTCTCTCTGTCGATCTGGGTCGCACTGGCCGCGACCGTGACCTATCTGTGGCGCCGGTGGCGCTGGCGAGACAGCGACTAATGCGCCGCATCGCCGTCCTCGCTGTTGCCGGGCTGCTTGCCGCAGGATGCGCAGCCGAAGCCGCCACCACCGAAACGGCCTCAGCCGAGTCAACAGCCTACGAAACCCTGGTCAACACGCTCGAAGCTGAGTGGGCCCTGGGTGTGGCGCCCCGCCTATCCGACATCGAGGCGGCTCTAGCGCAGATCACCGCCGACCTCGCCTACGTCATGGAGTTCCTCGGCCGCCATGTCACCGACACCACCACCGGAGTCGCCAGCAGCCTCTACGACAACATCACCGACTACATCTACGCGATGACCGAACAGATCATCGAACACATCACCCAAACCGCCAGCAGCGAGGCTAGATGACCTACTCGCCCGCAACCCGCTCTCTGTTGGCAGATACCGCCTGAATGTCCCGGTTCAGCGTTTCCGCGGTAGCAATGAACTCGTCCAGCCATTCCGACGTAATCCACATGACCGTCTGTGGCCGATTCTTAGCCTTGACATCGTGCCGGTACAGCCGCTGAAGGGAACCGCCGTCCCGATTATCGGTCGTCGGGTGGGAATGAGCGAGATGGTTGCGCTCCGTGACGAACGCTTGGTACCGCTCGGCCAGCTTCTCCAACTTTGGGTCGCCCGTCCACGCTTCCGACAAGTCTCGGCTGACCTCCCCAGGGGTAGCTCCGGACAGCACGCTGAGGTCTTTGCCCGTCACGTAGTGGACGGTGTAGATGACACCCCACTCCACATACTGAAACCAGTAGTGAGCAAAGCCGAGCTCCAACAGATAATCGTCATCGGGCTTCACGCCTGCCTCACTCTTCCCGACGAGAACCAGTGAACTAGCAGCGCTGCTGAGTGAACAATCATCTCGCATCGCTCCGCTGGCACATCAAGCGGCTCGTTGGGGTTGCCGTGACGGAGGTGGCCCTTCCACACGGACTTCATCAGGCCGATGACCGTTCCCACGCCATCAAGGTCAGGGGAAGTCAGGTCTGTAGACCACTTTGAGGGCTTAGCTTCCATCGCCGCAATCATCGTGCCTAGCGTCGCTCTAGAATTGTTTGGTTCAATCGTGCTCCTAGCCGTTGCCTCTATCGCCTTCGTAGCTTCAACACACGCTGCGTTCGGGTCTGCCTCACGAGAGAATGCAAGTAACCAAGCACGGCGCAAGTGTTCAGACGCTCTATTTCGGTCAGAAGTGACATCTTCAAGAATCTGAGTAAGCTCTGGTGGTTGGCGATAGCCGATTTCATGCTCAATATCGCCGACATGGAAGACATCATAAATGCTTCGTGCGTCATCAAGATAAGACCTTATGAGCGCGGCACTCTCAAATGGATTATGGATCCTAGGGTCCGGGTGACTCAAGATGTGATCAATGGCATCAAGCATCAGTTCTTCATCCTGATAGCACATATTCAAGAGTTCGTTGCCATATCTGGGGAGTTGACGTCCAGAGATGCGTGCGAAGTGCTCTACTCGTTCCGTCCTTACTCCGTTTCCCATGGAGAAGTGGGAGTCAAGGAAGTCCAGTAGAGAGTTCATCAATCCGGCAGGAATACCCTCCCGCAGGACATAGAACCCTTCTACACTCTTGCGGTCCTTGCGCACGGACCACGGTGGCTTTGGTGCCATCGGACGCTCCTTGTCTTCCTAAGGGTCGGGCATACCGCTAGTGGCCTAGCACATCAGTTCCGGTCGGGGCGTTCTCGGAGAAGCCTCAGAGCGAAGCGGCCCGTTCGTCCCTGCGTCTTGATTGGTCCACGTGAGCGTCAATCTGATTGGTGAACAGCGACTTGGCTGTAGCTCTGAGAAATGTCGCGGCTTCATTGGTTCCCTGCCCTTGGTTCGTCTGTTCAATGCGTTCTGCATATTGGTCAAGCGAGTTGAAGGCCAGGGATTGGTGCTTGAATAGCCGGGCTGAGTTGCGATGCTCCCGCGACTCCCGCGATGCGTAGGCAGCCGCCCACAGGAGAATCGCTACAGGTCCACCAATGAAGGAGCGCACCAGCCACTCCCACCCCTCGGGCGGATTCCGGCTAGTCCACCAAGCGAAGCCGACCGCCACCGCAACGGCCAAGACATAGAGGCCAAACGCCACAAGTCTCAGCCGGTCCGCTGTCTTGTGGTCAGCCCGTGCAGACTTGTCATGAGATCCTCCCCATGCGACATCCGTGGCGATGTTCAGCAGCGTCTTCGCATCTTCCAGCTTCTCGGTGGCGGAGTCCATGACTGCCTGAGCCTCGCTAACGGCAGTGTTCATGTGCTCTTGCGCCTGTTCCACAGCAGCGTTCAAATGCTCCTGGGCACTATCTGCTGCCTCCCTTGCCTCTGACTCGCTTTGCCGCGCGGCGGCTAGAGCCTCTCCGACCTGCGCCTCCAGCCCGGAGGTGACCGCATCGTCAGCCGCCTCCCTTATCCGCTGCTTTTCCTGCTCCACGAAACTCTCAAAGTCCCGCGCCGACTTGTACACGCGGCTGGGTGAGTTGGCTAGCGCCGTGGCGAGCCGCCCCTCGGTGTCGGTCATGTGGCTAGTGCCCCCTTCTGAGGCTGTGACGGTCCATCCCGTACAGAACGTACTCAGGGGGTACGACACGGAGAAGCATCTTCGGCGCGCACCAACTACCCGCGTGTCTCAGTCAGCCGCGTGCTCCCACAGCCGGACCCAAACCCGGCTCCTGCCGGAAGACGATGGGCACTCGGCCCCAACAAGCCAATGCCCCTTTCCACTCTGCGTACGCGGCGGTAATGCGCTCATCGCACGTAAGCAGTGGGGGATGCAGGAGTTGCCTGTTCGTAGAGGTCAGACCGGCGGTTCAAGCCAACGCGAAGTGGTGTTCCATAGAATACGGGCCGAGGTTCCATAAGCCGTAACTTACGATTACAGGCCCTGCCCATCTGTAGTAGTATTTCTCAGCTCTTTTCATCCGAAACGCGCGATCGCGAGTGCCGTGGCGACAGTCTGGGGTGACCTCGCATGATGGGCGTGACCTGCGGTCATGGAGACCCCAGGGTGCTCCATCTGGGTAGCGTCTCCGCGAGCTCAGGCTCGTCGTCAATGTTGATCTCTGCAGGCGTTTGTGCGTACGGCTCGAATATCGGCGCCATCCCGGTGCAGAAGAGTCGGGCTATGTGACGATCACTCGCTGGCGGTCGATCGCAACGACGGCGCCGCCGGTCACGGCGTAGCACTCGACGTAGTGGTAGCCGGCATACGCGGTCGGTTCGGTGCGAACGCCCGCGCCCTGATCCTTGCGGATCTCGCCGCGGAGCTGGTTTGCGTCGGCGGCTTCGTGGCCGCCGTTGCGCACCTTCCAGTACAAGTCGTAGGGGGTGCGGAGGTTGGTGCGCGCCGTGAAACGCAGGGTTCGGTTCTTCGGTACCCGGTTTCCGTGTTTGGAAAGCGTGAACTGTCGGAAGCCGTTGCGGCGCGTGACCTGGCCCACGTGGAATCCCGTGACGCGCCCTTCGATACGCAACTCAGCACCTGGGTCGAGGCGTATCGGGAAGCCGTACGGCGCTTGATCGATGAACTGCTCGCTCAAGCAGGGCTCGGACGATGCCAGGCTTGCCTCGACACTCTTCTTGGCGACGGTGCCGCTCTTGAAGTTGTTGCCGAAGATGTCGCGCCACAGCGCGATCGACTTGTCACGATCGCCCTCAAGGTACGCCGCTTCGATCTTGTTGGCGTACATGATCATGCAGTCGCGGAAGTTGGAGTAGTTCCACTCGTCGCGGTAACGATCAACGAAGTTGTCTCCAGTGCCACCCGGGTCCATGACCGGCGGCATCTCCTCGGGGAGGTTGTCGGCGACGGCCCGCATGATGGTGTGCAGCGTTGACGGGAGATCCGTGTACGCGCCCGGATCCACCAGGGACTGGATGGCGTTCACGCGCTCGCCGAGGATGGTCGTCAAGATGATCGACTTGCAGCTGAAGGTGTTCTTGAAGTCCCGCAGGTACTTCAGCTGCCTGACGACCTTGATGAAGTGGCCGTTGGTGATGCGCTGCCGCTCGTCGACCCACTCGGTGATGGCCTCGGGGTTCGACAATTCGTAGCTGCCGGTTTCGGGCGGCTCCTCTCGGTTGGTGATGTACATCAAGCCATGTCGTTCGAGGTAGGGCACGACATCGATGTGGAACTCGTCGGCGTAGTTGATGCGGACGCAGCGGGTCTTCGGCGCTCGGCCGACGAGCCCCTTGTAGGTCCCACTTGCGCGGAACAGCGCGAAGACTTCGTCGAGGTAGTCCTTGGCCGCCCAATCGTCCTGTTCATCGAGCAGCAGGAGAACGTCGGCATCGAAGGTGTCGTTCGTGTCAACGGGCCGGATGATCGTCCCCTGGGCCCACGATCCCGCGGGGATCAGGTCGTGGTATGCGTCCGCCAGGCCGGAAGAGGCGAGGAAATTGTCGATGGTGTTGACGCGCTTCTGGAGCCGATTGATGCGGTCCTGGTTGAGATTGACCTGGTCGCGGAGAAAGGCCTCGTGGTCCTTGGCGAACTTCATCCCCTGACCGCCAGTGCTTCAAAGAAGACTCCGCCGTCGTCGCGGTCGAACACGCGCAGGCAAGGGCTCACATCGGGCATCAGCACTCGCCCAAGCGTCACCGCGGGTCCAACACCTACCGCTGGGAAGACAGCGATCGAGGGTACTTTGCCGTGCGTCTGCTCGACCTGGGCAAGGAAGCGACGCAGCTGGGACTCGAAACGGGCAAGGTCGGCCGGGCTCTTCAGCAGCTTGGGCCCGCGTTCGGCGGGCTCGACGGGATGGATCTCGTAGATGGTGAAGCTGGCATCGATGTCGGGCGGGAGCTCGCCCGGCTTGATCTCACCAGACAGCGAGAGCACTAGGGCGATGGCATCGTGGTCGCTGCCGGTCTGTAGCTGATTGATCTCGAACTCGCACGACGGCTCGGCTTGGGGCCAGGTCCAGGCGTTACCGTCATCGACGCGATGCCGGTGGAAGACCAAGGTCTCGAGCTTGTCGTCGAGCGACGCACCGAGTTGTACGAGAAGTGGGACGCGGGCGAAGCCGAAGACGGCCACCCGATGGATGGCATCGTGGCGGACGCCGTCGTGAATACGCGCCGCCAACCGATCGATGTCCGCAACGCACGCCTCGAAATCCGACCGGCTGTGCTGATCGTCGCGGTTCGTCAGGTCGAGGTCAACGTCGGTGAAATGCGCCTCTGGCAGCCGTTGCGGGTAGAGCCCGGCTGCGGTGGCGGCCTGAAGAACGGTGTCACGGCTGAGTTCCGGTGGCGTGCCGCGAACCTGGCCGACAACTCTGACGACGTAGGCCTTGCGATCGGCGCCAATGGCGGTCAGGTCACGAATGCGCTGCTCGTGCTCGCGCTTTCGCCGCTGAAGTTCCTCGACGGACCAGCGACCGAGGTTGCCGTGCTCATCCACGGGCTTGTGGCAGCTTCGGCAGACGAGCAGCAAATTCTCGGCCTCGGCACGCTCATCGCGGGTGAGGTCCGAGTCGCCCCTCGGCGAGTTCGAGGTGGCGCCGACGTTGTGGGCGAGCTCGCCGATCGGCACGGGCTCACCGAGATCGTCGTTGGCGATGACAGACGCGTTGCAGAACGTGCAGCGACCAGCCGCGGCAGCCCAAACCAGGCGCTTGGCGCGCTCGGAGGGTTCCTTCCGCTTGTCGACTCGCTCTACCATCACCAGCGATCATACCGAACGTGCGTTCGAAATCCCATGGGCATAGTTCGACCCTCGAAGCCGACCGCCCGGCGCCGCTACTGACTCTGAGCCCCAGCGCTGGTAGCGGTTGCCGTCAACGGGCTGGGGAACTCCGTCGGAGCTGAGACGTTCGGTGGATCTGGCTAGGACCTCAGCGACATCGACCCTGGGAGCGGCTCCTGACCGAGCGCCGAACGTGACCGCGGCTCGTCGGTCGGGCCAGGCAGGCACCACGAGATGCCTGGCCCGAGAGGCCGCTATGCCTCATGCGGCCTCGCCATGGCTGGCCGAGTAGAGGGCTTGGTCGATAACGATCTCGAGGCTCGTTGTCTGCGCGCCGTCTTCAGAGGTTGCCGTGACGGTGACCCGAGTGTCCTCAATCGGGGACAGCGTGACGTGATTCTGCGGCAGGTTCGGATTCTGGCAGGGCTGATCTATCGCCACGGTCGCCGCAGGGTTCATGGGCACAACAGTCAGTATCAGCTGTTGTGCGCTATGGGTCAGCTTGAACTGCCCGTCGAAGTCGGCGTTGCTGCAGAGCACCATAGGTACCTCGGGACCGTCTCCGGGATGCGGTGCCTTAAAACGCATAGATGCCCCTCCCTCCACGGCCGAGAATCTGATTTCACCCCACATCCCTTCGAGGCAGTAGAAGTCGGTAACGGTTCCAGGACCGCCATCTATGGTGACCTTGGCGATGCGGGCATCGTCGGGCACAGGCGGCTCTGCTCTGATGGCCTCACTGATGGCCTCGTGGTCTACCGATGCCACCTCGTTCACGGCGATCTGTCGCTGTTGTGACGACTTGTGTTGGGTCCCACTGATATGCAGCCTTGCCCGCATGTTGGTGGAGAGAGACATCCCGTGGCGGTGGTCGACTGCCCCCTGATGTACGTCGTTAGCGAAGCATCGACGAAGTCGAGGCGAGGGCACGCGAGCCGAAGGACCGATTTCAGGCAGCCGGGGTGCTGCGGCGTTGAGGCCGCCGCTGGAGCGCAACGCCTGTCTCAGCGCGTACGGGACTTGCAGATGCACGGTGCCGCCGTCCAGGGCGTGTTGGGACAGTATGGCGAACCTGTACTCACGCTGATGCCGGTGCTCCGTCGTCTTGGTGAAGATGCGGCGGATGATCAGTTCTACGTTGTCTTCAGGCTCCAGGATGTAGTCCCGTGGGTCATCAAGGTAGAGCACCGGCCCATAGAACACAGCCAGGTTGCTGCACTGTTCAACGTGGCCGGTGGTGGGGTGCCTGAAGTCGACGTGGCTGCCGAGGAGACGGCGCTTGGGTGAGGCCATCATCGCGAGCGTTCGCGCGAACGGCGCGGGGTCGCCCAAGAAGGTGTAGTGGTCATAGTGGGGTTCGAGCGAACTCCACCACAAGTTCCATTCTCTGGTGCTCTGCGGCTCGAGCGAGGCGCACCATATGGGGCAGTTGTCGCCGAGCGACAGGCTCGTCTGCGAGGTCTCGTTCACATCGAGACGCTTCACATTCGTGGACCCAATCGCTCGTCCAAGCGGATGGCTCGTAGATATCTCGGTGTCTGTCTGGCGGTATGCGTCGAGGTCTGTTGGATCGTTGCGCCTGTCCTCGACCCGCTCGTCGCCAGCGATGACGCCTTCCTGCAAGTCCCAGATGAGCGAATCGCCGTGCTTGCGGTAGTAGGAGAGGGTGCCCATCTGCAGCGTCCCGCAGTCCTCCAAGGCATATCGGCTGGGACAACCCTTGATGATCGTGGCATCTAGTGGGCCGCGGCCTCCGCTCCTACGGCCGAGCGTCGCCGGGTGCTCGACTTCGAACGTCGTGACTGCCGCCTCGGGGCCGACAAACACGCAGGATCGAGGGAGCAGCTTCGTTCGGTTGCTATCCGTTTTGACGCTCCGGCTCCGTGAGGGGCGTCGGCTGTTCGGCTTGCGTCTGCGGCTCATCGTTCAAGGCGTAGGAGGCGCACGTACACGGACGTGATCCTACTGCCGCACAGGTGCCCCTCCTACAGATTTCCGAACAGATGTTCGCGACACTTAGAACAGCTTGATCCGTGCCGGGCTCACTGGACGCGGAGCGCTCGCGGTGCTGGTGGATCTCGGAATGAGCACCAGATCAGAACTCGAAGCAGCCCCTTCACAAAGAGCGCGGCGTGCCACACTGACCTGCCATGACCCCGAACAGCAGCCCTCCAACGGCCAGCGAGCCGCCGCGGTGCCCTCGATGCGGCGGATCCCAAGTTGTCATGGTCAAGCCCTCCATGTTCCGCAGCGAGGAGCCGACCTGTGGCTGGTGCGGCGCGTACCACCGCGGGCACTACCGGTATGAACCGTTCATCGCATATCGCCCGCACAGTCCCGAACTCGCAGACATGCACGACGAAGCGGCGACGCTCAGACCACATCCCTCCACCGCTAGATGGGATCCCGAGGACCGCGAATTCATCCTGCAATACCTGGCGTGGAGAGACCACGAACGCTGTGGCCTGTGCGCTATGCCCTTGCCGGCGGGCATGGGCCACATCGAACACATCGTGCCCAAGCGATTTGGACGCTTCGACCATCGACGCGGGCTAGTCACATCCGGATCCGGCTATGAGTCACGGCTGCACCACGTCGACAATCTCCAAGCAGCCCACGACTACTGCAACCGGGCTAAAGGCAATAGCCCCAAGGTGGACGACTGGCGCCACCCCGACATGTGGTCGCTGCCAGTCGCGATCAACCGGTCGGCCCCCCACGCCTACCTGTGGGTGCCCGGTGGCCGCCAGTCTGCAGCGCGACCAGCCCGCCATGCTCAGGCCGCTCATGTGCCGCCACAGGCTGATGTCCCGCCATCTCCGCCCCCAGCCCCCACACCAACGGAGCAGGGCATGTCACGGCACTACCCGAACGTCAGGCGGTCGAGTCGCAAGTCGGTGGTGCTGTACACCATTGCCGGGCTGGTCGCCTTTCAGGACTCACGGCGGGCTGGCAGAGCGGAATCGGGGGAGTCATCTGGATGTTCTTCATTGCCACCCTCTTCTTCATCTGGGCTCGAAGGTCAAGGAACTAGACGCCGACCCGACGGGAATCCCCACCCACCGCTCTGCGGCGCCGGGTGTCATGTCCGTCTATGTGCGGCTCATCTCAGGGCCGATATCAAGGCTTCGGCGGCGGTCGAACGGGCAGCGGAAGCGCTGTCGAGTGCCGTCGCAGCCCACACCGCGTGCGTGTTGTCCCTGAGCGAGTCATGCCGCTAGCTCGCCGGCGATCAGGCAGAAGAACTCGTCCTCGTCAATAATCTCGATGCCGTGGCCCTCAGCGGCGATCGCGAGGGCCTTGCGGTGCTTGGTGCTCTTGCCCGTCTCGCCGACCTGGCGGAGGTCGGTGATCCCCATCACGAGATAGTCGGTGCGCTTACTGACCGACTGCGACGGCGTGGCCCCGGCGTCCACTGCCAGCTGGAACGCTTCACGCCGCGGCATGGACTCCAACGTGCCGGTGAACACAATCCTCTTGGCGAAAAGCGGGCCTTCGGGGTCGGGTTCGTGGCTGGGCGTGAAGTCCTTGGGACTCAACGACTTCGACGACGACTTCGACGCCATTGCGTTGGAGAACGGCTTGTAGCTGTCCTGGTGGCAGTACCCAAGCCGGTAGTTGTGGCGCTCCAGCAGCTGCGGATGGGTCATGCCGAGACGTCTGGACAGCGCCAGCCACAACATCCCGGCGGCTTCGGCGTCTGAGAGCGGGTCGTGATGCGCGAGCGGGATCCCGAATTCGTCGGCCATGACGGCGAGCGACCAGGACCCTGCTTCTGGCATCGCTGAACGTGCTAGGCGGTAGGTGCATGCGAACGGGAACGGCTCTGGCTCATAGCCGTAGTGCTCGGCGCTCCTGCGAAGAACCGACATGTCGAACGCAGTGTTGTGCGCCACGACCAGACGATCCTTGAGCACCCCAACTACTCGCTGCCAGGCTTCGGGGAATGTCGGGGAGCGGCGGGTGTCGGAAGGGCCAATCCCATGGATCCACGTGTTGAAGGGGTCATAGAGATTGCCCGGGGGCCGGATCAACTGTTTGAGCCTGTCGGTCGGTGCGCCATCTTCGAACACGACCACACCGACGGCGCAGGCCGAGCCGCGCTCGCTCGTGGCGGTCTCGAAATCGATGGCAGCGAACGTGGTTCCCGACTCTCGCTTGAGCCAGTCGCTGCCGTCCATGTGCCCCTAGCTCGCGCTGGTGGACTCTTGCAGCGATGGAGGCAGGCTGGCCACGATGCGTGCCGTCTCGACTGAGACCCGCACAAGCCGGCGCAGGTGCCGGATCAGGTTGAATGGCTCATCTGCCCATTCACGCCATGTGTTGGGATCATCCACTATCCCCGATGCTCTGTCCTTCTTGTGACGGAGGCTGTCTATTGCCCACTGCGGCCGGGAGTGGCCCGAGATGTCGTAGTGATGCGCTTCAGGGGGAATGTCGGCCAGCTGACAGCGGCTGTTGACGATCAGGGGGCTGCGATCCATGGTTCCGTCGGGGTGCTTGTTCCAGCTCATCTTGGACTCGATCCGGTAGGTGTCGTCATACGTCACTACTGGGTCGGACAAGTCGAGCCGTAACCGCCGTTGCGCCACTACAAACCACCCGACGTGCGGCGAGCAATGTCTTTCAGGCTGTGGTCGATGCTCATGAGGGGAGTAGCAACCATCCCGCTCGGAGAGGTTGTGTCCACCAAGCTGACGGTTTGGAGGCCAGAATCTCCGAGGCGGATCGTCGTGGAGTAGTCCCAGAGCCACCGGCGCTCGAATCTCACAGCCAACTCGGACGCCATGAGCCTCTCCAGGTCCCCCTTGTCAATGAGTTCGAAAGCGAACTCGTAACGCTGAGTCGGAGACATGTCTCCTAGCTTCCGGTCGTCCAGTTCCGTAGCGTGGGGTTCTTGATTCTCGCCTCTGGGTCGGGTCCATAGCGTCAGCGGAGGAGCCGCCGAGAACCGCACGTTTCGACCGATACGAGAGCCAACGTTCTGCACCACGAGGGCACAGGTCCCGTAAGCGTGGATGGGGCCATCGGCCGACGTGATGTAGGGGCCCGCACCACCAAAGTGCAACGTGACCTGGATCTTGCAGCGACGGCTAAACAGCCAGGCCCACAGTGCGCCAACGAGGCCACCAATCGTGACTACAACTTCAGCCCACTGACCCCATTCGCCCGCAGTGAGACTCGCCTGGAGCATCGCCGCCCGAAACTATCAACGTCAAAGCGGAAGGTGTTGGAGCCTCCAAGCCCAAGCCGTGCTGTCCCGCGGTACTGCCACGGAAGCACCAAAGGTCGCTGACATCAGGTAGTCAGTGGGCCGTAGGGGATTTGAACCTCTGACCTCCTGCGTGTCGAGCAGGCGCTCTAACCAGGCTGAGCTAACGGCCCCGAGCTAGGCAGGGTAGCAGGCGTCACTCGCCTCGGAACTCGGGCGTTCTGCGCTCGGCCATGGCCTGGGTTCCCTCGGCGAAGTCGGCCGTCTGCTGGAGGCGGTCCTGCTCGGCGTGCTCGTGGAACGTGGCCGCCTCTACCTGGTCGGCTAGGTCGCCTCTCAGCGTGGCCCGGATCGACCTCACTGCTAGCGGTGCCAACATCGCTATCTCGCGGGCCATGGTGTGGGCCACCGCCCGGATCTCGTCGCGGGCGGCCAAGCGGTCGGCCAGGCCCAGCTGCGCTGCCTCCTCACCCGGGACGCGGCGGCCGGTGAACAGCAGGTCGGCGGCTACCTGCGGGCCCACCAGCCTCGGCAGGGTCACACTCAGACCGAAACCCTGATGGAACCCGAGCCGGGCGAAGTTGGCGCTGAAGCGGGCCTCGGGTGCCGCGATCCGGAAATCGGCCGCCAACGCCAGGCCCAAGCCTCCGCCCACCGCCGCGCCCTGCACTGCGGCCACCATCGGAGTGTGGGTGCGGAAGATGCGGACCGCGGCCGCGTACAGGTCCTCGGTGGTGTAGCGGGCACCCTCGGGCGAGAAGTCGGCGCCCGCGCAGAAGTGCTTGCCCTGCGCGCACAGCACCGCGGCCCGGCAGCGGGGATCATCGTCCAGCGACTCGAGCCCGTCGGCGATCCCGTTGATCATCGCGAGCGAGAAGAAGTTGTTGGGCGGGCGCCGTAGCTCGATGGTGGCCACGTAGTCGTCGCCGATCTCGATGGCCACAGGATCGGTCATCTCGCAGACGCTACCAATGGTCTCGGGAACCTGGAGCGGTGTTCTATCGTCCAACTGTCATGACCAAGTTGCTCGGACCTCTAGTCCTGCTGTGCTCGATCGCGGTGGCCTGCGCATCCTCGGATACCGCGGTGACGGCGCCGGAGCCGGCAACCGATCCCGCGGCCGCAATTGATCCCGTGGCCGGTGAAGACCCCACAGAGACCGTCGCCACCACGACCACGACGGTGCTGGAGCCGGTGGCTGACCGGCTGCCGGCCGATCCCGACGCCCCGGCCGGCGACTGGGTTACCGGAGTCAACTCAGCCGGTTGGGGCTTCCACCGGCACCTGGAGGGCAACGCCGTCTCCAGCCCGATCAGCATCGGCACCGCCTTCAGCCTGAGCCGGGCCGGAGCGTCGGCCGACTCAGGGGCCGCCCTCGACAAGATCTTTGGATTCCCCGAAACCGGCACCCACCAAGCCGCCAATGCCGTCGACCTCCGGCTGGCGGAAGCCTCGGCGGGGACCACCACCCTGGAGGTGGCCAACCGTCTCTTCCCCGACGACAACTTCTCGATGCTGCCCGAGTTCCTGGAGGTTGCCGCCGAACAGTACGGAGCCGTCGTCCAGCCGGTCGACACCGCCGACGGCTCGGCCGCGGCCCGCTCCATCAACCGGTGGGTGTCGGACCGCACCCGCGGGCTCATCCCCACCATCGTCAACGCCAATACTGTCGAGGACCAGGAGATGGTCCTCGTGAACACGGTGTACCTGAAGGCCGACTGGGTCGAGCCCTTCCTGGCCGAGCTAACCAGCGGCGGCCCGTTCACCACGGGCGACAACCGGACGGTGACGGTGCCGTTCATGCGCGACCGCGAGCCGATGAGCCGTCGCTTCGTTCGACTCGCAGACGCCGATGCCGTCGAACTGCCCTACCAGGGCGGCGAACTGGCCATGTGGCTCGTCGTTCCCCACGACCCCGCCGGCCTACCGGCAGTCGAGGAAGCTCTCGACGCCGAAGCTCTGACCGGCCTCCACAGCGCAGCGCAAGATGGTCTGGTTGACGTCACCATGCCCAAGTGGGAGCAAACCCTTCCGCCCGCTGACCTCTTCCAATGGCTCTGTCCTCAGGGGTTCTGCGCGGGCGCAGACTTCGACGGCATCGCCCCCGGCATCTTCATCACCGCCGCACTCCACAGCGCCAAAGTGATCGTCGACGAGAAGGGCACCGAGGCCGCCGCGGCCACCGCCATGGCCTTCGCGGAATCCGGGCCTCCGCCGGCAGATCTCACGATCGTGGCCGACCGCCCCTTCCTGTGGGCCATCGTCCACCAGGACACCGGCGCTCTCCTGTTCGTGGGCCGCCTCGTCGACCCGGCCGCGTGACTCCCGAGCCCACCGGACTCGGCGTTGGTTGCCTCGGGGACCTGGGGCTTGGTTGTAGCGTCGAATGGCTGTGATGAGGCTCCTCGGATTCGTGGCCGTGGTGTGCTGCATCGCCGCGGCGTGCAGTACGTCAGACACGGCCGCGACCGCGCCGGCGCCGGTCGCTGATCCCGGCACCACAACCACCGCAGTCCTCGAGCCCGAGGCCGACCCCGACACCAGCCAAGACCCAGACACCCCAACCACTACAGCCACCACCCCCACCGCAGTCCCCGAGCCCGAGGCCGACCCCGACACCGACGAAGAACCAAGCAATGAAGCCCCGGCAACCACGACAACCAGCACCACGACGACCACCTCCACTACGACAACCAGCACCACGACGACCACAACCACGACCACCACCACAGCCCCGACAACCACGACGACCACCACGACCGCACCCCCAACCACCACCACACCGCCGGACCCGGTCGCTGACCGGCTGCCGGCCGATCCCGACGCCCCGGCCGGCGACTGGGTGGCCGGAGTCAACGCAGCCGGATGGGGCTTCCACCGGCACCTGGAGGGCAACGCCGTCTCCAGCCCGATGAGCATCGGCATGGCCTTCAGCCTGAGCCGGGCCGGGGCATCGGCCGATTCCGGGGCGGCCCTCGACGGAATCTTCGGATTCCCCGAAGCCGGTTCGCACAGCGCGGCCAACGCCGTCGACCTCAGGCTGGCCAAAGCATCAGTGGAGCCCACCACCCTGGAGGTGGCCAACCGCCTGTTCCCCGACGAGGGATTCTCGCTGCTGCCCGACTTCCTGGCCACGGCCGCCCGCCAGTACGGAGCGGACCTCCAGCCGGTCGACACCTCCGACGGCGCGGCGGCAGCGGCCGCCATCAACCGGTGGGTGTCGGAGCGCACCCGGGGGCTCATTCCCACCATCGTCGATCCCGGCGCGGTCCAGAACCAGAAGCTGGTCCTCGTGAACACGGTGTACCTGAAGGCCGACTGGGCCGAGCCGTTCCTGCCCGACTTCACCAGCGACGGCCCGTTCACCACCGGCGCCGACCAGTCGGTGATGGTGCCGCTCATGCGAGACCGGGTGCCGTTGCCTCGCCGCTTCGTGCGGCTGGAGGGCGCCGACGCGGTCGAACTCCCCTACCAAGGCGGCGAACTGGCCATGTGGCTGGTCGTGCCCCACGACCCGGCCGGGCTCGCCGCCGTCGAGGAATCGCTCGACGCCGAGGCCTTGACCGGACTGGCGAGTGCCGCCCAGACCGGCCTCGTCGAGGTCACCATGCCCAAATGGGAGCAGACCCTGCCGCCCACCGACCTGTTCGAGTGGCTGTGCCCGCTGGGGTTCTGCGCCGGAGCCGGCTTCGAGGGCATCGCCCCCGGGATCTTCCTGTCGGCCGCACTCCACGGCGCCAAGGTGATCGTCGACGAGAAGGGCACCGAGGCGGCCGCGGCCACCGCCGGAATGTTCCCGACGTCCATGCCGCCCCCGCCCGACCTGAAGATCGTCGCCGACCGCCCCTTCCTGTGGGCCATCGTCCATCAAGACACCGGCGCTCTCCTGTTCGTGGGCCGCCTCGTCAACCCGGCCGGATAGCACTCACAGCGGGAAATCCAACCCCCGAGAAGCTCCGAGCGGGCCGGACATCTCGGCCAGGCAGGTTGCCAGCCCGCCAATAATCGACTATCGTCGATGGTCGATGAATGGCTCTCACAACCCGACCCGACCGGCGCTCCCCCCGGACGACGCCGACGAGTACGCCAGCTGGTTCCGGTGCCTGGCCGACGGGACTCGGCTGCTGGTGCTCAACGCCGTGGCCAGCGCGGACCGGGCCATGACGGTCGGAGAGATCGTCGACCGCGTCGGCGTCGGCCAATCCACCGTCTCGCACCATCTGCGCGTGCTGGCCGAAGAGCGCTTCGTCCACATGCGGGCCGACGGGACGCGAACCCTCGTCACCGTGAACGCCGACTGCCTGCAGGCGCTGCCCGAGGCGGCGGCCCGGATAATGGGCTCCGAACCCTCATGACCTCCCTGTCGGGGGCCGCAGTGCTGGTCGTGGAGATGGTCGCGCTGCTCCTGGCCGTGACGTTCGGGGTGGCACTGTTGCAGCGCCGCCTCGGCGACGAAACCATCCGGCGATGGATGGGCGGGCCGCCCCGCCGGGCCGCGCTCAAGGGCATAGCGGTCGGCTTCGTCACGCCGTTCTGCACCTACTCGGCCATACCGGTCCTCGTCGGCATGCGCCAGGCCGGCGTGCGGCCCGCGGGATACGCCGCCTTCATCTTCGCCGCGCCGGTGGTCGACCCGGTGCTGGTCGGCGCCCTGGCCATCATCATCGGCCCCGCGGGAGCGGCCGTCTACGTCACCACCGCCTTCGCGGCAGCCTTCATGCTGGCTCTCATCGTCGACACCGTCGACATCGCCCCCCACCTCAAGCCGGTGCCAGCGCTGGTCGGGCAGCCCGCCCCGCCAATACGCCCCACGGTGCCGCAGACCCCCTCACCGCCGGCGAGCTGCTCATCACCGGAGGAAGCCCCGTGGGCCGGATGGCAGACCGAGTCACGGGCCGCGTGGCGCCGGGCTCTGGCGCTCCTGAGGAGCATGGCCTGGCTCATCGCAGTAGGCGTCGGCTTGGGACTGGCCATCGGCCTGCTCGTCCCCACCGACGCCCTCGCCAGCATCGCCGGCGCCGACAATCCGCTGGCCGTCCCCGCGGCCGCGGCGGCCGGCGTCCCGCTCTACTTCGGCACCGAGCTCTTCATCCCCATCGGCGACGCCCTCCACGCCAAGGGAGTGGGCATCGGCTCCATCGTGGCTCTGGTCATCGCCGGAGCCGGCGCCAACATCCCCGAGTTCGCCCTGCTCACCAAGATCGCCCGGGGCCGGGTGGTCGCCGCGTTCTTCGCCTACGTGTTCGCCGTGGCCACGGTCGCCGGCCTGCTCACCGACCTGATCCTGTAGAACATCCAGCGACGCCGATCCGCTGATCGGCACAGACGACCGGCAGACAGACCTCCAAGGACGTCCCATGGCGAACACCCGCAAGAAGACGAAGAAGATCGACAACGAGGCAGCCGTGCTCGAGAAGGTGGCGGCGATGCCCGAGCCCTACCGGGCCATGGGCCAGCGGCTCCACGAGCTCATCCTCGAGAGCGCGCCGGAACTCGAGGCCCGGCCGTGGTACGGGATGCCCGGCTATGCGAAGGGCTCCGGTCCGGTGCTGTGCTTCTTCCGGCTGGACGACTACATGACCTTCGGACTCACCGAGAAGGCCAGCTTCGAGCTGGATGACGGCGCGCCCGACCAGCTCATGGAATGCGCGTGGTTCTTCACCTCGCTCGACGACGCCACCGAGGCCAGGCTCGCGGCCATAGTCCGCAAGGCCGTGGGCTGACAGCAGGGCCCTCCCGCCCCGGCCGGTTAGCTGGGCGGGGGCCGGTAGTCGGTGATCGGGTACACGCAGATGTTCTCGACGCCGAACGGGGCGCGCTGCTCGCACGGGTACTCGAACACGTTGTAGTGGATGGCGTCGGGCACGGCCGTCTTGCCCGGCCGGATCGAGGCCGGGATCATGTCCAGGGAGTCCACCGGCCCCAGCGAGGCCAGCGTGGCGTAGATGTCGGCCCGGGTGGGGTTGTCGCCCGCGTCGTAGACGGCCCGCAACGCGGTGCGCATCACCTGGCACACCAACCCGACCATGCCGTAGGCCTCCACCCCCGCGGTGCGGTCCTCGGACTCGTGGTTGGCGCCCGACGGGCTGTTGGCGCCGTAGGTGTCGTTGCACATCTCGTTGAACGGCCGCAGCTGGTAGTCGTCGAACCGGTACGAGCCGGTGTCCAGCACGCTCTGGATGACTGCGCCGTTGTAGAGCCTCCCGGAGGCCTCGCCGCCGAAGGCCACCACCTTCGAGGCCACGATCTCCACCCCCGCCGAGTTGAACTCCGAGCCGTAGAACCGCACGTCGCCGGGCTCGTAGCCCTGGTTGACCATCTCGGTGACGAACCCCGGCAACGACACGGCGTTGAGCATGTTGAAGACCACGTCCACGCCGCCGGCGAGCATCCGCTGCACGGTCTCCTGCATGCCGACCATGCAGAAGCTGCCGCCCTGGCAGCCGATCTGGTCGAACACGGCCACCTCGACGCCGTTGGCCACCAGCACGTCGACCAGCCCCGCCTCGATGGGCTCGAAGTCGCCCGGCGTGTCGGGCGCGACGACGCCGACCGTCCTACCGTCCAACTCGCCCTGCTGGACGAGGTCCAGCGCCAGCCAGGTCAGCTGGTCCTCGGCGGTGGGATCCAGCGAGATCAGCCTGTCGTCGCCGCGCCGCATGAACTCCTCAGGCATCGTGCTGCCCGTGATGAGAGCCGTCTCCTGATCCTCGACGACGCACAGAGCGCCCGAGCCCGGGAAGCCGCTGGTGCCCATCACGATCACCGCGTGGTGGTCCTCGGTCGCCTCGATGCAGGCGGCGTTGCCCTCCTGGTCCACCGTGTCGCCCGACACCGCGATCTCGAAGGTGTGCATCTCGATCAGGCGGCCCCGCACACCGCCGCACTGCTCGTTGACCACCGCCGCGAACGTGTCGAACATCTCGGCCACGTCGCCGACCGCGGAGGCGAAGCCGAAGGCGACCAGGTCCTCGAGACGCGAGCGGATGTGCGCCAGCGAGATCGAGTCAGCCCCGATGCCGGTGTCGGTGGCCACCCGGTCCGGGGCGGGGTCATGAGCGTGGCAGAACGCGTCGAGCTGCATGAACGGGTGGTCGCCCCGGTCCATCGTGGCCTGAAACTCGTCGAAGATGCCGTCGCGGGGATCGTCGTAGATGTTCGCCGGCGCAGCCTCCGGCTCGGGCTCCGCCTCAGACCCAGGCTCCGCCGCCTCGGACTCAGGCGCCGCGGCCTCGGGCTCCGACTCCGCCGTGGCGGGCTCAGCAGTGTCGGTCTCAGGCTCAGCCGTGTCAGGCTCGGGCTCCGCCTCAGTCTCGGGGGCCGCTGCGTCGGGTTCAGACCCGGTCGCGTCGGGCTCGGATTCCGCGGCCTCGGGCTCCGGTTCCGCGGCCTGGGGCTCGGTGTCGGGCACCGGAGCGGAGTCCGTCACCTCTCCCCCGCATGCCGCGGCCACCAGGGCCGCGGCCACCAGCATCCCCAACAGCCGATGCTGTCGTGATCTCCTCACCGACATCGCCCCCTCAGGGTCACGGCCCCGTCACCCTCGCCCCAGCAGCGTAGACCCCAAGGGATTGCCCAGGCCAGTGCCGTGCCTCGGCAGTATCAGAGTCCCAGCAGGTCGGCGATCAGTTCTCGAATCTGTCGCAGCGCGACGGGCCCGACGTTTGTGCCCGTCGTCTCGACGACTCGGTCGACGCTGATGGTCGTCGGCAGGTGCGCCTGGGCCACGCCGAATCCAGTGATGTCAACCTCGCTCAACCATCCTCGCCTGGTAGTTGTGCAGGGCACGACCACGATCGCGTGTTGCCGGAACTCGAGCACCTCATCGGAGGTGACGACGACGGCCGGCCGGACGAACCCTGGCTCGCCCCGCGCCGGCGTCCCGAAGTCACAACGGACTACGTCACCCGCTCGCATCAGCGACATCGCCCGCCGACGCATCAAGCCAGGCCGCGTCGTCGGCATCGAGTGGAGTGCTTGCCAACTGGGCACCGATGATGCGCTGACGTTCCCGTCGGACCAGCTTCTCGATCTGCGCGTCGAACGTGAGACCCTCACGGTCGGCAAGCTCGCGCAGGGCATCCCGAGTACGCACCGAGACCTTGATGGTAGTCGTATCAGGCATACTGCGGAGTATACCACTCGCTCAGCCGCTCGACTGAATGTCAGACGAGGAGCCATCACGGAAACCCCATCGGGGTAGTGTCTGCGCGTGGCCGGGCTCGGTGTGGGTGGTCTCTCCGCGGAGCAGCTCGATGGGCTCGACCGAGACGGGTTCTTGGCCATCGAGAGCCTGCTGACCGACGAGGATCTCGCCCCTGTCTACGACGAGTACGAGCGGGTTCTCGACGGCCGGGTCGACCGCATGCTCGCCGACGGAACGCTGAGAGAGCGGCCCGGGGGTGGATTCGGTGACCGCTACTCGGCCGTGCTGGCCGCCGATCCGCTCTCGCATCGATGGTTCAACATCTCGCTGCCGTTGATCAACGGACCCGTCGACGCTTATTCCTACGTCATGCACTGCGGCCCGGCCGTGTTCGGCCTGCTGCGGCATCCGGCCATCCTCGACGTCGTCGAGTCGGTCATCGGGCCCGAGATCGCATCGAACCCGGTGCAGCAGATGCGCATGAAGCCGCCGGTGGACGCGGTGGCCGACGAGTCGCTTCGGCTGCACTCCAACATCGGGGTCACCACCTGGCATCAAGACATCGTCGCCCTGCTGTCCGACGCCGACGACACCCGGATCGTCACGGTGTGGGTCGCGCTCACCGACGCCTTCGTCGACAACGGCTGCCTGGTGTCGATCCCGGGATCGCACCGTCTCGGCCCGCAGGTGCACTGCGCCAATGCGGACCTGGCGTCGGAGCCCTACGTTCCGCCGACGGTCCTCGCCGGCATGAGGGAGCAGCCGCTGCCGGTGCGGCGAGGCGGAGTGGTGCTGTTCGACAAGCTGAACGCCCACCGGTCGCTGCCCAACCGCTCCGGATCGATGCGCTGGAGCATGGACCTGCGCTACAACCCGATCGGCCAGGGCAGCGGCCGGCCCGCCTTCCCGGCCTTCGTCGCCCGGAGCGCGCGGCAGCCCGAGTCGGTGCTCAAGGACTTCGAGACGTGGAAGACGATGTGGGACGACGCCCGCGACACGATCGTGAGCGGCGCCTATCCAGATCGCATCTTCGAGGACACCCGCTGGAACGACCAAGCCGTCTGCTAGCCCAGCCGCCAGATGAGCGCCTGCTAGTATTTAAAAGTATATTTCATGAGTTTGCATTGCAATGAGCGGCGGTGCGTGGTAGCGTGGCCGGATGGCGGCATCGGAATCGCTCAGCGTTCAGGGCGAGAGCCCGGCCGCCGGGGCCGCGTCGAACGCCGCTTGGCCGCGCTGGCCCCAGCTCATGCCTGTAGCGCAACTGATCGTGGTCGTGCTGGGAGTGTTCGCCATCATCTGGAACCAGCAGCAGACCACCGACAGCCTCCGCACCGAACTACGCGCCGAGATCAGCGGGCTACGAGCCGAGTTCTCCAATGAGATCGGCGGGGTGCGAACCGAGATGGGTGAGCTGCGGGCCCAGGTGGCGGAGAACGGTGAGCGCCTGGCCCGCATCGAGGGCTTCCTCGGGATCGGGATCCCGGACCCAGCGCCGGAGGGCTAGCAGGAGCGGGCACCACCCACACACCGACCGGATGCTCACATACAAGTCGGCGGTTCAGATCGCATCGTTGGGTGTGGTGTGTGAGCCTGCGCACTACCCGATGAGGGTTCTCCACACCTAGGCGTCGTGGCTGGCCGGATCGACGCGGCCGCGGCCGCGCTTGATCTCTGAGCGACGGCGCTTGGCTTGTAGCCGGCGGGTTCGGGCCGCGCCCGACGGCCGAGTCGGCTTCCTCGGCTTGATACGCGTGAGTCCGTCGAGCAGCCGCGCCTGCAGGCGGTCGAGTGCGATCTCGCGGTTGCGAGCCTGCGAACGGCTGTCGTCGGCAATCACCCGCAATTCGGTGCCGAACCGTTCGATGAGCCGCTCCCGGACATCGGGCTCGACATCGCCGGCCGTCGTGAGATCGATCACGGCTTCGACCCGAGTGTTGGAGCGGTTGGCGTGCTGCCCGCCGGGTCCACCCGAGGGATCGAAGCGCCACACGACTGCGGTGGCCGGCACGGTTCCACCGGGGAACTCGAGCACCCGGTCCATCAAGAGGACCCTATCTCCGCGTCGGACTCAGACTCAGGACACAACCTGTGGCCGGTCGGTGTCATGTGGTGACCGCTTGTGACGCGAAGCGCCGGCCACAGCCATCGGTGGCGAAGCCGCCGAGGTGATCCCGACGAATCGCCAAACGGCGCCTCGGTTTCCGGTGTCGACCATCTCCTCGCGTTCGGCCAGTTAAGCGCCATATTCGAAAGAGCAGATTCGACCGCTACACCGTATGGTCGCGTGGAGACACCATTCGGATCCGCTGGAGCAAAGATGGGCACACGAAAACCTGGAGTCCGCCGACACGGGGACCAGACCGGCACACGCCGTGAACAGCGACGACGACTCCGGATTCCCCGAGAGTCACGAACCGAAGGGTCTGTGACGGGAGGTTCTGCTGATTGGTTCGCTTGCGATTGGTTTGGCGAACCCCAACGCAAGATGCGTGCGAACCCGCCTCACTGGAGGCAGGTTGGGATAATTCCCTGACCTGCATGAACGGGCACCCTCAGATCGTGCTGCACATTTGAAATCGCCGTGCTGCACATCTGAGAACGATGCGGATCGCGTTTGTAGAGGTCAGAGCGTTTGCCGCAGCTACCAACGCTGATCCGCCGAGCACCCCGCACCTGCCGCGGAGAAGAGGCCCAAGAATCAGTAACGCCGCCGGGAGCCGCCCACACTGATGGGTGTTGGCGGCCTCCCCGACTTAGCCGCCCCCATCGCCACCAGCGCACCGCCCCGCCACGGCCCGGGCTTCGGTCGCTGCTCCGATGAGCACTTACGTGGGCGACGTTAGCCACCTCGACTGTCAACGGCCAGTGGGATCTGCCCAGTGGCGGCCAGCAGAATTGCCCAGTGGCGGCCAGCAGAATTGCCCACTGGCGGCCAGGTGTTCTGCCCACCCGTTTAGTTGGTCAGTGGCGTCACCCCCTTTCCGGCGGTGGCTTGGGTGAGACGGATGCTGTCACCGGCAG
This sequence comes from Acidimicrobiales bacterium, assembly GCA_965117015.1. Taxonomy (GTDB): domain Bacteria; phylum Actinomycetota; class Acidimicrobiia; order Acidimicrobiales; family Aldehydirespiratoraceae; genus Aldehydirespirator. The sequence goes on from OZ220747.1 coordinate 3,543,322, forward strand.
TGAGGACGATGTGGGCGTGGTGCAGCAGTCGGTCGACGGTGGCGTTGGCGATGGTCTTGGGCATCAGTTCGTCGAACCCTGCGGGGTGAAGGTTGCTTGATAGGGCGATGGAGCGTTTCTCATAGGCGGCGTCGACGACGCGGTAGAGCGCCTCGGCGGTGTCGGTGGTGACTGGCAGCAGGCCGATGTCGTCGATGATGATGACGTCGGCTCGCATGATGCGTCGGATGGCTTTGGCGGCGGTGTCGTCGGCGCTGTGGCGGCGCACGAGCGCTCCGAGGTGCTCGAGGCTGAACCAGGTCACCTTGTGGCCGGCGTCGACGGCGGCATGGCCGAGTGCTTCACAGAAGTGGGTCTTGCCGGTGCCTGATGGTCCGCACACCACGAGGTTCTCGTGACGTTGGATCCATTCCAGGGTGCGCAGCGCCCGCTGGGTGGGTGCGGGGATCGACGACACGGTGTCGTCCCAGGCGTCGAAGGTCTTGCCGGTGGGGAACCCGGCGGCTTTGCGCCGGGCGCGGATCGAGGACGCTTGACGGCCGGCGAGCTCCTCAGCCAGCAGCGCCCGCATCGCTTCGGCTGGGTCCCAGCGTTGTGCTTTGGCGGTGGCCAGCAGGTCCGGCGCGGTGCGGCGCATGTGGGGCAGCCGCAGAGCGCGCAGCAGGTCCACGACTTCATCGACTGGTGAGGTGGTGGTGGTCATCGGTCGGCTCCGAGGCGGCTCCAGGCGGCGGTGCCGGGCTGCAGCGAGTGCGCGTCGTCGGCGCGCCGGCGTTGTCCGGGAGGGTGAGCAGCCAAAATCGAGGTCAGGTCGCCGTCTGCGAAGCGGCCGAACATCGCGGCGTGACCAAGCGCCCAATCGACGCGGGTGCTGCCATGCAGGCGGGCCAGGTCGACGGCTTGGGCCATCTTGGTCTTGATCCGTGACGTGCCCGCGGAGGCGGCCTCGACGAGCCAGGTGCGGGCGCCGTCGCCGATGGCGAGGAACTCGGCTTCGGCCGCGCTGGCCGGCCTCGGCTGGCGCCCGAGCGGCCCGGCTGGGCGCGACGGGTAGTGGGCGTCGTCGATCATCGGGCGCCCAGGCGTCGAACGCTGATGGCGTGCCACCTCGACTGGACCTGCCGATGCGCAGTGCACCACGACGACGCAGTCGCCGTCGACGCGCACCCACACCGTCTCATCAGCCAACGTGTGCGGGACCGAGTAGGTCACCGCGCCGAAGCTGATCGTGGAGCTCCAGGAGACTTTGCGGGTCTCGCCGAACACCGCCGTGTAAGGCGCCTCGGGCAGCGCGTGCAGCCGCTGCTTTTCCTCAGCGAGCATCTCCGCTGGCGCCTGCCGGGTCACCCGATGCTCACGGCCGTTGACGTGGGCCATCCACGCGTCGCAGGCCTCGACCAGTTCGGCCCAGCTGGCGTAGTCGCTGAGCAGGTTGGCGTCGGTGGGCACCAGATCGGCCTTGGCAACCCGCACCGTCGCTTCTGAGCCGCCCTTGGACTCGGGGTCCGCCGGCACACACGTCGCCACCGTGATCCCGTAATGGCCGCTGATCGCGACCATCTCGGGATGGCGCACAGCGATCCCCGCGACGTGATCGATCGTGACGGTGCGCTCGTTGTCGGTCAGCCAATACGTCGGCGCGCCGCCGAAGGCCCTCATCGCCCGGTCCACGCAGCCGATCACCGTCGCCAGCCGGCGGTCCCAGCACGGCACCACCACCCGGAACCTCGACCACGCCAACCACGCACAGAACAGACTCGTCGCCCGGCCGGCGATGACCGGACCGGCGCCCCAGTCCCACTGCGCCCACATCCCCGGCTCAGGGATCCACGGCCGATACACCCGCCGCCGACCACGGCGATGGTTGGCCTTCACCTCAGCCACCGCTCGGCGCACCGTGCGCTCCGAACCGCAGAACCCCAACGCCTTCAACTTGTCGAAGGCCCGATCGGCGCGGATCTTCGCATTCGACCGCTCGACCCACTCCTCGATCTTGCCCATCCACGGATCGATGATCCGCTCCCTGCGCCGCGGTCCGACACCGGCCAGCTCGCCGGCGTCGCGCTTAGCCACATAGGCGGCCACGGTGTGATGCGAACAGCCGGCCAACTCGCCGGCATCCCTGAACGACCCAGTCAGGTCGAACGCTTCCAACATGTTCATGATTTCCTCGCGAGACTTCATTGGCTCCTCCTGCTCGATGGTCCCGGTGTGGTGACCGGCCATTCGAGTAGGAGGAGCACCCCGCCAAGGTGGACCCCGACGGGACACGGACTTCAACGCGGGCAACTCTGTTGGCCGCCGCTGGGCAGAACTGTTGGCCGCCAGCGGGCAGCTACATGGCCGCCACTGGGCAGGATCTCATGGCCGCCGACACTCGACCGAAGGGACACGGGCGCCTGCCAAAGCAGGAAGATCAGGGCCCGCGGCTCGTATGATCTGACTGGCTGTCACTTGAGGCGTTCTCACATCTCGCCGGTGATAGGAGACCAATGACCCAACTCGAAACATCGGGCGGTAAACAACGCCCATACGAACCGCTGAACCGAGTGCTGGTCATCTACCAGCGCGTGGGGTCTTGCCAGTATTCAGCCACAACGGCAAGAGTCGCCGTCCTCCTCGAAGATCGCGACCAGTAGCCGGATCATCCCCTACCCGACGGCGTCCTCGACAGCACCATCACCTGGGCTGACCACCCCAGAGTCCGGCGCAATCTATGGGCGCAGCCGCGTCGGCACCTGCCAATTGTCGGAGAGCCCTGGGCGCTTCTCGGGTCCGGCCGCCCGGAGGCGAGCACCCCATTGCGGAGTATCAGGGTTTGTGCTTGCACCCGATACGAGTATCGTGGAACAACCAGGAACAACACTGGAGGGTGGCCATGCAAGATTCCAAGTACACGGCATCGAAGTCGCGAACTCAGGGCCGGAACGCGTGGGCTCTGACTTTCCGGCATCCGCTGTGCTGCGACGACCAGGGGAGGCAAGGCGTCAAGGTTCGACGGGGTCTCGGCACCAGCGACGAATCGGTCGCCGACACCCTCGTCGATGAAATGAACGCCCTGCTCAGTGACCGGAGCTACTGGAGCATCGCCGAGCGGCCGCGTGCCGAGCAGCGCTTCGACGACAGGGTCGTGCGCGCGTTCTACGAGCCCATGGAGAGCCCTGCTGGCGCGGATCCAGTGACCATTCGCGATGAGGCAATACCGCTTCCGAGCAGAGAGGACGGCTACTCGCGGGTCATGTTCATGGGGACCACCGGGGCCGGCAAGACGTCGCTGCTTCGTCACCTGATCGGCACAGATCCGAGGCGCGACCGGTTCCCGTCGACATCCACCGGCAAGACGACGATCGCCGACATCGAGGTGATCACCGCCAGCGGGAACTTTGAGGCCGTCGTGACGTTCGTACCCCGACCACTCGTTCGTACCTATATCGCAGAGTCTGTGCTCGAAGCGTGCAAGACGGCCTGGCGCGACGGGCGACGTGAGCAGATAGCCCGGGACCTGCTCAACCACAAAGAGCAGCGCTTCAGGCTCGGCTACCTACTTGGATCGTGGCTGCCGACCCAGCCGCAAGAGGACGAGGACGACTGGGGAGAGCCATCTGCGATCAACGCTGACGAGGCCGAACTGGACTCTGCGGCGGCTCCAACCGCCGAGGAGCGAATCGAGATGCAACAGAACCTCAAAGCCCACGTTGAGACGATCCGCAGCCTCGCGGAATCAGCCGATGCCAGTCTCTCACACGAACTCGATGAGTCGCTGAAAGGACAGAGCGGAGACGACCTAGAAGCAGCAACCGCGTTGCTTCTCGAGCAAATCGAGAAGCTCCCCAGCTACTGGGATCTCGTAGACGTGATCACCGGTCAAGTGCTAGCCCGGTTTGACGTCCTGCAGGCGGGAACGCTCACCAAACGGGGGGGATGGCCCGAGAAGTGGGCCTTCGGGGGTTCTGACCGCGACGAGTTCATCCGACAGATCCGATGGTTCTCCAGCAACCACCACAAGGCGTACGGGCGACTGCTTACGCCGGTCGTGCAGGGAATCCGCGCCAAAGGACCGTTCATCCCCGGCTTCGGCGACGATACCCCAAGATGGGTCCTCATCGATGGAGAGGGGCTCGGCCACACGCCAGAATCCGCAGCCAGCATCAGCACCCACTACACCTCTCGGTACCGATCCGTGGACGTGATACTGCTCGTGGACAACGCCACACAGCCAATGCAGGCGGCGCCCCTGTCGGTGCTTCGCTCAGTCGCCACCAGCGGTCACCAGCAGAAGCTCGCGATCGCGTTCACGCATTTCGACGCCGTCAAGGGTGACAACCTCCCGAATTTCAGCGCGAAGCGAGACCATGTCTTGGATTCCGTCAAGAACGCTCTAACCGGCCTGCGAGACGAGATCGGCGATATCGCTTTGAGCGGGCTTGAGCGCCAGACCGAGGATCGTTGCTTCATGCTCGGCTGGCTCGACCAGCCAGCGGCGGCAGTTCCTAGAGGACCCCGGGAGGAACTGGCGCGACTGACCGGCTTCTGCGAAGACGCCATCGCCCCAGCACCACCACCCGCAGCAAGACCGCTCTATGACCCGGCGGGCCTCGCGTTCGCGGTCCAGGCAGCCGCCGGCGACTTCCACTCGCTGTGGGATGCCCGACTCGGCTACAGGCCCCGCGACGGCGTCAGCAAGGAGCACTGGTCACGGGTGAAGGCACTGACCCGCCGGGTAGCGCTTCGCATGGACAACTATGAATACAGTCACCTCATGCCGGTCGCGGAACTCATCGAGCGGCTCTCACACGAGATCTCCCGGTTCCTCGCCGCACCCGCCAAATGGGACCCGCCCGCAACAGATGACGACGAAGCGGCTGCAGCCATTGCTCGAATCCGCGCCGAAGTACACACTGCGTTGCACTCGTTCGCGATGGAGCGGGTCGTCGAGCAGCATCTGACTGCCTGGGTCGAGGCTTTCTCCTACGCTGGAACAGGCTCCACATACGAGCGAGCGCAGGTCCTGCGCAACATCTACGGAGCAGCCGCACCCGTCCCCGGCGTCGAGTTCTCGCAAGTCGCGTCGCAGTTTCTGTCCAGCGTGCGCGAACTGGTAGACCACGCGATCCGAGACGGCGGAGGCGACCTCGCGCTACAGGACACCTAGGCGCCAGCCCACAGGACGAGCCCGGCCCATACCGTTTGCTCGCCGCAACCTCAGACCCAAGTGTCCAGCACCCCGCAGAGCCTGCGCAATACCCGGGGAGGCTCAAACTCCGAATTAGGGAGAAGGGGCCACTGGAGGTAGGTTGAACCTCCCGGGTCTTGCGCAGGCTAGGTCCTGGGCAATTGGTGTGGCAGCCGAACCCCATCCGAGCCATAGCATCAGGGGCCTGTAGTTGCGTTCGCGGTACCGTGCCGCATGCCCGAGCCACCGAGCGACGCTGACGTCGAACTGGCTCGCGAGCTCCTCGCGCTGTGGGACAGCGGCGGCGGAGTTTCCAAGAGCCAGCTGGAGCGTCAGACCTGGGGGGACGGATCCTCTCACGGCCGGCGGTTCGATCGGTTTATTCGATCGACGCTCGGTGTGGAGACTTCGCAACGTTCAAGGCAGACAGACCGCATCACCGACCTCGAGACGCAGGTCCTCTCGCTCGGCGAGCTCCCAGTGGGCGCAGCCGAAGTCGAATGGCAGATCCAGCTTCAACAGGCCAGAGCTTCGTGCCTTGAAGCTCTGCGCATTTGGAATGACCCAACCAGCGCGTTTCGAACCAGCGCATTCTCGCTGCTCTTCGTCACCGCTTGGAACAGCCTCGCACTGGCGCTGCTGCAGCGCGAAGGCAAAGAATGGCGGCGGCTCAACTCATCTGGTGATCCAGAGTTCGTTGACGGCACCGAGCAGTCGCTGGACACGCTTGAACTGATCAACAGGGCATTCGCTGGCACCGACTACCGCGGCATCCGAGAGAACCTCTCACGCTGGGTGGAGATTCGCAACGCCGTCGCGCATCGGCACCTTCCAGCACTCGACCATGCCGTTATTCCTCTAGCGCAGGCCGGGCTGTTGAGGACCGAGAGCGTTCTAGTGGACATCTTCGGCCCCGAGTACGCGCTCAGCGAGAAGCTGTCAGTGCCACTGCAACTGTCGGGCTTCCGGGATCCCGACGTGCTTAGGTCACGCAAGAAACTCCAAGCATCGCTGCCGCTGGACGTGCAAGCAGTGCTCAACCGCGCCTACGACGCTCCCGCTGACCTGCTCGCCGACCCCTCCTACATGATGCGCGTCGCGTTCATCCCAGCCGTGCCCCCTTCAGGCAGAAGCCCCGATGTCGTGGCGTACTTCGTGCGACCGGGCGAAGTACCAAGCGAACTCGAAGAAACCCTCGACCGGTATGTGGTCCTTCCTAAACCAACTGCTCGACCCAACTTCAGCGCAACGCAGGTCATCAACGAGGTGCAAAGGCGGACCGGCTACAAGTTCCACACGAACCTGCACGCGCAGGTGTCAAGAACGCTAGGCATCCGACCAGGCCGTGACGAGCCCGAGGACACGCTGGACATCAAGTACGCGGAGTACATCACGAGCTTCAAGCGATACCTGTACAGCCAAGCGTGGATCGACCTGCTTGTGGACAAGCTCTCGACACCTGAGGGGTTCGCCGATCTGACCGGCATTCAACCCGTGCAGCTTGACACGACCTAACCGAGCACCCGAACAGAGTAGCAATCGCGACGAGAACCTGGAATTTGGACTGGACGCTGGAGCTGAAATTGAGTTCCGAAATGACCTCGGTCGATAAGGCACCCTGGCGGGGATACTCCCCAACTTTCTTGCAGGGGACTCCCCAACTTTCTTGGGTCTCGGCTCGCGTTATCTGCGGTCAGGACGGTGTTTGACCTGCCCACGGAGGCGCCGCTACGGCTCTAGTCCTGAGCCGCTGCTGGGAGCCTCCTCCGAGGGGGCGGATCACCTCATAGCGGGGACTGACTCTGGCCTGCGGTCTTGAACCCACCCGGCCAGGACTCGCGCTTGGCGCCTCTGGAGTCCCATGATGCTTAGGGACTCGGGTGTCGGGAGAGGAACAGGCCCAGCGACTCGTCCGTGCCGTTGTACTGCCAGGCACACGCGACCGTCGGCACGGAGAAACCCCACCGGCCGCGTCCGATGAGAGTCTCGAATTCGGTGATGCCGCAAAGGAAGGGTCGGAGGCGAGTGCCCGATCTAGCGTCGAAGATCGCGCTCAAGCCGACATCCTGTCGCAAGGGCAGATCTCCGACGACGAGGCATGCGACGAGTCGCGGTGGTGGAGCGTTGCAGGCTGCCGTGATCGCGGGGAGATGTTCCGCTGTCGTCGTTGCCTGCTCGAGCTTCCCGAGATGGACGTCTATCCACGACTCCAGGGCTGCTTGTTCGCCGTAGCGGATGCCTTGTCGCAGGTTGCGCTTGGTGGATTCGATTACTAGGTAGTTGCCGTCGTTATCGCCGATGACCACATCCCCGCGCCGCGTGCCCTTGCGGTCCATAACCCTGTCGATCTCATCACTGTCAAGGACTATGTGGCGATGGCCGTCGAGGCTGTGGCACATCTCCTTGACTCGTGCCTCAAAGAAGTGGCCGAGCGTGTTCCCGATGCGCTGTCGGCGCTGATCGGCTGTTTCGTCTTGGCCACGGTGCGCTGCTTGGCACAGTTCGATTGTGCCGTAGACGGCGTCGGGGGTGCCGACGGGGACCACGGTGCCGTCGTCGAACCGAATGAAGGGACGCTCAACAAACTGTTGTTCGATGCAGCGCCGATGCGCCGCTGCGTCGGCACGAGAGTCACCGGTCACCGCTACGTCGTCGAGGCGCAGTGAGTCCCGCAACCGCCCAACTGTCGCAGTGAGATGTTCGCTAGCGAACGCTAGGGCGGCGTCTGCGGCATCTCCGAGCGTGTTCTCGGCAAGCCGGACCAGCGTCTCGTGCGTGAACAACTGGTTGCCGCCGTCTTGGACGGCCATCATCGCTGTCAGCATCCAATGGACGGCTGCTGCCACGTCACGCATGTCGAGCCCTGAGGCAGACCGAAGGTCCGCACGCAAGTCCGATGGTGCATAGCCCGGGACCCACGAACGGTGTGGGTGGTCGTCAGGCAGGCTCAGCAATTCGCACCAGTGCCGCAGAGCCTCCTGCGGCTCACCGGTGCTGCGCGTCCCGAACGTGTGCGCCATCAGCATCGCCGGCGCCTCGTCACCGAGGGCCTCAAACGGGCTGCCGTAGGACAGAATCCACAAGGCAGAGCGAATCTCGGAGTGCGCTGGCTGGCGCCCTGTGACCGCGCTTGGCAGGAATGCTGCTACCAGGCTTCGTGCTGGCGCGCTCAGACGCCCCGGATCGTATGCCGCCGCGGCATCGATATAGCGACGGGAGCAAACAGCATCAGCGGCTATCAGGCGGATGGTTTGGGGAACGACCAGGCGGTGGGGGCAGTCGCTCATGCGCTGTCGGTTCGGTTCAGGTGCTGACAGCGCATGGTGTCGCAAGACTGTCCGGTTGTGTGCCCACGGGCGGTGGCTTACCTCGCATGCGAATGCCCAGTGCAGAGCTACCCGCAGCAGGGTCTCGGGCTGGGCCGTGCCCAGCACCGCTTCCGCTGCGCGGCGCAGGATGTGGCCCACGGGCGGCACCGGGAGCGTTTCGGGATCCATCAGCAACTCAACAGCGATGCTGCGCTCTAGCGAGATGTCGTAGGCGGTCGGCGCACGAAGCAGCAGGGCGCTACCCGCGGGTTCGTGCCACGGCTGGTAGAGCCCACTATCCGAGTCGGGCATCATGATCACTTGCTGGTGGGTCATGTGGTCTGGCAGTCCGGCAACGGCCAACATGAGGGCACCGGGACTGTCAGCCGATGGCGTGTGGCCCCAGATCACCGTAGGGAGGTCTCGCAGGGGCCGCGGTAGGTACTTCGCGGCGATCAACACCAACGCCGCCTGCGAGGTCACTTTGACTCTGAGTCTGTCGCCAATGAGTTGTTCAACTCTCATGCTCTTCGCTCTCCGATCACTGCTGGCGTAGCCAAGTACGACGAGGGCCGGACCCTCTAGCTCCGCTGTGCCCTCCAACGAAACGTCTGCAGATGCGCCCCTTGCGCCGCGACACACCCAAGCACGATTCCTCAAACCAGACGCAACCTGCCAAACGACTTACGCCCCTGGAATTACGTCGGTGTCGTAATCGTAGCATCCGATCCACGACGGTGCTGCCAGCGTGCGCCGATCAGGACTTGAACGGAGCGCAGGCCCCCAGCGGCGTCTACGCACCACGTCGATACGGTGGCCGCGATGAGGGTCTCTGCGTTCTTGCGGTTCGAGTTCAACGGAGCATGCGAGAAGGGGCGATGACACGCGCGGCGGGCGGCGACGAGGAGACCGAAGGCTCCAGTAGCGGCGGTCCTGACGGCGCCTCCTGGGCACTCCGACGTCAGGCACACCATTGGCAGCACGCCTTCGACACGGCTCACGAGATGTATCTGCACGTCAAGCCTCCCGCCGGGGAACTCTCCGCTGACTGGGTCTTGTACGCCGAGTGGCCCTCGATCGTCACCTGTTACAACGGGATCGAGATGGTGATGAAGCTGCTGTTGGATCAGCAAGGAAGCTGCAGCCCGGACCAATGGCAACAGGTGCTAGGTCACAATCTGGCCAAGGCATGGAGTCGGCTAGACCAGGAGACCCGAGATCATGTGGAGTATCACTACTCCCAGCATCGCAGCCTCCATTACCATCCCGATCCGCCGCTCGAATCCACGACTGCTGACGCGTTCATCCGTCACATCAACCGCGGGAAGAAGTCGGGGTCCGTTGATTGGCGTTACGCCCCGTTGATGGACTATGACGATTCGGCGCCTCCACCGCTGGTGGCGTGGACGATGTTCGAGGTGTGGAACTCTCTGATCTGCCACTTGGGGCTTACGGCCATCGGAGACCGTGGTCAGTGGTGGTGCAGTTGCCTTGTGTCTCGCATGGTGACCGATGGCGGACCCTTGGCCGTCTCGACCTCTGACTTCAACCGCGAAGCTGAGACGCTGTTGCACGACAGGCTCGACCGCGAGGCGCAGAGGGAGTTGCTTGGGTGGCTGGGCGGAACGGACAACCGGGCTGAGACGGTGCTGACCAACACGATCAGATGGCTCGCGGTTCATGTCCGCGACGCGTGGCACGAGATCGACCTGCGGGAGCCGCTGATCGAATGGTTGAAGGCACGAGCAGACTCAACGATGCGGGAAATGAGAGAATCCCAAGACCCTGACGTGAATCGGCTGTGGCACCGGCTGATGCTCGCCACCGGTCGCCTGCAGTTCGGCAAAGCCGAGGAACCCGCCGATCCTGAGTCACCACGGTTCGAGTTCTCAGTGCAGCCGCCCTATGAGTCCAAGTTCGCCGTCTGTGAGGATGACGACACCCGGGGCCATGTCAAAGCGTCGGACCTTCTCGTGGGCGACGCCGTCGGCTTGCCGACGCTGAGCCGTCTGAGCTTGGAACCTCGACACACGACGACGGGTGCGACGCTGTCCGTGCCGGAATGTGCGCTCCAAGAGTTCAGGCTCGATGCGCCCAGCGGCCATCCCGCTGCGTTCGGAACCGAGACTGTCTGGCAGGTGGACACGGTGACCGCGCATTTGTGCGAGGACCGCGTCATCGGCGAGCGCACAGTCGGCTTCTCAGACGGTCTGGGAGCGAAGCTGGCAGTCCGCCTCGGGGACGACCAACAGCTGCGATGGATCAACGATGAAGCCGCCGCTGGCTCCCGCCGCGACTACAAGTTCGTGATGGACCTCCCCGACCCACAAAGCGACCCGGACACTGTCCTAGAAGACCTGCGACAGGCCGGCTACACAGCAACCCTGGACTGCCCCGACCACCGCCTAATGCTCGAGTTCCTAGAGGTTGCACGAAGCCATGACAGGTACCTTCGCAACAGAGGATCGCGATGGGTGTGCGTCCCGTTCTCCGATGCGGGGACGCTGACAGACATCACCCACACCCGCATCCGCGAGATACAGCCCATCATCGAATCTGGCCTATGGGTGCCTGAGCAAGAATCCCTCCGCATCGAGAACCGCTGCGGCGACAGAGTCAGAGTCCTCGCTGACCGCCAGATGAGATCAGCCACGACAGTAGCCACCGAGACACGGCTCGTTGGGATGATGGTCCGCCAACCGCCAGATGACAGACCCGCCACCGAGTGAACGGGTGTGCCGGGAGCTCGGTTGAGATAGCTGGATCTTGGGAATGTCGACGGCTTGTAGCGGGCTGCGCTAGCCGTCGATCGCCGTTGCCTCCGCGGTCTCGATGATCTTCCCGTCGGTGGTGATGTTGTGCTGGCGGTTCGTGAGCCGCCAACGCCGGCCGGGGGAGGCTGTCACGCCACTTGGCCACAACGGCAGACGTGACCGGTGCCGATGACGCGGACAGTGTGCTCGAAGCCGCCGACGCGGCCGTAACGCTGCTGACTTGCGCTTTGGCGTGCTCATGCGGCTAGCCGGTAGACACCACCGGATGTGTGCGGCGAACCTGTTGTCGTTCGTGCGTTATGGCAACTCCAAGCGAAGGGCGTCATCGATGACGCACACTCGGTTGGCAAGGGTGACGGAGCGATAGCGCAGCAGCGCATCCATGCCCAACAACATGTCGATGCTCTTCTCATCGCCCAGAGCGGAACTGGCCACGACCGGAACGACGCTCGTTGACCCCGCGTCCAGGTCATCCATTGCCAAAGCACGAATCCGCACCTTTATCGGATAGCGCCGCGCATCTCGCACCTTGCCTCCGATGCCTCGCACGACATCTTCGGATTGGTTCGCCGCAAGCGGCTGCAGCGCGAGCTCTCCTATCACACGATTAGCGATGCTCGTTTGCGTCGCGCCGGTATCGACGATGGCTCGAACAGGCAGCGATCGTGTCCGGTCCGGTGTGGAGACCTCCACACACAACCTGATCTGCGCCTCGGTGACAGGGACTCTGAACTCTGTCACCTCATGAACCGGGACAGAACAACCGAAGGCGGCGCGCCGATCTCTTGAATGTCGAACCTCAACTCACCGTCCTCGGAGCCGTACTGCTCCATGCCCGCATCGTAGGCACCGTCGAGGTCGTCATAGAGAGCCACCCGGACACCGTGGTACAACAGAGCAAACTTTCCGTCGTCGGGTCCCGAGACTTGGTGCGGCATTGAATCTCCCCCTTACGCATATACGCGTGTCATTGTCCGGATGTCACGCGTTTATTTCGTCTCCTTCATCGTAGAACACGCGACGCTAACCGCGACGACTCAAGGCGCCAAGACCGGCGCAGCCCGTTCTAGACAACGCAGCCCACGGGCCGCACGAGTTGCTCATGCTCACAGCCCAATCGTGCTAGCAGTAGCGGCTGTGCCCTGTTGTGGCGAGCTGCAAGGGCTGCACGCAGGCGACTTACCGGCTCACCAGCGCTCAAGCGCTGCCATCGGGTCTAGCAGCCCGAGGTTAGAGGCAGCGTTCGCCGTTCCAGCCCCGCGTGCACAAGGTCTGCAGCGTTGCCGAACGCAATCTGGTGTCGATGATCTCATAGGTGTCGTCCCAGTCGATGCCAGCGTCGGCGGCGAGGTAGAGCCGCTGCCCGAAATGACGCGAACCGCGCACCACTAGGTCGATCTCCACCTCTGCCAGGCCCTCGAACCAGCCTGGCCCCGACACCGTGACGGACTCCCCGCCGATACGCGGCTCCAGTGATTCGAGAACGATCCGCACCAGTGCGTCCATGTTGGCCGCCTCCGGGACCCCGCCAGCGGCGCGAATCACCTCTTCAGTCACGTCCTCTACGGTTGCGGGGTAGGCAACAAACGCGGCGCTGACCCAGCCCGTGTAGCCGCCGACAGTGACCTCGTACCACGTCGAACGGGGAAGCGAACGCGTCCGCCCCGTGGCCACCAGCGCATCGTCCACTAGGTAGGCAGCGACCGAGGAGTCGGGGCGCAGCACCCACAGCCGGTCCTCAAGCTCTCCCCGGATGATGTCGAGCATCGCGATGATGGTGCCCATCGGCTCGTCTCTGACGTTGAGCACATCATCGAAGTCGACAGCCACCACCATGAGACGATCACCAGCAGCCGGCCCGAAGCTGATCGCGTCGCCCGCGAGACCGTCCTCGCTGGCGTCTGTTTCGAGAGCTTGGCGCGGGTCTTCCTCGGCGGGAGCGGTCACGGTGGAGGCTGTGGAAGCGTCTGAGGCTGTCGTTGCGGCTTCTGTGGTTGATGTGGCCGATTCGGGCTCGCTCGGCTCGGCCTGCGTCGGCTCGGTGAGGGCAGCAGCGGGTTCTGCTGGGCGTGTCTCGGAGGGTTCGTTGCTGGTGGCATCGTCGGAGGGTCGGTGGTCTTGGGGCCGCACCGTCGTCGTTGTAGAGGAGGGCGCAGCCGGTGCTCCAGACGGACCGCTCTGGTCGCCACCGCAGGCTGAACACGCGACCGCGATCAGGACCAGCACCGCCGTGGCACTCTGTCGTAGCCGCGTCGTTGCCGTCCCTGCACTCATTTGAAGTCCGACCCTAGGTCGCAGCGATCTACACCTCAATGGGGGAGACACGCTGATCGGGGTGGGGTCGGTCTGCCTCCGCGCACGAACGGAACTGCGCCTTCCCGACATGTAGGGGATGCCTGGCCACATCCGCAACGTTCATGGCAGACGCATCCGCTTCTTCGCCATAGCGGAGAGCTTGCGGCCCTGATGGGTACAACTACGGTGCCGCTCGCCAGCGAATATCCAGGGCTGGGGCGGTGGGATGCGAGTGTGCTAGTGGGTGGTCGGCTGTGGCTTCATCCACCACGGCCTCTCAGCCGGTTTGGGGCGTCGAGGTCGGTCTTTGCGATTCGGCCACAGGTCTGTCTTGAGGGTCTCTTCGAGTTGGTACAGGGTGTGAACCGTGCCCCAGGTGGTGCCGTTGAGGATGTTGTTGACCGTCTTGGGGTCGAGTCCTGCGGCTTTGGCGACTGAATGCTGTGATCTGTTCTTGCAGGCGGCCTCTAGTCGTTGTGCGATCTCCATGACGAACCTGGCTATGTCCGGTGCGTCCTTCTGGAAGGGGCCTTTGGGCCAAGTCTTCTTGTCTATCAGATAGTCGCGCGGCTGTGGTTTGAGGCTGTGGCTAGCCGGCATCGGCGCCGACGCTAACCGCGGCGCGAATGTCGCTGGATGACCCTCTCGGCGGTGTCACATCACCTTCAAGTGTTGGGGATTGTTTTCCTCATGGTCGCTATCGGGAGCCCTGCCGGGAACACTCCAGCAGCACCGGGTGTGCACAGCGGTTGCTGCCTGTGGCGGGGCGAGCCGCCGGAACTCGGCGACACCGCGGCTCTTCGCTGGGCTGGCTGTCTGAGATGCCGCCGGGAGCCAGTTTGGGGAAAAATTTCCCTACGGTCGGGATTTGTGCATTTCGTGTTGAGGGTCAGTCCTGGCCTTCTTCGCATAGAAACCCCACGTCAGAGGCACTATGTTGGGTGCCGGGACCGTTGGATGCGCCTCTCAGGCTCATTCACGGACCTTGGCAATCTGTATTCAGTCGTTACGCGATCAGCGACACCCACCGCTTCGGAAACGTGGGGTGCCGCTGATCAACCAAAAGGCTGAGATGAAATCTAGTTCGCATCAGACTCGTTCGCTGGACCAGCGAAGCGGCATACCGCAACCCAACGCGGCGGGTGTCGGCAGGCTTCCGCTCCCGGGATGTGCCGCTGGATCAGCGACTCCCTCAGGAGCCTGCCGCAAGTCCCCTTCGCGTCGGCAGGGAAGGCGTCGCGGCACAGGCGGATCACCGACGCTCCGTCCTCGTCGTCGACGCGTGCCAAGGCTTGTCGGTGCTCTTGCAAGCCGGGAGGAGTTCCTGACGGCTGTGGACACTGTCGGGCGCGCCCTACAGAGAGGTAGGGATTGCGCGGCGCCTGATGTGGCCGGCGTCACGCCACGCAGTTCGGCGCGGACGTCGCTAAGACCCTCAAGTGCTGGCTGTCTGAGGGATCGCGCCACGAGAACCCCGAGGCGGTGGCTGTGGCGATGTCCTGTGCGCGGGCCTGGATCACTGAGATGACTTTCGACTCGCGCGACCAAACCCGTCTGACAATCCCCAAACCAGAAGGGAGACCGAAACCCGACTGAAGCATCTAGTTCCGACAATGTGTCGGGGCACCCCGCGTCCGGGAAGACAACCAGGGTGCCCCGACCTGAACCCACTCAATGAAGGAGAGAGGTTCATGGCGAATCCTAAGGGCCCGCCCGATCCCAACCAAGCCCGATCTGTCACCGAGCCAGCCGCATCAGAAACGGCGGATCATGAGCCGTCGTGAGCCGAGGCTGGCGCCAGAGGTCACGCAGCAGATCGCGACCTACCAACCGCGCAGGATATTCGCCGACCGCGAAGAGGTTGACGCTGTCATGCCGAGAGTGCGGGCTCGGGTGACCGCCGCAGCGCCCCTCACCGCAAAGGTTGCACGGGTGCTGTTGTGGGCAGCGATCCGGTTCGCGCTGTGGGGTCTCACCTACGGCATCACCAACGACGAGGATCTGTACCACCACAACAACATCGAAGCCTTCTTGGTGTCCGAGCGGAGGCGTCAACCGGAGTCGTGGCGATACGAGATGAGATCGGCGCTGCGGCGGCTAGGGACGACAGCGAACCCGGCCGAATTCCCGCCACCGCCGCCGCGGATCGGGCGCAGCGGCCCCCCGAAGCCCTATGAGCCGCACCAAGAGCAAGGCTTCATCGCCAACGCGCTCCTAAGCGGATACCCGCAGCGACCCGCACGCCTCTTCATATTGGCCGCCAGCGCGGGAGTCGGGTGGCCCGGACCCAAGCTCCGCGAAGCCCGCGTCGAGGACCTCGTTGATCTGCGAGACGGCCGCATCGGAATACGAACCACCCAATACGCCGAGGTGGTCCCGTTCCGGGACGCCTACACGGAGGTGGTGCGCGAGGCCGCACGCGAGGCCCGCACAGGCAAATTCATCGTCACCAAGGGCGACAACACCGTGTACAACATCGCGGCGGGTCTCACCGAAGGGGGGCTGTCGCTGCCGCGTGCAAACGCCACGTGGCTGGTCGCGCACCTTGTGGCAGGGACGCGGCTACCAGTGTTGGAGGCTGTCGCTGGGCGCAAGTCTCTCACCAGGCTTGACACGCTGTTGCCTCCCGCCAGCCGGGTGCTCACACCCGAGCAGGCCGTCGAAGAAGCGATGCGGGCATGAGCCGCCGACGCAAGCCACCCTCGGGCCGAAGGCCGAAGGCGGCGCTCACCGCGCGACAACGCCAGCGACTCAACGACAAACGGCCGTCGATCCCACGTGATCATCCCAACCAGGGGGCTGAGCCGATCATCACCGCCAAGGCGGTGGGCATGCGGATCCTCAACGCCGTGCGCCGCTCGAACGTCGCTTCCGAGCTGGAGAGGCAGATCGACGGACCGGCGTCGCGGAGAGGACCCAAACGCCGCATCAGCGTCGAGGCGCTGCTGGTGGCAATCATCATCGCCGGCTACGACTCCGGCAGAAGCTACAACCGAAGCGCTGTCGTGTTGGCCCTGATCGGGCTCGACGCAGCCGTGGCCTACGAGCTGGGGGTATGCACCGCCACCAAGTGGGAGAGCGTCACGTACAACACGATCGCCAGACGAGTCAAGGAGCTCGAGAACACGCTGCGGCTGGGCTGGTTCGAAGGCAAGCAGTACAGGGATTTTGACTGGCTGTCGACGCGGCTGCTCGGGGCCAGCATCCCGCCGGCCGCGCGGCGGGCGATCAGGGCGGCCGTGCTCGATGAAACCCCCCGCCCGATGTGGGCCCGCCGCACAACCGTGTTCGAGAACCAGGCCGACCTGGAGCGCAAGGCCAAGGAGCACTGGCGCAAAGAGAACCCGAACAAGCCGATCCCCACCGAGGGACCGGAGTGGGTCGCGATGATCGAGGCCGAAGCGATCCGCCAAGGCTGGGAAGTCGGCCCCGACGGAAGGCTCATCCACGGCAAAGACCTCGAGGCCCGGATGGGATGGGCCACCGCCACATCGGGCCTCCCCGCCGGCTACTACGTGGGCTACGGGCTCACACTGCTAATCGCGTGCCAAGAAGCACTCTGGAGCGGCAACCCGTACAAGCTCACGCTCGGCGACGAGATCCCCCTCTACATTCTCGCGCTGAGCGTCAAACCCGCTGGCACCAATTCGGGACCAGTCGGCCGCGACGTGGTCAAGTCCGGCCGCACCAACGCCCCCAACCTCAACGACGTCACAGCCGACCGGGGCTACACCCCCAAGATCGACACGTTCGTGCGGCCACTGCAGGAACTCGGAATCAACATCACACGCGACTACAAGGTCGCTGTCACCCGCAAACCAAAAACCATCACCGTCGGTGCAACCAAGCGAACCAAGACATCGGTGCACGTCCACTGCGGCACCTTCCTGCCGCACTGGATCACTACGTACTGGGAGAAGCCGCCCGCCCGGTACCTGCGTCCCGACAAGAAGAAGGAACTGGCAGCATGGTACGCGCTCAGGGCGAAGCTGCTCCGATTCGCAGACCGCGGATACTTCAGGACCAAGACGGGCAAGATCACCGGCGACAAACGGATCCAGTGCCCTCACTGTGCTGGGTTCTGTGACGACCCCACAGCCCCACCGCGCTCCTATGAACATCCCCCGCTCGCCAAGCCCGGCACCACACGCTGCTGCGGGGGGGTCGTCACCATCAAGCTCGAACAACTCTCTGACTACCAGCTGATCCCGTACGGCACACCCGCGTGGCAAACGGCCTATGGGCGCCGAAATCTCGTCGAGACAGTCAACAGCATGTTCAAACCCGAAAAGGGCCGCGAAATCGGGCGGTGCCAGGCGTTCGGTCTGGCCGCGAACACCATGGCATCGATCGCTCTCGCTGTAGCACACAACCTCAAAGAGACCGTCAAGCACCAACGAAAAGAGCGGCTAGCGAAGAAGGCCAACAAGTCAGCCAACAACCAGACCCCGAACGACGACGAGACCACAGGCCGCTCCAGCAACATCGAAGAACCATCCAGCGGCATCTCTCAAGAGGCGCCCGCAACTGCACCAGACGCCGACGGCGAACACCGGCCACCTGACCGGCCGCCCAATCGAGCGCCTCCCTAGCGCCATATAGGGCCTCAGGCGAGACCGGCGGTCACAGACCGCCGGCTCTGCCGCGCCCGGGCGCAACCCCCGGGGACTTCGAAGCCCCCAAAGACACCCAAACGACGGGCATCCAGCGCATCCGCGCCCTCAAGAGCCGTCCCCAACAGCGTCGCGAACAATTGCGGGAACCCGAACTCCGAATTAGGGAGAAGGGGCCACTGGAGCGCCGGGCGGGATTTGAACCCGCGGCTTTACGGCTTTGCAGGCCGTTCCCTTGGTCCGCTCGGGCACCGGCGCAGGGATTCGCAGCGTACCGGCGGTGCGATGGGGCGCCCACGGCACTCCGCGCAGGCGTGATTGCGGCCTGAATACCCTTTCTGCCGTGGCGATGACACTCAGGTTGACCGAGGAGGAGCACGAGGCTCTGCGGTTGCGGGCCGCGCTCGACGGCACATCCATGCAGGAAGCGGCCCGGCGGGCGGTGCGCGAGTACATCGCCAAGGCCGACCATCGCGACCGGGTCGCAACCGCGGCCGATGTGACCATTCAGCACCACGCTGACGCGCTCCGGCGGCTGGGCGACTAACCCTGCCTACTGACCGGCGGTCTTAGCGGAGTCTGGTGCGGGCTGCTGCCGCCGCGGTGACCGAGGCCGCGCCTGCTTTGAACAGGCAGGCCGCCACGGCGTTCAGCGTGGTGCCGGTTAGGACCACGTCGTCGACCACCACGATGTGGCGCCCGGCCACCGGCTCGCGAGCGCGGTAGCCCGCTGAGGCCGCCACCTCGGCCCGCCGGTCGGGCTCGATGTGGCGCATGCGTGGCGTGGGGCTGCTCTTCACGACGAGGCTCGGCCGGTACTCCCCCGCCCCCGCGGCGGCCAACGACGACGCGAGCATCGCCGCGAGATCCGGCCGAACACCGTCGCCGGCCCGCATCGGCCCGGGCGGGACCGGTGCCACCAGACGGGGCTGACCGCCGGCCGCCTCCGGCAGGGCGATTGCCAGGCTCGCGAACCGCTCGGCCAGCTCCGACGCGGCCCCGGGATCGCCCTGGTCCTTGGCCCGGCGGACCAGCTCGCCTATCTCGGTGCGCTCGTCGCGGTCGGGCTGCCAGTAGTCGCCGAGCACCAGGAGCATCGTGCCGGCTCCCCCGCCGAGTCCCGCTCCAACCTCCACGCGGAGGGCTCCGGCGGCATCCATCCGAGCGGACGACCGGCTTCGAACCGGCGACCTCAACCTTGGCAAGGTTGCGCTCTACCAACTGAGCTACGTCCGCGGGATGGACGATCCTACCGCCGCCCGACCCCGCCGGCCACGGCCGCAGCGGCCTCTTAGCGCTCCTCCGGGGGGCGCAGGTCGATGCTCAGGCGCAGGACGCCGTCCTCCATCGTGGCCTCGGCGTCACCGATCATGGCGAAGTCCTGGAAGTCCAGCTGGGCCTGCTCCAGGAAGTGCCGCCGCTCCTCGCCGGCCACCGGCGGGAGGTTCCGCCGCTTCACCCCCGCGGCGCGCTCGCGGAAGCGCTCGATCATCGCGTCAGTGTCGAAACCCTCGGCCATGCCCGCCAATCTAGACCGAACGCTGCTCGCCGTTCGCCTCGCTGAACTTCCACACCGCCGACTCGTCCACCAACTCCCCGCCAGAACCGCCATCAGACTCCTGCCTGGAGCTGTCACCGGCAGACTCGGCCTCCCTTCGCGAAGCCAGCTTCGAGCGCAGCCAGCCGACCGCCTCCCGCGCCATCGCCTCGAAGCGCCCTCCCGACGAGTCCTCCCCCGCCGATCCGCCGCCGGCCAGCCTCAAGCGTCGGCGGGGACTGGTGTGCCACAGGAAGAGCCCCAGCAGCACCGTCATCACCCCGGCGATCGTCCACAGGGCGATCACCACCGCATCGATCCGCTCGCTGCTGGCGCGGTCGACTAGGCGTCGGTCGGAACCAGTATCGGGATCAGCCTCCACGTCGGACTGGGCCGAGTTCACCACCCGCACAACGTCCGAACCGTCAGCGCCGACCACTGCCCCATCGGGACCGTCGGCAGCCGAGAGCGGCGAGACCGCCAGCAGCCACAACGCACCCGCCAGCAGCGGTGCCGCCGCCAGACCCCTGCTCAAACGCACGACGCCCGACGCTACCGACCCGCCGACGGGACGATCTCTTCCACCCGGTCCAGCGCGCCGATCACGTCGGCGACCACATCGTCGGTGTGCTCCAGCCCCGCCGAGAACCGGACCGTGCCGGGGCCGATGCAGATGGCCTCCAGCTCGGCGGGAAGCAGGCTCACATGGGTGGTGGACGCCGGGTGGGTGACCAGGCTCTCCGGGCCGCCCAGCGAGGTGGCGAACTGCACCACCCGGACCTCCTCCATGAACAGGCGGCCGGCCTCGTACCCGCCCCGCAGCTCGAACGTGGCCAGGCCCCCGGCCAGCTCCATCTGCTTGGCGGCCAGCTCGTGCTGGGGATGCGACTCCAAGCCCGGGTAGTAGACGGCCTCCACCGCCGGATGGCCCTCCAGCGCCTCGGCCAGCGCGGTGGCCGTCTCGGTCTGCTGACGCAGCCGCACCGCCAGCGTGCGGACGCCCCTCAGAGCGTTCAGGGCGTCGAACGGCGAGGCCGCCGCGCCGTGGAGCACCGCGTAGCTCCACAGCCAAGCCAGCAGCTCCTCGCTGCCGGCCACCACCCCGATGGTGGCGTCGTTGTGGCCGGCGATGGCCTTCGTGGCCGAATGCACCACCAGATCGACCCCGAACTCGGCCGGCCTCTGGGCCAGCGGCGTGGCGAACGTCGAATCGACCACCGTCATCGGCCCGGCGATGGCCCCCACCTCGGCCAGATCGATCACGTCCAGCTTGGGATTGGCCGGCGACTCCGCGATCACCAGCACCGTGCGCCCCGGAATGACGGCCTCGGCGAAGGCGCCGGGCTCGGTACCGTCGACGAAGGTCACGCCGATGCCGAAGCGGGGACAGGCCGTCTGCAGCAGCAGCTGCGTGCCGCCGTAGAGCTGGCGCTGGGCCACGATGTGGTCGCCGCTGGAGCACAGCCCCAGCACGATGGCGCTCAGCGCGCCCATGCCCGAGGCGAACGCCCGGGCCGATTCGGTGCCCTCCAGGTCGGCCACCACATCCTCGAACGCCTTGACGGTCGGGTTGCCGTAGCGGGTGTAGAACCGGGTCGAGTGGGTGTCGACCGCCAGGTCGCGGGCCTCCGAGACGCTGGCCGCGGTGAAAGTCGAAGTGGCCCACAGGATCGGAGCCAGCGCGTTCTGGTTGTCGGCCCGCCCGGCCCGGATCGCCCGGGTGTGGGCGTGAAGACCGCCCGTGGACGGCTCGTCAGCCATCGTGGACCTCCTCCAGGAAGCTGCTCACCGGGCCGTGCAGGAGCTCGTGCTCGAGCAGGAACCCGTCGTGGCCCTCGTCGCTGTCGATGAACACGCGGCGGCAGTCCCCGCCGCCCGCGAGGATCCCGTCGGTCAGTTCCTGCTGCTCATGGGGCGGGTACAGGCGGTCGCTGGTGACCGACGCGGTGAGCACCGGCACGTCGATGCGGCCCAGAGCGGCGGCGATGCCGCCCCGCCCCCGCCCGATGTCGTGCAGGTCCATCGACCGGTTGAGCACCACATAGGTGTTGGCGTCGAAGCGCTTCACCAGCTTCTGGCCGTGATGGTCCAGATACGACTCCATCTGGAAGCGGCCCCACAGGTCGAAGTCCTCCTCGGGGTCGTACAGGCGCCGCCCGAACCGGCGCTCGAAGGACTCGCCGGACCGGTAGGTCACCTGGGCGATCTGGCGCGCCACCGCCAGGCCCATCCAAGGTCCCTCGGGCTTGTCGTAGTAGTCGCCGTCGTGCCAGCCACCGTCGGTGGCGATGGCCAGCCGCTCCACCGCGCTCCAGGCGAGCTGCAGGGCGCTGGCCGCGGCGCAGGTGGCCAGCGGCAGGATCGACCGCACCCTCCTGGGGTACATGGCCGCCCATTCCAGGACCTGCATGCCTCCCATCGAGCCGCCGGTCACCCCGAGCCAGCGGCGGATCCCGAGATGGTCGGCCAGCAGGGCCTGCGCCCGGACCATGTCGCGGATCGTCACCACCGGGAAGCGGGGCCCGTAGCGCCGGCCGACGGCCGGGTCGACGTCGGCGGGGCCGGTCGTGCCCTGGCAGCCGCCCACCACGTTGCTGCACACCACGAAGTAGCGGTCGGTGTCGATCGCCTTGCCCGGACCGATCATCTCGGACCACCAGCCCGCGGTGGGATGCGACGGGCCGCTCTCGCCGGCCGCGTGCGAATCCCCGGTGAGCGCGTGGCACACCAGCACCGCGTTGGAGGCCTGCTCGTCGAGCCGGCCCCAGGTCTCGTAGGCCAGCCGCACCTCGGTCAGCCGGCCTCCCCACTCCAGCGCGAAGGGCCTCCCGTCGGTGATGGTCACGAACTGGCGGTCGCCGGCGGGGTCGCCGGGCTGCCAGGCACCGGTGACGGGCAGCCCGGCCGGGAAGCGCCCCCCGGGGCCGGCTCGCCCTCCCGCGGGAGTCGGAGGCTCGATGTGGGAACCTGCGCTCAACCTTGCTCCTAGTCGCCTGTGCTCAGCGCCGTCGCTCCGCCTGGATCGACGACCGGCTCCCGGACCGGATACTCAAGGGCCAGTGACTCCGGGGGGTGTTCCCCTGAGGACACTTGGTTGCGCCGGCTGGCCGGCACCGCATCCCCGCCCGGAGGCGGGATGGCACCTTGGGTGTCCGTCCCAGGTTGCCGGGCCCGACCCGGGGGCCGAACCGCTCTCGATGACGTGACCCGTAAGGGTCGCCGACCAGTCTAGGCCGATACGACCGCCGAAACGTGCCCCTCGGCCCGAGGCGGGTCAGCTCGGCCTCTAGATGCCGTGAACCAGGTCCCGCAGGCGGTCGTCGTTGGAGAACATCTCCACGATCGGCTCGTCGAGCTCGAGACGCCGCTGGAGCCGCTTCACGTCGAGCTCCTCGTCCCAGAGCGACAGCGTCACCACCACCCCGGACTCGCCCGCCCGGGCCGTGCGCCCGGCCCGGTGCACGTAGGTCTTGTGATCCGACGGCGGGTCGTACTGCACCACGATGTCGACATCGTCGACGTGGATGCCCCGGGCGGCGACGTCGGTGGCCACCAGCACCGGCAGATCGCCCTCGATGAACTGCCGCAGGGACTTCTCGCGGGCCGCCTGACGCAGGTCGCCGTGGATCGGCGCCGCCTTCACGCCCTCGCGCCGCAGGTCGCGGGCCAACCGGTCGGCGGCCACCTTGGTGCGGGTGAACATCAGCGTGCGCCCCGCCGTGCCGGCGATGGCGGCGGCCACCTTCACCTTGTCGAGCTTGTGGACGCCCACGAAGCGGTGGACCATCTCGGCCACGGTGATCTCTCGGGGCGCCACCGAGTGCATCGACGGATTGCTCTGGTAGCGCCGGATCAGCGAATCGACGGCACCGTCGAGGGTGGCCGAGAACAGCAGGGTCTGATGGCCGCTCTCGACGTTGCGCAGGATCCACTCCACCTGGGGCAGGAATCCCATGTCGGCCATCCGGTCGGCCTCGTCCACCACCACATGGCGCACGGCCCGCAGGCTCACCGCGCCCCGGTCGATCAGGTCGATCATCCGGCCCGGCGTGGCCACCGCCAGATCGACACCGTCTTTCAGACGGGCGATCTGCTTGTCGATGGGCGCACCGCCGTAGATGGCGAGCACCCGGCGCCGGACCGCGGCCGCGGGAGCGGCCAGCTCGTCGCAGATCTGGTTGGCCAGCTCGCGGGTGGGAGCCAGCACCAGGCCGGTGGGCGAGCCCGGCTTCGACCGGGGAAGCCGCTGCAGCATGGGCAGGCCGAAGGCGAGCGTCTTTCCGGAACCGGTCTTGGCCTTGCCGCACACGTCGCGGCCGGCCAGCGCATCGGGGATGGCGAGCGCCTGGATGGGGAACGGGGCGGTGATGCCCCGCGCCGCCAGTGCTACCACGATCTCGTCGCATAATCCGAGGTCAGCGAAGGTGCCGGATCCGGCGGGAACGGGCTCAGAAGCGTCGGCTCCCATAGAACGGACGTCTACGAGCGGATCAGAAAGGGTCATCAGGACTCTCAGGCTACCGTTGTATGATCCCGAATCCCGTGAACGCTGCCGAGGTCGGCCCTCCTACCGCTGAGCGCATCCGCCGCGCCCCCAAGGTCGTGCTCCATGACCATCTCGACGGTGGGCTGCGCCCCGAGACCATCATCGAGCTGGCCGGCGAGACGGGCTACAGCGAGCTTCCCACCACTGATCCGGCCGGTCTGGCCGCCTGGATGCAGCGGGGCGCCAACCGCAAGGACCTGACCCTCTACCTGGAGACGTTCGCCCACACCGTCGGGGTGATGCAGACCCCCGAGGCCGTCGCCCGGGTGGCCCGCGAGTGCGCCGAGGACCTCGCAGCCGACGGGGTTGTGTACGCCGAGGTCAGGTTCGCTCCCGAGCTGCACGTCGAGCGGGGCCTGACCCTCGACGGCGCCATCGAGGCGGTCCTCGACGGATTCGCTCAGGGCAGCGCCGGCACCGACTTGACCATCAGGGCGATCTGCACCGCCATGCGCCACCTGCACCGGTCCGTCGAGGTGGCCGAGGCCGCGGTCCGCTGGAGGGACCACGGTGTGGTGGCCTTCGACATCGCCGGACCCGAGGACGGCTATCCCCCCGACGACCACCTGGACGCGTTCCAGTACTGCCACCGCGAGAACTTCCACATCACGATCCACGCGGGCGAGGCCTACGGCCCCCGCTCCATCTGGAAGGCCCTGCAGTTCTGCGGCGCCGAGCGCCTCGGGCACGGCATCCGCATCATCGAGGACATCGCCACCGGGGGCACCGGCGAGCGCACGCTGGGCCGGCTGGCCCACTACATCCGGGACCGTCGCATCCCGCTGGAGGTGTGCCCCACCTCCAACGTCAACACCGGAGTGTTCGCCTCAGTGGCCGAGCACCCGATAAGCACCCTGGTCGACCTGCGGTTTCGGGTGACGGTCAACACCGACAACCGGCTGATGTCGAACGTGTCGATGACCTCGGAGATGGCCGCGCTCGTGGATTCGTTCGGCTACGACTGGGCCCGCCTGCGGTGGCTGACGGTCAACGCCATGAAATCGAGCTTCTTACCTTTCCGGGAGCGTCTCAAGATAATCGAGGGCATTATCAAGCCTCGATATGCTCCGCTCGAAGCGGCCCAGAGCGAGCCCCCCGCCTGACGCTAGGCCGCACCCAATCCCCTCCCCCCGTCCTCAGGAGTCTCAACCATGACCCCAACCCGCCGCCGCATCGCCATGCTGGCCGCCCTCGCCATCGCGGCCTCGGTCTTCGCCTATGCGCCCGCCGCCGCCGGCCAGACGGCACCGGCGCCGAGCCAGGACGCCGGCGTCCATCAGCCCTCCATCGATGCGCTGGTGGAGTTCGAGTTCTTTGCGGGCGTGGACGTGTTCTCCCGCACCGGCTGCGCGGACAGCGACGAGCTCTGCCCCAACGAGGACCTCTCCCGCTGGGAGACGGCGGTGTGGCTGGTCCGGATACTCGACCGCGCCGACCCGCCTGCCACCGACTCGTCGCGTTTCAGCGACGTCGACGCGAGCGTCTGGTGGTCCCGGCACGCAGAGCGCGCCGCCGAGCTGGGGATCATCGAGGGGTGCGAGACCGACCCACTGAGATACTGCCCCGACGATCCCGTCGACCGCGGCCAGATGGCGGCGATCCTGGCCAGAGCCTTCAACCTGGACCGGGGCGTGAGGGCCGGGTTCGCGGACGTGCCGGCCGATCACGTCTTCGCCGACGACATCGACCGGCTGGCCGCGGCGCGGATCACCGCCGGGTGCGACCGCGACCCGGTCCGCTACTGCCCGCAGCGCAACGTGACCCGGGGCGAGATGGCCACCTTCCTGGCCCGGGCGATCGGACTGGTGTACCCGGCCGAACCGGTGCCCGCCCACGACCCCACCCCGCTGCCGGTCGACCCGGACGTGACCATCGGGACCCTCGACAACGGCCTCACCTACTACCTGCGCCACAACGACGATCCGGGCAGGAACCTCGCGGTGCGGCTGCTCGTCAACGTCGGCTCGGTCGACGAGACCGACGATCAGGCCGGCATCGCTCACTTCGTCGAGCACATGCTGTTCAACGGCACCACCGATTTCCCCGGCAACTCCCTCGGGGAGGTCCTGCGGGAGATCGGCGTGGAGTTGGGCCCCGACATCAACGCCGGTGTGGGCCACGACCTGACCCTCTACCGGATCGAGGTGCGTCTCGACGCCGACCACAAGGCTCCCCTGGTGTTCCAAGCCCTGTCCCAGATGGCCGGCGCGGCCACCTTCGAGCCCGACGCGGTCGAATCCGAGAGAGGCGTAGTCCTCGACGAGATGCGCCTCTCCGTGGAGAGCGTCGACGGCTTCATCGGCCGCGAGTTCGACCGCATCTACACGCAGGGAACCCCCTATGAGGGGCGCGACCCGATCGGCACCCTCGACACCGTCAACGCGATGACGGCGGAGGATCTTCGAGCCTTCTACGAGAAGTGGTACGTGCCGGCCAACATGGCGGTGGTCGTGGTGGGCGACATGGCTGTGGCCGACCAGCGTGCGCTGGTGGAGGAGCACTTCGGGCCGCTGCCGGCCGGCGAGGGACGCCGGGCTCCCAGCATCTACATACCACCAGCCGAGTCCTCGAGCCATGTTGTGACGGACCCGAGACGGCGTGTCACCCTCATCTCGCTGGACATACCCATCGATCCTCATGATCTCGGCACTTTCGGCGGTGACCGGCTCGCAACGATGGAAGCGCTCATCGAGGTGATGGTCCAGAACCGCCTCGAAGACGCCTACCACCGGGGCGAGCTGAGCCAGGTCGACCCGCCGAGCTTCTTCGCCTTCACCTACAACCGCGGGCTGAGGTACTACGGCACGAACTGGCAGGGCGACAATCTCGACACCGCCTCCAAGGACTACGTGTCCGTGCTGTTGACCGCGCAGGAGCACGGCTTCACCCGAGGCGACCTGGGGCGAGCCATCCGCCAGATCGTGGCCGACCTGCAGTTCCTGCTCGACAGGACACCCACGATCCAGGACCGTGAGTGGGCCGACTACTACCAGGATCACTTCTTCTACGGCAGCGACATCGACTCCATCCCGGGGTCGGTGACCCGGACCGCTCGACTGCTGGCGCAGATCACGCCCGAGGAGTTGACCGAGCACTTCCGGTGGCAGATGCAGCGCGGCGGGCTGGTGGTCGTAGCGGTCGGTCCCGACCCGTCGAGCGTGCCGACCGTCGCCGAGCTCGACGCCGCCCTGGCTGCGGCCACGGCCGGACCGCCCCCGCAAGAAGTGGCAGTCATCGATCAGCTCATGGACCCGCCAGAACCCGCGGACCCCGTCTCGGAGGAACCCTTCGACCTCTTCGACGACGGGTACGAGTGGACCTTCGCCAACGGGGCCCGGGTCATGTTCGTTCCCTCCGACATCGCCGAGGGCTCGGTCAGCCTGCGAGCCCAATCCCTCGGCGGCTGGTCGCTGATGGAGCCCGGCGACTGGGCGCGGTCAGGCATCGCGGTGAACGCGGTGCAGGGCAGCGGCCTGGGCGACCTGCCGCGAGGGGAGCTGAACCGCTTCCTCGAGAACCGCACCGTGTCGGTGGTCCCCTTCATCGGCGAGACCACCGAGGGCTTCGCCGGATCAGCCGGCACCGACGACGTCGAGACGATGTTCCAGCTCCTCCACCTGCTGGTGACCGCACCCCGGATCGACGACCAGTCCTATGCGGACGCCATCCACACCGCCGAGACGAGACTGGAGAGGGCAGAACGCGACCCCCGCTGGCAGGCAGCCATCGCCTACCTGGAGGCCCGCTACGGCACCACCTGGCACCGGGCCATCGCCGAGCGCGAGGAGATCGATTCGCTAACCCCGCAGCAGTTGCTGGCCATGTACCAGAGCCGGCTCGGCAAGGTCGACGACATGGTGGTGGCCATCGCGGGCGACATCGACGCCGCGGAGATCGAGCGTCTGGCCCGCCACTACATCGGCACACTCCCCGCCGGCGAGTCCGACACCTACATCAACCGCCAGCCACCCATGCCTGATGGGCTCGTGCAGCGGCAGGTAATGGTCGGCGAGGGTGAGAGCGCCGTGCTGGAGATCTACAACGAGGCCGACATGGAGGTGACGCCGGTTGGAGTGGTGGCAGCCGATGTGCTCTCGGTCGCGCTGGCCGAGCGCGTGAACCTCGTGATCCGCGAGGAGCTGGGGGCCTCATACATCGCGGGGGCCGTGGTCGACTCGAACACAATCCCCAGCCAGTTCTTCGACTCGGTGGTGTACGCCACGCTCGATCCGAGCCGCTACGACGAGATCCACTCCACGATGCTGGAAATCCTCGCCGATGTGGCCGCCAACGGGCTGACTCCCGCCGAGTACGAGCAGGCCACCGCCATCCTGACCACCGATTACGCCAGATCCCGCAATTCCGACCTGATCAGCGCGCTGCTCTCTCGACGCAGCGCCGACGATGAGGACGTCGTCACCAAGAAGCGCCTCAGCGAGGAGCTGGGCCGCTTGACACCGGAGGACGTGCAGGCGCTGGCCGCGGCCATCTACGGTGAGGGCGGACGCATCGAGATAGCGAGAAGGCCGTGACCGAAGTCCATGTGATCGACAATGCGCTGGTCGCCGACCGGGTGACACGCCTGCGCGACTCGTCCACCCCCAACCACGAGTTCCGGCGGCTGCTGCGCGACCTGAGCTCGATCCTGGTGTACGAGGCCATGAGGCACGCCCCTCTCGAACCTGTCGACGTCACCACGCCCATGGGTCCGACGGTGGGCTCCCGCCTCGAGCGCCTGCCGGTGGTGGTGCCGGTGCTGCGGGCCGGTCTGGGCATGCTCGACGCCGCGCTCGAGCTGCTCGGCGACGTGGAGGTGGCGTTCGTGGGTCTCAGGCGCGACGAGCAGACGCTGGAGGCCAG
Source organism: Acidimicrobiales bacterium (assembly GCA_965117015.1). GTDB lineage: Bacteria > Actinomycetota > Acidimicrobiia > Acidimicrobiales > Aldehydirespiratoraceae > Aldehydirespirator. The sequence continues at coordinate 3,572,428 of OZ220747.1, forward strand.
CCAGTATGCGAGCACGCTTCCGGAGAGCCTCGAGGGCCGCGATGCCCTGATCCTCGACCCGATGCTGGCCACCGGCGGATCCTGCGTCCACGCCCTGGAGACGCTGAGGGCCAGCGGCGCGGCACGGGTCACCGCGGTGTGCGTCCTGGCCGCTCCCGAGGGGATCGAGCGGGTGCGCGGATCGGGGCTGGCCGACGCCGTGTGCGTGGCCGCCGTCGACGAGTCGCTCGACCACAACGGGTTCATCCTGCCGGGTCTCGGCGACGCCGGAGACCGCCAGTTCAACCTGTCGTGACCCGCCTCGTCGCGGTCGCGCCGGACACCCGGCCCGTGATGTACGACGCCTTCGCAGGGGCGGTGCGCGACGCCGGCGGCGAGGTGGCGGACCTGGCCGAGGCTCAAGCCCTGATCTGGGCCGACCCTTATGCGGCCGCCATGTATCCGGAGGTGATCGCCGCGGCCCCGGACGTGGAGTGGGTGCAGCTCCCCTATGCGGGTGTTGAGCCGTTCCTCGACTATCTCGACACGCGCCTGACCTGGACCTGCGCCAAGGGCGTCTACGCCGATCCCGTGGCCGAATGGGTCATGGCCGCGCTGCTGATGGGGCTGCGGGACTTCCACCTGTTCGCGGCGGCCGAATCGTGGTGCGCGGAGTCGGGACGCAACCTGTTCGGCACTCGAATCACCGTGCTGGGCGGGGGCGGCATCACCCAGTCGCTCATGCGGCTGCTGGAGCCGTGGGGCTGCCGGGTGACGGTGGTGCGACGCTCCGGAGAGCCCTTCGAGGGCGCCGTCCGTACGGTGACGCTGGCCGACGTGCACGAGGCGGTGGCCGGCGCCGACGCAGTGGTGGTGGCGCTGGCGCTGACCGACGAGACCCGCGGGGTGGTGGACGCGGGGCTGCTGGAGTCGATGGGGCCGCAGTGCTGGCTGGTGAACGTGGCCCGCGGCGGGCATGTGGACCACGCCGCGCTGGGGGCCGCGCTGCGGGCGGGAACCATCGCGGGGGCGGTTCTGGACGTGACCGAGCCCGAGCCGCTGCCCGACGACTCGGAACTCTGGACCCTGCCGAACTGCGTGATCACCCCCCATATCGGAAACACCCGCGAGATGGGCCTGCCGCTGATCACCAACCGGGTGCGTGAGAACGTGCGCCGCTGGCTGGCCGGCGAGGAGTTGCTGGGCATAGTCGACGTAGCCCTCGGCTACTGACGTTCCTTCGGGGACCCTGGAAGCTTCAATATCGGGCATCCCACCACCGAACGCCACCGGCGCCAACGGCTAGTTCCCAACAAGTACTTGACACAGCTCTCCTGTTAGTGCAAACTAGTTTGCAATACAAACTATCTGCGGGAGGCGGAGCAAGTGGAGACATTCGATGAGGGCGCAGACGCCCTGACCGCCGAAGAGAGCTGGCAGTCCATCCACGCCACGATGGACAACGTCCGGAGTTCCATGTACGTAGCCGGGATGGCGACAATCCTGCTGATGTGGGGCGTGATCCTGGCCGTGGGCTACCTCACCATGTACGGCGTCTACGAACTGGCACCAGACTTCGCTGAGCAGCATCCGTGGTTCCCGGCACCCCTGTGGTGGGTTCTAGGGCCTGTCGGAGGGGTCTCAAGCGGCATCATCGGAAGCCGTGCCAGCCGACGCCTCTCATACGGTGCCGCCGGTCGCCGGGCCGGAATCCGTGTGTGCCTCTTCTTCGTCACGATGGTCGTGGCGATGTTCCTCATACTGGGAGTCGCAGGAGTGTTGGACGACCCGAACGCGGACGGCGGGAAGACCCTGACAGCCTCGATCGCCGCCTTTGTGGCCCTGGGGTACATCCTGTTCGGGATAATGACCCGGGCGGTGATAGCCCTTGCAGGCGCCGGCTTCGCGGTCGTCTTCTTCGTCCCGCACTACCTGCTGGGCGATGCGGCACTGGGCGTGACTGGCGTGTTGAGCCTGGTGGTGTTCGGTCTCACCTTCCTATGGATACGCAGGACCGGTGAATGGTGAGCGGCCCGTGAGCGACGAGGTCTCCCCCGCCGGGGACGGGGTCGTACTCGACGAGACCATTCATCAGCCGGCCCGGCTGAGGATCATGACGTTGCTGGTCTCGGTTCCGGAGGCGGACCGGCTGGCCTACGGGTTCATCCAGCAGACCCTGGGGCTGACCGGCGGGAACCAGACCGTCCATCTGCGCAAGCTTGAGGCCGCCGGGTTCCTGACCATCACCAAGGAGTTCGAGGGGGCCAAGCCCCGCACCTGGCTGCGGGCGACCCGAGCCGGGCGGCGGGCCTACGCCGACTACCTGTCCAACCTGCAGAGGACCTTGGGCTTGGGCATGGGCGCCGCTGATGGACAAGCGAGCAGCCAGTGACCGGCCGCACTCTGGAGCACCTCCCACGCATCGACATCGTTGCGATGGGACGAGCGACACGGGTCCCCGACTGGTACGACGATGCCGTCGGAGACTCGTTCGACGTGCACAGCTTCGTGATCCATCATCCCGACGGTCCGATCGTCATCGACGCCGGAATCGGGAGCGGCGACGATCTGATCGATGAGCTCTACGCCCCCCTGACCGTGGATATCGGGGACGCGCTGGGATCGTGCGGTGTGGACGTGGCGCAAGTCCAAGCGCTCATCCTCACCCACCTCCATTTTGACCATTGCGGGCAGGCACGCCGCTTCACCGCTCCCACCTTCGTGCAGCGAACCGAGGTGGAAGCGGCGAGCGCTCCGGGCTACACGGTGCCGGAGTGGATCCCCGACAATGACGTGCGGCTGGTGGAGCGTGATGTGGACGTCGCAGTTGGCGTTCGGGTTCTCGCCACTCCGGGACACACGCCGGGTCACCAGTCGGTAGTCGCCGAGGCTCGGGACGGCCGAGCCGTAATCGTCGGACAGGTCTGCTACCGCGGCGGGGACTTCGCCGCGCCGGAACCCGTTCCGGACTGCGGCGACGACGGGCTGGAACTTGCAGAATCGTCGATCAGTCGACTCCGAGCGCTCGCACCGGCTGCGTTCTACTTCAGTCATGACGCTCAGAGTTCTGACCTGGGATAATGACTGTCATATGATTGAAATCCTCCTTCTTATACAATAAGTGTCACACCCCCCTGGCATGATCTGTCCCATGGTCATTGACACGGCACAGCGGGTGCGGGAGGGGTTGGCGGAGTTGATCCGGCTGGCCAACGATCCGGCTACACCGACATCGGATCTGCGGGTGCTGCTGGGGGAGTGCAAGACCTTCGGCGGGCAGTTGGCGGTGCTACAGGCCGATACGGCTACTGGGGTGGCGGGCCGGGAGCAGCACGGTGATTCGGGTGTGGGGGTGTTGGCTCAGGCTGTCGGGTTGTCGCGGCGTGACGCCGCGGGGCAGGTGAAGACCGCTAAGCGGCTGGAGTCGCTGCCGTCGGTGCGCGACGCGGTGGAGAGCGGCGACATCTCCATTGCCAATGCCAAGGTGCTGAGCGGCACTTCGGGACGGACCAGCACCGAGGAGGTGGAACAGGACTCGGAGTTGTTGAGGAAGGCTGCGGTGTTGTCGCCCGAGCAGTTGGCGCGGGAGGCGGGCCGGTGGGCCGCTCAGCGCCGGCCAGACGATGCCGAGGGCGTCTATCGGCGGCAGCGGGCCCGGCGGCGCTTGAGCTTCTGGGACGGCGACGACGGGATGGTGCATCTTCGCGGCGAACTGGACCCGGTGACCGGTGCCAAAATGCGCAAGCGGTTCGTTCAGGAAGTCGAGCGGCTGCGCCGTTTGGACCTTCACAGTCCCGATGGCCAGAAGCGCAGTCTTGATCAGCGAATGGCCGACGCGCTCGACACCATGACCTCCCACGGCAGCATCTATGCCAGGACAGCAGGCACGACCAGCGAGGCCGACAACGAGGTCGGCAGCAACAGCAAGGGTGCCGGCAAGGGCGAAGGTGTCGACAAGCGCGGCAGCAAATGCATCTGCTCGAGTCGACCGTCGGCGGACATCACCATCGTTCAACACCTGAGCGCTAACGGCACCGACGCGTTCGCGGAGATCGCCGGGGGCGGGGTGATCCCTCAAAGCGTGCTTGAGGAGCACTTCTGCAACGCCGCCATCAACGGGGTGGTGTTCAGCCACAAGGGCGCTCCGTTATGGCACGGACACACCAAGCGATTGGCCACCAAAGCCCAGATGAACGCCCTGAGGGCCCGCTACGGAGGCTGCGGGGGCTGTGACGCCGACATGTGGATCTGCGACGGCCACCACGTTGAGCCGGTGTCACAAGGAGGCCGCACCGACATCGACAACATGATGTTGCTGTGCTGGGCCTGCCACCAGAAGGTCCATCATCACGGCTGGCGCGAGGTTCCCGACGGAAGGGGCCTCTACACCATCGCACCGCCCGAACGCATCCGCCACGGACCGGCACACGCCCCGGACCCGCCTATAGCGCACGGGCCACCCCGGAAGCGTGGGCCGACACGAGCCGAGCCAGCCCCGACCGCTCGTCCAGGCAGAACGGACCCGGTGCTACCGGCCCGGTCAGGTGGCCACGAGCCGACACCGCTATTCGCTCTCACATAGCGGATCCCGATCTCCAATGAACCTTGATGCAGGCGAGCGGTGGACCGCGTCGAGGGCGCCTGGGCATCGGCATCGCCCCGCCGGACGCGACCGGGGCTAACGGCTAACGGAACTCGTGGCGGCCTCGGGCTGGCTGCGATCGCCGAGGTAGCGCACACCCAGCCAGGAGCCGATCATGCCGCCGGCGGTGGAGAGGGCCAGGTCGCCGACAGTGTCGCCGTAGGTGAGGGCCAGGCCGCCGCCGGCGCCGGTCTCGGCCACGATCCACTCCGCGATCTCCCAGCCCACGATGGCCAGCGCGCCGATGCCCGCCCCCAGCAGCCAGGCGTCGCGGCCGGACATCGCTGCCGCGGAGCCGCCCCGGCGGAAGCGCCAGGCGTGGAACGCCGCCACCAGGAGTATCCAGTTGACGGTGTGCAGCACGTCGTCGGTGACGTCGTAAGCGTCGTAGAGCCCGACCAGATTGCCGAGAGTGTCCAGCAGGAACGGCGCCACCACCAGCACGTCCGCGGTGGCCGGATAGGGCCGGAAGCGCCGCCGCCACGCCAGCGGCACGATCGCCGCCGAGAGCATGAACAGCGGGAACCTGAAGGCCATGCCCTTGCCCTCGAGCTGATCGAGCGGCACCGTCAGCGCGACCACGAAGGCCAGCGCCAGCGCCGCCTTCATTGCCATGGCTGCCCAGGTCGCGCCGCGGCCGGCGTCCAGACGTTCGGCGCCAGTGCTCACAGACCGCCACTCTACGAGCGCCGGCCAGCCCGAAGGCCCGGAGGCCGCGGCTAGCTGAGCAAGCTGCGGAGCTCGGCTAGGCGGGGGGCGACCAGGTCGGAGATGATCGTGGGTCGCTCAGTTGGAGGCGCCAAGGCGGCCTCGCCCCAGAGGGCTCGGCCGGCCATGAAGCCCGAGCAGCCCGCGGCCACGGCGGCCGCGACCTGATCACGGTAGGACTCGAAGTTGCCGCCGCCCGACAGCAGCGTCCACGGCATGTGGCAGCGCTCGGTGATCTCGGCGCACGCCTCAGCCCACACGGACCGGTCTGGTTCGTGGGTCGGGTCTACCGGGAAGGGCAGTTTGAGCAGGTGGGGGTCCATGGCCGCGAAGCGCTCGACCGTCTCGATCACCAGGGCGCGGCGGGCGCCAGGGTCGGCCAGTCCGTAGAACAGCGGCTCCAGCACCAGCGGGATCCCCACCCGGCGGCACTCGGAAAGGATCTCGGCCGCTACCCGCTCCTGGGCCGCTCCGTGGGGGCGATCCGGCCGGTACAGCACCAGGAGCTTGGCGGCGGAGGCCCCGCTGGCAGCAGCCGCCTCCACTGACCAGCCCTCCAGGATCCGGGTGGGGGCGGCCTCGGGGTCGGCTGCGTAGCCCTGGGCCTCCAATGCGGCGGTGAACCCCACCCCGGCGGGAAGCGTGCCGTCGAGTAACTGCGGGATCGAGTACTCGGGCTCCAACATCACTCCGGTGGCGGCCCCAGCCAGAGTCCCGACCAGATCGCGCTTCAGATCGGTGATGTCACCTGCGCTGACCGACTCCTGGTCATCGGGGGCCAGGACGGCCCGCAGCGAGTCGCGGTGGTCGATGGCCAGCACTCCGAAGCGCCCTCCATCGGAGATCCCCTCCAGGCTCATGGGATCACCGATCCTGAACCCGGGGTCGCGCCAGGCTCACGACCCTGTCCTGGGACCGGTGGGACCTACCACCGGCAGGCCCCACTCCCCCGCCGTCCAGTCGGCCTCGATCCAGGTGTGCTCAGCCATGAAGCACGGGGGTGTGCGGCGCTCATCGTCCTGGAGCTCGCCCGCGAGGTAGTTGAGGAAGTACATGTTGGAGCCGGGGCAGGCCACCGACGTGTGGTAGCCCTTGGGTACCAGCGCCACATCGCCGTCGCGCACCACCATGGCGTCGTCGTAGTCCTCGTCGTCTCGCCAGTTGCGGTGGATGGCGTAGCCCTCGGGCCGGTCGAGGCGGAAGTAGTAGACCTCCTCCAGGTAGGGCGAGCCGTCACGGCCGTCGTGGCAGTGCGGCGGCCACCCCGACCAGGTGCCCCGGGGCACGTACACCTCGTAGAGGATCAGCCGCTCGGCCGGCAGGGGATGGGACAGCGAGTGGACCACCTGGCGGTAGGCCTGTCCCCCGCCGCGTATCTCGATCCGCATCTCCGACGGCTCGAAGACCCGCACGGGATAGCGGCCCTCGGCCGGCGCAGAGCCCACCGATGCCAGCAGCCCCGTGTCGGACTCGATCCGGTACGGGGTCCCCGGAGGCAGGTACACGATTCTCGCCATCTGGGTGAACACCGAGTCGCGGCTCAGCCCGACCTCCATATCGCCGTCGCCGACCACCACCCGGCCCTCGCCGGACAGCGGCACGATGGCGGTCTCGCGGTCGGCCGCTACGCCCGGCCACGGCGCGGCCGGGTTCACCTCGACGACCCCGAACTCCACATGGCCCCAGCCGGCCGACTCCGGCGTCACATGGAGGATCCGCCCTGGACCCCCGGTCGGATGGATTAGCGACGAACTGGTCATGTTCCTGCCTCCGAGAATCAGTAGGCGAGGGCGCCAGTGGAACGCTCGTGGCGGAACCGGGTCAGCAGCTCGCGGATCCCGGGCGGCTCGTAGCCGAGAACGTCCCTTGTGCGCCGCACGGTGAGGCTGGTGTCGTAGGGAATCGGGAACTCGCCCACGGCTCCCACCGCGCCGGTGTCGGGCACCGTCGAACGGAGCAGCGCCGGGTCCAAGTCGAAGACATCGCAGGCGGCGAGGGCCAACTCCATACGACCCGCCGATTCGCCGCCGCAGCAGTGGAAGACCCCGGCCGCGCCCTCGTCGGCTGCGATGCGCCACATGACCTCGGCGCACTCGCTGGCCAGCGACGGCGAGGCCACCATGTTGATGTTGTCGGCCTCCCACACCGCGAAGGGCTCTCCAGCCTCCAGCGCGCCGACTATCGAGGTGACGAAGTATCCGAAGCCGCCGTCCTGCACCCGGGGCGTGTGGTCGCGCATCCAGTGCATGCCGCTGACCGCGGACACCCGAGCCACCGCGGCCCGTTCCGCGCTCAGCATGGCGGCCTGCTCGCTGGCCATCTTTAGCACGCCGTAGATGTTGACCGGGTTGGGCGGGGTGTCCTCGTGGGCTCCGGCCTGGGTGCCGTCGAACACCCAGTCGGTGGACACCAGGATCAGCTTGGCCCCCACTTCATCGGCCGCTCGGGCCAGAGTCTCGGTGGTGCCGACGAAGCTACGCCAGGCCAGGTCCCGGTCGGCGTACATGGCCGCGAAGTCGTTGAGGATCATCGAGTGGACGATCACGTCGGGCTTGAACCCGGCCACGCTGGCCAATACGGCTTCGTCGTCGAGCAGGTCGAGGCGCTCGGTGGTGAACCCGCCGACATCGGTGGGGACGAACCGGTGGACCGGGCAGTGCACCTCGGCGCCGTGGCGCTCGGCGAACACCTTGACGATGTTCGACCCGACGAAGCCGGTACCCCCGGTCACATAGGCCCGCACGGTCACCATCCCGTCCCTCCGGCCCGAACCGAATTGGCAGCCCACGACGCCCAAAACGGCCTCCACCGCTGCCAATTCGCGACGCTCGCACCTCCCCGCCGCGAATTGGCAGCCCACAACGCCCAAAACGGCCTCCACCGCTGCCAATTCCCGGATGGGGTGCGGGCGTCTCGCATCTTGCTCAGCCGATCTCGGTGATGGCGACCGGGCGACCCTCGCGGACCGACTTCCAGGCGGCCAGGCCCATCACCAGCGGGGCCCGGCCGTCGGCCAGGTTCACCGGCGACGGGGCGCCGCCGACCATGGCCACAAAGGCCTCCCACTCAGCCAGGTACGACGGGATGTAGCGATCCAGGAAGAAGTAGGGCAGCGGCGGGCCATGGGAGCCGTCCCCATCCCAGTACTGCGCGGTGGCCGAGGGCGGATTCTCCGAGCAGGCCATCCCGGCCGACCCGAACGCCTCCAACCGCTGGTCGTAGCCGTACACCGCCCGGCGACTGTTGTCGATGGTCGTGATGGCTCCGCTGGCGTGGGTCACGACGATCACGGCGGTGTCGAGGTCGCCGGCTTCGCCGATGGCGGGATCAACCCGCACTCCCCCGGTGGCGTACACCTCGACCGCTTCGCTGCCGGTCACGAAGCGGGCCATGTCGAAGTCGTGGATGGTCATGTCGCAGAAGATCCCGCCCGACACCTCGATGTAGGCGATCGGCGGCGGATCGGGGTCGCGGCTGGAGATGCGGACCAGATGCACGTCGCCGACATCGCCGGCGGACACCCGGTCGCGAACCTGGCGGTGAGCCGCGTCGAAACGGCGATTGAAGCCCACCTGCACTGCGATCCCCGCTTCGGTGGCCGCGGCGATGCCCCGGTCCATTTCGGCCAGGTCCAACGACAGCGGCTTCTCGACAAAGGCAGGCTTGCCTGCGGCGGCGACCTCCACCAGCAGGTCCATGTGGGTGTCGGTCGAGCTGCATATCGCCACCGCGTCCACGTCGGAGGACTCGATGAGTTCGGCCGCGCTCGACACGTGGCGGGCGCCGAACGCCTCAGCTACGCCGGCCGCCGCTTCATCGAACACGTCGTAGACGGCGACCAGGTCCGTACCCGCCACCCGTCGGGACACGAGCTCGGCGTGCATCGAGCCGATGCGGCCACAGCCCAGCAGCCCGACGCGAACGACATCACTCACTGCGTGGTGTCCGCCGGTGCGAGCGGCTCCAGCCGCGAGACCACCCGGCCGTTGCGGAGCGCTACGTCGTAGAGGGTTATCGGCTCGGTGGCCGGGTATCGCAACGCCTCGCCGGTTCGCAGGTCGAAGCATCCGTTGTGCTTGGGGCACTCGACCATGCAGTCGAGCACCGCTCCCTCGGCCAGATGGGCCTGGCCGTGGGTGCACAGCCCGTCGCTCAGCACGAATTCGCCGCCGGGGTCATCGGGTTCGATGTCGTCGGGGTCGAGGCGGTACAGCGCGTAGGTGGCTTCGCCCCGGTCGATCCGGCGGGCCGACCCGGCGCTCAGGCCCTCGGCCGGGCCGAGATCCACCAGGCCGTCGTGCATCTCGCCGGCCCAGGCGGTGAGACCGGTGTCCACGAAGGTCCGCCCCGAGCCGGCCATGTCGGGCACGTCGGGGCGGGGATCGTCGTAGGACGGGTCGCGCCACTGGCGGCGAAGCGTGGAGAAGATCCGCCGGTAGGCGCTGATGGTGGACGGGTCCGGCGGGGCCAGGTACTCCTGGATCTCCGCGTGGAGAGCCGGCAGCGCGTAGTACGGCACGGTGGGGAAGATGTGGTGCTCGACGTGGTAGTTCATGTTCGAGTACAGGAACCTCAGCACCGGGTTCATGTACACGGTCCGGGAGTTGTAGCGATGATCGAGCACGTCCTCGCGCAGCCCGGCGTGCTGCGTGGCGCCGAAGAACACCATGAGCCACGCCCCGTAGAACGTCGGCAGCCCGATGTACAGAGCCGGCACGATCGAGCCGATGGCGACGCACCACACGGCGGTGCCGCCCAACACGGCGATGTAGGCCCTCGACTCCCACTTGAGCTTGGGCAGCTCGTCGGTGGGGATGAAGTCCCGGGCGTCGTCGTCGAACCGGCCCGCGGCATGTTTGAGGGTGCGCCACACCGCCTTGGGGAGGATCAGCACCGGCACGTAGACCCCGAGCACCCTGCGCATGGACGACGGGCGGGGGAACATGATCTCCGGGTCGCGCCCCACCACGATCGTGTCGGTGTGGTGGCGCACATGGGACCAGCGCCACAGCGTGGGCTGGCGCAGCAGCATGAACGACGCGATGTAGTAGACGACATCGTTCAGCCACTTGGTCCTGAACGCGGTGCCGTGCCCGCACTCGTGCCAGCGAGAGTCGCCAGCGCCGCCGTAGAGCGCTCCGTAGGCCATGAAGGCGGGCACCGCCCACCATGTGCCCAGGGCTCGGAAGGCCAGGTAGCCGAAGAAGGCCAGCAGTCCGAGCCACAGGACGGTGTCGCGGGCGGCCCGGGCGTTGGTGCGGACCTGGAGGGCTCTGAGCCGCTCAGGATCGATGGGCGGGCGGAACCACTCCGCCTCCACCAGGCCTCTCTCGATGGCCAGCCTGGAGTCGTTCCCGGTGAGGCCGTAGTCCCGCACGGCTGCGGTCACCGCGGCACCCCCACAGCGGTGGCCGGCGGCCCCAAGTCCGTCCCGGGAAACACCGAATCACCCGCGCCCAGCACCGTCTGATCCCACTCCACCACCGCGCCGGTCATCATTCCCGACTCGGAGGTGGCCAGGTGCACGACGGTGCGGGCGATCTCCGAGGGCTTGATCAGCCGGCCGAACGGCATCTCGGCCTCGGCCCGCTCCAGCCAGCCGTCGGTGGCGCCGTCGAACGTGCGCTGCACGATGTCCTCGTTGGGGGTGTCCATCCATCCCGGGCACAGCAGGTTCACGCGGATGCGGTGACGCATCAGCGAGAAGGCCAGATTGCGGGTCATGGTCACCAGCGCCCCCTTGGAAGTGGCGTACGGCAGCAGCTTGGGCGGCCCGCCCCGTCCCGCGATGGACCCGATGAGCACGATCGTGCCCTCGATCGACTCGCGGGCCATGATCCTCGCCACGCCCTGGCTCAGCAATCCGGGCGCCTTGACGTTGACGGCCAGCATTGCGTCCCACAGTTCGGGGGTGGTGTCCCAAACCGTGCCGCGGTCGGTGATGGCCGCGCTGCTGACGAAGCTGTGGCAGGCGCCGAAGCTCTCATCGAGGGCCGCGATGACGCGCTCGCATGCGTCAGCGCGGGCGAGGTCGGCGGCCAGGAACTCCGCGCGGCACTGGTCAGTCCGCAGGGATGCCGCGGCCGCCTCGCCCTTGGCTCCGTCCCGGCCGACCAGAAGCAGGCCGGAGGCTCCCTCGGACACCAGCCGCTGCGCCACCGCGTAGCCGAGGCCCTGCGAGCCGCCCGTGATCAGCGCCACGCCGCCGCGGAAGGAGCCCGGATCAGTCACCGGCCCACCCGCTACCAGACACGGCCCTCATTCTCTACCAGCCCACCCGCTGGGAGGAGCGGGCCTCGTCGAAGCCGGCGCGGGCCTCGAGCACGGCGGGGAGGGCGCTCACCTCGGGCACGCTGACCTCCCAAAAGGCACCGCCCTCGGTCCAGGAGCTCGGATGGGTCTTCAGCGCGATGACGTAGGTGCGATCAGCCTCCCTGGCCCGCTCGATGGCCGCTTCTAGCTCGGCCACCGTGCGCACCGTCTCGGCGCCACAGCCCATCGAGGCCGCGTGGGCCGCGAAGTCCACTTCGACGACATCGGTGCCGTCGGCGAGGTCGGTGCGGCAGTCCGACATGAAGTTGTTGAACGACACGCCGCCCGCGGAGACCTGCAGCCGGTCGATGATGGCGAAGCCGCCGTTGTCGCAGACGATGACGATGAGCTTGTGCCCCGACAGCACCGTGCTGTAGAGGTCGCTGTTCATCATCAGGTACGAGCCGTCGCCGACCAGCGCGATCACCTCGCGGTCGGGCATGGCCATCTTCGCTCCCCAGGCCCCCGAGATCTCATACCCCATGCACGAGTAGCCGTACTCGCAGTCGAACGAATGGACGCCCTGCGAGCGCCACCCGCTGATCAGCTCGCCCGGGAATCCCCCGGCGGCGGTGACCACGTAGGTGGACTCGCCGGCAGCCCGGTCTACCGCTCCGACGACCTGCGCGTAGGTGGGGAGGTCGTCGGGGGCGCCGTCGCCGTTGCCGGCTCCCACCGATCCCAGCATCACCGGAGCGGCGATCTTGTCGATGTACGCGTGGTACTGGGCCGTCTCTGAGGCGGCTCTCACCGACCAGGACTGCGGGGCCCGGTAGTCCCCGACGGCCGCGCCCAGCTCGGCCAGCCCCTCCCTGGCGTCGGCCACCAGCGGGAACGACCGGTGCTTGACCGCGTCGAAGCGGGCCGCGTTCAAACCGATGATGCGGGCCGCCTCGTCTCCGAACACGGTCCACGAGCCGGTCACGAAGTCTCCGAGGCGGGTGCCCACCGCCAGCACGACATCGGCCTCCGCCGCCATGGCATTGGCCGAGACGCAGCCGGTCACGCCGATCGGTCCGCAGTTGAGGGGGTGGTGAGCGGGCAGCGAGGTGCGGCCCGCGGTGGTCTCGACCACCGGGATCCCGTGAGCCTCTGCGAAGGCGGCCAGCTGCTCCTCGGCCAGCGACCAGCGGACGCCGCCGCCGGCGATGATCAGCGGACGTTGCGCGCCGGCCAGCACCGCCGCGGCCCTGCGCAGCTCGCCCCGGTCGGGCCTGGGCCGGCGGATCTCGTGCACAGTGTCGGTGAAGAAGCGAGCCGGATAGTCGTAGGCGTCGCCCTGCACGTCCTGGGGCAGCCCGATGAAGGCCGGGCCGCAGTCACCCGGATCGAGCATGGTGTGGACGGCGTGCGGCAGCGAGTGCACGACCTGCTCGGGCGCGGTGATCCGGTCCCAGAAGCGCACCACGGCCCGGAAGGCGTCGTTGACGGTCGTGGTGGGGGAACCGAAGTGCTCGACCTGCTGCAGCACCGGATCGACGATGCGGTGGTCGAAGGTGTCGCCCGAGATCAGCAGCAGCGGCAGCCGGTTGGACAGCGCCACCGCGGCCGCGGTCACCATGTTGGTGGCACCCGGGCCGATCGAGCTGGTGGCCACCATGATCCGGCGCCGCCTGTGGGCCCGGGTGAAGCCGCAGGCTGCCAGGGCCATGCCCTGCTCGTTCTGGCCGCGCCAGGTGGGCAGCGTGTCGCCGGCCCGCTCCAGCTCGTGGCCCAGGCAGGTGACGTTGCCGTGGCCGAAGATGGCGAACACGCCCGCGAACAGCGGCACGGTCGCGCCGTCGACCTCTATGTGCTGGGCTGCGAGGTAGCGGACCACCGCCCCCGAAGTAGTGAGCCTTACCGTCTCCATGGCCTGCCTCTCTGTGGCCTCCCGGCCCTCAGTCGATCCTCACTGATACCACATCCGTCCAGGCGCCGGTCTCCCAGCTGCGCAGCAGCGCGGCCTGCACGCTCACATACTCCAGCGCCTGCTCCATCCCGGCCGAATGGGGCCGGCCCTCGGCCACCGCGGCCAGGAATTCGTGGTCCTGGATGGTCACCACGTCCTCGAACCCGATCGAGTTGGCCTCGCCGGGAACGAAGCCCGCGTGATACGGGTGGCGCTCGCCGGCGTAGACGGTGGTGTAGCCCCGGTCACCCTCGATGATGTTGAACAGGCGCATCTGGTTCATGGTCTCGAAGTTCCAGCTGAGAGCACCGTCGGTGCCGTGGACGTCGAAGGCCATCTGGCTCTGCGGCCCCACCATCGTCCGGCTCACCTCGAAGGTGCCGCGGCTGCCGTTGGCGAACACGGCCATGGCCCCGAAGTAGTCCTCGTTGGTGACCACCCCGACCGGGTCGCCCGGCTCGCCCCGGTCGTAGTGGGTGCCCGACGCGGACGGCAGGGGCCGCTCCTTGATGAACGTCTCGCCGGTGCCCACCACCCGCAAGATCGGGCCGTTGAGCATCGTGGCCAGGTCGATGGCGTGGCTGAGGATGTCGGTGGAGACGCCGTGGCCCGCCTGATCGATCAGGAAGCGCCAGCTGAGCAGGCCGAGCGGATCGGCGCCGTACATGGAGAAGAAGCGGCCCCGGTAGTTGGTGATCTGGCCCAGTTCGCCCGCCTCTATCAGGTTGCGGGCGTGTTGCACGAGCGGCACGAACCGGTAGTTGTAGCCGACCCCGGTGATGACACCCGCGTCACGACAGGCTTTCTCGGCCCGGGCCGTCTGGATGGGAGTGCCCCCGACGGGCTTCTCGCAGAACACGTGCCTGCCGGCCGCGGCGGCCGCCTCGACCAGCTCGCAGTGCACCATGTTGGGCGCGCAGATCACGACCACGTCCACGTCGGGGTGGTCCACCGCCACCCGCCAATCTTCGGTGGCCTCGCGGAAGCCGAAGTCCCTCAGGGCGACGGCCCGCCGCTCTGCCAGCGTGTCGGCGCACACCGTCAGCTCGGCGCGGTATCCCAGGCTGTCGAAGATCAACGGCAGGCGCGCGTAGGACCGGGCGTGGGCCTGGCCCATCCAGCCGAAGCCGATCACGGCGATCCCGATGGGGCGCTGGGTGCTCATGAGGCCCTCCGGCGGTCGACGGCGGGATCGGCCGCGGCCGGATCGAGCAGGTGCTCGGGGCTGCCTCCCCGCAGCCACTGCGCCGCCTGGCCCAGCGCCTGGTCGAGAAGCCTGACCATTCCCGCGGTGGTCGACGACGCGACGTGCGGGGTGACGATCACATCGTCGCGCTCGAGCAGCGGATGGCCCACCGGCAGCGGCTCGGGCTCAGTCACGTCCAGCCCGGCCCCGGCGATGCGGCCCGACTCCAGTCCGGCGAGCAGCGCGTCCTGGTCGATCAGCGCTCCCCGGGCACAGTTGATGATGATGGACCCCGGCTTCATGGACGCGACGGCGCGGGCGTCGACGATGTGGCGGGTGGCCCCGGTGGCGGGCGCGTGCAGCGACAGCACATCACTGCCGCGCCAGAGATCGTCAAGGGTTACGGGCTGTCCCACGGCCGCAATGTCGGAGGGGTCGAGATGCGGATCGTGGACCAGCACCCTCATGCCGAGCGCGGCCCCGTAATGCCCCACGCGGCTGCCGATGCGCCCGCAGCCCAGCAGCCCCAGAGTCCGGCCGTGAAGCTCCAGGGCGCGGTGGTTGACCCGGTAGTCGCCCAAACCGGCCGCGAGCCCGCGCTCGGCGGGCTTGACCCGCTTGGACACGGCCAGCAGCAGCGCCAGGGCGTGCTCGGCGGTCGACACGGTGGGAGCGTCGGGAGCGTTGCACGCGGCCACGCCGGCCGCGGCGCACTCCGCCACCGCCACGTTGTCGTAGCCGATGCCGGCGCGGGCCACCACCTTCAGGCGGGGCAGGCGGCGGCAAGCGTCGGAGTCCCAGGACTTCTCTGCCCCGACCACGGCACCGTCGGCCGCGGCGAGGTCGTCGGTCAGCTCGACGTCGTCGGGGACGGAGACCTCGGGCGGCGGCCGGCGGTCGATCCAGATGCGCCACCGCGCCGGGCCGCTCATGCCGCCTCGGCCTCGGAAGGATCCCCGCCGGCGAGCACGGCATCGATCTCGGCCGTGGTGGGCATGGCGTCGGCGCATGTCAACCGACCGGCCACGATCGCGCCGGCCGCATTGGCCCTGGTGACCATCTCGACGGGGTCGAGGCCGGCCAGCAGCCCGTCGGCCAGCGCACCGCCGAAGGCGTCGCCCGCGCCGAGCCCGCATACCACCTCCACCGGCACCGGCTGAACGCTGGAACGGCCCTCCGGCGTGGCCACCATCACGCCGTCGGCCCCCATCTTCACCACCGCCAGCGACACGCCCCGATCGAGCAGCCGGTCGGCGGCCTGGTCGGGATCGGAGGCGCCGACCGCGATCTCGCACTCGGTCCGGTTGCCCACTGCCACCGTGGCGTGGTCGACGGCGGCTCCTATGTGCTCGGCCGCCTCGGCCGGCGACGACCAGAAGCTGGGCCGGTAGTCCAGGTCGAGCACGGTGTGCTCAAGGCGGTCGCGCCTCTCGAGCATGGTCCGGATGGTGGAGCGCGACGGCTCCTGCGCGAAGCGCGAGCCGGTCACCCACAGCACGGGCACCTCGTAGGCGTCGGCGGGGATGTCCTCGGTGGTGAGGTTCATGTCCGGGCCGCGCGGCTCGCGGTAGAACAGCAGGGGCGGGTCGGTCGGCGGGTCCAGCGCGCAGAAGGCCAGCGCGGTGCGCAGATGCGGGTCCACCGCCACGTAGTCGTTGACCACCCCGAACCGCTCGGCCAGGGCCGTGCGAATGTACTCGCCGAACCCGTCGTCGCCCACCCGGGTGACCACCGCCGCCCGCCGACCGAGCCGGGCCGCGGCCACAGCCACGTTGGTGGGCGATCCGCCGATCGACTTGGCGAACGACGACACCCCGCTCAGGGGCACGCCGCTCTGCTGCGGGTAGAGATCGACGCTGACGCGGCCGACGGTCAGCAGCTCAAGTTCCATCGTGCGGGTCGGGGGAAGGGGTTGGATGTCGCCGTCGAGTCGACGGCGGTCGACGGACCGCGACCGATCACCCTCCGTTCGAGTCGGCCCCGGCCAACTCGTGCTGGAGTTCCTCCAACTCGGCGCCGCCGGCCATCAACTGGGTCAGCTCACCCTGCGACAGTTCATCCTTGGCCCAGTTGCCCAGGGACTGGCCTCGCTGAAGGATCACGAACCGATCACCGACCGGATAGGCGTGGTTGGGATTGTGGGTGATGAAGATCACGGCCAGCCCTTGGTCCCGGGCCTCCACAATGCGTCGCAGCACCACTCCGGACTGCTTCACGCCCAGAGCGGAGGTGGGCTCGTCGAGTATCAGCACCCGGGCGCCGAAGTAGCTGGCCCTGGCGATGGCCACCGACTGGCGCTCGCCACCCGACAGGGTGCCCACGCTCTGTTCGGTGTCGCGGATGTCGATGCCCATCTTGGCCATCTCTTCCTTGGCGATCATCTTGGCCTTGTCGATGTCGATCTGACGGAACGGCCAGACCCCCGTCTTGGGCTCCTGGCCCAGGAAGAAGTTCCGCCACACCGACATCAGCGGCACCATGGCCAGGTCCTGGTACACGGTCGCGATGCCCGCGGCGAGCGCCTCCCGGGGATGAGCGAACCGGACCTTGGAACCCTCGAGGACCAGCTCCCCCTCGTCGTGCTGGTGCACGCCGGCCAGGATCTTGATGAACGTCGACTTGCCGGCGCCGTTGTCGCCGAGCACACACGTCACCTCGCCAGGATTCACCGTCGTGGTGACGCCGGTGAGGGCGATGATGTTGCCGTAGAACTTGGAGATGTTCCTCAGTTCGAGGAAGTCGGTGCT
Source organism: Acidimicrobiales bacterium (assembly GCA_965117015.1). Lineage (GTDB taxonomy): Bacteria > Actinomycetota > Acidimicrobiia > Acidimicrobiales > Aldehydirespiratoraceae > Aldehydirespirator. The sequence goes on from OZ220747.1 coordinate 3,589,893, forward strand.
CATTGCTGCTCCTCCTTTGCGCCGTTGGCCGGCTCAGCGGGCACGACTATTGCGATCTCGGTCCTGTCGGGTCTGGTGGCGGCTGATGCCGTCGGCGCCTTCTCGGCCCGGCCCCGCACGTAGTTGTTGACCATCACGGCCACCAGCAGCAGGGCCCCCAGCACCAGGAACCGCCAGTCGCTGTTCCATTGGGCGAAGCCGATGCCCTGGGAGATCATTCCCCAGATCACCGCGCCGATGCCGGCGCCGAGCGCCGACCCGTACCCGCCGGTGAGCAGGTTGCCGCCGACCACCGCCACGATGATGTAGCGGAACTCGTTGCCGTCGCCCACGTTGGCCTGCACCGCGGTCAGCCGGAAGGCGATCAGCATGCCGGTGATCCACGCCGCCCCCGACACCATCATGAACAGCGTGGTCTTGGTGCGGGCCGCCGGCACGCCCACGGAGCGGGCCGCTTCCTTGTTGCCGCCCACGGCCATTATCCAGCTGCCGAACTGGGTGCGCATCAGGAGCCACGAGCCGATGGCCGCGAAGACCAGGAACGACAGCACGACCACGCCGAACTGCGTCTGCGGGCATCTGAGCTCGCCGTCGGTGCCCACGGTGCAGATCGTCTCCAGCTCGCTGCCGGTGACGAACAGCAGCCGGGTGGCGACGCTGAGCATGACCGCCCCGATCCCCACCGAGACCAAGGCCCGTCCGACCCCCTCGTCGTTGGTCATCAAGGTGCGTCCCACGGTCCCCGCGGCGTAGGCCACGAAGCCCACGATGCCGCCCTTGGCTGCGCCGGTGAGCAGGGCGTAGAGGATCCCATCGCCGTCCACTAGTTCGATCACGGCGAACACGACGACGGCGGCCACGCCCAAGGCGGCGCAGACGTGCATCCAGCGACCGAACTGCGGGGGCGGGGGTGCGGTAGTTCGGGTGGCGCTCATGTACCGGGCCACCGCGGAGGCAGCCAGCACCAGGGCCACCAGCAACAGCACCGTGAACAACTCGACCCGCAGCTTGCGTGACGCCGACTCGGCCTGGATGAAGAAGGCCAGCACGACGATCGCCGCCGAGATGGCCAGTGAGACGGTCACCGCGGGCTGCACTCGCCGGGCGGTCGACCAGAGCAGCATTATCCCCAGCAGCGCAAGCCCGCCGAACAGGATGACCCGGGCGGCCTGCACAGTCACCAGGAAGCTGATCGACGGCAGCGCCACCAGCACCGCCCCGAGGGCGGGGTATCCGGGGGTGATTCGTCCGATGGCCGCCACGACGGCCAGCACTCCGACGGCGGCGATGCCCAGCGCGAACACGAACTTGCCGAACGATCCGCTCAGGAAGCCCAGCTGGGAGGAGTCGGTGGCGTCCATGACCACCGCGACGATCATGGCGACGACCAGGGCGGCGATGCCGCTGATCAAGTACTGCCACCACCGGGCCGAGGTTCCGCGCTCGGACCGGTCCGGCGCCTCATAGCGGAACCGGCACCAGCCGGCGACCTTTATCAGCACGCCGGCGGCCACAAGGATGCCGCCGATCCAGTTGGACACAGTCCCGTCCTGGGCCAGCAGGTAGATCAGGCCCACCAGCGCCAACACTGTGCCGCCGGCCGCGACGACCAGCCCCGCGACGTTCGGAGACTGGCGCCGGGCGTACGTCAGCTCGAACGTCCCGATCATCAGGGCGGCGATCCCGCCGATGAGCAGCAGGGCCCACATCTCGTCGCGGACCAGCCACAGGTTGGACCAGCTGCGGACGTCCCAGAGGTGGTTGTTGCGAAGCCATTCCGCGCCGAAGATGCCGTTCCAGAATTCGTAGCCCTCGGCCTCGTCGAGACCCTCGACGAGCACCTTGTTGGTGAACAGCTTGGAGAAGCCGAGCTTGGCCCCGATCAGCATGAAGAACGTTCCCAGCGTCACGATGAAGCTGGGCAGCGAAGTCTTCTCCACGACAGTGCCGTTGAACCACCCGATCGCCAGCGCGAACGCCAGCGACAGCGGCACCGCGACATGGAGTCCCAGCCCGGCGCCGTTGATGTCGTTGGCCAGCAGGATGGCGATGAGGGCCGTCGCTCCGGTCATAGCGCCCGACGACAGGTCGAACTCGCCGCCGATCATCAGCAGCGCGACGGGAACGGCCATCAACCCCAGGTAGGCGGCAACGTCGAGGAAGTTGGCCGTGCCCCCTACGGTGCCGAAGGGAGCGGACACCAGCCAGAACAGCAGCCAGACACCGACGGCGCCCAGCAGCGCCCCGATCTCGGGCCGGGTCAGGAGCGTCTGGATCGGCCCCCGGTGGGCCAAGCGTTCGTCTCCGCCGGCATCGGCCGTTGCGGCGGATTGGTCGTTGGTCGTGTCAGCCATTCGATCCCCCAACGGCTAGTCGACTTGGCCGGCCATCCACTGTCGTGGCGACCGGACGCCTTGCGTGATCCCGCCAGCACCGGGGCCCGCCACTGGGGCGGGCCCCGCGCTGGGGGAAACTAGCAGGGGGCGACCAGCGGCAGCCGACCGCCCCCTGCCATGGACTTGATTAGCGAGTCCCCTGCGAAACCAACGCCTTGACGACCGAGGCGTTCGCGGTGTCCACGAAGCCCGGGCCGGTCAGGATGGGCAGACCGCCGCCGGCGGTGTTCTGGTTGGTGGCCTGCAGGTACATGAGGACCACCGGCAGGTAACCCTGCAGGTACTGCTGCTGGTCGACGGTGAAGGCCACGTCGCCGGCCTCGATGGCGTCGATGAGGTCACCGGAGAGGTCGAAGCCGCCGATCACCAGATCGCGTCCGGCCTGCTCGCCCGCGGTCAGAGCCCGCAGAGGCAGGTTCGGGCCCACGCCGAGGACGCCGTCGATGGACGGATCGGCCTGCAGGATGGCCGCGATGCTGTTCTGCTGCTCGTCGGGGTTGGCGTCGAGACCGACGAACTCCGAGGTGACGTCGCCGTTGAAGGTCTCGGCCAGGCCCTCGCAGCGCTCCTCGAGCGCCACGTTGGACTGCTCCTGGCGAGCGCACAGGATGTGGGTGGCGCCCAGCGCGTTGAAGCGCTCGCCCGCGCCGTTGCCGGCCACGACCTCGGTCTGGCCGACGTGGGTGACGGCGCCGAGGTCCTTGTAGTTGTTCACGCCCGAGTTGAGCGTGTACAGCGGGATGCCCGCTGCGACGACGCCAGCGGCGGCGTCGCTCACGCCGGCCGGGTCGGCCAGCGAGATGGCGATGCCCGAGGAGCCCGACGCCACCGCGGCCTCGATCTCCTGGGCCTGGGCCAGGGCGTCGTTGTTGGAGCCGAAGTAGACGACATCGCAGCCGATGGCGGCGGCGGCGTCTCTAACGGCCACCTCGACCACGGACCAGAACACGCCGGAGTCACCGTGGGTGATCACGTGGAACGTGTGGTCGCAGCCCTGCGTCTCGACGACGTCGTCGGCAGCCGCGGTGGTTGCCGGGGCCTCGTCATCGGCCGGGGCAGCCTCCTCGGCGGGAGCCTCCTCGGCCGGCGCGGCCGGTTCGGCCGCGTCGTCGTCGTCACCGCACGATGCGGCTACGAGCGTGATGGCGAGCACCACGGCAAGCAGCTTCAATAGTCTTGACATTGTTGTTTATCCCTCCGGGAATCGGTGGTTGTTGTGTATTGCTCCGCTGCCCGCGCGGGCGGGCACCAGACCTCGCAGGAAATCGAGGCTCAGATCGGCGTTGCGCCTGAGCCAGGCCACCGCGGAGAGGTCCCCCTCCGCGATGGCGGCATCCTGCTCCAGGACGTACCAGAGGTCGCGTCCTGACTCTTCGAGTCGGGCGACGATCTCGGTGATCGCCACCTCTCCTCGACCTAGGGGCGGGAACAAGCCGCGCTGCACGGCCTGCATGAGCGTCAACTCCCCCGCCGTCAAACGCGTGCCGAGGGCGGGATCCAGGTCCTTGAGGTGGACGAGTCCCACGCGGTGCGCGTAACGATTCAGCAGTTCCAATGCGTCGGTCCCGCCCAGGGTGAGGTGGGCGGTGTCCAGAACGAGCGAGACCTCGGATCCCTCCAGGACCCGGGTGAGTTCGGCGTCGGTCTCGACCACCGAGCCGAAGTGCGAGTGGTAGACCTGCTTCAGGCCGTGCGAGTCGACCAATGCGTCGACCTCGGCCAGGGAGTCGCACAACACCGCCCACTGGTGATCGGTGAGCGGCTGCTGGCGCCAGTGGTCCGGGTGACTCACGGCGCAGGTGACGAAGAACTTGCCTCCGGCGCCGCCGATGAGCTCGGCCCAGCGGCGAGCCGCGGCGCGTGTCTCGCCGGCGCGGTCCGGGTCGTGCAGGACCAGCGGCACGAACCCGCCCAGCAGGCTCAGGCCGTGACGGCCGAGCGTCGAGCGCAGCTCGGCCGCTTCGGTGGGGAGATAGCCGAAGGATCCGAGTTCGGTGTGGGTGAAGCCAGCGGACGCCATCTCAGCCAGTACCCGGTCGACGGGAAGCTGGTATCCCCAGCCCGGCACCTCGCACACGCCCCAGCTGATCGGGGCGGTCGCCACACGGTCGAGCAGCGCGGTGCCCACCGCGGCCGTCATGGCGTGGGCGCGGCAGGACCGCGTGCTGTCATGGGCCTGGCGTCTCCCGTCGGCATGTCCACGCTAACCCCCCGCCAACGCTTGATTGGAGCGCTCTACCTTGGATTAGAGCGCTCTAATGGTCTATCGTGCGCTGCGTGACATGTCAAGTCGTAAGAGGCCGAGCGGATAAGTGAGCGAATCCACCCCATACGGGCGAGGCCGTGGCCCGAGCGGCCCGTGAGCGCAGCGAACAAGAGCGGGAGTGACACCGCTGCGATGCGACTGGCTCTCCACCGGCTCGCGCTTGCTCCAAGTCGGAGCTGACATGAGCAGCCCGACCATGGAGGACGTCGCCGAGCGGGCCAAGGTGTCGCGCGCCCTGGTGTCGCTGGTCATGAACAACTCGCCCCAGGTGTCCGAGGAGAAGCGGGAGTCCGTGCTCCGCGCCGCCGAAGAGTTGGGCTACCGGCCCAACCTTGTGGCCCGCCAGCTGGCGAAGAGGCGCACTCAGACCATCGGCGTACTCGTCGACGACCTCAGGAACCCGTTCTTCGGAGAAGTCGTCGACGGGATCGAGGCGGCGGCGGCCGACCACGGCTTCACCGCGCTCATCCTCAACGGTCACCGCGACGCTGGGCGGGAGCTCGATGCGGTCGAGACCTTCCTGCAGTCCCGCGTTGAGGGAATGGCATTGGTCGGCCCCCGCGTCGCAGACGACGACCTTGCCCGACTCGGCGGCGCCACTCCCTGCGTGGTCGTCGCCAGCGGCAGCGCGCATCCCGGCGTCGACACCGTCACCACGGACGGTCGATGGGGAGCTGAGCTGGCCGTGGAACACTTGGTATCGCTGGGCCACACCAGGATCGTGCACATGGACGGGGGCAGCAACGTGTCAGCCGAAGAGCGGCGCGCCGGCTACCGGTCCGGCATGCAGGCTGCCGGAATCGGGGACTTGATCGACATCCGCGCCGCAGGTGACGACGAGGCCGACGCCCTCGACGTGATCGACGAGCTGCTGTCCGAGGCCGATCCCCCGACGGCCATCTTCGCCTTCAACGATCTGCTGGCGGCCGGAGCCCTGAACCGTCTCGACGACGCCGGCGTGGCCGTGCCCGGAGAGGTGTCGCTCGTGGGGTTCGACAACACCTTCATCGCCGCCCTGCGGCACCTGTCGCTCACCACCGTGAACCAGCCGACCCTGGATATGGGCCGGCTCGCGGTCGAGATGCTGCTGACACGCCTGTCCGACGGCATCGACGAGCCGGTGCGCCACACTCTCGAGCCGCAACTGGTGGTGCGCTCGACCACCGGTCCGCCGCCCCAGCCCGGCTCCGCGACAGAGTGCGAGCGCAGCTGACCATGCTCGACCACGTGTTCACCGACGCCATCGGCGCCCTGCGAGACGCCTTCGAGGACGCGCTGCTTGAGCGGCAGGCGGGCGAGGAGCGGTTCCAGACCGACGTGCTGGCGGGCGACATCGCCTGGGAGAACTCGTATGCCCTGCCCGGGGAGGGGCAACCACCGAAAGTGTGTGCCGACGTCAGCTGCGTGTGGCCCACATGGTCGCAGGCGGCCTACCTGAGCTGGTACGCCGGCGAGAGCCACGCCGAGCCGCCCCGCATCGAGATCAAGATCCTGTTGCGGGCCCAATGCCTGGCCGAGGCGCCCGAGCCTGCGATGGTCCTGGACGTCCTGCCCCCCACCAGCCCCGACATCGGCAGCCAGCGACTCTCGAGGGGCGGACCCAGGGTGGAATCCCTGTACGCCGACGACCTCGACGACGCCGACGCGACCGAGTACGCCATCGACGTCGGCTACGAGGGCGCCTACGAACTCGACGAGGCGGGCCTGTCCGACGGCGCGGAGCTCGACAAGCACTTCACCGCGCTCGGCGGCTGGATCGCCTCGATGCTGGTGCGCCTGGGCGACCTCAAGCTGCGCTACAAACCGGTTCTCGGGGACTGAGCCCGCTCACAGGCCGCGGCGAACCTCGCCGAGGTCCTCGTAGGAGGGCGTGCGACCCTCGGCGTTGGCCTTGAACGACTCCTCGAGGTCTTCGGGGTGGAACATTCCCGACTGCCACAGGGCGATGTGGCGCAGCGAGTCCTCGACGGTGTGGTCCCGGCTGTAGTTGATGGCCTCCTTGGTGCCGTGAATCGCCAGCGGCGACTTCGAGGCGATCTCGGAGGCGGTCTCCATCACCGCGTCCATCATCGAGTCCTGGTCGTCGAATACCTCGTTGACCAGTCCGAGCTCATGGGCCCTCTCGGCCGGCATTCGCCGGCCGGTGTACGCGTACTCGCGGGCCACGCCGACAGGGATGAGCTTGGGCAGGCGCTGCAAGGTGCCCACGTCGGCGGTCATGCCGATGTTGATCTCGTGGATCGAGAACCAGGCGTCGGCGGTGGCGTAGCGGCAGTCGGCCGCCGACACCAGATCGACGCCGCCACCCACGCAGGCTCCCTGGATCGCGGCCAGCACCGGCATCCGGGCCTCCTCCAGCGCGGTGAACGACCGCTGCAGGTGCAGCAGGCTCAGGCGCAGGTTCGCCCGGCGTCTCCCGATCTCGGCCGACTCGCTTTCGAGGCCGGCCTCGCCGGCGAAGACCGAGAGGTCCATGCCCGAGCAGAAGTGGCGCCCCTCGGCGGAGAGCACGATCACCCGTGCCCGGCCGGCGTCGGAGATCTCGTCGACGATCGCCGGCAACTCCGACCAGAACGCCGGGATCATCGAATTGGCCTTGTCACCGCGGCTGAGCCGCACGTGCGCGATGCCCCGGGATTCCTCGACCTCGAAACATTGGTAGCCCATCGCGGCAGCGTAGCCGGAGCCCGCTGACGCCGATCCGGGGGGTCAGTCGCCGGGGGGCCTCAGGGCGGCCACCAGCCGCGAGACCAGCGCATCCCAACCCGTGGCCTGCGGGCGGGGACCGTCGGTCCCGACCGACGCGGCCAGGTGCATGCCCAAGCCCAGGGACTGGCACAGGGCGACGATGGCGCCGGTATCCAGCGCCGGGTCGATGCAACCGCCGGCCTTGCCCCGGGCGACGATCGCACTCAGCCTGGCCGCATCCTCACTCACCGCCTCGGAGACGGCCGAGCGGAAGCCACCGTCGCGCCGGGCGCTGACGAAGGCCTCCAGCATCACCTCGCGGACGCGGGCTCTGTCGCTCGATCCAAGGTCGGCGACCAGCGCGGCCAGCAACTCCTCGTCGGGCATAGCGGCAAGAGTCTCCGGGGTCAGCACCCACCTGGCGACGCAGTAGCCGACAGCGTCGACGATCATCTCGCGCTTGCCGGTCCAGCGGGCGTAGATCGCTCCGGTTGTGAGTCCGGCGCGGCGGGCAATCTCGGCCACCCGCGCCGCCTCGAAGCCGCTCTGCGCGAACACCTCCACGGCCGCGTCGAGCAGCCGCTCGGTGACCTCGCCGGGACTGCTCACACCCTCGCCGGCATCCGCTGCGGCGATTTCCGCCACTTCAGTCACAACCAGTAATAACCGTTATTGTGTGAAATATATCTGCATTGCGCAGAATTGTATTAGCCGCTCTGGGCGAACCCACCGATGCAGGCGGCAGACGCGCTGCGGGTCAACGAGTCCGCCGGCTTGACGCGGTCCGGCTCGGCGTCAGAAGCGAGAGGTCCGGAGCGGGAAGTCAGTAGTGACGAATCAGAAGCGGGACACGAACTTGCGGAGATTGCGGGCCCATACCGCCCGCAGAACCGGGCCGGCCGCAACGGCGCCCAACGGACCACCCATCCACCACGGGAACCGGAGCGTCTCGGTCCACTCGAAGCGGGTGTGGACGGCGCCGTTCGGGCCGGCCGTGGCCGAGAGCAGGAAGCGCCCGACGCCGGAGACCACACCGGTGTGCCGGATCCCCATCGCCTCGCCGGTCCGCCACTCGGTCACCTCCATCCGGTCGGTGAGCTTCAACGGGCCGAGCACGGTGTCGCACTCGAAGCGCACGCCGACGCCCTCGGTGGCCTCGGTCAGGAAGCGGATCGAGGCGGCGTCGCTCATCCAGCCGACATGACTGGCGATGTCACGGAGGTCCTCCCATACCTCAGAGGGCCCGGCGGGGACCACCGTCGAGACGCGGATGCTCGCCATGAGATGGGTCAGGCGAGGCCGCGGGAGACCGCGAGTTGCGACAGCGGCATCGTGGGGCGGGCGCCGACATGGCTGATGACTTCAGCCGCGGCCAGACTGCCCAACTCTGCGCAGCGAGCTAGCGGCGCGTCCCGGCTGAGGCCCCACAGGAAGCCGGCGGCGTAAAGGTCGCCGGCTCCGGTGGCGTCGACGACGGCCGGGATCTCGGTCGCAGGCACTGTCGCCGACTCCGAGCCCTGGACCGCCACGGAGCCGCGGGCCCCGCGGGTGACCGCAAGCGTCTCGGCCATCGCGGCCGTGCGCCGGAGGGCGGTGTCGAAGTCGTCGGCCGGGTGCAGGGCGCACACCTCCGCTTCGTTGGCGAACACCACGTCGACGCGGTCCTCGATCAGGTCTAGCCACTCGTCGCGGTGCCGCTCCACGCAGTACGAGTCGCTCAGCGCCAGCGCCACCGTCCTGCCCGCCGAGGCTGCGGCCTCCATGGCCACCCGGATGGCGTCCTTGGCCACCTGCACGTCCCAGAGGTAGCCCTCGCAATAGGTGATGCCGGCCGAGGCGACGAGATCGGTGTCCACGTCGGGGGGTCCGAGCAGCGCGGCGGTGCCCAGGTAGGTGTTCATCGTGCGCTCCGCATCCGGGGTCACCTGGACCAGGCAGCGGGCAGTCGCAGGCCCGTCGGGTGCCGGCGGCACGTCGAAGGAGACTCCTGTCGCCCGGATGTCGTGGATGAACACATCACCGAGCTGGTCATCGCGCACCTTGCCGATGAAGCCCGCCCGGCCGCCGAAGGAGGCCACCCCGGCCATGGTGTTGGCCGCCGAACCGCCTGAGGCGGCGATTCCCGGCGGCATGGCGTCGTACAGCTCGGCCGACCTCTCCGCGCTGACCAGGGTCATGGCGCCCTTCACCAGGTCGTGGTCGCCGATGAACGGGTCGTCCACGGAGGCGATCACGTCCACGATGGCGTTGCCGACACCCACCACGTCGAGCACTGGGTCCAAGAGTCCTCCCTGTCCGCCCAAGACAGTAGGCGCGCGGGACGAGGGTGGGCCTCAGCCCGTCGCCACCCGGCGGGCCAGAGAGCGGAAGGCCATCACGAACGTGACGAGGGCGAGCCCGCCGATGGCCGCCGAGGCCTTGCCGATGGCGGCCGCCTGCCAGCCGTCGGTGAGCAGCGACCGCATGCCCTCGAGCAGGTATGTGACCGGGTTCCAGGCGGCCACGGTCTGCATCCATCCGGTCATCAGCTCGCGCGGCAGGTACGCGGGCGTCAGGAAGGCGAACGGGAAGAAGATCAGGAACGACGAGTTGACCGCGGCGGGGTTCCCGGTGCGCAGGGCCACCGTGTACGGGAATCCCGTGAACGCCAGGCTCCACGCCACCGCCAACCCCAGGAAGAGCAGGATCCCGAGCAACCCGGTCTCGAAGCGCACGCCGGCGACAAAGCCCATGGCCACCACGACCAGCGACAGCGCCAGCGCCAGAACCACGTCGGCGACCATCATGCCGAGCAACAGGGTCGTGCGCCGCACCGGAGTGACCAGCATGCGATCGAGGTAGCCGGTCTGGATGTCGATGACCAGCACCGACGCCCGGGAGATGCCAGTGACCGCGAAGATGATGGCGACCGGTATCTGGAACGCCCGGTAGTCGATTCCCGGTGTGCGCTCCACGAACGACTCCAGCGCGCCGATGTTGACGATGAAGAAGAACGTCGGGATGATCAGCGCAGGGGCCATGGCCTCGGGCTCCCGCAGCAGGCTGCGCACGGAGCGGCGGGCCACCGTGGCGATGTCGGTGAAGATCCCAACCGGGCGGACCATCCCGCCGCCGGCCGCGACAGTCGCGACGGCCGCGCCGGACGGGGTGCTCATGGCCCGCCGCTCCCCCGGGCCGCCGCCGGGGAGCCCGATCCTGGCGCCGCAGCGCCGCCCCCGACGGCTGGGTCCACCGCCGACATCCGGTATCCGGTGGCCAGCAGGAACACATCGTCGAGCGACGGGGTGCGCACGGTGAGCGACCGGGGATGGATTCCCGCCCCCGACAGCGCCACCGCCACGCTCGCGACGGTGGCCGCACCGTCGGCGGTGGCGATGGTGATGCCGCGGCGGCCCTGGGTGACGGCATCGGCGTCCGGCACCGTCTCGGCGACAGCGGCCGCTGCGGCGATGGCGTCGGCGGGAAGGTCCACCACGATCACGTCGGCGCCCACAGCCCGCTTCAACTCCGACGGCGCCCCCTCCTCCACTATCCGGCCGCCGTCGATGATGGCCACCCGGTCGGCCAGCGCATCGGCCTCCTCGAGGTACTGGGTGGTGAGGAACACCGTCACCCCGAGCTCGCCGTTCAGCCGGCGCACCTCGTCCCAGACCTGCGCCCGGCTCACCGGATCGAGGCCGGTGGTCGGCTCGTCCAGGAACAGAACCTCGGGGCCGTGTATCAGCGAGGCGGCGAGGTCGAGGCGGCGTCTCATTCCGCCGCTGTAGGTCTTGATGCGGTCATCCATGGCTTCGCCGATGTCGGCGAGGTCCACGGCCCGCGCGATTGATGCGGCCCGGTCCGTCGCGGTCAACCCGTACAGGCGAGCCTGCAGGTCGAGGATCTCGCGGCCGGTCTGGCGCTCGTCCAGCGCAGCCTCCTGCAGGGCGACGCCAATACGGATGCGTACCTCGCCGGGACGGTCGACGACGTCGTGGCCGGCCACCGTGGCCTTCCCGGCAGTGGGCTTCAGCAGGGTGCACAGCATCCGCACCGTGGTGCTCTTGCCCGCGCCGTTGGGCCCCAGGAACCCGTAGATCTCCCCGGAGTTGACGCCGAGATCGACTCCGTCCACCGCCCGGTTGGTCCCGAAGGTACGGACCAGCCCCCGTGCGGAGATCGCTATGTCACCATTCCGGGTGGAGTCAGCCTCAGACACGAGGCCGCAGGCTAACGGAGCCGGACGTTGGTGAAGCCGGGCGAGGCCTCGATCATCAGCAGCTTGACGGTTTCGGTGGTGGCCGCCCGCAGCCGGTGCGGCTGGCGGGTGTCGTAGGAGATGGAGTCGCTCGGCTCGAGCCGGAAGATCTCCCCGTCGAGGTCCACGTCCACAACACCGGAGATCACGTAGATCGTCTCGAAGCCGTCGTGGACCCAGTACTCGCGGAACGACCCGGGGGCGCCGCTGAACTCCACGACCTGGAACGGGCTGGCCTCCGGGGCGACCACCCGGCGCACGCCGTCCATGTCCCCGAGTTCGCTGGCCGGCACCACAGACGTGTCGGACGCCCGCACGACCGTCGCCTCGCGGGTGTTCTCCGATCCCGCCAGCAGCCACGAGGCATTCGTTCCCAGCGCCTCGGAGATCTGGTGCAACGAGCTCATGGACGGTCGGGCCAACCCCCTCTCCACCTGCGAGAGGAAGGGGTGAGACAGACCGCTCAACTGGGCAAGCACCTTGAGAGTAAGGCCGCGCTCCTTGCGCAAGGCCCGGATCTTCGCTCCGAGCCGCTGGATCCGCTCCGCATCGTCGACGCGGGAGTCGACGCTCGCTCCCGATGTGCCGTCGACGAGGTTCTCGGGGTTCACGGGCTCATTCCGAGTCGCACCTCCGCCCAGCTTGCGCCGCAGAAATGTTGATGGTATCAAGACTGTTATCGGTCATATCAACATTCAAGACCATACCTGGAGGACAACCATGAAGACGAAGCCATGGGTCCGCGCCCTCTGCGCGCTGGCCGTACTGGGTCTGATCGCAGCCGCATGCGGCGATGACGATACAAGCGCGACCGACGACGCTGCGCTCGCGCAGGCCCAAGCCCAGGCCGACGCGGCCCAAGCCCAGGCCGACGCGGCTCAAGCCGAGGCCAGCGCCGCACAAGCACAGGCCGACGAAGCAGCTGCGGAGGCGGCCGAGGCAGCAGAAGCGGCCGCCATGGCCGAGGAAGCGCTGGCCGAGGCTATGGCAGCCATGGATGCCGACGAGGGCGTCGACCCCGCAGCAGTAGCGGACCTCGAGGCGCAACTCGCCGAGGCCCAGGCTGCGGCTGAGGCGGCAACGGCTGCGGCCGAGGCGGCGCAGGCCGAGGCGGAGGCGGCGATGATGGCCGCCGAGGAGCCGATGGACGACCCGCTCGACCTAGCGAGCGTGTGCCCCAGCCCGATCATCATCCAGACCGACTGGTTCCCGGAGTCCGAGCACGGCGCCATGTACCAGATGGTCGGAGAGGGCTGGACGCTCGACACCGACAACATGATCACCACCGGCCCGCTGGTGGCGGGCGGCGTCGACACCGGCGTCGACATCGAGATCCGCGCCGGCGGCCCGGCCATCGGCTTCGCCTCGGGCTCGGCCCAGATGTACCTCGATCCGGAGATCACGCTCGCCTATGTGAGCATGGACGAGGCCGTGATCCTCGGCGGCGACACCCCGACGCTGTCGGTGGTCGCCCCGCTGGAGAAGAACCCGCAGATCATCCAGTGGGATCCCGAGACGTATCCCGACGTGACAGGCGTCGCCGACCTAGGCGAGCTCGGCGTCACCATCAACGTGTTCGCGGGCGGGACGTTCATCGACGTGTTCGTCAACGAGGGCGTGCTCTCCGCGGATCAGATCGACCCGTCCTATGACGGAGGCCCCGCCCGGTTCATCGCTGAGGGCGGCGCCATCGCCCAGCAGGGCTTCGCGTCCGAGTCGCCCTACAGCTACGAGCAGGTCTATCCGGAGTGGTCCAAGCCGATCGCCTTCGAGTTGATCCACGACGCCGGTCTCCCGATCTACTCCCAGACCCTGGCGATCCGCCCGGACGACCTCGACGCGCTGAGGCCGTGCCTCGCCAAGTTCGTGCCGATCGTGCAGCAGGCGATCCTGGACTTCGCGGCCGATCCCGGCCCGACCAACGCGAACATCGTGCAGATCGTGGCCGACATCGGCAGCTTCTGGCAGTACAGCCCCGGGCTGGCGCAGTTCTCGGTCGACACCCAGATCGAGCTCGGCCTGATCGGCAACGGCCCCGACGACACGGTCGGCAACATGGAGATCGACCGGATCCAAGAGGTGATCGACAAGATCGTCAACGCCGGCTTCGACGTCGACCCCTCCCGGACCGACCCGGACAACATCGTCACCAACGAGTTCATAGACGAGAGCATCGGCTTCTAGGACTCGGCATCGGGTGAGCCTCCCCTCGGCGAGCGGGGGGAGGCTCACCGATGCGAGCATGTCGCCTGAGTTGACGCGCCACGGAGGGACTTCAAGTGACCGACGCCGACAAGGGTCTGGACCAGGGGCCCCAAGACGCTGACTTCGTGATCACCGGCACGGTCGTGACGGCCGACGCCGAGCGCCGCGTGTTCCGTGACGGCGCGGTGGCCGTCAGAAACTCAAGGATCGTCGCTGTCGGCCCGCGGGCGGATGTCGAAGCGGCCCACGAGGGAGGGCGCCGGCTGGGCGGCCCCCGCGATCTGGTGATCCCCGGACTCATCGACTCGCACAACCACATGGCCCAGGCGCTCGTGCGAAGCATGGCTCTGGAAGACCTGCCCAACATCACCCGGGTGTACATCCCGGCCGAGGATGTGCTCGGTGACGACGGCATCCGGACGAGTTCAAGAGTGGCGATGGCCAACCTGCTGCGGGCCGGCGTGACCACAACGACCGACACGACCTGCACGCCCGAGCATGAGGACGCGGTGGGCGAGACCGCCCTGGAGATGGGCATCCGCTGCGCGCTGGCGGTGGGCCAGCGCGACCGCACGTCTCGCCTGGCCAGCAACTACGAGCAGATCGAGGGCCGGTCGGAATACTCCGACGACCCCGCGGTGAGGGCCGACAACATCGCGCACCTGGAGGACTTCCTGACCCGCTGGTCGGCGCGCGGCTGCGGTCTGGTACGCCCCTACATACACGCTCCGAGCGTGCCCTCGGTCAGCGACGAGATGTTCATGGCGGCCCGAGACCTGGCCGAGCGCCACGACACCGTGGTGATGACCCACATCAACCGCGACCGCGAGGAGATCGAGCTCAGCGTGTCGCTGTTCGGGCGGCGGCCGCTGGAGCATCTGGGCCACATCGGTGCCCTCGGTCCGCGGTTTCTGGCCATCCACGCCATGTTGACCACCGCCCGGGAGATCAGGCTCCTGGCAGAGGCGGGGGCCAAGCTCACCCACGCGCCGGTGGTGTGCACCGACATCGTGTCGGCCGTGACCGACATCGTGGGCATGCGGGCCGCCGGGGTGACGGTGGGACTCGGATGCGACACCGTCATCAACGACATCCTGGCCGTGATGAGGATCGCCTTCTTCATGCAGGCCCAGTCGGCGGGGATCCCGATGTACGACCCGATCGGCTTCACCACCGAGGACGCCTTCGACATGGCCACCATCGACGGGGCGAGGGCACTGATGTGGGACGGCGAGATCGGCTCGCTGGAGGTCGGCAAGGCGGCCGACATCGCGGTGATCGACGGGGAGAACCCGCGGCTCTCGCCCCGCCACAACCCGGTCGGCTCGATCGTGCGGTACGCAGTAGGCACCGATGTGCGCAGCGTCCTGGTCGACGGCCGCCTGGTGGTGGACGACGGCCGGGTGCTGACCATCGACGAGGACTCGCTGCTGAAGGAGGCCGATGAGCTCGCTGACCGGGTCCGCGACGATCTGCTGCCCCGGCGGTACTGGCCCCTGAACCAGCGCTACAAGGTCATCGGCTGACAGTATTTCCCGCTCTTGTTCGCTGCGCTCACGGGCCGCTCGGGCCACGGCCTCGCCGGTATGGACGGATTCGCTCACCTAGCCGGCTCGGCCTCAGGATCGGGCCGCTAGTACCGCGGGGTACCGTCGGGCCATGAGTCCGAGACTGCCGGCCGGCGTCGTCCCCCGGCACTACGCCATCGAGCTGTCGCCCGACCTGGAGGCTGCGACCTTCGCGGGAACCGTCGCCATCGACGTCGACATCGAGGAGCGACCGGCCGCGATAGTGATGAACGCGGCGGAGCTGAGCGTCGTGAGCGCCCGTCTCGACACCGCGGACGCCGAGGCTCTGGAGCTCGACTTCGCCCTGGACGCCGAAGCCGAGAGGCTGACGCTCTCCCGGCGCGACGGCGGCGAGTTCGCGCCGGGGTCGGCCCGGCTGGCCATCGCCTTCGACGGGGTGCTCAACGACCAGCTGCACGGCTTCTATCGCTCCACCTACACCGACGACGACGGCGCGTCCCGCACCATCGCCACCACGCAGTTCGAGTCGACGGACGCCCGCCGGGCCTTTCCCTGCTTCGACGAGCCCGCACTCAAGGCCACCTTCGCAACGACGCTGATCGTGGACGACGGCCTGCTGGCGGTGTCCAACACGGCCGAGACCGGCCGTGAGACGCTCGAGGACGGCAGGGTGCGGGTCAGCTTCGCCACCACCATGCCGATGTCCACCTACCTGGTGGCCTTCGTCGTAGGCCCGCTGGAGGCAACCGAGCCGACCGACTGCGGCGGGGTACCCCTGCGGGTGATCCACCGACCCGGCCGCGCCGACCAGACCGGCTTTGCCCTCGATGTCGCGGCCCACGCCCTGGAGTGGTTCTCCGACTACTACGGCCTGCCCTATCCGTCTGACAAGGTCGACCTGGTGGCCATCCCCGACTTCGCGTTCGGCGCGATGGAGAACCTGGGCTGCGTGACATTCCGGGAGGTGCTGCTGCTGGTGGATCCCACCGCCGCCAGCCAGCCCGAACTGCAGCAAGTGGCCGCAGTGATCAACCACGAGCTGGCCCACATGTGGTTCGGAGATCTCGTGACCATGGCCTGGTGGGAGGGCATCTGGCTGAACGAGGCCTTCGCCACGTTCATGGAGACGGCTTGCACTGACGCCTACCGGTCCGACTGGCGGGTCTGGTCGACGTTCTGCCGCAGCCGGGCCTCGGCCCTGGCCACCGACGCCCTCGGCAACACGAGGGCGGTGGAATACCCGGTGCACTCCCCCGCCGAGGCCGAGGACATGTTCGACGTGATCACCTACGAGAAGGGGGCGGCTCTGGTCCGCATGCTGGAGCAGTACCTAGGCGTCGAGACGTTCCGGGCCGGCGTGCGCCTGTACCTGCGGCGGCACGCCTACGGCAACACGGTCACCGATGACCTGTGGAGGGCCCTGGCCGAGGCGTCGGGCCAGCCGGTGGGCCAGATCATGGGCAGCTGGATCTATCAGGGCGGGTATCCGGCGGTGACCGTTGCCGCCGGTGACCACGGCCTCAGAGTCTCCCAGCGCCACTTCACGCTCGACCCCGAGCGAGCCGACGAGCGCAGCTGGGTGGTCCCGCTGCGGCTGCGTCTTGGGCCGCCCGCAGGTGAGCGGGGCGAGATGCGGTTCCTGCTCGATCAGCCCCCGCGGATTCTCACCGGCGTGGCCGGCGACCCGGTGACGGTCAACAGCGGAGCTTCGGGCTTCTACCGCGACGATCCCAGCCCCGAGGCGCTTGCAGCCGTCGCGTCGGAAGGCCCCGGCGACCGCGACGCGCAGGAACGCCACGGCCTGGTCGACGACGCCTGGGCCGCCACGCTGGCCGGCAAGCTCGACGCGCCGGCGTACCTCGACTTAGTGCTGCGAGGCTTCGTCGACGAGCGCGACCTCACCGTATGGCAGGCCATCGCAGGCAGCCTGGCCCACCTCCGCAGGCTGCTGGACGCCGACGCAGCCCAACGCTTCTGCGAGCTGGTGGTAGCCGCCTCCGACACAGCCGCCGCCGATCTCGGGCTCGACCCTCCCGCAGACGGCGAGGACGAGCGAACCGGCGAGCTGCGGGCCACCCTCATCCGGCTGCGGGGGGCGGTCGCCGATCACACTGCCATCATTGAGGCGTGCCGGCAGCGGCTCGACGACCCTGACCCCACGCTTGCAGCGGCCGCCCTGAGCGTGGTGGCGGCTCACGGCAACGCCGAGGACTTCGCCTGGGTCCGCGGGCGCTTCGAGACGGCGTCGGATCCCCAGACCGAGCAGCGCCATCTGGCCGCTCTGGCCGACTTCGGCGACCCGGAACTGGTCCGCACCATCCTCGAGGGCACCCTCGACGGATCGGTCCGCACCCAGGACGGGCCCTACCTAGTTCGGCGCGCCCTGCTCAACCGGGTCTGCGGATCCGAGACCTGGGACTTCCTGTCGGGGCACTGGGACCGTCTCCTCGGCATCTTCCCGACCAACTACTCGCTGGCACGGATGCTCGAGGGATTGACCGCGCTCGACCGGCCCGAGCTGGCCGCCCAGGTACACGCCTTCATGGCCGAGCACCCCCTGCCCCAGGGAGCCAAACAAGTCGCCCAGCACCTGGAGCGCCTGGACATCAACGTCGCCATGCGCGAACGCGAGTCCGACCGACTCGCGGCCGCGGTACTGGGCAGCTGAGACCGCCTTTGGCCGCAAGCGCGGGCCGCAGGCGGGTCTACGGGGAGGGTAGGTCCAGGGCGCGGGCCAAGAAGGAGGCCATCTGGGCTCTGGTGACGGGCCGGTCCGGGCAATAGCGCAGCGGCGGCTCGACAGAACAGCCAACGGTGATGCCGACGGCTGCGATGCGCTCGATGGCGTCCTCGTGCACACCGCCGGCGGTGTCAACGAACCCAGCGGGGGCCGCCGCGGCGGGCAGGTCCAGGGCGCGGGCCAAGAAGGAGGCCATCTGGGCTCTGGTGACGGGCCGGTCCGGGCAATAGCGCAGCGGCGGCTCGACAGAACAGCCAACGGTGATGCCGACGGCTGCGATGCGCTCGATGGCGTCCTCGTGCACACCGCCGGCGGTGTCAACGAACCCAGCGGGGGCCGCCGCGGCGGGCAGGTCCAGGGCGCGGGCCAAGAAGGAGGCCATCTGGGCTCTGGTGACGGGCCGGTCCGGGCAATAGCGCAGCGGCGGCTCGACAGAACAGCCAACGGTGATGCCGACGGCTGCGATGCGCTCGATGGCGTCCTCGTGCACACTGCCCGCGGTGTCAACGAACCCGCTCCCAGGTGAGGGATCCGAGCCGCCGCCCGACGAGGGACCCGAACCGCCGCCCGGCGAGGGACCCGAACCGCCGCCCGGCGAAGGACCCGAACTACCGCCGCCCGGCGAAGGACCCGAACTACCGCCGCCCGGCGAGGGACCCGAACCGCCGCCCGGCGAGGGACCCGAGCCGCCGCCCCTGGGCGTCGACGAGGGACCCGAACTACCGCCCCTGGGCGTCGGCGAGCAGTTGGACGCCGCCTGACCCTGCCACACCAGCACCGGATAGGAGCAGCCCGTCCCGAAGTTCCAGACGCCGGGGCTCCAGCCCACGAAGATGTCGTCGCTGTCGTCGGTGCCAGCCTTCAGTTCGGCTGAGGTCCTGCCCTCGCCAGCAACACTCTCCACCGGGTAGGAGTAGAGGGTGCGATCCCAGTAGGAGTTGGTGACACTCGCCTCGAAGGGGTCCCACCCGATCAGAGGCCTGCTGCGGTTGAACAGGTCAGGGTTGCTGGTGCGCTGAGCGACGGCCGCGTAGGAGCGCTCGACCACGGCGCCGTCGAGGGCATAGCCGACCAGACCGCCGACGCTGAACACGAGCGTGTGGACCGAGATGGTGCCTAGCGCGTAGCTGTCTCTGATCGTGGCGCCGTCGTGGAGCCGGCCGGCGAGCCCGCCGATCTCCGAGATGGCGCCCTCGCGCAGCGTGATCGTGACGTCGGCGTAGCTGGTCTCGATGGCGCCCTCGTTGCGGCCGACGAGGCCGCCGAACGCTCGCGCGACCCCCGCCGACGCCCTGGCGGCGATCGCGCCCGTGGCGGAGCTGCTCCTGACCGTTCCGGCATTGCGGCCGACGAGCGCGCCGACATTCCCCGCGCCCCGGATGTCCACCCCGGTCAGGTTGACGTTGCGGATCTCGCCGCCCGCGGCGAGCGAGCCGAAGAGCCCCACCCCCACGCTGGAGCGGTCGATGAAGAGGCCCGACACCGTGCTGCCGTTGCCGTCGAAGGTCGCGCGGTAGCCGCCGATCGGCTCCCAGCCCATGCCCGTGCTGTAGTCGGCGGCGCCGAGGTCGACGGTGATCGGCAGCTCGCCGTCGGCGCCGGCGCCGATCTCGTAGCCGGTGCAGCCCGCGGCGGGGCAGCCCATGCCGGCCTCAGCGTTGGAGAAGGCGGCCTCGTAGCTCGACTGATCGCCGGCGCCGGCCGCGCCGTCGCCGTCGGGATCCCAGCGCACGGCGTCGAGCTGCGCGGCGTTCCTGATCTCGATCAGCCCGTCGTCGTCTGAGTCGTAGTCGAGGACCGCACCCACATGGACAACGAGCATCATGCTCCGTGATTGGCCACGCCAACCAGGCACGCCTAGCTGTATCCAGCGGTATCTGTCGCCGATGCTCCAGCCCGCGGCTGCGCGCCCCTTCCCTCGGTCGACCTGCGTGTACGCGATCTGGCTTGGTCCGTCCAACTCCAGAAACACGAAGTACGTCGTGTCGCTCTCCAGGGTGATGCCTCCGCTGGCCTCGTAAGGAATCAGCTTGCCGTTGGGGGACTGCTGCGCCAGCTTGCCCACCAGACCCTCGGCCGAGGTGTCGGGATCACCGCTTGACGATGAGGAGCGGATGCTCACGTTGATCGCGGTGGAGTTCACATCGAGAACGAACAGCTCCACGCGGACCAGCCGATAGCCCGACGGGTTGCTGCCGGTCGTGAACGGCTGGGCATGGTTCCAAGAAGTCCCGAGGACTGCCCAGCCATCTCGGGTCGTGTCGAGGTTGGAGAGTATCCTGATACTGTCCACCTCCTCGCTGAAGCTCGCCGCTGGGTTGCTCGCGGCGTCCTGCAGCGGGCTGGTGTCTGGTGGGGTGTAGGCGACGGTGACATCCTCGCCGGCGACCACCGCCGACGAGAGCGTCAGAGTCACCGCTGCGCCACTGACCGCCACCCCTCCCTGGACGACGGCGCGTGTCTCGCCATCCACGGTGACCGTGAACGCCTCCGGTGCCGGGGTCGAGCCGCTGTCAAGATCCTCGTCGAACACGACATTCAGCGCCGTCCCGTCCACCTTCGCCCAAGAGAACGCGGGTGCAGTATTGTCCTGCGCGGCCGCCGGGGGGGGGGCGAGCGGGGCCGGGGCTGCGGCGTGCAGCGCCGCCAGGAGCGCGAGGGCCGCGAGCAGCCGCACCGGGAGGGTCCTCGCCGCTCCCCGGCGGGAGTGACTCTTGTCGTCGAGCCGCATCCGTGGGCGGATACAACCCGTGCCGAAGCCGGCACCGTCCTTCCAGTTCATGAGGACCTCCACATTCAGACACGAATAATGTGCGTAGTCAGTATATACAGCCAGATATGCAACTCCGCCACAATGATGGCCTGCCCGTTGTCACTTCTTGTGACTGTCACAGGATCCGACGGCACCTACGAATCCGTCGTTGCCGGCCCGCTCTATGGTTGCGCCATCGCGTCCGACGGCTCCCTCGCCTGCTGGGAAGCAAGGAGTTCTGACCCATGATCTACGCCTACCCGTGCGACATCGTCCCTGACGAGGACGGCGAACTGGTCGTCACCTACCCCGATGTGCCCGAAGCCATAACCGGCGGACGGGACCGGGCCGAAGCGCTGCGGCTCGCGGCTGACGCCCTCAGCGCCGCGCTCGCCGGATACGTCCACGACCAGCAAGACATCCCGCAACCCAGCACCGACTCTTCCGATCAGGAAGTCATTGCCGTGCCGGCCGTGACTACCGCCAAGCTCGCCCTCTATTCGGCCATGCGCTCCCAGAACATCACCGAGTCGGACCTCGCCGGCAGGCTCGGCGCCTCCCGGTCTGCTGTCCGCAAGTTGACTGACCCCGATCGCCGGTCCCGCATCGGCGAGTTGCAGGAGGCCCTAGACGCCGTCGGCTGCCAGTTGGTAATCGACGTCACCGCCGCCTGACCCCATCCGCGGCACCGGGCTCCTGCGAGTCGACTCTAAGAGCATGCCTCCACGATCCCGGGGAAGCTCAATGCGTCGTGTGAGCAACAAGGCAATGTCGCGAATGATCAGGGCATGCGATGGCTATCGTGCAGGATGCCGCCGGATGACACCTTCGCTGGATGGCACCTTGAAGTGACTGCTTCTGGCGGGCTTCTTCTGCCTTCGTGGGCTGTGACGGCAAGCCGTGGTCACCGTTCCGCTTCCCCCGGCTCTTGATGAGCCCGTGCCGTAGGCTTTGATCGAGATGGTGGTCGCACAGCCCGACGTCGTCTTCACCATGGGACTGCGGGTGAGCTGATGCGGAGGGCTCTCGTCGCAGTGTGGACGGCCGCCGCGATCCTCGGCGGTGCCGCTGTCGGCATCGTCTTTTGGCCCGATTCGCTGGCGCTGGTGACGAACGAGCAGCAGCCCACCGTGCCGCAGGAGCTACAGCAGCGAACGGATCCCAGTACGGGAGCCGACGATGGTGGCGAGTTGCCCGAGCGTCCGTTGCGGCCAACATCTGAACCGGAGATTCCTCCGGCGGTGCGACCCGCCACACAGGAAGCGGCGCCAGCAGAGGTCCAGACGATCAGGCAACTGGACGCCACGTTGGTCGCGGAGATCGAGGCAGCCGAGCGCGAGATCGCCGCGGCCCTGGAGCGTCAGCGGGCCGAGGAGGAGGCCCGCCGCCGTGCGGAGGAGGCCCGCCGCCGTGCGGAGGAGGCCGAGGCACGGGCGCTGGCCGAGTCGGAATCCCAGCCGGCGGCTGGGCCATGCCCTGACTCATCGGTCTATCCGTCCGTCACAGAAGAGGCGTTGGAGCGGATGGAGCGGATCGTGGCAGCCCGCGAGGCCACGTTTCCGTGGGTGCGCGTCGCGTGGGCGGCCAGTTGTGTCGTGCCATTCGACGAGACGCTTGATGATCCCTGCGACGGCCACTCCGACCTCGGCTGCATGATTGCCGGCGGTGGCAGATCACAGCCGGAAGTGTGGATCAGCCTGGACACCATCCGAGACGAGCCGCCGAGCGACTTCGACCTGCTGTGGGGCCGCCCGAAGCGCTCGCTGGAAAGCGTGCTGCTTCATGAACTCGCGCATGTTCTCGACCTCACCGCGGCGGGCGACGCCATCGACCGCGGCGACGCGTTCCGAGCCGCAACCCAAGGCTTCCGCGACCACTACGCCGGATGCCGTTTCGACCCCTTCGACCCCGAGTACAGCGCCCACGAGCTTGTGGCCGAGACCGTCGCGGCGCTGACTGCTGGGCAGTCGTTGGGGCGCTGGACCGGACTCGACGGTTGCCTCGCAACGCTTCCCCCGCCGGAGGAGATAATCGAAAACCTCGGGTTCGCTCTCGCTGGCTGCGGTTCGGCCGGCTCGCTCGGTGACCTCGGACGGGACCGGGCAGAGAAGTGGTGTCCCGACGAGTTCGCCGTGCTTGAAGCGGAACGCCAGGAGATGGCCACCGCCGAAGCGGAGGCCCGAGTCGCCGCTGAAGCACAGCGGCTCGCGCAATCGGAAGCAGAGGCTGAGCGGCTGGCGGCAGAAGCAGCGGCAGAGGCTGAGCGGCTGGCGGAAGAGGCAGCGGCGGAGGCTGAGCGGGTTCTCGCCGTCGAGTGCCGCGACGACCTGTACCGCGACGAAGGCCCCGGCTGGGAGTCGGGCTGCGAGGAGGCCGGACACATCCCCGACGAAGTGCCGTGCGTCGTCTGGCACAGCGGCAAGTGGCTGCCCGGCTACTTCGACGACCGCAACGACTGGCTGCCCGAATACTTCAACGGCAACGGCGAGTGCCGCATCAACGTGGCGCTGACCAGCGCCCCGCAAGCGTGGCGCGACTGCCTACCCGACGACGGAGGCCGCTGGACCGGCGACTGGACCGCCGACCCGTCCAACAGCAGACACCCGTGCCAGAAGACGCTCGCCGCCGAATGCGCCAACGACGTGAACAGGTCTCCGAGGCTCCCGCAGATGCACTGGCGTGACACCGACGGCAACCGCTGGCCACCAGGATGGGAGCAGGGCTGCAAGGAAGCCGGACACATCCCTGCCGGAGTGCCGTGCGTCGTGTCGGCCCGCCACGAAGCCCAGCGCGACTTGATGGCGCGACTCGGCCTCCGCGGTATGAGCGGCTGGCTGCCGGGCCAGCCCGACGGCAGCGGCGGATGCACCGCCAACACGGCGCTGTTCCGCGCCGACACCCCACAGATCGGGTTACGCGAATGGCTCGCATGCCTGCCCGACGACGGAGGCCGCTGGACCGGCGACTGGACCGCCGATCCCGCCGACGGACGCGACACCTGTCCAGCAGGCTGACCACGCGGTGGGCGCGAGTGTCTCAGCCGTCCGCGTCAGCACCGCTCCGTAGCACAACTACAACGAGTGTGTTGCAGATTCGACAACCCTAGTCACCCTCGTCGTAGACCTCCACGACGACAACTGTCTCTACGTGCCCCCCGCACGTCGGATCTTCGCCCAAGAATATCTTGATATTGAATATTAATACTTGTAAATGCTTGACAGATGTCACACCGGTGTGAAATACTGTCTTCATGTTGATCGATAGCGCTCACCGGGCTGAGGCCGCCGCCAAGGAGATGCTGGGGTACGTCGATGACGGCTCGGTGTCGTGTGCGGAGATGCGTGAGGCGCTTGCGGTCTGCGCGGCGTTCATGGCGGCCGGTTCGGCGTTCCAGGCCGCCGCCGCCCGCCTCATCGCCCAGGCGGAACGTCATGGCGACGGTGGCGCCCAGGTCCTCGCCGATGCGGCCGGGCTGTCACGGCGCGACGCCCACAGCCAGGTCAAGACGGCTGAGGCCATCGGGGCTGTGCCCGCGGTGCGCGACGCGGTGGAGTCGGGGCGGGTGTCACAGGCCAACGCCAAGCGGCTAGCCGACGCGGTGCAGAAGACCAGCGCCGCTGATGTCGAATCCGATGGGGAGTTGTTGGCCAAGGCGGAGTCGATGCGCCCTGAGCAGTTTGCCCGCGAGGCCCGGCGCTGGACCGCTGAGCACCAAGCCGACGGCGGCGAGTCCGAATACAGGCGGCTGCGGGCTAGGCGTTGTGTGCGGGTGTGGGACGGCGATGACGGCATGGTGCATCTGCGGGGCGAGTTCGACCCGGTGACCGGCAAACGCATCGCCAACCGGCTGCGGGCCGAAGCCCGCCGCCTTCATGACACCGACAAGCAACAGGCCGGTGATGCCCAGAGGCGCAGCTTCGACCAGTGCATGGCCGACGCCCTCGACAACCTCACCTCCGCCACCAACCTCAGCGGCGGCAAGGCCTTCGCCGACATCTGCGTGGTCGCCCACGTCGATGACGCCACCGGCAATCTCGTGGCTGAGCTCCCCGAGGGAGAGCGGCTACCGGCCGCGGTGCTTGAACAGCTCTCCTGCAACGCCAAGCTCACCGGTGTCGTCTATGACCGCTGCGGCAAGCCGATCTGGCGCACCCACTCGCGCCGCACCGTCACCGAATCCCAATGGCAGCTCCTCATCGCCAAATGGGGCGGCTGCTTCCACTGCGGCGCCAACCCCGGAATCTGCCAAGGACACCACATCGAACCAGCCGCACGGGGCGGACCCACCAAACTCGACAACCTCGTCCCGGCCTGCTGGAGCTGCCACCACCGCATCCACCACAACGGCTGGCAGATACTAAAGAGCCCCGACGGCTGGCACACCCTTCACCCACCCGACCGCACCCACCACGGACCCGCCCACGCCCCCGACTACCCGCCACCCGGACCCGGACCGGGCACCAACCAGCGCAACCGGGCCGGACCCGCACCACCCAGGCGAGCCCACACCGCGCCCCCGGCATCCACCCAGCCGCCGGCGCCCGGGCCCGCACCACCCCGGCGGGTGCCCAACCGGTCCCGCAGCGCTCAACACGAGCCGCTCTTCACGCTCAGCTAGCCAGCTCTCGGGCGACCGCTCGCACCGAGGACGCCCACAGCGCACCCTCGCCGAGGCGGTCGGCCCCTGGGGCGAGTGACGCCGTCGTCGAAATCATCTGCTGGCTGGCGCTGACCTGAGCAGCACGGCAGCACAGGCACTGGACCGCTCCCCCGCTGGATCTGACTGGAACTCTCCGGCCGAGCGAACGCCCTGCGTCACCCGCTTGAGTGGCTACGCCAGGCCGAGACGGTTCCGGGCGTCGGCTACGTCGATGGCGAGTTGCTCCGAGAGCTGGTCGATGCCCTCGAACTTGCGCTCGCTCCTGAGGAAGTCGACGAACTCCACCCGCACTTCGCTTCCGTAGAGGTCGCCGTCGAAGTCGATGACGTGGACCTCCAGCAGCGACTTCTCCGCGTGCTCGTAGAAGGTCGGGCGGCGGCCGATGTTGATGGCGCAGCCCCGGCGGCTCCCGTCGGGCAGCGTGCACCAGCCCGCGTAGACCGCGTCGGCGGGCCAGGCCATGAACTTCGGAACGGGAACGTTGGCGGTGGGGAACCCGACCGTCACCCCGCGCTTGTCGCCAGGAACGACCGTGCCGCGCACCTCGTAGTAGCGGCCCAACATCCTCGCGGCCTTCGCAACGTCCCCTCCGGCCAGGGCCCGGCGCACCGCGGTGGACGAGACCGGCTCACGGGCGGCGCTGTGATGGCGGATGAGCTCCAGGGGGACCACCTCGAAGTCCCACTCCCGGCCCAGACGCTCGAGCTCGGCGACGTTGCCGGTGCGGCCCTTGCCGAAATGGAAGTCCTCCCCCACCACCACGGCCCGGGCGTGGAGCGCGTCGAGGAAGACCTGCTCCACGAACTCCTCGGGCCTGGTGCCGGCCCGGGCCTCGTCGAACTCGATCACGTAGCCGTAGTCGAGCCCCTGGGCCTCCAGCAGCTCCAGCTTCTGCTCGAGGGTCGTCAGCAGCTTCGGCGCATTCTCCGGACGCACCACGTACGCCGGATGGGTGTCGAACGTGACGACAGCCGACGCCACCCCGAGGCGCTCCGCGGTGCGCCGAACCTGGGTGAGCACCTCCTGATGACCGAGGTGCACCCCGTCGAACACGCCGATCGCGGCCGCGACCGACACCATGGGGGGGAGCTGATCGCGCCGATCGTGCAGCAGTTCCACAGACGCCTCCAGCGCGTGATAGTGCGTGATAGTGACGGTTCCGGACCCCGGGTCCGGTACCCGGGAGGCTACCGACGCCGGTCCCCGACCTCACACCGCGAGGGCACCGCAGCCGCTACGGGGTCGGAGGGTCGGCCACGACCACCGCCGGCTTCGCCCCGTCGCGGAACCGCTCGTAGACGGCGAGCAGCTTGCCGCCGGAGTCATGGACGGCCCAAGGCCCGGACGGCGCCCCCGGTTCGAAGGGGTCGGCGACGCCGAGGCACTCAAGGTCCAGGACCCGGCCGTGAGCCACCTGGGCCGCCACCGCCGGACCCACCCGCACACCGGCCAGATGTTGGACTGCATGCGCCATCGGCAGCACCTCGGCAGACTCGAGCGGGCGGGCCGCATCGAGCCCGAAGCCGCCCACGGCCGTGCGTCGAAGGTTGCGCAGGTGGGCGCCCCCGCCGAGAGCCCGACCGAGATCCGCGGCGAGCACCCTCACGTAGGTGCCCGAAGAGCAGTCGACCACAGCCTTTAGAACCTGCGTCGGCAGGTGCAAACCGGTCGCGTCGGGGCGGGGTGTTTTTCGCTCTTG
This sequence comes from Acidimicrobiales bacterium, assembly GCA_965117015.1. Lineage (GTDB taxonomy): Bacteria > Actinomycetota > Acidimicrobiia > Acidimicrobiales > Aldehydirespiratoraceae > Aldehydirespirator. The sequence continues at coordinate 3,617,065 of OZ220747.1, forward strand.
TTCGCTGCGCTCACGGGCCGCTCGGGCCACGGCCTCGCCCGTATGAACCGGACTCGCTCGCCTACCCGCTCGGCCTCTTGGCACCGACTCGGCACCGGGCACGGGCGTGACATCGAAGCGATGGACCGTGACCGGCCGGGCCTCGCGCTCCACCTCCACACCGGCGCGGGCGAGGGTGTGCAGCCTGCGTCCTCCCACCTTCACCGCCGAGACCATGGGGGGAACCTGAAGGATCTCACCGGTGAGGGCGGCAACAGCCTCGCCAATCTGCTCCGCGCTCACGCCGGCCATGTCGTGGCGGGCCGTCACCTGCCCCGCCGAGTCGAGGGTGTCGGTCTCGACACCGAGCACGATCTCAGCCTCGTAGCTCTTCGGGAGTCCGGTGACATACCGCAGCAGCCGGGTCGCCCGGCCCACGCCGAGGACCAGCACCCCGGTCGCGTCGGGGTCCAGGGTGCCGCTGTGCCCCACCTTCCGGGTGCCCAGCACACCCCGGGCCTTGGCCACCACATCGTGGCTCGTCCACCCGGCGGGCTTGTCAATGACCGCGATGCCGTCGGGCACTACCAGTTCTCGGGGTCGGCGGTGTCGTCGGTGCCGTCGAGGAGTCTCTCGATGCGCTCGGCCGAGCGCAGCACAGTGTCGGGACGGAACACGAGCTCCGGTGTGCGTCGCAGCCGGGTCTGGTCCCCGACGATGCGCCGCAGACCGCGAGTGTGCTCCTCGAAGGCCTCAGCGATGTCGGCATCGCCCTCCTCGGTCTCGCCGAGGGACGTGAACCACACGACAGCCCGGTGCAGGTCACGGTCGACATCGACGCCGGTGACCGACACCATGGCCAAACGGTCGTCTTCGATCTGCTCCATCGACTCGGCGATGATGCGCCGGATGAGCTCGCCCACCCGGGCGGTGCGATGGCCGGCCCGATGGTCGGGATGCGAGCGTCCGGTTCGCCGTGTCATTGATCGAGGGTTCGGGCCACCTCGTGCTCTTCGAAGGTCTCGATAATGTCGCCCGCCTTGAGATCCTGGAAGTTGCTCAGACCGATGCCGCACTCGAACCCCGACTGAACCTCGCGGACGTCGTCGGTGAAGCGCTTGAGCGAATTGATGGTCCCCTTCCAGATAATGGCCCCGTCGCGCAGGAAACGCACCTTCGCTCCCCTGGTGATGGTGCCGTTCTGCACGTAGCAGCCGGCCACCGCCCCCACCCGGGGGATGCGGAAGACCTGGCGCACCTCGGCCTCGCCCGTGACGATCTCGGTGATGTCGGGGGCGAGCATCCCGACCATGGCCGACGAGACGTCCTCAAGCAGCTTGTAGATGATCTCGTAGGTGCGGATCTCCACGTTCTCGGCGTCGGCTGCCTCACGGGCCTTGCGGTCGGGCCGGACGTTGAAGCCGATGATGGTCGCGTTCGACGCCGAGGCGAGCTGGATGTCGTTCTCGGTGATGCCGCCCACGCCCCGGTGCACGATGGCGATGCGGACCTCACCGGTCTCGAGCTTGCGGAGGCTCTCCGTGACGGCCTCCAGCGACCCGTTGACATCGGCCTTCACGATGACGTTGAGCGTGGCGCTCTCGCCCCGCTGGATCCGGGTGAACAGATCCTCGAGCTTGGCCCCGCCGGACAGGGCGTGAGCCTCGCGGCCCAGACTCGACAGGCGCTGCCAGTGCTCGCGGGTGTCGGCCACCCGCCCGGCGATCTTCTCGTTGGGAGCGACCGCGAAGGTGTCGCCCGCGATGGCGACCTCCGACAGGCCCAGGACCTGGACCGGCGTCGAGGGAACGGCCTCATCGACGGCCTCGCCCCGGTCGTCGAGCAGGGCCCGGACGCGACCCCAGGACGCGCCCGCGACCATGGGGTCACCGATGCGCAGGGTGCCCCTCTGCACCAGCACGGTGGCCACCGGACCGCGCCCGATGTCGAGATTCGACTCGAGCACGACCCCGCCCGCTCGACCCTCGGACGAGGCCCTCAGATCCTCGACCTCGGCCACCAGCAGTATCTGATCGAGCAAGTCCTCGAGGCCCTCGCCGGTCAGAGCCGACACCTCGCAGTAGATCGTCTCCCCGCCCCAGGCCTCCGGAACCAGACCCTGCTCGGCCACACCGGCCACGGTCCTCTGCGTATCGGCGTTGGGACGATCGATCTTGTTGACCGCGACCACGATGGGAACTTCGGCGGCCTTGGCATGGTTGATGGCCTCTACCGTCTGGGGCATCACGCCGTCGTCGGCGGCCACGACCAGCACCACGATGTCGGTGGCGCCCGCGCCCCGGGCCCGCATGGCGGTGAACGCCTCGTGACCGGGAGTGTCGATGAAGGTGAGCGTCCGGTCATTGCGCTCGACCTGATAGGCGCCGATGTGCTGGGTGATCCCGCCGGCCTCGCCGTCGACCACGTTCGCGTCGCGGATCCGGTCGAGCAGCAGCGTCTTGCCGTGGTCGACGTGGCCCATGACGGTGATCACGGGAGCCCGGAGGGGAGCGACGCTCGAGTCGTCGTCGCCGTCGATCCCGAGGAGCTTGCGCAGTTCGGCCTCCTGCTCCTCACCAGGGTCGACGAGGCGGATCTCGGCACCGATCTCAGCCGCGAACAACTCCATCATCTCGTCACTCAGCGACTGGGTGGCGGTGACCATCTCGCCGTGCTGCATCAGGAAGCGGACCACATCGGCGGCGGTGCGATTGAGCTTGGGGCCGAAGTCCTGGGCGGCCGAGGCCCGCTCCACCACGATGATGCCCTCGGGCACCGCGGCGTGACGGGGCGTGTAGGTCGGGACGTCCATGGGCTGGAGTTCCTCGCGCACCCGCCGCCGGCGGCTCTTGCGGCGGGGCGGGCGTCGCTGAGCGCCACCGGGGCCGCCCCTGCCCCCGCCGGGCCGGCCCGGCGGTCCGGGAGCAGCAGGCCGGGGACCGCCCAGAGGACGAGGACCGCCTGACGGAGCGCCTCGGCGGGGGCCTGCCGGTCGATCAGCCGGAGGCCGGGAGCCCGCCGGGCGGGCGGCCCCGCCGGACGGGCGGCGCTCCGGCGCAGCCGGACCTCTCCGGCTGGGAGTCCCCTGAGGGGCAGACGGCCGAATGCGGCGAGGCGGAGGAGGCGGCGGGATGGGCTTGCCCGACCGCGAGACGGGAGGGGTGCCGGACCTGAGAGGACGGGGCGGCGCCGCGCTCGCCTGCGCCTTGGGGCTCGGTGGCTTGGGCGGCGGGGGCTCCTCCGCGACGGGCGGGGGCTCCTGGACGACGACTCGCTTGGCCGGAGCCACACTGCCGCTCGAGGAGATGGTCACCTTCGGCTTCGCGGCGGCAGGCTCGGTCACTTCCGTCGCGGCCGGCGCGGTCACCGGCGCGGGCGCGTCCGGCTCGACCTGCGGTGCGGCCTGGGCAGCGGGCGCCCTCGCCGCGGGTGCCTTCGCAGCGGGGGCGGCCCGGACTGTGGACTCACTGCTGACCTCGGTTGCGGGCCTTTCACCAGCAACCGGCTGGAGACTGGGAGCTTCCGCATCTGGCTTCGACGTGACGGGCGTCCCGGCCTCGGGCTTCACAGGCTCCGACTTCACAGGCTCCGGCTTCGGGGGCTCGGGCTCGACGGGCTCCGGCTCCGCCACCTTCACCGGTTCCGGAGGCGGCGGAGGCTTCAGCAGCCCGTCGCGTTCTGCCCGTCGCCGTACCCGGTCGGCTTGAGCCTCGACGATGCTCGAGGAATGCGACTTGACTCCGATGCTGAGCGCGAAGCAAAGATCGAGCGTCTCTTGATTCGTCAGTCCGAGCTCCTTGGCGAGCTCGTGGACGCGGATCTTGCCTGGCAACGCGTGCCCCCGTTCAGAGAGTCTGGCTGGCGCGACCGCCCGGCCCGGGATCGCTCCCCGGGTCCGACGACCACGCTTGTTGAAGCCTAGCGATCTCGCCCGGCTCTACGTCAGCCCGCAAGGCCCGCCCGAAGGCTCGACGGCGCCGGGCCGACTCGAAGCAGGCGATGTCGGCGCACAGCCAGGCGCCCCGGCCGGGTCCGGACCCCACCACCAGAGCGCCGCTGGGATCCCTGCGCACACGCCGCATCTCCGCACCCGGGCGGCGGGTGCGGCAGCCGATGCAGGTTCGGACCGGGCTCAGCTGCTCTCCGCCCGCTCCGCCGTGACCTCGGGCTCCCGGGCACCGGCGTCCTGCCCCGAACCGGAGCCCTCGCCGGAACCGGCGTCCTCGGCCGAATCGGGGCCATCACCTGAACCGGCGTCCTGCCCCGAGCCGGATCCCTCGCCGGAACCGGAGTCCTCGGCCTGCTCCTGAGCCATGGCCGCGGCCCACGCCTCGGCGCTGACGGCCTCTCCACCGTCGGCCGGCTGCCAGAGCTGCTCTCCGGTCTCGGGATCGGTGATCCACTCCCCCTCGGCCCACTCCACGTCGCCGTAGGCCGCCTCCTCGGCCAGCTGGGTCTCGCTCTTGATGTTTATGCCCCAGCCGGTGAGCCGGCTGGCCAGGCGAGCGTTCTGGCCCTCCTTGCCGATGGCGAGCGACAACTGGTAGTCGGGAACGATCACGTCGCAGTCGCCGGTCATCTCGTTGGGGCGGACCTCCTTGATCCTCGCCGGCGACAGCGCCTTCGTCACGAACTCCTCGAGCTCGCTGCTGAACGGCACGATGTCGATCTTCTCGCCTCTCAGCTCGTTGACGACCTGGCGGACCCTCGCTCCGCGGGCCCCCACGCAGGCGCCCACCGGATCGACATTCGGGTCGTTCGAGTACACCGCGATCTTGGTGCGGTGGCCCGGTTCACGCGCGCATGCCTTGATCTCCACGATCCCGTCGGCGATCTCGGGCACCTCCAGCTCGAAGAGTCGCTTGACCAGGCCGGGATGGGTCCGGCTCACCACGATCTGAGGCCCCTTGGCCGTCTTGCGCACCTCGACGATGTAGGCCTTGAGCCGGGTGTTGGAGTCGGGCCGCTCGTAGGGGACCTGCTCCGCCTGGGGCAGCAGCGCCTCCACCCGGCCCAGATCGAGCAGGGTGTAGCGGGCGTCGGTCTGCTGGATCATGCCGGTGACGATGTCTCCCTCGCGGCCGGCGTACTCCTCGTACTTGAGCTCCCGCTCAGCCTCGCGGATGCGCTGGGTCATGACCTGGCGGGCGGTCTGCGCCGCGATGCGCCCGAAGTTGTCCGGCGTCACCTCGTACTCCTCGCCCACCGGGTTGCCCTCCTCGTCCAGGTCCTGGGCGATCACGTGGAACTCCATGGTGGACGGATCGATCGTCACCCAGGCGTACTCCTTGGCGTCGGGCAGCCGCTTGTAGGCGGACTCCAAGGCGTCCGCCAGGGCCGCGAACAGCGCGTCGACGGTGATCCCCCGCTCGGCCGCCATCGCCTGGAGAGCTTCCATCATCTCCGCGTTCATCGCTTCGCCTCGTTCATGTCTTCGCCTCGTTCATCTCTTCGCCTCGTTCATCTCTTCGCCTCCTAATTGGTCAAGTCGTTCGGACTGTTGTGCTTTCTGCGGGCGCGAGCCCCACTCGAAGACTGTGCGAGCCGAGGCGAGCTGCTCGAAAGCGATGCGGCACACCTCGCCTTCGGGGCTGCGCAGGTCCACGCCGTCGTCGGCCACGGCCTCCAGGATCCCCGTCAGCCGGCGGGGCCCGTCGAAGCCGGCCAGGGTCTTCACCTTCACGGTGGATCCGGCGGCGCGGCGGAAGTGCTCGGGTGTGCGCAGCGGGCGCTCCAAGCCGGGGCTCGAGACCTCCAGCGTGTACCGGCCCGGTATGGGATCGTGCTCGTCAAGGGCGCGGCTGATCGAGCGCGACAGCCGGGCGATGACGTCGAGATCGATGCCGCCGTCGGCGTCGACAAGGACTCGCACCACCCCGCCGTGGTGCTCCACGTCGTACAAGTCGACCGAGACAGCCTCCGCCAGCGGGGCAACGAGTTCGCGGACGCGATCGGCGATCGCCATGGTATTCCCTGATATTCTGCTCTTGGGCCGGAGGGTGGGTTCGGGCCTGAACCGGCAACGGCGTGGGCACGAGCCCACGCCGCTTCCGGAGAATCGAACGTGCGGGAAGTATACCCCGGTTAGGCGCTGGTCTTGCGCCGGATGCCGGCCACCACCGTCTCGGCGTTGTTGGCGTCGTCCCCGAGTTCGTCGAGGTTGCGGCGGCGGTCTTCCTCAGCTGCCCGCCGGGCGGAGGCCCGCGTCTTCTTGGCCCGCTCGAGCGCGGCATCCGAACCGTGCTCGCAGATGAACTCGGCCCATTCCACCAGCGCGTCGACCATCGCTTCCTCGGCGACGACGGCCACGTTCTCGCCCTTCACGAACAGGTGCCCCCGACGGTTTCCCGCGGCGATGCCGAGATCGGCGTCGCGGGCCTCGCCGGGACCGTTTACGACGCAACCCATGACGGCCACCTGGAGCGGTATGCGCCGCTCGCCGAAGGCCTCCATGGCCTGCTGGGCGACCGTGAACACGTCCACCTCGGCCCGCCCGCAGCTGGGGCAGGCGATCAGGTCGACGTTGCGCCGCTCGCGCAGCCCCAACGCCTCCAGCAGCTGCCGCCCGGCCCGAGCCTCCTCGACGGGATCGGTGGTCAGCGAGTAGCGGATGGTGTCGCCGATGCCCTCGGCGAGCAGGGAGGCGATTCCGGCCGTCGACTTGATGGTCCCGGCCGGCGGGGGTCCGGCCTCGGTCACCCCGAGATGCAGGGGATGGTCGGTGGTGTCGGCAAGCTGCCGGTACGCCTCGATCATGAGCGGAACGCTCGATGCCTTCACCGAGATCTTCACCAGATCGAACCCCACGTCCTCGAAGTAGGCGAGCTCCCGCATCGCGGAGGCCACCATCGCCTCGGGGGTCACTCCCAACTCCGGGTCGTAGAGGTCGGGATCGAGCGAGCCCCCGTTGACTCCGATGCGGATGGGCACGCCCCGGTCCTTGCACTCCCGGGCCACGGCCTTGATCTGGTCGGGCTTGCGGATGTTGCCGGGGTTCAGGCGCAGGCAGTGCACGCCGGCTTCCAGCGCGGCCAGCGCCATGCGGTAGTTGTTGTGGATGTCGGCGACGATCGGCACCGGTGAGCGGGGCACGATCCGGGCCAGTCCCTCGGCGGCCTCGGACCGGTTGCAGGTGCAGCGCACAATGTCGGCGCCGGCGGCCGCCAGCGCGTAGATCTGCTGCAGGGTGGCTTCGTAGTCGGCCGTCTTCGTGACCGTCATGGACTGCACCGTTACCGGCGCCCCACCCCCGACCGGGACGGCCCCGACCATGATCTGCCGAGTGTCTCGCCGCGGGAACTTCGCGGTGACCTTCACGTCTTTGAGCCTACTGTGACGCGACCGGCGAGAACGAGTGTCAGCCGAAGCTGACAGGATCGAGGATGTCGCGCACCAGGGCCACGCCGCCCACCAGCAGCAGCAGCGCCACCACTGCGTACGTGAGCGGGAGCAGGCGGGCCGCATCGACGCGGTGGGTGCGGCCCCCGAAAGAGCGGATCCGCTCGTATGTGGCCACAACCACGTGCCCCCCGTCGAGGGGCAGCAGCGGCAACAGGTTGAACACTCCGATGAAGGCGTTCACGTACACGAGGAGAAGGAGAACCTCGGTGGCGCCGTCGGAGGCCGCTTCGGCACCGATGCGGGCCACCCCGTAGATCGACAGGATCCGGTTCTCGTCGGGATGCGACCGGTCGAGGCGCCGCAACTCGAGCTCGCGGGCCATCGGCGCGCCGCCGGCCTGATCGTCGTCCCGCAGCCCGTCCAGCGTGCCTCCGAATCCGTCGGTCACGATGGTCGGGATGGCATAGACCACGTCGCGGACGATCAGCGCGGACAACCGGACCGACTCGCCGGCAGCCTGCACGACGCCGAGTCCATCGGCGCGGTAGTCGGCCGACACGCCGAAGAATCCCCTGACCGCGGCCGACGGGCTGATCAGATCGGTGATGATGGCCCCCTCCACCACCGCCGGCCTGCCCGTTCGGGTGTCGACGATGGTGATGTCGAGGGGCTCGCCGATCCGGTCGCGCCCGTACGCAGCCACCTGGACATAGGTGGGGGCACCCCCGGATGCGAGACCCTCCACGGCCAGGATGCGGTCCCCTTCGATGAGTCCCACGATCCCGGCCGCGCCCGCCGCGGTGAGCCGCTCGCCCACCCGGGTGGAGGCCGTGTGCACCACGCCGTCGCGGCGATACACCACCTCCACCTCGGATCCTGCGAGCTGCCGCACCAGGTGCGAGAAGTCGGCGAAGGTGGTGCGGCCCACTCCGGCGACCGAGATGAGTTCATCGCCGGGCTGCAGACCGGCCGCCGAGGCCGCGCTGTCGGTCGAGACCGTGGCCAGCACCCAGTTCTGAGTCTCGTCGGCATCGGACCGGCCGCTCAGGATCGTGCCGTCACCGAGCAGAACCGCGAACAGCAGCACCAGCACGATCACGAAGTGCATGGCCGACCCGGCCGTCAGGACGAGCATCTTCCTGGGGTAGCTCTGCTGGCGGAAGCTGTGCGGCTCGTCGTCGGGCTCGACCTCGTCGAGGTTGTTCATCCCGACGATGCGCACGTACGCGCCGACCCAGATCGCCTTGACCCCGTACTCCGTCTCGCCGCGACGGAACGACCAGAGGCGCGGGCCGAAACCGATGAAGAACTCGCTGACCTTCATGCCCGTCCACCGGGCCATGAGGTAGTGGCCGAGTTCGTGCAGGAACAGCATGGCCACCAGCGACAGGATGATCACCAACCAGCCGGCGCCCGCGAAGACGCCGAGGAGCACGAGGAGCGCCACGAGGACGGCGAGGCGGGTGTGATCGCCCAGAGGCCGGGCGGAAAGGCTCTGGCTCATGAGTGCCTCTCAGGCGGCCTCGCGCCGCCGGACGATGCTTCCCGCGACTCGACGGGCCTCGCCGTCTGCAGCCAGCACCGCTTCGACGTCATCGGCCTTCGTGCCGGGCCACAACCCCAGCGCCTCCTCCAGCAGGTGCGCGATGTCAACCCAACGGATCCGCCCGTCGAGGAAGGCCTGCACCGCCACCTCGTTGGCCGCGTTGAGCCACGCCGGCGCGGTCTCCGAGGCACGGCCGGCCTCGTAGGCCAAGTCGATGCAGCCGAAGGCATCCCGGTCGGGCGGTTCGAAGTCCAGGCGGCCCAGCTCAGCCCAGTCGATGGCACCGTAGGCAAGGTCGAGGCGATCGGGGTAGGCCAGCGCATACCCGATGCAGAGCCTCATGTCGGGCTTCGAGAGCTGGGCCACGGTCGCGCCGTCGCAGTAGGTGACCATCGAATGGACGATGGACTGGGGATGCACGACGATCTCGATCTGGTCGTAGGCGATCCCGAAGAGCTCGTGCGCCTCGATCACCTCCAGGCCCTTGTTCATGAGCGTGCTGGAGTCGATGGTGATCTTGGGGCCCATCTGCCAGGTGGGGTGGGCCAGGGCGTCGTCGACGCTGACCTCCTCCAGTTCGGCCCGGCTGCGGCCTCTGAAGGGTCCGCCGCTCGCGGTCAGCACGATCGACGAGACCGCCTCGGGGTGGTCGTTGGCCCTCAGGCACTGGTGAACGGCACAATGCTCCGAGTCGACCGGGATGATCGCCGCGCCGGCAGTGGCCCGAGCCCGCTGCACCACCGGAGCGGCCGCGATCAACGACTCCTTGTTGGCCAGTCCCAGCCGTTTTCCGGATTCCAGGGCGGCCAGGGTGACCGGCAGCCCGGCGAACCCGACCACGCCGTTGATGACGGTGTCGGCCACCGAGGCCGCGGCGGCCATGGCGTCGGAGCCGGCGAGCAGCTCCACGGTGTCGGGCAGCCGCTCGGCCAGGGCGGCAGCCCGCGAGGCGTCGGCAATGGCCACAATGTCCGGACGGAAGCGCTGCGCCTGCTCTGCCAGGAGATCCACCGAGCGGGCCGCACCCAGGGCAGCCACCCGGTACTCGTCGGGTCGGGCCTGGACGATGTCGAGCGTTTGGGTTCCGATCGATCCGGTCGAGCCGAGAATGGCAACCGATGACACCAAGCTCAGATTACCCCGATCGTTCGGAGCCGCTCAGAGGCCGAGCGAATAGGCGGGCCTACCCGGCCCATACGGGCGAGGCCGTGGCCCGAGCGGCCCGTGAGCGCAGCGAACAAGAGCGGGAGCTGCGCTCTCAGATAACTCCGGTCATCAACGCCACGTAGTACGTGGCCGGCAGCGAGAACAGCATCGCGTCGAACCGGTCGAGGATCCCGCCGTGGCCGGGAAGCAGCGAACCCATGTCCTTGATGTCGAGGTCGCGCTTGAGCATGGACTCGGCCAGGTCACCGATGGGCGCGGCCACCGCCACCACCACCGACAGCAGTACCGCGGTCCAGAAGCTCCCGGGGGCCTCCGCGACGGGCGCGGGCATGCCGACCAGCCCCATGACAACGCCGACCGCGACGGTCACGACGGCTCCGCCGAGCAGCCCCTCAAGCGTCTTGTTGGGGCTCGCCCTCGACAGCGGGGTGCGGCCCGCGGCCCTGCCGATCGCCATCGCGCTCACATCATGGGCGACCGTCAGGACGATGGCCGCGGTGAGAAGCCCGGTCCCGTGGATCGGGATCTGCAGCATCAGGGCTGCGTGAGCACCCAGAACGCCTATGTAGGCCACGGCGAGGACCGTCACCGCCAGGCCTCGCATCGGCCCCTCGACGCCCACGCCGGTCAGGTACCACAACGTCCCGAACACCACCGTGAGCACCAGCACGACCACGATCCCGTCCATGCCCCGCCAGTAGGCGGCAAGGGGCGTGGTCACCACCCCGGCCAATCCCAGGACCACGGCCGGCTGGTATCCGGCCACCCGAACCGCGCTCAGGAACTCCACAGCCGCCAGACCGAGCACCACGGTTGCCACCACCAGCGCCAACGCCGGACCGACCTGCAGGGCCACGAGGATCACAGCCGAGAGGAAGACGCCCACGAGGACCGCCATCGGCATGTCCCGATCGGACGACACCGCCGGGGTCGGGCCGGTGGCGGTCACCCCGCCGTACACCGCCTGGTCGTCGTAGCCGAAGAAGTCCTCCTCACCGATGACCGTGCCGACCGGCTCACTCGGCTCCATGGGAGGCAAGGTGTCCTCGGACTCGTCCCACTGGGGTGCGGAGGTGTGGTCGGTCCACACCCCCATCTCCTGGGGATCGGCTTCCTGGAGCCTTGGCTCGGATCCCGTCGGCTGCGACGATCCTGTAGCCCCCGCCTCGCCCCAGGCAGGCTCATCCTCATCGCCGAACACCGACCGCCCGGCCACGACGCCCGCATCGTCGTCGAGTTCATCGGCATCGGCAGAGCCGAGTTCTCCGAATTCGTCCCGGTCGCTCACCACACCGCTCCTTTCACTCGCCGGGTCAGGGACCCGAGCGCTGCCCGTCTCACACCTCGAGCAGTTCGTCCTCTTTGCTGGCCAAGGCCTCGTCGATCTGCTGCTCGTGGGCGCGGGTGATGCCGTCGAGCTGCTCGCCGGCGCGCGCCACCGAGTCGGCAGAGACTCCGCCCTCCTTCTCGATCCCCTCAAGGTCCTTGCGGGCCTGGCGGCGCAGGCCGCGCACCCGGTTCCGGGAGTCCTCGGCCATCGACCCCACGAGCCTGGCCAGTTCCCGGCGTCGCTCCTCGGTGAGCGGCGGGAACGACAGGCGGATGACTCGCCCGTCGCTGCTGGGGACCAGCCCGAGCTGGGCCTGCTGGATGGCCCGCTCCACCGCAGTGATGTTGGCGGGATCATGAGGGGTGACGATCAGTTGACTGGCCTCGGGGATGGCGAAGCTGACCAGCTCCCGCATCGCCATCGTGACGCCGTAAGCCTCCACCGGCACCCGCTCCAGCAGCGCCGAGCTGGCCCGGCCCGTGCGCACCGTGGAGAACTCGCGCCGGGCCGCGGCGACGGCTTCATCCATTCGCTCGCCAGCGTCTGCGAGCACCATGCCGATCAGCTCCTCGCTCAATGGCCGCGCTCCTCCTGTGCAACGAGCGTACCTACCCGAGAGCCGTCGAGGAGGGATTGCAGGTTGCCCGGCTGCATCAGGTTGAAGACCACGATCGGAAGGCGGTTGTCCATGCACAGGGTGATGGCGGTGGAATCCATCACCTCGAGTCCCCGGTTGAGCACTTCGAGGTAGGTGACACGCTCCAGCCGGACGGCTCCCGAATCGACTCCGGGATCGGCGGTATAGATGCCGTCGACCCCGCCGTGCGTGCCCTTGAGCACCACTTCGGCCTCCACTTCGGCGGCCCTGAGCGCGGCGGTGGTGTCGGTGGTGAAGAAGGGGTTGCCGGTGCCGCCGGCGAAGATGACCACCCGGCCCTTCTCGAGGTGGCGGATCGCCCGCCGCCGGATGTACGGCTCGGCGATCTGCGCCATGTGGATGGCGGTCTGCACCCGCGTGGGCTGATCCAGTTGCTCGAGGGTGTCCTGGAGGGCCAGGGCGTTCATCACCGTGGCCAGCATCCCCATGTAGTCGGCCTGGGCCCGGTCCATGCCCGCGCCCGCGCCCTGGGTGCCCCGCCACAGGTTCCCACCCCCCACCACGACTGCGATCTCGATGTCGAACACGCCGCGAGCCTCGGCGATGCCCGCGGCGATGCGCCGGACGGTGTCGCCGTCGATGCCGCCCTCCGATCCCCCTGCGAAGGCCTCACCCGAGAGCTTGAGCAGCACCCGGTGCCAGCGAGCCGGCCGCCGTGCTGGTGCGTTGGCGGTACCGGCGGAGCTGTTCATGATCAGTCGCCGATCAGCACCTGCACGAAACGGACGATGGATCCGCCGCCGATGCTGTCCTTCACCGCGGTCTTCTCGCCGTGAAGCCCCTGCTCGAGCAGCACACGCTCTGCGTACCAGCCCCGCATCCTGCCGTCCACGATCTTGTCCCACGCGGGCTCGGGCTTGCCCTCGGCCTTGGTGATCTCCAGCAGCGCGGCTCTCTCCCGCTCGATCTCGGCGGCCGGGATCTCGCTCGCGCTCAGGAACTGGGGCTTGGCGAAGGCGATGTGCAGGGCCACCTGGTGCAGCGCTTCGGTGCCCACCCCGCTGCCCTCCACGACGACCGCGTTCACGCCCCGCCCGTCCTGACGGTGAAGGTACGAGTCGAGAACGTTGCCGTCGGCGGCCTGAATGTGCTCGACCACACCGACCTCGATGTTCTCCTTCAGGACCAGCTTGAGGTCCTCGATCCCGGCTGCGTGGGCGTCGACCGCTCCGGGACCGTCGGAGAGCACGGTATCCGCGAGGGTCTGCACCAGAGAGGTGAAGCCCGCGTTCTTGGCCGAGAAGTCGGTCTCGCACTTGAGTTGAACGACTGCGGCGGCCTTGCCGTCGCCGGCGACTGCGATGGCGCCCTGATCGTTGTCCCGGCCGCTCCGAGCATCGGCCTTGGCCAAGCCCTGCTCCCGAAGGATCTGGCGGGCCGTCTCCATGTCGCCGCCGGCCGAGGTCAGGGCCTTCTTGGCATCCATCATCCCCGCGCCGGTGACGTCGCGCAGTGCCTTCACGTCCTTGGCGCTGACCGCCATCTCAGTTCTCCTCGTCCGTCGCGTCAGCGCCGGCAGCCGCATCGCCGTCCTCGGCCTCGACATCCGCAGCAGCAGCCTGCGACTCAGACTCGGCGTCAGCAGCAGCGGCCTGCGACTCAGACTCGGCGTCAGCAGCAGCAGCCTGCGACTCAGACTCGGCGTCAGCAGCAGCAGCCTGCGACTCAGACTCGGCGTCAGCAGCAGCAGCCTGCGACTCGGCCTCGGCAGCGTCGTCGGCGACGGCTTCGGAGCCCGCGTCCTCAGCGGCGACCGCCTCGGCCTTGGCCTTGGCCACGCGAGCCTCGCGCTCGGCCGCCTCGGCCGCCGCCTCCGCCCGGGCCAGAGCCTGCTGCTCGGCGACCTCGGCCTCCGTAAGGGCGTCGCGAGCGGTCGTGGTGGCCTCGGAGCGCTTCGAATGGATGAACCGGCCCTCCAGCACGGCGTCGGAGATCACGCGAGCCATTAGCCGCCCGGACCTGATGGCGTCGTCGTTGCCGGGAATGGCGTAGTCCACGAGGTCGGGATCGCAGTTGGTGTCGACCACCGCGACGATGGGCACACCCAGCTTGCGGGCCTCGGTGACCGCGATGTACTCCTTCTTGGTGTCGAGGATGAACACCGCCCCTGGCGGCTCCTCCATGTCGCGGATGCCGCCCAGGTTGCGCTCCAGCTTGGTCAACTCCCGCTCGAGCAGCAGCGCCTCCTTCTTGGGCATGGCCTCGAATTCGCCCGAGTCGCGCATGCGCTGGTACTGCTTCATCTTGCCGATGCGCTTGGCGATGGTGTGGAAGTTGGTGAGCATCCCGCCCTGCCACCGCTCGTTGACGTAGGGCATGTTGCAGCGCTCCGCGAAGGACTGCACCGAGTCCTGGGCCTGCTTCTTGGTGCCGATGAACAGGACCGTGCCGCCGTCGGCGACGAGGTCCCGAACGAAGACATAGGCCCGCTCGAGATGGGCCAAGGTCTGGCGGAGGTCGACTATGTGGATGCCTGCCTTGTCGCCGTGTATGAACCGCTTCATCTTCGGGTTCCACCGGCGGGTCTGGTGGCCGAACTGAACCCCGGCCTCCAGCAGTTGCTTCATGGTGACGACGGCCATGCTTGTTTGCTCTCCCGGTTCTACGTGGCCCGCGCCGGACGCCTGAGCGACCGGGTGAAGGCGCGGGTTGCGAAATGATTCGGCGGCGCCGTTCGACACCGTCGAGCCCCTAGGGGCCAACGCAGCAGTGTACGAGGACCGCAGGCCGACCGCGCCGACCGCAGCGGCACGAGCCGCACCCTCACCCGGCGCACACCGACGAAGCCGGCCGGGTCGCTGTAGGCCCCTTCCAGCCGCACGCTGAAGTGCAGCCGCTCACCGGCGACGCCGATCACTGCGCCCTGATCGAGGGCGGTGCCGACCCGCACGCTGAGGCGCTGGAGGTACGAGTACGAGCTGACCAGCCCTCCGCCGTGGTCGACGGTCACGTGGAGGTTTCCGGCCACCGCGCCCGCGAACACGACGGTGCCGGAGGCTGCGGCCCGCACCACGTCTCCGGGCTCGGTGTCGTACTCGATGCCGCGGTTGCCCGGACCGTAGGGATCCTCCGGCGGGCGGAACGGATCGGCCACCGGCGCGTCCACCGGCGGGCGGAACACCGGCCGCTCGTGGTGCGTCGCGGCAGCGGCCGCAGCGGGCGGCATCGTCGCGACCAGGGCCATGGTCACGGTCGGCACGAAGAGAAGCCACGCGGCGCGCCGGTGCCGGCGCGCCAGGAATCTGCAAAGAAGACATGGGCACCACATGGGGCGCTCCCCGGGTAGAGGCCTTGCGGGGAAGCGCCGACCGCAGTCGCGGCCCAGGCCCGCAGCGGCCGCTTCACCAAGACCAAGCCGCGAGCACCCGCCACGATAGGGTCCGGCATCCAGTATGCAACCATTGCAAGGCTTGTATATTCACTGTTATGATCGAAATGATGTTGCAGACACCGTGCAAGGCCGATGCTCAGCGAGCGGCTGATGCGCTGGCGCAGGCCGGCGCGGCGCGTGTGCTCCTGTTCGGATCGCTCGCGCGGGGCGAGGCCGGCGAGGGCAGCGACATCGATCTTGTCGCCGTGTTCGACGATCTCGACTACGCCCAGCGCCGCAGCAGGCGGCTCGAGCTGGCCGGCCTGGCGCGAGCCGCCTCGGGCCACCGGGTCGACGTGCACGTGACCGACCGCCCGGAGTGGCGGGTTCGAACCGAGCAGGTGCTCACATCATTCGAGCGTCGCATCGCCGCTCACGCGGTGCCTTTGACCGACACGCCGCCAGGTGACGTGTCCTGGGAGAAGGAGATCGGCTTGCCGGCAAGCGACGTGCACGAGTCTGCGGCTCGGCTGAAGGACACACTGAGGGCGCTCATTGCCCTCGAAGGCGAGCTCGCCCCCTACCGGTCCGAGGTGCTGTCCCTCGACGAGGCTCGCTACGACGACTACACCGCCGTGTTGGAGGCGAGGATGGTGCAGTGCTGCGCCTCCGTGCAAGCCATCATCGAGACGGCCCTCAAGTCGATGCTCCACATAGCGCCCGGAGCGCCGCTCGACCGCTGGACCCACGATGTCGAGCTGCTCGCCGGCGGGCTCGCCGAACCGCACCGCAGCGAGATCCGGGCGCTTCTCGCGCCGGTGCCGCCGCCCGGCATCACGGTGTGGCGCAGCGCGGGCGTGTACGGCTCCGAACACGAGGAGGAGACCGCGGCCCTGACCCCCGACGTGGCCGTGCGTCTAGTGGAGATCGCCTGCACCACCGCCGAGCGCGCCGCCGCTGCGCTGGCTGCAACGACGGGAGAGGCGAGCGTCGTGAGCAGCGTCAGGCGCAAGGTCGCGGACATCCGCGACTACATGGCCGGGCACGACCTCGTAAGCGGCCGCCCGACCCAGCCAGAGCGCTGACACTAGGAGACTGATGGCAAGTCGGCCCCTAGCGGACCACTACCGGCATCGATTTCGAGACGGACGGGACTAGAGGCGGGCCCGGGCGGCGCGCAGGCGAGCAAGCACGGTGTTCCGGACCAGCAGGCGCATCGGCTCCCACAACGGTGGAATTCTAAAGTTCGGCAGCCTGCTATTCCCGCCACTCCGGCGCTCTTAGGTCGCAGACCACGAAGGCACAACGCTGAAGGTGAGGCGGCAACGAGGACCACCATGAAATGTGATCGTGAAACGGGCACGGGCGGGCCTGGCCGAGACCACAAGTTATGTACTGGCGGTTGCTCTCGACACTGTACTGTAAGTCGACAAACAGTTGGAAGGTGTTTTCATACAAAGGCTGAAAGCGAGTCGGCTCGACCGAAGGTTGATCGGCAGGAGTTTGCGGTTGAGGGTCGCCGATTATCTGTGCGGTCGGGTCGAAGCTCGGCCGGACTGATGCGTAGCCTTCCACACGTGCCGTGCAGGTAGTGAGGTGTCGTTGCAGGTGTGGCTGGAAGGACTTCGACGTGAGTTCAGTGTGGGAGCTATCCGCCGCGAGGTCGCCGACTTCCACCCGTTCGACTAGGTGCCTGGTGTTGCTTCTTCCGTCAACCCTGTACGTACTGACGACAAGATCGGTCAATGGCACCCTCGCGGTCACTGTGAACCGGACAAAGTCCTGTTTCTGGAACACGAAACACTCGGTCCTGAGGATGAGAGGCGAGGGCTGTGCATCGCCGGCGGTGACCGCCACGGATTCTGTGCAGTAGTACGCGGTGCCCACCCTCGTGCAGACCCCGTAGTAGTACGTCCCGGATGTGGACGGCGCGGTCAGCGTGATGTCCTGGTGGCTGATCGCGTGCGGTTCCAGACCGTTCACTCTTCCGCTACCCACCCACGTATCCGCCGTGGTAATTGTCTCGTCGATGGAGCGGTAGTACTCGAGGCTGGCGGCCTGAGAGTGTGAACTGCCGCGGTTGACGAGGGTGGCCTTGAGCGTGAACCCCTCTCCAGTGGCCGGGGTGCTGTCGCTGACGGTAGGCAAGAGGATCAGGAGATCGGGAAGTCTGACGGTCACCGCCACCACCGAGCAGTTGTTGGTCGTGTCCGCCTCGCCGGACACCCCGTCCACGCACACCCCGTAGTAGTACGTCCCGGGTGTTGACGGCGCCTCGAGCGGACCGACCGTTCCAATGTCACGGCTGCTATACGGCTCCAGTGGAGCCATCAGGTCATACGCCAACTCCGTGTCGGTGCTTGTAACGAGAGCATCTCCCGAGAGGTAGACCCGCATGGTGGTGAACCCTGACCAACTGTTGCCTTGATTGTGCAGGGCGTCGATGTGCAACTCGAAGTCAGAACCCGTTTCCGGGCTGCCCGGACTGACCGTAAGCGTGTCGAGCACCAGATCGGGCCGACCCGCTACGATGGCTAGAGCGGGCGAGCAGTTGTTCGCCGTATCGGAGTCGTCGCCCGTCGAAACCACGCAGGCCCCGTAGTAGTACGTGCCGGGCGTGGACGGCGCTCGTGGATCGCTGTACAGGTAGGCGGTTTCCGAGGCATTGAGCGCGCTGACGGTGCGGGAGTCGATCCGCTCGTCACTGCTGGTGATGGTCGAGTCGGTCGAGCGATAGAAGCTCAGCATGGCCGATGCGGAGGCGGCATTTCCCTGGTTGCGGACGGCGACGACCACGCGGAACTGCTTTCCGACCGTCTGGGTGTTCGTACTGACCTCAGGCGTGTCGAGTACGAGATCCGGGCCCAGTGCGACGGCCACCGAGCAGTTGTTGGTCGTGTCCGCCTCACCGGACACCGAATCCACGCACGCCCCGTAGTAATGCGGCCCCGGGGTGGACGGCGCGGCCAGACTCACCGACCCGTCTGCGCTCTGCGAGGCGTCGAGACCGGACACCGGGTCGGCACCGACGGCCGTGTCGGCGGTTGTGATCGTCGAGTCGCTCGACCGGTAGAAGCGCAGGGTGCTGGAGCCGGATGCGCTGTTGCCCTCGTTACGGACCGTGGCGCTCAGCGCGAGGTTCGCTCCCGCGGCCTGGGCAATCTCGCTGACCGTGGGCGCGTCCACCACCAGGTCCGGGGCGACCGTGACCGCGACCGCCGATGAGCAGTTGTTGGTGGTGTCGGACTCGGTGCCGTCGGTATCCACGCACGCCCCGTAGTAGTACGTCCCCGGCGTAGCCGGCGCGATCAGGCCGATCGACCCGCGTGCGCTCCGTAGGGCGTCGAGATAGGGCACCGGGTCGCTGCCTACGGCCGCGTCGGCGGTAGTGATCGTGGGGTCGCTGGACCGGTAGTAGCGCACGGTGGTGGACCAGGAATGGCCGTTGCCCACGTTGCGGACCGTGGCGCTCAGCGTGAAGGACGCTCCCGCGGCCGGAGCGCTGCTGCTGACCGTGGGCGCTTCGACCACCAGGTCGGGGGCAACCCGGATCTCGACTATGGACGAGCAGTTGTTGGCGGTGTCCGCCTCACCGGGCACCGCGTCCACGCAGGCTCCGTAGTAGTACGTCCCCGGAGTAGCCGGCACGATCAGGCTCACCGACCCTGATGCGCTCTGCGATGCGCTGAGACCGGACACCGGGTCGCTGCCCGCGGCCGTCTCGGCCATCGTCGAGAAGAGCAAGGCTGCCTCGTAGTGGAAGTGCAGGTTGGTGGGGCTGGATGAGCCGTTGCCCTGGTTGCGCACGGTGGCGCTCAGCGTGAAGGACGCTCCAGCCCTCGGGGTGGCGGTGCTCACCGTCGGCGCATCCACCACGAGGTCGGGGGAGGGTGCCGCGCCTGCCGTCACCGTGACCGCGACCGCGGACGAGCAGTTGTTGGTCGTGTCCGCCTCACCAGACACCGAGTCCACGCAAGCCCCGTAGTAGTACGTCCCCGGCGTGGCCGGCGCGGTCAGGCCCACCGAAGCGCCCGCGCTCTCCGATGCGCTCAGACCAGGCACCGGATCGCTGCCCACAGCCGTGTCGGCGGTGGTGATCGTCGAATCGCCGGACCGGTAGTAGCGCAGCGTGGTGGGGCTCGATGAGCCGTCGCCCTGGTTTCGCACGTCGGCGCTCAACGTCAAGGATGTTCCCTGAGCCGGAGCTCTCTCGCTGACCGTGGGCGCATCCACCACCACGTCGGCAGCGGGTACGTCGCCTGCCGTCACCGTGACCGCGACCGCGGACGAGCAGTTGTTGGTCGTGTCCGCCTCACCGGACACCGAGTCCACGCACGCCCCGTAGTAGTAAGTCCCCGGCGTAGCCGGCGCGGCCAGCGGGGGCGTCGAGTTGCTGGCGCTCTGCGATGCGCTGAGACCGGGCACTGAGTCGGTGGCCAGGATCCTGTCGAAGATGGTGATCGTCGAGTCGCTGGATTCGTAGTAGCGCAGGGTGGTGGGACTCGATGAGCCGTCGCCCTGGTTTCGCACGGTGGCGTTCAGCGTGAGGGGTTCTCGCGTGACTGGAGCGCTCTCGCTGACCGTCGGCGGGTCCACGACCAGGGCGGGGGCGGGCGCCATGCCCACCGTCACGGTCACCGCGGACGAGCAGTTGTTGGTCGTGTCCGCCTCACCAGACACCGAGTCCACGCAAGCCCCGTAGTAGTAAGTCCCCGGCGTGGCCGGCGCGGTCAGGCCCACCGAAGCTCCCGCGCTCTCCGATGCGCTCAAACCAGGCACCGGATCGCTGCCCACAGCCGTGTCGGCCGAGGTGATCAACGGGTCGCTAGAGCGATAAAAGCGCAGGATGGTCGAGCCAGATGCACCGTTGCCGTCGTTGCGGACGGTCGCGCCCAGCGTAAAGGATGATCCTGCGAGCGGGCTGGCGCTGCTCACGGTCGGCGTGCCCACCACCAGATCAGGGACGGGCGCCGCGCCCGCCGTCACGGTCACCGCGGACGAGCAGTTGTTGGTCGTGTCCGCCTCACCAGACACCGAGTCCACGCACGCCCCGTAGTAGTAAGTCCCCGGCGTGGCCGGCGCGGTCAGGCCCACCGAAGCTCCCGCGCTCTCCGATGCGCTCAGACCAGGCACCGGATCGCTGCCCACAGCCGTGTCAGCCGAGGTGATCGACGGGTCGCTAGAGCGATAAAAGCGCAGGATGGTCGAGCCAGATGCACCGTTGCCCTGGTTGCGGACGGTCGCGCTCAACGTGAGGGGCGCTCCGGCAAGCAGGGCGGCGCTGCTCACGGTCGGCGTGCCCACCACCAGATCAGGGACGGGCGCCATGCCGACCGTCACGGTCACCGCGGACGAGCAGTTGTTGGTCGTGTCCGCCTCACCAGACACCGAGTCCACGCACGCCCCGTAGTAGTAAGTCCCCGGCGTGGCCGGCGCGGTCAGGCCCACCGAACCGCCCGCGCTCTCCGATGCGCTCAGACCAGGCACCGGATCGCTGCCCACAGCCGTGTCAGCCGAGGTGATCGACGGGTCGCTAGAGCGATAGAAGCGCAGGATGGTCGAGCCAGATGCACCGTTGCCCTGGTTGCGGACGGTCGCGCTCAACGAGAGGGATGATCCTGCGGCAGGTGCGAACTCGCTCACCGCAGGCCGGTCCACGACCAGTCCGGGGGCGGGCGCCGCGCCTGCCGTGACCGCGACCGCGGACGAGCAGTTGTTGGTCGTGTCCGCCTCACCAGACACCGAGTCCACGCACGCCCCGTAGTAGTAAGTCCCCGGCGTGGCCGGCGCGGTCAGGCCCACCGAACCGCCCGCGCTCTCCGATGCGCTCAGACCAGGCACCGGATCGCTGCCCACAGCCGTGTCAGCCGAGGTGATCGACGGGTCGCTAGAGCGATAGAAGCGCAGGATGGTCGAGCCAGATGCACCGTTGCCCTGGTTGCGGACGGTCGCGCTCAACGAGAGGGATGATCCTGCGGCAGGTGCGAACTCGCTCACCGCAGGCCGGTCCACGACCAGTCCGGGGGCGGGCGCCGCGCCTGCCGTGACCGCGACCGCGGACGAGCAGTTGTTGGTCGTGTCCGCCTCACCAGACACCGAGTCCACGCACGCCCCGTAGTAGTAAGTCCCCGGCGTGGCCGGCGCGGTCAGGCCCACCGAAGCTCCCGCGCTCTCCGATGCGCTCAGACCAGGCACCGGATCGCTGCCCACAGCCGTGTCGGCCGAGGTGATCGACGGGTTGCTAGAGCGATAGAAGCGCAGGATGGTCGAGCCAGATGCACCGTTGCCGTCGTTGCGGGCGGTCGCGCCCAGCGTAAAGGATGATCCTGCGAGCGGGCTGGCGCTGCTCACGGTCGGCGTGCCCACCACCAGATCAGGGACAGGCGCCGCGCCCACCGGCGGCCCTGGGATGCGCTCCCTCTCCTCCTCGAGGTTCCCGGTGTGAGCCGGGGGCGAGGTCGTCGGTGCTGAGCCGATCAGTTCGGCAGGGGCGCTGCTGTCGATGGCCGAGCAGCCGAAGCTGTTGCAGGCCACCACCCAGTAGTAGTTGTCGTCGTCGTCGTCGGGGCTGGCGTGGGTGTAACTGGTGCCCGCCACACCGGCGGCGAGCTCCTCACAGAAGCTCACACCCCCACGCCTCAGCCGGCAGGCCGAACCGAAGAAATCGTCGTAGTAGACGGTGTAGGAATCCGCGCCCGCCGAAGCATCCCAACGAAGCACAATCGCCGAACCGTCAAACTCATAACGCTGATTGCCAGGAGCCCCAGGAGGAGCACCGCCGAGCTGAGCGGGGTTGGCGCTGTCGATGGCCGAGCAGCCGAAGCTGTTGCAGGCCACCACCCAGTAGAAGTTGTCGTCGTCGGGGCTGGCGTGGGTGTAACTGGTGCCCGTCACACCGGCGGCGAGCTCCTCACAGAAACTCACACCCCCACGCCTCAGCCGGCAGGCCGAACCAAAGAAATCGTCGTAGTAGACGGTGTAGGAATCCGCGCCCGCCGAAGCATCCCAACGAAGCACAATCGCCGAACCGTCAAACTCATAACGCTGATTGCCAGGAGCCCCAGGAGGAGCACCGCCGAGCTGAGCGGGGTTGGCGCTGTCGATCTCCGAGCAGCCGAAGCTGTTGCAGGCCACCACCCAGTAGTAGTTGTCGTCGTCGTCGGGGCTGGCGTGGGTGTAACTGGTGCCCGCCACACCGGCGGCGAGCTCCTCACAGAAACTCACACCCCCACGCCTCAGCCGGCAGGCCGAACCGAAGAAATCGTCGTAGTAGACGGTGTAGGAATCCGCGCCCGCCGAAGCATCCCAACGAAGCACAATCGCCGAACCGTCAAACTCATAACGCTGATTGCCAGGAGCCCCAGGAGGAGCACCGCCGAGCTGAGCGGGGTTGGCGCTGTCGATGGCCGAGCAGCCGAAGCTGTTGCAGGCCACCACCCAGTAGTAGTTGTCGTCGTCGTCGGGGCTGGCGTGGGTGTAACTGGTGCCCGCCACACCGGCGGCGAGCTCCTCACAGAAGCTCACACCCCCACGCCTCAGCCGGCAGGCCGAACCGAAGAAATCGTCGTAGTAGACGGTGTAGGAATCCGCGCCCGCCGAAGCATCCCAACGAAGCACAATCGCCGAACCGTCAAACTCATAACGCTGATTGCCAGGAGCCCCAGGAGGAGCACCGCCGAGCTGAGCGGGGTTGGCGCTGTCGATGGCCGAGCAGCCGAAGCTGTTGCAGGCCACCACCCAGTAGTAGTTGTCGTCGTCGTCGGGGCTGGCGTGGGTGTAACTGGTGCCCGCCACACCGGCGGCGAGCTCCTCACAGAAGCTCACACCCCAGGCCGAACCGAAGAAATCGTCGTAGTAGACGGTGTAGGAATCCGCGCCCGCCGAAGCATCCCAACGAAGCACAATCGCCCGTCAAACCACGCCTCAGCCGGCAGGCCGAACCGAAGAAATCGTCGTAGTAGACGGTGTAGGAATCCGCGCCCGCCGAAGCATCCCAACGAAGCACAATCGCCGAACCGTCAAACTCATAACGCTGATTGCCAGGAGCCCCAGGAACCTGGCCCGCGTTCGGGGTCGACGTGGGTGTCGTGGTTGATGTTGGTGTCGTGGTTGACGTTGGTGTCGTGGTTGACGTTGGTGTCGATGCCGTTGAATCGCCTACGGTCTCGATGAGCCAGGTTCCGTCCGCCTGTGCCTTCGCCACGAGGTTGTAGACCACGCCGTTGATGGTGAAGTTCTTAAGTTCGATGCTGCTCTCGCTGCTGAGGATGAGGAAGCGACCGCGCCCTGAGGAGTCGACCGAGAACTCGACGGTGGTCCCCGGATAGGTGCAGCTCTCGCCCGGCTCGACCACCAGCCCGGCACTGCAGACTGTTTCGGTGCTCTGAGCAGCGGCGTGGACGCCGCTGGCCATGACGGAGAGGACGACGACGACAACAATCACCAGCTTCCAGCCCAGACGCCGGCTGGCAGCCAGCGAAGTGCGCGCGGTGCCAGGACCCGGCCCGCCCGTCGGCCGACTGACATTCGGGAAACCCGCTCCGGCCATAGCGGTAGTCTCGATGAACTTCATATGGCAGTTTGATATGTAGCAAACTGTATCTCGTGCTCGCTGCGCCGCCCTCGTTCACTGCCTAAGCGCCTGTCAGAGCCAAGGAGTATCTATGTCCGAAATACCCCCGCCCCCTGCCGACGACTCAGACTGGTCCCCACCGCTCCCGCTCCCGGATTCACCGCCGCACGACCCGCAGTCCGTGACCGGGTGGGCCACTCTCGGCACCGGTGACCGCGTTGAGTTGGCAAGCCCCGGCGCCCGGCGCAGAGCCAGCATCCTTGACTGGGTCATCGTGTATGGCGGGTGCCTTCTCATCGCGATCATCTGGATCAATCCGTTCGGCGAGATTGATACCGGCTTCCTCTCCCTCGACAGTGTGGCCTTCCGGTGGCTTGCCGTCTTCTTCTTCACGCCCCTGATAGTCATATTCCTCGGCCCCCTCTACCACCTGGTGTTCTTTGCGCTGAAGGGGCAGACCCTCGGCAGGATCGCCACCGGCATCAAGGTCGTCCGAGCCGACAACGGAGGCCCGCCCGGCTGGAGGCCGTCGGCCTGGCGCGACACCCACATCGTCAAGGCCTGATACACCTCTGCTAAGACCAGTTCGCCCACAAGCAACAAGTCTCGAATGGGGCGAGAGCGGTTCCTGAATGGTGAGGGGAAAGTCGGGGCTCTGCCTGCCGTCAGTAGCTGCTCCCTGGGCTGCTGGAGCTGTAGTCGCTCCCTCCGCCGCTGGAGTCACATCCGCTGAAGGCAAAGGCAGTCGCCACTAGCAATATCGCTACCCAGACTGCTGCCAGCGAAGCTACTCGCTTAGACCAGGATTGTCTCACGCTCGACCTCCTTTCATTCTGGCGAATGTGCTGCGTCCTATTCTAATACTAGCAGGGAGGCTGTATATTGTGCTGAGCATGCTGCCTGGAATCTCGGATACAGGGCCGGTTACTGCGATCATAATACGTACTATCGCCCCGGTGCTCATCTTGCGTTGGCCGCTCGGCGGTATGCTTGTTTCGATTCTGGCCGACTACCTAGATGTAGTGATAGTTGCAGTGATGCAATCAGGGACTTGGTCACACTATACACCCATAGACAAGCTACTAGATATCTACATGCTGGGATTCGCGGTGTCGGTATCGTTGTACTGGACGAATACACTTGCACGACGGGCCAGCGTGATCCTGTTCGCACTTAGGCTCATGGGAGTACTAGTACTCGTATTGACAGAGTCTCGTTGGGTTCTCTTTGCCTTTCCGAATGTTTTTGAACTATTCTATCTTTTCCATCTATCAACCCTGAAGTGGTTCGAGAAGATCGAGATTGACAGCTGTCGGCGGTTAGCGACAGTTGTGGCCTTGATTACGCTACTCAAGATGTTCCATGAGTATGTGCTGCACGTCGGCGGATTCCATCCCTTGTCCTACGTCTGGGGAGCTGTGATCGTAACCGTCATCTGCTGCCTACCCACCGGTGCCATTTCCATCGCTTATGTCGCGCTGCATCGCGCCCGAATCGAGAGCGGGCGTGCTAGCGACGCAGAACAGCTAGTCGCGAAGGCGAAGACTTGGGGATGGGCAACGGCGGCAATGGGATCAGTATCGGTGATCATCTGGGTCGGCTTGGCTGGCTTGAATCTCACAGTCGACTACGGCAGAGTGTTCGCAGTCTTCAGCACTCTCTGACGTACGGTTCACCGCGCGCAAGGCAATCCTCCTGCCAGCCAGCGAGCGAGTCCGGCCTAGGGCCAAGCCCCGTGCCATTGGTCGTAAGGGCTATTGGGGAAAGCCAACACTGAATCTGAGGCACAACTCAGCGGCGGCATTCAGCCGTCGTGAGCTTCAGCAGAACGGCAGGCCCAACTCGTCGAAGTCGTTCACCTCTACATCTCTCAACGCGTCTGGCACGCACCCGGTCAGCGCGTTCTCGTAACCGAGGTACAGCCGTTCCAAGTTGGAGAGTTGGCCCAGCGCAGCCGGTATCTCACCGCTCAACTCGTTGTCACCAAGGTTCAGATCTTCCAAGTTGGAGAGTTGACCCAGCTCCGCTGGTATCTCACCGCTCAACTCGTTGACCTGTAGATCCAACGTTTCTAGGGAGGAGAGTTGACCTAGCTCAGCCGGTATCTCACCGCTCAACTCGTTGGCCTGTAGATACAACTCCTCCAAGTTGGAGAGTTGGCCCAGCTCAGCCGGTATCTTACCGCTCAACTCATTGCCCCATAGATACAAGGTCTCCAAGTTGGAGAGTTGACCCAGCTCAGCCGGTATCTCACCGCTCAACTCATTGCCACCAAGCTCCAGATCCTTCAAGTATGATAGTTGGCCCAGCTCAGCCGGTATCTCACCGCTCAACTCGTTGCTCCATAGATACAAGATCTCCAAGTATGATAGTTGACCCAGCTCAGCCGGTATCTCACCGCTCAACTCGTTTTGTCCCAATGAAAGATAGAACAGGTCGAAGAGTTGTCCCAACTCAGCTGGTATCTCTCCGCTCAGCACGTTGTTGGATAGGTCTACCACGAACAAGTAGGAGAGCTGGCCGAGTTCAGCTGGTATCTCTCCGCTCAGCGCGTTGTGACGGAGGTGCAGAGAGTCCAAGTACGGGAGGTTGCCCAACTCGGCCGGTATCGTCCCCCGCAACTGGTTCTCAGAAAGGTTCACATCGATTACGCGTCCGCTGATGTCAGTTTCGACGCCGTACCATTCGCCAA